>CAWJZF010000001.1:0-12485 GCA_963847335.1 uncultured Gammaproteobacteria bacterium
TGGAAGGCAGGTACGTACCGGCCGGACGGCCATATGTCCATGAAAAACGAGTTGACAGGGTCAGGCGGGCCGGATCGCCGGCCGGTCTCCGCACTCCACGTGCTGTCAAGTCGTGTTGTTGCCTAACGAACGCCTCCCCAGCCATCGGTAGGATCAAGACACACGACATGTTCAGCGAAGAAAGGGCGGCCAAGGACCCCATCCACGTCCGGCGCCTGATAGGGAATCACGAGAAAGGAACGATTGACCGGCCTGCTCCCGCCCAGCGCGAACCCGTTTACCGTCACCGTGCTGCCAGCTTTCGGCTCCTTACCAGGAACGGCTCTTGGGCGCACGAGATCCATGTTTGAGCCGGTATCGAACTGGAAGGTCCTTTCACCGTAACCCACTCTGGCCTTGGTCAATGTGACACCGTCCACCACCTGAATCGGAAATTTTTCGGCACCGCACTCGCGAGCCATGGCCTGGCGGTCTCCCGCCGAATAAAGCCGTAGCTCGCCTTTCTCGTAATCAAATACTGAAAGGTAAGACCTGAGCAGCGCAAATCCTACGTATCCGTCCTGAGGAAAACGAAACGCAGGGGACTCGGGCAACTCGGTGCCACTGACGTTTCGCCATGTGCCCGAGCCAGCCGAGATCACCGGAGCGTTGAATTTACGCGAAATGAGTTCGTTGCCCTGCGCATCGCCAGACCGCTGCACCTCTCCGGTGAACGTGACGGCGGCACCCGCAAGTGCGCGCGTCTTGATGGCCAGAGCCGCATAACCACCGTAATCGAGGAAAACCGATCGAGGTGCTTTATTCACCACGACATTCAAGGTAGGCAATCCCGTCCGATTTACCTCGAACGGAATCCGAATGACATCACCAGAACTACTTGACGTGACCTGCGCGATCGCGGGAGCGACAAGCGCGCACCCGGCGATTACCCCTACGATCAATAGCCGTACGCCATGCGTGCCGCCCGCAGCACGCAGCCAAACCACATTAGGAAAATTCATTGAAACCCCTAAACGGAGCAGCTATCGAGTGATTGCCGCTACGAACTGACTAGTAAAGCGGACCATATCTATCACGGAGGCGTCGAGGTGCAATCCGATACAAGAAGCCACTCCCAGGCAACTCGCGGTCACTCTCGTCCCGACAATCCAGGTTCGGAGTGGATCATAGAGCCAGAGTCAGAAGCAACAGTTTCGCGTACGTCAGAACTCTTCTTGTAGGCTTTCGCCTATGTGGCATTGAGCCTTTCCGGCTTATTGAGGTTATGTTGTGACGATCTGTGCCGTCCCTCCACGGCGCGCTTTCCACTCGGGCACCTGTCTATCTGCTGGAAAAGGCTGCAGGCACGATCGGCGCAGGCGACGATCCCCGTCACTACAATCGGCACTGGACGCCGCTGCACCTGGATGTGGTCGTCGAGGATATCCAGGCGGCGCTGGCTCGCGCACTGAAAGCCGGTGCACGAGCCGAGGGCCCGATCCGCGATGCCGACTGGGGTCGCATCGTGCTTCTCGCCGACCCGTTCGGGCATGGCGTCTGTCTGGTCGAGTTCAGTGCGAGAGGGTATGACGCGATTGCGACGGGGTCTCCCGTTTGAGGGACCTTCGGTAGCGTGCCTTACGCTGCGAGCGCGTCACCCATGTCAAGCGCAGCGAAATAGTCGCGGGTCAGGCGCAACTGGTCGACCGCGGTTTCGGCGCGGTTGACGACATGGCGGAAGGCGGCGTTCTCCGCACGATCCTTCGCATACCAACCCAGGTGCTTGCGTGCGATGCGCACACCCTGCAATTCGCCATAGAACGCATAGAGGTGCTCCAGATGCCCGCAAAGGATCCGGCAGGCTTCGTCGGCTTCGACATTCGGCAGGTGTTCGCCCGTCGCGAGATAGTGCGCGATCTCGCGAAAAATCCACGGGCGCCCTTGCGCACCACGACCAATCATCACGGCGTCGGCGCCGGTCAAAGCAAGCACTTCGCGGGCGCGCTCCGGCGTGACGATGTCGCCATTGGCCAGCACTGGAATCCGCACCGATGCCTTCACCGCGGCGATCGTCGCGTACTCGGCCTCGCCTTCGTACTTGTCGGCACGCGTGCGTCCATGCACGGCCAGCGCGGCAATGCCGCTGTCCTCGGCGATGCGTGCGATGGTCAATGCGTTGCGATGGTCGCGGTCCCAGCCGGTACGGATCTTCAGCGTAACCGGCACGTTCACGGCGGAGACCACGGCGGCGAGGATGCGCGCCACCAGCGGTTCGTCCTGCAGCAAGGCGGAGCCCGCCCAGACGTTGCAGACCTTCTTGGCCGGGCAGCCCATGTTGATATCGACGATCTGGGCGCCCTGGTCCACGTTGTACCGGGCCGCCTCGGCAAGCATCGCCGGGTCGTAGCCGGCGATCTGGACGCTGACCGGGTCCGGTTCCCCCGTATGGTCCATCCGCTGCAGGGACTTGCGGGTTTGCCACAGCCGCGGGTCGGAATGCGTCATTTCGGACACGGCCAGTCCCGCGCCGAGCTGTTTGCACAGCAGGCGGAAGGGCTTGTCGGTGACGCCGGCCATCGGTGCGAGCACCACGGCCGGGTCGATGCGGTAGGGGCCGATCTGCATAAGTGCATCATTGTAACGGGGAATCGGCGAGAAGCCGTTATGATGGCGCCGTTGACACTCAACGCAGGGGGCGTCGGTCAATGTCACGGGGGGCCTGGGGCCTTTGCCTGATCGTCGGACTGTGGCTGCCAGCACTGGCGGCCACGCCGGCCGTGGGCGCGTCAATAAACCAGTTGCGCGGACCTTCGGTTACCGACCCGCATGGGACGATTGCCAGGGTTCGCCATGAGCTCGACGCCGCCGGCACCGCCAGCCTCCTGGCTCCCCTCCGGCGGCACGCCCTGTTGTGGGGCATGGGCACGGCCGCTATCAACGCGAATGACGATGCCGCCCTGACCGAGTCCCTGGCGCGGCTGGACAGCATGGCCACTGCGGCGAACGATTCGGTCGCGACGGCAGTGGCCGGGTTTTTGCGCGCGCGCCATGACATTGCCAATGGCCTGGGCGACAGCGACGGCGGTGGCCTGAGCGAGGCCCTCCAGGCCGCCGACCGGGTCCTCGGCAACGGTGACCCCGAGATCGCCGCCTGGGCGCGGTTCCAGCTCTGCGACGCCTTCGCGCTCGATGACAAGGCCGATAAGGCTTTGCAGGCTTGCCGCCAGGCCGAAACGGGATACGCCGCCCTGGGCGATCGCTGGGGTGTCGCCGACGCGCTCAACGATGAGGGTATCGCGCTGCTATCGCTGGGCCGGCACGCCGAAGCGGCAACGACGTTCGAACGGGCGCGTGACGGCTTCGGCCGCATCGGCGCCGACGAACTGGCGGCGATGGTTGGTGACAACCTGGCGCAGGCGTATCTGAACCTGGGGCGCGCGGCCGAAGCCTTGCCGCTATCGCAGGCCTCGCTCAAGCGCGAACTGGCCGCCGGCCGGATCAGCGACTCGCTTTTTTCCAGCGCCGACATAGCGCGGGCCGAGGCCGCGCTGGGTCACTCCCGGCAAGCCTACGTGCGCATTCGCGACACCGTGGCACGGGCGCGCGCGGCCGGTATCGGTGGGCAATTGACCGACCTGCTGAAAACGGAGAGCGAACTGGCCGAACAGGCCGGAGAGTTCAAGCAGGCACTTGCGGACATGCGTGAAGTGCTCGCGTTCGACAATGCGACCAATACGCCGAAATTGCGTGCGATGGAAGCCGAGCTCGAACAGCGCTATGCGGCGCGTGAAAAGGAATTGCAGATCGGCGAACTGGAGCGAAGCAACCAGCTCAAGGACCTGCAGCTGAAACGGGAGCAGATCGAGGCACAAGGCGAACAGCAGCGGCAGAAGATGATCAACCTGATCGTGGTCCTGATCGCCAGCGCCATGGTGGCGATCAGCGTGCTTCTGTTTAAGTTGTGGCGCGAACAGCGTCGCCACGCTTCGGAGTTGCGGGCGCAGACGCTGCGCGACCCGCTTACCGGTATCGATAACCGCCGCGCATTCCAGCAAAACGCGCTCGGCCTGATCGATACGCGTCGCATCGCCGCGACTCATCCACTCGCCCTGCTATTGATCGATATTGATCATTTCAAGCGGATTAACGACAGTGTGGGTCATCCTCAGGGCGACCTCGTGCTGCTGGCGGTGTCGGGCTATCTCGCGAGCCATGTCGATGCGTCTTGCCATCTGGCGCGAATCGGCGGGGAGGAGTTCGCCGTGCTTTGCCCCGCTTATGGTGTCGAGGTGGCCATGCGCCTCGCCGAGAAGCTGCGTGAAGGCGTGGCGGCCTTGCCGCTAATCGAGGGACTGAAGGATTTGCGCGTGACCATCAGCATCGGTGTCGCGATGTTCGACGACGTTCACTGCCATGACCTGTCGAGCTGGATGCGTGCGGCGGACAGCGCGCTGTACTCGGCAAAGGCGTGCGGGCGCGACAGGGTCGTTCAGAGCGAGGCGGCTTAAGTTTGGCTGTCCGGTCGCGACGACACTTGCCTGGACCGGGATTTTTCAGTGGTGCATACGCCGGATGTATTACGTAAATCGTCGAAGTACATCGATTCGTGTCGGCATCGCGCTAGCTGCACCGGCACGCTCGGTACTCATCGCGGCAACACGATTGGCCTGAACTAAGGCATCGCGAAAGCGGCCATCGGCGTTGCTGGCCAATGCCGCGGCCAGCGCACCGTTGAAGGCGTCGCCGGCGCCAGTGGTGTCGACGACGTTGGCCTTTTCGGCGGGCACGCGGTACACGGCATCGCCGTCGCCACGACGGGTGTTGCCGTGGGACACGAAACAACCGTGGCTGCCCAGGGTGATCACGACCGTGGTGTCATCACCGAAGCGGCGGGCGAGGGCGTTGAGGGTCGTGTCGTCCATGCCGGCGACGGTGTCGGCGGTGAGGTCGATATTGAGGAAGCGTCCGCACAGGGTCGCGAACTCACCTTCGTTCGGTGTGAGTACGTCGGCCATGGCGAGCTCTTTTACCGTGAGGTCGGGATGTACGGGTGCCGGATTGACCACGCGCAGGATGCCTCGTTCGCCTGCCATGGCCAGTGCCATCGCAATTGCCGGCATAGCGTTTTCCATCTGCACCAGCAGCACGCGCGCGTCGTTGAAAACTTCGCGCTGTGTCTCGACGAAGTCCGGGCTCAACTGTTCGTTGGCGGCCAGTGCGACGACGATCTGGTTCTGGCCCTCACCGTCGACGATGATGCCGCAGGTGCCGGTGGCGACCTTGTCCAGGATCTGCCAGCGCGCGTCGAGGCCTTCGCGGCGGGCGATAGTTTGCGCGGTTTCGCCAATGGCGTCGTTGCCGAGTGCGCCAATGAAGGCGGTCGGCACATCCTGGCGCGCGCTGGCGACGGCCTGGTTGAAGCCCTTGCCGCCGGGGCCGGTCATGAAGTCGATGCCGCGGCGCGTTTCGCCGGGCTGGGCGAAACGGTCGACGCGCCAGACGTGATCCTGGTTGTAGCTGCCGACCACGACGACGCGGGCCATCAGAAGCCTTCCAGCACGCCGGCGATGGTCGCCGTCATGAAGGTGGCGATCGAGCCGCCGAGCACGGCGCGCAGGCCGAGGCGGGCGAGGTCGCCGCGACGGTTCGGTGCGAGGCCGCCGATGCCGCCGATCTGAATCGCGATCGAGGAGAAGTTGGCGAAGCCGCACAGCGCATAGGTGGCGATCAGGCGGCTGTGCGGCAGCAGCTGGTCCAGGTGTTTGGCGAGGTCGGCATAGGCCACGAACTCGTTGATCACGACTTTTTCGCCGATAAAGCTGCCGACCAGGGTCGCGTCCTGCCAGGGCACGCCGATCAGCCAGGCGATCGGGGCGAGCACCCAGCCGAAGATCGTCTCCAGGCTGAGGTGCACGTCGTGACCGGCCAGGCCGCTGAACCAGTGGTTGAGGCTGGCGTCGGGACCGCCGATCGTGCCGATCCACTGCACCGGGCCGTTGATCAGGGCGATCAGGGCGATGAAGGCGAGCAGCATGGCGCCGACGTTCATGGCCAGCTTCAGGCCATCGCCGGCACCGCTGGCGGCCGCGTCGATGACGTTGGCGGTGGTTTTCTCGACCTCGATCTTCACCGTGCCGCGGGTCAGCGGCTCCTGGGTTTCCGGGACCAGGATCTTGGCCAGCACCATCGTTGCCGGCGCGGCCATCACGCTCGCGGTGAGCAGGTGCTTGGCATAGAACAGGCGCTGCACCGGATCGTCGCCGCCGAGCATCGCCACGTAGGCGGCCATCACGGAGCCGGCGATATGCGCCATGCCGCCGATCATCACGGTCATCAGTTCGGCTTCGGTCATGCGCTCGATGTACGGCTTGATCGTCAGCGGCGCCTCGGTCTGGCCGATGAAGACGCTGGCGCAGACGCTGGTGGTCTCGGCGCCGGAGACGCGCATCACCTTGGTGATCACCCAGGCCATGCCCTTGACGATCTGCTGCATGATGCCGATGTGGTAGAGCACGCCGGTCAGCGAGGCGAAGAAGACGATGGTCGGCAGCACCTTCACCGCGAAGATCACGCCGAACTTGTCGAGTCGAGCAGGCTGCCGAAGATGAAGCGCGAGCCGACGTCGACGTAGTCGAGCAGGTGCACGAAGCCGGTGGCGATGGCGTTGAAGATGTCGCGGCCGAGCGGCACCTTCAGCACGATCGCGGCGAAGATGATCTGCAGGACGACGCCGGTGACGACCAGTTTCCAGTCGACGACCCGCTTGTTGTTCGAGAAGGCGAAGGCGATGCCGAGGAGCACCGCGAGGCCGAACAGGCCGAACAGAATGTGGCCGACTGTATCGAGCATTACCTTTCATCCCCGTGGAAGGCCGGGGAGCGTCCCGGGACCGTCAGAAAGGCGCGAGGGTAGAGGACCGGCGGCGGCCCGGCAAGGTCGGGCGCAAGGCGCGGGGCCATTTACCGGGCGGGGGGCCGTGGCGTAGCCTCCCAGGCTCCCCGTTCCCGCCGTCGAGCGCCCGCCATGAGCCTGTTCCTGACCATCGCCCTCGTCCATCTGGTTGCCCTGTCGATTCCGGGGCCGGATTTCTTCTTCGTCTCCCAGATCGCCATCAGCCGGTCGCGCCGCGAGGCGCTTTACGGAGTGGTCGGGATCGCCCTGGGCGTGGTGGTCTGGTCGTCGCTGGCCCTGCTCGGCCTGCAATGGCTGCTGCACCGGGTGGTCTGGCTGGAGCGGGCGATCGCGATCTGCGGTGGCCTCTATCTGTGCTGGATGGGTTTCCAGTTGTTGCGCGGCGCGCTGAAGCCATCCACCCCGGCCCAGGAGGCCGCCACACCGTCGCCGACCTCAGGCTGGCGGGCCCTGCGCATGGGCCTGGTGACCAACCTGGCCAACCCGAAGGCGGCGATCTATTTCGCCAGCATCTTTTCCGCCTTCCTCAACGATGGCGTGTCCGCCGCCTCGCGCTGGGGCCTGTGGACCCTGGTCGCGGTGGAAACCCTGGCCTGGTTCACCTTCGTCGCCGCCATCTTCGCCCTGCCGGCGATGCGTCGCGGCTACCTGCGTGCCGCCCGCTGGATCGACGGCTGCGCCGGCGCCGTGTTCGTCGCCTTTGGCCTGCACCTGGTGTTTGCCCGCCGCGCGGCCTGAGTCAGCCCGCGACCGGACATCGTTTCGCAGCTTCGGCAGTCCTCGCCGGCGTCACCCTGTGGTCTTGCACTTACAGGGGATCTCGCATGCAGGCTGTCGGCTTTTTTACCCGGGCCCTGTCGTCCGTCGACGAGTGGGCCGCACTGCGGGCCGGCCGGCATGGCCGCCCGGGGGTCTTTTTCCATGAGTTCGTCTGCTTCGGGCTGAAGCAGGCTTCGGCCTGCCTGTTCGGCGGGATCATGGTCGCCTTGCTGTTGCTGACCTTCGCTTTCTATCCAGCCGATGCCTGGCTGGCACGCTACGACTTCCTCGTCCTGGCCGGTCTCGGCATCCAGCTGGCCTTGCTGGCCCTGGGACTGGAAACCCGCGAGGAGGCACGGGTCATCCTGCTCTTCCATCTGGTCGGCACGGCGATGGAGGTGTTCAAGACCGCGATGGGCTCCTGGGCGTACCCCGAAGCCTCGGTGCTGCGTATCGGTGGCGTGCCGCTCTTTACCGGCTTCATGTACGCCTCGGTGGGCAGCTATATCGCGCGGGCCTGGCGAGTGTTCGACTTCCGCTTCACCCGGCATCCGCCGCTACCGGCCTGCATCCTGCTTTCGGCGGCGATCTACGCCAATTTCTTCGCCCATCACTATCTACCGGATGCGCGGCCGGTGCTGTTCCTGGCCATCGTTCTGTTGTTCGGGCCGGCATCGGTCCACTACCGCATCCGTCATGTGCACCGGCGCATGTCCTTGCTGCTCGGCCTGGTCCTGGTGGCGCTGTTCATCTGGTTCGCCGAGAACATCGGCACCTATAGCCGCGCCTGGATCTATCCATCGCAGCACCGCGTCTGGACCCCGGTGCCGTTCGCCAAGCTGGGCGCGTGGCTGCTACTGCTGGTGATCAGCTATGTGATGGTCTGGGCCGTGCATGCCAGGTCGGGACCCAGCGCGAAGATGTACGGCGTTAGCTGAAACGGTCGATCAAGTCTTCGAGTAACTTGCCTTCTTCGGTAATCGCATACGCTTCGTCGAACCCAACTTTCGCCAATTGGTCGGTGAACGCATCACGAAATTCCTCGGCCACTACATCGGACAGTTGGAGCGTGATCGAATTGACCGAACGCCATTTGGCATCCTGAACCGTGCCAAGTTGTACAGACGACAAGAAGCCGGCGCCATTGAGGTATTCAAAGTGCTTGCGTGGCAAGTCAATGTGACGGACGGTGGTACCCATATTCAGTTGCTCTAGTGCGCGCCTTCGCGCGATAGCGGGTCGGTGGATATAATCTTTACAGTCTCTGGGTTGACCAGACCGGCACTAACTGAAGCGCGGGTCACGATCAAGAAGTTGAAGTTCTGGTTGGGCCAACTTCCAATCTGCATCTTTCTCCATCAGGTACTCCCATTCTTGAAGTTGGGAGTCTTCTGTTATCAACTTCTGAAGCGCGGTGTTTGCTGCGTCAGGATCACGAACCCGATACACGAGATCGCGCGTTCCCCTCCAGGTGGTGCGCGCCAGGAAAATAGCATTGTCTTCCGTCTGAAGGACGCCGGAAATTTCTTCTTCGACGATTTCCAGGGTCTTAACTTCGTCAGCTGTTGGCATGCCGTGCGCGCCGATAAACTTGCAATCGATGTTGATCTTCAAGTGCCACGGGAATGTTTCTCGCTCCTTGAATGAGCGCAGGGACGAGTTAACGACGACAACCGCGGGATCGTTGTCTTTGGAGGTATTTATTAATGTGTAATAGGCCTCCGGAATCATGGTTACCTTTCGATTGGCGATCAGTTATGTGATGGTCTGGGCCATGCACGCCAGGTCGGCAGGGGCCGGCGCGACGACGTAGCTCAGGCATGCCTTGCCGGTGGCGCCTCGCTGCCGGTGGCGATACGCACGGCGGCCTGCGCATGCAGCGCCGCGGTGTCGAAGACAGGCAGTACCGAGTCCTCCGGCGAGAGCAAGAGCATCAGTTCGGTGCAGCCGAGGATCACGCCTTCGGCGCCGCGGCTTTCCAGGGTCCGGATGATGGCTTGCAAGCGGTGCCGCGAGGCGTCGACGACCTTGCCCAGGCACAGTTCGTCGTAGATGACCGCGTGGACGATCGCCCGATCGGCATCGTCGGGAACGATTACCTCGAGTCCGTGCCGTGCCTGCAGCCGTGCACGGTAGAAATCCTGTTCCATCGTGAAGCGCGTGCCGAGCAGGCCGACCGTGCGGAATCCGGCGCGTTCGATCGCGGCGCCGGTGGGGTCAGCGATATGGACGAGCGGGATATCGACCGCGTCCTCGATCGCCGGCCAGAGCAGGTGCATGGTGTTGGTGCACAGGAACAGCACGTCGGCGCCGCCGGCGGCCAGCCGGCGGGCGGCGTCGGCCATGCGCAGGCCAAGCTCGTCCCAGCGGTCCTCGCGCTGCAGGTGCTCGATATCGTGGAAGTCCACCGTCAGCATCAGGCTGCGCGCGTTGTGATGGCCGCCCAGCGCCGCCTTGACGCCCTCGTTGATCAACCGGTAATAGGCGGCCGAGGATTCCCAGCTCATGCCGCCGATCAGTCCGATGGTCTTCATCGTGGTCAACTCCGTCGTGTCCGCTGATCGATCCTACAGCTTGCCCCGATCGCCCGCGCGCGTCGTCCGGCGCCACGCCCAGCGCCACAACAGGGCGAGCGGGAAGGCGAGGATCAGGAAGGGCAAGCCCTCGCCGAGCCATTCCATGGACTGCTCGATGCCGTTGACCAGGGCATCGGGCAGGCCGGTGAAGGCCTGCCCGAGTCTTCCCCAGCGCGATGATTCCCTGTCGGCGGAAAACCGGAGTGTCAGCAGGTTGGTGTCCAGGCGGTGCTGCTGTTCGGCGGTCTGTCGCTGAACGTCCTGCAGGGTGACTTCGAGCGTTGCCTGTTCGTGGCCCAGGGCAATCAGATCGGCTACGGCCAGGTCTTTGCGCCCCTGGAGTTCCTGCAGCCGGGCCTGCTGCTTTTCGATCAGTTCGCGTTGACGTCCGTTATCGGCGACCGCATCGGCCAGATCCTCGGCCATGGTCTCGCGCGCGCCCACCGCACCACCTTGCGCGGCCAGGGTCACCAGTGGCTCCACGGCCGCCGGTGCGACACGCAACTCCAGTTGATTGCGCGCGTACCTGTCATTGCCGCTCTGCTCGATCTGCAGGAGGTTGCAGGCGCCGAAACGGGCCGAACCGCAGGCATCCCGAACCGCCGCCATCCGCGGCCCGATCGCGTCGGCGTCGACATTGATCGTGACGCGATGCTCATAGGCGAGCGTGGCCCCGGCCTTGGCTTTCTCGCCGGTCACCGATATCGGCTTCACTTCCTGCTTCGGTTTCGAGCACCCGAGCAGGACGAGCATGGCCAGCACGACACCGGCCGTTCGCAGCATTCCCATGGTTTTCCCCTGTTTCCGGTGTGGCGGCGGTTCCTTAAGGCGGCAGCAGCTTCCCGGGGTTAAGAATGCCATCCGGATCGAAGGCCTGCTTGACGCCGTGCATCAGGCCGAGGGTCTCGGCGGACAGGGCCAGCGGCATGAAGTCCCGTTTGGCGATGCCGATGCCGTGTTCGCCGGACAGGGTGCCGTCCAGCGAGATCACCAGGGCGAACAGTTCATGCAGGCAGGCTTCGGCGCGTTCGCGTTCGGCATCGTCGCGCGGCAGCAGGTTCACATGCAGGTTGCCATTGCCGGCGTGGCCGAAGCTGACGATCAGCACATCGTGCTGCTGGGCCAGGCGCTTGATGCCTTCGACCAGGGTGGGCAGGCGGCTGACCGGGACGACGACGTCCTCGTTGATCTTGTTCGGCGAGATGGTGCGCTGGGCCTGCGACAGTGCCTTGCGTGCGGACCAGAGCGCTTCGGTTTCCTTGTCGGTTTCGGCGATGCGCAGTTCGATCAGGCCCTCGCCGCGCGCGGCGGCGGCCACCGCATCGGCCGCGGCGGCGAGCGCGGCCGGTTCGCCGTCCACTTCGACGATCAGCATCGCGCCGGCTTCCGGCACGCTGTCGCCGGCATGGGCTCGGGCAAGTTTCAAAGCGATGTCGTCGATGAATTCGAGCGCGCATGGCGTCACCGGCTGCGCCATGATCCGCGCCACCGCGTGCGCCGCCGCGTGCACGTCGACATAGGTGGCGCGTAGCGTGCGCAGGGCGCTCGGCTTCGGGGTGAGTTTCAGGGTCGCCTCGGTGATCAGGGCAAGCGTGCCCTCCGAGCCGATCAGGAGGCGGGTCAGGTCGTAACCGGTCGCGCCCTTGGTGGTGTAGGTGCCGCAGCGGAATGACGCACCGGTACCGGCGACCGCGCGCAGGCCAAGGGTGTTGTCGCGCGGGCTGCCGTACTTCACCGCGCGCGGACCGGCCGAATTGCAGGCGAGGTTGCCGCCGATGCTGCACCAGGGCGAGGAACTCGGATCGGGTGGCCAGAAGAAACCGTGCGGCGCGAGCGCTTTCTGCAGGTCGCCATTGAGCACGCCTGGCTCGACGATCGCGAAGCGGTTGTCCGGGTCGATGGCGACGATGCGGTTCATCCGCTCGAAGCTGACCACGACGCCGCCGTCGACCGGCACCGTCGCGCCGGTCGTGTTGGTGCCGCGGCCGCGGCCGATCACCGGTACGCGATGCTCGCGACAGGCACGGACCAGGGCTTCGACCTGTTCATGCGTGGTGACGAAGGCCACCGCATCGGGCAGCGCCTGGCGGCGCGAATTATCGTAGGCGTAGCTCACGCGCTCGGCCTCGCCGGTGCTGAAACCGGCGCCGAGGACGTCGCGAAGGGTCTGGGTCAGGGCCTGGGGGAGGGCAGTCATCGCTGCATGATAGTCCCGCCGGGGCTGAGGTCCAGCCAGTGCGGCGATAAGGTCCGTGTTGG
>CAWJZF010000002.1:0-786763 GCA_963847335.1 uncultured Gammaproteobacteria bacterium
GAACATCCTTCCAGCGACCGGCTGTTCGCGGTCCTGAAGGAAACGGCCAAGCGTCCGCGCGAGCAGAGCCGCGGGTCGTTGCCGGATGGGTTCGACAAGGCCGCCAAGCGGCTGCGCGCAACCTATCAAGTTCCGTTCATTCAACATGCGCCGATGGAGCCGCGGGCGGCGGTCGCCGAGTGGGTCGAGGGAAAGCTGACCGTCTGGACCGGCACGCAGAACCCGTTCGGCGTCCGCCAGCAGTTGCAGCAGGCGTTTCATCTGCCGCCCGAACGCGTCCGCGTGATTGTGCCGGACACAGGCGGAGGTTTCGGCGGGAAGCACACGGGCGAAGTGGCCATCGAGGCGGCGCGGCTCTCGAAAGAAGCTGGCAAGCCCGTGTCATTGCGATGGACTGGGGCCGAAGAATTCGCCTGGGCGTACTTCCGTCCGGCGGGTCTCTATGAAATCGAGGCCGCGCTCGATGCGGAGGGGCGTCTCAGCGCCTGGGACTTCACGGTCTACAATGCGGGCACGGCGGGCCTGGAAACTCCCTATCGCGTCGCCAATTCCCGGTCGCGCTTCTTCTACCGCGATTCGCCGCTGCGGGAGGGTTCGTACCGGGGGTATCGCGGCGGTGACGGCCAACAATTTCGCCCGCGAGTGTTTCATGGAGGAGCTCGCGGCGGCGGCCGGCCTCGATTCATTGGAGTTCCGGCTGGCCAATCTCGACAATCCGCGGCTTCGCGACGTGCTGACCGCGGTGACCGGGAAATTCGGCTGGGCGGAGAGGCGGAAGGCGAAGCGAAAAGGCGTCGGCGTGGGCCTGGCGTGCGGCACGGAGAAGGGGTCCATGATCGCCGCCTGCGTGGAGATTGAGATTCAAAGCGCGGGAATCCTCATCCGGGACTTCCATGCCGCCTTCGAATGCGGAGGCATCCTCAACCCGGCGAATCTTCAGGCGCAGGTCGCGGGCGCCATTGTGCAAGGACTCGGCGGCGCGCTCATGGAAGAGATTCGCTTTACCGGCGGGAAATTGGTCAACGGCAGTTTCGCGAAGTACCCGGTTCGGCGATTTCGCGACGTGCCGCCGCTGACGGTCACGCTGCTCGATCGCAAGGAATTGGCCTCGGCGGGCGCCGGCGAGACTCCAATCATCGCCGTGGCCCCGGCGATCGCCGCCGCCGTGTCTGACGCCACGGGTAGAAGAGTGCGCACGATACCGGTCCGCCTGGGTGGAACGTGGGGCCAGGTAATCTTGCCTGAAAGCCCGGCTTTCAGCCGGCTTGTCGTGGTTGCAACCAGTGCAGATCCGTTTCGCGGTGCCTCAAAGCGGCATCGGTGCGCTCGCACCAGCGCCGGCTGAAAGCCGGCGGCAGGCAAGATTGGCTGACCCCACGATGTTAGTCCAAGTTGACAAGCCCGACTTGATACAATTTGTCTTCGAAAGGAGCAACAGATGGAACGACGATATTTCATGATGGGCGCGGCGGCGGCCGGCTCGCAGCTTGCCGTCAAAGGTCTGGCCAGTCCGAACGACACGGTCCGCGTGGCCTGCGTCGGCGTGCGGGGCCAGGGCAACGCGCATATCCGCGCCTACTCGGCGATGCCCAACGTCGAGATCGCCGCCGTCTGTGACGTCGATGAGAGCGTGCTGAATACGCGGATCGATGAGATCGAAAAGTCGGGCAAGAAGCGGCCCGCCGCATTCACCGATTACCGCAAGCTGCTCGACGACAAAGCGATCGACGCGGTGACCATCGCGACTCCGAACCACTGGCACTCGCTGCGGGAACATCTGGGCCTGCCAGGCCGGCAAGGACGTCTACGTCGAAAAGCCGCTCTCGCATAACATCTGGGAAGGAAGGAAACTGGTAGAGGCGGCTCACAAGTACAAACGCATTGTTCAGCACGGCACGCAGTGCCGCAGCAGCCAGGCGCTGATCGAAGCGGTGCAGAAGCTGAACCAGGGCGTCATCGGAAAAGTCTATATGGCCAAAGGGCCTTGCTATCAAATGGCGCGATACCATCGGACGCAAGCCTGACTCGGCCGTTCCTGCCGGCGTCAACTACGACCAGTGGCTCGGACCGGCGCCGGCCCGACCGTTTTCCGAGAATCGCTTTCACTACAACTGGCACTGGCACTGGGACTACGGTAATGGCGACATCGGGAACCAGGGCGTGCACCAGATGGACATCGCCCGCTGGGGACTCGGAGTCGGTCTGCCCCGTCGGAGTCCAATCCATGGGCGATCACTTCATGTTCGATGATGATCAGGAGACGCCGAATACGCAGATCGCCACCTTTGAGTTCAACGAAGGCGGCCAAAAGCGCATGCTGGTGTTCGAAGTGCGCCACTGGAGTCCAACATGAGGCCGGTATCGGCGGGGAAAAGCCGGGCAATACGGTCGGCAATCTTTTCTACGGCTCGAAGGGCTACATGGCCATCGATGGCTACAACCCCTACAAGACCTTTCTGGGACGGAAGGCGAGCCCGGCCCGGCGGGAAAAGCGGGCGGCATCAATTGGGAGAACTTCATCGCCGCCGTGCGCAGCAAGAAACAATCGGACTTGAACGCCGATATCGAGGAAGGCCATCTCTCCAGCACATTGGTCCATCTGGCCAACATTTCCTATCGCCTCGGACGCACTCTCAATTTCGACGGACAGTCGCTGAGCGTGACCGGTGACGCCGAGGCGAACAAGATGTTCACCCGGGATTAACAGAAAGCCGTTCGCCGTGCCCCACAAAGTGTGACGGGCGTCTTCATCACGTTTGAAGGCATGGACGGCTGCGGGAAGACGACGCAGATTCCCTTCTGGCCGCTCGCATCCGGGACAAAGGACGCGAGGTAGTCGAAGCGGTCGAGGCCGGCGGCACCGCCATCGGACGCCAGATCCGCGAGATTCTCCTCGATGCCAGGAACTCGGCCCTTGCTCCGGCGGCGGAGATGCTCCTTTACTTCGCCTCCCGCGCCCAGAACACCGTCCGAGGTGATCGCTCCGGCGCTGAGCCAAGGGGCCGTTGTGATTTCCGATCGCTTCACCGATTCGACTCTGGTGTATCAAGGCCACGGTCGCGGGCTCGGCGCCGATGCGGTCCTCTCACTGCACCGCATCGCGGCAGGCGGTCTACAGCCCGACCTGACGTTGCTTCTGGATGTCGATCTTGAAACCAGCCTCCGGCGCGCCCGCAATCACAAGCCCGCCGACCGGATGGAACAGCAGCGCGCTGAGTTCTACCACAAGGTCCGGGAGGCGTACCTGCGGCTGGCGGAGTCGGATCCCGGACGCATTAAAGTGATTGACGGGCGCGATTCCGTCGACGCGGTCGCCGCGCGAATCTGGGAGGCGGTGGGTCCCCTTGTTTGACAACTTCTGGGGCAACCCGCATGTGACTGCCGCGCTCGATCGGATGATCGGGCAGGAGCGCATTCCGCAGACGATGCTCTTCGCCGGACCCGAGGGCGTCGGAAAGGCAACCCTGGCGCGGCGCCTGGGAGCCCGTCTGCTCGGCGACGCGGCCCGGATCGAGCGGGACGATCTCAGCCTGCACGCCAACGTCGCGACCGTACTCCATCGCGAGAAATGGCCCGCCGACAAGCGCAACGACGATCCGCTGGTATTCGCCTCGCATACGGATTTTCTCACCTTCGCGCCCGATGGCCCGCTGCGTCAGATCTCGATCCAGCAGACGCGCCTGTTGAAGGAGCTGGGGGCCAGTATCTGCCCGATCAAAGGCACGCGGCGCGTGTTCCTGATCGACCATGTGGACCGCGCCAACGATCAGGCCGCCAATTCGCTCCTCAAGATTCTGGAGGAGCCGCCCGCGCATCTGATTCTGATCATGACGGCGGAGAACGCCTACGACCTGCTGCCGACCATCCGCTCGCGCGCCGTGCCGTTCCAGTTCGCGCCGCTCGCCGACGGCGATGCGGGAGTTCGTCAACGCGCGGCCTGGACCAGCCGGCGCGCCGCATGATGCTCGCCGCGGGCAGCCCCGGGCAGGCCGTGTCGCTCGACCTGGAGCCTACGATAAACGCCGCACCGCCATGCTGATGATGCTCGAAGCGGCGGCGGGCGCCGCGCCCTTTGGGGCTGGATGCGCGTCTCGGACACGATCGCCCGGGCCAAGGCCGACCGGCTCGAGTTCTACCTCAAGGTGCTGTACGGACTGCTTCGCGACGTCCTGGTGTTGAGCAATCCGGCGTTGAGCAATCCGGCGTTGAGCAATCGGGGAAGCTCTATCCGCAACGAAGATGTCCGCGGACGCCTTGAAGCACTCGCGTCCAAGGTGTCATTTGACTGGCTGCGAAAAGCCGTTCAGCGGACAGACGAGGTGGCCGAGCTGCTGCGCAGAAATATTCAGAAGACGATTGCGCTCGACGCCGTGGTTATCGAGCTTCGAGCGCTTGCACGATAGCTTTCTCGATCACGGCGGGTTGCGTTTCGCCTTCGAACGTCGCCGTCTTGCGGCCCTTGCGGTCGTAAATGAGGAGAGTCGGCAGCGCGCCGCTCCACTTCGGATCGACCGAGCGAATGAAGCGGTCGTCGTCCTTGGGACGCTTTACATAGGCGGGAAACGCGATCTTGCTCCGCTTCAGGAATTCTACTGCGTCGGTCTCCTGCTCCGGCTCGTCTGCTGAGATGGTCGCCAGGGTCATGCCTTTGGCTCGTAATTTTTGATCGAGTCCGGCTAAAAAGGGCATCTCTTTGCGGCACGGAGCGCACCAGGTCGCCCAGAAGTCCACGACCAGCACGCTCCCAGGTTTCGATTTAATCAGAGATGCATAGCCCGCTTCGTCAATGGGGATCAGCTTCTGCGCGAAGGACGGGAGAGCCAGAAGCGCCAAGAGCGGAGCGATCAGGACAGGCCCAGCGCGATCCGGACCGAGCCCGGCGCGATCCGGCTCACGAAGCGCTCTTATCCGCCGCTTGATGGTACAGCCGAACGCCTTCGTGTCCGCCGGATCGACCGGCTGCCCGGCGAGCACTGCGTCAATTGCCTGCCGCAGCGAATGCTGTTGGATACGCGCCAGATTCTGGGTATCGTCGATCCGCCCGTGGTAGCGGAGCACTCCCTCGCCGTCGATCACGTAAGTCTCGGGCGTGAACTGCGCATTGAACCGGTCGGCGACGAGGTTGCCCGCGTCCTTTAGCACGCGGAATGGAAACTTCACCTGGCCGGCGTGCTCTTCGATTTCGGACGGAGGCTCGTTGTCGTTGGAATTGATGAACACGAAACGCACACCCTTCGCGGAGTAGTCCTGTAGAGGTCGATCATGCGCTGGTTGTAGCGGTTCGAAACCGGGCACTTCGTCGAAACAAACAGGACCACTGCCGGCTTGCCGCCGCCGGGAGACACCAGGACCTCGGCCCCCTGGGGTGTTCTTCAGAACCAGGGCGCCAACGCGATCGCCCACCTGCATCGTTCCGCCGCCAGACAACCGGCGAGACAGGCAAAGAGGATGGCTTGTTTCATTCCTTCTTGTTGTCCAGTTTCAAGTTGATGACGGGCTGCTTGCGCGAGTCGAACGTGCTCAACGTCTTGCCCTCGCTGGCCGAGTCCTGAAATTCGGCTTTCAAGGCGTAGTCCACGTTGGGGTCAAGCCCATGAAAGTAGTACGCCCCATGCTCGCGCGTGATGAACGAGCGCACCTGCAGAGTCTTGGTGTTCTTCAGTTGAACCACCGCGCCATCCACCGCATTGTCCTTTGTGTCCGTGACGGTGCCCTGCACCATCCGGAACTTGTCCTCTTCGGCTTTCTTTTATACCGAAAGGCGCTGGCGGACAGGCAAAAGGCGGCCAGGACAGCCCCTGAAATGAACAGACGCCGCATTGTACTCTCCCGTAACTGTAGACGCGCGATCATCGGATTTGGTTAACGCCAGTCCTCGTCCTCGACTTCTTCTTCTTCCTCGTCATCGTCATCGACAAACCCTTCTTCCTCTTCGTCTTCCGCGGCTGCATCCGACGATTCGATCTCCAGCGGGTTGACGCCTATTACGCGCAAGCCGGCGCCGCATTCGTCGCAGCTTAGCGTGTCGCCTTCTCATCCGAACCGGGTTCGACACCCAGGAGAGCGGACCATCCGAAATGATTGTTATCCGAATTCCAGACGAATTCGCCCGCATAAGGATGCGGACCCCGCACCGTGCAGGTTCGGTCGTCGAGCATCGGGTAGATCAGATGCTGGAAGGCGAGCTTGTGACTCCTCTGGTCGCGGACCCAAAGCGCCAGCGCGGCGGCCAGTCCGCCACCGGCGCTGTCGCCCATCACGCCGATACGGGTCGGATCCAGGCCCAACACGGCCGCATTGGCGAACAGCCAGTCAAGCGCGGCGGAACAATCTTCGAGCGCGCCCGGAAAGCGCGTTTCCGGCGCCAGGCGATAATCGACCGCCGCGACCACGCACCCCAGGTCGAGCGCCAGCGACCGGAGCAGCGGCTCGCGCCATGCGGCAGCGCCCTGCACAAAGCCGCCGCCACGAATGTAGAGGATACACGGAAGGTCGCGCCGCGGTTCCAGCGGGCGGCAGATGAGGAGACCGATACCCGGCGCGCCCGGCGGGCCCGATATCCTGTGCGTCACCATCTCGGTCGCGGACCTGACGTCGGGATCGATGTCGATCGGAACGCTGCGGGCCCGATGCTGGTCGAGCATGTCGAGCGAGAGGGGAACCAGCGGCTGTGCGTCGAGCACCGGCAACAGCTCCCGGTCGACGAGGTGACGGCTGTCGCGGGTGGTCACGGCTTCATCCCAATTTCGTCGCTTGTTCCCAGAAGCGCGCGTTCGGCTTGACGCCCAGGCCCGCCCCCTCGGGAAGCGCGAAATAGCCTTCGGCGCAGGTCAGCCGGCCTTCCATCAGTTCCGCCGATCGCGGGAAGATGCTGTGCTGAAATTCATGCCATGGCAGGCTGAGAATTGCGGCCGATGCCTGAAGGCTCGCGGCGACGAAGATGCCGGCGCCGATCGTCGCGTGCGGGATGATGCGGGCGTGGTGCGCCTCGGCGAGATGCGCGATCCGCATGAATTGCGTGATGCCGGTATGGCCCATTTCGGGCTGCACGATCGAGACCGCGCGCGCCTCCAGCCGGGGACGTGCGTCATAGACGGTTCGCCACTCCTCGCCGGCCGCGATCGGCACGCCGACATGGGCGGCAATGTCGGCGAGCCCGCCGACATCCTCCGATTTGCACGGTGCCTCGACAAAGGTCAGACCATAGGGCGCCAGCCGGTTGACGCAGCGCGACCGCCTCCGCCGGGCTGTACATCCAGTGGCAGTCGACCATCAGCTCGACATCGGGGCCCAGCGCCTTCGCGCAGCGCGGCGACTTCCTTTTCGACGCCGTCATAGCTCATGACGGCCGGCGATCTTGATCGCCTTGTATCCCTTGTCGACGAAGCTGCGCGCGAGATCGACCCGTCCGGCGAGCGTGGGGCTGGGCAGGCCGGACACATAGGCCGGGATGCGGTCGCGCCGTTTGCCGCCCAGCAATTTGTGCAGCGGCACGCCGGTAAGCTGCCCCATCAGGTCCCACAGGGCGATGTCCACGGCCGCCATCGCGTCGAGCCAGAAGCCGCCATGATAGCCGCGCACGCGCATCAGGTCGTACAGGTCTTCCCAGATCACCTGCACATCGAACGGCGAGCGGCCGGTGATGATCGGCCGGATGATGTCGTCGATCAGCGCGTGGAGCGCGTTCGGCGCGACCAGGCCATAGGTTTCGCCCCAGCCTTCGACGCCCGAATCGAGCGTGACGCGGACGGCCGACCGATCGCATTTCGGCGGGATAGATCGTCCGGTTGCCGCGCCGCACGAAATAGCCGGATTTATTGACGCTTTCGCCCGGCCCGAGGCTGCCGAGATAGGTGGCGTCCTGCGGAATGGCGACCGCGTACACATCGATAGACTTGATCCCGTCATCCAGCATTTTTCATGTCCTTCGGCATGGTATAGCCCTGTGGCGCCGGCCATAGGTCCATGCGATCCCGGACGATCTCATGGCCCATCTCTTCTACAAGTTGGAGCTTTATTAGCAACGAATAAGATGCTTAGGGAGGGCGAGTGCGTCTGTTATAGACGATGAGCGGGGCGCGGGACAGCATTCGACGAAACCGAGATAGGCCGGGACACTATGTCGCTTGAACGAGAGCGATGGTGGCACGGTGAACAAGCGCGTGGGAACCAGCAGAGCGAAGGCGGGTGCGCAGCCCAACCAGAGCCTGATCGACGGCATTACCGTGCTGCAGGCGCTGGCGATCGTCGACCGAACCGGTCGGGTGCCGCGAACTGGCGCGACGCGTCGATCTGGAGACGACGCGGGTCAATCGTCTGCTCAAGACACTCGGCTATCTGGGGATCGCGCGCCAGACGAGCGACCGCAAATACAGTCGGGATCGGGCATGACGGTGCTCGCGGCGCAGAGCCTGTTCGCGTCGGGACTGCTGCGCCGCGCGCTGCCGCGCGCTCGAGGGCTGCGGCGGTTCGGCCATACCGTGGCGATGGGCGTGCTGTGGCGCGACAACGTCAGCTATCTGTTCCACGCCCCGCCCAACATGCCCGAGACCGACGCGCTGGGGCGGATCGGCCTGTATCCGGCGACGCGCGGGGGCATCGGCATGGCGCTACTGGCCGCGCTCGACGATCTCGAGGTCGAGGAAACCTACGCCGGCAATGATATTCCCGGGCTACGCGGACCTTCCGGCGCTGCTCGCGGCGCTCAACGAGGTTCGAGCGAACGGCCATGTGCGGCTCTGCGTGAACGAGGAGCGCGAGCAGCATACGGTCGCGATCACGATCGGCGAACCGGTCTACGCGGCGATCGGCTTTTCCGGCTGGATCCCGATCGCGCGATGCCGGATATGCTCGAGGCGCTGCATGAAGCGGCGGTCGGATCGAAGCAAGCGGCGATGTGCGCGGGCCCGAAGCTCGAGTCAACGGCGCGGATCCGGCACTCGATTACCGGGTCGCCGTCTAGCACGGATGCGCGTTACGCCCCGTTGGAACGCGCCAATATAGGTGCGAGCCGATCAGCTCCGGAGAGCTCCAGCTGGTCTCCTCCGTCGAGTGCCGGTCCCGGCGCGCGGGTATAGGCGGACGCGATCAGCCCCCGGCGCCGCAACACTTCCTTCGTCAGTCGCCAGCGAAAGACCGCCTGCATCATCAGGATCGGCAGCATCGCCTCGTAAAGCTCGCGGACGCGCTCCGCGTCGCCCGAGCGCTGCGCCGCCATCAGCGCGACATGCACTTCGGGGACTTCGGCCGCCGGCATCGTGCCGACCGCGCCGCGCGCGAGCTCATCGACAATATAGCGGCCACCCGCCCCCCCGAACACGCCGTGGAGGTTGGCGGGCCTGCCGGCCAGCAATGCGCTGATCCGCTGGCCGCAGGGCATATTCTCTTCCTTCACCCATGCGATGGCATCGGTCGACCCGACGATCTGCGATAATCTGCTCGGGGGAGAGACCGAGGCCCATCGGCACGGGGGCGTTCTGGACCATGATCGGCAGCGATGCCCGGTCGCCAAGCGCCGCGTAAAAGGCGCGCAGTTCGCCGATATCGGCGCCGCCGGTCCTCGGTGTCACGACCATGGCCGCCGACCGCTCCGGCCGCGGCCCCCGCCCTGGCGAGCATGACGCTATCCTCCAGGCCGATCGCCGCTTGCGCCGACGATGAATTTGACGCGCCCGTCCGCGATGCGGCCGATGACGGCGATCATCTGCAGCGCGCTCGTCCAGCGTCAGCATGTCATATTCGCTGGCGAGGCCCGGGAAGACGACACCGTCGATGCCGCATCCGATCGCGAAATCGGCCACGGTCTCGATGCCGGCGACGTCGAGCGCAGCCGTCGGCGTTGAAGATGGTTGGCAGCACAGGAAATACGCCGCCGACTTCGTCAATCATTCCACTTCCCATCGACTTGATTTCGCGCTCATTCATTGAAATCGCTTATTTAGCAACATATGAGACGGGGCCGGACACGATCGCATCCGACCCCGCGTCGTCGAGCCGAACGTCCCTCGTCAGAACTTGACGTTGACGCCGCCCGAGAAACGACGGCCCTGAAGGGCGTAGAGCGATACGGCTTCCGGGCTGCCGGTGTATCGCTTCTGCTCGGCGTTGGTCAGGTTGCTGGCGTCGGCAAAGATCGTGAAGATGCCGAAATCGTAGCGGACCGACGCGTCGAGTGTCTTGTAGGCGTCGAAGAAGATGCCTTCGCCGCCCACCGACACGCTGTCGAAGAACTTGTCCCGATAGTTATACGCGACGCGCGCGCCGAAGCCGTCCTTCTCGTAATATCCGACCAGATTATAGTTGATCTTCGGATAGACCTTCGAGCGGCAGCGGCTCGCCGGTACGGGTGTTGAGAAGCGAGGTCTTGCTGTCGATATAGGAGAAGTTCGCGACCACGCCGAACCCGTCGAGCGGCGAGGGGAGGAAGTAGAACGGCGTCTGGAACAGGACCTCGACACCCTTCACCTTGCCGCCGGTGCCGTTGAACGGGCGGGTGATGAGGAAGCCGCGTCCCTCCGGGTCGAGCGCCACTTCGCCGGCGGGGATCTCGAAGGCCGCCTTGCGCACGATGAAGGTCTTCACGTCCTTGTAGAACGCACCCGACCGTCAACGCGGCGCCCGGCGCGAAATACCATTCGATCGAGGCATCATATTGATCGGCCTTGAGCGGCTTGAGGTTCGGATTGCCGGCGGATCCGTTAAACGGCGGAAGACGGCTGAGCGTCAGGCTCGGCGAGAGATCGATCGAATCCGGCAGACCGACCACCTTGGCGGCGCCGACGCGGAAGATCAGCTTGTCGGTGATCTCCAGCTTCGCGACGGCGCTGGGCAGCCAGTCGACCATTCTGGACTTGGCGATCAGCGGATCGATCACGCCGCTTGCCCGGCGCACCGAGCCGGTCGCGGTCCGTTCGGTGTCGGTGTAGCGCAGGCCGATATTGCCGGACAAAGGCAGCGAGCCGAGCTCGGTCTTGAAGTCGACCTTCGCATAGGCCGCCATCGTCTTCTCGCTGATCACGTAGCTCTGCAGCGGATCGAACGTCCTGGGGGTGCACAGTGACGGTATGATCGGTTGGCAGGCGAACTGATTGCCGGCGCCAAACGGTTCCGCGGCGATATACTGCTCGGCAAAGGGGGCTTGTCCGTTCAGCAGGCCCGGAAAATTCCGTATCGAATACAGGCTGCCCGGGCGATCGGTGGCGAGGACCAACTGGCCGGGTATCGCCGGATTCAACGTCAGCTGCGACGGGATAGCTGTTCTTGACGGTCTCGAGATCCGCATATTTCAGCCCGGCATCGATCTTTGAAAGAAGGCCGGAATCGACGTTGAAATTGAAGTCGAGCCTGCCCGCCGTTTCACGCGCATTCGTCTTGAATTCACTGTCGAAGATATTGGAGTAACGGAATAGCGTCGGATCCGTGAGATCCAGCCCCGCAGGCAAGGTGAGCTGCGGCACCGCCGATCCGGTCAGGTCGAAACCGATCGGATAGCGGGATACCGTCTGCATCCGGACGAAGGTCTGCGTATTGTTCAGATTCGCGTACGAATAGTTGAACTCCGGGCGCACCGTGAAACGGTCGCTCGGCTTCCAGACCATGCCCAAAGCGCCGGAGATCGAATCGCTTTTCACGCGCAGCCGCTCGGCATTGGTCTGCGCGAACTGGCTCGTCGTTCCGGAGACGAGGATCTCACGATCGGAAAGGGTGTAATTCAGATAGTCGGCCGCGTTCGACGACAGCGGCACCGAGAACCAGTCACGCTGGCGATCGGTCGTCAGGTGCGAATAGACCATGTCTCCATAGAGTTCCACCGCGTCCGACGGGCGCCACTGGATGGCGGCGTTGCCGCCGATCCGTTCGCGGGTCTCCTCGAGGTTCTGATAGCGGAAGTCGGCGATGAAGCTGCCCGGAACGCCGTCGCCATTGGGGTCGCTGGCATGGGGATTGGCGGGCGTATTGAAGGCCGGCGTCAAAGGCGTGAAGCCGGTGAACGAGTTGAACGAGTGATCGGTGACGGGCTTGTCGCGAATAGGTGGCGTTGATGAGGATGCCGAGCGTGTCGCCGGCAAAACTGTTCGAATAAAGCGCCGAGCCTTCGAAGCCATAGCGGTCCGCCTGGTCCGAATACACGCCCGACGCGGACAGCGCGATGGCCTGGCCCGGCTTGTCGAGCGGCTTGCGTGTGATGATGTCGACCGTGCCGCTGAGCGAGCCGTCGCTGCGATCGGCCGGAGCGAGCTTGATGACGTCGAGCCGGCTGATCAGTTCGGCGGGGAAGAGCGACAGCGGGCCGTAATCCGAGTCGAGCAGGCTGGCATCGCCACGGCCGCGGCCGCTCGGGCTGACCAGGGTCCGTCCGTTGATCTCGGTGCGATTCTGACGAAGGCCGCGGATCGATACGCTCGTCCCTTCGCCCAGCGAACGACGGATCTGGACGCCCGAGACGCGCTGCAGCGATTCGGCGATATTCGAATCCGGGAAGCTTGCCGATGTCGGTTGCGACGACCGAATCGACGAACTGCGAATTTTGCCGTTTCACATCGAGGCCCGCCGCGAGGCTGGCGCGAATGCCGGTCACGACGATGTCTTCATCCGGCGCGGCGGCGTCTGGCGCAGCCGATTGCGGGACTTGCCGGCGCCGGGCCGTTTGCCGGGGCTGCCTCCTGCGCGAGGGCCGGCGTCGTACCGGCCATCATCATCCCCAGGCACGTGCCGCACAGCCAGCGATTCACCCCTGTCATAACCACCCTCCCCAAGAGCTCTTGATGAACTTCTGCCGAAGATATGTTGCACATTTAGCTACAAGTCAAGCAAGACGAGGCGGGCCGATGCGATCGGATATGAGGGTCGTCCGCGGGCCAGAGTGTCGGGCGCCCGGCGCGCAGAGCCCGGGATATCGTTGCGAACACGTGACAATGCTCGCCCGGGAAGGGCCCTGGCGAGTCGAGCCGTCAGGTCCGCAGGCTGTTATAAAATTGCTATTATAGCTAGCGACGTGTCGCGGCGGCGCCGCCATCGATGAGATAATCGGCACCGGTGATCCAGGATGCCTCGTCCGATGCGAGAAAGAGCGCGAGACGGGCCACGTCCTCTGCCGTCCCCAGTCGACCAAGGGGATGGCGGGCGATGTTGCGACGGCGCGCGGCTTCCGGATCGGGTTGCGCTTCGAATCCGCGCCGAAGCAGCGGCGTGTCGATCGATGCCGGGCGAATCGCGTTGACCCGGATGTTATCGGGGCCCAGCTCGATCGCGAGCGTCTTGGTGAGGTTGTCGAGCGCGGCCTTCGATGCGGCATAGGCGGCAAGACCGGGCGTGCCGAAATCGGAATTGATCGACGAGATGAACAGGATCGCCCCCCGCCTGCGCAGCTGCATCGCGGGTACGAAGGTTCGCACCATTCTGAACGCGCCGCCCAGATTCACGTTCATCATGTCCGCCAGGAAGGCGCTGTCCGTCTCCATCGTCGCGGCGCTTTCACCCTTGGCGGCGGCATGGACGAGGATGCTCGGTTCCAGGCCGGCATCGGCGATCGGCCGGGCGGCATGGGCCATGTCGTCATCGCTGGCGACGTCGCAGAGGAGCGCCAGATCCCCATGCGCGGGCTGGAACCGATCCAACGCCACGACCCGGCACCCTTCGCTCATGAAAAGTGTCGTTATCGCTTGCCCGATCCCGCTGGCCGCGCCCGTGACGACCGCCACATGTCCGTTCAGACGCACCCTAGCGACCCTCCCGCGATGCCAGCACGGACGGGCGCAAGGCCCGTTCCCAAAGCCATGAAAATCCTTTCGCGGAAACCGGTGTCGCCGTCGATCAGGGTTGCTGCCACGCCCATATGGGCGAGCGCCGCAACGAACAGGGGCGCCACGTCCTGCGCGCCGCTCACATAGCATGGACGGGCGGCGTTGCCCTCCGCATCGTCGTCGAGGTTTTCGCGGACGTCTGCCCCGATCAATATTCCCCACAGATAGGAAGTGGCCTCCTCAGGCGTCAGTCGGGCGGCCATGACGCCCGTTCGAGCCGAAAAGAGCAGGCGTCCCAGCCCACCGCCCTCGGCACCGCGTTCCACCCCGCGTCGAAAGGCATCGCCGGCTTCGGGAGTCCCGGCCATCAGGGGCGCCAGGATGCTTTTCGCGGCAAGGATGCGAAACAGCTCGACGGTCATGGACGTGTGGAAGCCGGTGACGCGACCCGTCGCAAGCTCCAGCCACTTGCCGTGCATGCCGGGTACCGACACCAGCAACGCACGATCGGCTATCGAGCTGTTCGACAACAAGCCGATCGCCGCGACCTCTTCGCCCCGAAGCACGTCATGATCGCCGAAGCGCGAGGTGCAGCGCAGGCCCGGGTCCGATCGCGACGTCGACGCCCGCCATCGAACTGCGCGCGAAATTCGCCGCGATCGTGCCGGGGGTCGGCTGGGCAGGCAACATAGGGAACATCCACCCAACCCTGCGGCGAGCCGATCATGCCGGTCAGCAGGAAGGGCTCGTCCGCCTGGGGCCAGCGCTGGCGGAGGGCGGCGATCCGGGACTGCCATGTCGGGACGTTGCAGCGACGTCAGCCTGACGTCCTCGCTCGTCTCGTCGACCACTCTTCCATCGACCGAGATCAATCGGGCGCGGATGCGGGCGGTACCCCATTCGATGGCGACGAAAGGGGCGGCCATGGGCTTCTCGTCGTTCATACGGCGATCGTCCTGGCCTCGCGGAAGGGCTTGCCGGTCGCCGCGAACAGGGCTGCAACGAGGCCGAGCGGATAGGCGATCGCGATCACCAGAAACATGGGCCGATAGGTGAGCGATGCGACGAGGTAACCGACCAGATAGGTCGAGCCGATCGTCACGGTGCCGGTGAGGATGCCGCAGATGCCCATGACCTTGCCCAGATGGCGTGCGGGAAAGAGATCGACCGGAAGAGCAGTCTGGTTCGTGACCCATGCCGTGTGACAAAAGGCGACCAGCGCGCCGAGCGCCAGGCTCACCCCGACGCTCGGCTCGAGTGCGTTGAACGCACCGATCGGCGCCGCCACCGCGACTGCTGCCATCGCCCAAAGCCGGGCGCGGACCGGCGCGATACCGCGCTTGACCAGGGCGCCGGACGCCACGCCGCCCAGCAAGGCGCCCAAGCCGGCTGCCGCGTAGACGATCCAGGCGGTGGAGGCCATGTACAGGGCGCTCACGCCGCGTTCCTCGGTCAGATATTTCGGAAACCAGAAAAGATAGAAGAAGAAGACCGGGTTCGTCAGCGAATTGGCCGCGGCGATCGCCCACACGGCCCGCGTCCTCAACACCGCACGCCATCCCGCCCAGCCGCCGCTATCGACCGGTTCCGTCGGGATCGCGCCGGCGGCGGTCGCGCTGCCCGGCTGATAGACCGGCAGGGGCTGGTCTTTCCGGTACGCCGTCAGCCATATGCCGACCCAGACCAGGCCGAACAGGCCCGTCGCGATAAAGGTCATGCGCCATCCGACCGTCACCATCAGCAGCGTGATCAGCGCGGGCGAGATGGTCGCCCCCGCGTGCGCGGCCGCCGAATAGATCCCGATCGCCAGCGCGCGCTCACGCTCCGGAAACCATTCGCGGACGAGTTTCGGCGCGGCGACCCAGTTGCCGATCTCACCCAGGCCGAGCGCAAACCGGCTGGCGCCCATCTGCAGCATGTTCTGCGCCAATCCGGTGCACGCACTGGCGATCGACCACCAGCCGACAAAAAGCGCCAGCCCCCATCGCGGGCCAATTCGGTCGACGATCCACGCGGCAATCAGCCCGCCGACCGTATAGGCAACCAGAAAGGCCGACACGAGGTTGGCATAGCCGACATTGCCGATCCCCATGTCCCGCTGGACCGGGCCGGCCATCAGCGCCAGCGCCTGGCGATCGACATAATTCAGCAACGAGGCCGCGGCGATCATGCCGATTATCACCCATCGGAAGCGCGCATTGGCCAGCATCGCGTCAATCTCTCCCTGGCCCGTATCGTGTCGCCGCCGACGCGGCGGCTTTAGACCGGTCCTATTTGCACAGCTAGGCTTATTGTATCCGATATAGCAACAAAAAATGGGGCAAACCAGCCTTTCACTCAGGAAGGGCGACTGTTGCCAATTATAATATCTATTATTGCAACAGTTCTGTTCCGTGTTAGCGTCACACCGCACCCGCCCCGAGGTGTTTTTGCATAGGCAGGATATGCTGACAGGACAAACCGCTCATGGCTTGCTCGATCTCCGGCCAATGGCGGTTTGGGAAGTCGGCGCGCAGCTTGCCGAATGCCCTTATTGGCTTGCCGATGAGCAGGCGCTGCTGTGGATCGACATCGTCAGGCCCAGCATCAACATCCTCGCCCCGGCTGC
This sequence comes from uncultured Gammaproteobacteria bacterium, assembly GCA_963847335.1. GTDB lineage: Bacteria > Pseudomonadota > Gammaproteobacteria > Xanthomonadales > Rhodanobacteraceae > Luteibacter. Next base: position 16,351 of record CAWJZF010000002.1, read on the forward strand.
CGGGATCTCCGTCGAGACGATATTGCCGGCCAGGATAGGGTCGGCGGTTCCGGCGGGCGCAGGGTCGATGCTGCTCGCCCTGGAAGACGGGCTTTGGCTGCGCGACGGCCAGGGGACGCTTCGTCCGTGCGCATCCCCTGACATGACGGGCGTGCATTTCAATGACGGGAAATGCGATCCCGCCGGGCGCTTCTGGGTGGGATCGCGCTCCAGCGACGGTTCGCCGGGAAAAGGTAAACTCCATACGCTCGATCCCGATGGCATGCTGCGCGAAGCAGCGGACGGCTTCGATGTCTGCAACGGTCTCGGCTGGAGTCCCGACGGAAGCGCCTTCTATCTGGTCGATACCATTCCACGCAATTTGTATCGTTTCGACTTTGATTGCAGGACCGGGCAAATTTCGGGGAAGACGGTCCTCCGTCGCTTCGATGAGAGTGAGGGCAAGCCCGATGGCCTTGCGGTGGATGCGAGCGGCAATCTCTGGTGCGCAATGTGGGACGGCGGCGGCATCCGCATCTTGTCACCGGGCGGTGAAGATTTGGGATGGCTGCCGACGCCTTGCCCTCGTCCGACCAGTTGTGCCTTTGGCGGCCCATCGGGCGATGTATTGTTCGTGACGTCGGCCAGTATCGGCGTCGATCGAAGCGCGTTCGGTGCATCCGGAAGCATCATGGCCTTTTGCACCGCGACCGCCGGCGTGCCGGTCCGCGGGTACGGCGCTCGCCGCGCATGATCGACGCGGCACACTCATCGCGACAGGAAACGAAGCCCGCGACGCGCGATCCCGGACGCGAATGTGCGCGTGCCTCCATCGGCGTCCGCCGCCGCTGATACGTGCCTACCCGACCGGGCAGTAGTCGTTCCCGCGTCCGAGCTCCTATCTCCCTCTCACAGGAGATTTCGACATGGCCAGTCAATCATCGCCCTTTGCCGATCTTTCGTCCGCGCTCGCCGATACGGTCGCGACGATTTCGCCCCACATCGTCGAGGTGCAGTCGCATCGCTCCTTGGCCAGCGGCTTCTTCTGGCGCGAGGGACTTATCGTCACCCCGGACGAGACCCTTGCCGAGGACGGCAAGATCGAGGTCGAGCTGGCGGACGGCACCGTGCTCGACGCGACGCTCGTCGGGCGCGATCCCGCGACCGACGTCGCACTGCTTCGCGTCGACGGGCACAGGCGCGCAACCGGTCACATTCGGGTCGGACCCGATCCGCCCCGGCGCGCTTGCCCTGATCGTGGCCGCGGCCGAAAGCGCGCCGTTGGTCGCTTTCGGCGTCATCGCGGCCGTCGGCCCGGCCTGGCAGTCGATGCGCGGCGGTTCGATCGATGCGCGGATCGAGATGGATCTTCGGCTGCGCCGTCGGGCCGAAGGCGGGCTGGCGATCGATGGCGGCGGCCAGGCCTTCGGCATGGCGGTGCGCGGACCGCGTGGCCGGACGCTGATCATCCCGGCCGCGACGATCGATCGGGTCGCCGGCCAGCTCGCCGAGCATGGTCGCGTTCCCGTCGCCTATCTCGGCGCGGGCCTGAAGGACGTGCCGCTCGACGATGGCGGCAACGGCGCCATGGTGATGACGCTCGATCGCGACGGCCCCGCCGCCGCCGCCGGCCTGCAGCAGGGCGACATCATCCTGTCCTGGGCGGGCAAGCGCATGCCGCATGTCGGCGCGCTGCTCCGTGCGCTGCGCGCGACGCCGATCGGATCGAAGGTGACGCTGGGCCTGCGGCGCGGCGGCGCCCGGCTCGAGCTCGACATCACGATCGGCGACAGGCCGGCGAGATGAGCGCTCCCGACCCGGCCGCCGACCTCGCGGTCAGCATCCGGGTTGCCGAGCCCGGGCTTGCGGCCCGCCTCGCCGCGCTGCTCGAGCAGACGCCGGGGCTGCGGATCGCAGAGCCCGACGAGCCCGGCGACCTGGTCCTGAGCGCACCGGACATTTCCGACGGCGGCTTCGAGCAGCCGCTCACGCCGCGCGAACGCGATGTCATCGCGCTGCTCGCCGAGGGACTGTCCAACAAGGAGATCGGGTGCCGGCTCGGCATCTCGCCCGACACGGCCAAGTTCCACGTCGGCCGCGTGATCGACAAGCTGGACGCGACCGGACGCACCGACGCGGTCGCCCATGCCGCACGGCGCGGGATCATCCACCTTTAGAAATCGTGCCGAAAAGTGGGAAGCGTTTTTCGGCGATAACCGTGCATGACACATGTCACCCGCGTCGCGTGACAGTCCGCACTGCCGCCGCAGCTGGACTGTCGCCATGATCCTGCTCTCTACCGCAAAGGAGCGCGATCGTGTCTCATCAAGATCTTTCCGTCGTCGCCGAGCTGAAAAGCGTGTCGAAGCGGCTCGGCGGCAACCCCGTGCTCGACCGTCTCGACCTGTCGATTCGCGCGGGCGAGGTCACCGCGCTGCTCGGCCCCAATGGCGCCGGCAAGACGACCAGCGTCGGCCTGCTGACCGGCCGCATCAAGCCTGACGCCGGCCGCGTCGAGCTGTTCGGGCTCGATCCCGGCCGTCCGGCGAGCCGCGCGCGCATGGGGGTGATGCTGCAGGCCGCCGGGCTGCCCGATGTGCTCACCGTGCAGGAGGTCGTGACGCTGCAATCGGGCTATTACCGCGATCCCCGACCCGTCGCGGAGACGCTCGCGATCGCCGGCCTTGCCGACCTCGCCCGGCGTCGGTGCAGCGCTCTGTCGGGCGGACAGGCGCGGCGCGTCCAATATGCGCTGGCGATCTGCGGGCGGCCCGACCTGCTCGTGCTCGACGAGCCGACCGCGGCGATGGACCGCGATGCGCGCCATGCGCTGTGGGCGACGGTGCGCGAAGCTGCCGATGACGGCTCTGCGGTGCTGCTGACCAGCCACGACCTTGCCGAGGCCGACGCGCTGGCCGACCGCGTGCTGGTGATGGATCATGGCCAGATATCTCGCCGACGACAATCCCGCCGCGATCCGCGCGCTGGTCGGCGGATCGACGATCCGCTGCCGCACCGCGCTGTCCTTGCCCAATCTGATGGCACTGCCCGCGGTGCGCCGGGCCGAGGCCGCCGGCGCCGAAGCGCTCGTCGTCACCGGCGACGCGGTCGCCACCGTCCGGGCGCTCATCGCGGCGGACGCGACGCTTGCCGACCTGCGCGTCGCGGACGCCTCGCTCGAGGACGCCATTGCCGGTCTGCTCCAGGCTGAGCGGAGGATCGCGGCGTGAGTGCGCTGGCACTGTCCGCCGCCGCCGCCCCGGCCGGCGTGTGGCGCCGCGAATGCGCCGCTGAAATCCGCATGGCCTGGCGCCTGCCGCAGTTCCTGCTGCCGACGGTGCTGACCCCGGCAGCGTTCTATGGCCTCTTCACGATCGCGATCGCCAAGTCGCCGTCACCCGCCGCGGCCGCCGCGTCGCTCGCCGGCTATGGCGTGTTCGCGGCGATCGGCCCGGCGCTGTTCGGGTTCGGCGCGGGGGTCGCGATGGAGCGCGAGCAGGGGCGGATCGAGTTGAAGCGCGTCTCGCCCATGCCGCCCGGCGCGTTCGTCGCCGGCAAGCTGTGCGCGGCGCTGTCGACCACGGCGGCCGCGCTGGCGCTGATCTATCTGCTGGGTATCGTCGCCGGCGTCCGGTTGGCGCCGGGGCAATGGGCGCTGCTCGCCACCGTCCATCTCGGCTCGACCCTGCCGCACGCGCTGATCGGGCTGGGCATCGGCATGCGGATGGGCGGCAAGGGCGCGGTGGCGATCGCCAATGCGCTGTTCCTCGGCTCGGCGGTGATCGGCGGATTGTGGATCCCCTCTTCGTATCCTGCCGCACTGGATGCAGTCGCTTGGCGAGGTCATGCCGGCTTATCATCTCGGTCAGCTGGCGCGCGCCGTGGTCGGCGCGGAGACGATCGGGCGCAGCGCGATCCATGTCGCCGTCATTGTGGCGATCACCGCCGTCGCTGGCCGTGTGGGCGTGGACCGGTTGGCGGCGCAGCCCCGCTTGACGGCGCCGGTAGCGGGTGGGAGGCTTCGGCGATGACGATGCGGAGGAAGGGCGGCGGCGGCGGGTGGCTGAACAGTCCATGGCCGTGGCTCGCCTATCTGCCCTTCTACTGCCTGCCCTGGCTGTGGCAGCGACCATCCTCGGCGCAGCTTATCGCGTTCGCCGTCGCGCTGCTCGTGTTCCTGCCGGTCTATCTGCTCGGCTATCGCCTGCGCGGTGCGCGGTTGCTCGCGGCCTCGACGGTGCTGCTGGGCGTGGCGATCGCGCTGGCGCCGTGGGGCGGCAGCTGGACGGTGTTCTCGATCTATGCCGCCGCGATGGCGGGCACCGCGCGGCCACCGCGGCTGGCGATCGGGGCGATCTGGATGCTGCGCAGGCGTGACGGTGGGGATCGGCCTGCTCCTCGGCCAGCCGCTGCTGTGGTGGTTGCCCGGAACCATGCTGATCGTGATGACCGGCCTTTCGACCGTTTCGCGCGAGAGCCTCTACGAGCATAACCGGGCGCTGGCCGAGGCGCAGGACGAGGTGCGGCGGCTGAGCCGCACCGCCGAACGCGAGCGCATCGCGCGCGATCTGCATGACCTGATCGGGCGGTCGCTGACCTTGGTCGCGCTGAAGGCCGACCTGGCCGCCCGGCTGATCGCGACCGAGCCGGCACGCGCGGCGGCCGAGATGCGCGGTGTTGCCGAGGTCGCGCGCGAAGGGCTGGCCGAGGTGCGCGCGTCGCTCGCGGGTATGGCCGGCGGCTCGCTCGGCCGCGAGGCGGACGCGTCGCGCGCGGCGCTCGCCGCCGCCGGGATCGACGCGACGCTGGAAGGCGATCCGGATACGATCCCGCCCGAGGCAGGCGCGGTGCTGGCGATGACACTGCGCGAGGCGGTGACCAACGTCATTCGCCATGCCGGGGCGACGCAGTGCCGCCTGTCGATCGCGGCGGCGAACGGCGTCGCGAGGCTGGCGGTGGTCGACGACGGGCGCGGCGGATCGTTCCTTGAAGGTTTCGGGCTGGCGGGGATGCGCCAGCGCCTGACCGCCGCGGGCGGCACGCTGACGCTCGGCCCGGCGCATCCCGGCACGCGAATCGAAGCGACGGTGCCGGCATGATCCGGCTGGTCGTCGCGGAGGACCAGGCGATGGTGCTTGGCGCGATCGCGACGTTGCTCGGGTTCGAGGCGGACCTCGATGTCGTCGGACAGGCGACCGACGGCGACGCCGCGCTGGCGATGGTGCGGGCATTATCGCCGGACATCCTGCTGACCGATATCGAGATGCCGGCGCGGAGTGGCATCGAGCTTGCCCAGGCGATCGCGGCCGAGGGGCTCGCCACGCGCGTGGTGATCGTCACGACATTCGGGAGGCCGGGCTATCTGCGGCGCGCCCAGGCCGCGGGCGTCAGCGGCTATTTGCTGAAGGACACGCCGGTAGAGCGCCTCGCCGGGGCGATCCGCACGGTCGCGGCGGGCGGCCGGGCGATCGCGCCGGATCTCGCATCGGCGATATGGGACGCGGGCGACGATCCGCTGACCGACCGCGAGCGCGCCGCGCTGCGGCTTGCCGAGGAAGGACTGTCGAACAAGGAGATCGGCCGACGCCTGACGCTCTCGCCGGGGACGGTGCGCAACTATCTGTCCGAGGCCGCCGCCAAGCTCGGCGCGGGCAACCGCATCGAGGCGGGGCGCATCGCGCGGGCCAGCGGATGGCTGTGACGGCGAGTAGTGGCCGGAACCGGACGGACCGCTTCGAGCAAGCGCGATTCGAAGCTGCCACTCTGTTGAGTTCGCTGCATTCTTCCTGCATGTGAGGCCGCGAATGGGAACGGCATTGGGCGATCGGCGTTTTACGCGCTGTCCGAAGTGGACCTGTCCAGAAGATCATCATCCGAAAGGTCATCATGAAGAGCTTTTTTGCAATCGCCCTCACCGCGGGTGTCGCCCTGGCCGCCGTTTCACCGGCTGATGCCGCCGGCGGCTGCGGCCGCGGATTTCATCCCGGGCCCCATGGCCACTGCCGTCCCAACGGGGGCGGTCCGGCCTTCGTCGCACCCGGTCTCGTGATCGGCAATTTTTACGCCGGCCGTGGCTATTGGGACGGCCATGCCTACCGCCATCATCGTGAGCGCTTCCACGGCGGGTGGCGCTACCGCTGATCGCGGCCGATAATCACGGGATAGTCGGCCGGAGCCAAGGCGCCCTCGGGTTGCCACATTGCTCCTGGCCGGCGCCCGGTCAACGATCGTTCGGCTGGCCCTGGCACTGAACGCTGCAGGCTCCTCGGCGCGGGCGAGGAGCCTGCAAGCGTGGGTTATCCATGACTCCAGCATCACATCGAGCCAGAGACAAAGCGCGCCTGCTCGCGAGCTTCCGTGGTCGCCGCGTCGAAGAGGCGCGGCCTAAAATCGCTGGTGGCCTCGTGGGTTGAGCTAGAACTCGACCATAGCCTTTTAGCCTAACCGCACCCAATCTATGGCTTCGAGCACATAGGGAGCGAACAAGAAATCCCGGATCTCGATGATCCGGCTTTCCGACCAGTCGATCAGGACAAAATGCGCAGGTCTTTCCATCGGGCCGGTGCTGTCGAAGACCAACATGGCCGGCCGCCCTTCAACCGCGCCGAGGGTGAATCGCCATTTCGTCACTTCCGCATAGCGCGTGAAATAGAGGCCAATCTTGTCGCGCCCTTCCAGTTGGAGCCGGTTCACCAGATCGAGCTTCACGTCATCGGCGAGCATGGCGCGGATTGCGTCGAAATCGCCGCTCTGAAACAGATGGACATAAGTGGTGATCTTCCGCCGGTCCGAATCCGACAGCAGCGGCAGCCGGGTGTCTTCGGGCGCCTGCGCGAGTCGACGGAGCGCAGCGCGCCCGCGCTGAAGCGCCGATTTGGCGGCGGCCGGAGAGCAGTCAGCGATGCTTGCGATCTCTTCGACCGAATGACCCAGAACATCCTTGAGGATCACCGCGCAGCGCTGAAGTTCAGGCAGCCGCAGAAACGTCTGAAAGCTGATCGCGACGATGTCCGCCTCGGGTATGGGCGCCGCTTCGAGGTCTTCGGTGAGCGGAACGACTGTGATCCGGGACCTGTCGCGCAGGAAATCGAGGCTCGTGTTGTGGGCTATGCGAAACAGCCAGCCCTCGAGATTATCCACCCGGGTGCCCTGGGCTCGCGCGTGAACGGCCTTGACGAGGGTATCCTGCAATACATCCTCGCCATTGACCGCCGATCCCGTCATGCGCGCGCAGTAGCGATGAAGGCGTGGCCGCAGCGCTTTAAGACGATCCTCGAATTCCTCCGTGCTCATGAATCGAGACCTACCGGCGCGTCCGCACTCAGTTCCGCCAGGGATTGGACACAAATGCCGATGAAAATCTTCGACAGGGCGGCCGGTTGTGACAGGAATGGCGAGTGGCTGCTTTCCAATGTGTGGGTTGTTGTCTTGCCGCCAATGGCACGGTCAACCGTCGCAATCATGTGATCCTGACCGGTCAATGGAACCGCGCGATCCTGTGTGGTGCGGATGTAATGGCGCGCCACCGTGCCAAATCTTCCGGGCGTAATCTCTGAGGGAGCAAAAGCGCCGGCGTTAGATTCGTCATAATGAAGTTGCGACGCCGCCTGCGCGAAATCGGACTCCGACACGTCGCCGTAGAACGAAGCTTTGAGTAGCGACCTGTAGGCTTCGTCGTTTGATCCGGCATGGATCCTTGTCGCGCCGATGGCGATGGGGTCGCCCACGAACAGCCCGGGCGACAGAGCCGAAGACATGGTTTCATGCTGGAGCATCGCGAGCAATGGCGTGCCGTTCGGCACCATGAACCCGGCAATATACACGACCGCGAGAAGCAGGTTCGGCACCTGCTCGGCAACTGCCGAAATCGTCATCCCGCCGGCCGAGTGCCCGACCAGGACGACCTTGCCATCGCTGAGTGACGCCGCCTCTTTTACTAATGCGACTACCGCTTGCGTCCGCTCCTCCTGCGTCACGGCGGCCATGGGTGACCATTCGGCGGCAAACGCAGCGGGATCGAACGGGCGAAGACCGAGCGACGTTGGTGCTATCGCGTTTACCCCCGCGCCTGGAAGGTCGAGCGTCAAGGCCGCGAAGCCGTTGGCTTCAAGTATTGGCGTGACTCTGTCCCACGCCGAATGGTTGTGCCAACCGCCGTGCACCAGGACAAAAGCCGCTTTAGTTGCTGACATCGTTGATCCCTCTTCGTCTGATTTTACGATCTTTACGACTTGTATAAGCGGCCGCCCGCCATGTCGCCGCCATTTCGCCCCTCGCCCGCCGAGACGAACAAATGAGGAGGTGTGCTTACCCTCACCGGGTTTCGCTTAACACCGCCGAGCCCATGATCGAGTCCAGGCTCGCCAGTTCAATGATCTGCGGGAAATAGGCTTGCATGCGCGGGTCGCTGCGCATCGCCTCGATGGCTGCGGGGCTCTCCCACTCGGAGTAGATGACGACGCCGGCACCGTCCTTAGCCGCGATCAGCCGGGTCGTCTTCCAGCCGTGAAGCGTTCGGACCACCGTGTCGGTGTTCTGCTTCAAGAGCGCGATCAGCGCCTCCTGCTTCCCGGGTTTGACCTTCAACAGATTGATCAAAATGACGGATTCGTCGGACATGGCGTATCTCCTTTTGTTTCGGACACACCAAGGACGATCCGAAAGGTGAAAACGGATCGCGACGTAGGACATTTTTTGGAAAAATCATCTCTAAGAAGTCCGGCTCACACACAATGAGTCATGTCATGCCCCTCGAGCCCGCGCGCCCGGATGCCGCAATCGCGGCTCGGAAGTTCCCCGCCCCTTGGCGATGGAAACTGTGGCACTCCCGTGAAAAAGTGTCGCTAACCATGGCACCAGCGGTCACAAGCATTAGGGGCGCCCGGGATTCGTATTTAGATTCAGTGGCCTACAGAAATGCCATAGTTAAGGGCGGACGACACTTGCTGTCGAGCCGCCTTTACCGTGTCACTCGGGACCATAACCGTGTCACGGCCCCTTTACCTTGACACTGCATTGCAAACGCGGACCACCGGTGGCGTTCAACGGCGTGGCAACCAATACCGCATACGTGACCGCGGTCAGTGAGGTTATCTACCGACGAGTCGGCATCACGCCCACGCTTAGAATGCGCCTGCAGTCAGATGGAGGTCGTGTTCAGGGTGCCTGAAAACTCCACGAAGCCATGCCGTCTTTCGATCGAAGCTCAACTGTTCTGTGGTCCATCCATTGCAGAGATCCGAGCATTGGCGCGAAGTTGAATTCATCCGGTCTCGCGACAGTGAGCAGAATTTCGCACACAACAGAGCCTTTCGCGTCGACAATTCTTCCTATCAACCTCGCCTCACGCACGTCGTGATCCACCAGAACGTCTGCGCTGAGGTCACCGCTCATATTCCTTCGTGGTTTTATCCACGACTGAATGTTCTGAAAACCCAGCACCCGAACTTGATCCGCGACCTCCAAGAATGGGGAACGGTCAAGACCAAGTTCTGCGGCGAGCTTCAGGACCCCCTCCACCAGCCACGCCAACACAAGTTCCTTCGTCCTCAGATCATCCTTAATTTGGAGTAGCTCGTTTGGATCTTGTGCAATCTGAATGATAAGGACACCAAGCAGGTCACGATGCTGAGGAAGAGTGATGCTTGGAACAACCTCTATGAGGATTTTCCAGGCCTTACCAACGGTTAATTTCGTGCCAAAGCATCGCTCATACAAGCTTGTAAGTGATCGCGTTCGGTACCTGAACTCGCTTCGAAGGTGCTTAGGAAGCGTCGGCGCATCAAGATCGAATTCGCGGATAGCTTTCCCCATGATTAATCTCCCGCCTTAGGCCTTTGCTGCAATCTCTTCGGATCAGATATTTCCGTACCACTCATTGGCTCCTTACGCATGTAGATTAGAAATCCGTCCTCCGCCGGCACCTTGGCCGGGCTATCCAGACGCGTGACTACATGAGAAATTTCAAAATTCGGCTGAAAATCAGCTATCACCTCGGTAACAACAAAGCTGATTGATTCCTCATCGTCATCGGCTATCTGGCCATGCACGTAGAAAGCAATGGTGAACGAATGATCACTGGCGATGGCTCCAGTAACGGCACGAAGGCCTGGAAAGACCTCACCCCACAGTGCTCTCGCGACACTCAGAAAGACATCGTTCCGTAGATCCTTATTCATTCGGTTGGCCTCGCAGGAATAATGTGAATGCCATTGGCTCCGTAGCGAATGATGCCATTTGAAGTCGTTGCGGAGTTTCCAGCACTGTCTTCTTAGGTTCCGATGCCTGTTCCGAAGTTAACTCGCTCCTTCGAGCCGGGGAGCCCAACTTCTGTATTGCCCACTTGCTGACCAGTTCCGGATCGAGGAGCGAGAGCCGCGGGATCTGCAGTCAACACACTTCGTCCTGACTGATACTTGCGTCGTATCGCATGCTGCCTCGACAGATATGCATGCCACCTCGCCGTGAAAGGGAATGATCGGGAGCGAGCGAGTTCAGGGTCTGGAGCAAGCGAAGGTCAAGGCCTGGTCACGGAAAAGAAAGCCGCCGACGCTTCGATCTGTGCATCGTCCATTCTGGATGCGACTTCGGTCATCGATCCGGGCTTCGGCGGCGCGGCTCGGGCCCTTGCCTGGAATTCGTGAATCCGTGCGATCGAAAATGCCATTGGCTGGCCCGCAATAGCAGGGAAGCGCGCGCCGTTACCCTGCCCGGAAGGGCCGTGGCAGCTGAAACAAGGGGGAACGCCATGCTCGCTTCCGCTTTCGGCAAGGCGCTTGCCGGCCGAAATCATCTCCGCCGACGGGGTGTGCAGTGCCGGTGCAAGCGGCGGATGCTGTGCTGAAAAGTACGTTGCGAGCGCTTGCATTTCGTCGTCCGACAGGCTTTGTGCCACCGGTTGCATGACGACGCTGGTGCGAGTCCCGTCTTTGAACATCGACAAGGCGTGCGCGAGGTAGTCCCGATTCATACCGGCCAGTCGCGGCGCGCCCACCGCTTCGGAGCCCGCGCCGCGATCGCCGTGGCACCCTGCGCATACGGCAACGGGAGGTGCGGGGGCCGTCGATATCGTGGTGACGGCTGGCGTGGCTGATTGTCCGGCCATGGCAAGTGCTGGTAGCCACGCGAACATGAGGCAAAGCGCCGCGGCTTGAGTTAGTCGGCCGAAGGTCGATATGCACCGCCTGTGCGAGAACGCGAGGTGGTGCCAAGCAAGGGGCATTGGCATTGTCCTGGACTAAAGATGTAAGGGGAATGCTTACGATACACCCGCTGATTACACCGATGCAGGGTATGCGCATCGTTATCGTTTGGACTTCCAATGCGTTCGCCCCCTGAATTTGCTCCATAGAGTCTGTGTGGCCCTGACTTCGTTGGCGTCATCGAAGGCCGCGAGGGCGACAAAGTCTTCTTGAGCCATGCCGATCGTCGAAGATCGCTAAGTTATCGAGAAGTTTATTTGTATTAACTACTACACGGACGTAGGATTCATAACCATGATGTTTGCGCGAAACTGGTTGTTGCTGATCCTCACCTTGCCGACCGAGAACGCCACGGCGCGTATGCGCTTCTGGCGGGCACTGAAGGCCATGGGCTGCGCGGTCTTGCGTGACGGGGTGTACCTGTTGCCCCAGGGTTCGGAGCACGAAGAGGCGTTGGGCGAGTTGGCCGATGCCATCGTCGAGGCCGGCGGCACGGCGACGCTGATCGACGCGGCCAGCCGCGACGCGGCCCAGGCTGCACTGTTCCTCGGCCTGTTCGATCGCAGTGAAGCCTATGCGGAATTCGCCCAATCGCTGTCCGTGGCGCGCAAGTCGCTAGCGGGCCTGTCCGTGCCCGAAGTCAATCGCCTGTTGCGCCGCTTGCGTCGCGAGTACGAAGCCTTGCGGACCATCGACTATGTCCCCGGCGAAGCCACGGTACGTGCGGAGGCCACCTGGAACGATTTCGTGGGTGTGGTCGATACGGTGTTATCGCCCGATGAGCCGCATGCTGCCGACGGCTCCATCGCGCGATTGGATGTCGATGACTACCAGGGCCGTACCTGGGCGACGCGTCGTCACCTGTGGGTCGACCGTGTCGCCAGTGCGTGGCTGATCCGGCGCTTCATCGATCCGCAAGCGCGCTTCGTGTGGCTGGAGAAGCCCTCGGCCTGCCCGAAAAAAGCACTCGGTTTCGACTTCGACGGCGCCGCTTTCACGCACGTCGGCGAGCGGGTGACCTTCGAGGTGCTGCTGGCCAGCTTCGGGCTGGACGACGATCGCGGCCTGATGCGCCTGGGCGAAATGGTGCATGCGCTCGACGTCGGTGGTGCGCCGGTGCGGGAAGCGGATGGTTTCGAAGCCTTCCTCGGCGGCGCGCGCGAACGTGGCCTCAGCGACGATCAACTGCTCGAACAGGCCGGCTACGTGCTGGATTCCCTGCATGCCCATTTCGGCAAGACCGATACCCGTCAGAAACGCTCATGAGCGCCCTCGCGATGCCTCATGCAGTAGTGCCATGAACCTTTTTCCTCACCTAAGGAAATAACGCCATGAACGATGCTTCCCGCCGCCAATTCCTGCAGACCGCCTCGGTCGCCGTGGCCGGTGCTGTGTTCGCCGGCACCTCGCTGGCCACCGACCAGGCCGGTGCCGTTGCAGGCGCGACGATGACAGCCAACCCCGCCTTCGCCCCGAGTCACCAGCCCAAGCCCTTGCCGTTCGATCCGACCAAGCTGCACGGCATCTCCGAAAAGCTGATCCGCTCGCATTGGGAGAACAACTACGGCGGTTCGGTGAAAGCGCTGAACACGGTCAAGCAGAGGCTCGCCCAAGCCCTGGCCGACAAAGAAACGCCGCCCTACGTCTACGATGACCTCAAGCGCGAACACCTGATGCGCACCGGCTCGGTGGTGTTCCACGAACTCTATTTCGAGAACCTCGGTGGCGACGGCCAGGCTGACGACGCGCTGCGCCAGGCCATCGGCGCGGCCTTCGGTAGCTACACGGCGTGGGAGGCGGAGTTCCGCAAGATCGGTGCCGGCCTGGGCGGCGGCTCGGGCTGGGTGATACTCGGCTACAACCTGCACACCGGGCAGATCGAGAACTATTGGCTGTGGGACCACCTGCATGGCCCCGCCGCGACCTGGCCGCTGCTGGTCATGGACATGTACGAGCACTCCTACCAGATGGATTACGGCGCGGCCGCGCCCAAATACGTCGATGCCTTCTTCCAGAATATCCGCTGGAGCGTGGTGGCGACGCGGCTGGCCAGTGCCCACCGCTTTGCCGAGGCGGGCAAATCCGCCTAAGCCGAACGCGGGCGTAGTACTTCGATACGCCCGCGTTCCCCACGTAATCCCATGGCACGGCCTACGGCAGGCTGCGGCCCCGACATGCCCAATGCAACGGCGCTACACGAAATCCCACTCATGAACTTAGTGTCCTTTGCGTTACGGCGCCCCATCACGGTGCTGGTCCTGGTCGTCGCCGTGGTCCTGGCCGGCCTGTTCGCGGTGGCGAAGATGTCACGCGACATCTTCCCACCCCTGGGCGTGCCGGTGATCTACGTCGCGCAGCCCTACGGCGGCATGGATCCCGCCCAGATGGAAGGCTTTCTGGTCAACTACTACGAATACCATTTCCTCTACATCACCGGCATCGAGCACGTCGAATCGAAATCGATCCAGGGCACGGCGCTGATCAAGCTGCAATTCCAACCGGGCACGGATATGGCGGCGGCGATGGCCGAGACGGTGTCCTACGTGAACCGCGCCCGCTCCTTCATGCCCACTGGCACTGTGCCACCCTTCGTGATGCGCTTTGATGCAGGCAGCGTGCCGGTCGGCGATCTGGTCTTTTCCGACGAGACGGGCAAGCTGGCCTTGAAGGATCTGCAGGATGCAGCCCTGTTCCGGGTGCGCCCCTTGTTCGCCACCTTGCCCGGCGTGTCCGCGCCGCCGCCCTTCGGCGGCAGTCCGCGCACGGTGGTCGTCAACGCCGATCCGGATCGCCTGCGCGCCTACAACATGAGCCCGGACGAAGTCGTGCAGGCTATCGCCAAGGGCAATGCGATCAGCCCGTCCGGCAATGTGCGCTTCGGCAACACCATCCCGATGGTGCCGGTGAATTCGGTGGCGGCGGACGTTCAACAGCTCAGCGAGGTGCCGATCCGCTTCGATGGCACGCGGACGATTTCAGTTCGCGATATCGGCACAGTCACCGACGGCTCCGACATCGAAACCGGTTATGCCCTGATCAATGGCCATCGCACCGTCTACATTCCGGTGACCAAGCGCGCCGATGCGTCGACCTTGAGCGTGGTCAACCTGGTCAAGCAGAACATTCCCGCGTTCCAGGCGGCCTTGCCGCCGGGCGTCAAGGTCAGCTATGTGTTCGACCAATCGCCTTTTGTCACGCGCGCCATCGCGGGCTTGACGGAAGAAGGCGTGCTGGGCGCGCTGCTCACCGGGCTCATGGTGCTGTTGTTCCTGCGCGACTGGCGCAGTGCCGTGGTGGTCGTGGTGAATATTCCCCTGGCGGTGCTCGCTGCCATGGTGGCGTTGTGGGCCACCGGGCAGACGGTCAACCTCATGACCCTGGGCGGCCTTGCGCTGGCGGTGGGCATGCTGGTCGACGAGGCCACGGTGGTAGTCGAGAACGTGCAGGCCCATCGTGATCGCGGCGTGTCGATCGCGCGGGCCGCCTTCGCGGGGACCAACGAGACCTTGATCCCCAATCTGCTGTCGATGCTGTGCATCCTCGCGGTGTTTATTTCCGCCTATTTCATGCAAGGCGCCGCGCACAACCTGTTCATTCCGCTGGCGATGGCCGTCGGCTTCGCGATGGTGGCCTCGTTCCTGCTGTCCCGAACCCTGGTGCCGATCCTGTTGATCTGGCTGGCCAAGCCGCAGCACGATCAGCCGGAGACCGAGGCGGCGTGGTTCGCGCAGATTCGCGATCGCTACCACGGGTTATCGAACCGCGTCGTTGCGCGTCGCCGGGCGGTAGTCGCGGTCTACGCCCTGGTGGCCGGCCTGGTCATCGTGCTGGCAGGTGGCCATCTGGGCAGGGAGATTTTTCCCGCCGTGGATTCGGGCCAGTTCGCCTTTCGCATGCGCGCGCCGGCGGGCACCCGCATCGAAGAGACGGAACGACTTGCCAAGCAAGCGTTGGCCATCATCCGACGCGAAGCCGGTGCAGATAACGTGCAGCTCAGTCTCGGTTTCGTCGGCGTGCAGAATCCCGCCTACCCGATCAGCACGATCTATCTATGGACCAGCGGCGCGGACGAAGCGGTGCTGCAGGTGCAGCTCACTGCCTCCTCCGGAATCCACGTCGCCGCGCTGGAGGAACGTTTGCGGCCGATCCTGGCGCATGAGATCCCCGGTGTCAGCTTCAGCTTCGAGCCGAACGACATCGTCAGCAAGGTGATGAGCCTGGGCGCGCCCACGCCCGTCGAGGTCGCCGTGACCGGCCCGGATCTGACGACATCCCGACCCTACGCGCTGCGGGTTCGCGACGCGCTGCGTGGTATCAGCGAGTTGCGCGACCTGCAATTCGAGCAGGAGCTCGACTACCCGGCGGTGAAAGTCGCCATCGACCGGCGCTTGGCCGGCACGCTCGGCGTGACGGCGGACCAGATCGGCCGCTCCCTCACCGAGGCCACCTCGTCGAGTCGCTTCACCGTACCGAATTTCTGGGCCGACCCCAAGAACGGGATCGGCTATCAGGTCCAGGTGCAGGTGCCGCCGGCGCGGATGAATTCCCTGGAAGAGGTCCGCAATATTCCAATCGGCCGCAGCGCGGATACCCAGATCGCCCTGCGCAATGTCGCCGATGTGAGCCAGGGCAAGGTACTGGGCGAATACGATCGCTATAACAGCCAACGGATGTTGACCTTGGGCGCCAACATCGCCGGCGCGGACCTCGGCCATGTGAGCGCGCGCATCGCCGAGGTGCTCAAGACCGTGGGCGCACCACCGAAAGGGGTGAAGGTCGCCATCCGCGGCCAGATCGTGCCGATGCAGGACATGTTCGGCGGCCTCGCACTCGGCATGCTGGTCGCGGTGGTGACGATCTATCTGCTGCTGGCGGCCAATTTCCAATCCCTGCGGCTGCCGTTGGCGATTGTGTTGACCATCCCGGCGGTGCTCGCCGGCGTGGCGATATCGCTCTGGCTCACCGGCACGACGCTGAACCTGCAATCGCTGATGGGCGCGATCATGGCGATCGGCGTGGCCGTGGCCAACGCGATCTTGCTGGTCACCTTCGCCGAGCGGCAACGTCTCGATGGTGCCCCGGCTGCCGAGGCCGCGATTGCGGGCGCGATCGGCCGGTTGCGCCCCATCCTCATGACCAGTGGCGCGATGATCGTCGGCATGTTGCCGATGGCGATGGGCCTCGGCGAAGGCGGATCCCAGACGGCGCCGCTCGGGCGCGCCGTGATCGGTGGCCTGCTCGGGGCCACCGCGGCGACCCTGATCGTCTTGCCCGCGCTGTTCGCCATGCTCCAGAACCAGACATCGCGTGGCAGCGCTTCGTTGCACCCCGACGATCAGGTCGATACCTCGATGGGGCGACTTGCCCGCGCGGGCAGTCCGCAGCACCCCGACTTCCCTCAACCAGAGCCTTCACGATGATCTCAATAGCCCGGCTCGTGCCGATTCCTGTGGTGACGCCATCCCGGCGCCGTGTCGCCGGCCTGGCGGTGGGCTTAGCTGCATCGCTGATGGCGGATGCGTCGCTGGCGGCGACGCCAGCGGTCGTCGCTCCCGCTTCAGTACAGGCCTTTTACGTCACCGACCTGTATGCCAAGGAGGCCGGCTACGTGTCGCAGATCAACGTTGATATCGGCGACCACGTGAAGACCGGCCAGGTCCTGGCCGTCATCGACGATCCGGAACTGCGCCAGCAAGACGCCAAGGCCCAGGCGGCCGTGGCGCAGGCCAGTGCCGCGCTGGTCATGGCGAAGCGGCAATTCGATGTGCTGCAGGCGGAACTGGCGCTGGAGCACATCACCGTGAAGCGCCAGGAGGACCTGTTCGCCGGCAAAGCACTTACCGACCAGCAGATCGACGACGCGCGGTCCAAAGCACAGGTATCGAGCATGGATGCCGAGGTCGGACGCGCGAAAATCGCGGTGGCGGAGGCGGACCTGCGCAGCGCCAGCGCCGAACAACAGCGGGTCAAGGCTTTGCTCGGCTATAACCGGATCGTCGCCCCCTTCGATGGCGTGATCACCCGGCGCACGCTCAATCCCGGTGATCTCGTGCAGGCGGCTACGGCTAGCCGCACCCTCCCGCTGTTTACCTGCCAGCAGCTCGATGTGGTGCGTGTGTTCGCCGATGTGCCCGAAGCGAATGCCGCCGCGATCGCCCCCGGCACCACCGCGCAGATCCAGCTCTACGGTCCGACGGGACCGAACACACTCCAGGCAACGGTTACGCGCATTGCCAAGGCGCTCGATCCGGCGTCCCGCACCATGCGGGTGGAAATCGACGTACCCAATGCCGACGAGCGCTTGCTGCCCGGCACGTATGCACAGGTAACCATGGACCCCGGCCCGAAAACGGCCGCGCGGACCGCACCATGATCGGCCATCGAGCGACGTCCGGGCGATGGGCCCTTCCCCTGCTGCTCGCAGTGAGCGGCTGCACGGGATTGCCGACGACCCATCCTCGCCATCCCTCGGTGGCCCCCGCGACGCAACCAGCCACCGTGCTCCCCCTGGGTGCGGCGCCCATCGCCCCGATGTACTACCGACTGCTGCCGGTGGATCTGCCGACGGTGGTGCACGTCGCGGTTGCGCAGAACCTGGAGATCCAGCAGGCCCGCCAGCGCGTGGAGGCCTCCCGCGGCAGTTTCCAGGGCAGCGTGGAAGCCTTGTTCCCGACCCTCTCGCCCAGCCTGGTCGTGCAGAGTCTGCATGGCGTTAACCAGAATGCCAACGGCAGCCTGACCCGGGCCAGCTTCACCAATGTCCTGCCCAGCGCGTTGATCGGCTGGATCGTCAATCCGGGCCAGGTGATCTACGACATGATCGCCGCCAGGCGCCGGCTCCAGGCCGCCGATCAACAGGCGCAAGCGGTCGTCCAGGAAACCCTGCGCAAGGCGGCTCTGCAGTACTACGACCTGCTGCTGGCCCAAGCGCGGGTCGCGGCCGCTGGGCAAACTGTCGATCAAGCCAGCGAACTGCAGCGGACCTTCCGCCTGCGACTGTCCGCAGGGACCGGACTGCCAGCGGACGCGCTGCGAGCCGAGGCCGCGCTGGCGGCCGCCCAGCAGGACCAGATCACCGCGCTGAACGGCTTCTATGAGGCGTCGATCGCGCTCACCCTGACCCTGCATCTCGATCCGACCGTGATGCTGGTGCCACGCGCCGACAGCGTCAACGAGACAACCCTGGTCCGGGACGACTTGTCGATCGACGAGATGCTGGCGACCGCCGTGCGCTATCGACCGGAACTGCAGGCGGTGCGAAAGCGCCTGGACGCCTCCAAGGCCGACCGGGGCGCCACGCTCTGGGGCGCGCTCGGTCCACAGTTCCAGGCGGCCTATAGCTCCGGCAGCCTGGCCGCTCATGTGACCGGCCAGGATGACCGTGCGCACGCGCAACAGAAAGGCGCGGCGGCCCTGGGTTTCACACTTGGGCTTTCGAGTTTGGGCGAAACGAAAACGGCGAACGCCCAGGTGCATTTGGCCAGCCTGGACGCCGATGGGCAATGGGACCGGGTCCGCGCGGCCGTGGTGTCGTCGCACCAGGCCAGCTTGGCCGCGGCCAAACGCATCCCGATGGCCAAGCAGCAGGTCGCGGCCGCCGAGGAGGCGCTGCGACTCGTGCAAGCGAATCTGCGCGCAGGCACGATGCTGGCCCTTGACGGCTTGCAAGCGCAGAACGCCGCCGCGCAAGCACGCCTCGTGTACGCCACCACCATCGTCCGCTACGACCAGGCCGAGGTGGACTTGCTATCGGCACTCGGCCTCGTCGATCCGACGACCCTCGACGTGGCGCACCTGGGCGCGACCGGGTCGGACGATACCTCCGCACGATCCCCTGGCTCGGCGGTCGAACACCCGTCCGCTAGCCACTCGCCGTGAGTGCACCTTTGCCAGCGGCCGCTGATTCGCGTGGCCTGCCTGCGGGTCCACCAGCAGGCTGACGTCCTTGCCCAACCAGCAGATAGAGCGCAGCCGTCGCCTCTCGCCCTTGGATGGAAACCGTGGCACTCCCGCGAAAAAGTGTCGATAACCATGGCGCCGGCGCGCATGAGCATCAGGGGCCGCCCGGAATACGGCTTTAGATTCAGCGGCCTAGAGCAATGCCTTGTTAAGATCGGACGACACTACGGTTGACAATGAAGGGTGGCCGGCCCATATTCAACCATATGGTTGAACTACCCACTCCCGCGCTCGACCGCGTTTTTCACGCCCTCACCGACCCTACGCGGCGGGCGATGCTGCACAGCCTCGCGGAGGGCGAACGGGCGATCGGCGAACTCGCCGCGCCCTTCGCGATGTCGTTCGCGGCGGCATCCAAGCATGTGAAAGTGCTGGAAAACGCCGGCCTGATCCGTCGCCAGATCCGCGGACGCACCCATGTCTGCCGGCTCGAGCCCGGTCCGCTGGCCGCGGCGAACGCCTGGCTGGCTTTCTACCAGCGCTTCTGGACCGACCGCCTCGACGTGCTCGGGGCATTGCTGCTCGCCAAGCGTTCCGACGAGCCGTCCTGACCGAAGGAGAACCACGATGTCTTCCGTTCCCGCCCATGGCGAACGCGTCGCCGCCGATACCCTCCGTTTCGTACGCCGCCTGCCCGGCCCCATCGAACGGGTATGGGAATATCTCGTCGATCCGGAAAAGCGCGGTCTCTGGCTGGCATCCGGTCCGACCGAGCCGCGCGTCGGCGGCCGCATCGAACTGCATTTCCAGCATCGCAACCTGACGCCCGTGGTCGAGCCCGTGCCGGAGCGATGGAAGAGCGTGGAGAACGGCCACATGGCCCGGGAGACCATCACCCGTTACGAGCCGCCGCATGTCCTCGCATTCACCTGGGCCACCGAAGGAACACCCTCCGAGGTGACCTTTGAACTGAGCGAGGATGGCAAGGATGTCCTGCTGGTGCTGACCCATCGTCGCCTGGACGACCGCGCCGAACTCGTTGGCACCGCCGGCGGCTGGCATACCCATCTGGATATCCTCGTCGACCGTCTCAGCGGCCGCACACCGGGGCCGTTCTGGTCGGCGGCACTGCGTCACGATGAGTACTATGAAAAGCGCTTCGTCTGATCGTCAGAACCAGAGACGGATACCGGCCAGCCAGGTGACCTCGCCGGCGCGATCGCCCGCCGCGCGCGCATAGCGCGCGGTGTCGCCGTAGCGATCCTTCCAGGCGACGCCGACATACGGGGCGACCTGCCGGGTGAATTCATAGCGCAGGCGCAGGCCGAGCTCCGTTTCGGACAGCCCCGATCCGATGCGCCGTTCGGGATCGTCCTTGCCATACAGCTGCACTTCGACGCGCGGCGCGAGGATCAGGCGCTGGGTCAGCAGCAGGTCGTAGCTGGCCTCGAAGCGCGCGGCGGTGCGGCCGTTTTCACCCGCATAGACCGTCGCCTCGGTTTCGAACCAGTACGGCGCCAGTCCCTGCACGCCGAAGGCGACCCAGTCGCGCGCGGGCCCCTGGCCGAAATCGTGGCGCGCGCCCAGTTGCCAGTCCCAGAACGGCGCGAAGGCGCGATCGAACAGCAGCTCCACGCGCGCATCATGGGTGCCGTCACGATCGCGCTCGCCCTCGGTGCGCAGCCATGCCTTGTCGATATCGCCGCCGAGCCATCCTTCGGCATCCCACGCCGTGCCATAGCCGCTGCCTGACCTGACCCGTTCGAGTTCATCGAGCTTGAACATGCCGAACAGCTGGTCGTCATGCATCTGCATCACATCGTTCATGTTGTCCGCGTCCATCGCCTGCATCGGTGCCTGCGGCGGTGGCGGCGGCACATGCGTATTGGCCGGCGGTGGCGGCGTGTCGTCCTGCATGCTCGACATGTCGTGCCCCATCGGCATGTCCGGCATCGCATGCATGGCGTGCTCGTCCTGCGCGTGGGCCGTCGCGACGAAACAGCATGCGATGAAGCACATGAGGCGGCGGATCACGCCACCACCACTTCGCGGAACATGCCCGCTTCCATGTGGTACAGCAGATGGCAGTGATACGCCCAGCGACCGACGGCGTCCGCACTGACCCGATAGCTCACCTGCTGTGCCGGCTGCACCGCGATGGTGTGCTTGCGCACCTGGAAGTCGCCGTGCGGCGATTCCAGTTCGCTCCACATGCCGTGCAGATGGATCGGGTGGGTCATCATGGTGTCGTTGATCAGCACGAAACGCACGCGCTCGCCATGCTTCAGCGCCAGCGGCCGGGCCTCGGAGAACTTCTGGCCATCGAACGACCACATGTAGCGATTCATATTGCCGGTGAGGTGCAACACGATATCCCGCTGCGTATCCGGCGAGATCGGCGCATCGAGGCTGTGCAGGTCGGCGTAGGTCAACACGCGCCGGCCGTTGTCGCGCAGGCCGATGCCAGGATCGTCCAGATTGCGCCGCGGCGTATCCACGCGCGCATCGACCGCCGGGCCGCGTTCGCTCGACGAGTGCTTCGTCGGTGCATCCATCGTCATGCCCGGCATCGAGGCATGGTCCATGCCCGCCATGTCGCCATGGCCCATCGTGCCCATCATGTCGCCCATGGCGAGCAGCGGACGCGGGTCGAGCAGGGGCACGTCGGCAACCATGCCGGCGCGCGGGGCCAGGGTGCCGCGGGCGTAACCGGAGCGATCCATCGCCTGTGCGAAGATCGTCCAGGCGCGATCCGCCGACGGCTGCACGATCACGTCATAGGTCTCGGCGGCGCCGATGCGGAATTCGTCGACGCTGACCGGCTCGACATCCTGGCCATCGGCGGCGACCACGGTCATCTTCAGTCCGGGGATACGTACGTCGAAGAAGCTCATCGACGAGCCGTTGATAAAACGCAGGCGTATGCGTTCACCCGCACCGAACAGGCCGGTCCAGTTGCCGGCCGGCGCGTTGCCGTTCATCAGGTAGGTATAGGCGTAGCCGGAAACATCGGCAAGGTCGCTCGGGTCCATGCGCATGCGGTTCCACATCGCCCGCTCGTCCAGCGCACCACCGATGCCGCGCTCGCGTGCGTCGCGGACGAAATCGGCGAGCGTGCGCTTGCCGTAGTTGTAGTAGTCGCTCTGCTTCTTCAGCGTCGCGTAGATGCGCTCGGGGTCCAGATCGGTCCAGTCGCTGAGCAGGATCACGTAGTCCCGCTCCGTCCGATGGCGTTCGCCACCGCGCGGCTCGACCACGATCGGACCGTACAGGCCGGTCTGTTCCTGGAAACGCGAGTGACTGTGGTACCAGTAGGTGCCGGCCTGGTTGACCGTGAAGCGGTAGTCGTAGCTCTGGCCGGGTGCGATGCCCATGAAGCTCAGTCCCGGTACGCCGTCCATGTCCGCCGGCAGGATGATGCCGTGCCAGTGGATCGAACCGGGCACGGACAGGCTGTTGTGGACGCGAAGGTGCACGGTGTCGCCCTGCCGCCAACGCAACAGCGGTGCCGGCAACTGGCCATTGACCACGGTCGCCATGCGACGGCGGCCGGTGAAGTCCACGGGCAAGGCGCCGATATCCAGGGCGAACGAGGACCCGTTGAGTTCCCTGGCCGGGGCCATGGCCTGGGCCAGGGTGCGGCCACTGAACAGGCCGAGGCCGGCGGCAACGCCGCCCAAGGCCAGCCCCTGGACAAAGCGGCGGCGCGGCAGATCGATCTCGTACAAGGTTCCGGCTCCGTCATTCCGCATCCGTGCGGACGCCCGGCCAGCATAGCCATGCGTCGCGGTCGCGCAAGCTGGAGCTGGCTCCATAAGGGCCCCGGCGTCGGCGACGGCTATAATCGACGCACTCTCTTCCGGCCAAGACCATGAATTATCGCCACGCCTACCACGCCGGGAACTTCGCCGATGTCCTCAAGCATGCCGTGCTGGTCGCCTTGCTCGATGCCCTGAAGGCCAAGCCGACGCCGTTCTGCTACATCGACACCCATGCCGGCAGCGGACGTTACGACCTCAAGGGTGGCGAGGCGCGTCGGACCGGCGAAGCGGACGATGGCGTGGGCCAGCTGAAGGCGGCGACCGGCCTGCCGCCACTGCTCTGGCACTGGCTGGAGACGATCAAGGCACTCAACGAGGATGGCGACATCCGCTACTACCCGGGCTCGCCGCTGATCGCGAAACATCTGATGCGTCCAGGCGACAGTGCCCAGCTGTGCGAACTGCAGCCCGGCGAGGCTGCCGCTTTGAAGCAACTGATGCATGGCGACGAACGCATGCACGTGCATCAGCGCGACGGCTATGAAGCCCTCAAAGCCCTGGTACCGCCGAAGGAAAAGCGCGGCCTGGTCCTGATCGACCCGCCCTTCGAGGCACAGGACGCGGAATTCCGTACGATCGAAAAGGCGCTCAAGGATGCCCTGCAGCGCTGGCCGACCGGCATCTACGCGATCTGGTACCCGATCAAACTGCGCAGCCATGTACAGCCTTTCCACCGGTGGCTGAGCAAGTGCGGTGCGAAACGTGTCCTGATGGCCGAGCTGCTCTTGCAGTCCGACGATGCCTCGCTGCGCCTCAACGGTGCGGGCGTGGCCATCGTCAATGCACCGTGGAAACTGGATGAAACCCTGCGCGACATGCTAAAGGTATTGCCGAAGCTGCTGGGCAAGGAAGGCGGCAACGCCGAGTACAAGCTCAAATGGCTGATCGATGAAAACGATGAACCGGTCGTTCACTCGCCTTACCCCACCCATTCAGCACGCCGCCGATAAGCTCGTTCTCGCCCACAGGAGCCGCCACCATGCCCGTCGAAGCCGCCTCACGCCTGCTCGTCCGCCTCGGCCTGCCGGCCGTCCTGCTGGCCCTGGCTGCCTGTGCACCGGCACCGATCTACAAGACCATCGCCGAACACGGTCACCGTGCCGCCACAGCAGGTCTCGCAGACACCGGAACGCTACGGCACGGGCGACGTGATCTGGGGCGGGAGCATCGTCAACGTGCGCAACTTCGCCGACCATAGTGAAATCGAAGTCCTGGCCTATCCGCTCGACAGTTCGCAGCGCCCGAAGGCCAGCGATATGGGCAATGGACGATTCATCGCGGTGATGCCGGGTTATGTCGAAAGCCTCAATTACCCCAGCGGCAACCTGATCACGATCAGTGGCCGTCTGGCCGGCACGCGCAGCGACCGCGTCGGCGACTCGCCGTACGTGTTCCCGCTGGTGACCGTCAATGGCGCCCACGTGTGGACTGCGGCGGAACTTGCCGGAGGGCATCCGAACGTCAGTTTCGGCGTTGGCGTCGGAGTTTATCACTAGGCCTCACGGTCTCTTCCGGTCATTCCGGCGAAGGGCGGGATTCAGTGGCCTGAGTGTCCGACTGCGTGGCCGCCACTGGATCCCCGCCTGCGCGGGGATGACGAAACAAGTAGGGTTATCGCGTTCTGTCCAGGGGGATCCACATGTCCGGTCACGCCGACTCGAAGCGCGCCATCTTTCTCGCGCTCGGCGCCAATTTCGCCATCTTCGTCGCCAAGCTGGTCGCCGCGCTGTTCACCGGTTCGGGCGCCATGCTCGCCGAGGCGGTGCACTCGCTGGCCGACTGCGCCAACCAGGGGCTGCTCCTGCTTGGCATGCGCCAGGCCAGGCGGCCGCCTTCGCCGGATTACCCGCTGGGCTGGGGACGCGCCTTGTATTTCTGGTCTTTCCTGGTCGCCATGCTGCTCTTCAGCGTCGGCGGCATGTTCTCGATCTACGAGGGCGTGCACAAACTGACCCACGCCCAGCCGCTCAACTATCCGTGGCTGGCGGTCGGTGTACTGGTCTTCAGCATCGTGATGGAAAGCGTCTCGATGCATGGCTGCATGCAGGAAGTGAACAAGGCGCGCGAAGGACGTCCGCTGTGGACCTGGTTCCGCGAGACGCGCACCAGCGAACTGCTGGTGATCTTCGGTGAGGACCTGGCCGCGCTGATCGGCCTCTGCCTCGCCCTGCTCGCGGTGCTGCTGACCATGCTCACCGGCAACCTGCTGTTCGACGCGATGGGCACGATCGCCATCGGCGTGCTGCTGATCGTGGTCGCCGTGGCGATCGCGGTCGAGGTGAAGGCCTTGCTGATCGGCCAGGGCGTCGAGCCGCGCCGGCGCGCCGAGATGGTCGCCTTCCTCGAGGCCCGGCCGGAAATCGCCAGGGTCTTCAACGTGCTCACCTTGCAGATGGGGCCGGACGTGATGGTCGCGATCAAGGCGGAAATGCGGCCGACCCCGACCAACCGCGCCCTGGTCGAAGCGATCAATATCGTCGAGGTGGAATTCCGCGCCGAATTCAAGGACGTACGCTGGAGCTTCTTCGAGCCGGACGTGGCCGACTAGGGAGCCTGGCGGCGGCTACAATAATCGGTCGCCCGCCCCCATATCGTCCCTCATGCTGAAAACTCCCCCGCTTCCCACCAACGCCAAACTGCGCCGTTACTGGGCCGCGCCCGCGGGCTCCGCCTGGGCGCTGAACGTCGCCGAAGCGGCCCGGGCCTACGACGGCCTGGTCGTGGTGGTTACTCGCGATACCCAGCGGGCGCATGCGCTCGAGGATGAGCTGAAGGTTTTCGCCGGCGAACTGCCGGTACTGCATTTCCCGGACTGGGAAACCCTGCCCTACGACGTCTTCAGCCCGCACCCGGACATCGTCTCGCAGCGCATCGCCACGCTGTACCGCCTGCCCTCGCTCACGCGCGGCGTGCTGGTGGTGCCGGTGCGACGCTGATGCAGCGGCTCGCGCCGCAGGCCCATATCGATGGTTCCGGCACTTCGACGTGCGCGTCGGACAGAAGCTCGACCTCGACGCCGAAAAGCGACGCCTGGAAGCGGCCGGCTACCGCAACGTGCCGCAGGTGCTCGAACCCGGCGACTTCGCCGTGCGCGGCGGCCTGCTCGATGTCTACCGATGGGCGCGGACGAGCCCTACCGCGTCGAACTGTTCGACGACGAGATCGAACGATCCGCGCCTTCGACTCCGGAGACCCAGCGCTCGCTAGCAGCAAGGTCGAGGCCGTGCGACCTGCTGCCCGGTCGCGAAGTCCCGCTCGACGAGGATGCGCGCGAAGACGTCGCGCATGCCGCCTGCGCGAGCGCTTCGACATCGATACGCGCCGCAGCGCGCTGTACCAGGACCTGAAGGCCAGGCGTCACGCCGGCGCGGCATCGAGTACTACCTGCCGCTGTTCTTCGACGCAGACCGCGACGCTGTTCGACTATCTCGCCGACGACACGCTGCTCGGTGCTCGGCGACGGCGTGCTCGATGCCGCCGATCACTTCTGGACGCAGACCGGCGAACGCTACGAGCAGCGTCGCCACGATATCGAGCGCCCGCTGCTGCCGCCGTCGGAGCTGTACCTGCCGCCGGAACACTTGCGCGAGCGGCTGAACAGGCAGATCCGCGTCGACGTCTGTCGCACGGCATCGCGCGCATGAGCACGCCATGTCGCTCGGCGACCAGCCGGCGCCGGAGCTGCCGCTCGATCGCAAGGACGAGGAACCGGCGCACGTCGCTGAAGTCTTTCCTCGCCAGCGTATCCGGGACGCGTGCTGATCGCCGCGGATTCGGCCGGCCGTCGCGAGGCGCTGCTCGAGCAGCTGGCCGCAGCGGCGGACTGCGACCGGTTGCTGGTCGACGGCTGGCGCGCCTTCCTCGCCCGCGCCGACGACGGCCGAGGCAGCGCTTCGCCATCACCGTCGCCCCGCTCGAACGACGGCTTCGCCCTCGATCGAGCCGCCACTCGCCGTCCTCACCGAACGCCAGCTGTTCCCGCGAACGCGCTGCGCAGCCGATCGCGCGCCGGCGGCGCCGGCCGCGATCCGGAAGCGATCATCCGCGACCTCGGCGAGCTCGTCGACGGCGCGCCGATCGTGCACGAGGACCACGGCGTCGGCCGCTACCGCGGCCTGGTCACGCTCGACGCCGGCGGCATGCCGGGCGAATACCTCGACGATCGAGTACGCCAAGGGCGACCGCCTGTACGTGCCGGTCGCGCAGCTGCACCTGATCAGCCGCTATTCCGGCGCCTCGCCGGAAACCGCGCCGCTGCATTCGCTCGGCGGCGAGCCTGGACCAAGGCGCAAGCGCAAGGCCGCCGAAAAGGTCCGCGACGTCGCCGCCGAACTGCTCGAGATCCAGGCCAAGCGCGCAGGCGCGCGCCGGGCTGGCGTCGTTACCGTCGACCGCGCGATGTACGAGCCGTTCGCCGGCAGCTTCCCGTTCGAGGAAACGCCCGACCAGCACACCGCGATCGAAGCGGTGATCCGCGACCTCGCCGCGCCACGCAGCCGATGGACCGCGTGGTCTGCGGCGACGTCGGCTTCGGCAAGACCGAGGTCGCGGTGCGCGCCGCCTTCGTCGCCGCCACCGCCGGCAAGCAGGTCGCGGTGCTGGTGCCGACCACGCTGCTCGCCGAGCAGCACTACCGCAACTTCGCGCGACCGCTTCGCCGACTGGCCGGTCCGGGTCGAGGTGCTGTCGCGCTTCAAGACCGACGAAGGAGATCAAGGCCGAGCTGGCGAAGCTCGCCGACGGCAAGATCGACGTCATCGTCGGCACCCACCGCCTGCTGCAGCCGGACGTGAAGTTCAAGGACCTCGGCCTGGTCATCGTCGACGAGGAACAGCGCTTCGGCGTGCGCCAGAAGGAAGCGCTGAAGGCGCTGCGCGCCGAACGTCGCACCTGCTGACGCTCACCGCGACGCCGATCCCGCGCACGCTGAACATGGCGATGGCCGGCCTGCGCGACCTGTCGATCATCGCCACGCCGCCGGCGCATCGCCTCGCGGTGCAGACCTTCGTCGTGCCCTGGGACGACGCGCTGCTGCGCGAGGCGTTCCAGCGCGAGCTGGCGCGCGGCGGCCAGGTGTATTTCCTGCACAACGACGTCGAGAGCATCGGCCGCATGCAGCGCGAGCTCGAGCGAGCTGGTGCCGGAGGCGCGCATCGGCATCGCCCACGGCCAGATGCCCGAGCGCGAGCTGGAACAGGTGATGCTCGACTTCCACAAGCAGCGCTTCAACGTGCTGCTGTGCACGACGATCATCGAATCGGGCATCGACATCCCGAACGCCAACACCATCGTCATCAATCGCGCCGACCGCTTCGGCCTGGCCCAGCTGCACCAGCTGCGCGGCCGCGTCGGCCGCTCGCACCATCGCGCCTATGCCTACCTGGTCGTGCCCGACCAGCAAGTCGATCACCGGCGATGCGCAGCAAGCGCCTCGAAGCGATCGCGTCGATGGACGAACTCGGCGCCGGCTTCACCCTGGCCACGCACGACCTGGAGATCCGCGGCGCCGGCGAACTGCTCGGCGAGGACCAGAGCGGGCAGATGGCCGAGGTCGGCTTCAGCCTCTACACCGAGCTGCTCGATCGCGCGGTGCGCGCGATCAAGCGCGGCAAGCTGCCCGACTTCGACGGCAGCCACCGCACACGGCGCCGAGGTCGAGCTGCACGTGCCCGCGCTGATTCCGGACGACTACCTGCCCGACGTGCACACGCGCCTGACGCTGTACAAGCGCATCAGCCAGCGCGCGCGACGACGATGACCTGCGCGAACTGCAGGTCGAGATGATCGATCGCTTCGGCCTGCTGCCGGATCCGGCGAAGCATCTGTTCGCCATCGCCGAACTGAAGCTGCAGGCGACGCCGCTCGGCATCCGCAAGCTCGACCTCGGCGCCAACGGCGGGCGCGTGCAGTTCGTCGAGAAGCCGAACATCGATCCGATGGCGATCATCCGGCTGATCCAGACCCAGCCCAGGGTCTACAAGCTCGACGGCAAGGACAAGCTTAAGATCCTGCTCGAACTGCCGGGCGCCGCCGAACGTATCCGCACGGCGAACGACGTCCTCGTCCACCTTGGCGCGCGCCGCGCCGCCTGATCGGAGGCCCCTCCATGAAGACTGAAGCAATGCGTGTCGATGTGTGGTCCGACTTCGTCTGCCCGTTCTGCCTGATCGGTCAGCTTCGCCTGCAACGACTGGCCCGGGAACGCCCGCTGGATGTGCACTGGCATGCCTTCATGCTGCGTCCGCCCGGCTCGCCGCCGGTCGACGCGGCCAGGCGCGCGATGATCCAGTCGCACCGGCCGCAGCTCAAGGCGATGGTGAAGGATGAATTCGGCATCGAGCTGGCCGATCCGCCGATCGACACCTCGACCCTGCATGCGCACTTGCTGCACAAGTACGCCGAACGCCAGGGCAAGGGCGACGCGTTTCATGAAGCCGTTCTAAGAGCGTACTGGCTGGACGGCCGCGCGATCGGCGATGCCGCGGTACTCGGCGAGCTGGCCGTGGCCAGCGGCCTGGAAGCCGATGCGCTGGAACGCGCGTTGCAGGACGAGACCAGTCGCCGCGCGGTGGACAGCGACATCGGTCATGCGCAGGCGATCGGCATCCATGCGGTGCCAAGCTTCCTCTTCGCCGGGCGCCTGCAGATGCAGGGCGCCCAGCCTTACGAAGTCTTCGTCAAGGCGGCTGCCGAGGCCGGGCGCATGCTCAGTCTTCCGGGCTGAGTTTCGAACGCACCAGGTACTGGACGCTGAAGAGTCCCTCGGCGTCCAGCCAGACTTTTTCGACCGCAAGGCCGGCCCTGGCCGCCAGCTGGGCGAAATCGTCCAGCGAATACTTGCAGCTGTACTCCACCTGCATCGGCTCGTCGTCGCGAAAGGAAAAGCCGCGGTCGCCGACCTTGACGTCCTGCTTTTTACGACTGACCAGGGTCGTCTCGATCCGCCCCGCCATCGGGTTGTAGTGCGCGCGATGGGCAAAGGCGTCGACGTCGAAGTTGGTGCCGATCTCGCGATTCAGGCGCACCAGCATGTTCAGGGTGAACTCGGCGGTGACTCCCGCCGCATCGTTGTACGCGGCCTCGATCGCCGCCGGGTCTTTTTTCAGGTCCACACCGACCAGCACCGCACCGTTATCGCCCATCTCGGCGCGCATCTGGCGCAGGATCGTCACCGCGTCGCGGGCAACGAAGTTACCGATGGTCGAGCCCGGGAAATAGATCACCGTGCGCCGCGCCGGACGCGCGGTGATCGGCAGCCGCAGCGGCTGGGTAAAGTCGGCGCATACGGGCTGCATCGGCACGTCGGGAAACTGGGTCGACAGTTCGGCGACGCTGTCGAGCAAGGCGCTGCGCGAGATTTCCACCGGCACATAGGCGACCGGCGAGCGCAGGTGCTCAAGCAGCATGCGCGTCTTGATCCCGCTGCCGCTGCCGTATTCGACCAGGCGTGCATCGCTGCCGATCACGTCGGCCATCTCGCCGGCGTGTTCGCGCATCAAGGCGCACTCCGCGCGCGTCAGGTAGTACTCCGGCTGCTCGCAGATCTCCTCGAAGAGGCGCGAACCGCGTTCGTCGTAGAACAGGCGCGAAGGCAGGCGCTTGGGCTTCATGGCCAGGCCACGGCGGACCACGTCCAGGGTATCGGCAACCGCCGGATGGCGGTCGTCCAGACGGATGTCCTTGGGTTGAGCACTCATCGGTCGCTTCCAAGTCGTATGCCCATGAACTGCCAGCGCGCATGGGGTGGAAAGAAATTCCGGTAACTCGCCCGTATGTGACTTCGGGGCGTTGCACACGAGCCACCGCGCAGGACGAATTGCCCGCACATGAATTTGCCGTTGTATTCGCCGAGCGCTCCGGGAAGGGTGCGGAATCCGGGGTAGCCGACGTACGGGCTGGAAGTCCATTCCCAGACATCGCCGAACATCTGCACCGTGCCTTCCGTGCCGCTCGCGGCCTGGGGATGCAGCAGGCCGCTCTCAAGGAAATTGCCGCGCGGCGCGATGCCCGCGGCCGCCGTTTCCCACTCCGCTTCCAGCGGCAGGCGTGCGCCGGCCCAGTGGGCGAAGGCGTCCGCCTCGAAATAGCTCACATGGACGACGGGCGCGTGCGGATCGATATCGCGGCGGCCGCCGAGGGTGAATTCGCTCTGGAGATCTTCGGACCAGTAGAGTGGCCGGTTCCAGCCTTCCCGCTGCACCGTGCTCCAGCCTTCCGACAGCCACAGCGTGGGCATGCGATAGCCGCCGTCCTCGATGAATGCACGAAATTCGGCATTGCTCACCGGACGATTGGCGATGGCGTGGGGATGCAGCAGGGCGCGATGTCGCGGCAACTCGTTGTCGAAGGCGAAGCCATCGCCGGCGTGACCGATCTCGACGATGCCTTCGTTACCGGCGATCAGGCGCAAGGGCAGCTCGCGACCGGCCGAAGGCCGTGCCAGGGCCGGGTCGAACGCCGGCTCGAGCGGGTTGAGGGAAAACGCGTGCTTGATATCGGTCAGCAGCAATTCCTGGTGCTGCTGCTCGTGCTGCAGGCCGAGTTCGACCAGGAGCGCGAGCGCGGGGTCGTCGTCGTTTGCCAGCAACGCGGCCATGGCGTGGTCGACGCGAAGCCGGTAGTCGACCACCTCGTCCAGGGTCGGGCGGGTCAGCAGGCCGCGGGAGGGGCGCGCATGCATCGGCCCGACCGACTGGTAATAGGAATTGAACAGGAAGTCCCAGGCCGGATCGACCGGCCGGTATGCCGGATCGCGGGCCAGGATGAAGGTCTCGAAGAACCAGGTCGTATGCGCCAGGTGCCACTTCGTCGGGCTGGCATCGGGCATCGACTGGACCACCGTGTCCTCGGGTCGCAGGGTCCGGCACAGGGCCAGGCTCTGTCCGCGAACCGCGCGGTAACGGACCAGGAGGGGATCGCCCCGCTCCGGTTGCCTGGCCCCCTCGCTCGTCGCCCTCGCGGCTGGCGGGCGCGGCACGGCATTCATGCGAGGCACTCGTGACGACGGGAAGGCAGGCGCATCGACATGGGCGTGGGCTTCATCTGTAAGAAGATGCCGGAAAAGGCGTTCAATCATTGTGAGCGATCGCCGTCCCGGAGCTTAACGGACTTTCACAAAGCTGTATGAGGGCGTCGACCCGGAGCACAAGTGGGCCTATCGTAGAATTCCGCGGACGGCTTCCCTCCGCGCCACCAGTGAGGTCGCCATGAAGACCGGAATCTGTTTCCTGCTCGGCAGTCTCGTCGCGCTCGGCGCGCACGCCCAGTCGCCATCGTCGGCCAACGCGCCGACAAACAAGCCGCTTCGACCGGTTGCCGATTGCATCGCGCTCGACCGGATCAACGAGTGGTACGTGATCGATGACCAGCGTATTACCGTGCGCACCGGCCCCGACCGTTACCTGGTGAAGACCCAGAGCGCCTGTCCGCGCCTGGGCATTGGCCCGGGAATCCATTTCCGTGCCTCGGAGGGAAACAAGGCCGTCGGCTTCGGGCGTATCTGCGGCGACATCGGCGAGACCGTGCGCTCGCGCGACCAGCCCCCCTGCGCCATCGGCTCGGTCGAGAAAATCGACAAGGATCACTTCGACAAGCTCAACGCCAAGGCCAAGCGGATCGGCAGCGGGGCGGAGCCGCATGGGGAGGGGCCGTGAGCTTGTTGGGAACAGGGAACGGGAACAGGGAACGGGGAACAGGGAACGGGGAACGGGAGAGGCTGAGGTTGCGTTAGGTTTACTCCCTGCGCCAGACCCCAGAGCCAAGGCTCTCCGCAACGTCCACTGTTCCCCGTTCCCCGTTCCCGCAGCAACGAAAAAAGCCCGGCGCAAGCCGGGCTTTTCGTTGCTGCATCAGACCGACTCAGTTGCCGTCGTAATAACCGTCATCGCGAACATAGCGCGTCGTGGTCACCGGGGCGTCCTGATAGTAGACCCGGCGCTCGACGACGACCGGCTGGTCTTGATAGACCACGGCCGGGCGGCTGTAGACCACCGGGCGGTCGTAGTAGACCGGGCGGGTGGCGTTGGCGACCAGGCCGACCACGGCACCGGCAACGATCGCGCCAGCGATCCAGCGACCTGCATTGTCATAATGACCGCCACCGCGGTAGTAACCGCCGTGACCGTATCCACCTCGGTAGTAACCACCACCGTGGTAACCACCGTAACCGTGCCCCCAGGCGAACGCACCCGGCGAGAAGGCCATCAAGCAGGCGGCCGCGAGGCCGAGGGTACTTTTAACGATCGCATGTGTCATAGGGGCTCTCCGCAACTGGCGCCAGATTCGCGCCGGCGCACTGAATCGCTACTGAAGTTTTCACAAAACCTGCATAAGCAGTTACCTGCCGTTGCCTATTCGTCCGTTTTGCCCGTCCAGGGGTTGATCTTCGGCGGCCGAAGCAGCCAGCAACCGTGGATATCGGCGCGCCGCTGGAAGTCGAACGGAATGCTCGGCGCGCTCCAGTCCTCGATCTGGAAATGGGGTGCGAGCGCCTCGCGGTCAAGCTTGAAACGACGGAAATTATTCGAGAACACGATGACGCCATCGGGCAGCAGGCGCTCGCCGCAGGCCATCAGCAGCTTGACATGGTCGCGCTGCACGTCGAAGTCCTCGGCGCGCTTGGAGTTGGAGAAGGTCGGCGGGTCGACGTAGATCAGGCCGTACTTCATAGGCGCGTGCTGGACGAAGACCAGGGCATCCTCGCGCACCAGGCGATGGCGCGCGCCGGTAAAACCATTCAGTTCGAGGTTGCGCGAAGCCCAGTCCAGGTAGGTACCGGAAAGATCCACGCTGGTCGTGTCGCGCGCGCCGCCGGCCGCCGCATAGACGCTGGCGGTGGCGGTATAGGCGAACAGGTTGAGGAAGTGCTTGCCGGCGGCCAGTTCGCGCAATTTCTCGCGAACGATGCGGTGGTCGAGGAACAGGCCGGTGTCCAGGTAATCGGTCAGGTTGACCAGGAAGCGCAGGCCGCCCTCGCCGACCTCGATGAACTCGCCGCGCTGGTCGAACTGGCCGTACTTGGAACCGCCCTTGCCACGTTCGCGGGTCTTTACCGCGATGCGTTCGCGCGGAACATCCAGCACCTCCGAAGCGACGCGCACGATTTCGCGCACGCGCTGGCGCGCCACTTCGGCGGGTACGTCGTCCGGCGCCTTGTACTCCTGGATATGCAGCCAGTCGCCGTAGACATCGATGGCCGCCGCGTACTCGGGCAGGTCCTGGTCGTAGGCGCGATAGCAGGCGATGCCTTCGCGGGTCAGCCGCTTGCGCAGGTGGCGGAGATTCTTCTCCAGCCGGTTCTTCAGCATCTGCGCGCCGTCGCGACAGCGGCTTCGCTTCGCGTGGCGCGACGCTCGCGCGCATGCAGGTCGAAGACCAGCAAGCGGCGTTTCGAGCGCGCCGTTGTACAGCACGTAGCGCTTGTCGGCCCGCAGCCTGAGCGCATGGCCGAGCTCCTCGTCGCCGGAAAGCACGGCGGCGCGCCAGCCCTGCGAAGCGGTCGCGCAGGACCTGGCCAAGATCGCGGTACAGGACCGGCAATGCCTCGCGGTCGCCGAGACGTTCGCCATACGGCGGGTTGGTGATCACCAGGCCACGCGCGCGTTTCCGGCGGCGGTTCGATGTGGGTGGCGTCGCGCTTGTCCAGCTGGACGAAGCCGGCGACGCCGGCCGCCTGCGCGTTGTGCTTGGCTGGTCTGCACCATGCGCGGATCGGAGTCGCTGCCGAAGAAGCACGGGCGCAGTGCGCGCAAGCCGTCGTCGGCGCGCTGTCTTCGCCTCGTCCAGCAGCCCGCGCCACAGCGGCGATGTCGTGGCCGAGCCAGCCGAGCAAACCGAAGTATTCGCGACGCAGGCCCGGCGCGACGTCGGCGGCCATCAGCGCGCCTTCGATCAGCAGCGTGCCCGAACCGCACATCGGATCGAGCAGCGCACCGCCTTCGGCGTAGATCTCCGGCCAGCGCGCGCGCAGCAGCATCGCCGCGGCGAGGTTTTCCTTCAGCGGCGCCTCGCCCTGCTCGTGGCGCCAGCCGCGGCGATGCAGCGGCAGGCCGGACAGGTCGATCGACAACGTCGCGCGGTCCTTGCGCAGGCGCAGGTTGAGGCGCAGGTCGGGTTCTTCCGGATCGACGTCCGGGCGCGCGCCGGTAGCGCTGCGGAACTGGTCGACGACGGCGTCCTTGACCTTCAGCGCGATGTACTGGCTGTGGGTGAGCTTGCTCTGCGACGGTCACCGCGTCGACGGCCAGGGTGCCGTGCGGCGCGAGATGCACGCGACCAGTCGATCGCCTGCACGCCGGCATACAGCGCGTCGGCGATCGGCCGCATCGAACTCGCTCAAGCGGCATCAGGATGCGGCTGGCCAGGCGCGACCACAGGCAGGCCCGGTAGGCGGTTTCCAGCGATCCGGAGAAATGCACGCCGGCGAGCGCCTCGCGGGCTTCTTCGGCACCGAGCGCGACCAGTTCGTCGCGCAGCAGGTATTCGAGGCCCTTCGGGCAGGTGGCAAAGAAAGCGGTCACGCGGCGGTCGTCCCGGCAAGATGGTGAAGGAACAGGCGGAACTGCCCGGCGATGGCCTCGACGCTGCCGCCGAGGCGGTGGTCGTCGTCGAGCGATCAGGGTCGGCATGCCGGCATCACCGGCGAACTCGAGCGCGTCCATCGGCCGGGCAGACTTCGTCGCGAAAGCCGTGGATGAGCATCGACGGCACCTCGCGACGCTGGTCGAACATCAGCGGATAGCCCGGAATCTCGGTCGGCAGGGCCAGCAGGAACAAGCCACGCACCGGTGCCTTGAGCGAAGCCAGGCCGGACACGAAGGCGCCCATGCTCGAGCCGACCAGGACCGGCGGC
Source organism: uncultured Gammaproteobacteria bacterium (assembly GCA_963847335.1). Classification (GTDB taxonomy): domain Bacteria; phylum Pseudomonadota; class Gammaproteobacteria; order Xanthomonadales; family Rhodanobacteraceae; genus Luteibacter. Next base: position 52,101 of record CAWJZF010000002.1, read on the forward strand.
TCGACCGCGGCGGCGATCGCCGCGTTCAGCCGGGCCAGCCGGGGTTCCACGGAGCCGGCGTGGCCGTGCGCATCGTCCCCACGGTAATCGGGCCGCTCGGTGCGCCAGCCCAGCGCCTCGGCGAGCGCGGCCAGCACGCTGACCTTGGTCGCGTCCGGGCCCGAATCCGAGCCGTGGGAAAGAATGATGTGGCCGCGCATGGCGGTCTCCGGGGTCCTGAGTGACCGCGCATGGTAACAGGCCGCTCCGGGAGGCTCCCGCGGGCGGCGGGCGCATGCGAGACTCCAGCGATGCCATTCATCGACCAACCCTTGCCTTATGCGCTCCTGCTGCCGGAGCGTCCCGTCGACGAAGTCGACCTGGTCGTCATGCATTGCACCGAATTGCCCGATCTGGTCATCGCCCGCGAGTACGGCGAAAAGGTGCACTACCCCAACGGGACGGGCCACAGCGGCCATTATCTACGTCGATCGCGACGGCGGCGTGTACCGCTATGTCGATCCGACCCGCGCGTGGCCCACCATACGCGCGGCTACAACCCGCGCTCGATCGGCATCGAGCTGGTCAATACCGGACGCTATCCGGACTGGTTCGACACGCGTCGCCAGGCGATGACCGAACCCTACCCCGACGCGCAGATCGCCGCGCTGGTCGCTCTGCTGGGCGAACTGCGCCAGGCCTTCCCCAACCTGCGTGAGGATCGCCGGCCACGAGGATCTCGATGTGGCGATGGTCGCGGCAAGCGACGATCCCTCGCGCGAAGTGCCGCGCAAGCGCGATCCCGGCCCCTGCTTTCCCTGGGGTGAGGTGCTGGCGAAGACCGGCCTGGAGCGGCTGCCGCAACGCGGACCCGAACACCTATAATCGGCGCATCCTCAGGGGCAATCCGCATGCCCGACAACCACGTCGCCGAACTGGTCGAGCTGCTTCAGCTCGAACGCCTGGAAGACAACCTGTTCCGCGGCGCAAAGCCGCGATATCGGCACGCGTTTCGTGTTCGGCGGCCAGGTACTCGGCCAGGCCCTGTCGGCCGCGCAGCAGACGGTCGATCCGGTGCGCCAGGCGCACTCGCTGCATGCGTATTTCCTGCGCGCCGGCGATATCAACGCGCCGATCGTCTACAACGTCGAGCGAACGCGCGATGGCGGCACCTTCTCGGCCCGTCGCGTCGTCGCCATCCAGCACGGCCAGCCGATCCTCAACGGCTCGGTGTCCTTCCAGGCCCCGGAGGAAGGCTTCGAGCACCAGATGACGATGCCCGAAGTGCCCACGCCCGAAGACATCGAGCCGATGCACCCGCTGCCGTCGGCCGATCTCACCCGCCTGCCGGAAAAAATGCAGCGCTGGATGGGCATCGACGGACCGTTCGAATTCCGTCACGTCTGGCCCCGCGACGAGCTGCACCCGGCCAAGCGCCCGCCCTACCAGCGCATCTGGTTCCGGCTGATCGCGCCGATCGACGACGCGCCCTCGCAGCACCGCGCCCTGCTCGCCTACGCCTCGGATTTCCACCTGATCGGCACGGCGACCCTGCCGCACGGCATTTCCTACCTGACACGCAACGTCCAGATGGCCAGCCTCGACCACGCGCTGTGGTTCCACCGGCCGTTCCGCATCGACGAGTGGCTGCTGTACTCGTTCGACAGCCCGACCACGCAGGGCTCGCGTGGCCTCGCCCGCGGCATGATTTTCACCCGCGACGGCCGCCTGGTCGCCTCGACCGCGCAGGAAGGGTTGATTCGCCTGCACGAAGACTGAGACGGTTTTGCCTTAGAATTGGCGCATGCGCCAGATCTATACATCGCCACGCCAGGAAAACATCGATCGCGTCGTCGCCCTGCTCGCCGAGCACGGTATCGAGGCGACGGTGACCAATCGCTCGGTCTGGAAACGACCGAGCTACCAGCGCTTCAGCTACTCCCAGCGCATGGACAGCCGTGACGAGTGGCCGCAGGTGTGGATCACCAACGCCGACGACTTCACCCAGTCGCGCGCCCTGCTCAAGGGGATCGGCATCGAGCCGATTTCGCGCTACTCCGAAGAGCTGGCCGCCGCTCGCCAGCCATCCTCGCAGGCGCCAGCCCAGCGCACCGCCGCCCGGGTCCGCCTGATCGCCCTGGTCGCGGTCGCCGCCGTGTTCCTGATGGTCGTGCTGAAGGCCATGAAGGTGCTCTGAGCCTGCCTGGGGTCTAAGATCGGGCCATGCGCTCCGAACGTGTCCGCCTTTTCCAGACCCTGCCGCATACCTGCGGCTACTACGCTGATCGCACGGCGCAGAACCTGGTGATCGACCCGGCGGCGCCTTATCTGGACCGTCTCTACGGCAAGGCCCTCGCCGGTGGTTTCCGCCGCGCGGGCGGGCATCTGTACTTTCCCAACTGCGGGGACTGCCGCGCCTGCGTGCCCTGCCGCGTCGACGTCGAGACATTTCGTGCGGATCGCAGCCAGCGGCGCTGCCTGGCACGCAATGCCGATCTTGCGATCGAGGAAACCCTGCCGGGGCTCACCGACGAACGCCATGCGCTCTACGCGCGATACCTCAAGTCCCGCCATCCGGACGGCGGCATGGACACCGCCGACACCGACGACTTCCAGCGCTTCCTCACCGCGCCGTGGAGCCCGACGCTGTTCCTCGAGTTCCGCCTTGCCGGCGAACTGGTCGGCGTCGCCGTCACCGACGTCTGCCTCAACGGTCTTTCGGCCGTCTATACATTCTTCGCGCCCGAACATGCCGCGCGCGGGCTGGGTACGTTCGGCATCCTTCAGCAGATCGAGCTGGCGAAGCGGCGCGGCCTGCCGCACCTGTATCTGGGCTTCTGGATCGAAGGCCATCCGAAGATGGACTACAAGAGCCGGTTCCGGCCGCTGGAAGTGCGTCTGGCGGGGCGCTGGCAGGCGCTCTAGCTCGTCATGCCGGCGCAGGCCGGCATGGCTTGGCGTCCGATAAGAGCGAAGCGCTTCAAGTTCATCGCTCCATGTCGGTGTCGCCACTGGGCCCCGGCCTGCGCCGGGGCGACGGGAGTGGATGCTTTCGCGATCTGGCTTCAGATACCCGGCGGCGGTGCCGGATAGGGATGCAGTTTTGCCAATGACATCGACAAACCATCATTGCCGACAACACGGCAATGCTCGCGACGCAATTGCCGGGGTTCCTTCACGCCACAGCTGTGCGCGATCGTGCCGACCTCGTACATCAGGTTGGTCGCGTAGTGGAACACGCGCTCGCTCTTGTCGCTGACCACCAGGCCGCGCTGCAGGCGCAGGTCGTGCGTGGTGATGCCGGTCGGGCAGGTATTGCGATTGCACTGCAGCGACTGGATGCAACCCAGCGACAGCATGAAACCGCGCGCCGAGTTGACGAAGTCCGCACCCATCGACAACGCCCAGGCGACGTCGTAGGCGGTAATGCACTTGCCCGAGCAAATCACCTTGATCCGTTCGCGCAGCCCCTTGGACAACAAGGTATTGACCAGGGCCGGCAAGGATTCGTGCAGCGGCAGGCCGACGCCTTCCATCAGGGTCTGCGGTGCCGCACCGGTGCCACCTTCGGAGCCGTCGACGATGATGAAGTCCGGCGCGCTCTCGATGCCGCGCTTCCACACCTCATCGCATAGCATGCGGATCCAGTCGACATCGCCGAGCACCGCCTTGAAGCCGGTCGGCTTGCCGGTGATCTCGCGGATATGCGCGATCGAGTCCATCAGCTGGCTGACATTGCCGATATCGATATGCCGGTTCGGACTCTGCGAATCCTTGCCGACCGGGATACCGCGGATCGCGGCGATCTCCGGGGTCACCTTCGCCCCCGGCAAGAGTCCACCCAGGCCGGGCTTGGCGCCCTGGCCAAGCTTGATGCTGACCATCTTCACCTGTTTGTGCGCGCAGGTTTCCTTCAGGCGCTGGTCGTCGAGCTGGCCATCCTCGGTGCGCACGCCGTATTTCGCCGTGCCGATCTCGAAAATGATGTCGCAGCCGCCCTCGAGGTGATACGGCGCCAGGCCGCCCTCGCCGGTGTCCATCCAGATGCCCGCCTTCGCGGCGCCGTGCGACAGCGCGCGCACCGCGGGGACGGACAGCGCGCCGAAACTCATCGCCGAAATATTGAAGAAGGCCGCGTGGCTGTACGGCTCGCGCGCATACGGCCCGATCAGCAACGGTCGCGGCTCGACGTGTTCTTCGGCAAGTTCCGGAAACGGCGCGTTGACGAAGAACGGCACGCCCTCGCTGCGCAGGTCGCGGGTCGAGCCGAAGGCCACGGTGTTGTCGACGTTCTTCGACGCGCGATAGACCCAGGTGCGCTCGGCACGGTTGAACGGCATCTCCTCGCGGTCCATCGCGAACATGTACTGGCGCAGGAATTCGCCCAGGCGTGACAGGCCGTAACGGAAGTGGCCGATCACCGGGAAATTGCGCAGCACCGCATTGCTGGTCTGGTTGCGGTCGACGATCCAGGTCGCCGCGAGCAACATGATGAACAACGCCAGCATCAGCAGGAACAGCGCCGCGCCGATTTCGACGACGACGACCAGCCAATGCGCGAAACCTGAAACTTCCATCAATCCGCTCCTAGAGATCCACGCGCAGCACGGACGCCGCGCGCAAGGCCTTGGCCAGTGCGCCCTCGATATCGTCGGCGCGGGCCAGGGTCACCGCCATGCGTCGGCGACCGCGGACTTCGGGCTTGCCGAAGATACGCAGCATCGTATCCGGTTCGGCCAGCGCTTCGGCGACACCGTGGTAGCGGGGATCGCTGCCCTCGCCTTCCACCAGCACCGCGCACGAGGCTGCCGGGCCGAACTGCCGAATCGTGGGCACCGGCAGACCGAGAATGGCGCGCGCATGCAAGGCGAACTCGGAAAGATCCTGCGAGATCAGGGTGACCAGACCGGTATCGTGCGGACGCGGACTGACCTCGGAAAAGATCACCTCATCGCCGCGCACGAAGAACTCCACGCCGAATACCCCACGGCCGCCGAGGGCAGCGGTGATCGCGGCGGCCTGCCGCTCGGCTTCGATGCGCGCCTTGTCGCTCATCGGCTGCGGCTGCCAGGATTCGCGATAGTCGCCGTCTTCCTGTCGATGGCCGATCGGCGCACAAAAGGACACCCCGTCGCGATGGCGCACGGTCAACAAAGTGATCTCATAGTCGAAGTCGATAAAGCCCTCGACGATCACCCGGCCCTTGCCGGCACGCCCGCCGGACTGCGCATAATCCCAGGCCGCGCCGGCAGATTCCGGCGTGCGAACCACGCTCTGGCCCTTGCCCGAGGAACTCATCACCGGCTTGACCACACAGGGCGTCCCCAGGGCGGCGATCGCGTCGAGGTACGCCTCGCGGGTACCGCAGAACCGGTACGGCGAGGTCGGCAGGCCGAGTTCCTCGGCGGCGAGACGCCGAATGCCCTCTCGGTCCATGGTCAGCCAGGCGGCCCGCGCGGTCGGCACCACGTTGAGCCCCTGCTTTTCCATCTCGACCAGGGTCGGGGTATGGATAGCCTCGATCTCGGGCACCACCAGGTCCGGGCGCTCGGCCTCGATCAGCGCACGCAGCGCGTCGCCATCGAGCATGTCGATCACATGGCTGCGGTGCGCCACCTGCATGGCCGGGGCATTGGCGTAGCGGTCGACGGCGATCACCTCGACGGCGAATCGCTGCAGCTCGATCGCCACCTCCTTGCCCAGCTCGCCCGAGCCGAGCAGGAGGACGCGCAAAGCATGGCCGGAATGGGGGGTACCGAAGGACTTCATGCAGGTCTCCGCTGTGGAAGGGGCATTTTAGAGGGTATTGGCCTCATCCCGAACCGCCGGATTGGTCATTGACGGGGAAAAAAAACCGGCATCTAGTGAAGTCGTCCCCAACAATCCATGGAATCAGTCATGCGACGCCTACCTGTAGTTGCGTTGTTGCTGTGCCTGTCGTGCGGCGTGGTCCACGCCGACGATACCTGGATGAGCGTGCAGCTCGATGGCCGCAAGATCGGCAGCCTGCACGTCGAACGCGAGATCGACGCCAACCGGATCGTCACTACCCAGACATTGAGCTTCCGGCTGAACCGCTCCGGCCATGATATCCCCCTGATGAATATCAGCCGCAGCACCGAGAGCCACGATGGCCAGCCGCTGGCCTTCTCCAACGACAGCAGTATGTCGGCGCGGCAAAACATGGTCAGCGGCACACGCCGCGAGGATGGCAATTTCCAGGTCACCAGCGATGTCGGCGGGCAGTCGCGCGTCACCTTGCTGGCCTGGCCGGACGGCGCCATGCTGGCCGAAGCCCAGCGCCAGGCCATGCGCAGCCACGGCTGGCGCCCCGGTACGCGCTACCGCCTGCTCAACTTCGATCCGGCCAGCCAGCAGACGGTCGATACCGAGATCGCCGTGATGGGCGACGAGCGGGTCGAGCTGCCCAACGGCTCGGAAACCCTGCACCACCTGCAGCAGTCGCTGCACATGTCCCGCGGCACCCAGGTGATGGACCTGTGGGTCAACGACGAGGGCCGTGTGCGTCGCGGCATGATGCCCCTGCTGGGCTTCCATCTGGAAATGCTCGCCTGCGACCAGGCCTGCGCGCTGGCGCCCGATCAGAACATCGACCTGCTACGCGTGGCCATGACCGGCGCACCGCGCCCGCTCACCCCGAACCTGCGCGCCGAACCGCTGCGCTACCTGATCCGCGTCGAGGGCAATAGCACCCAGCCCTTCATCGATACCGACGAGCAACGCTCCTACTCGCTCGGCGACGGGTTGTGGATTCTCGATGTCGGTGCGACCCGGCGCTCGGGCGAAACCACGCCAAGCGCCGATGACATCGCCAGCACCGCCTGGCTGCAATCCGAATCCCCGGTGCTGCGCGACATGGCGAGCAAGGTGGTCGGCGATGCCGACAGCGACCTGAAGAAAATGCGCCGACTGCGCTCCTTCGTTTCCAGTTTCATCCAGCAGAAGGGACTGAACGTCGGTTACGCCTCCGCACTCGAGACCGTCGAGACCCGTGCCGGCGACTGCACCGAACACGCGGTGCTGCTTGCCGCCCTGGCCCGTGCCGAGGGCATTCCGGCCCGGGTGGTGACCGGCATCGTCTATAGCGACCGTTTTGCCGGTGCCTCGCGCGTGTTCGTGCCGCATGCCTGGATGCAGGCCTGGATCAACGGTCGCTGGCGCAGCTTCGACGCGGCGCTGGGCCGGTTCGATTCCACCCATATCGCCCTTGGTGTCGGCAGCGGCGACCCGTGGAAGTTCTTCGCCGGCCTTGGCGTCCTGGGCAATATGACGATCGAGCGGGCGACGCCCCTGTCCTCGCTGATCGATTTGCCGGGAGGGGGTCCGGTGAGTGCCGGGACACGGGGGCCCTGATCAGCCACCTCGCCTACGCCCAGGAAATCGCCCAGGCCATACTGCAGCGCCAGCAGGCCAGCGCGATCGTCGCGGCGCGCAGCCGTATCGTCGGACGAACTGCGCAGCCTGAATGCGCAGATCGAATATGTCCTGCGCGATACCTTACGAAGGTCGGGGCGCCTGAAGTCCACGCCGGCCTAAGCGCTCGACGACGATCAGCCTTAAGGATTGCTGGCGGCAACCAGCTGCAGGGCCGGCAGGCTGACCACACGCACTTCGGGCGTGCTGTCGCCGGCGATCAGCAGGCGTTCGCCGGTGGCCGCCAGCGCATCGATATCGGTCAGGCCCTCGCGGGCGCCGATGCGGCGCAGCGGCCGACCGTCGCGGGCGTCGTAGACGACCAGCTGGTCGCTGCCGCGATCGGCGACGATCAGCCAGTCGTGGCTGGCGTCCTGCCAGTGGACGACACCGTTGAACGAGGCCGGATTCGCTTCGGCCTTCACCGCTGGCGTCCGGTCCGGCGTCAGCACCAGCAGGCCGCTCAGCAGCAGCACGCCGATGCCCGCCCAGGTCGCCATGCGGCGACCGCGCGAGACAGGCAAGTAAGGGAGGCTGGCGGCTGACATGTGCACAGCATGGCGCCACGCGATGACATGCCGATGACCGGGCTCAGGCTTCGCGTCGAAGCATCGCCAGGCCCAGGGCCAGCCAGCCGACAATGAAGGCGACGCCGCCGAACGGGGTGACGATGCCGGTCCAGCGCGGCGCGCCGAGTGCCAGCGCGTAGAGGCTGCCGCTGAAGAGCACGATGCCGATCGCGAACGCCGCCAGGGCGATCCGCCGTGCGCGGCCATCGCGCGGCACCAGGGCGGCGAGGCCAAAAGCCAGCGCATGCCAGAAGTGGTAATCGACCGCGGTTTTCCACAGCTCCAGCCCGCGCGCGTCCAGCGTTTCCCGCAGGGCATGCGCGCCGAAGGCACCGAAGGCCACCGCGCTGGCGCCGGCAAGGGCGAGGATCCAGGCCATGGCCGGGCTGACAGGTTGTCGCATACAGGGCATTCCCGCGGGCTGGGGTCACCCCCGCAAGGGCGGGTGACGTATCCTTCAAAAGATTGCCGAAGGAGTTTCGCATGAAGTCGTCGTTCCCGGTCCGCCTGCTCGCCTTGCTGGTCCTGCTTGCCGGCATTGCCGTGCTTGCCGGTTGCCAGCGCCAGGCGCAGCCGCAGTGGCGACTCACCGATGTCAGCGGGCACCTGCCCGACCTCGATTTCAAGCTCACCGACGATAACGGCAAGACCGTCACCGGCGCCGACTTCCGCGGCAAGGTCGTGCTGCTGTACTTCGGCTACACGCATTGCCCCGATGTCTGCCCGCTGACCCTCGCCCAGTTGCACGTGATCATGCAGCGTCTTGGCGCGCCCGCCGACGACGCGCGGATTCTCTTCGTCAGCGTCGACCCGGCCCGCGATACGCCGGCGATCATGCATGCCTACGTCAACGCTTTCGACAAGCGCGCGGTCGGCCTGGTCGGCTCGCCCCGCGATACCGAGGCGCTGGCCAAGCGCTTCCGCTCGGCGTTCACCCGCGAGCCGGACAAGGGCGATGGCGCTTACGACGTCAGCCATAGTTCGGCCATCTACATCTTCGACCGGGACGGCAAGGCGCGACTGCTGGCCACGCCATCCGCGGCGCAGGACGATATCGTCCACGACCTGCACCTGTTGCTCGACATGGGAGTCAAGGCATGAACAAGAACCTCGCCGGCGTCCTGCTCGCCGCGGCGCTATGCGTCAGCGGCGCGGTTATCGCCAATGACGCCGCTTCGCTGCGTGCCAGCGGCGCGTGGATCCGCGTCATGCCCGCCAACCTGCCCGCCGGCGGCTACGTCACGCTCGAAAACACCGGCGATACGCCAGTCACGCTGACCGCCGCCGCCAGCCCCGCGTTCGGCCACGCGATGGTCCATCGCAGCAGCACGGACGGCGGCATGGGCCGCATGGAAACGGTCCACGACGTGACCCTGCCGCCGCATGCCAGCACCGCGTTCGCGCCCGGCGGCTACCACGTCATGCTGACCGACGCGGTCATGCCGCTGACCGTTGGCGACAAGGTCCCCGTCACCTTCACCCTCGGCGATGGCAGCACCTTGCCGGTCGACTTCATCGCGCGTCCGGCCAACGCGACCGGCCCCACGGACTGATCAGCCCGCCGTTTCGCCGAGGCGCCTGGCCAGCTGCCGCAAGGCATCGCGCAAGCCGTCCGGAGAGCGGATGGTGAAGGCGAACGGCAGCCGTGCCAGCTGCCGCGCGAACCAGTCCAGGTCGTCCATCTGGCTGCGCAGCAACACCCCGTCCCCGAGCGGTTCGAACAGACCGATGCTGCCGCCGAGCGTTTCCAGCGCACGCTGCAGGTCCGTATGCAGGACGACCTCGGCGACCATCGAACGAGGCAAGGATGCGATGCTGAAGGTCAGGTGCGCGACGGCATCGAAATCCTCCGGTCGCGCGAACGAGGTCGCGCCGATCTCGACATCGCGCACGCGATCCAGCCGGAACGAACGCAGGCCTTTGCGCAGGTGGCAGTAGCCGACCACGTACCAGTAACCCGCGCGGTGGGCCAGGCCGTAGGGGTCGAACTCGCGTTCGCTGTCCTCGCCCTGCCCCGAGCGGTAACGCATGCCCACACGCAGGCGCGACTGCGCCGCCGAGCTGAGCGCGAACAGGGTCTGGCTGGTTCCGGCACCGGCCGAACGCGACACATCGAGCATCACGGTTTCGGCGACCGAGCGCGTGCGGCCCTTCAGCTTTTCCGGCATCACCCGCTCGAGCTTGGCCTGGGCGCTGGCCACCGCGGCCGCCGCCTCGGTCAGCCCCATGCTGCGCGCCGCCAGCAGGCCGATGGACAAAGCCAGGGCCTCGTCGTCGGTGAACATCATCGGCGGCAGCTTGAACCCCGGAACCAGTGAGTAGGCACCATGCCGGCCGCGCTCGGCGGTGATCGGAATGCCGATCTCCTCGAGCATCGCGATATAGCGACGCAAGGTCCGTGGGTTCACCTCCAGCCGCCGCGACAGCTCGGCACCGCTCATCCGCCGATGCGTCTGCAGCAGTTCGAGGACGGCAAGTGCCCGCGTGGTCGGGTGATACATGGCCCGATTCTATCCACGAATCAGGGCGAATACCGCCCTATATTGCGGCATCGGGACATGGCTCTGCGCCTGCCTCTCCGGCCGTCGTTCATTCAGGGAAACACAGCTGTGCCGGAAGGGCTATTGATTCCGGCCCGGCCGTACCTATTTACTGTACTAATCGGTACATGAGCCAGGGTCGTGAACAAGACATTTCTTTCGCTGCTGACGTCGGTTTTGCTGGTCTTCGCCGCCCTGTCGGGCACGGCGCGGGCGGCATCGTCCAGTGGCGACTACGTCCGCATGGACGTGCCCGACGTCGCCCAGGCGGTGGGTTTCCTCCAGCAGGCGATGAACTGCAGCGTGATCAGCAGCAGCCTGGACGCGCCGGGCAACGCCGCCGCCGAAGCGGCACTCATGGATTGCGGCAACGGCATCATTGTCGAACTGGCCGGCGCGCCCGTCGCCGCGCCGACGGCAAAGCGTGCCGCCGCTCGCGTGATCGAGTTCCCTTCGGCCAACGCCATATCCGCGGCCGCCTGGCTGCGCAGCCGCGGCGCGACCGTGGTCGGTGCGCCGGACCGTATCGTCAGCGGCCCGAATGCCGGCCGCGTCGTGGTCAATTTCGTCACCCCGTGGGGTCAGCCGATGCGTCTGGTCGGCTGGTCGAAGAGCGGTCCGGGCAGCGACCGGCCGACCGGGGTCGGCCTGGCCTCCGACTGACTACCTGGCCAGACGCTGTGGCGGGAGACGCGGTTTCCGCTTCGGCAACCGGCCGATCCTGGACAGCCGCAGCCACTGGCGCATCGCCAGCAGGCCGCCCATCGATTCGATGATCGCCGCCGGCACCCACATGATCACGCCGCCGATCAGCTGGCCGGTCAGCACGTTCATGGTGAAGGCCCGGCCACAGATCTCGAAGATCGGGTACAGGTCGGTGCGAGAAAACGTGACGATCGCGCCGGCGATGATCTGCGGCGTCATCGTCACCGCCGGCGACAGCACGCGCAGGCCCGGGGCCAGGCGGCCCGGCGGCTTCGGCCGGTGGTCCAGGACCATCCACCAGTAGGTCAGGCCGCTCAGCATCATCGTCCAGTTCATGAACCGGTAGATGCGCCAGTCGAGCATCGCCATGGTCTGCATGGCCGGGATCAGCCAGATCAGGATGAAGCCGACGAAGGCGATGGTCACGAAGGTGGGGTTGAGCAGGACGCCCATCACGCTGCGCCACGGCCAGGAGCGCTCCATCGGCCGCCAGACGCGCGCGCGCCAGCGCAAGGGCATGCCGGCCCGCAGTACCGTGCCCGGGTACGAGGCGATCAGCAGCAGCGGCGCCAGATGGTGCAGCAGGATCTGCTGGATGCGATGCATGAAGAACTCATGCTCGGCGTAGTAATCGAAGTAGGTGTGCAGCGACAGGTAGACGACCGCCATCCCCGTCCAGAAGGCCAGCTTGCGGGCGCGCGGCACCGCGAGGCGCCCCGAACCGCGCCAGTACAGCACGGCCGTCGCCAGGAAAATCGCGAGAAACACCCACGAAAACTCCCAGGGCACGATCCACTTCAGCAGCACGAGTCTCTCCCGCGCCGGCGGCGCCGGCGTCAGTCACCCAGCATAGCGTTCGCACCAGTCCATGGCGACGCGGACGCCGTGCGACAGATTGCCGCCCAGGCTCCCTACCCGCGCCGGCGCGCGAGCGAGCGGCGCATGCGACGCCAGCCGAAAAGCAGCCCGAATACCGCGACCAGGGCCGGCACCAGGACGATATTGATGAATTTCAGGCGCAGGCCCAGCGCGTCGATCTCGGCATTGAGCTGGTGCTGGACGTCGCGCAATTCCTTGCTGATCGCCAGCTTGCGCTGCAGGAACTGTTCCAGTTCGTGACGTTGCTCCGCACTCAGTTCCGCCGCCGAGCCATTGCCCTTGCCCGGCTGCAGTTCGTCCAGCCGGCGCTTGGTCTCGAACAATTCGCGCTCGAGTTCGCGTTTTTTCACCAGGAACTTCTGGTCGGCCACCGCCTGCAAGGCGGCGACCCTGGTGAACGGTCGCTGCGAACCGGCGCGGCCGCGGATCGACAGCAGTGCGGTCGAGCCGCTGAGGTTGTCGACGATATTCGCGACGAAGTCGCCGTTGTTGGCGAACGCGTTCAGCTGCTGCTGGCCGAGCAGGGGCTGGACTTCGACCCAGAGCCGGTCGGACAGCACGTCGGTGTCGGCAACCAGCAGCACATCGCCCGGGCCGGCTGCCTGCGCAACATGACCGGGCTCGTGGCGTTCGGGAAAGGCGCTGCGGAATGTGCCGCGCAAGCGCGCGGCGAGGACGTAACGCTCGTTGTGCGGTTGATAACCATTGAGCAGTGCCGCCGGATTCCCGCGCGCGTCGCGCACCCGATCGGCGCCGGTCAGCGAGGCGTCGTCGGAGCTCTGGATCAGCGGAATCAGCTGCGACGTGCTGGTCTGGGTGAGCTCGAAGTGTCCCGCGGTCGACAGGTAGATCCGCTGCAGGCTGGCGGTCACCACGTCGGCGTGGTTGAGGTCCTGCCCGGTCATGCCAAGCATGGCCGGATGACTGAAGCTGTTGCCATCCATCTCGATGGTCAGCGCCTGGGCACGATCGAGCACCACCGCATGAGGGTCGTACGCCACGCCCCAGGCCGCGAACAGGCGTGGAAGGTCCGAGGCATGGTCGTCGGTGACGCCGTTGGCATCCACGAAGGGCGTGGTATCCATTTCCGCGTTCGGATCGACGAAGACCACCAGGTGGCCCCCACGCAGCACATACTGATCGATCGCATACTGCGCGGCATCGCTGAGCCGCTTGGGATGGATCAACAACAGCACCTTGATGTTGGCGTCGATGCGCGTGAGGTTGTCGGCGTCCAGCGTGTCCACGGTGAACAGCTGGCCGAGCTGGCGCATGATCGTCCACGGCTGCTCGCCGATCACGGGGTTGCCGCTTACCGGCAGGCTGCTGATGACGCCGATATGCGGCTTGCTCGGCGAGCTCAGTTCATAAAGCAGCTTGGCCACGTCGTACTCGAGGAAAGCCTCGCGCGCCGGGTCGAAGAACGGCAACGACAGCGCGCCGTCGGCGCTCTCGCCTTTTCCGCCATGGCTGCCGACCAGGCCAAAGAACACCCGCTCGCCGTTGCTGCCGCCGCTCATCGGCGTCAGACCCGCGCCTTCGGCGGTATCCTCGTCGTTCGAATAGGGAATCGGGTCGATCACCTTGAGGCGGATGCGCCCATGCGCGCGCGCGGCGATCTCCTGCAGCATCTCGCGCACGCGTTGCTCGTAGCTGCGCAACTGCGGCAGGTCGCGCGTGGCATGGTCGGAGAAGTACAGGCTCAGCCGGATCGGTTCGCGCAAGCCATCGACGATGGCGAGCGTGCCGGGGGTGAGCGTGTAAAGGTGGTCGGCGGTGAGGTCGATGCGCGCCGTGCGCATGGTGCGAACGCTCGCCAGCACGATCACCACGAACAGGATCGGCAGCGCCACCAGCGCGAGGGTGATCAGGAAGGAGCGGGAGACGGCCGGACGACGCATGATCAACGGATCCGTTTCCAGTCGAGCAGCAGCACGCCGGCAGTCAGCCAGCCGACGATGCTGGCGACGAAGTACAGCACGTCGCGAAGGTCGAGTACGCCGCGCGCGATGGCGTCGGCGTGGCGGCTGATGCTGAGATGGCCGATGGCATTGAGCCAGCGCGGCGATATCGCCTCCTGGAAGAAATCCAGCATCTGCGGCTGGCCGGCCAGCAGGAGCAGGAAGCAGATCGCAGCGGTCATCACGAAGGCGATGATCTGGCTGCGCGTGGCCGCCGACATGCAGGCCCCGATGGCAAGGTACGCACCGGCCATCAGCCAGCTGCCGAGATAGCCGGCGAGGATCACGCCGTTATCCGGATCGCCCAGGTAATTGACGGTGATCCAGATCGGGAAGGTCAGCATCAGGGCCACGCCGATGAACAGCCATGCGGCGAGGAACTTGCCGAGCATCGCCTGGGTGAGCGACACCGGCAGGGTCAGCAGCAACTCGAGTGTGCCGCTCTTGCTCTCCTCCGCCCACATCGGCATCGCCACCGCCGGCACCAGCACCAGGTACAACCACGGATGCATATCGAAGAACGGCTGCAGGTCGGCCAGCTGCCGCTCGTAGAATCCACCGGCGTAGAAGGTGAGTACCCCAGCGAGCACCAGGAAAATCACCAGGAAGACGTAGGCAACCGGCGTGATGAAATAGCTGTAGAGCTCGCGCCGGAGGACGGCCAGCATGCCGATCATGCCCTGCCTCCCAGGTTCGGCGCCGTGGTGATCTGGCGGAACACCTCGTCGAGGCGTCCCCGCTCGAGCTGGATTTCCGATACGTCCAGTCCCTGCGTGCGCAACAGGGCGAGGACGTCGTCGAGGATCGGCTGACCGGGACGCGGGAACACGGTGACACGCCCGTCCATCGGATCGACCTCGACCGCCGCCACCCTTGGCAGGCGCTCGAGCATCTGCCGCGAGACATCGCTGCCCGCGGCGCTGAACGATACCGCGCCGTGATAGCGCGAACGCTGCTCGAGTTCGGCCGGCGTGGCGTCGGCGAGCAGGCGGCCATTGGCGATGATGGCGACGCGGTTGCACAACGCGTGCACTTCCTCGAGCAGGTGGGTCGAGATCAGGATGGTCCGCTCGCGTGCCATGGCGTCGATCAGGCTGCGCACCGCTTGTTTCTGGTTGGGGTCCAGGCCATCGGTTGGTTCGTCGAGCATCAGCACCGGCGGATCGTGCAGGATCGCCTGGGCCAGGCCGACACGGCGACGCAGGCCCTTGGACAAGGTACCGATCGACTGGTCCAGCACCTCTTCCAGTTGCAGTCGCGCGATCACCTCGTCGAAACGACGGTGGGCCACGTCGGCGCCGAGCCTGCGGATCCGCGCGATGAACTCGAGGAATTCGCGCACCGTCATCTCGTCATAGCTCGGCGCGCCCTCGGGCAGGTAACCCAGCGCGCGCTTCGCCTTCAACGGTTCCTTGCGGATGTCATGCCCGCAGACCTTGGCCGTGCCCGAGGTCGGGGCGAGGAAGCCGGCGATCATGCGCATCGCGGTCGACTTGCCGGCGCCGTTGGGACCGAGCAGACCCAGCACCTGGCCCGGTTCGGCACGCAGGCTGAGCGCATCGACGGCGGTCAGCGGGCCATAGCATCGGGTCAGCAGTTCGGTCTGGATCATGGGCCTGCGCTGATAAACGGGTCGGGGAAATGTAACGCATGCACGGGGAGTGTGATCGTTTGCGGGCTCGAAGGTTCCTGTGAGGCAGGGAACAGGGAACGGGGAACAGGGAACGGGAGCGGCCTGGATCGCGTGCAGGACGATGCCTTGCCTCCGACCTCAGGACGGCAGGTCTCCACCACGCCAATGTTCCCCGTTCCCCGTTCCCCGCTCCAAAAAAAAACCCTCCCCGTTGCCGGGAAGGGTTTCGTGTGTCGCGAGGGCGCTGTTACTGCGCGCTGGTCGACGCCGGGGTCGGCGCGGTACCGGCGGGAGCCGGCGCCGTGCCGGCCGGAGCGGGCGCGGTACCGGAGGCGGCGGGCGCCTCTTCCAGGCCCGGCTGCTTCATGCCGGCGGCCTGCTCCGGCGTCTGCGCCGGCAGGTTGTCGCCTTCCAGCGGCAGGTAGATCTCGAACTTCTGCTCGTCGTAGCCCTCGATCGTGCCGTGGTTGTTGACCGGCGCCTTGAGCTGGATGTCGTAGGCGCGGTGGGTCACGTCGTCGAACTTGTAGCCGTGGGTCAGCGCATAGGCCTGGAGCATCTGGCGGGTCTGCGGCAGACCGGCGCCGGTACCGTTCCATTCGGCCTTGAGCGCGCGCTCGCCGAAGGCGAGCGTAGCCTTGACTTCGCCCTCGACGATGATGTGGCCAAGGCGGTCCTTGCTGCCCGGCGTGGCGCCGGCGTCAGCCGGCGCGGCAGCGGTCGATGCAGCGGCTGGTGCCGAGGCCGCCGCGGCGGCGGCGTCGAGTGCCGGCGGTTCCGGCACGGTCAGCGCGACGCTCTGGCCACCGATGTTCAGCGTGGCCGAATCGATCGGCACGGCGACATCGAAGGTGTAGTTCTGGTCGCCCCAGTTCGTGGTGAAGGTGATGCGCGGGCCGACGATGTTGACGCCGAGCTTCTTCGCCGCGGCCTGGAGTTCGGCCATCGCCTTGTCCGACGCGGTATCGACGTCGTCCAGCGTACGCGGCGCGGAGGTCGAGACAAACAGGATCGGCTGCTGTTTGGTGTCCTCGATCGACGGCACCATCTTGCTGTAGTCGATGTTCGGGATCGACGCCATGACGTTCTGCAGGCTGGTCAGGCTGAACTGGATCAGCGAGTCCGGGTTGCCATGGATGTACATGTTCGAATAACGGTCGATCAGGTTCCAGCCGTAGGTGACGTCATACGCCCAGGTGACCTTGACCAGCTTCTGGCTGCGACCGGTGCGCTCCAGGTCGATCGTGAAATGCTTGTCCTTGCCGCGCCAGTCGTTCTCGACATTCCAGACGACCTGGGCCTTGCCCTTGTCGCTGACTTCGGCGAACGCGGGGTCGATCGAGGCGATTTCCAGCGAGCCGTTGCCGACCTTCGCATTCGAACTGGCCCAGCTGATCTTGGCGCCGGTGCCGTAGGCCGGACCGGACAGAGTGAACTGGGTCTTCGCATCGTAGCTGCGCAGCACGGAATAATCCGGGAAGCGACGGAAATTGCTGAATACGTCGTAGACCTGTCGCAAGTCCTTGCTGATCAGCACGGAACGGTCGACATGGCCCGTCGAGGGCATAACCACGCCCAGCACCAGTGCCAGTACGGCAACGATGACCAGGGCGACAATGAGTTCTAACAGACGCGTCATTCCACGGTTCTCCGAACGTCTCGATGCAGGCATACCGCCGCCGGCCGGAAACTGGCACGGACGCCCCCGAAAGATCGGCCCGGGGCGGGTGTTTCCCGGAGCCGAAAGGATGGATGGTACTTGCTCAGCGAAGGGAACGCTATTGGGTTCGGCCAGCATTCGCAAGGCGGCGCCCATCGGCCGCGGGCTTCGCCGGACGTGGTCGGGCGAAGCCGGGGTGCGTCAGACAATGCCCAATTCCAGTGCCTTCAGCACCGCACGGGTGCGGTCGCGGACGCCGAGCTTGGACAGGATGTTCGATACGTGGTTCTTTACCGTGCCTTCGGCGACGCGCAGCGAATTGGCGATTTCCTTGTTGCTGTAACCGCCGGAAAGCAGGCGCAGGATCTCCGTCTCGCGCTCGGTGAGCGGATCGGGCTGCTCCAGGCTGGAGAACTGATTCTGGATGCGGCCGACGCCGGCGAGCAGGCGCTGGGTGACCATCGGCGCGACCAGGGAGCCGCCGGCGGCAACGGTGCGCACCGCCTCGACCAGCTGTTCGAGCGAGACGTCCTTGAGCAGGTAACCGCGGGCGCCCGCCTTGAGCCCCGAGAGCACCAGCTGGTCGTCGTCGAACGTCGTCAGGATGATGGTCGGCGGCAGTTCGTTGCGCCCGCCGAGCGCCTGCAACACCTCCAGGCCGCTCATGTTCGGCATGCGCAGGTCGAGCAGGACCACGTCGGGCTTGACCTGCGGAATCATCTGCACCGCCTGGGCGCCATCGGCCGCTTCGGCGACGACACTGATGTCCTCAGCCAGGTCGAGCAGCGAACGGATGCCCTGGCGTACCAGGTTCTGGTCGTCAACGAGACAGACGGAAATCATGACATTTTCCTCGGAGCCTGGTTCGGGTATCCGTGCGCTGTGCATTCTTGCATGCGTTCCGGACAGGTGGGGATGGGCCGTTCATGTCGCCTCCGGGAGGCTGGTGTCCAGCGCCGGACGTGCCGGGGCATGGGCCAGGGTCGATTCCTCGCCCGCCGGAAGGCGCGCGGTAATCGCGAAGCCGCCCTTGGGGTGGGCACCGAATTCGACCGTACCGTCGAATTCGGCCAGACGCTCGCGCATGCCGTTCAGGCCATTACCCGGCACGAAATGTGCCGAACCGCGGCCATCGTCGCGGGCCTCGAGGCACAGCGCGCCCGAGGCCGTATAGGTGAAGCGTAGCCACAGATGGCGGGCATCGGCGTGCCGCGCGGTATTGGTCAGGATCTCCTGCACGCAGCGCAGCAGCATCTGCGCGCGGCGCGGATCCTCGACGCCGAAGCGCGGCGGGATCTCCAGGTGGACCTGCAGCCCTGGCACGCCCTCGATCAGGCTGCGCAAGGCCTGGGTCAGGTCGATCGCATCGTCCTGGCGCAGCTCGCTGACCACCTCGCGCACATCGGCGAGCAGGTGCTTGGCGGTCATCTGGGCCTTGCGCACGTGCACCGCCGAGGCCTCGTTGGTCAGGTGGCTGGCCACCTCGAGATTGAGGCTGAGCGCGGTCAGGTGATGGCCGACCAGGTCGTGCAGGTCGCGGGCGATCCGCATGCGCTCGGCGATCCGGCTCGATTCGGCGAGCAGGGCCCGGGTCGCGCGCAGCTCGGAATTGAGCCGTCGCTGCTCCTCCCGCTCCTCGGCCTGCTGGCTGGCCACCGTCGAGGTGACGAAGATCAGCGCGCAGAACCCGAAGTAGATGCACGACTGCAGCAAGGCGCCGAACCAGCCGAGATTGAGAATGTCGCGGAACAGCGGCACCAGGGCGAAGTTGGCCGCCACCATCCAGACGATGCCGATCGGCACGCGGACCAGCCAGGGCACGATCGCGGCGATGATCACCAGCAGCAACGCGGCCAGGCCGCTCTTGCTCAGCCAGCCGATGGCGACCGCGGTGGCGGTCAGGATCAGCAGGCCGGCCAGCTTGGTCGACCAGTTGATCCGTGAACCGAGGTTGCGGGTCAGCAGCCAGTAGACGATGCCGAAAACGAGGTAGCACAACGTCCACAGGATCAGCGAGCGCTCCTCCGGCTGGCCCAGCACATGCAGCCGCTGCACCGCCCAGTTGGTCGAAAGCGGCAGGCCCACGCAGATGTATACAAAGAAAGCCGCGTAACGCAGCAGGCGGATATGGTTGAAATAAGGCCAGGGCATGACTTGCATCATAGGGGTTGGCGAGGCGCAAACCACCTGCATGAAGTCACGCGCCCAGGCCGCGGCAAATCAACGGTTTTACATAGGTTTTACAAAGTGAGCCAAGGTGTCCCTGCCCCCGCTACGTGCCATAATGCCGCCTTTCATGGACCCTCGCGGTCCCGTCGGAACATCACTGCGGAGCAACGAATGGCCCTTGCCATCCGCGACGTGCGCGAGCACGACCTGGATGCCGTGCTGGCGCTGAACAACGCCGCGGGCACCGGCATCCTCGCCACGGACAGCGCGCGACTGCGTCATCTTTACGAGAACGCCCACTATTTCCGTGTTGCCGAGATGGACGGCAAGCTGGCCGGCTTCCTGATCGCGCTAGGCGAGGATGCCAACTACGCCAGCCCCAACTACCGCTGGTTCCAGGGCCATTACGAGAGCTTCGTCTATATCGACCGCATCGTGATCGCGCCGTCCTTCCGCGGGCATGGACTGGGCCGGGTCTTCTACAGCGATGTCGAGAGCTTCGCCGAAGTCCGCGTACCCTTGCTGACCTGCGAGGTTTTCCTCGAACCGCGCGACGACCTGGTCGTGCTGTTCCACGGCACCCTGGGCTTCCAGGAAGTCGGTCAGCAGAAAATGGGCAGCAGTGGCCCCAAGGTCAGCCTGCTGGCCAAGGAGCTGCCGAGCTTCCCCTTCGTCCGCGAACGCTACCTCGAGCGGGACGGCCTGCCGCCCCTGCCCTGGCTCGCCGGGCGGGAACGCCCCTGCGACCACCTCGACACCACGAACCCCGCGGGAGAGCGGCGCGCATGAATGCAAAGATGGAGTCGCTCGAAGCGGCCTGTGATCTCCGCTTCGGCCAGGTAGGCATTGCCTGCGTGCGCGTGCGCCGCGCCGATGCAGCCGCCCTCTGCGACGAACTGGAAAAACGCGTGCGCGCGGCACCGCAGCTGTTCACGCGCGCCGCCGTGGTCCTCGACCTCAGCCATCTGTCGAAGCTGCCCGACGACGGCATCGTCGACGCCATGCTCGAGGCCATCCGCAGCGCCGGCATGCTGCCGGTCGGACTGGCCTATGGCACCAGCGAGACCGAAGCACTGGCCATTCGCATGGGCCTGCCGCTGATCGCCAAGTTCCGCGCCGCCTATGAGCCGGTCGGGGGCGAAGTCGCCGCGCCATCGCGTGAAGCGGCCCGTCCGGAACCGTCCCCGCGGAAGCAGCCGATCCACGCCGAGGACGCCCCGCCGGCCGCGCATACCGCGCAGCGCCACGAAGGCGGTGCCGTCCGTTCAGGCCAGCAGATTTACGCTCGCGACCGCGACCTCGTGGTGACCGCGGCGGTCGCCAATGGCGCGGAAGTCATCGCCGACGGCTCCATCCATGTCTACGGCAGCTTGCGCGGCCGGGCCATGGCCGGCGCGCAGGGCGACGAAGGCGCGCGGATCTTCTGCTCGGAATTCCGGGCCGAACTGGTGGCCATCGCCGGTCACTACCGCGTCTTCGAGGAAATTCCCAAGGATCTCGAGGGCCAGCCCGTGCAATGCTGGCTCGACAATGGAAAACTGCTGATCGCCAGGCTCTGACGAAAAGCGCACCGAACACTGCGGAGACACACCATTGACTGAAATCATCGTCGTCACCTCCGGCAAGGGCGGAGTCGGCAAGACCACCACCAGCGCGTCGCTGGCCACGGGTCTTGCCATCGCCGGCAAGAAAGTCGCCGTCATCGACTTCGACGTCGGCCTGCGCAACCTCGACCTGATCATGGGTTGCGAGCGGCGCGTGGTTTACGACTTCGTCAACGTCGTCCACGGCGAGGCCACCCTCAAGCAGGCGCTGATCAAGGACAAGCGGCACGAGAACCTGTACGTGCTGGCCGCCTCGCAGACCCGCGACAAGGACGCGCTGACCCAGGAAGGCGTCGAAAAGGTCCTCGACGACCTGGCCAAGGAAGGGTTCGACTACGTGGTCTGCGATTCGCCGGCCGGCATCGAGAAGGGCGCGCACCTGGCGATGTACTTCGCCGACCACGCGGTGGTCGTGGTCAATCCCGGAGGTCTCCTCGGTGCGCGACTCCGATCGCATCCTCGGCCTGCTCGCCAGCAAGACGCGACGCGCCGAGCGCGGCGACGGCCCGGTCGAGCAGCACCTGCTGCTGACCCGCTACAACCCGGTCCGCGTCGAAGCGGGCGAGATGCTCAGCGTCAAGGACGTCGAGGAAATCCTCGGCATCAATGTGGTCGGCGTGATCCCCGAATCGGAAAACGTACTCGCCGCATCGAACGCCGGCGTGCCGGTCATCCTCGATCCGAATTCGCACGCCGGACACGCGTACACTGACACGGTGGCTCGCATTCTCGGTGAAGAACGTCCGCTGCGCTTCATCGATGTGCAGAAGAAGGGCTTCCTCAAGCGCGTATTCGGAGGTTGAGCATGGGTATTCTCGATTTCCTGCGACGCAAGCCCGAGCCGAGTGCCGGCGTCGCCAAGGAACGTCTTCGCATCATCGTCGCGCAGGAACGCTCCACGCGCGGCGGTCCCGATTATCTCCCGCTGCTCCGCAACGAGCTGCTCGAGGTGATCCGCAAGTACGTCAACGTCGACGTCGAGGCGGTGAACGTCAGCCTCGAACGCGACAGCGGCCACGAAGTGCTCGAGCTCTCCGTCGCCCTGCCCGATATCAAGCCAGCCACCACCTGAGCCACCAACGTCCCGGCCTTGCCGGGACGTTGGTGTATGAAGCCATCATGAGCACCGACCCTTCGAACGGCGTCCTGCGCGTCGGCCAGATCGGCTATGACGCGCCGCGTGCGCTGCTGGCAGGATTTGGCCTGACGCTCGAGGCAGTCGCCGACGGCACGCCGATTCCCGGCAGCTACTGGGGCGAAAGCGAGGCCGGGATCATCGGTCACGTCGTCTACGCTCGCGCCGACACGCCGGTGCATTCCCTGCTCCATGAGGCCTGCCACCTGCTCGTGCTGCCCGCCGGACGGCGCGCCGCCGTGCATACCGATGCCACCGATTCCATCGAGGAAGAGGACGCCACCTGCTACCTGCAGATCGTGCTCGCCGATGCCTTGCCCGGGGTGGGTCGCGCCCGGCTGATGGACGATATGGACGCCTGGGGCTACAGCTTCCGCCTCGGCTCGACCCGCGCATGGTTCGCCGACGATGCGCTCGAAGCACAGGCTTTCCTGCGCGAACGCGGCTTGCCCCTCGATCTGCGCTAGCGCTTTGCCTTCTCGCTGAGGGAGGTGTCGCGATCGACAGCCTAACCCGGCTCCTGCAACTCAGCCTGCGCCACCACCTCATCGATCGTCGCACTCCGATGGCGAGCGAGCTCGCGCGCGGCAAGCCGTGCATACCAGCGCCACGACGCCAGACCGGCCACGCAGAACGCCGTCCCGCCCAGCGCCAGCCCGGTCATGTTCACCGAAAGCAAGGGCGACAACACGCCGGCGACCAGCGCGGTGCACAGCAGGCTGGCGAAGGCCTGCACCGAGGACACACCGCCACGCTGCTCGGGAAAGCGATCGAGCAGGAGCAGGGTCAGGGTCGGGAAGGCCATCTGCACGCCGATGCCGTAAAGCGCCAGCGGCAGCGTCGACCACGGCACCATCGGCGCCGGCAGGGCCAGCGCAAGGATGATGTTGATCGCGCACGAGCCGAGCATGAAGCCATACCCCATGTTCACCGTCCGCGCCGCGCTGCTGCGTCCGGCCATTCGACCTGAAAGAAAGGCGCCAAGCACCATGCCGCTGACCACTGGCACGAACAGCCACGGAAACCCCTGCGCGCTCAGGTGCAACAGGTCGCGCACCAAGCGCGGTGCCGAGGCGATATAGAGGAACAGGCCGGAAAAATTGATCGAGCTGGAAATCACCAGGGGCCAGAACAGCCTGTCGCGTCCGATCCGGAGGTAACCGGCCAACAAGGGCTTCGGCCGGAAGATGGTGCGGCGCTCCCGCGGATGGGTTTCGTCCAGGTAATACACGACGGCAAGCGTCAGCGCCGTGGTGAACGCCGCCAGCGCCCAGAAGATGCCGCGCCAGCCGTCCACGCCGAGCAGCCACGCGCCAACCATCGGCGCGATCGCCGGGGCGACGCCGAAGATCATCATCACCTTCGACATCATCCGCTGCGCTTCCTCGCCGTGCAGCGTGTCGCGCACCACGGCACGACCGACGACGATACCGGCACCGGCGCAGACGCCCTGCAGGATGCGGCAGGCCAGCAGCATGGTGAACGAGGTCGCCAGCGCCGCGCCGACCGAGGCCGCCGCGTACATCGCCATGCCGATCACCATCACCGGCTTCCGCCCATAAGCATCGGCCAGGGCGCCATGGAACAGGCTCATCACGGCATAGGCGATCAGGTACACGCTGACCGTCTGCTGCAGGGCAACCTCGCCCACGCCGAAGCTGCGCCCGATGTCCGGGAAGCCCGGGAAGATGGCGTCGATGGAAAACGGGCCGATCATCGCCAGGCCGGCCAGCAGCCAGGGCAGCCTGCGACGAAGGTCGCGGGTATCAGCGGACATAAGGGGTTCCGTGGAAGCGGCCGCAGTATAAAACGATGGGAACCACTTGACCCCGTGCCGGTAGACACTGAGGATATTGCCACGGAGATGGCATGCCTCCGGTCCCGCCCGAACGTCGCGACGACGAACCGCCCCCGCGAAAGCCGAGGTTGATGATGCCTGCACCACCGGACGGCGGCGGCGCGGGCGTGTGCCCGTTTCCGTCCGGCGTGAGACAGGAACGAAGGAGACACCATGAGCTGGACCGGATTTCTTGCCGTCGGCATCGGCGGCGCGCTGGGTTGCTGGCTGCGCTGGATACTCGGCGTGGCGCTGAACCCGCTGTTCCCCACCCTGCCGATGGGCACGCTCGCGGCGAATCTTGGCGGAGGCCTCTTGATGGGCTGCATGCTCGGCGCCATCGTCCATGCCCCGGCGATATCGCCGGAACTGCGCCTGTTCGTCATGACCGGCTTCCTTGGCGGCCTGACCACGTTCTCGACCTTCTCGGCCGAGTCGAGCGGATTGCTGCTGCGACAGCAATACCTGTGGTTCGCCGGTCATATAGCCATCCACCTGATCGGCTCGCTGGCGATGACCCTCCTTGGCCTCGCCCTGGTCCGCCTGGTCTGGCGCGGCTGACCGCACCCTGGCTATACACGCCGTACACCTGGCGCTTGTCTATGCTGGCATTACGGTAAAGACTGGCTTGCCTGGTGGGAGCCGGGCTTATCCAGATCACGGGACTTGGCTTCACCAGGCGAGGACTGGCATGACTCAGGATTCACTGAAGCACCGCGCCGAAGCGCTGCTGCAGCAAGCGGGCATCCGGCTCGACGGCAAGGGACCGATCGACCTTCGCGTCCACGACCAGCGGCTTTACGCGCGGGTCTTCGCCCACGGCTCGCTGGGCATGGGCGAGGCCTATATGGACGGCTGGTGGGATGTCGACGACCTGTCCGGATTCTTTACCCGCGTGCTCGAGTCCCATCTGGACGACTCGCTACGCACGCTCGATACCGTGATCGCGCACCTGAAGGCGCGCTTCGTCAACATGCAGCGCGGCGAGCATGCCTGGGAGGTCGGGCGCCAGCACTACGACCTCGGCAACGACCTGTTCCACGCCATGCTCGGCAAGCGCCTGGTCTACTCCTGCGGGTACTGGGCCGAGGCGACCAGCCTCGACGACGCCCAGGAAGCCAAGCTCGACCTGATCTGCCGCAAGCTGCGCCTCCGGCCCGGACAGCGCCTGCTTGACATCGGCTGCGGCTGGGGCGAACTGCTGAAATTCGCCGCCGAGCGCTACGGCGTCAGCGGTGTCGGCATCACCATTTCCAAAGAGCAGGCCGAATTCGCCCGCGAGCTCTGCGCCGGGCTCCCGGTGGAGATCCGCCTGCAGGACTACCGCGAGCTGGACGAACGCATGCGACGCAATCGCCTCGGTCGGCATGTTCGAGCATGTCGGCGGCAAGAATTACCGGACCTGGTTCGAAGTCGCCCGGCGCTGCCTGCCACCGGATGGCCTGCTCCTGCTGCATACCATCGGCAGCAACCAAAGCCCGGGCCGGCCCGATCCCTGGATCGAGCGCTACATCTTCCCCAACTCGATGATTCCCGGCGGCAGCCAGGTCGCGACCGCGGCCGAAGGACTGTTCGTCACCGAGGACTGGCACAACTTCGGCACCGACTACGACCGCACCCTGACCGCGTGGCAGGCCAACTTCGACGCCGCCTGGCCGGAACTGTCCGCGCGCTACGACGAGCGCTTCCGGCGCATGTGGCATTACTACCTGGCCTGCTCGGCTGCCGTGTTCCGCACCCGACGCGACCAGCTGTGGCAGCTGACGATGAGCCCTCATGGCATTCCTGGCGGTTATCGCGTGCCGAGGTGAGGACTTGCCCCCGGACGCACGGCCGGCCATAGTCTGGGGATCTTCCGGGGGAGAACGCTCGATGCTTCGCATGGTCCGCTTCGCGCTATCGCTTGCTTTCCTGCTCGGCTTCGCCGGGACAGCCCTCGCCGCCGATGCGCCATCGCGCCCGACCGTGAACTACTTCGACAACACCGGCCGCGACGACGTACTCGCCGGCGGCGTGAAGATGATCACGATCGACACGCCGAAGGGGAAGTTCAAGGTATGGACCAAACGCGTGGGCAACAACCCGCGGATCAAGGTCCTGCTCCTGCATGGCGGCCCGGGCGCCACCCATGAATATTTCGCCGCTTTCGACAGCTATTTCCCCGGTGCCGGCATCGAGTATTACTACTACGATCAGCTGGGCTCGGCCTTCAGCGACCAGCCGACCGACCCGTCGCTGTGGGAGATCCCGCGCTTCGTCGACGAGGTCGAACAGGTTCGCCAGGCCCTGCACCTGGACAAGGACAACTTCTTCCTGCTCGGTCATTCCTGGGGCGGCATCCTCGCCATCGAGTACGCGCTGAAATACCCGCAGCATCTGAAGGGCCTGATCATCTCCGACATGATGGACAGCATCCCGGCGTACAACACCTATGCGCAAAAGGTGCTGATGCCGGCGATGGACCAGGCCAGGCTGGCCCGGGTCAAGCAGCTGGAAGCGAAGAAGGACTACGAAAATCCCGAGTACATGGCCCTGCTGATGCCCATGCACTACGAAAAGCACATCCTGCGCCTGCCCGCCGACCAGTGGCCGAACCCGGTCGAGCGCGCCTTCGCCAGCCTCAACAAGCAGATCTATGTGTCAATGCAGGGCCCGAGCGAACTGGGCGCCAGCGGCAAGCTGGAGCACTGGGATCGCAGCAAGGACCTGTCCAGGATCAAGGTACCGACCCTGGTCATCGGCGCGCGCTACGACACCATGGACCCGAACTACATGGAAGCCATGGCGAAAAAGATGCCCGACGCCCGTTACCTGTATTGCCCGACCGGCTCGCATATGGCCATGTACGACGATCAGAAGACCTACTTCACCGGCCTGGTCCGCTTCCTCGAGGACGTCGACGCCGGCAAGCCGCTGAAACAGGCCGACTGACCGCAACAAGGGTCTCCGGTCTACACCCGTGAGACCCCTTTCTGGCACCATCTTCCGGTTAACGATGCGCCACCCGCGCCAGCCGGATACGTAACCCCATGAATCTGCAAGCCAACTACGAACAGATCCCGCTCAAGGACTACGCCGAGCGCGCGTATCTGGACTATTCCATGTACGTGGTGCTGGACCGCGCCCTGCCCTTCGTCGGCGACGGGCTCAAGCCGGTGCAGCGCCGCATCATCTACGCGATGAGCGAGCTCGGCCTTGCCGCCACGGCCAAGCCGAAGAAATCGGCGCGCACCATCGGCGACGTGATCGGCAAGTTCCACCCGCACGGCGACTCGGCCTGCTACGAGGCCATGGTGCTGATGGCGCAGCCGTTCTCGTACCGCTACCCGCTGGTCGACGGCCAGGGCAACTTCGGCTCGCCGGACGATCCGAAGAGCTTCGCGGCGATGCGATACACCGAATCGCGGCTGACCCCGATCGCCGAGATGCTGCTCGCCGAACTCGGTCAGGGCACGGTCGACTGGGTGCCGAACTTCGACGGCACGATGGACGAGCCCTCGTGGCTGCCCGCGCGCGTGCCGCATGTGCTGCTGAACGGCTCGATGGGCATCGCCGTCGGCATGGCCACCGACATCCCGCCGCACAACCTGCGCGAAGTCGCCAGCGCCTGCATCCGCCTGCTCGACGATCCGGACGCCACCATCGCCGACCTCTGCGAGCACGTGAACGGCCCGGATTACCCGACGCCGGCCGAGATCATCACGCCGCGCAACGAACTGCAGGCGATGTACGCAGACCGGCGGCGGCTCGGTCCGCTGCCCGCGCGGTCTACCTGCGCGAAGAGAACAACATCGTCATCACGGCGCTTGCCGCACCAGGTATCGCCGTCGAAGATCCTCGAGCAGATCGCCGCGCAGATGCGCGCGAAGAAACTGCCGATGATCGAGGACCTGCGCGACGAATCCGACCACGAGAACCCGATCCGCCTGGTGCTGGTGCCGCGCTCGAACCGCGTCGACGTCGACGAGATGATGCAGCACCTGTTCGCGACGACGGATCTGGAGAAGAGCTTCCGCGTCAACCTCAACATGATCGGCCTCGACGGCCGGCCGCAGGTGAAGGATCTCAAGCAGATCCTCAGCGAGTGGCTGCGCTTCCGTCAGGACACGGTCACGCGCCGGCTCAGCATCGGCTTGAGCGCAGGTCGAGCGCCGCCTGCACCTGCTCGAAGGCCTGCGCATCGCCTACCTCAACCTCGACGAAGTGATCCGCATCGTCCGCAGCGAGGACGAGCCGAAGCCGGTGCTGATGACGCGCTTCAAGCTCAGCGAGGAACAGACCGACTACATCCTCGAAACGCGCCTGCGCCAGCTGGCCCGGCTCGAGGAAATGAAGATCAACGCCGAGCGCGACCAGCTCGAAGAGGAACGCGCGCGCATCAACGTGCTGCTGAAATCGACGGCGCGCTGAAGACCCTGATCAAGGACGAGCTGCGCGAGGATGCCGAAGAAGTACGGCGACGAACGCCGCTCGCCGCTGATCGAGCGCGGCGCCGCGCAGGCGCTCGACGAGAGCGCCCTGGTCGTCACCGAGCCGGTCACGGTGGTGCTGTCGGCAAAAGGGCTGGGTACGTGCCGGCAAGGGTCACGACATCGATGCGAAGCCGAGCTCCTATCGCGAAGGCGACAGTTGCTGGCTTCGGCGCAAGGCGCGCACGACGCAGCAGGTCGCGTTCATCGACTCGACCGGCCGCGCTATTCGACGCCCGCGCACACGCTGCCTTCCGCGCGCGGCAATGGCGAACCGTTGACCGGCCGTTTCAGTCCGCCGGCCGGCGCGCGCTTCGATGCCGTCGTCGATCGCCGGCGACAACGACACGCGCTCGTCCTCGCTACCGATCCGGCTACGGCTTCGTGACCCGCTTCGAGGCGCTGACTCGCGAACAAGAAGGCCGGCAAGCAGATCATCACCCTCGAGCGATGGCGCCCGTGTACTGGCGCCGGCGCTGAGTCGCCGATCCGCGCGCGACCGCATCGTCGTCGTCGACCAGCGCGGGCCATCTGCTGATGTTCTCGGTCGCCGAGCTGCCGGAGCTCGACAAGGGCAAGGGCAACAAGCTGATCGAGATTCCGAAGGCGAAACTTTCCGCGGGCGAGGAACGCGTCGCCGGCATTGCCGTGGTTACCGAGGGCAAGGGCGAGATCACGCTGTACGCCGGCCAGCGCAAGCTGACGCTGAAGTGGGCGGACCTGGTCGAGTACGGCGGCAATCGCGCCAGCGCGCGGTGGCGTGCTGCCGCGCGGCCTGCGTCGTGTCGAGAAGATCGAAACCACGGGCTGAACGTCCGGCAGGCTTCCTCTCGTCCAGAAAAGGAAGCTTGTCGGATTACCCGCGAGCCCGGTATTCGACTACAGACGATTTTCGATACGGACCGATCTAATGCAGGCGGCATATCCGCCACAATCATGGACGAATCGAATGAACGAGATGGATGACGGCGCGCGCCGTCACTTTAGCTACCGTATCCATGTCTTGATCGCTGCATGCGTGCTGGCAATTTCCCCTTGCTTTGCCGCAGGCTTCGGACCCATTGGTCAGGCGCCGACGGTCGCGGTATCGGCTCAGCGCAAGCACGACGAGTCGCACGACGCCGCACGAGTGCGGACCATGAGCCAGGCCAACATCAAGGCCTCGTCTTCGGATAACGACCCGTGGACCCGACGATTCCTTGCCGACGACACCGGGCTTGCTGCCGTCGAAAGCGCAACACAGCCTTGGAACGACCTCCTGTACGGACCGCTTTCGAAAGCGTTCGATCACGCTTCCGACCGATACCTACCCTGGACTGACCCCCAGTCGAGCCAGTCGTACGAAAGACGCGTCTCCTGGCGCTATCCGCACGATGGCTGCTTCGCGCGCACCACGCTATTCAACCGGCGTATCGCTGACTTCCAGTTCCCGGCCATGCAGCGCCTGTTCGTTTTCGGCGACCTGGAGACTCTGACTTCCAACGCGGAATCCGGCAGTGTCGCCTGGTGGTACCACGTCGTACCGGTAACGCGGGTCGACGGCGACGTGATGGTGGTCGATCCGGCCATCGATCCCCTCGCTCCGATGCCTGTTCGGAAATGGCTCGATGCCGTCGTCAATGCCACCGGCAACCCTGCCGAGGGACGGGCGCGCCTGGAGATCACCTTGTGCGACACCAATGCCCATTCACCGGCCAGCCGTTGCCTGGGCGATTTGCCGCTCGACAAAGACAAACTCGCCGCACAGGCCAATCAGTTCCTGGACGATGAGTGGCACAACATGGAACAACTCGGCAAGGATCCAGTCGCCGAACTGATCGACGGCCCCTGAGCGATCGCAACGCCGATCGAGCCGCATCCGTCTCGGTCGGTAGGTGCGGCTAACGGCTATACGCCCACGACACCATCCGTCCGTCGCGATACGGCATCGCGCCATGAAACGGTCGGGGGTCGGCATCGAAGACCAGGGGCAGGAAGTGGCGGTCGCCTTCCCACATGGGCAGGTCGTGCAGGCTTTCGATGGGCACCCATTCGAGCGTGCCTTCGGCGTTGTGCGTCAGCGGCTCACCGGCGTAGTAGTCGATCACGAAGATGAAACCCAGCCAGTCCTCGCCGTTCTTGCCGAAGCCAGGCCAGTTGATCGTGCCGCGCAGGCGCATGTCCAGGCATTCGATGCCGGCCTCTTCCATGATCTCGCGGCGCATGCAGGCGGCGACATCCTCGCCCGGCTCCATCTTGCCGCCCAGGCCGTTGTACTTGCCCAGATGCTGGTCGTCCGCGCGCGCGTTGCGATGAACCATCAGGACCTGCCGACGATCCGCCGAGATGACATAGCCGAGCGTGGCGACGATAGGGGTGTAAGGCATGGGGGGTGCCCGTGGCAAGAAAAACGCCAAGTGTACGTGACCGCCATGCCTCTGACGGAACCCCGGCTGAAGCCCGTGCCGGCGACAGGGCCGCCAGGGGCTTCGGGCCCTTGCGCCGACCGTCGCGGGGCGGCGACCATCGACCGATGCGCTTGCCCTTTTCCTTCTCGCCGATAGCCTTGCTTGCCCGCTGCCTGGTTATCGGCGCGCTGGTGGCCGGAGCGATCGGCTGTGCCGCGCCCGCCGACGCGGTCGATACCCGGTCCGTGGTCTTCGACAGCCAGTCCTATCGCATCGTCACGGTCAACCTGCGCCGCGAGGAGATCGAGTTTCGCTGGCGCGATCCGGCCAGCGGCGAACCCTTCGGTACGCTCGAAGCGCTTCGCGCATGGTCCGAAGGTCGCGGCAAACGCCTGCTGTTCGCCACCAACGCAGGTATTTACGACCGGCAGTTCGCCCCGCTTGGGCTGTTCATCGAGAACGGCAAGACCGTGGTGCCACTCAACCTGGCCCATGGCGACCCGCGTTCGGGAAACTTTTCGCTGCTACCGAACGGCGTCTTCGCGATCTACGACGACGGCCATGCCGAAATTCGCAGCAGCCAGGACTTCCGCCAGGCCGGCGCGAAGCCGCGCTGGGCAACCCAGTCCGGGCCGATGCTGGTGATCGATGGCCAGATCAACACCCAGTTCGTCGACGATTCGGACAGCATGAAGTGGCGCAGCGGCGTCTGCGCACGTACACCCGACCAGGTGATCTTTGCGATCAGCGAGGCACCGGTGAATTTCCACGGCTTCGCCCGCCTGTTCCGCGACGAGCTGGGCTGCCGCGATGCGCTGTTCCTGGACGGCACGATTTCGCAGTTCTACGTCGACGACGATGGCAATGGCAGCGGAAGCTACGCCGGCGCGCCGGCCTTCATGGTCAAGCCTTACGCCGGCATGATCGCCATCTACGCGAAGAACCCATGACGACGCGCGCCCGGCGACTGATCGGTCGCGTCGTATTCGTCCTCGCCGCGCTGGTCGTGGTCGCCGCCCTGACGGTCTGGCTGGCCCTGTCCGGTAGCAAGGCCCGCCTGGACGGCGCGGTGACGGTCAATGGACCGGCCGCGGCGATCGAACTCAGCCGCGACGCGCAAGGCACGCTGACCGTCGAGGGGCGCGACCGGCGTGACGTCGCCTGGGGCCTGGGCTTCGCCCATGCGCAGGAGCGTTATTTCCAGATGGACATGCTGCGCCGCGTCGCCGCCGGCGAACTGGCCGCCCTGGTCGGTCCGACCGCCGTCGAGGTCGACCGCGGCCATCGCGTGCACCGGCTGCGCGCCGTCGCCGAACGGGCTTACGCGCAACTCCCCACCGATCAGCGCATGCTGCTGGATGCTTACCGCGACGGCGTCAATGCCGGCCTGGCCAGCCTGCAAGTGCGCCCATGGGAATACCTGCTGCTACGCGCCAAACCCGAACGCTGGCGCAGCGAGGACAGTTTGCTGGTCGTCGCCGCGATGTACCTGGACCTCAACGGCGACGGCCGCAACGAACGCGAGCGCCGCTTCGCCCAGATGCGTGCCGCCCTGCCAGCTCCGGTCGTCGACATGCTGCTGGCGCCGGACGGTCGCTGGGAAGCGCCGCTGCTGGGCGCCACGACGCCAGCCCCGGTCCTGCCCGCCGCCAGCGTATTCGACCTGCGCAGCAGCGTGGCCACGACGAGGGCTTCCGCGCCTGTCGGTGAAACCTTCCATCCGGGAAGCAACAACTTCGCCGTTGCCGGACGGCACACCGGCAACGGCGCGGCGATCGTCGCCAACGACATGCACCTGGGCCTGCGCGTGCCCAATATCTGGTTCCGCGCGCGCATGCGCTACCCGGATCCCTCCGCGCCGGGGGGCACCCGCGATCTCAACGGCGTGACCCTGCCCGGCACGCCGACCCTTGTCGCCGGCTCCAACGGGCAGATCGCCTGGGCCTTCACCAACAGCTACGGCGACTGGCTGGACTGGATACGCGTGCAGCGCGATCCGGCCGATCCGACGCGCTACCGCACGGCGGATGGGTGGGCCGGCATCGAGGTGCACGAGGAGACCATCGCGGTGCATGGCGGCGCGGCCCAGACGCTGCGCGTCGAGGACACCCGCTGGGGGCCGATCATGGGCAAGGATGCCGACGGCACGCCCGTGGCCCTGGCCTGGATCGCGCAACTGCCACGGGCCTACAACCTCCGTCTGAGCGAGATGGAACAAGTGCCTGACGTGCACAGGGCGCTGGATCTGGCACCGCGGATCGGCATCCCCCCGCAGAACTTCGTCGTCGGCGATGCCGAGGGACATATCGGCTGGACCCTGGCCGGCAATACCGTGCCCATGCGTACCGGCTACGACCCGGCCCTGCCCGCGGACTGGTCGCTGCCGGATACCGGCTGGATCGACTTCGCGCAGCCCTCGCAGTACCCGCGCATCGAAGACCCGGCCGACGGTCGCCTGTGGACGGCGAACAACCGCACGGTCGGCGACCAGGCGCTTGCCCTGCTCGGCAATGGCGGCCACGACCTGGGCGCGCGCGCGCAGCAGATCCGCGACGACCTGCGTGCCCGCGAGCACTTCGAACCGGCCGATCTGCTCGCCGTGCAACTGGATGATCGCGCCGTGTTCCTTACCCGTTGGCAGCAGCTGCTACAGACCACCCTGGCGGGCAGCGCCGAGGCGAACCTGGGCCAGTTGCGCCAGCTCACCGCGCACTGGAGCGACCAGGCCGCGGTCGACAGCGTCGACTATCGCCTGGTCCGCGAATTTCGCCAGCATGTCCGCGACGCCGTGCTCGCCCCCTTCGTTGCGCGGGTAAAAGCCCGCTTCCCCGACTTCACCTGGGCGGACACCGGCAACGCCGAGGCGGCCGTATGGGCGATGCTCCAGGCCAGGCCGGCCAACCTGCTCGATCCTCGCTATGCGAACTGGGACGCCCTGCTGATCGAGGCGGCGAAACAGGTAGCCGACGACTATGCCGGCAAGCCCGGAGGCATGGCCGCGCAACGCTGGGGAGGCGCGAACGTCGCCCGGATCGTCCATCCCCTGTCCGCCGCCCTGCCCAGGGCACTGGCCTCCTATCTGGACATGCCGGCCGAGCCCCTGCCCGGCGATCGCGACATGCCGCGTGTGCAGGCGCCGTCCTTCGGCGCATCGGAGCGCTTCGGCATCGTGCCCGGCCACGAGGACATCAGTTACCTGCACATGCCCGGCGGCCAGAGCGACCATCCGCTCTCGCCTTTCCATGGCGCCGGCCATGACGCCTGGGTCGCCGGCAAGCCCACGCCACTGCTGCCCGGCCCCACGGTGCACAGGCTGAAACTGAAGCCCCGGCACCCAGCGAAATCGACGAGCCCCTGAGTCGACCGCTATCTGGTTGCCAGCGTAAAATCTGTGACGCAGCTCTCAAGTAATTCGCCATGCTGCCGTTACTTAATTTCAGATTTCCAGAAAGGCGTCGGTCGGAATGTCGGGTTCGAACAATGCGCAGCGGCGATGGGACGCGTTCCTGTCGCATTTGTCGTGGCCGGAGTTCGAGCAACTCGTCGCACGCTACTACCGCGGGCGGGGCTTCCGCGTGGAACAGACCGGTACCGGTGCCTTCATGTCGAAGACCGACGGCGGCATCGACCTGAAGCTGTATCGCGAGGCCGAATACCTTCTCGTCCAGTGCAAGCACTGGCATGCGAAGCAGGTCAGCCACCACGCCGCGTTCGACCTGATCGACACGATCGATGCGCAACATGCAAGCGGTGCGATCCTGATCACCGGCGGCGAATTCACCCCGCAGGCGCGCCAGCGGGCGATCAGCGATCCGCGGCTCGAGCTGGTCGACGGACACGTGCTGCGCCTGATGATCGGCCCGGTCGACGACGACCAGCCGGCGATGAAACTGCCTTCGGCGACATCCGCACCGCCACCGGCCGCGCGCAAGGCGCCGGTGACGCGCCGGTCGACCACCGCGGACAGCCGGCGGCCGCTGGTGATGTTCCTGGTCTTCATCCTGGTCGCCGGGCTGCTGATCGTCGGCGCGCGGGCCACCATCGGCACGCTGCAGGCACACGTGGAAACGCCGAAGGTCGAGCCCCTGCCACCGCCACCACCGGATCCGGTCGTCGCACCCGAGCCACCGCCGCAGGCCGTTCCCATCCAGCGGCAGGCGCCTCCACCGCCCCCTGTCGAGGACACCCGGCAATGGGAAAAGAAGAACGAGGATGCGATGAAGATCCTGGAGAAGACCACCCGTGAAATCTGAAGGCGCCACCCACCAGACCCCGCTGCTCGCATTCGAATCGAACGCCTTCGCGATCGAACCCGGTGAGGATGAACGCACGAATCCCGGCGTATTCGGCAAGGCGCTGGCGCTCTGGCTGTCCACGGAACTGACGTTGCGCGGCGTGCCGACCCGCGCGGTCGTCGCCGAGGACTTCGGCTGGTGCATCGAGGTCGAGCAGCGACCGCATCGACTCTATGTCGCCTGCGCCAACGCGCCATCCTCGACCACCCGCTGGCAGGTCCACGCTTTCGCCGACATCGGCTG
The DNA here is from genome assembly GCA_963847335.1 of uncultured Gammaproteobacteria bacterium. GTDB lineage: Bacteria > Pseudomonadota > Gammaproteobacteria > Xanthomonadales > Rhodanobacteraceae > Luteibacter. The sequence continues at coordinate 87,600 of CAWJZF010000002.1, forward strand.
GCTGGCAAAACTGCTACGCCGCGAACCACCCGCCACACCGCTGGCGAATGTGTTCACCACCTTGCGGCGCGCGCTCGACGAATTACCTGTCGCGCACGGCGTGTGTGAAGAGCCAGGTAACGCCTCGGGCTTTTGATCGTCACCCCGGCGCAGGCCGGGGTCCAGTGGACTCAGTGTCCGGTCGACAGCCTCACGCCAGCAAAGCCGCTTGTTCCCCAACTGTTATCGCTCGATGAGGACAGCGGCCACTGGGCCCCTGCCTGCGCAGGGGCGACGACGGTGAGGGGTTTCGAATCCCTTGCCACTGCATCGGTGTCCTCCGAATCTTTTCCCGGACAGCAGTGGGCCTACGTCCGGACGACGTTGACGGGCATTGAATCAGTGGTCTGACGCAGCATCGGCTTGCTACAGGCTTTAGACGAGCCAGCGCTCACGCCAATCACGGAAGGCATCACGCAATGCCACCGCACGCCGGCATTCCTCGCGCAACTCGGCGAGATTGCAAGTCATCGTGGCGTGCTTCTTGAACTTCATCGGGCGCAGCGCATTGATCTCATGATCCCAATAGCCATGAATGAGACCGTCGCGGCGACGACGCAGTTTGCATAGCCGCCGATGCCAGCGTACGAATTCGGTCAGGCATGCCGGTGAGTCGGCAAAGCGCGCGACGACCATGTCCTTGAACACGTCGAGCTTCTGTTTCAATACCAGCGTGTCCGCGATCGGTGTGAATAACGCGAACTCGGGAGTGGCAGCGAGGCGATGCAGGCAAAGGCTTACCTGGTGTTCCATATCGCCGAAGGTGAGAATCAGGCGACCGATCAGATCGCCGGCCACATCGCGTGGCTCGGCATGAGCGTTTGTTGCAGACATAACGGTCCTTGTCTGGAGGCCGCCACCCACGAGGGGTGGCGGACGTGCCAGGTTGACAGACCGGTCTTGCTGCAACCCGGCAGGGCCGAAGCCCTCCCGGCACGCCCGCCATAAGCTTATGGCAAAGCGACGCCGCAACGTAAAAAACGTCGTTACGGCGCTTGGAGCAGCAGCAAGATACGGGCTGTCAAACCCGGTCGCCAACAGCGACACGGGAATAGTCGCATAAGGGTCGGTAGGGACAACCAGAAATCGATCATCGATGGGGCTGTCGGCCACAATACTCATGCAGACTCTCGACATTGCCTGACATCGCGTCTTGAGTAAGGCCAATTCAGGCGAATCTCACTCCCCTCATGCCTTCCAGCGACATGCCATGAAGCGCCCGTCCGCGCATCGCTCTTATAGAAAGGTCACATCTCCCAACGGCGCGTGCCCTTCGTAGATAAGCAACTTCGTGCCTGACTCAATTCTCGGTGCATCTTCGACCAGGAAGTGGCCCTCTGCTTCAATAACACGCCCCGCCGGGTCCTTCGATTCGATGAATCGCAGCACTACACTCCAGGCGGCGCCTTCGAAATCAACAGGTTTCCCATCTTCAATGAAAGACACGAGTGTGTAGATACCCGGAGCGGGCAGGGGCGGCTTGGCGGAGCGCCAAATAACAATGCAGGCGTGATCTGTGGTCATGGGTTGACGACGGAAATTTTGGTAACTGGCATTTCACAGATCCCACCAAGGAAATTCAGCAAAACTGAGCGTGCCGGACTCATGTCTGAGGCGCAAGCGCTTGTGCCTTCTGCACTCCTGTAGACCAGGAGTCACTTGCACCAGCAGGGTCTACGCCAAGAATGGTACCGGCCAGTGGTGGTAGTTCAGCAACCAGTGGAAGCAACCGATGTTCCTCGCCACAGTCATGAATGAACCGGGCATCACGGTCGTGACCCGGCCAACGCCAGCCGGTCTCGTCCGCCCGTAAGGGTCAGTACCAAGAGTGGGATAACCAGAAGATTCCGGACTATGGGGCCCTGTTTCGCAGTCATACGTACCGGCAGGTCGAAAGCTGTTCAGGCCAGGAAGTGTTTAGGCCCGCATTTACGATCCGTTACCCTACATGAACCCCCGGAGAGGCATTCTTGCCCCGGGGTTCGGATTCGAGTAACTTATGTTCCGAGCGCGATAGCCGGTCCAGCGCTCGTCCGCCCGCAAGGGTCCGCACCAAGAGTGGGATAACCAAGAGATTCCGGACTACGGGGCCCTACTTCGCAGTAGGGCCTCGCTTTTTTTGGGGATCGCTCAGCCCAAGCGCCCGATTCAGCAAAACGCGAAATCCGATTGGCTGCTCCCGCCGCCCTCGAGGCACTTGCACGCCCTTTTTCACCAGGTACGCGCTCTGAACGATGAGCCGCACGCAACGAGTGCCCGACTTCCGCCCTTCCTCGCGCCAATTATTCAACAGGAAGAACACATGATACTCGCCGCCGTCGCGCGAGCCTGACGGTAGCTCAATAGTTAGAAAGTTCTGGTGCTTCGCTTGATAACATTTGCGCGTGGCCAGCGCACGCACGATCTCCGGCAATAGTTTCGAGAGTTCGTAGCGATCGAGGTCGAACACTCGCCGCTCGCGATCATCCAGATACGCCCAAGCCTCATCATCACCGGCCACTCCGTTGCGCGTGAAAGTGTGCATCGCAAAGCCGACATGCACGTCGACCTCGAGCTCCTTATATCGTTCGTTCGATTCGAACTTGATAGAGAATCGAAACGGATGCAGGTGACACAGCGAATAGGCTTTGCCTGCAGGGTCAATGAAGGGCTTCCATTTCATGAGCCCCGCGGTCCAGTTCACTCCCACGAATAGTCCTTTATGCGACGAAGCAGCTCTCTAGCGCTGTTGGAATGTAAGCGTCTGGCCACGACATTTCGCGCGACGGCGTCGTTTCGCCTAAAGGATTGGTTTCCTGCTGTGTGGTACCAAGGTGTCGACGTCGCGATCCCCTGTGGGTGCTGCTCCTTTCGCGATAACGTCGCAGGACTGCGCACGCCAGCGCCAGCTGGCATTCAAAACATGGCGCGTAGCGCAACCGATACCCGGGCCGGGCAACTCGAACCGGCAATCGTGAACGGCGCTCCTTACAAGTGAGAGAGCCCTCACAGGTTGTCGCAGACTTGTAGATACCGTCTTGCTCACCGGGCTGCAACAGGGAAATACGGATCGAACGGATTGCCGGATCGGACGATGGCCCAGGCGAAGTGAAGCAGTTTGCGCATGGCCGCCACAATGGCGACCATGTGCGGCTTACCCCGGTCCAGCCGGCCGCCCCGCGTAGCGGGCACGGCGATCGGGGTGTCCACGGCGCCCTAGGCGCCGACCCAATCGCGAAAACGTCGATCCTGCGCGCGAAACATGCCAGCGCAGCTGGCATTCAAAACACGGCGCACAGCGCAACCGATTGAAAGGCGCTCAGGCGAGCAATCGCTTCGCGATCTCCGCGTACAACGCCGGCAAGCGTTCGAGCTGGTCGACCGCGACACACTCGTCGACCTTGTGGATCGTTGCATTGACCGGTCCAAGCTCGACCACCTCCGCGCCGAGCGGTGCGATGAAGCGACCATCCGAGGTGCCGCCGCCGGTGCTCTGCTCCGGATCGATGCCGCACAGGTCGCGGCATACCCCGACCACCACGTCTCGAACGCGACCGCCCTGCGGCGTCAGGAACGGCTCGCCGGAAACGTTCCACTCGATATGGAAGTCCACGCCATGGCGGCGCAGGATCGCCTCGCTGCGCGCCTGCAACGAAGCCGCCGTGCTTGCCGTGCAGAAACGGAAATTGATCAATGCCGTCAGCTCACCCGGAATGACGTTGTTCGCGCCCGTCCCGGCATTGATATTCGAAACCTGGAACGAGGTCGGCGGGAAATCCGCGTCGCCCTCGTCCCAACTCTCGGCAACCAGCTCGGCCAGCGCCGGCGCCAGTGCATGGATCGGGTTGAGCGCCTTTTCGGGATAGGCAACATGGCCCTGCACGCCACGCACGGTAAGCGTGCCCGATAGCGACCCCCGCCGGCCGACGCGAATGAGGTCGCCCAAACAGGCTTTCGCCGAAGGTTCGCCCACCACGCACCAGTCGATCCGCTGTCGGACCTGACGAAAATGCTCGACCACGCGACGCACGCCATCCTGGGCCACGCCCTCCTCGTCGCTGGTCAGCAACAGGCCGACCGTGCCGCGATGGTCCGGATGCGCGCCGACAAAAGCTTCCAGAGCGACCACCATCGCCGCAACCGAGCCCTTCATGTCAGCCGCGCCGCGCCCGTATAGCACGCCATCGCGGACGGTCGGCTCGAAAGGGGGCGACGCCCAGCCCGCTTCCGGCCCCGGTGGCACGACATCGGTATGGCCAAGGAAGGCCAGCACCGGACCGCCGTCGCCGTGGGTCGCCCAGAGGTTGTCGACCTCGCCATAACGCAGGTGCTCGACGCGAAAGCCCAGTGCCTCCAGGCGCGCGCCAATCAGCGGCAGGCAGCCGGCATCCTCGGGCGTTACCGAGCGGCGGCGGATCAGGTCGCAGGTCAAATCGAAGACGTCGGACATCGGCGGGGAGGATCGATGGGGAAAGTCGCCAGCCTAGCGCCTGCGCTCACTGGGGCAAAGCGCCGGCTTCATCGTCGCGCATGGCCACCAGGACCAGTACCGCGAACAGGCACACAAAGAAGCGGAACGCACTGTCGATGCCGTTCCACTGGCTGGACATCCACATGCCGAACCATTCGCCGCCGATGGTGATGAAGCCGACCTGGTAGAGGGCCGCACCGAGCGCGAGTCCGGCGAACGCGGTGCGCCTGGCATGCTGGAAAACGACGGGGTTCGCCGAGCGCTGCCGCCACATCCGCCAGGCACCAAGCCAGCACAAGCCTGACGCGAAGACCTGGGTGGCAATGATCGCGCCATAGGCGGCGTGATGCAGCCACGGCGTGGCAATGGCGCGATAGCGGATCGTCGCGCCGGGAAAAATCGTGTCCATCATCAGCACATGGCGGACGAACTGGAAGTTCGAGTCGTAGTCGGTAAGGTTGCCGAAGGCGAACAGGCCCAGCATCAGGCCCATCGCGGCGACGCTCGACACTTTCAGTAAACGCAGCGACATGGTCTCAATCCTTGAGCGATGTTACGGATTAGCGATTGAAAAGCTTTTTGAAGCCGTTGTCGGTAAAGCCAACGCTGACCGAGCCGTCAGCCAATACCACCACGGGACGCTTGACCAGGGTCGGGTTGTCGCGGATCAGCAGGCTCCACTCCGGATCGCTGGCGGGGTTTTTCCGCTGCGGCAGCAGGTTGCGCCAGGTCGTGCTGGCACGATTGACCAGCTTGTCCCAGCCGCCGACGGCCGCGGCCCAGGCGCGCAGCGTGTCCGGCGACACCGGGTTGGCGCGGTAATCGACGAAGTCATGGTCGATGTCGAAGCGGCCGAGCCAGTTGCGCGCCTTCTTGCAGGTATCGCAGTTGGGAAGGCCGTAGAGAGTCACATGGGCCACGCCTCAATCCCCGCTACGCAGCAATTCATTGATCCCGGTCTTCGAGCGCGTCTTCTCATCGACCTGCTTGACGATGATCGCGGCATACAGGCTATGGCTGCCGTCCTTCGCCGGCAGGCTGCCGGCGACGACGACGCTGCCGGCCGGCACGCGGCCGTAGCTGACTTCGCCGGTGGCGCGGTTGTAGATGCGCGTGGACTGGCCGAGGAAGACGCCCATGCCGATCACGCTGCCCTTCTCCACCACCACGCCCTCGACGACTTCGGAGCGTGCGCCGATGAAACAATGATCCTCGATGATGGTCGGACCGGCCTGCAGCGGCTCGAGGACGCCGCCGATGCCGACGCCACCGGACAGGTGCACGCCGGCGCCGATCTGCGCGCAGGAACCGACCGTGGCCCAGGTGTCGATCATGCTGCCGGCGCCGACGAAGGCGCCGATGTTCACGTAACTCGGCATCAATACCGCGTCGCGCGCGATGTGCGCACCGCGGCGGACCAGGGCGCCGGGCACGACGCGCGCACCGATCGCGGCGAATTCGGTCTCGTCGGCATCGGCGAAACGCAAGGGCACCTTGTCGAAGGCGCCGGACGGCCCGCCGTCCATGACGCGATTGCCGTTCATGCGGAAGTACAGCAGCACAGCCTTCTTCAACCACGCGTTCACCGTCCAGCCACCCTTGCCGTCCGGCTCGGCGACTCGGCGCTCGCCGCTTTCCAGCAGGTCGAGGACCTGGTCGACCGCGGGCCGCAGGTGCGATTCGATTTCGGTCTGGGTCAGGTCGTTGCGGCGATCGAAGGCATCGTCGATCAGGGTTTCAAGCGTTTGCATCTGCATGGGCGGTATCGTTTCTCGTATCGCCGCCGATCCGTCCGAGCAGGGCCTCTCGCAGGATCTCCCTGCGCGCGCCCGACAGCGGTGAATTCTGGCGGTCGGTGATCTGGAAAAAGTCTTCGACGCGTTCGCCGAAGGTGGCAATCCTCGCATCATGCACGCGGACCTCCGCTTCGGCTAGCGCCTGGGCGACCGCGGCGAGCAATCCGGGCCGGTCGGTGCAGACCAGGGCCAGTTGGGTGCGCTCGCCCGCGTCGCTGAATTCGATGCGCGGGGCCATCTGGAAATGGCGCAGGTGGCGCGAGATACCGCGCTTGGCCGGCTGCTGGTGCGCCGGCTGCATCAACGCGCGCTGCATGCGCAGGCGCAGCTCCTCGGCGCGCTGCAGGCTGGCCGGCGCCTGGGTATCGGACTCGAGCAAGAGGAAGGTGTCCAGCGCCATGCCGGTGGCGGAAACCAGGATGCGTGCCTCGACGACGGAGAACCGCAGACGGTCGAGCATCACCGTCACCGCGGCGAACAGGCCGTCGCGATCGGGAGCGTAGATAAAGAGTTCGGTGCTGCCGCGTACCGAGAACGGATGGACCTCGACCAGCGGCGTGGCGCCCCTGGCTCGCAGGATCGCCGCGGTTTGCCAGGCGACCTGCTCGGGCCGATGGCGCAGGAAGCTCGATTCGGGAAAGTCGGTCCAGACCCGCGTCACGGCCTCGGGGTCGAAATGGTCGGCGACCAGCATGGCCTGGGCGCGCTCGCGGCACTCCCGAACCCGCGAGCCGGCGTGCTGGGGCGCGGCCAGGCCGCTGCGCAGCGCGTATCGCGTCGCGGTGTAGAGGTCGGCGAGGAGCCGGTCCTTCCAGGCATTCCAAAGCTTCGGACTGGTCCCGATGATGTCGGCGACGGTCAGCAGGTACAGATGGTCGAGCCGCTCCCAGTCACCCACGGCATCGGCGAAGCGCTGCACGACATCGGCATCGGTAATGTCCTGGCGCTGCGCCGTGGTGCTCATCAACAGATGCCAGCGAACCAGCCAGGCGACCAGCTCGATGTCCTCGGCGGGCATGCCCAGCCGCGCGCCGAAGGCGCGCGCGTCCTCCTCGCCGAGCGTCGAATGGTCGCCGCCACGGCCCTTGGCGATGTCGTGGAACAACGCGGCGAGCAGCATCAGTTCGGGACTTTCCAGGGTCGGCCAGATTTCGCAGCCGATCGGGAAATCGCGATGTGCCGACGGGTCGGCGAAGCGGGCGACATTGCGCAGCACGCGCAAGGTGTGCTCGTCGACCGTATAGACATGGAACAGGTCGTACTGCATGCGGCCGACCACGCGACCGAACGCGGGCAGGATCGCCGCGAGCAGGCCATGCCGGTTCATCCGCCACAAGGCCTCGACCGCCGGCGCCCCCCGGCGCAGCAGGGCCAGGAAAGCGGCGAGCACATCGGCATCGTCGGCCAGCGACTCGCCATGCCGCGCCACCGCCTGCTGGATACGCCGCATGGTCTCGGCGGTGAAGCCGGAAATGCCCAGCTCATCCAGGCGGGCGATGAAGATCTCGACCAGGGCGGCGCGGCCGGCGCAGGAACAGGTGCGGATTGCGCAGCGCGAGCCGCGAGCCGTAGCGCACATAGTCGACGCCGACCGCGACCGGCTCGACCTCGGGCTCGAGCAGTTCCACGAAGCGCTCGGCGACCTGTACGCCGAGTCGCTCGATCAGGGTCGCCGCGCGGTAATAGCCCTGCATGAACTGCTCGACGCCGAGGTTCTTCGCGTGCTCGTCCTCGAAACCGAGGCGTGCCGCGATCGCGCGCTGGTAATCGAACAGCAGGCGCTCCTCGGCACGCCCCGCCTCCAGGTGCAGGGCATAGCGATAGCGGCGCAAGGTGGCTTCGGCGCGTCCGAGCGCGGCGGCCTCGACCGATTCGAGCAGCCCCTCGCCGACCATCGCGTCGAAGTCGGGCGCCGCGGCGAGACGCTTGCCGAGCCAGCGCAGGGCGTCGAGCGTGCGCAGACCGCCGGGGCCGTCCTTGAGGTTGGGCTCGAGGTTGTGCGCGGTGTCGTCGAAACGCGCGTGTCGCTGGTTGCGCTCGCGCAGGCGCACGGCGCCAGGTATTCGCGTGGCGGCCAGATTGCCGGATCGTCGAGGATCGCGCGCAGTTCGCCGCCGAGTACAGGCTGGCCGACCAGGCGGCGCGCGTCGAGCAGGCTGGTGAAGACACTGGCGTCCTCGATCGCCAGGCTCGCGGCACTGCTCGACCGTGCGGGTCGCATGGCCAGGCTTCATGCCGATGTCCCACAGGCAGCCGAAGAAGTTCTCCAGCGCGCGGGACAGGTTTGGCGAGGTCTCGCCGACCAGGGCCAGCAGGTCGACATCCGACGACGGAAAAAGCATGCCGCGGCCGAAACCGCCGACGGCGAACAACGCCGCCGCAGCCATATCGCCCAGGCAGGCGCTCCAGACATGGACGACGATGCGGTCGACCGCCTCGCTACGGCGGCGCGCCAGCACGCTGGCATCCTCGCCTTCGCGGAAAGCCACCGCCAGCGAGCGGTCGACGTCGCCGAGCAGCTGGCGCAACGCGCGCCGCGCGTCGGGCGAGACGCCCGAGCGCGGAACGACGGCGGGCAGGCGTGGCAGCGGCGGCAGGCTCATGGGCGTACCGCTTCCTTCAGTCAGGTCAGGCCGCGTCCGGCCAGGGGGTGAGGATCTCGAAACCGTCCCGGGTGACCGCGATGGTGTGCTCCCACTGGGCCGAAAGCGAATGGTCCTTGGTCACCACGGTCCAGCCGTCCGGCAGCTGCTTGGTCTGCGGCTTGCCGGCGTTGATCATCGGCTCGATGGTGAAGGTCATGCCTTCCTTCAGTTCCAGCCCGGTGCCGTTGCGGCCGTAATGCAGGACCTGCGGCTCGTCGTGGTAGACCTTGCCGATGCCGTGGCCGCAGTATTCGCGGACCACCGAGAAACCGGCCGCCTCGGCGTGCTTCTGGATCGCCGCGCCGACGTCGCCCAGGGTCGCCCCCGGCCGCACCGTCTGGATGCCTTTCATCATCGCCTCGAAGGTGGTGTCGACCAGGCGCCTGGCCAGTACCGACGGCGTGCCGACGAAATACATGCGGCTGGTGTCGCCGTGCCAGCCGTCCTTGATCACGGTGACGTCGATATTGACGATGTCGCCGTCCTTCAGGGTCTTGGTCGCGGTCGGAATACCGTGGCAGATCACATGGTTGACCGAGGTACAGACCGTCTTCGGGAAGCCGCGGTAGCCGACGTTGGCCGGGATCGCCTGCTGCACGTTGACGATGTGGTCGTGGGCCAGTCGGTCCAGCTCCTCGGTGGTGACGCCCGGTTTCACGTGCGGCACCAGGATGGCCAGCACCTCGGCGGCCAGGCGGCCGGCCTCGCGCATGGCCTGGATTTCTTCGGGGGTTTTCGGGGTCACTGCCATAATCGGTATTCGTCTCTGCCGGACGGAGTAAATGGCGGCGACGGCCGGCGAATCCCAGTACCTTGCCGCGAAGCCGCCTCGCTGGCTATAATTAGCGAGTTTTGCTGGCCAGGAAACCCCTCGGACGAGGAACCAGGGTCGCAAATCGAAACGCGATTGTAACCTCTGGCGGGCCTCATGGACCGTCGTGGAAGCCTTCGCAACCAACGCCACACACGTATCGTCACCGCCTTCGGGGTGCCTCGGGCCTTCTTCGGAAGTCCAGGGGTCGAAGCCGGGGATGCGTGGAGGTCCCAACCCCCCAGAACCGCCAGAAGCGGTTCGCCCAGGAGTACAAGCATGGCTCAAGTCACCATGCGTGAGATGCTGGAAGCCGGCGTTCATTTCGGCCACCAGACCCGTTACTGGAACCCGAAGATGGCTCCGTACATCTTCGGCGCCCGCGGCAAGATCCACATCATCAACCTCGAGAAGACCCTGCCGCTGTTCACCGACGCGATGAACTTCCTGTCGGGTCTGGCGCAGAAGCGCGGCACCATCCTCTTCGTCGGCACCAAGCGCTCCGCCCGTGAAGCGCTGGCCGAGGAAGCGACCCGCGCCGGTCAGCCGTTCGTCACCGCCCGCTGGCTCGGCGGCATGCTGACCAACTTCCGCACGGTCAAGCAGTCGATCGCCCGCCTGAAGGAACTCGAAGCGGCCGAGACCGACGGTTCGTTCGAGAAGCTGGTCAAGCACGAAGTGCTGGCCCGTCGCCGCGAGCGCGACAAGCTGCAGAACTCGCTGGGCGGCATCAAGGACATGAATCGCCTGCCGGACGCGCTGTTCGTGATCGACATCGGCCACGAAGACATCGCCGTGCAGGAAGCCAAGAAGCTCGGCATCCCGGTCGTCGCCGTCGTCGACACCAACTACGACCCGACCCTGGTCGACTACGCGATCCCGGGTAACGACGACGCGATCCGCGCCGATGCAGCTGTACGCCCGCGCCGCCGCCGACTCGGTCCTCGAAGGCAAGGCCGCCTCGCCGAACGCCGCCCATGGCGACGCCAACGAGTTCGTCGAGCTGGACGAGGAAGGCAATCCGGTCGCCAAGGAAGACCGCAAGCCGGCCCCGCGCCGCGGTCGCGCCCGCCCGGCCAAGAAGGGTGCCCAGCGGCGCACCGCGCCGTGACGGCGGCGCTGGCCGCGGTCCGCGCGACGGCGCCTCGGCCGAGTAAGTCCATCACCGACACCGTGGCGCCCCGGCGCCACGGTGCATCAAAAGCATCAGAGGAACACCATGGCACGATTTCCGCACAGACCGTCAAGGAACTGCGCGAGCGTTCCGGCGCCGGCATGATGGAGTGCAAGAAGGCACTCTCGAGAACAACGGCGACATCGAAGTCGCGATCGAATGGCTGCGCAAGAGCGGCCTGGCCAAGGCCGACAAGAAGGCCGGCCGCATCGCCGCCGAAGGCCGCGTCGTCGCTCGCCCAGGACGGCGGCAAGGCCGTGCTGGTCGAGATCAACAGCGAAACCGACTTCGTCGCCAAGGACGACAACTTCCTGAAGTTCACCGACAACGTCGCCGACGTCGCGCTGAACTAGCGGCGCCGCCGATGTCGACGCGCTGAAGGCCGCCGCCTACCCGGGCGCCGGCACGTGTCGAGGAGGCCGCCAAGGCCCTGATCGCGAAGATCGGCGAGAAGATCGACGTGCGCCGCATGGCCCGCGTCGACACCGACGGCAACGTCGGCGCCTACGTCCACGGCGGTCGTATCGGCGTGCTGGTCGAGCTCAAGGGCGGCTCCGACGAGCTGGCGCAAGGGCATCGCGATGCACGTCGCCGCGATGAACCCGGCCTTCGTCACGGCCGAGGACGTGCCGGCCGACTGCGTCGCCAAGGAAAAGGAGATCGCGCTGGGCCAGATGACCGACAAGGACAAGGCCAAGCCGGCCGACATCCTCGAGAAGATCATCGCCGGCAAGGTCAACAAGATCATCGCCGAGATGACGCTGACCGGCCAGCCGTACGTGCTGGACACCAATGTGACGGTCGGCGAGGCGCTGAAGAAGGAAGGCGCCGAGGTGATTTCGGTCGCATCGCCTGGCTGTCGGCGAAGGCATCGAGAAGCAGCAGGACGATTTCGCTGCGGAAGTGATGAAGCAGGCTGGCCTGGCGTAAGCCTCCACCCGCTCCGACCCACAAAAAAGCCGCGCTTGTCGCGGCTTTTTTGTGGGAGCGCCAGCCAGCGCACACCGACAGGCCGGCGCAACCGCTACAATCCCCACGCTTTTTGCCCCACACAATCTGGAGACCCCCCATGAGCGCACCGCTGAATCACCGCCGTATCCTGCTCAAGCTCTCCGGCGAAGCTCTTATGGGAAGCGAGGACTACGGCATCGATCCGAAGGTGATCGGCCGTCTCGCCAAGGAAATCATCGAAGTGCAGCGACGCCGGCGTCGAGGTCGGCGTCGTCATCGGCGGCGGCAACATCTTTCGCGGCGCCGGCCTCGCCGCGGCCGGCATGGACCGGGTTACCGGCGACCACATGGGCATGCTCGCCACGGTGATGAACGCGCTGGCCATGCAGGACGCCATCGAGAAGCTCGGCGGCAAGGCGCGCACCATGAGCGCGATCAAGATCAACGAGGTCGCCGAGGACTTCATCCGCCGTCGCGCGATCCGCCATCTGGAAAAAGGCCGCATCGTGCTGTTCGCCGCCGGCATCGGCAATCCGTTCTTCACCACCGACTCGGCCGCCGCGTTACGCGCCGTCGAAGTGGGCGCGGACCTGCTGCTGAAGGCGACCAAGGTCGATGGCGTATACACCGCCGACCCGAAGCGCGACCTCGACGCCACCCGCTATGAGCACCTGACCTATAACCAGGTGATCGAACGCCGCCTGGAAGTGATGGACACCGCCGCCATCGCCCTCTGCCGCGACCACCGTATGCCGCTGCGCATCTACGACATGACCGAGCCGGGCAACCTGATGCGGATCATGCGCGGCGAGCCGGTCGGCACCCTGGTCGACGCCGGCTAGGCGCCGCGAGTCGGCCGCTGCGCGGCCGACTTCCGCTCTCCTAAGCTATACTCCGGGCTTGCCAGTTCCAACGGGAAATACCCCCATGATCAATGAGATCAAAGCCGATGCCCAGACCCGTATGGGCAAGAGCATCGATTCGCTCAAGCACGACCTCACCCGCCTGCGCACCGGCCGCGCCAGCGTCGCCCTGCTCGATGGCATCAAGGTGAGTTACTACGGCTCGGACATGCCGCTGAACCAGGTCGCCTCGATCTCGATCGCCGACGGGCGCTCGCTGGTGATCACGCCGTTCGAGAAGAGCATGGTCGGCCCGGTCGAGAAAGCCATCCTCGGCTCGGACATCGGGGTCACCCCGACCACCGCCGGTACCGTGATCCGCCTGAACCTGCCCGCCCTCACCGAGGAGCGTCGCAAGGAAATGGCCAAGCACGTCGCCCACGAAGGCGAGAACGCGAAGATCGCGATCCGCAACGTGCGCCGCGACGCGCTGCAGCAGGTCAAGGACCTGCTCAAGGACAAGGCGATCACCGAGGACGACGAGCGCCGCGCGGACGACGAGATCCAGAAGCTCACCGACCGCTTCGTCAAGGACGTCGACGGCGTGTGCAAGACCAAGGAAGAGGAGCTGATGGCGCTCTGACGCGCCATCGGCCCGCCATGGCAAAGACCGATGCCGCGCGCGTGCCGCGTCACATCGCCATCGTCATGGATGGCAACGGACGCTGGGCAAAGCAACGCCTGCGTCCGCGCAGCTTCGGCCATCGCGCCGGCCAGAAGGCCGTGCGCGAGGTCGTCGAGTTCTGCCTGCGCCAGCATGTCGAGGTACTGACCCTGTTCGCGTTTTCCAGCGAAAACTGGAAGCGCCCGGCCGGCGAAGTGCGCGCCCTGATGGAATTGTTCATCAAGGCGCTGGACAAGGAAGTGGAGGAGCTGCACGGGCATGGCGTGCGCATCCGCTTCATTGGCGACCTCGCGGCCTTCGAGCCGGCCCTGCACGACCGCATGCAACACGCGATGACCTATACCGCGGGCAATACCGCGCTGGCGGTCAATGTCGCGGTCAACTACGGCGGACGCTGGGATATCGCCCAGGCCGCGCGCGCCGCGGCCCAGGCGGTTGCCCGCGGCGAGCTGGACGCGGACGGGATCGACGAGCAACGCCTGAACGAGTTCACCTGCCTGGCCGACCAGCCGCCGCTGGACCTGTTCATCCGCACCGGCGGCGAGCACCGGGTCAGCAACTTCCTGCTCTGGCAACTGGCCTACGCCGAGCTGTATTTCACCGATACTCTCTGGCCCGACATCAATCAGGCCTGCCTGGCCGAGGCCCTGGCCGACTATGCCCGTCGCGAGCGCCGTTACGGGCGCACCGGCGAGCAGGTCGCCAAGGTCGCCGGTTAAGGGAACCCCAGGAATTCCATGCTCAGACAGCGCACATTGACCGCCTTGCTGCTCCTGCCGGTGGTGCTGCTCATCATCCTGTGGCCGCCCACCGGGATCTTCGCGATCATCGCCGGCATCGTCTTCCTGTACGCGCTATGGGAATGGACCACGCTGTCGTGCGTGCGCGTTCCGGCCGTGCGCATCGCCTACGTCGCCTTCGCCGCGGTGCTTTTCGTGGCGCTCTGGCTGGTCCATACCCAGGGCCTGTGGAACATCCTGATCGCGATCGGCGTGGCCTGGTGGGTGGGCAGCTTCTTCTGGCTGCGCAACTTCACCTTCGCCGCCGCGCCGAACCATGAAAACCGCATGATCAAGCTCGGCACCGGCCTGCTGGTGGCCGTGCCGGCATGGGCCGCGATGCTGTCGATCCATGGCAGCCTGCCGCATGGCCACTTGTGGACCCTGGTCGCCCTGGTCATCGTCTGGGCCGCCGACACCGGCGCCTATTTCAGCGGACGCTTCTTCGGCAAGCGCAAGCTCGCGCCGCGGATCAGCCCGGGGAAGACCTGGGCCGGCGTGGCCGGCGCCTTCGTCGGCGGTGCGCTGGCGGTATTGCTCGGCGGCTGGCTGCTCGATGTCCGCGGGACCGGCCCCCTGCTCGCCCTGGTACTCGTTGCGGTGGTAACGGTCACCGCCTCGGTGATCGGCGACCTGTTCGAAAGCCTGATGAAGCGGCACGCCGAGGTGAAGGATTCGGGCACCCTGATCCCGGGGCATGGCGGCCTGCTCGACCGCATGGACAGCGTCTTCGCCGCCCTGCCGGTGTTCGCCGCCGGCCTGCTCCTGCTCGGACTGTGACATGCAGCATCCGGCCACCGCGACCCGTGCCGTCGCCCCCGTAAAAAACATCGCCGTGCTTGGCGCGACCGGCTCGATCGGGACCAGCACGCTGGACGTGATCGCCCGGCATCCGGACCGGTTCCGCGCCACCGTGCTCGCCGCGCACCGGAGCGTCGACGCCCTGGTCCGCCTGTGCGATCGCTTCCGCCCCGAGCTGGCGATCGTCGCCGATCCGGCGCTCGAGGGCGAACTGGCGCGCAAGCTGGCCGCGGCGGGGGTGCCCTGCCTGGTCGCCGCCGGCCCCGGGGCGCTGGCCCTGGCCGCGGCCGGACCGCTCTGCGACACCGTGGTGGCCGCCATCGTCGGCGCCGCCGGGCTCGAATCCACCCTGGCCGCCGCGCGCGCGGGCAAGCGCCTGCTGCTGGCGAACAAGGAATCGATCGTGATGGCCGGGCCGCTCCTGCTCGACGCGCTGCGCGTCGGCGGCGGCGTGCTGATTCCGGTCGATTCGGAACATAACGCGATCTTCCAGTGTCTGCCGGGAGGCCGCCCGGACCTCGGCGATGCCGGCGTCCGCCAGTTGATCCTGACCGCCTCGGGCGGGCCGTTCCGTGGCCGGACGCGCGCCGACCTCGGCGCGATCACCCCCGACCAGGCCTGCGCCCACCCGAACTGGTCGATGGGCCGCAAGATCTCGGTCGATTCGGCCACCCTGATGAACAAGGGCCTCGAGGTCATCGAAGCGCACTACCTGTTCGGCGCGCCAGCCGATGCGATCGATGTCATCGTCCATCCGCAGAGCCTGATCCACTCCCTGGTCGAGTATGTCGACGGCTCGGTACTGGCCCAGCTCGGCAACCCCGATATGCGTACCGCCATCGGCCATGCCCTGGCCTGGCCGGAGCGGGTCGACACCGGGGTCAAGCGGCTGGACCTCGCCGCTGTGGCCACGCTCGGGTTCGAGCGGCCGGACACGAATACCTTCCGCTGCCTTGCCCTGGCCTTCCAGGCGCTGCGCGCCGGTGGCGACGCCACCGCGATCCTGAACGCGGCCAACGAGGTCGCCGTGGAGGCTTTCCTGGCCGGCAGCCTGCCCTTCCTGGCCATCGCCGAGCTGGTCGAGAGGGTGCTGGAGGAACTGCCGCCGGAAAAGGTGGTCGATGTTGCGTCTCTTGCTGCACGCGACCTGTCTGCCCGGAGCGCCGCCCGCCGGGTGCTCCAGCGTGCTAGCTGCTAAGCTTCTCGGACCTTTCCAGACCACCATGCGCCCAAGCCTTTGCCGATGATCAGCCCTTTCCTAGGTTCCGCGTTCTGGCTTCTGGTCACGCTCGGCGTACTGGTGACCTTTCACGAGTTCGGCCATTACTGGGTCGCCCGTCGCTGCGGGGTCAAGGTGCTGCGTTTCTCGGTGGGCTTCGGCCGGCCGCTGTGGCGCCGCGTGGCGAAGGACGGCACCGAGTACCAGATCGCGGCGATCCCCCTGGGCGGCTACGTCAAGATGCTCGATGCCCGCGAGGGTGACGTCGATCCGGCCGACCGTGGCCAGGAATTCACTGGCAAATCGGTCTGGAAGCGCATCGCCATCGTGATCGCCGGCCCGGCCTTCAACCTGATCTTCACCGTCTTCGCGCTGTGGGCGATGTTCATGCTCGGCAAGCCGGACGCGGCACCCCTGGTCGACGCCGCCCCGCAGAGCATTGCGGCCAAGGCCGGCGTGCGTGCAGGCGATCGCCTGCTGGCCATCGACGGAACCGCCGTGGGCACCTGGAGCGATTCGTTCGACCTGCTGGCCAATGGCCTGCTCGACCGCCAGCCGTTGCCGTTGCGGGTTCGCGGGGTCGACGGCGTCGAACGCGACCTCGTGCTGCCGCTGCAGGCATTGCCCGAAGGCGGCGACATCGGCAAAGCCTTCACCGCGCTCGGCCTGGACCTGCAGGCGCCGCCGACGGTGGTCGCCACGGTCACCCCGGACTTCCCCGCGGTCGCGGCCGGACTGCGCGGCGGCGATCGCGTGGTCAGGATCAATGGCACCGCGGTGTCCCATTCGGACGAATTCGCCGACGTCCTCAAGAAGACGGCCGCGATTTCGCCAAAGCTGACCCTCGGCATCGAACGCGACGGCAAGCCCATGGACATCGCGCTGACCGCGCAGATGCGCTCCTACAATGGCCTGCCACCTGCGTGGATGGTCGGCATCGGCTGGACGCCCCCGGAAATGGCGACGCTGCGCTACGGCCCGGTCAAGGCGATGGAAGCGTCGCTGCAGTCGACCTGGCAGCAGGCGCGTACCACCTTCAACCTGATCGGCAAGATGGTGACCGGCCAGGCCTCGACGAAGAACCTTTCCGGCGTGATCGGCATCGCCCAGGTCGCCAACGATTCGGCCACCCGCGGGCCCGCCTGGTTCCTGCAGTTCCTTGCGATGGTGTCGCTCAGCCTGTGCATCCTCAACCTGCTGCCGATACCGGTCTTGGACGGCGGACACCTGCTGTATTACCTTATCGAGTTGATCAAGGGCAGCCCGGTCAGCGAACGGACCATGATCGCCGGTCAGTACGTCGGCCTGGCCTTGCTGTTCACCCTGATGGGCCTGGCGTTCTTCAACGATATTCACCGAATGCTGGTCTCGTGACGCGAGCCGTTTCCACCTGGGGACTTTCGTCGCGCCCTTGCTGTCCAACGACGGCTGCACCGGCTTTGGTCGGTTCAGTCGTGCGGCACGTCATCCTGCCGCAACGATCGCATCGCGGTGCGATCGCTCACGCGCTGCCGGGCTCTTGCCCGGCGCGTACATATCTACAGTCGTCGGCCTCGTCGGCCGGCGACCAGAATTAACCCAACGGAATCGACGATGAAGCGTATCGCCGCCCTGATCCTGCTTGCCTCCCTGTCCGCGAACGTGCTGGCTTTCGAGCCTTTCGTCGTTAACGACATCCGTATCGACGGCCTCACCCGCATCGCGCAGGGTACGGTGCTGAGCTACCTGAACATCGAGAAGGGCGATACCCTCACCGACGATCGGGCACAGGCTGCCATCCGTGCGCTCTATCAGACCAAGTTCTTCAGCGACATCCAGCTCGATCGCCAGGGCGACATCCTGGTGATCAAGGTGGTCGAGCGCCCGGCGATCGCCAAGCTCACGCTCCGCGGCAACAAGGACATCAAGGAAGAGGATCTGCGCAAGGGCCTGAAGGAAATCGGCCTGGCCGAGGGCGAGACCTTCGACCGTCTTTCGCTCGACCGCGTACAGCAGGAACTGGTCCGCCAGTACTACAACCGCGGCAAGTACAACGTGTCGGTCGATCCGCACGTGACCACGCTGGACCGCAACCGCGTCGCCATCGATATCGAGATCCGCGAGGGCAAAGCCTCGAAGATCAAGGAAATCAATATCGTCGGCAACAAGGCCTTTACCGACAAGTCGATCCGCAAGGGTTTCGAATCGGACACCACCAACTGGTTGTCCTGGTACTCGAAGGACGACCAGTATTCGCGCGAGAAGCTCTCCGGCGACCTGGAAAAGCTCGGCTCCTACTATATGGATCGCGGCTACGCCGACTTCGGCGTCGACTCGACCCAGGTCACCATCGCCCCGGACAAGCGCGCGATGTACATCAGCGCCAGCGTCAAGGAAGGCGAGATCTACACGGTCTCCGACGTGAAGCTGCTCGGCGAACTGATCCTGCCGGAAGATTCGCTGCGCCAGCTGGTCTTCGTCCACAAGGGCGACACCTTCAACCGCCACGCGGTCGAGGCGAGCACCGACGCGATCAAGGCGATCCTGGCCAACATCGGCTATGCCTTCGCCAAGGTCACGCCGGTGCCCAAGCTGGACAAGGACGCGCGCACCGTCGACCTGACCCTCTACATCGAGCCGGGCAAGCGCGTGTACGTGCGCCGCGTGGTGTTCCAGGGCAACACCCGCACCGAGGACGAGGTCCTGCGTCGCGAAATGCGCCAGCTGGAAGGCTCGTGGTACTCGCAGGCGGCGATCGACCGCTCGAAGACGCGCCTGCAGCGCCTGGGTTACTTCAAGACCGTCGACATCGACAAGGCGCTGGTGCCCGGCACCGACGACCAGGTCGACCTCACCGCCAAGGTCGAGGAGCAGTCGGCCGGCAGCCTGATGTTCGGCGTCGGCTACTCGCAGTACTCGGGCATCATCATCAGTGCCTCGGTGTCGCAGAACAACTTCCTCGGCACCGGCGACCGCTTCTCGATCGGCGCGGAAAAGAGCGACTTCTACACCCGTATCAACGCCAGCTACACCAACCCGTACCTGACCGACTCGGGCGTGCAGCTCGGCTACACCGTCGGCTACAGCAAGCTGGACTACGGCGACACCGATCTGGCGAACTACACGTACAGCACCAAGTCGTTCGCCGCCAACCTGGCCTTCCCGATCGGCGAAACCGACTCGATCTCGACCAGCCTGGGCCTCAGCTCCAACCTGATCAATACCCAGCTCGGCATCACGCCGCAGGTGCTGATCGACTACCAGAACGCGATCGGCAACAAGACCATCCACTCCTGGACGAGCAGCCTGGGCTGGAACCACGACACGCGTAACGGCTATTGGGCGCCAACCCGCGGCGGCGTGCTCAGCGCGTCGATCGAGGGTGCCCTGCCCGGCTCAACCGTGCAGTTCTACAAGTTCTTCGGCGAGGCCAGCCACTACTGGCCGATCGGCAAGGGCTTCGTGCTGTACCTGGACGGCCAGGTCGGCTATGGCAATACCTATGGCCAGACCTACAAGGACGACCCGACCAACCCCGACAGCCCCTACCTGAAGGGACAGAAGGTCGACTTCCCGTTCTGGGAGAACTTCTACGCCGGTGGCGTGCGCGACGTGCGTGGCTTCCAGGACAACACCCTGGGCCCGAAACTCTGCGCCGGCCTTACCCCGGGCACCAACCCGAAGCCGGACAAGAACGGCCAGTGCGCGGACAGCGTCTACTCCTTCGCCCAGCCGGTCGGTGGCGCGTTCAAGGTGCTCGGCACCGCGCAGGTCTTCCTGCCGCTGCCCTTCCTGAAGGACGTCAACACCGCCCGCGTCTCCTGGTTCATGGACGTCGGTAACGTCTACCAGGACTTCGGTTCGTTCGAGGCCAGCCAGCTGCGTGCCTCGACCGGCCTGTCCCTGCAGTGGCAGGCGCCGATCGGCCCGCTGATCATCAACTTCGCGGTGCCGTTCCGCTCGCAGGGCGCGGACAAGCATTACGAAGAGCGCATCCAGTTCACCTTCGGCAATACGTTCTAAGACAGCCGCTAGAATCACGGGGTGGCGGGGCCCAGGCCTTGCCACCCTTTTTTTTGGATCTCAGGCGGGAACGGGGAACAGGGAACGGGGAACAACGAAGCTCGCGAAGGCGTCACGGCTTTTGTTCCCCGTTCCCTGCTCCCCGTTCCCTGGCTCTCCCGGGAGAAACGACGTGAGTGGCAATCCTCGATTCACGCTGGCCAATCTGGCTGGACGCTTCGGCCTCGATGCGCATGGTGACGCCGCCACTACCGTCGATGGCGTCGGCACGCTTGCCGCGGCCACGGCGTCGCAACTGACCTTCCTTTCCAATTCGAAGTACGCCTCGCAGCTTGCCAGCTCGACCGCCGGCATCGTCGTGCTGCGCGAGGTGGATCTTCCCTCGCGTCACGGCGCGGCGCTCGTCGCCGCGGACCCGTATGTCGCCTACGCGAAAATTGCCGCGCTGTTCGAACAGCTGCCGGCCGCGCCGCGCGGGATCCATCCCAGCGCCGTGGTCGCCGCCAGTGCCCGGATCAGCCCGACGGCGAGCATCGGTCCGTGCTGCGTGGTCGAGGATGGCGCGGTGATCGAGGATGGCGTCATCCTTGGCCCGCACTGCATGGTCGGTCCGGGTTGCGTGGTCGGCGCGCAGTCGCGGCTGGTCGCCCGGGTAACCCTGGTGATCCGGGTCACCCTCGGCAAACGCGTGCTGGTGCACCCGGGCGCGGTGATCGGTTCGGACGGCTTCGGCCTCGCCTTCGACCGCGACCACTGGATCAAGCTGCCCCAGCTCGGCGGGGTGCGCATCGGCGACGACTGCGAGATCGGCGCCAATACCACGATCGACCGCGGCGCCCTGGAAGACACCGTGCTGGACGAGGATGTGCGGCTGGACAACCAGATCCAGATCGCCCACAACGTGCATATCGGCGCCCATACCGCGATGGCCGGCTGCGCCGCGGTGGCCGGCAGTGCGAAAATAGGTCGTTACTGCATGATCGGCGGCAACGCCGGTATCCTCGGCCACCTTGAGGTGGCCGACCGCGTTACCATCACCGCCAAGAGCCTGGTCACCAGTTCGATCCGCGAGCCGGGCGAATACTCCTCCGGCGTACCGCTGCAGGAAAACCGGCTGTGGCGGCGCAACGCGGCACGAATGAAGCACCTGGACGATTACGCGCGCCGCCTGATGGCGCTGGAGAAGGAAAGAGGCAATGAATGAACACGCAGCTGCTCCCATAACCCTGCCGGTGGACGTGGAGCAGATCCAGCGCTTGCTGCCGCATCGCTACCCTTTCCTGCTGGTCGATCGGGTGATCGAGCTCGAGAAAGGCAAGCGCATCACCGCGCTCAAGAACGTGACGATCAACGAGCCGTTCTTCCAGGGCCACTTTCCCGGTCATCCGGTCATGCCGGGCGTGCTGATCGTCGAGGCCATGGCCCAGACCGCGGGCCTGCTGACCCAGATCACCAGCCAGATCGACGGCAACAACGGCAGCCCGCTGTTCTATCTGGTCAAGGTCGACAATGCGCGGTTCTCCGCTGTCGTCGTGCCGGGCGACCAGCTACGCATGGAAGTGTCGCTCAAGCGCCTGTTGCGCGGCATGGGCCTGTTCGAGGCACGCACCCTGGTCGATGGCAAGGAAGTGGCCAGCTGCGAACTGATGTGTGCCGCGAGGACCGAAAAATGATCCATCCGACCGCGCTGATCGACCCGACCGCCGTCATCGGCGCCAACGTCAGCATCGGTGCCTACAGCGTCATCGGCGCGCATGTCCGTATCGGCGATGGCACCACGATCGGGCCACACGTGGTGATCGAGGGGCCGACCACCATCGGCCGCGACAACCGCATCGCCTCGTTCGCCTCGATCGGCGGCGACCCGCAGGACAAGAAGTTCAGCGGCGAACGCACCGAGGTGGTGATCGGCGACCGCAACCTGATCCGCGAATACACCACCATCAATCGCGGCACCGGCGATGGCGGCGGTGTCACCCGCGTCGGCAACGACAACTGGCTGCTGGCTTACGTGCACGTCGCGCACGATTGCCAGATCGGCAACCACACCGTGTTCTCCAATTATTCGGCGCTGGCCGGCCACGCCGAGATCGGCGACTGGACGATCCTCTCCGGATACTCGGGCGTGCACCAGTTCGGCAAGGTCGGCGCGCATGTCTTCATCGGCATGGGTTGCCTGGTCGGTTCGGACGTGCCGCCCTTCGTGATGATGGCCAACGAGGCGCGTGGTCGCCCGCGCGGTATCAACAGCGAAGGCCTGAAACGCCGCGGCTTCGACAGCGGCCGCATCGCCGCGATCAAGCGCGCCTACCGCACGCTGTACATGGCCGGCCTGCCGCTGGCCGACGCGCGCGAACAGCTTGCCCAGCAGGCCGAAGGCAGCGAGGACGTGCGGGCGATGCTCGAGTTCCTCGACCGCAGCGAGCGCTCGCTGGCCCGCTGAGATGGCCGGCCTCGACACGCCGCACCCGCACGCCTCCGGCGCCTCGCCGGTGATTGCCCTGATCGCCGGCGAGGATTCCGGCGACCAGCTCGGCGCCGATCTGCTCCTCGCCCTGCGCCGTCGTTATCCGGCCGCGCGCTTCGTCGGTATCGGCGGACCGCGCATGCTTGCCGCCGGTTTCGAATCCTGGTTCGATATCCGCGAGCTTTCGGTGATGGGTTTCGCCGAAGTACTCCGCCATCTGCCGCGCCTGCTGCGCCTGCGCAAGAACCTGCTCGCCCGTCTGCTCGCGCTCGGTCCCGATATCGTCGTCGGCATCGACGCGCCTGACTTCAATCTCGCCGTCGAGCGCAAACTCAAGCAAGCCGGCCTGCGTACCGTGCACTACGTCAGCCCGTCGGTATGGGCATGGCGCGAGAAGCGCGCGGAAAAGATCGGCCGCTCCGCCGACCGCGTGCTCTGCCTGTTTCCGATGGAGCCGCCGATCTATGCGCGACACGGCATCGACGCGCGTTTCGTCGGCCATCCGCTGGCCGATCGTTTTCCGCTGCTGGCCGATCGCCACGGTGCACGCGAGGCACTCAGGCTGCCACAGGATGCGCCGGTACTGGCTGTGTTGCCCGGCAGCCGGCCCAGCGAGATCGATCGGCTCGGGCGTATTTTCATCGATGCGGCCACGCGTATCGGGGCGGCCCTGCCCGGCCTGCGCATCCTCATGCCGGCGGCCAATCCCGTGGTGCACGCGAAGCTGGCCCGGATCATCGGCGAATTCCGGCATGTCCATGGCTTCGCACCGACGCTTATCGAAGGCCGTGCGCACGAGGCCATGCTCGCCGCCGACGTGGTCCTGCTCGCGTCGGGGACCGCCACGCTGGAGGCCATGCTGGCCAAGCGACCGATGGTGGTCGGCTATCGCGTGGCGCCGTCTAGCTATCGCATCGCCCGCGCGTTGAAGATGCTCAAAACCGACATCTACGCGCTGCCGAATATCCTCGCCCGCGCCTGTGGTCTCGGCGATGGGCTGCTTGCGCCCGAATTCATGCAGGACGACTGCACGCCGGCCAACCTCGCCGCCGCCACCCTCGACCTGCTCCAGGACAGCGAGCGACGCGGCCGTATCGTCGCCGCGTTCGAGTTTCTGCACCAGAGACTTCGCGGCGATCTGGAAGGCCAGGCTGCCGACCATGCGGCCGACGCGATCGCCGAATTGCTCGATTCGCGAGTGTAATTTTCCGGCACGCCTCAGTTCGCCGCCACCGTGCACGCCTGGCCGGCATCGCAGCCGCCGCGCGCGACGGCGGCGCATTCGCCATAGGTCGTTACCATGGTGATCATCGGCGAGATGCTGCCGAAGTTCGCCGTGGTCTTGCGGAAGATTGCCGCATTCGGCGCGATCGCCGCACACGAAGGCAAGGTATCGCCACCCTGCGCATAGTTCTCCAGGAATTCCGAACTGGCATTCTGCAGCGCGCCCCATTTTTCCGGCACGCGTATCCTCGCTACCGGGGTTTCGATGCGCGAGGAAAGATCGAGAATCGACGCCTTCCAGTACTGATTACCGTCAAACGCAATGCGTATGCGGTAAGCAACGCCCTGCTTCCACTCGAACGGAAGCCAGCACTGCACACCGTCGCCTTCGTGATCGAAGGGTTTGCATTGCGCCGCACCGAGCGGCGTGCCACTCAGTGCCTTCCAGATGGCCAGGTTCAGCGCCTTGCCGATGCCGCCCTGGCCGTCGGTCTGCAAACCGGCATAGCCACCATCCCCGCCGATGAAATAGAACTGGTGTGCCCAATAGTGAAAGCTGCCCTTGCCCGGGTCGCGGGTGATCTCGATGCCGAAATCCAGGCTCTGGTAACCTTGGGCCGCCTCCGGCCAGGTGCGATCGACCTGGACCATGCCTCCTGGGGTTACCTGCGCATGCAGCGCGGAACACAGGGCGAAGGCACCGAACGATGCCATGACAATGCCTGATCTGAACACGATGCGATCTCCTTCTTGCGAAGCCATGATAGGCAGGGCCAGCGTAAGGAACGCGTGGGATGCCGCCATCGGCGCGAACGACCGCAAGGCGTAGGCACCGTCCAACCGCAACTTCGAATACCCCTGACAAGAGCCACCATGCCACGCAAGCGCAGCATCACCCTGCAACTCGGTCCGGACCTGCTCATCGCCGGCGTCGACGAAGCGGGCCGCGGGCCGCTGGCCGGCCCCGTGGTGGTCGCCGCGGTGATCCTCGACGCGACGCGCCAGATCCGCGGCCTGAACGACTCCAAGCAACTCACCGAGGCGAAGCGCGAAACGCTCTATGCGCGCATCGTCGAACGCGCGCTGGCGTGGACGGTGGTCTTCGTCGAGCGCGAGGAGATCGACCGCATCAATATCTTCCAGGCGACCATGCAGGGCATGAGCCGCTGCCTGCACGGCCTCGGCACGCTGCCCGGCTACGCGCTGATCGACGGCAACCACCTGCCCAGCGCCCTGCCCTGCCCTGCACGGGCAGTGGTCGGCGGCGATGCGAGCGAGCCGGCGATCAGCGCCGCCTCGATCCTGGCCAAGGTCAGCCGCGACCGGCACATGGTCGAACTCGACGGACGCTACCCGGGCTATGGCTTCGCCCAGCACAAGGGATACAGCGTGCCCGAGCACCTGGCCGCGCTGAACCGGCTGGGACCCTGCGACGCGCACCGGCGCAGCTTCGCGCCGGTACGCCTGTTGCTCGAACCGATGACCGGACCGACGGGCGACCTGTTCGCCCCCTCGCCGGAAAACTGTCTCGACAGCATCCACGTCTAGCATTAACGGGGCCACATCGGGCTAGCATTCGCCATGCCCAATGGCCCGCTCCAACGCCTGGAGCCCGGTGTAAAATAGCCATCGTCAGGCAGGGATGCGTTGTTCCGACGCCGCAACCGCCGCCATCGGTGTCGACCAGGCCGCATCGCGCTCGTCCAAGCGCAGGAGACGTGCCATGACGCTACCCCCGTTCCCGCCGCAGAGTACCGACCCCGACGCGACCCTCGACCCGGCCGCCGTCGCACCCGCCCCTTCCCAACCTGCCGAAGCCGTCCCGCATCACTTCGACTACGACCGCACCTCGCTCGCCGTCGAACAATGGGAGCACTACATCGACCTGCAGATGAACAACGACCGGTTCCGCATCCGGCTGTAGTGCAAAAAAAGGGGGGCAGAGAAAAAAAGGGGTCAGAGTCATTTTTCAGAAAAGGGGTCAGAGTCATTTTTCACGCCGACCCCATCGGTTTCAGCGATTCCAGGGCCGTGAAAAATGACTCTGACCCCTTTTCTGCTCGAAAAATGACTCTGACCCCTTTTTTTCGCTGACCCCTTTTTTTCGATGTCAATTCTTGCCGGACCCCGGGGACGCGGCTAGGCTGGGCGCCTATCACACGCGCGCGCCATGTCCGTACGCTTCGCCCACCTCCATCTGCACAGCGAATACTCGCTGGTCGACTCGACCATCCGCATCAAGGCGCTGGTCGAGGCCTGCGTGCGCGCGGGCCAGGCAGCGGTCGCGCTGACCGACGAGAACAATCTGTTCGCGCTGGTGAAGTTCTACAAGGCGGCCAGTGCGGCCGGCATCAAGCCGATCGCCGGCTGCGACATCTGGGTGTCGAGCCCGGACGATCCGCGCCCATGGCGACTCACCCTGATCTGCCAGGACCGCGACGGTTACCTCAATCTCTCGCGGCTGATTTCCCGCGCATGGCGTGAAGGCCAGCACGGCGGCAAGCCACTGGTCGACGCCAGCTGGCTGCATCCGCAAAGCACCTGTGGGCTGATCGCGCTATGTGGTCGCGAGAGCGACGCCGGCCGGGTGATCAATGCGGGGGTCGACGCGGTCCGCCAGCGGCTGGATTTCCTGGTGCGCCTGTTTCCCGAGCGCCTGTACCTGGAACTGACCCGTAGCGGTCGCGCGGGCGAGGAACTATGGAATACGGCGGCGCTCGCCATCGCCGGCACCCTGGCCCTGCCGGTGATCGCCAGCAACGACGTGCGCTTCCTCGCCCGCACCGATTTCGAAGCGCATGAGGCGCGCGTGTGCATCAACCAGGGTCGCGTGCTCGCCGATCCGAAGCGGCCGCGCGACTACAGCGAGCAGCAGTACTTCAAGACCACCGAAGAAATGGAGGCGTTGTTCGCCGACATTCCGGAGGCGCTGGAAAACACCGTCGAGCTGGCCAAGCGCTGCAACCTCGAGCTGACCTTCGGCAAGTACTACCTGCCCGATTTCCCGGTGCCCGAAGGGCATACGCTGGACACTTATATCCGCGCCCAGGCGCGCGCCGGCCTGGCCGAGCGCCTCGCCCATCATCCGATGGCGCCGGGACGCACGCTGGCCGACTACGAAGCGCGCCTTGAACGGGAAGTCGACGTCATCGTCGAGATGGGCTTCCCGGGATACTTCCTGATCGTCGCCGACTTCATCGGCTGGGCCAAGGACAACGGCATTCCGGTCGGCCCCGGCCGCGGTTCGGGCGCGGGCTCCGTGGTCGCCTGGGTACTGAAGATCACCGACCTCGATCCGCTGCAGTTCGAGTTGCTGTTCGAGCGATTCCTCAATCCCGAACGCGTGTCGATGCCCGACTTCGACATCGACTTCTGCATGGATCGCCGCGACGAGGTGATCGACTATGTCGCGCGCAAATACGGCCGCGACCACGTCAGCCAGATCATCACCTACGGCTCGATGGCGGCCAAGGCCGTGCTGCGCGATTCCGGTCGCGTGCTCGGCATGGGCTACGGCCAGGTCGACAAGCTGGCCAAACTGATTCCGCCGCGCCCGCTGGACCTGACCTTGTCCGATGCGCTCGGTCGTTCCGAGAAGTCGAAGAAAGAAACCGACCGCGTGGTCAAGGATTTCTGCGACCTCTACGACAACGATGAAGAAGCGCGCACGCTGATCGACCTGGCGCTGAAGCTGGAGAACCTCACCCGCAACGCCGGCAAGCACGCCGGCGGCGTGGTGATCGCGCCGACGCCGCTGACCGATTTCGCGCCGCTGTTCTGCGAACCCGGCGGCGAAGGCGTGGTGACCCAGTTCGACAAGGACGACGTCGAGGCCGTGGGCCTGGTCAAGTTCGACTTCCTCGGCCTGCGCACGCTGACCATCATCGACTGGGCGGTGAAGGCGATCAACAAGCGCCGCGCCGTGGCCGGCGAGGATGCGCTGAACATCGACGCGCTGCCGCTGGACGATCCGAAGGTTTACGCGCTGCTCAAGCGCGCGCAGACCGTCGCGGTGTTCCAGCTCGAGTCGCGCGGCATGCAGGGCATGCTGAAAGACGCCCAGGCCGACCGTTTCGAGGACATCATCGCCCTGGTCGCGCTGTACCGTCCCGGCCCGATGGACCTGATCCCGAGCTTCTGCGCGCGTAAACATGGACGCGAGGCGGTCGAGTATCCCGACCCGCGCGTCGAGCCGATCCTGCGCGAGACCTACGGCATCATGGTCTACCAGGAGCAGGTGATGCAGATGGCGCAGATCGTCGGCGGTTACTCGCTCGGCGGCGCCGACCTGCTGCGTCGCGCGATGGGCAAGAAGAAGCTCGAGGAAATGGCCAAGGAGCGCGCCAAGTTCCGCGAGGGCGCGGCGAAAGATGGCCTTTCCGGCGACAAGGCCGACTCGATCTTCGACCTGATGGAGAAGTTCGCCGGCTACGGCTTCAACAAATCGCATGCGGCGGCCTATGCACTGGTCTCGTACCAGACCGCATGGCTGAAGGCGCACTACCCCGCCGAGTTCATGGCGGCGACGATTTCCTCGGACATGGACAACACCGAGAAGGTGGTGACCTTCCTCGACGAGACGCGCGCGATCGGCATCCAGGTGCTGCGCCCGGATGTCAACGCCTCGGCGTGGATGTTCGAGGCGGTCGAGCCAAAGGTGGTCCGCTATGGTCTCGGCGCGATCAAGGGCGTCGGCCAGGGCGTGTGCGAGGCGATCGTCGCCGAGCGCCATGCGAACGGCGCTTACCGCGGCCTGGTCGATTTCTGCCAGCGGGTCGGCTCGAGCAAGCTCAACAAGCGGGTGATGGAAGCGCTGGCGCAGTCCGGCGCGCTGGATGCGCTCGGGGAAAACCGCGCGACCCTGATCATGCACATCCCCGAGGCGATGCGCGCCGCCGACCAGGAAGCGAAGAACCGCGCCGCCGGCCAGGTCGACATCTTCGGTGCCGCCTTCGGCGCGGCGGAGGCGCCGAGCATCATCGAGCTTTCCGGTTCGGTGCCCGAATGGCCGCTGGAGCAGTTGCTCAATGGCGAGCGCGAAACACTCGGCCATTACCTGTCCGGCCACCCGACCGATCCCTGGAAGGACACCCTGGCCCAGCTGGCCAGCTGCCCGATCGGCGAGATCCCGCAGCGCTACCAGCCGCCCAAGCCACGGCGCAACGATGACGACGAGGGCGCCAGCCGCTTCCGTCGCGGTCCCGAGACGCCCTGGATCGTGGCCGGCATGGTCACCGGCATGCGCAAGCGCGGCGACAGCGACGCCTTCGTGCAGATCGAGGACGCCACCGGCGTGCTCGAGTGCAGCTTCTTCCGCGAGGTCTACATGGAGGCCGCACCGCTCTTGACCCGCGACAACCTGATCATCGTCGAAGGCGGCCTGCGCATCGACGACTTCGCCGGCGGCTACCAGTTACGTGCGCGCAAGGCCTATACCCTGAACGAGGCTTGCGAGCATTACGCCCGCCTGCTCCGGCTCAAGCTCAACGGCATCGGCCCGGACTTCATCCAGCAACTGCGCCATGCCCTGGCCGGCTACCGCGGCGGCCGTACGCCCCTGCTGCTGACCGGCTACCGCAACGAGATTGGCCAGGCCGACCTGGAGCTCGGCGAAGCCTGGCGGGTGCGTGCCCTGCCCGACCTGCTGCGGGTGCTGCGGACCATGCCGGGGGTGTTGGCGGCCGATGTCCGGTTGGCGCGACCGAGCGAATAGAACGGGGAGCGGGACAGCCTGAGTTCGCGTGGATGCTTTGCCTTGCCTCCGACCTCAGAGCCCCAGGACCTCGCTACATTCGCTGTTCCCCGTTCCCTGCTCCCTGTTCCCCAACTGGAAAATCCCCGAAGTTCAGCACCATACGCAGACGCACGCCGAAATACACGCCTCCCGGTATACTCCCCGCCTTTGCCCAACCCGCGTAGCCCATGAATCCCAATTTCCTCGATTTCGAACAACCGATTGCCGAGCTTGACGCGAAGATCGAAGAGCTTCGCCATGCCAGTTCCGGCCAGGCGTTCAATATCGACGAGGAAGTCTCGCGCCTGCGCGAGAAGCTGAAGGTCAAGACCGCCGAGATCTTCCGGAACCTGACGCCCTGGCAGATCAGCCAGTTGTCGCGTCACCCGGGCCGGCCGTACACGCTCGACTATATCGGCGCGATCTGCGAGGAATTCCATGAACTCGCCGGCGACCGCACCTTCGCCGACGACGCCGCCATCGTCGGCGGCCTGGGTCGCATCAATGGTCGTCCGGTGATGATCATCGGCCACCAGAAGGGTCGCAACACCAAGTCCAAGGTCAAGCGCAATTTCGGCATGCCGCGTCCGGAGGGCTACCGCAAGGCGCTGCGCCTGATGAAGCTGGCCGAGCGCTTCAAGCTGCCGCTGTTCACCTTCATCGACACCCCGGGCGCCTACCCGGGCATCGAGGCGGAGGAACGCGGCCAGTCCGAGGCGATCGCACGCAACCTGCTGGAAATGTCCGAGCTGAAGATCCCGGTGATCTGCACGGTGACCGGCGAAGGCGGTTCCGGCGGCGCGCTGGCGATCGGCGTCGGCGACCGCACGATCATGCTGCAGTACTCGACCTATTCGGTGATCACCCCGGAAGGTTGCGCCTCGATCCTCTGGAAGAGTGCCGACAAGGCCAAGGATGCCGCCGAGGTGATGGGCCTGACCGCGCCACGCCTGCTCGAGAACGGCCTGATCGACAAAATCGTTCGCGAACCGCTGGGAGGCGCGCACCGCAACCCGCAGTCGATGGCGATCCGCCTGAAGGCCGTGCTGCTGAACGAGCTCGACAAGCTGGAAACCCTGCCGATCGGCGACCTGCTCGAGCAGCGCTATCAACGCCTGCGCAAGTACGGCGCTTATATCGAAGGCTGACCGCCGCGTTGTGGCATCATCGGCCGGGTCCTGAACCAGGAGCCTGGCCATGGCTACCGACGTCACCCACAAGCTCGCCGTGCTGATCGATGCGGACAACGCGCGCCCGGCGATTGTCGAAGGCCTTCTCGCCGAGATCGCCAAATACGGTACCGCCCACGTCAAGCGCATCTACGGCGACTGGACCAAGCCGGACCTCAATGGCTGGAAGGATTCGCTGCTGCGCTATTCGATCCAGCCGATGCAGCAGTTCCGCTACACGGTGGGCAAGAACGCCACCGACTCGGCGATGATCATCGACGCGATGGACCTGCTTTATACCGAACGTTTCGACGGTTTCTGCATCGTTTCCAGCGACAGCGATTTCACCCGCCTCGCTTCGCGCATCCGCGAATCCGGTCGCATCGTCTACGGCTTCGGCGAACGCAAGACGCCCGAGCCGTTCCGCACCGCCTGCGACAAGTTCATCTACACCGAGGTGCTGGTCGGCGCCACGGAAACCGAGCCGTCGGCCGCGCCGTCGAAGCGTTCGGCCAAGGAGCTTCGCCAGGACACCCACCTGCTGAGCCTGCTGCGCAACGCCATCGAGGCCGCGTCGGACGATACCGGCTGGGCCGGGCTCGCGGTCGTCGGCAGCATTGTCAGCAAGCAGTCGCCCGACTTCGATCCGCGCAACTACGGCTATTCGAAGCTCAGCGGACTGATCAACGGCATCGGCCTGTTCGATACCGACGAACGCCAGATCGGCAACGGCAAACATATCTACGTGCGTCCGCGCGCCAAGGCCAAGTGACTCATCCGCTGATCGAACGACTGGCCGCGATGCTCGCCGCCCAGGCGGTTGCGCCGCTTGCCGTCGCCTATAGCGGTGGCCCCGATTCCACCGCGCTGTTGCACGCGCTGGCGGCCCTGCCCGAAGCGCGTGATCGCGGACTGCGCGCGATCCATGTCGACCATGGCCTGCACGGCGACAGCGCCGCCTGGGCCACGCATTGCCGGACGTTGTGCGACACGCTCGATGTTCCGCTGCTCGTGGCGAAGGTGGTGGTCGACCGCAGCCGCGGCGACGGGCTCGAATCGTCGGCACGTCGTGCGCGCTACGCGGCGTTCGCCGAAACCATGCGCGAAGGCGAGCGCATCGTGCTCGCCCACCATCGTGACGACCAGGTCGAGACGGTGCTGATGAAGCTGCTGCGCGGCGCGGGTCCGGAAGGGCTTGCCGGGATGCGCGAGCATCGCGCGTTCGCGCGCGGCGAACTATGGCGGCCGCTGCTCGGCACACCGCGCGCCATGCTGCTCGATTACGTCGCGGCGCATGGCCTGCGAACGATCGACGATCCGTCGAACGCCGATACGGCCCTGGCCCGAGGTTACCTGCGCGGCACCGTCTTGCCCGGCCTGCGCCGGCACTGGCCGCAAGCCGTCGACAGCATCACGCATAGCGCGAGGCTTTGCGCCGATGCCGCCGACCTGTTGGCCAGCCAGTGGAAGGATGCCTTGGGCGAACTGCAGGACACCGACACCGGAACGCTCGACGCCCACGGCTGGCTGGCCTTGCCGACGGCATGGCGCGTGCCCCTGCTCGACCACTGGCTGCATGCGGCGGGACTCGCCGCGCCGAGCACGGCGCAACGCGTTCAACTGGAACGGCAGATCGCCCAGGCCGGTGCCGAGCGCCTGCCCCTGGTGCGCTGGACGCGCACCGAGGTGCGCGTGTGGCGCGGACGGATCTGGGCGATGCCGCCGGAACGCGACATCGATCCGCTCTGGGAGCAGGCCTGGCAGGGCGAACCGCTGGCGCTTCCCGGTCGCGGTTCGCTAAGGCTCGACGGCGGTCGCCTGGCCGTGCCGCTCACGGTGCGCGTACGCCGGGGTGGCGAGCATCTGCGCCCCAGGGGCGACCGGCATACCCGCGAGCTGCGCGACCTCTTCCAGCAGGGCGCCATGCCGCCCTGGCTGCGCCCGCGCTGCCCCTTGATCTACGAGGGAAACACCCTGGTCGCGGTCGCCGACCGCTGGGTCAGCGAGCGTGGCGAAACCCTGTTCGCCGAGGCCGGCGGCAGGCCGGAATGGTCGCGCGCGGATTGATTCGCAAGGCCCTGATGAGCTAGTTTGTCGGCCATGCCGAAGTCCCCCGCCAGTGCCGTTGCCGTACCTCCCGTCGCCGCGTTCGAACAGTCCCTCGACGAACTCGAACAACTGGTGGCACGCATGGAAGGCGGCGAGCTGAGCCTGGACGAATCGCTGCAATCCTTCGAGCGTGGCATCGGCCTTTACCGCAGCTGCCAGACCGCGCTCGAACAGGCGGAACTGCGCGTGCGCCTGCTGCTCGATCCCGACGCCCCCGACGCCTCCGAACCCTTTGACTCCGACGACTGATGCCCTGGGCTCGGGCCTGCGTGCGCTGACCGCACGGGCCGACGACGCGCTCGCGCGCGTGTTGCCCGCCGAGGACCTGCCACCGACCGAACTGCACCGGGCCATGCGCTATGCCGTGCTCGGCGGCGGCAAGCGCCTGCGTCCGCTGCTGGTCTACGCCGCGGGCCATGCCTTCGGCCGCGACGACGCCGGACTCGACGTGCCGGCCTGCGCGGTGGAGATCATCCACGCCTATTCCCTGGTCCACGACGACCTGCCGGCGATGGACGACGATGCGCTGCGCCGGGGCCGGCCCACTTGCCATATCGCCTTCGGCGAAGCCATGGCCATCCTCGCCGGCGACGCCTTGCAGGCCCTGGCCTTCGAACTGCTGGCCGCGCCCTCGTGCGACGAGCCGGCGCTGCAGCTGGCGATGCTGCGTACCCTGGGTGCCGCCTGCGGCGCCGAAGGCATGGCCGGCGGCCAGGCCTTCGATCTTTCCGCAGTGGGCACGCGCCTGACGCTCGAGGAACTGGAGCGCATGCATGCCTATAAGACCGGCGCGCTGATCCGCGCCTCGGTACGCCTGGGTGCGCTGGCGGCGGGTTGCCGCGATGACGCCGTGCTGGCGTCGCTCGACCGCTACGGCCATGCCGTGGGCCTGGCCTTCCAGGTCCGCGACGATATCCTCGATATCGAAGGCGATGCGGCGGTGATCGGCAAGACCGCCGGCAAGGATGCCGCCGCCGACAAGCCGACCTTTCCTTCGATCATCGGCATGGACGCATCGCGTGCGCACCTGGCCGAACTGATCGACCAGGCGCTCGATGCCGTCCGACCGCTCGGCGAGCGCGGCGAACTGCTCGCCGAACTCGCCCGTTTCGCGGCCGGTCGCGACCGCTAGCCAGAGAACCCTAGTTCACGAGGCGCAGCGCGAACGGATAGCGATAGCTACCCGTCGAGCTCACCTTGACCGCGGCGACGATGCACAGGATCAGATTGGCCGCCCAGAGCAGGAAGGTCAGCAGCGCGCCGATCAGGATGAAGGTCAGGATCCAGCAGATCACATAACCGATCAGCACGGTGATCTGGAAGTTCAGGGCTTCCTTCGCTTCGGTCACCAGGTACTGCTTGTCCGCCTTGTCCTTATGGATCAGCCAGACGACCAGGGGCACGAGGATGCTGAAGATAAGCCCCGACAGATGGGTCAGCATGGCCAGGTTGCGGTCGTCGGTCGACGATGCCGGCGGCGGCGTGACCGGGTCGACCGGCGGCGGGGGCGGCGCTTCGTACGGCGTATTCATGGATTCTCTCCCTCCCAAGGAATGAAGGCACCACTGTTCCGCCGAGGGGCTGTCGGTGTCAAGCGCCCCAGGTCACCGAATCTTCACTCCCCGGCGATGGTCATCTTCTCGACCAGGATCGAACCGGTGAGGATATGCGAGCGGCGATCCACGTCGGCGCCCACGGCGACGATGTTGGCGAACATCTCGCGAAGGTTGGCCGCGATGGTGATTTCCTCCACCGGATAGGCGATTTCGCCGTTCTCCACCCAGAAACCCGAGGCGCCGCGCGAATAGTCGCCGGTGACGATCGAGACGCCCTGGCCCATCACCTCGGTCACCAGCAGGCCCGTGCCCAGCCGCCGGAGCATCCCGGCGAAATCGTCATCGCCGGTCTTCACGATCAGGTTGTGCACGCCGCCGGCGTTGCCGGTCGAAGACAAACCGAGCTTGCGCGCCGAATAGCTCCCCAGGACGTAGCGCTGCAGCACGCCATCGGCGATCAGCGAGGAGTCGGCCGTGGCCACGCCCTCGGCGTCGAACACCGAGGAACCCAGGCCACGCGGAATCAGCGGGCGCTCGTCGATCCGCATCCAGGACGGCATCACCGGCTTGCCGACGTGGTCGAGCAGGAAACTGGCGCGGCGATACAGCGAGCCGCCGCTGATCGCGCCGAGCAGGTGTCCGATCAGCGAACGGGCCACTTCCGGCGCGAACAGCACCGGCGACTGCCGCGTGGTCAACCGGCGCGCGCCCAGCCGCGACAAGGTGCG
Source organism: uncultured Gammaproteobacteria bacterium (assembly GCA_963847335.1). Classification (GTDB taxonomy): domain Bacteria; phylum Pseudomonadota; class Gammaproteobacteria; order Xanthomonadales; family Rhodanobacteraceae; genus Luteibacter. Next base: position 122,781 of record CAWJZF010000002.1, read on the forward strand.
TTCGGCGGCCTTGCGGCCGATCTCGGCGGTCGGCATGAAGGCGCTGGCATGGCGCACGCTGTCATACCAGTAGTCGCGCTGCATGCCGTTCTCGTCGCTGGCGATCAGGGCCACCGAGAGCGAATGCCGGGTGCCGCGCTCGCGGCCGACGAAACCATGGGAATTGGCATAGACCGACAGGCTCTGTCCGGCGTTGATGCTGGCGCCGTCGGAATTCTCGATACCGGCCAGGGCACGACCGGCGTCCTCGATTTCCAGGCCGAGCGCGATGGCGCCTTCGACATCGATATCCCAGGGGTGCCAGAGGTCGAGGTCCGGGAAGACCGTGGCCATGCGCGAAGCCTCGGCCAGGCCGGAGCAGTCGTCCTCCTCGGTATAGCGGGCGATGGCGATGGCCTGGTCCAGGGTGGCCTGGATCGAGTCCGGATGGAGGTCGGCGGTGCTCGCCGAGCCCTTGCGCTGGCCGAAATACACGGTCAGGCCGAAGCCGCGGTCGCGGGTATGCTCGACCGTTTCCACGTCGCCCATGCGCACGTTCACGTTCAGGCCGATGTCGACGCTGGCCGAGACCTCGGCCTGGCTGGCACCGGCCTCGCGGGCCCGACGGATGACTTCCTCGGCCAGTCCGGCGAGGCGGTCGAGGTCCTGCATGCTGGAATCGGGGGCGGCGACTTGGCTCACGTGGGTTTCCTGGGGTCGGGCAAGCTAGAATGCGCCCTCCACACGAGGACGCCAACGGACCGATATGGGTCCGTACCGGCCGATCAAAAGCCACGGAGTCCAGATGGCCCTGACCTGCGGCATCTACCGCCACTACAAAGGCAACGCCTACCGGGTGCTCGGCACCGCGCGGCATAGCGAGACCATGGAAGACATGGTGGTCTACCAGGCCCTGTACGGCCATTTCGGGCTATGGGTCCGGCCGGCCGCCATGTTCCTCGAAAGCGTCGAGGTCGATGGCCGCCGCGTGCCGCGCTTCGCCTTCGAACGCGAGGAAGCGGGCATCGTGGCCATACCAACGGAATTACCGAAGTGAACAACGAAGTGATCGACCCCAACGACGAGTACGACGGCCCCAGCCGCAGCCAGCAGCGCCGCGAAGCGCTGGATATGCTGAAACTGGCCGGCCAGCTCGTCGAACTGCCGCCAAGCCGGCTGGCCAAACTCGAACTGCCCGAAGACGTGATGTTCGAAATCGCGCAGACGCGCAAGATCACCGCGCACGGCGCGCATAAACGCCAGCTCGCCTACCTGGCCAAGATCATGCGCCGGCATGGCGAGGACGCCTTCGCCGAGGCCCGCTCGGAGCTGGGCGAGAACCGTGAGCGCCAGCGCCAGGAAGCGGCGCTGATGCACCGGCTGGAGGCGAAGCGCGAGAAGCTGCTGGAAGACGGCGACGTCGCGCTCAGCGCCTTGTTCGACGAGCATCCGGAACTGGACCGCCAGCACGTGCGCTCGCTGGTTCGCCAGGCCCGCGCGGAGCGTGGCACGCAGAAGCCGCCGCATGCGTTCCGGGAGATTTACCGGATACTGCGCGAACTCGAGAAGGACGGGGACGAAAAGAGTGCGAGTCGGCCGCTACGCGGCCTGCCAGTCGCTTGCTTCGCTCGCTGCGAGAATAAAGAGCGCCAGTAAAGCCGTCGGACGGGATGTCTCGCGGCTCTACTGGCGCTCTTCATCTTGCAGGTGGCACAGCCACCGACTCGCAGGCCGCGCAGCGGCCAACTCGCGCCTCAAGCGGCCGTGCCACCCACCGTCATCGAATCCACACGCAGCGTCGGCTGGCCGACACCCACAGGCACGCTCTGCCCGTCCTTGCCGCAGACGCCGACGCCTTCATCGAGCTTCATGTCGTTGCCGATCATCGACACCCGGGTCAGCACATCCGGGCCCGAGCCGATCAAGGTCGCGCCCTTCACCGGGCGGGTGACCTTGCCGTCCTCGATCAGGTAGGCCTCGCTGGCGGTGAAGACGAACTTGCCGTTGGTGATGTCGACCTGGCCACCGCCGAAGTTGACCGCGTAGATGCCCTTCTTGACCGAGCGGATGATTTCTTCCGGATCGCGATCGCCCGAGCGCATATAGGTGTTGGTCATGCGCGGCATCGGCAGCTGGGCGAAGGACTCGCGACGGCCGTTGCCGGTGGGCTTGACGCCCATCAGGCGCGCGTTGAGCTTGTCCTGCATGTAGCCCTTGAGGATGCCGTTCTCGATAAGGGTGGTGCACTCGGTCGGCGTGCCCTCGTCGTCGATGCTGAGCGAGCCGCGGCGGCCGGCCAGCGTGCCGTCGTCGACCACGGTGACGCCTTCGGCCGCCACGCGCTCGCCGATCCGGCCGGCGAAGGCCGAACTGCCCTTGCGGTTGAAGTCGCCTTCCAGGCCGTGGCCGATGGCCTCGTGCAACAGAATCCCGGGCCAGCCCGGGCCGAGCACGACGGTCATCGTGCCGGCGGGCGCGTCGACCGCTTCCAGGTTCACCAGCGCCTGGCGCACGGCCTCCTCGGCGAAGGCATGCGCACGGCCATTGGCGATCAGCTCGCGATACCCGTAGCGGCCACCGCCACCGGAATGACCCTGCTCGCGGCGTCCGCCCTGTTCGGCGATCACCTGCACGTTCAACCGGACCAGCGGGCGCACGTCGGCGGCGAGGGTGCCATCCGAAGCGGCGATCATGATCGTGTCCATGGTCGCGGCCAGGCTGACCACGACCTGCTTGACCCGGGGATCGCGCGAACGCGCATAGGCGTCCACGTCGCGCAGCAGGGCGATCTTGTCTTCTGTCGGCATGCTCTCGACCGGGTCGATCGCCGGATACAGCGCGCGCCCGGTATTCAGGGCCAGCGGCTTGCCGGCGCCCGCGCCGCCCTGGGCGATCGCGCGGGCGGCGCGCGAGGCTTCCAGCAGCTGGGGCAACACGATTTCATCGGAATAGGAGAACCCGGTCTTCTCGCCGGACATCGCGCGCACGCCGACGCCCTGCTCGATCGAATGGCTGCCGTCCTTGACGATGCCCTCCTCCAATACCCACGACTCGCTGCGCGAATGCTGGAAATAGAGGTCGGCCGCGTCGATCGACGGCCCCATCAGCTGGGAAAACACGCGATCGAGGTCGCCGGCGGCCAGGCCGCCCGGCTGCAGCAGACGCCTTTCGGCGAGCGCGATCAGAGAATCCATGGAAAACACCGTCGTGTGAGGACAAGCAGCCGACATGGTGCCGGTCGTGGGGATAATAAAGGTTCCTGGAGGATTTCAGGGACGGGGAACGGGGAAGGGGAAACAGTCGAGGTAGAGGTAAGCCTTGGCTATGCGGGCCTGCCCAGGGAGTGGTATTCCAGGCAACCGCAAACTTGCCGTTCCCCGTTCCCCGAATCCACTAAATCGCTGTCCCGCCGGCCCGGACGAAGACGTTAACCGGCTCGGCATCCGCCTCCAGCCGACCGCTGCGATCCAGGACGAAGCCCATGGATTCGAGCAGCCGGATCGAGCCGTCGTTGTCCAGCGAGGTGATCGCAAGGATGCGTTCGAGCCCGAAACGCCGGCGCCCAAGGTCCAGGACCGCCAGCGCGGCTTCCCGCGCATACCCCATGCCGCGGTAGGCCGGCAGGAAGGCGAAGCCGAGGTCGACCTCGTCCAGCGTGTCGCGCTTGAGCAGGCCGCAGAGGCCGATCGGCGTGTCGTCCGCCTTCAGTCCCACCCGGTACAGGCCGAAGCCGAGTCTCGCGATCATCGCGGTCGGGCCGTTGGCGATATAGGCGCGCGCGTCGTCCAGGTTGCGTACGCCCTTGTCGCCGATATGGGCGATCCAGGCCGGGTCGTTGACCAGTTCGAAGATAAAGGCCGCATCGCCTTCGTCCAGTTCGCGCAGCACCAGCCTTGCCGTCTCGATCCGCAGCATCATGGCGCTCCGCCCGTGGGCTGCGCCGTACCGGTCGCCGCATTGCGATCCAGCGGGGTGAACACCGGTTTGTCCCATGAGCCGCTGACCTTGTAGCGCTTGCGCGCCGCTTCGTTGAGCCCGCGGCCAAGCAGGCCCTGCGCCGCGAGGCCCGCGGCGATGCCGATGGGCCCGGCGGCTATGGCGCCGACCACCGGCAGGCTGTTGCCGACATGCGGCACCACCAGGACCAGTTGGTCGTAGTCGCGCGCACGCAAGCCGGTGCGGCCAGTGATGGTGATCTCCGCGGCGGGACCACGGATCACCAGGTTGTCCGTGTGCGCGTTGCCACCGGCGAAACGGAAGTCGCCGGTGATCGCGTCGAAGGCGAAGCCCTTGCCGACGACGTCGCCAAAATCCAGCGACAGGCGACGCGGCAGATCGACCACCGAGATCAGTCCGAACAGGCGGCCGACACCGGGCTGCACCTCGAGGATGCGTCCCTTGTTGATGTCGATGCGCAGGTCGCCGTCGATGTTCGCCAGCGCCAGCGCCGACGGACCGCCGGGCCAGGTCGCGTTGAGCCGCGCCGTCGTGCTGCCGCCGCTGAACACGCCACCGAAGCCGAGCGCATCGAGCATGCGGCCAACATCCGCGGAGACGAAATCCATCTGCAGGTGGGTCTGGCTGGTCTTCGCATCGCCATTCCAGTCGCCACTGGCGGTGATCTGCACGCTCTTGGAGGTGGAGCGCAACTGGTCGATATGCATGCCCTGCGCGGTCGGCCAGGTCTCCAGCCGCGCCTCGCCGAGCCTGGCCTTGCCAAGCCGCATGTCGGTCACCTGCAAGTGCAGCGGCGGCAGGCTCGAAGGTGCGACGCCGCCCGAATCGCCGGCCGGCAGGTTCGTCGCATCGCCCTTGGCCGAGGCGGCTGCGATCGCCGGCCCCTCGGCGGCGGCACGTGTCCTGGTCTCTGCCTCATCGTCGGCCGGCCAGTGCAGGCGCGCCATCCGCGCGGTGATGCCGCGTCGGCGCAGATCGTCGTTCGGCACGCTCAGTTCGCCGGCGATATCGTCGCTGTCGACATGCAGGGCGAGCTGGTCCGCGCCCGGTGTCGCCTGCAGGTGGACGCCGGCGAAATGCTGGCCGAAGATGCCGGCCTCGTCGGCATGGATATCGAGGCCGTCCAGTCCGGGCCCGTTACCGGCCGAAGCGGAGCCGACCACGTACTGCACCCAGCCGGAGACATCCAGCTTGGGTGTCTGGCCAAGAATGCGCAGACCCTTCGCCGGCAGGTCCGTGGGCATCGTGCCGCCAAGTCCGATGACGCCACCGAGTGGGCGGTCCGCCGCGGCCAGGCGCAGGCGCGCCCGCATCATGTTGCCCAGGGCGATATCCAGACGGTTGCCGTCGAACGGCAGGCCAAGCTGCACGTCCAGCGGCAGGCTGGCTTCGGCCGGCTTCTTCAGCGGCACGGGCAAGGTGAGTTCGATACCGCGCAGGTCCGAGGTGATGTGCAAGGTTTGCGCGAGCGCATCGCCACTGCCGCGAGCGATATCCAGGCCGATCGAGAACAGACCGCGCCCATTGGCGATATCGGCGATCCAGCGCAGGTTGTCGTAACCCTGCAACAGCTCGCCGACCGCGAAACGGCCATCGAGATTCGCGGTGAACACGTGATCCGGATCGCCGGTCGCACCGGCGATCGCCAGGTTCAGCGTGGCCGCCTGACCTTTGTAGCTGGTCGCCAGAGGGCCACCTTTCAGCCCCTTGCCGTCGAACGCGAGCGGGCCGGTGAGCTTGTCCAGGCGCAGGTTCCAGGCATCGGCAACCAGGTCGGCGTCCTTCAGCGTGGCCTGGCCGTCCAGGGTGAAATCGCGCGTGTCGGTCAGTGGCAGGTTGAGCTTGATGCCGAACGTGCCGGTGCCGCCGAGCTTCAGCTTGTCCAGCGTGTCCTTCTGGTTGCGTCCGACCGGGCTTTGCTTGACGAACTCCATGAAGCTGCCGCCGGTGCCGCTGCCGTTCGCTTCCAGGCCGAGCACGGCGCCATGGAAATCGGGAATGGTGGCGACCGCTTTTTCAACCCTGGTGCCGAGTGTCTGGCCGGCGCTGGCCTCGACCAGCATGCCGTTGTCGACGAAGCTCGCCACCGCCGCGACGCCCTCGGCGCGCGGCCAGCCTTCGCCGTAATCGAGTACCAGGTCGCTGATCACCCCGCGACCCTCGAAACGGCCTTCGTTATTGCGAAACGGCCAGTCGCGCAGGTTGCCGCGGATCACCGCGGCGCCGCTGTCGAGCGAACCGGAAACCAGTCCCCGATCGAGCCAGTGCATGGTGCCTTCGGACATCGAATGCATCGGCCAGAACAGCTTGGCCGCGGGCACCGTGCCACGCTCGAGATTCGCATAGAGTTCGAGGAAGGGACCGCTGTTGTCATCGGGCAGGTCGAATTCGCCACGCGCCTGTCCCCCGAAACCTTCGCCGCGGAAATCCAGTGCGTCGGTACCGATATGCCAGGCACCTTCGTCGTGCCAGGCGACGATATCGCCGGCCAGCAGCGACAGCACGAAGGGCCGGCGGAAGGTCCCGGCGAAATTCAGTGTCGGTGCCTGCGCCGGCAGGCTTAACGAGATCGCTTCGCCGTCGCCGCGGATCTCGCCATCGAGCCGGTCGATACCCGGCATGCTGCCCACCGCCGTGATACCCAGCCGATGGAAGACGGCACGCGCCGACTCCAGCCCGCCCGAGCCACTCCAGCGCGCCTCGACATCGGTCAGGGTGCCGTGGGGTCGTCCACCGCCCAGCCACGCGGCGGTCGCGGTACCGACCTGCGGGGCCAGCGATGCCCAGGGTGCAAGCGGCGCGATATCCAGGCGACTGGCGGTCAGCGCACCATGGCTGTCCTGCTCGTTCGATTGCACGGCCAGCGCGAGTTCGCCACCGTCATTGCCGAGCCAGTGCACGTTGACGGTGTCGCCGTTGCGCTGGAAATCCACCAGGCCATGCAATCCCGACACGGCAACCGTGCGTTCGGCACCCTTGACCGCCAGCCCGTCCAGGTCGATGCGCGACACGCTGCGCACCACCCGGCCCTTGCGCCAGTCCAGCCAGCTTTCGAATTCGCCCTTGCCGGAGACCAGCGTATAGCCGTCCAGGTCGGTACCCGCGGTCAGCGAGGCCAGGTCGATATCGCTGCCGATGACGTAGACCTTGCCGGAACTGCCGTCCTCGGTGAAGCGCCCGGCGACGTGCAACTGGCCGGGGACATCCTGCCGGCGCACCAGGCCGCCGAAACGGATGTGCCGTCCCTGCTTGGTAATCCGCAGCTGGTCGGCGGCCAGCTGGTAGGTCCGCCCGCTATGTCCGTCGGTGATATCCACGCGCAGGTCGGACAGCCAGAGGTCGACCGACAGATTGCCGAACGACGCCGGCTGCGTCTCGTTGCCGGTACCGAATCCGGTCACGGTCCAGCGGCCGTCGGCGGCCCGTACGAGCTCGACCTTCATGCCGCGTGCACGCAGGTTCAACAGATGCCGCGAGGGCACCAGCAAGCTGCCGAAATCCAGCTTCAGTTCGGCCTGCGGCAGGTGCAGCGGGCTGCCGCCCTCGGTCGGCGCCACCGTCATGTCGCGCAGTACGAACAGCGGCCCGGAACCCTGCCAGTGGCCTTCGAGCGCGGCGAACGTCACCGGACGGTGCAGACGCGCGCTGAGCGCGGCGGCGATCCGCTCCGGATAGTGCGCGGCCAGCGGCAATACCAGCTGGCCAAGCGCCATCAGCAGGGCGAACGCGATCACCGCCCCGGCGACCAGACCGGTCAGGATGAAGCGGAGACGGCGTAGATAGTGGCGCCAGCGGGAACTCACCCGCGGTGGCTCCCCAGGACCTTACAACAAGACCACATCGAACTGTTCCTGCGAGTAATGTTCTTCGGCCTGGAAGCGTATGCTTTTTGAGATGAACTCTTCCAGTTCGGCGACCGCCGCGGATTCCTCCTCCAGGATCCGCCCGACCACCTTGGGACTGGCCATCACCAGCAGCTTCTGCGCGTTGAACTGACGCACGGCGCGGGTGATCTCGCGGAAGATCTCGTAGGTCACCGTTTCGGCGGTTTTCAGTGCACCGCGGCCGGCGCAGGCCGGGCACGGTTCGCACAATTGCCGCTCGAGGCTTTCGGTGGTGCGCTTGCGGGTCATCTCGACCAGGCCGAGCGCGGACATCGGGTATACCGTGGTCTTCGCATGATCTTTCGCCAGGCCCTTCTCCAACATGCGCAGCACCTGGCGCTTGTGCTCGTCGTCGATCATGTCGATGAAGTCGATGATGACGATGCCGCCCAGATTGCGCAGCCGCAGCTGGCGCGCTGCCGCCTGCGCCGCTTCCAGGTTGGTGCGATACACCGTTTCCTCGAGATTGCGCGTGCCCAGGTAGCCGCCGGTGTTGACGTCCACCGTGGTCATCGCCTCGGTCTGGTCGACGATCAGGTAGCCGCCGGATTTCAACGGCACTTCCTTGCGCAACGCGCGCTGGATTTCATCCTCGACCCCGTACAGGTCGAAAATCGGCCGTTCGCCGGAATAATGCTCGATGCGGTCGGACAGCACCGGCATGAACTTCTGCACGAACTTGGCGACCTTCTCGTAAGTTTCGCGCGAATCCACGCGCACCTTCTCGATGCCGTCGTTGAGCGAGTCGCGCAGCGAACGCAGGGGCAGCGACAGTTCCTCGTATACACGCTCGCCGACCTTTGCCTTGGCGATGTTCTCCTTGACCACACGCCAGACCTTGCCGAGGTAGGTGACGTCGAAGGCCAGCGATTCGTCAGTCTGCCCCTCGGCATTGGTGCGCACGATATAACCGAGCGGCTGTTCGCCGAGCAGCGGCGTCAGCACGTCTTTGAGCCGCTGCCGCTCGGCCTCGTCCTCGATGCGCACGGAGACGCCGAGGGTGCGCGCATGCGGCAACAGGACCAGGTAGCGCGAGGGGATCGACAGGTGGGTCGACAAGCGGGCGCCCTTGCTGCCGATCGGGTCCTTGACCACCTGGACCACGATCTCCTGGCCTTCATGGACCAGTTCGCTGATCGATGGCACATGGCCGTTGCCGCCGCCGTGGCCATTTTCCCTGGCCGGCGGCGTCTCGCCCTCGGCCACGGGGAGGACCGGCGCATTGGGCCGGATGATGTCCGATGCATGCAGGAAGGCGGCACGCTCCAGGCCGATATCGACGAAGACCGCCTGCATGCCCGGCATCACGCGCTGCACACGCCCCTTGTAGACATTGCCGACATAGCCCCGTTTCGACGCCCGTTCGACATGAACCTCTTGAAGCATGCCGTTTTCCACAACGGCCACCCGCGTCTCACGCGGCGTGACATTGATCAGGATTTCTTCGCTCACAGCATGGATTCCCTTGCACTTCGACCTTTATAGCCTGTGGGTCGCGAACCTGTCGACGGGAACCGTCGGGCTCGGTCAAACTGCGGTTGCCGCCGGGCGCCGAAGACGGAATTCGTCGGTGAAAAGGCGACAATGTCCGGCAACGAGCGCCCGGAGAGGCAACGGATGAAAGTTTTGCTGGTCGAGGACGCCGAACGCCTGCGCACCACCCTGCATCACGGGCTGCAGGGTGCCGGCTTCACCGTGGATGTCGCCGGCGATGGCGTCGAGGCCACCGGCTTCCTTGGCAGCTTCGCCTACGACCTGGTCGTGCTCGACCTGATGCTGCCCCGCCTGGACGGTATCGGCGTGCTGCGCGCCCTGCCCCGCAGCGGTGTCCGCCCCCGTGTGCTGGTGCTCTCGGCGCGCGACCAGGTCCGCGACCGGATCGAGGCGCTGGACGCAGGCGCCGACGACTACCTGGTCAAGCCCTTCTCCTTCGATGAGCTGCTGGCCCGTCTGCATGCCCTCTCGCGTCGGCCGCAGGAAGCCCAGCCCGCGGTGCTCGTCCATGGGGCGCTGCAACTCGATCCGCGCGCGCACCTGGTCAGCGTCGAAGGCCAGGAGCTCGCCCTGACCCCCCGCGAATTCGCGGTGTTGTCCCTGTTGCTGCGCCATCGCGGCCGCGCCTTCAGCCGCAACGAAATCCTCGAGCGCACCGCCGGCAGTGACAGCACCGCCTCCGATCGCAGCGTCGAGGTGCTGGTCTTCGGCCTGCGTCGCAAGCTCGATGCGGTCGGCCTGGACCAGATGATCCAGACCCGTCGCGGTGCCGGCTATCTGATTCCATGAGTCAGCTGAATTCGTTGTCGGCACGTATCACCGTACTGATCGCCACGGCGATCGTCGTCCTGCTCGGCGTCGGCGCCCTGCTCATCGACCTGCGCGTCGACGGCGAACTCCAGCAACGCTTCACCCACAGCCTCGGCACCCAGGCGCGCGCGCTGGCAGCGATGGTCGAGGTGGAGAAGGGCGAACTGGTCAGCGATGCGGCCTGGCAACCGGCAAGCCTGCTCGGCGGCGAAAGCGAGATCCTTTACGAAGTGCGCTGCGGCGGGCAGGTACTGGCGACCAGCGACAACCGGCCACCGCGCTATCCGCCTGGCTGGCCCGACCAGGTGGCGACGACGCCGACCTTCGCCGTCATCGGCAAGCGCAGCCCCGGCTTCGAAACCGTGACGCTGGCCTTCCGCTCCGTGCTCGGCGAGAGCTGGGGCGCCGATCCGGAAGCACGCGAACACGCATGGCTGCTGACCAGGCCGCAACTGGCCGATCGCGAATGCCGCCTGCTGCTGATGCAGGACCGCGGCGAACTGCACGAGACGCTGATCGCGATGGACTGGATCCTCGCCCTCGTACCGATCCTCGCCCTCCTTCTCGCCGTCGTCCTCGTGCCCTGGCTGGTCCGCAGCGGGATGACGCCACTGACCGCGCTCGGCGAACGCATGCGCGAGATTGGACCACAGCGGCCCGGGCAACGCGTCGGGCAGACCGGCCTGCGCGAACTGGACCCGCTGGTCGACCGCGTCAACGAGGTACTTACCCGCATGGACGAAGGCCTCGCCCGCGAACGCCAGTTCGCCAGCGGCCTGGCCCATGAAACCCGCACGCGACTGGCCGAACTGCGCCTGCTGGTCGATGTCGAGACCCGCTACCCACGAGGACGTCCCATCGAGGATATCCTGGGCGAAGTCGGCACCATCGGCGGCGAACTCGAAGCCACCGTCACCGCCCTGCTCACCCTCACCCGCATCGAAGCCGGCATCGAACAGCCGGCACGCCAGGACGTCGGGCTCGACGCATGGCTGCGCCGGCAACTAAGCGGCTACGACGCGCTGGTCCGCGAGCGTTCGTTGAAGATCGACATCCACGGCTTCGATGCCTACGAAACCATCGCCAGCGACCCGGCCCTGCTCGACATCGCCTTCGGCAACCTGATCGCCAATGCACTTGCTTATGCGCCCGCTGGCAGCACGGTGACTATCGCGCGGGGCAATGGCTCACTCAGTGTCAGCAACGCCGCACCGGATCTTACCGAGGAGGATCTTGGGAATATGGGGGATCGCTTCTGGCGCAAGCATACGGAGAGTCCGGGGCATGCGGGGCTCGGACTGGCGCTTGCCGGGGCGGCGGCGCGGGTGCTTGGGATGCGCTTGGAGTTTCGCCTGGTGGATGGGGTGCTTACGGCTTCGTTGCGTCGGTTGTGATTGCGATCGTGCGAAGTTTTCGCAATCGGGTCGGCGCCTATCGCGCCGGTGTTTCGCCCCCTGCCGGGGGCGACCTACTTCTCTCAAGCGTGCCCAAGGTGGGGACGTAGGCAAGAGAAAAAGGGCACCCCAATCGCGTGCCCCGCTGCGCGGGTGCGGCCGGCTGGGCCGGGGTTTACGGCCGTACATCCCTGTACGGTCGTAAACGGTCGGCATCCATGCCGACCCCGCTTCGCGGCCTTGTCGTCCCAGCCGACCTCACGCTCAAAGGGGCCCCGGGTGGAGCTAAGAGCCGGCTGATCGCCGTGTGTTTTACTGGATGCCAGCCTGCGCTGGCATGACGGTGAGGGGGAGTGGGTGGCGCGCTTTGCTCTTCGCGCTTTGCTCTTCGCCCTTCGCCCTTCGCCCTTGATCGTCATCCCAGCGCAGGCTGGACGCCGGGAGCGTAGCGACCAAGAACAGCGAAGCTGGCCCGAAGGGTGAGTGCCGCAGGCGCGAATCATCCAGTGGCCTCAGCGGTTGGTGGTCGCCACTGGACTCCGGCCTGCGCCCTCATCCGTCCTGCGAGCCCCTTCTCCCTCAGGGAAAAAGGGAAAACCTAGCGGAGGACGCCGGCTGAGCGCAGCAGGCGATCGGTTTCGAAGACTGGCAGGCCCATCACGCCGGTATAGCTTCCCGAGAGGTGTTCGATAAACGCACCGGCGCGTCCCTGGATGCCATACGCACCGGCTTTGCCGAAGGCCTCGCCGGTCGCGACGTAGGCCTCGATCCGCGCCGCCGACAAGGGTTCGAAGCGTACCGTCGTCAACGACACCTCGCGCATGGCGCCCGCGGCGGTTTTCAGCCAGACCACCGAAATTACCTGATGCTCCCGGCCGGACAGGCTCGCCAGCATCGCGCAGGCGTCGTCGGTATCCACGGGTTTGCCGTACACGCGGTCGTCGAGTACGACCTCGGTATCGGCCGCGATCACCGCGGCGCCGTCGTGCGACGAGAGCGTTTGCCAGCCTGCGAACGCCTTGTCATGCGCCACGCGACTGACATAGTCCAGCGGCGATTCCCCGGGCTCGACGACCTCGGGTACCTCGATGTCGATCACGGTGAAGGTGGCGCCGAGCTGTTCGAGCAGCTGGCGACGACGGGGCGATTGCGAGGTGAGATAGAGCATCGGCGAAGTGTACGAAAGTTTCGCTACGCGCGATGGTAGGGATGTCCCGCCAGCAAGGTGGTCGCACGATACAGCTGCTCGGCAAGCACAAGGCGCACCAGCATATGCGGCAAGGTCAGTGGCCCGAGCGACCAGCGCTGGTCGGCGCGCTCGAGTACCTCGGCGGCGTGGCCATCCGGACCGCCGATCAGGAAGGCCAGGTCGCGGCCAGCCATGCGCCATTGCGAAAGCTGCCCGGCGAGGTCCTCGCTGGACCAGGTGCGGCCGCGACCATCGAGGGCGACCACATGGACATCGCGAGGCAAGGCGGCGAGGATTGCCGCGCCTTCATCGGCCATGGCGCGGGCATCGTCGCGGCCCTTGCCGCGGATGCCGGGTTTCAGCTCGACGAGTTCGAGCGGAAGATCGTGCGAAAGACGCTTGCGATATTCGGCGAAGCCGTCGGCGACCCAGGCCGGCATGCGTTCGCCGACCGCGATCAGCCGCGCCTTCATCAGCCTTCGGCGGCGGCTTCGAAACCGTCGTCGCCCACGGTCCACAAGCGCTCGAGGCCATAGAACTCGCGGATGCGCGGCATCATCACGTGGACGATGATGTCGCCCAGATCCACCAGGACCCATTCGGCTTCGAGCTGTCCTTCCACGCCGAGCGGCATCACGCCCGCCGCCTTGGCGAACTTGATGACTTCATCGGCGATGGATTTGACGTGGCGGGCCGAGGTGCCCGAGGCAATGAAGAGGGTGTCGGCGATCGAGGTTTTGCCGCGAACGTCGATCTCGCGGATGTCCTTGGCTTTCAGTTCTTCCAGCGCATCAAGCACACGCTTGCGCAGGATCTCGTTGACGGCGGTCGTTTTGGTCTTGCGTTGTGACGATGAACTCAAGCGATAGGCCTCATGATGCGACCGGGGACGGCGCGCGGGCAGTATAACCCCCACCCGTCCCGTGGGCGTCAACGCCCGGCCAGGGCCGCATCGCGTTCATCGACCAGGATCGCGACCAGTTCGCCGGCCGGCATCGGCCGCACCAGGGCGGCCGCCTGCCCTGCCCATTCGGAGATCAGGTCGGCTCGCCCCGCCTGGCCGGCAACCCGGCGCAGGGCCCCGGTCAGCGCGTTCTGCGCCGGATACCCGGGGAAATCGGCCTCGTGCCCGGCCACGGCGCGGGTATAGGTGTTGCGCAGGCCACGCGCCGGACGGCCCGAAAACCCCCGGGTGACCACGGTCGAATGGTCCCTGGCCGCGGCCAGGTCCCGCTTCCAGCCCGCCGACGCACCCGATTCGGTGCAGGTGAGGAAGGCGGTGCCCAGCTGGCTGCCGGCGGCACCGAGCATCTCGGCCGCGGCCATCGCCCGGCCATCCATGATCCCGCCGGCGGCGATCAGCGGGATCCCGACGACACGCGCGGCCTGGGGTATCAGGGCGAACAGACCGACCATGGATTCGTCGAAATCGCGCAGGAAGCTGCCGCGATGGCCGCCGGCCTCGGCACCTTGCAGGGCCACCGCGTCGGCACCGGCCGCCTCCCAGGCAAGCGCTTCCTCGACCGTGGTCGCCGTGCCGACCACACGCATGCCGGCGCGCTGCAGTTCGGCCACGCGCCCGGTCGAGAGCACGCCGAAGGCGAAACTCGCCACCGCGGGGCGCGCATCGAGCAAGGCGGCGTACTGGTCGGAAAAACGGGGCGCCCACTGTTTCGGCAAAGGATCGGGGACGTCGAGTCCCTCCCTTCCCGCCAGTTCGCCGAGCCAGGCACGCGAGGCCGCCACTTTCGCCGCATCGACCTCGAATTCATCGGGCAGCACGAACAGGTTCAGGGCAAAGGGCTTTTCGCTCAGGGCGCGAATATCGTGGATCGCGGCGGCGATCTGTGCGGCATCCATATAGCCACCGGCCAGCGAACCCAGCGCGCCGGCCTCGCCGACGGCGGCCACCAGGGCCGGGGTCGCCGCGGTGGCCATCGGTGCCTGCACCAGGGGATGGCGGGTGCCCAGGAGACGGGGAAGGTCGTGGCTCATGGGAGCGGCTCCGTGGAACGGGTCCCCTAGGTTACGCCTTGCGGTAGACGTCCAGCAGCGCCGGGTCGTCGAACAGGTCGGCATGCAGCAGATAGCGTGGATCGCGGCCCGCGGCGAGTTCGTCGCGGATATGGGTGGCGGAAATGTCCATCGCGGTCACTCGTATATCCAGCACCCGACCGGCGGGTGAGGCGCGCAAGGCGGCGGCGTTCACGCAGCGACGCCGCTCGACCTCGGCCTCGAGTGCCTCGTCCAGCGCCATCGCCGGGCCCGGCCGGGTGAGCACGCCGATATGCGCCAGCGCGAACAGCTCGTGCCAGCGACGCCACGACCACAGGCCGGCGAAGGCATCGGCGCCGACCAGCAGGACGAGTGGGCGTTCGGGCCCGATTTCGGCACGAAACTCCGTCAGCGTATCGACGGTGAAGGACGGTCCTTCGCGTTCCAGTTCGCGGGTGTCGATGGTCAGCCGGCTCTGGTCGCTGAGCGCCGCGCGCAGGATCGCCACCCGCGTCGCCGCGTCGGCGACCGGTGCCGGGCGATGCGGCGGTACATTCGCGGGCATCAGCCGCACGTCGGCATCGAGTGCCTCGGCGGCTTCCCAGGCGGCGCAAAGATGCCCGAGGTGGACCGGGTCGAAGGTGCCGCCGAAGATCGCCAGCGGGCGCATCGGCATCAGGCCAGGGCCGCCGCCGCCCGTGGCGCGGCGATCATCGCGATCAGCCGCTCGGCCTCGAGCCAGGGATTGCCCTGCTCGCGGCCCTTGGCCATGCGGTCGATGCGGGCGGCGCGGGCCAGGCAGGCCAGCCAGTGGTCGCGCGGCGCGCTGCGCAGGGCTTTGCGGAACAGCTGCTCCCGCGCCGGCCACAGCCGCTCGATCCGCGCCTGCGCGGCGAAATCGCGCGCATTGGCCAGGCGCAAGGCCATCTGCAATTGATTGACCAGCCAGCCCATCAGCGCGATCAGCTCATCGCCCTCGGCCTGCAGGCCAGCGAGAATGCGCAGGGCGCGGCCACCGTCGCCGGCGAAAGCGGCGTCGGTCAGTTTGAAGGCGTCGAAACGCGCGCTGTCGGCGACCAGCGATTCGAGCGTGTCGGCATCCAGTCGCTGGTCGCCAGCGAGGACGACCAGTTTGTCGACTTCCTGGGCAGCGGCCAGAAGATTGCCTTCGACGCGTTCGGCGAGCATGGCGATCGCGTCGGGCGTGGCTTTCACCCCGCGCGAGGCCAGCCGCGCACCGATCCAGCCCACCCATTCCTGTGGCTTGGGCGCATTGAACACCACCTGGATGCCGGCGTTGTCCACCGTCTTGCACCAGGCATTCTCATGCTTGGTACTCCATTCGGTGGCGCTGATCAGCAAGGTCGTATCGGGCGGCGGGTTCGCGCAGAAGGCACTGATCGCCGCGCCGCCCTCCTTGCCGGCGCGACCGCCGGCAAGGCGCAGGTCGAGCAGGCGACGGGTGGCGAACAGCGACATCCCGGCGGCCGAACGGGCCAGGTCGTCCCAGTCGAAGCGGCTGTCGGCCTCGAGCACCTCGCGCTCGCTGTAGCCCAGCTTGCGCGCGTGGGCGCGCAGCGCATCGGCCGCTTCGAGCACAAGCAGTTCCTCGCCGACCAGCAGATAGACCGGCCGCAGTTCGTCCGCGGCCAGGTGCTTCTGCCACTGGGTGGCGTTGAGCGGCATCAGTGCGCCGGTTCGACCGGTGTGGGCACCGGTTCCGCGACGCTCGAGGATGCGGCCGGGTGGCCCTCCTGGGCATGCTTCTCGGCGGCCTGCAGGCGGAACAGGATGGACTGGACCATGTCGCCGATCAGGCTGCGCTGGAGTTCCTCGGTCTGCGCCGCGGTACCGATGGTGTTCTGCGCGTCGTAGCTGAATTCGCGCGACATATCGATCGACTGCGGGGCGACCACGGTTTCCGCATTGGCGTCCTTGACGTAGAAGTCGACGTGGTAGCGGACCGCGTATTCGGTGACGCGCGCCGAACCGCTGATGGTCAGCGTATCGGTGCGGAATGCCGCCGAGGTGACCACCAGTTCCGCGATGCCGTTGCCGGAATGTTCCTCGACGGTCACGCCCGAACCCTGCAATGCCCGCCGCATCTGCCGGTCCAGCTCGCCGGCGCCGCTGATCGACAGATGGATGCGTTGCATCGCCGGTGGCAGCTTCACGCCTTCCCGCAGATGGAACCCGCAGGCGGAAAGCATGGCGACGACGGCGACCAGCAGCGAAACGCGGAACATGGCAATCATGGATCTCATCCTGCGACGATGTTGACGATCTTGCCGGGCACGACGATCACCTTGCGCACGGTCTGGCCTTCCAGCAGCTTGGCGACGTTCGGTTCGGCCCGCGCCAGCGCCTCGGCCTCTTCCTTCGACGCCGAGGCCGCGACCTCGATGGTACCGCGAAGCTTGCCGTTGACCTGCACGGCCAGGGTCAGCGTGTCTCGGACCAGGGCCGTGGTGTCGACCACCGGCCAGGGCTGGTCCTCGAGCACGCGCTCGCCATGGCCCAGCACCTGCCACAGCGCATGGCTGACGTGCGGGGTGAACGGGTTCAGCAGGAGGACCATCGCGGTGAAGGCCTCATGGCGCACGGCGCGACCCTGGACCGAGACGTCGTCGGACTTGCCGAGCGCGTTGAGCAGCTCCATCAGCGACGGCGATCGCCGTATTGAACGACTGCCGGCGACCGATATCGTCGCCGACCTTCTGGATCGTCTCGTGGAGCTGGCGGCGCAAGGTCTTCTGCCCGCCATCCAGCACAGCCGGATCGGTCGCCACGGTGGCGCCGGCCTCGACGTGCGCATGCACCTCGCGCCACAGGCGCTTGATGAAGCGCGCCATCCCTTCGACGCCGGCCTCGTTCCATTCCAGCGACTGGTCCGGCGGCGCGGCGAACATCGAGAACAGGCGCACGGTGTCGGCGCCGTATTTGTCGACCATGGACTGCGGGTCGACGCCGTTGTTCTTCGACTTGGCCATCTTCTCGACGCCGCCGATCTTCACCGGCTTGCCATCGGCACGCAGCACCGCGCCGACGATGCGCGCGCGCTCGTCGCGCTGCACATCGACATCGGCCGGATTGAACCAGGTAAACGCGCCGTCGGCTTCCTTGCGGTAGTACGTCTCGGCGATGACCATGCCCTGGCACAGCAGGTTGGTCGCCGGCTCGTCGCAGTTGACCAGGCCCTCGTCGCGCAACAGCTTGTGATAGAAGCGGAAATACAGCAGGTGCAGGATCGCGTGCTCGATGCCGCCGATGTACTGGTCGACCGGCAGCCAGTAGTTGGCGCGGTCATCGACCTGCGCGTTCGCGCCGGGGCTGGTGTAGCGCGCGTAGTACCAGCTCGACTCCATGAAGGTGTCGAAGGTGTCGGTCTCCCGCTCGGCCGCGCCGCCGCAGGTCGGACAGGTGGTCTTGCGCCACTCGGGGTCGGCCTTGATCGGCGACTGCACGCCGGAGAACTCGACGTCCTCGGGCAGCACCACCGGCAGCTGGTCCTCGGGCACCGGTACGGCGCCGCAAGACGGGCAATAGATCACCGGGATCGGGCAGCCCCAGTAACGCTGGCGGCTGACGCCCCAGTCGCGGATGCGCCAGTTGACCCGGCGCTCGCCGATGGCCGCGCGCATCGACCAGGGCGGCCAGATGGTCGAAGGCCTCGCGATAGCTCTTGCCGTCCAGCTCGCCGGAGTTGACCACGGTCATGCCCGGCAAGGTCTTGTCGCCGTACCAGGCCTGCCAGGTGGTCGGATCGAACGCGCTCGCGCCCTCGACGGCAATGACCTGCTTGATCGGCAGGCCGTACTTGTTGGCGAATTCGTGGTCGCGCTCGTCATGGCCGGGCACGGCCATGACCGCGCCGGTGCCGTAGCCCATCAACACGAAGTTGGCGACCCAGACCGGCACGTCGTCGCCGGTCAGCGGATGGATGGCACCGGATGCCGGTGTCCATGCCGCGCTTTTCCTGCATCTCCAGCTCGGCTTCGGCGGTGCTGCCATGGCGGCATTCGTCGATGAACGCGGTCGAGCGCGGCGTTGCCGGCCGCGGCCTTCAGCGCCAGCGGGTGCTCGGCGGCGACGGAGAGGAAGGTCACGCCCATCAGCGTGTCCGGGCGCGTGGTGAACACGGTCAGCGGCTCGGCTTCGCCGGGCACCGCGAACTGGATCTCCAGGCCTTCGGAACGACCGAGCCAGTTGCGCTGCATGGTCTTGACCGCATCGGGCCAGCCCGGCAGGCGATCCAGGCCGTCGAGCAGTTCCTGCGCGTAGGCGGTGATCTTCAGGAACCACTGCGGAATCTCGCGCTTCTCGACCAGGGCGCCGGAGCGCCAGCCGCGGCCGTCGATCACCTGCTCGTTGGCCAGCACGGTCTGGTCGACCGGATCCCAGTTGACCACGCTGTTCTTGCGGTAGACCAGGCCCTTCTTCATCAGCCGGGTGAACATCTGCTGTTCCCAGCGGTAGTACTCCGGCTTGCAGGTGGTGACTTCGCGGCTCCAGTCGTAGGCGAAACCCATGCGCTTGCAACTGCTCGCGCATGTGCTCGATGTTCTGGTAGGTCCATTTCGCCGGCGCGGTGCGGTTCTTGATCGCGGCGTTCTCGGCGGGCAGGCCGAACGCGTCCCAGCCCATCGGCTGCAGCACGTTCTTGCCCTGCATGCGCTGGAAACGGCTGATCACGTCGCCGATCGTGTAATTGCGCACATGGCCCATGTGCAACGCGCCGGAGGGATACGGCAGCATCGACAGGCAATAGAACTTCGGCTTCGAGGCATCTTCCTTCACCTCGAAGGCGCGCTGCTCGTTCCAGTAGCGCTGCGCGGCGATTTCGACCGTCGACGGGGCGTAACCGCCCTGCTCGCGGGAGTTCTGATCGTGGGTGTCCTGCATGGTTTTCCGTACCGGGTGACTGCGATACCGCTTCGCTTCCGGGCGAAACCCGGAAGCGACGGTCAAGCGCGGGAGCCTAGCCGAAGCGCGCCCCGGGTCCAAGCCCGGGGGACGCTCAGCCCTGTGCGGGACAGCTCGCCCTGCCCTGGCTGGCGGCACGCACGGCCGTGGCGATATCGTCCGCGATGCGCGCCAGCGCCCGCTGCTGGGCGGCGACCACACCGGCATAATCGCCACCGGCCGGCTCGTGGACCCGGCTGCCACAGGAAAGCGCCTGCCCGTCGGCGGCGCCGACCGGACGCACCGTCCACACACTTTCGACCACCACCTCGCCGCCGAGCTCGGCATCGAAGCGGTTCACATCCATCTTGACCCGGACCACCGGCTGGCTGGCCGATCTGGGCAGGCCGTAGACATCGTGCGTATTCAAGGAACGCGAGAGGTCCGCGGACAACGCGCCGCGGATCTCGTCGCCAAGCGGCGCGATCCAGCGTTCGTTGTCGAGCAGGGCGACCCCGCCACTGCCCTGCCGCAGCACCATCTGCGGCTGGTCGACCTGGGGTGGCACGCCGACCGGCTGCACGTCGATGAGGAACGGCGCGGACGCCGCGTTCGCCGCCCCGGCCGCCGGCGGCACCAGGGTATGGAAATGCGTCGGCGCCGAAGCGCAGGCGGCCAGCGTCAGTACGGCCGTCGCCGCCAACAGTCGCACGGTGACACGGATCATGGCTTGCTCCCTTGCCGTTCCGGCGTGGGCGTCGTGGGTTTGGCCGCATCCGTCGTCGGCGCGGGCTTCGCGGTCTCGGGTACCGGGTCGGCCTTGCGGCCGCGGATCAGCGACTCGGGATGGCGACCGAGGTAATCGGTCAGCACGCGCAGCGAGCGGGCGGCGCGCTGCAGTTCTTCCATGCTCTGGCCGATGTTCTGCTGCAGCGGCGAATCCTGCGAGAGCGCGTTGTTCGCGGTACCGATGGTCTTCTGCGCGTCCTGCAGGGTCTTCTTCGCCTCCGGCGCCAGTTCGGTGTTGACCTGTTTCAGCGTGCCGTTCAGTTCCTTCAGGCTGCCGTCGAGGTTCTGCCCGATGGTGTCGAAGGGGATCTCTGGAGATCTTGTCGACGATGCTGCTCAGCTGCTCCTGCAGGCGATCGAAGTCGCCGGCCGCGGTCGGCATCATCAAGGGCTTGGCGGTCGGGTCGAAGGCCACCTTCGGCGCCTTGGGCACGAAGTCGAAGGCGATATAGAGCTGGCCGGTCAGCAGGTTGCCGGTGCGCGCCTGCGCGCGCAGGCCGTAGTCGACCAGCTTGGCCATCACCTGCGAAAGATCCGTATCGCCACGCGCCTGGGCCAGCGAGCTCAGCTTGTCGTAGGCCATGCCGAGCCGCTGCGGATAGACCACCGCGCCGACGATCACCGGGAAGCTGTGCTTCGCCTCGTCGTAGTCGAGGTTCACCGAAACGACCTTGCCGATCTTCACGCCGAGGAACTCGACCGGTGCATCGATATTGAGCCCACGCAGGGAATGCTCGAAACGCATGCGGATATAGCGCGGCTTGCCGTCCGGCGGCGCCATCGCCGCGCCCTGGTCGTTGAACAGGGTGTACTCGGCGTTCTCCGCCGCCGGGCTCTCGTCGCGCGGGCCGGGCGGTTCCTGGAAGGCGACGCCGCCGGCGATCACGGTGGCCAGCGACTGGGTATTGAGCTTCAGGCCGTCGGCGCCGAGCGAGACGTCCACGCCGCTGGCATTCCAGAAGCGGGTGTCGCCGGTGACGAAACGGTCGTTGGGCCCATCGACGAACAGCTGCAGGCTGACCCCGCGCCCGTCCTTGTCCAGCTGGTAGGACACGATCCGGCCGACCTGGATGCGCCGGTAGTACACCGGCGAGCCGATATCCAGCGAGCCAAGGTCGGTCGCATGCAGGATGAACCGTCGCCCGGGCGCGCCATGGGTCACCGCGGGAGGCGTTTCCAGGCCGGTGAACGATCTTCTGTGTTTCCTCCGAATTGTCCACATCGGCACCGATGAAGGCGCCGGAGAACAAGGTGTCGACGCCGGATACGCCGCCGATGCCGACCCGCGGCCGCACCACCCAGAAACGCGTGCCCTTGGTCGCGAAACTCTGCGCGTCCTTGTCCAGGTCGACCGACACCACGATGTGGCTGCGGTCGCCGGTGAGCTTGATCCGGGTGACCTTGCCGATCACCACGTTCTTGTACTTGACCTGGGTCTTGCCGGCCTCGAGGCCCTCGGCGGTGAGGAAGGTCACCGTGATCTGCGGGCCGGCCGAAAGCCAGTGGTTGACCAGCAGCGAGACGCCGACCAGGGCAGCGATCACCGGCACCAGCCAGATCAGCGAGAGTCCCGTGCGGCGCTTGCGCAGCACGGGCTGCGGCAGGTCGTCCTGGGTTTGCGTGTCAGTCATCGTTGTCCCTGTTATCCCAGATCAGCCGGGGATCGAAACTCATGGCCGCGAACATGGTGAGCACCACCACGAGGCCGAAATAGATCACGCCCGGCAGCGGTTCGACGCGGCTGAGCACCTTGAAATGAACCAGCGCGCTGAGCAGCGCGACCACGAACACATCGAGCATCGACCAGTAGCCGACCAGCTCGATCACGCGATACATCTTCGCGCGCTGGCGCAAGGCCCAGCCGCTCTTGAGCCGGATCGATACCAGCAGGTAGCCCATCACCAGGAATTTCATCATCGGCACGACGATGCTGGCGACAAAGACGATCACCGCCAGGTCCGCGGAACCGGCGTGCCAGAGCTCGACCACGCCGCTCAGGATGGTGTTGTCGTCGCGACTGAACAGGCTCTGCGTACGCATGATCGGGAAGATGTTCGCCGGCACGTAGAGCAGTGCGGCGGCAATCAGCAGCGCCCAGGTACGGGCCAGGCTGTCGCGCTTGCGTACGTGCAGTCCGGCGCCGCAGCGCGGGCAACTGCCGTCTTCGCCAGGTGACGGAGCCGCGCAGACCAGCCGGCAGACGTGACAGCCGACCATGCCGATATCCGAGGCGCGCGCCAGCCGGCTCATCGCGTCGCCTCCCGTGTGTCGTCCCACAGGCTGCGCGCGTCATGGCTGGAAAAGATGGTGATCAGCACGGTGAGCACGGCGAAGGCCCAGATGCCGACGCCGGGAACGACCTCGAAATAGGTCGATGCCTTGACCAGGGCGACCAGCACGCCAAGCATGAAAACCTCGATCATGCTCCAGGGCTTCACGTAGTACAGGACGATCATGGCCTGGGCGAAGCCCGGCGCACGGCGCCCGTCGCGGGCGAAGTACAACAGCCAGCCGAAGATCAGGATCTGGGACAGCGGGAAGAAGAACAGGGTCATCGCCGCCAGCACCGAGACCACCTGGGTGTCGTCGTTCCACATGGTGATCACCGCGCCCCATAGCGTGGTGTCCGAACTCATGCCGCTGAAGCCGAGCGAGACGATGGGCGCCACGTTGGCGATCACGAAGATCACCAGGGCGGCGACGATCAGGGCGAACTGACCGTCGATGCCGATCCACTGGTACCGCTCCATCACCGCGTCGCAACGCGCGCACCGGGCTACCTCGCCGCGCGCCAGCGTGCGGCGGCGATACACGGTATCGCAGTGTTCGCAGATGATCAGTGCGGGTGCTTCCAAGACAATCCTTTGGAGCCGCGGGCTGGCGGGCGGCTGCATATGGTCGCAAATCCGCGTGCCATCCGCGCGGCGTGCCGGGCGAGCCGTTCAGGAGGCTCCCCGGGGGCCTCCCTTGATATGCTCTCCGATCCACCCGATCTCAACGGGCATCAGAATTCCGCCCAGGAGCCACCGTGAGCGCCGTCGCCCCCACCAGCCCGCATATCTTCGATGCCACCCAGGAAAACTTCGAGACCGACGTCCTCACCGCTTCACTGACCACGCCGGTCCTGGTCGACTTCTGGGCGACCTGGTGCGAGCCGTGCAAGACGCTCGGGCCCATGCTCGAATCGCTGGCCGAGGAGTACAACGGCGCTTTCCGCCTGGCCCGCATCGACGTCGACAAGGAACAGCAGCTGGCAGCCATGTTCGGCATCCGCAGCATTCCCACGGTGATGCTGGTCAAGGATGGCCAGGTCCTCGACGGCTTCGCCGGCGCCCTGCCCCTGGGCCAGTTGCGTGAATTCCTCGGCCGCCATCTCCAGCCGCTGGAAAGCGCGGCCGAGGCGACGGCGATCGATACCCCGGCCGAGACCGCCGACGAGGCGATCGCCCGCCTGCAGGCCGAGATCGCCGCCGCCCCCGAGCGCGGCGAACTCAAACTCGACCTTGCCCTGGCCCTGATGCAGGCCGGCAAGGTCGATGCCGCCGAAGCCGAACTCAACGCCCTGCCCGTCAACCTGGCAACCGATGCCAAGGGCGTCCGCCTGCGCAGCCAGCTGGATCTTGCCCGCGCGCTGGAAGGCGCGCCGGCCGGCGCGGAACTGCGTTCGCGCATCGCCGCCGACGGCGACGACTGGCAGGCCCGCGACCAGCTCGGCGTCCGCCTCCTGCTCGAAGGCGATGCCGCCGCCGGCCTCGACCAGTTCCTCGACGTGCTCAAGCGCCAGCGCGACTGGAACGACGGCCAGGCGAAAAAGCGCCTGCTCGCCGCCTTCGCCACCCTGGACGATGCCGAGCTGGTTGGAAGGTACCGCCGGCAGATGGCCTCGCTGGTCTTTTAGGGGCGTGAAAGCCTCCACCTTCCGCCGCCTGCTCAATCTGTGGCCACCCTTCCTCTTCAACAGCATCCGTGTCCAGTCCATCGACGAGGCCTGGAGCGAGGTCAGGGTGGTGCTGCGGCTGCGCCCCTGGAACCGGAATTACGTGCGCAGCCAGTTCGGCGGCAACCTGTTCGCGATGACCGATCCGTTCTGGATGCTGCTGGCCATGCATCGTCTCGGTAGCGATTACTACGTCTGGGACAAGGCCGGCGCCATCGACTTCGTCGCCCCGGGCCGTGAGGACGTCTTCGCCCATTTCGTCCTGCCGGAGGCCGCCGTCGAGGAGCTGCGTGCCGGGGCGGCCGGCGGCGCCAAGGTGCTGCGCTGGTTCGAGGTCGACGTGGTGACCGGGGCGGGAGAAGTGGTGGCACGGGTACGTAAGCAACTGTATGTACGGCTGAAGCCGGATCGCCGGACCCCGGGCTGACGCCCACGCGGCCGGCCCTCGTTGCTTGCCCGATCCTGAACGTGAATGCGACTTCGTTCGATCCGGCTGGAAATACGGCCGCGCGTCCAGTAGGGTCGCGCAAGCGAGCGTGGTGTCATGGCTTCGCCGTGGACCGTAAGCTGTGAAACGCAGCATCGCTACGCCCGCACCTAAACCATCCAAGGGATACCCACATGAAGAATGTAGTCGTAGCAGGTTTGATGATCGCGTCCGTCCTGGCCCTGTCGGCCTGCAACAAGCACGACGATTCGGCCTCGGCTCCGGCGTCCACGCCCAGCAGCGCGGCGACCGCGCCGGCTGCCATGACCCCGGCTCCGGCGGCAACCGCTCCGGCCGCCCCGGCACCGGCCTCGACCGCGATGGGCACTCCGCCCGCCGAAGCGAGCACCAGCCACCAGTAAGACTCTGGCGTACCTTGCCAGGAAGCCGTGCCCCGATCGGGGCACGGCGACCGAATCAGGCCCCGGGGTGGTAAACCCGCTCCGTATGGCCTTTCAGTTGCTCGGGCCAGAAGTAGACCGTGCGCAGGTTGCCGGTCGTATAACGCTCGGCCTCGTCATTGAAATGCACCGAATCCGGATGGCCGCTCTCGCCACCGGCGGTGATCGCCCTCGCCCGCACCTTGTCGCCGAACTCGACGACCGCGACGAAACTGTTGCCGCTGGTGCCGTAATAACGCTTCGTGCCGGGCCACCGATGCGCCCCGAAGGACGCGAGCGACCCCCAGCGTGACGAGGTGAAAGGCACCGGGATGCTGGCTTTGCCATCGTCGAAGGGTTGCACGATGTCGCCGTTGATCCGCTGGAAGCGGTTGACCTCGCCCCAGGGCACGCCCCAGCTGCCAAAGTCCTTTTCCAACCTGCCGGATGCCTCGACCAGGGCGGCCAGCCGTGTCGCCGGGCCGGCCTTCTCGGCCATGAGGTCATAGACCGTCAGGCCCTCCGCCGTATCGGACTTGTCCACCTTGTCCCAGAGGATGTCGCCCCAGAACACCGCGAGCGAGGTCGGCATCGAGGCAATGCCCCAGCGATAATCCCAGTGCCGCAACAAGGCGATCTGGCCGGCCAGCTGACGCTTCAGCGGATCGGCCGCGGGGAGCGCGTCGTAGTCGGCGACCAGGACCGGGATCTGCCGTGCGAAGGCCGGCAGATAGGAGTCGAACGCCGCCGTGACCAGCGACGCCATGGTGAAGCCCTGCTGGCCGCTCAATACTCGGGTCGCGTGGATACCGCGTGGGTTCTCGCCGACGCTGTCCATGTAGCGCGGATAGTCCTCGCGCCTGGGGCTGTCCTTCCCGGCCGCGGAATAGGGCCAGTTATTGGTATTCATGATCCAGCCGTTGGCCGGATCGAGCAGGTGCGGCGCTTCATCGAGCGCGTGCAGCCCCTTCCAGTCCGTGGCCGGATCGCTGCCGTCCACAGGCTTGGTGTAATCGAAGCGATCGTCGCGCCTGGGGATGAACTGGGGATGCAGATACGCGATCTCGCCCTTGTCATCGGCGAAGATCGTGTTGTTCGATGAATTGGCCTTCAGCCCGGCGACCTTCATATAGCTGGCGTAGTCGCTGGCCCGCGTGCGCAGCCAGCTTTGCTCGAGCGCTTCCATCGGCTTGTTCATCAGCGCCATCGCGATCCACTTGCCGTCCTTCCCGCGCACAACCGGACCATGATGGGTCGCGAAGACGGTAAAGCGCCGTTCGCCCATCGACCCGTCGCCCTTGCGATAAGGCACGCTGATCTCGCGCGTCGTGACCGGCCTGAGTTCCTTGCCGTAGCGATAGAAAAACCGGTCGTCCTTGCGCACGATCGTCTCGGCGAATTCGTCGACGTTATCGGCACCGGTCGAGGTGTGCATCCAGCCGATATGGTGGTTGAAACCCTGGTAGACGAAGAACTGCCCCCAGGTGACCGCACCGTAGGCATCGAGACCGGCGTCGCTGGTCATCTGCAATTCGGAACGGAAGAAGAACGAGGTATGCGGATTGATCAGGAGCAACGCATGGCCGTCGGCGGTCAGCTTCGGCGCGATCGCAATCCCGTTCGAGCCGGAAGGCTCCGCCCAGCTCGATGGCGACTGGACGAAGGCGACCGGCTGTTCGCCGTGTCCATAGAAGGCTTCGAGCTCCTTCAGCGACGCGCGCTCGATATCGCCACCGATGCTGCCCTCGCTGAAGCTGAGCGCCATCCACGGTTCGAAATGCCCGATCGCCCGCGGATGTACGTCAGGATGCATGGCGAGGTAATAGTTCAGTCCATCCGCCCAGGCATTCATCAGCGAGCGCAGCCAGCCGGGGCTCTTCGCGTAGAGCGCCTTCAGCTCGACCGGGTCGATGAAGAGCTTCATCCGCAGGTCCTGCCACACCGCCGACTCGCCCTCGGCCTCGGCCAGACGCCCCATCGAATTCAGGTAATTGGTCTCGACCCGGTTGAAGTCGTCCTCGGCCTGCGCATAGGCCATGCCGAACACCGCATCGGCATCGGTCTTGCCGTGGACATGGGCGATGCCCCAGTCGTCGCGGGTGATCGTGACGGCCTGCGCCTCGGCGTGCCAGCGCGTATCGTCGTCAGGTGCGCGCGCCTGGGCCGTCGCGGCAAAGCCAGCGGCAAGCAGCACCGCCAATACCCGCCGGCCAGCGCAACGTCCCGCCTGGTTTGCCGACGGGAACAGGCTTTTCAAAGTGCTTGCGAACATCGTTCTCCCCCAGGTGAATCCGGAAACTGTAACAGCGAAAAAGACGCGTACCCGCTAGCCTGGCATGTCCACGCCCGGCGCGAGGGCATCGGATCCGGGAGCGGTTACCTCCGCGTGCCACCGGTTGTCGACCTGGTGATTCCGCAGCATGTCGACGAAGGCCCGGGTGGATTCCCGGGCATAGGCTTCCTTCCATGCGCGCTCGGCCAGTTCGGTAAGCCGCCTGGAAGCCGCAAGCGAAGCGTTGTCGAATTGCAGCAGCGCGTCGCCCGTCGTATCGGGCGTGCCTTCGATCCGCTGATAGCGTTCGGCAAGGATATGGCGAAGGAGGTTGTCCGTCAGTTCGCGCTGCGCGGAAGACATCGTGGTGTACAGGCGCCCGCCCTTCAGCCAGCCCAGCGCGCCGAGGTTTCGTCGCTCGCGCACCGAGTGGCGGGGACTGGCGACATTCGTCCCCAGGCTCAGCACATGGACGTCCGTCGCCGGCACCCTGCAGTAATGCGTTGCCTCATGTATACCGAACAAGCCAGGCGAGTTGGCGAAAATGCCCGCATCCACGTAAAGCTGGTCGCGCACATTGGCCAGCGGAAAATAGGTTGGCGCCGCCGTCGCCGCCATCGCCACCTCGGACATCAGGAAATCGGCGTAATACCAGTTGCGCGCATGGTGCGGCGTCTTGACCACTTCCAGCCGACCCGTGGTCGCATTGATGACGGGAATCACCAGGCGGGTACGGGCCATGCCAAGGGTGCGTTGCGCGCCGACGATGGCGTCCACGGTCTCGCCCACCGCTTCGCCGCGATAGCGCGAACGGAACATGTAATGGATGCTGGAGATGTAGGCCAACGGCCGGATGGCGCGCCATCGATGGCCCGGGAATATCCGCGTGCCGTGTTGCAGGAAACCGGCTTCGATATCCCTTGCCGGGGTACCCACGGCAAGGGCCATCGCCGCCACGGCGCCGATGGACGAACCGCATATCAGGTCGAACGCCTCGCCGATCGGGCGATGCAAGGCCCGTTCGAGTTCCCTTAAGAGCACCGCCTCGTGCAGGCCCAGATAGCCGCCGCCCGAGAGGGCAAGAACGGTGAATGGCATACAGCCTCCTGATGCATATCGATCCCTCCCGCGACCAAGCATCGCACACGCCCGTCCCATGCACCTCGCAAGAATTCACGAATGCGAGGCAGCCGACTGTCAGCGCGTCAGCGCGTCCGGACGCGAGGCCCGGCGTCCCTTCCAGGCATAACCCACCGCCAGCAGCACGAACCACACCGGACTTGCCAGCAAAGCTTGTCGGGTATCGGCCTGCAGGCAGAGCAGGACCAGAACGAAGGCGAAGAACGCCAGGCAGGCCCAGCACATGAACACGCCGCCGGGCATCTTGTACTTCGATGCCCGATGCAGCTCGGGACGTTTGCGGCGGTAGGCGATATAGGCGATCAGGATCAGCGACCAGACGAACATGAAGAGCACCGCGGCGAGCGTGGTGACCAGGGTGAAGGCGGTGACCAGGTTGGGGATCACATAGACCAGCATCGCCCCGAGCAGCAGGCAGAAGCACGAAAACAGCAGGCCGCGCGAAGGCACGGCGGCGTTCGAGAGGCGACTGAACGCCCTGGGCGCATGGTCTTCCTGGGCCAGGCCGTAAAGCATGCGGCTGGTCGAGAAGATGCCGCTGTTGGCCGACGAGGTGGCCGAGGTCAGCACGACGAAGTTGATCAGGCTGGCCGCGGCCGGAATGCCGGCCAGCACGAACAGCTCGACGAAGGGGCTCTTGCCCGGTTCGACCATGCGCCAGGGCGTCACCACCATGATCGCGATCAGGGCCAGCACGTAGAAAATGATGATGCGCACGGGGATCGAGTTGATCGCCTTGGGCAGGTTGCGCTCCGGATCGGCCGTCTCGGCGGCGGTGGTGCCGACCAGCTCGATACCGACGAAGGCGAACACCGCGATCTGGAAGCCGGCGAAGAACCCGCCCATGCCCGTCGGGAACAGTCCCCCGTCGTTCCACAGGTTGGCCAGCGAGGCCCGGTGTCCCGAAGGCGACTGGAAGCCCCAGGCGACCATGTCCAAAGCCGGTGACGATCAGCGCGCAGATCGCGACGATCTTGATCAGCGCGAACCAGAATTCCATCTCGCCGAACAGCTTGACCGTCGACCAGGTTGAGCCCCAGCAGCAGCAACACGCAAAGCACGGCCGGTATCCACGGTGGCATGCCCGGAAACCAGAACTGCGCATAGGCCGCGATGGCGATCACATCGGCAATCGCGGTGATGATCCAGCAGAACCAGTAGGTCCAGCCGCAGAAGAAGCCCGCCCATGGCCCGAGCAGGTCGGTGGAGAAGTCGATGAAGGACTTGTAGTCGAGGTTGGAGAGCAGCAGCTCGCCCATCGCCCGCATCACGAAGAACAGCATCACGCCGATGATCAGGTAGACCAGGAGGATCGACGGACCGGCCAGGCTGATGGTCTTGCCCGAGCCCATGAACAGGCCGGTGCCGATGGCGCCGCCGATGGCGATCAGCTGCAGGTGTCGGTTGGAAAGGCTGCGCCGGAGGTGATCCGGGTGCTCGTGGGATGCGGACATGCAGCGACCTTTGCCGGTGGAATAGACCAACATAGAAGAAATAGCGACGCACCGCCATGGGCCTGGCTCGGGTATTCCAGGCGACCCGGAGGCGCTGCTGAGCCGATCGGGAGCCCTGCCGGGGTGGATTAAGGAGCCACTCGATCAGAGGTTTTCCATAACCGCATATTTCCACGAATTGCCGAATCCCCATTACCGAAAGCAATGATTGGCAATTAAATGATATGCAATAAAACGAAATAAAAGGAAATGAATATGGAAAGGCGAAAATCAAAGCCTTTCTACGCCCGTGCGTTACGTCGTTTTCATGAACGCCAACCTCGGCGGCGGTTCCCTGACGCCTTGGCAACCATGGATCTAGCCATGCAAAATTCGACCGGAAAGGGAGCTAAGCATTGATCGGGCCAACTTCGCAGAGATGAAACTTCTTTAAAAAAATCGCATCTGTACTGGGATGTGGGTATCATTTTGGCACGCTATAAGCAGGGCTGTAGCGACTTGAGGGTTGGAAGCCTTACAGGGCGAGCACAACAGGCAATGGTCGACGGGAGCTTCACAGAGATCGCGTTGCGACGCGATTTGAGTGCCGGATAACCGCTGGTTATTTATGAAAAAACACGCGCATGTCGCGTGTCCGGGAGGCGCGTACGGCGCCCCGTCAAAATACCGGCGCTTCCGCGCGCGTGAAACGTCACTCGCAAGGTGGCGAACCCATTAACTCAGGTCACGACATTTAACGTCGCGCGAAAGCGCGCGGACAATCGAATTCAATATCTATAGGACGTGTTTAGCCATGAATCGCATCTATCGGCTGTGCTGGAACCGCTCTCTCTCGCAATGGGTCGCGGCATCGGAACTGGCATCGTGCAAGCGCTCAGGCGCCTCGCGCAGCGCCGTCGTCGGCCACCGCATGATGATGTTCTCGCTGCTGTCCGCCTCGCTGGGGATGACCGGCCTCGCCCACGCGGGCAACACGCCCACCGGCGGCCAGGTCGTCGCCGGCTCGGGCCAGATCTCGCAATCGGGCAACACCACCACGATCCAGCAGAACAGCCGGCTGCTCTCGCTGAACTGGCAAAGTTTTGACGTCGGCGCCGACCAGACCGTCAATTTTCTGCAGCCAGGTGCCAGCTCGATCGCGGTCAACCGCATCCTCGGCAACACCTCCAGCGAAATCTTCGGCCACCTCAATGCCAACGGCCAGGTCTGGCTGATCAACCCCAACGGGGTGTTGTTCGGCCAGAACGCGCAGGTCAACGTCGGTGGCATCGTCGCCTCGACCCTGGACCTGGACGCCAGCACGCTCGGCAGCGACAGCGTGCGCTTCAGCGGTAACGGCAAGGGCAAGGTGACCAACCAGGGCAGCATCACCGCCGCCAATGGCGGGTATGTGGCCCTGATCGGCAACCAGGTCTCCAACCAGGGCGTGATCCGCGCGCAGCTCGGCACGGTCGCCCTCGGCGGTGGCAGCGCGGTCACCCTGACCTTCAGCGACAACCACCTGCTGCACCTGGAAGTCAACGAAAGCACCCTGAACAACCTGGCCGAAAACCGCCAGCTGATCGTCGCCGACGGCGGCCAGGTCCTGATGACCGCCGGCGCGAGGGATTCCCTGCTGGCCAGCGCGGTCAACAACACCGGCACGGTCCAGGCGCGCAGCGTCCAGGACCACGACGGCGTGATCACCCTGCTCGGCGGCATGGAAGCGGGCACCGTCAACGTCGGCGGCACACTCGACGCCAGCGCGCCCAACGGCGGAAACGGTGGCCAGATCGAAACCTCGGCCGCGCATTTTGCACTGGCGGGCGACGCCAGGATCACCGCATCCGCGGCATCGGGCAAGGCAGGTACCTGGCTGATCGACCCGGATAACCTGACCATCGACCAACCGACCGCGACAACGATTGCGACCACGCTTCAGGGCGGCACCAGTGTCACCGAGCACACCACCAGCACGACAAGTACTGGCCTGGGCACGGTAACCACCGGTGGCCTGGGCGACATCACCCTCCTGGCCGGCGCCGATATCACGTGGACCAATGCGGCCAGCACGCTGACGTTCGACTCGTTCCATGACATCAGCGTCAACGCCAAGATCAATGGCACCGGCGGCGTGAATATGAACGCGACCGGCGGCACATTGACAATCGGCAATGCCGGCGGCATTTCCGCCGGCACCGGCGCGACGGTCAACGCCAGCAAGTTCGTCAACAACGCCGGCGCGAACGCCCTGGGCGCGAAATGGCTGGCGTACACCGCCAGTCCTCTGACCAACACCCTCGGCGGCCTGACCTCGAACTACATCCAGTACAACGCAACGCTCGGCTCGACCCTGCTCGGCACCGGCAATGGCCTGATCTACGCCCTCGCCCCGACGCTGAACGTCACCGGCCTGACGGGCACGGTCGGCAAGGTCTACGACAGCACCAACGCGGCCAGCTTCACCGGCGCGAACTTCAACAGCTAATGGCCTGGTCAACGGCGACACGATCGCCACGGCAACCGGCGGCAGCTATGCCTCGGTCAATGTCGGCTCAGCGGCATCGCGGTCACCTCGCCGGGCGCGATCGGCAACTTCAGCATCACGAACAACGGCGATCCCGGTGTTCGGTTACACGCTCGGCACCGGCCCGGTCACCGGCGCGGTCGGCCAGATCACACCGGCACAGCTGACCGCGCAGATCATCGGCAACCCGACCAAGGTCTACGACGGCACCACCACCGCGACGCTCGGCTCGTGCAACTACGAGATCGACGGCTTCGTCGGCGGCCAGGGCGCGACGGTCAAGCAGCCCAGCTCGATCGCCTACGCCGGTTCCGATGCCGGCAGCGAGGCGCTGAACGCGACGTTCTCGGTGACCAACTTCGTCGCCAACGCGGGCACCAACCTCGCCAACTACATGCTGCCCACCGCCGCCACCGGCATGGGCACGATCAGCCAGGCCTCCGCTGCTGATCAGCGGCACTGCTCGCCATCAACAAGATCTACGACGGCAGGCACCGGCGACACGATCGATACCAGCGGCGCGAACCTGTTCGGCGTGATCCAGCCGGACATCGAACGATGTGCACGCTGGATACCAGCGGCATCACCGGCACGTTCGCGCAGGCCAATGTCGGCAACGGCCTCGGCGTCTCCGTCACCGGTTTCGCGCTGACCGGCAACAAGGCGAGCAACTACACGGTGGTGGCACCGACCGGCCTGACCGCGAACATCACGCCCAAGGCCGCTGACCATCGACCAGGTCAGCGCCAACGGCAAGACCTACGACAACACCCTGCTCGGCGACGCTCAACACCGGCATGCCGCTACTGGACGGTATCGTCGGCACGGACGATGTCACGCCTTCGACGGCGGGCGCGTCAGCCAAGTTCGGGCAGACCGACGTCGGCAACAATCTTGCCGTGACGACGATGGGCTTCACCCTGGGCGGCACCGCACAGGGCAACTACATGCTGGCCCAGCCGAGCCTGTTCGCCAATATCACCCCCGCCCTGCTGACCATCACCATGATGGGCAACCCGACCAAGACCTACGACGGCACCACCGCCGTGACGCTGGCAGCGGCAACTTTCAATATCGGCGGCTTTATCGGCGGCCAGGGCGGCACGGTCGCGCAGAGCTCGGCCACCTATGCCACGGCCAATGCCGGCACCAACATCAACGTCACCGCCACGCTGCAGCCTCGGATTTTGCGCCGAACAGCGGCACGTCGATGTCCAACTACACCTTCGCGACGCCCGTCGACTCGGCCTGGGCACGATCAATCCGTTGCCAGCTGACCGGGCAGATCGTCAACAACCCGACCAAGGTCTTCGACGGCAACACGGACGCGCCACCTGACGGGGTCCAACTTCAACTGGTCGGCCTGTTGCCGGGCCAGAGCATTACCGTCAACAGGAATGGCACGGCACCGGGCACCTACAACGATTTCATGCCGGGCGCGCGCGGCGGGAGTCATCGGGCGCATTACCAATCGCCGACTTTCGTCGCTGGCAGCGGCACGACTCTTTCCAACTACATCATGCCCGAGCCCGTACACCGGCTCGGGCACGATCACCCCGGCACCGCTGACGGGCGGCTTCGTCATCACTGCCGGCATCGTCAATGCCAGCAAGATCTACGACGGCCTGCTGACATCACCCTGCAGCCGACCAACTTCACGCTTCAGCGGCTGGGTCGAACGGCGACAGGCGGCGGTCATTTCGCCACCATCACCGGCAGACTTCGGCCAGAAGGACGTCGGAACGCAACTCGCCCTGTCGGCCATGTTCGGCGACCAGCGACCTGACTCCAATGGCGGCACCAACCTCGACAACTACCAGATCAATGCCCCGCAGCTCGGCATCGGCAATATCACGCCG
Source organism: uncultured Gammaproteobacteria bacterium (assembly GCA_963847335.1). Lineage (GTDB taxonomy): Bacteria > Pseudomonadota > Gammaproteobacteria > Xanthomonadales > Rhodanobacteraceae > Luteibacter. The sequence continues at coordinate 157,209 of CAWJZF010000002.1, forward strand.
GCACGCGCTGACGGTGTCGATCATCGGCAACCCGACCAAGATCTACAACGGCAGCACCGATGTCGCACTGCCTCGGGCAATTTCAACATCACGGGCTGGGTGCCCGGCGAGAACGGCACGATCAACGCCGAGTGCCTCGCGAGTTACGCCTTACGCCAGCACGATGCCGGCAGCCGGAACATCACGGCGACGCTGACGCCGGGCAACTACGTTCACGCCGGGCACCACGCTGTCCAACTACACCGTGCCGACCGCGGCCGAGGGCCCCGGGACGATCAAGCAGGCGCCGCTGTTCGTCACCGGCGTAGTTCGCCACCAACAAGATCTACAACACGACCGACCTGCCGATGCGCTCAACGTCGGCGGCGCGGGCCTGCCGGCCTGGTCGACGCGGACTGCCCGACGTGACGCTGAACCTGACCGAACGTCCGGCCATCTTCAGCCAGCGAACGTTGGCAATGGCCTCGCGGTTACGCCACGGTGCTTTCAGATCACCGGCAGCGAGGCGGCCAACTACACCTGCTGCAACCGGCGGCCTGCTCGCCAATATCACGCCAGGCGTCGCTGACGCTCTCGGGCATCACATCGACCGACAAGATCTATGACGGCAACACAGCGATCGCTGACCATCGCTGGCACCGCGGCGTTGAACGGCCTCTTCGGCGCCGATGCCGGTCGGCTTCGACGCTCACGGCGCGATCCGATGCCAGTTCAGCACCGCAATGCCGGCAACAACCTCTCGGTGCTGTTCGGCGGCTTCTCGCTCAACGGCAGGCAGCGCCGGCAACTACCGTTGAGCCAGCCGGCCTGAGCAGCACGATCAACATCAAGCCGCGCGCGCTGACCGCGATGATCACCGGCAGCCCGACCAAGGTCTACGACGGCACCAAGTCGGCGACGCTGACCGGCGGCGATTATGAGCTGGACGGCTTCGTCGGTACCGGCCAGGGCGACCAGGTCCCGCAGTCGGCGACCGCCAACTACGTGACCAAGGACGTCGGCAACGGCCTGGGTGTGGCATCGACCCTGGTGACCTCGGACTTCCTCGCCAACGCGCGGCACCAACCTCGCCAACTACATCCTGCCGACCACCGGCGCGGGCAGCAACGGCATCATCCAGCCCAAGGGATCATCGACCTTACCGGCACGCCGCGTCTATGACGGCACCACGACCGGTGCCGGCAGCGCTGTTCGGTCGGGTGGCGTGGCGTGAACGGCGAAACGGTGGGCTACGCGGCAGTGGCACCCTGGTCAGCAGGAATGTCGGCAACGAATGGGCGTTCACAGCCTCGGCAGCTCGCGCTGGCGCAACGGCACCAACGGCGGCCTGGGCAGCAACTACACCCTCGTAGGCGGCACCGACTGGGTAACGATCACGCCTCGCGCCCTGACCGCGACCTCTTCACCGCCGAAGACAAGACCTACGACGGCGACACCAACGCCATGCTTCTGGGCGCGGCGCTGGAAACCACCACCGGCAATCGCCGGCCTGGTCGCCGGCGACGACGTCAGCCTGATCAACATCCCACGGCAGGCACTCTTCAACAACAAGAACGCCGGCACCGGCAAAGACCGTCACCGGCAATATGTCGATCGCCGGGGACGACGCCGGCAACTACATCTTCACCCAGGGCACCGCCACCGCCAATATCGACCAGTTGCACATCAGCGTCACGGCGACCGGCACGGACAAGCAGTACGACGGCCTGACCCACGACGATGTGGACCTGGCCGGCGACGACGTCTGTCGCCGGCGACACCGTCAACTTCAGCAGTACGGCAGCCAACTTCGTCGACACGAACGTCGCCAACGGCAAGATCGTGAACGTCACGGGCATCACCGCCAGCGGCGCGGATGCCGGCAATTACATCCTCGACAACGTTACGACGTCGACCACCGCGAATATCCTTCCGCGCGTCATCAATCTATCCGGCACGCGGATCTATGACGGCACGCCCACGGCGGGCGCGGCCACCTTCAACGGCGGCACCGTGCAAGGCCAAAACGGCGAGACGCTGTCGCTGACCGGCAACTTCACGCTGACCTCCAAGAATGTCGGCAACTATAGCTGGATGGACGGCGGTTCCCTGGTGCTGGGCGATAACACGGGCCTGGCCAGCAACTACACCCTGGTCGGCGGCACCGATACCTACACGGTCACCCCCAGGGCCTTGACCGCGAGCTTCGACGCTGACAACAAGACTTACGACGGCTCTACCGTTGCAGCACTGGAGAACGCCCTGCTGCAGAGCGCGGCTGGCAACCAGGGTCTGATCGCGGGCGACAAGGTCACCCTGACCAACGGGACCGTGGGCAGCTTCGACAACAAGAATGCCGGCGCTGGCAAGACCGTCACCGGCAACCTAGGCATTACTGGCGACGACGCCACCAACTACACCTTCACCAACAGCACGTCGACGGCCGATATCGGCAAGGCTTCACTGACCGTCATCGCGACCGGCACGGACAAGACCTACGACGGCAACATCAACGATATCGTCACTCTGAAAGGTGGTGTTGCCGGCGACAACCTCACGTTCAACAGCACTTCGGCAACATTCGGCGACAAAGACGTGGGTGTCGGCAAGACCGTGACCGTGGATGGCATCACCGTGGGTGGCAGCGACGCAGTCAACTACGACCTGGCCAGCACCACGGCCCAGGCTACGGCCGATATCAACAAGGTCATACTGAATCTGACCGGCACCCGCATTTACAATGGCACGGCCGGTGCCACTGCCGGTCTGTTCGGCAACAATGGCGTGCTTACCGGTGTGAACGGCGAGACTCTGACGTTGACCGGTACGGGTATCGTGTCCGACAAGAACGTCGGCTTGCAGAAAGGTTTTGCCAATGGCGGCCTTGACGGCTTCGGCCTTAGCGGCAACGGCGCGGCCCTGGCCGGCAACTACACGCTCGTCGGTGGCACGGACTGGCTGACGATCACCCAGAAGGCCCTGACCGCCACCACTGCCGTCAACGGCCGCGCCTATGACGGCACCGCCAACATCGCACTGATCGGCGCGACCCTCTCCGGCCTGGTCGCTAACGACGACGTGGTGCTGGGCAATGACGCCACGGGCACGTTCGCCGACAAGAATGTCGCCAACGCCAAGGCCGTCACCACGGCCATGACGATCAGCGGCGGCGATATGGGGAACTACGCCTTCACCCAGCCGACCGGCCTGACCGCGGATGTCACGCCGCTGATGATCAACGTCGTTGCCAGCGCGCAGAACAAGGTGTACGACACCACGACGAACGTGACCATCAATTCGTTGACCAGCAACGGCCTACTGGGCAGCGACGTGGTGAACTTCGCCTTCGGTTCGGCGGCCTTCGACGACGCCAATGCCGCCAACGGCAAGACGGTGACGGTCAACGGCATCACCAAGAGCGGCACCGATGCCGGTAACTACACCATCAACACCACGGCCCAGACGAACGCCGACATTACGCGCGTCGTACTCGACCTGAGTGGCACGCGCGTCTATGACGGCAGCACCGGTGCCGACGCCAGCCTGTTCGGCAGCAGCGGCGTGCTGGCCGGCATTGGCGGCCAGACGTTGAACCTCTCCGGCAGTGGCGTGGCGGCCAGCAAGAATGTCGTCACCAGCGCGCTGTTCGCCGGCCTGGGCACGCTCGCACTTGCCGACGGCGGCAATGGCGGTCTGGCGAATAATTACACCCTGCTCGGTGGTAGCGACACGCTGACGATCACCCAGAAGGCCCTGACCGCCACCACTACCGTCGACGGCCGCACCTATGACGGCACCGCCAACATCGCACTGATCGGCGCGACCCTCTCCGGCCTGGTCGCTAACGACGACGTGGTGCTGGGCAATGACGCCACGGGCACGTTCGCCGACAAGAATGTCGCCAACGCCAAGGCCGTCACCACGGCCATGACGATCAGCGGCGGCGATATGGGGAACTACGCCTTCACCCAGCCGACCGGTCTGACCGCGGATGTCACGCCGCTGATGATCAACGTCGTTGCCAGCGCGCAGAACAAGGTGTACGACACCACGACGAACGTGACCATCAATTCGTTGACCAGCAACGGCCTACTGGGCAGCGACGTGGTGAACTTCGCCTTCGGTTCGGCGGCCTTCGACGACGCCAATGCCGCCAACGGCAAGACGGTGACGGTCAACGGCATCACCAAGAGCGGCACCGATGCCGGTAACTACACCATCAACACCACGGCCCAGACGAACGCCGACATTACGCGCGTCGTACTCGACCTGAGTGGCACGCGCGTCTATGACGGCAGCACCGGTGCCGACGCCAGCCTGTTCGGCAGCAGCGGCGTGCTGGCCGGCATTGGCGGCCAGACGTTGAACCTCTCCGGCAGTGGCGTGGCGGCCAGCAAGAATGTCGTCACCAGCGCGCTGTTCGCCGGCCTGGGCACGCTCGCACTTGCCGACGGCGGCAATGGCGGTCTGGCGAATAATTACACCCTGCTCGGTGGTAGCGACACGCTGACGATCACCCAGAAGGCCCTGACCGCCACCACCACCGTCAACGGCCGCGCCTATGACGGCACCGCCAACATCGCACTGATCGGCGCGGCCCTCTCCGGCCTGGTCGCTAACGACGACGTGGTGCTGGGCAATGACGCCACGGGCACGTTCGCCGACAAGAATGTCGCCAACGCCAAGGCCGTCACCACGGCCATGACGATCAGCGGCGGCGATATGGGGAACTACGCCTTCACCCAGCCGACCGGCCTGGCCGCGGATGTCACGCCGCTGATGATCACCGTCGGCGCGACCACGTTCGACAAGATCTACGACACCAACTCGGACGCCACCAGTCTCACCACGTTGAACCACTCCGGCATCCTCGGCGGCGACATGGTCAACGTCGCCTTCGGTTCGGCGGCCTTCGACGATGCCAATGCCGGCAACCACAAGACGGTGACGGTCAACGGCATCACCAAGAGCGGTACCGATGCCGGCAACTACCTTATCAGTGCGACGACTACCACGACCGCCAATATCACACCGGTCCTGCTGAACCTGACTGGCACCCGTGTCTATGACGGCGGCACGAGCGCCGATGCCCTCTTGTTCGGCAACAACGGGGTCCTGGCAGGCATTGGCGGCCAGACCCTGAACCTCTCCGGCAGCGGCGTGGCGGGCAGCAAGAATGTCGGCAACAACGTGGCCTTCGCCGGACTGGGCACGCTGGCCCTTGCCGATGGCGGCAACGGCGGCCTGGCCGGCAATTACACGCTGGTCGGGGGTGGTGACTCGCTGACGATTACTCCCAAGGCGATCACCGTCGGTGCGACCGGCGACGACAAGACCTATGACGCCACCACGGCGGCAACGGTGCATTACACCAACAACGGCGTGGTGGGCGGCGACGATATCGGCTTCACCGGTACGGCGAACTTCGCCGGCGTGAATGCCGGTAACGGCATCGGCATCAACGTCAGCGGTATCGCCGCGACCGGTGCCGACGCGCTCAATTACAGCTTCAACAACACCGCAGCGACTTCCGCCAGTATCACGCCAGTCGTCCTCGACCTGAGCGGCACACGCGTCTACGACGGCGGTACCGGTGCCGATGCCGCACTGTTTGGCGCTAACGGCGTACTCACCGGTATCAACGGCGAGACCGTGAACCTGGCCGGCAGCGGCGTGCTGAACAACAAGAACGTCGGCAACGGCAAGCCCTTCGCCGGCTTTGGCTCGCTGGCTCTCGGCGACGGCGGCAATGGCGGACTGGCCGGCAACTACACGCTGGTCGGCGGCGTTGATTCGGTGACGGTCACACCGAAGACGATCACCGTCGGCGCCACCGGCAGCGACAAGACGTACGACGGCAATACCAACGCCGGTGTGACTTTGAACGGCAATGGCGTGATCGTCGGCGACCAGGTCAGCTTCACGCCGGGCTCGGCGAATTACGCCGGCCCGAACGCGGGCACCGGTATCGCGATTACGGCCAACGGGATCACCGACAGCGGCGCCGATGCGGGCAACTACGCCTTCAACACCACGGCATCGACCAGCGGCACTATCACGCCGGCGATCCTCGACCTCACCGGGACCCGCACCTACGACGGCACGGCCGGCGCGGCGGCCAGCCTGTTCGGCAACAACGGCGTGCTCACCGGCGTGAACGGTGAAACGCTGACGCTGACTGGCACGGGCGCCGTTTCCGACAAGAACGTCGGTTCGCAGAAGGGCTTTGCCAATGGTGGCCTCAACGGCTTCGGCCTGAGCGGCAATGGCGCGGCCCTGGCCGGCAATTACACGCTGGCCGGCGGCACCGACTGGTTGTCCATCACTCCGGCGATGCTGGCGGTGATCGGCACGACCGCGACCGACCGCGCCTACGACGGCACGAAGATCGATACACTGTCCGGTTCGATGCTCTCCGGCCTGTTCGGCAACGACGATGTGACCCTCGGCAATACGGCGACCGGCCTGTTCGACACCAAGAACGTCGGCAACGACAAATCGGTGACGACGGCGATGACGATCGCCGGCGGCGATGTGGGCAACTACATCCTGGTCCAGCCGGTCGGCCTCACCGCCAACGTCACGCCGCGTCCGGTCACGGTCAACGCCACCGGCACCGACAAGTACTTCGATGGCAATACCACGGACCAGGTGACGCTCGGCAGCGACGGCGTGCTCGCCGGCGACCAGCTTAGTTTCACCAACCAGGCTGCGAACTTCTCCGACAGCGCGGTCGGCAACGGCAAGACGGTCACCGTCACCGGTATCCAGGGCAACGGCGCCGACGCGGGCAACTACGTCATCGCCGATCCGACCACGACCACCACGGCGGACATCATGGGCGGGCAGGCGTCGTCCTTCGGCGTCGGCAACGACACGATCGCGCAGCTGCAAGGCGTGGTCGGTCCCTCGGCAATCGACACGCCGTACGGCGTGGCCGACCCGGGCACGGTCGGCTCGTTCACCGGCAACCAGAAGAAACAGCATCGCCCGCTCGAGCGTAACCGCGCGCGCACTGACTTCAAGTCCGGGCTCGCGCTCAGCGTCGTCGACGGCGGCGTGCAGATGCCCGCGAACGAGATGCCATGAGGCCCGCACCTATGACCTCCTTCGCCAAGCATCCCTTGCCCTTATCCAGTATTCGAAACCAGACCATGAACCCGAAGTCCCATCACGCCCCGCGCCTTACCCTGCTCTGCACGATGCTCTCGCTGGGCCTGTTCGGCACAGCGCATGCGCAGAGCCGCGGCGCGCCGCCGCCGACCAGTGGCCAGTTGCTGCAGCAGGTGCCGCAGGCGCCGGCCACGCCGACCTCGTCGGACCTTGGCCTGAAGATCGAGCGCCCGAAGCAGGATCGGGCAACCGACAACCATCCGTTCCTGGTCCAGTCGATCCAGATCACCGGCAATACCTTGCTGCCCACCGAGCAGTTGCATGCGCTGGTCGCCGGTAGCGAAGGCAAGCAGCTGACCCTGAACGACCTGGACGGGCTGGCCGACCGGATCAGCCAGGCCTATCAGCATGCGGGCTACCCGCTGACCCGTGCCTACGTGCCCGCGCAGACGCTGCGCGAAGGCGCGGTGCGGATCGCCGTGGTCGAGGCGCGCTACGGCAAGGTCGTACTGCAGAACGACAGCGCCGTGTCCAACGGTCCGCTCAATGCGACCCTGGCGCCGCTGAAGTCCGGCGCCCCGGTCAGTGAATACGGCCTGGAACGCAGCCTGCTGCTGCTCTCGGACATCCCCGGTGCGCTGACCGGTTCGGTGGTACGTCCGGGCGACGAGCCGGGCACCTCCGACCTGCTGGTCAACGTCAATTCGGCGCCGCGTTATACCGGCACGGTCGGGCTGGACGATTTCGGCAACCGTTACACGGGTCGCACCCGCCTCGGCGGCAATTTCGACATCAACGGCCTGCTCCACCAGGGCGACCTGCTCGACTTCAGCGCGCTGAGCTCGGGCGGCGGCATGAACTACTTCCAGGGCGGCTATCGCTACCTGCTGAACGGCCAGGGCACGACCCTGCGTGCCGCGGTCTCGACCCTGCACTATCACCTGGAAAACGGCCTGGAGCCGCTCGATGCGCACGGTTCGGCCCTGGTCGGCAGCCTGACCCTGTCGCAGCCGTTCGTCCGCAATACCGCGTTCAACCTGTATGGCCAGATCGAGTTCGATCGCAAGCTGCTGGACGACGATGTCGAAGCCGCCTTTATCGACACCAATCGCCACGCCAATGTCTGGGTAGCGACCCTGGCCGGCGACCAGCGCGATGCCTCTGGCGTCACCAACTTCAATATCAGTGCGTCGCACGGCAAGATCACCTACACCGACTTCCTCGCCGAATTCATCGACGCACTGACCGCGCGCACCGCGGGCACGTACACCAAGTTCACCGGCTCGGTGTCGCGCCTGCAGCAGCTGAACGACGATAACGCGCTGTACTTCGGCTATACGGCACAGTGGGCGAACAAGAACCTCGATACCTCCGAGCAGTTCTACCTCGGCGGCCCGAACACGGTGCGCGGTTACGACGTCGGCGCGCTGGCCGGCAGCCAGGGCGACCTGTTCACGGCCGAGTTCCGCCACGACTTCTCCATCCCGGGCGTATGGGGCCGCTGGCAGGTCGCGCTGTTCGCCGACACCGGCCACGTGCAGGTCTACAAGAATCCGTTCGTCGAAGGCGTCAACAGCGGCCGCGTCAGCAGCGCCGGCCTCGGCCTGCACTGGGCAGCCTCGGACAACTGGGTCTTCAACGCCAGCGCCTCCAAGCCGATCGGCAACACCCCGGTCCTGCTGGGCAGCGCCGACACCAAGACCCGCCTCTGGGTCCAGGTGCAGAAAGGTTTCTACTAAAGCAGGGCCCACCCTGTTGACGTACAAGGCGCCAGGATTTTCCTGGCGCCTTTTTTTGTTTCAGGATGACTCCAGCGACCACGGGCAGGTAGTACAACGGCTGGAGCCGTGCGCTCAAGGCAGCGAGCGCGACGTATGTCGGCAAGCATGGCATCCGTCGTCGATATGCCCATTCGGAGCTTGCCATCTATATCCGAACGTATATATTTATGAGGCAAAAACGCATGCTCCTGGATTGCCACACCGCAGCCGGACGTGGATCTGATCGAGAAGCGGCTGAAAGCATTGCTCGCCTGCTACGGGGCGAGCGGGAGAACGAGATGACTCGTATTGACCCTTCCCGAGGCACCGACAATGTGCTGCTGGATCTCGGTTTTGACGACGCCGAAGAACTGTCCGCGAAGGCTGCACTCGCGCTCAAGCTTAACAAGCTGATCGACCAGCGCGGATTGAGCCAGACCGAGACGGCGACGATTACCGGCATGACCCAGCCGAAGGTGTCGCAGGTACGCCGTTACAAGCTCCAGAACATTTCGCTGGAGCGGCTGATGCAGGCGCTGGTGTCGTTGGACCAGCATGTCGAGATCGTGGTCCAGCCCGCGCGGCATAAGCATGCTCCCGGCATTACCGTTGCCGTCTGAACCTGCAAGCCTTATGGAGAAGTAGGGCGATTCCTATTTCGTTATGTGGTTTGTCGACGCATTCTTTCGGGGTCGCCGCGAAAAACGGTGACCGGGTCTGGAAGCCCGCTTGGTTCTTCACCGGTGCAAAAGGCGTCACAGCGCTTTTTTTTTGCGCTGTGGCGCCCCGCTGCCATAATCTTTTCGGCGGGCGTGTCGGGAAGGCTTCGGCCTTGCCGGGTTTTTCGGTGAAGAACAAGCGGTTTCCAGCCTGGCACGCCCGCCACCCGCACCGACGCGGGCTGGCGGTCCACCACAGGAAACCGTCATGCCTCCGATCGATCCCTCCCCTGCCCGTCCGGCGAACAGCGAACCACCCATCGCGCAGGCTTTGCGCCGCGTCGGGAATCGGGACCCGTCACGCCTCGGCTGCCAGTGCGGCCACTGTCCCATCAACGCTGACACCAGCGACATCGATCGGGCCGTCGATGCGTGCCTGATGGATGCCCTGAACCTGATCGATACGCTGACCAACAGCCCGCTCACGCGGGATACCGGGGATCTGCTGGCACTGCATTCGCTGCACGGCTTGCTTACCCATGGGCGACTGATGTGTTGCGTGCAGCGCTATGCGTTCCAGCCCGGGGGCGAGGATGAAGTGTGAGGGGCCCGTCATGCTCATGGTCCTGCTTACCGCGGTCGCGGGGTGTACCCGACCGGAGGCGATCGTGGGCCAGGAGGTTGCCCAGAAAATTGATTTCTACTCGTCGCTGAAGGTGCTGGTCACGAAGGACTCGGCCGATATTTATCGGGTCTATGCGGCCGCTATCGATCGTGAGGTGGGTGGTGAAGAAGTCTTTCGCACGAACGCCCGCGATGGGGTCGCCATGGACTGGGTCGACAAAGACAACCTGAAGCTGACGATCGCGTGCGGGAAGGTGATCACGTTCAAGAATGTCTTTGATATCAATGACGACGATAGCCAGCTTGATCGTCGTATCAGGATTACGCTTGACGCTGAGGGGCCGGTGACGTGTCTGTAATTCCGGTTCGGGTAAGAGGGCGATTTGGAAATCACGGCCTCAAGGGACTCGCCCACGGGGTGGGCTCCCACATGGCCCGTCCGACTTCATGGTGGGAGCCCACCCTGTGAGCCAGATCATTGATTCGCTGTATGACGACCTGACTGCGCTCCATGAAGTGGGCGCGATCAGCAAGCTGACGATGCGCGAGTTCGACACGATATGCCGGGCACCTTTATGCCCGTTCGCTGTCAAACCGGGCCAGCTCGTCAACGCGTGCCCGCGCCCTTCGCACACTCGCGCCTGCGGCGCTGTCGTCCATCCACCGTGCCCAGCGTGTCGAGCGCCGGCGCACGCGCAGGGTGAGTACCAGGAAGATCGCGAGGCATACCAGTCCGGATACGACAAAGCTTAAGGTCGCGCCCGGACTCGCGAGGTAGACGTCCGCGCCGAGGAGCGTGAAGACATATAGGGTCAGCGGCACCCACATCAGGCAACCGACCGCGCCGAACCACCAGGATTCGCGCAGCCGCCAGGTGTGCAGGGCGGCGATCTGGCGCTGGATGGCCAGCACGGGTGCGGACGGATCGACCCGGTTGACCTCGACCAGGGTGCGCGCCGCCATCACGATGAACATCAGCGCGTAGGCATGCAGCAGCACGCCGATGACGAACAGGTGGGGCGTATGCAGGTGTACCACCCAGAATGGCGCGAACAGCAGGGTCAGTGCGATGCCGGTGAATAGCTGGATGAGCTGTCCGCGCTTCAGTGGACGCAGGTCGGCCAGCAGGCGGTCGACCTGGCCATCGCGATAAGCCCGCAGTTGCAAGGTTTCCTGCCGGTCGAGCCGGCGATCCAGCGACTGCCAGGCGAGTTTCAGTTCGTCGAGTTCCATGCGGATGTCCTCGTTGTCGATGGGGGAGCTGCGGCGTCCATGTTTTTTCGCAGGCGTTGCTTGAGCCGGCTGAGCTTGGTCGCCACGTTGGTCTCGCTGATGCCAATGACCTCGGCGATCTCGGCATAGCTGCGCTCCTCGAGGTACAGCAGGATCAACGCGCGATCGAGCGGCTCCAGCGCATCGATCACCGTCCACATCTGGCGCAGGCGCTCGTCCGGCTCGTCGATGGCGGCGCCTTCGGTGCGTTCGGCGATCGCGTCGTCGAGTGGTTCGAAGCGGGCGATGCGGCCGATCTCGCGCCGCGCATGGGAGATGCCGACGTTCAGCGCGATGCGGTACATCCATGTGGAGAAACGCCGGGTTTCGTCGTAGCCGGGAAATGAACGCCAGAGCTGGGCGGCGATTTCCTGCGCGAGGTCGTTCCTGTCCTCGTCGCCGCGTGCATAGACGCGCGCCACCTTGAACACGATCTTCCGGTGTTCCTGCAGCAGGGCTTCGAAACGCCGTTGTCCGTGGATATCGATCATCGCCCTCCCCCGCTGTCCTCTTTCCATGATTCGCGCCGGCGCGGAAAAAATCACAGCCCGCCCGCTCCCCCTACAATGGCCGGGATCCCCCCAAGGCTCGACCCATGGCTTCCCTGCGCGTCAAACGGTATCTCCTCACCGGCCTGCTGACCTTTATCCCCCTGTGGGTGACCTGGCTGGTCTTCAGTTTCGTACTCAACCTGCTCGCCGGCATCGGCGCACCGCTCGTCGGCCTGCTGGTCCACCTGCTGTCGCCGGCCAACGCGGCCACGGTCAACGAATCCTGGCTCAGCTACATCCTGGCCATGCTGCTGACCCTTGCCGTGCTCTACGCGATCGGCTTCCTGGCCAACCGTGTCCTGGGCGCGCGCCTGCTTGCCTGGTTCGACACCGTGCTCGCGCGCATTCCGCTGGTGCAGACGATCTATGGTGGCACCAAGAAACTGATGTCGGTGCTGCAGAACAAGCCTTCCGGCGTGCAACGCGTGGTCCTGGTGGATTTCCCGCGACGCGGCATGAAGGTGGTCGGCTTCGTCACCCGGGTGATGATCGAGGACGGCACGGGCCGCGAGATGGCGGCCGTGTATATCCCGACCACGCCGAATCCGACCGGCGGTTACCTGGAAGTGGTGCCGCTGGACGAACTGACCCCGACCGACTGGACCATGGACCAGGCCATGGCCTTCATCATTTCCGGCGGCGCGGTCGCGCCTGATACGCTCCCGTCGATGCCGCGCAGGGAAAGCGACCGGCCGAACGAGCTGTCCTGACCCGCCTTTCCACCGGATTCGATCGATGCGCCGACTGCTGCTGCCCGCCCTCCTTGCCCTGGCCGCCATGACTACCCACGCCACCGAGAACTGGACCACCCCCGCCGAAGCCAGCCACTTCCGCACCACGCCGAGTTACGCCGATACCGTGGCGTACCTGAAGCGACTGGCGGCGGCCGCGCCGGACACACTGCACCTTGAAACCTTCGGCACCACGCCGGAAGGCCGGCCGATGGTCGTCGTCGTTGCTTCGCGGGACGGCGATTTCTCGCCGGCAGCCGCGCGCAAGGCCGGCAAGCCAGTGGTGCTGCTGCAGGCGGGCATCCATCCCGGCGAGATCGAGGGCAAGGACGCCGGCCTGATGCTGCTGCGCGATATCGCGGTGACCGGCAAGCTCACCCATCTCGTCGACCATGTCGTGCTGGTCTATATCCCGGTCTTCAGCGTCGACGGCCATGAGAACAGCACGCCGTACAACCGCATCAACCAGAACGGCCCGGAAAGCATGGGCTTTCGCGGCCAGTCGCAATACCTCAACCTCAACCGCGACTACGTCAAGGCCGACGCGCCGGAAATGCGCGCGTGGCTGAAACTGTGGAATACCTGGCTGCCCGACCTGCTGGTCGACATCCACACCACCGACGGCGCGGACTACCAGTACGACCTCACCTGGTACGCGGAGGATCCGCACAAGCTCGATCCGGCGATCGCCGCATGGCAGAAGCAGGCCTTCGAAGGCAGCATCTTTCCGGCCTACGAAAAGATGGGCCACCTCGCCGCGCCCTACCTGGAGTTCGTCGACGGCCGCGACGTGCGCAAGGGCATCGAGAATTTCGGTTCCGGCCCGCGCTTCTCGACCGGTTATGCCGCACTGCAGGACCGTGCCGGCCTGCTGATCGAAACCCATATGCTGAAGTCCTACGAGGTCCGCGTGCGGGCCACCTATGACGTGGTCCGCGCCGTGCTCGACTATGTCGGTGCGCATCCGGCCTCGCTGATCGAGGCTTCGCAAGCGGCCGACGCACACACGGTGGCGCGCGCGAACGACGCGAATGCGAGCGTCGCGGTGAGCTTCCGGCCCGATCCGGCCGGGACGCCCTTCGTGCTCAAGGGCTGGGCCTTCACCCAGACGCCGAGCGACATCTCCGGCGATACCTGGGTGCAATACGACCCGAAGACACCGCGCGACTACACGATCGAGAACCGCAACGGCCTGCTGCCGGACATCAGCATCAAGCCACCGGCGGCATACGTGGTCCCCGCGCAATGGACCGACACCATCGATCGGCTGACCGCGCACGGCATCCGCTTTACCCGGACCACGGCGCCCGTGACGGTCCGCGCCGAGGGCTACCAGCTGGACGATCCCTCCTGGGCATCGAAGCCGTTCGAAAGCCACCTGATGCTGCAGTCGTTCCGACAAAGCGCGGCGATACGTGAGGTCGTGCTGCCGCCCGGCTCGGCGATCGTGCCGCTGGACCAGCGCGCGGCCAATGTCGCGATCAACCTGCTCGAGCCGGAAGCGCCCGATTCGCTGCTCCGCTGGGGCTACTTCAACGCGGTCTTCGAGGCGAAGGAATACGGGGAGCCTCGCGTCCTGGAGGCCCTGGCCCGGCAGATGCTGGACAAGGACCCCGCCCTGCGCCAGGCCTTCGAGGCCCGCCTGAAGGCCGATCCGAAGTTTGCCGCCGACAAGCGGGCACGGCTGTTTTTCTTCTTCGAGCGCTCGCCCTGGTACCGGGTCCAGCACGTCGGTGCTTACCCGGTGCTGCGCCTGGACCGCACGGCGCTGGAAACCCTGGCCGCGAACCACCCCTGACCTTCGACACTGGGGGCACCGTGACTTTCGTCATAGCCTCGCCGGAGACATCAAGCCGCACGGCGGGAAACACCGCCGGCACGACCACGTTCGCCCCGCCGGGTGGACACTGACAGAGGGACATCCATGACCAAGCAGTATCTGAAGCCGCTCGCACTGGCGGTAGGCCTGGCCTTTGCGGCCGCAGGATGCGGCAAGCATGCCGACGACAACGCCGCGCCGGCCGCCGCCAGCACCGCGCCCGCCCCGGCCGCCTCCGCAGCCATCGCCGCCGCGCCCGCCGTGAAGAAGCCCTCGTTCGACGTCAGCGAAATCGACACCGGCGTGAATGCCTGCGCGGACTTCGACAGCTTCGTCAACAGCAAGTGGGTCGCCGCCAACCCGATTCCGCAGGACCGCACGCGCTGGGGCGCGTTCGACCAGTTGGCCGAGAACAGCCTCAATACCCAGCACGACATCGTCGAGGGCACCAACAAGGGCGCCGACAGCGCCACTGCCGGTTCGATCGAGCAGAAGATCGGCTGGCTGTACCGCTCGGGCATGGACGAGGCCACGGTCGAAAAGGCCGGCTTCGATCCGCTGAAGCCCGAACTGGACAAGATCGCCGCGCTGAAGACCCCGGCCGACCTGGTCGCTTTCCTCAATGCCAGCTTCGCCGAAGGCCAGCCCTACGTGTTCGGCTTCAACTCGGGCGCCGATTTCCAGGACGCCAAGACGCAGATCGGCTATGCCCAGCAGGACGGGCTCGGCCTGCCGACCAAGGATTACTACACCGATCCGAAGAACGCGGACCTGCGCAAGGCCTACCTGGACTACATCGCCAAGACCCTCGAGCTGACCGGCGTGTCCGCCGACGATGCGAAGAAACAGGCCGACCAGGTCATGACGTTCGAGACCCAGCTCGCCGCCGCCTCGCTGGCCCCGGTCGAGCTGCGCACCCCGGAAAACCAGTACCACTTCGTCACCGTGGCGCAGGCCGACAAGGCCACGCCGCACTTCAACTGGGAGAAGTTCTTCGCCGCCCAGGGCGTGACCGTCGACAAGGGCTTCTCGCTGTCGCAGCCGAAGTTCTTCACCCAGTTCGACAAGATGCTCGCCTCGACGCCGATCGACACCTGGCAGGCCTACCTGCGCTTCCACGCGATCGACGGTGCCTCGCCGTACCTGGCGAAGAGCTTCCAGGACAACAAGTTCGACTTCTACGGCAAGACCCTCGGCGGCCAGCCGGAACAGAAGGTCGCGCTGGAAGCGCGTGCTCGGCACCGTCAACGACGGCATGGGCGAAGCGCTCGGCCAGCTGTACGTGGCCAAGGTGTTCACCCCGGAAGCGAAGCAGCGCGCCAACGAACTGGTCGACAACGTGCGCAATGCGCTGAAGGCCCGCATCGAGAACCTCGACTGGATGAGCGCCGAGACCAAGGAAAAGGCGATCGCCAAGTGGAATATGTTCCTGCCGAAGATCGGCTACCCGGACAAGTGGCGTGACTGGTCGGGCCTGGAGATCAAGCCGGACAACTACTACGGCAACGTCGAGGCCGCGGCGAAGTTCAACTACCAGTACGACATCGCCAAGATCGGCAAGCCGATCGATCGCAAGGACTGGGGCATGACCCCGCAGACGGTCAATGCCTATTACAACCCGACCGACAACACGATCAACTTCCCGGCCGCGATCCTGCAGCCGCCGTTCTTCGACGCCAATGGCGACGACGCGATCAACTACGGCGGCATCGGCGCGGTGATCGGCCACGAGACCAGCCACGGCTTCGACGACGAAGGCAGCCAGTTCGACGGCGACGGCAACAACAAGAACTGGTGGAGCAAGGCCGACACGCACAAGTTCGACGCGCGCACCGACAAGCTGGTCAACCAGTTCAACGACTACACGCCGATCAAGGACAAGCCGGACCTGCATGTCAACGGCAAGCTGACCCTGGGCGAGAACATCGCCGACCTGGGCGGCCTGAACGTCGCCTATGACGCGCTGCAGGAAGCGCTGAAGAAGAATCCGCGGCGAAGCTGACCAGAAGATCGACGGTTACACGCCGGACCAGCGCTTCTTCCTCAACTGGGCGCGCGTGTGGCGTGGCTCGCGTGCGCGAGAAGCAGGCCATCCTGCGCCTCAACACCGACCCGCACGCACCGGCCTCGCTGCGCGCGATCGGCGCCCCGTCGAACATGGAATCCTTCGCCACGGCGTTCCAGTGCAAGCCGGGCGACGCCATGGTCCGCGGCGCCGACAAGCAGGTGAAGATCTGGTAAGCCCTGGGCTTACCGGGTAACGCCGAAGGGCGCCGCTTGCGGCGCCCTTTTTTTGTGCTGTTGGAAAGTTCGCTGATGCCTTTTTGATTCCTTCGTTGGAGGGTGAGGTTACGCCGTGCTGATTCCTTCGTTGAGCGGGCCCGACGCCGTGCCGATTCCTTCGTTATAGCGCGCTGACGCCGTGCCGATTCCTTCGTTATAGCGCGCTGACGCCGTGGCGCTTTTAGTTAGATGCGCTGCGCGCTTTTTCTTCACTGGGTGATTCGCGCCATCCATGGCGCTCACCCCTTCGGGGCCGGCTACGCCGTTCGCGCCTGCTCCTGCAGGCGCAGTCCAGCCTTCGCTGGGATGACGTTCGCCCGTACCTACGTTACCGGCACGCGACGGAGAGCAAACCCGCTCTCCGCTGGACGCCTCTGGGTACGAGGGGACCTATCGTCATCCCAGCGAAGGCTGGGACCCAGTGAAAACACTGCGCGCAGCGCTCCGCTTACGAGCGTGACGGCGTCGGGCCCGCTCAACGAAGGCATCGGCACGGCGCCCCCCTCCAACGAAGCGAGCCCCACCGCGCCCGCCCCCTCGCAACATAAAACGAAAATACTGTTGCGAATCATTCTCACTTAATATAAATTTCATCCGTTGCCCGCGACCGGTCCGGGCCCAGGGGCAAGCCAGTGCCAGCCCGCGAAGGCATCGCGCCATCGCCAGCTCTCCGGTCGCCATGGAATCCCGAGACAGTCGGCGCCGCCTCCCCGGGAAAGGGCTGGCAGGCATGCCGGCAATGCACCCACAGGAAAGGAACATCGCATGTCGTCCAACCCGTTCGTGACCTCCGCGGCGGCGTCGCCCAGGCGATTGCTCGCCAGCGCGCTGGGTTTCGCCCTCGTCTCTTCCGCCTCGGCCGCCGACGTTCCCGAGCAGGGCGACAAGGACCCGAACGGGCAGAAGGCGGCGAACCTCGAAGGGGTCAAGGTGCAGTCGACCGTGGTCAACGCGACCTCGCCCAAGTTCACCGCGCCGCTGATCGACACGCCACGCGCGGTCACCGTGGTGCCCTCGATCGTCATCCAGGACACCGCCTCGACGACCCTGGTCGAGGCGCTTCGCACCGTGCCCGGGATCACCTTCGCCGCCGGCGAAGGCGGCACCGCGGTGGGCGACCGGCCCATCATCCGCGGCTTCGATGCCGGCTCGGATATCTTCGTCGACGGCATCCGCGATACCGGCACGCAGAGCCGCGAGACCTTCGATATCCAGCAGATCGACGTGATCAAGGGTCCGTCGTCGGTCTACACCGGCCGCGGTTCGGCCGGCGGCAGCATCAATATCGTGACCAAGGCGCCGAAGGCCGAGAACGTCACCAATGCAAGCATTGGCCTGGGCACCGACAACTACCAGCGCGGCACCGTCGACGCGAACTATATGCTCAACGACAACATCGCCGCGCGCCTGAATGTGATGGGCCACAAGAATGATGCGCCGGGGCGCGACGAGGTCTGGGGCAAGCGCTTCGGCATCGCCCCGTCGGTCACCTTCGGCATGAAGACCGACACCCGCGTCACGCTCGATTACTACCACCTCAATACCTACGACCTGCCCGACAGTGGTATCCCGATCGATGGTCCGTATACCACCGGCCCCTTCACCGGGACCGGTAGCGGTCGCCCGGCGCATGTCGATCGCAATAACTACTACGGTCTGGTCAATCGCGACTTCCGCAAGACCAAGGCCGACATCGGCACCGTTCGCTTCGAACACGATTTCGACAACGGCATGACCCTGCGCGACACCGCCCGCTACGGCAAGACCTCGAACAACTACATCTGGTCGAATCCCGACGACAGTTCGGGCAACGTGCCGGTGGGGCTGGTTTATCGTTCCGCCAAGAGCCGGATCGCCGACACGCGCACGGCGGTCAACCAGACCGACCTCGGCGGCGAGTTCAACACGGGCGCCATCAGGCACAACTTCGCCACCGGCCTGGAATTCAGCCTCGAGAAGAGCCGCATCGATGGCTATAACGTCACCTTGCCGCCGGGCCTCGGCACCGGTCGCAACTGCCTGTCCAGCCCGTTGTACCTGAGCGAATTCATCTGCACTTCGCTGGAGAATCCGACACCGGACGATCCCTGGCTCGGCAGCTATGCGCCGCGCAACACGCCGACGCAAAACCGCACCACGACCAACTCGTTCTATGCGTTCGACACGATCACCTTCACCGACCAGTGGCTGGCCAATCTTGGTACCCGCTATGACGATTACCGTACCAGGGTGTTCGTGCCGACCGCGGCAGCCAATGCGCAGCACCTGAGCAACGACTCCTCCTTCTGGACCTGGCAGGCCGGCGTGGTCTTCAAGCCGCTGCCGAACGGCAGCATCTACGCTTCCTACGGCACGTCGGCCAATCCATCCGGCGTCGCCAACGGCGAAGGCGCCGGCGATAATTCCAATATCACCGTGCAGACCCAGGACCTGTCGCCGCAGAAGAGCAAGAACATCGAGCTCGGTACCAAATGGGACCTGTTCGACAACAACCTCAACCTGACCGGCGCCGTGTTCCGTTCCGAGATCACCAATGCCCGCGTCGCCGTGGACGCGAACACGACGGTGCTGGCCGGCACCAAGCGCGTCGAAGGTGTCGAGATCGGCATCACCGGCAATATTACCGAGCAGTGGATGGTCTTCGGCGGCTATACCCACCTGAATCCGAAGCTCATCGACAACGGCCCCGTGGCGGCCAATGCGGCCAATAACGGCAACCAGTTCCCGAATACCGCCAAGAACAGCGCGAGTATCTGGACCTCGTACGCCATCACGCCAGCCGTCACCTTTGGCATCGGTGCGTTCTATGTGGGCAAGGTCTATGGCAACGTGCAGAACACCAAGTACGTGCCGGGTTACACGCGCTTCGACGCCATGGCGTCGTGGCAGGTCAACAAGAGCCTGATGCTGCAGTTGAACGTGCAGAACCTGACCGACAAGGTCTATTTCGACAAGATCTTCACCACCCACTACGCCACGGTCGCACCGGGCCGTTCGGCCCTGCTCTCGGCGAACTTCCATTTCTGATGCGAGAATGCAAGCTCCGCCATCCGGCGGGGTTTTGCCGTGGGCCGATCTATGCTGCTGCACATTCCAGACGTCCTGACCGCCGAAACGGTCGCCTACCTGTGTGAACGGCTCGGGCAGGCCGGATGGGCCGATGGCAGGATCACCGCCGGCCACCAGTCGGCAAAAGCCAAGGACAACCTTCAGTTGCCCGAAGCCGATCCGCTCGCCATCGAACTGGGCGCGATCGTGCTCGAAGCGCTCGGCCGCCATCCCACCTTCTTCGCCGGCGCCTTGCCGCAGCGGATCTTTCCGCCGTTGTTCAATTGCTATCGCGGCGGTCAGTCCTTCGGTTTCCACGTCGACAACGCCGTACGTTACGACCGTCGCACGCAGCCGCCGCAAGCCGTCCGCACCGATCTGGCGGCCACGTTGTTCCTCGCCTCGCCCGAGGACTACGACGGTGGTGAGCTGGTGATCGAGGATACCTACGGCACGCATTCGGTGAAGCTGCCCGCCGGCGACATGGTGCTCTACCCCGGCAGCAGCCTGCACAAGGTCGAGCCGGTCACCCGCGGCTCGCGCATCGCCTCGTTCTTCTGGATCCAGAGCATGGTCCGAGACGACGGCCAGCGTCGCCTGCTGTTCGATCTGGATGTTTCGGTACAGACGCTGACCCAGACCGGCGCCGACCCGGGCGCCCTGCTCCAGCTGACCGGCGTTTATCACAATCTCCTGCGCCGCTGGGCCGACGCATGAGCGACGCCTTCGACACCGGCGAACTGGAAGCGCTGCTGGCCTCGGATGTCCGGGTCGCGCACGCTTATCTTGAAACCGCGGCGCGCGACGGCAACGGCACGGCCCAGGCTTTATTCGGCCAGGCCCTGCTCGACGGCATCGGCGGCGATCGCGATCCGGTCGAAGCCCTGTACTGGTTCCAGCATGCCGCGCACCAGGATGTGCCGATGGCGATGAACATGCTCGGGCGCTGTTACGAGAACGGCTGGGGTGCCCCGGTCGATCATGCCCTGGCCGCAACATGGTTCCGGCGCGCCGCCGAACGCGGGATGGACTGGGGCGTCTACAACCACGCCCATCAGCTGGCCAACGGTCGTGGCGTGACCAGGGATCGCGCGGCGGCCTTCCAGTGGTTCGGGCGCGCGGCGGCCATGGGTCACGCCCGCGCCATGCATTTTCTCGGCCAATACCACGAGAACGGCTGGGAAACGCCGCGCGACATCGACAAGGCCTTCGCCCTGTACCGCCAGTCGGCCGAAGCCGGCGATTACCGTGGCGAATGCAGCTGGGCCTCGGTGCTGGCCCAGCAGGGAAGGATCGACGAGGCCGCGGATTTCCTCGAGCGCGCCATCCCGAAGGCACCACCGCATTTCCTCGCCGCGCTGGCCGATCAGCTCGCCACATCGCCCCATGCGCGCCTGCGCGAACTGCTGCCGAAGACACGGGCAACATAAAAGGTAGGCAGGGGCGCCGCATGCGCGGATAATTCGGGTCCCTGTTGTTTGTGCGGTCGCGATGTACTCTCCTGGTCAACGTTGGATCTCCACCGCCGAGCCTGAGCTCGGTCTCGGCACCATCCTGCGCGTCGAAGGACGCGGTGTGCAGGTGCTCTTCGCCAAGGCGGGCGTGCTTCGCCCCTACGCGATCGACAGCGCGCCCCTGGTCCGCGCGGAATTCCGCGCCGGCCAGCGCGTTGCAGGCAAGGGCATCGCCTTCCTGGTCGAAAGGATCGAGGTCCGCGAGGAGCTCTTCGTCTATCGGGGCGAAGGCCGCGAACTGGAAGAAGGCCAGCTCGACGACGAGCAGAGCGTCTCGCAGGCCGACGACCGCCTGGTCGGCGGCCGCACCGACCCCACCGACCGCTTCGACCTGCGCCTGGAAGCCTTGCAGCGCCGCGCCGCCGCGCGCCGCTCGCCGGCCTGGGGCCTGGCTTCGGCGCGCATCGGCCTGGTGCCGCATCAGCTGCGCGTAGCCGGCATCGCCGCCTCGCGCCGTCCGCCGCGCGTGCTGCTCGCCGACGAGGTCGGCCTCGGCAAGACCATCGAGGCCGGCATGATCCTCGCCCGCCAGCTTGCCGCCGGCCGCGCCGGGCGCGTGCTCGTCCTCTTGCCCGAAACCCTGGTCTACCAGTGGTTCGTCGAACTGCTGCGCCGTTTCAACCTCGGCTTCGCGATCTACGACGAGGAGCGTTGCGAGGCGATCGAGCAGTCCGGCGACGGGCGCAATCCCTTCGAGGACGAACAGCTCGTCATCGCCGACTTCAGCTTCCTGGAAAGCTCGCCCCGGCGCGCCGCGCAGTTGCTGCGACGCCCGCTGGGACCTGCTGGTCGTCGACGAAGCGCATCACCTGGAATGGACGCCCGAGGCACGCTAGCCCGCGCTATGCGCTGGTCGAGGAACTGGCCGCGACCACGCCAGGCGTGATCCTGCTGACCGCCACGCCCGAACAGCTCGGCCGCGCCGGTCATTTCGCGCGCCTGCGCCTGCTCGATCCGCAGCGCTACCACGATCTGGATGTTTACCTGGCCGAATCGGGCGATTACGAGGCGCTTTCGCGCATCGCCGATGCGCTGATCGCGGGCCGCACGCTGGGCAAGCCCGAGCGTGCGATCCTCGAGAACCGTTTCGGCGACGATGAAGAGTTGCGCGAGTTGCTCGCCGGTGCCGACGATCCGGCGACGCGCGCGTCATCTGCTCGGCGCGCTGATCGACCGCCACGGTACCGGACGGGTGATGTTCCGCAACCGTCGCGCCGGCATCGGCGGTTTCCCGCGCCGCGTGCCCGAGTTGATCCTGATCGACGCCAACACGCTCGACGAGGAAGGTCGCCAGACCCTGCTCGCCGAATTCCGCGCCGACAGCCTGCAACCGCCCGGACCGCTCGAACCGGATTACACCAACGATCCGCGCCTGACCGCGCTGATCGACCTGCTGGAGAAGCATCCGCAGGACAAGTTCCTGCTGATCTGCCGCAGCCAGGCCAAGGTACTGGCCATCGAGGAAGCGCTGCGCACGCGTAGCGGCGTCGGCGTCGCGCGTTTCCACGAAGGCCTGGGCATCGTGCAGCGCGACCGCAACGCCGCGTTCTTCGCCCAGCCGGACGGCGCGCGCCTGCTGCTGTGCTCGGAGATCGGCTCGGAAGGTCGCAACTTCCAGTTCGCCCATCGCCTGGTCCTGTGGGACCTGCCGCTGGATCCGGATCTGCTCGAGCAGCGCATCGGCCGGCTCGACCGCATCGGCCAGAAACACGACATCGCGATCCACGTGCCCGCTGATCGAGGACAGCGCGCAGCATGTGCTCGCGCGCTGGTACGACGAAGGCCTGGACGCGTTCCGGGTCCAGCCCCGCCGATGGCCGCGAACTGCTGCGCCGCTTCGGCGAGCCTGCTGACTTCGCTCGCCGACGAACACGCGCGCAGCGAAGACGGCCGCGACCAGGAACTGGATGCCCTGATCGCCGAGACCCACGCCGCGCACGAACAGCTTGTCCGCGCTGATCCACGCCGGACGCGACCACCTGCTGGAACTGGCCGCCAGCCGCGACCTGCATGCCGACGAACTCAGCCGCGCCTTCGCCGTGGACGATCACGACGCGACGCCGCGACGCCTTTATCCAGCGCCTGTTCGAGCACTTCGGCGTGCACGCCGAGGACCTCGGCAGCAGCGTGCTCCTGCTCGATCCGCAATACCTGTCCACCGATGCCCTGACCGGCCTCGGCGAAGGCCCGCAGGCGGTGACCTTCGATCGCGATGTCGCCCTCGCCCGCGAGGAACTGCCCTTGCTGCGCATGGACCATCCGATGGTCGCCGGCGCGGTCGACCTGCTGGTCTCCGGCGAGATCGGCAATGCCGCCTTCATGGTCGACGACGTGCTGCCGCCGCGTACCGCACTGCTGCAAGCCGTGTTCGTGCTCGAATGCATCGCCGACCGCGAACTCGACGCCGAGCGCTTCCTGCCGCCGCTGCCGATCATCGGTCACCGTCGATACCCGTCTGGTCGAACGCCCGGGCTTCACCCCAAGCGAGATCGGCTTGCGCCGCGCGGCCGATCGCACCATTGAGGTCGCCCGCTACCGAAAATTCCTGTCCAAGCTGGTGCCGCCGATGATCGAACGCTCCGAGCAGCTCGCCCAGCTCCAGGCCGATACCGCGCGCGACGCCGCCGTCGAACGCGCACGCGAGGAGCTCGATGGCGAATACGCGCGCCTGGTCGGCCTGCGCTCGGTCAACCCGGCGATCAGCGAAGCGGAAATCGAAGGCGTCGCCAACGAACGCGCCGCCCTCCTGACCGCCCTGCCCGAGGCGCGCATGCGCCTGGACGCGGTCCGCTTCGTGGTCAGCGGCGATTTCCTGTCGTTGAAATAATCCACGCAGGTTCCACGCTACCTCACCGTCATCCCGGCGCAGGCCCACTGCTGTCCGGGGAAAGCCTGTATGGCTGGCATAGCGGAGCGACTCGCGATAGCACTGGACACTTCGTTTGATACCCCTCACCGTCATCCCGGCGCGGGCCCGCTGCTGACCGGGGAAAGCCTGCATGGCTCGCATAGCGGAGCGACTCGCGATAACGCTGGACGCTTCGTTTGATACCCCCTCATCGTCATCCCGGCGCAGGCCGGGATCCAGTGGCGGCCACCTCTATCGAGCGATACCCTTGAAAAGCGAGTGTTTTTTGCCTCCAGGCTACCGACCATGCACTGGGGCCACTGGATCCCAGCCTACGCTCACTGCTGTCCGGGGAAAATCCGGGTCATCCGCGGCTATCCGTTGCGAGATAAGGCGCCATGGATAGGAAGATCGGTAGGTGACTCGTTGGCGACGGTTGCCCGTGAAACGAGGCCTCGGGCTTTTGCTCGTCGCCCCGGCGCAGGCCGGGGCCCAGTGGGCTCAGTGTTCGGTCGCCAGCCTCACGCCAGCAAAGCCGCTAATTTTCCCCGCGCTATCGCTCGATGAGGACGGCGGCCACCAGGCCCCTGCCTGCGCAGGGGCGACGGTGAGGGGTTTCGAGTTCCCCTCCAGTGCCGGATCGGCGTTCTTCGATCTTTTCCCCGGACAGCAGTGAGCCTACGCTGGGATGACGATCAAGTGCGTGACGCGGTGCGCTTCGTGGTCAGCGGCGATTTCCTTGCGCTGAAATAATCCACGCAAGTCCCACGCTACCTCACCGTCATCCCGGCGCAGGCCGGACGCCGGGATGACGACCAAGAGCGTGACTGCGCTGACCTAGCGCATCAATCGCCGCTTCGGCTTGATCGGAAACCGGCCGCGCCAGTACTCGATCAGCAGATAGCCACCGAGCATGCCGCCGAGATGGGCGAAGTGGGCGACGCCGGCCTGCGTACCGGTGACGCCAAGAAAAAGCTCGATCACCGCGTAAGCGGTGACGAACAGCCACGCCGGCATCGGGATCGGCAGGAACATCAGCATGACTTTTTCATGCGGATACATCATGCCGAAGGCGAGCAGCAGGCCGAAGATCGCGCCGGAGGCACCGACCGTGGGGAACATCTTGTCGGGGGTGGAGAAGTGCACCACCAGCAGCTGCGCCAGCGCCGCGACGACCAGGCAGACGAAGTAATACAGCAGGTATTCGTTGCGCCCGAAGGTCCGCTCGATCGTGCCGCCGAACATGAACAGCGCCAGCATGTTGAACAGCAGATGGGTGACGCTGCCATGCATGAAGGCGTAGGTCACGATCTGCCACGGGCGGAACCCGGCGACGATCACCGAGCCGTCGGCGATCTGGCCGCTGATATCGTCGCCCCACGGCCACAAGGCGAAGTGCTGGGTCAGGGCGAAGGTCGATGTATCGCCGAGCACCATCTGCAACAGGAACACCGCGACGTTCGCGATAAGCAGCGCACGGGTAATCGGGGGAAGGTCGAAGGGCATCGGGTCGCCTGAGGGGACGAAAAGGTGAGCTTAATGGACCGCAAGGCCGGCGGCGGGTTCGCCGCCCCGGCCGCAGGTCACGCCAGCGGGCCCGGCTGCAGGATCTCGATCCAGTAGCCGTCGGGATCCTTGATGAAGGCGATGTGCCTCATGAAGCCGTCGGACAGGCGCTTCTGGAAAGGCACGCCCAGCGCCTCGAAGCGCTCGCAGGCGACCTTGACGTCCGGGACCGAGACGCACAGGTGGCCGAAGCCACGCGGCTCGCTATTGCCGGCATGGTAGGCGAAGGCCGGATCCTGCTCGGTGCCATGGTTGTAGGTCAGCTCGAGGACACCCGGCTGGCCGAGCACCCAGGCCAGGCGCGCCGCATCGTCCTCGGGAATCGCGGCGCGGTCGGCGCGCAGCACCAGGTAATAGATGGTGAATGCCGCCTGCTCGAAGGCATGCCGGTGGACCACGGTGAAACCGAGCACGCGCGAGTAGAAATCCAGCGACTTCGCGATGTCCTTGACCCGGATCATCGTGTGGTTGAAGACGTAACCCCGGGTCACGGCCTCGGGAGTGGCGGTCACGCCCGGCAGGGCCTGCAGCTCGGCTAACGACATGGTGGAACCTCGGAACGGGACAATTGCACGACATGGCCGCCGACGTTGCCCATTTCAAGGACGCCGCGGGCGTGCGGAGCCCAGCGAGAGCAGGACGAGCACCGCAGCCAGCACCACGTAGGCGCCGGCGAACTGCCAGACCATGCCCTGCTCGACTTCGGGCAAGCTCCAGGGCAGGTAGATCCCGCCGGAGAGTTCGACCGAATGGATCACGCCGAACACGGTCAGGCCCGCGCCGATCAGCAGGATGCCCGCCGCCGCGCGGACTTTCGCGTCGATCAGGGCGACCAGGAAACTCGCCCAGATCATCGAGGTGATGATGAAACCGTTGCCGAGGATGGTGATCACCGCGAGGTCGGCGAAGCCGCGTACCTCGGTGTGGAACAAGGCCTGGAAGGTCGATGGCGCGACAAGGGCCGGATCGCTCAGCTTGATCGTCAGCATCCGCGCGATGGCCGGAAAGAAACTGAAGACCACCGCCGCGGCGTAGCGCAGCGGCGTCGCCTCGAACGCCTGGGTGGTGATGCTGATCGCGACGAAGACCAGGATCGGCGCCAGCACCGACAGCGGCAGCAGTTCGACCAGGTTGGCGAGGTAGCCAAGCATCCCGCCAAGCCCGATGACCAGCCCGGTCAACAGGGTATAGCCGCTGCGCGCGCCCATCGCCTTATACGCCGGCTGGCCGATATACGGCGTGGTCTGCGCCACGCCGCCACAGACACCGGCGACCAGGGTGGCCACGGCCTCCACCAGCAGAATGTCGCGGGTCGGGTAGTCGTCGCCGGCGGCGCGTGCGCTTTCGGTGACATTGATCCCGCCCACCACCATCAGCAGCCCGAATGGGAGGATCAGCGGCAGATAGGGCACGGTGTAGGGCAGACCGGTCACGAAGGCGAGCGACGGCCAGGGGAAGCCGATCCGCCATTCCCACGCGGCAGGCGCGTGATAACCGCTGCCCAGCACCCCGGCCGGCCCCAGTCCGTAATAAAGCGCCAGCGCCACCAGGAAGGCCACCAGCACGCCGGGCAGGCCGAACGGCATCCTCGCCTTGGCCACCAGCGCATAGAGCACCACACCGACGCCGACGAAGCCGACCAGCGGCACCTTCAGCACCTCGACCAGGGGCAGGAAACCCATCAGCACCAGGGCGATGCCGGCAATCGACCCGAGCAGGCCCGCGCGCGGCACCCAGCGCTGGACGAAGGCGCCGGCGAACGACAGCACGACCTTGAGCACGCCCATCACCACCAGCGAGGCCATGCCGAGCTGCCAGGTCGCGATCCCGGCGGCGTGCTCATCCATGCCCGACTGCTTGAAGCCCAGGAAGGCGGGACCCAGCACCAGCAAGGCCATGCCGATGCTGGTCGGCGCGTCCAGGCCGAGCGGCATCGCGGTGATGTCGGCACGACCCGTACGCCGCGCCAGCCGACGTGCCATCCAGGTATAGGCCAGGTTGCCGAGCAGCACACCGAGCGCGGTGCCAGGGAACATCAGGCGCAGGACGATATCCTTCGGAAAGCCGAATATCCCGATCAGGGAATACGACAGGAAACCCATGATCGACAGGTTGTCGACCACCAGGCCGAGGAAGCCGTTGGCATCGCCCGTCGCGAACCAGCGATAACGCGGTGTCGTTGCGCTCGCCATCAGAAGGACACCTCGGCAGGCAAGGTCACGCGCATCACCGACTCGTCGCCCGTGGTCCGCTTCCAGCTGTCGCGGATCGCCTCGATCTTCGCCCGGTTGGCCGGCTGATCCGGGTAGTCGATGACCAGGATCTTCGAGCGCAGGCGCTCCGGCGCCCCGCCCTTCGGGCTTTGCCATTGACCGTAGGCATCCACCACGGAAAGACCGTCCGGGAAGCGTGAGGTCACGTCGCTGTCGAGGAAGCGGCGCCAGGCGGCGTCATCCATGCCCTCGCCCGGCCGGTCCGCGGGGCCCAGGCCGAAGTACAGGCGCGTCTCGACCCAGCCCGGCGACGCGCCGTGGGTGGCCATGCCGGTGCAACCGGCCAGTGTCGCGGCCAGCAACACGCCGAGCGCATATCTACGAAGGTCCATCCGGTCCGCCTGTGCTTTGGCCGTCCATACGGATAGACGCCATCGCGGCCGAGTATTGGCAAGGACCCGCCGCCACGCAAGCCCGGAAAAGAAAACGGCCCGCACAAGGCGGGCCGAACGGAAACTCTCGCAACCGATGGAACGTAAAGCTGTCAGATCCGGGCGATGCCTTCCGGCCGCTTGGCGCCCACGAAACGCTTGGCCCAATAAGCCTCATTGAGGCTGTCCACGCGCACGACCTTGCCGGCCGACGGTGAATGGATGAACTGGCCGTTGTCGATATAGATGCCGACATGCGAGATGTTCTTGCCGCGGGTGCGGAAGAAGACCAGGTCGCCGGTCTTCATGTCGGCGCGGTTGACCTTGAAGCCGGCGAGGAACTGCCTGGCCGAATTGGTCGGCAGGTCCAGGCCGATGCTGTGCTGGAACACGTAGCGCACGAAGCCGCTGCAGTCGAAGCCGGTGGAGGGCTCCTTGCCGCCGCGACGATAACGGATGTCCTTCAGTTTCATCGCCAGCGCGATGAGCATATGGCCCGCATCGCCATCGGCATGCGCGACGGCGTCATCGGCGACGTCCTGGCCGTCGGCCGGCTCGACATCGTCCGCTTTCGCGGTGAACTGGGACGGATCGGGAAGCGCGGACTGGGCCAACTGGGTGGCGGGCGCGAAGACCGGAAGGCTGGTCAGCAGGAGCGACGCGGACTGGCCGAGGTTCGGTGCCGGAGCGGTTTCGTCAGCAAGTACAGCGGTGGTGGCGGATACGGCACAAACAGCCAACGCAAGAGCGAACAGTCGCTTTAAATACATGAGCGAGAAGCCCTTTTCATCGGAGAGTGAAGCCGCCCTGCCATGCTGGCGACCGTGAAAGTCGGGTGAAGTTAGCAGGGGACTTCCGATGAGTTGTTCGAATCGGGTTAAAAACTGATCGGTACAGATATTTTTTAGACAATTCTTATGTCGAATGGCTTACACCATACGGTCTCATGACAGCTTGATCCGTTCTCGAGTCTCGAGAAGCGCTCATTCCGTCATCGACGCCAGAATTGATGTCAGTAACGCTTGATTACGTCAGGACGCTGGACGCGGGGCTAAGCTCCCTCGCAAAATCGATTTCCCTGGCCAAATCTCATGCGCATATGAGATTTAAGCATGGAGAGCTTCCATTGAAGGACGCTTGATCGACCGCGCGACAGCACCTTCAAGAGAGATCAGTGAGTGGTCGCCATGGGGATGGCGCCGACCACGTTGATGCGATCGATAGACAATAAGGACACGTAGGCAGAGTTTCTGACGAAACACGGCGGCTCGTTCGAGCCACACCTCGGGAGAGCCCCGGGGCGTTCTCCATCTTGAGCGCATTATTCGAAATGCACCGCCATGCGGAAATCAAACCGGTACGCACTCTGGTCCGGGATCACCTTATCGAACGACTTCGCCACATCCCCGTTGAACGACAACAACGTCTTGTAGTGCCAGATCAGCCCAAACCCACCACCCGTTATATTTCGCTCCTTGGGAAACGCCGCGAATACCGCGCCATGGTCCCCGAACGCATACACGTCAAACCCCCGCGGCAAGGGACGATGCAGCTCCAGGTCCGCGTAATACCCCTGCGTACCGGCGACCACGCCCCGCTCGTAACCGCGAACACTGCCCGGCCCACCAATTTGGAACAGGCTCGCCGAAGCCAGTTTGTCATTGGACGCCAGCTGCCAGCCCGCGTCGAACTTCAACTGGTAAACACTCTGCCAGAGCCTCTGCACGCCATCGAAATTCCCCACCGCCGTCCACGCGGTCGCCTGGCCGTCGACCGGCTGCGTGGAGTTGAGATGGCTGACATTCTGGGTGAGCGTCCACTCCTGCCCGTCGCTACGGTGATTCAGCGTGAGGCCGAGCGAAGCGGCGTTGGTGATGTTGTCGGCAACGCCCGTGCCGGAAATAGCCGTCGACGAACGAATCTCCGAGATCGAGGAGTTGCCGGTGAGCAACCACCGCTGCGTGGCGATAAACGGCTGGTCGTACTGGATGGCGGCGACGGAGGAGTGGCCGACGATGTTCAGGGCCTGGTAGGCACCGCTGATGATGTCGATCTGGCTGCGCGAGTAGCTGGCGCTCAGGCGGCCGTTGCTGTCGTTGACCAGGGCGCCGTAGGAGATCTGGCCGTCGATGCCGCCGTGGGATTTCTCGATGCTGAGATCGGCGCGATCGTCGACACCGAGGAGGCCGTCGTAATGACCGGCCACGCCCAGGCGCATGCGGCCGCTGGTGTCGACGCCGGCGTTGTCGACGAAGACATCGAGGCTGCGCGTGGCCGGCTCGGTGACCTGGAGCAGGATATCGGTCTGGCCGACTTCGGCGCCCGGCTTGAGCAAGGCCGCGGTGTTCAGGTCGCTCGTACGGTTGATCCAGACCAGGTCGTCGCGCAGGCGGTTGGTGTCGAGCAAGGCACCATCGGGCGTGTCGATGCGACGGCGGACGAAGGCGGTAGACGTCTGGTTGTTGCCGCGGATGTCGATCTTGCCGAGGTGGCCTTCGATCAGCGTGATCTGCAGCACGCCGCCGGCGAGGTCCTGTTTTTCCAGCACGGCGCGGGCAGTGGTGATGCCGCGGTGCGCGTAGATGGCGTTGACGCCGTCGACAATGTGGTTGATCTCGTCTTCGCCGGCATC
Source organism: uncultured Gammaproteobacteria bacterium (assembly GCA_963847335.1). Taxonomy (GTDB): domain Bacteria; phylum Pseudomonadota; class Gammaproteobacteria; order Xanthomonadales; family Rhodanobacteraceae; genus Luteibacter. The sequence continues at coordinate 188,252 of CAWJZF010000002.1, forward strand.
GTTGCCGACGTAGGGCGCGGCCACCTTCTGCAGCTCGGCGTCATCGATGAAAGCCGAGTGGCTGAAACGCACGGACGTCAGCCTGAAGCGCACGCCGGTACTCAAGGCCTTGCCGTGCGTCGCCGGAAGACCGGGCACGGGGTTGCCGGTGGCCTCGGCGACCGGCGCTGCCTGCCGGTTGTCGTAGTAGCGATCGGCACGCTGGGCCGGGGCCTGCAGGCTGCCGGGCTGGACGACCTGGGGGTCGTCGGTGGCTTCGGCCCGCCAGGCGGTGAGCATCAACAGTGCGGGTAGCAGGTATGTCGTCCTGAACATCAGGGGCGTATTCCGGAAAGTCATTAGTTGGATGCACCGAGGTTGACCGCGGCAACGTCAACGCCACCGCCGTGTACGACGTCATCGCCGGGGACGTCGTTCGGGCCATGGGCGCCGCCGTGGATGCGCGTGTCGACCTTGTTCTCGTCGCGGTTGTCCAGATCGTCCGGACCGTGCAGCGTGATGGTGCTGCCGAAGTACCGCAGCACGCTGCCGCCGTAGTAATCCAGGGCCGTCCAGAGGTGGCTGTCGATGTAGTTCGGCACGGTGACGTCGAAGCCGACGGTATACCGCGAGACGAAGGCATCGGTCAGGGTGGTCTTGCCGACCTGCCAGAGGTTGAACGTCGTGCCGGGTTCGTAGAACTGCTCGTCGGCATCGACCAGGGTTGGGCTGACGTTGTTCATGTAGAGCTTCGACATCGGCGTGTAGAGCCACATGTCCTTCGTGACGGTGCCATCGACGATCGCGGTCTCGGGCGCGGAGGTGTTGAGGACAGCTTGCACGGCGGCAAGGCGCTGGATTAGCCACTCGGTCGGCGCGTGGACGTCCATGACAATCTCCTTCGCCACGCCGTTGTGGTAACCGGTGAGGAGCATCGAGATCGGCTTTTGGGTGGTGGTCTGGATGACGTTCGCGTCGATATCGGCGGCGGCCAGGTTCAGCTGCGTGCCGATGTGCGAGGTATCCAGCATGATGCCGTCGAGCGCGCCGAGGTTCGCCTGGTCGGTGATGAGGTCGCCACCGTGGATGCTGCCGCCGTAGGCGTCGATGTTGACCGTGCCCTGACTGGTCAGGCGGCTGAAGTCGAGGTTGCCGCCGAGGGTCAGGCCAAGCGTGCCGGTGTTGGTACCCGACCCGAGGTTCATGTCGAGGCCGCTGTTGAGGTTGATGTCGCCATTGACCTGATAGGCACCCAGGGTCATGTCGCGGCCGCTGTTGGCGATGACCGAACCGGCGGCCGTGGCGAGCGAGCCGACGCCGATGTCGCGGCCGGCGGCGAGCGTGACGCCGTTGGTGACGTTGGCCGTTCCCAGGTCGATGTCGGTACCGGCCGTGGCCGCCAGCGTACTGCCGACGACGAGCAAGCCGCCGTCGATGCTGCCGGCGGCGGCCGTCAGTGCCGTGTTGCTACCACTGGTGGCGTCGGTGAAGCCGATGTCGGTCTGGGCAGCGAGGTCGAGCGTGCGCCCGGCGGTGAGGTCGGTGCCCTGCACATGGCCATGGCGCGAGGTGAGTACGATGTCCCGACCCGCCACCAGTGTTCCGAAGCCCATGTCGTCGTTGGCCGTGCCGTAGATGTCGCGCGCGGCGTTGAGGTTGTCGAGCTGCATGGTGGTGCCGGCGGTCAGCAGCGCGTCGTGGCCTGCCGTCGCGGTGCCGACGTGCAGCGATGCGCCAGCGTTGGCGTTGAGGTTGTTGCCGGTGGATGCCGTGCCGATGTCGACGGCCTGCCCTGCGTCGAGCGTGGCGATGTCGCCGATGGTGGCCGTACCGATGGCGGCGTCGGTGCCGACGTTGGCGACCAGGTCGTGACCCACGATGCCGGCGGTAATGTCGAGCGAGCTGCCGGTGCCGATGGTGGCGTCGGTGCCGACACCGAGGTTGCCGAAGCTGGCACTGCTGCCGGCGTTGGCGGCGAGCGTCGTCCCCGCGGTAAGCTTGCCCACCGACGTGGCGGTGGCCGAGGTCAGGCTGGTGTCGACGACCGAGGACAACGAGTTGGCGGCGAGGTTGCCACCGGCGACCAGGGCCAGCGTGTTACCGGCGCTAGCGGTATCGATCGCGATGTCGCTCGCGCCATGCAGGGTGAGGTCGTTGCCGGCCGTCAGCGTGGTGGCCACGATCGGTCCGGTACCGACCATCGTGCCCGCCATGCCGGTGAGGTCGTGGGTGACGGTAAAGGTATCGAGCTGCATGCCGGCCAGCGAGGTCAGCGTGGCGTCGCCGGCCGCCGTGGCGGTGCCGAAGTGCATGTTGGTGCCGGCGCTGGCGACCAGGCTGTCGCCGAAGTGGCCGTTGGTGACATCGAGCGAGCTGCCGGTGGCGATGTTGGCGGTGCTGCCGGCGTCGATCTCGCCGATGCGGGCGCTGCTGCCCGCGGTGGCGTTGAGCGTGGTGCCAGCGTCGATGTCCTCGACCGTGCTCGCGCCACCCGTGGTCAGCGTGGTGTCGGCCACCGAGGTGAGATCATGCGCCGTCAGTGCGCCCATGGCGTTGATGGCGAGGCTCCCCCCGGCACTGGCCTGGTCGACGACGTCGATATCGCTGTCACCGGTGAGGCTGAGATCGCGGTCGGCATGGAGATCGGTCGCGGTCAGCGTGTCGCCTGCCGTGGCGGTCAGATCGTGCGTGGCACGGACGTTGTCGAGCTGCATGGCACCGGTCGATGTCAGCGTGGCATCGCCGGTGACGGTACCGCTGGCGATGTGCATCGTGCCGCCCGCGCTGGCGAGGAGGCCGGCACCGATGGTGGCCGTGCCGATATCGAGCGAGGTGCCGGCACCGATGGTAGCCATGCCGCCGGTAAGCAGCGTACCGTAGCTGGCGCTGGCGCCTGCCGTGGCGCCGAATGTCGTGCCGGCGTTCGCATTGTCGACCGCGGTGGCACCGCCCGTGAGCAGACTGGTGGCGGCGAGGGACGTGAGGTCGTGCGCCGACAATGCACCGCTGGCGCCGATACCGAGGTTGCGGCCCGCATCGCCCGCGTCGGCAATGGCGATGGCGCCGTAGCCGGTCAGGGTGAGATCGCGCCCCGCGCTGAGGTCGGTGGCGGTGAGCGATGCGTTGGTGGTGGTGCCGGCCGTTGCCGTCAGATCGTTGGTGCTGCCGACCGTGCCGAGCAGCATGGCGTCCTGCGACGTCAGGCTGGCGTCGCCGTTGACCGTGGCCGTGCCGATATGCAGGGTGCTGCCGGTGTCAGCGACGAGGCCGGCGCCGACGGTGGCCGCGGTGATGTCCAGGCTGGTGCCGGTGCCCAGGGTTGCCGCGCCGCCGATGCCGAACGTACCGAAGATTGCATCGGTACCCGCCGTGACACCGATATTGCCGCCCGTGCTGGCGCTGGTGACGTCGATGTCGAGTGCAGCCTCGAGCGTGGCGTCGGTGCCGGCCCCGAGCGTCGTGACGGCGATGCTGGCCGCCGTGCTGTCCGCACCGAGCGTGCTGCCGGCGCTGAGCGCGGTGGCACCGATGGTGCCCTGCGCGTCCAGTGTCATCGCGCCGCCGCTCGTCGCCTGGCCAAGCGCAATCGCTCCCTGCGTGGCGGTGAGCGTGGCATCGGTACCCGCGATGACGGTGCCGACGTTGATACCCGTGGGCGCGGTGACCACGGCGTTACCCGCCGTCGCGGCGACCGACGTACCCGAGATCGTGCCGGCGGCCAGGACGGTGGCGTCCTGTGCGGCGGTGACGGCTGTGAAGTCGAGGTCGCCGGTGCCGCTCAGGGTGACCGAGCCGAGCTTGGCGGTGATATTGCCGCTCGCCAGGCTCGCCATCATGGCGATGGCGATGTCGCCGCTATTGCTGGTGGCGGTGACATGCGCGGCGTCGATGCGCAACGGTGCGCCGATGCCCGTGCCTGCCTGCAGCGTCACGGCGGCATTCGGCTGCGCGGTGATATTGGCACCGTGGCTACCATCGTCCGTGCCGGCGATGGCGCCGGCGGCATCGAAGCTGACACCGGTGCCGGTGACCATGGCACTGGTAGCCGACTGCACGGCGATGTTGCCCAGGCTGGCGACCGAAAGCGCGCCCGCACTGACAAGTGTACCGAACGTGGCATCGTCGCCGGACGAGACGGTGAGCGCGCCGCCCGCGATGAGGCTGGTGGCGTCGAGCTTGCCGGCGGAAGTGACGGTCATGTCGCCGCCAGTGGTGAAGCTGCCGATCGAGAATTGGATTGCCGCCGTCGGGCTAAAAAGCATGGCGTTGCCGCCGGCGCTACCGAAGAGGACACCGGTGTCGCCGGTTTCGACCTCCAGGTTTTTGGCGACATCGCCCAGGTAACCGACATCCACGCCGGCGACGAGGTCGATGCTGTTGGCCTTGATGCTCAGGCCGTCCTGGGCCTGGAAGATCGATGCCGTCGGCGCGAGCAGGGTCGCGGTGCCGCCAGCGGCGATCTCGTCAAACACGAGGTCGCCGCCGAGTGCGTGCACGGCGACGTCCTGACCGGCTTCGGCACCGAGCAGAATCCCGCCGATCTGGTAACTGATCGGCGCGGCGGCCGTGCCGATGCTGCCGGTGTTACCGCTGAGCATGGTCAGGTCGCCGGAAGCCGTGATGACCGGTGTCAGCGGGTTGGCGAGCGTATCGGTGATGTTGCCGACGGCAACCAGGCGAACGTTGTCGGCGGCGGCAATGCCGCCCAGCGCCAGGTTGCCGTTGGCCTGCAGGTAGATCGAGCCGCCGAAGCCGGCCTGCGTGGCCGCGGAGACCGTACCCGATGCGGTCAGGAACAGCGGCTGGGTCTGGTTGACCTCGATCTGGGTGATGTTGCCGTTGGCATCCTTGACCAGGGTGACGTCACCCGGCGCGTTGGCGGCGGCCAGCGCGGCGAGATCGGCCTGGCTGAGCGTGCCATTGGTCAGATCGGCGGCATCGATGGTGGCGGTCTGGCCGAGCGCGCCGATGTTGTTGCGCGCCGATAGGTTCACCGTGCGGCCGGTGATGTTCGGCGCGGCGCTGCCGACCGGCGTGCTGGCGGCGACACCGAGGGCATTGCTGTTGATCGCGCTGGTCAGCTGGCCGGTGGTGTAGGTGGCATTGGAGGTCAGCGCCAGCTGCTGCGCCGCGGTGGCGGTGTAGGCAAAGGTAGCATCGAATGACTGGAACGCCGTGGCCGTCGCGAAATCGGCGACGTTGGTCGACAGGTAGGTCGTGGCTGCGGTGTAAGCCGACTGGGCATAAGCGTTGATTTGCGCATCGCTGAGCGAACTGGCGGCCACGCCTTCGCTGGCCGCGGCCAGACCGCGGTACAGCTCGATATTGGTCAGCGTGTAAACGCCGTCGTTGACGGTGCCGTTCTCGCGGAACTGCCACCACGACTGGTAGTTGGCGTCCACGGCAGCCTGGAAGCTGAGGATGGTGTTGTTGAAGGCAGCGGTCGAGGCACCATCGGAGTCGGTCAGGTGCAGGTCGGCGCTGACCGTGGCCAGCTGGGCCGCGGAAAGGGCCTGGCCCGAGGTCAGGTCGGCGGCATCGACGATGGAGCCCGTCGGCACCTGCACGGTGACATTGCCGGCGGAGGACGCGATGGAGCCGACCTGCAGGTCGCCGACGAGCTGGTCGATACCGATGTCGTTCACCGCGCTGACGTTGACCACGCCCTGCGCGTAACCACCGACGGAGTTCAGCGTGTCGTGCGCATAAAGATCGAGCGGCACGGCCGTGGTGCCGACACCGCCGCTCGTGCTGCTCAAGGTGATGTTGCCACCACTGATCAACGAGCCGGCGCTGGAACCGGTGATCGAACCGGTGGCCGTCAGGCTGACGTTGCCATAGGTGCTGCCGTTGGTTTCGCCGGCGGTGATGTGGTCGACGCTGACGGCGGACTGGGCGTCCACATAGACCCCGCCGGAACCGGCATTCGCCGAGAGCGTGCCACCCGTCATGGTGACATTCAGCGGGGCTGCGGCGCTGCCGATGGCGTTGCCGGCCGTGACCGACAGCCCCTTGGTCAGGATGCTGCTGCCCGCGCTGGCGGTAATCGAGGTACCGGGCGCCGTGGAAGCGTTGAGCGTGGTGTTGCCGCCCGGGTTGTAGATGCCGCCAGTGAGGAGGATCGAACCGCCCGAGTTGATGTTGACGCTGGCGGTGGCATTGCCCGAGAAGTTGATCCCGATGCCGTAATCGGCTTTTACCGAACTGGTAGTGATGACCTGGGCGTTGGATTCGTAGATGTACTGCCAGACACCGATGTTCTGGGTGCCGTCGTTGTCCGACTGCCTGAACCCGAAATGGCACTCGCTGCCCGTGCCGCCGCAGCCGTGGTAGAGCACGTCGAGCACCGAGGCGTCGCCGGCAAAGTGGCCGCTGACAAAGGTCCCGTACGACGCGCTGCCGGTGACCGTTTCGGTGAATGCGGTGTTTTCCAGCTGGGCCGGCGTGCCGAGGCCGCTCAGGGTCGTGTCGGAAACCACGCCAGTGCCAATGACGGTGTAGACAGGCGTCGAGGTCGCCACGCCATCCGCATCGACGTAGGTCCAGTTGCTGTTGGTGTCGAGCGACACTCCGCGACTGAGGTTGGCCTCCTCCTGCCATTCGTAACGCAGGCCGGTTTCCGGGGTGTAGGTCAACGTCGCGCCGTTGGCCGCCGTCGTCTGCACCGTGGCGGCGCTGTATTCGGTGGCGCCATTGCTGTTGTTGTAGACCGTGGTGCCGACACCCGCCTGGTTGACGTACCAATGGGTCTGCGCCACCGAGGTGCCGTTGACGTCGTAAGTCTGGTTCGTGTCGGTGATTTTCAGTTCGCCCAGCGCGTTATTGCCGGTGTTGATGTCGGCGATCTGCACGGCGGTGTTGCTGAGGTTGTTGATGGTGACGTTGCCGTAGCCATCGTTGATGGTGATGTTGCCGATGGCCGCCGTACTGATGATGCCGCCGTTCAGGGTGACGAAGCCACCGCCGGAGGCATTGATGTTGTTGACGACGATGACGCCGGTAGTGCCGTTGTACTGCACCAGCGGGGTGGCGCCCGTGGTGGTGGGCGCGGTGGTGCTCCAGTAGCTGGCCGGCACCGTGATGAGCCCGGTAACGCCAAGGTTTGCGGCGACGAAGCTGGAAAAGTTCGAGTTGATCGTCACCGTCTGGTTCGTGTCGTGGCCGGCGACGATGGCACTGTCGATGTCGATGTACTTGGCCTGGACCGCGATGATCTGCGCATTCAGCGCCGACACGCCGGTGGTCAGGTTGCGGTTGTCGGCACCCATGGTCTTGCTGAGGTTTTCGACCGCCAGGGTCGGGATGCTGACATTGTGGAAATCCGTATTGCTTCCGGTATAGCTGCTTGCCGTATCGCCGCTGCAGTCACCGATGGCGTCCGCCGCGCAGTTGCCGAAGAACACGTACGACGCGCCGCCCGCAGTGAAGCCGCCGAGCAGCTGGCCCTGGTTGGCAAGCGTATTGGTCAGGGTCGAGCTGCTGGTGATGGCGCCCGTCGGGTTGAAGATGGCATTGACGACGTAGTTGATCGCCGAATTGGCGTCGCCAAGATTGATCTCGTCGCCGGCGAAGCTGGCGATCGGGTCGCTGCCGGAGTTGTACGTGCCCGTGGGCAGGTACACCGCCACGGCGCCATTGGGTACCGACTCGGTGATCTGCTGCGCTGAGATCGGGGCAAACTGTCCGACGGAGCCGTTGACGTTGCTGATGGCCACGAGACCGCCATCATTGTCGATTTCGCCCGCGATGAAGATTGCCGGACCCTGGGTGATGGCCTCGCCGTGGGAAGCGACGGCCTTGTCCCAGGTGCTGGTAATGGTGACGCTCGGCGTGGTCGTGCTCGTGTCCGTCTTGACCGTGAGCGAACCGGCATTCGCCGCGGAGGCATTGCCGGTGAACAGCACCTGGCCGCCACTGGCGTCCGGGATCGTGATCGACGACAGCACGAGGTAGTCCGGGCTGTTGTTGGTCAGGGTGACCTGGGGGCTGCCATTGGCCGTGACGCTACCGCTGCCGTGGATGGCATCGGTATGCAGGGTGACGTTGCCCCCGGCGGCGTACAGGGAGCCGAGCTCCAGCGCTGCGGTGGTGAACTGGGTGACGGTGCTGTCGAGGATGCTGCCGACATCCACGTTGGCGGTATTGCCGCCGGTGAGGATGGTGCTCGGCGGCGCCGTGGGCGCGGTGCCCGTTTCGGTGTCATCGTCGCCGTTGCTGTTGGCAACGGGGGCATTGGGCGCCGTCGGTGCCGCCGTACCGGTGCCGGTCGGCACGCCGGTGTTGCCGTCGCTCTCGGTATTGCTCGACAACGCACCGCTATTGGCCGCGATGTAGGCATAGGGCGAGAACGTCGGATCGGTCACCACGTACAGCGGTGCGCCAGTATGCGTCACGTTGCCATTCGCATCGATCGTGGTGGTGCTATTGGCGTAGACGCCGGCGATCACCGTACCGTTGATCGTGGCGCTTCCGCTGGTGCTGCCGCCGGTGCTGGCGTCGTCGGTGGTGATCGGAATAAAGCCGAGCTCGTAGCCGTGGCCCGTGCCCTCGGCGCTTTCGGTCGGCGTACCCAGGTAGGTGCCCAGCGTGACATTGCCGCCGGCGAGCGCCGAAGCGCCGGTGCCGATGGTGATTTCGCCCGTGTTGTTGACGGTGGTGTCGGCCGAACCGGTGGCGATGGCGATGATGCCACGCACGTAGGCCTGGCCATCGGCATCGGCGACGATGCTGGTGGCGGTGGTGCCGGTGGCATCTTCGCCGGCCGTCAGGCGCAGCTGGCCGAAAGCGAGCAGCGTGTCGTTGCTGCCGATATCGACGTTCTGCGTGGAGTTGATCGTGTCGGTGGCCGAAGCGGCACCCTGGGCGCCGCCGCCGTAGGTGTGGGTCAGTGCGCTTTCGCCTGCGTCGACAATGGAATACGTACCGATGCCCAGATCACCGTTGGTGATCAGCTGGTCGTTGCTGGACAGGGTCACCGCGTCGTGCATGCTGGCGTTGAGGCTGGTGCTGACGCCGGAGCCGGCGACCAGGCCGCCCGAATCGAGCGTCGCGGTGTCCTGCGCATCGACGTTCGAACCGGCACTGATGAGGATCGCGCCGCTCGAGGCGAAGATATTGCCGCTCGTGTTGAAAACCTGGTCGTTGTATTTGGTGGCCAGGGCCTGCGCCACGGCCTGGCTCAGGCCCGCGGCGAGCAGGCTGTTGGTACCGAAGGTGACGTTGCTCGATCCGGTCAGCGTGCTCGAGAGCACGGCGGCCGCGCCCGACAGCACGCCGCCACCGCCGCCCTGTACCGCGACGCCGGGGTTACCGTCGACGAAATTGTTGGAGGCGCCGATGGTGATGAAGCCGGTGCTGAACAGGCCGGTGTTGGGACCGATGTTGGCCGCGACGCTGCTGTTAGCGAGGTTGTCGACGCCCGCGCCGCTGGCGTTGGCCAGACCCGCGCCGACGGCGCTGGCGGTACCGACGTAGTCGTCGTTATGCACCGCGTTGAGGTTGAACGAGGTGGCCGCCAGCGTGGTGCCCGCGCCGACGCCCGCCGTGGTGCTGGCGGTGTCGCTGGTGGTGGCGACCGCGGCATTGCCGGAGATCACGCCGCCGCTGCCGGAGGTCACGCTCGCGTTGTCGCTGTCGGTGCTGATGGCGGAGATGGACACCGCGCCAAGTCCCGCACCAAGGTTGTTGCTGCCCAGCGCCGCGCTGGTCGTGGTGTTCGCCTCGGCGTCGGCCACGCTCGCGCCGACACCGATAAAGCCGACGCCGACACCGGTCGCACCGGCGATCTGGTTGGTCGCGCTATGGGCGAATACATCCAGCGCTGCCGCGGGCAGGGTCACGTTGTTACCGGTCGACGCGGTCACCGTCGAGGTCGAGGACGCCGTACCGACGGAAGCATTCGCACCAACGAGCGCGCCACCGGCACCGCCGGTGGCGTTAGCGGTCACGTTCGCGTCCTGCGTGGCCTGGATAGTGACAAGGCCCGCGCTCTGAATGATCGCGCCGTCACCCGTCGTCGCGGTGACCTGGGTCGCGAGATCCGCCGTGGCGACCGACGCGCCGATGGAGACACCACCGGACACCGCGACACCGAACGCCTGCGCGTCGAGCGTGGGACTGTCGGTGGCCTGCACGGTGATCGTACCGGAGGTCGCCACGGTGCTGTCGGCGCCGACCTGCGCCTTGACGATCGAACTGTCCGTGGTATTGGCATCCGCGCCATTGAGTGCCGCGAGCAGGCCCGCGCCCACTGCGGTCGCGCTGGCGTCGTCGCGACCACCGTCGGTGGCAGCGACATTCACCGTTGCCGCCGTCACCCGGGCATTGCCGCCGGTATTGGCTTCGACGTCGCTCGATTTGTGCGACTGGCTTACGACCACGCCGGCGGCCAGGCCGCCGCCGACCGCGCCACCGCCAGAGGCATAGAGGGCGCTGTTGTCGGTCGCCGTGACGTTGACGGCGCCGCCTGCTGTCTGCGCCGTACCGCCGAGGCTCGCGATGACGGTGTTGTCCAGTTCAGAGTAGGCCACCGCCGCGCCCAGGCCGACGAAGCCGAAGGCGCCCTGGTACGCCTCGGTGTCCAGCGCGTAGGTGTGGCCGTTGGCGCCGATCGTGCCGTTGTTGACCGTCGCGGTCACGTCGATGGCGCCGCCGGAGAATACCTGCGAGCTGCTGTCGACGGACGCGCCGACGGTATCGTTGACGACGCTGAAGGCCACGGCGCCACCGGCACCGACCACGCCACCGGCGAGGTTGCCGACGATGTTCTGCACCGAACCAGTATCCAGTGCCTGCACGGTCACGCTGCCCGCGATCACGGTGCTGCCGGCGATGTTGGCCGTGGTGCCGTCGAGTCCCTGGTTGAGGTTGCCGCTGCCGTTGAGCAGGGTGACTTTGCCGGCGTTGTCGAGCGTGGCCAGTTCACCGCTGCTGAGCGCCGTACCGGCGCTGCTGCCGATGGCACTGCCCGAGCCGAAGCTGTTGGCCTGGGCGAGCGTGCCGTCGCCGTTTTTGTTGAGTTCGTCGTTCGGGTTGCTGCCGTCGGTATTACTGGCCAGGCTGCCGTTGCCGAAGACGATGACGCTGGTCGCGCCGCTGATGCCGGCATCGGCACCGAGGGCACCGGAGATCGTCAGCGCGTCGATGGTCTTGTTGCTGGTGGCCTGGACATTGGCGTTGCCACCGACCCGGACCGTGCTGGCCTGGATGGCCGCGCCGACTTGGCTGTCGAGCAGGACGACGTTGGCGGCGGCGCCCGCGCCGACCGCGCCCAGCGATGCCGCGGCGGCATTGGATTCCGGCGTGAGCGTGATGTTCTCGCTCGCGGTGACGCCGAGCGACGCGCCGGCGCTACCGCTGGCATCGAGCATCGCATTTTGCAGGTAGGCATTGGTGTGGTTGCCCACTTCGGTCACCGCGGCCATGCCGGCAATGGCCGGACCACCGGCGCCCGCGCCGCTGACCATGAGGCTGGACAGGTCCGTCGTGGAACTGGCCGCGACATTCACCGCGCCGGGTACCGTGAGGGTCGTCGTGCCACCGGTGTCGCCGATGTATGCGTCGGTGGTATTGCTGCTGGACGACAGCAACATGGTGCCGGAGAGTGCGACGGCGCCGAAGGCAGCCGAGCCGCCGTTCATGCTGGCGTCGTTTTCGCTCGTGGCGGCGACACCGATGCTGCCGGTGGAGATCGCACCGCGATCGATACTCGCCGCCGTGGTCCCGGCGAAGCGGTTGGTGATGCCGGTGGCAGCGCCGCCCACGATGGAACCGGAAAGACCCGTCGCCAGCGAGGCGCTGCGCTGCGTGGCGTAGGCATCGACGTTGAGCGCGCCCGCGGCGGTCAGCGTGGCGTTATCCACGTAGGCCTGCGTGTCGCGGCTGAAACTGGTGACGTCGATGGCTGCCGCACCGGAGAAGTCGGAGGCGCCGCCGGCGATACCGGCAATGAAGCTACCCGCGTACTGCTGGCTGCTGGCGGTGACATCCACCGCGGCGCTGCCGATGGGCGTCTGGTCGCGGTTCACCGACGCATCGGCGATGTAGGCGCTGGTGCTGCCACCCAGCGACGTATCGCCGACCATCGCGCTCATGGCCGCTGAACCAAGCGGATCGAAGGCGAGCGCCGCGCTGACGCCGATGGCCGTGACTGCCTGCTCGGACTGCGCGTTGATGGCCAGGCCGACGACCCCCTTCGTGCCCTCGGCCATGTTCGGGGTGGTGCTGGTCATGACGACGCTGGCAAGGTCGCCCGGCGTGTTGGCCAGCGTGCCACTGGCGACCGACTGTGCGTCGGCCGCATTCGCGCCCTGCGCATCGACATGCGTGGAGGCACCGGTCACCGAGGCGGTCACCGAGTCGTTGAGCTCGTCCACAACCGTACCCAGGCCCAGGCCGACGGCATCGACGCCGACCCCAAGGCTGCCGGCGATAACGTCGATGCTCTGGTTGTTCGCAGCGATGACGCCGATGTTGTCCGCGGCCTTGACCGTCGCGCCGCTGCCGATATTGGCCAGCACGCTGCCGGACTCGATGTTTATCGCGAGGGACGCGGCGATGCCGACGGAGCCACCGCCGACGCCGGCGGCGAGGGTGCGGATGTTCGCCGAACCGTCGCTATTGGCGGTATTGCCGGTCGCCGAGAGCAGCACGTCCCGGGCGGTGACGGTGCCGCCCTCGATCTGCGCCTTCACCGTCGAACCGATGCGGTTCGTGGCAATCGCCGCACCGGCGGAGACGCCGCCGCTGACGGCCACCGAATCGGCCGAGGAAAGAATATTCGCGCTGTTGATGGCATCGACGCTGACGGTACTGCCGGTATCGGTCAGCGTGGTGCCGGTGATCTGCGCGGTGATCGCGTTGGTGATGTCGTTGGTGGTGACCGCTCCGGCGATGCCGGCATCCGCACCGCCCGCGCCGACGGCGGCGAGCGTCTGGATAGCCGCCGTCGCCGAGGCATCGACGGTAACCCCGAGGGATGCGCTGATGTCCGAACCGGTCAGTGAGGCGGTGGTGACGCTGCCGATCGTGTCGATGCTCGATGCACCGCCGATACCCACGCCCGACACACCGACCGACAACGCGCCGGCCAGCGAGCTTATGGCTGCGCTATCGGTGGCGGAGATGTCGAGCGAGGTCATCGTGGCCGCGCCGCTTCCGGTGACGCCCTGCACACCCGATACCGTGGCGAGCGTCTGGTTGGCAATCGCGTTGCCGGTCAGCGAACCACCGAACGCGATGTCCCCGGACACAGCGCCACCGACGGCGATGGCCGTGATGCTGCCGGTGGTCGCGGCGTCGACGGCCACGGCGCCGGTCGCGGCGACGTTCGCCGCGGACAACGTCGCCGAGGTGTTGGCGCCGATATTCTCGAAGGCGAAACCAGCACCCGCACCGGCATCCTCGGAGACCGCCACGGCGCCGGCGAGCGTCTGGATGGTCGAGGCATCGACGGCCTGGACCGATATCCCCTGCGTGGCCAGCGTGCTGTTGCCGATGGTGGCTGTTGTCGAGTCTGCCCGCTCGGCGCTTTGCAGCGTGCTGAGCGTGGTCGGATCTTCGGTGCCGATGTCGTTCATCGCCAGCGACGCCGTCAGCGCGATCGCGCCCGTGCTACCGGCAATGCCGACGGCGGCACTGTTGATCGCGCCGGTGGTGCAGGCGGTCGCCGACAGTGCGGCGCCCGCACCCGCGCAGCCGGTGAGGATCGACGAGCCCGTCGTGGTGGCGGTGGTGTGGGTGATGCTGGCCGCGGTCTGTTCGCCGATCGCGTTGTAAGAAATCGCCAGGCCCGCGGCGGTGGCACCCTTGCCGATGGTGACGTTGCCGGCCAGGGTGTCGATGCCCGCCGAGTTGACCGCGTTCACGCCGAGTGCGCTGGCGTTGATCGTGGTGGCGGTGGCACCGGTGGCATCGCCGACGGTGGCCGTGGTGGTGTCGTCGATAAGGTCGGCCGTGGCCGAGCCGACGCCGGCGAAATCGCCCGTCGAACCGCCGATGCCGACCGCGAAGCCGATGATGCGGGTGTCGTCGACGGCCGAAACCGCAACCGTGCCGGTGGTGCTCACCGTGGCATCGACGATGCCGGCGGAGAATCTGTCGGCCACGCTGTTGTAAGCGAACGACAGGCCGCCGCTGTTGCCGCCGACGGAGAGCGAGCCTGCCACACCGAAGATCGCCGCGCCGGAAGCGTCGTTGTCGCCGATCTCGCCGCCACTGAAGTCGATCATGTTGGCGGCGCTGTCGGCCACGCCGTTGGCGGTCAGCAGCGAATCGTAAGCCGCGACCGGGCCACTGCCCAGCGCGGCCACGGTAACGTTGCCGTGTGTATTGACCAGTGCGGCACCGTCGTCGATGTTCGCCGACGTGCTGCCATGGATGATGTTGAAGACGAACGCACCGGAGAGGTCGGTACTGGTGCTTCCCGACGAGGCCGCGACCGAGGCCGCGCCGGCGGCGATCCGCGCCGCATCGACGGCCTGCACGGAAACCGCGCCAAAACCATTGAGGGTGCCGCCGTCGATCGACGCCGCGACCTGGCTGGCGATGTCGCTATAGGTGATCGCCACGCCGATGCCGGTGTTGCCGCCAACGGCCAGGCTGCCGCCGCCGGCACCGATGTCGGTGCGGTCGTAGGCATCGACCTGCACGGCATTCGTGCTGCCGGTCGTGGTCAGGCTGGAACTGGCGATCGAGGCGATCGTTGCGCTGGTGATCTGGGTGATCGAGAACGAGCCTGCCGCTTCGTCGTTGTCTTCGCCCGACTGCGTATTCGCCGCCAGGCCCAGGCCGAGATCGATGACGCTGCCGCCGCTGAGTGCCTGCACGGTGACCGTGCCGGCCTTCGCGGCGGTGACGTTGCTGAGCGAGGCACCGGTGGTGTTGCCGATCTCACTGTAGGAGACGGCGCCCGCGACGCCGGCACTGCCTTCGGCGGTCTTGCCCGCCGCGGCCAGCGCACCCGCGCCGGCCGCGCTGATCAGGTCGGTTTCGTTCAGCGCCTGCATGTTGATGTTGCTTGCCGTGCCGCTGCCATACGTGCCGACGGTGACGCCGGCGACGCTGGCCTGGCTGTTGAGGTCAGCAAGGTTCACGCTGGAGCTGCCCGAGAGCGCCAGGCCGAAGCTCGGTTTGGTCTGTGCGCCGCCGGCACCGCTGCCGGATTTGCCTTCCGCCGTCTGCGCCTTGCTGAGCAGGTCGCCAAGGACGGGAATCCTGGCCAGCAAACCGGAGATGGAGAACGCACTGGTGGCGTTGCTGCCATCGGTAGCGGCCTCGGTCACGAAGCCCGGGGAGTCGTCGTTGGAGACCGGCTCGGCCGCCGGCGGCGTGCCCGAGCCGCCGCTGCTACCACTACTGCCGCCGCCGCTGCCCTCCTCCGACGTGTCCTCCTTGGCAGCCGCGCCGGAGAAGGCGATCGCACCGCTACTGCCGTCAGTGGTGGCGGTGACGGTGAGGCTGTTGGTGTTCATCGCCGCGACAGCGGCGCTTACGATGCCGGCGGTCGTCGGGTCGGCCAGGAGGCTGTCGGCGCTGTTATTGCCGATGTAAGCCTGCGTGCTGCCGCTGAGGTCATCGATGGCCACGGCGACGCCGATACCTGTGCCGGTCCCCTGGGAAATGGCGCCCGCGATCGACCAGGCGCCCAGCGACTCCGTGGCGGTCAGCGCGACCGAGCCGGCATTGACGTCGGCACCGCTGCTGATCGACGCATGCGTGGTGTCCTCGGTGTCGGCCATCGCGAAGATGACGTTGCCGGCGATGCCGCCACCGCGACCCGCGGTCGGCGTGATGCTGACCAGCTGCTCGGTGTCCTGCGCCGCGACGGCGAGGGCTGCCGTGTTCACCACCACGCCCGTGCCGATGCCGGCCAGCGTGGTGTTGTCGTAGTCGACGATATTCACGCCGCCGCCGACAGCGTCGGAACCGGCCGCGGCCTTGGTGCCGTTGAGGCTGGTCAGGTCGAAGTTTCCCGCGTCCTCGATCGTCTGCACCTGGTTGGACGCATCGACCGACACTGGCGCGGCGAAGTTGACGGCGACGTTCGGCAAGGCGCTACCGTCGGTCGGGTTGGCGCCCAGCGCGATGGTGGCGGACCACGGCGCCGCGGCGCCGGTGGTGGTGAGCTTTGCGTTTGTGTCCACCCAGGCCGTGCTCGAATCACCGAGCGAGAAGTAGCTCACCGCACCGGCGAGGCCGATGTTGGTGCTATCGGAGGTGGCGTTGGCATAACTGGTCGTCAGCGGCTGACCGCTGTTCTTGAGCAGATCGTAGATCGTCTCCAGTTCGGACGGCACCAGGCTGAAGGTGGTGATCCCGGAGAGATCCCATGGCACGCTGACCGTGCTGTTGACACCGATGTTGGCGGCATTGATCTGCGCGCCGCTACCGACGATGGCGCTGGCGTCGTTATCGACCAGGCCCACGGAAACGGCGATGCTGGCCGCAACACTGGCCGACGCGTCGGTGCTGGAGGTGGTGGCCGTGCTGGCCGCGTTGCTGGTACCCGCGCTGGTGACGTTGCCGTTGACCACGACGTTGCCGCCGGACTGGATCACCGTGCCGGGCGCGATACTGGCATTGGCGTGCTGGGTGACATCGAGCAGGCTGACGCTCATGCCGGCGCGCAGCGCGCTGGTGGTGTTGTTGTCTTCTTTCGGCGGGGTCTCGCCGTCTTCGCTTTCGGACCTGGTTTCCGCTTCGGTGTCCGCCCTGCCGAAGAAGGCGCCAAGCTGGTTCTGGAGCAGCGTGCCGAGATCCGCGCCTTCACCGGAGACCACCATCATCGGCGTACCGCTGGCATCCTGGCCGATGGCGGTCTGTGTGTTGACCGAAGCTTTGCTGGTGGTGGAGGTCGCGGACACGATGACCGCACCGATCGGCGCTGCCGAGCTACCGAGGTTGGCACCCTCGGTCGCGGTCGAGGACGTATCGACAATAAGGATGCCTGCGTTGATGCCCGCCGGACTGTCGGCCGCGGCCTTGACCGTCGACTCGACCGCATAGCTGGCCTGGTTGTTCGAAAGCACCGATACGCTGCCGGCGGTGATCACCGCGCCCGTGGCAACAGCGGCCTGGGTATCGGTATCGACATACCCGATGGCGGTGGCGATGGCCGACTGCGACGAACCATTGACCGTACTCGTCAGATTCATCTCGTGGGCGTGCGATGCTTCCACGGTCAGGGCACCACCGGCGCTGATGTGTGCGCCGGCGTCGATCTGCGCCGTGGTATTGCCGGTGATCTGGCCATAGATCGCCGCGGCCACCACGGCGTTATCGGTCGCGGCATTCAGCGCACTGGTCGAGGCGACGGCATGCGACTGGGCGAGCAGGTTGACGTTGCCCGTCGCCGTCACGGTGGCGTCCGCGCCGATCTCGACACGGGCGCTGCTGTTGGCCAGCTCCAGGCCGATCGGCAGCGAGGAGGCATTTCCGAGGATCGTTTCGCCGGTGACGTTGGTGGTCAGCACCTGGCTGGCGTCGGCGTAATCGGCAACGGCTTCGGCGGTGGCCGTGGCGATGACGTTGGCGGCAATGACCGTGCCATCGACGAGGATGCTGCTGGAGGAAGACGCGCTGCCGGAGTTGACCGCGCTGCTCACGTCGGCCACCAGGCTCACATCATTGTTGGCGCTGGCCAGCGTGCCGGCGGCGTGCAGGACGCTGCCCTTCTCCAGGGCGACGCTCGTGCCCTGCAGGCGGATGCCCTGATCGTTGAGGATATCGCTGGCCGTGGCCGGCGTGCCGGTGTTGACCGTGGTGACCAGGCCATCCGTGCCGCTGTCGCCGGCAACGAAGATGGTGCCGGAGACATCGATGGCGTGTGCCTGGATCCGCACCCCCTGGGTCGCGGTGACCGTGCCCTGGATGCTCACATCGGCGTTGTCGTGGTCGATCGTGCCCTTGAGCAGGGCGGTGGTCGCCGTGTCGGTGCCGTTCGTCGCATCCGCCAGCAGTTTGTCGTGCGTTGCCGGGGATACCGCGGCCACCGACAGCGCACCGACATTGATCTTGCCCGTGGCGCCCAGCACGAAGCCGGACGGATCGGCGAAGAACACGTGGCCGCTAAAGACCCCGGGCGTCACCGATCCCATATAGCTGTTGACGGTGCCGTCGATGATGGCCTGGGTGTCGACGATGTTGACGAGGTTCTTCGCCCCGGTCGGCAGCACCAGGTTCACGGTGTCCGTGGAGGCCACGGTGAAGCTCGAGAACGCGTTGAATGCCGTCTGGCTGCCAGCGGCAAGCGTCGAATTGACGGTGGTCGTGGCGCCCGACGTCGACAGGGTAGTGCCGGTGAATCCGCCGTGGACGGCGACATGGGTCACCGTGGCGGCGAATGCCGACGGTGCCATCGTGGCGCCAAGGGCCGCGGCCATGGCCACGCTCAGTCGCCGCAGGGGTTGTCCGGCCAGGGGCTGCGGATGGATGGCAGCAGATGACGCAACGGACGAAACCGAAGAGCGCGGCGAGAAGGTAGCCATGTTTTATATCCCCTGGTGCACGGGCCGGAAAGCGGTCCTCGTGCGGTCGACGGGTCGTGCCCGTCTTCACAATTCGAATGGTGATGCGAATGACTGTTGCGGTACTGCCTGGTCAGTGCACGGACGCGGCGCTGTTGCGCCGGTCCAGGCGCTGGCTGAGCCGTCGTACGTTGTGCAGCGACTGCAAGTGGGCGTGGATCGCTGCCAGATCGCCGTTGGCCATCAGCAGCTGTAGCTGTTTCGGCTTCAGCGCACGCAACCGGCTTTCCTCGACGATGGAAACACCCTGCAACGCCGACGGCTCACCGTTGGCGGGCTGCAGCCGGATCGTCTTCTCCACGAGCAGGCCGAGTGCGCGAACGCGGGCAGTGAATGCCTCGGTGTTACGCAGGCCTTGTTGGAAGTCGCTCAGGAATGCGATGGCATGGCGCAGTACCGGGCCTTCGGTGCCGTCGGCGTTGAACAGGAGCTCACCGCGCTCGCGGCTGAGGCCCGGGAAGGCCTCGTCGATGCATACGGTGAAATTCGCGGCGTCGGACTTCTCCGCCAGCACGAACGGATAGCGGCGGACAAAGGCCGGCACGTAGCCACCTTCGGCCCAAGCCCCGCCAGCGTCGACGAACAGGTTATCGTTCGGCAACAGCCCCAGTAGCGCGGCGGGTGTTTCCAGGCCTGCGGCACCGGCGAAGACAATCGGGTATTCGAGCCCCGCCTGCGCGAACTCGGCCAGCACCAGCGGCACGGAATTCACCATGCTGGCGAAGCCGAACCCGACGCTGTCAGTGGTCATACGCAGCGCGGCGTGCTCCCCGCGATTGAGCTCGCGAGGCCGATCATAAAAGAGAAGTTGTTTCATAGCCCGCCCCCGAAACTGTGATCGACTTCACGGAAGCGTGGGGCCACGCGTGCCATCCGTCAACAGAAATCGACACGTTCATCGCGTGCAGTCGGCGCATGAATTTCGGTAAATCGCAGGTACTTGCGATAACCCGGGGAAAGCACGTCACTGCACCAGGTTTTTACGCTGACTGCGCAGACCCGCCGGTTGTCAGAGCGGGCTTCGGTCTGTTGCAGACCTTGCGCGCTGTGAGTTTGCGCGGCGTTGCCACTTCTCGACGTTCACTCCCTTCACGAGAAGCCACAGGCAGAATGATGCCTCGACGTCCCCCCGCATTTGAGTAGCCGTCAGTATTTGACGATACCGTCGAACGAGTGGAGCAGTCTCGACACCCGCGTCACAGTCAGCGGCCACAGCCCGCACCAAGTGATCGATGTTACGGGTCTCTAACGCCCGCCATCGCTCTCCTTGGATCCTGTGCGGCCAGGCAGCACCACTGCGTAATTGCGTCAGTAGCGAAAAAAAATTGCTTATAAGAGTCAGTAACGACGTCAGGACTGCACTGACGAATCTCTTATTTTATTTAAAATCAATTACTTATGTTGAATGACGGAATTGAGGCTTCTCGAGACCGTCCCAGGAAGGCCTCACGGCCTGCCCTGACATATACCGTTCAGGGGATAAGCCGTCGCTCACGCAGCGTCTCGAACACGTCGTAGAACGCGTGGTCGCTGGGCTGGTAGTCGAGGAAGCCCAGGCGCCGGCTCTTGGACATGTCGGTCACCACTTCGATGGGCCGCCCGAGGTCGGCGTCGGTATGCCAGGGCGAAATCAGCCGGTGAATGTCGTTCTCGACCAATGAATGCCGCCCGGCCATGTCGCGCCAGACCTTCGCATCATCGGCCATCTGCTCCTCCAGCGGCGATGCCACGCCTTCGAACGGAATGGCCTCGATGCCGAACCAGTCCGCGATGCGGCGCCACATCCAGCTCCAGCGAAACACGTCGCCGTTGACGATGTTGAAGGCCTCGTCCGCTGCCGCGGGCGTGGTCGATGCCCATAACAGGTGTCGCGCCAGCAGCCGCGCATCGGTTATGTCGGTCAGGCTGTTCCACTGCGTGGGCGAGCCGGGAAAGCGGAACGGGCGCCCGGTCTCGCGGCAGATCGCAGCGTACACGGCAAGCGTGGTCGCCATGTTCATCGCATTGCCCACGGCAACACCGGTAATCGTGTGCGGGCGGTGCACGCTCCAGTGGAAACCGTCGCGCGCCGCGGCGGCGAAGACCTCGTCCTCCTGCGCGTAATAGAAGTTGGCGACATCCAGCCGCCCCTGCTCTTCGCGAAACGGCGTCTGCGGCAGGAGGCCCTTGCCGTAGGCCTCGAACGGCCCGAGGTAATGCTTCAGGCCGGTCACCAGGGCCACGTGGCGCACGCTTCGGGCAGGCCGGACAGCCTCCAGGACGTGGCGCACCATGGCCGAATTGACGCGGATGTTCTCCGCCTCGGTCTCCTGCCGGGCCCAGGAGGCGATGAAGACATGCGTCGGCGCCAGATCCGCCAGGCCGCGCGCCAGCGACGCCGGATCGTGCAGATCGGCGGCCACCGGGGTCACACCGGGCTCCGCGGTCGGCCGACGGGCCAGGCCCGCCACCTGCCAGCCCTTCTCCACCAGCAGGCGCGCGGTAGCGCTGCCCACGATGCCGCTTGCACCCACGACCAATCCGACGTTCGACATATTCACCTCTGGAAAATAGCGCTATCCCCCACAATAAAGGCGGGCAGGCCGCGAACCAAGTCGGCACCAAAAGGTAACCAGTACCGTGAACAAGGGCTCGCCGGAAGAAGACTGGCTCGAGGATTGCGCGCCTCGCCGCGTGCTTGAGATTTTCTCCACGAAGTGGACCAGCATGATCCTGCACACGTTGCAGGCGCGTCATGACGGACGGGCGCGCAGCGGCGTCCTCCACCGCAGTCTCACCGGCATCTCGAAAAAGATGCTGACCCAGACCCTGCGCGAGCTGGAAGCCAGCGGCCTGGTGGTCCGTGAGATCGTGCAAGGCAACCCGCCGGGCGTCGACTACGCGCTCACCTCGCTGGGCACACTGATGATCCAGCCGATCGAGCTGGTCTACGGCTGGGCACGCGACAACGAGGCCGCGCTGGACGAGCTTCGCCCGAGGTCGACATCGCGGCGGCGCTGACGAGGGTCATGCAAGGCCCGACTCCCAAGGATTCGCACGTAGGGTGGGCTTCTTGGAGGTGATCTAGGTTTTTCCGGACGCCTCGCGCCGTGCCTGCGACAGCCGCAGGCCATTCTCGATCAGGCCATAAGCGACTTTCAGTGAGGTGCGATCCTGCTCGCAGCGCGGCAAGCTGGATGCCGCCAGGGCTTTGATGTAGGTCATCGCGGCGACCAGGTAGGTTTCGATATCGATGTCGGGATCGTCGATGGCGACGCTGGGTGGCCATGGCCAGGCGACCTTGCCGCGGCTGCGCATGTCGCGAACGACCCGTGCGATGGAGGCCGTGGTCACGCGGGCAAAGCGGGGGTTTGTTGCTTCAGGCACGCTCATCACCATGCCCTGCCGTGCACCGCCTGCCGCTGCAGGCAGAGCAGGAGGCGTGCATTGGCGACCAGCTCAGGCAACACGCGCAGGGACAACCTGGTGTTGGGATGGGGGTTGGGTGTGCTCGATTCGATGATGCTGACCATATCCAGCATATGGGTGATGCAGGCGTCGAGGGCTCGTTCGGGGTAACTGTAGTCGTCGTCGGGAAGGCAGCGTCCGCACACGCAGTGGGGAGCAGCCGGGGCTTGGTTGCCGATAGGGAACAAGGCCTGCCCGAACGCGGGCGACGTGGTTGGATCGGGTGGTTCGGTGACGGTCATCGCGGCTCCCTGTGGAAGACCGCCAGCCCGCGTCAGTGCGGGTGGCGGGCGTACCAGGGTGGAAAGACCGGCCACATGTCGTCTATCCGGCAGGGCCTGAGCCCTCCCGGCACGCCCGCCGTACAAAAGTATGGCAGCGGGGCGCCGCAACGCAAAACAAAAAACGCAGTTATGCATCGCGGCGCTTTTACGCACCGACAAATGGAACGGGCTTTCCACACCCGGTCGCCGCTTTTCGCGGCGACCCCAACAGCATGCGTTGACGAATAAGAAAGGGAAATAGGAATCGCCCTACACTGCGCCCAAGCCATCTCGTCATCAGGTGCCGACGCCAGATGGGGGCCTCCTGGCACGAAGAGCTGGCGCATCGCTGCCAGGCAGGAAATTCTCGGCAGCGCCGATGATGCGTGCCGATGATATCGGCAAGTCGCGGATGCGCAGCCCAACCGCGTCGAAGACTGCATTGCCCACCGCAGCGGCGACGCCCGTTGCGCCGAGCTCACCGATACCCTTGGCGCCCAGCGGGCCCGACCGCTCGTCGAATTCGTCTATGAAAGCAATATCGATGTCTGGCGGGATATCGGCCTGCACCGGAAGCGCCACTCCGGCCAGGTCTTTGGACAACCAGCGGCCCAGTGACGGTTCCATCACGCTGGCCTCCAAGGCAGCCATTCCCCACCCCCAGACGATGCCACCGATCATCTGCGAGCGTGCTGTCTGGGGATTGATGATGCGTCCTGCACTGTAGACTCCGGTGGCGCGACGCAGGCGAAGCAGGCCCAAGGCAGGGTCGACGGCAACTTCGACAAAGATGGCCCCGAAGGTCCGCGCAGGATACGCAGCGTCGCCCATATCGACGGGACTGTTGTTCGGAAGATCGAAAGAGCCGTCCGACGTCAACTCGCCAATCCCCGCAGCGCGGAGGACAGCGACGATCGAGCGCACCTCGGAGCCGCGGATCAGATTGCCATCACGAAGTGAAAAATCGTTGTCGGGCCAACCGACCAGAGCACCGAGTTTCGCCCGGACGGCCCTTGCCGCGCGCAGGAAGGCCGCCCCTGTACTGATCGTGGTACCGGACCCATAGGTAGGGCCCGAGTACGGAAGATCGGTATCGCCCGCATGTGCCACGACCCGTTCGACCGCCAGACCCAGCTCATCAGCCACGATCTGCGGAAATATGGTGGCGGGCCCCGTTCCGATATCGCAGAAGCTCGATTCGATGATCGCCGACCCATCGTCTTTCAGACGGACTCGCGCCGTCGAATGAAAGCGTGCCTGGCCCTGGCTGCAATCGGCCATGCCGAACCCGCGGTACCACGCCCCGTCGCGTGTGCCTCCTTTAGGCCGCTCGCGCCAGCCAAATCGTCGCGCACCTTCGGCGTATGCCTCCCGCAACTTTTTCGACGACCAGGGCTTGCCGCTCTCCGGATCGTGCTCGGCATAGTTGGTCAGGCGAAGGTCCAGCGGATCCATGTTGAGCTTTCTTGCCAGTTCGTCCATCGCGCTTCCCAGTGCCCACGAGCCCGGCCCATCCCAGGGCGAGCGCATGAAGGTGGGAAGTGTCATATGGCCCCGTTTTACCCGGTGCGTGGTTCGGATGTTCTCGCAGGCGTAGAACGACCGACCGGGAATAGCCGCGAATTCCACGTAGTCGTCGGTCATCCCAGTGACGTTGGCAGCCGCATGCACGATACCCAGAAGCTTTCCGGCAGGATCCGACGCCAGTGCGACGTCGTGCTCGATGTGCGGTTGCGGGCCGACCATCCCATACATCTGCTGGCGTGTGAGGACAAGCTTGACCGGGCGGCCGGCAATCCTGGCCGCCATGGCGGCCAGGATCTCGTGGCCCCAAACGAAGGCTTTGGCGCCGAACCCGCCGCCCGTATGCGGGGATATGACGCGCACATGGTCGGCGGAAAAACCGAAGACCTTGGCAAGCACGTCCTGCACGGCTGGCAGGTGCTGCACGGAATCGTAGACGGTGAGTTGATCTCCCTGCCATGCGGCAGCGATCGCGGACGGCTCCATCGGGTTGGCGTGACGCGAAGGCTGCGTATAGCGTTCACGCACCGATTGTGCTGCCGCGACAAAGGCAGCATCGGGGTCGCCCTTGGAAAAATCCAAAGTGCTTGATGCGGAATAGGAGCCCTTCGCCGGATTCGCCGGCTCCGGCATCGCCGCATCGGCGAGCAACGCGTCATGGCGCGAATACCGCGTGCGAACAGGTAAGGCCGCCGCGGCAGCTTCTGCCGCCTCCAGCGTCTCTGCCAGCACCATGGCAACTGGCTGGCCTTCGTAGAATATCCCGGCGTCCTGCATCGGGACGAACCGCGACGCCAGCGGAGGAACGCCTGCCTTGGCGAGGTCGGGGTGGACGCGAGGCATATCATGTGCCTGAAGGATGCGGACAACCCCCGGCATAGCCAGTGCAACGGACGGGTCCATATCGATGAGCCGTCCCGAGGCAATGGGCGATGTCACGAGGACGGCAAAGAGCTGCCCCGGAAGATGCCAGTCCCCCGCGAATCGAGCGGCGCCGGTTACCTTGATGCGCCCATCTGCGCGTTTCTGCGGCGTCCCTACAACCGTCATACGAGCCCCCCGGCAGTCGCGAGCGTTCGTTGAACGGCATGCTTGGCCATGAGCACCTTGTGAGCGTTTCCCGACAACGGGCGGGCGTCGGCGAAGGCCTCTTCCAGCCCCACACCTGCCGCGGCCTCCTGCACCGTTACACCGGCAAGTCGACGCTCCAGCTTGTCCAATCGCCACGGTCGCATGGCGACGGAACCTAGCGCGACACGTGCGCCTCGGATCCTGTTGCCGTCGAGATCGAGCGCGACTGCCGCGGACACCGTTGCGTATTCGTAACTTTCCCGGTCACGAAGCTTCAGGTATGCCGAATGCGGCCAGGGACGCGGGAGGACAATGGCGACGATGATCTCGTTGGCGGCCAGCACGTTATGCGCTGCCGGATCGCTGTCCGGCAACACATGAAACTCCCGCGCCGGAATCGATCGCCCGCCGCCCGTGCGAGCCGTGACAATGGTCGCATCCAGAGCCGCCAGCGCCACCGCCGGGTCGGAGGGCTGCACGGCGACACACTCGTCCGTCCAACCGAATATGGCGTGCCGGTCGTTGATACCGTGCAGCGCCGCGCAGCCAGAACCCGGTTTGCGCTTGTTGCACGGGGTCTCCTCGTCCGCACGAAAGTACTGGCATCGAACCCGCTGCATCGGATTGCCCCCAATGGTGGCAAGGTTACGAATTTGCGCGGAGGCGGCTTTGAGAATCGACGAGGATAGTACCGGGTATCCTTGCCGGACCCGATCGTCCAGGGCGACATCGTTCAATTTCGCGAGCGAGCCGATGCGTAGGCCACCGCCCTCAAGCTCAGTGATCCCGTACAACGATTCGACATGTGTGAGGTCGACGACGCGTGAAGGCGCGCTGATGCCGATACGCATCCAGTTGAGCAATTCAGTCCCGCCAGCCAGCAGCACCGTTTCCGGATGCGCAAGCATGTCGAGTGCGTCCTTGACACTCTGTGCCCGACCATAAGCGAAATCACGCATTGCGCTTCTCCGACGACACGGCGGCAATAGCGGCAGCGATCTGCGGATACGCCGAGCACCGGCAGATGTTGCCGCTCATCCACTCTCTGATTTCTTCATTGCTTGTCGTATGACCTTCGTTTATGCAACCAACGCCCGACATAAGCTGGCCACTGGTGCAGAAGCCGCATTGGAAGGCGTCGTGGTCTATGAAGGCCTGCTGTAATGGATGAAGCCTTTCACCCGTCGCGAGTCCCTCGATCGTCGTGACCTGCTTGCCCGCTGCGGCAGCCGCAAGCATGAGGCAGCTATTTACCCGCCTGCCATCGACCAGCACGGTGCATGCGCCACACTCTCCGCGATTGCACCCCTTTTTGGTTCCTGTCAACACCAGGCGCTCGCGTAAAGCGTCCAGCAAGGTTACCCGGGACTCGAGATCCATGGCGTGATCAACGCCATTCACGTTCAAGTGCAGGGTGTCGCGCCGCTTCATTCTTCCGTGATCAACGCTCTCAGCCGAGCTTGTCTGATCCGCAAGGCCGGTGCCGCCTAACCCGGCGGCCGCGGTAGCGATGGCCGCATTACGGATGAAGCCACGGCGCGAGGGGGAGTCGGGCGAATCAGACATGACAGGTAACCAACGGTGCTGGCTCAATGATCGAGCTTATGCCGTGCCCCGTGCCGTATTAACTGGCGCCACCGCATTTGTCTGGTGACAGAATGTCATTAATTGCCCCCAATGAACCGTCGCGAGGCGCTGGCGACTTCGCGTACGATGAACGTGGCGATTCCGGAGATGCGAAAATGACAGACGGAGGGCGAATCCTGTCGAACGTCGGCGTCCTGCTCGCCGTCGTAGAAGCCGGCAGCTTCGCAAAGGCCGGGGAGGTCCTTGGGTTGTCGTCCTCAGGCGTCAGCCGCGCCATGACTCGCCTGGAGGAGCAACTTGGGGTTCGCCTGCTCCACCGAACGACCCGATGGGTCACCGTGACAGCCGAAGGCCAACGCTTTTACGACCAGGTAAAGCCGATGCTGTCGGAGATCCAGGACGCCGCGGCAAACATTTCAAAAGACGACCACGATATGAAGGGCCGCTTGCGGGTATGCATCGACCCCTTCTTTTCCCGCTTGCTGCTAGCACCAAGGTTGCGGAACTTCACCGCGAGGCATCCACATCTGGAAGTAGAGCTGCTTGCAAGGCAGGAGTTAAGCGATTTGACGGCTGAGGGTATGGACGTTGCCATCCGCTTCGGACATCCCGCGCCCTCCTCCCTCGTCGCCAGGAAGCTCCTCGAGACCCGGATCCTCACCGTGGCTTCTCCCGCGTATTTAGCAGAGCACGGCCGTCCTTCCGACATCGCGGAACTCGCCAACCATGAATGCGTTCAGTTTCTCGATCCTGTTACGCACAGGAAATTCGAATGGGAGTTTCATCGCGAGGGAGAAATTGCTTCGGTTTCGACTCATGGCAATATCATGGTGAACGATGTGGGCACCATGCTTGGCCTCTGCCTGTCCGGCGCAGGCGTTTGCCAGGTCATGTCACTCGGCGTTGAAAGTTATCTTCGCGAAGGAGCGTTGGTCGAGCTTTTCCCGCGATGGAACGGCGAAACCTTTCCTCTTTATGCGCTCTATCAATCACGCCGACATGTTGCACCGAAGGTGCGGTCGTTTATCGACTTCTGTTTGACGCTCACATGCGAACTCCCGTAGGGAGCTTCTGATCTATTCCACGCAGGCGTGCGTGGCGGCCACTGGGTCCCGGCCTGCTCCGGGACGACGGTGAGGCATAGGGCATCGCTGAAGCTCGACGCTGGCCAGGTACATGAAAGGGATACAACAATAGCTAGGCGTGCACCCGCGCCCCGAAGATCGCGCTGCCGATCCTGACCTCGGTGGCGCCCTCGGCGATCGCCAGGGGGAAGTCGCCGCTCATGCCCATGGACAGGCGCGGGAGATCGTGGCCGTCGGCTTCGGCGCGTTCGCGACATTGACGCAACGCGCGGAAGCAGGCGCGGACCTCGGCCTCGTTGTCCGAAGCGACAGCAAGCGTCATCAAGCCACGCGGACGTAGTGTCTCGAACGATTTCAATGCATCGAGAAAGCCCGGAAGCTCGTCGGCCGACAAACCGGACTTGCTCGGCTCATCCGAGGTCTTGACCTGGACCAGCACGTCGATCGCCCTGCCCTCGTGCCGCAGGCGACGATCGAGGGCTTCGGCGAGTTCAAGGCGATCGAGCGACTGCACTTCGGAGGCCAGTCGCGCGACGTCTTTCGCCTTGTTCGTCTGCAGATGGCCGATCACCACCCAGTCGATACCGCAATCGGCCAGCGGGCCGGCCTTGTCGCGGATTTCCTGCACCTTGTTCTCGCCGAAGCGGGTAAGCCCCAACGCCACGGCCTCGCGGATCAGGTCCACACCGAACGTCTTGCTGACCGGCAGGATACGAACCGCATCCGCCGGGCGACCGGCGGCCAGGCAGCTTTGCGCCACGCGGTCGCGGACGGCCGCCCAACGCGTCGCAAGGCTATCTGGCGTCGACACGGATCAGCCCCTGGCAGCCTGCTGGAAATGCCGGGCGACGACATCGGCAACCACCATGCTCACGCGCTTGCCGGTGGGAATGTGCAGGAATTCGTTCGGACCGTGCGCGTTGGAATGCGGGCCGAGCACGCCGGTGATCAGGAACTGTGCCTGCGGGAATTTCTCGCCGAGCATGCCCATGAAGGGAATGCTGCCGCCCTCGCCCATATAGGCCGCCGGTGCACCGAAGTAATGCTGCGATGCCTCGCTGACCGCCTCTTCCAGCCACGGCGACAAGCGCCGGCGCGTTCCAGCCGCTGCCGTCTTTTTCGAGGTCGAAGGTGACCTTCGCGCCGTACGGCGGATCCTTCTCCAGCAGCTGCTTGACGAACTGGCCGGCCTTCGCGCCGCTCAGGGTCGGCGGCACGCGCAGGCTGAGCTTCACCGAGGTCTTCGGACGCAGCACGTTGCCGGCGCTGTCGAGCGCCGGCATGTCGCCGACGCCGGTGATCGCCAGCTGCGGCCGCCAGGTGCGGTTGAGCACGAGTTCGGTGAGGTCCATCGTCACCGGCTGCATGCCTTCGACGAACGGAAACTTGTCGTAGATCGCGGTGCCCAGCACCTCGGCACCGAGCCTGGCCTGCTCGACACGCTGTGCCGGGATCTCGACGTAGAGTTCCTTCGGCTTGATCTGGCCGGTCGCCGGATCTTCCAGACGGGTCAGCAGTTCGCGCAGGATGCGGAAGCTCGACGGCACGACGCCGGAGGCATCGCCCGAATGCACGCCCTCCTCGAGCACCTGCACGGTAAGGTTGCCGCCGGTCATGCCGCGCAGCGACGTGGTCAGCCACAGCTGGTCGTAGTTGCCGCAACCGGAATCCAGGCAGACCACCAGGGCCGGGTTGCCGATGCGCGCAGCGAGATGGTCGACGTAGTACGGCAGGTCGTAGCTGCCCGATTCCTCGCAGGCCTCGATCATGACCACGCAGCGCGCATGCGGCACGTCCTGCTCGTGCAGCGCCAGCAGCGCGGCCAGCGAACCGAAGATGGCGTAGCCATCGTCGGCGCCGCCGCGGCCGTACAGCTTGTCGCCCTTGATCACCGGCGTCCACGGACCGAGGTCCTCGGCCCAGCCGGTCATTTCCGGCTGCTTGTCGAGGTGGCCGTAGAGCACGACGGTTGTCGGTCTTGCCGGCGGCGCTGCCCTGTGCCGGGATATCGATATAGATGAGCGGCGTGCGCCCTTCCAGGCGCACCACCTCGAGCGTGGCGCCCGGCAGTGCGTCGAGCTTCGATGCGTGCCCACGTTTCCATCAGCTTGACGGCCGGTCCATGTAGCCGTGTTCGGCCCACTGCGCGTCGAACATCGGCGACTTGTTCGGAATGCGGATGTAGTCGACCAGCTGCGGAACGATCTCCGCGTCCCAGAGCTCGCCGATGAAGGAAGAAATGCGGGCGTTGTCCATGGGGCGATCCTCGGCGCAGGCAAAGACGTCATTGTAACCGGCGGATCGCCGGGCGACCCGCAAGCCGTTACCTACAGCGCAACCGGGCGACCCTCCGCGCAGGGAAAGAGCCGGGCGGGCCTACAGCCCCGGGGCCATGCGGCGCACATTGCGAACCCGCCACTAGCAAAAACCAGCGAAAGGAGATCGCCCCATGAAACGATCGTTAGCCCTCTGTGCCGGCCTGCTGCTGAGCTTCGGCGCCCTGGCCGCCTCGCCCGTCGACGTCAACAGCGCCGATGCCGCCACGATTGCCGCACTCCCTCGACGGTATCGGCCTCGGCAAGGCCGAGGCCATCGTCGCCTGGCGCGACGAACACGGCCCTTTCAAGAACCTGGCCGAGCTGAGTTCGGTCAAGGGTGTCGGCATGGCCACTGCTCGAACGTAACCGCGAAGCGATCCAGTGTCGGTGACAAAGCCGGCAAAAGCCCGCGAAAGGGACGGCAAGGCCGCCAAGGCCGGGCCGGTCAAGGACAGCACCGAAGAATGATCGCCCCGGCACCCGTCCCCGCGGGAACGGCGTGCACGACCGAGCCCGCGACACAGGTGCGCTACACTCGCGCCCCGTTCGCGCCAAGGCGTTCGACAGGTCCTCGGTTCGACCCATGATTCTTCCGCGTTATCGCATCGCCGCGTCGTCCATTCCCGGCGCCGGCAAGGGATTGTTCCTCGCCGAACCGCGTCGCACGCGGACACATCGTCACCGCGCCCGACGCCATCGACCGGACCTGGACCCTGGCCGACGATCCTGGCCACCGCCGGAACTGCCGTCGCAGCTTCATGCCAGCGCCCGCTGGTTCGAGGACCGTTACACCGTGTCGCCCGACTGGCCGGACGAGTGCTATGTCAATCACAGCTTTCGAGCCCAACGGGATTGTGGCATCTGGGTTTCATCTTTGCCCGAGCAATCTCCCGGAAGGCACTGAAATCACGGTGGATTACCGCCACCTGCTGCCACCGGGAGCATGAAGAAAGCTTTATTGACGCGGCAACTGGTGAGAAAATCATCGGCTTGTCCTGGCAAGAAAGCCTCGCCGATTCCACCCGCGCGCTGGCTGCCCTGCTCGACTGACTTCGACTGGCACCCGATAGCAATGTTCGATATACCCGTTCTGGAAACGGCGCGTCTGCGCCTGACCGCGCTCGCCGAACACCATTTCGACGACTACGCGACGATGCTCGCCGATGCCGAGAGCACGCGCTGGGTCGGCGACGGCCAGCCGCTGGACCGCATGAACGCATGGCGCTCGATGGCCATGCTGCTCGGCCACTGGGCGCTGCGCGGTTGCGGCATGTGGGCGATCGAACTGAAGGACACCGGCGAGTTCATCGGCCGCGCCGGCCTGATGAATCCGGAAGGCTGGCCCGACCTGGAACTCGGCTGGATGCTGAAGCCGGAATTCCGCCACCACGGCTACGCCACCGAAGCCGGCGAAGCGGTCCTCGCCTTCGCCTGGGACGTGATGCACGCGCAGCGCGTGATCAGCCTGGTGCGGATCGGCAACGAAGCCTCCGACCATGTCGCCGAACGCCTGGGCGGCGAGCATATCGACAATATCGATTTCCTCGGCGCGTCAACCCATCTGTTCGCCTACTACGCGCCGCATCGCGAAATCCGGCGCGCGGTCGGATGAGCTTGCCGACGCCGCGCAACGTGGCGTCGTCACCCGCGCAGGACTGGGCCCACGGCAGCACGCAGACCCTGCTCGCCGCCCGGCCCGGATCCCCATGCATGGCAATGGCGGCTCAGCCTCGCGCGCATCGACGAGGAAGGCCTTTTTTCAGCCTGCCCCGCGACGCGACGCCTGCTCGTGCCACTGGATGCACCCATCGCGCTGGACCAGCGGAAGGTACTCCGTCTGCGCACCATCGCCTTCGCCGGCGACCCGCCACCCGCTTGCACCCTTCCCGAAGGCGCCACCCGCGCATTCAACCTGATGCTGCGCCATGGCGCCGAAGGCGAACTGCATGCACGCCCCATCGTCGGCGCCATGATGCTGCCCGCACGCGGCCAGGATGCCTGGTTCGTGTTCGTCGTAACCGGACAGGTACGCGTATCCCGCGCGGGTGAATCCCGCGAACTCGCCGCCGGCGATTACCTGCTCGTACCATCAACAGACGCTCGCACCATCCTAGAAGGCAGCGGCGAAATCGTCACCGCCAAACTCACCCACGCATCTTAAAAAACCGACTGCATCGCCACGGCTCTTGCTCCACCCGGGGCCCCTTTGAGCGTGAGGTCGGCTGGGGCGACAAGGCCCGCGAAGCGGGGGTCGGCATGGATACCGACCGTTTGCGACCGTACATGGATGTACGGCCGCAACCCCCGGCCCAGCCGACCGCACCCGCGAAGCGGGGCACGCGATCGGGGTGCCCTTTCTTTGATCCAATCTTTCTTTGGGCACGCAAAGAAAGCTTGGTCGGCCGCGGCAGCGGTCGAAACCACGGCGCGATAGGCGCCGACACATTACGACAGCACAACCAGCTGCTAAACGCTCACAAAGCCGACGCAAAATCACTACGCCGCCGACGCCCACCCACCATCGTCCGCGCAACCTCAGCCAACACGAACAATCGCGCCGTGCGCATCCAACCGATCGCCACGATGCCAAGCTGCACCAGCAGCAGCGCAAGCAGGAACGACCCCGTATCCGCAGGCGTCGTACGCAACCTCGCCATGCCGAGCCCGAACACGATCGCATAACCGACCACGGTGACGAGCAGGTAACCGAGCAGCGTGGAGAATGGTCGGCTCAGGACTTGCCGCACGCCTCGACCGATGGCCCGCGTTGCCGAACGCAGCCCCAGATCGGCGATGAATTGCGCGCGCGCCGACTCGACGATCGCCTGGGCCAGTACGAAGACGATCGCCACCGCCAGCAGGGCCAGATGCGCGGCAAGATCGGCCTGCGATTCCAGTACGGCCGCGTCGGCACGATCGTCGGCGAGGCCGGAGACCGCCTTGGCGACGACGCCCAGCACGATATACGGCAGCAACGACCACAGCAGCAGCCGGAACATCCGCCCGTACTCGACGACACCGCCCTGCAGCAGGTAACCGAAGGACAAGGGACGACCGGCACGACCGGCGGCGATGGACATGCCGGTGAGGAAGGGCGACAGCAGAAGAGTGATGAGCAGGCCTGCCAGTGCGGCGCCGCCGAGCCACGCGTGGTTCCGGGTCAGCGAACGGATGGCGTCGCCGACGAAGACGGCGTCGAAATGCCGGGCGATCGCATCGGCATGCACGGAATGGCCGAAGAATTCATCGAGGCCATGCCATGTCGGCAAGGCGACGACCATCGTCGGCAGCAACAGGCCAAGCATCCACAGCAGCAGCAAGCGCCATTGCAGCGCGGCGAAGGCGGCACCGGCGAAGGCCACGGGCCCGGCTTTCCTCGAGAAGGCATTCATAGCGTCACCAGGAAGGCATAGAGGCCCTGGACAAGGGCGGCGACGTCGCTGGTCCAGCGGCGCGTGGCCTGGTGGCTCTCCTCGACCGTGCGGCTGTCGTTGAGCTTGTTGGTGTCGAGCAGGATCTGCTGCTCCGGATCGAGTTCAGCCGACACGCCTTTCACCGGTTTGACGAAGCTGAAACGCGCCCACCGGCGATCGTCATTCCACCTCACCGTTTCCACCGAGTCGTCGGCGAATCTGACCCGCAAGGTCTGCGGCACCGGCGCGCCGTCGCGCCAGACCGTGACCGTGGTGCGGAAGGGGAACGGACCGGTGCCCTCCTTCGCATCCGGATGGGCTTTCTTCCAGGCCTCGCGCTTCGCGTCGATCTGCTTGTCGTTGTCCTCGCCGCTCAGTTCCGTGCGTTTGCCATCGCGCACCGAGGTGCCGGGCTGCGGCAGTACTTCCCCGGTACGGATATCGGTCACGCGGTCGTCGATGCGATCGGTGCCGTAGACGTATTGATCGAAAACCTCGTCGACCGTCTTCGGATCGCCCGACACTTCGGCCAGCGTCGCGCGAAGGTCGGCTACCGACGGGTGACGGAAGTGCCAGCTGGCGTAGTACTGCCGGAACGCCTTCTCGGTGACGTCCTTGCCCAGGCGCTCCTCGAGGTCGTGCATGGCCGTGGCCGTACGCGAGTACACCGAACCGTAGCTGGCGCCGGAAAGACGATCCCACGCATTCTGGCCCAGTGGATCGGCCGGCTGGCCGAGCCCGGCCGTGAGCCGCTCCGTCCCGAAGACCGTCAGGACCGGGTCGTAACCCAGCCACTTCAGGAACGGCGTAGTCAGGTGAACATCCTGCTTGCGCTCACGCAGCATGCGCTGGTCCCAGTACTCGTTCAGTCCCTCGTCCAGCATCGGTTCCTCGAATTCGTTCGAAGCGAGCAGACCATAGAAATAGCCATGGCCGAATTCATGGATGGTGACGAAGTCCAGCTCGAATTCGGTGCGCGTACCGGGCTCGACGGTGTCGTAGCCTTCGGCGGTAAAGAACGTCGGGTACTCCATGCCGCCCGCCTCGGTGGCGTTGTACGGCGGCACGACGGCGGTCACCGTGCGATACGGGTACGCGCCCAGCGTCCGCGAGAAAAAGCCCAGCGAGTCGATGCTCGCCTTCAGCACCGGCTGCGCGCTGGCCTTGTACTCCGGTGGATAGATCACGCGCACGGTGACCTTCGGGCTGCCGGGACCTTCGTACACACCGTCGAGTGTCTGGTAACCGCGCGCCGCGACCCAGGCGAAATCGTGCACGTCGCCCTGGACGAAGTGATACGTACGCTTGCCGTCGCTGCTGACCGGCTCGCCCTGCTGCTCGCCGACGGCACCGACCGTATAGTCCTGCGGCACGGTCAGGCGCACATCGTATTCGCCGAAGTCGGCGTAGAACTCGCTCTGGAAGTGGAACTCGTGGACGTTCCAGCGTGGGCCGGTCGCGCCGCGTTCGCCGGCCAGTTCCAGTACGCCGATCTTCGGGAACCACTGGCCGACGAGGTTGAAGTCGCCGAAGTAACCCGTGCGTTCGATCACGCGCGGCAGCTGGCTATGGAAATCCATCGCGAGGGTCACGCTGCCGCCGGCCGGCACCGGTTCGGCGAGGTCGACGCGGATCACCGTGTGGTCTTCCTGCGGCCCGCCGTCCGGATGCACATAGCTCCATTTCAGCTCGGCGTCGCCCTGGGCAACACGATGCAGGTCGATATATCCCCACTCGCCCTTCTTCACTTCCGCGACGCCGCGCGAACCGAGGCTGGCGAGGACGCGCCGTTCGCTGAAGAACGTGCTGTTCTCGCTTTCGAAGGCGTTGAGGTACATATGGAAGTACAGCGTGGCGACCGGGCGGTCGCTGCGATTGCGCCAGGTGAGCTGCTGCTTGCCGTCGATCGCGTGCTTCGCCGCATCGAGGGTCGCGTCGATCTGATAACGGACCACGCGATCGGAAAGCGTCGCTTCGTTGCCTGTGCGAGGGCCACCCCAGGCATCCGCGCCGCTCGGCTCCTTCACCGCCGCCGCGTGAGCGGAGGCGAACGGAATGGGTGAAACAGGTTCGACCACGGCCGGTGCCGCCGTACTGCCCGCCGTTGCCGGTGCCATCGTCTGCGCGACGGCCGTCCCGCCCCAAACCATGCTGGCGCCTGCGAACAACAGGCGAGCCATTTTCCCCACCATGCGCTGCATGGACCCCTCCCCGGGCTGATGATCCCCCCAGAGTGCCCAAGCGCGTCATTCCCGGTATAGGCCAGAGGTCATGGGTCAGTACACGTCGCGACGGTACCTGCCTGTCTCCAGCAATGTGTCGACGACCTCGCCGCCGACGATCGCGCGCAAGGCCGCATCCACGCCGGGCGCCATGCCCTCGACGCTGCCGCAGACGTAAACCGCCGCGCCCCCGTCGATCCAGCGACGCACCTCGTCGGCACGTTCGAGCAGCCGATGTTGCACGTAGTGCCGTTCGGCCTGGTCGCGCGAATACACCAGGTCGAGGAATTCGATATGCCTGCCCGCATGCCAGTCCAGAAGCTCCTCGCGAAGCAGGCCATCGTGCATCGAATGGCGCTCGCCGAAGATCAGCCAGTGGCGACGATGGCCGCTGGCGATACGCTCCTTCAGCAAGGCACGCAGGCCGGCAAGCCCGGTGCCGTTGCCGACCAGGATCATCGGCCGGTCGTCGTCGGGCGCATGAAAATTCGAATTCGCACGCACATGCAAGGCGATGCCGTCGCCCGGACGGGCCCATTCGGTGAGCCACCCCGACCCCTGGCCGAGGGTACCGTCGTCGTGACGCACCTGGCGTACGAGCAACTCAAGCACGCCGTCCGCCGGCAAGGAGGCGATCGAGTACTCACGATGCGTCAAGGGTGCGCGCGCCGGCAATCCGATCTCGGCGATATCGCCGGCGCGCCATGCCGGGGCATGCGCCGGCGGCGAGAGTGCGAGATGGAAACAGGGTCCCCCTTCGCTGCCGGGATTGAGCAGCGTTCGCCGCGACAGCGTCCACGTGTCGTAGCCAGGCGTGCGCCAGTCCGGCATGTCGCGGTTGCCGGTCAGGTGCCCGAGCTGGTGCTGCCAGTGGCGTAGCGCACCCTCGTCGCCGTCGTCGACTTCGACCAGGTCGAACCACGGTGTCGCCCCCGACGCGCGCAGCCATCGATCCAGCGCATGACCGAAGCCACAGAAGTCCTCGTAGCCGCGGTCGCCCAGCGCTAGCAGGCCATAGCGCACGCCTTCCAGCTTCGCTGGCGCGCGCATCTGCCGGGTGAAGCCGGCCGCCGCATCCGGCGCATCGCCCTCGCCGGTGCTGCTGACGACGAAGAGCAACGAGGGTTCCGCGATGAGCGTCGCGCTGTCCAGTGTTGAAAGCGGCGCCAGGCGGGCGGGGTCGCCGCTTTCACGCAAGGCAACGACGGTCTGCCGGGCGAGTTGTTCGGCGAATCCTGTCTGGCTGGCGAAGCAGACCAGGGTCCCGGCGCTCGCTACGAGGGGCGCGGGCACTCGCCGGCGACGCAGCCATATCGCCACGCACAACGCGATCCACGACCCGACGATGCCCGTGGCCACCGTGGCTCGCGTGACATCGACAGCGCCCCACGACGGCGACGGCGCATGCCATCGCCACAGCAGCAACGCCAGCGCCGCGAGGCAGGCGCCGAGTGAGGCTCGCCCGACTCGCGCGATCACGGATCGAGCGCCGCCGCGAACGCGGGCGACATGCGCTCCTCGAAACCGCCGGGCGTACGAAGGATGAAGAACACCGCCAGCCCATGACGACGCGCATAGGCCATGCCTTCGTCCGGACCAAGCACGGTCAGCGTCGTGCCCAGCGAATCGGCATGCATGCAGTCCGTGGCGATCACGCTGACCGAGGCGACCGCGTTCGTCACAGGCTTGCCGCTGCGCGGATCGATATGGTGCGAGTAGCGATTCGCGCCGCTTTCGAAGAAATGACGGTAATCGCCGGAGGTCGCGATTGCCCGGTCGCGCAATGCGATGACCTGCTCGAGCTGCGTGATGTCATCGACCGCCCCGGCCGCCGCTCCCGGGCGCTCGATACCGACATGCCACGGCTTGCCGTCCGGCCTGGTGCCACGCGCGCGAAGTTCGCCACCGACCTCGACCAGGTACGCGCTCGCGCCCACGCGATCGAGGTAACGGGCGACCTCGTCGACACTGAACCCCTTGGCGACCGATGACAGGTCGACATAGGCACCGCCCGGTTGCAGGGCGCGGCGTGTCGCGGGATCCAGTTGGATACGTTGCCAGCCGACCCGCGCACGCGCTGCCGCAATCGCCTCCGTCGACGGCGCCTCATGCGGACGACGATCGGGACCAAAGCCCCAAAGATTGACCAGCGGCCCGACCGTCGGGTCGTAGGCACCCCCGCTATCGCGCGCCAGTTCCAGCGCGTATCTCAGCACGGTGAACATATCCGCCGGCAGGGTCTGCCATGTGCCTGCCGGCGCGTTGTTGAAGCGACTCAGATCGGAATCCGGTTTCCAGGTACTCATCTGCCGGTCGACCGTATCCACCTCGGCCTGGATGCCCCGCTGCAAGGCGCCCGCGTCGACCGCCGACGGCGCGACGAGCGTCACCGACCAGGTGGTGCCCATGGTCTGGCCGGCGAAGCGTCGCGTCGCCGGCGATGCATGCACGGCCAGTGGCAGGACCAGCATCGCGCTCAGCAGTACACGAAGCATGGCTTACTCCGGCAACACTTCCATCGTCGCCGTATAGGCAAGACGACGCTGCTTTGCCTGCCTGACGCTGGTCTTGTCGTCCTGGGTCGCGGCATTGATCCAGTACATGCCCGCTTCCGGCCAGGTGACACTGAACGCGCCGTCCTTGCCGGTGGTCACGTCGATCTCGTCCGGGCTGTTGCGATACCGCGTCGCCCCGCGAAGAACGACGACCTTGAGGTCCGCCGCCGGCTTGCCGTCGATCAGCAGGCGGAAGCTGGCCTTCTCGCCGACGATCAGGTCGTTCGGATGCGTGACCGGCACCAGCTCGAGGCCGACGTTGGAAGGCTTGAGCGCGGTGTCGTTCGGCGCACCCTGGGTCACATAGGTTTCCACGCGGGTATCCATCTCGGACACCTGTACCGCGGTGGCACCGGCGGGAATACCGGTCTTCAGCTCAGCGGCCTTGCCTCGCCAGCGCTTCTTCTCGCCGCCAAGCTCGTAGCTGGCCGACAGGCCCTGGTTGACCAGGGCTAGCCTGTAGGTGCCTTTCATCGGCACGGCGAGGTCGAAGGTACTGCGATACTTGCCGGTGGCCGTGTTAGCCGGCATGACGCGCGAACCGTCCGGTGCGGTGATCACCAGGGTCTCCAGCTGGGCCGGGAAGTGATCCGGGTAATAGAGGTCGTTCGAGATCGCCGCGTCGACGGTCATCCACGCATCGTCGCCGGACATTACGGTCGCCGAGGGCAGCAACCACATCTTGTGCGCCTGCGCGGCGAACGGCAGGACGAGGGCGAGCGCGGCGGCGGTCCATGCGCCCGGCTTCCATGGGATCGGTTTCATGCGAATGTCTCCGGTTACGGGTTGAGGTCGAGCGAGATCAGGCCGAGTTCTTCGCTGCCCTGCGCACTGAGGTGCGTCGGCGTCGTGGCTGGCCATGTGAAGGGAATGCGCTGCAGCTCGCGGCCGCCGACTTCGCGCGCCGCCTCGACCACCAGCTCGTACCTGCCGGCCGCCAGGTCGCCGAGCGGTGGCTTGCCCGCGGCGAGGGACAGCTGGTGCTGTCCCGCCGGTCGCGTCGCGCCGGAGACGCCATCGACCGGCATGGCCTGCTCGCGGCCGCTGCGGCGCCACCACTGGCGCAGGTCCTTGAGCCACTTCGTGCCTTCGCCGTCGGCCTTCTTCACCTCGTACCAGACGGCCAGGTTGGCGGCGACGCTGTGGTCCTCGCGCTCGATCCATATGGCGAGGTAAGGGCGGTGGTATTCGGCCACATTCAGGGTTGGAATCTGAACGGTGAGGTTCAGTTCGGCGGCGAATGCCGGCGGAACCGCCAGGACAAAAGCAAAAGCGAATCTGCGC
Source organism: uncultured Gammaproteobacteria bacterium (assembly GCA_963847335.1). GTDB lineage: Bacteria > Pseudomonadota > Gammaproteobacteria > Xanthomonadales > Rhodanobacteraceae > Luteibacter. Next base: position 227,524 of record CAWJZF010000002.1, read on the forward strand.
CGCATATAAGCTCCGTCAGTGAATGAAGATGAGCGCAAGCACGAGCGGTATCACGACGCCCAGGGCGACCATCGGCCAGGTCGCCCCGCGCTGGGCCGCGTGCATCTTCAGCAGGAACAGGCCGGTGATCGAAAACACCAGGCAGGCCAGCGCGAAGACGTCGATGAACCAGCCCCACACCGCGCCCGCGTTACGACCTTTGTGCAGGTCGTTGAGGTAGGAGATCCAGCCGCGGTCGGTGCTTTCGTATTCGACCTCGCCGGTGTCGCGTGCGATGCTCAGCCAGGCGTCCCCGCCGGGTCGCGGCATCGCCAGGTAGACCTCGTCGTCGCTCCATTCGGTGGCGGCGCCGGTAACGTCGACCTCCAGGTGCCTGGCGATCCAGTGAGCCACCGTGGCCGGAACCGGCTCACCCCTGGCTACCGGCGTCGCCAGTTCGCCAAGCAGGCCGGCGGGAAGCCGCTCGCTGCGATGGACGACCTCCGGCGATGCCTCGATCTGCCGGGCATGGTTCAGGGTAAAGCCGGTGAAGGCGAACGCCAGCAGGCCGAGCAGACACAGTGCCGAGCTGACCCAGTGCCACTGGTGCAGGTGCTTGAGCCAGAATGCACGGCGTTGGCGGTCGATCGGTTCGCGCATCCGCGCGGAGCCCCTTCGTCTGGTCAGGATCCCGGAAAAGCGCAACATGACGCTGAAGACCGGCCGGGTATCGCAAGATCTTACTTCATAATGAGAATCACTATCAATTCCGGAAGCATGCCATGCGCATTCTCGTAGCCGAGGACGACTCGGCCATCGCCACCGGGGTCTGCGCCGCGCTCAGGCAGAGCGGGCATGCGGTCGACCACGTGGCCGACGGCGCCCGCGCCGATATCGCCCTGCGCGACCACCCCTACGACCTGCTGATCCTCGACCTCGGCATGCCCCTGCTCGACGGCGCCGATGTACTCAATCGCCTGCGCCGGCGCGGCACCCCGTTGCCCGTGCTGGTGGTGACCGCCCGTGAAGGTTTGCGCGAGCGCGTGCGCGTGCTCGACCTCGGTGCCGACGATTACCTGGTCAAGCCCTTCGCCCTGGCCGAACTGGAGGCGCGCGTGCGCGCCCTGCTCCGCCGCCGTACCAGCCAGGGTTCGCCTGAACTGCAGATCGGACATCTGCGCCTGGATCTGCCCGGCCACCGCGCCTGGATCGGCGATGCGCCGCTGGACCTGACCGCGCGCGAGTTCGGCCTGCTCGAGGCCCTGGCGATGCGCCCCGATCGGGTGACCAGCCGCGCGCAGCTGGTCGAGGCCTTGTGCAACTGGGATGAGGAACTGACCGACAACGGCCTGGATATCGCCCTGCATCGCCTGCGCAAGAAGCTCCAGGGCTCGGGCACCAGCGTGCGCACGATCCGCGGGCTCGGCTACCTGCTCGAGGAAGAAACCATCGCGGGCGCTTCCCGCCGATGACGTCCGCCGCGTCGCGCACGCGCCAGCTCAGTCTCAGGCGCCGGCTGCTGATCATCCTGCTGGTCCCGGTACTGGTGGTGCTGTTGCTCGATGCCTTGCTCGAATATGGCCTGGCCACCGAATATTCGAACCGCGTCCACGACCGCGACCTGTCCGACACCGCGCTCACCCTGGCCGAGATGATGAGCAACGACTCGCTGGGCGGCACCTTGTCGGCCCAGGCGAGCTTCCTGCTCGAATACGACCCGGAAGGGCGCAATTACTACACCGTCGACAGCAAGCAACATGGCCACCTGATCGGCAATGCCGACCTGCAGCCCACCACGTCGCCGCTGGTGATCGGCCACGCGCCTGTGCTCTACGACACCGAGCGCGGGCGCCGCCCGCTGCGCGCGGCGTCGCTGGTGATTCCCAGCGCCAGCGACCCGACCGACATCCTTACGGTGACCGTTGCCGAGACCCTGCGCGACCGCCATCAGCGTGCGCGGGAGATCCTGCTGATCAGCGTGCCCGTGCAGACCCTGCTGATCGTGGTCGTGCTCGCCCTGGTCTGGTTCGGCGTGAAGATCGGCCTGCGCGTGCTCGATCCGCTGACCGCGCGGCTGGCACGCCGCGAGCACGACCTCGGCCCGATCGGCGATACCGACGTACCGATCGAGATCCTTCCGCTGACCCGCACCATCGACGCGTTGTTCGCGCGCATGCGCGGGGTGATCGGCCTGCAGGAACGCTTTATCGCCGACGCCGCGCACCAGTTGCGCACGCCACTGGCCGGCATGCTGATGCAGGTCGAGCGACTGCACGCCGACGACGACCGGGACGCCCGCGACGAAGCGATCGCGCACATTCGCCGGTTGGCCGAACGGGCCGCGCGTACGTCGAAGCAACTGCTGGCACTGACCCGCGCGCAATCGCCGACCCATGAAGTTTCGCCGTTGCCGGCGGTCGACCTGGCCCAGCTGATCCCGGCGGCGGTGTCGCAACGCGTGCCGCAAGCCCTGGCCACCGGCGTCGATCTGGGCTACGAGGGCGACGCGGAGGCCTTGTACGTGAATGGCGATCCGTTGCTGCTGCAGGAAATGCTCGACAACCTGATCGACAACGCTTTCCGCTATGGCGGCGACGGCTGCACGGTGACAGTCGCCGTGCGCAAGGGGCGCGACGACACGGTCCTGCTCATGGTCGAAGACGATGGCCCGGGCGTGCCGGAAGCCTTTATCGACCGTCTCGGCGAGCGTTTCTTCCGCGTGCCCGGGGTTGGCGAGGGCGGCACCGGCCTTGGCCTGGCCATCGTCGAGAGCATCGCCGACCAGCACGATGCGAAAGTCGTGTTCGGCCATGGCCCCGGCGGCGGGTTGCGCGTCGAACTGCGCTTCCCACGCACGACCGTCACAGACCCGAAAGGTTCGTGAAACCGCTTTCTGGAAGTCTTCCCGGCAGTATCGTGGTGTCCTGGAGTATCGCGTGGCCGCACAGGCTGAGTTTCATTTCGAAGGCGGTCGCAGCGGTGTCCTGCTGATCCATGGCCTGACCGGCACGCCGACCGAAATGCGTCTGGTCGGCAAGGGCCTGAACCGCGCCGGCTTCACCGTCCACGGCATGCAGCTGGCCGGGCATTGCGGCAACCAGGACGACCTGCTCGCCACCACGTGGCAGGACTGGTACGCCAGCGTCGAGGATGCCGCGCGGAAGATGCGCGAGCATGTCGACCAGGTCTTCGTCGCCGGCCTGTCGATGGGCGCCTTGCTGGCCTTGAAACTCGCCGCCGAACGCCCCGAATGGATTTCCGGCGTCGGCGTCTTCGGCGCGACCTTCCGCTACGACGGCTGGAGCATTCCCTGGACCGGCAAGCTGTCCTTCCTGCTGCCGATGTTCAAGCTGCTCGGCATCGGCAAGCAGCGCAGTTTCATCGAACAACCGCCCTATGGCATCCGCGACGAGCGCCTGCGCGCACAGGTCAGCGCGGCGATGTTCGGCGGCGACAGCACGGTGGCGGGCCTGCCCGGCAATCCCTGGCATTCGCTGGCCGAGCTATACGAACTGGCCCGCGACGTACGCCGATCGTTGCCGCGGGTGACCGCACCTTGCCTGGTCGCCCACGCCACCGAGGACGATGTGGCCAGCCTGGGCAATGCACGCCTGGTGCAGCGGAACGTGACCGGCCCGGTCGAGATGCTCCTGCTCGACGACAGTTACCACATGATCACGATCGATCGCGAACGACGGACGCTGATCGAGCGCACCGCGGATTTCTTCGGGCGCATCGCCGATCCGCTGCGCGCCGCGGCCTGAGATGAACAGCCTCGTCGTCGGGCTCTGGCTGCTCAACGTCATGCTCGACACCGTCGGCCAGCTGTCCATCAAGGCCGCCGCCGGCGACCCGGACGCCGGCGATGGCATCGCGCGCTGGCGGCACATGGCGGCGCGCCCCTGGATCTGGCTGGGCGTATGCGCCTATGTCGTCGAATTCCTGGTCTGGATCGCCTTCCTCTCGCTGGTCCCGCTCTCCGAGGGTGTGCTGCTCGGCTCGATCAATATCGTCGTGATCATGCTTGCCGGGCGCTGGCTGTTCCGCGAAAAGCTGACCCCGCTCCGGGTGACCGGCATCTCGCTGATTACCCTTGGTGTCGCCGTGGTGGGTTTGTTCTGATGAGGCGTTTCTACTTCATCGGTTTCCTGCTGCTGATGTCCTTCGACACGGTGACCCAGCTTTGCTTCAAGGCGGCCGGCAACCATGCCCTCCCGGTGGCGATCAGCGTGGACTGGGTCGCCAGCGTGTTCTCGCACCCGTGGATCTACGGCGCCGTGCTCGGTTACATCGGTGCGTTCTTCACCTGGATGAGCCTGCTCAAGCACGCCCCCATCGGCCCCGCGTTCGCTGCCTCGCACCTGGAACTGGTCAGCGTGATGCTGCTGTCGATGTGGCTGTTCGACGAGCCGCTGACCTGGCCTCGCGTGGTCGGCGCACTGCTGATCATCGGTGGCATCGTCTGCCTGGCGTTCTCCGAAAGCGATGTGGCCGACGATGTGGCCGACGCCCATGCCGTTGCGACCTGAGCGGGAAATTCCGCCGACCGCCGGCCTGCCGTTGCGGGCGCGCGACCTGATGCCCGGACCGCCACGACTCGCGGATATGGCATCGCGTCAATTCGCCCTTCCCGACGCGTCGCTGCATTGCTCGGGCAGCGCGGCTTTTTACGTCGCCTTGCGCACGCTGGCCGCCCGCGAGCCGAAGCGGCGCAGCGTGGTGATTCCCGCCTTCACCTGCCCGCTGGTCCCGATCGCGATACGCCAGGCCGGGCTCGAGCCGCGCCTTTGCGATCTGGACGCCGGCCATTTCGACTTCGATCCGGAACGGCTGGGCGACGCCTGCGACGACGACACGCTCGCGGTCGTTCCCACGCACCTTGGCGGTCGCGTGGCGGACGTGCCGCTCGCCCGCGCATTCGCCGAGCGGGTCGGCGCCTTTGTCGTCGAGGACGCGGCGCAGGCACTGGGCGCGCTACGCGACGGGCGCAGCGTCGGCATGCTGGGCGACATCGGTTTCTTCAGCCTGGCCGCGGGCAAGGGCTTGTCGATCTACGAGGGCGGCCTGCTGGTCACCCGCGATCCATCGCTGGGTGCCGGACTGGCGGAAACCACTCGCGCCCTGATACGCCACAAGCCGGCCTGGGAATATCGGCGCATCGTCGAGCTGCTCGGCTATGCGGCGATGTATCGGCCGCGAGGCCTCGGCGTGGCCTACGGCATGTCGCTGCGTCGCGCGCTCCGGCGCGGCGATCCGGTCGCCGCCGTCGGCGACGACTTCCCCTCGACCATTCCGCTGCACCACGTCGGCCGCTGGCGCGACGCCGTAGGCACGCGCGCCCTGGAGCGCCTGCCCGCTTTCCTGCAGGCCACCGCCGGGCAGGCGCGACGGCGACTGCCGAGGCTCAATGGCATCGACGGCGTGCGCGTCTTCGCCGACGCCGTGGGCGACACCGGCACCTGGCCCTACCTGCTGGTGAGCATGCCGGACAGCGCAAGCCGCGATGCCGCGCTCGCGCGCCTGTGGCACACCGGCGTCGGCGTCAGCCGGCTGTTCATCCACGCCCTGCCCGACTATGCCTATCTCGGCGACATGCGCGGCGGCAACGACGTCCCGCACGCCCGCGACTTCGCCGCGCGCACCCTGACCATCTCGAACAGCCCCTGGCTGGACGACGAAACCTTCGAACACATCTGCGTGGTCATCGAGGCATCGATCCGGCTCTCGCACTGAACGTTGTAGCTCGTCATTCCGGCGAGGGATGGCTGGGTATGTCTTCCCTTCCCAGCCGACACTCAACCGGCGATCGCGCCCAGCAGCTTCTCGTTCAAGCGGTGCTGCTGCGACTGCCACTCGGCGAGCAGGTCCCCGGCGATCTCTTCCTGGCCGTCGATCGCGCTCAGCCGGCGTTTGAACCAGGAGCGATAGCGGTAGCGGGAAATCTCGCCGGTGATATCGCTGCCGATCAGGCGGTCGCGCAAGGTGTCGATCAGGTCCAGCGCGTGGTCCTCGGCCAGGCGGCCCTGGTCCCAGTTGGTGCGTGCGACATCCTCGGCGAAGACGTCCTTGTCGATCGACAGGTAGACCGGCCGCGTGGCTTCGCGCTGTTCGGCGACGAAGGCGGCGACCAGGGAGGCACTGTCGTCGAAGGCGCGGAACGCACTGCCCAGGCCGAAACGCGATGCCCAGGCCACGTCCACGCCGCTGCACCAGTAGGTCAGCTTGCGGCGGTACAGCGGCGTCAGATAGTTCTCCCACGCATGCCCGCGGCCGATATCCGATGAGGTAATACCGACGACATGCACATGGGCCACCCATGGCATCGCGGCGATACGGCGCACCCATGAGCCGCAATGCACGCCGAACGGGTAGCGCATATTGTCCGGATGGTTGTCGAGTACGACGACGTCGAACGGGCCGTGGCCGCGCAGGCGCTCGATCAGCGGCCAGCTCAGGTGATGGAAGTCGCCGCTGCCCATGAAGACGGTGCCGTATTCGGTGGGCAAGGTGGCGTCGAGGGCACGGCGGAAGCGCCGCAGCGTTCCCAGCGAGCAACCGAAGCGCAAGGCTTCCTGCCAGCTTTCCAGCGGCAGCACCAGGCGTCGCGGCAAAGGCCCGACCGAGCTGTCGATATCAAGGACTACGGGACGCTTCATGGCGCTCCTGCCACTGTCGATCGCTTTCGAAATGCCCGGCCATGCGCCGCAACAGCGCGCGCACGAGCGGGTTGCGCGCATACACCGCATGCCGGGTGAGATGGAAGCTGGCGCCAAGAGAGGCCTTCACTTCCGGGTCGGTCCAGCCGGCGACGTACTGGCGCAGGCCACGCGCGCGGGCGTATTCCAGGTTGTGCATCCAGCTGACCACGTACAGATTGTGCTCCCGCGCGGCGGGATAGGCGAATCCGATGTACTTGTCGAGCAGTCGGCCGTTGTGCTCGTAACAGAGGTTCCAGCCGATCGTCCGGCCAGCGTGCCGATACACGAAGACGACACCGCCGCCGCTCGCATCCTGCAGCACCGCGCGAAAGAAATCCTCGCTCAGCAGATCGAAATGAATATCGCTCTGCGCGTAGACCTGGAGGTAAAGCGCATAGAACGCGCCGACCACGGCCGGATCGGCGAAGGCGGCGCCGGTCGGTACCGCATCGATGTCCAGCGCCGCTCGCGAACGCAACTTGCGACGGATATTCTTCCGGCGGCTGGCCGACAGCCGCTCCAGGTAAGCATCGGTCGAGGTGAAGTCGACCGGCACCCAGGCCAGTGCCTGGCCGTCCAGCATGACGAAGCCCTCGCGCTCACAGGCATGGACGAAGGCTCGCGAGCGGGCATTCGCGGCGGTGCCGAGCAGGGGTGAATCCAGCGGGATGTCCTTGACCACGGTCAGGGCATGCGCCGCGCCGTGTCTGAGCGCCGCGGCCAGGCGCCCTGGATCGCAGGGCGGCAGGGGCGCGTATTCGCTGACCGTGGTGCCCACGAAACTGGTGCGCCACCGTAGCAGGCGCGACCAGTACCGGTACCATGGCAGCCGGGCCAGCCGGCGGCGCAAATCATCGTCCGCGGTGGTCAGCAGGTCGAACGGGGCGGCGAACAGCGGTATGCCTTCCGGCCCTTCCTTCACGGCGAAGCCAACGGGAGGATAACGACGGAAGTGCCGCAGCAAGGCGTCCGGTTCAAGCTGGTTGATGAAAGCCATATGTAAGATTCGCAGGTCTAGACTCGGTCGACCGCTGTGTCGGCCAGCCATTCATCCAAGGCCGGGACGCGGGTCCCGCGGAGCGTGACGATATGAGCCAGAACGTGCAGGACGAAGTCTTCGACATCATCGCCGCCCAGGCGAAGGTCGACCGCGCCACCCTGACGCCGCAGACGACGCTGAAAGACCTCGGCGTGACCTCGCTGGACGCGATCGAGGTGATCTTCGACATCGAGGAGCGCTTCGACGTGACCCTGCCCGACCGCGAGGCCAACTTCGACGCCGATACCGTCGGCGGCCTGATCGATGCAGTGAACGAAGCGCTGGCGGCGAAAGAACAGCCTGCCAGCTGAATCCCCCGAAGGAGCCAAAAGATGACGGAGCGGACCCGTGTGGTCATTACCGGCATGGGTGCGGTCAGCGCGCTCGGCCTCGATGCCACCAGCCTGTGGCAAGGACTGATCGCCGGCCGTTCCGGCATCGGCACGCTCCGCCATCCACGGGCCGCGGACCTGCGCACGAAGATCGCCGCGCAGGTCCCTGATTTCGACCCGGCCCTGCATTTCGACAGCCGCACCCTGCCCCTGCTCGATCGTGTCTCGCAGTTCGCCCTGCTCGCCGCGCGCGAAGCGATCGGCCAGTCCGGCATCGTCTTCGACGAGGCGCTGGGCGCGCGTACCGCCGTGGTCGTCGGCACCGGCGTCGGCGGCGAGACCACGCAGGACGAACAGAGCCGGCGCCTGTACGCCGAGGACGCGCAGCGCCTGCATCCGCTGACCATCGTGCGCCTGATGACCAATGCGCCGGTCAGCCAGATCAGCATCGCCTATGGGCTGACCGGGCCGTCCTTCGCCGTGGCCAGCGCCTGCGCCTCGTCCAACCACGCCATCGCCCAGGCCTGTGGCCTGCTGCGCGGCGGACTGGCCGATGTCGCCGTCGCCGGTGGCACCGAAGCCTGCCTGAGTCTCGGCGCGATCCGCGCCTGGGAAGCGATGCGCATCCTCTCCGACGATACCTGCCGGCCCTTCAGCCTGCAGCGACGTGGCCTGGTGCTCGGCGAAGGCGCCGGCATCTTCGTGCTGGAAACACTGGAACATGCGCGGCGTCGCGGCGCGACCATCCTGGCCGAACTGGCCGGCGTCGGCGCCAGCGCGGACGCCGGCGACATTGTCGCGCCCACGGCCGCGGGCGCCGCCCGTGCGATGCGCGCGGCGCTCGCCGATGCCGGCGTCGCCGTCGACCGTGTCGGCTACATCAATGCGCATGGCACCGGCACGGCGGCCAACGATGCCACCGAGACGCGCGCGATCCGCGAGGTCTTCGCCGCGCATGCCGACCGCTTGCTGGTGTCCTCGACCAAGTCGATGCACGGCCACGCGCTCGGTGCTTCCGGCGCACTGGAACTGGTGGCGGCGGTCGGTGCGGTGCGCGAGGGCGTCGTGCCACCCACGGCGAACTACATGGACCCGGATCCGGCCTGCGACCTCGACGTGGTGCCGAACCATGCGCGCGAGCGCGAGGTGACGCTGGCCCTGTCCAACGCCTTCGCCTTCGGCGGACTGAATGCCGTGCTCGCCGTCGCGCGCGCGCCCTGAAACGACGGCGGCGACGGCGGGCATGGGGATCACGCGCGCTTGGCGCGCGTGATCAGCTGGTCGAGCAGCGAGATCGCCAGGTCGATTTCGCCGTGGCTGATGTCCAGCGACGGGGCGAAGGTGATCACGTTCTTGTACCAGCCGCCGACGTCGAGGACGAGGCCGATCTTCTTGCCGTCATGCTCCAGGTCGCCGGCCAGGCCGATGTCGACCATCCTGTCGAGCAGTTCCTTGTTCGGCGAAAAGCCGTCGTCGGTGCAGATTTCGGCGCGCAAGGCGAGACCGAGGCCGTCGACGTCGCCGATTTCCTTGTGCCGCTTCTGCAGGTCCTTCAAACCGTCGAGGAAATGCGTGCCCTTCTCGGCCACGGTACGTTCGTAGTCCATCTCGTAACCCATGCGGATCACTTCGAGGCCGAGCGCGGTGCCGAGCGGATTGGAATTGAAGGTGGAATGGGTCGAGCCTGGCGGGAAGATCGTCGGATTGATCAGCTCCTCGCGCGCCCACAGGCCGGACAGCGGATTCAGGCCATTGGTCAGCGCCTTGCCGAACACGATCACGTCCGGCGTCCACGCCGAAGTGCTCGATCGACCACAGCTTGCCGGTGCGCCAGAAGCCCATCTGGATCTCGTCGACCACCATCAGGATGCCGTACTTGTCGAGTACCTTCTTCAGATCGATGAAGAAGTTCTTCGGCGGGATCACGTAGCCGCCGGTGCCCTGGATCGGCTCGACGTAGAACGCGGCGTACTCGCACTGGCCGACCTTCGGATCCCACACGCCGTTGTATTCGGTTTCGAACAGGCGCTCGAACTGGCGCACGCAGGCGTCGGAGTACTCCTCCGGCGTCATGCCCTTCGGGCGACGGAAGGGATACGGGAACGGGATGAACATCGCACGCTCGCCGAAGTGGCCGAAGCGGCGACGATAGCGGTAGCTCGAGGTGATCGACGAGGCGCCGAGCGTGCGGCCGTGGTAGCCACCCTCGAAGGCGAACATCAGGCTCTTGCCGTTGCGCGCGTTGCGCACGATCTTCAGCGAGTCCTCGACCGCCTGCGCACCGCCGACGTTGAAGTGCACGCGACCCGGGCGACCGAACTTGGCCTGGGCATCCTGGGCAATGGTCTTCGCCAGTTCGATCTTGGTCTGGTGCAGGTACTGGCTGGCGACCTGCGGCAGCAGGTCGATCTGGTCTTTCAGCACGTTGTTCAGGCGCTGGTTGCGATAGCCGAAGTTGACCGCCGAGTACCACATCTGCAGGTCGAGGAAGGGCACGTTGGCGCTGTCGTAGATGAAGCTGCCCTCGGCGTGCCGGAAGATCTTCGGCGGGTCGACGTAGTGCACGGTGTCGCCGAAGGAGCAGTACTTCGCCTCGTCGGCAAGCAGCTGCGCATCGTCGATCACGTACGACGCGGCGGTTTGGTGTTCACGTTCATCCAGTCAGGTCCTGAAAGCTTCGCGAATGCCGGCGGCACGGTCGCGCCGGTGGCCACCAGGGTGCCGTCGAGCAAGGCGGGCAGCAGCTCGAGGGCCTCCTCGAAGCCGGTAATGGGTACGTAGGGAATGCCGGCGGCGCGGCAGTGTTCGATCAGGCGGTTCTTGGCGAAGACGAAATCGACGCGGTCCGCCGCACAGAAATCCGACGCGCCGTCGCCGATCAGCAGGGTCTTCGCGCCACCGCCCCGGGCCTGTTCGACGCAGGCGCATTTGCAGGTGCCGCTGGCGCACCCTTCGCGGCCGTACGGTGAATCCAGCCGCCACTGGCGCGGCCCAACCGCATTGAGATGATTCGCCGCCCGCGGCAGGTCATCCAGGCCGTAACGACCGAGGATCGCGTGGATCGCATAGTCCAGGCCGTCACTGACGATACGGATCGGCGTTTCCGCGGCGCGCGCCTCGCGCACGAAGGCCGGAAAGGCATGGTCGATCCAAAGGCCGTCCAGGTGCGCGTCGAGCTCCTCGCGGCTGACATCGAGCAGGCCGACCTGGCCGGCCATGCAGTCGCGCGAGCCGATCAGGCCATCGCGCCAGTCGCGCTCCAGCGCCTCCCAGCCGGGACGCGCATAGCGCTCCAGCAGCGAATCGATCACGTCCTCGACGGCGATGGTGCCGTCGAAATCGCAAAGGATGGTCCATGGACTTGGAACGGAAACAGGCACAGGTAACACTCCGGCGACCGGTCAGGATGCGTCGCAGGTTAGGCAGGCTTCCTTTCGGTGTCCTTTCCGCTTTCTTGCAACTTTTATGCTCATATACGTCCCACCTTCCCCCGTTCCTCGCAAAGGTCGCTCCATGTTCGCGGATCACACCGTCCGGGCCTGCCTGCTGGGTGCCACCCTGCTGCTCGCCTGCGCCTCGCGCGCCGACGAAGCACCCACGGTCGCCCTGGGTGCCGGCGTCCAGCGCATGCCGAGCTGGATGGGCGCGGACACCCATCGCAACCAGCCGGTCCCGTACGTCGATATCGATATTCCCGGTTACGGCGAGCTGTCGACCGTGGACGGGCTGACCGTGGACCTCATCCACGGCGAGAACCTGCACGGCGGCATCTACGGGAACTATCTGTGGGGGCGCAGCTGCGACGATCTGGGTGCGAGGCTGTGCGGCAAGGTGCCGTCGCTGTCGCCACGCATCCACGGCGGCGGCTATCTCGAATACAAGTTCGACAAGTCCTGGAGCGTCGGTGCCCAGCTTAGCCACGACACGCGCGGCGCCGGCCTGTACGAATCGCTTTATGCCGACTGGCAGTTGCCCAACGTCTGGTACATCGAGCATTCGCTGGAAGTGCAGTGGAACGGGACGAATGGCGCGGCGGCGCGGCGCTTCTTCGGGATCACCCCGGCACAGGCCGCGGCGCTCGGCACCGGGCCCTGGCATCCCGGTGCGGGCAGCCAGCTGGCCTACATCGAATACGACGCCTTCGTGCCGACCAGCCAACAGACCGGCTTCGCCGTGGCGATCAATTACGGACGCCTGCTGGGCGACGCGGCGGACAGCCCGCTGGTCCGGCAATTCGGCTCACGCAACCAGCTGGAAACGACGCTGGCCTTTGTCTATCACTTCAGCCCGTAAGTGCCTCAGCGGTTATCCCGGGTCCAGATCGCCCCGTCCGCTTCCTGCACCGGAAACACACTGACGGGTTCATAGGCCGGCGGACAAGTCACCTCGCCGTTGCGCACATCGAAACGTGCGCCATGACGCGGGCATTCGATCTCGAAGCCGTGCAGATCGCCGCCGGCAAGCTCACCGCCGTCGTGCGTGCAGAGGTCCTCGATCGCATAAAGGTCGCCATCGATGTTGTAGACGGCGATCGCGGTGTCGCCGTCCCAGACCACCTTGAATTCGCCGGGCAACAATTCACTACGCGTGCCGACGCGGATCCAGCCGTTCATGACCGCGCCAACGGCTTGACCAGCCATTCGAAACGCAGGTCGTCGCGCTTCGGAATGCCGAAACGCTCGTCGCCATAGGGGAACGGCCGATATTCGCCGGTACGGCGGTAACCACGGCGCTCGTACCAGGCCACCAGTTCGTCGCGCCCCTCGATCACCGTCATTTTCATCCCCGAGCAATGCCAGTCGTGAAGCGCGATACGCTCCGCCTCGGCAAGCAGCAACTTGCCCGCACCACCGCCCTGATGAGCCGGATCCACCGAGAACATGCCGAAATAACAGGCATCCCCATCGCGCTGGATATGGCAGCAACCGCGCAAGAGGTCCCCATGAAAGCCAAGCAGCACGATGCTGTCGGCATGGTCGATCGTCGCTCCCACATCGGTCGCATCGGTCCGCTGCCCATCGAGCAGATCAGCCTCCGTCGTCCAGCCCTGCCGGCTGACCTCACCACGGTAAGCGGACGTAACAAGAGCCACCACCGCGTCGACGTCGTCGGCGGTGGCATGGCGATAAGTGAGTTCGGGCACGGTAGTCATAAGGTTAATAATAAGCCCCTGCCCTCCCTGCGCACAGGGCGCGACATCCATCTCCTCACCGTCAGCCCGGCGCAGGCCGGGGTCCAGTGGCGACAACTGACCACTGGTGTCACTGGACCCCAGCCTGCGCTGGGGTGACGGAGAGGGAAGTGAGTGCCGCGCGCTGCTCTTGGCTGTTGCTCGTATAAATACACGGCGATCAGCCGGCTCGTGATCTCCCGGGGCCCCGTTGAGCAGTGAGGCTGGCTGGGACGAAAAGGCCCGCGAAGCGGGGGTCGGCATGGATGCCGACCGTTTGCGACAGGACAGGGATGTCCTGCCGCAAACCCCGGCCCAGCCGGCCGCCCCGCGAAGCGGGCACGCGATCGGGGTGGCCTCTTTGGGTTACTTTTCTGGGCCATTCCAGAAAAGTGACTCGGCCCTCGGCAGAGGGTCGAAACACCGGCGCGATAGGCGCCGACACGATTGCAACACGACAACCTACACGAGCAGCTTGCGCACCTTATGAATCGCAGCGATGAACGCGTCGACTTCGGCCTTGGTGTTATAGAAGGCAAGCGACACACGAAGCGTCGCCGGCACCCCAAGAAACTGCATCAACGGATGCGCACAATGATGCCCCGAACGCACCGCGACCCCCTCCAGATCGAGCAAAGTCGCCATATCGTTCGCATGCGCCCCCTCGATCAGGAACGAGATCACCGGCTCCTTCTCCGCCGCTCGGCCGAAGATACGCAGACCCGGTATCTCATCCAGCGCGTCGGTCGCGTAAGCCAGCAGTTCCTGTTCGTAAGCATGAGTACGCCCGAACCCGATCGCATCGAGATAATCGATCGCCACGGTCAACCCGGCAAAACCCGCGATATTCGGCGTACCCGCCTCGAACCGGTGCGGCGGTTCGGCAAACGTCGTACCGCTGAAGCGAACCTCGCGGATCATCTCGCCACCACCGAAGAACGGCGGCATGGCTTCGAGATGCTCGCGCTTCGCCCACAGCGCGCCGGTACCGGTCGGCCCGAGCATCTTGTGCCCGGTGACCGCATAGAAATCGCAACCCAGCGCCTGCACATCGATCGGCCGATGCGGCGCGGCCTGCGAGCCGTCGACCAGCAGCGGAATCCCGCGCTTGCGGCATTCGCGTGCCAGCTCACGGATCGGATTGACCGTGCCGAGCACATTGGAAACATGGGTGACGCAGGCCAGCTTCACCTCCGGGGTCAGCATCTGGACGAACTTTTCGACGATCAGTTCGCCGCGCTCGTCGATCGGCGCGGCCTTGACCGTCGCCCCGGTACGCTCGGCGACGATCTGCCAGGGCACGATATTCGCGTGGTGTTCCATCACCGTGGTCAGGATCGCGTCGCCGGGCTTCAGCCGTGGCAAGGCGAAACTGTAGGCCACCAGATTGATCGACTGGGTGGTGCCGGAAGTAAGGATCACCTCGTCACGCGACGACGCGTGGAGCAGGGTCGCCAGCCGGTCGCGCGCACCTTCGTAGGCGGCGGTCGCTTCCTCGCCGAGCAGATGCACGGCGCGGGCCACATTGGCGTTGTGCTCGCGGTAATGCCGGTCCACCGCATCGATCACCGCCAGCGGCTTCTGCGAGGTATTGGCGTTGTCGAAATAGATCAGCGGCTTGCCGTGCATCTGCCGCGACAGCAGCGGAAAATCCGCGCGGATCCGTTCCAGGTCGAGGGGCAGCGCGCGTGGGTCGGGTCGGGCATTCATGCTTCGGTTCCGTTCGTTCGCGACGCGTTTACGCGTCGAGGTCGTCAGTTGGCAGATGCGCCATCAGCAGCGCGCCAAGGTGTTCGCGAAGCGGCTCGTTGTCCAGCGACTGCAGCGCGGCGCGACAGAAGGCCAGGGTCAGCAGGCTGCGTGCCTGGGCCAGCGGAATACCCCGCGAGCGCAGGTAAAACAGCGAGCGCTCGTCGAGCTGGCCGATGGTCGCGCCGTGGGCGGCCTTGACCTCGTCGGCGTAGATCTCGAGTTCCGGCTTGGTATCGATCTCGGCCTGCTCCGAGAGCAGCAGGTTCTTGTTGCTGAGGTTGGCATCGCTGCCATCGGCGCCTTCGGCAACCACGATCGCGCCGCGGAACACACCGCGCGAACGGCCATCGGCGACGCCGCGCCACAGCGCGTTCGAACGCGTGTCGCGGGCGAGGTGACGCACGGCCAGCTGGGTATCGACATGCTGGCGACCGCGCAGCGTGAAGACTCCATACGAGTCGAAACTGGCGCCATCGCCAGCGAGTTCGGCGTGCAGTTCGTGGCGCACCAGGGCACCGCCAAGCTCGAGCGCGTGCACGGCGACGTGCGCGCCGGCGCCCAGGCGAAGGTGGTTGCGCCGGATCAGGGTCGCTTGCGCGGACGCATCCTGCAGCAAGGTCAGGCGCAGTTCGGCACCGTCACGAATGTCGTAATCGGCCACCAGGGTACCGAGTTGGCTGACATCGCTGGCGGCGACATGGTGCTCGACCAGGTCGAGCTTCGCGCCCTCGCCAAGCTCGACCAGGACCCGCGCATGCCAGGCGGCATCGGTCGCGACACCGACGTGGACGATATGCAGGGGCGCCTCGATTCGCACGCCGGCGGCGACCGCGAGGACCAGGCCATCGCCCGCCATCGCCGCATTCAGCCTGGCGAAGCCGTCGGCGGCATCCTGATAGTGGCGCGCCAGCGCGAAGCGCAGCGGCTCCGGCGACTCGGCGAGCGCACGCGACAGGGACCGCAAGGAAAGACCGGCCGGAAGCCCTTTCAGCGTGGAAAGGTTGCTGCGGAAGACGCCATCGACGAAGACCATGCGCGCGCCATCGGCACCCGGCAAGGCGAGGGTGTCGCGATCGACCACCGCGGCGAGCGCCGCGGGCCGCCCGACGGCGGCGAAACTGCGCTGGGCCAGCGCGCGCAAGGCGGTGTATTTCCAGGCCTCCTGGCGCTGGTCGGGCAAGCCGGAGGCAACGAAGGCCTCGAGGTTCTCGCGCCGCGCGGTGTCCAGCCAGGCGATGCCGCTACCCGGCAACGGATGCGCGGTGGCCGCGTCCAGCACCGACTGCACGAAAGGCGTGCGGCTGGCGGTGGCTGTGGTCATGCCTTGGCTCCGGCGAGTTCGGCGCGGGCCAGTTCCGGGTGATGGTCGGCCAGCCACGCATAACCCTGCTCCTCGAGCTTGAGCGCGAGGCTCTTGTCGCCGCTCTCGACGATGCGGCCGCCGGCCAGGACATGCACGTAGTCCGGTTCGATGTAGTCGAGCAGGCGCTGGTAATGGGTGACGATAACGAAGGCACGATCCGGCGACCGCAGCGCGTTCACGCCTTCGGCGACCTGCTTGAGCGCGTCGATATCCAGGCCCGAATCGGTCTCGTCGAGGATCGCCAGCTTCGGCTCGAGCACGGCCATCTGGAAGATTTCGTTACGCTTCTTCTCGCCGCCGGAAAAACCTTCGTTGACCGCGCGGTGCAGCAGCTCGTCGGAGATCTGCATCACCTTGAGCTTCTCGCGCACCAGCTTGAGGAAACGCATCGAATCGAGTTCCTCCTCGCCGCGATACTTGCGCTGCGCGTTCAGCGCCGCGCGCAGGAAATAGGTGTTGTTCACCCCCGGGATCTCGACCGGATACTGGAAGGCGAGGAACACGCCTTCGGCGGCACGTTCCTCGGGCTCCAGCGCGAGCAGGTCCTTGCCGAGGTAGGTCACCGTCCCGGCGGTGACTTCGTAGCCTTCGCGGCCGCTCAGCACGTTGCCGAGCGTGGACTTACCGGCGCCGTTCGGGCCCATGATGGCGTGCACTTCGCCCGCCTTCACGTCCAGCGAAAGGCCTTTGAGGATGTCCTTGCCCTCGACACGGGCATGGAGGTTTTCAATCTTCAGCATGGTTTTTCCTGATATCCGGTACTTAGCCGACAGCGCCTTCGAGCGACACTTCCAGCAGCTTCTTGGCCTCGACCGCGAACTCCATCGGCAGCTCGCGGAAGACCTGCTTGCAGAAGCCATCGACGATCATCGACACCGCATCTTCTTCGCCGATGCCGCGCGAGAGGCAGTAGAACAGCTGGTCGTCGGAGATCTTCGAGGTGGTTGCCTCGTGCTCGACGATGGCGGTGGGATTCTTCACTTCCATGTACGGGAAGGTGTGCGCACCGCACTTCTTGCCGATCAGCAACGAGTCGCACTGCGTATAGTTGCGCGCGCCCTCGGCGCCCTTCTCGATCTTCACCAGGCCGCGATAACTGTTCTGGCCATGCGCCGGCACTGATGCCCTTGGAAACGATCTTCGACTTGGTGCCCTTGCCGATATGGATCATCTTGGTGCCGGTGTCGGCCTGCTGGCGATGATGGGTCAGCGCGACCGAATAGAATTCACCCACCGAGCGGTCGCCGCGCAGCACGCAGCTGGGGTATTTCCAGGTGATCGCCGAACCGGTCTCGACCTGGGTCCAGGAGATCTTCGAATCGGCGCCACGGCAATCGCCGCGCTTGGTCACGAAGTTGTAGATGCCGCCGACACCGTTTTCATCGCCGGGGTACCAGTTCTGCACGGTGGAGTACTTGATCTGCGCGCGCTCGAGCGCGACCAGCTCGACCACTGCCGCGTGCAACTGGTTCTCGTCGCGCATCGGCGCGGTGCAGCCCTCCAGGTACGAGACATAGGCGTCGTCCTCGCAGATGATCAGGGTGCGTTCGAACTGCCCGGTGTTGATCGCGTTGATCCGGAAGTACGTCGACAGTTCCATCGGGCAACGCACGCCCTTCGGGATGAAGACGAAACTGCCGTCGGAGAACACCGCGGAATTGAGCGCGGCGAAATAGTTGTCGCCGGTCGGCACCACGCTGCCCAGGTACTGCTGGACCAGGTCGCCGTGCTCGCGGATCGCCTCGGACATCGAGCAGAAGATCACGCCGACCTCGGCCAGCTCCTTGCGGAAGGTGGTGCCCACGGAGACCGAGTCGAATACCGCGTCGACGGCGACACCGGCCAGCTTGGCGCGCTCGTGCAAGGGAACGCCGAGCTTCTCGTAGGTCTCGAGCAGCTTCGGATCGACGTCGGCGAGCGACTTCGGGCCGGCTTTCGGCGCGGCGTAATAGCTCACCGCCTGGTAGTCGATCGGGGCGATCTTCAACTTCGCCCAATCCGGCGTCGGCATGGTCAGCCAATGGCGATAAGCCTTCAGCCGCCACTCGGTCATCCATGCCGGCTCCTGCTTGATCGCCGACAACTGACGGACGATGTCCTCGCTCAGGCCGGGCGGCAGGCTGGTCATCTCGATATCGGTGACGAAGCCGGCCTCGTAGCGACGGTTCAGCGCCGCCTCGACCTCGGCGTTGTCGTGGACCGGGGCTGCGTTTTCGCGCATAAGGTATTCACTCTCAATCATGGATCGTGGCTCCCGCCGCCTGCTCACGCGCGCCGGCCAGCATGTGGGCCAGGGTCACGCCGCGCAGCACGCCATCCAGCGCGCCGCTCACCTGCTGCCAGCTGCCGCGCACGCCGCATTGCGACTCCCGCTCACACTGGCCCTGGGCGATGCTGCATTCAGTCATGCCGATCGGGCCTTCCATCGCCACGACGATGTCGGCGAGGCTGATCTGCCCCGCCGGTCGCGCCAGGCGGTAACCGCCGTTGACGCCGCGAAACGATTCGACCAGCCCGGCATGTCCCAGCAGCTTGAGCAGTTTGCTGACCGTCGGCAGTTCCAGATGGGCGTCGTCGGCGATCTGCGCCGTGCTGAGCACGTCGTCTGGATGCGCGGCGATGCAGGTCATCACCGCGGTCGCGTAATCGGTCAACCGGCTGACACGAAGCATGGAAGGGGACTGGCGTCGAATCGGGACCAAAATGGTACTGATTTAATGCCCCCGGCGCAATATCCAGACCCTGCTGCGGCGCACCATATGCGGGCAAATGGTGCAAACGCTTGCGCGACATTAAGGCAAACTCATCCGAAAGACGATCGGCGTCAACAACTTGTCATTGATTTAAAAGACATTTATGGGATGGCATGTTATCTGCTCCCTCAATCCATATCAGCCATGACGGGAGCGGCGTATGAAGTGGATCAACGCGATCATCAAGCCGTTTACGCTCGACGACGTGCGCGAGGCCCTGGCCGAAGCCGGGGTGCAGGGGATGACGGTGACCGAGGTGAAGGGTTTCGGCCGCCAGCATGGCCACACCGAGCTGTACCGGGGCGCCGAGTACGTCGTCGACTTCCTGCCCAAGCTGAAGATCGAGATCGCGGTGACCGACGATCAGGTCGAGCGCGCCATCGAAGCGATTTCCGGCGCCGCGCGCACCGGCAAGATCGGCGACGGCAAGATCTTCGTGATCGACCTGGAACAGGCGATCCGCATCCGTACGCAGGAGGTCGACGCCGATGCGCTCTGATTATTTTGCGGGACTCGAGACCCGGGACTCCGGACTCGGATGGGGGCGCCGGGCCCTCCAGGTTTGCGCCCTGCTCATCGGTGCCGTGCTATCGACTGGTGCATTCGCGCAAGCGGCGCCGGCGAAGCTGGACAGTGGGGATACCGCGTGGATGTTGACGGCGACGATGCTCGTGTTGCTGATGACGATTCCGGGGCTGGCCCTGTTCTACGGCGGCATGGTCCGTGCGAAGAACCTGCTTTCGGTGCTGATGCAGTGTTTCGCCATTACCGCGCTGGTCACGGTGCTCTGGGTGGTCTACGGCTATAGCGCGGCGTTCGACACGACCGGCATGCAGGCCGGGGTGACCAACCTGCACTCCTTTATCGGCGGGACCGGCCACGCGATGCTCGCCGGACTGACGCCGGGCAGCCTGTACAACAGCGTGCCGGAAAGCGTGTTCATCATGTTCCAGATGACCTTCGCGATCATCACGCCGGCACTGATCGTCGGCGCGATCGCCGAGCGCATGAAGTTCTCCGCCCTGCTGCTGTTCACCGGCCTGTGGTTCACCTTCGTCTACCTGCCGATCGCGCATATGGTCTGGGGCGGTCCCGGCTCCCTGCTTGGCGATCTGGGTGTGATCGATTTCGCCGGCGGCACCGTGGTCCACATCAATGCGGGCATCGCCGGCCTGGTCGGCTGCCTGGTGATCGGCAAGCGTCGCGGTTTTCCGCATACGGCGATGCCGCCGCACAACCTCGGTTACACCCTGGTCGGCGCGAGCATGCTCTGGCTCGGCTGGTTCGGTTTCAACGCCGGCTCGGCGGTCGCCGCCAACGGCAGCGCCGGCATGGCGATGCTGGTGACGCAGATCGCCACCGCCGCCGCCGCGATCGGCTGGACCGCGGTCGAATGGCTGACTCATCGCCGGCCGAGCGTGCTCGGCATCGCCTCGGGCGCGGTCGCCGGACTTGTCGCCATCACGCCCGCGGCCGGTACCGCCGGCCCCGGTGGCGCCCTGGTACTCGGCCTGCTCGCCGGCATGATCTGCTTCGTGTGTGCAACGAAACTCAAGCGCTACTTCGGCTACGACGATTCGCTCGACGTATTCGGCGTGCACGCGGTCGCCGGTATCGTCGGCGCCCTGCTCACCGGCCCGCTCGCCTCGCCCACGCTCGGCGGCTTCGGTACGGTCACCGAGCTGGGCACGCAGCTCTGGATCCAGTGCAAGGGCGTCGCGTTCACCGTCGCCTGGAGCGCGATCCTGAGCTACGCCATCCTCAAGCTGATCAAGCTGACGATCGGACTGCGCGTGGACGAGGAGCAGGAACAGGTCGGTCTGGACATCGCACTGCACGAGGAGCGCGGGTACAACTTGTCCTGAAGAGCCAGGGGACGAGGGATGAGTAGTGAGGGCCCTTCGATCGAGGTCGAGGCTGGGCCGATACCGTGCAAAACGTCGCGATCCCCTGAACGCGCGCCCTCGCTACTCGTCCCTGATCCCCGCTTTGACTACGGCCGAACCGCCGTGACCTCGATCTCCACGAGGAAACCGGGGCTGGCCAGCGCGGCGACCTGCATCGCCGAGCGCGAGGGCAGCTTCGGTTGTTGGGCGGTGCCGAAGTACTGGCGGTAGCCTTCCATGAAACCGGCGAAGTCCATCTTGCCGCCCTTCGCCGGGTCGCCGACGAGGAAGACCTGCATTTTCACCACGTCGCCCATCGACAGGTTCATGGTCTTCAGCTGCTTCTCGATCGCGCCGAGTACGCCAACGGTCTGGGTCTTCGTGTCGCCGTAGGCATCCAGGCTGCCCTTGGCCGCACTGGTATTGGCCACCGGCGGGACCACGCCGCTCAGGAAGACGATCGACTTGCCGGCGGGCACTTCGACCGCGGCGGAAATCGGGAAATCGCTGCCCGGAATCTTGTAGCGAACGACATCCTGGGCAAGCACGGGAAGACTCGTGAGCAACAGGGCAAGCGTGGCAAAGCGGAACGAGATACGCATGGAAGCCTCCTAGGGACGCATCGCCTTGACGTCGGCGGCGCTGATGGTGTCGCTGTAGTGATTGCCGAAATGCGAGCGCAGGTAATTGACCACGCCGGCAACCTGTTCGTCGCTGAACAGCCGTCCGAATGGCGGCATCGCGCCACGACCTTTAAGCACCATCGCCATCGGATACTGCGGCGATGCCAGCTTCGGATTGCCCGCCAGCGCCGGATACGTACCGGCACCCTGCGCACCCTTTGCGTCGGCCATATGACAGCCCTGGCAGATGTGGGTGAATATCTGCTCACCGGTGGCCTTCTGCTGGGCCTCGCGGTCGAGGAAAGCCGGGCCCGACTGCGCGTGGACTCGCGGCGCAAGACAGGCCAGCGCGATCAGCGCGACGAGTGACATGCGGCAGGGCTTGTTCATGCCTTGCTCCCCGCGCTCACACGCGCATGCAGACGCTCGACCACGTTCAGCGAGGAAAGGATCGCACCCTCCTGCCAGGCCGGCAGATACGAGACATGTTCGCCGGCAAGGGCAATGCGACCATCGATCTTGCAGATATCGGCATAGTGTTTTTCCCGTGCCTCTTCCGACCAGAGGCCGAAGCAGCCGAGCGTGAACGGCGAGCGATGCCAGCCCACGGACATGCCGTTCTCGAACTCCTCGCGATACTGCGGGTGGATCTGGCTGCCGTACGCGACAGCCTGCCGCACGCGTTCGTCCGGATCGAGCGCGGTGAACTCGAACGAGTCGATGCCGAAGGTATACGAACCGAGCAGCACGCCTTTCTTCGTACCGAAACCATGGCTTGGATAGGACAGCATGCCGATCGGCAGATCGGTGTAGCCGACGCCGCCGTAGATCGCATCGTCCTCTTCCCAGAACCGGCGCTTGAACTGCAGGCCGACCTTGGCCGATGCCGCATACGGCACCGCCGAGATCGCCGCGGCCATGGGCCCGGAGACGTTCATCGGGATCTGGCTGAGGATGGACAGCGGGATCGTGCAGATGCACCAGTCCGCGCGGGCTTGCTGCGTACCGCCCGGCGAGGCCGTGTCCTGCCAGTGCGCGGTGACGCCATGTTCGTCCTGGACGATCGAGGTCACCTTGGCGTTGTAGCGGATCAGCGAGCCGACCTCGCGCACGAAGGCCTTGCCGATCATGTCCATGCCACCAACCGGCTGCATCAGCGATGGCTGGTACTCAAAAAGGTCGCCGACGATCAGGGAGCCCCAGAGTCTGGAGCCGAGGATGTCGTGCAGATCGACCGGTTTGGAAAATTCCGGCTTGCCATCGGGTCCGCCGCCCGCCTCACGCGCATAACCGCGGCGGTCGCTCGTGCCGTTGTTCATCGCATAGCTGAAGTTCTTGTCCAATGCGCCCCATTCGCGCAGCGACTCAAGGAGGATTTCGCGGTCTTCCTTGCTTACCGCATCGTCGAGCTTGCCCTGCTGGGTGGTCTTGGCCAGCAGTTCGGCGATGCCGCCCTGGAAATCCGACCTGACCTGGCGATAGCGCTGCGGTTTGCCGCCGAATGCGGCCTGGCTATGCAGGTAGACGTTGCCGTTGATCTGCACGAAGGGTTCGAGTGCGACGCCAAGGCGTTTGCAGTAATCGAGCAGACCGTGATGATGGTAGGGAATGCGCCAGGGACCGGGATTGAAGTACAGGCCCTTGTCGAAGCGGCAGGTCTGCGTATGCCCACCCAGTTCGGTATAACGGTCGCCGCCGCGAAGGGTCCAGTTGCGACCGCCGGCACGGGCGTTGTACTCGAGCACCTGCACCTTGTAACCGGCGCGGCTCAGTTCATACGCGGCGACCAGCCCGGCCAGGCCCGCGCCAAGGATCAGCACCGACGCGCCTTTAGCCCCGCCCTCGAGCTTCGGCGGCGCGCGCCAGGTCGATTCCGCGGCAAGGCCCAGGCCGCTCATTGCCTGGTACATCAGCGCGCCGCCACCGGCGACACCGATCATCCGCAAAAGGTCGCGACGCGAGGTCGACGATGGCTTGCCGTGGTCCTGCATAGATTCTCCCCACCCTGTCCCACCAAGCTAAGCACAGCTGCGACCCACCAACAACTGCCTGGAGGCTCTAAACTCGCTATCGACGATCCATCGATGACGCCCATGCCTTCCAACGACGAACGAAGCGCCGCCCGCCTCGCCTGGGCGCGCAGCGCCACCGGCAATCCCAGGCTCGAGCTGGCTCCGGCCTCGGCCGATGCCAGCTTTCGCAGCTACTGGCGCGGACAGGATGGCGAGCGCAGCGTGATCGTCATGGATTCGCCGCCGTCGCTGGAAAATCCAGGGCCGTGGCTGGAGATCGGCGCACGCCTCGACCGGGCCGGCCTGCACGTCCCCGCCGTCTACGCAGCCGACCCCGGGATCGGCTTCCTGCTGATCGAGGATCTCGGCCAGCGCACGTATCTGGGCGAACTGGACGATCGCAGCGTCGACGCCCTCTATGCCGATGCGCTCGACGCCCTGCTGCGCATGCAGACCCATGCCGATGCCGCCGGCCTGCCGGACTTCGATACCGCCTGGCAGACCATGGAACTGGAGCTGATGCCGACCTGGCTGCTGGAAAAGCACCTGGGCCGCACACTCGAATGCGGCGACTGGGACGTCATCGAGGTCGCGTTCCGGGTCATCCTGGACGGCCTCGCCGCCCAGCCGCGCGCCTTCATGCATCGCGATTACCATAGCCGCAACCTGATGATCGCCGACCGGCACAATCCCGGCGTGATCGACTTCCAGGGTGCGATGACCGGCCCGGTGACCTATGACCTCGCCTCGGTGCTGCGCGACTGCTACATCGTCTGGGACAACGAGCGCGTCGAAGGCTGGGTGGAGAGCTATCGCATGCGCCTGCGTCATGCGCACCTGATCGGCGAGGAGGTCGACGCCGACCGCTTCCAGCGCTGGTTCGACCTGGCCGGCCTGCAGCGGCATATCAAGGTGCTCGGCCTGTTCTGCCGGCTCTGCTACCGCGACGGCAAGCCCGGCTATCTCGACGACCTGCCCCGCGTGCTCGCCTATGTCACGAACGTGGCGCGGCGGCACCACGAACTGGTCGACTTCGCCAACCTGCTCGAACGGCTGGTCGGCGAGCGCGACCTTCGCGTGCCGGCATGAGGCACGCCCTCGTCCTTGCCGCCGGTCGCGGCGAACGCATGCGGCCGCTGACCGGACATACGCCCAAGCCCCTGCTGCACGTTGGTGGCAAGCCGCTGATCGTATGGCACCTGGAAAAGCTCGCCGCGGCCGACGTGCGCTACGTGGTGATCAATACCTCGCATCTGGCCGAACAGTTTCCCGCCGCGCTCGGCGACGGTTCGTCGTGGGGTATGCGCATCCGTTACGCCTACGAAGGCCCCGAGCCGCTGGAAACCGGTGGCGGCATGCGCAATGCGCTGGCCCTGCTCGGGCCCGAGCCGTTCATCGCGGTCAGCGCGGATATCTGGAGCGACTACGACTACGCCGCCCTGCCGGCCGAACCGGCCGGCCTTGCCCATCTGGTCATGGTGCCGAATCCGTCGTGGCATGCGGCCGGCGACTTCACTCTCTGCGACGGACAGCTGGCGGAAACGGGTGCCGGCGAGCGCCTGACCTTCGGCAATATCGGCGTCTACCGCCCCGAACTGGTCCGCGACGAGAAGCCTGGTGCGTTCAAATTGCTGCCGATGTACCAGCGTGCGATGCGCGAGGGTCGCCTCGGCGGCGAGCGCTACGACGGATTCTGGCGAAACATCGGCACACCGGCACAACTTGCCGAACTGGATGCGCAGCTGGTCGAGGGCTGAGGCGGATACGAATCCTTCGCGATCGAATTGGCTGTCGGCACGCTCCGCATCCATACATGAAGGCATGGGCATGATGCCGGGCGTTTCTTGCATGGATGCCGTTGCCCGATGCCAGCCGTTGAGCTATTTGTAGTCGCCGTTATCGCCTTTGCCGTCAGTTCCGTCAGTGGAGGCGGTGCGGGATTGCTGCTGATGCCGCTGCTGGGCAGCGTGCTTCCGGCCACCCAGGTCCCCGCGGCACTTTCGGTGGGCAGCACGATCAGTTCGTTGTCGCGCATCGCGCTGTTCGCCCGCAGCATCCAATGGAACATCGTCCGCTGGTTCGTGCCTGCCGCCGTCCCCGCGGTATGGCTGGGCGCCTGGTTGCTCAGCCATGTCAATCCGCTTTACCTGGAGATGGCGCTCGCGCTCTTCCTTCTCGCCAACCTCCCGCTGTTGATCGCACCGAACAAGGGCGCCGCTTCCGAACAACGGATGCCCCTGTACATGCTCGGCGTCATTGGCGCCGCCGCCGGCTTCGTCTCCGGGCTGACCGGTGCGGTCGGGCTGCTCTTCAACCGTTTCTACCTTCACTACGGGCTTGTGAAGGAAAGCGTGATAGCGACGCGCGCGGCCAATGAAATCATCCTGCATGCGATCAAGATTGCCCTGTATGCATCATTCGGACTGCTTACCCTGCGAGCGATGGCCTATGGATGCCTGATCGGCATCGCCGCCCTTGTCGCGACGTGGCTGACGAAGCGGGCGCTGCCGCATATCAGCGAGGCATGCTTCAAGCGGGCAGGCTATGGCGCCATGGTACTCGCCGGGATCGTCATGCTCGGCAATGCAACTGGCGGCATCGCGCGGCAACACGATATCCGCGTGCAGTCGTCGCTGCACAAAGGCGCATTTCATGGCGCGTTGCAATGGCGGGAGGCGACGTTCTCGCTGGAGTTCAAGTTCGACGAGGGTTTCGAGATCGAGAAGGTCATCGCCCTCGATGAACTACCTGTCGGGCAGAAGGCGCTGGCCATGACCCTCATCGAGGGCGCCGACGAGTTCGTGATCGAAAAGGTTTATACGATCGGTCGGCGCTATTACGAAATCTACGCCTACCGGAACGGTGAACTGAGCAAGCACGAAATCTAGCGCGCCCTTCGCACCGACCGCTGTCGCGGCAGCTATTCCTGTCCGGGATCGATATGCCGCAATCGCTCATGACCGAAGGCGAAGGCCTCGTTGAACGCGCTGGTGATATCGCCGAAATCGACCGCGCCTTCGCTGGTTTCTATCTCTTCACCCTGCGTATCGAGGATGCGGTAACTGGACCGGTAAACGCTGCCGCCGTCCGCCCCGTCACGTCGGACGGCCTTGGCAACGACGCGAAACTTACTATGACTCTCCACACTCTTCCCCATTCACCCGTACCGAGCCATCCTGACCCTTGCACGCTCGCGGCGCAAGGGTCGATCCGGGGGAGTCTGACGCCGGATCGTTTCGCCACGACGACACCGGCGTCAATTTTGCGCGGTCGCGGCGGCGGCCGCCGGCGTGACGCGCCAGACCACGTTGCCGACATCGTCGGCGACCAGTAGCGCGCCGACGCGATCGACGGCCACGCCGACAGGACGTCCCCGTGCATTGCCGTCGGCATCGACGAAGCCGGTCAACACGTCTTCGGGCATGCCAGCCGGCATGCCGGCGGAAAACGGTACGAAGATCACCTTGTAGCCGTTCAGTGGCTTGCGATTCCACGAGCCATGCTGGCCGATGAAAGCGCCTCCCGCATAGCGCTGCGGCAGCAGCTTGCCTTCGTAGAAAGCCAGACCCAACGACGCGGTATGCGCGCCGAGCGCATAGTCGGGCACGGTCGCACGGGCGACGAGATCGGGGCGCTGCGGCTTGACGCGTTCGTCGACGTGCTGCCCGTAGTAGCTGTATGGCCAGCCATAGAACGCGCCATCCCTGACCGAGGTCATATAGTCGGGGACCAGGTCGCTACCGATTTCGTCGCGTTCGTTCACCGCCGCCCACAAGGCGCCCGTTTCCGGCTGCCAGCCCATGCCGTTCGGATTGCGCAGGCCCGAGGCGAACACCCGGAACGTGCCCGTCGCCGGATCCACTTCGAGGATCGCCGCGCGATTCGTCTCGGCGGCAATGCCGTTCTCACCGACATTGCTGTTCGAGCCCACGGTGACATAGAGACGGCTGCCGTCGCGACTGGCGATGACGTTCTTGGTCCAGTGGTGATTGATCGTGCCGGCGGGAAGCTCGAGCAGCCTGGTGCCCTTGCCGGCGATGCTGGTTTCGCCCGCCTTATACGGAAAACGCAGCAAGGCATCGCTGTCGGCGACGTAGAGCTGGTCGCCGACCAGGCTCATGCCGAAGGGGGAATGGAGATTGGAGAGAAAGACCGCGCGCGTTTCGGCGACGCCATCGCCATCGGCATCGCGCAGCAGCGTGATGCGATTGGCGGTGGGTATACCGGCACCGGCCTTTTTCATCACCTTTTTCTGGTACCAGCCGCGAATGCCCTTGCCGTCGTCGGGCTTCGGCGGCGCATTGGTCTCGGCCACCAGCACATCGCCGTTGGGCAAGACGTAGAGCCAGCGTGGATGATCGAAGCCGGCGGCGAAGGCGGCCACGGCGAAACCCGGTCCCGGGGTCGGCGTGACGCCGGCAGGCCAGCCCACGGCCGGCGCGATCTTTATCGTCGGCAGCAAGGTCTTGTTCGGCGGCGGCAAGGTCGGCCGTGGACCGAAGCCGGCGGCGGAGGGCAACGTCGCCCGCTCTCCGCAAGCGGCCAGCGACAGCGCGATGCAGGCGACGAGGAGGGGATGGATAACCGGGCGCATGAGGCGACTCCTCCGACGAGAAGCCTAGTGGACACGTCACGCTTGCATTGCCGCGTGAAGGTTCAGAGCCTGGACGGTTGCCCCGCGGGGGCTGCGATCGCGGCCTTGGTATCGGGCGTCGCCGGCGCGACGGGTACCGGTCCGTCCATGTGTGCGGCGGGATGGAAGACGGGCGCCGACGGCAAGGCCGGCCCGCCATCGGCAAGTTCCGGCGACAATGCCGCCTTCGCCGCCTGGTCGGTCATCACCACGATGCTTATCCGCCGGTTGATCGGCGCATCGGGATGGGCCTTGTCGAACGGCACGGAGGCGGCAAGGCCGACCACACGCGCCACCTTCTCCGCCTGCATGCCGCCCTCGATCAGGGTGCGTCGCGCGGCGTTGGCACGATCGGCGGACAGTTCCCAGTTGCTGTACTGGTCGCCGCCGCGCGTATACGGCGCATTGTCGGTATGTCCGGAAATGCTGATGCTGTTCGGCACCTGGTTCACGAAAGCCGCCAGCTCGTGGAGAATCTGCACGGTATAGGACTTCAGCGCACCGCTGCCGGTGTCGAACATCGGACGGTTCTGCTTGTCGACGATCTGAATGCGCAAGCCTTCGGAGGTGATGTCGAGCAGCAGCTGGTCCTTGAACGGCGCCATCGCCTGGCTCTTGGCGATGGCGTCCTGCAGGTCTTTCATCAGCGCCTCCAGACGCTTCTTTTCCTGCTCCTGCGCCGCCTTTTCGATCTCCTCCGCGGACGCCCTGGCCGGATCGAACTGGGTGTCCTTGCCGGGCCCGCGCGGCAGGTCGATCGCGCCGCCAAGCTTGATCATGCTGGTACTCGCGCCGCCCGGGCCATTCTTGCCCGAAGGCGCCATGGTCGATGCACCCTGGGTCATGCTCGGGTTCTTGAAGTACTCGGAAATCGCGGCACGCTGCTGCTTGGTGCCGGCACCGATGATCCACATCACCAGGAAGAAGGCCATCATCGCGGTGACGAAGTCGGCATAGGCGACCTTCCACGCGCCGCCATGACGGCCGTGCTTGCGGCGCTTCACGCGCCTGACGACGATTACCGATGCCCGGTTCTCACTCACCGGCAGGGCCTCAGCGCGCCGTCTTCAGGTGGGTTTCCAGGCTCTGGAAAGTCGGACGCGACCGGGATGCCAGCGACTTGCGCGCGAACTCGACCGCCACCATCGGGTTGTAGCCACGCAGGTTGGCGAGCAGCGCGGTCTTCACGCACTCGAAGGCCTTGCCGTCTTCCTGCACGCGGTTTTCCATCGCGGCCGCCAGCGGGCCGACGAAACCGTAGCAGAGCAGGATGCCAAGGAAGGTGCCGACCAGGGCACCGGCGATGTGCGCGCCGATCGCCGAGGTATCGCCATCGATATTGGCCATCGTGGTGACGATGCCGAGTACGGCGGCGACGATGCCGAAGCCGGGCAGCGCGTCGGCCATTTTCGCCACCGCCAGGGCGGGTGCCTCGGCCTCATGGTGATGTGTCTCCAGCTCGACTTCCAGCAGCTGCTCGAGCTCATGCGGATCCATGTTGCCGACGACGATCAGGCGCAGGCAGTCGGTGGTGAAATCGATCAGGTGATGCTCGCGGATCAGCCGCGGATACGCGGAGAACAGGCTGCTTTCCGCCGGATCCTCGATATGCGATTCCAGGCCCAGCAGGCCTTCCTTGCGGATCTTCACGAAGATGTCATAAAGCAGCGAGAGCAGGTCGACGTAATCCTGCTGGCGGTATTTCGGCCCCTTGAACAGCGCGCCCATGTCGCGCAGCGCCGCCTTCACCATGACCGGCGAATTGGCGCTCAGGAAGGCGCCCGCGGCACCGCCGCCGATGATCAGGAATTCGTAGGGCTGCCACAGGGACAGCAGCTGCCCGTGAGACAGGACGAAGCCCCCCACCACGCTGACGAGGACGATGATGAAACCGACGAGTACCAGCATGGTGCATGCATCCGTACGAACCTGAAGGTTTATCGGCCGTTCGCCGGGTTTATTTAGGCTCGATTATTTAGGCTCGATTATTTAGGCTCGATTTCCTCCGGATCGACCAGGCCCTCGTAACGCGGAAAGGCCAGCATGATCCGGGTGCCGGTACCTGGCTCGGATTCGACCTCGACGAAGCCGCCGCCCTGGGCGACCATGCCGTAGACTTGGGCCAGGCCGAGGCCATTGCCGCCCGGTTTGGTCGTAAAGTACGGCTCGAACAATCGCTGCCGGACCTCCTCCGACATGCCTGTTCCGGTATCGGCGACGCTGACCGTGACGTAGGACCCCGGCCGCCGGTCCACGAAGTCGCTGTCGGCGATCACCGGCACGTCGCGCACGCCCAGTTGCAGCACGATCTCGCCACCGCGCGGCATGGCATCGCGCGCATTGATGCACAGGTTCAGCACCGCCTGCTCGAGCGCATCGCGATCGCCGTGCATCGGCAGGGCAAGGCCCGGGTCCTCGACCGTGAGGCCGACCTTCCCGCCCATGCCGTGCCTGGCGAAATCGGCCAGTTCGCGCACGATCTCTCCAAGGTCCAGGGCCCCGCGCAGTGCCTGGTTGGTTCGCGAAAAGGCGAGCAGGCGGCGGGTCAAGGCCGCGGCATGGCGCGTGCCCTCGGTCGCGTAACGCAGCATTTTCTGCTGCTGCGGGCTCATCGTTCCCTTGAGGTCGTCCAGCCCGCTCAGGCTGACGATCACGATCTGCAGCATGTTGTTGAAATCGTGGCCCAGGCCACTGACCAGCTGACCGATCGCCTGCTGCTTCTGGGCCTGCCGGGTCGTTTCCTCGGCCATGAGCAGGGCCGAGGATGCCAGGCCCAGCTGGCTGTTTAGCGTGGCGACACGGTCTTCGGCGACGCGCCGCGCGGCGCTTTCCCCGCGCCAGCGCTGCATCAGCACGTCATAGCGCTCGGTCGAGCCGCTTGCCAGGCCGAGCGAGGTGTTCAGGCGGCCCTGCAAGGTCGTGTTGATCGATTCCAGGACGAACTGCAGTTGCATGCGCTCGCTGACGTCGCGGCTGACCGCGATCAGGCTGGTCACGTGTCCGGCCGGATCGGTCACCGGCGTGATCGAGACATCCCACCAGCGTTTTTCGCCGTCCGCGCCCTTGCGCGGGCAAAGAATCTCGGCGCGTTCGCCGGAACTCGCCAGAGCCACGGCCGCGGCGACCATCGGTCGCGATTCCTCGGGCCACAAGGCGAACCATGACGTACCCACCATCGTCTCGGCGCTGCCCAGGCCAAGCATGGCGCAGGCACGACCGCTGATGAAACGAATCGTCCCCGAGGGGTCGAGTTCCTTCATGCAATCCGTGGATGCTTCCACGAAGCGGGTGTCACGACTTTCCGCTTGCGTCATCGAGCCCCTCCACATGCCCGAAATCCGGGCTTCCGTCACAGTATCGGCAAGCCGGGTGGCCATCGCGTCAACGCCTCACAATACGCCCACATGCGTTCAATCAAAGTCGGGCCGCCTGATCCCGGGCAAAGCATGAGGCCGCCATGACCGTCGACGCCACCGTCGTGCTTATCGTCGAGGACGACCGCAATGTCCTCGACATCACCGGACTGCTCCTGGAGTCGGCCGGTTACGAGGTGGTCACCGCGTCGAACGCGAACGAAGGACTGGCCGCGGTGGCCCGGCGGCCGGATATCCAGCTGATCTGCACGGATGTGAACATGCCGGGCGGCATCGATGGCATCGCCATGATCCGCGAGGTCCGTCGGCGCGGTTTCGACCTCAGGGTACTGGTGGTGTCCGGCGACATCGGCGACGTTCGCCAACGGATGGATCCGGGCATGCTCTTCCTGGCCAAGCCCTATGACCGGCGTTCGCTGCTGGAGGCCGTGGAGCACGCCCTGGCCGCCTGAAGGCGCCAGGTCAGTCGTCGAAGCCCGTCTCGTTCTCGGCGAAGACCGGCGTGCCGTCGGCCTCCAGGTCGAGCATCTTACCCAGGGCCAGTTCGGCGGCCGCTTCGGCCGATTCCAGGGTCCGGAAGCTGCGATTCTCGTAGACGGCGAAATACTGGGGAAAACCGCGCTTCAGCGGGATCACCGCGATATACGCGGTAAAGCGGGCCCCCTCGGGCGAAGCTCCCGAGCGCGCGAGGTAGTCGTCAAACGTCCGCTCGGCCATGCCGCCAGTGTCCCGATGTCATCAAGCCGCGAAGTGTAACCCGCCCGGGCGCATACGGCGGCGTATCGACATTTCGCACTTGCCGAAAGCCCCTTTCTCGGGTATTTCCTCGGACAAGTTTGTAGGGTTTCCCCTACAAACAGGACAACTCACCACGGAGATGGCTGGAAGGAACGTTCAGGACGCCGCAGAGCGCCCGGCGTTCGCAAGTAACAGGGGAATGCCACATGACTGCTTCATCCCGTCCCACGTCGCCCAGGCGCCTCGCCTGGGCCGTCGCCGCCGTGTTCCTGCTCCTCGGCATCGCCGGACTGATGCTCGCCCCCACCGTGGCCGCGCACGCGCGCACCGTGGTCCAGGTCGCGCACGCCTGGCTGTGCACCTCGCTCGTCGCGGCAGCCTTCGTCATCGTGCGGCTTGCCAACGATGCCGAGGGGGCCTCGGGGGATCGTTGAAAAAAGGGGTCAGAAAAAAGGGGTCAGAGTCATTTTCCAAGAATGGGGTCAGCAAAAATGGGGTCAGAGTCATTTTCCGCGGGCGGCTACTCGCTGAAACCGACTGTCGTCGGCGTGGAAAATGACTCTGACCCCATTTTTTGCTCGGACAATGACTCTGACCCCTTTTTTCCCCACGCACGGCGCAAAAAAAACCCGGCAATTGCCGGGTTTTTTTCCTGATGCAGAAACCGCCTACGGCCGCCGCGCGAGTTCCGGGTCTTCCTTGCTTACCGGCATCAGGTCCTTCTTCGACACACCGAGCCACAAGAGGATCGGGCTGGCGACGAAGATCGAGGACAGGGTACCGACCAGGATGCCGATCAGCATGGTGATCGCGAAGCCGTGCACGACCGGACCGCCGATGAAGTACAGCGCGGCCATGGTGATACCGGTAAACAGCGAGGTGATGATGGTTCGCGACAGCGTGCTGTTGATCGAACGGTTCAGCACCTCTTCCGGCGTGGCGTTGCGGCTGGCGCGGAACAGTTCGCGGACGCGGTCGAAGACGACGACCTTGTCGTTGATCGAGTAACCGACCACCGCCAGCACCGAGGCGAGCACGGTCAGGTCGAACTCGCGACGGGTCAGCGCGAAGATGCCGAGCGTGACCAGCACGTCATGCACTTCGGTGGCCAGCGCGGCGATCGCGAAGCGCTTCTCGAAGCGGATCCACAGGTAACCCATGATGCCGATGATCACGAAGACCACGGCGACCATGCCGTCGCCGCGCAGCTCCTCGCCGACCTGCGGGCCGACGAAGTAACGGCTGGTCACGTGCACGTCCTGGCGCTGCGCCTTGAGGCTGGCCAGCACATCGTCACGGACCTTGTCGGCTGCCTTGTCGCCGGTCAGCGAGGCATCGGCGGCGACCGCCGCGTCGTCCTTCGGCTGCAGGCGGATCGAGACCTGGCGCGTGCCGCCGAGGCTCTGCACCACGGCATGTTCCAGGCCACCCTTCTCCAGCGCCGCGCGGACATCGGCGATGTCGACGGGCTGCTCGTATTCCACGCCGACGAGGATGCCGCCGGTGAAGTCCAGGCCGTAGTTGAAGCTCTTCGTCGCGATCAGGCCGATCGAGGCCACCATCAGCAGGATGGCCAGCCCGATCGAGAACCGGCGCATCCCGAGGAAGTTGTAATTGCTGTTGTGATTGAAGATTTCCATGGCGTCGTCTCCTCAGACCGACAGCGTCTTGAGCTTGCGGTGGCCGTGGATCGCCGCGGTGATCGCGTGGGTCACGGTGACCGAGGTGAACATCGAGGTCAGGATGCCGATGAACAGCGTGACGCCGAAGCCCTTGATCGGACCGGAACCCATCGTCATCAGGCCGAGCGCGGCAAGCAGATGGGTCACGTTGGCGTCCAGGATGGTCGCCCACGCCTTGTCGTAACCGCTGCGGATCGAGGCCAGCGGCGAGGAGCCGTTGCGCAGTTCCTCGCGGATGCGTTCGCAGATCAGCACGTTCGCATCGATCGCCATGCCGAGGGTCAGCACGATACCGGCGATGCCCGGCATGGTCAGGGTCACCCCGATCAGGGACATCACCGCGACCAGCAGGACCAGGTTGAAGAACAGCGCGATATCGGCGACCAGGCCGAACAGTTTGTAGTAGATCGCGGCGGCGAGCAGGACCAGGCCGAGGCCGATCAGCACCGCGCGCAGGCCCTGGGTGATGTTGTCCTTGCCGAGGCTCGGACCGACCACGTATTCGGACACGATATCGACGGGCGCTGCCAGCGAACCACCCTTCAGCAACAGGGCCAGTTCCGAGGCTTCGCTCGGGCTGCCGATGCCGCTGGTCTGGAAGTTCTTGCCGAACACGCCCTGGATGGTCGCGTAGTTGACCACCTCCTCGGTGGTCCTGGGCACGCGGACTTCCTTGCCATCGACGATCTTGGTCTCGTTCACGCGGGTGACATAGACCACGCCCATCGGCTTGCCGACATTGCCGGTGGTGAAGTCGAGCATCTTGCGCGCGCCAGCCGCGTTCAGGGTCACGCTGACCTGCGGCGTGCCGGACTGCTGGTCGAAGCCGGAAGCGGCGTCGATCAGTTCGTCGCCGGTGGCGATGATCTTCTTGCTCAACAGATAGGGGCGACCTTCGCGGCCGTAGTACAGCTTCGCGTCCGGCGGAACGTTGCCGCTCCTGGCGGCCTCGGCTGCCTGTTCGGGCGTATACAGGCCGGCGCGGTACTGCAGGGTCGCGGTGGCGCCGAGGATCTTCTTCGCCTCGGCCGTGTCCTGCACGCCGGCGAGCTCGACCACGATCTGGCTATCGCCCTGCTGCTGGATGATCGGCTCGGAGACGCCAAGTGCATTGATGCGGTTGCGCAGCGTGCTGACGTTCTGGCGAATGGTGTTCTGCGCCAGTTCGCGCAGCTTTTCCGGCTTGACCCTGGCGTTCAGCACGAAGCGGTCGCCCGTGGTGGCGCCGTCGTTGATCACCAGGTCCGGATAGTCCGTCCCGATCGCCGTCGCGGCGGCCTGGCGGTCGGCATCGCTGCGCAGGATCACGCTGACGCCGGCGCCGCGGCCGTTGCGGTTGACCGAGTCGTACTTGACGTTCTTGTCGCGCAGCACCGCGCGGATATCGTCCGCGTAGCGCGTCTCCTGGGTATCGATGACCGCGTTCTGGTCCACTTCCATCAGGAAGTGCACACCGCCCTGCAGGTCGAGGCCGAGCGGCATGGAGTTGGCATGCATGGCGCGCAGCCAGCCCGGCACGGTCGAAGCGAGGTTGAGCGCCACGTTGTACTGGTCGCCGAGCGCCTTGGCGATCGCGTCCGAGGCCTTCAGCTGCACGTCGTTGTTCGGAAAGCGCGCGAGCAGGCGGCCGCCCTTCTCGTCCGCGGCGACTTCGATCGTGCCGACCGGGATCTGGTTGTCGTGCAACACGCCCTGGATCTTGCTCTTCAACGCATCGTCGACGGTACCGCCACGATTGGCCGACACCTGCACGGCGGGCACGGGCAGGAACACGTTGGGCAACGCGTAGAAGATACCGAACAGCAACACCAGTACGACGACCGCGTACTTCCAGCGAGGGAAATCACTCATGCCTTGCATTCCATGAAAGCCGCGGCCAGCGCCGCGGCGAGGTCGGGTCTCAGGAGGATTTCAGCGTGCCCTTGGGCAATACCTGCGAAACGGCGCCCTTCTGGACCTTGACCACCACGCCCTGCGCGATTTCGACCCCGACGAAGGAATCGCCCACCTCGTCGATGCGTCCCACGATGCCGCCGCTGGTGACGACTTCGTCGCCCTTGGCCAGCGCCGACAGCAGCGCGCGGTGCTCCTTCTGGCGCTTCATCTGCGGGCGGATCATCAGGAAATAGAAGATGCCGAACAGCACCACCATCATGATCAGCATCGGGAACGGGCTGCCCGGTGCGCCGGCGGGAGCGGCGGCCTGGGCGACTGCTGCGGTAGAAAGAAGGCTCATCGGTTTTCTCGCAAGTTATGGATCGGACTGGGAAAAAAGTCCGACCACGGAAAAAGATCGTGGATTATGCCATGCGCCCCGGCGGCGCGCACCGGGGAAACCCCGCCAAAGCTAGGTTTTTGGCGTGTGCTGGCCACGGAGGCGGTAGAACTCGCCGACGAAGTCGTCCAGGGACCCCGCCTCTATGGCGCCGCGCAGGCCAGCCATCAAGCGCTGGTAATGGCGCAGGTTGTGCATCGTGGCCAGCTGGCTGGCGAGGATCTCGTTGCAGCGGTCCAGGTGGCGCAGGTAGGCGCGGCTGAAGCCGCCGGCGCAGGCATGACAGTCGCAGCCCTCCTCGATCACCGCGGTGTCCATGGCGAATTTCGCGTTACGTATCCGCAAGGTGCCTTCGGCGGTGAACAGGAAGCCATTGCGGGCGTTGCGGGTCGGCATCACGCAGTCGAACATGTCCACACCGCGGCGCACCGCCTCGACGATATCCTCCGGCCGGCCGACGCCCATCAGGTAACGCGGGCGGTCCTTCGGCAGCAGCGGCAGGGTGAAATCCAGCGTGTGGTTGCGCTCGGCCTCCGGCTCGCCGACCGCCAGGCCACCGACCGCGTAGCCGTCGAAGCCGATATCGACCAGCCGCCCGGCCGAGCGTCGGCGCAGGTGCTCGTAGGTGCTGCCCTGGACGATGCCGAACAGCGCATTCGGGTTCTTCAGCTCGTCGAAGGCCGTGCGCGAGCGCTCGGCCCAGCGCAGACTGAGCTCCATCGACGCTTCGGCGACCGGCCCGGTGGCCGGGTACGGCGTGCATTCGTCGAAGATCATCGCGATATCCGAGTCGAGCCCGCGCTGGATGCGCATGGACTCCTCGGGCGACAGGAACACTTTCGAGCCATCCACCGGCGAGGCGAAGGTCACGCCCTCCTCGGTGATCTTGCGCTTGTGCGCCAGCGAGAAGACCTGGAAACCGCCCGAATCGGTAAGGATCGGCTTGTTCCAGCCGATGAATTTATGCAGGCCGCCAAACTCGCCGACGATGTCGAGCCCCGGCCGCAGGAACAGGTGGAAGGTATTGCCGAGGATGATCTCGGCACCGGTATCGACGACGTCGCGCGGCGTCATCGCCTTGACCGAGCCGTAGGTGCCCACGGGCATGAAGGCAGGCGTTTCCACGGTACCGCGGCCAAAACGCAGTCGACCGCGCCGCGCCGCGCCATCGGTGGCGATAAGTTCAAAGGGGAGCTGGGACATCCTCACAGTTTACTTCGAAGAGTACCCATGAACGCATGACCGAAGCGGCGTAAGGTTCCTTCTCCCCTTGGGGGAAGGTGCCCCGAAGGGGCGGATGGGGGCGTCCGAGCGCCCTCTGAACACCTGACGAAGCAAGTGGAGGCGCCCGGGAGCCCCCCCTACGGCAAAATCAACATCGCATCCCCATACGAGAAAAACCGGTACCTCTCCTGCACCGCGAACCGGTATGCATCAAGGATGGTCTCCCGCCCGGCCAACGCCGAAACCAGCATCAACAAGGTCGACTGCGGCAAGTGAAAATTGGTGACCAGGCCATCGACGCTGGTGATCCGGTAACCCGGGAAGATGAAAATCTGCGTCTCGCCGGCAAAGGGATGCAACTGGCCCTCGACGGTCGCGCTTTCCAGCGCGCGGACCACGGTGGTACCGATCGCGATCACCCGTCCGCCGGCGGCGCGGGTTCGGCGGATCTTCTCGACCAGTTCGGCGCCGACGTTCAGCCATTCGCGGTGCATCACGTGGTCGCTGACGTCTTCGGCACGCATCGGCTGGAACGTCCCCGCACCGACGTGCAGGGTGACGTAACCGAAATCGATACCCCGCGCGCGCATGCGTTCAAGCAGGGGCTCGTCGAAATGCAGGCCGGCCGTCGGCGCCGCCACCGCGCCGGGCTCGCGGGCGAACACGGTCTGGTAACGCTCCTTGTCGCTGTCGTCGGCGCCGCGTTCGATATACGGCGGCAACGGCATCTCGCCCAGGCGGGATAACAACTTTTCCAGCGGCTCGGGCGATTCGAAGCGCAGCACGAAGAACTCGCCCTCGCGACCGAGCACGGTGGCGATGCTGCCGTCGGCGAGCACGATGCGGCCGCCCTCCTTCGGCTTCTTGCTGACCCCGAGCTGGGCGCGCGCTTCGTGCAGGCCGGTGACCCGCTCGATCAGGATTTCGACCGCCCCGCCGCTTTCCTTGCGCCCGTATAGCCGCGCCGGCAGCACCCGGGTGTCGTTGAAAACCAGCAGGTCGCCCGCGGTGAGCAGGTCGGGCAGCTCACGGAACATCCGGTTCTGACGAACGCCGCTGTCCACATCGAGCAGCAAGAGACGACTGGCCGAACGCTCGCGCAAGGGAGCCTGCGCGATCAGTTCGGGGGGTAGCTGGAAATCGAAATCGGACTTCTTCACGACATGGCTCGGACCTGCGATCGGGCATTATCGCGCAAAGCGCCTTCCGAACGAACGTCGCAAGCGTGCCCTAGAGCCAACCCTTCTGCCGTGCCAGGCGATATGCCTCGATGCGGTTCGCCGCGCCCAGCTTGCCGATCGCCTCGGACAGATAGTTGCGGACGGTGCCGTGCGAGAGGTTCAGTTGCGTGGCGATATCGCTGGCGGCCTGGCCTTCGCCGGCCAGGCGCAGGACCTGGCGTTCGCGGTCGTTGAGCGGGTCGGCTTCGGACCAGGCTTCCAGGGCGAGTTGCGGATCGATCGCGCGGCCACCC
Source organism: uncultured Gammaproteobacteria bacterium (assembly GCA_963847335.1). Classification (GTDB taxonomy): domain Bacteria; phylum Pseudomonadota; class Gammaproteobacteria; order Xanthomonadales; family Rhodanobacteraceae; genus Luteibacter. The sequence goes on from CAWJZF010000002.1 coordinate 266,531, forward strand.
CGATGGACGGTGCGCAGGGCTTCGGCCAGGTTTTCCGCAGGGGCGTCCTTCAGCAGGTAACCGCCGACGCCGGCGTCGAGGGCGCGACGGAGGAAGCCCGGGCGGGCAAAGGTGGTGACGATGATCACCTTGATCGGCAGTTCGTGGCGATGGATGCGCTGCGCGATCTCCAGGCCGGTCAACCCGGGCATTTCAATATCGGTCACCAATACGTCGGGCTTCAGGCGTTGCAGGTCGCGCCAGGCGGCTTCGCCGTCGGCCGAGGAGCCGAGTACCTCGATATCCGATTCCAGATTGAGCAGGGCGGAGAGGGCGCCACGCACCATCGCCTGGTCTTCGGCGAGCAGCACACGAATCATGCGTAATTCCTTTGGGAGCCAGGTGGCGACACGACACCGATGGTCGCCGCCGCGGGCAGGTCGATGGTCACGAGCAAGGTGGTGCCGCGATGCGGTGGCGAGTCGATCCTGAGCTCGCCGCCGAGGGCGCGCACGCGCTCGCGCATGCCGCTGATGCCGTTGCCGTGCGCGACCAGGCCGCCGCGACCGTTGTCGACGATCGTCATGCACAGCTTGTCGCCGTCGCGGGCGAAACGCACGCTGGCCGCGCGGGCGCGCGCATGCCGGTGAATATTGGTGATTGCCTCGCGCAGGATCAGGGCGAGCGGCGCCTCGATGAACGGCGGCAGGTCGATGTCCGCCGGCCACTCGCCGTCGAACGACACACCGGAGGCTTCCAGCATGAGCCGCGCGGAGACCAGCTCGCCGGCCAGATCGCTGCAGCGCATGCCCGAGACCGCGGCGCGGACCTCGGCCAGCGCATGACGGGCGACCCGCTCGACTTCCTCCATCTCGCGTTGCGCGCGTTCCGGCTCCACGATGGCGAGCCGCCGGGCCAGTTCGGATTTCAGTGCCACCAGGGACAGCGTGTGGCCCAGCAGGTCGTGCAGGTCCCGACCGATCCGCTCGCGCTCGGCGATCACGGCCAGCCGGCGTACATCGCCCTGGGAAAGTCGCAGCTCGGCATCCTTGCGCAGGTTGATCATGTACAGGAAATTCTTGAAACCGCCAACCAGGCTGCCGGACACGGCAATCCACAGGATGACGGGATTGGCGTCGAGAAACAGCACATAGGGCACGAGCAGCAGCGTCATAACGGCTACCCCACCCAGCCAGCGAACCCATGACGCGGAAAGTCCCAGCGCGATGCCCGCGCAGACGACATAGATGACGCCGACGGGATTGATAGCCATCAGCAGGTAACCGAGCGCGGCGATGCCGGCGATGCAGGCATGGATCTGACGCGCCGGCCCGATGAAGATCCGTAGGTAGAAGAACAGGTAGAACGGGATGGACAACAATGTCGGCGCCATCCAGTGCCAGGAGAAGGCCTGCCAGATCAGCGGCGCCTGGACCAGCGCGATCAGCCAGAAAGTCTGCATGCCCGCCTGCCAGCGCAGGTACGGGAGCGGGGGCAACCTGCCGAGCAGCGAATCCGGACGCGGTCTGAGCCAGGCCATCATGACGCGCGTTGCTCCCCGGGGTTCGCCTCATCGACGCCGCGCGGCAAGGCGCGCTGCGGCAGCGGATGCACGGTAGCCGGCAAGGGCACGCCGACCTGCAGCCGCGTGCCCTGCCCCTTGAGCGAGGTCAGCTCGAGCGTGCCGCCGAGCGCGCGAACGCGTTCGCGCATGCCGCACAGGCCATTGCCTTCGCCGCCATGGCAGCCGCGGCCATCGTCGGTGACGCGCAAGGCGATGCGGCCGTCCACGATGCCGACATTCGCCTCGGCACGCGTCGCCCGCGCATGGCGATGGATATTGGTGACCGCCTCGCGCAGGATCAGCGCCAGCGCACCCTCGGTCGCTGCCGGCAATTCCGGCAATTCGCTGTCGTAATCGAAATGCACGCCCGAGGTATTCAGCAGCAACTTCGCCGCGGCGAGTTCCGCGACCATGCCGGTGGCGCGAATGCCACTGACCGCCGAGCGGACCTCGGCCAGGGCATGACGCGCGACGGCTTCGGCTTCCTCGACCTCACGGCGCGCGGCATCGTTGTCGCGGTCGAACAGCCGGCGCGACAACTCGAGCTTCAGCGTGATCAGTGAAAGCGTATGGCCGAGCAGATCGTGCAGGTCGCGACCGATGCGTTCGCGCTCGGCGGTCGCGGCCAGCCGGCGGACTTCGTCCTGCGACAGACGAAGCTCGGCATCCTTTTCCTCGCTCAGCCGCTCCACATTGATGATGGTGCCGATGACGAAGGTCATCGCCGGCACGGAAATCATGACCTGCCACGGATAATCCACATACCAGGCGATGGCGAGAAAGATGGCGTTGATCGCCAGCAGGCGCAGATAGTACCGGTAGAACGAAATGGACTTGGTGCGCACCATCACGCAGCCATAGATGATGTAGCTGATACCGCTCGGGTACCACGGCGCGAGAGCGATGCCGAGTACGGCAAGCGCAATGCCATAGCGGTATGCAATGCGCGACGAGACCAATTGCGCGGCAGCGAACAGAAAGACGAAAAGCGGGTAAGAGACGAGGGTGATCGCCGCCCAGGTCCAGTCGTAACCCATGCCCATCGCCGGCGTGATGAACACCCAGACCGACCAGAGCATATGCACCGCATCGGTCCACGGCGACTTGCCGCGGCGGATGTCGTTGGCGACATTCGAATCCGGTGCGGGTCGGAGCCAGCCGGGCAGCTTCGCGATCATCGGATTCGGCTCCAGCGGAAGTCTTCGGTCACGGAAGGCATGCTACTTCAACCGACGCGGCGCAGCCTGCGCGCGGCGATAAGAAAGAAGCCGACGGTAAACCCGGACAGAACCAGCACATGCGGCCAGCGCGGCTCCTGGCTGAGACCGACGGCGACCAGGGCAAGCTGGTCCAGGTGATAGCTCGGCCAGACCGGCGCCAGCGCCTGCAAGGCCTTCGGCATGATCGACAACGGAAACCACAGGCCGGAAAGAAACGCCATCGGCAGGTAGATCAGGTTGATCAGGCCGGGGGCGCCCTGCCCCTTGATCAGGGTGCCGACCAGCAGCCCGAGCGCGCAGAACGGCAGCACGCCGAACAGCTCGGTGACGAACAGCTGGGCGATCCGGGCCCCGTCGAGATTCACGCCCGCGAGGAAAATCGCCATCGCGAGCAGGAGCATGGCGATCACCGCGGCGACCAGCATCGCCATCAGCATCTTGCCGAGCAGGTAGGCACCCGGCGGCATCGGCAAGGCGCGTTTGAGGGTAAGCAGGCCGTTGTCGCGCTCCAGCGCCAGCGAGACACCGAAGCCGAACAGGCCCGGTGCCATCACGCCGAAGGTGGCATAGCTCGCCAGCAGGAAACGCGGCGCGTCCGGGCCGTTGGAGCGGCCAAGGAAAATACCGAACATCAGGTAAAACACGGTGGGAAACAGCAGCGTCGGCAGCAGGAAACCCGGATTGCGCAGGTAGCGCAGGCATTCGAGGCGCGCCTCGATGGCATAGGCGGCAAGCAGGCGCCGAAGCGGCATGGCCATCGGATCGACCGGCGCGACCAGGGACTGCGGTATCGCGTTCATATCAGGCGGCCTCGCGGGTATCGGCGGGCGATGCATCCGCATCGCGGGTGAGTTCGGTGAAGGCTTCGGCGAGCCCCGCGCGCTGTACTTCCAGTTCGTCCAGCCCCGGATCGGCGGCGAGCAGGCGGCGCACCAGCGCCTCGGCGGTTGCCGTCGACAGCAGCAGCCGCCCCTGCTCGATGCGCAGCCCGGCGACTTCCGGCCATGCGCGCAGCAGCTCCACATCCAGTGTGCTCACGCAGCGAACGCGCTTCAGTGCGATCCGCGAGCGCAGTGCATCGACGCTGCCTTCGCTGACGATGCGGCCACGCGCCATCACGCAGACACGGTCGGCAAGCGACTCGGCTTCCTCCAGGTAATGGGTGGTCAGCACGACCGAACTGCCTTCGGCAAGCAGGCAGCGGATCGCCGACCACAGGCGCTGGCGTGCATCGATATCCAGGCCGACGGTCGGCTCATCCAGGAAGAGCAGTTCCGGCCGCCCGATCACCGCCATGGCGAATTGCACGCGCCTTTGCTGGCCACCGGAGAGTTTCGCGTAAGGCCTGGCGAGAAGGTCGTCCAGGCCCGCAAGCGCGGCGGTTTCGGCCACCGTGCGCGGCGCCGGGTAATAGCTCGCCGTCTGCGCCAGCAGTTCGCCAACGCGCAAGGTCGACGGCAGGCTCGCGTTCTGCAGCATCACGCCGATGCGACGTCGTGCCTCGATACGTTGCGGATCGCAACCGAATAAGGCCACCTCGCCGCCGTCGGCGCGAATCAGCCCGAGCAACAGGCCGATCGCCGTGCTCTTGCCGGCGCCGTTGGGGCCGAGCAAGGCAAGCAGCTCGCCGCGCCTGAGTTCCAGATCGATGCCTTCCAGCGCGGTCAGCTTGCCGTAGCGCTTGACCGCCTGTTTCAGCGAAGCGATGACGATGTCGTTCGTTGCCATGGATTAAGTCCTCCCTTGCACCGCAACATAAACCCGCGCAAGCGGCTGGAAACAGTCGCCCGCGTCATCGCGCGGATGTGACATACGTCACTACGGGGTTACGCCGGGTTCCGTCCCGTGCTATGCTCAGCCAATAAATTCCTTTACATATATACACTTAGAGCCATTCCCGGCACGCGAAGCCGGGCTCGGGTCGAACTGGAGAAGCCTATGGACGTCATTCGGATCCTGCGCGAACTTCGCGAATTCGGCGGCGCACCGCGAACGACCGGGCTTGACGATGCAACCATCGAGCGCTTCGCCGCCATCGACCCGTCCCTGGTCGCGGCGATCGACGACGCACTCGCCTGTCACCGCGAACTGCGCGCCGAGCATGCCGAATTCCTGAAAATGGACGAAGCGGACCAGATCCAGCGCGTCCAGGAAGGCTTCGTCAACTTCTATCCGGACGATGGCGTCAGCCCTTACCTGCCGGCGGCCGCGCGCGGTCCGTGGCTGGTCACTCTGAAGGGCGCGGTCGTTCACGACAACGGCGGCTACGGCATGCTCGGTTTCGGCCATAACCCGGCCGCGATCGAAGCGGCGATGGCGCGCCCGCAGGTGATGGCGAACGTGATGACCGCCAGCGTCTCGCAGATGCGCTTTACCGAAGCGCTCCAGCGTGAACTGGGGCATCGTCGTGGCGGCAGCCCATATACGAAGTTCCTGTGCCTGAATTCCGGTTCCGAATCGGTGACGCTCGCCTGCCGCATCGCCGATGTCAACGCGCGCCTGATGACCGATCCAGGCGCGCGCCACGCCGGTCGCCCGATCAAGCGTCTTGCCGTGAAGGGCGCCTTCCACGGCCGTACCGACAAGCCGGCGATCTATTCCGATTCGACGCGCAAGAACTACCAGCAACACCTCGCCAGCTACCGTCACGAGGAAACCCTGGTCACCATCGAGCCATATAACGTGGCGCAGCTCAAGGCAGCCTTCGCCGAGGCCGAGCGCCAGGGCTGGTTCATCGAGGCGATGTTCCTGGAACCGGTGATGGGTGAAGGCGACCCGGGCCGCGCACTGACGCCGGAGTTCTACCAGGCCGCACGCGAGCTCACCGAGGCGCACGGCACCCTGCTCCTGGTCGATTCGATCCAGGCCGGCCTGCGCGCGCACGGCGTACTCTCGATCGTCGATTACCCGGGCTTCGAGAAAATGCCGGCGCCGGATTTCGAGACCTTCTCCAAGGCACTCAACGGCGGCCAGTACCCGCTGTCCGTGCTCGCCGTCGGCGAGCGTGCCGCCGGTTTGTACCGCAAGGGCATCTACGGCAACACGATGACAGCCAATCCACGCGCGCTGGAAGTGGCTATCGCCACGCTCGGCGAGCTGACCGACGAGGTCCGCGACAATATCCGCGAACGTGGCCGCGAATTCCTGGCCAAGCTCGACACGCTGAAGGATGAGCTGGGCGGCCTGATCACCAAGGTCCAGGGCACCGGCCTGCTGTTCTCCTGCGAGCTCGCCCCCGAGTTCAAGTGCTACGGCGCCGGCTCGACCGAGGAATACATGCGCGAGCGCGGCGTCGGCGTGATCCATGGCGGGGCCAATTCCCTGCGCTTCACCCCGCACTTCCGGGTCACCAGCGCCGAGGTCGACCTGATCGTCGACGAGGTGCGTCACGCGCTGCGCGAAGGCCCGCGCCGCTCTGCCTCCAAGGCGGCCTGACCGAAATCTGTAAGGGCTGGCGTACGCCCTCGCGTGCGCCAACCGACATAAAGCAAGCGTAGACTCTCTCGCTGCCGGAAAGGGCCGGCACTCACAAGAGGGTTTTGCCATGCATCTGCGTCTCCGTTTGATGGCTGCAACCACCCTGTTCCTGCTGGCGGGCGCGGTCATCGCCGCTCCGCAGGACGCCAAGAAAGAACTCACCCCGCAACAGCAGCGCATGTCCACCTGCAGCACACAGTCGGCCGGCAAGAAGGGCGACGAGCGCAAGGCGTTCATGAGCAGCTGCCTGAAGGGTGAAAGCGCCGCGCCGGCGCAGAAAATGACCCAGCAGCAGAAAATGACCGCGTGCAACAAGGACGCCGGCACGAAGGCGCTCAAGGGCGACGAGCGCAAGACCTTCATGAGCAATTGTCTGAAGGGTTGATCGGGTGGGTGCTTCCCTATGGGACCTGATTTCGCTTTCGGGGAGGCACCCGTCCTATACTGTGCGCTTCGCCCTGCCTGCATAGCCGAACGCCACCATGCGCCACTGATCCCGCTTGTCCTTCGCCCATCACACCCTTCAGGGGTCGTACGCATGGGCGAAGTCAGGTGACAGGGCGCACCTTCTGCCGCAAGCCATCCCCTGTCGTAGTCCTCACTCCTTATTCCCGGAGGGCTTATGACTGCCATTTCCGTACGCCAGCTTTCCTTCGTCACCGCCGGTGGCGATGTACTTCTTTCTTCGCTTGACTTCGATCTTCCGCGCGCCGTGCATGGCCTCGTCGGACGCAACGGGTCGGGCAAGTCCGTGCTGGCCCGCCTGCTGGTCGGTGAATTGCTCGCCTCCTCGGGCACCGTGCTGCGACAGGCGCAGATCGGCTACCTGCCCCAATCCCCGTCCGAGGATGAACGCACGCTCGGTGGCGCGCTCGGTCTGGGGCCGAAGCTCGCCGCGCTGTCGCGTATCGAAGCGGGCAGTGTCGAGGTCGCCGACTTCGAATTGATCGGCGAGGACTGGGAGTTCGCCCTGCACTGGCGGCAATCGCTCGCCGAGGCGGGGCTGCCCGATGACTTCGCAAGGCCGCTCGACCAGCTCAGCGGCGGCGAACTGACCCGCGCACGCCTGCTGCGCCTGTTCGCCGATCCCAGGCAGTACCTGATTCTCGATGAGCCGAGCAATCACCTGGACCGTCAGGCGCGCGCATGGCTGCGCCAAAAGCTTCGCGCGCATACCGGCGGTGCCCTGGTTGCCAGTCACGACCGCGAGTTGCTCGACGAAGTAGCCGCGATCCATGAGCTGTCCGGCAACGGGCTGGTGCACTACGGCGGCAATTACACGCTTTATCGTGCCTGCCACGAGGAAGAACACCTGGCGGCACGACGCCATCTCGACCGGGCGAAACGGGAGCTCGATGTCCTGCGCCGTGAACGTCAGCGCACGCTGGACAAGCAGCAGAAGCGGGAGCAACGCGCGCGCGGCGACGACAATATTCCACACCTGGCCCTCGGCATGCGCCGCCAGCTCGGCGAACAGTCCGAGGGCCGCCTGAACAACGAACAGGCCCGGCGTGTCGCCGCCGGCCAGACGCGGCTGAGCGTTGCCAGGGCCCGCGTGGAGCAGATCGCGCCGCACCGCATCGATCTTCGTGGCGGTGGAGAACGCGGCGGCTTCGCGGTGCGCGCGGAAAACCTGGTGCCTCCCTTCGGCGTCGCGCGACCATTGAATTTCGCGCTGCGCATGCGTGAGCGGATGCACGTCGACGGCCGCAACGGCTCGGGCAAGTCCAGCCTGCTACGCGTCCTGGCCGGCCTCGCCACAGCCCGGGAGGGCCGGTTCCATATCAGTGGCCGCCGGCTGCTGATCGACCAGCATTTCGGCCTGATCGATCCGGCGCAATCCGCCCTGGCGAACCTGGCGAGGCTCGCCCCGGGTCACCCCCGAGGCGATTACCGGACCTTCCTCGCCGGCATCGGCCTGGGCGGCGACCGCGCCCTGTCCAAAGCGGGTGTCCTTAGCGGTGGCGAACGCGTCCGCCTGGCCTTGCTGGCCCTGGATGCCGCACCGAAGCCCTACGACCTGATCCTGCTGGACGAAACCGACAACCATCTGGACCTGGAAGCAAAACGGCTGCTGGAAGACGCCCTGCGCGATTACACCGGCGCCGTGCTGCTGGTCAGCCACGATGCGGTTTTCGTGAAGGCGGTCGGTGTCGACACCGTGCTCGACCTGGATGAGGACGTGCGAAACTGACGGCCCGTTCCCAGCGGCCGCCACGCCATGAAAATCGTCGAAGTCCGCCATCCTCTGATCCAGCACAAGCTCGGCCTGATGCGCCGCGCCGGCATCAGTACCAAGGATTTCCGCGAACTGGCCTCGGAGGTCGCCTCGCTGCTGACCTATGAGGCGACCGCCGATCTGGAAACCGAGGCGGAAACCATCGAGGGCTGGGCCGGTCCGGTCGAGGTGCAACGGATCAAGGGCAAGAAGATCACCGTCGTGCCGATCCTGCGCGCCGGCCTTGGCATGCTGCCCGGCGTGCTCGACATGATCCCCTCGGCCAAGGTCAGCGTGGTCGGCATGCGCCGCGACGAGACGACCCTGCAACCGGTCGCCTACTACGAGAAGCTCAGTGGGCGAATGGATGAGCGCATTGCCCTGATCGTCGACCCGATGCTGGCTACCGCCGGCACCCTGGTCGCCACCGTCGACATGCTGAAGGCGGCCGGTTGCCGGCGAATCAAAGGCCTGTTCCTGGTCGCCGCGCCGGAAGGACTGGCCCGGGTCGCAGCCGTCCACCCGGACATCGAGATCTTCACCGCCGCGATCGACCAGCGCCTCAACGAGGTCGGCTACATCATTCCCGGCCTGGGCGATGCCGGGGACAAGATCTTCGGCAGCAAGTAATCAGCGCTTCGGCGGGGTCATCAGTGCGGCCAGTGCCGCGGCGTCCGGGCTGCCCTGCAGCTTGACCAGCTTGCCGCTGGTGTCCTGGTAGACGATCGACGGCGTGCCGCGCAGGCCGAAAGCCGACATCAGTTCCTGGTTGTGTTCCAGCTTCTCCGAAAGCTCGGGGCGCAAGGCGTCCGGCCTGGCAATGCCTCCCTTGTCGAATGCATTCTCATGTTCGGCCAGGGCGCGTGCCGTGTCCTTGCGCATCAGGATCGCCTGCGCATGGGGCTCGCTGTCTTCGTTGAGCACCGCGACCAGGACATAGCGCACCTGCACGCGGCTGCCGGCGCCCAGATAGGGCTGCATCGCTGCCCGCAGCCGGTGGCAGTACGGGCATTCGGTATCGATGAAGACATAGACGATGCGATCGGGCCTGGTCGCGCCCTCGACAATGTAGGTGCTTTGGCCAAGCGCTTTCGCATCGGGCTGCGCCGCCGACGCGGCCATCGGAACCAGTGCGGCAAAAACGAGCGTTGCCAGGAGGATCCATCGCTTCACGTTCCATCTCCATAGGGACGCGGCATCGAGCCGCTGTCCCTGACAGACCGTGGAAACCGCGACATGCTTTCAGCCGGCGAAGCGATCCGTGGCCTGCACCAGTTCGCTGGCGATGCCTGGCTCGAAGGCCGAGTGGCCGGCGTCCTGGACGATGCGCAGGTCGGCCTCGGGGAAGACCCGGTGCAGGTCCCACGCGCTACGCACCGGACAGACCACGTCGTAGCGCCCCTGCACGATCACGGTGGGGATATGCCGGATCCGCCCGACATCGCGCAGCAACTGGCCGTCGACCTCGAAGAAGCCCGCATTGACGAAGTAGTGGCATTCGATGCGGGCGAAAGCCAGGGCGAACTCGTCCTCGCCGCTCGAAGCGATGTGCTGGGTGTCCGGGTACAGGTAACTGGTCGCCCCTTCCCACACCGACCACGCGCGCGCCGCCGCGGTGCGTACGGCCGGGTCGGTATGCGTCAGGCGGCGATGATAGGCGCTGATCAGGTCGCCGTGCTCGGCGGGCGGAATGGCCGACAGATAGGTTTCCCAGGCATCCGGATACAGCGCGTCGCAACCCTTCTGGTAGAACCATTCCAGTTCCCAGCGACGCAGCAGGAAGATGCCGCGCAGGACCAGTTCGGTCACCGCTTCCGGGTGGGTCTGCGCATAGGCCAGCGCCAGGGTCGATCCCCACGAACCGCCGAACACCTGCCACCGGTCGATGCCCAGGTGCTCGCGAACACGCTCGATATCGGCGACCAGGTCCCAGGTCGTGTTGGCCATCAGTTCCGCATGCGGCGTCGAACGACCACAGCCACGCTGATCGAACAGCACGATGCGATAAACCGCCGGATCGAAGAAGCGCCGGCATTTCGGATTGGTGCCGCCACCGGGACCGCCGTGCAGGAACACCACCGGCTTGCCGTGCGGATTGCCGCTCTGCTCGTAATAAAGCGTATGCAGCTCGGAAACCTCGAGCATGCCGCTATCGAACGGTTCGATCTCGGGGTAAAGCTGGCGCGGCACCTGCGGCATGACGGGGATTCTCTGATGGACCAGCCCCAAAGGCTAGCATGCGTCCCCTTGATTGTAGGAGCGCCACTGTGGGAGCGAACCCTGTTCACTCCCACAAGAGCGCGGCTACAACAGCTTGCCGGGATTCATGATCCCAGCCGGATCGAGCACGCCGCTTGATCCCGCGCATCAGCGCGATCTCCGCCTCGCTGCGCGCGCTTTCCAGGTAAGGCTTCTTGACCAGGCCGATGCCGTGTTCGGCGGAGATGCTGCCGCCGTGACGCTGCAGTGTGTCGCCAAGCAGCTTGGTGACGTGCTCGCACTGCGCGACGAACGCATCGTTGTCCATGGTCGTCGGGTTTCAGCACGTTGATATGCAGATTGCCGTCGCCGATATGGCCAAACCAGACCACGTCGAAGTGCGGATACTCGCGCGCGAGCAGCGCCTGGATCTCTTGCAGGAAGGCCGGCACCGCGCCGATCCGCACCGACACATCGTTCTTGTACGGCCGGTGCGGCGCCAGGCTTTCGGTGATGCCTTCGCGCAGGCGCCAGAGCGACTTCGCCTGCGCTTCGCTGGCGGCGATGACACCGTCACTGACCCAGCCCTCGTTCCACGCAGGTCTCGAAGACCGCCAGCGCGGCATCCTGCGCGTCACCGCATCGAATTCGGTGACCACGTAATACGGATGAGTCCTCGTCGAAGGGCTTCTGCGCGCCGTGCGCCAGTACGTGGTGCAGCGCCCGGTCGGTGAAGAACTCGAACGCGCCCAGGGTCAGCCTCGCCCGGAACCGTCGCCGAATACGTGCATCAACGCATCCATCGCCGGCACCGCCAGCAGCATCACCTGCGAGCCGGTGGCGGCGAGGTCAGTGGCGCAGGGTGGCCTCGACGACGATGACCAAGCGTACCTTCCGAGCCGATCATCAGATGGCGCAGGTCGTAGCCGCTGGCGTTCTTGATCAGCCCGCGATTGAGGTCGAGCAGCTCGCCGGTGCCCGTGACCACTTTCAAGCCCGCGATCCACTCGACGCGTGTTGCCGTAGCGGATCACGCGGATGCCGCCGGCATTGGTGGCGATGTTGCCGCCGATCTGGCACGAACCGCGCGCGGCGAAATCCACCGGATAGATCAGACCATGTCCGCGCGCCGCGTCGTGCACGGCTTCCAGCGCGATGCCGGGCTGCACGGTCAGCGTGCGATCGACCGGCATCGAAGCCGAGCACGCGGTTCATCCGTTCGAGGCTGAGCACCAGTTCGCCATCGACCGCCACCGCGCCACCGGACAGACCGGTGCGCCCGCCCGAGGGGACCACGGCCACCCGATCGCCCGTTGGCCCAGCGCACGATGGCCTGCACGTCTTCGACGCTCGCCGGCAGCGCGATCGCCAGCGGCGCCGGCGTCCAGCGCCGCGTCCAGTCGCGGCCGTAGTGCTCCAGGTCGTCCGGATCGGTGGCGAGGCGCAGCCCGGGCAACTGGCGGCAAGGTCGGCGAGGCGGGGATCGGTCATGGGAGCTCCGGAAGCAAGGCCCCGCAGGCGTGCCAGCGCGGCGCCGTTCGCGTCCACTGCTGCAGCCGCAAACGCCAAGATCTGGCATAGTGCCAGCCACGGCCCCATCGGCATTGCTTCAATGAAGAAGACTTCGTACCCGAAACAGGACATCAAGGTGCTGCTGCTCGAAGGCGTCAGCCGCAGCGCGCGTGGACACCTTCCGCGCGGCCGGTTATTCGCAGATCGACTATCACGAGAAATCGCTCGCCGGACGAGGCATTGAAGGCGGGCCATCGCCGACGCGCACATCGTCGGCATCCGCTCGCGCACGCAGCTGAGCGACGAGGTGCTCGCCGCAGGCCAGGCGCCTGATCGCGATCGGCTGCTTCTGCATCGGCACCAACCAGGTCGATCTGGACAGCGCCGAGACGGCTCGGCGTCCCGGTCTTCAACGCGCCCTACTCCAATACCCGCAGCGTCGCCGAACTGGTGATCGCCGAGGCGATCATGCTGATGCGCCGCATCCCGCAGAAGAACGCCGAATGCCATCGCGGCGGCTGGTCGAAATCCGCCGCCGGCAGCTTCGAGGTGCGCGACAAGATGCTCGGCATCGTCGGCTACGGCCATATCGGCACCCAGGTCGGCGTGCTCGCCGAGGGCCTGGGCATGCGCGTGATCTTCCACGACATCGAGCCAAGCTGTCGCTGGGCAACGCACGCGCCGCGGCCAGCCTGGACGACCTGCTCGAGCGTGCCGACGTGGTCACCCTGCACGTGCCCGAAACGCCCGCAGACACAGATGATGATCGGCGCCCGCGAGCTGGCCCGCATGCGCCCGGGGTCGCATGCTGATCAACGCCTCGCGCGGCACCGTGGTCGATATCGACGCGCTCGCCGAGTGCCTGCGCGCCGCGCACCTGTCCGGCGCCGCGGTCGACGTCTTCCCGGTCGAACCCAAGGGCAACGACGACGCCTTCGTCTCGCCGCTGGTCGGCATGGACAACGTGATCCTCACCCCGCACATCGGCGGCAGCACGCTCGAGGCGCAGGACAACATCGGCATCGAGGTGGCGTCCAAGCTGGTCCGCTACAGCGACAACGGCAGCACGCTTTCGGCGGTCAATTTCCCCGAAGTCTCGCTGCCCGGACACCCGCAAAGCCGCCGCCTGCTGCACATCCACCGCAACGTGCCCGGCGTGCTCTCGCGCATCAACGACGTGTTCTCGCGCGCCCAGCGTCAACATCGACGGCCAGTACCTGCAGACCTCACCCCAGGTTGGCTATGTCGTCATCGATGTGTCCACCACCGAGGAACATGCCGCCGCGCTAAAAGACGAACTGGCCGCCATTCCGGACACCTTGCGCGCCCGCGTTCTGTATTGAGAACCCGCGGCCAACCATAGCCACGTAAAAGAAGGCGCCCCAAGGGCGCCTTCCGATACCAGCGTCCTGCTTACTTGGGATGATTATAACGAACCACACAGGTCACGTTGCCGAGCATGCCCTTGCGGGTGTCCGCCTCGACCGTGGGCCTGGGCTTGGCCATTTCAAAGTAGCGATAGCTGATGTTACGGATGGCTCCCTTGTGTTTGCCACAAATCGCCGCAGCCGCCTTATTCACGCCAGCGCGCGCTTCCTCGGCGGAACCGCCCTTCGCAGCAACGCGGAACAACACCGCGACCTGATGACGCGAATGCGAGGCGTCCAGCTCCGCATCGAACTGCATCTCCGGTTCGCTCAACAATTCCTGCGGGGCGAGGAAGTCGAAGTCCGGATTGTCATTTGCCTGGGCAGCGACGGAAGTCGACATCAGGGCGAGCGCGGCAAGAGCCAGGATACTTTTCATGTCATGTCCTTATTGGCGAAGTCTGGCTGGGGCTCCATTGCCTCAGCGCACACAGTCTTGCCACTGCGCATCGGTCGAAACATCGGTCGATGCCATGAGGACACGTCGGGATCACGTGGGCGAAAGAGTGCTTCGCGACTACTCAGCACTCCGCGCACAGAAAGCCTCGGTCTCTGCGTGAAACGAAAAAGGCGCCCCATGGGCGCCTCTTGCAGAACCGAAATGGTCGGGGTGGCGAGATTCGAACTCGCGACCACTACACCCCCAGCGTAGTGCGCTACCAGGCTGCGCTACACCCCGACTGTAAAACGGTAGGCCGGCATTCTAGCAGCTTCGCGGCGATGGCCGGAAGCTCCCTTCGGCTCAGCGACGCAACAGCGTCAGTACTTCTTCCAGTTCGAGCCGCACCTGGCGCACGATCTGGTGGGACATGCTCGATTCCATCCGGGCCTGCGGGCCTTCCAGCCGTGCGCGGGCGCCGGTGATGGTAAAGCCTTCGTCATAAAGCAGGGAGCGGATCTGGCGGATCATCAGCACGTCGTGGCGCTGGTAATAGCGCCGGTTGCCGCGCCGCTTCACCGGCTTCAGGGCCGGAAATTCCTGTTCCCAGTAACGCAGTACGTGCGGCTTCACCCCACAAAGCTCGCTGACCTCACCGATGGTGAAGTAGCGCTTGGCCGGAATCGCCGGAAGTTCGGTGTTATTCCCTTGATCCAGCATAGCCCTCGACCCGTACCTTCAGTTTCTGACCTGGACGGAAGGTGACCACCCGTCGGGCGGAGATGGGAATTTCCTCACCGGTCTTGGGATTGCGACCGGGCCGCTGGTTCTTCTGCCGCAGATCGAAATTGCCGAAACCGGACAATTTCACCTGCTCCCCCCGTTCCAGCGCTTCGCGGACGACCTCGAAATAGGCATCCACGAATTCCTTGGCCTCACGCTTGTTGAGGCCCACGTCGAGGAAAAGGCGCTCGGCCATTTCCGCCTTGGTCAGCGCCATCTCATCCTCGCAATCTTGCCTTGCATGTACGTTCCAACACGGCGACAGCCTTCCCCACGCAGCTATCCGCGTCTTCGTCAGTAAGGGTGCGTGAAGCGTCCTGTAAAATCAAGCCCATAGCGAGACTCTTTCGCCCTTCCTCGATACCCTTTCCGGCATAGCGGTCGAACAGGCGAATTTCCTTGAGGGCCCCTCCGAGGGCTTGCCGGACGGCGGCCTCGACCTCGGCCCAGGCCACCGATTCGGGCAGATCGACGGCGATATCGCGCCGAACAGCCGGGTAACGTGCCACCGCGGAAGCCTGCGGCAGGCGCCGGGCAAGCACCGGTTCCAGGGCCAGTTCGAGCACATGGACATCGCTACCGAGGTCCAGGGTCTTGGCCAGCTGCGGATGCAGGGCACCGATGAAACCGACCGGCTCGCCGTCGCGCAGCACCCGCGCGCCACGCCCCGGATGCAGCCAGCCCGGCAGGTCGACCGCATCGACCGACCACCGGGCCGGCTCGCCACTGAAGGCGAGCAGCGCATCGAGGTCGCCCTTGAGGTCGAAGAAATCCAGCGCACGGGTCGGCTCGCCCCACTGCTCGGCCGCGGCCGAACCGCAGGCGACGACGGCCAGGCGCAGCACTTCGTCCGGGCGCATCGCCGGTGGCGTGGAAGCTGCGGCCGATCTCGAACAGGCGGACACGTTCCTGCTGGCGTGCACGGTTGTGGCGCAGCGCCATCGATCAGGCCGGGCAGCAAGGAGGTACGCATGACCGCCAGGTCCGCCGACAGCGGGTTGGCCAGCGGCACGCTGCCCGCGTCGACGCTGCCAGGTACGCAGCAGGTCGGCGCCGACGAAGGCCAGGGTGACCGCCTCGAAGTAGTCGCGCGATGCCAGGTGGTTGCGCACGGCCATGCTCGCCGAGGCGGGCCTCCGGATCGGCGGCCAGGGCGATCTGCGCCGGCCGGCTGTGCGTCGGGATGCGTTCGTAGCCGTGGATGCGCGCGACCTCTTCGATCAGGTCTTCCTCGCGGTCGATGTCGAAGCGGCTGCTCGGCGCGGTGACCTGCCAGCCATCGGCGTTCGCGACCACGTGCCATGCCGAGCGCGGTGAAGATGCGCGCGACCTCGGCGTCGGCGACCTCGATGCCGAGCACGCGCTTGAGGCGTGCACGACGCAAGGTCACCGGCTGCTGGCGCATGCAGGTCGCCCAGGCGCTCGGCCACGGTCACCGGGCCGGCCTTGCCGCCGGCGATCTCGAGCAGCAGCGCGGTCGCGCGCTCGATCGCACGCTGCGGCAGCGTCCGGATCGACGCCGCGCTCGAAGCGATGCGAGGCATCGGTGTGCAGGCCAAGCTTGCGCGCCCGACCCATGATCGCGGCCGGCGCGAAGTGCGCAGCCTCCGAGGAACACGTTGCGCGTCGTGTCGGTGACGCGCGAATCGTAGCCGCCCATCACCCCGGCCACGGCGAGCGCGCTGGTCTCGTCGGCGATCAGCACGAAGCCTTGGTCGAGCTTCGCCTCGTTGCCGTCGAGCAGCTTGAGCGTTTCGCCGTGCGCGCGCATGGCGCACGACGACGTCGCCCTGAAGCGTGTCGTTGTCGAACGCGTGCAGCGGCTGGCCGAGTTCGAGCATCACGTAGTTGGTGATGTCGACGACGGCGCTGATCGGACGCAGGCCGGCGCGGCGCAGACGCTCGGCCATCCACAGCGGCGTGGCGCGCCTTCGCATCGATGCCTTCGATGATGCGGCCGAGGTAACGCGGCGCATCGGCGCCGGCTTCGAGGCGGACGCCACGGCGTGCGGCGCTGGCGATACTCGCCTCGATCACGGCGCGCCAGCCTGGACGTGGCTGCCGAACAGCGCGGCGACATCGTGCGCCAGCCCGAACAAGGCCCAGGCAATCGGGACGGTTCGGCGTGATCTTCAGTTCGATGCTGGCATCGGGCAGGCCGAGGTAGTCGGCCAGCGGACTGGCCGACCGGCGCATCGGCCGGCAGTTCGAGCAGGCCCGACGCGTCGGCGTCGATGCCGAGCTCCTTGGCCGAACACAGCATGCCGTACGAGTCGACGCCACGCAGCTTGGCCGCCTTGATCGTCGATGCCGTTCGGCAACATCGCGCCGACCTTCGCCAGCGGCACCTTGATGCCCGACGCGCGCATTCGGCGCGCCGCAGACGATCTGCAGGGCTGCGCCCTGCCCCGCATCGACCTTGCACACCTGCAGGCGGTCGGCTTCGGGATGCTTCTCGGCGGCGACGATCTCGGCCACGACGACGCCGTCGAGCCCGTCACCCAGCGGCGTGACTTCTTCGACTTCCAGGCCGGACATGGTCAGCGCATGGACCAGCGTCGGCGCGGTCGGCGTCGACATCGACCAGTTCGCGCAGCCAGTTTTCGGAGAATTTCATCGGGTGCTCACTTCGTTCGCAGGACGATGGGCCAGCCTGGGCAGGCCCGCGGCACTCAGGCAAACTGCTTCAGGAAGCGCAGATCGTTCTCGAAGAACGCGCGCAGGTCGCCGACGCCGTAGCGCAGCATCGCGAAGCGCTCCACGCCGAGGCCGAAGGCGAACCCGGTGTAGCGCTCCGGATCGATGCCGCAGTTCTCCAGCACGGTCGGATGGACCATGCCGCAGCCGAGCACTTCGAGCCAGCGCGTGGCTGCCGTCTTCGGCATCCCAGCGGATGTCGACTTCGGCCGAGGGCTCGGTGAACGGGAAATAGCTCGGCCGGAAACGCATCTCGAAGTCGCGCTCGAAGAAGGCGCGAACGAATTCGGCCAGCGTGCCCTTGAGATCGGCCAAGCTCGAGGTCTCGTCGACCAGCAGGCCTTCGATCTGGTGGAACATCGGCGAATGGGTCTGGTCCGAATCGCTGCGGTAGACCTTGCCCGGCGCGATGATGCGGATCGGCGGCTGGCGGCCCTTCATCGAACGGATCTGCACCGGCGAGGTATGCGTGCGCAGCAGGCGCCCGTCGCCGAAGTAGAAGGTGTCGTGCATGGCGCGCGCCGGATGGTGCGGCGGGAAATTCAGCGCCTCGAAGTTGTGCCAGTCGTCCTCGATCTCCGGACCGTCGGCGCGCTGGTAGCCGAGGCGCGCGAAGATATCGGCGATGCGCTCGAGCGCACGGGTGATCGGGTGGATGCCGCCACGCTCGCCGTCGCGACCGGGCAGGGTGACGTCGAGCGCTCGGAAGCGAGGCGGCGATCGAGTTCGGCTTGTTCCAGCGAGGATTTGCGCGCCGCGAGGGCGTCGGCAAGGCGATCCTTGAGCGGTTGACCTCGGCGCCACGCGCCTTGCGCTCGTCGGCCGGCAGGCTGCCCAGCGATTTCAGCGCCGCGGTGATCGCGCCGTTCTTGCCCAGCAGGCGCAACGCGCAGCGGCATCGAGTGCGTCGAGCGACGGCGCGTTTTCGATCTCGCGCAGCGCCGTATCGACATTGTCCAGAGCTTCCATCGACTTTCCCGGAGTCGATCAGCCAGCCGGCTTCCGCCGGTATTTCACATGCCAGAAATGACATGGGGAGGAAGCGCAGGCCTCCTCCCCACGTTATCCATCATAGCGCAACCGCGCTAGCGGCGCCCGAAGGGTGATTACGCGGCCAGACTGGCCTTGGCCTTCTCGGCGATCGCACCGAACGCCTTGATGTCGTGCACGGCGAGATCGGCCAGCACCTTGCGGTCGACGACGATCTCAGCCTTGGCCAGACCATTGATCAGGCGGCTGTACGACAGACCGAACTGACGGGCGGCGGCGTTGATACGCACGATCCACAGCGCGCGGAACTGACGCTTGCGCTGCTTACGGCCGATGTAGGCGTACTGACCAGCCTTGATGACGGCCTGGTTGGCAACGCGGAAGACCTTGCGACGGGCGTTGTAGTAGCCCTTCGCACGGCCGATGATTTTCTTGTGACGACGACGGGCGGTAACGCCACGCTTTACACGAGCCATGGTTTATCTCCTCGCCTTAAAGGTACGGCAACATGCGAGCTACACCCTTGGTGTCGCACGCTTTGACGTGGTTAGTCGCACGCAGACCGCGCTTACGCTTGGTCGACTTCTTGGTCAGGATGTGCGACTTGAAGGCGTGACCGGCCTTGAACTTGCCCGACGCGGTCTTGCGAAAACGCTTCGCGGCCGCCCGGTTGGTCTTGATCTTGGGCATGGGAATGCTCCGTATTCGGTTGCTGACTGATCCGGCGGCGGGCCTTGCGGCGCCACGCTTTCCTTCCTGCCGGGGACGGTGTCGCCCCGTTCCTGAATGGGGCGAACCGGGGAGTTTACAGGAACCTGGCGGGGTTTGGGTAGCCCAGACCCGCGAAAACGCTCGAGGCGGCGACCCAAAAGCCGGAGCGCCGACAAAGCATGACCGAAGCGGCGTGAGGTTCCTTCTCCCCTTGGGGGAAGGTGCCCCGAAGGGGCGGATGGGGCGTCCGAGCGCCCTCTCCGCACAACGAAGAAAGCCGCTCCGTAGGCGCCCCTCACCCTTTGCCCTCTCCCCAAAGGGGAGAGGGGAACGCGTCGTGCCGTGCGATTTCGCCCGGCATGCGCGCGGCGATCGGGTGATCGCCGGACCGCTTTTCTAAATCTTCTTCTTGGGCCCGATCATCATGACCATCTGCCGGCCTTCAAGGCGCGGGAACTGCTCCACCACGCCGTTATCGCCGACATCTTCCTGGATCTTGCGGGCCAGGTTCTGGCCGAGGTCCTGGTGGGACATCTCGCGGCCGCGGAAGCGGATGGTCACCTTGACCTTGTCGCCTTCTTCCAGGAAGCGAAGCATGTTGCGCAGCTTGATCTGGTAGTCGCCCACGTCCGTGACCGGACGGAACTTCACTTCCTTGATCTCGACCTGCTTCTGCTTCTTCTTGGCGGCCTGGGCCTTCTTCTGGGCTTCGAACTTGAACTTGCCGAAGTCCATGATGCGGCACACCGGCGGATCGCCGTTGGGCTGGATCTCGACCAGGTCCATGCCAGCCTCTTCAGCCAGTCGCAAGGCGTCGTCGCGCAGCAGGATGCCCAGCTGTTCACCTTCGACGCCCAGGACGCGTACGCGGGGTACGCGGATTTCCTGATTCTTGCGATTGCCTTTGTTGTCGGTCGTAGCGATACCGCTATCCTCCAGAAATTTTCATCAATGTGCCGAAAAACGCCATCAGCGGCGCGTTTCGGCCTCCAGCCGCTCGACGAACTGGGCCAGCGGCATGCTGCCGAGGTCCTCGCCACTACGGGTACGCACGGAAACGGTCCCCGTCTCCTTCTCACGATCACCGACCACGAGCAGATAGGGCACCTTTTGCAACGTATGCTCCCGGATTTTATATCCGACCTTTTCGTTGCGCAAATCAGCCTGGACCCGGAAGCCTTTATCGACAAGGGTTTGCGTCACCTCACGCACATAATCGGCCTGTGCGTCGGTAATACTGAACACCTCGGCCTGGATCGGGGCCAGCCACGGCGGCAGCAGGCCGGCGTGGTGTTCGATCAGGATACCGATAAAACGCTCCATGGAGCCGACGATCGCCCGGTGCAGCATAACCGGATGGCGGCGGTTGGAGTGTTCATCGACGTATTCGGCGCCCAGGCGCTCGGGCATCATGAAATCGACCTGCATGGTGCCGACCTGCCAGGCGCGGCCGATCGAGTCCTTCATGTGGTACTCGATCTTGGGGCCGTAGAAGGCGCCCTCGCCGGGCAATTCCTCCCACTGGACCCCGGCGGCGGCCAGGGCGGCAGCGCAGGGCGTCCTCGGCGCGGTCCCATACCTCGTCGCTGCCGATCCGCTTTTCCGGGCGCAGGGCGATCTTCAGCGCGATGTCCTCGAAGCCGAAGTCGGCATAGACCTTCATGGCCTGGCCGTGGAAGGCGGCAACCTCGCCCTCGATCTGCTGCTCGGTGCAGAAGATGTGGCCATCGTCCTGGGTGAAGGCGCGCACGCGCATGATCCCGTGCAGCGCGCCCGAGGGCTCGTTGCGGTGGCAACCGCCGAACTCGCCGTAGCGGACCGGCAGGTCGCGGTAGCTGTGCAGGTTCGTGTTGAAAATCTGGACGTGGCCGGGGCAGTTCATCGGCTTGAGCGCATAGGTGCGCTTCTCCGACTCGGTGAAGAACATGTTCTCGGCGTAGTTGTCCCAGTGGCCGGACTTCTTCCACAGGCTGACGTCCATGATCTGCGGACCACGGACTTCCTGGTAGCCGCTGCTGCGATAGACGCCGCGCACGTACTGCTCGACCGCCTGCCAGATGGCCCAGCCCTTCGGGTGCCAGAACACCATGCCCGGCGCTTCTTCCTGCATGATGGAACAGGTCGAGCTGCTTGCCGATGCGGCGATGGTCGCGCTTCTCCGCTTCCTCGAGCTGGTGCAGGTAGGCCTTCAGGTCCTTGTCGTTGAGCCAGGACGTGCCGTAGATGCGGGTCAGCATCGCGTTGTTCGAGTCGCCGCGCCAATAGGCGCCGGCCACCTTCATCAGCTTGAACGCGCGCAGCTTGCCCGTGTTCGGCACGTGCGGGCCGCGGCAGAGGTCGGTGAACTCGCCCTGCGTATAGAGCGAGAGCTCCTCGGTCGGCCGGAATGCCCTCGATGATCTCGGCCTTGTACTCCTCGCCGATACCGCGGAAGAAGGTCACGGCGTCGTCGCGCGACTTCACGCTGCGCGCTGACCGGGACCTGCTCCTTGACGATCTTCTCCATCTCCTCTTCGATCTTCGCCAGGTCGTCGGGCGTGAAGGGGCGCTCGTAGGCGAAGTCGTAATAGAAGCCGTTGTCGATCACCGGGCCGATCGTGACCTGCGCGCCGGGGAACAGGCGCTGCACGGCCTGCGCCAGCAGGTGCGCGGTGGAATGGCGCAGGATATCCAGCGCCTCGGGGCTCTTCTCGGTGACGATCTCGAGCGCGGCGTCATGGTCGATCGGTGAAGCTGGCATCGACCAGCTTGCCGTCGACTTTGCCGGCGAGGGTGGCCTTGGCCAGGCCGGCGCCGATCGAGGCGGCGACGTCCTGCACGGAAACGGGGTGGTCGAACGGCCGCTGGCTGCCGTCGGGTAGCGTGATCTGGATCATGGGGAAGACTTTCTCGCAACAAAAAAGGGCGCCACGCGCCCTTTGTGATCGACACAAGGCGGAGGCGGGTTCAGTAGTGGCAGGTCTTAGTCTGCATGTCGCACGCTCGGCCGGCGTTGCCGCGGGCCACCTCGTCAGCTCGTTGATCGTGTCGTATGAACGCGGGAAAGCTAGTTCAGGGCAGGTCGGCTGTCAACGTCCGCCGGCATGACAGTTCAATGGGGGCGGCCCGCCGGCTGGGCAAGCTTTCACCGGCAAGAGCCAAGTGCCTGTCGCCGAACGGGGAACATCGACTTGTCCACAGGCTTGTCCCAGGTGCATCCACAATCCGTGTGGATAAGGTGACAAGGCTGCGCAGAAGATGACCGGCGTAAGACAAGTGACTGATGAAGCAGGCAGGTTCGCCTGTTGTCCACAGCTTTGTTCAACGACCGTCCACAGCGGCTGTGGATAAGCGCTCGCGCAATCCCGACGCACGCAGGGTGCGCCGTTGCACGGTCGCATCGACGATCGCCGGCATGGCCAGCAGGGTGAACCAGCGGCGCGCGCGGGTCACGCCGGTATAGAGCAACTCGCGCGTCAGCACCGGCGTCGGCACCTCGGGCAGCACCAGCGCGGTGTGCTCGAACTCCGAGCCCTGCGACTTGTGCACCGTCATCGCGAACACGGTTTCCACCGCGCCGAGGCGGCTCGGCGTGACGAAGCGGATACGCGATTGCCGGCGATGCGGAAGGCCACGCGCAGATGTAGCCCGCCCTGCTCGTCGGGCACGCTCAGGGCGATACCGACGTCGCCGTTCATCAGGCCGAGGCTGTAGTCGTTGCGGGTGACCAGCACCGGACGGCCTTCGTACCAGCCGTGCACGGCCGCTATCAGGCCAGCGTCGCGCAGTCTCGTGGCGACATGCTCGTTGAGCGAGACGACACCGGATTCGCCCTGGCGCAACGCGCACAGCAACTGGAACCTGGCGAAGGCATCGAGTATCTCGCCGGCCCAGATCTCATGCGCGTCGATCGAACCGTCCACGGGGCGCGTCGCCGCCAGGCGTTCGAGGTAAGCACGGTAACCGGGTGCCTCGCCCGAGCCGTCGACGGCGACCGCGATCGCCGCCTCCGGCGCCAGCACGCGGACATCGTCCATGCGTCGCGCCCAGCACCCGGCGCACGCTCGCGACCGAGCCCGGCATTGACCGCCTGGGCAAGATTGCCGATGCCGCTGTCGCTGCCGAAGCGATGGCTATGCCGCAGCATCGACACATGCTGGTCCAGCGCGGCGGCATCGGCCGTGACCCAGGCCGATACGTCGACCTCGCGGCATCGCGCAACCAGGTCGCGGTGACCCGATCGTAGTGGGCGGCCTCGGCGCGCTGACACAGGTCGCCGAGCACGGCGCCGGCTTCCACCGAGGACAGCTGATCCTTGTCGCCGAGCAGGATCAGTCGCGCCTCGGCGGGCAGCGCATCGAGCACGGCGGCCATCATCTCCAGGTCGATCATCGACGCTTCGTCGATCACCAGCACGTCCAGATGCAGCGGGTTGTCCCGGTCGTGACGGAAACGCCGGGTATCGCCGCGGCTGCCGAGCAGCCGGTGCAGCGTCGACACCTCGGTCGGAATCGCCGGCGCGCACGTCCTCGTCCAGCGGCGAGCATGCCGACCTGCCCGGCAATCGATTCGTTCAGGCGCGCGGCGGCCTTGCCGGTCGGCGCCGCCAGCCGGATGCGCAGGCGCGGATCGCCCGGCCTCGAGCGCCATGCGATCTGCAGCAGGCCCAGCAGGCGCACCACGGTGGTCGTCTTGCCGGTGCCCGGACCGCCGGTGATCACGCTGAACCCGCCACGCGCGGCGAGCGCGCAGGCAACCTTCTGCCAGTCGACCGCGCCATCCGTCGGCGGGGAACAGGCGGGCCAGCCCATCGGCCAGCGCCGGCGAGACCTCGGCCATCGCGTCCAGTCGCGCCGCGATCGCCGTGGCCACGCGCTGCTCGTAGCGCCAGTAACGGCGCAGGTAGAGCCGGCCCTCCTCGAGCACCATCGGTGCCGACGCGTCTTCGTCCCCCATCGCCACCAGCGGCGAAGCGCGCAACGCATCGAGCCACTCGCGCGGCTCGGCACGCACCGGCAAGGCCAGCGCACGCGCGGGATCGGCCCATACCTCGGCCAGCAGGGTCTCCACCTCGACGCCGATATGCCCGTTGCCGAGTTCACGACTGGCCAGCGCCGCGGCGGCAAGCACACGATCGTCGGCGGAAGGATCGAGCGTGCGCAGGAACAGCGCGAAGGCGCGATCCAGCGAACGCAGTTCGTCCAGCGTCACGGCGAGGTCGAGCCATCGAAGCAGGCGATCGTCAGCGCTCATCGCGGCCTCCGGTGAACAGGCGATCCATCGCCTCGATCAGCACCCGTGGAGGCCGCTCGACGAAGCACGCCGCGGCCGGCACCGTCGATGCCACGCAGGTACAGATAGACGGCACCACCCATATGCGTGTCGTAGTCGTACTCGCCGCCGAGCCGCGCGCGCAGCTGCCGATGCAGGGCCAACAGGTAGATCGAATACTGCAGGTCGTAGCGCGAATGCAGGATCGACCCGGCCATCGCCGCCTCGTCGTAGTCGTGCAACTGGCCGCCAAGCCAGTTCGATTTGTAGTCGGCGACGTACCAGCGCCCTTCGTGTTCGAAAATAAGATCGATAAAGCCCTTGAACATGCCATTGACCGTCTCGGCCAGCAGCGGCGCGCGGGCCGCGCCAGCCAGCGTATGCATGCGCACCAGCCGATCCAGCTCCAGCGTGTCGACGGCATCGGCCGCGAACCAGAATTCCAGTTCCGCGCGATAACTCGGGCCATCGCCGAGACCTGCAAGGGAGATGCTGCCGCCGTCGGGCAGCGCCAGCGGCAGGGCCAGCAGTTTCGGCAGGCCGGTGGCGAGCGGCTCGATCATCGCTTCCCAGCCGCGACGCTGGCAGCGCCTGGCGACCGCGTCGCGAAGCGCCGCGGGCTCGGCAGCCGTGCGGGCGAAGCCTTCCCCGGCCATCCATTCGAACAGATCGTGCAGGAAGGTGCCCGCTTCCGCGCCACGCGGAAAGCCCGGCAACAAGGTGCTGTCGGCAACCGCGGGCTCCTGCGCCTGGTTGGCCACGTATTCGACGACGACATCCTCGCGCGCCGTGTCCGGCGCCGCGGGCACATGCCCTTCCTCGTCGTAACGCAAGGCGCTGTAGCTGGCGATCCACCAGCGATCCGTGGGCGGCGGCACATCGGTGCGCGCCGCATCGAGCTGCCCGGCCACGGCCAGCGCGTGCAAGGGCTTGCCGATGGGCTCGGCGACATCGCGAATCACGATATGCGGGCTGCGCTGCGGCCAGCTGCTGCAACAGCGGACGGAACTGGCCGTTGTCGATTTCCTTGCCGCCGCTCAACAGGTAACCGAAACCGCTGTGATGCACCTGCGGTTTGCGCGCACGACCGGCGGCGACCGGCGCGACGCCGAGCCAGCCGTAGTGGCGCGCGCGGGTCACCGCCACGTACAGCAGGCGCAGGTCCTCCTGCAGGCGGGCGCGCTCGGCCAGTTCATGCGCCTGCGTCACCGCATCGCCCGCGCCGTCGGAAGAACGCGACAGCAGTTCGATCTGCGCCCCCTCCTCGCCGCCGTGGAACCGATAACCGCCGGCACCGCCGCTGGCCGCCTTCCACGAACAGGCGAACGGCACGAAGACCAGCGGATATTCCAGGCCTTTGGATTTGTGGATGGTCACCACGCGAACCAGGTCGGCGTCGCTTTCCAGGCGCACGATATGTTCGTCGGGGCTCGCCGCATGCGGGTCGGCCAGCTGCTCGGCGAGGTAGCGGATCAGCGCCTGTTCGCCGTCGAGGTTGGCTGCGGCCTCCTGCAGGAGTTCGGCGACGTGCAGCACATTGGTCAGCGCGCGTTCGCCGCCATCGATGGCGAGCAGGCGCGCCGGCAGGTCGAAGATATGCAACAGCCGCTGCAGCATGGCAAGCACGCCCTGCCGCCGCCACAGCTCGCGTAGCTCGATGAACTGCCGGCCGCGTTCTTCCCAGTAGCGTTCGTCGGTATTCAGTCGCTCGACGCTCGGCCAGCGGCAAGGCCAGTGTCGTCGTCGCCAACGCGGCGCGCAGGCGGCGATCGAGGGTCGGCTCGGCGCAGGCGCGCAACCAGAACAGCACGTCGGCCGCCTCGGCGCTGTCGAAGATCGAGTCGCGATCGGAGAGGTACACGTTGCGCACTTTTCGCGCGCGCAGCGCGGTGCGGATTTCCTCCGCCTCGTTGCGGCTGCGCACGAGGATGGCGATATCGCGTGGCTGCAGCGCACCGCGACCTTCGAAGCCACACCGGTCTTCCGCTGCGGCATCGAGCAGATGCACGATCTCGTCCGCGCAGGCCGCGGCCATGCGCGCGCGATAAAGGCGTACGCCGACCGGTCCTTCCGGGTCGTCCAGCAAGACCAGTTGCAATGCCGCCGGCGCCACGCCGTCGACGCTGAAGACATCCTCGCGCCCGCGCGAGCGCACCGGCGCGAACGGCAGGCCCTGGGCGCCGAAGGCGAAGGCCCCGAGCGCGTGGGATTCGCCATGGCCGAACAAGGCATTGACCGCCTCGACCAGGGCGTGGCTGGAGCGGTAATTCGTATCCAGGCTGAAGGACGGCGCTTCCGCCTCGTCGCGCGCGCCGAGATAGGTGTGGATATCGGCGCCACGGAAGGCATAGATCGCCTGCTTGGGATCGCCGATCAACAACAGGCCGACCGGCATCGCCGCACGCGCGTAGATCGCACGGAAAATGCGGTACTGCAAGGCATCGGTGTCCTGGAACTCGTCGATCATCGCCAGCGGGAACTGCGTGGCGACAGTCGCGGCCAAGGTCGCCGCCGCCGGTCCTGCCAGCGCCTTGTCCAGGCGCAGCAGGAGATCGTCGTAACCCATCTGCGCGCGGCGGCGCTTTTGTTGCTCGAAGCACCGGCCGACCCAGTCCAGTGCGTGCGCCAGGATCGCATGACGCAGCGACGGCGCGCTGCCGGCGTGGCCGACCAGCGTGTCGATCGCCGCGAACGCGGCATGCGTCGGCGTGCCCTTGCCCTTGTTGGTCGAGGCGATCAGCTTGCCCTGGGTGAAGCGCGCCAGGTTGGGCTCGACCGGACCGCCGGCGGACCACGCGCGCATCACCGCCAGATCGGCTTCCACGGTCTGCCGTCGATACGAATTGCCGTTCAGCAGCTTGCCGTCGATGGCGGACAACAGCATGGCCTCGAGCGTATCGGCGGCGGCATGCCAGCTTGCGCCGAGCCTCGGCAGCCAGCACCTCGTTTTCCGCGTTCCAGCGATCGTAGTCGCCGAGCAGTCCGGAAAGATCATCGGGTGCGGCAAGCAGGACACCGTTGACCCGCAGCATCGCTTCGCCACGTCCGAGCAGCGGACGCAGGCTGCGCATCAGGTCGTCGGGGCTGCGCCATTGCGCCAGCACGCCGGCGAGCGCCGCGGCGCCGAGCGGATAGAAGGTGCTGCGCCAGTAGTCGCGCACGCATTCGGCGAACAACTCGCCGTCCTGCGGCTCCAGCGTCTGTTCGAAGGGATGCCCGCTGCCGAAGGCATGCTGGACCAGCATGCGCTGGCTCCAGCCATGGATGGTGAAGACGGCGGCCTCGTCCATCCATTCGGCGGCGAGCTCGAGTCGCCGGGCGCCGGCGGCATGCTGTTCGACAGGCATGTCCGCGAGCAGCGAGCGCAGGAAGTCGTCGCCTGCCGCCTGGCCGCGGAAAGCCCGCGCCGCTTCGACCAGCCGCGCGCGGATACGCTCGCGCAGTTCCTGCGTGGCCGCCTCGGTGAAGGTCACGACCAGGATCTGCGGCGGCATCAAGGGCGTCACGCCATGGCCGAGGACCGCGCGCACGTAAAGCGCGGCGATGGTAAAGGTCTTGCCGGTGCCGGCGCTGGCCTCGATCAGGCGCACGCCGGTCAGCGGCATCCGCAGTGGATCCAGCCCCTGCATCGCGCTCATGCGTCGCTCTCCTGGCGGAAGCCGCGATACAGGGCGCGATACGGTAGCAACCAGTCGCGAAAGCCGGCGTCGAGCAGGCGATCGAAATCCGGATAGGCGCGCAGCAGATAAGGATCGCCCTGCACTTCGCCGCGCGCGAAATCGCCGTCGCCGTCATAGCAACGCCGTGCCGCATCGAGCGCCTGCTCATCGGTTTCCTGCACGATGAAGGCGAACGCGGTTTTCGTCGCCACGGGTAGCGGCCGCGTCATGCCTTCACGCCAGCCATCGAGCAACCCGGCCAGCAGGACTTCAGCGCGGCCGTGCGGCAGCGGATCGAAGGCCACGGTGATATCGGTACCGACCACGATGCTGGTCGCCGGCGCGCCGCTGGCATGGGCCAGCAGGTGCGTGATCCAGGGGCCCGCCAGGCGATCGGCGGCGATCTCCTTGTCGCGCATCAAGGCCGACGGCGTGATCGAGAGACAGGCCATGGCACTGCCATCGGCGCTGCCGCGCAGCCCGGTCAGCCAATCCTCGATACGCAGCTCACCGAACTGGCATTGCACCTCGCGCTTCCCGGCGGCAAGCGGCCAGCGCGTGGCGTGACGCTGGAAGCGCGCCAACGCCGAGCGCGCCACGGCGGTCAGTTCGCCGAGCACGGGCGCCGCCAGCCCGGCCATCGGCAACCTGCCGCTGCGGCGCAGGCGCTCGCCTTCGGCCGCGAGTGCATGGTCGAGATCGCCTTCGGCGGCAGCCAGGCCAGCGCGCAGCAGATTCTCGGTGAGGCCGTAGCGCTGCAAGGCGTCGGGCGCGAAGGGTTCGAGATCGTCGTTACCGGTCTCGTCCTGGTCGAAATACACGCGCAGGCGCTGGTTGAAGAACTGCTTGACCGGATAGCGCAGGAAGCCCCGCAGCATGGCCTGACCGAGCGGCGTTTCCGGCGACCACAACGGCAAGACGCCAGGCGGGGCGACCTCGGCGGCGCGGTCGTGCGCGCGTCGCCATTCGCGGGCGAAGGTGAACAGGCGGGGATCGCGTTGCGCGGCCGGTTCGAAGTAGGTCGCGCTGAAGGGCTGCAACGGATGCACCACGGTCAGGCGATCGAGCAGCTCGCCCTTGTCGTCGCGCCAGCCCGCGGCAAGATAATCGCGCAACTGGCCGACCAGCACCGAGGGCGGCCGCGCCCCGTTGTCGCGCACGTTGCGCCCGACCCAGCCGATATGCAGCGCGTCACGCGCCGACAGCAGGGCTTCGAGGAACAGGTAGCGGTCGTCCTCGCGCCGCGAACGATCGCCCGGCCGCCAACCGCCCGGCAAGGCCATCAGGTCGAAATCCATCGGCGGCCGCGCGCGCGGGTAATCGCCGTCGTTCATGCCAAGCAGGCAGACCATGCGGAACGGGATCGCGCGCATCGGCATCAAGGTGCCGAAGCTGACCGCGCCGCCCATGAAGCGCTGCGACAGCTCGCCGCGATCGAAGCCTTCCAGCCAGGCCTCGGCGACGATCGGCGCGGGCAGGCGCTCGTCGACACCGCCTTCCTCGCAGGCGCGTTCCCATTGTTCGAGAATCTCGTCCAGGCGATCCAGCCGTGTCGCATCGGCGGCATCGCCCCGATCGAAGAACGCGGCGAGCAGACGGCGCAGGCGCACGCCCCACTCGGCCGGCGAAGCGGGCTCGCGCAACGCGCCCCACGCGTCTTCCAGCGCGGCCAGCAGGTCGGCCAGCGGGCCCACCAAGGCCGCGTCGAGGCCGCCGACCTCGTCGTACGGTTCGATGCCGGCCAGCGGCTCGCCCTCGCCCACCGCGTAACCCAGCAGCATGCGGCGCAGGCCGAAGTGCCAGCTGTTCTGGTCCAGCGCCGGCAAGCCGAGGGTCTCGCGCTGTCGCGCATGCAGGCCCCAGCGAATGCCGGCGCCCTCGATCCAGCGACGCAGGGTCGGCAGGTCGTCGTCGCCGATGTCGAAGCGACGGCGCACCGCCGGCACATCGAGCAGGTCGAGCAGATCGCTGACGGTGAAACGCGATTCGTCCAGGCCCAGCAGGTATTCCAGCGCGACGATCAGCGGCACATTGCCGCGTGCCTGGCGGTCGGCCACGCTGAAGGGAATGAAGCGCGGATCGTCGCGATCGATGCGGCCGAAGACCGCCTCGATATGCGGCGCGTAGGCCTCGATGTCCGGCACCATCACGATCACGTCGCGCGGGCGCATGGGGTCGCCCCGCTTCGCCGCGGCGGCGAAACGCGACAGCAACTGGTCGTGCAGGATCTCGACCTCGCGCTGCGGACCGTGCGCGACATGGAAGACGATCGAGTCGTCCGTGGCGTTGGCCAGCGCACGCGTTTCGAGCGACGGCAACGGGTCGAGATCGAAGATCGCCTGCTGCACCGCGGCCAGCAAGCTGACCCGGCCCGGGTCGGTGAACAGGTCGACGCGCTGTTCCCACGCGGTGAAGCGTTCGCGATAGGTCTCGAGCTGGTCGAAGGCATCGAGCATGCGGATATAGTCGCGCCCCTGCTTGCCCCACGCCGCCAGCAGCGGATTGGCGTGCAGATGCAGCTCGGCATCCCCGGGCAGCGCCGGCATGCCCGGCTTGCCGACCTGGCGACGCTGGGCAGCACGTAAGCAGCTCGCGGTCCTCGACGATGTCCGCCCAGTAGTGCCGGCAGGGATTCATCACCACCAGCAGCACCTGGCAATGCCGCGCCAGCGCGGCCAGCGCCTCCAGGGTCTGTTGCGGCAGCGAGGACATGCCGAAGACGACGATGCGCCGCGGCAGCAACGGAAACGATGCGCCGGTGGCCGCGGCGCGCATGAAGCGCGCATGCACGGCCGCGCGATGCCCGTCGCTAAGGGCCTCGCCGATGTCCTCCAGCAACAGGCGCCACAATTCCGCCTGCCAGCGCTGCGCTTCGGGAAGCGGTTTGCGCGTGCCACGCAGGTCATCGCGCAACACGTCGTTCCCGGCCGCCCAGTCGTCCAGCCAGTCGGCGCGATAGACCTGGTACTGGTCGAACAGATCGGCCAGGCGCTCGGCCAGCTGGTAGCGCTTGCGCGCGTCGTCATCGTCGCCGAGGTAATCGCGCAGCGGGCGGAAGGCCTCGCGCTGGAGCTGCGCCGGCAGCAGCCGCAACAGGCGCCAGACCAGCCGGGATTCGTCGAACGGCGATTCGGCCGGGACCGCGTCGCGACCCAGTACCGCGCGATACGCCGTCCACAGGAAACGGCCGGGCAACTGCACATCGACCGCGGCACTGATGCCGAGGCCGCCCTCGGTGCGATCGCGCGCCAGCGCCAGCTTGAACCACTGGGCGATGCCGTTGCTCTGCACCAGCACCATTTCGTCCTCGAGCGGCGCCAGCGGCTCGCGCTGCAGCCAGCCGGCGAGTACGTCGCGCAGTTCTTCCAGACGGTTGCCATGCAACACCATCAGGCCCGGCGCGATCGTCGTGGTGCTTCGGCTCAAGTGGGTCTCCCGTATGCGGCAAGTATGGCCGCATTCGTTCTCATCGTCCGCGACGGTCAGAACGGCTTGGCGATCACCAGGTAGATGATCGCCAGCAGGACCACGACAGGGAGCTCATTGAACATCCGCAGCTTGCGCGGCGCCGGCAGCGGAACGCCGGCGATGTTGCGCTTGAGCAGACGCTCGCTCCAGCCGAAATAGGCCATCATCACCACGACCAGGGCGAGCTTGGCATGCAACCAGCCGCCCGATATGTGGAAGTACAGCCAGAGGGTGAGGCCGAGCAGGAAGGCGAAGCCGAACATCATGTGGCCGAACTTGCACAGCCGGGTCCCCATCAACTGGAGCCGGGCCCGGACCGCGGGTTCATCGCCAGCCTCGGCCAGGTTGACCAGGATCCGCGGCAGATAGAACACCGTGGCCATCCAGGCCATCACGAACAGCAGGTGCAGGGATTTGATCCACAGATAGGCCATCGACACGACTCCACGCAGGCATAGCGGTTATGGGCAACCGCGAAGACCTGGCGCCTCGCCACTGGATCCCGGCCTGCGCCGGGATGACGGCGAGGGAGGGGCGTCGTCCCGGCGCAGGCCGGGACTCAGTGGCGGCGCGCCGCGATATTCGCGAGGCGACCGTCAAGGCAAAAAAAAGCCCGGACGTATCCGGGCTTTTATCTTCGAATTTGGTGGGCGGTACAAGGATCGAACTTGTGACCCCTACCATGTCAAGGTAGTGCTCTACCGCTGAGCTAACCGCCCGAAGAGCTGCGCAGTTTACAAGCGGCCCCCGAGGTCCGCAAGGGGGTCGGGGGAAATCCGCCTCTCAGCGCAGGGCCTGCTCCCGTACGCGGTGAATCTCGTCGCGAACGCGACCGGCTTCCTCGAACTCCAGGTTCTGGGCGTGCTTGTACATCTTCGTCTCCAGCTTCTTGATGGTCGAGGAAATCTGCTCGGGGCTCAGTGTGCTGTAGTCGGCGCCCTGCTCGGCGACCCTGCGCTCGTTGGCCTTGAACGCCTTGGTGCCACGCCCGCTGCGCGAACCGTAGTCGCTGCGCGCGCCCTCCATGATGTCGGCGATACGGCGCACGATGGTGGTCGGGGTGATGCCGTTGGCCTCGTTGTGGGCGACCTGTTTCTCGCGACGCCGCGCGGTCTCGTCGATCGCGGCCTTCATCGAGCGGGTGATCTCGTCGCCATACAGGATTGCCTTGCCGCGCACGTTGCGCGCGGCGCGGCCGATGGTCTGGATCAGCGAGCCGGTCGACCGCAGGAAACCTTCCTTGTCCGCGTCGAGGATGGCCACCAGGGACACCTCGGGCATGTCCAGGCCCTCGCGCAGCAGGTTGATGCCGACCAGCACGTCGAACTCGCCGCGACGCAGGTCGCGGATGATCTCGGTGCGCTCCACCGTCTCGATATCCGAGTGCAGGTAACGCACCTTGACCTCGTGCTCGGAGAGGTAATCGGTGAGATTCTCCGCCATGCGCTTGGTCAGCGTCGTCACCAGCACGCGATCGCCGATCGCCACGCGCTTCTTGATCTCGCCCAGCAGGTCGTCGACCTGGGTGCGCACGGGACGGACTTCGACTTCCGGATCGATCAGGCCGGTCGGACGCACCAGCAGTTCGACCACGGCGCCGCCAGCCTTGTCCATCTCATACGGACGCGGCGTCGCCGAGACGTAGATCGCGCGCGGCGCGCGGCGCTCCCACTCCTCGAACTTCAGCGGCCGGTTGTCCATCGCCGAGGGCAGGCGGAAGCCGAACTCGACCAGGGTCTCCTTGCGCGAGCGGTCGCCCTTGTACATCGCGCCGAGCTGCGGCACGGTGACATGCGACTCGTCGACCACCATCAGCGCATCGGGCGGCAGGTAATCGAACAGGGTCGGCGGCGGCTCGCCCGGGCCACGGCGGGTCATGTGCCGCGAATAGTTCTCGATGCCCTGGCAGTAGCCGACTTCCAGCATCATTTCCAGATCGAACCGCGTGCGCTGTTCCAGCCGCTGCGCCTCGACCAGGCGGTTGTCCTTGTAGAGCTGCTCGAGCCGTTGCGAGAGCTCGACCTTGATCGTCTCCATTGCGTTCAACACGCTCTGCCGCGTACTCGCGTAGTGCGTCTTCGGATACACCGTGTAACGCGGCACCTTGCGCAGCACTTCGCCGGTCAGCGGATCGAACAGCGCGAGGCCCTCGACCTCGCCGTCGAACAGTTCGATGCGCAGTGCCTCGGTTTCCGATTCGGCCGGAAAGACGTCGATGATTTCTCCACGCACGCGATACGTGCCGCGGCGCAGTTCCATCTCGTTGCGCGTGTACTGCAGTTCGGTGAGCTGGCGAATCAGCGCGCGCTGGTCGATACGCTCGCCGCGGGCCAGGATCAGGCGCAGGCTCAGGTAATCCTCCGGATCGCCAAGACCATAGATCGCCGACACCGTGGCCACGATCAGCGAGTCTTGCCGCGACAGCAGGGCCTTGGTCGCGGACAGGCGCATCTGCTCGATATGGTCGTTGATGCTCGCATCCTTCTCGATGAAGGTATCCGAGGCGACCACATAGGCTTCCGGCTGGTAGTAGTCGTAATAGCTGACGAAGTACTCCACCGCGTTGTGCGGGAAGAACTCCTTGAACTCGCCGTAGAGCTGGGCAGCCAGGGTCTTGTTCGGTGCCAGCACCAGGGTCGGTTTCTGGATCTTCTCCACCACGTTGGCGATGGTGAAGGTCTTGCCCGAACCGGTGACGCCAAGCAGGGTCTGCGCGGCCAGGCCGGCATCGAAGCCCTCGGTCAGGCGGCGGATGGCCTCGGGCTGGTCGCCGGAAGGCTTGTAGGGGGAGACGAGCTGGAAGCGATCGGTCATGGGCAAGGACATGGGGCTTCGACGGGGCAGTTTAAATCGCGGGCGCCTACATGAGGTCAAGACCCACGCCGCTGGCATCGTCGCCGCCCCGTCCTCACGCTTTGTCGCCTGCCAACGCGCGGAAAACACCATGTGCAAGGGCCGGCAAAAGGGCGTGACCTGGATCGAGCAATTGGTCGCCATTGCCCTGCTCGCCATCCTGGCGGCGGTGGCGCAACCCTCGTTTCGCGACCTTTATCGGCGCCATCGCATCGCCACCGCCAGTGATGCCATGGCCGCCATGCTGGCGCAGGCCAGGGGCCTTGCACTGACCAGCCAGGCCACCGCCATCGCCTGCCCCAGCCTGGACGGCAACCGGTGCGACGCCGTCCACTGGCACCGGGGATGGCTTATCGGCAGCGACCGCGATCGCGACGGCCAGCCGGAACCACCGCTCGCCGCGTTCGAGGCGGCCCAGGCGCGACCGCTCAATACCGTCACCTGGCTTGGCGGGCACCCCAAGGCCATTTTTGGACCCGATGGCACGGCAAAAGGAACGAATCTCACCGTGCTCACCTGCGCCGCCGGCACGCCAGCAGGCGCGCGCGCCGTCGTCGTGAACGTCCAGGGCCGCATCCTCCAGAGAAAGGCCAGCAGCGACGAAGCCGCGCATTGCGCGGCGGCCGATCCGGAAATATCCGCGCCCGACTCTTGACACTCACGGCCCCGCCCAACAAAATACGCGACTCGCCGCCCGAATAGCTCAGCTGGTTAGAGCACTTGACTGTTAATCAGGGGGTCGTTGGTTCGAGTCCAACTTCGGGCGCCAGGTTTTGCAAGGCCGTGCAGCGATGCATGGCCTTTTTCTTTGCGCAATCGCGCTCAGGTGTCCTGGCCGAGCTGGCCCTGGTCGAAATCGCGCGTCTTGCGAATCGCCAGCTGGTAACCGCTGCCGAGCACTTCGTAATAACCCGCCAGGGTCGCCAGCATGCCGTCGACACCGAGCCTGGGCGTTTCCACGGCAAGCGCGGGCAAGGCCCGCTCCTGCATCGCGCGCTCCCTGGCCGCATGTTCCTTGCGCCAGTTCCGGCCACGCCACTTCAACCATTTCCGTCGCAGCTTGCCCGGTTTCGGCAGAGTCGGCAGCGCTTTCCAGCCCGGTGGCGCCCAGTCGTAATCGTCGAAAATCATCACCCCGCCGACCTTCAGCAGCGGCCATGACATGACGCCATCGGCCAGCGCGCCGAACGCGCTGTGCCAGCCATCGATATAGACGATGTCGTAGGGTCCGTCGAGCTGCCGAAGACAATCGAAACTGCGCCCCGCATGCTCGGTGATGCGCTCACGCCACGGCGCCGTATTGGCGCGGAAACGCGCGCGGTAATCGCCATACACCGGATCGTCCCGGAACAGATCCACGCAATCGATCCTGCTGCCGCTACCGGTAAGGATGTTCTTGCACAGCCAGATCGCCGAACGCCCCTCGAAGCTGCCGACCTCCATCGCGCGAATGCCCGGCTTGCCGCGCATCGATCCAAGCCACGCTTCCCACTGGGGAACGTTGTGACCGAACCAGTCGGTCGAAAATTGACCCTGCATGCCGTAAAACCTCATGGAAGCCGCGAGCGTGCCACGCCTGATTTCCTATGTTCATGGGAAATCGACCGATGATGAACACCCGGAAGGCACGGCAGCGAATGCATCAATCATAGCGTAAACCACAGTTGACAGCATGACAACCATGGTTCACACTCCACCCGTGTACGAGCTAATCAAAAGCAGCACTTTCGACGCTTGGCTCAGAGATCTCAGGGATGTACAAGCTCGCGCACGGATAGAAGTCCGTGTCCGCCGCTTGGGAATGGGTAATCCAGGACAGTATCGCGCGCTCACGGACGGCATTTTCGAGCTGAAAGTCGACCATGGCCCCGGATACCGGGTGTATTACACGATGCGCAACAAGCTGCTTGTTCTCCTGCTCTGCGGTGGCGATAAACGCACGCAGCAAGTGGACATCCGGCAGGCCTTGCGCATAGCCAAAGCCTGGGATGAAAAAGTATGACCAAGAAAACGGAGACCTTCAGCCGCTACGAAACAGCCGACTATCTCAAGTCAGAAAAGGACATCGCAGCGTACTTGTCGGCATGTGCCGAAGAGAACGATCCGGCGCTCATGGCCGAAGCGCTCGGAGATGTCGCTCGCGCACGGAATATGAGCCAACTTGCCCGCGATACCGGCCTCACCCGCGAGGGCCTGTACAAGGCATTGTCAGGTGATGGAAATCCAAGCCTGGCTACCGCCATGAAGGTGGCCCATGCGCTTGGATTCAGACTCACCTTCGTGCCGAATCATTGAACCTGTGCGATGCCATCGCATCGCACACGATCCACACGCTCACTCAGGCATTACGAATCCGGTAGCAAGGCTCGTAAGCCGAACCGCCCGGAAGCTTCATGCGGTGCTGTACGACGAAGGCTTTCAGCAGGTCGTCGAGGGCGCGCATGATGTCGGCCTCGCCGTCGATGATGAAGGGGCCGTGGGCTTCGATCGCGCGTACACCCTCCTCCTTCACGTTACCGGCAACGATGCCCGAGAAGGCGCGGCGCAGGTCCGCGGCCAGTTCGTGGCGGGGGCGGTTGCGCTGGATGGCCAGCGCGGCCATGGCTTCGTGGGTGGGACGGAACGGCTGCTGGAAGGCGTGCGGGATGCTCAGCGCCCAGTTGAAGAAGAACGCATCCTTGTTGTCCAGGCGGTGGTTGCGCACCTTGTCGATGCCGCTGAC
This sequence comes from uncultured Gammaproteobacteria bacterium, assembly GCA_963847335.1. Classification (GTDB taxonomy): domain Bacteria; phylum Pseudomonadota; class Gammaproteobacteria; order Xanthomonadales; family Rhodanobacteraceae; genus Luteibacter. The sequence continues at coordinate 303,639 of CAWJZF010000002.1, forward strand.
CATCGCGTGGGCGACGGCGGTCGGATCGTCGACGATGATCTGGTAGTGCTTCGCCACGTCGTCGCCGAGCGACAGGCGCAGGAACCGGTCGATCTGCTCGAAGTAGGCCGCCGACTGACGTGGACCGGTGAAGATCAGCGGGAACGGATTGCCCTTGTTGTCCGGGTGCAACAGGATCCCGAGCATGTAGAGGATCTCTTCGGCCGTGCCGACGCCGCCCGGGAACACGATGATGCCGTGGCCGAGACGCACGAAGGCCTCGAGGCGCTTCTCGATGTCGGGCATGATCACCAGGTTGTTGACGATCGGGTTGGGCGATTCGGCGGCAATGATGCCCGGCTCGGTGATGCCGATATAACGATTGCCGCGGCGACGCTGCTTGGCGTGGGCGATGGTCGCGCCCTTCATCGGGCCCTTCATCGCGCCCGGACCGCAACCGGTGCAGATGTCCATGGCGCGCAGGCCGAGCTGGTAACCGACACGCTTGGTGTACTCGTATTCGTCGCGCGATATCGAATGGCCGCCCCAGCAGACCACCAGGTTCGGGTCGACCTGCGAGCGCAGGATGCGTGCGTTGCGCAGGATCTCGAACACCGCGTGGGTGATGCCGACCGAATCGTCCAGGTCGAAGGCGCCGGTTTCCAGCTGGGCGGAGACGTAGACGATGTCGCGAACCACGGCGACCAGCAGTTCATTGATACCGCGGATGATGCGGCCGTCGACGAAGGCCTGGTCGGGTGCGTTCTTCAGCTCGATCTTGATGCCACGGTCTTCCTGCAGGACCTGGATATCGAAATCCGGGTACTGATCGAAGATGGTGCGCGGGTCGTCGCTCATATTGCCCGAGGTCAGCACCGCCAGCGCACAACGGCGCAGCAAGGCGTGCAGGCCCGACCCGCTGGCGTCGCGCAGGCGCGCGACCTCGTTGCGGGAAAGGATGTCCAGGCCGCCCGCGGGCGAAATGCGGGCACTGACGGTGCGCGCGACCTGAGCGGATTTGAAATCATTCATTAAAACAGTCTCCTGGCCGCCCCGTGGCGGCATTCCAGCCCTGGAGTGCAGGGCAGACCGCTAAGCATCCCGCGCGGATCGACGTCGGTCAAGGCGCAGCAAAACAAACCCTAGACACACCCTAGTCGAAACGCTCGCGCGAGGACGCGCTTCGGGCCCCGACAGCCGGAAGCCTGGAAAGGACAGATGCCCATATTCCCGGCAACCAACGATCCTTGCAACGCGAGAGCTCAACGACCGCTCCGCGATAAATGAACCAGATAGCAGTGCCGTGACACTCCCAGTACCACTCCCTAGTTCCGGGACAAGCCTCAAAAAAAGCCTGGGCCACGAACGTGGCCCAGGCTCCCTATGTCACCAACAATGATGTGCTAGATACTGCTACTGGCAAAATTCAAAGGCTACGGGCCCACCACCATAAATCCCACCATTTGTGATTGCATACTGACCGTAAATACCATAAGGCCCATCCGCTCCCAAGGAGGCCAGAACACCTTGACCAAGATACGGATTGTTACCAATGTATATGCCTGGGTCGCCGCCAAACGACCCGTGCGACAACGCCCAAATCTCGCGTTGTCCGTTCGAATAAGTTACCGAAATTGTTTCCCGACCACTTTGATCTACCGACCATGCCCCCCCAAAGGTCGACCACCAGGCAGAGACGTCTTGCAACGCACTAGTCAATCGGACGTTATAAGGCGAGGCGCAACTTGCCTGAACAGCATTTCCCGCGACTCGCGGAATCCCGGTCGCATAGCCGAGTATCACTGAGAGGGAGATTGCGGCGTACGGATTTTCCGGCCCCCCCTCTGCCCCGTGATCGAGGCACGCTATATTGTCAGGATATTGGTCGCAGACGCTGGGAACCCCATGTACAGGACCAGGCTGCGTGCATACCGTATGGTCCAGTTCACAATCCGCAATTGCCGCACCAGATACAACGACGATACCGGCTGTAAAACAAAGACGCAAAAGCGCCGCGAGCTTGCTCGAATGTTTTGCTTCAGACACAAGTCACCTCATGGATTTAATGTCATAACGCCCCGCATGCCATCATTTAGGCAGAGCGAATCAACTCAGTGCGTTATTTACTGAGTATTTACTTCACAATCAAAGATGACCCAAGAACCCTTCAAAGACAAAATATCTAGCTAAATAAATCAATAACTAAGTCGAACTTCTTATTTTCTCTAATTTCCCAGAATGCGAGTACAAACTGCCCATCGGACCCAGTAAAACGATTCGCATAGAAGACGGCCGCACCAGTGGAAATCCCCATGTATCGGGTCAGCATGGCGTAAAGCAAGAGTCTGGTCGTCCTTCCATTACAATCCGAAAATGGATGACAAATGATCAGCAACATAGCTACGGCACCTATCACCACATCAACAGGTAGAGAACGGTCACGGCGAAGATGAAAAATATCGGATAACCGATCCCGAAGGTACGATTTGGCGTCGGTAATTGGAGAGAAGAATGATGACCATGGATGGTACTTTGACAAAACCAACAGAGGATGATCTCTGTACCCGTGCCTATGCTTAAAATGCTGACCGATTCGGCAATTAAGTTGCTCTATATATCCCAGGATGGAACCTTCGCTCATCTGCAGCGATCGATCGATCTGCCGCATCAACGCGGAGGGTGCTGGTTCTGAGCTTCGTAGAAGAACAGAGACTGCATCACCACCCGAAGTACTCAAGGCTGACGAATTGCCTTTCCTGAATAACGGTGTGCGTGCTGAGCAGGCGTCCGCAAAGCATTCGAACCAGCTCACGTCCAAGACGAATTCTTTCGTCGAATGGCTCATAGCGTACATGCGTCCTTTAGCTACTCTTTCTCCCTTGCTGTTTTTTTATCACGCAAACGGAGATTCCGCAATATATTTCGACCAAGTAAGCTGCCTGTTTCTTTGAATGCGCTCTGCCATGACGCCTAGTTGAAGCCACGTTGCCATCCATCCGATATGTGACATACAAGATGTCATTGGAACTACACTGGTATCGCGAAATCCTTCCCCACCAATTTATCGGGTAGGGAGCCGGCAGACCCGGCCCCCTCCCACACCACCGTACGTGCGGTTCCGCATACGGCGGTTCACGAGTGACGCTGGAGATACCGGCTGCTATCGGCCATTGAGACCAGTCGCAGCCGGTCGAAGAAGGCCTTGGGGAAGGCTTGATTCATATGGCTGGCACCACTGTTCCACCACGGGCCCTGCCCGTTGTGACCCGAGTGCCAGGCCCTGGCCACCTCTAACCCTCGTTTGCGCAGTATCCCGGTGCGTCGCTGACGCGTCTTGGCCTGCCGCCATATCAGGCAGCGCAGCCGACGCCGCAACCATCCGTCGAGTTCCTTCCATGCCGTTTTGCTCTCGCTGAGTTGGAAGTAGCCGACCCATCCTCGAAGCACCGGATTCAGTGTCTCGATGGTGTGGGTCAGGCTTCGCCCACGCCCCTGACGCAGCAGCTCACGTACGCGGCCGGTCAGACGGGTCACGCTGTTTGGCGCAACTTTGAGCCTGATTCGACCACCGACGTAGGTCAGGGTGTATCCCAGAAACGTACGTCTCCAAGGCCGTGCGCAGGCACTTTTCGCGTCGTTGACGAGCAGTCGCAGGCGCTCACCAAGGAACGCCTTCATGCTCGCCATCACGCGTTGGCCCGCCGCCTCGCTGCGGACGTAGATGTTGCAGTCGTCGGCGTAGCGGCAGAACGCGTGACCACGCTTCTCCAGTTCGCGGTCCCAGTCCGTGAGCAGGATGTTCGACAGCAACGGCGACAGTGGCCCGCCTTGCGGCGTGCCCCGGTCCCGTACCGTTTCCACCCCGTCACGCATCAGGCCCGCTTCCAGATAACGGCGGATCAGCTTGAGTACTCTCGTATCCTCGACGTGCCGGGCCACCCGCGACATCAGGATGTCGTGATTGACCCGCTCGAAGAACTTCTCCAGATCGATATCCACCACCCACATGCGGCCGTCCTGCACGTACTGCTTGGCAGCACGAACCGCCTGATGGGCGCTGCGCCCCGGCCGGAAGCCGTAGCTCGATGCGGAGAACGTCGGTTCGACGATCGGTTGGAGGACTTGTAGCAGCGCCTGCTGGATCAGCCGATCCAGTACCGTCGGGATGCCCAGTGTCCGCACCCCGCCCGAAGGCTTGGGGATGTCCACCGCGCGCACCGCCGTCGGCATGTATTCACCGCCCAGAAGCGCTGCCCGCACGCCGGGCCAGTGCATCTTCAGCCAGTCCTTGAACGATCCCACCGTCAGGCCATCGACCCCCGGTGCGCCACCGTTGCGAACCACCTTCTGATACGCCGACCACACATTACTGCGTTCGACCACGGCTTCCATCAGCCGTGGCACCTCCGCTTTCGTTTGCCCGGCTACCGCCGTGACCGACTCCGCACCATGCATCCCGCCCACGGGATACTGTCCCGCCTCCGGGTCACCGGCCCCGGTTGCCCGGGCTTCTGCATCGTCGTCGATCATCGAGGTTTAGCCGTCCTAATCGCGGTCTCTCGTGTTCGGCCCTTCGGTCGTACCGCACCTACTATGGCCTCGGCTGACTTCTCGCTCCGCCTTGCGGCGTCGCCCTTTCAGGCATGAGGCGAGATCTCCCCGGGTATGACGCACCTGCCTTCCCGCTTATGCCTGTCGGATATACGCCGCATCGTCTGTGCAAGTACCGGGCTTTGGCCTTATTGGCTGCCTCACCCCGATGCGTCGCCTCGTATCCGCTTCCTGTTCGTCAGGCCAGCGCTTTGCTTCCGGCTTCCTCCGGACACCCGGTCGCCCGAAATGCCCTTGCCTTCCGCTAACCCTTCCCCTTGCCGGGTGGGTAGAGGACTTTCACCTCCAAGCAGGTGCGCCCTGCCGGGCGCACCAATAAAAAACGGCGCCCTCGCGGGCGCCGTTCGCGTGATGCACCTTCGTTTGGCTAGGTCAGAACGTGTACTTCACAGTCAACAGGACCGACCAGCGCTGCTGCAGGTCGTCGTTGTTGTTGATGTAAGTCGGCACGTCGCGCGGGCCGTAGCTGCCGTTCTGCACATAGTTCGTGCAAGTTGCTGACTTGCCATTGCAGGTGATGTCGTAGATGTACTTGCCAGTGGCCGGATCGACACCGTAGTAGTCGGCCAGCGAACGGCCACCCGGGGAGAACGGCACGCGCTTCTCGATACCCCAATGCTTGTTAAGCATATTGGTGAAGTTGTAGATATCGAAGCGGATGACGCCCTTGTTACCCTTGAAGATTCCCGGGATTTCCTGGCTAAAGCTCAGGTCGATCTGGTTGATCCAGCCGGCGCGGTCAGCATTGCGCTTGGCCACTTCACCTTGGTGATCCTTCAGGTAGTCGTTGCTTTCGATGTACTTGTAGAACTGTTCGATCAATGCCGGATCCGTGCCGGGCCGGAATTCAACGTCGCCACGGCGCGGAATGTAAACCAGGTCGTTCGTCGAATAACCGTCGCCATTGGCGTCGTTACCGAAGTTCCAGCTATACGGCGAAGCCGAATGGCCGTCGTAGAAGATGCTCGCCGAGGTAGCGTAGTCACCCCAAAACGCATGCTGCCAGTTCAACGACGCGATGACCCGACGCGGAATCGAGTAGTTCGACGTGCTGGCAACGTTTTCGTTGGCGTTGTAGACGAAGTTGTTGCCGTAGTTCGAATTGGCGACACTGGACGTGCCCGGGTTCACTTCGGTCGAATGGCTCCAGGTGAAGCCGACCATACCGGACCAGTCGTTGGCGAACGACTTTTTCAACGACAGCGCGATGCTGTCCGACACGCCCTTGCTGGTGTTGGCAAGGTTGATCATCTGGCCAGAGAACGCCTTGTTTGCATTGAAGCGCGACTGCTGCCCAGTGGACGTCGTCGCGCCCATAGTCTTGTAGAACGAGTCACGCCCATCAGGGGTCCGGAAGGTCGACGTCCCCAGGTTGACGTTCTGGAACCAAATCGCGTCGCGATTTTCGATTCGCAGGTAGTCGGCGGTTGCGACGAGACCCCACCACGGCAGTTCCTTGTCGATGCCAAGACTGATCTTCCATGCTGTTGGCATGCGCCAGCCCGGTGAGATTGTGTTGACAGTCATGGCACCCGAACCAGCGACGCCATTGTTCTGGTTATGCGGATCCGCGCTGAAGGGTGGTAAGGTCGCAGGGTTCTTGCAGCTGGCATCCGCGCCAGACGCCGGGCCGCAGTTGTACTGCGTCTGCGTCATGCCGGAGTTGGAGAAGATGTTGCCGAGCCACACGCCAGGCTGATTGGTGATGAACAGACCAGCGCCACCACGCAATTGGGTCGCGTGCTCGGTATCGAAGGTGTAATTGAACGACAGACGCGGCTGGACCACGCGGTTACCGTTGATCGTGGTCTGGTTCGTGCCACCGTAAGCCGCCGCGTACTTGGCATTGTACAGCGGCTTGTCGTCCATCAGCGGGATATCGACGCGGAAACCGTACTGCACGGACAAGTTGTTATTCACCTGCCAGGTGTCCTGTAGGAACACGCCGTACTGGTTCAGCTGGTAGTTCGCGGCGACATCGCTGAGCGAGAGGCCATCGGCCGGACGGTTGTAGCGATACTGGTAGTAGTTGCCGGCTGCGAAGTTCTGCAGTCCGGTCAGGCCGTTACCGGCTCTTCGAAGATGTAGCTGCCGAAATAGTTCTGCAGGAACAGGTTGTAGTACTTGTCCTTCTCGAAGTCCGCGCCACCTTTGATCGTGTGGTCGCCGAGATAAAGGGTGCCGGCCCAGGCAGCATTGAGCGTCTTGACCTTAAGCACATTGGCCTGGCTCGAGAACTCGGTGCCGAATTCGACCGCGGCCCCGCCGAAGTTCACTGGATAGACGGTCACGTCCGGCATCGCGACGCCATTGTACGGGCCACGATTCTGCACGAAGTCCGCGTACGACACCGTGGTATCGGTCGAGAACACGTCAGACCAGTCGTCGTAGAAATGCAGCGCGTAGCTCTTGTTGTTGACTTCGGTGTTGTACCAGCCGCTCGACAAGCACCAGCTTGCTAGTGCTACCGGTGATGATCGGCTTGCTGTTCCTTGGTCTGGCTATAGGTGAAGCTGGCGCGATGATTATCGGTGATGTTCCAGTCGATCTTGCCGAGGTAGCGCTTGTCTTCCAGATTGGAATTGCCGCCGCCGATCGAACCCAGGTCCTGGGAAATGCCGACCTGCTTGGCGATGTCGCGGACCTGCTGGACCTGCGCGTTGGTCAGGCCCTTGATCGGGGTACCGGCGCCGGAATCTTGCGGACCGTACGGGCTACCCGCACCGATCTGCGTGCTCTTCTCGACGAGGCCGAAGAAGAACAGCTTGTCCTTGATGATCGGGCCGCCGAAGGTCGCGCCGCCGGTCCAGGCGCGGTCGAAGCCCTGGTACTTAACATCGTTCTCGTTCTTGCCGATCATGTTCTGGTTCTGGAACACGTAGTACACGGAACCGTGGAAATCGTTGGTACCGCTCTTGGTGACGGCATTGATGTTGGCGCCGACGCCGCGACGCGTGGTCACTTCGTAGTTTGCCGTCGAGATGTTGTATTCCTCGATGGCGTCCTGCGAGATCGGCGTGCCGAGGGTCGGCAGGCCGTTGGCGTTCAGGCCGAACGGGTCGTTGGCGCTGACCGAGTCGACGGTGATGTTGTTGTAGCGGCTGTTCTGGCCGGCCAGCGAGATTTCGCCGCGGGCACGGTCGGTGATGGTGATGCGCGGGTCCAGGCGGACGATGTTCTGGATCGAGCGACCCGGCGTCGGCGTGGCCTGCAGTTCGCGCTGCGACACATTGGTCGACAGACCCTTGGTGTCCGGCGAGAAGGTCTGTGCCAGCGCGCTGGCCGACACGGTGACGCCTTCGAGCGCCTGCGCGTTCTGCGCGCTGGCCGCTTGTGCCGAGCTCAGGTTGATCGCGGTGTTCTGCGCCAGCTGGAGGTAAACGTCTGTTCTGCTCGGCGACCGGCTGGCCGTCCTTGCCGGTGGCGACCACGTCGAACGGGCCACCGACGCGCAGGCCCTGCGCGGAGTAGCGGCCGTCGGCGTCGGTGGTGACGACCTTGGTCGTGCCCGAGGGCTCATGGATCACCTTGACGGTCGCGTCGGCCACCGGTTTGCCGGCGGCGTCGACGACGCGGCCGCTGATGGCGGACGAGGTGTCCTGGGCAATGGCGGGAGCCGCTGCCAGCAACGAGGCTATGGCAAGCGGAAGCAGTTTGGCGCGGATTCGGCTATTCATCTAATGGTCGACCCTTTGGCTCGCAACGAAAACAGAAGTCACGCCGTCCCTACCCCGGCGTACAGCCGGACGGGCATGGCGGGCGGACTTGATCCCCAGAAACTTTCTTAAACGCCGCAAAAACGTGACGGAACTCGCAGGTTCCCATCTACCCGGCGTTTATTAATGCGACTTTAACGGGATTCTATGACATTTTTGTCACAGTTTCACGCCAGTTTTACTAAATCCTGCGGGCATTTCGCAGGTATCAGCGAAACATGAACGTGCTGCAAGTTCTTGTTGCTGCAAGATTTTTCGTTCAATGCACCGTCGCTGACGCACCGTTTTCGGGAGCGACGCGGATGGTCGCCACCCGTCGCATCTTGCGCCCTCGCTACTCGCCCCCTATTCCCCGCTCGCCGACCATGAGACGTGGCTTTGCGCCAGTTCACCGCATCCGTGAAGAACAAAAAAGCCGGCGCCCTTGCGGGCGCCGGCCTGGTTTTGAGCGTGTTGCAGGTGGTGCTTAGAAGAACGAAGCGCCGACCGTGACCATGAAGGTGCGCGGCTCGAGCAGCGAATACTGCGGCGCCGTGGTGAACAGGGTCTTGCCGGCATCGATCCTTGATCGCTGCCCTTTGCCAGCGTTGCCGAGTTGGTGGCGAAGGTCAGCGCGTGGCGGTCGGTGATGTTGGCCACGTTGACCTTGATGTACGGCTTGCGGAACCAGCTGCTGAAGTCTTCGAAGTGATAACCGGCGCTGAAATTCAGCGTGGTATATCCGCCGTTCTTGTCGGTGTTCATGAAATCGCCGTAGTACGAACCATGGTAGCTGGCCGTCAGGCTGGACCACATCGGACCATTGTCGTAGCTCAGCGAAACATGGCCGATATTGCGCGGCGCGTTGATCATGGTCTTACCCTTGGTCGGGTAAACACCATCGTCGACAGCGTTGAAATCGTCCTCCAGTTTCGACTGCGTGTAGGTGTACGAGGTGTACACCTTCCAGTTCTCGTCGATCTTGAAGCTGGCCTCGCCGTTGAAACCCTGCTGCTTCACCTTGCCGATCTGCGTCGAGACGGTCTCGTCCAGTTCCTGGTCGAAGCCGCTGACGGTACGGTTGGTGAAGTTGGCGCGATAGATTTCGGCACTGGCCGAGAAGCGATCGTCGTAGAAGCGCCAGCCGAGGTCGTTGTTCCAGGACTGCTCGGGCTTGTTCGCCGCCGTGCCCGTGACCAGGTTGAGCGAGACCGCGGTATTCGGCGGCGCGCGGTAGGTTTCGCCCACGCCATAGAAGAACTGGTTGTGTTCGTCCAGGTCGAACTTCGCACCAAACGCCGGCGTAACCTTGTGGAAGGTTGCATCGAACGGGCCGCCGAACTGCTTGTTATTGAAACCGCCCGCGTTGTCCGGGTACTCCAGCGCGAAGCCCTGACGCTCCGTGTGCAGGTAGGCCGCGCCGAGGGTGAAGGTCCACTGGTCGCTCGGCGTCCAGGTATCGGTCACGAAGACCTTCTGGTTGTTCGTGATGGTGTATTCGTCGAACAGCTTCTGCGTCTGGCCATCCGGGTACAGCACGAAGTTGGAGTCACCCCACAGGTCAGCTGGCTGGCCCGTGGTGTAGCTGGCAAGGCTGTACGGCTCGGACTGTTCCTGGCGAGTGCGCTCGTACCAGAAACCATACTCGAGGCTGTTGTCCTTACCCAGGTCCTGGTTGAACTTGGCGATGACGCCCGGACGGTACGTCGTGGTCTGGCTGAACTGGTACACCAGCGCTTTCTTGCCGTTCGGACCGGTGACGATGCTGCCGTCCTGGTTGAGGTCCTGATGGGCGTTCTCGTTCAGTTCAGCGTGGTGTTGGTGGATTCCGTGAAGAAGCTATTACCCGAACCCGAGCCGCCGTCGGCGTACTGGAAGTACGGAATCACGGACAGATGCAGGCTGTCCGTGAGCTTGAACTCACCATCCAGGCTGACCATGGTATTGGCGAACGAGTTGGTGTGCAGCCCGAAGTAATTGGTATCGAGCGAGCCGGGCTTGTAGGTCTTGTCGTAGTCGCTGAAGTAGCCGGTCTTGGCGAGCGTGGGCCTTGGTCAGGCTCTCGTAGCTGTGCTGCGCATCTGGCGGTTGTACTGCACCGAACCGCTGATCGAATTGTTGTCGTCGATCGTCCACAGCGCCTTGCCGTCGACCTTCGTGACTTCCAGGTCGCCGTCGCCGCGCCACTTGTCGGCGCTGTTGTCCGAGTAGGAAATCCACGAGCGCACCGGACCGATGTCGCCGGTCTGCAGGCGCACGAAGGTGCGACGGTAATCATGCGAACCGAGCGACTGGGTGACATCGACACCGGCCGTGTGCGACGGATCGATCGTCGCCCAGGCGATATGGCCGCCCGACGCGCCGGCGATCGGGCATGTCCAGGTCGGGAATGCCCTGCAGCACGGTGATGTCGCCGACGTTTTCCGAGTCGCCGTATTCGCTGGCGAAAGACCTGGTAGCTGCCCGAATCGTTGATCGGCGCGCCGTTGACCGTCACGCCGATTTCGTTGGAAGCGAAGCCACGGATCGGAATAGTTGCCGTCCGACAGGCCGGTCACGTCGTCGGTCGACGAGTTCACGCCCGGAATGCGTCGCGATCAGCTGGGTGAAGTTGGCGCCGGGCGATGCCTTGACGATCGCGTCGCGGGTAATCGTCGACACCGCCTTCGGGGCCGTCTGCACCGACATCAAGCCGCCGCCGAGCGACAGCGAATCGGCACGGACCTGCACCGCGTTCAGCTGCTGCACGCTGCGCTGCGTGGCGTTGTCGTTGGTGGTGTTCGAGGTGCTGGAGGCATTAGCGTTGGCGCGCTGGGCGGCAACAGCACCGCTCGTCTGCGGCTGGCCGTTCTGGTTGGCGGCATCCTGTGCGGACGCCATGCCAGCGGACATAGCGAAAACAACGGCGATCGCCATGGAAAGGTGGGTTCGTTTCATTTTTTATAATTCCGAATCAGATAGTTGAATTAGCCGGCCCAGACCGAAGGCCGTGCGCGTGACCTGAGCCGACGCCCCTCGCCAAAGGGGAACCATGTCGCCGTCATGCAGCTCAAACTCAAAGATCTGGGCGGCCCCTGGAAAACGCCCCCCAAAATCCCCGCAAGTACTTGCCACAAAACGTAATTTCATGTCATTTAACGTAAAATTAAACGTTTTTTCGGGCGTAAAAAAGCCCGACCGGTAAAGGCCAGGCAGAAATTACGATTGTGTGCGTTGGCGGGGCAGCGACACCCTCGCTTCCGCCGTGATGGCCGGAACCGCGAGCGCATAATGTTTTATGGCGCGGATGACTAATCGCACGCCAATTTGACATCGATTTTACAATTTAGCGTCGAAACCGACGCAAGGCGACGGCCAATCGTCCTATGGACGCCGCGAGCGCCTCAGGCTTCGGCAGCGCGCCTTACCCAGATAACGCGCGCGCTTGGCCGGTTTCAGCGACGCCAGATCGAGCATGACCAAGCCGTCGACGCAGCCGGAGAAGCCCGGATCCTCACCGAAATCGAGGAACTGCACACCTTCCGGTTCGACCAGATCGACGTACTGGCGATAGAGCACCGGCAGGTCACGCCGAGCGCATCGAGACGATGCTTCAGGCTGACCCAGGCCGGCTGCCGCATCGAGACCTTCCAGTTCCGCGCGCACGATATCGATCACCGCCGGCGAGACCACGAACGGCTGTCGCGCCGCGGCAAGGCCGGGTGCGCCGAAGTAATGCTGATGCGCCGCTGCGATCCACTCGCGCGCCTCGCGCGGCATGCTGACCGACATGCTCACCGGGCCGAACAGGTAGCGCAGTTCCGGATGGCGCTGCAGGTACAGGCCGATGCCCTGCCATAGCTGATCGAGCGCGCGCGAACGCCAGTAGGCGGGTGCGATGAAGCTGCGACCGAGTTCCAGCCCCTGCGCCAGGCGCGATTCGAGCGCCGGCGAGTAGTCGAACAGGCTCGAGGTATACAGCGACGACATGCCGCGCTCGGCAATCAGGCGACCGCCATGACCGAAGCGATAGGCGCCGACGATGCGCAAGCGACTTCGCATCCCACAGCACCAGGTGTTCGTAATGCGGGTCGTAGGCATCGAGGTCACGGCGCTTGCCGGTGCCTTCGCCGACGCGACGGAAGGTCAGTTCGCGCAGACGACCGATTTCGCGCAGCGTCGGCGCTGTCCGCGCCGCCCTTGAACAACAGGATCTGCTTGCCGTCGGGAAGGTCGGCCAGCAATTCCGGCGCGCGCGCAGGTCGGCGACGACGCGTTCGGTCGGTTCCGGGTGGGCGAGCGGTGCCTGCCCACCGAAGATCAGGCCACGATGGCGACCGACGCGATAGACGTGCCGACGCATCAGCTTGGCCGCCTGCTCGGTCGAGCCGTTGCTGCGCGACTTCAGCTCGTCGGCCGCGACCAGCTGCGCCGATGCTGAAACCGACGCGCTGCTGGCGCTGCGCGAGTCGCTTCGCGCGGCAGCATCGCCGTGCTCGAGCGGCTTGGCCAGCATCGACAAGCCGTAGAACATGGCCGAGTTGCGCGCGGCGATATGCACCGGCAGCACCGGCACGCCACTGCGCAACGCAATGCGCGCGAAACCGTCGGACCAGGCGCCGTCGCGCACGCCGTCGGCGCGCACGCGCGACACTTCGCCGGCCGGGAAAATGATCAGTACCTGCCTGCTTCCAGCGCGCGGAAAATGCCGCGCATCTTCGAAGCCGCGCCCTTGCCGAACACATCCACGGCAGCAGCAACGGTACCAGCTGCGGCACGCGCGCGTCAGCACGTCGTTGCCAAGGATGCGCACGTCCTGACGCACCGAGCCGATCATCTGCAGCAGGGCGATCGCATCGACCATGCCCAGCGGATGGTTGGCGACGACGAGCAGCGGCCCCTCGACCGGAATGTTCTCGCGCTCGCGCTCGGTGACCTGGCAGCTGACGCCCAGGTAATCGAGCATGCGCTCGCGAAATCGAAGCCCTCGGCCGGCACCGCGGTCGAGCGTATGGTTGAAACCGCGCCTCGTGCGCCAGCTTCTCCAGCATGCCCGCCACCGGGCGCCGAATGCGCGGATGCTGCGACAGCCAGGGAATACGGTCGGTTAAGGTCTGTTCGATGCTGAGCATGACCTCACTCCTTGGATTCTGACTTCAATGCTGGTGCCCAATTATGACAGCAAGGTGATGCGGAGAGCAGATATGCCTGCGACTTGGGCAACATAAGTTCCTAGACGAGCAATGTGCAGGTAGGCGGACATCGCCGCCCAGGAACATCTGCACCGACAGCGCGATCAGCAGCATGCCCATCAGCCGCTCCAGCGCCATGAGCACGCTCTCGCCCAGCCAGCGGAACAGATAGGTCGAACTGAGCAGGATCACCGCCGTGGCCAGCCAGGCCAGGAACAGGGCGATGCCCCACTCCGCCGTGCGGCCGGGCTGGGAATTGGTCAGCAGTAACAGCGCGGCCATCGCCGAGGGACCGGCCACGCCGGGAATCGCCATCGGCACGATGAAGGGCTCGCCTTCGCCTGCTTGCCGAAGACGCCATTGCCGTCGTCCGGCGGGAACACCATGCGGATGCCGATCAGGAACAGCACGATGCCGCCGGCGATGCTGACCGACTCCTGCTTCAGCTGCAGCATCTTGAGGATGTACTGGCCACCGAGCAGGAAGGCGATCAGCACGCCGAGCGCGATCAGCAGCTCGCGGATCATCACCTTGCGCCGTCGCTTGCGGCGGCACGTCCTTGAGCAGGGCCAGGAACAACGGGATGTTGCCCAGCGGGTCCATGATCAGGAACAGCAGGATTCCCGCCGACAACGTGGTCATCTGCGCTTCCATCGATTCTCCTTGTGCGACCGCCTCCTGCGGGCAGGGGGACGGTGGCTACGATGCGTTCGCAGATCCAGCACGCGCCGCGCGCGTGCACCCCGGCACGCGGAGAGCAGGTAGATCGCCGCCTCCGCCGTCACGGCCGGCAGCGGTCGCTGCATGGTGTCTTCGCCGTAATAGGCGGCCGCCGCAGCGCCGTGCGCATCGGTGCCGGCAGCAGCGCATGCACGCGCAACGGCTGCCTGCCGGTCTCGCGATGCAGGATGGTCGGCCATCCGTTCCAGCGCCGCCTTGGACACGCCGTAGCGCACCCCAGTGCGCGCGCGACACCAGGTCCGGGTCGTCCAGTACGAAGACCACGGCGCTGTCGGCCGCGCGCGGTGAGCAGCGGCATGCAGGCCTGGGTGAGCGCGAACGGCGCGGACACGTTGACCTGCATGCGCGCGCAGCCAGTCGTCCGGCTTGTGCATGGCGATCGGGGTCAGCTCCGTCGAAATGCGCGGCGGCATGCACGATGCCGTCGAGCCGCCCGAAGCTCGGCCTCGATGCCGTCGGCGAGCGCGGCGTAGTCGTTCGGCGTGGCGCTTTCCAGGTCCAGCGGATGGATGACGGGCTGCGCGCAGCCCCTCGGCGACCAGTTCGTCGTAAAGCTTCTCGAGCAGGCGCAACTTGCGACCGGTCATCACCACCGTCGCACCGGCGCGCGCCGCGGCACGCGCCACCTCGCCACCAAGGCCACCGGTGGCACCGGTGACCAGGATCGACGCGACCGGCAAGACTGATCCGCCGCGAGCGCCCAGCCAGTCGGGCAGCCGCGTGTTCGCGAGCGCCATCAGGAGTGCATTCCCGCGACGTCGGCCGCCATCCGGCGCAGTTCGCCGGCGGCGTGAAGGTCCTCGACGATGTCGCAACCGCCGATCAGTTCGCCCTGCAGGTACAACTGCGGGAAGGTCGGCCAGTTCGAGTAATGCGGCAGGCTCGCACGAATCTGCGGGTCGGCCAGCACGTTCACCGCGAAGAAATCCGCCTCGGCCGCCGTCAGCGCCTGCGACGGCGCGACTGGAGAAGCCGCACATCGGGAATTCCGGCGTGCCTTTCATGAAAAGCACGATCGGATGGCCGGCCACGGTGGCCTTGATTCGCTCAACGGCGTCCATAGGTCTAGTTTCATCGTTAGAATGCAGCGGATGCGTATTGTAGCAGTGCTACGGCCCAGGGCCGTCCGCCTGCGCGATCCACTCGCGGCACAACCTCTTAACCCCAGCCACCGCTAAGGAGTCAAGACATGGCGATCGAGCTTCCCCCGCTCCCCTTCGAACGCAACGCCCTCGAGCCGCACATCTCGGCCGAAACGCTGGACTTCCACTATGGCAAGCACCACCAGGCCTATGTGACCAACCTGAACAACCTGATCAAGGGCACCGAGTTCGAGGACGCCAAGCTGGAGGACATCGTCAAGAAGTCGTCCGGCGGCGTGTTCAACAATGCCGCCCAGGTCTGGAACCACACCTTCTACTGGAACTCGATGAGCCCCAAGGGCGGCGGTGAGCCGACCGGCAAGCTCGCCGACGCGATCGCCAAGGCCTTCGGTTCGTTCGACAAGTTCAAGGAAGAGTTCACCAAGTCCGCCGTCGGCAACTTCGGCTCGGGCTGGACCTGGCTGGTGCAGCGCCCGGACGGCTCGCTCGGCATCGTCAACACCTCCAACGCCGCCACCCCGATCACCGGCAGCGACAAGCCGCTGTTCACCGCCGACGTCTGGGAACACGCCTACTACATCGACTACCGCAACGCGCGGCCGAAGTACGTGGAAGCGTTCTGGAACCTGGTCAACTGGGAATTCGCGGCCGGTAACCTGGCCTGAGTTTCCGATGTCGCAAAAAAAAGCCCGGCGAACGCCGGGCTTTTTTTGCTCTTCCCTTCTCCCGGAGGGAGAGGGTTCCCGCAGGGCGGATGAGGGCGAGCCAGACGAAGCGGCACGCCGGAGAAAATGGGGTCACGGAAAAATGGGGTCAGAGTCATTTTCCAGAGCGCAAAAAGGGGTCAGAGTCATTTTTCACGGCGAGAAGACGCGAAAACCGACTGCGGTCGGCGTGAAAAATGACTCTGACCCCTCTTTTTGGAAACCGTGACTCTGACCCCATTTTTTCTTCGATATAGCGCGCTGACGCCGACCATGGGCGCTTTCTCGCAGTTAGATGCGCTGCGCGCTATTTCTTCACTGCGTGACGCCGAGCCTTTCGCTGCGGATGACGGTCGCCCGTACCGGATCGTGACCGGCACTCGACGGAGAGCTGTTTTGCTCTCCGCTGAGCGCCTCGGGGTACGAGGGGGCCTATCGTCATCCCAGCGAAGGCTGGACTGCGCCTGCAGGAGCAGGCGCGAACGGCGAAGCCGGCCCCGAAGGGGTGAGCGCCATGGATGGCGCGAATCACCCAGCGAAAACACTGCGCGTGCGCTCCGCTTACGAGCGTGACGGCGTCGGGCCCGCTCAACGAAGCTCACCCAAGCACATCCAGCGCCGGCTTCGCCTGATCCACGCGATCCAGCGCCCTGGCCACCGCGTCGACACGCTCGCGCAATGTCGCCGCATCCGGCGCACAGATCGTCGCGTGCCCTACCTTGCGGCCCGGACGCGGCTCTTTGCCGTAGTCGTGCCAATGCCCGTCCGCCGTGGACAGCACCGGCTTCGGATCGGGCATCTCGCCGATCCAGTTGAACATCGCGCTCATGCCGCGCGTACCGGTGTCGCCGAGCGGCAGGCCGAGGACCGCGCGTATATGGTTCTCGAACTGGCTGGTATGCGCGCCTTCGATGGTCCAGTGGCCGGAGTTGTGCACGCGCGGGGCCATTTCGTTGCCGAGCAGCTCGCCATCGCGCACGAACAGCTCGAGCGCGAACACGCCGACATAGTCCAGCTTTTCGGCCAGGGTCCGTGCATGCGCGACGGCCTTCGCGGCCAGGGCATTGGAGGTATCCGGTGCCGGCGCCAGGCTCATCGAGAGCACGCCATGCGTGTGCCAGTTGCGGGTCAGCGGCCAGGTGCGGAAATCGCCATCGCGTCCGCGCACGGCGACCACCGACAACTCGCGTTCGAACGGCACGAAGGCCTCGAGGATCAGGCCATGCGCCTGGGCCTGCGCACCGAGCGCGGCCCAGGCGGCATCGATGTCGTCGACCGAGGCGAGGCGGAACTGCCCCTTGCCGTCGTAGCCGAGCCTTCGCGTCTTCAGGATCGCCGGGGCGCCGACCGCGGCCAGGGCGGATACCAGTTCCTCGCGGGTATCGACGGTACGGAATTCGGGCGTGCCGAGCCCGCACTCGCGGAACAGGGTTTTCTCCGCCAGCCGGTCCTGGGCCACGGCCAGCGCCTGCGGCGCGGGATGCACCCGGGTATGCGAGACCAGCCAGTGGGCGGTTTCGGCCGGGACGTTCTCGAAATCGAAGGTCACCACGTCGACCTGGGCGGCAAAGGTGGCCAGCGCCTCACTGTCGGTCCAGTCGGCAACCACCAGCGGCGAGACCTGACCGCCGCAGGCATCGGCGGCGCTGTCGACGACCAGGGTTCTGACGCCGAGCGGCGCCGCGGCCAGGCTGAGCATGCGGGCCAGCTGGCCGCCGCCCAGGATGCCGACGACAGGCAGGCGACGGGTCATGAACGCGGGTCCGGATGGTCCAGCACCGCCTGGCTCTGCTCGGCACGGAAACGGTCCAGGGCGTCGGCGATGGCGGGGTCGTGCAGGGCCAGGACCGAGGCCGCCAGCAGGGCCGCATTGGTCGCACCGGCCCGGCCGATGGCCAGGGTGCCGACCGGGATACCGGCCGGCATCTGCGCGATCGAAAGCAAGCGAATCCATGCCATTCAAGGCCTTGGACTGCACCGGCACGCCAAAAACCGGCAAGCCGGGTCTTCGCCGCCAGCATGCCCGGCAGGTGGGCGGCACCGCCGGCACCGGCGATGATCACCTGGATACCGCGGCCGATCGCCTCTTCGGCGTAGCTGAAAAGCAGGTCCGGCGTGCGATGCGCCGAGACCACGCGAACCTCGTGGGCCACGCCCAGCCGGTCGAGCATGGCGGCTGCGTGTTCCATCGTCTCCCAGTCGGAGCGGGAACCCATCACCACGCCAACGCGCGGAACCGAGGTAGAAATCATGGCCGGGGCATCCAAAAATCGCTATTGTAAGGACATTCTCCAGCTACAGGCATGACCCTCGGGTCTAACATGGACAAACGCCTTCTCGATATATTGGTGCTGCCCCGTCAGCAAGCGCCCGGTCCGTCCGCTGCGCTCGGGCGAACTGGACACACTCAACCAGGCCATCCGCGCCGGTCAGGTCGACACGGTCGCTGGTGAAAAGGTGACCGAAGCCCTCGCCGAGGGTCTTGTCACCACCGACGGACAAGTGGTTTATCGCATCGATGACGGCATTCCTGTCATGTTGCCGGATCAGGGTATCGGCACCGTCCAGTTGACAGGGTTTGCTACCGCCAGTTGACGGCGCACGCAAACGTGACCCACATCACAATTAAAAGCCGGCCCTGATTCACAATCGTCGTTCGGGCGGGGGCCAGCAAGATTCCAGGAGTGGCGATGAACGCCAACGAGTCGTCCAATGTCGTCGACCTCAGTCAGCGCCTAGATCCGCGCAGCGAGCGCGTGGGCGAACTGCTCGTGGCCGTGCGCGGCATCGCGACGAAACGCCTGCATGCGCTCGCCAACCACATGTTCGAGAACGTCGACGACGCCCTGTTCGACCTGGCCGAAAAGGCCGAGAACAATGCGGCGCAGACCCAGTACTTCGACGGCATGCGCGAGGTGCGCAAGAAGCGCGCGCTGGTCGAGCGTGCCTTCCTCGGCCAGGTCGCCAAGGAACTGGCCGACTTCTCCGCCGGTCGCGCCCGCGGTACCGAAGCCGACACGTCCGGCCGCGGCATCCTGGCCAACGTCGAGCTGACCCTGGTCGGCGAGACCGAGCTCGAGGAATCGCTCGCGATCACCAGCATGATCGGCAAGAACGAGTCGCGCATGGCGCGCGCGTTGTTCGCGGTCAACCAGCGGCTGTCGGTGATCTGCGGCGGCAACCGCATGGACGATGCCAGCAACCCGGTCGGCCCGGCCGCCCTGGCCAATGCATTCCGCCAGTCGATGCGCGAGCTTGGCGTCGAGGTCCGGGTCAAGCTGATCATCTATAAGCTGTTCGATCGCTATGTGCTGGCCGGCATCGACGAGCTGTACGAGGAAATCAACAACGAGCTGGCCAATGCCGGGGTACTGCCCCAGCTGCGCCATGAAGTGCCCGGTCGGCGCAGCGAGGTCCCGGCCTCGGCTACCGCAGCGGCCGGCGGCAACGTCGACGCCGGCGGCGGGACCGCCCAGTCCGGCGATTACTCGCCGGAATTCATGCAGTCGCTGCACGCGCTGTTCAACGCCCGTCGCCAGGGCGCACCGGCAGGCGAGCACATGCCGGTCGGCTCGCACGCGGTTCACCATACCGGCCCGGCACCGAGCGCCGCCGAATTGCTCGGCGCGCTGACCCTGCTGCAAAGCCAGATCTCGATCCACCCGGCGACCTACACCACGACCACCCAGGCCGACGTGTCGCGCGAAGTGGCCCAGCTGAAGGAACAGTTGCTGGCGCAGATCGGCCAGCTGCGTGGCCAGCAGTCGGCCCACGTCGCCAGCGTCGACGAAGACACCATCGACCTGGTCGGCATGCTCTTCGAGTTCATCCTCGAGGACCGCAACCTGCCGGCCGAGATGCAGGTCATGCTCGCCCGCCTGCAGATCCCTTACCTCAAGGTGGCCTTGCTCGACCGCCGCCTGTTCGCGCAGAAGACCCATCCGGCACGGCGCCTGCTCGACGCGCTGGCCGATGCCGCCAAGGGCTGGTCCAGCGAGTCCGATCGCGACCACCGCCTGCACGACAAGATCAAGTCCATCGTCGACCGCCTGCTGCACGATTTCGACGACGACATCGGCATCTTCGAGCGCCTTTCCAGCGAACTGCAGGAATTCCTCGACGTCAGCCGCCGCCGCGCCGAGCTGGCCGAGCAGCGCGTCGCCGAATCCACCCGCGGCCGCGAGAAGCTCGAGCACGCCCGCCGTCGCGCCGCGCAGGAAATCATTTCCCGGATCGGCGAGCAGTCGCTGCAGCCGTTGATCTACGGCGTACTGACCCGCGCCTGGGCGAACTACCTGGTGCTGATCCTGCTGCGTCAGGGCGAGCAGTCGACGGAATGGCGCGAAGCGCTGCGCTTCGTCGACGACTTCATCGTCAGCGCGCGCCCGGTGCATGATGCCGGTGCGCGCCGCGAATTGCGCCTGACCCTGCCCGGCATCGAGCGCGCGCTGCGCCGCGGCCTGGCCGCGGTCGCCTTCCAGGAATCGGACACCGAGCAGCTGCTCGCGCAGTTGCACGCCTTCTACCGCTCGCAGCTCGGCGAAGCGATGCCGGTCAACGAGGCGGGCACGATCATCGCCAGCGTGCTGCCGATGCCCGAAGCGATCCAGGCGATCGCCGAGCCCGAGGCGCTGCCGCCGGAAGAGGACGAGGAAGAAGACTTCCTCGACGAGGACATCGAAGAGCGCTTCATGATCCAGGCCACCGAGCTGAAGGTCGGCCAGTGGCTGGAGTTCGTCGATGCCGAGGGCAACAGCGAGCGCGCCAAGCTCTCGTGGATCAGCCCGATCAGCGGTCGCTACCTGTTCGTGAACCGCCGCGGCCTGAAGGTCGCCGACCACAGCATGCCCGGCCTCGCCGCCGGCTTCGCCAACGGTACGGCACGCATCCTCGAATCGACCCTGCTGTTCGATCGCGCGATGGACGCCATCGTCGAGCGCCTGCGTCAGCCGGGTACGGAGCCGACGGCGGCGGACTGATGGCACGTAACGAACGAACCGATTCCGGGCTGGCGATGCCGGGCGCCGGGCTTATTGACGCCGATGTGACGCGCGCCTTTGCCGAGGACATCGGCACGGGCGACGCCACGGCCGACCTGCTGCCGGCCGACGCCCGCGCAACGGCCGTCCTTACCTGTCGCGAAGACGCCGTGCTCGCCGGCACCGCCTGGTTCGATGCCTGCTTTCGTCGCCTCGACCCCGCCGTCGACATCCAGTGGCAGGCCGTCGATGGCGATCGCATCGCGCCGGGCAGCCGCATCTGCCGTCTGCAGGGCAACGCCCGCGCCCTGGTCACCGCCGAACGCTCGGCACTGAATTTCCTGCAGTTGCTGTCCGCCACGGCCACGGTGACCGCGGCCTACGTGCGCGCCATCGAAGGCACCCGGACCCGCGTGCTCGACACCCGCAAGACCCTGCCCGGCCTGCGCCTGGCGCAGAAGTACGCCGTGCGCTGCGGTGGCGGGGTCAACCACCGGGTGGGCCTTTACGACGCGATCCTGGTCAAGGAAAACCACATCGTCGCCGCCGGCGGCATCGCCCAGGCGGTGCGCGCCGGGCGCGCCAGCCACCCGGACCTGCTGCTGGAAGTGGAAGTGGAGAACATGGACGAACTCGGCCAGGCGATCGACGCCGGCGCCGACCGCGTCATGCTGGACAACTTCAGCCCCGAAGCCCTGGTCGAGGCGGTAGGTTTCGCCGGCGGGCGCGTGTCGCTGGAAGTGTCCGGCAACGTCGAGCTGGACACGATCCGCGCGATCGCCGAAACCGGCGTCGACTACATCTCCAGCGGTGCGCTGACCAAGCATGTCCGCGCGATCGATTTTTCGTTGCGCCTGCAGCTCGACTAGCCCTTGCCCCCACGAGCCTTCGACCGCACAGTAGAACGATGGCCACGTTATCCGACCTATTCCTGCTGCTTCTGCTCGGTGCCGTCGTCGGTATCTGGCTGAAGATGACCCGCGCCCGCGAGGTCGCCGCGCGGGAGGCACGGCGCCTGTGCGAAAGGCATGGCGTCCAGCTGCTGGACCAGAGCGTCGGCCTGCGCGGTTTGCACCTGCGTCGCTTCGGCACGCGTCGCCGGATCGAGCGCTGCTACGGCTTCGAAGTCAGCAGCGATGGCGAAAGCCGGCAGTCCGCGCGGCTATGGATGGCCGGCGATGCGATGACCGGCTTCAGCCTGCCGACCCGCGACACGCGTGGCCTTGAAAACGTCGTGCCGAGCGACGAGCCCGCCGCTTTGCCCGCGCCGCCCACCGCAAGCAATGTGATTCCGTTGCGGCCGCGGGGCACGCGGCTGCACTAGGTCCGGTTGTACGCGAACGGGCGAAAGTTGCATCGTCCCCATCAGTACCCCCTCATCGTCATCCCAGCGCAGGCTGGACGCCGGGAGCGTAGCGACCAAGAACGGCGAAGCCGGCCCGAAGGGTGAGCGCAAAAGGCGCGAATCATCCAGTGGAGGTACTGCGCGAGGCGCCTCTGATTCGATGAGTGCAAAAGACCAAGAGCCGGCTGATCGGTGTTTTCACTGGATCCCGGCCTGCGCCGGGATGACGGTGAGGGGGAGTTGGCGGTGAGGGTGTCGTGCTACTTGATGACGCGCACGTGCGCCGCGCCGCGCTTGGGGCAGTTGTTGTCGTCGCCGTTGGTGGGCGGTTCGGGCCATCGATGCTGGCCGAGGTCGGGAGGATACGGCCAAAGGCTGACACGTCCCAATCACTACCCCTCAGCGTCATCCCAGCGCAGGCTGGACGCCGGGAGCGTAGCGACCAAGAACGGCGAAGCCGGCCCGAAGGGTGAGCGCCAAAGGCGCGAATCATCCAGTGGCGTCAGTGGTCGGTGGTCGCCACTGGATCCCGGCCTGCGCCGGGATGACGGTGAGGGGTGTGGGCGGCGCGCTTTGCTCTTCGCTCTGCTCGTCATCCCAGCGCAGGCTGGACGCCGGTGAGGGGTGTTGACGGTGAGGGTGTCGTGTTACTTGACGACGCGCAGGTGCGGCGCACCGCGCTTGGGGCGGTTGTCGTCGTCGCCGTTGGTGGGCGGTTCGGGTTCGCCGGCGCTGGGGCCCGGGCCGTCGATGCTGGCCGAGGAGGCCAGCGCATCGGCTTCGTCCGCGGGGAACATCATGCCCTGGCCGTTTTCCTGGGCGTACAGCGCCAGCACCGCGGCGACCGGGATGCTGATCGCCTGGCTCACGCCCGAAAAGCGCGCCTGGAACGAAATGCGCTCATTGCCGAGGTCGAGGTTGGCCACCGCGCGCATGGCCAGGTTGAGCACGACCTGGCCATTCTTGATCACGTGCGTCGGCACCTTGACCCCCGGCTGCGCGGCGTCGACCAGGACATAGGGCGTAAGGCCGTTGTCGCTGATCCAGTCGTAGATCGCCCGTAGCAGGTACGGACGATTGGACGTCATGCCGGAGTTTTCTTCGTTGGCCATAAGCCCAAGTGTATGTGATTCGCCGGAGCCGGGAAACGGCTCTCCGGCGGGGCTGGGGGCGGGATTCAGATATCCCGCATGGCCTTTTCCTCGGCCGTGAGGCTGCGTGCGAAGCCCTGGCTGTGGAACAGGCGCTCGCCATAGTCGACGATCGGCTTGCCTTCACGCCCCAGGTCCACGCCCAGGTGGCCAAGCCGCCAGATCACCGGGGCGACCAGGCAGTCGGCCAGGCTCATCTCCGGATTCAGGAAGAACTTCGAGGCCTTGAACAGCGGCAGCGAGGACAGCAGGTGCTCGCGCAGACGTTTGCGCGCGGCGTCGGCCGGGCGCCCCCCGGCACGGATGGCGGTGACTTCGGGCAGCCAGTCCAGCTCGATGCGGACGCAGGCCAGCCGCAACCGTGCCCTCGAAAGCGGGTCGATCGGCATCAACGGCGGGTGCGGATAACGCTCGTCGAGGTATTCGCAGACCACGGCGGTGTCGTAGAGCACGAGGTCGCGGTCGACCAGGGTCGGCGCCGTGCCATACGGATTGAGGTCGGTCAGATCGGCCGGCGGCTTGGCCGGATCGATCGTCACGCGATCATAGGTAACGCCCTTGGCCGCAAGCACGAGACGCGTGCGGTGGCATTGGATGTCTTCGGCAGTCGTATAAAGCGTAAGCACAGTGCGCGAACGGGTGTTCTGGACCATGGTGTGGATCTCCCCTCCCCAACCAACCGCAGAAACGACTGGGGCGGCGTTGCGCCGCCCCATCGCGTCAATGTACGTGCTTAATGCACGTCCTTCCAGTATTCGTGCTTGAGCATCCAGGCAAGGAAGGTGAAGCCCGCGAGGAACAGCAGCACCCAGACGCCCATGGACTGGCGCTGCAATGCGGCGGGCTCGGCGGCATATTCGAGGAACGCGGTCAGGTCACGGGTGGCGCCACGGAACTGCTCGGGCGTCATCCGGCCTGCCTGGGTGATCTCGAGCTTCTCGACCGGGGCATCCTCGCCGGGCTTGGCCTGGCCATGCACCGCGGTCTGCAGACCCTGCAATTCCCACAACGGGAACGGCATCGAGGCGTTCGGGAACACCGTGTTGTTCCAGCCGACCGGACGCGTCGGGTCGAGGTAGAACGAGTTCAGGTAGGCATATACCCAGTCCGCACCCTTGGCGCGCACTTCCAGCGAGAGATCCGGCGGTGCCTTGCCGAACCAGCCCTTGGCCGCGTCTTCGGGCATGTGCGAGACGATGGTTTCGCCGAACTTCGCGCCGGTGAAGTTGAGGTTGTTCATCACCTCTTCTTCGCTCAGGCCCAGGTCCTCGGCGATACGCGAGTAACGCACGTACTTCAGCGAGTGGCAGCCGACGCAGTAGTTGAAGAACAGCTTGGCGCCACGCTGCAGCGACGCGGTGTCGCTGAGGTTGGTGCCGGGGTTCGCAAGCTCCGGGCCGCCTTCGGCAGCCAGGGCCGAGGCCGAACCGACGAGCAGGCCAAACGCCAGCGCGATCGAGGAAAAATAGCGCTTAATCATGCGTCGTCACCCGTTCCGGAACCGGCTTGGTCTTCTCGAAGCCGAAATGCGTGTAAACCCACAGGAATACGAAGAAGCCGAAGTAGCCGAGCGTCATCAGGCGACCGAAGGCGTTTTCCCAGGTCGTGACGTCCGCGCTCGGGAACCACTCCGGGATCACCTCGGCGGTCACGCCGGCACCGACCGCGCCCAGGGCGAGGAAGGTGATGACCAGCACGGCCAGGCCGATCTTGAAGCCGAAGCCGCGGTAGCGCACCGAGCGCACCTGGCCGCGGTCGATCCACGGCAGCAGGGCCAGCAGCAGGATCGAGCCGAACATGCCGATCACGCCCCAGATCGCCGTGCCGAAATAGGACGGGATCATGCGCAGGATCGCGTAGAACGGCGTGAAGTACCACGACGGCTTGATGTGGGTCGGGGTGACCAGGTTGTTCGCCGGAATGAAGTTGTCGTGTTCCAGGAACCAGCCACCGAAGGTCGGCGCGAAGAAGATGATGAACGCGGCGATGATCAGGAAGAAGCCGACGCCGAACAGGTCCTTCACCGTGTAGTACGGGTGGAAAGGAATGCCGTCGGAAGGCTTGGTCGCATCCCAGCGGTTGCCCTTCGGACCCTTCTTGATCTCGACGCCGTCCGGGTTGTTCGAGCCCACTTCATGCAGCGCGGCAAGGTGCAGCACCACAAGAAGCAGCAGGACCAGCGGCAGCGCGATCACGTGCAGCGCGAAGAAGCGGTTCAGCGTGGCGTCGGCGGGCAGGAAGTCGCCCATGATCCACTGCACCAGCGCATCGCCGATGAAGGGGATGGTGCCGAACAGCGAGATGATCACCTTCGCGCCCCAGAACGACATGTTGCCCCACGGCAGCACGTAGCCCATGAACGCCTCGGCCATCAGCACGAGGAAGATCAGCATGCCGAGGATCCACACCAGCTCGCGGGGCTTCTTGTACGAGCCGTACATGATGCCGCGGAACATGTGCATGAACACCACGACGAAGAACAGCGAGGCGCCGGTGGAGTGCATGTAGCGGATCAGCCAGCCCCACTCCACGTCACGCATGATGTACTCGACCGAGTTGAACGCTTCGAGCGCACTGGTCTTGTAGTTCATGGTGAGGAAGATGCCGGTCACGATCTGGTTGACCAGCACCAGGATCGCCAGCGAGCCGAAGTAGTACCAAAGATTGAAATTCTTCGGCGCGTAGTACTCGGTCATGTGCTTGCGGTACATCGGCGCCATGTTCGGAGCGCGCTCGTTGACCCAGTCACCGACCCGGGTGAATACATTAGCCATTAGCCGGCCTCCTTCGGATCGACGCCAATCTGGATGTGCGTGTCGTCGACGAAGTGGTACGGCGGTACCGGCAGGTTCTTCGGCGCGGGCACGCCGCTGAACACGCGGCCGGCCAGGTCGTAGCGCGACTTGTGGCAGGGGCAGTAGAAACCGCCTTTCCAGTTCGCGTCGAACGGCTCGGGCTTGATGTCCGGGACGAAGTCGGGAACGCAACCAAGGTGCGTGCACAGGCCGATCACGACCAGCCACTCGGGTTTGACCGAGCGGGTGTCGTTCTGGGCGTACTTCGGCTGCTGGTCGGCATTGGTCGACTTCGGATCGAGCAGTCGCGGATCCAGGCCAGGCAGCTGGTCGAGCTGGGCCTTGGTCCGGTTGACCACGAACACGGGCAGGCTGCGCCACGCGAACGTGACCTTCTGACCGGCTTCGATCGCACTGATGTCGACCGTGACCGGCGCACCCGCAGCCTTAGCGCGCGCGCTTGGCTCCCACGACTTGATGAAAGGCACGACCGCCGCTACCACTCCAACGCCGCCAACCACTGCTGTGGTTGCGGTAAGGAATCGGCGGCGACCGTGATCGACGACTTCGTTCGCCATCAGGCTCTCCGGAACTTATGCCATTGAGATGCGAGGAGACCGGTTGGGACCCCGCAAAAATCGCGTTAGTGTAGCGTCAGGCCTCGCGACGTACAATAAAACTGAACGTCACCCCAAGTCGACCAACGGCTCGTGCTGGCGCCGTGACGACGATCCAGGACGACTTCCGCTTTCATGAAACATGCCGCCCGCACGCTCGCCTTCATTGCCCGCTTCGTCGTCCTCGGACTCGCCGTGGCCTTCGTGGTCGGCCTTTTCTGGCCCGGCAGCGGCGGCACACTGCGTAGCCGGCTGGGCCTTTCCCATAGCGAAACGCCCCCCGTGGAAAGCGCCCCGGCAGCCCAGGCGCCCGCCTCTTATGCCGACGCGGTGGCCCGGGCGGCACCCTCGGTAGTAAATATTTACGCCAACAAACTGGTCACCGAGCAGCCGCATACGATCTATTCGGACCCGGTCCTGCAACGCATCTTCAGCGTGCCCTCGGGCCCTGCCTATAAGAAAAGGGAACAGAACCTCGGCTCCGGCGTGATCGTCAGCGGCGATGGCTATGTACTGACCAACAACCACGTCATCGCCAGCGCCGACGACGTCCAGGTCCTGCTCTACGACGGCCGCGTGGCCAGCGCGCACGTGGTCGGCTCGGACGACGAGACCGATCTGGCCGTGCTTAAAGTCGACGCGAGCAACCTGCCCGCCATCCATATCGCCGAAACCCAGCGCAAGCCGCGCGTCGGCGATGTCGTGCTGGCGATCGGCAACCCCTTCGGCATCGGCCAGACGGTGACCATGGGCATCGTCAGCGCGATCGGCCGGCAGTTGAACCTGTCCAGCCCGGAAAGCTTCATCCAGACCGACGCGGCGATCAATTTCGGCAATTCCGGCGGCGCCCTGGTCAATGCCAATGGCGAACTGGTCGGGATCAATACCGCGCTGATCGGCCAGGCGGTCGGCGCCGAAGGCATCGGCTTCGCCATCCCCGTCTCCAGCGCCAAGCAGGTCCTCGACCAGATCGTGCAGACCGGCCATGTCGTCCGCGGCTGGATGGGCGCCGACTACAGCACGATCAGCATCTCGGCCGACAGCGGCCTGCCCTCGGCCGCACGTGGCGTGGTGCTGACCGACGTCTTCCCCGGCGGCCCCGCCGCCCAGGCCGGCCTGCAGCCCCGCGACGTGCTGCTCAGCATCGCCGGCCAGGACATCCTCGACCCGACCGATCTGCGCCGCCGCGAGGCCGCGGTGAAGCCTGGCACCACGGTGGATGTCTCTGGCCTGCGAGCCGGGGCACCGTTCCACGCCAACGTGACCCTGGCACAGCGGCCGCCGACGTCGGTGCAGGCTAGCCAGCCGGCGTTCCGGTAGAAATAAGGGGTCAGAGTCATTTTTCACGGGCAAAAAATGGGGTCAGAGTCATTTTCCGCGCCGACGACAGTCGGTTTCAGCGAGTAATCGCCAGCGGAAAATGACTCTGACCCCATTGCTTGTATCGCTCGCCCGTGAAAAATGACTCTGACCCCGCTTTTTTTACGGGCTACGCGAAGCCAGCGGCGCACCGCGCAGCGACGTGCCATACCGCTTGCGCAGCTGGCCCACACGCTCCACATAAACCTGCGTTTCCGCGTACGGCGGCACGCCGTTGTAGCGCTGCACGGCGCCCTGCCCCGCGTTGTACGCGGCGGCGGCAAGCCGCTCATCGCCGTTGAAGCTCTTCAGCAGCAAGGCCAGGTAACGCGCGCCGCCGCGGATGTTCTGGTTGGCGTCGAAGGCGTCCATCACGCCCATGTCGCGGCCGGTGCCGGGCATCAGCTGCATCAGGCCCTGCGCGCCCTTGATCGACAGCGCGCGGGGATTGAAGGCGCTTTCGGCGTGGATGATCGCGCGTAGCAAGGCCTCGTCCACGCCCGATTCCGTGCTGGCCGCGCGGATGACGTCGGCGTAGGCGGTGAGGTTGAGCGGCACCGTGTCCCAGTTGATCGGCGAGCGCAGGTCGCAGGCGGCGCAGGTGGCGATATAGCTGAAGAGCATGGTGACCGCGTGGCCCTTGTCGCCGGCGGGCCGCACATTGGTGTATTCCACGCCACCATCGGCCTTGACCACCCGGTAGACCGCGCCGCGAAGCACTTTGGACGCGGCGGGCGCGGCCGCCACGGTATCGGCGGGGTTCTCCTGGTATTCCCACTTGCCGCGAACCGGGGCGGGAGCCGCCGGGGCCGGTACGGGAGGCAGGGGCGGCAAGGCCCGGGCCGTCGTGGTGACCGACGCTTCCACCTTCGGTACCACCGGCCGGGCCGCCGGTTTGGCGGCCTTCGGCATGCTCATCGTGTTCACCGGGTTGCCCGCAAGCCTCTTGCAGTCCTTGTAGCCGTCGGTATGGCCGGTGAAGACGGTTTCCCCGCTGATACCCGTGCAGCGGTACAGCGCCTCGGCCGAGGCCGGGCCGGCGAGCAGGCCGAGCAACAGGACGCACAGGTACGCGGCCCAGCGAGGGACCGGTATCGACGGGAAACAACAGGCGGGTGAGCCGGCGCTTTCCCCAAGGCGTACGGCAGGCAACATGGGCGGCAGTGTGCACTGCGGCCAAAGACCTGCCAAGTAACTGGTTCACGTCTTCTTTTGCCCCACCCCGGCCCGTCATTCCGGCGCAAGCCGGAATGACGGGCCGGGACGTTCAAGTCCTTGATCCACTGGGCTGCGCGGCTGGCTACCAGCCCCTTCACGGCGTAAACTGCGCGGTTCGACGTCTCCCGCCTTCCGGTACCCCCAAGCTCATGAGCGGCAAGCTTTTCATCAAGACCCACGGTTGCCAGATGAACGAGTACGACTCGGCCAAGATGGCCGACGTGCTCAAGGCATCGCACGGGCTGGAATTGACGAGCGACGAGTCCGAGGCCGATGTCATCCTGATCAATACCTGCTCGATCCGCGAGAAGGCCCAGGAAAAGGTCTTCAGCCAGCTCGGCCGCTGGAAGGCGCTCAAGCAGCACAAGGAGTCCGTGGTGATCGGCGTCGGCGGCTGCGTCGCCTCGCAGGAAGGCGAGGCCCTGGTCAAGCGCGCGCCGTACGTGGACCTGGTGTTCGGCCCGCAGACCCTGCACCGCCTGCCCGAGATGATCGAGGCGCGCCGCCAGTCCGGCAAGCCGCAGGTCGACATCAGCTTCCCGGAGATCGAGAAGTTCGACCGGCTGCCCGAGCCGCGCGCCGAGGGCCCGACCGCCTTCGTTTCGATCATGGAAGGCTGCTCGAAGTATTGCTCCTACTGCGTGGTGCCCTACACCCGCGGCGAGGAAATCAGCCGCCCCTTCGACGACGTGCTCGTCGAGGTTGCCCAGCTTGCCGCGCAGGGCGTGCGCGAGGTCAACCTGCTGGGCCAGAACGTCAACGCGTATCGCGGACCGACCCACGACGGCGGCATCGCCGACCTGGCCGTGCTGATCCACGCCATCGCGCAGATCGACGGCATCGGCCGCATCCGTTTCACCACCTCGCATCCCCTGGAATTTTCCGACTCGCTGATCGAGGCGTACGCGAGCGTGCCGCAGCTGGCCAATTACCTGCACCTGCCGGTGCAGGCAGGCTCGGACCGCATCCTCGCGGCGATGAAGCGCGGCTACACCGCGCTCGAATTCAAGCAGCGCATCCGCAAGCTGCGCGCGGTGCGCCCGGATATCTGCGTGTCCTCGGACTTTATCGTCGGCTTCCCCGGCGAGACCGACGAAGATTTCGAAAAGACCATGAAGCTGATCGACGATGTCGGCTTCGACCAGAGCTTTTCCTTCGTCTTCTCCTCGCGCCCCGGCACGCCGGCGGCCAACCTTGCCGACGAGACCCCGGCCGAGGTCAAGAATGCGCGTCTGCATCGCCTGCAGGCCGTGCTCAACGCCAACGCGAAGAAGATCAACGAAGCCATGGTCGGCACGGTGCAGCGCGTGCTGGTGGAAAAGCCCAGCCGCCGGGATCCGAACGAGCTCAGCGGGCGCACCGAGAACATGCGTTACGTCAATTTCGTCGGCCATCCGCGCATGATCGGCCAGTTCGTCGACGTGACCATCACCGAGGCCATGAGCAACTCGCTGCGTGGTCGCCTCACCCTCACCGATGACGTAGCCGCCTAGCTCTCCATTCGGACAGCCCCCATTCGGATAACCGATGACCGACGGACTTACCCAGCGCGATTTCTCCCTGGACCCGGAAGACAACGCGCGACTCGCCAACCTCTGCGGCCCCTTCGACGAACACATCCGACAGATCGAACTACGCCTCGGCGTGGAGATCGACCATCGTGGCAACCTGTTCCGCGTGATCGCGGAAGAGTCGGTGGCGCGTGCCGCCGAGAAGGTGCTGCGCGCGCTGTACCAGGCGACCGAGAACGAATCGCTGACCGGCGCGCGGGTGAACCTCTACCTCGCCGAATCGGGCATCGACGCACTCAACGACCAGGCCGCCGAGTCCGCGCAGGACGTGTCGATCAAGGTCAAGCGCGGCGTGATCAAGGGCCGCGGCCCGAACCAGGCGCGCTACCTGCACGCGATTACCACCCACGACATCAGCTTCGGCGTCGGCCCGGCCGGCACCGGCAAGACCTATCTCGCCGTCGCCAGCGCGGTCGAGGCGCTGGAAAGCAACCGCGTGCAGCGCGTGCTGCTGGTGCGTCCGGCGGTCGAGGCCGGCGAGAAGCTCGGCTTCCTGCCCGGCGACCTCAGCCAGAAGATCGATCCGTACCTGCGCCCGCTGTACGACGCGCTGTACGAGATGCTCGGCTTCGAGAAAGTCGCCAAGCTGATCGAGCGCAACGTGATCGAGATCGCCCCGCTGGCCTATATGCGCGGCCGCACGCTCAACGATTCGTACGTGATCCTCGACGAGGCGCAGAACACCACGGTCGAGCAGATGAAGATGTTCCTGACCCGCATCGGCTTCGGCTCGGTGGCGGTGATCACCGGCGACGTCTCCCAGGTCGACCTGCCGCGCAATATCCGCTCGGGCCTGCGCCACGCGATCGAAGTACTGCGCGGGGTCGAAGGCATCAGCTTCACCTTCTTCACCTCCCGCGACGTGGTCCGCCACCCGCTGGTGGCCAAGATCGTGCGCGCCTACGAGGCCTTCGAACACGCCTCCGAGGAACATAAATGATCCAGCTGGACCTGGCCGTCGGCTATGCCTTGCCACGCAAGGGACTGCCGGCGACCGCCAGCTTCCGCCGCTGGGTCGAGGCCGCCCTGCGCGGCGCCCGCCGCCGCAAGCCGGCGGAGCTGGCCATCCGCATCGTCGATACCGACGAGGGCCGGTCCCTGAACGCCCAGTACCGCGGCAAGGACTACGCCACCAATGTGCTGTCCTTCCCGGCCGAATTGCCCCCCGGGATCGACCTGCCGCTGATCGGCGACCTGGTGATCTGCGCCCCGGTGGTGGCCCGCGAGGCCGCCGAACAGGGCAAGCCCGCGGCCCATCACTGGGCCCATATGACCGTCCACGGGGTGCTTCACCTGCTCGGCCACGACCATATCGTCGAGGCCGAGGCGGTACGGATGGAGGCGCTGGAAACCCGGATCCTGGCGGGTCTGGGCATCCCGGACCCTTATTAAGGCCCCTGGTTACCGTCGCGGCTCAGCCATACCTCACCGTCATCCCGGCGCAGGCCCGCTGCCTGACCGGAGGACGCCGACACGGTCCTGGCGAGGCATTCGAAACCCCTCACCGTCGCCCCTGCGCAGGCAGGGGCCCAGTGGCCGCCACCCTCATTGAGCGATCGCACTCGGGAAATAAAGTCTTTGCTGGCTCCATGCTATCGACCGGACACTGAGCCCACTGGGCCCCGGCCTGCGCCGGGGCGACGATCAAAAGCCCGGGGCCTCACTTCACGGCAGGAATGACGGGGCTCCGTGTCCTGAACCGTCATACGATTTCCGCTAGACTGCCAATCCCGCCCTGTAGGGCAGTGTCAACAAGAGTAATGAACGAGGACCCTGGCAGTACCAGCGGCCCCACCCACCGTTCCTGGTGGGATCGATTGGGCCATATGTTTTCCGGCGAGCCACGCAACCGCGACGAACTGATCGAGGAACTGCGCACGGCACGGGCCAACGGCCTGCTCGCCAACGACACCCTGACCATGCTCGAGGGTGCGATCAAGGTCACCGAACTGAGCGTCGACGATGTCATGGTGCCCCGCGCCCAGATCGTCATGCTTCCCGGCGATGCGAGCGTCCACGATATTCTCCCCATCGTCGTCGAATCCGGCCATTCGCGCTTTCCGGTGCATGGCGATGACAAGGACGAGATCCTCGGCATCCTGCTCGCCAAGGACCTGCTGAAGTACTTCGGCAATGGCACCGACAGCAATATCCGCGGCCTGCTCCGTCCCGCCGTGCTGATTCCCGAATCGATGCGCCTGAACGTGCTGCTCGCCGAGTTTCGCCTGAGCCGCAACCACATGGCCCTGGTGGTGGACGAGTACGGCGGCGTCGCCGGCCTGATCACCATCGAGGACGTGCTCGAGCAGATCGTTGGCGAGATCGACGACGAGCACGACGACGAGGAAGACCCGGTGCTGATGTCGACCCTGGCCGAGGGCGGCTTCGCCGTCAGCGCCCTGACCGAGATCGCCGACTTCAACGAGGAGACCGGCGCGCGTTTCTCCGATGAAGAATTCGACACGATCGGCGGCATGGTCACCTCCGAATTCGGCCACCTGCCCGAAGTCGGCGAAACGATCGACGTGGCCGGCTTCCGCTTCCACGTCACCGAAGCGGACGACCGCCGCGTACAGCAGTTTCGCGTGACGCGGGTCGAGAAAGAGTAAGGAGCGCGCTCCGCGCGCTAGTATCCCGACTGGATCCCAGCCTTCGCTGGGATGACGGTGAAAAAACCTTCCTACTTCGTCATCCCAGCGAAGGCTGGGATCCAGTGAAAGCACCGTGCGAAGCACACTGACTAAAAAAGACCACGATGCGCCGACTCCGCTGGCTAATCCTCCTGATGCTCGCCTTCGCCCTCCAGGCCAACGCCGACATCGTCACCGCCCCCGCCGCCAACATCCAGGTCTCCCTGTTGAGCTTCGGCCCCGGTGCGATCTACTGGGAGCGCTTCGGCCACAACGCCATCGAGCTGCGCGACACGGTCGGCGGCGAAGCCATCGCCTTCAACTGGGGCGTCTTCGACTTCGACGAAAAAGGCTTCATGCTCAACTTCGCGCGCGGCCGCATGCTCTATCGCATGGACGCGGAAACCACCGAATCCGATGTCGCCTTCTACACCGGCGAAGGACGCCAGGTCACCCGCCAGGTACTTGACCTCAACCCGGCGCAGATCGATCGCCTGCGCAGCGCGCTGCTGACGAACATCCGCCCCGAGAACGCGAAGTACTACTACGACTACTACGTCGACAACTGCTCAACGCGCGTGCGCGACGCACTCGACCTCGCCATCGGCGGCGCACTGAAAAAGACCTCGAGCCAGCAACCCGGCGGCATGACCTACCGCCAGCAGACCGCGCGCCTGATGAGCAACGCGCCCTGGCTGATGCTCGGCATGGACCTCGGCCTCGGCCCGTATGCCGACCAGCCGCTGGACGCCTGGCAGGAAAGCTTCTTGCCGATGATCCTGCAAGAGCAGGTCGCGACCATGCGGATCGACGATGGCCTGGGCGGCTCGAAGGCCCTCGTCCGGCAGACCGAAACCCTGGCCAACAACCGGCTCGAACCGCCCCCGGCGGCACCGCCCGAGCTTCGCTGGCCCCTGCTCGCCGTCGGCATCGCCATCGCGGCGATCATGCTGCTGGCCGCGCACGTTGCCAGGCTGCGCTGGATGGCCGCCGTAGCCGGCACGATCTTCCTCGCCTTCGCGGGCGTCGCCGGCCTGACCATGCTCCTGATCTGGACGGCCACCGCCCATCATTCAGGCTGGGCCAACGCCAACCTGCTGCAGTTCAACCCACTGGCCTGGCTGCTGTTGCCGGCCGCCTGGCGCCTGCGCCGCGACGCCGCGCCCAGCCGCTTCGCCCGGATCCTTGTTCTCGTCCTCGGCGGGGCCGCGCTGCTCTCCCTGCTGCTGCATCTGGTGCCCGGTTTCATCCAGCAGAATATGCCCTGGATCCTGCTCGCCCTGCCCGGCTGGGCAAGCCTTGACGTACCTGTTCTGGCGTCGTCGTACCTACACAATCGGCATGGCATGATGATGGGCATGTCTACCCAGCTCACCGAAAAGACCCAGGAGACCGCCGTGCCCATCGGCAACGGCATGGTCGTCAACTGCGTCGCCTATCGACAGCAACGGCAAGCGCATCGGCGATATCAGCATCGATGCGATCAGCGATGTACTGAAGGACCCGGACACCTTCGTCTGGGTCGGCCTGCACGAGCCGGACGAACCCCTCCTGCTGAAACTGCAGGAAGAATTCGACCTGCACGACCTGGCCATCGAGGACGCCCTGCAGGCGCACCAGCGCACCAAGATCGAAACCTACGGCGATTCGCTGTTCATCGTGGTGCAGACCGCCCAGCTGGTCGGCGGCAATATCGCCTTCGGCGAAACCCAGATCTTCCTCGGCCACCGCTACTTCATCACCGTGCGCCACGGCGCCTCGCTGTCGTACGCCCCGGCGCGCCGCTCCTGCGAGCAGGCCCCGGAACTGCTGTCCAACGGCCCGAGCTATGCGCTCTACGGCGTACTGGATTTCATCGTCGACAACTTCCTGCCGATCGTGCGCGACTTCCGTGAGGAACTGCACGACCTGGAAAACGACATCTTCGCCGAAACCTTCAACCGCAGCACCATCAAGCGCCTGTACGACATGCAGCGCGAACTGATGACCCTGCGCATGGCCGTCGCCCCGCTGCAGGACGTGATCAACCAGCTGGTGCGCATGCACCCGCACCTGATCCACGACGACCTGCGCGCCTACTTCCGCGACATCTACGACCACGTCTTCCGCGTCAACGAAACCATCAGCGCCATGCGCGAGATGCTCGCCGCCGCCATCACCGTCAACCTGTCCCTGGTCACCTTCGGCCAGAACGAAGTGATGAAAAAACTCGCCGGCTGGGCCGCCATGCTCGCCGCGCCCACCCTGATCACCAGCTGGTACGGCATGAACTTCGTGCACATGCCCGAACTCAACCAGCCCTGGGCCTACCCCGCCATCATCTGCTTCGTCGGCCTCATCGTCGGCGGCATCTTCATCGGACTGAAGCGCGCGCGCTGGTTCTGATTCACCCTCGCGCCTTCCCATTCGCAGGCCGAAAGCCGGCCCCGCTCCCTCATCGTCATCCCAGCGCAGGCTCACTGCTGTCCGGGGAAAATCTGAGCCATTCACGGCCATCCGTTGCGGCATAAGGCTCAATGGACAGGAAGCTCAGATGGCGACTGGGTAGCGTGGATGGCCGGTGAGGTGACGCCTCGGGGCTTTTGATCGTCACCCCGGCGCAGCAAGCCGTGTCAAAACGCGAGGATGATCTCGTGACAGCGACGTTCTATGTCGCCGGTAGATATGGGGAGACCCAGAAAGCGACTGTCACGAGCAAAAATGGTTAAACATTAGCCAGCTTTCTGGACCCTCCAGGGTTTTGACACAGCTTGGCAGGCCGGGGTCCAGTGGGCTCAGTCTCCAGTTGAGAACGTCAAGCCTGCAAAACCGCTTATTTCCCCAGTGCTATCGCTCGATGAGGCGGGCGGCCACTGGGTGATTCGCGCCTGCGGCGCTCACCCTTCGGGTTAGCTTCGCTGTTCTTGGTCGCTTCGCTCCCGGCGTCCTGCCTACGCAAGGACGACGGTGAGGGGTTTCGAGTCTCCCTCTAGCACGGCATCGGCTTCCTTCGATATTTTCCCCGGACAGCAGTGAGCGCAGGTGGGATCCAGTGGCGATCACAGTCGTCGGCGCGATGCGACCAATCTCGCGCGCGCCAGCCATAGCCCACCCACATTGAGGCCAAGGCCTAGGCCGAAACCTTTCAGAACGCGCGACCTTAACGACCACGTTCAGGTCTTCCGCTCAACGGTTTGAATCATGCATAGAAAAAGCGTAAAAACGACCCATGCCGATGACAAGGAGGTATCCATGGGCGTACGTTTCAATGTGGTTCTATCCGATGACCTGAACCGCGAAATCGACAAAGCCGTCGCCGAGAGCGAAAGCACCAAAGCCGAGATCCTCCGCAAGGCGCTCCAGCTGTATCTGGCCGCGCGCGACGGTCATCGTCGCGGGCTGAAGCTCGGTCTCGTCGAACCCGACACCGGCAACCTGCAAACCGAGATAGTCGGCCTGTAAGCCACAGGTAGAGCCGAAACTCTCCACCACATCTCACCCGGGCTCGTCATGCCGGCGCAGGCCGGTATCAAGTGGCGTCAGTGCCGGGGTGCGGTAAGTCATTGAAACAAGCGAATATAGACGCCATACTTAAGGCCATATAGAACTGGCTGGAGATCTGGCAAGTGCGGACATTCAAACAACCCCCTGAGATCGCCGAACCGGTGAAGCACACCGCCAAGCGGGCGCCCGCTCGCAAATTGGGCAAACCCGTTGCGCAGAAGAAATCGAATGCACGCTCTGCCCCAAAGGCGGTGGCAGCAGCATCCGGAGCGTTGCAGACAGGTGGAGTCGCAGCCCTGCTGCGCAAATACGCCAATCGCAGCGGCGTCGTAGAAATGGACCGGCTCGCAGACGGGCTTGGCTTCAGCAAGAAAAATCTTGCCGGTACGCTAGGTATGGCCATGGACACGATGTACCGACCGGAACGCTTGGCGTCGCCCGCGACACAGACGCGCATGCGCGAGATGCTCGAGATCCTTGGACGCATCACGGGTTGGGCAGGCGGCGAAACCCAGGCCATGGCCTGGTACCGGGCGCAGCCCATCCCCGCCTTTGGCGGTCGTACTGCAGAAGCGCTTGTTAAAGACAATCAGGCGGGCCCGCTCCGCGAATATCTCGACCACCTGAGCATGGGTGGATTCGCTTGAGATATGAAGGTCTCGCCTACCGCGCTCACGATCCAGGCTGGGCCTTCTCGCCCTTGTCTGGTGACGGTGCCGCCATCTATGGCGCACGATTCAATCCCGCAAAGGTTCCCGCCCTATACCTCGCGCTTTCGCCGGTAGGTGCCCTGAACGAGGTAAGCCAGGGACTGCCGGGAAGAATCGCACCAGTCACTCTTTGTGAGTACGAGATAGATTGCGAGGATATCGTTGATCTGTTGGATGCCGCCGAGCGCAAGCGCCAGTTCATCAGCGAAGCTGACATGGCATGCGACTGGGCGACCGAAGCGAAGATTCGGGGCCGCGTGCCGCCTTCCTGGAAAATCGCTAAGACACTGATCGCAGCGGGAGCCGCCGGAATCCTGGTCCCCAGTTACGCCTCGGGCGCCGAGCGCGAACACGTCAACTTAGTGCTATGGCGATGGACGGCACGTCGCCCGCACCGCGTGCGAGTATTCGACCCCACCGGGAAATTGCCAAAAAACCAACTTTCCTGGTCGAGCTGAAAAGACCGCCCCACGTGGCACGCATCCTGTAAGGAGCGCACATGTGCGTGCTGCTCCTTTGAGACCACACCCGCAAGATAGCCAGCTCTGAAGGTGCGTCACCAAAGGTCATTAGCACAGGGCACACACAACAGCGCCCTACAAATCCGCGATCTCCGCAGACACCCCCTCACCCCCAAGCCAATCCCGCAACGTTCCGGCACGAAACTGCCGCAACGCATCCAGCTCCGAACTCAACTCATGCACATTGAAGCGAACCCGCACACGCCCATCCTCCGGCGGGCTCTTGCCACCAATCGTCTGGCTACCCTCATCCCATAGCCCATGCACCACTGCATTCCGGCGCACCCGAAAGCGCTCGAACCGCCGCCGCCATCGATGCAGCGCCACCAGCCGATCCCAATCGCCGGCATAACGCTCAGCAAGCGTCCCATGCACGCTATCCAGCTTGCTCGCAAAGCTGAGCCCACGAAGCATCCGTCGCGTAGTGAACGACTCCCCCGCCATCGCCTGAAGGCAGGCATCGACATCGCTTTCAAGCTCGGAAAAGATATGTGCGATCAAGCCAATCAACTGGCTCGCACGCAAATGGGCGTCGGAAGGCCCGGCACATGCAGACATGGTTTCCCTCGTTCCGTGAGCAAGGCCACCCCACGCGAACGTGGGGTGGCGGACGTGCCGAGGTGGAAACCGGAACAAAACTAAGCGAAAAAGAACCGGCCAGACCGAAGTCTGCCCAGCACGTCCGCCGCAAATCGCAGGTGCACGAAAACGACGAAGGAAAGCCCGAAGCTTCCTTTCACTTAATTTTGAATTCCGAGGTTCCACGCCCGGGCTTCCGCCTTTTACGAAAGCCGGCAAATCATGCCCTTTCCGGGGCAGCCGGTCCAGTCTTGCCAGCCACATCCAATCTCCTCACCGTCATTCCAGCGAAGGCTGGAATCCAGTGACGAACACGTGCGAAGCACACAAAACCTGGAAGAAATGCCAGTCGTCACTGCATCAATGAATTCTAGACCTCGAGGAATGATGAGCAAAAAAAAACGGCCCGATGGGCCGTTTTTCTTCGATCACTTGCCAGCCTCAGGCCCAATCCATTCCTTCAACCACGCATTCACCGTCTCATGCCACTGCACGCTGTTCTGCGGCTTCAGCACCCAGTGGTTCTCGTCCGGGAAGTGCAACAGCTTGCTCGGAATACCGCGACGCTGCAGCGCCGTGAACGCACCAAGCCCCTGCGTCTCGGGAATGCGGAAATCCTTGCCCGAATGCACGACCAGCATCGGCACGCGCCAATCCTTGACGTGGTTGATCGGGTTGAACTTCTCGTAGTTTTCCGGGTGCTCGTACTGCGTGCCGCCGTTCTCTTTCTCTTCGAACCAGAGCTCTTCGGTGTCGTAGTACATCGCACGCGCATCGAACACGCCGTCGTGGTCGACCATGCACTTCCACGGCCCGTTCCACACGCCGGCCATCCAATAGACCATGTAGCCGCCATAGCTGGCGCCGAGCGCGCAGGCGCGGTCGCCATCGAGGAAGCTGTACTTGCCGAGCGCAGCGGACCAACCCGCCTTCAGATCTTCCAGCGGCTTGCCACCCCAGTCGCCCGAGATGGATTCGGTGAACGCCTGACCGTAGCCGGTCGAACCATGGAAGTTCACGGTGACCACGGCGAAGCCCTGCCCCGCATAGGTCTGCGCATTCCAGCGATAGCTCCAGCCGTTGGCCATCGAGCCCTGCGGGCCACCATGGATGATGAAGGCCACCGGATACTTCTTGCCGCGCTTGTAACCGACCGGCTTGACCACATAGCCCTGCACGGTTTCGTTGTTCCAGCCCTTGAAGGTGAAGAACTCGAAGTCGCCGGTCTGCGCACTCTTGATGCGGTTGGCGTTGTAGTGCGTGACCTGCTTCAGGCTCTTGCCCTTGAGGTCCGCCGTATACAGATCGGCAGGACGCTTCAGGTCATCGCGCGCCAGCAGGATCCGCGACTTGCCGGCATCGAAGGCGCTGACCGTGCCGTCGGTGACCAGGGTAGTGACCTTGCCGCTGGCGACATCGACCGCGAACAGCGGATGCTGGCCATTGTCGTCGGTGGTCACGTATAGCGACTTGCCATCGGCCGATACCTGCAGGCCGCCCGGCGAGCGATCCCAGTCCGGCGCCACTTCGCGCGACGTAGCCGGTACCGAGGTCCAGGGCCATGATGCGGAAGCGATCGGCCTCGGAAGCCGGCTCCTTCATCGCCAGGTAGTAAAGCGTCTTGCCATCCGGCGAAGCCGCCGGATAGGCATCCCAGGCCAGGTTATCGGCGGTCAGGTTCTTCGGCGAGGCCGAGCCATCGGCCGGCACGCTATAGACGTCGAAGTTGGTCGACCACGGCTCGGTCTTGCCGGCGATACGCGCATCGAAATAGACCGTGGCGCTATCCGGCGAGAAGCCGAACTCGGTGTCGTCGCCATACGGCTTGCTCGGCACGTCGCCATCGATCCCACGGCTCAGCAGGGTCGGCTCGGCCACCGCGCCATCGCCAAGGTTGGCGACGAAGAGCTGCGCGCGACGACCATCGGCCCAGGTATCCCAATGCCGGACAAAGAGCTTGTCGTAGACCGTACCGGTCGACTTGTCCTTGTCCCGGCCGTCCAGCCGCTCCTTGGTGCAGGCCAGGTCCGGGCAGTCGGTGAACACCGCAAAGCTCAGCAACACCCGCTTGCCATCCGGCGACAGCTTGTAGGCATCGACATCCAGCGGCGCACTGGTGACCTGCACCGCTGCCCCGGCAGGGGAAAGCTCATGCCCCGTCTGGCCCGTGCCAAGCTTGGTGCGCCACAGCTGGGCGACGCCATCCTTCGGCGCCACGTAATAGACAGCCGACCCATCCGGCGCCCAACGCGGCGAGGACCCCTTGCCCACCAGCTCGACCGGCTTGCCGCCCTTGTCCAGGTCCAGCGCATAGATCGAGGTCACGCCCTTGTTGGCGGCGTAATCGGTCGCCCGCACGGTATAGAGCGCATACCGCCCATCCGGCGACAACTGCGGCTCCCCCACCCGATCCATCATGACCAGGTCGCGGATAGTAAACGGGTGCGGCGCAGCCTTATCGGCATCCGCGGCCCAGACGGGGCCAACCGCCAGCGCCAGGGCCAGTGCGGCGAACAAGGGCTTCATGTGGATTCTCCCTGTGGGTGCTTCGAAGAGCTGACGGTAAGAGGCAGGAACCCTGCACGCAAGCCTTTTGCGCCCTCTTCTCAGCGGAAGTATTCCGTGCAGCTGCGGCGATCGTAGTTGAAAGCCACTGAAGTCAAGCCAGACAACCCAGCTTTGCCCCGGAGGCAAGGTTCCGACAGACGATGAGGCTCGCAAAATTCCCTGCAGCCACGTATGTTCGCTCGCTCTGTGGGGGGAATCAAAATGGCGTG
The DNA here is from genome assembly GCA_963847335.1 of uncultured Gammaproteobacteria bacterium. Taxonomy (GTDB): domain Bacteria; phylum Pseudomonadota; class Gammaproteobacteria; order Xanthomonadales; family Rhodanobacteraceae; genus Luteibacter. Next base: position 345,378 of record CAWJZF010000002.1, read on the forward strand.
GTTCAACAAGATCGGACTTGCATGAGCACCAGAACCGACCAACTTTCGCGATGGCGCTGGGCTATAGCCTTGATACTTATAGGGTTGCTCGCGTTCGGCCTACGCTGGTACTACGTAGCTACCGCCATGGTTTACAACCCCATTCGTGGGGACGCGATTGAGTACTACCTCATACGCCTGGAACCTGGCGCATCACGGAGTCTTCTCCAAGGCTCTACCAGACAGCCTCATTGCGACAAGTGACAGCTTTCGTGATCCTGGCTATCCCTTCTCGCCATCTGCCTGAAATGGGCTTGGCGAATTCGATACCTGGTATCCGGCTGTGTTGATGATCCAGGCACTGCTTGGTTCGTGCACCGTCGTTCTATTGATGAGTACGGGACGACGCTGGCTCCCCGACCGCTGGTTGATCTTCGCGGGCGTGGTCATGGCTATTTGGCCACATAGCGTCACCATGACGAGCTTTCTTTCAGTGAGACGTTGTTCGGCTTCCTCTGCGCCCTGGGGTTTTTCCTTCTTGCCAGTACACTCGAAGAATTCGCGAACACCATATTGGACGGTGTTGTCCGGACTGGTTTGTGGCGCAGCTGCGCTGACCAATGCGGTTCTTATTCCGTTCATACCAATTCTCGCTGTCTAGCCCTTCTCGCCCGGGGAATCGCTAACAAACAGGTGCTTTTTGCACTAACGATCGCAGCCCTCGCGCTCCCGATGGCTGGGGGCTTTCGCAATTCTCAACTTCCGCCAGGCGACTCCTCGTAGGCGGAGCGCATCGCTAAATTTCGTCCAGGGATCCTGGTCCGATTACCACTCTGGCTATATCCAATCCGTCATGGGAGATCCGGAAGGTGCACGGACCATGCAGGCTATCCAAAACGAGTACGACGTACTACATCAGGATCCTCTAACGGGCATGGGCGCTGATCGCCGATCGGATTCGTGCGAGGCCGCTGCACTATCTCGGCTGGTACCTAAGCAAACCCGCGCTGCTGTGGGAGCTGGAGCATTCGTATGGGACAGGGTGACATCTACGTGTATCCCACCGCGCACTCCCCTTTCAATGAACTGCCACTGTTACGCGCGCTGACATCCCTTTCCCGAGCCGTCAATCCTCTGCTTATGATTCTGGCGCTATGCGGCGGAATCCTGGCTTTTGGCGAGGCAAATCCACTCCGTCGATCGCCATTGGAACGGCGCTCTCGCACTCTACGTGACGCTGATTTATTCGATCCTTCAGGCCGAACCCAGGTACTCCATCCCCTTTCGCGGCTTTGAATTGTTACTAGCCGCATTCGCGCTTTGGCGGATCACAACCTGGCTTGCGGAGCGCCGCCAGCTCACCAAACTCCGGTAGTCCCTCGAACAATGTGAAGTGCATGGCTTTCAGCATTGGCCCGGGCGTTGGTACGAAGCATGCTTTGGCTCGTGCCCATCACTCAGGGGAGTTCCAGTCATGTCACGTGCGCGCCTTACGCGAGGCTTTACATTGATCGAATTGATGATCGTCGTCGCGATCATCGCGATTCTCGCGGCCATCGCTATTCCTGCGTATCAGGACTATGTCATCCGTGCGCAGGTTACCGAAGGTGTCAGCCTTTCGACGGGAGCGAAAGCAGCTATTTGGGACTATGTATCCAATACGGGCGAGTTTCCGCCCAGCAACGCGTCAGCTGGTTTGGCGGATAAGAACTCTATCAACGGGCGTTATGTTTCCCAAGTAGACGTCTCCGGTGGACAGATCATCGTCCAGTTCAGCGGCACGCATGCCAACCAGGCAATCAGTACACAAAACCTGGTCTTGTCTCCGATTACACATGCCGGCAGCATCGCTTGGTCATGCACCCCCAGCACCATCGATCATCGCTACCTACCGACAGTTTGCCGTCAATAGAATGGGCAAAGCAAACCACCGGGTGCTTTGGTTGAGGGCCTACCGACTTATCAAGCAGGCCTTCCCTTCGTCGCCCCCAGAATCATGTTGCAGTTGCTGAACTTACCTGACGTTGGCAGGAAAGCGCGGCAATCAAAATTGACAAATAACGTCACTAGTTGACGCACTGCGACACCTGCTTACACTCCTGATTTCCCTGAGCCCAGGGGCCTATCGATCAAAGAAATGCTGCGCTTGCAGACTTTCGTGACCGTATGCACAATTCGCCTACCCGTCGTCATGAGCAAATACGCTGGCACCAGTCGTGGCATACAAGATGCTTCAACTTTTGCGGGCTTCCTGGTTGTTCCTGACCGCAGCATGGGGACCGATCCCTCAGGGGGAATCGGGACTGGGGCTCAGGGGGCACTACGCGGTTAGCTAACTCAAAACTCTAGGAACCATCATGAAGAACGTCCAGAAAGGCTTTACCCTCATCGAACTGATGATCGTCGTCGCGATCATCGCCATCCTCGCCGCCATTGCTATCCCGGCCTATCAGGACTACGTGGTCCGCTCGCAGGTCACTGAGGGCATGAGCTTGGCCGACGGATCGAAAACCGCCATCGCTGAGTACTACTCGAATACTGGCGCGTTTCCGGGCTCCAACCTCTCCGCCGGCCTCGCCACTTCTGACCTGATCAATGGTAAGTACGTCAGCGACGTGAACGTCGGCACATCTCGTGGCAAGATTACTGTCACATACGGCAATTCGGCAAACGCCAAGATCAAGGGCCTCTTTCTCGTACTGTCCGCAGTTACCCATGCCGGCTCAACGTCGTTCAGCTGCACGTCCACTGCTGGCACCACGGTTGCCCCGAACTATCTGCCGACCGCCTGCCGCCAGTAATCTACTGGTATCCGATGATCGGGAAAGGCCGCCTTGGGCGGCCTTTCTTTTTTAGGGAATCAATGCGCCCACTTCAACTTCCTCTCCTGCTGGCGTTGATCTGCTCGCTTGCGTTGACTGTTCTCGTCTACACGCCAGGCTTACATGGCAGCTTTCTGTTCGACGATTTTGCCAACCTCCCCTCCCTGGGCGATTCAGGACCCATCGACAACTGGCCGGCTTTCTGGCGCTATATTACTTCAGGCACCGCCGATCCGACTGGAAGGCCCCTTGCGCTCCTTAGCTTCCTAATCGACGCGCGCAACTGGCCAGCCGATCCCTATCCGTTCAAGCGAACAGGCCTTTTGCTTCACCTGCTCAACGGAGTACTTCTCACTTTCTTACTGCAGGGCTTGGGCAGGGCACTACCCCTAGCAACGCGAGAACCGACACTCGGCTTTCAACGGCGCATTGATATGGCAGCCGTACTCGGAGCGTCTTTGGCTGCTACATCCTCTATTCGTTTCTACGACCCTGTACATCGTTCAACGCGAGGCGATGCTACCAACAACATTCACACTGATCGGCTTATTGCTCTGGCTTCGCGGAAGAAACGCGCTGCAGCAAGGTAAGACGACCACTGGAGTGACATGGCTCGTTCTGGGACTTGCGGGCTGCACTTTCCTTGCAACACTCAGCAAGGCCAACGGCATACTGCTTCCAGCACTCGCATTGTCGATCGAGCTCACGTTGTTTCGTGCTCAAGTACCTGGCGTCGAAGAAAGATGCCATACGCAACTAAAGCCTTTGCCCCACGCTACAAGTCAGTCGCATTCATCCTGATGTGCTTGCCTGCTGCACTCATCGCTATTTATCTGATCTACCAAGGCTGGAACGGCATTACACACGGCGCGTCGACCATTCGACCGTGGACGCTGGGCCAAAGGCTGCTGACTGAGCCACGCATCCTCATGGACTATCTCCGGCTCCTGTGGCTACCGAGGCCCTACACACCAGGACTTTTCAACGACCACATCCAGCCATCGCTAACACTCTGGTCGCCGTGGTCTACTTTGCCCTCATTGCTCGCCGTGGCCGGACTGATCGGATGGGCTTGCCTTTCGCGCCGGCATCTTGCAGTGTTGTCTATGGCTGTGCTGTTTTACTTTGTCGGCCAGTCACTAGAGTCCTCCACGATCGCCCTGGAACTTTACTTCGAGCACCGCAATTATCTCCCTGCGATCTTGATGTTCTGGCCTCTGGCATTGTGGCTATGCGACATACCCGTTGCGCCCAAAAGAGAGATCGCGGCGCCCTCGACACATTTAGGTGCATCCCGAAATCTCTCGGCGAAGACAACGATTAGATTGAAAGCCCTTTTCGCCGCAATCCTGATACTTGGACTGAGTTCCATGACTTTCGTGCTGGCCGGCGTTTGGGGCAATGCCAAGGATCAGGCACTTCTCTGGGCCGCGCTAAACCCTGGCTCTCCGCGTGCACAAGCCAGCGCCGCTCAAGCAGAAATGAGCGCGGGATATCCTGTGCAGGCAGCCGCGCGCCTCGAACTCGCTCTGCAGAAATCACCAACCGAAGTACAGCTAGCGCTTAACCTATTCGCTGCCCAGTGTCAGGCGAACATGATGGACCAAAAAACCATTGATGCATCGCGACTTGCGCTAGCTAGTGCCCGTGATCCGGGGAGCCTACTAACAACCTGGTTTGAGCGTGCCATTGAAGGGTCCAGCCACCCACCCTGTCCACAAGCGGATCTAGCAACGATTGAATCGTTGCTAGACGCCGCACAGAAAAATCCAAGGCTGATGGAAGAACCGGGGCGCCGCCAGGACCTGTACTATCTTCGTGGGCGGGTTGCACTCGCTGAGGGAAAGGGTGACGCCGCCCTTTACGCGTTCAATATGGCTCTAGACCAACAGATCCGCGAGACGGCAGCGTTACGGCAGGCATCGTTACTGGGCTCCGCCGGATTTCCAGAGCAAGGATTGGCCCATCTTGAGCACTTCCAGTCTGTACAGAGCGAGCAAGCGACGCCTGCATTGGCATGCCTCGCATCCATGCCTGGATTCTCGATGGCCAGGGATACTGGGAAAAGGAACGGCTCCATCTAAGAGCTACACTGATCAAAGACTCGAAGCTGAAATGACCCACGCCAAATGAATCCCATATCCCATCAGGCTTTTCTTCCGGCCCGATTTGCTAGGTTGGCTGCTCTTGCTCGTGGCATTCGCAACGACCTCACTGACTTACGCACCGGGGCTATCCGGTGGATTCTTGTTCGACGATTTTCCAAATATCGTCGAGAACAAAGGTGTGCAGCCGACCGAGGTCAACATCCCGTCGCTGGCACGAGCAGCACTCGCTTCTCCCGCTAGCGACTTCAAGCGTCCGCTGGCATCCATGAGTTTCGCAATCAACTATCTCGCTACCGGACTCGACCCGTTCTGGATGAAATTGACCAACTTGGTCATACACCTTCTGAACGGCTTTCTCGTGTTCATACTCGCACGGCTTCTTCTGTATTCCGTGGCAAAGCCGGGAAGCAGACCAAACGTCACCGCGCTCTCCTCCGGTACAGTTCATCAGCAGCGAAACAATGCGATCCTGGCCGCTTTCATCGCTGCAGCATCGATGCTTCTACCGATCAATCTGACAGCGGTACTATATGTGGTTCAGCGTATGGAGAGCATGGCGAATGCATTCGTCCTGCTTGGGCTGATCGGCTACGTAGTTGGAAGACGCCGGATGCTTGCCGGACCACGGGTAGTCACAGTAGTCGAACAGCAGGAAACAAGGGGCAGTTTCTCCGCTACACCCGCATTTCTTCTTTGCATCGCCAGCGTCACCGTTCCGACAGCTATAGGGATATTGGCGAAGGAGACTGCCGTGATGCTTCCATTCTATGCGCTGCTGATCGAATGGACGCTTTTTCACTTTGCCAAACCTGCCAAGAGCGAAGAAGAACGTGCCCCGACGACCGACAGCAAGATCGATCGTCGCATCATCGCCCTATTCTTGTTTGTACTCGTGTTTCCGATGGCCCTAGGGCTGGCGAAGTTGCTACCGGGTCTTCTAAGGCCCGAGACCTGGGCGTCTCGCGATTTCACGCTGGGGACACGCCTTCTCAGTGAGCTGCGGGTCGTTGTCGACTATATGGGCTGGACCTTGTTGCCGACTCCATCAGCTCTATCGTTCTATCATGACGACTTTTCAATCTCGACGGGGCTGGCTGTCGCCCTGGACGACGTTGGCTGGCTGCATCTCGCTATGCCGGCTCTCGTAATACTTGCGATCTAGGATTCGCTCGCGACCGCCCACTGGCCGCGCTCGGTATTGCCCTATTTCTCGGCTGCCACCTACTCACTGCCACGGTTCTGCCACTGGAATTGATCTACGAACACCGCAACTACTTTGCAAGCTTTGGTCTGCTGCTAACAGTTGTGCCACTCTACGTGCTCTAGTGGCGCAGGGAACCCATACCCACCCCGCTCTGCCGGGGCGAGTATTATTGGCGGCCTACTGTTACTCTGGACAACACTTACAACAATGACGGCGACTAGTTGGGGGGATCCCCTGCGATTAGCCAGTGAACAGGTCGCTAGAGCACCGTCTTCACCCCGTGCACAGTACGAACTGGGTCGTACGTACATCATCTTTCACGCTACGACCGACATTCGCCGTTCACTCAACTCGCGTACGCGCCTCTTGAAGCGGCAGCTGGCATGCCGAAGTCGTCCATTCTTCCGCAGCAAGCCCTTATCTTGATGAACTCGCGCATGAGCCTACCGCTAAAAGACCGATGGTGGGACACCATGACTCGCGACGTTGGAAGGCTCGAAACCCGGCGGTTCAGGATGAAAGTGCGCTAGGTGCACTTACCTTGTGTGAACGTGATGGGCGTTGTCAACTCCCGAAGGAACGCATGACAGAGGCCTACCTTGCAGCCTTATCCCATCCGCCGCCCAGCGCTAGACTACTAGCCATGTACGGTGACTTTCGCCTGGAACGTATTGGGAGACCACGCGTTGGGTGAAAGAATGGCGGTTGAGGCGACTCCATACAGCGCCCGACGAATCCGCGTACCGCATCACTTTGATACGGATGCTGGCCGCTCAGGAAAAAGAGGTCCGAAGCCCATGATCAGCTCGAGCAGCTGGAGAAACTGAATGTCGGTGGGAGTCTGAATGGCAGCGTCCAGCGAGCTCCATGCACTCTTGGACAAGTCATGAACGATCGCCCACACTATTCCGCATGTAGCCGGTCACAGATACCGCTCGTTTCACTTCCTTATGACTCAGATATTCTTTGGATCCGTCTCACGAGACTTTGCATATCCGATGAGGAACCAATGAAAGCAGTAATCCTCGCAGGTGGACTTGGCACCCGAATCAGCGAAGAAACGACCGTCCGGCCCAAGCCGATGATCGACATCGGCGGCAAGCCGGTGCTGTGGCACATCCTGAAGATCTACTCCCACTACGGCATCAACGACTTCATCATCTGCCTGGGCTACAAGGGTTATATGGTGAAGGAGTACTTCGCCAACTACTTTCTGCACACATCCGACGTCACGTTCGACCTGTCGAACAATCGTATGGAGGTCCATCACCAACACGCAGAGCCCTGGCGCGTGACCCTGGTAGACACCGGTGATCTGACCCAGACGGGCGGAAGACTGAAGCGCGTGGAGCGTTATCTCGACAACGAGCCATTCTGCTTTACCTATGGCGACGGCTTGGCAGACGTGGATATCCGAGCGCTACGCGAGTTTCACTCGTCTAGAGGCACACTGGCGACAGTTTGCGCTGTGCAGCCACCAGGCCGTTTTGGCGCACTGGATATCGAAGATCACCGCATCACGCGATTCGAGGAGAAACCGCAGGGCGATGGGTCATGGATCAACGGTGGATTCTTTCGTGCTGGAACCCGGCGTCATGCGATATATCGAGGACGACACCACGATCTGGGAACGCGAGCCCTTGGAAGCTCTTGCACATGATGGCCAGCTTTCGGCATATACGCACTATGGGTTTTGGCAACCGATGGACACCCTTCGCGACCGGGTAAAGCTGGAAGAACTCTGGCAGAGCGGAAATGCACCGTGGAAGTTCTGGCCTTGAAGCAGCTTTTCGGCAGTACCTATGCGGGGCGCCATGTCCTGGTCACAGGCCATACGGGCTTCAAGGGGTCGTGGATGTGCCTTTGGTTACGCGCGCTCGGGGCGAGGGTCACTGGCCTGGCGCTTCCACCCGATACCAGCCCCGCGCATTGGTCGTTGCTCGACCTGACCGACATTGACGATCTGTCGGTGGATCTGCGCGACGGCGCGCGGTGAGTCGGGTAGTCAAAGAAGTACAACCCGATATCGTCTTTCACCTGGCCGCCCAGCCGTTGGTACGACGTAGTTACCGAGAGCCATTGCTCACCTTCGATACCAACGTACTTGGCCTGGTGCATCTGCTTGAGGCTATACGTGAAACACCGACCATCCGTGCCGTCGTCAATGCGACAACCGACAAGGTCTACCTCGAGAACTCATCCCCCGGAGGATACCGGGAGGACGATCCGTTAGGCGGGCACGATCCGTACAGCACCTCAAAGGCGTGCGCAGAACTCGTTTCGGACTGCTATCGAAAAAGCTTCTTTGCCGACGCGGGCCCGTGTCTGGCAACCTCGCGCGCCGGCAATGTCATAGGGGGTGGCGACTGGTCCGAGGATCGACTGGTACCCGACATGGTCAGAGCCGTATACCGCGGGGAAAGACTGCAACTACGCAACCCGGATGCTGTTCGACCCTGGCAACACGTCCTTGAGCCTTTGTCCGGCTACCTGCGGCTGGGACAGGCGCTGCTGGCAGGCGATCCCGTCGAGACCTCCTGGAATTTCGGCCCAGGGCCCGACGCGAATCTGCCGGTGAGCGCCCTGGTCACGCAAATGCAGGACCAATGGCCTGATCTACGTAGTGAGCTTCATCCCGGACCTCACCCACATGAGGCCGGCATCTTACAACTGGACTGTTCGAAGGCAGAACAGGAACTCGGCTGGCGCGGTGTCTGGAGCGCGCATGTGGCCTTTCAACACACTGCGCGCTGGTACCATACCTATTACGACAGCGGACGCATATCTCAGTGAAGAAGACCTGAGAGACTATGTCGATGCCGCCCGCCACGCTGGCCTGGGGTGGGCGCAGTGAAGATACATGCCACGCCGCTGGCCGGCCTGATGCTGGTTGAAACCATGCCCGCACAGGACGAGCGCGGGCGTTTTGTCCGTGCATTTTGCGAAGAGGAATTGGCTCCGTTGCGTCCTGAGTTGCACTGGCGCCAGATCAACGTTTCAAGAACACACCACAGGGGGGCGGTGCGTGGAATGCATTTCCAGTATCCGCCAGCTGCGGAAGCCAAACTCATACGCTGCCTGCGAGGGCGAGTCTTCGATGTCGCTGTCGACCTTCGGTCAGGTTCCGCGACCTTCCTGCACTGGCATGGCATAGAACTGGATGAAGACGGAACCACGCAATTTTTCATCCCCGAAGGCTTTGCCCATGGTTTTCAGACACTGACGGAAGATGCAGAGCTACTGTACATGCATACTTCTCCGTGGTGCCGCGAGAAAGAAGGCGGCGTTCGTCACGACGATCCTGCGCTCGCCATCGCCTGGCCATTGCCGATATCGCAGGTCTCGGAGAAAGATCGCCACCTTCCACTATTGGATCAGACATTTCCAGGGATCCATCTATGAAATGCCGTTTCTGTAAAAGTGAACTGCACGATGTATTTCTCGATCTGGGCAGCGCACCACCTTCCAACGCCTTCCTGACCGCGGAATCGCTGGAAGCACCGGAAATCTATTTCCCACTGAAGCTATTTGTCTGTGGGACATGCCGGCTCGTACAGGTTGACGAAGTGCAGTCTCACTCGGCCCTGTTCACCGCCGACTACGTCTACTATTCATCGTTCTCGCGGTCCTGGCTCGCTCATGCGAAGCGCTATGTCGATGACGTAACAAACAGATTGGCGCTGACTCAGAATAGCTTCGTGATGGAAATCGCGTCCAACGACGGCTATCTTCTGCAGTACTTCGTCGAGCGAGGCATTCCATGCGTCGGCATCGAGCCAACGAAGGGTACCGCTGAAGCCGCGCCGACGGAAGGGCATCGAAACCTTGCCGAACTTCTTCGGCCGCGAGTTCGCCATGGATTTCGTAAGGCAACGTCGGAAGGCGGACCTGATTGTTGCGAAACAATGTTCTTGCGCATGTGCCCGATATCAACGATTTCGTCGCTGGCCTGGGTGTCGCGCTAGCCGAAGATGGCGTGATTACGATCGAGTTCCCGCATCTTATGGAACTGGTCAGTCACCGGCAGTTCGATACCGTATATCACGAGCACTTCTCCTACTTCTCCTTCCACACGGCCGTCGCCATATTGAACGCACATGGACTGCGCGTCTGCGATGTGGAAAGACTGGCGACACATGGTGGGTCCTTGCGCCTATGGGCGTGCCATGCACTCGGGCCAGCGCGTCGATGGTCGCGCTGTCGCAGAGCTCCTTTCGTTGGAAACTCAGGCCGGCATGCTGGAATCAGATTACTACCGGGACTTCCAGGCGTACGCAAATGAGGTAAAAAATGATTTCCTCACGTTCCTGCTCGAGCAGTCTCGCGCTGGACGTAAAGTCGCTGCCTATGGTGCTGCAGCCAAGGGCAATACCTTACTGAACTATGCGGGCGTCAAACCCGACCTTGTTCGCTATGTGGTGGACGCCTCACCACATAAACAGGGACAGTGGTTGCCCGGCTCGAGAATACCTGTCGTCGACGAGTCACGATTGCGCAGTGACAGGCCGGATTTCGTGGTGATTCTTCCCTGGAACCTGCGGGACGAGATAATCGAACAGCTATCCTATATCCGCGAATGGAATGGAGAGTTTGTGATTGCCGTTCCGGAGCTAAAGATTTCATGAGCAACGACGATGCCGTAAAATCCCGGATTCACTACACCAAGCCGTCCATTACCGCTCTGGAAGTGGAATATGCGACAGATGCCGCTGCGAACGGCTGGGGTCCGCATTGCTACGACTACATACATCGGTTCGAAGCACTGTTCCGTGGTCACCTCGGTGTCAGACATGCGATCGCAACCTCAAGCGCAACCGGCGCTTTGCATATGGGCATGGCCGCGCTAGGCATCGGTGCTGGCGACGAGGTCATACTTGGAGATATCAACTGGATCGCATCTGCGGCACCTATCGTACATCTCGGTGCAAAGCCGGTGTTGGTCGACGTGCTATCCGATACCTGGTGCGTCGACCCGTCCGCAGTCGAAGCTGCAATCACGCCCCGAACGAAAGCGATTCTTGCGGTGCATCTGTACGGCAATCTGTGCAATATCGATGCTCTCCTGGAAATTGGCCAACGACATAACATTCCAGTCATTGAAGATGCGGCAGAAGCCATTGGTTCGATCTGGCACGACCGTCGTGCAGGGTCGATGGGCGTGTTCGGAGCCTTTTCGTTCCACGGCACCAAAACAGTCACCACTGGCGAGGGCGGCACCTTTGTTACCAACGACGACGATCTATACGATCGCGTGTTGACGCTCTCCAACCACGGCCGTGCACGTGGCGAAGCCCGTCAGTTCTGGGCCGAAGCAGTGGGCTTCAAGTACAAAATGTCCAACCTTCAGGCTGCCATAGGCTGTGCCCAACTCGAGCGGGTCGAAGACCTTATCGCTGGGAAGAGACGCATCTTCGAATACTATCGCAACGTCCTTAAACACTTGCCTTTACAAATGAACCCCCAGCCCCCGGGGACCGTCAACGGCTTCTGGATGCCCACCTTGGTCGTCGATCCGGACATCCGGTTCAGTCGCGATGAGCTGCTTTCCCTGTTCAAGGAAGAAAACATAGACGGCCGGGTGTTTTTCTGGCCACTATCGATGATGCCTATGTTTGAGGATCGCCCTCTCAACAAGGTCAGCTATGGCATCTATGAAAGGGCGATCAACTTGCCCAGCTATCACGATATGTCCGCTGCCGAGCAGGACAGAGTGATCGACTGCGTAACACGAATCCTGGATGGAAGACATTGAAATCCGTCATTATCTGGGGGGCAACAGGCCAGGCTCAGGTTCTGCGCGAGGCCCTGCCTTCATCCGGGTTCAGCATCGTGGCGTTGTTCGACAATCGAGAGCTGTCGTCTCCCTTTCCCGATGTACCGATCTACAAGGGACGCGACGGATTCACGACATGGCTCAACCGTGAACGACCAGCTGGCGACCTATATGCCTGCGTCGCGATAGGGGGTGGGCGCGGCCGCGACCGGCTAGAAATCCAACGGTGGCTTTCGAGCGAAGGCGTTGAACCTTTGACCGTTGTGCATCATCGGGCTTTTGTGGCATCGGACGTAGAGATCGGTCCAGGCGCCCAGATACTGGCAATGTCCGCCGTTTGTACTGCAGTCAGACTTGGGGAGGCCGTCATCATCAATACTTCCGCCTCCGTCGATCACGGATGTTTGTTAGGAGACGGCGTTCATATTGCCCCGGGTGCGAGAATCGCGGGCGAGGTACAGATTGACGACCATGCGTTCATCGGAACAGGCGCGGTCGTGCTTCCGCGCATAAAGATTGGTCGGGGAGCGATCATCGGAGCGGGCGCTGTCGTCACGCGTGACGTCGCACAAGGACATACGGTGATCGGCATGCCCGCGCGCCCTGTCCGTTAGATCACAGTAGATAACTTAACCTGAAGAAGGACATATGGACCCGATCGAGCAGTTTGACCAGGAACGCAAGGACAACATCACCGGATTGAGCCAGGACGAAGCTCTTAAGCATCTTTCGTCGGAGTGGCTCCAGAAGTCACTTGAACATAAATACTCCTACAACTTCTCTGCTCTTGGCCGCCCCATCATCCAGTACCCTCAAGACATCGTGGCGATGCAGGAGTTGATCTGGCAGGTCAAGCCGGACCTCGTCATCGAGACAGGTATTGCACATGGCGGCTCGGTCATCATGAGTGCCGCCGCGCTTGCTCTACTTGATTACTGTGATGCAGTGGAGCAAGGGGCCACGCTCGATCCGCGCGCCACCAAGCGTCGCGTGCTTGGCATCGACATCGACATTCGCGCACATAACCGCGCAGCTATCGAGTCGCATCCGATGGCTCATCGAATCGACATGATCGAAGGCTCCTCCATAGACGCCGCTGTCATTGCCCAGGTCCATAATATAGCGGCGAATCACCAGCGAGTGCTGGTCGATTCTGGATTCCAATCACACCCACGATCATGTTCTCGCCGAACTTGAGGCCTACTCGCCACTGACTTCGCGAGGCAGCTACTGCGTCGTCTTTGACACGATAGTTGAGCACCTTGCCGAGGCAACTTATCCAGACAGGCCATGGGGACCTGGGAACAATCCCAGAACTGCGGTGCGGGAGTACATGCGGCGTCTGACAGACAAGCCGCGTCTCGCAGCCGATGGATCAACCCTCGCATTCGTTGTCGATACGGATATCGAGAACAAGCTACTCATCACCGTCGCGCCTGGCGGCTATCTACAGCGCATGTAGGCAACCCATGACCGCCCTACGCACGAACATCCTCGCTAACTATGCCGGCCAGATATGGATGGCGTTGATGGCAATAGCGTTCGTACCGCTCTATATACGCGTGCTAGGTATCGAAGCTTTCGGCCTCGTTGGCATGATGCTAAGTCTTCAGGCGATCTCTCTCCTGCTCGATCTCGGCATGGGCGGCGTGCTTAACCGCGAGTTGGCACGCCGCTCGCATACGACCAGCACCGCCCAATCGGCCGGTAACTTGGTCCGCACGCTCGAATGGCTGGTCTGGCCAACCACGCTGGTGATAGCCGTATCCATAGGACTAGCCAGCGGCCCGCTGGCTAACCATTGGTTGACACCTCAAAGTCTGACTCGCGCCGACACCGCCAATGCCATCATCGTTATGGGGCTGGCTGTGGCATTGCAATGGCCAAGCAGCTTCTACTCCAACGGCCTGTCGGGCCTCGAGCGCCAACCTGCCCTCAACCTGATCAATGCCTGCTTTGCAACCCTTCGGGGTGCCGGAGTGATACCTCATCCTCTACTGGGTCTCGCCCACGATCATGGCTTTCATGTGGTGGTACGCGATTATGGGCGCCTGCCAGTCACTTGTTTCGGCAATCGTCCTTTGGAGACTTCTGCCGACGTCACTTCGTGAGGCAAGGTTTCAGATCGATGAGTTACGGGCTGCCGGCCGCTTCGCCGGTGGCCTTCTAGTAATAACCGTGCTTGCCGTCGCCGTGACGCAGCTCGACCGGATTGTACTGTCCGCGATGCGTCCTCTCGCAGAACTCGGGTACTACTCGCTCGCACTGAGTATCGCCGCTGGATTGGGGCGCATGATCCAACCCATGTTCAACGCACTCTATCCGCGATACAGCAGGCTGGTCGTTTCCGATAACTGGAATCTCTTGATAAAGCTCTACCACTTGAGCAACCAATGCCTGGTCGCCGTGGTCGCAGCCATTTCGGCCATCTTGATTGTCTTTTCCAAGGATGTGATCTATTTGTGGACCAATGACCATCAGATAGCCGACGCGGCATTCCTGCCACTATCCGTCCTAGTCGCGGGCACCGCACTCAATGGACTGATGAATCTTCCATATGCACTGCAGCTGGCCCATGGATGGACCCGGCTGGCCGTCGGAACCAATTTCGTGGCACTTGTTCTTGGCATCCCTTTCTGCATATGGGCGGTCGGAAGATACGGCGCGACAGGCGCGGCATGCGTGTGGCTCGCGTTTAACCTGGGAAATTTTCTTATCAATGTCCCACTGATGCATCGGCGCCTGCTTCGCAATGAAATGAACCACTGGTATGTACGTGACATTCTTCCGGCCTTTGCCGCGGCTACCGCCATCGTACTGCCGGCACGACTTCTTGTGCCGACGTTGACCCGTACCGCCCATGGTGTCATTGAACTCGCTACCATATGTTTACTCACGCTCCTTGCCACGTCTTTAGCGCTCGGAGGAAGTCCGTGCGCTCGCCTGGACTCATCGGCCGTGGAAAAACTGACGCCGATGCCCGCTGAAGATCTCACCCAATTTCGAGTTTTGTTATGACGACTTCACCCAAAATCACCGTAATCATTCCGACACGCGAGCGGTGCGATGTACTGGAAAAGTCATTGCGCGTGTCACGTCACAGAACTATGGCAATCTCGAAATCTTAGTCAGCGATAACTTTAGCGGTGACGACACGTTCGGCGTTGTGCAGAGAGCGAAAGACGAACCGAATTAGGTATATAAATACCGGGCGCCGGGTCGGCATGTCCCACAACTGGGAGTTTGCTCTCTCCCATGTGACCGACGGCTGGGTTGCGTTCATAGGAGATGACGACGGCCTCCTTCCGGAAGCCATTGAATCCGTCGCCAGCATCATCAGCTCAGCGTCGGCCATGGCCATCAGGTCCACTTTCTGCACCTATGAATGGCCGGAGACCGCGGGAAATCGGAATGGCAGGCTCGTCGTCCCCCTGGGCCAGGGATTGTCAATCCGGGAGCTCCGCAAACTGGATGTCGAAAGTAATGAACGGTTGGGAGAAATATACCCAGCTACCCATGATTTATAACGGCGGCTTTGCCCATATATCACTACTGCAGAAAATAAAGGAACGAACAGGTTCGTTCTTTCTTTCGTCATCCCCTGATGTTTACTCTGCGATATCTATTGCCAGCGTCGTCGACAATTACGTGTACTCTAAGACGCCTTTTTTTATTAGCGGGACGTCAAAACACAGCATTGGCACGTCGTTTTACTCGAAAAGCGAGCGCCAAGATCCCGCAGCATCCATAAAATTCTCGTCGGAAGGAAACCTACCTTTTCCACCGACATGCCTCTAAACACCGATGGCAGCTATCCTTTGTCCCTTCATGCGCTCACGTATGAAGCGTTTCTTCAGTCCGCGGCGTTGAGGACGGACTAGTGAAAGCATAAATCATCGTCAACAGCTGAAAGTAATCATGGTACTCAGGGGTTCACAAGGCGGCTATTCTGGAATGGGCTGACAAATTCGCAGAGTGTCCATGGCTTGGACTATGAAGACGTGAAGAGAAGTCGGCGACCAAGAGTCAATACCTTCTGCAATCGTACGGCATGGCAAAGAAAGTGTTGAATGCAATGAACTCTGTCATAACGGAATCCGTGGCCATACGGAATATTTTCGAAGCCAGCATTGCCGCGTCGGTGATCCGATCCTCACCCAGCAGATTCGACACACTAGGGTTTCTCGCCGGCCGCGCCATCCGAGGATGGACTTAATGCCTCGAAACTCTCTCGTAAACATCGATATAAGCCCCGATAGAACTTGCTTCACTGAAGAGTTCTACAGCCCGCCGACGTCCCGCCGACCCTAGCTGCTTGCGCAGATCTGCGTCGCTGGCAAGACGCCTGATGTTGGTTACTAGTTGATCAAGGTCATCGACCGGCGACAAGAGCGCCGTCTTCCCCTGCGCGCAGATTTCCGCGACACCAGGACTGCTGAAACCTGTGACTGGCAAGCCGCATGCCATTGCTTCCAACGCTACGTAACCGAACGCTTCATAGCGAGACAACGCTAGCGCCACATCTACTGATCGATAAACATCCGGCATGTCGTTAGGGGCAACTCGATCGAGAAAGGTCATGTTCGGCGGCGCGGCAACCGCTTTAGCGCTTTTTCTCAAGCCACCGAGACAGTGTATTTCCACATCGGCTCCAAGGGCAGATGCCAGTCCAGGCAGAAGATCCGTACCCTTCCATGGAGCAGGGTTGCCGACAAAGAGCAATTTCGTCACCCCCCTCATGCTGAGCGGATCTCATAACTCGGCGCAAAGGGGAGAATCGGTCCGTGTCGACCCAGTTATAGATTACGTCGACAGGTCTATTCAGATTCGCACGCATTGCGTTCGCACAATGCTCACTAACTGCGACTACTGCTGCTGCCACTTCGAACGAACGTCTCATGCAGCGCTCGATGAAGTAGCGATGGTACATGCGCTGATACCATCGCCTATACGGAGCGAATGCTGGGTGAGAAATGTACTGATGCTCAGTGACTACTAAAGGAATACCCAGCCTCTTGAATGCAAATCCCTGCCAGCTATTTGCATGAACGACGTCCGTCCGTCGGGCGGCGCAAAGGATGCGAGACGCCATGGCATCAGTTCATATCGATGGTCAAACCACTGCAGTTTTGGCTCGTGACCCGCACGCTCCAGCGCCTCTGCCAGACGCAGGGAAAATACATCGGCGCCGCTGCCTGCCCTGATCGTTGGTAGCCAAATTTTCAGGGACCGAGTCACTACCTCGACCTACCTTTTGGAATGAGGTTTCCAAGATGTTCACGCAACTTCGAGGCAAATTGCTCCCATTCAAACTGAGCTGCAAAGTTTCGGCAGTCTGCCCGAACCGCCGGAGTCCGCCCCGTGGCCAACACTTCCAGAATCCTGTCAGTAAGCCCCACGTAATCGTCCGGTGGAACGAGCCTCCCCGATCGACCGTCGGCGACGGCGTCGCTTACACCTCCGACATCGAATGCCACCGTGGGCAGCCCGTGAGCTGCAGGCCTCCACGGCGACCATGCCAAAGCCCTCAACGTCACCGGGAATATCACGACCAGGGAAAATACACAGATCCGCCGCATCATATGCAGCGTGCAAATCACCTTCGTTACATGCACCCAGCACGACAACGTGCCGATCTAGCGCGAGGTTTCTGGCCTGCTCTACCAGTCGTGCTTGCCGCACCATCACCTCGTCCGACGAGTGCATCAGGAGCTTCATCGCCAATGACCACGAGAGTGGCATCGGGGCAAGCCTTCACGATTTGCGGCATTGCGTCGCGCACAAACTCAAGAAGGCCCTTCCGGGGAGTGAGTCTGCCTACGGACAGAAGGATTTTCCGCCCAGCGAGCCCGTGCCTCTCCAGATACTCAGCAGCCCGCGAAGGGTCCTCGCCTTCGGGCATCGATACACCAGGGTGCAGGACAACTATCTTTTCTAGATCGATACCTTTTTGCACAGCTAGGCGTGCAGTATTGCGACTATTGACAAAGCAGAGGTCGCACTGGCGCAGAAATGGCAACCACAGCATCCGGTACAACGGGTGGCGAACTACAAGATCCAGACCATGGGCATAAACGACGCTTTTGCCGCCAGAAATTGCCGCCGAGATGACGGCCAGTGGGGCCGTAAGCCCGCTGCCGGCAAGCACGACCTCATGGCGACCTTTTCTTGCGATACCGCTTGCTTTCAGAAGTGCCGAGAATAGGAAGCGACCAAGTGGCCTGACTGGCGCCTCATGACAATGGACCGATGGCTCGAGCAAAACTGCACAGCCTGAGGGCCCTATGACGTCCACTTGCGACGTAATCGCCAGCGCCATTGCCAGATGGAAGTTCAACCGCTCCATACCGCCCCTAAGTGGCGGGAGATTGCGAGTAATCAATAGTACTTTCGCTGGCATACGTGCTTCCTGGCCGATCAAGTCGATGCCCGTACGCAACGGTGATAAACCTGGTATTGCCATGCCACCGGCCACATGGTCAACAGCACTGCCTGCACCGCTCGAATAGGCCATTGCCACACTGGCGCGGCGGATATCCACGCCCATCCAAGCGGATGAAGATCACGCCAGCGGTCGGTGACCTCCAGGCCTGCAGACTCGAATAATTGCCTCCATTCACTCAACGCAAGTACGTCCTCGCGAACTTTGGTTTGCTGGGTTCCGCTGTATAGGCCTAGTCGTCGCGTAGGGAACCCGGCATTGGGCACGAGGATGAGAAATGTCGCATCAGCCTTGGCAACTCTGACCATCTCACGAAGCGCCTGGGGCTTGTCCAGAAAGTGCTCCAGCGACCCCATACAGGTAATGACGTCGAACCTGTCGCTTGCGAACGGCAGCACCTCGGCCGGTCCGCAATGAAAATCCCCACCAGGGAATCGCTTCAGACACGCAGCAATGGCGTGACGGGAAAGATCGATACCGCTGACTCGCGCACCGCGTGAGTGGAAAAAGTCGAGCCATTCGCCTTTGCCACAGGCAACATCCAGGACTTCCGTTCCTTTGACCGAACCTAGGCGCGCACCAACCCATCGACAATGCCATGGGAGCGTCGCTGTCGACGCTTCGGCGCCGTAGTACTCGGTATCGTAGAACTCACGGATCCGCTCGATGCCTTCGCTATGTTTGTCCATGTATCCAGATACTCCGATGCTTATGGCCGGTCCGCGGGACGGTAGGTCAAAGCGGTGATCTGCTCGGATACCAGTCCAATGAGAAACACGATAACCGCGGCGCTCCACATCAGGGTGCTGCCAGTTGGTGAGCCGTCCGTCATGCACGAACGTCCAGCCGTAGTTGACACAACCCAGCAAGAAAGAATGCCGCGCTCACCGGAACAAACAGCTTCAACGGCGAGTATAGCGTCGCAATCTTGAAGATGATCAGCAGAAATCGGACGCCATCGTTCAACGGCGTGATGTGGCTCTTACCGACGCGCTCGGCGGCCTTGATCGGCTCATAGGCAACGCCGTAGGCGCTGCGGAAGAACGCCATCGTGCTGGTCGTCGGATACGAGAACCCGTTGGGCAGCAGGTGCATGAACTCGCGGAAGCGTCGGCGCGGACGACCCGGAATCCCGACGTCAGATCCGCGACCTATGACCCGTCATCCGGCTGGCCAGCCAGTTATAGAGCGTATTGGCGAGGCCGCGGCCCACGCCGGCCTGGCTCTCCCAGTCGCGGGCGCCGACCACCATGTCGAAACCCTGATCCAGACGCGACCAGGAGCCGCGCGATGTCCGCCGGGTCGTGCTGGCCATCGCCGTCCATGAAAACGAGGATGCTCGCCGTCGGCTGTACGAGCGCCTCGCTTGATCGCCGCATCCATTGCCCATCGAATAGGGCGATGACAGGCAGATGACTCCAGAGGCGGCGCAGACGGCGCGGTGTCATCGGTCGACCCGTCGTCCACGACGATGATCTCGGCACCCGGCTGGGCAGCGGTCAGGCGGGGAAGAAGGTCTTTCAGTGCGGCCGCTTCGTTCTTGGCGGGCAGGATGATGCTGATACGGCTCAAAATATGTCCCCTGATGGTCTTGGATCATAACGGGACGGATCGCCAACCGGGAATCGGGCAGAACGTCCGACCCATGTGTCGCACCCTGCCAACGGATGGGCAGTCGCGCCGGAACGCGTGACCAAACCCACAATCTAGGGTAGATTCAGGCGCGTATCTCGGGGAAACGGGACCCGACTATGGCTTCACAAATGCAGCCGCCGGTGCTGGCGGGTCTGACCGGCATGGCGCGTCGTCTGGTCTCCGAGGGCGTCCTGCCCGAGGCGGAGGTGCGCAAGGCGGTCCAGGACGCGGCGGAGAAGGAGGCTGCCTTGTCCGCCTGGCTGGTGGACAACAACCTGGTCGACAGCGGCCGGCTGGCCCAGGTCGCCTCGGCCGAGTTCGGCATGCCGCTGATGGACATCGGCACCCTGGTCGTCACCAACCTGCCGATGGACCTGGTCACCGAGGCCCTGATCACCAAGCATCAGGCCCTGCCCCTGTTCAAGCGCGGCAAGCGGCTGTTCGTCGGCATCGCCGACCCGATGCAGTCGCACGCGCTGGACGAGATCAAGTTCCACTCGAACCATATGGTCGAGCCGGTCCTGGTCGAGCGGAGCAGCTTGCAGCGCGTCATCGAGACCGCGCTCAACACCATGAGCACCAACGTCCAGCCGGCTTTGGCGACGGTGGCACTCGACGAACTGACCCTCGAAGGCGGTGACGACGAGGAAGGCGACCACCGGCATCGACGCCAACTGCGAACGACGACGCCCCGGTCGTCAAGTTCGTCAACAAGATCCTGGTCGACGCCATCAAGCGCGGCGCTTCGGATATCCATTTCGAGCCGTTCGAAACCGATCTACCGCGTGCGCCTGCGCATGGACGGCATGCTGCGCGCCGTCGCCACGCCGCCGGTGAAGCTCGGCACGCGCATCGCCTCGCGCCTGAAGGTCATGAGCGGCCTGGATATCGCCGAGCGCCGCGTGCCGCAGGACGGCCGCATCAAGCTCAACCTGACCAAGACCCGGGCGATCGACTTCCGCGTCAGCACCCTGCCGACCCTGTTCGGCGAGAAGATCGTGCTGCGTATCCTGGACGGCTCCTCGGCCAAGCTGGGCATCGACAAGCTCGGCTACGAGGAGGTGCAGAAGAACCTGTACCTGGACGCCATCGACAAGCCGTACGGCATGGTCCTGGTCACCGGTCCGACCGGCTCGGGTAAGACGGTGTCGCTGTATACGGCGCTCAATATCCTCAATACCGACGGGCGCAATATCTCGACGGTCGAGGACCCGGTCGAAATCCGCGTCGAGGGCATCAACCAGGTCCAGCAGAACGTCAAGCGCGGCATGACCTTCGCGGCCGCCCTGCGCTCCTTCCTGCGCCAGGATCCGGACGTGATCATGGTCGGCGAAATCCGCGACCTCGAGACCGCCGAGATCGCCATCAAGGCCGCCCAGACCGGCCATATGGTCCTGTCCACCCTGCATACCAACGATGCGCCGCAGACCATCGCGCGCCTGATGAACATGGGTATCGCGCCCTACAACATCACCTCGTCGGTGACCCTGATCATCGCCCAGCGCCTGGCGCGGCGACTGCATGACTGCAAGAGGCCGCTGGAGCTGCCGCCCGCCGCCCTGCTTGCCGAGGGTTTTACCCAGGCGGAAATCGATGCCGGGTTCACGGTCTACGAGGCGGTCGGCTGCGACAGCTGCAACGAGGGCTATAAGGGTCGGCTTGGCATCTATCAGGTCATGCCGATGGCCGAGGAAATCCAGCAGATCATCCTGCAGGGCGGCAATGCGCTGCAGATCGCCGAGGCGGCCAAGAAGGCCGGCATCAACGATCTGCGCGCATCGGCCCTGCTGAAGGTCCGAAACGGGATGACCAGCCTGGCCGAGATCAACCGGGTGACTAAGGATTGACGCCCCGGGGGGCCGCCGAGGCAAAGTTGTGCGCCAGGCGGCAAAACGGGGGATAAGAAGTCGTTCACACTTAGCGAGTAGGCTTGCCCTGGCTCGTTGAGGGCTTGTTTGGAATTCCACGGGGGAACACCGCGCATGGCCACCGCCACCGCAACGAAGAACGCGCGCGCCATTGGCGCCGCCCGCGCCGATGTCATCAAGCTGGTCCAATACGACTGGATCGCGCTGGACAAGCGCGGCAAGCGGATGAAGGGCGAGATGCCGGCGAAGAACGCCGCGCTCGTCAAGGCCGAGCTTCGCCGCCAGGGAATGAATCCGCAGACGGTACGCGAGAAGGCCAAGCCGTTGTTCGGCTCGACCGGCAAAGCCGGTCAAGCCGCGCGACGTGGCGATCTTCAGCCGCCAGATCGCCACCATGATGGCCTCCGGCGTACCGATGGTGCAGGCCTTCGAGATCATTGCCGACGGCCAGAAGAACGTCCGCTTCAAGAACATGCTGAACGATGTGAAAACCAGCATCGAGGGTGGCTCGGCCATGCATGAGGCGCTGGCCCAGTATCCGGTCCAGTTCGATGAGCTTTATCGCAACCTCGTGCACGCCGGCGAATCCGCCGGTGTGCTCGACACCGTGCTCGACACGGTGGCGACGTACAAGGAGCGCATGGAAGCGCTCAAGGCCAAGATCAAGAAGGCGCTGTTCTACCCGGTCATGGTCCTGGTGGTCGCCCTGCTGGTCAGCACGATCCTGCTGCTGTTCGTCGTTCCGGTGTTCCAGCAGACCTTTACGGATGCGGGCGCGGAACTTCCGGCACCGACGCAGATCGTTATCAGTGCATCGAAGTTCATGCAGTCCTACTGGTGGGTGGTCCTCGGCGGCATCGTCGGTCGATCATCGTTGCTTGTCATGGCGAAGAAGCGGTCGCCGAAGTTCGCGCATTTTCTCGATCGCGTGTCGCTGAAGCTGCCTGTCATGGGCAATATCCTGCATCAGTCCGCGATTGCCCGATTCGCGCGCACACTCGGCGTGACCTTCCACGCCGGCGTGCCGCTGGTCGAGGCGCTGGATGCCGTGTCGGGCGCCACCGGCAGCATCGTCTACGGCGACGCCGTCAAGCAGATGCGCGACGACATCGCCGTCGGCCATCAGCTGCAGCTGGCCATGCGCCAGACCGATCTGTTCCCGAACATGGTCGTGCAGATGACCGCGATCGGCGAAGAGTCCGGCGCGCTCGACCACATGCTGTTCAAGGTGGCCGAGTTCTACGAGGAAGAGGTCAGCAACGCGGTCGACAACCTCGCCACCTTGCTCGAGCCCCTGATCATGGTCATCCTCGGCGTCCTCGTCGGCGGCATGGTCATCTCGCTGTACCTGCCGATCTTCAAGCTCGCCGGTACCGTGTAACTCGCACGGCCAGCGCCTCGCCTTATGGTGGGAGCGGGGTCAGCGCGACGGGTTTGCCGTCGCGACTGGCGCCGCTCCTACCTTACGTTCTACGGTATCGCCGCATGCAGTCAACTTCCCCTCGTCGCCTGGATCGCTGTCGCCGCCGTGCTCGGCCTGCTGGTCGGCAGTTTTCTCAATGTGGTGATCCTGCGCGATGCCGGCGCGGCTGGAGGCCGGATGGAAGCGGGAGGCTCGGGAGATTCTCGAGCTGGAGGGGGTCGATGAGCCGGAGCCGCCGGGGATCGTGCGTGAGCCGTCGCATTGCCCTTCGTGCAAGCATCCGCTGGCCGC
This sequence comes from uncultured Gammaproteobacteria bacterium, assembly GCA_963847335.1. GTDB lineage: Bacteria > Pseudomonadota > Gammaproteobacteria > Xanthomonadales > Rhodanobacteraceae > Luteibacter. The sequence continues at coordinate 368,923 of CAWJZF010000002.1, forward strand.
TCACGACAATATTCCGCTGTTCGGCTGGCTGTTCCTGAGGGGGCGCTGCCGGTACTGCAAGGTGCGGATCTCGATTCAGTACCCGCTGGTCGAACTGCTTACCGGCGTGGCCAGTGCCCTGGTGGTGTGGAAGTTCGGGGCCACGGGTGCCGCTCTGGCCGCCCTCGTTTTCACCTGGATGCTGGTGGCGCTGGCGGGTATCGATGCGCGGACCCAGTTGCTGCCGGATCAGATCGTCTATCCCCTGCTCTGGATCGGCCTCGGGCTGACCTTGCTGCCTGCCCTGCAGCCGGTGGCTGTGGCGCCCTCCTCGGCCATTCTTGGCGCCCTGATCGGCTACCTCAGCCTGTGGAGCGTGTACTGGCTGTTCAAGCTGCTGACCGGCAAGGAAGGCATGGGGCATGGGGACTTCAAGTTGCTGGCGGCGCTGGGCGCGTGGCTGGGGCCGGTGGCCTTGTTGCCGATCATCCTGTTGTCGTCGCTGATTGGTGCCCTGGTGGGTGGCGGGATGATCGTCCTGCGCGGGCATGACCGGCAGATTCCGATTCCGTTCGGGCCGTTTATCGCGGCGGCGGGCTGGGTCTGGTTGATGGCTGGCGAGGGGATGCTCGGGGCCTATCTGCATCTGGTGGGCATGCGGTGAGCCGGCGGCGCTTTGTAGTCGCCCTGACGGGCGGCGTGGCTTCGGGGAAGAGCCTGGTCGAGCGCTGCTTCGAGGCGCTGGGGATTCGGGCGTATGACGCGGATCAGGCGGCCCGGGCGGTGGTTGAGCCGGGGATGCCGGCGTTGGCGGATATTGCCCAGGCTTTTGGCGCCGATGCGCTGGGTGCCGATGGGCGGCTGGATCGGCGGGCCATGCGGGAGCGGATCTTTGCCGATCCCTCGGAACGGGTGCGGCTGGAGGGGATTCTGCATCCGCGGATCCGGATCTGGCTGAGGGAGCAGGTGGAGGCGGATACCGGGCCTTATTGCCTGTTGTCGGTGCCGTTGCTGACGGAGAACCGGGAGAGTTATCGCTGGGTGGATCGGGTGCTGGTGGTCGATGTGCCGGAGAGTGTGCAGCTTGAGCGGCTGGTTTTGCGCGATGGGGTGGATGCGGCGTTGGCGGCGCGGATGATTGCCAATCAGGCGAGTCGGGTTGCGCGGTTGGCGATTGCGGATGATGTGATTGAAAACGTTGGGACCGAGGCGGAGTTGGCGGCTCGAGTGCGTGACTTGCATTTGCGGTATCTGGCGTTGGCTGGCTGACTTCTGTTTTATGTGGAGGCGCTGCGCGCCGTGTTTTTTACTGGATGCCAGCCTTCGCTGGCATGACGATCTGGAAGGTGAAGTGCGCGGGCTTTTCTGCGTGGTCGCTGCGTAGGCTCACCCTCATCCGCCTTCGGCACCTTCTCCCGCCGGGAGAAGGGAAGAATTGCCTTTTGGTGCGTGCGCGCCGAGTTTTTTTTTATTGGATGCCAGCCTTCGCTGGCATGACGATTTTGAAAGGTGAAGAGCGCGGGCTTTCAGGCTTGGCCGCTACGTAGGTTCGCCCTGATCCGCCTTCGGCACCTTCTCCCGCAGGGAGAAGGGAAGAGCTGCGCGGTGGTATGCCCGCGCGAGTTGGCAGCAAGCACGGCGCGTAGCAATACCGAGCGTCACGGCATTTTTTGCGCCACGTGTTTCACTCTCAAAATTTCGACGGTACCGGACTCGGCTAGCACGCGATAGAAAACGATGTAGTTCGGATGCACGACCAGTTCGCGCACGAATGACGGCAGGCCGGGCCTTCCGTTGCGCCCAAGTTCGGGATGCTGCGCGAGCGACGATGTCCTGGCGTGCAGTTCCTGGCCGAATTCTTCAGCTATGTTCGGGTTGTCTCGGGCGATGTAGTCGATGATGTCGTCCAGGTCCGACTCAGCCATCGGTCGCCAGACGATGCGGTAAGGGTTCCTTCCCTTTGCCATGGGTCAGCCTTCCCTCTTATGCCTGGCAATCCGGGCGTGCATGTGCGACATGACTTCATCGTGCGCGATGCTCGGCTGGGGATCGTCGATGGATTCCTGGATCTCGGTAGCCAGCCATTCGGAATAAGCGGCGGCTTGATGCGCCTTGCGCATCGCTTCGGAGCGGCCACGGTTGCCGGCGGCTCCTTCCTTCTCGGCCGGGTTCCACTCGCTGGCGTCGAACTGGCCGACGGTGATGCCGATGTCGCGCAGCACGTTCAAAGCGGAGCTGAGGTTGCCGAAATGGCGCGGCTCGGTACTGCGGGCTTTTGCCAGGACGGCCTCGGAACCGCTGCGGGTGGCGATCTGGACCAGGAATGTTCCGCCCTGGCCTTTGAGGGTCACGCCGGATACGCCGCCGGCATCGCTGGCGGCGCGTAGCTGCTCAAGGGTCATGCTTTGCATGATTTACTCCTTGTATCGTGCACTTAAGAACTGATTTTAGGGTACATGTTTTCAAGGACACCTGCAAAAATCTGGCATGGTGGCTTCGGCTGGCTCGCCCTCATCCGCCTTCGGCACCTTCTCCCGCTGGGAGAAGGGAAGATCTGCGCGGTGGCGTGGCAGCGTGAGCTGGCATTTAAAGCATGGCGCGTAGCGCAACCGAGTGTGTCGCTTCGGCTGGCTCGCCCTCATCCGCCTTCGGCACCTTCTCCCGCCGGGAGAAGGGAAGAGCCGCGCGGTGCTGTGCCAGCGTGAGCTGACATTCAAAGCATGGCGCGTAGCGCAACCGAGTGTGTCGCTTCGGCGGGCTCGCCCTCGTCCGCCTTCGGCAACTTCTCCCGCTGACCTGATTTGCGTCGAGCCTCACTTGAGCCCCCAGCCTCTGCTCGTCATTCCGGCGCAGGCCGGAATCCAGTGGCCTCAGTGTCTGGGCGGAAGCACTCGGGCCAAAAGCGCTTATTTTCTGGGCGCTATCGCTCGATGAACGTGGCTGCCACTGGGTCCCGGCCTGCGCCGGGACGACGGTGAGGTATAGCTGAGACTCGACGCTAATCAGGTCCGGAAGAAGGGAAGATCTGCGCGGTGGTGTGCCAGCGTGAGCTGGCATTTAAAGCATGGCGCGTCGCGCAGCCGAGTGTGTCGCTTCGGCGGGCTCGCCCTCATCCGCCTTCGGCACCTTCTCCCGCTGGGAGAAGGGAAGAGCCGCGCGGTGGTGTGCCAGCGTGAGCTGGCATTTAAAGCATGGCGCGTAGCGCAACCGAGCTTGGGAGGAAGCCGCGGATGCCGGCGATGCCCTGGCCGTTTGCTGCCAGTGCGGCGTCGAGGTCTTCGGGGCGCATGCCGCCTAGTGCGTAGACCGGTAGCGAGGCGGCTTCGGCGAGTTCGGCGAAGCGGGGCCAGCCGAGGGGTTTGGCGTTGGGGTGGCTGGTGGTGGGGGTTACGGGCGACAGGGTGGCGAAGTCGGCGCCGAGGGTGCTGGCTAGGGCCAGTTCTTCTTCGTCATGGCAGGACGTGCCGACCCACTGGCCGAGCGGCAGCGGGCGTTGGCCAAGTTCGCGCAGCAGGGCTGCGGGGAGGTGGACGCCGATGCCTAGTTGTCGGGCACCTTCGATGTCGGCGTTCAACAGCAGTCCGGCGCCTGTCTTACGGGCCAGCGGCAGCAGGTTGGCGGCCAGGGCGCGTACGTCCCCGATGGGCCAGTTGGGAAAACGGAGTTGCAACAGCCGCTCGCCGCCTTCGATGGCCGCGGTGAGTCGCTGACGCCAGGCCTCTGCTTCGGACGGCATCGCCGAAGCGGGCGTGATCGCATAGCGCCTTGGCAGCCGCCATGCCGCGAGGATCGGCCGGTCGGCTGGTGCCAGGGTGGCTGGATCGATATCGGCCGGGAGATGCCAGGCCAGGGCCTGCCCTTCCAGCGATGCCGGTTCGCCGCGCCAGCGACTTACCCGCCAGGTGTCGAGCAGCATGGCGCGGTCGCCGTAGTGCCAGGGAATGCGGATGGCCGGTTCCGCGTCGAGGAGGTCGATGCCCAGTTCCTCGTCGAGCTCGCGGCGCAGGCCCTGGAGGGGCGCTTCGCCGTTGTCGAGTTTGCCGCCGGGGAATTCCCACATGCCGGCCAGGTGTTTGCCGGGCGGGCGCTGGGCCAGCAGGATGCGGCCGGCGGTGTCGACCAGGACGCCGGCGACGACGTGCATCATTCGCCGCGGATGTATTCGACCATGTCGAACGGGTGCTTGTGGTCCTTGTCGACTGCGTGGTGGACGCGGGAGATCTCGGTCCATTCCTTGAAGTCGATGCCGGGGAAGAAGGTGTCGGCGCCGTCGACGGCGGCGTAGATCCAGGTCAGGTACAGGCGGCGCGCATACGGCAGGGCTTCGCGGAAGATCTCGCCGCCGCCGATCACCATCACGCCGGTGCCGCCGGCGGTGGCCTGGGCCTCGGTGATCGAGCGTACGGTGATCTGGCCGGGGTACGGCGCTTCGTGCTTGCGCGTCAGTACCAGGTTATGGCGACCCGGCAGGGCATGGCCGATCGACACGGCGGTCTTGTGGCCCATCAGTACGTACTTGCCGAGGGTCAGCTGTTTGAAATAGCGCAGGTCGTCAGGCAGATGCCAGGGCAGTTCGCCTTTCCTGCCGATCGCGAAATTTTCGTCCAGTGCGGCGACCAGTGAAATGGCCATGTGGAATCCTTGGGGCTGATGTGGTGAACGAGGCCCGGCCGCGGGGGGAGCGAAGGCCCTAGCTTAATCCGTTCGATGATCCGCCGATGTCATACCGCGACCGGCGCCTTGATGGCCGGGTGCGGGTCATAGTCGATGACGGCGATGTCCTCGAAACGGAAATCGAAAAGCGAACGGATGTCCGGGTTGAGCACCAGCCTGGGCAAGGGCCTCGGCTCACGCGCCAGCTGCTTGCGCGCCTGCTCGAGGTGGTTGTCGTACAGGTGCGCATCGCCGAGCGTATGCACGAAGTCGCCGGGCTCAAGCCCGCAGACCTGGGCGACCATCTGGGTCAGCAGCGCGTAGCTGGCGATATTGAACGGCACGCCGAGGAAGATATCGCCCGAGCGCTGGTACAGCTGGCACGACAGGCGGCCGTCGGCGACATAGAACTGGAACATCGTATGGCACGGCATCAGCGCCATTTTCGGCAGCTCGCCGACATTCCAGGCCGAGACGATCAGCCGGCGCGAATCGGGGTTGCGGCGGATCTCGTCGACCACCCAGGCGATCTGGTCGACCACCTTGCCGTCGGCGGTGGGCCAGGCCCGCCACTGCTTGCCGTAGACCGGGCCGAGGTTGCCGTTCTCATCGGCCCATTCGTCCCAGATGCCGACCCCGTTTTCCTTCAGGTAGGCGATATTGGTGTCGCCCTTCAGGAACCAGATCAGCTCGTGGACGATGGACTTGAGGTGCAGCTTCTTGGTGGTGACCAGGGGGAAGCCCTGGGCCAGGTCGTAGCGCATCTGCCAGCCGAATACGCTGCGCGTGCCGGTCCCGGTGCGGTCCGCCTTCGCGGTGCCGTGTTCGAGGACATGGCCGAGCAGGTCGAGGTAAGGACGCATGCGCCTAGCCTATCAAGCCTGTGCCCCGGCCGCCGCTGTACGCGGCAGTACGGGTGCGCGGCGGGACATCACCAGGAGGACGATGCCGACGGCGATCATCGGCAGCGAAAGAATTTGCCCCATGGTCAGCCAGCCGAAAGCGAGGTACCCCAGCTGGGCGTCCGGCAGCGCGGACGAATTCGACGGCGAAGCGGAAGCAGCCATAGAGCAGGCCGAACAGGCCGGATACCGCGTAGCGGTGCCGCGGTTTGGCCGAATACAGCCAGAGCACGGTGAACATCACCACGCCCTCGAGCGCAAATTCATACAGCTGGGAGGGGTGGCGCGGCAGCAGGTCCGGCGCGTGGGGGAAGATCATGCCGACGGCCAGGTCGGTGGGCTTGCCCCAGAGCTCGCCATTGATGAAGTTGCCGAGCCGGCCGAAGCCGAGGCCGATCGGCACCAGCGGGGCGACGAAATCCACCGTGTCGAAGAAATGCATGCGGTGCCGGCGCGACCACCACATCCCCGCGGCGAGCACGCCGAGCAGGCCGCCGTGGAAGGACATGCCGCCGTCCCATATGCGGAACAGGGCCACCGGGTCGGTCCAGATCCAGTCGATCGAGGTATAGAAGAACATGTAGCCCAGCCGGCCACCGACCACCACGCCCATCATCGCGTAGAACACCAGGTCGCCGAAGGCGTCGCGGCTGACCGGCAAACGGCCCTGCCGGCGGCGGTATTCGCCCAGTAGCCAGGCGCCGCCGAAACCCAGCAGGTACATCAGTCCATACCAGTGCACCTGGACCGGCCCAAGGCTGAAGGCGACGGGGTCGATGGAGACGGTATAGGGAGTGGTCATGGGCTCGCCGTACGGGATGTAGCGGCCATTGTATCCGGCCGCCCGGGCGGGATCGACCACGGCTTCTGCTCGTCATTCCGGCGCAGGCCGGAAGCCAGTGGCCTCAGGCCCTCCCGGAGCGTCATCGCCACTGGATTCCGGCCTGCGCCGGAATGACGGTGAGGTATAGCTGGGAGACAACGCTAATCAGGCCCTCTTCCCCTGCCCCGACGTTTGCCTATACTCGGCCCGTCGGAGGGCAAGCGATCGGCTGGGGAGCCGGGCGGCCCTTCCGCAAGGGGGAACATCGATGACGCATTTCAACGCGCGCGCCGCCGTGGCCGCGCTGTGCCTGCTCGCACCACTGGCCGCTGTCGCGACCGATCTGATTCCGGTCGAGGATTTTGCCCGGCATCCAACGCTGATGTCGCCGCGGTTGTCGCCCGATGGCGCGCATATCGCCGTTCGCATGGACGACCCTGGCAGCGATATGCATGCGCTAGCCATTTACGCGGTGGCCGACATGAGCCACCCCGTCAGCCTGCTGCGCATGCCCAAGTACGAGTTGCCGGTCGATATCCGCTGGACGAGCGCGAACCGACTGGTCGTCGAGAAAGGCAAGCAGCTCGGCTCGATCGACAAGCCCTACGCCACCGGCGAAATCATCGCCACCGATGTCGACGGCAAGAACCAGGATTACCTCTACGGCTACGAGAGCTACGGCCGTCGCTCCAATACCCGCTCCAAGGACCGCGGCTGGGCATCGATCGCCAGCGTGCCCGAGCAAGTCAACGGGCATTTCTTCATGGGCACGAAATCCTGGGAGGAAGACCACACCAGCGCGCTCTACGATGTCGATGCGGTCAGCAGCGCACGCCGTCTCATTGGCGAAATCGGCGTGCCCGGATTGCAGTTCATGGTCGGCGCGGACGGCACCGCGCACTTTGCCTATGGCTGGAATGACGACGACAACTGGGTGGTCTACCACCGCGAAGGCAGCGGATGGGGCAAAGTACCCGAAGCCCAGGGCGGCGGCGGCGTCGTACCGATCTTCTACACACCCGACCACCAGAACATTTACGCCTACGTCAACTTCCATGGCAGCACCAATATGCTGGTCGAGCAGGCCGAGAACGGCGCCGATCGTAAAAAGCTGGCCCAGGACGCCTTCGGCGACGTCGGCAACCTGATGTGGACGGCACCTCCTCTTCAACCCTTCGCGGCCGTCACCGAAACGGGTGTGCCCAAGGCGATCTATACCGATCCCACGATGCCTGCCGCCAGGCTGCACATGGCGATCAGCCAGAAATTCCCTGGCAAGTTCATCGAATTCATCAACTTCAGCGATGACGGTGGGCAATTGCTCTTCTCGGCCAAAAGCGATCGCGATCCAGGCACCTACTACCTGATCGACACGAAGAACTACAAAGTACGGAACTTGTTCGCGGGCGCACCGTGGATCGACCCGGCGAAGATGGCCGAGCGCCGCCCGCTGCGTTTCAAGGCCAGCGACGGCACGGAACTGGAGGCCATCCTCACCCTCCCGCCGGGGGCCAGGGAGAGCAACCTGCCGATGGTGCTGCTTCCGCATGGCGGTCCGCACGGCATCCAGGACGAATGGTACTTCGATGAGGATGCCCAGTTCCTCGCGAGCCGCGGCTATCTGGTACTGCAGGTCAACTACCGGGGCTCAGGCGGTCGCGGCCATACCTTCGAGGCCGCCGGCTATCTGAAGTGGGGCGGCCGCGTCCAGCAGGATCTTATCGACGGCGTGAAGTGGGCGATCGGCGATGGCTACGCCGACGCGAAACGTGTGTGTGTTTATGGCGGCAGCTTTGGCGGCTACTCGGCCATGATGACGGTGATTCGCGCGCCCGGCATGTTCAAGTGCGCGGTCGGCTATGCCGGCATCTACGACCTGGAAATGATGTACGACAAAGGCGATATCCAGGCACGCAAGCTCGGACGTAGTTACCTGACCAAGGTCATCGGCAAGGACCAGGCCGCCCTCGACGACAATTCGCCCGACAAGCTCGCCGACAAGATTGACGTGCCGGTGCTGCTGGTCCACGGCGAAGACGATCAGCGCGCACCATTCGCCCAGGCCAAGGCGATGCGCGCCGCGCTCGATGCCGCACACAAGCCCTATGAGTGGATGGCGGTTGCTGGCGAGGGGCATGGCTTCTACAAAGAAGAAAACCGCACCGCCTTCCTCAATAAACTGCAGTCGTTCCTGGATGCGCACATCGGCAAACCCGACCAGGTTGCCACACAGCCCTGACGGTCTCGCGGCCCCCCTTTCCCTCCCCCGGCATTTGCCTATACTCGGCTCGTCGGGGGGCAAGCGACCGGCTGGGGAGCCGGGCGGCCCGTCCGCAAGGGGGAATATCGATGACGCATTTCAACGCGCGCGCGGCCGTGGCCGCGCTGTGCCTGCTCGCACCACTGGCCGCTGTCGCGACCGATCTGGTTCCGGTGGAGGCCTTCGCCCGGCATCCCACGCTGATGTCGCCGCGGCTGTCCCCGGACGGCACCCATATCGCCGTGCGCATGGACGACCCCGGCAGCGACATGCATGCGCTGGCGATCTATGCGATTGCCGACATGAGCCATCCGGTCAGCCTGCTGCGCATGCCCAAATACGAACTGCCGGTCGACATCCAATGGGCCAGCCCGACTCGCCTGGTCGTCGAGAAAGGCAAGCAGCTCGGCTCGATCGATCAACCGATGGCCACGGGTGAAATCATCGCCACCGATGTCGACGGCAAGAACCAGGATTACCTCTACGGCTATGACAACGTCGGGCGCCGCTCGGGCACGCGCTCGAAGGATCGCGGCTGGGCCTCGGTCGACGGCTTGCCCGAGCGCGCCAATGGCCACTTCTACATGGGCACGCAATCCTGGGAAGACGACAACGCCAGCTCCCTCTATGACGTCGACGCGGTCAGTAGTGCGCGCCGCCTGGTCGGCGATATCGGCGTCGGCGGGATGAGCTTCATGATCGGCGCCGACGGTGCCGCGCACTTTGCCTACGGCACCGATGACGACTTCAAATACGCGATCTACCACCGCGAAGGCAGCGGCTGGAACAAGCTCGCCCTGTCGAACACCGAGGGCCGGCTCGCGCCGCTTACCTATACGCCCGATCACCAGGGTATCTATGCAAGCTACAGCGCCGATGGCGGTCCCGGCGCGCTGGTCCAGCAGGACGAAGCGGGTAGCACCCGCAAGGTACTGGCCAAGGACGATTTCGGCAGCATCGGCAACACGATGTGGACAGCGTTGCCACAGCAGCCGTTCGCCGCCATCGCGGCAACGGGTGTGCCCAAGGTGATCTATACCGACCCGAACCTGCCGGCGGCCAAGCTGCACATGGCACTCAGCCAGAAGTTTCCCGGCAGGTACATCTATTTCATCAACTACAGCGAGGACGGTGGCCAGCTGCTGTTCTCCGCCTCCAGCGATCGCGATCCGGGTACGTATTACCTGATCGACACCAAGACCTATAAGGTCCGCACGCTGTTCGCGGGTGCGCCGTGGATCGATCCGGCGAAGATGGCCGAGCGTCGTCCCCTGCGCTTCAAGACCAGCGACGGGCAGGAGCTCGAAGCCATCCTCACCATTCCGCCGGGCGCCAATGAAACCAACCTGCCCATGGTGCTGATGCCGCACGGCGGTCCGCATGGCGTACAGGACGACTGGTTCTACGACGACGACGCGCAGTTCCTCGCCAATCGCGGATATCTCGTGCTGCAGGTCAATTACCGCGGCTCCAGCGGCCGCGGCCATAACTTCGAGGCCGCCGGTTACCTGCAGTGGGGCGAACGCATCCAGCAGGATCTTATCGACGGCGTGAAATGGGCGATCGCCGACGGCTATGCCGATGCAAAACGCATCTGCGTCTACGGTGGCAGCTTCGGCGGTTACTCGGCGATGATGACGGTGATCCGCGCGCCGGGCATGTTCAAGTGCGCGATCGGCTACGCCGGCGTCTACGACCTGAACATGATGTACAACAAGGGCGATGTGCGGATGAACAAGTCCGGTCGCAGCTACCTGACCACCGTGATCGGCAAGGACAAGTCGGCACTGGACGCCAACTCACCGGACAAGCTCGCCGACCAGATCAATGTGCCGGTCCTGCTCGTCCACGGCGAGGACGACCAGCGTGCACCGTTCGCGCAAGCCAAGGCCATGCGTGCCGCGCTCGATGCCGCGCACAAACCGTACGAGTGGATGGCGGTCAGCGGCGAGGGACATGGTTTCTACAAGGAAGAAAACGTCGTCGCCTTCCTCAATAAATTGCAGTCGTTCCTTGACGCACACATTGGCAAGCCCGATCAGGTTGCCGCGCAGCCTTGACGATTTCTTTCGAAAACGTCAAGTGCAAGAACGGGCCTTCGGGCCCGTTTTTTTGCTTAGAAATTACCCAAGGCCACTTAGCTGCTGTTTTCAAGGGATTTTTTTGACACCCATCCCGCAAGAACGTCACGCACACGCTGCAACAGCCCCGAACAGACGTCGCACAATCTTGCAGATCTGTAAGCGAACGGTTATGTTCGTGTTACGTCGCTGACACGCCTGGGGGAAACAGGCGACGTGGGAATCCCCATTCCCCACCCCCGGACCCACAGCTCATGCCGCCGAGCGGCCTGATTCGTAAGTAGTCGCCCCTGTCCCGAGACAGGGGTCAGGGAGAGTTTTGCTCAATGAAATCCACGCAACAGTTCAAGCGCACCGCGCTTGTCACCGCCATGGCTACCTGCCTCCTCGCCGGCTCGGCCTTCGCGCAGGATGCAGCCCCGGCTGACCAGGCCGCCAAGGCCCAGAACCTTGACACGATCACCGTCACCGGTTCGCGCATCCGCAGCGTCGACGTCGAAACCGCGCAGCCGGTTTTCAGCCTGACCCGCGAAGACATCCAGAAGCAGGGCTTCGTCAGCGTGGGCGAGATCCTCTCGCACATCACCGCTTCGGGTTCGCCGGCGTATAGCAAGTCCGCTTCGCTGACCTCCAACACCTACGCCGGCGGTTCGTACATCGAACTGCGTGGCCTCGGCTTCGCCCGCACCCTGGTGCTGGTCGACGGCCGTCGTTGGGGCACCAATGCCGACGGCTTTACCGACCTGGACAGCATTCCGTCCGCGATCATCGAGCGTATCGACGTCCTCAAGGACGGCGCTTCGGCCATCTACGGTTCGGACGCGATCGCCGGCGTGGTCAACATCATCACCCGCTCGAACTACGAAGGCGCCGAGGCCAATGCCTATTACGGCAAGTACGGCCAGGGCGACGGCACCACGCAGCAGTACGACTTCACCTGGGGCAAGAAGCTCGGCAAGCTGTCCTATGTGTTCAGCGGCACCTATGCCAAGGACAGCCCGGTCTGGGCACGCGACCGCGATTTCTCCGCGACGCCGCTGGGTCCGCGTCATCCGACCGAAGGCCTTTCGGCATTCGGCCCGGGCGGTCTGATCCTCAATGGTCCGAACGACGACAGCCTGAAGCTCAACCCGGGCGGCAATCCGACCAATCTCGCCGATTACCATTCGTACACCTCGGCCGACAACTTCGACGCCAACCAGCAGATGATGCTGTTGAACGGCTCGAAGCGTAAATCGCTGTTCGGCAAGGTCAACTACGCGATCACCGACGACGTGAGCTTCCGCGCCGACGCCGCTTACACCGAGCGCACCGCCGATATCCAGATTGCCGGCTACCCGCTCGGTACGTCCAACACCGGCGTGTTGCTGGACAAGGACAGCTATTACAACCCGCTGGGCAGCCAGCAGGGCTACGCCAACCCGACGGACGTTGAATTCCTGCGTCGTGGCGTCGAATCCCCGCGTATCACCAAGAACACCGTGCAGACCTACCGCGTCGGCGCCGGTCTGGAAGGCGCTTTCCAGGCAGGCGATCGCAACTTCAACTGGGATTTCGGCGGCTTCTTCAACAAGAACAAGGGCGACGTCTTCGGCACGGGTAACTACAACCTGCTGAACCTGGCCCAGGGCCTAGGCCCGTCCTTCATGGACACCGACGGCACGGTCAAGTGCGGCCGTCCGGGCGCGATCGTCGCCGGCTGCACGCCGGTGAACATCCTCTCCGGCGCCGGTGGCCTCAACCAGCAGATGCGCGACTACATTGGCGTGAACACCAATGGCACGTACGGCACCCTGACCAGCGGCTTCTCCGCCAACATCACCGGCGACGTCGTCCAGCTGCCGGCGGGCATGATGCAGTTCGCGGCCGGCGTGGAGTATCGCCGCGAGTCGGGCTACAACCGTCCCGATTCGTTCTCGCAGACCGGCAACTCCACCGACCTGGCTTCCGATTCCTCCTCGGGTAACTACAACACCAAGGAAGCGTACGCGGAGCTCAATATCCCGGTGCTCGCGGAGCTGCCGGGCGCGAAGCTGCTCTCGTTCGACCTCGCCAGCCGTTACTCGAAGTACAGCACCTTCGGCAGCACGACGAACAACAAGTTCGGCCTGCAGTGGAAGCCGTTCGACGACCTGCTGGTTCGTGGCAGCATCTCGGAGGGCTTCCGCTCGCCGACGATCAACGACCTGTACGGCGGCCAGTCGCAGACGTTCGACAGCTACACTGATCCCTGCGATGCCAACTTCGGCGCCGTGGCGAGCGGCAATGCCAACGCCGTCGCCAGGTGCGCTGCCGCCGGCCTGCCCGCCAACTTCCACCAGACCGACGCGGCCGGACAGCCGGTCGACGCGGCGGATTCGCAGTCCACCACGCCGTTCCTTTCCGGCTCCAACGACAAGCTCAAGCCCGAGACCTCGCTCAGCAAGACGCTTGGCCTGGTCTACAGCCCGAGCTTCATCGACGGCTTCAATGTGTCGCTGGACTGGTACAACATCCGCATCAAGAACGAGATCAGCTCGATCTCGTCCAACGACGTGCTCGACGATTGCTACCTGCGCAACATCGCCACGGCGTGCGCTTCGTTCTCGCGCGATGCCAACGGCCAGGTGGTGAACCTTGTCCACACGCTGACCAACCGCGGCCAGCTGGAAACGGAAGGCTACGACTTCAACGCGACCTACCGCCTGCCGAAGTTCGCGATCGGTGAGTTCCGCGTCAGCGTCGACACCAACTACGTCAGCAAGTACAACGAGAACCCGGGCGGCGACAGCCCGGTCATCTACGACGCCGGCCAGTACGCCACCTGGCGCGTGCGTTCCAATGCCAACCTGGACTGGAACTACGGCAACTGGGGCGCGACCTGGGGTGTGCGTTACTACTCCGGCCTCAAGGAAGATTGCTCGTTCGACCTGACCGGCGGCCCGGAATGCAACCTGCCGGGCTATGTCACCCCGGGCGTGGGCACGACGCCGAAGCGCCAGGTCGGCGCCATCACCTTCAACGACCTGTCGGTTCGCTGGCTGGCCCCGTGGAACGGTACCTTCTCGGTGGGCGCGAACAACGTCTTCAACCGCAAGGGCCCGATCTTCTACACCGCCTCGAGCAACACCAGCGGCAACAGCAGCTTCGTCTACAACCCGTCGTACGACAACGGCCGCTTCTTCTACGTCCGCTACAACCAGAAGTTCTAAGCCCGATTCGCGGGCTTGACCCGAAGCCGCGGCTCCGCAAGGGGTCGCGGTTTTTTTATGCACGACGGCGCACGATCATGACCTGGTCTCGATCAAATTTCTGATCCTTGCGGACGCCCGGGCGCATTTTTATTCGCAGCAAGTTACGAACACAAGTATTTATAGGGACTTACGATCGCATCACCGCAGGAAATCCTAGCACCACAATATTGCGAACATGTTAGCCAGCGATTATGTTTGCGTTACGTCGCCGCTGCTGTTGGGGAGGGCAGCGACGTGGGAATGCCCCTCCGTTCCCGTTTTCCCAAGACCAGAAGTTCGGGCTCGCCGTCTGATCCGCATGTAGTCACCCCGCCAATTCCGGGGCCAAGGGAGAGTACTCAATGAAATCCACGCAACACTTCAAGCGCACCGCGCTTGTCTCGGCACTTGCCGCCTGCCTCTTCGCCGGCTCCGCTTTCGCGCAGAGCACCACCGCCAGCACCACCCCACCCGACCAGACCAAGGCGCAGAACCTCGAGACGGTCACCGTCACCGGTTCGCGCATCCGCAGCGTGGACGTCGAGACCGCGCAGCCGGTCTTCACCATGGACAAGGCGGCGATCAAGGCCACCGGCCTGACCAACGTCGACGAAATCCTGGCCCGGATGCCGTCCTCGAGTACCCCGGATATCACCCCACAGGACACCCTGGCCTCCGGTTCCGATGTCGGCGGCCGCTACGTCAACATCCGTAACCTCGGCTCGACCCGCACCCTGGTGCTGGTCAACGGGCGTCGCTGGAGCACCAGCCTGAGCGGCCTGACCGACCTGTCGACGATTCCGGTGTCGATGATCGATCACATCGATATCCTCAAGGACGGCGCCTCCTCGATCTACGGCTCCGACGCCATCGGCGGCGTGGTCAACATCATCACCATCCAGCGCTTCGACGGCGCCGAAGCCAATGTGTATTACGGCCAGAACAGCGGTGGCGGCGGCGACGGCGAGCAGAAGAATGCGGACTTCACCTGGGGCCACACCTCCGCGAAGAACGCGATCATCCTCGGTGCGTCCTACCAGGACACCGACCCGATGTGGAATCGCAGCCGCACGCTGACCAGCTTCGCCCAGGGCCCGCGCCACCAGGACCTTGGCTTCGGCCTCGGCCCCTACGGCCGCGTGATCGACCCGGTCTCCGGTGACGCTTACGTCATCAATCATGGACCTGGCGTCAGTGCCAATTCGGCCAACTTCGCCGATTACCACCTGTTCAATGGCGACAATGCCGACCTCTACAACACGCAGAAGGACATGACCTTCCGCGCCGGCAGCAAGCTGAAGACCCTGTTCGTGCAGGACCGCTACAACCTGACCGACAACATCATCCTGCATGGCACCGGCACGTACTCCACGCGCGACACCAGCAGCCAGCTGGCCGGCTATCCGTTCCAGACGGGCGCCGGGCGCGACGACGGCATCTTCATCGACCCGAACAACGCCTACAACCCGTTCCCGGGCAACGCCACCGAGTTCTTCCGGCGCACGGTCGAGATGCCGCGCATCACCTTTTCGAACGCGAAGCTGGCGCACTTCGATGTCGGCGCGGAAGGCTACTTCCAGTTCCTGAACCACGACTGGAGCTGGGACGCCTCCTACCTGTATTCCCAGACCAAGATCCGTCAGATCACCACCGGCAATATCTACCTGCCGAATGCCGAGAAGGCACTCGGGCCGACCACGACGATCAACGGCCAGGTCGCCTGCGCGAGCGCCGCGGATCGCGCGGCGGGCTGCGTGCCCTGGAACATTCTCGCCGGCCCCGGTGGCACGCCGCAGTCGGTATGGAGTTATGTCAATTCGCTGAGCACCGCGCGCCAGACCAGCCAGACCGACGACATCACCCTCAATACCTCCGGCGGCCTGTTCGACTTGCCTGGCGGCACCGTCAGCATCGCCGGCGGCCTGGAGCATCGTCGCGAGAAGGGCCATTTCAATCCCGACCCGAATGACTCGGCCGGCCTGACCACCAACCTCGCCAGCGCGCCCACCGTCGGCAGCTATATCGTCAACGAGGCTTACCTCGAACTGGATGTTCCCCTGCTGCGCGACCTGCCTGGCGCCAAGGAGCTGGGCATCAACATCGCCAGCCGTTATTCGCATTACAGCAACTTCGGCAGCACCACCAACAATAAATACAACTTCCGCTGGAAACCGTTCGAGGACCTGCTGGTCCGTGGCACCTGGGCCGAAGGCTTCCGCGCACCGACGATCAGCGACCTGTTCGGCGGTGTCGGCGAGAGCTTTGAAACCTTCCTGGACCCTTGCGACACCGTATTCGGTGCCGCCGCGACCAATCCAGGCGTTGCCGGCCGCTGCGGAGCGACCGGTGCACCGGCCAACTACCGGCAGATCGACCAGGCCGGCAACCAGATCAAGAGTACCGGTGGCGGACAGTCGCCCGTGCCCTTCCTCTCCGGCTCGAACGACCAGCTGCAACCCGAGAAGTCGATCACGCGTACCGCCGGCCTGGTCTACAGCCCGCACTACGTGGAGGGCCTGGACCTCTCGCTCGACTATTACAAGATCTACATCAAGGACATCATCTCGGCGGTCGATGCGCAGAGCATCCTGAACTTCTGTTACGTGCAAAACGATCCGTCATTCTGCGGTCGGTTCAACCGCGATGGCACGGGTGCGATCGCCAACCTCAACGAGAGCCTGGCCAACCTTGGCACGCTGAAGACCGAAGGTTATGACTTCGGCATTCACTACCGGTTGCCGGAAACCTCGATCGGCACGTTCCGTATCTCCTCGGACAGCTCTTATGTCACCCAGTACCAGCTGGTCAGCGGCCCGGGTTCCATACCGAGCGAACTGGTCGGTTTCATGGACGGCGAAGACGGACTCTATCGTCTCCGCTCCAACCTGCAGGTCGACTGGAACTATAAGCAGTTCGGCGCCAGCTGGACGATGCGTTACTACGGCGGACTGAAGGACAACTGCTTCAGCAACACCACCCCGGATGAGGGCGGTATCGTCGAGTGCAGCAACCCGAACTACACCAGCCCGTCCTTCGGCGCCTTCGGCATCAACCAGAAAGGCTCGGTCACCTTCAACGACGTGCAGCTGCGCTACAAGGCCTCATGGGGCGGCAACTTCACCCTCGGCGCGAACAACGTCTTCGACAAGAAGGGCCCGATCTACTACGCCGTCACCACCTCCGGCACCGGTAGCCCGCCGTACAACCCGGCCTTCGATATCGACCGTTTCTGGTACGTGTCTTACGACCAGAAGTTTTAAGTCCCGTCCATAGGACTTGTCTTGAACCGCGGTTTCTTTGGAAGCCGCGGTTTTTTATTGCCGTTTTCGCTTGTTTTCACCGACGAGGCGATGTTACAAACGAGTTACCTGTGAAGTGCTCTGGAAGAGTGTCTTCCATGGGCCATCGTTATAAACAATGCAGGCCGAAGAAGGGATCGGCTGCCATCGATATCAGGGAACAGAAGGATCTAGATGAATATCCACACCGTTTCGCGGCGCGTATTCGTGCGTCGCATGCTTGCCGTTGCCTGCGCAAGCGCCTTCCTCGCCGTACCCGCACTGTCTTTCGCCCAAGACGCGACCGTACCGCCAGCCAACCAGGACTCTGCCACGCACCTGGACACGGTTACCGTGACCGGCACCCGCATTTCCAATCCGAACGTCGTCAACCCGACACCGATCAGCACCTTGACTGCCGAGGACATCAAGGCGTCCGGTGCGATCAACATCGGTGACATCCTCACGACGCTGCCGCAGTTGTCGACGACGTACACGATGGGTAACTCCGGCCAGTTCATCGGCACTGTCGGCATTGCCATGCAGGACCTTCGCAACCTCGGCCCACAACGTACCCTGGTACTGGTCAATGGCCGGCGTTTCGTCGGTTCGTCAGCCGGTTCGAGTGCCGTCGACACGAATCTGATTCCGGCGGACTGGGTCGAGCGCGTCGAGATCATCACTGGCGGCGCTTCGGCCGTTTATGGCGCCGATGCCGTCACCGGCGTCGTGAACTTCGTCCTGAAGAAGAAGTACCAGGGCGTCGGGCTGAATGCGCAGTACGGCACGTCCGAGCATGGCGGCTTCGACAAGAAGTTCATCTCCCTCACCGGCGGTACGAACTTCGCCGGCGACCGCGGCAATATCGCCGTCGCCGTCGAACACAGCAACCAGGATGCCCTGGAATTCAACGATCGCTGGGGCTCGAAGAGCTACCGCTCCGTACTGACACCCAACGGCCCCACCGACGCCCGGTTGTTCTCCAATGGCGGCAACTACACCATCACCGATGGTGGCACCTTTTCCCTGGGTGGAACCACCGACGTAAACAAGCGCTACGTCTTCGACCGCGGCGGCAATGTGCGCAAGCAGCGCTTCGATGGCATTTACGACAACGCCGGAAACTGTGCGGATTGCGATTATCTCAAGCTGAATGACGTCGCCCAGCTTCAGCCCCGCTACGGACGCACGACACTGAGCGGCGTGGGCAGCTTCGACATCACGCCGGATCATCGCCTGTACTTCGAAGGCACCTACAGCCATGTCGACGTCAAGCGCTTCGGCCAGCCCGCCTTCGGCAGCGGCTCGAGCGCATACGCGATTGCACCGGACAACGCCTATGTCTCGCCGGAACTCGCCGCGTTGATGGGCGGCGACAACATCAACGTAGCCCGCTTCGACACGGACGCCGGACGACGCGGCGAAGACACCAAGCGCGACACCGCGCGCGGCGTCCTCGGCATCAACGGCCTGATAAACGATGACTGGGAATACGACGCATCGGTGGTCTATGGCGAGACCCGTGAAACCCGTTACAACCTCAACAATCGGATCAACGAGCGTTTCTATGCCTCCATCGACGCGGTGACCGACCCGACGACCGGTAACGTGGTCTGCCGCTCGACGCTGGATCCTTCGTCCATCAACCCGAATACGGGTTCGCCGATCTCCGCGTTCGGGCGCGATGGTTGCGTGCCGACCAGCATCTTCGGTAACGGCGCCATCTCGCCGGAGGCGGCCCGCTGGTTCAACGCGACGACGAAAACCACCTCGAAGCTCACCCAGTTCGTCGGTGGGGGCTCGCTGACCAACAACAACCTCTTCGCCCTGCCCGGCGGTTCGGCCAGTCTCGTGGTCGGCACGGAATTCCGCCGCGAAAGCAGCCGCCAGGACACCGATCCGCTCGACGTCTCCGGCCAGACTTTCCTCAATGCCATTCCCGGCTCGGGCGGCAGCTATAACGTCAAGGAAGGTTTCAGCGAGATCGCCCTTCCCCTGCTCGCGGACAAGACCCTGGTCAAGAACCTGACCGCCGACGCCGCCGTTCGCGTCTCCGACTACACCACGATCGGGCGCACCACGGCATGGCGTTATGGCCTGGACTGGTCCATCGATGACAACGTCCGGCTGCGTGGCACCATGTCGAGCGCCGTCCGTGCGCCGAATATCGACGAACTTTTCAGTGGCCAGTCGCAGAACTTCTTCTCGATAACCGACCCGTGCTCGGTCAACCAACTGAAGAATGCAAAGGACCCTGCGGTCCGTGCCGCCAACTGCAAGTCACTGGGTATCCCGGAAGGCTATCAGTCCAATAACGGCGCAACCGTCGAAGGCGTATCGGGAAGCAACCCGAATCTCCGTCCCGAGAAAGGCAATACCTGGACCGCGGGCATCGTGCTAACCCCGCAGTTCCTGTCTGGCTTCGGCATCACCGCGGATTACTGGAACATCAAGCTGACCGATGCCATCAGTTCAGTCAGTGGGGCCGATACCGTCAACCGCTGCGTGGATTCGCCCTCGGGCATCGACAACAGCTATTGCGGCAGCGTCAGGCGAGACCCGGTGACCAACGAGGTCATCTTCATCGAGACGCTCGTGCAGAACATTTCCGCCTTGAAGACCTCCGGCATCGACTTCGGCGCTTACTACAGCCATGAGCTGTTCGGTGGCCGTATGAACTGGAACCTGGACGCCACCCGCGTCATCAGCTACCAGGAGTTCCCGTTCCAGGAAGACAAGACGCAGTCGATCCAGGAAAACGGCGTGCTCGGCTTCCCGGAATGGAAGGCGGTTTTGCGTGCGCGGTACGCCTTGCAGAACTGGCGTTTGGACTGGAGTGCGCGCTATGTGTCGAGCATGCTGCGGGTAAGCAACGAGAGCTTCGCCTCGAACCCGACGTCCATCACACCGGTTCGCGCCGGTTCGCGCACTTATAGCGACGTAAAAGTTGCTTACACCTTCCCGAAGAGCGGCTGGCAGGCCTATGTCGGTATCAACAACCTCTTCGACCGGGATCCTCCGGTGAACCAGTTCGGTACGACTTTTGGTTCGGGTCTTTACGACGGCATTGGCCGGAGTTACTTCGCGGGCTTCAACTACCGTTTCCTCTGAACGAAGGGTATTTTCACGAAAAGGCCGGCAATTGCCGGCCTTTTTCTATCTTGAGGGAATCGCCGAAGGGTCAGAAAAAATGGGGTCAGAGTCACTACCGCGGGCAAAAAATGGGGTCAGAGTCATTTTCCACGCCGACGACAGTCGGTTTCGGCGAGTGGTCGCTCGCGGAAAATGACTCTGACCCCATTTTTTCGCTCGCCCGCGGTAGTGACTCTGACCCCATTTTTTCTGCCCCATTTTTTAGAGGATGATCGGCAGATCGGGCAGCTCGTCTATTCGCGGGGTTCCATCGTCCGGGAAATGCTCGGCCAGCAGCGCGTTGGCTTCCAGGACACCGGTCTTCAGGCCGTCGCCGAAGCGCTTCGCCGCGAAGCTGTCGCGCATGCGCGCGCACAGGCCGATCCATGCGTCCTTGCCGACCTTCTCGGCGATGCCGCGGTCGGCGATCACCTCGATGGAATGTTCGGCGAGCAGGATGTAGATCAGCACGCCGCAGTTGTGTTCGGTATCCCACACCCGCAGGTGGGCGAAGACCTGTTGGGCCCGGTCGTGCGGACCCATGCCGTCGAGGACCTGGCCGAGGGAGAGCCGCGTTTCGATCGCGACACGGACTTCGCCGCGATGGGTCTGTTCGCCGGCGGCGACCAGGGCCGCCACATCGTCGAGCAGGTCGGGCGGAAAGCGATTGGACAGCTGGAACCAGTCGTTGAAGGCGTTCTGCGCGAATCGTCGTATAAGGCTCATCTCACCAGCTCCCCGACGCGCCGCCGCCACCGAAGCTGCCGCCGCCTCCGCTGAAACCACCGCCTCCCCGCCGCCAAAGCTGCCACCGCCGAAGCCGCCACCACCGAAGCCACCGCCGCCAAATCCGCCCCAGCCGCCGCCACCGATCGAGCGGCCCGCACCGAAGGGCAGCAGCATGAAGCCGCCGCCAAGGATCGCACCGACGATGCCGGCGCCCAGCGAGGCGAGGACGAGACCGACGATACCGCCGGCGATCAGACCGCCAAAGGGCAGGCGTACCCACCACGGTGCCTTGCCGAAGACGCGGCGCAGGAAGATCGCCGCGATGATGGCAATGAGGATGCCTTGCCCCCAGATGGCCGGGTGTGCGCGACGATGCCCCTCCTCGACCAGCGGCGGCGGCAAGGTTTCACCCTCGATGATCCTGGTCAGCGCGCCGACCGCGTCGTTGATGCCGCCGTTGTAGTCGCCTGCGCGAAACCGCGGCGCGATGTACTCGCGAATGATGCGAGCGGCGGTGACGTCGGGTATGGCGCCTTCCAGTCCATAGCCGGTCTCGATACGGACCCGTCGATCGTCCTTGGCGACCAGCAGCAGGGCGCCGTCGTCCGGCCCCTTGCGACCGACCTTGTTGGCCTCGGCCACGGCGAGCGAGTACGACTCGATATCGTCCGGCTCCGTACTACCGACCATCAGCACGACGAGCTGCGCGCCCTTGGTCTTTTCCAGCGCGACCAGTTGCGCATCCAGCGCGTCGACCTGTGCCGGCGTCAGCGTGCCGGTGAGGTCGGTGACGTGGCGGCTGAGCTTGGGCGGCGTGACATCGGCTGCGTACAGCACGACTGGCAGCAGGAAGGCCGCCATCAGGACCAACAGGCGCGATAAGCGCCTGGACATCAGTGCGTGGCCGCTGGCGCGGGATTCGAGGTCCCGAAGTCGACGGTGGGCGCGGTGGAGATGGCCTTCTCGTTCTCGACGCTGAAGTTCGGCTTGACCTGGTAACCCATGACCTTGGCGGTCAGGTTGTTCGGGAACGTGCGGATCAGCGTGTTGTACGACTGCACGGCCGCCACATAGCGGTTGCGCGCCACGGCGATGCGGTTCTCGGTGCCTTCGAGCTGGGCCTGCAGGTTCTGGAAGACCTCGTTGGCCTTCAGGTTCGGGTAGTTTTCGGTGACCACCATCAACCGCGACAGCGCGCCGGACAGTTCGCCCTGCGCGGCCTGGAACTTGGCCAGCGCGGCCGGATCGTTGGCCAGCTCCGGGGTCATCTGCACGCTGCCGACCTTGGCGCGGGCATTGGTGACCTCGGTCAGCACGCGCTCTTCGTGCGCGGCGTAGCCCTTGACCGTGTTGACCAGGTTCGGCACCAGGTCTGCGCGGCGCTGGTACTGGTTGAGCACTTCGGACCAGGTGGACTTGACCGATTCGTCCTCGCGCTGCATGGCGTTGTAGCCGCAGCCGGACAGCGTGGCGATCACCAGTAACAGCGCAAGGGCGCGAAGAAGTTTCATGGCGAGGAGCTCCGTGCTTGGGAGCGCCATTGCACCATTGGGAGACCGGTCGGCGCAATGCGGCCTTTTGGACAGGTCAGGCTGGACCGGTCAGGTCGGGCCGGTCAAAGCAGCCGCGGGACGAAGATCAGGCCCCAGGTGACAGCGACCATCACCAGGAGCAGGAAAACGGCCGCGGAGCCCATGTCCTTGGCCCGTCCGGCCAGTTCGTGGAATTCGGGACTGACCTTGTCGACCACGGCCTCGATCGCCGAATTCAGCAGCTCGGCGGACAGCACCAGTACCGGGAACAGGATCAGCAGGATTTTCTCGACCCCGCCCTGGCCGAGCCACAGGCCGGCCGGGATCACGATCACCGCCAGGTAGGTTTCCAGCCGGAACGAGGCTTCGTAGTGGAAGGCTGCCCGCAGGCCGTTCATCGACCACAGGAAGGCCTTGAAGATCTGCTTTGGACCCCGCGATTCCGTGCTTGCCATGCCGTACGACTCCCGAGCCGCGCTTAAGCGGCCGCCAATGGCGGCAGTGAGCGGAAAGCTTGCGGAAGGATCGACATGGGGACGGGGCCGGGGGTCAGTCACGAAGCCGTCAATGATGCCACATCCGGCCCACCTTGGGCTTTGCCGGCCGGCATCCGCGCCCAAGGGCGTAGTTCATCGGGGAACTATTGTCCAGGCAGCCGTACGGGTTTCAGAGGGCCCCGGATGGGTTACCCTTCATCGGTTGTGCCCCGTTCAGGGTCGCCCGGCGCATCGCTGCCGGCCGGGTCTCAGTTGCAATCAGTTCGGAAGAAACATGGCCATACAAAATCCCCCCGTATCGAAAAACCGGTCCTTCAGTACCGTCTTCCTCATCGAGATGTGGGAGCGCTTCGGCTTCTACGGCATGCAGGTGCTGATGGTCACCTATATGGTGAAGAAGCTTGGCTTCGTGGACAGCAAGTCCAACCTGATATGGGGCGCGGCCGCGGCATTGATCTATGCGACACCGGCGATCGGCGGCTGGGTCGGCGACAAGCTGATCGGCACGCGGCGCACGATGCTGATCGGCGCCGTGGTGCTGGCGCTGGGCTATGCGCTGTTGTGGATTCCCACCTCGAACGAATACTTCCTCTATTTCGCACTCGGCGTGATCGTGGTCGGCAACGGCTTTTTCAAGCCGAACGCCGGCAACCTGGTGCGCAAGATCTACGAAGGCGACGATGTCCGCATCGACAGCGCCTTCACCATCTATTACATGGCGGTGAACATCGGTTCGACCGTGTCGATGCTGCTGACCCCGTGGATCCGCGACTACGTTGGCGCGAACTATGGCGATTCGCTCGGCTGGCATACCGCCTTCGGCGTCTGTTCGATCGGCCTGGTCCTCGGCCTCATCAACTACGCGCTGATGCGTCGCACGCTGGCCCATATCGGCTCGCCGCATGACGAGAAGCCGGTCAATATCCGCAACCTGCTGATGGTCGCCGTCGCCGCGATCGCGCTGGTCTTTATCTCGGCTTTCATCCTGCAGAACGAGGGTGTCGCCGAGGTCTGCGTTTACCTGGCCGGTGTCGTCGTCCTGCTGATCTTCATCTACCTGATCATGAAGAGCGAGCGTAACGAACGCTCCGGCCTGGCCGCCGCGCTGGTGCTGACGCTGCAGACGATCTTCTTCTTTATCTTCTACCAGCAGATGTCGACCTCGCTGAACCTGTTCGCGCAAAAGAACGTGAACCTGTCCTTCGACTTCTTCGGCCTGCACGTCTTCAACTGGATCCCCGAGCAGTTCCAGTCGCTGAATGCGATCTGGATCGTGATCCTGAGCCCGGTCCTGGTGCTGATCTACAACACCCTCGGCCGCACCGGCAAGGACCTGCCGATCGCCGCCAAGTTCGCGCTGGGCTTCGCCGCCGTCGCCGCCGGCTTCTTCATCTATGGCCTTGGCGCGAAGGACGCGGTGGCCGGCCAGGTCTCCTCGTGGATCATGGTCTGGGGCTACGGCCTGTATTCCCTTGGCGAGCTGCTGGTCAGCGGCCTTGGCCTGGCCATGATCGCGCGCTATGTGCCGGCACGCATGGGTGGCTTCATGATGGGCGCCTACTACGTGGCCGTCGGCATTTCCCAGTACCTGGGCAGCGTGGTCGCCAACTACGCCAGCATCCCCAAGGACCTGACCGACCCGCTACAGTCGCTGACGATCTATACCTCGCTGTTCAACCGGCTCGGTGTGGCCGGCCTGGCCTGCACCGTCATCGCCATTGCGATGCTGCCGCTGATGAAGAAGCTGTCCTCGAACCATTCCGATTCGCAGGCGGTGACCCCGCTTCCCGCGGTGCACAGCGAAGAGCTGTAATATGGAAGGCCGCCGCCACCGAGGCGGCGGCCCTCTTTCGGATACACCGTGAGCGCCCTCCGCACGTCCTCGCATAGCCGCATCGGCCCCTTCGCCCTGGCGCGAACCCTTGCCTGGCTGCGCCTGTGCGCCATCGCCGGGCAAAGCATCGCCGTCCTCGTCTGCGCGCTCTGGATGCGCGTGGACATCCCCTTGCTGCCCCTTCTGCTCGGCATCGGCATGCTCGCGGTGTTCGGCGCGGTCGCCGCCTGGCGGCTGACCCAGCCCTGGCCGGTGCATGAAGGGGAAACCGTCGTGCATGTCGCCGCCGATACCCTGGTGCTGGGCTATCTGCTGTACTTCACCGGCGGCGCCAGCAATCCCTTCGTGACCCTGTTGCTGGTGCCGATCGCGCTCAGCGCGGCGGCGCTGTCGATCCGCGGCGTGCTTTCCGTGGCCACCCTGGTCGGCCTCGCCTATCTGCTGCTGGTACGTTTCTACGTACCGCTGCCGACCATGCAGAGCGGACACTTCAGCGATTTCCACCTGCATGTCGCCGGTATGGCGGTGAACTTCGTGATCACCGCACTGCTGCTCGGCTTCTTTATCAGCAGCCTGGCGCGCACCGTGCGCGAGCAGCAAATGGTGACGCAGCGTGCCCGCGAACGTGCACTGCGCGATGAGGGCATCCTCGCCATCGCGACCCAGGCGGCCGGCGCGGCGCACGAACTGAACACGCCGCTGTCGACCATGCTGACCCTGCTGCCGGAACTGCGCCGGGAGCATGTCCGCGACGCGATGCTTGCCGAAGACCTCGGCCTGTTGCAGGGCCAGGTCGAGCGTTGCCGCACCATCCTTCGCGAGATGGTCGCCTTCGGCCAGGCGCAGCTGTCGCAGGAGCCCGAACGGCTGACCCTCAACGCCTTCGTGCAAAGCTGCCTGGAACGTTTCCAGCTGCTGCGTCCGGAAGCCGAGGTCGAACTCACCCTGGCCGGCACGGCCGGCGACACGGTCTTGCGCACGCCGCCGGGGCTGCGCCACGCGCTCCTGAACCTGCTGAACAACGCCGCCGACGCCTCGGCGCAAAATGGCGAACATGCGGTCGCGCTGGAAGCCAGGGTCGACGACGACTGGCTCGAGCTCTCGGTACGCGACCGCGGCCCCGGGTTCGCCACCACCGGCGAACTGGCTACGCTGGGCCGCTCGCAGAAACTTACCGGACTCGGCATCGGCCTCGCCCTCGCCGAAGCCACCGCCGAGCGCCTCGACGGCGAACTGGCCGCCGGCAATACCGAACGGGGAGCGGAAATGCGCCTGCGCCTGCCGCTGTCCGTCATTGGAGACCATGCATGACCGATCAACCCGTACCGTCGCCCGGCCGCCCGCTGCTGATCGTCGACGACGACACCACCTTCGCCCGCGTGCTGACCCGCGCGCTGACCTCGCGCGGGTTCGAGGTGATCGCCACCGACAATGCCGACGATGCGCGCGCCCTGGTCCGTCGCCATCAGCCACGCTATTGCGTGCTGGACCTGAAGCTCGGCGACGAGAATGGCCTGCGCCTGATTCCGGAGTTGCAGGCGCTGGTACCCGATATCCGTATTCTGTTGCTGACCGGCTACGCCTCGATCGCCACCGCCGTCGAGGCGATCAAGCGCGGCGCACACGATTATCTGGCCAAGCCGGTCGACGCCGATGCCGTGGTCCGCGCCCTGCTGGACGGCGACAACGCGCCGGAAAGCGATGAGCTCCTCGACGCGCCCGACGCCCCCCTGCCGCTGCGCCGCCTGGAGTGGGAGCACATCCAGCGCGTGCTGACCGAGTGTGAGGGCAATATTTCCGAAACCGCGCGGCGGCTGGGCATGCACCGGCGTACGCTGCAGCGCAAACTGAGCAAGCACCCGGTCAGAGAAAGGCCTGACGAAACCTAGAAAAGCTCGTCATCCCTGCGCAGGCAGGGATCCAGTGGCGATGAGGCAGGAAAGTGCGAGTACGTAGCGAAAATCGTGCATGGTCGCCACTGGATCCCTGCCTGCGCAGGGATGACGAGCCAAGACGAGCCAGACGCGCGGAGGTAGGTCGAGTCAGGTCGAGCTAAGACGAGGCAGCGCGAGCCAGGACGAGCTAAGAC
The DNA here is from genome assembly GCA_963847335.1 of uncultured Gammaproteobacteria bacterium. Taxonomy (GTDB): domain Bacteria; phylum Pseudomonadota; class Gammaproteobacteria; order Xanthomonadales; family Rhodanobacteraceae; genus Luteibacter. Next base: position 395,924 of record CAWJZF010000002.1, read on the forward strand.
AAAATGCCGCAGTGCGCGGGCGGCGGGCCTGGATCATCCTTTGCGCATCATTCCGGAGGCTTCCATGCTGCGATACCTGCTCTGCGCCCTCGCCCTCTTCATGGGCGGCGCCGCGCTCGCCCACGATGGCATGGACATGTCGCACATGGAAATGCACGGGACCCCGCTCGGCGCGGGCGCGGCGATCGACGCGAAAGGCCGGCTCTGGGTCGTCGACGCGGTCGACCAGCACATCCGCGTGCGTCACTCCGACGATATGGGCCGCACCCTGGTCGACCCGGTCATCGTCAACCCCGTCGCCGAGCCGATCTATGACGAGGGCGAGAACCGTCCGAAGCTGGTCTTCGGCAGCAAGGGCGAGATCTATGTCAGCTGGTCGCAGCCGCGCAAGGCGCTGTATAGCGGCTTCGTCCGTTTCTCCCGTTCGCTGGACGGCGGCAAGCATTTCGACGCGCCACTGACCGTGCATACCGACCGCGCCGAAATCACCCATCGCTTCGATTCGCTGGCCGTCGACGGGAAGGGGCGCGTCGTCGTCGCCTGGATCGACAAACGCGATCTCGAGAAGGCCACGGCCGCGGGCAAGCCCTATCTCGGCGCGGCGGCGTATTACACCTGGTCCGACGATCGCGGCGCGAGCTTCAAACCCGAGCGCAAGATCCTCGACCAGAGCTGCGAGTGCTGCCGCATCGCGCTGGCCCGTGGCCCGGACGGCCAGATCGACGCCTTCTTCCGCGCGATCTATGGCGACAATATCCGCGACCACGCTTATGCCGCATTGCCGACCGATGGCTCCTCGCCGGTGCCACAGCGGGCGAGCTTCGAGCAATGGCATATCGAGGGCTGCCCGCACCACGGCCCGTCGCTGTCGATCGCCGCCGACGGCACGCGTCACGCCGTCTGGTTCAGCGCCGCCGGCGGCAAGGCGACGATCTGGTACGGCCAGCTCGATCCAGGCAACCCACCGAAGCATCTGCTGACCGTGGCCACCGCCGGCGCCGCGCATGCCGATATCGTCGCTGCCGGAAACCAGGTCTGGATCGCCTGGAACCAGATGGACGCGGCCGGCGTTAAACTCATGCTGCGCGTGTCCACCGACGGTGGCGTCACCTTCAGCGATGCACGCGAGATCGCCAACACGAAGGCCTCCGCCGGCTCGCCGCAGTTGCTGCTGTGGCAGGACCGCGCCTTCGTTGCCTGGAATACCGCCGATGGCTTCCGCCTGGTGCCGACCGAGGCATTGAAATGAAACGCTTCGCGCTTTTGCTCTCGCTCTTCCTGGTCGCCCCGGTGTTCGCCAGCGACCTGCAACCGCTCGATGCCGCAGGCGTACCCGTCCTGGTGAAGCCACCGGCCCACGGGGTACGCGTCATCGCGCTGTGGGCGCTCGATTGCGCCTACTGCGAGGAAAACCTGAGCGCGCTGGCGAAGCTGGCCAACTCAGGTAAGAACATCGACTTCGTCGCCGTCGCCACCGACCCGGTCAGCCAGGCGGAAGCGATTCGCGCCCGCCTGCATGCGGCCGGTCTGGATAAGGTCGACGCCCGCGCTTACACCGAGGTCACGCCCGACCGGATCAATTACCTGATCGACCCCGAATGGGGCGGCGAAACGCCACGCACGCTGGTGATTCGCGCGGATGGTTCGCGCAAGGCGTATAGCGGCGCATTGGATGCCAGGCGCCTGGCGGAAATCGCCACGCTCTGACGCGTTTGCCTATTCGGCCGTATCGTCGGACGTGCCGGTCCCATCGTCCTCGTCGCCATAGATGGCGACATGCGGCACGCCGTCCGCGCCGATCCAGCCGCGGAACATGCCGTCGGTGTTGAACGGCATGGCGATATGGCCGGCCGCATCGAGCGCGATCGCGCCACCGTTGCCGCCCATCGCCGGAATATCCTGGTTGACTGCCTCGGCTGCCGCCCGCGCCAGCGGGACGTGCATTTCCGTCACCCGCATGCATATCGCGTGCGCGGCAACCGTGCGGATATAAAATTCGCCCCAGCCCGTGGCTGAAACCGCGCAGCCGGCGTTGGCATAGGTGCCCGCGCCGATCAGCGGTGAATCGCCGATGCGCCCCCAGCGTTTGTCGGTCATGCCACCCGTCGAGGTGCCCGCGGCCAGATGCCCGGCACGGTCGAGTGCCACGGCACCGACCGTCCCATAGTGCTTCTCGCGATCCGCGTCGGTATCGGCCTGCTTGTTGCCTTCCCGGTCGGCCTTCAGCGCCTTCTGCAGTTGCTGCCAGCGCTCCTCGGTACGGAAATACGAGGGATCGACGATTTCGAGGCCTTGTTCCTTGCCGAATTCATCCGCGCCGGCGCCGGACAGCATCACGTGCGGCGACTTTTCCATCACCGCACGCGCCAGCAGGATGGGATTCTTCACCCGCTGCACACCGGCGACGGCACCGGCCTTCAGATCGTTGCCGCTCATGATCGCCGCGTCGAGTTCGTTCTTGCCCTCGTGGGTGAAGACCGAACCCTTGCCGGCGTTGAAATTCGAATCGTTCTCCAGCACCACGAGCGCCGCGCTCACCGCGTCGACCGCGGGCTTGCCGGCCTTCAGCTCGGCGTAGCCGCGGGTGAGCGCCTCGGCCAGCGCGGCACGGATCGCCTTTTCCCTGGCCGGCGACATATCGCGCTTGATCACGCCGGCACCGCCGTGGATGACCAGGACCGGCGCGACGGCATGCGCTGCCGCAAGCGGCGCCATGCCCATCACGATGGCAAGCAGACGATTCGGCAACGACATGGACGACCCCAGGGCGGACTGGGGTCGAGTATATCGAGCGTATCGTCACCGGGTATTGGACGATTTGCGCTGGGCATCACCAGCCGGCCGACGCGGTGGGAGCCGGGGCCGGCCTGGCCACCGGACGGAGAGCCTCTACCGGAGCGACTTCCGTCGCGGGCGACGCCATCCCCGTTCCCGGTTCCCCGTTCCCCGTTCCCGCCTACAAAAACCGCCACGCCCTCTGGCGCCGTTACGGGTCGACCGGCTGCGGATTGGGAAAGCGCAAATTGGCGATGCGGTTGCCGCCGGCGCCGCCGCGCATTTCCAGCGGCCAGTGGAAGCGGTCGCTGAGGCGACGGGCGATGGCCAGGTCGAAGCCATGCGGATCGACCGATCCGCGACCTGCCCCGCCTCCGGCATGATCCTGCGGCGCCGGAGGATTGATCACGCTCACCGCGCCGGGCATCACCGTGATGATGATCTTGCCCTGGTCGGTCTGCTGCAGCGCATGCCGGATCAGCTGCCCGCAAAGGACCGCGAAGACCCTTGGCGAGGCATGCAGGGCGAAGGATGCCGGCTCGTCCAGGACCAGTTCGACCGGCCGCCCGGAAATCAGTTCGCGCGCGTACTCGACTTCCTGGCGCAGCACATGATTGACGACGAAATCCTCCTCGGCGAGGCCATTGTCGGCCTCGCGGGAGAGGATCAGGAACGCTTCGACCAGCGCCTCCAGTTCACGTGCGGATCGACGGATGCGGTCGACCGAGCGATGGCCGAATTCACCGAGGTCGGGCTCGTCGGCGAGCATGTCCGCCGACATCTTGATCACCGTGAGCGGGCTGCGCAGCTCATGGCTGGCATCGCGGGTAAAGTTGCGCTCGCGTTCGCCATAGCTCTCGATACGGCTGGCGAAGCCGTGCATGCCCTTCATCACCGACGCGATATCGGCGTCGGTGCGCGCGGACAGCTTGCTGGTCTCGAAGACGGCGACGTCCGGCCTGTTCGGATCCCAGCCCTCGATCAGCCGGGCCAGGCTGGCGACCGGCGTCCACTCGCGGCTGATCGCCAGCCAGGCCAGGATGCCCGAGCTGACGATGATGGCGAGCACGGCAGCGACAGGAGCGACGTTGTTGACCGCCATCTCGCCGGCAATCAGCGTCACCAGCATCTGCAAACCGACGACGACGGTCAGACGTCTCCGGAATGCGCCTGGGCGAAAGCTGGTTTCCTGCCTGCCGTGCATACCTGTCTGCCTGCAATCCTTTACGCCGACTGCGAGGCGGCAACCTCGGAGTCGAGGTCGGCGAGGCGGTAACCCGCGGAGTGGATCGTGTGCAGCAGGGCGCGGTCGAACGGCTTGTCGATGACCCGACGCAGGTTGTAAAGGTGCGAGCGCAGCGTGTCCGAATCGGGCAGCGTATCGCCCCAGATTTCCCGCTCGATGTCGCGTCGGCTGACCACCCGCGGCGATTCGCGCATCAGGATGGCGAGCAGCTTGAGGCCGATCGGCGATACGGTCAGTTCCTGGCCGGCGCGGGTCAGGCGCAAGGTAGCGGTGTCCAGGGTCATGTCGCCGACGTTCAACACCTCGGAGGAGACCTGGCGTCGGTCGCGGCGGATCAGCGCACGCAGGCGCGCCTCCAGCTCACGGACCTCGAACGGCTTGACCAGATAGTCATCCGCGCCGGCTTCCAGGCCGACCAGTTTGTCTTCCAGGGTATCGCGCGCGGTGAGCATCAGCACCGGCGTGGATTTCTTGCCGTCCTTGCGCAGCTTGCGGCAGAGGTCCAGGCCGTCCATGCCAGGCAGCATAAGGTCGAGTACGACCACGTCGTAGCTGTTGGAGACCGCCAGATGCAGGCCGCTGACGCCGTCGGCGGCATAGTCCACCGAGTAGCCCCGACGCTCCAGGAATTCACCCACCATCTCGGCGATGCCGCGGTTGTCTTCGACCAGCAGGATCAGGCCGCTCTGTTCGTCATGTGCGCTCATGGTTGCTCTCTCCGGCCTTGGGTTCACAAATGTGAAGAGTTAACCGGCCCAGGGGTGAGAAGACCGTGAAACCGATGTAGCCGCTTCGTGCACCCTTTGGTAACTGTTCAAGGCCGGTTCAAAGCAGCGGTTGCAGCGCCTTTTGCACGTTGTCGGCGACCCGCGGCTCGCCCGGCGCGGTCGGGTGCAGCCCGTCGTCCTGCATCAGCGACGGATCCTGGGCCACGCCGTCGAGGAGGAAGGGCAGCAAGGCCACCTTGCCCGCCCTGGCCGCATCGGCATACACGGCACGAAGGCCGTCGCGATACTGCGGCCCGTAGTTGACCGGCATCTCGATACCGAGCAGGAGCACCTTGGCCCCGGCCTTGCGGCTGGCCGCGATCATCGCATCGAGGTTGTCGCGCAGCGGCGCCAGGGCCAGGCCGCGCAGGCCGTCGTTGGCGCCAAGCTCGATGATCACGATCGCCGGCTTGTACTGGCCAAGCAGGGCCGGCAGCCGGTTGCGCCCGCTGAGCGAGGTCTCGCCGCTGATGCTGGCATTGACGAGCGTCCACGCCGGCTCCATCTTGGCCAGACGCGTGTCCAGCAGATGCACCCAGCCGGCCTCCACCGGAATGTTGTGCGCGGCCGAAAGCGAATCCCCCAGTACCAGGATCGTCCGCGGCGACCCGTTCGCCGCGACGGCACTCCCGGCGCCGGCCAGGCCGCAGCACACGAACAACCACAGGTACAGGTAACGACGCATGAGCGATTCATCCCGCGTTCTTCTCGAAGTGAACGATGTTACCAAGTCGGTCTCCGGCCCGGACGGGCGCCTGGATATCCTGAGTGGCGTGACCATGCGGGTCGCCCCCGGGGAGAGCTTCGCCATCGTCGGCGCTTCCGGTTCGGGCAAGACCACCCTGCTCGGCCTGCTTGCCGGACTGGACGTACCGACCACCGGCAGCATCCGCCTCGATGGCGAGGCGCTGGAACACCTCGACGAGGAGGCACGCGCGGGTATCCGCCGACGCTGGGTCGGTTTCGTTTTCCAGTCCTTTCACCTGCTGCCGGCGCTGACCGCGGAGGAAAACATCATGCTGCCGCTGGAACTGGAAGGCAGCGACGACGCCCGGGAGCGTGCCCGTGCGGCGCTCGAATCGGTAGGCCTGAGCGCCCGCCGTCGGCACTACCCCGCCCAGCTTTCCGGAGGCGAGCAGCAACGCGTGGCCCTGGCCCGCGCCTTCGTGCACGGGCCACGCCTGCTGTTCGCCGACGAACCGACCGGCAACCTCGACCAGCGCACCGGCGCCCATGTCGGCGACCTGCTGTTCGAACTGAACAGCCAGCACCAGACCACCCTGGTCCTGGTCACCCATGACCCGAAGCTGGCCCAGCGCTGCACGCGCAGCGCGGAACTGCAGGAAGGCCGCCTGTCATGAGGGTCGCCACCCTCGCCCTGCGCACCCTGCGCCGCGAATGGCACCTGGTCGAACTGCGCACCCTGGCCGCCTCCCTGGTGCTGGCCGTGGTCGCGCTCGGTGTCGTCGCTACCCTCTCCACGCGCATCGAACGCGGCGTACTGGCCAGCGCGTCCGAGCTGATCGGCGGCGACCTCGGCATCTCCTCGCCGTCCGCCCTGCCCGCCCGCTTCGCCGATGAGGCGAAGACGCCGCGGCCTGGCGACGACCAGCGGCGCGAGCTTTCCGTCGGTCGCCTTCGTCAACGGACAAAGCCAGCTGCTCGACGTGTTCGCCAGCGATGCCGCGTATCCCTTGCGGGGCACTCTGGAGCTGGTGGACGAGCAGGGGCATGACCGCGTCGGCCATGGACCGCCCGCGGGCAGCATCTATCTCGATCACCGCGCCCTTGTCGCACTCGGCATCAGGCCCGGCCAGACCATCCAGCTGGGCGGCCGCGAACTGAAGGTCGCGGCCGAACTGGTGCGCCAGCCCGACGGTGGCGAACTGTTCGCGCTCGCGCCGCGCGCCATGATGAGCCTGGACGACGCCCATGCCGCCGGCCTGCTCGGCACCGGCAGCCGCGCCCGCTATCGCCTGCTGCTGTCCGGCGATGTCGGCGCGGTCGGCGACTGGCGACGCTGGGCGGAAGGCACCACCTTGCCGCAAGGCGCCGAACTGGTCACGCCCGAGCAGACCCAGGAGCGGATGCGCTCGGCCTTCGATCGTGCCAGCTCGTTCCTGCGCCTGACCGCCCTGCTTTCCGCCCTGCTCGCCGGCGTCGCCATCGCGATGGCTTCGCAGCGCTACGCCCGGCGCAAGACCATGGAGGTCGCCCTGTTGCGCGCGCTCGGCACGCCGCGGCGCAAGGTCGTGGCGCTGCTGGTGACCACGCTGGCCGCGCTGGCGATTCCCTCGGCCCTGATCGGCATCGGCCTCGCGTTGGCCCTCGCACAGGGTGCCTGGGCGTTCGCCAGCACGATGTTCACCAACATACCGACCACCTTGCCGCTATGGCCAGCGCTGGCCGCGGCGGCGATGGGCCTGGCCGTGCTCGCCGGGTTCGCGCTGCCACCCCTGGTGCGCCTGGCCGAAGTGCCGCCGGTCGCCGTCTTCCGGCAAAGCATGGCGCGCCGGGTACGCCGCTTCGATGCCTTGTACCTGATCCCGCTCGTCGTGGCGCTGGCCCTGGTCTGGAGCCAGAGCGGGTCGGCCAAACTGGCCGGCATCCTTGCCGCCAGCCTGTTCGGCATCGCCGTCGTCGCCGCCCTGCTCTCGGCCTTGCTGCTGTGGCTGGCGCGGCGTTTCGCGCCCAATGTCCACCCGACCCTGCGCCTCGGCCTGGCGGCACTGGCACGCCGCCGGGGCCTTAGCCTGATCCAGGCCACCGCGCTGTCGCTCGGACTGTCGGCCCTGCTCCTGCTCGCCGTCGTCGCCCCCGCCCTGCTCGACGGCTGGCGCAAGGAATTGCCGACCGATACGCCGAACTGGTTCGCGCTCAACCTGCAGGACGACCAGCGCGAGGGCTTCGAACAGGCGCTGGCGAAGATCGGCGGACAGAAACTCAACATGCTGCCGCTCGCGGTCGGCAAGCTCACCGCGATCAATGGCAAGCCGGTCGACAGCCTGGTCTTCGCCGACGAACGCGCGAAGGAATCGGTGGACCGCCAGCTGCGCCTTTCCTGGAGCGGCGAACTGCCGCCGGCGAACCAGGTGATCGCGGGCCAGTGGTCCGGCGACCATCCGGCCGGGGCGGAGGTCTCGGTGGATACCTCATGGCGCGACATGTTCGGCCTGAAGATCGGCGACCGGATGAGCTTCGTGATCGGCGAGCAGACCATCGACGCGCGGGTTTCCAGCGTGCGCCGGGTCGACTGGAGCTCGTTCCGGGTCAACTTCTTCCTGTTGCTCGACCCGGCCCACGCGAGCGCCCTGCCGCATACCTGGCTGGCCAGTTTCTATGTGCCCCGCGGGCATGCCGACGACCTGGCGAAACTGTCGCGCGACTACGCCAACCTCAGCCTGATCGACGTCGACTCGCTGCTCGACCGGGTCCGCGAAATCGTCGATCGCGTCGGCAATGCCGTGCGCTGGGTACTCGGCTTCAGCCTGCTTGCCGGCGCCCTGGTGCTGGCCGCGGCACTGGCGGCCAGCGCGCAGGAACGACGCCACGAAGCGGCGCTACTGCGCACGCTCGGCGCCCGACGCGCCCAGTTGCGCGCCGCCGCGGCTTGCGAGTTCGCCTTGCTCGGTCTGGTGGCCGGCCTGACCGCGGCGATGGGTGCGGCCGGCACCGGACTCTGGCTCGGCCATGCGGTGTTCCATATCGAAGGATTCGTGCCCCCGCTGGGACCGTTGGCCGGCGCGGCGGCCGGCGCGGCCTTCGTCGTCATGCTGCTTGGCCTGCTCGGTACGCGCAAAGTCCTGCATACCTCGCCGATCGAGCTGTTACGGCGCGAATAGAAGGACGTAGCCCACCGCAGCGGCGACCAGCACGAAGGGAATCGACCAGGCGTGGAAGACCTTCCACGCCCCGCGCTCGCCGGACAGGCGCAAGGCGATCAGATTGGCCAGCGAGCCGATGCCGATCCCGAAACCGCCGACATTGACGCCCCAGGCGATCGTCTTCCAGTCGTGCGAGTACTCGGCAAGGGCGATCGCCGCGGGCACGTTGCTGATGAACTGCGACAGGCCGACGCCGGCAAAGAACAGGTGCGGCGCGCGATCGAGACCCAGCCCGGCGATAACGCCACGCACCGTGTCCAGCGAGGCGAGCAGGCGCAGGTCGACGAACATCAGCACGAAGACCACCAGCAGGCCCCAGTCGATCTCCGCCAGCACGCGTCGCCGCAGCAGCACGAAGACCGCCATCACGGCGACCAGGGCGCCAAGCGTGTGATGCATGTCGGCGAGTACGAGAAACGGTACATACAGCGACAGCGACACCGCCAGCAGGCGGCGGTCGAGCACGGCCGGCGGCAAGGCATCGTCCACATGCATCGGCGTGCTCGCGAAGGCCAGCGCGGTCAACGCCAGCAGCATGATCATCAGCACGCCGACCAGCGGCGCCATCTGCCAGACGAAGGCACCGAAAGACAGGTGCGATTGCTGCCAGAGGAAAAGATTTTGCGGATTGCCGATCGGCGTCAACGCCGACCCGGCATTCACCGCCAGCGCCTCGAAGACGATCAACCGTAACGGTGGCATGCGCGCGATACGACACATGCCCAGGGTCAGCGGCACCATCACGAACAGCGCCACGTCGTTGGTCAGCACCATGGACAACAGCGCGGTAAGCATCACCAGGCAGACCGCGGCCAGACGCTGCGTCGCCGCCTTGCCGATCAGCCAGCGGCCGCCCAGGGCGAGCGCGCCACTGCTTTCCACGCCCTTGGTCAACATCAACAGGCCGGCCATCGCGAAGATGGTCGGCCAGTCGACGAGCTCGGGGTAGATAACGATCTTCGCCGGCGCGGCCACGGTCAGCGCGACGAGCGCGGCCAGCAGCGCGAGGAAGAAAGTGTCCTTGCCGAGCGCCCGCAACGAAGCGGGCCACCAGCCGAAGGCCGGTGGCCCGGCGTTTGCGCTCACACGTTATGCCTTAGTCGTTGTCACGGTGCGGCACGGTCACCTTGCCACCGACGTCGCGATGGTCGACATCGCCACTGCCCTTGGTGTGCACGGTCAGGTCGCCGCTGACGCCGTTGACGGTGAGGTCGCCCGAGCCGATCGTGTCGACCTCGACATTGCCCTTGACCTTGTTCAGACCGAGGTCGCCCGAGCCGACGCTGCCAGCCTTGACGTTGCCGCGGACATCGGTGGCATTGAAGTCGCCCGAACCGACCGAACCGATGTCGATCGGACCGACCCGCTCGGCCTTGATGTCGCCGGAACCGACCTGCGCGCGAACCGGGCCGGCGACGTCGTAAATATCGAGGTCGCCGGAGCCGACCGCGCCCTCGAGCGACGCTACGCCGTGGACATCCGCATCGCCCGAACCCACGTTGACCTCGACCGGCACGGTGGAGGGCAGGGCCACGTCGACGTCCAGGTACTGGTAACGCGAATGACCGAAACTGAAGGTCGAATGGCTCTCGCCGCCCAGTTCCACCACCAGCCGGTCGCCATCGCGATGCTGCTGGACGGTCAGGCCTTCCAGGTCCGCCTGGTCCGAGGCACAGGCACGGCCGCGCAGGCTGAACCGCTTCGCGTCCGCAAGTCCTTTCACATGCAGATTGTGGCTGCGCACATCGACCTGCACCGTGCGTACACCGGCAAGGTCGAGGTCGAGGGTGCGCGGTGCCTGGAAGGCGCAGGGCTGCTCGGCCATGGCCATCGCGGGGATCAGCAACAGAGCTGTGAAAGCAAGACGGCGCATGTCATTTCCTTGCGGTCGAAGAGAGTGATCACTTGGATGCACGGGAAGGCTAAAGGGTTGCGAAGCTGAGCGGAAGCCCAATGGCCCGGTCAACCGGGTTTCGGTCCCCGCGTTTTATGGAGCGCAACCCCAACCTGAGGAATCCGACCCCATGCATCGCAAGACCATACTCGCCTCCGTAGCCGCCCTGCTGATCGCGGGTTCGGCCTCCTTTGCCTTCGCCCAGAGCGCAGCGCCCGCCGCCGCCCCCGCAGCGGGTGCCCAGGCCTCCATGTCCAAGGGTGACCACGGTCCGGGCAAGGGCCGCTTCGGTGGCCATGAAGGCCGCGGCCGCATGCACCAGCGCAGCGGCGTGATCGCCGACCTGCGCGGCCTGGAGCGTCTGTACATCATGGAAGGCCGCGCCAAGGAACTCCCGGCGCTGTACAACGACGTGCTCGCCAAGTCGCAGAACCCGATGGTCCGCAACTACGTGTACGCCCACCTCGCCCGTGCGCAGCTGCGTCCGGCCAATGCCGACCAGGCGATCGCCACGCTGCGCAAGAGCCTGGACGAGAACCTGACCCTCGAGCAGAAGCGCCACGCCGAGATGGAGCAAATGAAGGCTCGCTGGGCACAGCGCGCCGGCGCGAAGCAGGCTGCTGGAAGCGACGCGCAGTAAGAAATATCCCGAGGGAATCCGGGAAGGCCGGCGAGGGATCGTCGGCCTTTTTTTTTCTTCGATGGAGGGCGCGACGCTGTGAAGATTCTTTCGGTATAGCGCGCTGACGCCGTGCTGATTCCTTCGTTATAGCGCGCTGACGCCGTGCTGATTCCTTCGATATAGCGCGCTGACGCCGTGGCGCTTTTAATCAGATGCGCTGCGCGCTTTTTCTTCACTGGGTCCCAGCCTTCGCTGGGATGACGTTCGCCTGTAGGTACGCGACCGGCACGCGACGGAAAGCTTTTGCTCTCCGTTGAGCGCCTCGGGGTACGAGGGGGCCTATCGTCATCCCAGCGAAGGCTGGACTGCGCCTGCAGGAGCAGGCGCGAACGGCGTAGCCGGCCCCGAAGGGGTGAGCGCCATGGATGGCGCGAATCACCCAGTGAAGACACTGCGCGCAGCGCTCCGCTTACGAGCGTGACGGCGTCGGGCCCGCTCAACGAAGGAATCGGCACGGCGTCGGGCCCGCTCAACGAAGGAATCGGCACGGCGTCGGGCCCGCTCAACGAAGGAATCGGCACGGCGTCGGGCCCGCTCAACGAAGGAATCGGCACGGCGGCGGGCCCGCTCAACGAAGGAATCGGCACGGCGTCGGGCCCGCTCAACGAAGAAACCCTCCAACCTCACCGCTTTTCCGCAGCCTTGGCCCGCACCCACAGTGCTTCCTGCGCCTCGAGCGAATGATCGGAGAGTGTGCTTCCCTCCGCTTCGACCATCGCCTCCATATGCCGGAAGCGTCGTTCGAATTTCGCATTGGCCATGCGCAGCGCGTGCGAGAAATCCACCTTGGCATGCCTTGCCAGGTTGGCGACGACGAAGAGTACGTCACCGATCTCGTCGGTAAGCCGCTCGACATCGGCGCCGGCGTCGAACTCGGCGCGTACTTCCTCGACTTCCTCGGCCAGCTTGTCCAGCACAGGGCGATGATCCGGCCAGTCGAAGCCGACATTGGCCGCGCGTTTCTGCAACTTGGTCGCGCGCTGCCACTCGGGCAGGCCGCGGGCAATGCCGGCCAGTGCGCTGCGATCTTCCTCGCCCTTCGCCTTGCGTTCATCGGCCTTCAACCGGTCCCAGGCGCGGGTCTGCTCGGCGAGATCCGCATACGCGGTGTCCGCGAAAACATGCGGATGGCGGCGGCGCATCTTTTCCGAAATCGAAGCGGCCACGTCGTCGAAACCGAACAGGCCGGCTTCTTCGGCCATGCGCGCATGGAAGACGACCTGCAACAACAGGTCGCCGAGTTCGTCGCGAAGATCCGCCCAGTCGCGCCGGTCGATGGCGTCGGCCACTTCGTAGGCTTCCTCGATGGTGTATGGCGCGATGGTCTGGAAACTTTGCCGGACATCCCAGGGGCAACCGGTTTCCGGATCGCGCAGGCGCGCCATGATCGCGATCAGGTCATCGACCGCTTGCGTCATGGTGCCGCCCCCATGCGCGCGGCCCAGTCGATCGAGCGGTCGCCGCTGGCGATGAATTCGGGATTGAGCAGCGATTCGCGCGTGTTGTAACGGAACGGCTCGCCGTCGAGGCCGACCAGGCTGCCGCCGGCTTCTTCGAGCACGCACTGCGCGGCGGCGGTATCCCATTCGGAGGTTGGACCCAGTCGCAGATAGAGGTCGGCGTCGCCACGCGCGATAACGCAGAACTTCAACGACGAACCCAGCGGCATGAGTTCATGCGGGCCGATCCGCTCGAGCATCGCCAGCTGTCGCGCGCTGCCGTGCGAGCGGCTGCCGGCGACCCGCAAAGGCAGCATCGCCTTGCGCGTACCGATCGGCTGTGGAATCGCGCCGGGCACGGCTTCGCGCATCGCGCCGATATCGCGCGCCGCGGCATACAGGTCGCCGCTGACCGGCGCCAGCACCACGCCAAGCACCGGCCGGTGGTCCTCGATCAGGGCGATATTCACGGTGAACTCGCCATTGCGCTTGACGAATTCGCGCGTGCCGTCGAGCGGGTCGACCAGCCAGTAGCGTCGCCATTGGCGCCGCTGCTCCCACGATGGCGCCTGGGTTTCCTCGGTCAGCACGGGAATGCCCGGCGTCAATTCGGCCAGGCCGGCAAGAATGACGCGGTCGGCGGCGAGGTCCGCGGCGGTCACCGGCGAGGCATCGGCCTTGCGGGTAACGTCGAAGCCGCCGACGTAGATATCCATGATCGCGCTGCCCGCGCGGCGCGCCAGCGCGGCGACCGCGGTCAGCAGGCCGGGGTCGATCGAGGCGGGATCGACGCTCATGTTGGGTGGTACCGGCCGGCGAGGTATTCGCGGGCCATGAACAGGGCGGCGATCGAACGTCCTTCGCTGACGTCGTCGCGGGCGATCAGCGTGTGCAGGTCGGCCAGCTTCCAGGGTACGACTTCGAGTTCCTCCGGCTCGTCGCCTTCGAGGCGTTCCGGATACAGGTCCTCGGCGAGCACCACATGCGCCATATGCGTCATGTACGAGGGCGAAAGCGACAATGAACCGAGGATCTTCAACTTGCGCGCACCGAAACCGACTTCTTCCTTCAGTTCGCGATTGGCGCCCTGCTCGGCCGTCTCGTCCTGGTCCAGCCGGCCCTTGGGCAGGCCAAGTTCATAGCGATCCAGGCCAACGCCATATTCGCGGACCAGCAGGACGGTGTCCGCATCGCGCATCGGCACGATGATGACGGCACCCAGGCCGCCACCCTTGAGCCGTTCATAGGTGCGGCGCTCGCCGTTGGAAAATTCGAGGTCGACCTTCTCGACATGCAGGAAATGACTTTCCGGCGCGTCGCGGGTCGAAAGGATGGTCGGTCGCTTAGTCATCCGACGATTGTAGAACGGACGGCTGTAGAGTGTCGGCCGCGCTGAAGCGTGACAGGGCCTCGGCATGGATCGCCGGCACTCCCGCCAGCAGGCTGCCCGTATCCAGATCCAGCGGCTTGCCGCGCAGATCGGTGACCGTGGCCCCGGCCTCGCGGCAGATCACCGCCAGCGCGGCGATGTCGAGGATATTCAGATCCGACTCGACAACCAGGTCCAGGCCACCGCGGGCGAGCAGATGGTAGTGACAGAAATCGCCATAGCCGCGAATACGGTTGCTGTCGCGGATCATCGCGCCGAGTGCCTGCCAGCGCGCATCGAGGGTGAGGCTGCGCAGGTTGCCGGTGGAGATCGAGGCCTGGCCCATCGCCGTGGTATCGGCGACGGTGACGCGTTTGCCATCGAGAAACGCGCCGCCGCCGCGCCGCGCCCACATCGTTTCGCAGTACACCGGCGCCGAGGACACGCCGAGCACCAGTTCGCCGCGATACATCAGCGCGATCTGCGTCGAGAAGAACGGCGTGCCGCGCACGAAGCTCTTGGTGCCGTCGAGCGGATCGACCAGCCAGAGCAGTTCATGCGACCCGGCGTCGCGGCCGAACTCCTCGCCATAGATCGAGGCTTCCGGCAGTGCGCGCGACAACACTTCGCGGATGGCCAGCTCGGCCTCGCGGTCGGCAACGGTGACCGGCGTGGCGTCGCTCTTGATCTCGACCGCGGCGCCATGTTGCCAATAATGCCGGATCACCCTGGCGGCAGCCTCGGCCGCCTCGCGCGCGGCGCCGAGCGCCTCGTCCAGATCTTTCGCGTCGATCGTCATGGGCTCTCCGCGGGCGCCAGGCCCGCCTGTCGGTGGATGATGGTGCTGCCATCGGCTGACGGCGGGCCGAAGCGTGCCAGCAAATGGGAAAGCGCGGTATCGACCGTGCGCGGACGCATGCGCACGTCGAGCCGCCAGCCCAGCGGAATGGCGTCGAGCGTACCCTTAACGTCCAGCGGGCCGCTGCCGTCCTCGTCCAGCCTGACATGCAGCACGCCACCGGCACTGGTCATGCCAAGACGCAGGTTGCCCAGCGGCACGCGACCTTCGGGCATCTGCAACGAAGCGTCCCGCCACGTGGCCTCGCCGTTCAACGTCATGGGCCAGCTGCCTTGCAGCGACGCTTGCGGAATCCGCCCCTCCAGCGTGCCGCGCGGATCGAATGCGCGCAGCGACGGATGACTGGCGAAGACCCGGGCATCCCAGCGGAAATCCACCTCGCGCCAGTCGCTCAGGTCCGCCTGCACGCGATCGAAGCGCCAGGCGACATGGCCGAGCGGACCCTGCAACCGTCCCGTGGCATGCGTGCGCCCTAGCGCCGCCTCGCGACCGAGCGTCCAGTCCAGTGCGCCCAGCATCAGGCCGTCCGTGGTCACCACCCGATCGGCATGCCCGTCCCATACGCTGCCGCTGGGGCCCTCGATCCGCATGCCATGCAGCCGCGCCTCCATCGCTCCGACGACCCAGGATGCGGGCAGGAACCAGAACAGCGCGGCGGCGACGACCAGCAGGGCCGGCAAGGCGGCCAGGACCCATTTCGAAAGCTTCAAACCCTGTTCCTCACCGTCCGCGCGACCTGAGCGCCCGGCTTGAGTCGGCGTGCCAGGGGGCCGATCATGTCGGGATGACCGACACCCTGATCGTTTCCCCCTCGTCCAACGCCAGCCTCTCCGAGCGCGACCTGAAGGTACTGTGGCACCCGTGCACCCAGATGCACGACCACGAAACCATCCCCATGGTACCCGTGGTTCGCGGCGAAGGCGCATGGCTGGTCGACGCCGATGGCCGCCGCTACCTCGATTGCGTCAGTTCCTGGTGGACCAACCTGTTCGGCCACGCCAATCCGCGCATCGCCGGCGCGGTGAAGGCCCAGCTCGATACGCTCGAGCATGTGATCTTCGCCGGCTTCACCCACGAACCGGCGCTGGAGCTGGCCGAGGAGCTGGTCCGCATCACCCCGCCCGGGCTCGACCGGGTGTTCCTGGCCGACAACGGCTCGGCCGCGATCGAAGTGGCGCTGAAGATGAGCTTCCACTACTGGCTCAACCGCGGCCACGGCGAGAAGACGCGCTTTATCGCCCTCACCGGCAGCTACCACGGCGAGACCCTGGGAGCCCTCTCGGTCAGCGATGTCGCGCTGTACCGCAAGACCTACGCGCCGCTGCTGCTGACGCCCGAGCTGGCACCCTCGCCGGACATCTATGAGGGCGAGCCGGGCGAATCGCCACGCGATATCGCGACGCGGCGTCTTGGCGACATGCGCGCCCTGCTCGAGCGTCACGCGCATGAAACCTGCGCCGTCATCGTCGAGCCGCTGGTCCAGTGCGCCGGCGGCATGCGCATGTACGACGCCTCGTACCTGACCGGCTTGCGCGCGCTGTGCGATGAGTTCCAGGTGCACCTGATCGCCGACGAGATCGCGGTCGGCTTCGGTCGCACGGGGACCTTGTTCGCCTGCGAACAGGCCGGTATCTCGCCGGATTTCATGTGCCTGTCGAAGGGGCTGACCGGAGGTTTCCTGCCACTGTCGGCCGTACTCACCACCGAAGAGGTGTATCGGGCCTTCTACGCCGAATACCGCAGCGGCAAGGCCTTCCTGCATTCGCACAGCTATACCGGCAATCCGCTGGCCTGCCGCGCGGCGACGGCGACCCTGAAGATTTTCCGCGACGACCCGGTGCTCGAACGCAATCGCGAGCTCGCCGCGCACCTGGCCGCACGGATCGCGCCGCTGAAGGATCATCCGCAGGTCGCCGACGTCCGCCAGACCGGCATGATCGCCGCCATCGAACTGGTCGCCGACAAGGCCAGCCGCCGTCCCTACCCCGCCGAAGAGCGCCGCGGCATGCGGGTATACTGCACGGCCTGGCCAACGGCGCGCTGCTTCGCCCACTCGGCAATATCGTGTATTTCATGCCGCCGTACGTGATCAGCGAAGCGGAGATCGATTTCATGGTCGATACCGCGGTCGCGGGCATCGCGCGCGCGGTCGGCTAAATGCGCGAGAGACCGATCGGCAGCGTACCCAGGCGAGCCATTTCCGGCTCGCCCAGCAACGCGGGATCGTCGAGGAAGGCCATGGCGAAATCATGCGCGTCCTCGCCCCAGAACAACTCGCCGTCGATCGACAGCATCGGCACGCCGAACACGCCTTCGGTGAGCGCCGCCTCGTAGTTGGCGCGCAGCATGGCCTTGACCGAAGGGTCGCTCATCGCCGTCTGCGCATCGTCGATACCGAGCTTCGCCGCCAACGGCGCGACGGTGGCGAGACTGTCGGCAAGCTGGCCCTCTTCCCATATCCAGCGGAAGATCGTGTCGACTGCGGCGACCGTGGTGCCCGCGGCGATGCACAGCCTGAGGGCGGGCAGCGGATTGAAGGGATGGGAGGGAGGAAAGCGCAGCGCGCTACCGGCGAGGCGGGCACGCCAGAGGACGTAGCGATAGGTGAACTCGCGTTTGCGCGGGATTTCCGCCGGACCCTTCTGCTCCATATGCGACAGCAGGGCGCCGAACAGGATCGGGCGCAGGGTAACCTCGCGCGCCGCCGCCAGGGCCTTGATCTTCGGCCACTGCAGCCAGGCGAACGGCGAAATGAAATCGAAGTACCAGACGATTTTCATGGGGCGAGCTTAG
Organism: uncultured Gammaproteobacteria bacterium; assembly: GCA_963847335.1. GTDB lineage: Bacteria > Pseudomonadota > Gammaproteobacteria > Xanthomonadales > Rhodanobacteraceae > Luteibacter. Next base: position 413,632 of record CAWJZF010000002.1, read on the forward strand.
AACGTTCGGCGGTATCGGGAAAGGCGGAGCGGGGTCAGAGTCATTTTTCACGAGCGGGCGGAGCGGGGTCAGAGTCATTTTTCACGAGCGGGCGGAGCGGGGTCAGAGTCATTTTTCACGAGCGGGCGGAGCGGGGTCAGAGTCATTTTTCACGAGCGAGTCCTCGCTGAAACCGATTGTCGTCGGCGTGAAAAATGACTCTGACCCCGCTCCGCCTGTGAAAAATGACTCTGACCCCGCTCCGCCTGTGAAAAATGACTCTGACCCCGCTCCGCCTGTGGAAAATGACTCTGACCCCTTTCCGCCTACAATGTGCCGGCTTTCCAGGAGTCCCCCATGCGCACCATCCGTATCCACGTCGACCAGCCGCTCATGCCCGGGGCCAGCTTCGCCCTGCCGCAGCAGGCGGGCGAGCATGTGGCGCGGGTGTTGCGGCTGGCCGAGGGCGATCCGCTGGTGCTGTTCAACGGCGACGGCAGCGACTATGCGGCGACGATCGTCGCGCTGGGCAAGCGTGAGGTCGTGGTTGCCATTGGCGACGTCCGCGCGCTGGACAACGAATCGCCGTTGGCCCTCACCCTGGCCCAGGGTGTGGCCCGTGGCGAGAAGATGGACCTGATCGTGCAGAAGGCCACCGAGCTCGGCGTGATCCGCATCGTGCCGCTGCTGACCGAACGCTCCGAAGTGAAACTGGATGCCGCCCGCGCGGAAAAGCGTCTGCAGCACTGGCGCGCCGTGGCGGCCAGCGCCAGCGAACAATCCGGCCGTGCGCGGTTGCCGGAGATCGAAGCCGCGCAGCCCTTGCAGGCGTGGCTGGCGTCGCTTGCGGACGATGGTCGGGAACGGCTGGCGTTGTTGCCGGAGGGTGATCGTCGCGCCAAGGGATTGAACCTGGAGCGCGGCGCCCTGCTGGTCGTCGGGCCCGAAGGTGGCCTGGGTGAGCGCGATACGGCGGCGCTGTCCGCGGCTGGCTTTACCGGTTTACGCCTCGGCCCACGCATCCTGCGCACCGAGACCGCCGGGTTGGCGGCGCTCGCAGCGCTACAGGCATTGCATGGGGATTTTTAGGGGGCTTCGCTGAAGGGAGCCGATGCCTTCCGCGTTCCTTCGTTGGAGGGAGCCGATACCTTCCGCGTTCCTTCGTTGGAGGGGCCCGACGCCGTCACGCTCGTAAGCGGAGCGCTGCGCGCAGTGTTTTCACTGGGTCCCAGCCTTCGCTGGGATGACGTTCGCCCGTCGTACGCGAGGCACTCAGCGGAGAGCGGGTTTGCTCTCCGCCGCGCACCTCAATGTACGAAGCAGGCTAACGTCATCCCAGCGAAGGCTGGGACCCAGTGAAAACATTGCGCGTAGCGCTCCGCTTACAAGCGTGACGGCGTCGGGCCCGCTCAACGAAAGCCCAGAAACCCCTCAACCCGCCAGATCAAGCACCTCGATCAACGTGTCCTCGATGGCTTCCAGGTCCGGAATCATCGCGATATCGTCGCGCACCAGGACCTGGGCGCGCACGCCGAACGGCATTTCGCTGCCATCGTGCGTGGGCAGGATCAGCTCGGCGTTGAGCGTGGTCAGGCGGGGGAAGCCCTGGGTGACCACGGCGATGAAGGGCATCTTCGGATTGTGGCCAAGCGCCTTGAGCACGGCGACGCGCGAGCTCAATGCTTCGCTGCCGTCGTCGCTGCCGGCGAGCGTGGCGAAGGAGATCAAGGGCAGGCGCCAGCCGCGCCAGGCGATGCGGCCGAGCAGCCAGTCCGGCGCGTTCTCGACCGGCTCGGGTTTGGACAGGGTAATGACTTCGGCCACCGCCGCGTTCGGCAGGAGCAGGCGCGCGCCGCCGCTGGGAATCAGGACGCAACGGATTTCGCGCGGTAACGGATCGCTCATGGGAATTCCTGGATCAGATGCTCGGCGAGCGCGTCGACGCTGCCACTGAAGGACACGATGCGCTCTTCGCGGATGCCGGCGACCATCTCGGCCGGATGATCGTCGGCGGGCTCCTCGATCCACACGCGACCGCCGCGATCATGGATCGCCTGGGCACCGGCGACGGCATCGTTGGCGCGGCCGGCGAAGACGATCGCCAGCGCGTCGGCGCCGAAGGCCTGGGCGGCCGTGCTGAAGATCGCGTCGATCGACGGGCTGCGCGAGTTCGACGCGGCGTCGTCGGCACGCAGGCTGATCAGGCCGTCGCGGCGCAGGGAAATCTGCTGGCCACGCGGCACCAGCAGGACATTGCCCTGGTTGGCACGCGCGCCTTCGACCGCGAGCGTCACCGGCAACTGGCTGGCCGCGGACAACGAAGCGAGCAACTCCTGGTCGGCGCCCTCCTCGATGTGATGCACGAGCAGGACCAGACCGGCGAAGCCGCGCGGCATGGCGGCCAGGAAACGGCGCACGGAAGCGGCGCTGTCGCGGGTCGCGCCGAGCGCGACCAGACGGCGGATCGCGGCGCTATGGCCTTCGAGGAACATCTCGTGGGCGAAATCGCCATCGGTACGCGGGGCGATCGCTTCTTCGATCGAGACCAGCTCGAGGCTGAGGCCCGCCTGGATATCCAGGCTGCCGTCGTCGGGCACATCCTGGGCCAGGAATTCGGCCGCGCTCATGGTCTGGATTCCGAACGGATTCGGCTCGGCCGGCTTCACCGGCGCTTCGACGGTGACCGCATCGCCATCGATCAGGTCCCACTCGGGCGGCGGCGGCAACACGACTTCGGTCTCGCGTTTTTCGATGACCACCGACTGCGTGAGCTCGTCATCGGTTTCCGCTTTGGCCTCGTCGTCCATGCTCGCCAGTTCGAACCGGCTGAGATCGAAAACAGGCGCGGCGACGGGGGCGGAAACAGGCGCCTCCTCCAAGCGTTACATCGTCAGGCGCCGCGTCGAACGACGTATCGAACGACGTATCGAACGCCAGCGGTGCAGCCGCGGCGACATCGGTGCCCTCATGCCCGGCATCGCCGAAACCGGCCGGTTCGAATGCCGCAACGGGCTCGGGATCGCGTCGATCGTCGATGGCAACCGCGCCGATCGACAGGTCGAACGCGGCATCGGCCGGTTGACCGTCACTGGCGGCAAGCAGCGCCTCGAGTTCGGCCTCGAGCGTCTCGGCGTTGGCGTCGGTCTCGTTGTCCCTGGCCTCGGCCAGCGACATTTCCACTTCGAGATCGTCAAGCAGGCTGTGCTCGTCGACGTTGGCGGCGAAGACTTCTTCATGGACGACGTCAACGACAGGCTCGGCGACCGCGACGGCATTCATCTCGATCTCGCGCGCGCCTTCCGGACGCGGCGGGTCGATGTCGAAACCCACCAGCACCTTGGACGCCAGGTGACGCGCCCAGCGCGCCTTGTCCCAGCCGGCCAGGCCACGCGACACATCCGCATCGTTGAAGACCAGCCGCGGCTGGTCGCCGTCGACGGCATCGTAAAGACGGTCGAGATCGCCGTCGGACGGATTGTCCAGGTTGACCACGACCACGTCGGCTGAGGCGGCAAGCAAGGCATCGCGGGCGAACGAAGCCAGCGAGGTGTCGTAGACGATCCGCGCGCCGCATTCCTGCAATGCATCGCGCAGGTGGTTACCCAACTCCTTGTCGTCGAACAAGAGGGCAACGGCGGGCACTTTCTCAACCATCATGTTTGACCTTCAGGATGTCATTGATCTGGATGATCAGATCGTTCTCCTGGTACGGCTTGCCGATGTAACGGTCGACGCCGATGTCGAAGGCGCGCTGGCGGTGTTTGTCGCCGGTGCGCGAGGTGATCATGATGATCGGCACGTCGCGCAGGCGGCTGTCGGCCTTCATGTGGATCGCCAGCTCGTAGCCGTCCATGCGCGGCATCTCGATGTCGAGCAGCATCAGGTCGGGCACGCGTTCGTTGAGTTTCTCGATCGCGTCGATGCCGTCCTTCGCCGTGGCGACCTCGAACTCGTTGCGCTCGAGCACGCGGCCGGTGACCTTGCGCATGGTGATCGAATCGTCGACCACCATGACCAGCGGACGCACGCGCAGCTACTTCCTCGTACGGCACCTGCTCGGCCAGTCCCGAATCGGCGCTCGAGGGCGCGGCGGGCCAGGCCATGACGGACCAGCGGGGCGAGGTCGAGAATCATCAGCACCGAACCGTCGCCCATGATCGTCGCGCCGAGGATGCCCGGCACCGAGCTGATCTGCGGGCCGACCGACTTGACCACGATTTCGCGCGAGCCGATCACCGCGTCGATGCGGATCGCAGCGCGCATGGTCGCCGGCGCGGGTCAGCAGCAAGCGGCAACTGGGCCTCGTCGGTCGCATGGATCGCGGTGACGTTGAGCAGCTTGGCCAGGTCGTGGATCGCGTAGCTTTCGCCGCCGTACTCGAAGGTCGGGTCGTCGGAGGCCAGGCGTGCGATCGAGCTCGTCCGGCGACGAGGCGCGCCACGCCCTGCACCGAGGTCATCGGGATGGCGAAGACCGCCTCGCCGATGCTTGACCAGGATGGCCTGGGTCACCGCGAGGGTGAACGGCAGGCGCAGGGTGAACGTCGTGCCCTTGCCCTGTTGCGAGTCGATGGTCAGCGTGCCGCCGAGCTGCTTGATCTCGTTGGCGACCACGTCCATGCCGACGCCGCGGCCGGCGACCTGGGTGATCTTGCTCGCGGTCGAGAAACCCGGGGTCTGGGTCAGGGCGAACAGCTGGTCGTCGGGCAGTTTCGTATCCGCGCGCAACAGGCCGCGTTCGATCGCCTTGGCGCGGATCGCGTCGCGGTTCATGCCGGCGCCGTCGTCGCTGACACGCGCATCACCACCTCGGTCGCTTCGCGGCTGACCTGGATGCGGACCGTGCCCTCGGCCGGCTTGCCGGCCCGCTCGCGCTCGCGCGGCGATTCGATGCCGTGCGCCACGGCGTTGCGCAGCATGTGCTCGAACGGCGCCTTGATGCGCTCGAGCAGGTTGCGATCCATTTCGCCGTGCGCGCCTTCCACATGCAACTGGGCGCGCTTGCCCAGGTCCTGCGCCGCCTGGCGCAAGCGTACGGCGCAGGTTCGGCACCATCGCGTCGAACGGCACCATGCGCGTGCGCAGCAGGCCTTCCTGCAGTTCGGAGTTCACGCGCTGCTGCTGGAGCAGCAGGGTTTCGGACTGGCGGGTCAGATCGTCGAGCATGGTCTGGATGGAGACCAGATCGGAGACCGACTCGGCCAGCGCACGCGAGTACTGCTGCAGCTGCGAGAACCGGTCGAGCTCGAGCGGATCGAAGGCGGCGACGCCGGTCTCGCGGTGCTCGTGCTGGTAACGCGCGATGATCTGCGCTTCGGTTTCGATTTCCAGCATGCGCAGCTGGCTGCGCAGACGGCTGACGGTCTGCTCGTGCTCGATCAGGTTGAAGCGGAAACCGGTGATCTGCTGTTCCAGGCGCGAACGGTAGATCGAGACCTCGCCGGCGTGGTTGACCAGGGTGTCGAGCATGTCGGCGCGAACACGGATCGTGTTCCTGCGAGGCGCGGCCCTGGTCCTCGTCGTCGTCCTCGGGCAGCAGGTCCGGCATGTCGCGCAGGACCGGCGGCGCGGCGGCCGGCGTCGGCGCGACCGGCATCAGGCGTGCCGGCGCACCGGCGGCCTCGAAGGTATCGCCGTCGTCCGGACCGATGGTGGTGCCGGAGAGCCGCTCGAACGGCTCGACGGCCTCGGCGGTCAGTTCGATCGGCTGGTTCTGCGCGATGCGCTGGACCATCGAGTGCAGCTGGTCGAAGCCCTTCTCCATCGCCTCGATGGCCGGCGCATCGCTTTCGCGACGGCCACCGGCGACGGCGTCGAGCAGGGTTTCCATGGCATGCGAAAGATCGCCCACGGCACCGATGCCGGCCATGCGCGCGCTGCCCTTGAGCGTATGCAGGTCGCGCTGCAGGCCCGCCACGTGCTCCGGCTGCTGCGGCTCGGCACGCCAGGCGGCGAGCACGCCGTCGGCATGGTCGAGGATCTCGCGGCCCTCGTCGACGAAGATCTCGAGCAGGTCCGGGTCGATATCGGCGTACATGGACGCCACGGCTTCGGCCGGCTCCACGGACGCTTCCGTTTCGGCGACGGGCTCAGCCTCGACATGGACGGGCGGAACGTGTTCTTCCGGCGCGGCCGCGACGGCTTCGTGCACCGGCTCGGCGACAGGCTCCTCGAAAGACTGCGTATCGAACGACCGCGCCTCGAGGGCCGGCTCTTCGACGAACGGCACTTCGGCGGCAGTCTCCGCAACGACGGGTGTCTCCGCAACGACGGGCGTCTCGGCGACGACGGGCGTCTCGGCGACGACGGGCGTCTCGGCGACGACGGGCTCGGGCTCGGGCTCGGCTGGCGGGGCGAGATCGAGGGGTACCCCGGCTTCGAGCGCCTCCTCGTCGGCGAACGCGCCAAGCAGTTGTTTCCAGTTCTCGTCTTCCTCGGCCGCATGGCGATGCGCGGCGTCGTCGGATTTCGCGTCAAGATCGAAGGTATCGAAGGCGGCGAGCAGTTCGGCGGTAAGGTCCGCTTCTTCTTCGGGGACATCGTTCGCCGCGGGTGCGTCGGCGACGTGCTCGAAGACGAAGGTTTCCGGCTCCGCCACGGCAGCGGCAGCCGATGTTTCTTCCACCGGCGCGTCCGCATGGACTTCCGGCACGGGATCCGGCTCGAACAGCACGTGGGCGATGGTCGCCTCGGGCTGTTCGTCGCGCATCGCGATGATCCGCGCGGCCAGTTCGTCGACATTCGGCACGCTCGGCTGCGTCGCATCGAACTGCCGCATGATGTGATCGACGAGATCGGCGGTCTCGGCCAGCACGGCGACACCGCGCCTGTCCAATGGCGTGCTGCTGGCACGCAGGCGCTTGAGCAAGCCTTCCAGCGGCGCGAGGACCTGGATCAGCACCGGGATATCGACCATGCCGATCGCGCCGTGCAAGGTATGCACGGCACGCAGCAAGGCGTCGTCGACCCTCAGCTCGCCGTTCTCCACGCCGGCCAGGGCCGCGCGGATGATCTGCTGGTACTGGCCCACCTCGGTACGCAGGATGTCGAGCAGGACGGCATCCACCGGCGGCAGCGCCGGGGCGGCGATCCGTTCGCCGGCCAGGGTTTCCTCGAGCATCTGCTCGACGGTGAGTCCCTGGTCGTCGTGCTTCGGGAAATGCGCGAAGCCACCGGTCGGGACGTCCTCGATCGCGTTGCGCGGGACGCGGCGCTTGACCTTGGTGCGCACCATCTGGCGCGAACCCTTGGCGACGTCCTCGATATGCGTTTCTTCGCCGGCCGCGATGCGGTCGGCGGTTTCCATGATCGCCGACAACGGTGCGTTCGGCGTGCCTTCGCCCTTGAGCGCGACCAGCAGTTCGGGCAAGGCGGCGATCGCATGGCGGGCCACGGCCTGCACGCCTTCGTGCGGCAGGATGGACCCGTCCAGCACGCGGTTGAGCATGTTCTCGACTTTCCAGCTGAACTCGCCGAGCAGTCGCGCGCCGACCAGGCGGCCGGAACCCTTGAGGGTATGGAACGAGCGACGGATCGGGGTCAGTGCCTGGATCTGTTCCGGATCGGCCAGCCAGACTTTCTGCGCGGCCTGGAGGTTGGCGATTTCCTCTTCCATTTCCTCGAGGAAGATTTCGCGGATCTCGTCGTCGATGCCGTCGACGGTGACCTGGAAGCCGGCCAGTTCCGCCAGCTCGGCCATGTCGTCGCCTCCGACTTCCTGCTCGATTTCCTCTTCGATCTCGACCCAGTCGTTTTCTTCGGCAACGGCCGGGTGGAACGACTGCACTGGCTGGGCGACATGCGCGACAGCGCGTTCGGCCGGATCGCCGACCGCTTCGTCGTCGACGACATCGAACGAGTCGGCGAAGCTGGCGACTTCCTCGCCCGCATCGACACTCGTCTCGGGCGCGTCGATATGCTCGTAGGCTTCTTCTTCGATGTCGGCGATCGCGGCGCCGAGCGCGTGTTCGCTGCGCAGCGGCGGCACCGGCCAGTAACCCAGCGCGGCCAGGCTCTGCTCGGTGACGTCGAGGATGTGTTCGAGGCCACCGCGGTGCTCGCGCGCGGCCTCGAGGTAGTACTCGAGCGCGGCCAGGGCATCGGCCAGGCGATCCATCTGCGCGCCGCTGGGTACGCGACGGTCGGTATTGAGTTCCTGCTCGATGAACCGGCCGATGCCTTCGGACAGCGTGGCCGGGCGCATCGCGCCGAGGATCTGCAGCGCGCCGGAAATCTCCGCCATCAGCTGCGGCGCGACGTCCAGGTGCGAATGGTCCCAGGTGGATTCGACGAAGGCGACGATCGATTCCTTGACCTTCGCCGTGTTCGCGATCGCCTCGCGCATCAGCGTGGCGAGGATGTGCCGCGCTTCGCTGCGCGGCAGCGGCGCATGGTCCGGATCGAGGTTGTCGCTCGGCTCCTCGTCGGCGCCGAGGCGCTCGATATGATCGTCCAGCGAGGCTTCGACATAGAGCAACGCGCCGGCAACGTCGAGCAGCGCCTCCTCGTCCGGCGCACGCATGCGCGTGGCGATCTCGTCGACGATGCGACGCTGTTCGTTGACCACGCGGCGCGGTACGGCCAGTGCCAGCATGCCCAGCGTGTCGCCGACGCGCTCGAGCACTTCGGCCTGCGAGCCGAGCTGGCCCGGATCGCCATTGGGACGGCGCAGGAACAGGTCCAGCGCTTCCTTCACGCGCAGCAGGTCGTCCTTGATCGCCGCGGCCACGGTATCGAGCAGGGCACGGTTGTGGCCGGACATCGAGCCACGGGCGTGTTCCAGTTCGGCCGCATCCGGCAGCAGGCCTTCCAGGCGGTAGGTCTGGCGCAGTTCGTCCAGGCGCTCGCTGCCCGGCTTGGCCTGGGCGACGTAGTAAAGGAGCTTGCGCGACAGTTCGTCCGCGTCGCTGGCCAGCAGGGCTTCCTCGCCACCGTCGACGAGTTCGCGGATGCAGCGGTCGACCCGGCCGATCAGCTGGCGCACGTCGCCCGCATGGGCCTTGAGCACACCGCGCTCGAGGCCTTCGAGCACGCCGGCGGCGATCCACCACAGGCGGCGGCCGGAAATCGAATAGCAGCGCGCGGCCAGCGCATCGAGCGTGGCACGCATGCCGAGCAACTGGCGATCGCTGCCCTGGCCACGGAACCAGGCGAGCAACTGCTGCTGGAAACGCACGCGCAGTGCCGCGATCTCGCCACGATGAGCCTCGGCGGCGCCCAGCTCGGTCGCGCCGGGCGCGGTAAGCGGGAGGGCGGTATCGAGGTTCGGGGTGAACAGCGCCGACTCATGCAGCAGCTGTTCGCCACGGCAGGTGCGCAGGTCGTTCAGCAGCGGCAGCAGCACGATCGGCACGTCGCGATGGCCGCTTTGCAGGCGCTCGAGGTAGTCGGGCATCTGCACCATGCCGCGCATCAGCGCCGCGTAGGCTTCGTCGCGCTGGGGCACGTCGCCGGCGATCAGCGCGGCCACCAGCAGTTCCATTTCGCCCACGACCATGGCCGCGCCATACAGCTCGACCATGCGCAAGGTGCCGAACACCTGGTGAAGGTCGGCCGCGCAGGCCTGCATGATGAGCTTGTCGTCCGGATCGTCGACATAGGTCTCGAGCGCCTGGCGCGCCTTGGACAGCGCCTCGTCGAGTTCCGCCTTGACCCAGTGCAGGGTAGTGAAATCGGTGTGGTCTTGAAGTCTCATTGAACACATCCAAGTGGTGCGGTTCGCCCGCGCCGCGAAAGCCAGGAACGCTGGCCAATCAGACGTTCGCCGCGCTGGCAGCAGGGCATCCATGCGTAGCGCCGGCCCGCGAAGCCGCGGGCCGTGCCGGTCGAAGCGTGGCGTATCACGCGGGCCATCGCTTAGCCGGGCAGCTTGAAGTTGGCGACCGACAGTCGCAGTTCCTTGGCGAGTTCGGCCAGGTTACCGATCGATTCGGCGGTCTGGCTGGCACCCAACGAGGTCTGCGACGTGATCTCCTGGATAACGTTCATCGTAGCCGAGGTATCCGTCGCCGCGGCGGACTGCAAACGTGCCGCCGCGGAGATGTTCTGAATCAGTTCGGCCAGGTCGTTCGAGACGCGCTCGATATCGCCCAGCGCCGTACCCGCGTCCTCGGCCAGTCGTGCACCGGCGACCACCTCGGCGGTGGTCTGCTCCATGGAGCTGACCGCCTCGTTGGTATCGGACTGAATGGTCTGGACCAGGGTTTCGATTCGCTTGGTCGCGCTCGCCGAACGTTCGGCGAGGCGCTGCACTTCGTCCGCGACGACCGCGAAGCCGCGGCCCGCCTCGCCGGCCGAGGCCGCCTGGATGGCGGCGTTCAGGGCGAGGATGTTGGTCTGCTCGGCGATGTCGTTGATCAGTTCGACGATCGAGCCGATCTCCTGCGAGGATTCACCCAGGCGCTTGATTCGCTTGGAGGTTTCCTGGATCTGGTCGCGGATCGAGTCCATGCCCTGGATCGTCTCGCGCACCACGGCGGCGCCGCGCGAGGCGATTTTCACCGAGCGCTGCGCCACGTCGGCCGATTCGGCCGAATCCTTCGACACCGTATCCATCGAGGTGGCGATCTGGTTGATCGCGGAGGTCGCCGAGGTGATCTGCTGCGCCTGCTGTTCGGCGGCGTCGGCCAGGTGTTTCGCGGTGGCCTGCGTCTCCTGGGCGGCGGCCGAGACGCGCACGGCGGTCTCGTTGATCGTCGTCACCAGGTTGCGCATCTCGTCCACGGCGGAGTTCACCGAGTCGGCGATGGCGCCGGTGATGTCCTCGGTGACCGTGGCCTTGATGGTCAGGTCGCCTTCGGCGAGCGAGCCCATTTCGTCCAGCAACCGCATGATGGCGGTCTGGTTACGCTGGTTCAGTTCGGAGGTGGTCTCCAGGCGGCGACGCTGGTCGCTGACCACGAAGAAACCGAGCATCAGGGCGAAGGCGACCGCGCCGATCGCGCCGAGCAGGCCCCACCAGACGTTCGGGAACAGGCGGTTGATCGGCAGGCGGGCGACCTGTTCGGCCGCCTCGTTCGCGCGCAGCAAGACGGTCTGCGAGTCGAGGGACGCCTGGTTGCCGGCGCGCTTGACGTCCTGCAGGTTGGGCGCGGCGGACACCAGCTTGGCGACCGGGTCGGCCAGGTCCTGCCAGCTGGTCTGCATGCCTTGCAGGATCTTCTTCGCATTGGCATCGGGAATCGAACGCACGCCGCTTTCGGTGTTGCCGTCGATCAGGCCGCCAAGCACGCTGCCATACAACTGCGCGTCGCGGAGCAAGCCGTCGGCGGCGGGCTGGGCGCCCTCGCCACCCTGGAGAATCTCTTGCACGCGGCGGATCATGCGGTCGGCCATGAGCATCTGGCGCGCGGTGGTATAGGTCTGTTCGGTGGAGCCGTTGCGCTGCTGGAGAATGGTCAGCACTTCATCGGTGCGCGCATTGAGCAGGGGCATCTGCTTGGCGAACAGGTCCGAACGGTCGCCGGAGCCGAGCACCAGCTCCTTGTTCGACAGGATCTTGCCGATGTCCGCGTCCAGCTGGCTCCAGGAGTTGACCAGGGCGCTGATCGCACGGCCGGTACCGGTCGTGTTGTTGTCCGCATAGGCCGGCATCCCGGTCTTGGCGTCGCCCTTGTTCAGGCGCTGCACGGCCGAGTCGATGGTGTTGCGGGTGGCGCCCAGTTCGCGGAACGAGTCGACATTGCCGCCGGCCGCTTCCAGCGCGTATTTCGCGGTCTGCTGCGAAAGCACCTGGATCTGCGTGGTCAGTGCGATGGCGGCACGATCCTCGCCGTTCTTCTGGTTGAGCCAGAAGAAATCCAGCGCGGCCAGGCCAATGGAGAGAACCAGCGCCACGATCACGATCGTGTAGCCGCGTTCCTTGCCTACGCCCCCAGTTGTCGTGCTCATACTTACCTCACCTGCTGACCCGAGCCTGTCCACCAGCTGCCTCTCGGCATGCCGACATGATGGGACGGCATACGCCGATCCCCCTGTTCCTGTCCAACGGCCTCGGCCGCCGGTCCCCCCACCACGCCGCCCGCTGGGGCGACGCCTCTGCGTATGTCTATACCGCCGCCTGGCGGAAATCGGGCGCGCGCACCAGCCGGCTCATGCTGAACACCGCGAAGGCGCGCTCGTCGATGCCGACGTTTTCCTGGACGAAGCGCGTCAGCCGCGGATCGTCCTCGGCCACCGCCTCGCGGCGCTGCTGATCGTCCACCGTACGCTGGCCGAACACCTCGTCGACCAGCAGGCCGACCGCGCCGCCGTGCTGGCGGACCAGCAGCAGGCGGCTGCGCTCGGTCTGCAAGGTGCGCTCGTCGAAGATAAAGCGGCCGAAATCGATCACCGGGACCAGGTTGCCGCGCACGTTGGCCACGCCGAGCAGCCAGGCCTGGGTGCCGGGCACCGAGGTCAGCGGCGGCACCGCCAGCAATTCGTTGATCTCGTCGATACCGCTGACGAAGGAGCGCTTGCCGACCCGGAAACCGATGCCGCGCCACAGCCCCGGCGCCTCATGCTGCTCCGGCGTGGCCGCCGTATGGGCAAGGCAACGGCGCTCGTAGTAGGCGAGCAGTTCGAAAGGCGAAAGTGCAGCTACGGCGCTCATCGTGTGCTTTCCAGTCAGTGCGGCAGCAGGTTTTCGATGCAGGCGAGCAAGTTCCTTCTCGTTCACCGGTTTGGTGATGAAGGCCTTCGCACCCTGCCGCATGCCCCACACCCGGTCGGTTTCCATCGACTTGGTGGTGATCATCACCACCGGCACGTTCGACGTGCCCGGGTCGCGGCTCAACGTGCGCGTCGCCTGGAAGCCATTCATGCCCGGCATGATGACGTCCATGATGACCAGGTCCGGCTTGTTGGCGCGGATCCGCTCGATGCCCGCCTCGGCGTTGTCCACGCTCGAAACGCTGAAACCCGCCTTCTCGAGCAGCGTGGTGAACACGCGCACATCGGTCGGCGAGTCGTCGATGATCAGAATATTTGCCACACGTCCCCCTGAAAGACGTCGACAGCTTCGCCCTTCAATGGGCGGCCGTGTAACGGTGAATGGCGCCAAGCAGTTCGTCGCGCGTGAACGGCTTGGTCAGATATTGTTCGGCGCCGACGATGCGCCCGCGGGCCTTGTCGAACAGGCCGTCCTTCGAGCTGAGCATGATCACCGGCGTCGGCCGGAACTGCGGATTGTTCTTGATCAGCGCGCAGGTCTGATAGCCGTCGAGCCTCGGCATCATGATGTCGACGAAGATGACATGCGGTTTCTGATCGGAAATCTTCGCCAGTGCCTCGAAGCCATCGACGGCGGTCAGCACGTCGCAGCCTTCCTTCCGCAGCAGCGTCTCTGCTGTCCGGCGAATTGTCTTGGAATCGTCGATGACCATGACCCGCAAGCCGGCCAGGCCGTTACCGCGTCCGTTTTCGTTCACTACGCCCCCGTACCCACGCCAGCAAAACTTTAAAGCGCACGATAAACCGGATAGCCCGGCGGTACCGTGCGCAAGTCGACGAACTGTTCGGACGGGAACCCCGTCCGGCGACCGCTCTACGGCGATGCGCCTAACGTGGCTGTTTAACGCTTGGCTGGCGATACTGTCAAGCTGAATTACTCGTATATGGCTCCGGCCAACGGTTTCCGGGGATGGCGATCTGGCCGCGGAAGGACGTGCGGCTATCCCCAATCCGACGGCCCTTCACTAAACTCTCCCCTCCCCGCCCCTCCTGGAACTCCCATGTCGCTCTCCGTCGCGGTCCTGATGGACCCCATCCGCGCCATCAAGATCGCCAAGGACAGCACCTTCGCGATGCTGCTGGAGGCGAGCCGGCGCGGTCATGAGCTGCTTTATATCGAGCAGGGCGACCTCGCGCTGCGCGGCGACACGGCCTGGGCCAGGGTCCGGCCGCTGACCGTCCGCAAGGATCCGGCCGACTGGTTCAGCCTGGGCGAGCCGGTCTGGCGCGAGCTCGGCGGGATCGACATCCTGCTCGCCCGCAAGGATCCGCCGGTCGATGCCCAGTTCATCTACGACACCATGGTCATGGAGCGCGCCCAGCGCGCCGGCTGCAAGGTGGTCAACGACCCGCGCTCGCTGCGCGACTGCAACGAGAAGCTGTTCGCCCTGGATTTCCCCCAGTGCATCGCGCCGACCCTGGTCGCCCGCGACGCGAAGGAACTGCGCCGCTTCGTCGGCGAGCACGGGGAGGCGGTTCTCAAGCCCCTGGACGGCATGGGCGGGCGCGGCATCTTCCGGGTCAAGGCGGGCGACAGCAATCTCAATTCCATGCTGGAAACCCTGCTCGACGGCGGCCGGCACTTCGCCATCGCGCAGAAGTACATCCCGGAGATCACCAGCGGCGACAAGCGCATCCTGCTGATCGACGGCGAGCCGGTGCCCTATGCCCTGGCCCGCATCCCCCAGGGCGACGAATTCCGCGGCAACCTGGCGGCCGGTGGCCGGGGCGAGGGCGTGCCATTGTCCGAACGGGACCGCTGGATCGCCGCCCAGGTGGCCCCGGAACTGCGCCGCCGCGGCCTGCGCTTCGTCGGCCTGGACGTGATCGGCGACTACCTGACCGAGATCAACATCACATCGCCGACCTGCGTGTGCGAACTGGACGCCCAGTTCGGGCTTAATATTGCCGGTCAACTGTTCGATGCCATAGAAACCTCGTGACCCAACCATCGCGCACCACCGGCGTCGACCTGATCGGCGCGACGCTGCTGTTTTCGCTATTGCTGCATGGCGTGATCATCCTTGGCGTCACCTTCGACTTCGGCAAGCCGAAGCCGAGCCTGCCGACGCTGGACGTCACCCTGGTCGACGTGGCCAACAGCGAGGCGCCGGACAAGGCCGATTTCCTGGCCCAGGCGAACAATTCGGGCGGTGGCGACCAGGACAAGGCGGCGCGACCGTCCGACCCGGTTTCCGGCCCGCTGCCGACACCGAACCGGGGCGCGGTGCCGACGCCGGTCGAGCCCTCCGCGCCCGCGGCCCGCGACGCGGCCGCCGCCCAGCTGCTGACCACGGCCGGCGAGAGTCGCTTCACGGTCAATACCGAGAAGGAACGCAGCGAGCAGACGCCGCAGGACCGGCCCGAGGCCGAACAGGACGTCGATCGCAAGCTGGAGATGGCCCGGCTGGCCGCCGAGGTGCGCGAGCAGTCCCAGTCCTACGCCAAGCGCCCGAAGAAGAAATTCATTTCTTCCAACACCCGCGAGTACGCCTACGCCGCTTACATGAAGGGCTGGGTCGGCCGGGTCGAACGGGTCGGCAACCTCAACTACCCGGACCAGGCGCGCCGCGAGGGCCTGTACGGCGAACTGGTACTGACCGTGGCGCTGAACCGCGACGGCAGCATCAAGAGCATCGACGTCATCAAGAGCTCCGGCCAGCAACTGCTGGACGCCGCCGCCGAACGCATCGTGCGCCTGTCGGCGCCCTTCCCGTCGCTGCCGCCCGATAAGAACCGCGTGGATGAGTTGTACATCACGCGTACATGGCAGTTTTTGCCCGGGAATGTGCTGCGCAATTATTGAACATTTTCAGCTGTACCTCACCGTCATCCCGGCGCGCAGACCGGGATCCAGTGGCGATCACCGACCACTGATGCCACTGGATACCAGCCTTCGCTGGTATGACGATCAAGAGCAGAGCGCGGCACACCACCCCCTCACCGTCACCCCGGCGCAGGCCGGGGTCCAGTGGCGATCACCGACCACTGATGCCACTGGATACCAGCCTTCGCTGGTATGACGAGCAAGAGCAAGATCACAGCGCGCGCCGCACACTCCCCTCACCGTCACCCCGGCGCACGCAGGCCGGGGTCCAGTGGCGATCACCGACCACTGACGCCACTGGATACCAGCCTTCGCTGGTATGACGATCAAGAGCAAGGCGCGACACCCACCCCCCTCACCGTCACCCCGGCGCAGGCCGGGGTCCAGTGGCGACCACCGACCACTGACGCCACTGGATACCAGCCTTCGCTGGTATGACGATCAAGATCAAGGCGCGACACACACCCCCCTCACCGTCACCCCGGCGCAGGCCGGGGTCCAGTGGCGATCACCGACCACTGACGCCACTGGATACCAGCCTTCGCTGGTATGACGAGCAGGAGCGCAGATCACAGCGCGCGCCGCACACTCCCCTCACCGTCACCCCGGCGCAGGCCGGGGTCCAGTGGCGACCACCGACCACTGATGCCACTGGATACCAGCCTTCGCTGGTATGACGATCAAGAGCAAGGCGCGACGCCACACTCCCCTCACCGTCACCCCGGCGCAGGCCGGGGTCCAGTGGCGACCACCGACCACTGATGCCACTGGATACCAGCCTTCGCTGGTATGACGAGCAGGAGCGCAGATCACAGCGCGCGCCGCACACTCCCCTCACCGTCACCCCGGCGCAGGCCGGGGTCCAGTGGCGACCACCGACCACTGACGCCACTGGATACCAGCCTTCGCTGGTATGACGAGCAAGAGCAAGGCACGGCGCCACACTCCCCTCACGTCACCCCGGCGCAGGCCGGGGTCCAGTGGCGATCACCGACCACTGACGCCACTGGATACCAGCCTTCGCTGGTATGACGAGCAGGAGCGCAAATCACAGCGCGCGCCGCCCACTCCCCTCACGTCACCCCGGCGCAGGCCGGGGTCCAGTGGCGACCACCGACCACTGATGCCACTGGATACCAGCCTTCGCTGGTATGACGATCAAGAGCAAGGCGCGGCACCCACCCCCCTCACCGTCACCCCGGCGCAGGCCGGGGTCCAGTGGCGATCACCGACCACTGACGCCACTGGATACCAGTCTTCGCTGGTATGACGATCAAGAGCAAGGCGCGACACCCATCCCCCTCACGTCACCCCCGGCGCAGGCCGGAATGACGAGTTGAGCTGGCGGCGCCGCTGAGACTCGATCCGTACGAAGCCGGAGGGAGGGATGGCGACACGCCTACCTGAACGACATAGCGCCGATGGCTTGGTCGACCGCGCGCGGCACGGGCTACAATCCGGCCATGACCTCGCCGAACACGTTCGCCGGACAATTCCTGATCGCCATGCCGGCGCTCACCGATCCGCCGTTCCATCGGTGCGTCGCTTTCCTGTGCCAGCACGGGGAGGATGGCGCGGTCGGCCTGTTGATCAACCAGATGTCCGAGTTCCGCCTCGGCGACGTACTGGCGCAGATGAAGCTGGAATGCGAGGACCAGGAAGTCGCCGACTATCCGGTCCTGATCGGCGGCCCGGTGCAACAGGAGCGTGGCTTCGTCCTGCACCGCGAGGAAGGCCACTGGGAATCGACCTACCGGATCAACGACGAATGGTCGGTGACCACCTCGCGCGACATCCTGATCGCGATGGCCGCGGGCGAAGGCCCGCGCCGCGCCCTGGTCGCGCTCGGCTATGCCGGTTGGAGCGCCGGCCAGCTCGAGCAGGAATTGATGGACAACGCCTGGCTGACCACCGACGCGAATGAGCGGGTTGTCTTCGACACGCCGCTGGAAGATCGCTGGAGCGCCGCCACCGGCCTGATGGGCGTCGACCCCTCGCAGATCGCCGGCTACGCCGGCCACGCATGAGTTGCCTGTTTGGCTTCGACGTCGGTACCCGGCTCATCGGCGTGGCCGTCGGTAACCGCCTGACCGCCAGTGCCCGTGGCCTCGCCGCCGTGCCCGTACGCGACGGCGAACCGGACTGGGCGAAGCTCGATGCGCTGCGCGGCGAATGGTTGCCCGAAACCCTGGTCGTCGGCCTGCCCGTGAACGACGACGGCAGCGAGCAGCCGATGACGCGCACCGCGCGCCGCTTCGCCACCCGCCTGGGCGAACGCTATGGCCTGCCGGTCGTCTTCGCCGACGAGCGCAATACCTCGCAGGAAGCCGCGCGGCGTTTCGCCGGCGCACGCGCAGCGGGGCTGAAGAAACGTAGCGACGCGGCGACGATCGATGCCGAGGCCGCCGCCGTGATCCTGGAAGCCTGGCTGGCCGATGCATGAGCGCGCCCGCCCCTCCCCTTTCCCACCTGTCCCTTTGAGGCCCGCATGTCGAACCGTCTGCGTCACCTGACCACGCTGGAAAACATGCCGCGGGCGACGCTGGAGCGCCTGCTGGACCGGGCCGGCACGATGCGCGACGCCTGCGCGCACGGCACCCGCAAGCTCGACCTGCTCGCCGGCCGCACCGTGCTGAACCTGTTCTTCGAACCGTCCACGCGCACGCGGACCTCGTTCGAACTGGCCGCGCGCAGGCTCGGTGCCGACGTGATCAATTTCGACATCGGGTTTTCCTCGACGGCCAAGGGCGAGGAACTGTTCGATACCCTGCATACGCTCGAAGCGATGCATCTGGACGCGATCGTGGTCCGCCATAAGGTCTCCGGCACACCCGACGAGCTCGTGCGCCATGCGATGAGCGGCGTGGCGGTGATCAACGCCGGCGACGGCAACCGCGCCCACCCGACCCAGGGCCTGCTCGACGCGTTGACCATCCGCGAACACCACCCGGATTTCTCGAAACTCACCGTCACCATCTGCGGCGACGTGAAGCATTCACGGGTCGCCCGCTCCGACGTCCATGCCCTGACCACCCTCGGCGTGAAAGACCTGCGCCTGAGCGGTCCGAAGTCGCTGATGCCCGACATCGCCGAATTTCCCGGCTGCCGGATCGTCGA
This sequence comes from uncultured Gammaproteobacteria bacterium, assembly GCA_963847335.1. GTDB lineage: Bacteria > Pseudomonadota > Gammaproteobacteria > Xanthomonadales > Rhodanobacteraceae > Luteibacter. The sequence goes on from CAWJZF010000002.1 coordinate 432,265, forward strand.
GGATTTCGACGAGGCCATCGCGGGGGCGCATGCGGTGATCACCCTGCGTCTGCAGAAGGAGCGCATGGTCGCGGCCGAGCTGCCGGACGAGAAAGCCTATTTCGAGCGTTTCGGCCTGGACGCCCGCCGCCTGGCGCTGGCCGAGGCCGGCTGCCTGGTCATGCATCCGGGCCCGATCAACCGGGGCATCGAGATCGCCCCGGAGGTCGCCGACGGCAAGCAGTCACGGATCCTGGAACAGGTCGGCAACGGGGTCTTTGTCAGGATGGCCGTACTGGCGGAAGTCCTGGGACGATAGGAAACTCCGATTAGGCCTACAACCGTCGTCGCGACGAACGGGCATAATGCGGATTGCCACAAAGCCAATTACCTGGGGAACCCACGCAATGCGACCGACGAAGCGACTGCTCGCGCTCGGCCTTGCCAGCGTCATGCTGGCGGCCTGCAGCCATAAGGACAAGGATGCACCGCTGGCCTTCGTGCCGGCCGATACGCCGTACGTTTTCGCCAACCTGGATACCCTGGACGACGACACCCGCAATGCGCTGATGGCCCAGGCCGACGCGCAGCTGCCGGGCCAGGTCGTGCAAATGAAGGCAACCGCCGACGACCTGACCGCCAAGGGTAGCGTCGAGGCCGGCCGCCTGCTGCACGCGTTCGCCGCCGAGTTCGAAGGCAAGAGCGCCGAGACCTTCGCCAAGAACGCCGGCCTGGACATCAAGGGTCATTCGGCGGTCTACGGTATCGGTCTCAGCCCCGTGGTCCGCTTCGAACTGGCCGATACGGCCGCCTTCGAGGGCTTCGTGGGCCGTCTCGAGACCGCCTACGGCCAGAAGCTGGAAACCGCCACGATCGGCAGCCAGTCCTACCGCCACGTCACCCCGAAGGACTCGGGTGTGCAGGTCATCCTCGCCGTGGTCGGCAAGCAGGCGGTCGCTGCCCTGCTGCCCGCCGATGCCCAGCAGCCGCTGCTGCGCCAGGCGCTCGGCCTCGATCGCCCGGACAAGAACATCCAGGACGACGGTCGCCTGGATTCGCTGGCCAAGGCCAAGGGCTACAAGCCCTACGCGGTCGGCCAGGTCGACCTGGTGCGCATGCTGCCGCTGATCGCCACCGGCAAGGATCCGCTGTTCGCCGCCGTGCTCAAGCACAAGCTCGAAGCCCAGGCCGCCGAGACCGGCGCGCCGGTGCCGTCCGCCGCCGAACTGCCGGCCAGCTGCCAGACCGATGCCGCGCGCATCGCCTCGCGCGTGCCGTCGATGAGCTTCGGCTACACCCGGCTCGACGCCAAACACCAGGAGCAGCGTTTCGACATCGCCCTGGCCCAGGATATCGGCAAGGCGTTCTCCGGCCTGAAAGTCGAGGCCCCGGGCCTGGGCCAGGACGGCGATGCGCCGTTCGACCTCAGCCTGGCCCTGCCGGTCGAGCAGATCCGCACGTTCTGGACGGCCCAGGCCGAGGCGGTCGCCGCCAAGCCGTTCGAATGCCCGATGCTCACCGACCTCAACGAGACCTTCGCCAAGATCGGCCCGGCCATGCAGCAGGCGGCGATTCCGCCGTTCGGCGATATCCGTGGCGTCCGCATCGCCCTGGACAGCCTGAAGGTATCGGCCGCCGGCGCGGCCAGCCCGATTCCCGCCTTCACCGGCCGGATCCTGCTGGCCACGCGCAACCCGACCGGCCTGGTCGCGATGGGCCAGGCCTTCCTGGGCGGCGCCAACCTGAAGCTGACCGCCGACGGCAAACCGGTCCAGTTGCCCGAGAACCTCACCGCCATGGTCGGCCAGCCCGGCTGGGCGGCGATGAGCGACAAGGCCGTCGTCATCGGAATCGGCGCGGGCGAGGATGCCAAACTCGGCGACATGTTGAAGGCGCCGATCGGCGACACCGGCCGCATGGCCCGCGGCTTCATCAACGGCGACATGTATCGCAGCTGGGTCGGACTGATGGCCGACAAGGCGGAGAGCATGGCCGATGCCACTGCAGCCGCTGCGGCCGTCGATGGCGACACCGATCCGGCTGCCGCGGCGAAGGCACGCGCCAACGCCGCCGCGCATTCGAAGGCACAGTTCGATGCGATGCGCGCGCAGGCCGAGCGCATCGTCTCGGCATCGGGCGAAGCGCACGTCGAGGACGACGGGTTGGTGATTACCGGCAAGAACGAAGTGAAGTAATCCGGGCCGGGCCGGATAGCGAAAAGCGAGGCGCTTCGGCGCCTCGCTTTTTTTGTGGCTTTCGCGCGCGCGATGCTACGTTGACGTGAACATCATGTTCGCAACCGTGATTGCAGTCTGAACGGCAACTTCTGGCCCCACGGTATGTTCACGGACGTCCTGTTTGGATAGCGCCACGGTTCGGGGCCACTGCAGAGCTGCAGCCTCCGGCCCGTCATCCACTTTGAAGGAGTAGCCCATGCGCAATTCGTCCAAGATCCAGAAGGCTCTGTTTACTGCCGCCCTGATCGCCGGCTTCGGTGCTGTCCCCTTCACCCAGGCTAGCGCGCAGGATACGGCCGCCAAGAGCGCGGACAACCAGACCGTGCCCGACAAGGCCGCCGACGGTTGGATCACCACCAAGGTGAAGTCCGAGTTCGCGGCCAACACGATGGTGAAGGCCAGCGACGTGACCGTGAACACCAGTGACGGTGTGGTCACCCTGGGCGGTACGGTCGCCTCGGAGAAGGAAAAGACCAGCGCGGTCTCGATCGCGAAGAAGGTCAAGGGCGTGAAGAGTGTCGACGCCAGCGGCCTGACCGTATCGGCCGACCCCGCCGCCAAGTAAGCCGTCCCCCTCGGCAGAAACGAAAAGGAGCCCGTGAGGGCTCCTTTTTTATGCGGTTTCGGAACGATTCAGCGCTTCAGCATGCCACCGAAGTGATTCGAATCGCGCGTCTCCTCGATCTGCACGCCGTCCAGTCCCTGCGACAACGTATGCGCGTCGCCACCCTGGGCCAGCTTGATGCGCAGGCGGACTTCGTTCGAGCTGTCGGCGTGGCGCAGGGCGTCCTCGTAGGAGATCTCGCCGGCGTGATAGAGCTCGACCAGGCTCTGGTCGAAGGTGCGCATGCCAAGGTTGGTCGAGTCGCGCATGACTTCCTTGATCTTGTGGATCTCGCCCTGGCGGATGTAGTCCTGCACCAGGGGCGTACCCAACAGGACCTCGACGGCAACGCGGCGCGACTTGCCGTCGGGCGTGGGAATCAGCTGCTGCGCGACAATGCCCTTGAGGTTCAGCGACAGGTCCATGAACAGCTGCTGGCGACGATCCTCGGAGAAGAAATGCAGGATGCGGTCCAGCGCCTGGTTCGCGTTGTTCGCATGCAGGGTGCACAGGCAGAGATGGCCCGTTTCCGAGAAGTTGATCGCGTGTTCCATCGTTTCGCGGGTACGCACTTCGCCGATCATGATCACGTCCGGCGCCTGGCGCAGCGTGTTCTTCAGCGCGTTCTCCCAGCTGTCGGTGTCGATGCCGAGCTCGCGCTGGGTGATGATGCAGCCTTCGTGCTTGTGCACGTATTCGATCGGGTCCTCGATGGTGATGATGTGCCCGGTCGAGTTCTGGTTGCGGTAACCGATCATCGAAGCGAGCGAGGTCGATTTACCGGTACCGGTACCGCCGACGAAGATGATGATGCCGCGCTTGGTCATCGCCAGCTGCTTGATGATCTGCGGCAGGTTCAGTTCTTCGACCGAGGGGATCTTCGACTCGATCCGGCGCAGCACCATGCCCACGCAGTTGCGCTGGTAGAAGCAGGACACGCGGAAACGTCCAACGCCCGAGGCGCTGATCGCGAACTGGCACTCGTGGGTCTTCTCGAACTCCTCGCGCTGCGAGGGCGTCATCACGTTCAGCACCATGTCGCGCGACTGCTGCGCGGACAACGGGCTCTGGGTGATCGGCACGATCCGGCCCTGGACCTTCATCGAAGGCGCGACGCCGGCGGTGATGAACAGGTCGGAGGCCTGCTTGTGCACCATCAGCTTGAGAAACGAAGTGAAATCGAAGTCGCTCACGGCGATAACCCCCTTGGCCGGACCGGGCCGGCGCCCCTTGGGCGATGTTATACCTCAATGGGGCGGGTTTGCTTGAACTGGCGCCCAGAAGCGCAAGTCGGCCGCAGGCGGCCGACTGACACGCTTATTTGAAGCCTTCCTTGTTCTTCGCGTACATCGAGGCCTGCTGGCGGGTGATCAGGCCGCGCTTGACCAGGTCCTGCAGGGTCTGGTCCAGGGTCTGCATGCCGTGCTGCTGGCCGGTCTGGATCGAGGAGTACATCTGGGCGACCTTGTCCTCGCGGATCAGGTTACGGATGGCCGGGATGCCGACCATGATCTCGTGGGCAGCGACGCGGCCGCCGCCGACCTTTTTCAGCAGGGTCTGGGAAATGACCGCGCGCAGCGACTCGGACAGCATCGAGCGGACCATCGGCTTCTCGCCGGAGGGGAACACGTCGATGATGCGGTCGATGGTCTTGGCCGCCGACGAGGTATGCAGGGTGCCAAACACCAGATGGCCGGTTTCCGCGGCGGTCAGGGCCAGGCGGATGGTCTCCAGGTCGCGCAACTCGCCGACCAGGATGTAATCGGGATCCTCGCGCAGCGCCGAGCGCAGCGCCTCGTTGAAGCCGTGCGTGTCGCGATGCACTTCACGCTGGTTGACCAGGCACTTCTGCGAGGTATGCACGAATTCGATCGGGTCCTCGATGGTGAGGAGATGGCCGTATTCGTTCTTGTTGATATGGTCGACCATCGCCGCCAGCGTGGTCGACTTGCCCGAACCGGTCGGGCCGGTGACCAGGATCAGGCCCTGCGGCTGCTCGATCAGCTCACGGAAGATCCGCGGCGTGGCCAGATCCTCGAGGGTCAGCACCTCGGAGGGAATGGTACGGAACACCGCACCGGCGCCGCGGTTCTGGTTGAAGGCGTTGACGCGGAAGCGTGCCAGGCCGGGAATCTCGAAGGAGAAGTCGACCTCGAGGAATTCCTCGTAGTCGCGCCGCTGCTTGTCCGACATGATGTCGTAGATCAGCGAATGGACCTGCTTGTGCTCCAGCGCCGGGATGTTGATGCGGCGGACGTCGCCGTCGACGCGGATCATCGGCGGCAGGCCGGCCGAAAGGTGCAGGTCGGATGCCTTGTTCTTCACCGAGAAGGCAAGCAGTTCGGCGATATCCATCGGTGTTTCCCCTGGAACACATGATTGTCCGGGTCGGCGGCGGCCTCGATCGGCGCCGGCCTTGCCTTCCCCCTGTAAGACGAACGCCAGCTTAAGGAAAGCCGACGGCGCGGCATAGGTAACCACGCGGAACCGTCCGCGGCAAGGCGCAGCCGGTATATTCTTGACGGGATTACCGAAACAGGAAGGCAACGCATGAATCGCATCGCGTTCATCGGCGGCGGGAATATGGCGCGCAGCCTGATCGGCGGCCTGCTCAGAACCGGTGCCCACACCGGGACCGTGGTGGTCGCCGAGCCGCGCGCCGAGTCCCGCGTGGACCTGGCCAGGGATCTTGGCGTGGAAACCTTCGCCGACAACGCCGTGGCGGCGGAGAACGCCTCGATGCTGGTGCTGGCGGTCAAGCCGCAGATGATGGCCGTGGTCTGCAAGGAGCTGCAACCCATCGTCCAGCGCCGACGTCCGCTGATTGTCTCGATCGCCGCCGGCATCCGCATCGACCAGCTCGAGCGCTGGCTGGGTGGCACCCTGCCGGTGGTGCGCTGCATGCCCAATACGCCGGCCATGATCGGTGCCGGGGCCACCGCCCTGTATGCCAACGGCCGGGTCAGCCCGCCGCAGCGCGCGCAGGCCCAGCACCTGCTCGATGCCGCGGGGCTGACCGTCTGGGTGGGCGAGGAAGCGCTGCTGGACACCGTCACCGCGCTGTCCGGCTCTGGCCCCGCCTATTTCTTCCTGCTGGCCGAGGCGCTGGAAAACGCCGCCTTCGCCCAGGGCCTGCCGCGCGAGACCGCCCGCGCGCTGGCCGCGCAGACCGTGCTCGGCGCCGGGCGCATGCTGACCGAGAGCGGACAGCCGGCGGCCACCTTGCGCCAGCAGGTCACCTCGCCGGGCGGCACGACCCAGGCCGCCCTGGACAGCTACGCCGCCGACGGCTTCACCACGATGGTCGCCCATGCCGTCGCCGCCGCCACACAGCGCGCCGGCGAACTGTCGGCCGCCATGGAAAAGGAATGATATGAACTATGTTGCCAACGCCGGGATGCTGATCATCCAGTTCGTCTTCGGCGCGATCGTCGCGCTGTTCGTCGTCAGGATGCTCGCCGAAGCCTGCCGCGCGGATTTCCACAACCCGATCTGCCAGTTCGTCTACCGCTATACCAACCCGGTATTGCAACCGATCAAGAAGGTCGTGCCGAACTGGCGGCGGATCAGCAGCGCCGCCCTGCTCGTCGCCTGGCTGGCCGAGTGCATCAAGGTCGTGCTGATCGTCGCGCTCGCCGGGATCGCGCCCAACGCGATCGGCATACCGGTAGCCGGCCTGGCCGAGCTGCTCGATTTCATCGCGATGTTCTACATCGTGCTGGTTTTCGCCTGGTCGCTGATGAGCATGCTTTCGGCCGACCGCTACCACCCGCTGCTGCGCCTGGTCGGCAGCCTGACCGAACCGCTGCTGCGCCCGCTGCGCGGCAAGGTCGTGCTCGGCGGCCTGGACTTCTCGCCCGCCGTGGTGATGCTGGCGCTGCTCCTCGTCCGCGTGCTGCTGGTGCAGCCACTGGCCGACTGGGGCCAGCGCCTGCTCCTGCTGGGCGGCTGACCGATGAAGGCCATGTCTCTTGCGATGGTCGCCCTGCTCGCCGTCGGTGTCGCGCATGCCGAAGAACAGCGCGCCGGGGATCTGACGATCCGCTACAACGCGCTTTCCGCCGCTGCCCTGCCGGCCGAATCGGCCCGGGCCTATGGCCTGGAACACGACGCCCACCAGGGCGTGCTGAACGTGAGCGTCGCGCGCAACGACAACGATGCGAGCGTGCCGGCGACCGTGTCCGGCAACGCGCAGACCCTGACCGGCACCGCGGTACCGATCACTTTCCGCGAAGTCAGCGAAGGCGGCAGCGTGTCCTACCTGGGCAGCTTCCGCATTCCGTCCAACGGCACCCTGCGTTTCACGCTGAAGGTGCGCCCGCGCGACGGATCGACCGAAACCGTCGACTTCGTGCAGGACTTCCAGGGCCTTTAGGACCACGACTTTGACGAAAAAACGCATGCCGGGAAACGGCAAGATCATCGGATGCCTCGCGGCCGCGGCTCTCCTGCTGGCCGGATGCGCCGTCAAACAGGTCAAGCCCGGCACCGCGGCCGGACCGCGCTATGCGCCGGTCGACTGGAACACCTTGCCGCCAGCCTCCGACCAGGATCTCATTGCCGGCTTCACGGCCTGGCGCGCCGGCTGCGATCGGCTGGCAAAGGACCCGGTATGGGCCCCCACCTGCCGGACGGCCGCCGCCACGGCGATGACCCCGGAGGCGATACGCGCCTTTCTCCGGGCCAATACGGATGTCTACGCACTGGGCACGGCCGAAAGCCGCGACGGGCTGATCACCGGCTATTACGAACCGGTCTATGCAGGCAGCCTCGCCCGCACCGCGCAGGCAACGGTGCCCGTCTATGCGGTGCCCGACGACCTGATCGTGGTGAAGCTCGACGACATCTACCCGGAGCTGAAGGGCAAGCGGCTGCGTGGAAGGCTCAAGGGTCGCACCCTGGTGCCTTACGACGACGCGGCCACGATTGCCGACGGCAGCAGCGCGCATGTGCTGGCCTGGCTGACCGATCCGATGGACCTGCAGTTCCTGCAGATCCAGGGTTCGGGACGCATCCGCCTGGCCAACGGGCAGCTGCTGCGCCTGGGCTACGCGGACCAGAACGGCCGTCCCTATCGCGCCATCGGGCGCTGGCTGGTGGACCAGGGCGAACTGAAACCCGCCGACGTCTCCATGCAGAGCATCCGCGCCTGGGCAAGGAGTCATCCAACCCGGGTGAAGGAGATGCTCGCGAGCAACCCGAGCTATGTCTTCTTCGAACGCCAGCCCGATAGCGACGCCGGCCCGAAAGGCTCGCTCGCCGTGCCCCTGACGGCCGGCTACAGCATCGCGGTCGACCGGAAGGCGATACCGCTGGGCAGCCTCGTCTGGCTGTCGACCACGACACCGGACGGCGCGCCCCTGGTCCGGCCGGTGGCCGCGCAGGACACCGGCGGCGCCATCGCCGGCACCGTGCGCGCGGACCTGTTCACCGGCACCGGCGATGCGGCCGGCGACCTTGCCGGGCACATGAAACAGGCCGGACGACTGTGGATGCTATGGCCCAGGGGCGCCGCGCTGCCGTCGTCCGAGCGCGACGCGAGTGCCTCAGCGATGCCGTGAGGCCCAGTTCCCGATAATCGCACTCATCGCGTCCAGCCCGTCGAACAGGGCCGCGGGGCCGGGCTGCAGGATGAGCGGCGACTTGATCTCGTGCATCTCGCCATCGCGTACCGCGGGCACGTCGCTCCAGCCCGGGCGCGCCGCGACGCGCTCGGGACGGAAGCGCTTGCCGCACCAGGAACCGAGGATGATGTCCGGCGCGCGGCGCACCACTTCCATCGGATCGGCGAGGATGCGGTGTTTGGCCAGCGGCTCTTCCAGCAACTCGGGAAACACATCGTCGCCGCCGGCGATCCGCACCAGCTCGCCGACCCAGCGAATGCCGGTGATCAGCGGCTCGTCCCATTCCTCGAAATAGACGCGCGGACGAGACGGGAAATTCGCCGCCGTGGCGCGCACGCGTTCGATATGCGCCTCGGCCTGGCGCGCATAGGCGTCGGCCTTCTCATGCGCCCCGACCATCGCGCCGAGCCGACGGATATAGGCGAGGATGCCCTCGACGCTGCGATGGTTGCTGATCCAGACCTCGACGCCGGCCTTGATCAGGTCGCGCGCGATATCGGCCTGGATGTCGGAAAAGCCGATCACCATGTCCGGCTTCAGCGCGAGGATGGCGTCGATCTTCGCACTGGTAAACGCCGAAACCTTCGGCTTTTCCTTGCGCGCCCGCGACGGGCGCACGGTGAAGCCGGATATGCCGACGATGCGATCCTGTTCACCCAGCGCGTAAAGGACTTCGGTCGGTTCTTCGGTCAGGCAGACGATGCGCTGGGGATATGGGTCTCTCACGTATTCAATGTCCGATGGTGGTAATGGTGAGCTTGCGCTGGTGCGCCTCGGTGCGGTGTTCCCACAGGAATATCCCCTGCCAGGTACCGAGCATGAGTTTGCCGCCGTGCACGGGAATCGCCAGGCTGACCCCGGTCAGGATCGAGCGCACATGTGCCGGCATATCGTCCGTGCCCTCGTCGCGATGACGGAAGATCGGATCGCCGTCGGGCACCAGCCGCGCGAAATAACGTTCAAGGTCGTCCTTGACCACAGGGTCGGCGTTCTCGCCGATCAGCAACGAGCAACTGGTGTGATGCACGAACAACTGCGCGACGCCGACCTGGACGCCGCTGGTGGCGACCGCATCGCGCACCCGGTCGGTCACTTCGACCAGGCTGCGGCCACGGGTGTGGATCGTGCTGCTGGTCTGGGCGACGTGCTGGACGGATTCGCGATGCATGGCGTGTTCCTCAGGGATAAAGCAGGCGGGTGGACCAGCGGCCGTCGATGTACTCGTGGCTTACCCGCTCGTGCAGGCGGAACTCGGCGCCGTACCAGAACTCGAAGCGATCCGGTTTCACCAGGTAGCCGCCCCAGTAGGGCGGACGCGGCACGTCCAGCCCTTCGAACTCGCGTTCGTAGTGGGCGACACGTTCCTCGAAAGTCTCGCGGTCCGGCAGGATGCGCGACTGGATCGACGCCCAGGCGCCGATCTGGCTGCCGCGCGCACGGGTGGCGAAGTAGGCGTCCGAGGCTGCCGCGTCGAGTTTCTCCGACTGTCCTTCCACGCGCACCTGCACGCCTTCGCGGACCCACTTCCAGTGGAAGCACAGGGCCACCTGGGGGTGCGCGGCCAGCTGGTCGCCCTTCACGCTTTCATAGTTGGTGAAGAAACGCAGGCCATGCTGGTCGATGCCCTTGAGCAGTACGATCCGCGCGGAAAGCCGGCCGGCGCCGTCTGACGTGGCCAGGGTCATCGCATTCGGCTCCGGATCGCCACTGGCGCGGGCCTCGTCGAGCAGGGCGTTGAAGGTCTGGAGTATCTCGGCGTTGAGCATATCGGGGATTATGCTTCGGGAACGGGGACCTCCGATGCTAGTGGCACACCATGACCGAGTCGACTGTCACACCCGCCGACGGCCTGGCCGAACGCCTGCTCGATCGCTACGCAACCCGCATCGCATCGGCCTCCGGGCCGTTCCTGCTGGGTATTTCCGGATTGCAGGGCTCGGGTAAGAGCACGCTGGCCGGGGCCATGGCAACCCTCGCGACAGGACACGGATGGCCGGCGGTGACCTTGTCGCTGGACGATGTCTACCTGGGCCATGCCGAACGACAGACCCTGGCCCGCAGCATCCATCCCCTGCTCGCCACCCGCGGCGTGCCCGGCACGCACGATATCGGCCTGCTCCACGACACCCTGGACCGCCTCGGTGCCGCCAGCGCCCTGGTCGCCCGCCCCGATCCCGCGTTTCGACAAGGGCCACGACGATCGGGCACCCCGCTCGATGTGGCCCGCGATCGCCACGGCACCACGTTTGATCGTGCTCGAAGGCTGGTGCCTGGGCGTACCGGCCGAGGACGAAGACGCACTGGTGCGGCCGATCAACGCGCTCGAACGCAACGAGGACGTCGACCGTCGCTGGCGACGCTGGGTCAACCGCCAGCTGGCCGGCTACGCGCCGCTATGGCAACGACTCGACAGCCTGGTCGCCTTGCAGGCACCGGACTGGCAGATCGTCCGCCGCTGGCGAGATCAAGCGGAACGTCCGCTGCGCGCAAGGCACGCGCCACAGGCGATGGACGCGGTCGCGCTCGACCGGTTCCTCCAGCATTACGAACGCATCAGCCGGCATGCACTGGTCAGCCTGCCGCCGGTCGCCGACCTGTGCCTGATGCTCGATGAAAATCGCCACGTACGGTTTCCGTCGCCGACGGCTTCCACAGGTCCGTGGCCAGCCTGGTAGGGTCGAACCCTGATTGCGAGTCCTCTGGGGCCGGGCGGCCACGATCGCGGCTTTGCTCTCAGAGCTGGCGCCCGATCAGTTGCGCATAGCCGGCTCGTGCGTCCGGCCAGCGGAAGTCGAAGCCCGTCGCGCGTAGCCGCGCATTGTCGAGGCGCTTGTTGCCGATGCCTGCCGGCGCCGCTGCGGTACCTGGTCGTGGCGCACCGAGCAGGGTCGCCAGATAGTCGTAGAGCACATCGATCGGCAACGGCGTGTCGTCGACCCCCAGGTAGCAACCCTCAGGTTCGGACACGGCAAGCAGATGCGCGATGGCCGCGGCGGCGTCATCGACATGGATGCGATTCGCATAGACCGCTTCGCCTCGCGGCACGCTTGCCGTACCCGCCCGCAGGCTGTCGAACAATCGCGTACGCCCCGGACCGTACAGGCCGGCAAGGCGCAGCGAAACCGTGCGCGGTGCCTGCGCGGCGAGCCAGCGTTCGGCCTCGAGCAGGACCTGGCCGTTGTAGCGCAACGGTGCCGTCGGCGTGGATTCGTCGACCCACGCGCCAGCATGCTCGCCATACACCGCCGAAGAGGAAACGAAGACAACGCGCTGCAGGGCATCGGCATCCAGGGCAGCGAGTATGTTCCGCAAGCCGTCAAGGAAGATCGCGCGATACGCCGCTTCGTCGCCGTCCGAGGGCGTGGCCGCGAAGACCAGCTGGGTTGCGCGGGGCAAGGCATCGAGGCCGAGATTGCCGGCAAGATCGCCACGCAGCCAGTTGATCCCATCCGGCTCGGCCGGGACGGCGCGGCGACGCAGAGCGAACACCGTGTCGCCTCGCTCCACCAGCCGCCGGGCCACCCGGGTACCCACATCGCCGCAGCCCGCAACAAGCACGATCTCGCTCATTCCTACCACCACGCAGCCGACGGCCGCTTGTCGGCGGCAAGTCTAGCCGAGCACGGGTGGCGCCTATAGGGCCATCGCCTCCACGCGGCGGCGCTCGGCGACATCGAACATCCGCGACCGGAGATCGGCCAGGTACGCGGCGCGTACGGTGGGAGACATCGCCCGTATGTCCGGTGCGCTGGCCTGGGCCTGGTACGCCGCATAGCGTCGTGACCAATCCTCGCGGCGAGCATCGAGCGCGGCGAACCGCGTAGCAGCGTCGGCGCCCAGATAGCGCTCGCGCTCGCGATAGCGTTCAGCGGGCGACGTCCCGCTGCGGACGAACCGTTCGTTGAGCGCAACGGCCAGTTCACGCGACTCACGCTCGTCGCGCGCCGATGGCGACAGCGTGGCGTCCGCCAGTTCCGCCAGGCGCAGACGCGCCTCGTCGCTGGCCGGCTCGCTGGCCAAAAGTCGCTGGCGTTCGAGTTCGTGGCGGGTGCCGGTCATTTCGATGCCGAACCATGCGTCGAAGACGTCGTCGCCAAGACGCAGGCGACGCAACGCGGCGATCTTCGCAAGATCGTCGTCGATCGAGCCGGACAGGGCCAATCCGGCCTCTTCCTGGCGCAGGGCGACGTACCTGTCGAACCATTGCATGACCCGGGTACCGGCGATGGACGACATACCACCGAGGGTGTCGGACAGGTCTTTCCGTAGCTGCATGGACGAGCGTTCACCCATCGCCGCCAGGACGTAGTCGAAGCGGCGGCGCATCTGGCGATCAGGTCGTGGCCATCCCTGCGCGTCCAGATGGATATCGCCGTCGGGATCGCTACCGGCTAGCGATCGCGCCCCGTGCGCCGCTCGCGCCTGCGTGTCTGGCGTGAGCGGCGAACTTCGCGATGCCCGCGCCGGTGTAGCGGATACCTCGTGCGCATCGTCCACCGGCGGCGACGAACGGGGCTTTGGCAGCAGGACCAGGGCGGCCGCCGCCACCGCTGCGAGCACGAACGGCGCGCGGCGCATTCAAAGGCCCCGGTTTTTCAGCCGGTTCACGTGCGCGCGATAGACCGTGGGAACGTCGGGCGCGAAGACACCACGCAGCCCGAATAACAGATTGGTCTCGTCCAGATGATTCCACGGATAATCGTCGCGCAGGACCTCGCCCAGGTGCGAGGCGCACTGGCTGACCAGACCGTCGCTGGCCTCACCCAGGAAAACCAGGCTGGTCGCCGCCAGGAACGCATCGGACGGATCGAGCAGATTGGTGACGACACCCGTGCCGGTAAAGGAGCTGTAATAGATACCGTTCACGACGGACGGGCCACTTCCGCAATACGTCGCCGGAAGACCTTCGGGAAAACGCCGGTTGAAATCGTCGGCACCGGCGGTACTGAGCTCCGCCATCGCGGCGATCACGTCCTGGGGATGCTGATGTCCCGACATGGCGCCGATGAAGACGCCGAGCGCATCGATCGCGCCAGCAACAATCGGCCGCCACGGCGAGCCTTCCGGCAAGGTCTGGTCAAACAGGTCGGCCAGCGGCCAACCCAGGTTGGACCCACCCACGGCAGTCACCGAGGCAACCAGGTCCGGACGGGTCGAGGCGACGTAACGGATGGTCGGCGAGCCCTGGCTGTGACCGATCAGATTGAACCGCTGGTAGCCATGCAAGGCGCGCAGGTCGTCCAGATAGACGATCAGCTGCTCGCCGCGCGCTGTCGAGGCATTGAACGAGGACACGCTGGCCACATAGACCGTCGCGCCGCCATCGCGCAGCGCCTGATCCACGCCGGGCCAGTAGGAGATATTGCCCAGGATGCTGTCGAAGCCGCTGAAGCCGTGCACCAGCACCACGGGATAGCGGGTCTGCGTATAGCCTGTCGCCGCGGCGGAGCCCGCAAAGAGCATTGCGAACAGGACGCACCATAGCGTCCGCCATTCCTTTTTCATGACCGTGCCTCCATGGCTCGCGGATGGAACTTCATCGGAATCGCGCTGGACTGTTATCCGGATACGCCGACGGCAGTAACATAACGAGCATGAATCCCTCGCGCAACCTGTTCCTCGTCGGCCCGACCGGTGCCGGCAAGACCTCGGTCGGTCGTCGCCTCGCCGAGCATTACCGCCTGCCCTTCATCGACCTCGACCAGGAGATCGAAGCGCATACCGGCGTGTCGGTGGCGACCATCTTCGATATCGAGGGCGAGGCCGGCTTCCGTCAGCGCGAATGCGCGCATCTGGACGAGTGTAGCGGCCGCGACGGCGTGGTGCTCGCGATGGGCGCCGGCGCCGTGCTTGACGAGGACAACCGGCGTCATCTGCGCGAGCGGGGTTTCGTGGTCTGGCTGCAGGTCGATGTCGAGCAACAGCTCGAGCGGCTCGAGAACGACCATCAGCGCCCCATCCTCGCCAGCGGCAACCGTCGCGATATCCTGCAGGGCATGGCGCGCACGCGCGAGCCGCATTATCGCGAGGTGGCCGACATCGCCGTGCCCGGCCGCCATGAGGGCGTGACGGCGGCGAGCCTGCGCACCATCGAACTGATCGACCGGCATTGGAACCAGCAGTGAGCATGCAGACCCTCGACGTGACCCTCGACACCCGCAGCTACCCCGTCTGGATCGGCACGGGCCTGCTCGACGATGCCGCGCTCTGGCGCGCGCGCATTCGTGGCCGGCATGTGCTGGTGGTGAGCAATACCACGGTGGCACCGCTGTACCTGGAGCGCGTGGCCGCGGGACTGGAAGGCTATCGCTGGGCCTCGCTGTTGCTGGAGGATGGCGAATCGCACAAGACCTTCGCCAATGTCGCGCGCATCCTCGATGCGCTCGCGGAACTCGGCGCCACCCGCGATGCCTGCGTGATCGCGCTCGGCGGCGGCGTGATCGGCGACATGGCCGGTTTCGCCGCGGCCTGCTGGATGCGCGGCATCGACTTCATCCAGATGCCGACCACCCTGCTGGCGATGGTCGACTCCTCGGTCGGCGGCAAGACCGGGGTGAACCTGCCCGCCGGCAAGAACCTGGTCGGCGCCTTCCACCAGCCGCGTGCCGTGGTCGCCGATATCGACGTCCTGGCCACGCTGCCGGAACGGCAGTACCGCGCCGGCCTGGCCGAGGTGGTCAAGGGGGCGGCGATCGGCGACCCGGACTTCTTCGCCTGGCTCGAGGATCATGCCGATGCGCTGGTCGCGCGCGAACTGGCGTCGCTGGTCGAAGCCATCGCGCGCAAGTGCGGCTACAAGGCCGGCGTGGTTGCCCGCGACGAAACCGAACAGGGCGAGCGCGCCCTGCTCAACCTCGGCCATACCTTTGGCCACGCGCTGGAAACCGCTGGCCAATACACCGAATGGCTGCATGGCGAAGCCGTCGCCATCGGCATGGTGCTGGCCGCGCGGCTGTCCGAACGACTCGGCATGGCCGATGTGGAAGACACCGCCCGACTGGTCGCCCTGCTCGACCGGCTTGGCCTGCCCACCGCGCCGGCAGCCGGCGGCGACGCGGACCGGCTGCTCGCGTTGATGCGACTGGACAAGAAGAACGTGGCCGGCACGCTGCGCCTGATCCTGTGGCGCGGCATCGGCCGGGCGGAGATCGTGCCGGGCGTCGACGAAGCCGACGTGCTGGCGGTGCTGCGCTAACGATCCAGCGAGGTGCGCTCCCCAGGGACAGGGCCTACAATGGATGGTCCAGCGCCAGACCATGCCGCCCCATGCGCATCTACATGCAAACCATGCCGGACGCCGCCGCGGCACCGCGGTACGTCCAGATCACGCTGGAGCAGGATCTGCTCGGCGGCTGGACGCTGTATCGCGAGACCGGCACCCAGGGCGGCAAGGCCACGCTCAAGCGCGAGGTCTATCTCGAACGCGACGACGCCCTCGCCGCCTTCGCCAGGGCGCGCGACCTGCAAGTCAAACGTGGATTCAAAGTGATGTTCAGTCAGGGAATGGAGTCGCCGCATGGCCGTTGAGGCATTGAAGAACGATCGCTTCCTGCGCGCCCTGCGCCGTGAAGCGGTCGACACCACGCCGATCTGGGTCATGCGCCAGGCCGGCCGCTACCTGCCCGAATACCGCGCC
This sequence comes from uncultured Gammaproteobacteria bacterium, assembly GCA_963847335.1. Lineage (GTDB taxonomy): Bacteria > Pseudomonadota > Gammaproteobacteria > Xanthomonadales > Rhodanobacteraceae > Luteibacter. The sequence continues at coordinate 448,345 of CAWJZF010000002.1, forward strand.
ACGCGCGAACGCGCCGGCAGTTTCATGGCCCTGGCGCAGAACCCGGAACTGGCCTGCGAAGTCACCTTGCAGCCACTGGAACGTTTCGAGCTCGACGCGGCGATCCTGTTTTCCGACATCCTGACCATTCCCGATGCGATGGGCCTGGGCCTGTCGTTCGCCCAGGGCGAAGGCCCGCGCTTCGCCCATCCGGTACGCGATGCGGCGGCCATCGACCGGCTTGCCGTGCCCGATATGGGCGGGGAACTGCGCTATGTGATGGACGCGGTGCGCCTGATCCGCCAGGAACTGCACGGCCGCGTGCCGCTGATCGGCTTTTCCGGCAGCCCATGGACGCTGGCCTGCTACATGGTCGAAGGCGAGGGCTCGCGCGATTTCTCGCGCGTGAAGGCCCTGGCCTGGAACGATCCCGCCCTCGCCCACCGCCTGCTCGACGTCGTCACCCGCTCGGTCAGCGCCTACCTGATCGCCCAGGCCGAGGCCGGCGCGCAGGCGCTGATGGTTTTCGATACCTGGGGCGGCCTGCTTGGCCCGGCCGCCTTCCGCGAGTTCTCGTTGCGCTACATGGCCCGCATCGTCGCCGACCTGAAGGCCGACCCGCGCAGCCGCGACCTGCCGACGATCCTGTTTTCCAAGGGGGCCAACGGCCATCTGGAAGCGATCGCGGACACCGGTACCGACGCCATGGCGGTGGACTGGACGATCGATATCGGCGATGCGCGTTCGCGCGTCGGCGAACGCGTCGCCCTGCAGGGCAACCTCGATCCGGCCGTGCTGCGCGCCTCGCCGGAAATCGTGCGCCGCGAGGCCCGGGCGGTGCTGGACAGCTTCGGCAACCATCCGGGGCATATTTTCAATCTCGGGCATGGGATTACGCCTGAGGTGGATCCTGCCAACGTGAAGGTGTTGGTGGATGAGGTGCATGCTTATGGGCGGGCGTTGCGCGAGGGGACCCTTCGTTCCGCGGGCCCGACGCCGTCACGCTCGTAAGCGGAGCGCTGCGCGCAGTGTTTTCACTGGTTCCCAGCCTTCGCTGGGATGACGATAGGCCCCCTCGTACCCAGAGGCGCTCAGCGGAGAGCGGGTTTGCTCTCCGTCGAGTGCCGGTCACGTCCGTACGGGCGAACGTCATCCCAGCGAAGGCTGGACTGCGCCTGCAGGAGCAGGCGCGAACGGCGTAGCCGGCCCCGAAGGGGTGAGCGCCATGGATGGCGCGAATCACCCAGTGAAGAAAAAGCGCGCAGCGCATCTAACTAAAAGCGCCACGGCGTCAGCGCGCTATAACGAAGAAGTCCCCCAAGGCCCCAGCCCCTCCAACGAAGCCCCCATAGCGCTACAATCAAGGAATTTCCCCGAGCATCCCTCCCCATGGACAAGAGTTTCGAGCCCAGCCTGATCGAATCGAAGTGGTATGCCCGGTGGGAGGGCAACGGCTATTTCAAGCCGTCCGGGAAGGGCACGCCGTATACGATCATGCTGCCGCCGCCGAATGTCACCGGCACCTTGCACATGGGTCATGCGTTCCAGCACACGCTGATGGACACGCTGATCCGTTACCACCGCATGCGCGGCTTCGACACGCTGTGGCAGCTGGGCATGGACCATGCCGGTATCGCCACGGAAATGGTGGTCACCCGGCAGATCAATGCCGAGGGCAAGCAGCGTTCGGACTTCGATCGCGAGGCCTTCATCGACCGTGTCTGGGCCTGGAAGGCCGAGTCGGGCGGCACCATCGGCCGGCAGATGCGCCGGCTCGGGACCTCGGGCGACTGGAGCCGTGAGCGTTTCACCATGGACGAGGGCCTGTCCGCGGCGGTGATCGAGACCTTTGTCCGGCTGTCCGAGGAAAAGCTGATCTACCGCGGCCAGCGCCTGGTCAACTGGGATCCGGTGCTGAAGACGGCGATCTCGGACCTGGAAGTGGCCAGCGAAGAGGAAGACGGTTTCCTCTGGTCGATCCGCTATCCGTTATCCGACGGCTCCGGTGAACTGACCATCGCCACCACGCGCCCGGAAACCATGCTCGGCGACGTCGCCGTGGCCGTGCATCCGGACGACGAGCGCTACACCGCGCTGGTCGGCAAGACGCTGCGCCTTCCACTTTCCGATCGCGACATCCCGATCATCGCCGACGAGTACGTCGAGAAGGATTTCGGTACCGGCTGCGTCAAGATCACCCCGGCGCACGACTTCAACGACTACGCCATCGGCCTGCGCCATCACCTGCCGATGATCAACATCCTCACCGACGACGCGGCGATCAACGACAACGCGCCGGCGAAGTATCGCGGCATGGATCGCTACGTCGCGCGCAAGGCGATCCTCGCCGATCTGGAGGAACTGGGCCTGCTGGTCGAGACGAAGAAGCACAAGCTGCAGGTGCCGCGTGGCGATCGCACCGGGCAGGTGATCGAGCCGTACCTGACCTGGCAGTGGTTCGTGAAGATGGACACGCTGGCCGCGCGCGGCCTCGAACTGGTCGAGCAGGGCCAGGTGCGTTTCGTGCCGGAAAACTGGATCAATACCTACCGCCACTGGCTGGGCAATATCCAGGACTGGTGCATCAGCCGCCAGTTGACCTGGGGCCATCGCATTCCCGCCTGGTACGCCGACAACGGCGAGGTCTTCGTGGCCCGCAGCGAAGAGGACGCACGCGGGCTTGCCGCGGCGAAGGGCTATACCGGCGCGCTGAAGCGCGACGACGACGTCCTGGAGACCTGGTTCAGTTCCTCGCTGTGGAGTCATTCCACGCTGGGCTGGCCCGATCCCGACTCGCAAAAAGAGTTCGGCTTCGACCGTTACCTGCCGTCCAACGTGCTGGTCACCGGTTTCGACATCATCTTCTTCTGGGTCGCCCGGATGATCATGATGACCGACCACTTCACCGGCGAAGTGCCGTTCAAGGACGTCTATATCACCGGCCTGGTCCGCGACAAGGACGGCCAGAAGATGTCCAAGTCCAAGGGCAACGTGCTCGATCCGCTGGACCTGATCGACGGCATCGGCCTGGATGCGCTGGTCGAGAAGCGCACCGCCAACCTGATGAAGCCGCAGGATGCACCGAAGATCGAGAAGGCCACGCGCAAGGAATTCGCCGAGGGTATTCCCGCCTTCGGTGCCGACGCGCTGCGCTTCACTTTCGCGGCGCTGGCCACGCATGGTCGCGACATCAAGTTCGACCTGGAGCGCGCCGGGGGCTACAAGGCCTTCGTCAACAAGCTGTGGAACGCCTCGCGCTTCGTGTTGATGAATGTCGAGGAAGGCGAGATCGCCGCGGGCGGCGCGCCGGCCACCGAGGCCGAGCGCTGGATCCTTACCCGTCTGCGGCACACCCTGGCCGACGTGAAGACGGGACTTGCCGGCTACCGCTTCGACCTGGTCGCGCAGGCGCTGTACGAATTCACCTGGAACGATTTCTGCGACTGGTTCCTCGAGCTGTCCAAACCGGCCTTGACCGCGGGTGACGCCGTCGCGGCGGCATCCACGCGTCGCACCTTGCTGACCGTGCTCGAAGCCCTGCTCCGCGCGCTGCATCCGATCATTCCCTTCGTCACCGAGGAAATCTGGCAGAACGTCGCGCCGCGCCTGGGCATCGACGGCCCGACGATCATGCTGCGCCCGTATCCGGAAGAGAGCGACTTCGAAGGCGACGCCGCCGCGGAAGCCGAGATCGAGTGGGTCAAGAGCGTACTCACCGGCGTGCGCCGGATCCGCTCGGAAATGAATATCGCGCCGGGCAAGACCATTCCGCTGCTGTTCGCCGACGGCAGCGACAGCGATCGCGCGCGCGCGACGAAGTTCGCTGCGCAGATCGCCTTCCTCGGCCGGGTCGAGGCGCCGCAGTGGATCGGGGGTGGCGACGAGCCCGCCGCCGCGGTCGCCGTGGTCGGCGGCCTGCGCGTGCTTATTCCGCTCGCCGGCCTGATCGACCTCGGCGCCGAGAAAGCGCGACTGGCGAAGGAAATCGTCCGCGTCGAAACCGAAATCAGGAAGTGCGAAGGCAAGCTCGGCAACGCCAACTTCGTTGCCAATGCGCCCGAAGAAGTGGTTGCGCAGGAGCGCCAGCGTATTGCCGACTGGACCGTGCAGCTCGGCGCCATGCGCGAGCAGGCCCAGAAGCTCGGCATTTGATCGTCATGCCGGCCTGCGCCGGCATGACGATGAGGTCAGCTGGGGGCGCGCAGTTCCAGCGACATCACGATCGCGTCCTCGCGGCCATCGCGGGCCGGGTAGTACTTCGGTCGGCGACCGATCTCGGCGAAGCCCAGCGACTCGTACAGGACCTTGGCCGTCGGGTTGGAGGGGCGTACTTCGAGGAATACCCGCTCGGTCCCGTACCAGCGGGCCAGGTCGAGCAGGCGACGCATCATCCGCCGCCCGTAGCCGAGACCGCGGTGCCGGGGATCGACGCAGATATTGAGCACATGCGCTTCGCCCGCGGCGACCGAGAGGATGCCGTAGCCGGCGATCTCGCCGTCGTGGACCAGCACCCAGCAGTTATGCCCGGCCTGCAGGCAGTCCCGGAAGATGCCGATGGTCCATGGGAAATCGTACGAGGCCTGTTCGATCGCGACCACGCGATCGAGGTCCTCGCGGCGCATCGCGCGCAGTTCGGTCGACGGTTGGGCAACGGCGACCATGGGCTTGCCTCAGGCCGTCGAGGCGAGCATGGCGCGCCGCAGGGTCCTGAGCGCGTTCCACAAGCGACGCTTCGCCGAGGCTTCGGCCCATACCCGCGAAGGCTCGTCGACCAGCACGATATGCGCGCTGCCCAGCACCGCCGCGGACAGTTCCCGACCGAGGGCGCGGGCCTGCTCTTCACCGAAGGCAAGATAGATACCGGCTGGCGGCACGCCGCCGATCTTTCCGTCGCGCACCTCCAGCCGGGCCGCGCGCGCGAAAGCCGCGCCGAAGCCATGCAGGGCGCGTCCGACCAGGTCCAGCTCGCGCCCGGTGCAACCGGCCGGGACGATCACCACACAGGTCACGGCATCGACCGCGGCGGTGAAGGCCATGGCGGCCGGTTCGTTCGCCGCCGAAGCCGCCGGTGCACGCAGGCGCCATGGCGTCACGCCCATGACGCGAAGCAGGCGTTCGCGGCGACCGGTGCTGGCGAGAGCGGCGGCCATCGGTCAGTCCTGCGGCAGGGCGGAGCGCCGCGCGCGGCGACGATGGGTGGCACGCCCGATCAGGGTAAGCACCGGCCCGGAAATGACGTAGATCAACGCCACCGCGAACAGCACGCCGGCCGGCTCGATGACCAGGGCGACCACGATCAGCAGCGCGACGATCAGCCAGATGAAGGGCACCTTGTCGCCCTTCGGCCAGGCCTTGAAGCTGAAATAGCGGATCCGGCTGACCATCAGCAGGCCGGCCACCACGATCAGCGGTAGTGCGAAGAAGCACACCGACGGGCCGCGGATATCGAGCTTTTCCATCGTCCACAGGAAGGACATGCACAGCCCGGCCGCGGCGGGGCTGGCCAACCCCTGGAAATAACGCTTGTCGGCCACGCCGACCTGGGTATTGAAACGGGCCAGGCGCAGCGCCGCGCAAGCGGCATAGATGAAGGACGCCGCCCAGCCGATCTTGGCCCAGGCCGGTCCGTACTCGCCCAGCGAGGACAGCGACCAGGTGTAGAAGACCAGGGCCGGGGCCAGGCCGAAGCTGACCAGGTCCGACAGCGAGTCGTACTGCACGCCGAATTCGCTCTGCGTATTGGTCATGCGGGCCACCCGCCCGTCCATGCCGTCGAGCAGGGCGGCAATGAAGACGGCGATCGCCGCGTCCGCGTAATACCCGCCGATGCTGGCCACGATGGCATAGAAGCCGGCAAACAGCGCCCCCGTGGTGAACAGGTTCGGAAGCAGGTAAATGCCGCGGTGACGGGGCGGTCGGGCGGGCGTGGGATCGCTCATGGGCCATTCCGTGACGTGGAGCATGCAGTGTAAACCAAGTCGCGCTTGTGCCCGTTCCCGGCGGGTGTTAACTAATGCACAGACTTTTCCGCCAATGGACCCGAGCCCATGCGCCGCCTCCTGATTACCGCCCTTTTGCTCGCGATCGCCCCGATCGCGGTCGCCCAGGTCTACAAATGGACCGACGCCCAGGGCGTGGTGCATTACACCGACGCCCCACCGCCGACCGGCGTGGCCTACAAGAACGTGAAGACCAATGGCGCGGTCGAGGCGCCGATACCGGCCACCCCGCCGAAACCGGCACTCGCTGCCGCCAAACCGGTCGCACCCGGCGCGGTGCAGGACACGCCGGAAAACCGCAGCAAGCTATGCACCCAGTTGCAGACCAATATGGACCTGCTCGGCAAGGACTCGCCGCTGACCGTGGACGATGCCAGCGGCAACCGGGTCGCGGTCGATGCCGATCGCCGCCGCCAGGAACTCGGTGCCGCCCAGGCGCAGTACAAGCAGTATTGCGCCAAGTAGAGCGGGGAACGGAACGGGGAACGGGGAACGGGGAACAGTGGGGTTACGATGGCGCCCATTGCCGTCTCCTGCGCGCGCCCTCAGAGCCAAGACCCTCAGTAGCCCCCACTGTTCCCTGTTCCCCGTTCCCGCTCAAAAAAAACGAGCGAGCCCCCAGCGTATAATCTCCGTCCTTTACGCCGGATCGCCCCATGCGCCTCAGCCAGTTCCATCTTGCCACCGTCAAGGAAATTCCCGCCGACGCGGAAATCGCCAGCCACAAGCTGATGCTGCGCGCCGGCATGATCCGCCGGCTGGCCTCGGGCCTGTACACCTGGTCGCCGCTGGGCCTGCGCGTGCTGCGCAAGGTCGAGGCCGTGGTCCGCGAGGAAATGCAGCGCGCCGGCGCGATCGAGATGCTGATGCCCTCGGTGCAGCCGCGCGAACTGTGGGAAGAGAGCGGACGCTGGGATAAATTCGGCGACCAGCTGCTGAAGCTCAAGGATCGCAAGGAGCAGGACTTCTGCTACGGACCGACCCATGAAGAAGTCGTCACCGACTTCGCGCGCAACGAACTGAAGAGCTACAAGCAGTTGCCGCTCAATTTCTTCCAGATCCAGACCAAGTTCCGTGACGAGATCCGTCCGCGCTTCGGCGTGATGCGCGCGCGCGAATTCCTGATGAAGGACGCCTATTCCTTCCATCTGACGCCCGAGTCGCTCGATGAGACCTACCGGGTGATGTACGACGCTTATTCGCGCATCTTTACCCGCCTGGGCCTGGAGTTCCGCGCGGTCGACGCCGACACGGGCGCGATCGGCGGCAGTGCCAGCCATGAATTCCAGGTCCTGGCCGATTCGGGCGAGGATGCCATCGCCTTCTCGGATACGTCGCATTACGCCGCGAACATCGAGCTCGCCGAAGCGGTGGCGCCCGGCATCGACCAGCGCCCTGCCCCGTCGGCGCCCCTGGTCCGGGTCGACACGCCCACGCAGAAATCCATCGACGACGTCGCCGCGTTCCTGAAGGTGTCGCCGCAACAGTGCGTGAAAACGATCCTGATCCGCGGCCGCGACGGTCTCGTCGCGCTATGCCTGCGCGGCGACCATGAAATCAACGAGGTAAAGGCCAGCCACCTGCCCGAGCTTCCGGATGCCTCCGAGCTGGCCAGCGAAGCGGAAATCCTCGCCGCCACCGGTACCCGTCCGGGCTTTATCGGTCCGGTCGGCCTGCCCGATTCGATCCCCGTCATCGTGGACCGGAGCGCCGCCCTGCTCGCCGACTTCGTCTGCGGCGGCAACCAGGACGGCACGCACTACACCGGGGCGAACTGGACGCGCGACGCGCGGATCAACCGCATCGCCGACCTGCGCAAGGTCGTCGAGGGCGATCCCTCGCCGGACGGCCACGGCAAGCTCCGGCTGGCACGCGGCATCGAGGTCGGCCATATCTTCCAGCTCGGCCAGAAATACGCCGAGGCGATGAAGGCCCAGGTCCTGGACGACCAGGGCAAGACCCGGACCATGTACATGGGTTGCTATGGCATCGGGGTCAGCCGCATCGTCGCCGCGGCGATCGAACAGCGCAACGACGCGGCCGGCATGATCTGGAGCGATGCCATGGCACCGTGGCGCGTGGCGGTCTGCGTGATCAACCCGAAGCAATCCGCGGAGGTCAGCGAAGCGGCCGAATCGCTGTACCAGGAACTGTCGCAGCTGGGCATCGACACGGTGCTCGACGACCGCGGCCTGCGTCCCGGCCCGATGTTCGCCGACATGGAATTGCTCGGTATTCCGCACCGCGTGGTGGTCAGTGAACGCGGCCTGGCGGCCGGCACACTGGAGTACCGTGCCCGGACCGATGCCGAAGCCCGGGCCATTAGCCGCGAAGACCTCGTTTCGCTCCTACAATAGGGCCCGAATCAGCCGGCGCGATTATGTCGGTTAATCAAGATTTCGCGACGGGAAAACCCGTCGCGAATTAGGTTTTTTTGCATTGCCTGGATTAATGCGCGAGAATTCGCTGGCAATCCGTATTGGCTGATAAAAAAAGCCCGACGCGGTTCGTTCAACGCCACCACCGGGAGTTAAAACATGGCCGTCGACCTGAAGAGCCTCAATCACAGCCAGCTGAACGACCTTATCAGCAAAGCTCAGCTACGCCAGAATGAGCTGCACAAGGAACAGGTTTCGAAGCTCCGCGAAAAAATCCACGCGCTGATCAAGGCCGAGGGATATACGTTCGACGACATCTTCGGCGCACGCGCGAAAGCCCCCGCCACCCGTCGTGCCGGCGGCACGGTCGCGCCGAAATACCGCAATCCGGCCAATGCCGAACAGACCTGGTCCGGCCGCGGCAAGCGCCCGCGCTGGTTTAACGAAGCGCTGGCGGCTGGCAAGAAAGAGAAAGACCTGCTGGTCTGACCGGCAATACCGATTTAACGAAAAAGCCGGCCCTGCGCCGGCTTTTTCTTTTGATCGTCATGCTGGCGCAGGCCGGCGTCCGGTGGCGATATCGCCCGATTCAGACCGCGGCCACTGGGCCCCGGCCTGCGCCGGGGCGACGGTGAGGGGAATGGATCGAGTCGCGCATCCGGGGCTGCGGTTACAGGGAACGGCGCGGCGATACCAGCAAATCGCCAAACAGCAGCCCGGCAACCAGCGATACCAGCAGGGTCAGCAGGAGGATCCCGGTGTCCATGCCGAGCACGGCGTCGCGATCGAGCAGATAGGACACGCTGCGGAAGCTCACGCTTCCCGGCACCAGCAGGATGATCCCCGGCTCGCGCACGACGGCCCCGGGCTGGTGGGCGAAGCGCGCATACAGGTTGCTGAGCGCACCCAGCAACAGGCCACCGAGGAAGACCCCGAACGGCGCGCCGGGAATCGAACCGGAAACCTGGCCGCCCCAGCGTGTGGCGAGGTAACCCAGGACCACGGCGCCCATCACCACCAGCCAGTCGCGTCGCGCCGCGCGGAACAGGATGGCGAAGGCGAAGGCGCCGATCAGCAGGGCCGGCCAGTCGGTCCAGCCGGGTAGCGGAGGCAGGTCGTAGTCGCGCGAATGAATGCCGAAAGCGGCACACAACTGGGTTGCGGCAACGGTACCGAAGGTGAGCTTGAGCAGGGTCGCCACGGCGCCGCCCATGCGGGCAACCCCGGAAACCAGATGCTGGCTGGATATCTCGCGCACCGCCGTGGTCAGCGCCATGCCGGGCAGGAGCACGATCAGGCTGCCGAGGATCACCGACTTCAGCGCCAGCGGCACGATGAAGGCGCTGACCAGGATCGCGGTCACCGTGGCGACCATCGCGCTGATCGTCTCGCTGGCGACGGCCAGGCGCGGCCGGCTTCCCGAGGCGACGGTGATGCAGCCGATGATCACGCCGATCGCGCCGGCGGTGATCAGGTCGACCCAGGAGCTGTGCAGCAGCAGGGCAACGACGGTCGCCGCGGCCAGGCCATAACTGGCGATCACCCCGGCCTTGGCCCGGCGCGTATCCGGAGCGCCCAGGGCGCGCAGCAGGCGGAAGCCTTCGCGCAGGCCCATCTTGCCTTCGATCACGCTGTCGGCGATGCGGTCCGCCTCGCACAGGCGGCCCAGGTTGACGTCGCCGGGCGGCAGGCGCATCACCTGGGTGACCTGGGCGACGCCATCGTCGCCCTGCGCCTGGTCGGCGAATGACACGATGATCGCGGTAGGACTGGACCATACCTCGGCGACCAGGCCGAGGCGCTGGGCGGCGCTGGACATCGCCCCTTCCAGACGCGGCGCGGTGGTGCCGTACTGATGCAGGCGACGCGCCAGCTCGACCAGGAAGGCGATGCGCGTATTGATCGCGGTGGTCGCGAACTGACCGCTGACCGGGGCCGCGCTGAGGTCGCCCGCACTCACCCGACGGGTCGCACCGAAAGGGTCGTTCCTTCGACGCCGAGGACTTCCACCATGCTGCCGACCGGCAGCTCCGGCCCGCTGACCAGCCACATGCCGTCACCGACGCGGGCCTTGCCGCGACCGTTGACGATCGGTTCGATCAGCTCGAAGCGCTGGCCGATCAGCTGCTCGCCGCGGCGATTGAGCCGCTCGTTGCCCGGCGGGATGCGGTCGAAGCGCGGGCGCAGGAACTTCCAGTAGGCAAAGCAGGCCACGAAGGCGAGCACGGCGAAGACGATGGCCTGGGCCAGCGCGCCGAGCCCGGGCACGGCGAACAGCAGCACGCCCATCGCCGCTGCCGCGATCCCTATCCACAACATGAAATAACCGGGCAGGACCACTTCGCCGCGCGATCAACACGAGGGCGACGATCCACCAGAGGTAATGCAGGGCGATGGGTGTGGTCATGGCCGGTACTCAGCGAGGCGTCGGCGGCGGATTGTTGCGGGTGGCCGGCGGCGGCACGACCTGGTTGGCCTTGTGCTGCTGCGAGGCCATCGAGTCGCGCGCCAGTTCGGCGATGCCGGCCAGCGAGCCGAGGATGCCGGTGGTTTCCATCGGCAACAGCAGCATCTTCTGGTTGGGCGACTTGGCCATTTCCTTCAACGCGTCGACGTAGTTGTTGGCGACGAAGTAGTTGAGCGCATTGACGTCGCCGCTGGCGATCGCGTTGGAGACCATGGTCGTCGCCTTGGCTTCGGCCTCGGCCAGGCGCTCGCGTGCCTCCGCTTCGCGGAAGGCGGCTTCCTTCTTGCCTTCGGCCTCGAGGATCGCCGACTGTTTCTCGCCTTCGGCCTTGAGGATGGCCGCCTGGCGGTAAGCCCTCGGCATCCAGGATGTTGGCGCGCTTCTCGCGCTCGGCCTTCATCTGCCGGGCCATGGCGTCGACCAGGTCGCGCGGCGGTGAAATATCCTTGATCTCGATGCGGTTGACCTTCACGCCCCAGGGATGGGTCGCTTCGTCGACGACGTTGAGCAGCTTGGCGTTGATCGCGTCGCGCTGGCTCAGGCTTTCGTCCAGATCCATGGAGCCGAGCACGGTACGGATATTGGTCATGATCAGGGCCAGCGCGGCGCCCTGCAGGTTGGCGACCTCATAGGCGGCCTTGGCGGCATCGAGGATCTGGTAGAAGACCACGCCGTCGACGCGGACCACCGCGTTGTCCTTGGTGATGACGTCCTGCGACGGCACCTCGAGCACCTGCTCCATCATGTTCATCCTGCGCCCGACGTTGTAGACGAACGGGATCAGGAAATGCAGGCCCGGCGAGAGCGTGCGGGTGTACTTGCCGAAGGTTTCCACGGTCCACTCATAGCCCTGCGGCACGATGCGTACGAGCTTGAACAACACGATGATCGCGACGAGAACGACGACCAGGGCAACGATGCTTCCCATACCTGCACTCCTTTCCGATGGTGACCTCGAGTATAGGCCAAGCTCGTTACCGGAACCGTGGGAGCGGACTCATAGTGGAAGCAGCAGGCTGACCCGCAGCCCGCCGCCGTCGCGGTTGGTCAGGGCGATGCGGCCGCCGTGCGCTTCGGCGATCTCGCGTGCCAGGGCCAGGCCGAGGCCGGTGCCGGAGCGCTTGGTCGAATAGAACGGCAGCAAGGCCTGGGCGAGGACGGTCTCGCTCATGCCGGGCCCGCGGTCGGCCACTTCGATGCGCACGTCGCGGCCAAGGACATGGATGGCGAGGCTGACGTCCTCCTGCGCGCTGCCCGATTCGTGCGCGTTCTTGATCAGGTTGATCAACACCTGTTCGATCTGCGCGGTATCGAAACGTCCCGGCTGCATCGGGCAGCTTGCCGACCAGATGGAACTGGCAATGCAGGGCAAGCGTGTCGACGAAGGCCGGCCAGGCGATCTTCACCGGTTGCGGGCTGGGCAACTTCGCGAAGCTGGCATAACCGGCAATGAAACCGTGCAGATGCCGCGCCCGCTCGCCAATGCTGGCGAAGACGCCGGGCAGCCGTCCGGTATCGCCGCGACGCGCCAGTTCCGTGCCTGAGTGCGCGAGCGACGAGATCGGCGCCAGCGAGTTGTTGAGCTCATGACTGATCACCCGGATCACGCGCTTCCAGGTCGCCACTTCCTGGCGCGACAGCTCGCGGGTCATCCGCCGGTACAGCTGCAGGCGGTGCGGCCTGCCCTGCAGGCGGAAATTGCGTTGCGAAAGATGGAAGGTCTCCTCGCCGCCGTCCATGTCGACGGTCAGCAGGGCATCCTCGCCGCTGGATGCCGCCTTCTGCAGGGACTCGGGCATGTCGCGCAGGATCTCGCCGAAATCCAGCCCGGCAAGGCTGCGGCCTTCGTTGAAAAGATGCCGCGCGGCGATGTTCGCATAGGTGACCCGCCCGGTCGCATCGGTCAGGACCAGGGCGACCGGCGTGTTCTGCACGACGGTATCGAGCAGCAGTTCGCGTTGCGCCAGATGCTGGCGCTGCTCGCGCAGGGTCTGGCCAAGCGCGTTGTGCATGCGTACCAGTTCACCCAGTTCGTCGCGACGATCGGTGGCGATCGAGAAACTGAAGTCGCCATCGCGATAACTTGCGACCGCACCCTCCAACGCACGCAAGAGGCGACGCAAGGGCTGGATCACCCAGTGCGCCAGCCAGGCCGACAGCGGCAGCAGGATGATCAGGGTCGCCAACAGTCCGCCCAGGGTGCCGGCACTACCGGGGCCGACCACATCCAGCGACAGCGAATCGTGTGCCCATTGCACGATCTGCGGCAAAGGCCATTCGGTGACGCCGGCATAGACCAGCGCGCCGAGCAGGCTGGTCAGCCCGAGCAGCACGGTCATGCGACCTTCCATCGAGGTCAGCCGCATGCGGTGACGCCTTCGCGCTGCGCCAGGCTCAACGGCACGCAGGGTCCGACGGGTTCTGCCCGCAGTTCAGCGGTGGCCGGCTGCTGTCCATGTTCGCGCCCTGCTTGCCGTCGATCGCACTGCGATCCGGCCATGGCGAGTCCTTCGCCTTGGGGCTTGAATCCTTGAACTTGAAATGCCCCGCCGGGTCCTGCGTGTCGGTCGGCTTGTTCGCGGACACGTAACTCCCGCCGCTGGACGCGCTTTTTGCCGGCCCCCACTGGTCGTCCGCCCGCGGTTTGACCGGCGCATGCTGCGCCATCGCGCTGCCGGCCAGGAGGATGCCCGCCATGCCTGCCAGGAACAGTCGTTTCATGATCCGTCTCCCCGTCTTCGGAAACCCTTTCTACACCCGACAGGGAGCGCGCAAAAGTGTGACCCGCCATGGCCCGGCTATTGCGCGATGCCGTAGCGGTCCATGCGGCGGTACAGCGCCTGGCGCGACAGGCCCAGCGACTGTGCCGCCCGGCTGATCACGCCGTCGGCCGAGGCCAGGGCCGATTCGACCGATTCGCGTGAAGGCTCGTCGAGGTTGCGCATGCTCGCGGACATGACCGTCGGCAGGTTCAGGTGCGCCGGCGCGATGAGGTCCTCGCCGGCGAGCAGGGCCGCGCGCTCGATCGCGTTCTTCAGTTCGCGTACGTTGCCCGGCCATGCATGCGCCATCAGCGCCTCGCGGGCGTCCTCGGACAACTGCGCGCGGCCGCCGAGGAAGTGCTCGGCCAGGGGCAGGATATCGTCGGTGCGCTCGGCCAGCGGCGGCAGGCTGACCTCGATCACGTTGAGGCGATAGAACAGGTCCTCGCGGAAGGTTCCGGCGCGGATCATCGATTTGAGGTCGGCATTGGTCGCGCTGATCACGCGCACCTTGGCGTGCCGCGTGCGACCGGAGCCCAGCCGCTCGAACTGGCCGGTTTCCAGGACCCGCAGGAGCTTCATCTGGCCGGGCAGCGGCAGGTTGCCGATCTCGTCCAGGAACAGGGTGCCGCCGTCGGCCAGTTCGAAGCGGCCTTCACGGGCCTTGTTCGCGCCGGTATAGGCGCCGGCCTCGGCGCCGAACAGCTCGGCCTCGATCAGTTCGCCGGGCAAGGCACCGCAGTTGACCGCGATGAACGGGCCACGACGTACCGCCGAATTGGCATGCACGATCGCCGCGATGCGCTCCTTGCCGGCGCCGTTCGGACCGGTGATCAGCACCGGCACGTCCGAACGGGCGACCTGGCAGGCCAGCTCGATGCGTGCGGCCCATCGCCTCGGAGGCGAAGACCAGGCTGTCGAGGTCGTATTGCTGGCCCAGGGCCTCGCGACGCTTGCGCCGCTCGATCCGGGCGCGGGTGACCTCGCGGGTCGATTCGGACAAGCTCCAGCAGGTTCTCGACCGTGGCCAGCAGCTTGGCGTCGTCCCAGGGCTTGGCCAGGTAGTCGGCGGCACCGGCCTTGACCAGCTCCACCGCGGTTTCCAGGTGGGTCCAGGCCGTCAGCAGGATCACCGGCAGGTCGGGATAGCGTCGACGAATGGCGCGGAACAGCGCGACGCCCTCCTCGCCCGAGGTGGTGTCGGCGGTGAAGTTCATGTCCTGGATGACCACGTCGATCTTCTCGCGCTCCAGGGCCGCCAGGCCGTCTTCCGGCGTCAGCGCCACGTAGGGGCGGATTTCCCGCAGCGAAAGGGCAAGCGACAGCGCTTCTCCCACGGCCGGGTTGTCGTCGATGATCAGGACTGTACGCATCTTTCCTCGTCGCATGCGGAGATGGATGCGTCTCCGCTTAAAAAGGTTGCAAGGGAATTTTCGGGAACGGGGAACAGGGAACGGGGAACGACCAAGGCTGATTGGCGCTTGTTGTTCCCCGGCCCCCGTTCCCCGCTCTACGAGATCATACCGACCTCCAGGCCGCTTCCGCTCATGCCGACCGCGTGGCCACCACCGGCGGCACCGAGGCCGCCCGCAGGGCCGGGCCGAGCACGGCGAGCTGGCCGAGCAGCCAGAGCAGCAGCGCGCCCACGGGCAGATAGACGAAGGGCAGTCGCGGCAGCTCGTAGTGGTGCATCAGGAAGACGTTGATGCCATAGGCCATGGCCATGCCGACGACGATGCCGATCGTGGCCAGCACGAAGTTCTCGGTCTGGAAGTAATGCAGGATATTGCCGCGCGTCGCTCCGAGCGCCCGGCGCACGCCGATCTGCCGGCGACGCTGGGCAACCCAGAAGCTGCCGAGGCCGACGATGCCAAGCGCGGTCACGATCAACAGGGCGATGCAAACGCCAACCAGCAGGCCGGCCATGGCACGGTCGCCACGGAAGAAATCGCTGCGCACTTCGTCCAACGTCCGCTTCCTGATCACCACCCGGTTCGACTTGATCGCCTTCAGGGCGGTCACCGCGGCGGCGATCGTGCGATCGCGCTCGACCGGTGTCGTCCTGAGCACATAGTTGGCGCCGAGGCCGCCGGCCATGCGCACCGGGATGATCATCGACAGCTTCATGATCGCGTCTTCCCTGCGCGACGGACGGATCAGGGTATCGACCACGCCCACCACGGTGATCGGGTCCTCGTCGAAGAAGATCTGCTTGCCCAGTGCGCTTTCGCCGGGCCACAACTTCGCGGCCAGGGCACTGGTAATGACCGAGACCTTCGGCAATACCTTCGACCCCGGCGCGACCATGTCGGCGAACTCGACGAAATCGCCGGCCGTCAGGCTGCGTCCGGCGACCAGGTGCACACCGAAGGTTTCGATCAGGTTCTCACCGTAATAGTTGGTGACATTGGCCGTGCTCTCCTTCTGCCGCGGGTCCAGCTTGATGCCGCTGTTCCAGGAGGAATTGCCGAACGGAATCTGGTTCACCAGGGCCACGGATTTCACCCCCGGCAACTGGCGCAGCGCGGCAAGATCGGTCTGGGCCAGCGCTTTGGCGTCCGGTTCGGTGCCGATGTTGGCCATCTGGATCTGGACCAGCTCGTGCTCGGCGACACCGCTGTGCATATCCATGCGGTCGAGCCGCTGGTCGATCAGGAAGACCGCGTTGCAGACGATCGCGCAGGTCAGCGCGATCTCGAGCACGACCAGGAAGGCGGTGATCTTGTGGCGCCGCAAGGTGGAGATAATGGGCAGGAATTCCATGGCGATCTCCTATTGCGTCTTCAATTGCAGGGCCGGCGCCACCTGGCAGGCACGCCAGGCGGGCAGCAGGCCGGCCAGCACGCTGGCACCGATCGCCAGGAGGAAGGTCATCAGCAGCATGGTCGTATCCAGATGCGCGAGGCTGGCGTAGTCGGCGGGTTGCCGGCGTACCAACCACAAGCCGAGGACGGCGAGCAACAAACCGAGGATTCCGCCAGCCAGGCCAACCATGCCAGCCTCGGTCAGCAGCTGTACGAAGACATCGCGACGGGACGCGCCGAGCGCCCGACGCACACCCACCTCGCCGGCACGGCGCAGGAACTTGGCCAGCATGAGTCCGACGGTATTGACCAGGCAGACCAGTAGGAAACCAAAGGCGAGCCAGGTCTGCAGGCGCACGTCGCTCGGCACCACCTTGTTGAAATCCATCCAGCCCATCAGGTCGTAAAGACGCACGTTCGGCGGCCTCTGGAAGCGACCCAGCGCCTTCTGTTCCTGCGAATAATGGACCAGGTATTCCTTGTACGCGGCGGCCTTGGCCGGGCTGTCGAGCTGGACCCACAGCTGCGTCCATACGCATTGGGAGGTTTCCAGCGTCTCTTCGCTGCCGCCCTCGCCCCAGCAATCCATCGAGCCGTTGCGCGACATGCGCAGTTCGCGCGCCGTGGTCAGCGGCACGAAGACATCCTCGGTATCGGAATAATTGCCGGTGTTCAGATCGTAGAAGTGCGGGCTCGGCCGCCAGTTGTCGGTGACCCCGAGGACACGCATGTCGCTGCCGTTGACGCGCAGCGTACGCCCCGTGCTGTCGGCACCGTCGAACAACTTGTCATTGAGCGAGCGGGTGATCACCACCACGCGGCTCTTGGCATCGTCATCCTCGCTGCGCCAGGCGCGACCGAAGATAAAGGGCACGTCGAACATCGCGAAGAAATCCGCCGTGGTGTAGCGCGAGTCCGTGTAGAACGGTTCGAGCCCCGCCTTTTCCGGCTGCAGCGGTACCGAGCCGCCGGTCATCAGCGCCTGCCGGTCCGCGCGTCCGGCATGGAGCAGGTTCATCCCGTCGATCCAGGTGACCTGCGCCGGCGGATCGCCATCCTGCCGGTAGCCATTGAGGTCCTGCGGATCGAGCTGCGGATAGAACAGCTGGGTGCTCTTGCCCGGCAGCGGATCGCCGGACAGCACATGCAGCACGGTCAGCGTGGTCATGCAGGTGCCGATGCCCAGCGCGATGGCGACCACCATCAGCGCGGTAAGGACCTTGTTGCGGCGCAGGCTGCGCCACGCGAGGTCGAGGTAGTAGGTGAACATCGTCACTCTCCAGCCGGGATAGGAATGAGGTCGATCAGACCGAACGCGTCGCTTCGACCGGCGGTACGCGTGCCGCGCGCATCGCCGGTGCCAGCACCGCGCCCTGCCCCAGCAACAGCAGTACCACCACGCCGACGAAGACGTACAGCACCGACAGCCGGGCCATCTCGAACTGCGCCATCATCCACATGTTCATGCCGATCGCCAGGCCAATGCCGACGATCACGCCGGCGCCTCCGATCAGCAGGTTTTCGGTCAGGAAATAGGACAGGATGTCGTTCCTGGTCGCGCCCAGCGCACGCCGCACGCCGATCTGCTTGCGCCGCTGGCCGACCCAGAAACTGGTCAGGCCGACGATGCCCGCCGCGGTGATCGCCAGCAGGACCACGCAGACGATGCTCATCATGATCGCCATGCCGCGATCGCGGTCGTAGGCGCGCTTGCGTACTTCGGCGAAGGTACGCAAGCCGGTCTTCTCCGGAAGCACGCGCATCCGGTTCACCGCCTGCAGCTTGGCGACCACGGTCTTCATGACCGCGTCCTGCTGGCCCGGCTTGGTCCGCACGAGATAATTCAGGTAATCGGCATTGAGGATCGCCGGGACCAGGATCGAGTTGTCGTCGAAGCCTGCCGCCCAGTTACCGACCCAGGGCACCTGCAGCTTTTCGACGATCCCGATCACCGTGCTCGGCTTGCCTTCCTGGGTGATGTAAAGCGTCTTGCCCAGGGCCGAGCCGTCCGGGTAGATCTTCTTCGCCAGGGCCTTGGTGATGATGACCTTGGGCAAGGCAATCGAGGTCTTCGGATCGAGGCTGCGCACGTCGCCGGCATCGAAGTTCTTGCCCTCGACCAGTTTGACCCCGAGGGTGGCCAGCGCGTGCTCATCGGTGAAGTAGATCGTGGTCTGGGTGATCGACTTCTTCGCGTCCGGGTTGGTCCGCACGCCCATCGACCAGCCGCCATTACGCAGCGGGAAGGAGTTGGTCGCGTAAGCATCCTCGACGCCGGGCGTCGAGCGCAGCATGGCCAGGTCGGTCTTGATCAGCGGCACGAAGTCGTCCTTGTTGCCGACCCAGCGCATCTGCACGGCGATCAGGTCGCTCTCGACCAGGCCGGTCGGCCGCGACAGGTGCGATACGCGCTGCTGGATGATGAACAGTGCATTGCAGACGATCGCCAGGGTGAGCGCGATCTGTAACGCGATCAGTATGGTGCCTGCCTTGTGCCGGCGCAGGGCGGAAAGAACGGGCTTGATTTGCATGATGTCGCTCCGCTCAGTTGGATTTCAGTTGCCAGGCGGGCTGCACTTGCGCGGCTCGCCAGGTGGGATAGAAGGCCGCCAGGATCGTGGCGCCGACGGCGACCAGCAGGGTCAGCAGCACCAACGAAATGTCCAGATGCGCCAGTTCGGCGATCTGCGGCTCGAAGATCAGCCCGACACCGAGGACGCCCAGTCCGGTCAGGGCCAATCCGAGCACGCCACCGGCCAGGCCCACCGTCCCTGCTTCGAGCAGGAACTGCATGTAGATCTCGCGCCGCGATGCACCCAGGGCGCGGCGCACACCGATTTCCGGCGCGCGTTTCATGAACTTCGCCAGCAGCAGGCCGATGGTATTGACCAGGCAGATCGCGAGAAAACCCAGCGAGACCAGCAGCGAGATCTGCGATTCGGCCGGGACCACGTGCTGCGCGTCGAGCCATTCGGTCACATTGCGCAGGCGGTAGTTATTGGCCCAACGGAAGCGTCCGGCGGCTTTCTGCTCGCCGGTATAGCCCTCAAGGTACTGGCGATACGCCGTGGCGTCGGCCTTGCTGGGCAGTTCCACCCACAAGCCGATCCAGACGCATTCGGAGCGGATGTAATTGTCCCAGCCATCGCCCGGATCGGAATTGCAGTTGTTGTTGCCGTTGGTGAGCTTCTGCAGGTCGATCATCCGGCTGAACGGCAAGTACATGCCGGCCGCATCGTCGAAGCCACCGGTATTGGGCAGGTCGTAGAAACGCGGGCTGGGGTTCCAGTCCTCGGTCACACCGACGATGCGATACAGGTGGTCGTCGACATTGATCTGCTTGCCGGTGCTGTCGGCGCCATTGAACATCTTCTCGTTCACCGCGCGGCTGATCACGACCACGCTGGCATGCTTTTCATCTTCTTCGGCCGTCCAGCCGCGGCCATAGACAAAGGGTACGTCGAACATCGGGAAGAAGTCGCCGGTGACCGCATAGGCGTCCTCGCGCATCGGCAGCCGGCTCGCATCGTCGGGCACGATCGCCGCGGCCACCGGGTAGATCGTCGTCTGGCGCGGCGCCTTGTGCGCACGCCAGAGCGCCACGGCGTCCTTGTACGTCATTGCCACCGGCGGCTCGCCATCCTCGGTATCTTCCGGTCCCCAGTTGTCGATCTGCGGGATGAACAGCTGGCTGGATTTCTGCGGGATGGGATTGCGCGCCGTGGCCCGGAAGACCGAGTAGGTGGTCATCGAGGCGGCGACGCCAAAGCCGATCGCCATCACCATCAGCGCGGTGAGCATCGGGTTCCGCCGCAGGCTGCGCAGGCCGAGTTGGAAATAGTAGGCGAACATATCAGGTACCTCGGACAGGTGGAGTAGCGCGCATCACGACGAACGCATGGCGACGACCGGTGGCGTGGCCGCCGCGCGCAGCGCCGGTGCGAGCACCGACAACTGGCCAAGCGTCCACAGCGCCAGCGCGCCGACAGGTAAGTAAAAGAACGGCATCCGCGGCAGTTCGTAACGCTGCATCAGCATGACGTTGAGGAAGAAGGCGAGCACCATGCCGACGGCGATGCCGCCGGTGACGATGAGGAAGTTCTCGGTCTGGAAGTAACGCAGGATGTCGCCGCGGGTCGCACCGATCGCGCGACGGATGCCGATCTGGCGGCGCCGCTGCTGGACCCAGAAACTGGCCAGGCCGACGATGCCGAGCGCGGTCACCATCAGCATGCCGACGATGATGCCGACCAGGATGCCGGCCATGGCCCGGTCCTGGCGAAAGAAGGCCGTCCGCAGATCACTGATCGACTTGCTGTTTTCCTCGTCGAGCACGGCATCCGGCGCCAGCGTCGCCACGGCATCCTTCGCCTCGCGCAACACGCGCGGCAGTGTGCCGGATCAGCGCGCAGGAGATAGATTCCGGCAAATTTCGCCCCGGGCGTACCGGCGGTCAGGATGGACCAGTCGAAAGACTGCGGACCTTCTTCCCCTGCCGTGGGCCGGGCCAGGCGTTCGACGACACCGATGACCCGGAACGACAGTCTGTCGCAATAGAACATCTTGCCGAGCGCTTTTCCGTCGGGCCAGAGGTGGTCGGCAAGCGACCTGGTGACCATCACGCTGGCGGGGCTGTCGGGAACGAATGAGTTCACCGGGTGGAAATCGTCGGCGGCGAATCGTCGCCCCTCGATCAGCTTCACGCCGAGCGCCTCCATGGCGCCAGGGCTGCCCACATAGAAATGGGGGACGGCGGCGCGGTGCTTGCCGTCCGGTTCGAGGCGGATGCCGGCGTTGCCGGCCGACTGACCGAACGGCACGGCATTGACTACCGCGGCGGACTGGACACCCGGGATCCGGCGCAGACCGTCGAGCATGCGTGCGTTCAGATCGCTGGCCTGTGCGGGGTCGAAGCCGGTCAGCGTCACGACCGCCAGCGAACTCTCATCCACGCCACTGTTGACGCGCATCGATTGCATGCGGCTGACGACCATGAAGCAGGCGTTGCACAGCACGGCGCAGGCGAGCGCGATCTCCATGCCGATCAGGAAGGCCGAAATCTTGTGCCGGCGCAGGGTGGCGATGATGGGAGCGATCTGGGTCATCGTGGCCTCCTAGAGCGTCTTCAGCTGCAGGCCCGGAGCGACCCGGCTTGCACGGTAGGCGGGCAGTACGCCCGCGAGCATGGCTGCGGCGACCGACAGGCCGAAGGTGACCAGGAACATCGTCACATTCAGGTGCGCCAGGTCGGCGTACGCCGCCGGCTGCTGGCGAACGAGCCAGAGCCCGACCAGGGTCAACAGCAGGCCGCCGATACCACCGACCAGGCCGATCACCCCGGCCTCGACCAGGCACTGCGTGAAGATGCCGCCGCGGGTCGCGCCAAGCGCGCGCCGCACGCCGATTTCGCCGGAACGGCGCATGAACTTCGCCAGCAACAGGCCAACGGTGTTGAACAGGCAGATCGCCAGGAAAGCGAAAGCAAGCCAGGCCTGCAGGCTGACATCCGCCGGCACGACGCGATTGAAAGAAAGCCACTGCATCAGGTTGCGCATGCGTGTATTGCCGGCGTGGTTGAAGCGACCCAGCGCCTTCTGCTGCGCCGCATAGTCGGCGACGAAGCGTGCGTAGTCATGGGCTTTGGCCGTCGTATCCAGCTCCGCCCACAGGGTCACCCAGTTGCACGCGGACGTTTCCAGCTTTGTGAAATCGTCGGGGAGCTGCCAGCAGTTGTACACGCCGAACGTGCCGCGACCGACATCCAGGCCCGTGAAAAATGGCATGAACACATCCTGTGGACGCTGGTAGTAACTAGCGGTATCGCCGGCGGCCATTCGTCCCCCCCGTACCGTGTAGAACTGCGGCCTTGGCCGCCAGTGATCGAGCACGCCGACGATCGTGAAGTCGACATCGCGCACACGGAGGGTCTTGCCGGTACTGTCGACATCGCCGAACAATCTGTTGTTCAGCTCCGCGGAGATGACGACGACACGTGCGCGCCGCTCGTCATCGTCGGCACTCCAGCCGTGGCCGTATCGGAACGGCACGGCGAACATCGCGAAGAAGTCGGCCGTCGTTACCAGGGTCGGCGCCATCACCGGCCGCGCGGCCGATTGCGGCGCCATGGCCTTCATCGCGGTGTCGACAATGAGGGCCTGGCGATCGGCGCGTTTCGCGCGCCACATGTCCACCGCCGACGGATAGTCGAGCATATCGGTCGGTTCCCTCGAATCGTCCTTGCTGGTATCCGGATCGACCTGGGGGTAATAGAGCACGCTGCTCCGCGCGGGAATCGGATCGCCCGAGAGCAGCGAAAGCACGGTCAACGTCGTCATGCTGGCGCCGATGCCCACGGCGATGGCGAGCACCATCAAGGCCGTCAGCACCGGGTTGCGGCGCAGGCTACGGAGTGCCAGATCGAAGTAGTAACCGAACATCCGTTGCTTTCCTCTTCAGACCGTGCGGGTCGCTTCGACCGGCGGAATCCGCGACGCGCGCAAGGCGGGCGCGAATGCCGCGGCCTGGCCGAGCGCGAGCAGGGCGACGACACCCACGACGACGTACGTCATGGACAGGCGACTCAGTTCGAATTGCACCATCAACCAGGCGTTCAGACCGAAGGCGAGGACGATGCCGACGGCCAGGCCGCCGACCGTGATCAAGGCGTTCTCGGTCAGGAAATAGCCGAGGATGTCGTGCCGGGTGGCACCGAGCGCGCGGCGGATACCGATCTGTTTGCGTCGCTGACCGACCCAGAAGCTGGACAGCCCGACCACGCCGGCGGCGGTGACGACAAGCAGGATCAGGCATACCGCGACCATCAGGATCGCCATGCCACGGTCGCTGCGGTAAGCATCGGCTCGCGTCTGCGCGAAGGCCTGCACGCCATCCTCGTCCGGGATGACGCGCAGGTTGTCCTGTGCGTACAGGGCCTCGACGGAAGCCTTCATCGCCGCATCCATGCGCCCCGGCCTGGCCCGTATCGCGTAAACGCGCATGGTATCGGCGAATCGCGCCGGGACGATCGTGGTGCTCCAGGAAAAGCTTTTTGCCCACGCATCCACGCTCGGGCTCTGCAAGCGCTCGACGATGCCGACAATCGTCGCCGGCGAATCCGTCGCGACGTAGACAGCCTTGCCCAGGGCATCGCCCGCGGGAAACAGCCGGTCGGCGATCGGCTTGCTGATCATGATCACGGCCGGTGTCATCGGCTCGCGCGGGGACAATGCCTTGACCTCGCCCGGAAGAAAGTTGCGACCCGCCGCAAGGCGAAAGCCCAGGGTGGCCATGCTGTGCTCGTCGCCCGCATAGAACGCCGTATGCACGCCCGGCTTGTCCGGCGAAAGCTGCACGTCGCCGGTCCAGCTATGACCCGACAAGGGCAGCGAGGAGGTTTCATAGGCGTCCTGGACTTCGGGCAGGCCGCGCAGCGCCGCGAGGTCGGCGCGAACGTCCGCGTCGAGCCGGGCCTTGGCGGCATCGCCATCGGTCGGCAAGCCCGCGCGCACGGTGTTGATCCGGAACAGATCCGTCTCGATCAGGCCGGACGGCCGCCCGACCCGCTCGACGCGCGCGGCGATGATGAAAAGCGCATTGCAGACGATCGCCAGGGTCAGCGCTATCTGCAGGGAAATCAGCATGGCGCCGGATTTATGCCGCCGCAATGCGGACAGAATGGGACGGATGGCCACGACGGTCCTCATGACGACTTCAGCTGCATGGCCGGCCGCACATAACTTGCGCGCAAGGTCGGATAGAGACCGGCCAGCACCGTGGCGAACACCGCGACCAGCAGGGTCAGGAACAGCAGGCTAAGATCCATATGCGCCATCGCGGCAATGTCCTTGGGCAGCACGGCACGCATCGCCAGCACGCCCAGACCGGTCAGCAACAAGCCGAGCAGTCCGCCGCCCAGGCCAAGCACGCCGGCCTCGACGGTGAATTGCAGGGCGATCTGCGCGCGCGATGCGCCGAGCGCGCGGCGCACGCCGATCTCGATCGAGCGACGCAGGAATTTGGCCAGCATCAGGCCGACCGTATTGATCATGCAGACCAGCAGCAGGCCGAGTGCGACCAGCAGCGACACCTTGGTATCCGGCGGCGCGACACGATTGAAATCCATCCATTCGGGCAGATTGCGCAGGCGGTTGTTCGCTCCCCAGCCGAAGCGACCTGCCGTGTGCTGTTCCCCGGCGTAGCCGTCAAGGAAGCGCCGGTAATCGGCGACTTCCGCGGCAGTGTCCAGCTGCACCATGAAGGCGATCCACACGCAGTCGCCGTTGAGGGTACCGGCAAAGCCCGACCCGGACGGTGCCGACATGCAAGTGTAATTGCCGGCGCTGTCGATCTGCCGGTCGATGGCATGCGTGAATGGGATGAAGACATCGTCGTCGCGGGCGAAGGTGACGTTGGCGACGTCGTAGAACATCGGTTTTGGCCGCCAGTCGTCCAGCACGCCGACGATGCGGTATTGGCGATCGTCGAGGACGAGGTTGCGGCCCGTGCTGTCCTTTCCTTCGAAGTACTTGTCGTTGAGCCGCGAACTGATCACCACGACGCTGTCACGCGCGTTGTCTTCGTTGGCGGACCAGCCATGGCCGTAGCGGAACGGGGCATCGGTCATCGCGAAGAACTCGCCGTAGACCGCGTGCCCGCCGACATATTGCGCGCGCTGCCCGGGCGTGGGCGTGGGCGGTGCCACCGTCGGCGCGATCTCATACATCGCCGATTGCAGGTTGCCCCGATGCGCGCGCATCAGGGCGACCGCGTCGACATAGCTCAGCGCATCGGCCGGTTCGGTGTCGCGCTCGCGCGATGCCGGCCCCCACAGATCGATCTGCGGCACGAACAGGCGCGAGGACTTCCACGGGATCGGATCGCCCGAGACGGCGCGAAAGATCGAGTACGTGGTCATCGACGCGGCGACGCCGAAGGCGATCGCCAGCACCATCAGCGAGGTCAGCGCCGGGTTGCGGCGCAGGCTGCGGATCGCCAGATCGAAGTAATAGCCGAACATGCCTCTCCCCTGCCTGTGCCATGGGCACCGCGCCTTGCGACGCGGGCCCGCCCGTTGCCTTGCCTTACGAGTTCGCCTCCGCCGCGTGTGCGTGCGTGTGGAAGCGCGGGTCTTCGGCGAGGTCGACGACCTGGCCGTCGATGATGTGCACGTTGCGCTGCGCGCGTGCGGCCAGTTCCGGATCATGGGTCACCATGACGATGGTCGCGCCTTCGCGATGGATGTCCTCGAGCAGCTCCATCACGCTACGGGCCATCTGCGTGTCCAGGTTGCCGGTCGGTTCGTCGGCGAGCAGCAGGCGCGGCGAGCCGGCCAGGGCGCGGGCGATCGCCACGCGCTGCTGCTGGCCGCCCGACAGCTCGGCCGGATAGTGCTTGGCACGCGAGGCCAGGCCGACACGCTCGAGCGCATCCATGATCCGCTGCTTGCGTTCGGCGGCCTTCATGCCGCGATAGCGCAGCGGCACTTCGACGTTGTCGAACACGTTCAGATCGGGAATCAGGTTGAACGCCTGGAAGATGAAGCCGATCTTCTCGTTGCGGATGCGCGAGCGGGCGTTGTCGTCCAGCTTGCTGACCTCGACGTTGTCCAGATGATAGGTACCGCCGGAGAAGGTCTCGAGCAGGCCGGCGATGGTCAGGAAGGTCGTCTTGCCCGAGCCGGACGGCCCGGTCACGGCGACGAACTCGCCCTCCTTCACGTCGATATTGAAGTCGCGCAGCGCATAGGTCTCCACCACTTCGGTGCGGTAGACCTTGGAAAGGTGGGTCATCTTGAGCATGGGCGGAGCCTCGGGTTGCGGTGAAGGAAAGAGTGCACGGTGGTACAGCGGTTGGAGCGAAGGTGGGCGTCAGCCACTGATCACCACCCTGGCGGCGCCGTTGAAACTGTCGGTGCCGGAAATCACGATCTTGTCGCCGGGCTTGAGGCCGTCGAGGATCTCGACCTTGTCGATGCTGTTGGCGCCGACGCGGATCTCGCGCTTCTCGGCGATGCCATCGTGGACGACATAGGCGTAGCGGCCGCCACTTTCGTCGACGAAGGACCCGCGGGAAACGGTGAGCACGTTGTCGCGCTTGTCGATCAGGATGCGCACCGACATGCGCTGGCTCTGGCGCAGCTGCTGCGGGGACGAACCGTCGAAGCGCAGGCGGGCGGACGACCTCGCCGTTCACCACTTCGGGCGAGATGGCGCTGACCTTGCCCGGCCAGAGCTTGCCGTTGCCGGTAATCTCGCCGCCCATGCCGATCGCCAGGTCGCGGGCGAAGCTTTCGGGCACCTTCATCTCCACTTCCAGCGCCGACAGGTCGATGACGCTGAGCAGTTGTGCATCCTTGGCCACGGTGGCGCGTTCGGCGATGA
The DNA here is from genome assembly GCA_963847335.1 of uncultured Gammaproteobacteria bacterium. Lineage (GTDB taxonomy): Bacteria > Pseudomonadota > Gammaproteobacteria > Xanthomonadales > Rhodanobacteraceae > Luteibacter. Next base: position 475,113 of record CAWJZF010000002.1, read on the forward strand.
ACAGCTGGCCGACCTGGCCGTCGACCGGCGACTTCACGTTGAGGTCGTCGACCTGGCGACGCAGGTCCTGCACCAGGTACACCTGGCGGTCGTGGGCGAGCTTCTTCGACTGGATGTCGAAGGTCAGGCTGTCGTTGTCCAGGCCGAGGTCGGACCTGGCGTGACGCACGGCGATCTGCGCCTTCTCCAGGGTGTCCTTGGCCTTGTCGACATCCATGTTTGGCACCGCGCCCTTGGCGAACGCGGTCTTGTTGCGCTCCAGGTCGCGGTCGGCGGCTTTCTCATCGATCACCGCGTTGTCATAGGCCTTCTGCAGTTCGAGCTTCTTCTTGTTCGCATCGATCTGCGCGCGCTTGTAATCGACTTCCATGCCGTCGGCCGCGGATTCTTCCTGCGAAAGCTTGCTGGTCAGCTCGGGGCTGGTGATCGAGGCGAGCACCTGGCCTTTCTTGACCACGTCGCCGGCATGCACCTTCAGCACCACCGCACCCGGCGAGGTCGCATACAGGGTCGGGCTGACCGCGGCGACTACCTTGCCCTCGGCGGCGATATCGCGCACGAAGGGGCCGCGCTCGACGGTGGCGAAGGCCAGCCGCGTGCCGCTGACCGAGGAATCGGCCGAGAACATCCGCATCACCTTCGGCGCGGCAAGGGCGCACAGGGCGACGGCAAGGATGCCGGCGCCGATAAGGATCAGCTTGCGCCTGGGATGGCCCTTCACTTCGACCAGTCGGTCCGTGGCGGAGGTATCGCGAATCATGCATGTGGTCCCTGACCGCGCGCTTCGCGGTCCCTGGGAACATGAGAGCAAGCCGCGTGCCAATCGCGATGGCAGCTAAAACGCCAATCGAATCAAGGCGATGAACGAGCCCTTGAGATGCACTTCCGTGTCCGCGGACAGCGGACACGGACGAGCGGACAAACGCTAACCGGCCATGGACACCGCTTCGGCGACGGCGATATCGCGCGCCACGCCACGCCCGAGGCTCGACACATGGGAGGGCGCTTCGCAGCCCAGCATCGCCAGTCGCGACACATGGCGACGGGTGAAACACAGGAGGCGTGCCCGTTCCGCGAAGCACACCGGATGTCCGGCGCGATGGCGTGCCGGCGCCGCTACGGGGACGCCATCGGCGAACAGCGCGTCCCAGGCCAGGTAATCGGTATCCGGCAACAGGTAAATGCGTGCCTGCAAGGCACCGAGCGCGTCGACGCACTCGATCCACTCGCGCGGCCCTTCGCCGGTCACCGCGCTGGCCAGGCCGACATATCGCGTGCGCAGCAGCGGGGTCAGTTCCATCGATTCGGCGAGCAGGCCGAGCGGAAGATCGCCGTTATCGGTATCGCAGCGTCGGGTCGGCAGGTAGAGCACGCAACCAAGCTGGGCCAGGCCCTGGGCCAGCGCTTGCGGTGCCACGGCGAGCCAGCGCGTGGCGATGGAGGATGCGCGCGGACGTTGCGCCGCGCCGAATGGCGAGAACCAGCCGAACATGTCACCTCCGCGGATGACGGCCCGGCTGGTCGCCATGGAAGACGCGACACTGGCAATAGGCATGGGATTAGCGCGGCCGGACGGACCGGCACGCGGGTTACTTGGTCAGGATCAGCTTGTCGTTGCGGGTCAGGCGCAGGTGGTACTCGCTGCCGCCGTGCTCGATCACCAGTTCACGCGAACCGTCCAGCAGGCGCTGGCTGGCGATACGGGGAGTGGAGGCCTGCGCCGCTTTCGACGGCACGAGGCTGAGCGGCTGACGCGGGAGTTCCTGTGACAGGGAAAGCGTTCTCATCAACATGGGCTGCTCCGCATGGGTGGGTACGGAATCAGATGATAACGATTCTCATTTAACTGTCAAGCGAGCCGGCTCGAATCTCCCCGCACGACCTGTGCGCAGAGTCTCAGCCTACCTCACCGTCATCCCGGCGCAGGCCCACTGCTCTCCGGGGAAAAAGGGCAAGGTTGCGCCAATCCCTTGCTGCATGGGCCTCGATTGATGGACGTCCCCGATAGAGACTCGGAAATCGCCGCTCACGAGCAAGCAATGCGCCTGGCACTTGATCGTCATTCCAGCGCAGGCTGGAATCCAGTGGCCTCAGTATCTGGACGGAAGCGGCGACGTCCCAAAGTGCTGATTTTGAGAGTTATCGCTCGATGAGCGTGGCGGCCACTGGGTCCCGGCCTGCGCCGGGACGACGGTGAGGGGTATCAAATCTTGCGGCCAGCACTGCAACAAATGGCTCCGCAATGCCATCCGAATTTTCCCCGGACAGCAGTGGGCCTGCGCCGGAATGACGAGCAGAAGTGACAGCTCCTCTGAGGTGCGACGCTGGTCAGACCAGCACTAGCGCCAGGACGATCGCGGCGAAGATGCCGGCGACTACATCGTCGGTCATCACACCCAGCCCGCCCTTGAGCCGTCGGTCCAGCCAGCCGATCGGCCAGGGCTTCCATATGTCGAACAGGCGAAACAGCCCGAAACCGACGACGACCGCCCACCAGGGCGCGGCCACGGCCGGCAGCAAGGCGATCCACAAACCGACGAACTCATCCCAGACCAGACTGCGGTGATCGTCGACGCCGAGGAGGCGCCCGGCCACGTCGCAGGCCCACACGCCAAGCGCGAAGGCGGCGAGCAGCACGAGCAGGTAAATCGCCAGCGGTGTCTCGCGCAACAGCAACCAGGGCAGGATCGCGGCCAGCGAACCGAAGGTTCCCTGCGCCTTCGGGGCCAGGCCCGAGCCGAAGCCGCAGGCGATCCAGCCGGCCGGATGGCCGAGCAGCGCACGGCGCCGGTCGGCGTCGAGGACGTACCTGTCGATCATCCGGAAAAATGCTCCCAGCCCTGTCGCGCCGGCGTGACATGGGTGCCGTCGGCATCGCGCACGCGCACCGGCGGTTCATCGCCGGTCGTCGCGACGATGCGGCCGATCCGCGTCGCCACGCAGCCGGCGCGCGAGAGGTTGCCGGCGACTTCGCTCGCCCGCTCGGGCGGCACGGTGAAACAGAGTTCGTAGTCGTCGCCGCCGCCCAGGGCGAAATCGAGCGCGGCTTCTTCGCCAAACAGCGTGAGCAGCGCGGACGAACGCGGCAGCATCGGCGCGTCGATCTCAGCGGCCACCCCGCTGGCGCGGCAGATATGCGCCAGATCCGCGAGCAGTCCGTCGGATACGTCGATGCAGGCGGTGGCGATATCGCGCAAGGCCGTGCCGACCGCCAGCCGCGGCGTCGGCCGGTTCAGCCGTTCGACCAGGTGTTCGCGGGTGCCGGGTGAGGCACCGAGCAAGGCATCGGCCCGGGCACCATGCCGGTCCAGGCATTGCAGGCCGGCGGCGGCGTCGCCAAGCGTGCCGGTCACCATCACCATGTCGCCGACGCGGGCCCCGCTCCGCGTGAGTGCGCGCCCCGGCGGCACGAAACCATGCACGGCGACGGTGATCGTGAGCGGCCCGCGGGTGGTGTCGCCGCCGATCAGGGCCAGCCTGTGCGGCGCGGCGAGCTGGACGAAACCGTCGATCATCGATTCGACGTAGTGGCTGTCGGCCACCGGCAAGGTCAAAGCGAGCAAGGCCCAGGCGGGCGTCGCGCCCATGGCGGCGAGGTCGGACAGGTTCACCGCCAGCGCCTTCCAGCCGATATCGAACGGCGCCGTGCCGATCGGGAAATGCACGCCTTCGACCAGGGTGTCGATGGCGATCGCCAGCTCCCTGCCCTCCGGCACCGCCACCACGGCGGCATCGTCGCCGATACCGAGGCGCACGTCGTCGCGCTCGATGCCGCTACGGCGGCGGATCATCTCGATCAGGTCGAATTCCAAGCTGCCTCCTGTGGGAGCGCACCCTGTGCGCGTCCCTGGCGGGAGACTATGAACGTTTCTCGGCCGTACGCCAATGCGTGGCCAGCTTGTCCAGCACGCCGTTGACGTAACTATGTCCGTGATCGGCACCGAAACGCTTGGTCACCTCGATCGCCTCGTTGAGGATCACCCGGTACGGCACGTCCGGGCGATACTTCAGTTCATAGGCGGCCAGGCGCAGTACCGCGCGCTCGATCGGGTCGATCTGCTCGACCTCGCGGTCGACGAAGGGCTTGATGCCCGCATCCAGTTCGGCGACGTGCCGCTCGACCCCGCGCAGCAAGTCCTCGAAGTACTCCTGGTCGGCCACTTCCATGTCCTGCTCGTGGCGGAACTGCTCGATGACGTTACCCATGTTGCTGCCGCCGACCTGCCATGCGTACAGGGCCTGCAATGCGCGGCGACGCGCACGCGAGCGCGCCGCCATGTCGATGCCCTGCGGACGCTGGTTCATGCCGGCAGCTTCGCGTACAGGTTGACCATCTCGAGCGCGGCGATCGCGGCATCGGCGCCCTTGTTGCCGGCCTTGGTGCCCGAGCGCTCGATCGCCTGCTCGATGCTGTCGGTGGTCAGCACGCCGAAGGCGACCGGCACGCCGGAGGCATACGCCGCCTGGGCCAGGCCCTTGGCCGCTTCGCCGGCGACGAAGTCGAAATGCGGGGTAGCGCCCCGGATGACCGCGCCGAGGCCGATCACGGCAACGTACTTGCCGGACTGGGCGACCTTGTTCGCGGCCAGGGCGATTTCCCAGGCGCCGGGCACGCGGATCAGGTCGATCGCATCGTCCTTCACGCCGTGGCGAACCAGGGCATCGCGCGCACCGGCCACCAGCGGCTCGACGACGAAACCGTTGAAACGGCCGGCGACGATGGCGAAACGGCCCTTGGGCGTGGCGAAATCGCCTTCGATGATCTTCATGCCTAACTGTTCCTCATAGCGTGGGTGGTCGCCGCGCGACCGGTCATTTTACGCATTTTCGCCGCCCGCCGACCGGCTGCGGGGCCGGAAGGTGCGGATAAGCGCTGAAATCGAGCCTTGCACGGCCGTCGGCGACCCGCAGGCGGGCCGGCGCGCCGAACGGCAGGGTGAATTTGTCCGCTCCATGGCCATAGGGCAGGCCCTCGATCACCGGGATGCCGGCAATCCGCGCGCGATCTGGGCGAAGGCCGCGTCCAGGTCGTAGCCATTGTCGTAGCCGCTGGGCTTGCAATGGGTGAATTCGCCCAGCACCAGGGCGCGCTGGCGACCGAGTACGCCGGACAGGTGCAACTGGTACAGCAGGCGTTCGATCCGGAAGGGCGGCTCGCCAATGTCCTCGACATAGAGAATGCCGCCGTCGATGGCCGGGAAATACGGCGTGGCGAGCAGGCTGCAAAGCATCGCGAGGTTGCCGCCCCACAAGGGGCCTTCGACATCCACCTCGCCCGTGGCCTGCCACTCGCCCTGCCCGCGGTCCGCGCCGACGGTCGCCCAGAAATGCTCGATCGTCAGCGTGCTCGGCTGTTCGGGACCGAAATCCGGTCCCAGCATCGGACCGGTGAAGGTACGCAGCCCGCTTTGCGCATAGAGGGCGAGCTGCAGCGCGGTGAAGTCGCTATGGCCAACCAGCAGGGTCGCGCTATCGGCGAGCCGCTCACGCAGGGCGCCGTAATCCAGATGCGGCAACAGCCGCGTCGCGCCGTAGCCGCCGCGCACCGAGAGCACGATGTCCGGCAATACGTCCATCGTCGCCAGCGCGTTGATGTCCTGCGCCCGCGTCGCGTCGTCGCCGGCAAAACGCAGTTCGGTGCGTTCCAGTACGTCCAGACCGCTCACCGTGCAGCCGGCGTCGCGCAGGCGAGCGACCCCGCGCGTCATGGCGGCGCGATCGTGGGGATAACCCGAGGGGGCGATCAGCTGGACGGCGATGGGGCGCGACATGCGGTATTCCCGAAGAACGTTGGCAGCGAGTGTACGGCCAGGCGATGTCCCGGCGCGGGCAGCGCCGGGGCATTCATGCGACGTGGTCGACCACTTCCAGCCCGAAGCCGCCCAGCCCGACCAGCTTGCGCGGCGTGCCGAGCACGCGCAGGCGACGCACGCCGAGGTCGGCGAGCATCTGCGCGCCGAGGCCAAGCTGGCGCCATTCATGCTGTTCCTCGTGGACCGCACCCAGCGGTGGCGCGTCCTGCTTCAGGCGTGCCAGCAGCGCCTCGGCGGTATCTTCGCCGGACAACACCAGCAACACGCCGCGATCCTCGTCGGCGATGCGGCGCAACGCGGCGGTCACGGTCTGGCCGAGGTCGTCGCGTTTGAGATGCAGCACATCGGACAAGGTATTGCGCACGTGCACACGGGTCAGCACCGGCTCGCCATCGTCGACCGTGCCGCGCACCAGGGCGAAATGCAGGCCACGGCGGATCGCGTCGCGATAGGCGATCAGGCGGAACGCACCGAATTCGGTGTCGACCTGTTCCTCGTGGACCCGTTCGATGGTTTTCTCCGTCTCCAGCCGATAGCGGATCAGGTCGGCGATGGTGCCGATCTTCAGGCCATGCTTCCGGGCGAAGATCTCCAGTTCGGGACGCCGCGCCATCGAGCCATCGTCGTGCAGGATCTCGATCAGGATGGCCGATGGCTCGTCCATCCCGGCCAGCGCCGCGAGGTCGCAACCGGCCTCGGTGTGGCCAGCACGGGTCAGTACGCCACCCGGCTGCGCGGTCAGCGGGAAAATATGACCCGGCAGGCTGAGATCCTGCGGCTTCGCATCGCGCTTCACCGCTACACGGATCGTATGCGCGCGATCGTGCGCGGAAATACCCGTGGTCACGCCTTCGGCCGCCTCGATCGAAACGGTGAAGTTGGTCTGGTACGGCGAGCTGTTGTCGCTGACCATCGGGCTGCAGGCCGAGCTGGCGCGTGCGCTGTTCGGTCAGGGTGAGACACACCAGGCCGCGCGCCTCGCGGACCATGAAGTTGATGTCTTCCGGGCGCACCTTTTCGGCGGCCATGACGATATCGCCTTCGTTCTCGCGGTCTTCGTCATCGAGGATCACCACCATGCGACCGGCACGGATGTCTTCGAGAATTTCGGGGATGGTATTGAAAGCCATGGAAGATCCTCAGATGTATCCGTGCTGCTTCAGGAAGGACTCGTCCAGCCGCGGCGTTTCGCCGTTGGCCAGCAGACGTTCGATGTAGCGCGCGACGACGTCGACCTCGAGGTTCACGCCGTCGCCGACGCGCCGCGCCGCGAACGTGGTGTGGTCGACGGTATGCGGGATCAGGTTGACGCCGAAGCGGTTGCCCTGCACTTCGTTGACGGTGAGGCTGGTGCCGTCGATGCAGATCGAGCCCTTGGCGGCGATATAGCGCGCGATCGACGCGGGAACCTCGAAGGTCCAGCGCTGCGAGCGGCCATCGGGCACGATCGAGACAACCTTGCCGACGCCGTCGACATGGCCGGAGACCAGATGGCCACCCAGGCGGTCGGCCAGGCGCAAGGCTTTCTCCAGGTTCACACCGTCGCCGGCTTGTGCTTGCCGAGCGTGGTCAGCGACAGGGATTCGTTGGAGACGTCGGCGGCGAAGCCCTTCGCGTCCAGCGTCACCGCGGTCAGGCAGACGCCGCCCACGGCGATGCTGTCGCCAAGCTGGACATCGGAAAGGTCGAGCGAGCCGGTGTCGACGGTCAGGCGGACATCGCCGCCGCGAGGTTCGAGCCGCGCGATGCGGCCAACACTCTGGATGATGCCGGTGAACATATCAGCGACCTCCCTGTCTGTCGAAGACCGGGGAGAGCGTGACGCGGAGCGATGTTTTCATGAAACGTTTCCCGCAAGAGAACAAGCGAAAAACGCCCCAAGGCGTGGCAGACGCCCCTTGCGGGTTGCCTTGCCGTCTTCTTTCATCCGGACTATGACCGTCGGCTCCGGATCGACCGGATCTGCTGACCCTCCGGACTGACCGGAGGCGCTCGCGGGCTCGTGCCGTCAAGGCACCTACCGCCGGTGGGGAGTTACACCCCGCCCTGAAGACGCTATGTGGTTTTAACCGGCAAGCCGGTCGGCGAATTCTACACCCCGCCATGGCGACCGGGAATACATCGTCTTCCGCGAACGCTGCGTTTTCGTCTTCCCGGGCACCGAGGTCGGTTATCGCGGCATGTTCTTGCGAAAATCCGCCATCACCTGATCCATCACCCAGTTCGTGCGCGCTCCACTCTCGGCGGTCGAGGGACAGGCCCCGACCTGCCCGCCCAGCTCCGCCACGATGGTCTCGATCAGCGGCTGCTGGATATGCAGCGGATTGGCCACCTTGTATTCGACCGTGCCCGTGGCGTTCTCCGACGCGGATCGGCCCGTCGCCGAAGGTGGCGAACGACATCCGTCCGCCGTCGCCGATGACCTCGATCCGGTCCTCGCGCTGCAGGCTGGTGAAATTCCACAGCCCCGTGCCGAGCATGCCGTTGCCGAAGGCGAACGACATGGCGACCGTATCTTCCGGTCGATAGGCTTTCAGTTGCGAGCTGGCATGACCACTGGCCGAAACGATCGGACCGAACAGGAAATCGAGCATGTCCAGCGTATGGCAACCGATATCCATGAAGATGCCGCCGCCGGATATTTCCGGCAGCACATGCCAGGGCAGGTTCGCCGGATCGGCGTAGCGCGCCTCGTGCGGATGGTAGAGCTCGGTATGCACGATACGCGGCGTACCGATCGCCCGTTCGTCGAACAGCAGTTCGCGTACCTTGCCAAAGCGCGGCAGCATGCGCCGGTAGTACGCGACGAAGACCGGCACCCCGGCCTCGCGGCCGGCGCGGATGATGTCCTCGCATTCGGCGGCATTCATCGCCATCGGCTTCTCGACGTAGACCGGCTTGCCCGCCGCGATGGCCATCAGGGCGTACTGCCTGTGCGTCGACGGCGGCGTGGCGACGTAGATCGCATCGACCCCGGGATCGGCGATCAGCGCGGCGGCATCGTCGTACCACGCCGGGACCCCGTGGCGTTCGGCGTAATCGCGTGCCAGCGCGCCATCGCGGCGCATCACGGCGACCAGCGACGAGCCCGGGATCTTGCTGAAAGCCGGACCGCTCTTGACCTCGGTCACATTGCCGCAACCGATGATGCCCCAGCGTATCGTCATGGTGTCGCCGGCCTCAGGCGAAGTCGCAGATCCTCGCCGAAAATCTTGCGGTCGAGGGTGGTGAGTTTCCAGCGCGCGGCCATGTCGACCAGCGGCGGCAGCTCCAGCAGCGGCCGGGCGGTATCGCCCAACAGCACCGGCGCGATATACAGCAACAGCTCGTCGACCAGGCCGGCCGCGAACAACGCGCCGCAGAGCGAGGCGCCCGCCTCTACCAGAACCTCGTTGCAGTGACGCGACGCCAGCACCGCCAGCGCGGCGCCGGGGTCGATCCTTCCCTCACGCTCCTTGACCGCGACGTACTCGACTCCGGCATGCTTCGCCGCCTGTGTACCGATGCCGTGCAAGACCAGGGTCGGTGCACGTCCGTCAAACAGGTACTTGTCTGTCGGTACGCGAAGCTGGCTATCGAACAGAACGCGCAATGGCGGCGCGAAAGCACCCTCTTCCATGGAGCGCACGGTCAGCCGCGGATCGTCAGCCAGCGCCGTTCCGGTGCCGGTGACGATGGCGGAGCTTCGTGCGCGCCAGCGCTGCACATCGTTGCGTGCGGCTTCACCGGTGATCCACTGCGAACGGCCGTCCGCGAGCGCGGTACGACCATCCAGGCTCATCGCCAGCTTGACGCGCAACCATGGCCGCCCACGTTCGAGCCGACTGAAGAAACCGATATTGAGTTCGCGCGCCGCGTCGCGCATCAACCCCATCTCGACGACGATGCCGGCGGCGCGAAGCTTGCCGATGCCCACGTCCGTCGACCGCCGGGAACGGATCCTCGGCGGCGACCACGACACGTGCGATACCCGCGGCGATCAGCGCATCCGCGCACGGTGGCGTACGTCCGTGGTGCGCGCACGGTTCGAGGGTGACGTAGGCGGTCGCGCCGCGCGCCTGCGCGCCGGCTGCGCGCAGTGCGAACACTTCGGCATGCGGCTCACCCGCGCGCTGATGCCAGCCCTCGCCGAGCACACGCTCGCCGTCGGCGATCACGCAGCCGACGCGTGGATTGGGCTGGGTGGTATACAAGCCGAGTTCGGCAAGGCGCAAGGCGCGCGCCATGTGCAGGTGATCGATGGCGGAAAACACCGCCCGGCTTCCCTCGGTCATTTGTTCTTGCCGCCGCCGATCAGCGGAAGCTGCAAGCCTTCGAGCCCCGGCAGGTCGCGCTCGAGTTTCTCGATTTCCTCGCGAAACGCATGCACGTCCTCGAACCGGCGATAGACCGAGGCAAAGCGCACATAGGCGACCTGGTCGAGCTTTTTCAGCTCACGCATCACCAGTTCGCCGACGTGCCGCGACGGCACCTCGCGGTCGCTGCTCTTGCGCAGGTCGTCGACGATGGCACGCACCGCGCGATCCACCGCGTCGCTGGCAACAGGACGCTTCTGCAAGGCACGATCGAAGCTCACGCGGAGCTTGACCTCGTCGAACGCTTCACGGCGATCGCCACTTTTCACGATCGCCGGCAGCTTCAGCTCCGCCGTCTCGAAGGTATTGAAGCGTTCACTACACTGCGGACACTCTCGGCGACGCCGCACGGTATTGCCGTCCTCGGTCAGACCGCGAATCGATAACGCGGGTGTCTTCGTGCTGGCAGAAAGGACAATGCATTAGCGGGACTCGGGACCCGGGACCCGGGACCCGGAAAAGCAGAGCCCGCACCCCGGCTGTTCACCGAGTCCCGAGTCCCGAGTCCCGAGTCCCGAAAAATCAGCCATAAACGGGAAATCTCCTGCACTGCGCTGTGACCTTCTCACGCACCGAAGCCAGAACCTTCTCATCGGTCGGCGCATCGAGGACGTCGCAGATCCAGTTCGTCAGTTCGACCGTGTCCGCTTCGCCGTAGCCGCGCGTGGTGATCGCCGGGGTGCCGACGCGCAGGCCGGAGGTAACGAAGGGCGAGCGCGGGTCGTTGGGCACGGCGTTCTTGTTGACCGTGATGTGTGCCTTGCCCAGGGCCGCTTCCGCGTCCTTGCCGGTGGTGTCGCGACCGATCATGTCGATCAGCATCAGGTGGTTCTCGGTGCCGCCGGAGACGATCTTGTAGCCGCGTTCGATGAAGGTCTTCGCCATCGCCTTCGCGTTCTTCACGACCTGCTGCTGGTAGGTCTTGAACTCCGGCTCCAGCGCTTCCTTGAAGGCCACGGCCTTGGCCGCGATCACGTGCATCAGCGGACCGCCCTGGATGCCCGGGAAGACGATCGACTGCAGCTTCTTCTCGATCTCCTCGCCCGCGCCCTTGGCGACGATGATGCCGCCGCGCGGACCGCGCAGGGTCTTGTGCGTGGTCGAGGTCACCACATGGGCGTGCGGCACCGGGCTCGGGTACACGCCGGCGGCGATCAGGCCGGCGACATGGGCCATGTCCACGAAAAGGTAGGCACCGACCTTGTCGGCGATGGCGCGGAAGCGCGCCCAGTCCATCACCTGCGAATAGGCCGAGAAGCCGGCGACGATCATCTTCGGCTTGTGTTCGACGGCAAGGCGCTCGACCTCGTCATAGTCGACCAGGCCGGTGTCCGGCCGGATGCCGTACTGGACGGCGTTGAACAGCTTGCCGGAGATATTGACCTTGGCGCCGTGGGTCAGGTGACCGCCGTGGGCCAGGCTCATGCCGAGGATGGTGTCGCCCGGGTTCAGCAGGGCGAAGTACACCGCCTGGTTGGCCTGGGAGCCGGAATGCGGCTGCACGTTGGCGTAGTCGGCGTCGAACAGCTGCTTCAGGCGCTCGATCGCCAGGCGCTCGGCGATGTCGACGTATTCGCAGCCACCGTAGTAACGCTTGCCCGGATAACCCTCGGCGTACTTGTTGGTCAGCACCGAACCCTGCGCTTCCATCACGCGCGGGCTGGCGTAGTTCTCCGAGGCGATCAGCTCGACGTGGTCTTCCTGGCGGCGGGCCTCATGGGCGATCGCCTGGGCCAGTTCGTCGTCGTAACCGGCAATGCTGCTGTCCTTGGGGAACATCCTGACCTCGTGGGTGGCGTGCGGGTGAAGGCGGAAATTGTAGCGTGGACGGCGATTTGCGGCCACCGCAGGCGGTTTTCGAGGGGGTGGCAGGGTGGCGGCGAGAACCGTCACCGGCACGATGCGCCAAGGACGTATAATGCGTGGTTTGGTCACCCCCACGTCGCCTGCCCTCGCCGGCCGACGGCGCATGCCTCGGAGCATCCATGCAGTACATCTTCACCATGAACGGGGTCAGCAAGATCGTTCCCCCGAAACGCCAGATCATCAAGGATATCTCCCTGTCGTTCTTCCCCGGCGCCAAGATCGGCCTGCTCGGTGTGAACGGTTCGGGCAAGTCCACGGTGCTGAAGATCATGGCCGGCGTGGATACCGACTTCCAGGGCGAGGCTCGCGCCAATCCCGGGACCAAGATCGGTTACCTGGCCCAGGAGCCGCAGCTGGACCCGGAAAAGACCGTCCGCGAGGCCGTCGAGGAAGGCGTGTCCGAGATCCTGGATGCGCAGAAGCGCCTGGAAGAGGTCTACTCCGCCTACGCCGAGGAAGGCGCCGACTTCGACAAGCTCGCCGAAGAGCAGCAGAAGCTCGAGAACCTGCTGGCCGCCAATGACGCGCACGCCCTCGAGCGCCAGCTCGAAGTGGCCGCCGACGCGCTGCGCCTGCCGCCCTGGGATGCGAAGATCGGCCCCCTGTCCGGCGGTGAAAAACGCCGCGTCGCGCTGTGCCGCCTGCTGCTGTCCAAGCCGGACATGCTCCTGCTCGACGAGCCGACCAACCATCTGGACGCCGAGTCGGTCGACTGGCTCGAGCAGTTCCTGCACGACTACACCGGCACCGTGGTCGCGGTCACCCATGACCGTTACTTCCTGGACAACGCCGCCGAGTGGATCCTCGAGCTCGATCGTGGCCGCGGCATTCCCTGGAAGGGCAACTACACCGAGTGGCTCGAGCAGAAGGGCGAGCGCCTGGCCCGTGAAGAAGCCGCCGAGAAGGGCCGCCAGAAGGCCCTCGCCCGCGAACTGGAGTGGGTACGTTCTGCCGCCAAGGGCCGCCAGTCCAAGGGCAAGGCGCGTATCAACCGGTTCGAGGAACTGAACTCGGTCGAATACCAGAAGCGCAACGAAACCAACGAGTTGTACATCCCGCCGGGCGAGCGCCTCGGCCAGGAAGTGATCGAGTTCAAGAACGTGTCCAAGTCGTTCGGCGATCGCCTGCTGATCGACGACCTGAGCTTCAAGGTGCCGCCGGGCGCGATCATCGGCGTGATCGGCCCGAACGGTGCCGGTAAGTCGACCCTGTTCAAGCTCATCACCGGCCAGGAAACGCCGGACCAGGGCGAGATCAAGCTCGGCCACACGGTCCAGCTCGCCTACGTCGACCAGTCGCGCGACAACCTCGACGCGAAGAAAAACGTCTGGGAAGAAGTCTCCGGCGGCGCCGACATCATCACCATCGGTCGCTACGAGCTGCAGTCGCGCGCCTATATCGGCCGCTTCAACTTCAAGGGCACCGACCAGCAGAAGATCGTCGGCAGCCTGTCCGGCGGTGAGCGCGGTCGCCTGCACCTGGCCAAGACCCTGATGCAGGGCGGCAACGTGCTGCTGCTCGATGAGCCGTCAAACGACCTGGACGTCGAGACCCTGCGTGCGCTCGAAGACGCCATGCTCGAGTTCCCCGGCTGCGTCATGGTGATCTCGCATGACCGCTGGTTCCTCGACCGCGTGGCCACGCATATCATCGCCTTCGAAGGCGATTCGCACGTCGAGTTCTTCCCGGGCAACTACAACGAGTACGAAGCGGACAAGAAGCGTCGTCTCGGCGAAGAAGGCGCCCGTCCGCATCGCGTGAAGTACAAGAAGCTGGCCTGAGACGCAGGGAACAGGGGTCGGAAGTGAGGGCGCAAGCCCGCGACCGCCCCCATCCTCGCGCCCTCGCTACTCGTCCCTGACCCCTGCTCGGGAGCCCCGATGCACTTCATGCAATCACTGCAAAACGCATGGACTGGCAACGACTCGCTGGTCTGCATCGGCCTCGATCCGGAACCGTCCCGCCTGCCCGCCTCGCTCGACGGGCATCCCGACGCGATCTTCGAATTCTGCCGTGCCATCGTCGACGCCACCGCCGACCTGGTCTGCGCGTTCAAGCCGCAGATCGCGCACTTCGCCGCGCAGCGCGCCGAAGACGCCCTGGAACGCCTGATCGCGCATATCCACGCGAAACATCCCGGCGTACCGGTGATCCTGGATGCCAAGCGTGGCGACATCGGCTCGACGGCACAGCATTACGCCAGCGAAGCCTTCGATCGCTACAAGGCGGACGCGGTCACCCTGAATCCCTATCTCGGCCGCGATTCGGTCCAGCCGTTCCTCGACCGCGCCGACAAGGGCGTGATCCTGCTTTGCCGCACGTCCAACCCGGGTGGCAAGGATTTCCAGGACCTCGACTGCGGCGGCCGCCCGCTTTACCTGCACGTGGCCGAGACCGTCGCCAGGGACTGGAACGCGAACGGCAACTGCGCCCTGGTTACCGGTGCGACCTGGCCGGAAGAACTGGGACGCGTGCGTGCGCTGGTCGGGGATATGCCGCTGCTGGTGCCGGGGATCGGCGCACAGGGGGGCGACGTGGAAGCCGTGCTGGAACACGGCCGCACGGCAAACGGTACGGGCCTGATGATTTCGTCGTCGCGGGCGATTCTGTACGCCTCGCCGGGAAAGGATTTCGCCGAGGCATCGCGCCGCGCGGCAATCGACCTGCGCGATGAGGTCAATCGTTATCGCAACGGTTGATCGCGCCTGTCTCCCTCTCCTGGAGGGAGAGGGTGGGGTGAGGGGGAACCAGTGTGCCGCTTCGTCTGGCTCGCCCTCATCCGCCCTGCGGGCACCTTCTCCCTCCGGGAGAAGGGAAAAGTCAGCTCTTACGCCAGCTCGGCTTCATTCTTGATGACCCGCGACACGATGCCGTAGGCGATCGCTTCGTCGGCGCTCATCCAGTAGTCGCGTTCCATGTCGAGCATCACTTTTTCCATCGGCTGGCCGGTCTCGTTCGACACCACACGGGCGATGCGCTCGCGCGTGCGCAGGATCTCGCGTGCCTGGATGGCGATGTCGGTGGCCGGGCCGCCGGCGCCGCCGCTCGGCTGATGGATCATGAAGCGGGTGTTGGGCAGGCACAGGCGGCGAGATTTCTCGGCCGCGAGGTAAATGTGGGTGCCGGCGCTGGCGACCCAGCCGGTGCCGATGGTGAAGACCGGCGCCTTGACGAACTTGATCATGTCGTGGATGGCATCGCCGGATTCGACGTGGCCGCCCGGCGAGGAGATCAGCATCTTGATCGGTGCGTCCGAGACCGACGACAGCGCGATCAGCCGCTCGCAGGTGCGCTTGGCGACAGCCTGGTCGATCTGGCCGAAGACCATGACGAAGCGCGATTCGAAGGCCAGGCGATCGGCCATGCGGTCGGAGCCGGCGGCGGTGTTTTCTTCTTTTTTGGCATCCATGGGGAAAGCTCCTTAGGCATGTCGATGGGAATGGGATTACCGCCCAGCATATTGCATTGCCCCGGCGGCGGCGTGCTTTTCGGCCGGATCAGGCCTGCTGAACGAGCGATGTGGGGGCTCGCGCCGGTGCAAGCAAGCGTGTCCGGAGGGCCCGCTCGCTGGGCCCGGAGACATATCGGGCGACCGCGGCTCCGAGCAGCCAGCACAAGGCCACCGTCGGCAGGTACCAGAGGACGTCCCAGCTGCGGCTCGCGCCCGTCGCGCGAAACAGCGCGACCGCGGCGGTCACCACGAACATATGGGTGAGATAGATCTCGTAACTCAGACGGCCACAGGAACGCAGCCAACCCAGCCCGCGCATCGGCCGGACCGGACCGGCGGCGGCCCGCCAGTGCATGCCAAGCACCAGGGCCGTGGCCGATACCGTGAGTACCAGCATCATGCCCTCGCCCATCGCATGCCAGAGTTCGCGACCTGCCAACAGCACGGCGGCAAGGCCGATACCTCCGGCCAGCATCCACAGCCGTGGCGTCCGGCGGTCCGTCGGCTGCCAGCGACGGGCGAGGATCGCCCCGAGTACGCCGGTGGCGATCGCGGCCATGCCGGGCAGATAGGCCTTCTCCTGCCAGATTTCGTTGCTTTCGAGCGCTCCGCGCGATATCGGCAGGGAGAGAGCGAGCAAGACCAGCATCGGTGCGAGCACCCACCAGCGCCGGGTCAGCAGGCAGGCCAGGGGGAAGCCGAGATAGAACACTTCCTCGATCGACAGCGACCAGAGCACGTCCCAGCCGCCCGGCAGATAACCGGTACGTCCCTCGTACCAGTTCAGGTGCAGGCCGAGCGCGGCGACGATCGCGCCCGGCAGGGTCTGGCCCTCGCGCCGGATCGTGTAGTCGGCAAGACCTGCAAGGTGCAAGACGGACAGCACGGCCACGAGCAACAACAGGCACGGCAGGATACGCGCGGCGCGCCGGGCATAAAACGCCCGGATATCGATCTTTTCGAGGCTTTGCCAGCGCACCAGCGCATGTGTCGCGATCAGGAAGCCGGAAATCACGAAGAACACGAAGACGGCTTCATAGCCATTGAAATTGAGCGCGCTCAGCAACCGCCGTGGCAGGAAGGCGGACAGCCCGCCATCGCGTAGCGGTATGCGCAGGCCGATGTGATGGAGGACGACGAGCAGGATCGAGAAGCCACGCAAGGCATCGATGCCCGCGTTGCGCGTGATGGCCGGAGAGGCCGGGTCGAGCGAGGACATGCGTGGGGGCTCCCGATGGAGCCCGGATCATCGGCGATGCCGCGCGCCCGCGGCAAGCCTGCTCAGGGAACGACTTCCACGCCGTGCCAGAACGCCACGTGTCCCTCGATATTCGAAGCGGCCGCCGATGGCGTCGGGTAATACCACGCCGCGTTTGGATTCACCTCGTCGCCGACCACCACGTCGTAATAGCTGGCCCTGCCCTTCCACGGGCAGACACTGTGATGGTCGCTGGCGCGAAAGTGTTCGCGCCGGAGCGAGCTTTCGGGGAAATAGTGATTGCTCTCGACCACGACGGTATCGTCGCTTTCGGCCAGGACAGAACCTTTCCAGAGTGCGCGCATGTCAGTCGTCCGCACCGGGGTCCAGCCCCGGGAACAAGACATCGGTGAAGCCGAAGCGGCTGAAGTCGGTGATCCGGGACGGATACAGCCGACCGATCAGGTGGTCGCATTCGTGCTGCACAACACGGGCATGGAAGCCTTCGGCGGTCCGCTCGATGCGCTCGCCGGTCGGGTCGACCCCTTCGTAGCGGATCAGGGAATAACGATTGACCGCGCCACGCAGCCCCGGCACCGACAGGCATCCCTCCCAGCCCTCTTCCATGTCCTGCGACAAGGGAGTGATCACCGGGTTGAGCAGGATCGTCTGCGGTACCGGCGGTGCCTCGGGGTAACGCTCGCTGCTGTCGAAGCCGAAGACGACCAGTTGCAGGTCGACACCGATCTGCGGCGCCGCCAGGCCCACGCCACCGGCGTGATGCATGGTTTCGAACATGTCGGCGATCAGCGCATGCAATTCCGGCGTGTCGATCTGGTCGGGTTCGACCAGCTTCGCCACGCGCAGCAGGCGCTCGTCGCCCATCCTCAGGATCTCGTGAATCATCCGGCTCATCCTCTTCGGTCTCATGGCCGCGCATCCGTTGCACCGCCCACATCTGACGGATATAGCTGCACTGTCGGCCCGCATCAAGGGGGACGGAATGCTGCACGGCAACACGCCGAGCTTAGCCCCGGGGAGCCTCCCGGCATTCGACCAATGGCTAATGCCTTGCGTCAGGTTACGCCATTGACCCCCGCCACGCCCGGGCAGACCCTAGGGCCACCGTCAGGGGAGCTGCCATCCATGAACACCGTTATTCCCAAATCGGGCCCGGCCGGAAAGATCCTCTGGGTCGCGATCGCCGTCGTCGGCGCCTGGTGCCTGGGCGTGGTCGCCCTGCGCCGCGGTGAGCCGATCAACGCCATCTGGCTGGTCGCCGCGTCGATCGCCGTCTTCCTGATCGGCTACCGTTTCTACAGCCTGTTCATCGCCACGAAAGTCTTGCAGCTCGACCCGAGCCGGGCGACGCCGGCGGTCCTGCACAACGATGGACTGGACTATGTGCCGACCGACAAATGGGTGGTATTCGGTCACCACTTCGCCGCGATCGCCGGTGCCGGTCCCCTGGTCGGCCCCGTGCTGGCGGCGCAGATGGGCTACCTCCCCGGCATGCTCTGGATCCTGGTCGGCGTGGTCATCGCCGGCGCGGTGCAGGACTTCATGATCCTCGGCCTCTCGCTGCGCCGCGATGGCCGCTCGCTCGGCCACATGCTTCGCGAGGAACTCGGGCCGGTCGCCGGCGTGGTCGCCATGGTCGGCGTGCTGGTGCTGATGATGATCGTGCTCGCGGTGCTCGCCCTGGTGGTGGTCAAGGCGCTGACGCACAGTCCGTGGGGCACGTTCACCGTGGCCTGCACCATTCCGATCGCGATCCTGATGGGCGTCTACCTGCGCTATATCCGGCCAGGCAAGATCCTCGAGGTATCGATCGTCGGCCTGGTCCTCCTGCTCGCCTCGATCTGGTACGGCGCCCATGTCGCCGCGTCGCCGACGATGGCGGCGATTTTCGACTTCGACGCCAAGGCCCTGGCCTGGCTGCTGATCGGTTACGGCTTCTTCGCCTCGGTGCTGCCGGTGTGGCTGCTGCTGGCGCCGCGCGATTACCTGTCGACCTTCCTGAAGATCGGCACGATCTTCCTGCTTGCCCTGGCGATCTTCGTCGCCGCGCCGACCCTGCAGATGCCGGCGGTGACCCGGTTCATCGACGGTACCGGGCCGGTGTTCCAGGGCAACCTGTTCCCGTTCCTGTTCATCACCATCGCCTGCGGCGCGGTCTCCGGCTGGCATTCGATCATCGCCTCGGGCACCACGCCGAAGCTGCTTTCCAACGAAGGCGAGGCACGCATGGTCGGCTACGGCGGCATGCTGATGGAGGCCTTCGTCGCGATCATGGCGCTGATCGCCGCCACCTCGCTGCACCCGGGCGTGTACTTCGCGATGAACTCGCCCGGTGCGCTGATCGGCACCACGGTCGAGAACGCGGCCACGGTCATCAGCAACTGGGGTTTCGTGGTGACGCCCGCGGAGCTGACACAGACCGCAAAGGATATCGGCGAAGGCAGCATCCTCAGTCGTGCCGGCGGCGCACCGACCCTGGCCGTGGGCATGGCCCAGCTACTGCACGGCATCATCCCCGGCGAAGGCATGGTCGCCTTCTGGTACCACTACGCGATCCTGTTCGAAGCGCTGTTCATCCTGACCACGGTCGATGCGGGCACCCGCGTCGGCCGCTTCATGATCCAGGAGATCGCCGGCCTCATCTACGCGCCGCTGAAGAAAACCGAATCGTGGGTCGGCAACATCCTGGCCACGGCGATCTGCGTCGGCCTGTGGGGCTACCTGCTCTACCAGGGCTCGGTCGACCCGCTCGGCGGCATCAACACGCTATGGCCCCTGTTCGGCATCGCCAACCAGATGCTCGCCGCCATCGCCCTGATGCTGGCCACGGTCGTCGTGGTCAAACTCAAGCGCGAGCGCTACGTCTGGGTGCCGGCCATTCCCGCCACCTGGCTGGTGATCTGCACGCTGACCGCCGCCTACCAGAAGCTGGTCGGCCCGATCAGCTTTACCGCCGCGGCGCAGAAATACGCCGATGGCCTGGCCGCCGGCACGCTGATCGCCCCGGCGAAGACGGTGGCGGAAATGCAGCAGATCATCACCAACAACCGCGTCGACATGGTGCTGACCGCGATCTTCATGTTGCTGGTGGTCACCATGGTCGGCTTCGGTCTGCGCGCGATCATGCAGGCCTGGCGTGCCAACCACCCGACCGCGCATGAAGAACCGTACGTTGCCCTGAGCGGCGTGCCGGCCCGTTGAGGATGCAAGCATGAACAGGTTCACCCACAGGGTCAGGGCCGGCTGGAAGTGGGCGGTGCAAACCGCCCGCCTCTGCTGCGGCGTACCCGACTACGATGTCTACGTCCGGCACCTGCGCCAGTTCCACCCGGAGCGGCCGGTGCCGACGTATGGCGAGTTCTTCCGGGAACGCCAGACCGCGCGCTACAAGGGCACCGGGGGGCGCTGCTGCTGATCCACCCCCCCGTCGACCACGTCGTGGGATAATGGCGATCCCCCATCGATCGCCACCATGACCAAGCCCCATACCGCGCCGGTCCCCGCGATCGCGCCTCAACACAGCTTCGGCCTGCGCCTGATCGCCATTTACGAGGCGGTCAAGACGGTGGCCATGATCGCCATCGCGATCGGCGCCTTTCATCTGGACCGGCAGGAAAACTTCGAGCACCTGGTGCACTGGCTGGAGCACCTGCCGCTGACCGAGAGCAACAGCCTGCGCTGGAACCTGGTCAGCACCTTGCAGGACCTCGGACCGAGCAAGTTCGTCGCGATCGGCATCGTCGCCCTGGCCTATGCGGCGATCTTCGCCACCGAAGGCATCGGCCTGTGGATGCGCCAGCACTGGGCCGAATGGTTCACCGTGATCGCCACCGGCTCGCTGATCCCGCTCGAGCTGTATGAAGTCTTCGGGCACTTCGGCTGGCTGAAGCTGCTGGTGCTGGTCGGGAACATCGCAATCGTGGTGTATCTGGTGAGGGTGGCGATGCAGCCGCGCGCAAAGAAACCAAAATCCCTCGCGTAACGTCGCCCTTATGGCCCGTCATTCCGGCGCAGGCCGGAATCCAGTGGCCCCGGTATCCGGTATTCCATTAAGAGGAAACGATTCACGCCTCGTCGCTCGATGAGTGTCATCGTCACTGGATTCCGGCCTGCGCCGGAATGACGAGAAAAATCACACCTCGTGATGCCGCGCCTCGATCGGCACTGGATCCTTGCGCCGTGGCGCCAGTTCCACCAGGTACATCGCGCCGAGCACCAGGGCGCCGCCGACCAGCATGCGCCAGGTCAGCAGGTCCTGCCCGGCGGCCACCGCGAAGCCCGCGGCGAACACCGGTTCCAGGGTCATGACGATGGCCGCGCGCGTGGCGCTCAGGTGCGCCTGCGCCCAGGTCTGCATCAACATCGCGCCGGCACCGGCGGCCAGCGCCATGTAGACCACCGCGAACCATGCGGCGTTGTCGGGCGGCAGGCTCGGGCCGTTCGGCAAGGTGGCGAGCAGGCAGACCGCGGCGATCGCCAGCATCTGTACCGTCGACAGCGCGAACGCGCTGCCCGGTCGCGACCACAGGCCGAGGCCGACGATATGCAAGCCGTACAGCGCAGCGGCGACCAGCGTCAACCAGACGCCGTAGCCGATGCCGAGTCCGTGCAACGCAAGCAGGCCCAGGCCGCCGACGGCCAGCAGCACCGCGATCCAGGTGACCGGCGGCAGTCGCTGGCGTAGCAGCACGGTGCCAAGCAGCGGCGTAAACACCACGTACATCCCGGTGACGAAGCCGCTGATGCTGGCCGAGGTATGCGCCAGTCCCGCGGTCTGCAGCAACTGGCCGATGCCATACAGCAGGCCGAGGGCGAGCCCCTGCCCCCACTCCTTTCGACTGAGCGCCAGCAACGGTTTCAGGAACAGGACCAGCATCGCCAGCGCGGCGATGGTGAAGCGCACGGCGAGGAAATCCGTCACCGACATGCGCCCGACCAGGTCCTTGATCAGGAAAAAGGTCGATCCCCAGATCGCGGTGACCGCCATCAGGCCCAGGGTCGCGTACATCGGCATACGCGAATGGCCAGTCGTCATGCGCGGCTCCGCGACAGGCGCCGGAGCTGCCCCGGGATCTTCAGCAGGAAATGCGCCCAGATGCCGAGCCAGACGGCAGCGGCGAGCAGCGGATTGCGCGCCGCCGGATCGTGCAGGCGGAACCAGCGCCACATGCCGCGATGCTTGTGCCGGCTGACGAAGACCGGACGATGCCGGCTCGAACCGCCCTTGCCGTGCAGCACGCGCACGTTTCCGGCGAGGATCACCCGATACCCGGCATCGCGCACGCGACGGCAAAGATCGAGGTCCTCGCAATGGAGGAAATAGTTTTCGTCGAAGCCGTGCAGCGATTCGAATACCGCGCGCGGGAGCAGCATCAAGGCGCCTGAGACGGCTTCGACCTCTTCGGCGCCTCCAGGCATGGGCCCGGGAATGTTGATCCCTTCGAATCGCGGGTTTTCCGCTTCGCGCGCGTCACGTCCGGTCAGCGTATTCAACGATCGCCGCAATAACGGGTCGCGCCGCCTCGACGCGGGGTCGGCCGCGCCGTCGCTGTCGCAAACGACGGCACCGACCAGCCCGTTGCGCGGATCGGCGGCAAGCACGTCGAGCAGCCGCGGCAGCGTATCGGGCTCGAGCAGGCAGTCCGGATTGAGCACCAGCAGATGCTCGCCGCGGGCCAGCGCCGCGCCGCGATTCACGGCGGGGCCGAAGCCGAGGTTGGCTCCGTTATAAAGCACGCGAAAGCGGTCGTCATCGGCGTACTCGCCGCCGAGCGCCTGCGGAATGCTGTCGCTGGAAGCGTTGTCGACCAGGATGCATTCGACCGCGAGCGGCGTTGCCAGTGCCCGGGCGACGGATTCGCGGGTCAGCGCGCCACTGTCGGCGACGACGACGATGACGCTGACCAGCGGGGATGCGGGGGAAATAGTCATCGGTGGATTATGGGGCATGGCATGGCTTCAACGCTGGCCCAGCACATCGTGCAGGGAGACCGGGAGATCGCTGCCCTGTCGCTCGAACCATGGCTGCCCGTACCAACCGACGGCACCCCAGCCGTGCAACCGATGCACGCGGCGATGCTCGCGGTCCAGGACCACGATCCCGCCTCGCGCCCGGGCAAGGAACCAGCGGCCATCCGGACTGATCGCGTACTGGCCGTCGACCGTCTCGATCACGGTGCCATCGGCGAACCGGAAGCGGTCGGTCTCGAAATGCGCATTGCCGTCGGCGACATCGCCCCCGGCACGCCGCCAGTCGATCGCCGACAGCTCGATGATCGTTGCCCCGGGCCCGACCCGATCCATGGCCATGTCGCGCCACTCGCGCAACGGTGTCGATGACGTTTTATCTTGCCTGGGACCGCGCAGCAGCGATTCGACCAGGACGATCATGCTGAAACCGGCAAGGCCGACCAGGGCCGCGAAACCCCAGGCAAGCAGGTCGCCGCCCAGGTCGCGCTGTACCGCGAAGACCAGGCCGAACATGCCCGCATTCAGGGCAAAGTCGCAACGCCGGGCGAACGCGGGAGCGCGATCCCTGAAGGCGGCCATGATGGCGATCAGGCCGAGCAAGGCGGGCGCGCCGATCCACCACGGCAACAGGCCGACCGCAACCAGCGCCACGGTCGCGACCATGACGGCAGGCCACGAGGGCGCTACCGGCCATGGCCAGGGTCGTTTCAGCCGCACCATGCCCGTGCGTTGCGGAACATGCGCATCCACGGCGAATCCTCGCCCCACGACTCCGGGCGCCAGCTCATCTGCACGCTGCGGAACACCCGTTCCGGGTGCGGCATCATGATCGTGACGCGGCCTTCGGCGGCGGTGAAACCGGCCAGCCCGCCCGGCGAACCGTTCGGGTTGAGCGGATAACCTTCGGTCGGGCGCGCCGCGGTTGTCGACGAAACGCGCGGCGCTGCCGCTCTTCGAGGGGCTGCACACGTTCGGGAAGTTGACCCGGCCCTCGCCGTGCGCGACCGCCACCGGAATCCGCGAACCGGCCATGCCCTTGAAGAACAGGCTCGGCGAATCGAGGATCTCGAGCGTGGCCAGGCGCGCCTCGTACTGCTCGGAGGCGTTGCGCAGGAACTGCGGCCAGTGCTGCGCGCCGGGGATGATGTCCTTCAGCGCCGACATCATCTGGCAGCCGTTGCACACGCCGAGCGCGAACTTCGTCGGGTCGGCGAAGAACGCGGCGAACTGCGCACGCAAGCCTTCGTTGTAAAGGATCGACGCGGCCCACCCCCGGCCGGCACCGAGTACGTCGCCGAAGGAGAACCCGCCGCAGGCGGCGAAGCCGCGGAAGTCGTCCAGCGTGACGCGGCCGGCGGCGAGGTCGGACATGTGCACGTCGACCGCATCGAAGCCGGCGCGGTCGAAGGCGGCCGCCATTTCGATCTGGCCGTTGACGCCCTGCTCGCGCAGGATCGCCACGCGCGGACGCGTGCCCGAAGCGATGAACAGCCCGGCGACATCGGCCACCGGATCGAAGGTGAGTTTCGGCGAGATACCCGGATCGGCATCGTCCATGCGCCAGTCCAGCTCGGCGTCCGCGCTCTGCGGATTGTCGCGCAGGCGCTGCATGGCGCTGCTGGTCTCGTTCCAGGCGGCGAACAGCTCGCTCCAGTTCCACTTGAAGACGGCATCGCTGCCGAGATAGAACTTGATGCCGAGCTTCTCCTTCGGCCGGCCGATCTGGTGGCTCAGGCCGGCCAGGTTGTACTTGACCAGCAACGCCTCGAAGGCTTCACGGTTGGCCGCGGCGATCTGCACGACGGCGCCGAGTTCTTCGTTGAACAGCGCGCGCAGCGTGGCGTCGGCCCAGCCGTCGATGCGGATTTCCAGGCCGCAATGGCCGGCGAAGGCCATCTCGAGCAAGCGTCACGATGACGCCACCGTCGGAACGGTCGTGATAGGCGAGCAGCAGGCCAGCGGCGTTGGCTTCCTGGATCAGCTCGAACATCGCCTTGAGGCGCTTCGCGTCGTCCAGATCCGGCGGCACGCCGCCGCTGCGATTGAATACCTGCGGTGAGGGCCGAACCGCCGAGACGATCGCGCCCGGCGCCGAGGTCGATCAGCCAGAGTTCGGTGTCGCCACGGTCGAGCTTCAGCTGCGGCGTCAGCGTGCGGCGCACATCGCTGACGCGCGGCGAAAGCCGGTGATCACCAGGGAGACCGGCGAGACGGTGCGCTGCACCTGTTCGCCTTCCTTCCACACCGTGGTGCATCGACAGCGAATCCTTGCCGACCGGAATGGCGATATCCGAGCGCCGGGCACAGCTCCATGCCGACCGCCTTGCACCGCGTCGAACAGCGCGGCGTCTTCGCCCGGATGATTCGACCGCGGCCATCCAGTTCGCCGACAGGCGGACTCTCGTCCAGCCGCGATCGGCGCGGCAGCCATATTGGTGATCGCCTCGCCCACGGCCAGGCGCGCGGCATCGGCACTGTTGAGCAAGGCCACGCGGCGCACGCTCGGCCATCGCCATGGCTTCGCCGGTATAGCCGTCGAAATCGGTCAGGGTGACCGCGCACATCGGCCACCGGCACCTGCCACGGACCGACCATCGGGTCGCGCGCATTGAGGCCACCGACGGTGCGGTCGCCGATCGTGATCAGGAAGCTCTTGCTGCCGACCGTGGGCAGGCGCAGCACGCGCGAAAGCGCCTCGTCCATGCCGATGCCGGTCAGGTCGGGCAACAGGTCGACGCGTGGCTTGATCCGCTTCGCATCGCGATGCATGCGCGGCGGCTTGCCGAACAGCACGTCCATGGCAGGTCGATCACGGTGAGGTCGCGCCGCGGGTCGCGCACGATCAGACCGCGGCTCTTCCGTCGCGTCGCCGACCACGGCGAACGGGCAGCGCTCGCGCGCGCAGAACGAGGCGAACAACTCGACGTCTTCCGGCGCGATCGCCAGCACATAGCGCTCCTGCGATTCGTTGCTCCAGATCTGCATCGGCGAGAGCTGCGGGTCGTCGCAGGGAATCTTGCGACAGGTCGATGATGCCGCCGACGCCAGCGTCGTTGAGGATTTCCGGAATCGCATTGGACAGGCCGCCCGCGCCGACATCGTGGATGCTGACGATCGGGTTGTGCTCGCCACGCGACCAGCAGGCATCGATCACCTGCTGGCAGCGGCGTTCCATTTCCGCGTTGTCGCGCTGCACGGAGGCGAAATCGAGTTCGGCGCTGGACGTGCCCGAGGCCACCGACGAGGCGGCACCGCCGCCCAGGCCGATCAGCATCGCCGGACCGCCGAGCACGATCACCTTGTTGCCGGGACGCACGGCGCGCTTCTGCACGTGTCCGGCGCGCAACGCGGCAAGGCCGCCGGCGATCATGATCGGCTTGTCGTAGCCGCGGCGGACACCGTTCTCGCCGGTTTCCTGCTCGAAGGTACGGAAATAACCGCCCAGGGCCGGGCGGCCGAATTCGTTGTTGAACGCGGCGGCGCCGAGCGGGCCGTCGCGCATGATCTCGAACGCGCTGGCCATGCGCGGCGGCAGCGGGCGATCGGTTTCCCACGGCCGCTGCAGGCCGGGAATGCGCAGATGCGATACCGAGAAACCGGTCAGGCCGGCTTTCGGCTTGCCGCCGCGGCCGGTCGCGCCTTCGTCGCGGATCTCGCCGCCGGCACCGGTCGCCGCGCCCGGCCACGGCGCGATCGCGGTCGGATGGTTATGCGTCTCGACCTTGATCGCGTAACGGCACGGCTTCGTCGTGCGCGCGATACACGCCGTCCGCCGGATCGGCGAAGAAGCGGCGGCGCGACATTGCCTTCGATCACCGCGGCGTTGTCCTTGTAGGCGGACAGCGTGTGCGCCGGCGACTTCGCGTGGGTGTTCTTGATCATGCCGAACAGGCTCTGATCCTGGGCTTCGCCGTCGATGGTCCAGGTGGCGTTGAACACCTTGTGCCGGCAATGCTCGGAATTCGCCTGCGCGAACATCATGAGCTCGGCGTCGGTCGGCTCGCGACCCAGTCGCCGCGTAGCGCTCGGCAAGGTAGGCGATCTCGTCGTCGGCGCAGCGCGAGGCCGAGTTCGCTGTTGGCCTTGCCCAGTGCCGCAGCGGCATCGTCGCCCAGCTCGATGCGGCCCAGCGGGCCCGGCTGACCGACAAGGAACAGCCCATGGGCCTCGTCGAGCGCGGTCGAGCACCGATTGCGTCATCGGGTCGTGCAGGACGGCCATCACCGCGTCGCCAGTGCGCGGTCCGTCGGTGCCGGCAGGCCGGCGATATGCCAGGCCATGGCCGCGCTCGACCCGGCGCACCTCGAAACCGGCGCCATGCAGGATGTCGGTCGCCTTGCTCGACCACGGCGAGATCGTGCCCAGTCGCGGCACGACCCAGAACGTGGCCGGTTCCGGCGCCGCGTCCTTCGCCTCGAGTACCTGCAGCAGGCGCGCCCGCGCTCGCTCCTTCCGGCGGCTGCGATGCGTCGATGAAATAGGCATGCCAGGCCGCCTGCACGCGGGCTCCGTGATGCAGGGCATCCAGGCGGGCATTCAGGCGTTCGAGGCGAAAAGGCGAAAGGGCGCTTTGCCCGTCGAGTGCGATCATGCGGGGGAATGGCGCTGAAATAAAACGCACATTCTACATGATGCTGCGGGACAGCAACGGCGGCGGGGGATGGGTAGCCGGTCCCCGGCGAGCGTCGGGTCCTCGCGGAACTGCCGGCTTCTGCCCGTCATTCCGGCGCAGGCCGGAATCCAGTGACGGTAACGCTCAAGGCAGGCCTGAAGCCACTGGATTCCGGCCTGCGCCGGAATGACGGTGAGGTGTTGCTGAAACTCGACATTAATTGTGGCCGGCCTTGGGCTGCGACGTATTGCCGCAGCCCCAGGACCTCAGTTCGGGGCCGGAGCCGTTGCCGGGGAGGCCTTGGTCGCGTTCAGCGCCTGCATCATCTGCGCCGGGGTCACGTAGCCGCCGATCACGGTGCCGTCCTCGGCGACGATGGTCGGTGTGCCGTTGACGCCCAGGTTCACGCCAAGGTCGAAGTCGTCGCTGACCGGGTTCGTGCAGGTCATCGGCTTGATCGACTTGCCGCTGATCGCATCGGTGAACGCCGTCTTGCGGTCGGCGCTGCACCAGACCGAGACCACCTTGGTATACGACGGGGTGTCGTTGCCGGCGGTGGTCTTGACGCCTTCGCGCGGCCAGAACAGGTATTCCACCGCGATGCCCTGCTTGTTGTACTCGTCCATGTGCTTGTGCAGCTCGCGACAGAAACCGCAGTCCACGTCGGTGAACACGGTCACCGTATGCTTCGGATTGGCCGGCCCGAAGACCAGCTTCTGCGAATCGGGAATCTTGGCTAGGCGGCCTTGCGCACCGTCGCCCAGGCCTGCTCGCTGAGGTCCTTCTTGTCCTTCAGGTCGATCAGGTTGCCGTGCATCATGTATTTGCCGTCGTTGCTGACATAGACCAGCTGGCCCGAGGCGATGACCTGCGAGAACCCGGCCATCGGTGCGGGCTGGATGCTGTCGACCTTGATGCCGGGCGCCAGGCTCTGCACGGCCTCACGAATGGCTTTCTCGTCGGTGTCGGCCGCGAAGGCGGCGACCGCGAATCCCATGGCGGCGACCGCCAGGACGATTTTGTTGAACATGTCGTACTCCATCACTGCATGCACGAGCGCACCTTAGGGGTTGGATGCGTCGCGGGCCTGTCGGTTCCCGGCCGGGATTGTCTCATAGGACCCTCAACCACGAGGGTGATGCTGGGCGTGGAGTCGCTTGAGCCCTTCCTTGGCGACCAGCGTATAGATTTGCGTGGTACTCAGCGCGCTGTGACCGAGCAGCATCTGCAGCGCGCGAAGGTCGGCTCCATGATTGAGCAAGTGTGTTGCAAAGGAGTGTCGCAGGACGTGCGGCGACACACGCTTTGGCGGGATGCCGACCTGCAGCGCATAGCGCTTGACCAGGGTCCAGAACATCTGCCGGGTCATCGCCTCGCCGCGATTGGACAGGAACATCGCCCGCGGCTGCCGGCCACGGGCGAGCGCCGGCCGCGCCGTCGCAAGGTAGGCCGAGACATGGGCCAGGGCCTCCTCGCCGACCGGGATCAGCCGCTCCTTGCCACCCTTGCCGTCGATGCGCAGCACGCCCTGGCGTGGGTTGAGCGCCGTCAGCGGCAGGTCGACCAGTTCGGACACGCGCAGGCCGGCCGCGTACATCAGTTCCAGCATCGCGCGGTCGCGCATACCCAGCGGGGTGCCCGAATCCGGGGCGACCATCAGGGCCTCGATCTCGCGCTCGGCCAGGGCCTTGGGCAGGCCGCGCGGCATCCGCGGCCGCTGGATCAGCAGGGTCGGATCCTCGACCGTCAGGTCGTGGCGGATCAGGCTGGCGTAGTAGCGACGAAACGCCGACTGACGTCGTGCCATCGAGCGCACGGCCACCGGCTGCTCGCCGTGATAAGCCGAAATATCCTCGCGCCGCGCGTCCGCCAGACTGCGTCCGCGCCGGGCCAGCCAGCGGGCCAGACCCTCGAGGTCCTGGCGGTAGGCTTCGAGCGTGCGGTCGGCCAGGCCATCCTCGGACCAGACCCGTTCGAGGAAGGTGGCGATGCCGACGCGGTCCGCTTCGGCGATACTGTCGGTTCGTGTTTCGGTGATCGACGACTTCATGCCTCGATGCTCGCCGGATGACTTCCGCAACGCAAGCGATCCGCCACGCCGATGAAAACCACCGTTCAGATCGTTCCCGTCGCCCCGCTCTGGCGCCGCCTCGCCGCCATGGTCTACGACGTGCTCGCGGTCGTCGCGATCGTGATGGTGGTCGGCTATGTCTGCCAGCGCGCCACCGGCGGCACCGTGGTCAGCGCCGACGGCCACGCGAATCGCCTGGTGGTACCAGCCGTTGCAGGGCCTGGTGCTGTCGGCGTATTTCCTGACCTCCTGGCTGCGCGGCGGACAGACGCTGGGCATGCGTCCGTGGCGCATCCGCATCACCGACGCCACCGGCCAGCTGCTGCGTCCGGCCCGTGCCGCGCTCCGTCTGGTCGTCGGTGCCTTGCCCTTGTTGCTGCTGACGCTGTCCCATGTGATGCCGCTGCGCTTCGCCCTGTGGGCCCCGGTGATCGGCTGGACGGTGATTCTGCTGCCGACCCTCATCGACCCGCGCCGTCGCGGCCTGCACGACATGGTCGCCGGCAGCGAGGTCCGTCGCATCGGGTGAGTCCGTTCATAAAGCTGGCATGGACAGTAACGACCGTGTCCGACCACACTGGTGCATGACCCTTGCATCGCGATCCACCCCGACACCCGCACGGATGCGGATCTGACCAGCAGCAACCGGCATTTCTACGACGCGCTCTGGTCGATGCGCGACTGATCGAACCGCAGCGCTTCAACACCTGGCCACTGGTGCAGGAACTTGCGAGCCGCACCACGCGCCGTCTGGAGATTGCTCCGGGCCTGCGCCCGCGCCTGCCGCTGGAAGGCACCCAGTTCGTCGATATCAGCCAGCCCGCGCTGCGCCAGTTGCATGGCCGCGGCTCGCGCGTGGCGAACGGCACGGCCAGCGCCCTGCCCTTCGCCGATGCCAGCTTCGACTTCGTCTGCGCCTTCGATATCGTCGAGCACGTGGTCGACGACGAAGGGGTGCTTGCCGAGCTTTCCCGCGTTGCCGAACCCGGCGCATGGCTGCTGCTCTCGGTCCCGCTCGATCCTGGCGCCTGGAACGCCTTCGACGATTTCGTCGGCCATTACCGACGCTACGAGCCCGAGGCGATCACGGCCAAGCTCGCCGCGGGCGGCTTCATCATCGAGCACAGCGCCATCTACGGCATGCAGCCGAAGTCCTCGACGCATCCTCGACATCGGCCAGTGGTATCTCACGCACAAGCGAGAACGCGCGATGTGGTGGTACAACCGCGTCTTCATGCCGCTCGGCCTGCGCTTCCAGACGCCCGCTGGCGATCGGCAAGGGCCTGATCGACACGGCCGGGGTCGACGAAATCCTGCTGGTCTGCCGAAAAACCGCCGTGCCGACCGCCACTTCCCCGTAGTGGTCCGGCGGCGTTTACACCGATATCCGGTAATATGGGAGGAATCACCTTTCCCCGGGGGCGGCACGATGCTCTATCAACTGCACGAATGGCAGCGCTCGATGCTCAGCCCGCTGACGTATTGGGCAGAGGCGAGCGCGCGCATGTTCGGCGACATCGCCAGCCCGCTTTCGCGCATGCCCGGTGCCGATCGCGCCGCGGCCGGATACGAGTTGATGTACCGCCTGGGCAAGGCTTACGAAAAGCCCGAGTTCAATATCCACAAGGTCCTCGCGCACGGCCATGAAGTGGCCATCGTCGAACAGGAAGCGATGTCGCTGCCGTTCTGCAAGCTGAAACGCTTCAAGCGCTTCAGCGACGACCAGGCCACGGTCGACCGCATGAAGAACGACCCGGCGGTACTCGTCGTCGCGCCGCTCTCCGGTCACCACTCCACCCTGTTGCGCGACACCGTGCGCACCCTGTTGCGCGACCACAAGGTCTACATCACCGACTGGGTCGATGCGCGCATGGTCCCGGTGGACGAGGGTTCGTTCGGGCTGAACGACTACGTCGCCTATATCGAAGAATTCATCCGCCATGTCGGCGTGCATCGCGCGCACGTGATTTCGGTCTGCCAGCCCACCGTGCCGGTCCTTGCCGCGGTTTCGCTGATGGCCGCGCGCGGCGAAGACACACCGCTGACCCTGACCCTGATGGGCGGTCCGATCGACACCCGCGAAAGCCCGACCCAGGTCGACAACCTTGCCACCACACGGCCGCTGTCGTGGTTCCGCAACCAGCTGATCCACCAGGTGCCGCTGGCAGTATCCCGGCGCCGGCCGCAAGGTCTATCCCGGCTTCCTGCAACACGCCGGCTTCATCGCGATGAATCCGAGCCGGCACCTGATGTCGCACTGGGACTTCTACGAGAACCTGCGCCGCGGCGACCTCGACGACGCCGAAGCGCATCGCCAGTTCTACGACGAATACAACGCCGTGCTCGACATGCCGGCCGAGTATTACCTGGACACCATCGCCACCGTCTTCCAGGAACACCGCCTGCCCATGGGCACCTGGGAGATCGACGGCGAGCTGGTCCAGCCGGCGAAGATCAGGCACACCGCCCTGCTCACCATCGAAGGCGAACTCGACGACATCTCCGGCCCCGGCCAGACCCAGGCCGCGCACACGCTGTGCAAGGGCATTGCGAAAAAGTCACGCCAGCACCTCACCGTCGCCGGCGCCGGCCACTACGGCATCTTCAGCGGCCGCCGCTGGCGCGAAATCGTCTATCCCGATGTGCGCGATTTCATCGCGCGTTTCGACAAGGGCACGAGCGCCAGTGGCTCAGGCGCGGCGAAGACCAGAGCCCGCAAGGCAAAGCCCATCGCCTGACAGCTGCGAAACCTCGCAGGGCCCTCTGGGAGCGAACCCTGTTCGCGAGTCCTTTAAGGCCCAGACCTACAAGCTGGCCAAATTAGAACACGGCGATTAGCCGGCTCTTGATCCCGGGGCCCCGTTGAGCAGTGAGGCCGGCTGGGACGACAAGGCCCGCGAAGCGGGGGTCGGCATGGATGCCGACCGTTTGCGACAGGACAGGGATGTCCTGCCGCAAACCCCGGCCCAGCCGGCCGCCCCGCGCAGCGGGCACGCGATCGGGGTGGCCTCTTTGGGTTACTTTTCTGGGCCATTCCAGAAAAGTGACTCGGCCCCCGGCAGGGGGTCGAAACCACGGCGCCCTGGGCGCCGACACGATCGCGAAAACCTCGCCCCGATAGCTCAGTGCAACGCTAACCGAATCGCCGGAAATACAACGTCGCGCCGATCACCAGCAAGGTCGGTGGCAGCAGGTTGGCCAGTAGCGGCGGCATGCCATAGACGGTGCCGAAGTTGACCATGGCGCCTTGCAGGAAGTACCAGCCGATGGCGAGGATGATGCCGATGAAGAGGCGTTTGCCGAGGCCGCCGGAGCGCAGCGAGCCGAAGGCGAACGGCATCGCGCAGAGGACCAGGATCAGCACGTTGAACGGGAACAGTACCCGACCCCAGAAGGCCACGGCGTAGACGCCGGGGTTCTGGCCGTTCGCTTCCAGATAGCGCATGTTGCGGCGCAGGTCCTTCATCGACAGGTATTCGGCGTGGATCACCGATTGCTCGAGGACGCGCGGATTCAGTCGCGACTCCCATTGCGCGCTGGGCACCGAGGTGCTGTGGGTGCCCGTGTCGTCGAGCTTCGTGGTGCGCACGTTCTGCATCACCCAGTGGTTGCCGTCGTGCATGGCGCTGTCGGCGTGGTCGAACTGGGTGACCTGGCCGTCCTCGGTGAAGGTGAAGACGCGCACGTTGACCAGCTTCACCGTGTCGCGGCCGCTGTCCTGGGTGGCGATGGCGGACTTGGCGTTGATGAAGCGCGCACCGTCGCGCGCCCACAGGCCACTGGCGGTGGCACCGAGGTTGCTCGAGCGCATGCGTACCTGGATCTGCTGCGCGCGCTGGTCGCCGTAAGGCGCGGCGGTCTCGCCCATGATCACCACGCCGGCGGTGAGGATAGCGATGACGGCGGCGGCCGAAGTGGCAATGCGCAGCTTGGACATGCCGGCGGCGCGCAGCGCGGTCAGCTCGCCGCTGGCGGCCAGGCCGCCGAGGCCCATCAGGCCGCCGATCAGGGCCGCGTTGCTGAACATCTGGTAGAGGCGCCGCGGCACGGTCAGCGCGATATAGCTGATCGCGTCGTAGAGGGTGAAGCCGTTCTTGCCGATGTTGCCGAGCTGGCGCACGAACTGGGTCAGCGAATCGAACCCGGCGAGCACCAGCCAGACCAGCAGCAAGGTGCCGATCACGCTCATCCAGATCAGCCGGTCGGCGCGCTTGACGGTCAGCGAGATCATGATTTGACCGCTTTGTAGACGACGCGACGCGGGGTGTTCTGTTTCCAGAAATACCAGGCGGCGATGGAGAAGACGACCACATGCAGCACCCACACCGGTGCCGAGGTATGCAGGTTGCCCTTGACGATCTGGGCGCGGGCGATCAGCTGCCAGATGACGTAGATGAAATAGGTCATCACCGCGATCAGCAGGCGGCCGTAGCGTGGGTCACGCGGCGCCTGCCTGGACATCGGCAGCACCAGCATCATCAGGACCAGGGCGCTGACCGGCGCGGCGAAGCGCGAGACCATCTCGCCGCGTGCGTCGGCGGTATCCGTCTTGGCCAGGTCCCAGGTGCTGAGCTCGTGCGCCGGATCGTCGTCGTCGTCCGAATCGATCGCGGACAAGGCCTTGTCGTTGCGCTGGTAGCGGATGCGGCGCCAGTTGTCGCCGCCGATCGGAATCTCGTACTGCCAGCCATCCATCAGGGCGAGGAAACGGCTCTGGCCGTCGCTCTCCTGGTACATCTCGCCATGCCTGGCGGTGATCAGGCGAACCTCCACCGTGCCGTCCTTGTCGGTGCGGTCGGCGGCGATGAAGGTCTTGCCCAGCTTCGAGCCGTCACGGCTGAGCGCATCGACGAAGATGATGCCGCCCTTGCCGGGCAGTTCGGTGAAGCGTCCGGCATCCAGGCCAGCGGCGATCACCGAGCGGTTGGCCACCGCGATCATGGTGTCGGCGGTGCGCGAGGCCAGCGGGCCGAGCCACAGCGAGACCGTGCCGACCGCGATCGTGGTGACGATGGCCAGCAGGGTCACCGGGCGCAGCATGCCGCGCGGGCCCATGCCGGAGGAGGCCAGGACGTGCATCTCGCTTTCGCGATACATGCGCCCGAGCGCCATCAGGGTGCCGAGGAAGGCGGCCATGGGCAGCAGGGTGGAGAGCAGGTCGACCATCTGCAGGCCGAGGACCTGGAACATGATGCTGGCCTGGATGCTGCCGTTGGCGACCTTCTGCAGGACGGTCGCGAACGCGCCGCCGGCGAAGATCACCAGCAGCACGGCGGCCGTGGCCAGGATGCCGAAGGCCAGCTCGCGGAGAAAGTAGCGGTCGAGGATGCTCAGCATTGTTTGATAGAATAGACGGTTCGCGCCGCGTCGAACCGGCCGGCAAACGCCAAGTCTAGCTTGTCCGGCCCCGTTCAGGCTTCAGCAGGATCTTTCACGATGACGCTTCAGTTCAGCCTCGGTTCCACCGCTCCCGAATCCTCCGATACCGCCTGCGCCATCGTCGGTGTCTATGAGAACGGGCTTCTTACCAGCGCGGCGGCCCGGGTCGACACGGCGGCCGGTGGCGCGATCAAGCGCCTGGTCGAAAGCGGCGACGTGACCGGCAAGACCGGCGTCGCCACCCTCCTGCTCGCTCCCCACGGCGTGGCGGCACGACGTGTCCTGGTGGTCGGCCTGGGTGCCCAGAAGACCTTCGACGCGGCCCGCTACCAGCGGGTCAACCTGGAAGCGGCGCGCGCACTCGGCAAGCTGCCGGTGGAAAACGCGACCTCCTGGCTGAGCGAAGTCGACGTGCCGGGCCGCGACGCGGCGTGGCGCGTGCGCGTGGCCGCCCTGGCCACCGATCATGCGGCCTACCGATACACGGCCACCTTCAAGCCGCGCGAGAAGAGCGCGCAGCCCGAGCTTGGCTCGATCACCTTTGTCGCCGGCGACGACGCCCAGTCCGGCCTCGACCAGGCCCGCGCGATCGCCGAAGGCGTGCGCTTCGCCCGCGAGCTCGGCAACCTGCCGCCGAATATCTGCAACCCGGCCTATATCGCCGACCAGGCCCAGGCCTTCGCCGATGCCAATGAGGGCGTCGAGTGCGAGGTGCTGAACGACGAGGCGATGGAAGAACAGGGCTTCGGCTCGCTGCTCGCCGTCGGCCGCGGCTCGGCGAACCGGTCCAGGCTGGTGATCCTGCAGTGGCATGGCGGCGCGGCCGGGGCCAGGCCCTATGCCTTCGTCGGCAAGGGCATCACCTTCGACACCGGCGGCATCAGCCTCAAGCCCGGCGCGGGCATGGAAGAGATGAAGTTCGACATGTGCGGCGCGGCCGGTGTGCTCGGCGCCTTTGTCGCCGCGATTCGCATGAAATTGCCGCTGAACCTGGTCTGCGTGGTGCCGGCGGTGGAAAACATGCCGGACGGCTCGGCCTATCGCCCGAGCGACGTGCTGACCAGCCTGTCCGGCCTGACCATCGAGGTACTCAATACCGACGCCGAAGGCCGGCTGATCCTGTGCGACGCGCTGACCTATACCGGCAAGCGCTTCTCGCCGCACACCATCGTCGACGCCGCCACCCTGACCGGCGCCTGCGTGGTCGCCCTGGGCAAGCATGCGACCGGGCTGATGACCAAGCACGACGACCTCTCGGCCGAGCTGCTCGCCGCCGGCGAAGCCACGCTCGACCGCGCCTGGCGCCTGCCGCTGTGGGACGAGTACCAGAGCCAGCTCGATTCCGCCTTCGCCGATGTCGCCAATATCGGTGGCAAGTACGCCGGTGCGATCACCGCCGGCTGCTTCCTGGCACGCTTCACCGAAGGGCAGCGCTGGGCGCACCTGGATATCGCCGGCACGGCATGGGACGAAGGGCGCAAGGGCCTGGCGACGGGGCGACCGGTGTCGTTGCTGGCGCAGTGGCTGATCGATCGCGCTAGCGCGATCGCGTGAGCGTCGGCTGCGCCGGCTTGTAAGTGACACGCCGGCGTTTCACGCTTGACCCTTCACCCTTGACGCTTTACGAGTTCTTCCCATGCCTCGTGCCGATTTTTACCTGATCGACAAGCCGCGCTTTCGCGATGACCCGTTGCTGCTGGTCTGCGAACTGGTGAAGAAGGCGTTCGCCGCCGAGCAGCCCAGCCTGATCCTGACCCGCGACTTCGCCCAGGCGGAGGCAGTCGACGAGAAACTCTGGGAGTTCGACCAGGATGGCTTTATCGGCCATCAGCTCGCCGGCGACGACGACGATCAGGTGACCGCGGTCCTGGTCGTGCCGCCCGGCGTCGATGTCGCCGATCGCCCGCTGGTGATCAACCTGCGCGAGACCTGCGCGCCGGGGCGTTACGAGCGCGTGCTCGAAGTCGTCGCCGCCGACCCCGCCGAGCGCGACGGTTCGCGCCTGCGCTGGCGGGAATACCAGCGCCAGGGTTTCACCGTCACGAAATTCGACATGTAACCTGGGGAGCCGTCAACGGCCCGAGCAGCGTCGCCAGCTGTTCACCGGTGACCGGCTTGCGCAGGAACCCGTTCATTCCCGCCGCCCGGGTCAGCGCTTCCTCGTCGCCAACGCTGCGCGCGGTAATCGCATAGAGCGGCAGTCGCGCCGATTCATGCTGGCGCCTGATCATGCCGGCCAGCTGGAAGCCATCGACGCCAGGCAGGTCCAGATCGAGCAGGACGACCGCCGGCAGCGCCACGGCCAGTTCGGTAAGCGCTCCGAGCGAGTGCGCGGCATGCCGCACGTGATGGCCCTGCGCGTCGAGCAGCCCGGAAATCACCGCGGCGACGATCGGGTCGTCCTCGACCAGCAGGATATCGAGCGGATCGGCCTGTGCCCGCTCCGTATCGGTCATCGCCGGGACCTCGACCGGGCATTCGCGCAACGGCAGCCACACGTGGAACTGACTGCCCTGGCCAACCCCGGCATCGAGCCAGATGCGGCCGCCCATCAGGACGACCAGTTCACGACATATCGCCAGGCCCAGGCCCGTGCCGAATTCGCGCTGCGGCGTCGCACCCTGCTCGAATCGTTCGAAAAGACGGCCTCGCACATCGTCCGCGATGCCAGGTCCCGTATCGGCCACGATGAAGGCGATGCCATCCCCGGTCCGCACGGCGCGCAGGCTGGCACCGCCGCGCGCCGTGAACTTGACCGCGTTGCCCACCAGGTTGAGCAGCACCTGCTTTATCCGCGTGGCGTCGCCGAGCACGTTGGCGGGCAAATCCGCGGCGCAGTCGTCGACAAGGGTCAGTTTCTTGCGCGACGCGGCGGCAGCGTGCAGCCGTATCGTTTCGCCGACTAGGGCACGCGGGTCGAAAGGCGCCTGCTCCAGCTCGATGCGGCAAGCGTCCAGGCGCGCGAGATCCAGCACGTCGTTGACCAGTCGCAACAGCAGGCTGCCCGAGCGCTGCAAGGCATCGACATAACCCTGCTGGATTGGGCTCAGCGAGGTCTGCCGCATCAGTTCGGCCATGCCGAGAATGCCGGTCATCGGTGTACGGATCTCATGGCCGAGGGTCGCCATGAAGCGCGTTTTCGCCGCACTGGTCGCCTCGGCCAGTTCGCGCTGGTGCTCGGCATGCTGTACGCGCAGACGATGACGCAGGCGTCGCTGCGC
The DNA here is from genome assembly GCA_963847335.1 of uncultured Gammaproteobacteria bacterium. Lineage (GTDB taxonomy): Bacteria > Pseudomonadota > Gammaproteobacteria > Xanthomonadales > Rhodanobacteraceae > Luteibacter. The sequence goes on from CAWJZF010000002.1 coordinate 513,070, forward strand.
GGCATGCAGTATCCCCAGTGAGGCCAACACCGCCGCGACGGCATAGCTCAACCATGCCCACCAGCGTTGCCAGGGTGGTGACTCGACGTGCATTGTCAGCGGCCGCTCGATCGCCTTCCAGGACTGACCATCGGCGCTGGCTTCGATATCCAGCCGGTATCTGCCCGGGGACAGCCCGGCGAATTCGCGCTCGCCCCGACTGCCGGTCTCGACCCAGTCCGCGTCGATCCCAGCCAGCCTGAAACGGTAACGTCGCAATTCCGGCGAAACATACGAAAGCGAGCGCACCCGCACGCGCAACTCGCGATCGTTCCAGCGAAGTCCGATCGTCGTCAGGCTCAGCGGCATCGAACGCATGGCGCCGTCGCGCCGCACATCGAGGCCGGTGACGATCGGCGCCGGCGCGTACAGGGATTTCGCTTGCGTACCCATCCGGATCGCCACCAGGCCACCGAACGTCGTGGCATAGACGACGCCGTCGTCCAGTTCGATGGTACGGCTACCGTTGAATTCGCGATTGAATAAGCCGTCGGACAGGCCGTACTGGCGGAAATGGCCCGTTTCGGGCGCGAAACACCACAAACCCTTCGCCCCGAACAGCCAGACGCCGTTGCCGCGGTCGACGCGCAGGCCGACGATGCCGGACGTCGGCAGACCCTCCTCCCGCCCCACGACCCGATCGCGCACGGCGACCTCGCCGGCCTCGTCCCATGCGTAGTGTTCGAGCGCGCCGGGACGTGCCAGCCAGAAACCCGTGGCGTCGAACGCGATCGCATCGACGCGCCCCGTGGCGACGCCGGGCACGAAGGCCTGCCGGGCGCGTGCCGGATCCCAACGACTGAGCCCCGAGTCGCTGGCTCGCCATAACCGATCGCCGCGAAGCACGATCTGTCGCGTCACCTGCCGATCCGTCGGCTGCACGGCGAGCGGAATCGTCGACGACGCCAGGGTGGCGCTATCGAAGACCGCCATGGCGTGGTCATCGGTCGAGGCCGCGTAGATGTTGCCGGCCGCATCATCGATCAGCTCGGTGACCGGCGCATGCAACAGGGCTTCGCCGACCCGCCGGCCGATGCCATGGCGACGCACGTACAGCCCGTCCCGCGTGCCGATCCACAAGCCGCCGTGGCGATCCTCCAGCAGCGCGGTCACATCGGTGTTTTCCTGCCCGGGAATGACTTCGAACCGGCCGCTGGATGGATCGAGCTTGCGCAACCATCCCTCGCCACCGACCCACAGCCTGCCGTCGTTGCTTGCCGCCAGTACGGTCACTGGCGGACTCGGCAGACTGCCCGGGTCGTCCGGAATATGGGTAAAACGCGACATGGCGTTCCAGTTGGGTCCCAGATAAGCCAGGCCGCCATACTCGAAACCGAACCAGAGTCCGCCCTCGCGATCGGCGAAAATCCTGCGCACCCGGGCACCGGGAAGACCACCTGGCAAGAGCGGCCGCGCCGGGAAAGCGTAAGACTTGCCGTCGTGGTCGATCATGCGCAGTCCGGCATCGCTGCCGATCCACAGCCGGCCCGCCGCATCGAGCTCCGAGGATAAAACACGAAGAGCGGCGCTTATCTGACCGTCACGATGGGCGACAGCATCGGCGCCGACATGGAAGAGCCCCCGGTCCGTGGCGACACGAATATCGATGCCTTCGCCTTCGATCCGATTGATCGGGGGCAGCGATTCTCCCTCCCCGGTCAATACCTCGCGAATCCGGCCATCGGCACTTCGCCACGCCAGGCCCGCCGTCGAGCCTATCCACAGGCCGCCCCCGCTGCCGGCCAGGAGCGATGTGATCTTCGCGGGCTCCCATCCTTCGGGCAAAGCCGCATGCCGTTCGAAGCGATCGCTGTCACGGCGCTTCCAGGCCAGGCCGGTGTCCCGCAACGCCACCCAGATGGCGCCATCGTCGGTCTGCGCGATCGCGACGAGGTCGTGATCCGCATGGACCTCACCATCGCCATGCCAGCGACTGAAACCGCGGCGATCCGGTTCGTAGCGGTTGAGCCCGCCGCCCTCCCCGCCGACCCATACCCCGCCCTCGCGATCGACGAAGACAATCGACACATGGTTGGCGGACAACGACGAACGATCGTTGGGGTCGTTGACGAAGGTCTCGAATTCGGCGCCGTCGTAACGCACGAGGCCGACGTCGGTACCGATCCAGATAAAACCATCGCGGTCCTGCGCCACGTCCAGCACGGTGCTGCTGGGCAGGTCGTTGAACAGGCCGAACCGGCGGAACTGGGGGGTCGGCAACAGCCCGGCCGGATCGACCGCACGCACGGCGGCCGGCGACACCGGTCTGGCGGTTGCCATGCCCGCGAACAGGCATAGGGCCATGACGATCATCCGAAACATTGCATTCTCCCTTGCCTGCGACGCCCGCTGCGCCGCAATCCATAACGCTTCCTCAGGTGACCTTCCCGGCCACTGGCCAGACCATACACCGAATAAGCCGTGGCCCGCCCTCGACTGATCTAAGATGTGACGATGTCCCGACGCCTGCGCATCCTGCTTGCCGCCGTTTCGCTCGCCGCCCTGCTCTGGCTGCTGCTGGCCGCGGCGGAACGTGCCCTGGCGCTGGCCCAGCGCTTCCTCGGCCTGCCGACCTGGCTGCAATGGCTTTTTGGTGGCCTGGGATTGGTCTTCATCGGCTTTGCCGTGGCGATTCTCTGGTGGTTGCTGAGGCCGCGGCGCGCCCGTGTCGCGGTGCCCGCGCCCGACCGGGCCAACCTTGAAGAGCGCATCGCGCGGCTGAGGACCACCGGCGCGCCGGCGGACGAACTGGTCGGCGAACTTGGCGAACTCGACCGGCGCCGCGCCGAAGAGCGCGTCTATGTCGCGCTCTTCGGCGAAATTTCCACAGGCAAATCGAGCCTGATCCGCGCGCTGGCACCGCATGCCGGTGCAGCCAGCGACGCGCGCGGCGGCACCACGCGCAGCGTCGCGCACTATGACGGCACCCTGCCCGATGGCCGCGTCCTGTGCCTGGCCGACGTGCCCGGCAGCCGCGAAGTCGACGGCGCGGCGCATGAGCGGCTGGCGCGCGAGGAGGCGCTTCGCGCGCACGCCGTCGTGTATCTGTGCGCCGCCGACCTGACCCGCGCCCAGGATGCGGAACTGCGTTGGCTGGCCGATTTCGGCAAGCCGCTGTTGCTGGCACTGAACAAGGCCGATCAATGGAGCGAAGACGAACAGCGCGTCCTGCTCGGTCGCCTGAAACAGCAGACGCGCGGCACGGTCGATGACGTCGTCGCGATCAGCGCCGGCGGACGCGAACGCTATTCGCGCGTACTCGCCGACGGCACCACCGAGCAGGTCGAGCGCGATCGCAAGCCCGCGATCGATGCGTTCACCGCCGCACTCGGCCGACTGGTGGCACCCGGCGCCGTCGGACTGGAAACCTTGCGCGAGCAGGCCGTGCTCGCCGGCCTGCACGAACGGACCGGCGCGCTGGAGGCCAGCGTGCGCGCCAGCGAAGCGGAGCGCATCGTCGAGCGCTACGCGCGTCGCGCCATCATCGGTGCGATGGCCGCGGTCGCCCCGGGCAGCGACCTGATCATCCAGGGCGCGCTCGCCACCGGCCTGACCCGCGCGCTCGCACAACTTTACGAGGTGCCGCTGGGCGATGTGCAGATCGAGGATTTCCTGCGCCAGGCCCGCCTGACCGTGCGCACCGGCAGTTCCATCGTGCTTGCGATCGCCGGCAACGCGCTGAAGGCATTTCCCGGCCTGGGTACGCTCGGCGGCGGCGTGCTGCATGCCTTCGCCTATGCGCTGATCTTCGACAGCCTGGGCAAGGCACTGTCGGCCTCACTCGCCGAACGCCGCACACTGGATCAGGAAGATGCCGGTCAACGGCTTAAGGAACTGCTGGCCGATTCGGGCGGATCGCGACTACGCCGCCTGGCCGCGTTAACCGCGAATGCATTGGGCAAAAGCGACAATGGGTGAACGATGCGTTCGCATTCGCCTGGCTGGCAAGCCCGTCGAGGTTCGGCGACACTTGTGGGCGATGAGGCGGCACTTGCAACGAGAGGTCAGGTCATGCAATTGGGCGAAAGGCTGAAACATGTGGGCTGGATTGGCGCGGCATGCCTGGCGATTGCCAGCCAGGCGCAGGCTGCCCCGGCCACCTACCGTTACGATCCGGTGCACAGCCAGATCGTCTTCAGCGTGGATCACAACGGCTATTCGCGTCCCTTCGGGCGGCTGCATATCGCCAAAGGCGTGCTGAACTTCGACCCGGACAACTGGGCGGCCGCGACCACCGAGCTGGATATCGACCTGGCCGGCGTCGATATGGGTGATGCTGAGTGGAACAAGGCCGTGCGCGCGGCCAGCCTGCTCGATACCGACCATGCCGCGCTAGCGCACTTCGTCAGCACGAGCGTGGAGCGCAAGGGCGACAACGAAGGCGTGCTGCATGGCAACTTCACCCTGCGCGGGGTGACGCGCCCGGTAGCGATCAACTTCAGGCTGAACCGGCTCGCCAAGACGATCTATGGGCTGCATACGGTCGCCGGCTTCTCCGGGAACCTGACCCTGAACCGCACCGATTTCGGGATGAAAGAAAATACCAACTCGATCGGTCTATCCGTGAGCGTCTGGCTCGAACTCGAGGCCATCCGCGAGGGTGCCGAGGACAACGGGCCCGGAACGAAGAACCCACCCGTCACGGAGACAAAAAATGCCGCTGCGCAGTGATGCGACCCATTGGGGTTCGGTCGCCAAGTTCTTTCATTGGCTGATGGCGCTGGTCATTCTCTTCAACGGCTTTTTCGCCCTGTGGATGGATGGCCTGAAGCCATCGCTGCACAAGATCAACATGTTCGCCTTGCACAAGTCGATCGGCCTGACCGTGCTCGCCTTGTTCCTGCTGCGGCTCGCCTGGCGCATGTTCGACCGTCGGCCGCCCGACGAGCCCGGTCCACGCTGGCAGGTGTGGGCAGCGCACGCCGTACATGCGTTGCTTTATGTCCTGATTGTCGCCCTGCCCTTGACCGGATGGCTGTACAACTCCGCGCATGGCTACCCGCTGCAGTATTTCAAGCAGTTCAACCTGCCGGCGCTGATCGCGAAGAACGACGAACTGTCGTCGCTCGCCGGGACCGTGCATGAGTACCTGTTCTGGTTCCTCCTGCTCGTGCTGGTCGCCCACGCCGGCGCCGCGCTGAAGCATCACCTGATCGACCGGGACAACGTGCTGCGGCGCATGCTGCCGTTCGGCCGCCCGCACCCGCCGGTCGCCCATACCCACGATGGAGATTCCCGATGAAACGTTTGCGCCTGGCTGGTCTTGCCCTTTGCATTGCCGCGCCTTTCGCCGCCCACGCGGCCGACTACACCGTGCAGCCGGCAAGCACGCTCGGTTTCACCGGCAGCTTCCAGGGCGCCACGTTCGACGGCAGCTTCAAGAAGTTCGATGCCATCATCAGCTATGACCCGGCCAATCTGGCCGCGTCGAAGTTCGACGTGACCGTCGATGTCGCCAGCGCCGCCACCGGTGACGCCGATCGCGACCAGGCCCTGCCCGGTAGCGATTTCTTCGATGCGAGCAAATTTCCCAAGGCGCACTACGTGACCACCGGTTTCAGCAAGGATGCCGCGGGTAATGTGGTCGCCAACGGCAACCTTACATTGCACGGCATCACCAGGCCGGTGTCGCTCAAAGTCCAGTTCACCCCACGCGCCGGCGGCGCAAGCCTGGTCGTCATGACCCAACTCAAGCGCCTCGATTTCGGCGTCGGTTCCGGCGAATACAAGGACACCGGCACGATCGCCGACGAAGTGAAGGTCAACGCCAACCTGTTGCTGCTGCCGAAGTGACCTCGCTCTGGCAGCGGCTGCGCCTTCTGGCCGGCCGCGGCCATGACGACACGCCGGTGGTGCCCCCGGTCACCGGCAATCGTGTCGCGGACAGCTTGCGTGGCCTGCTCGACGATCCCTCGATTCCTCCCGGCGTGCGTACGGAAATGGCCGCCGATTTCCAGCGCATCGAGCAGATGCTCGCCAAGCTGGAACGCGGCGAGCTGCATGTCGCCGTATTCGGCCGCGTCTCGGCGGGCAAGTCCGCGCTCGGCAATGCCCTGCTCGGTCGCGACGCCTTTGCCGTCGGCGTCCTGCACGGCACCACGACCGAGGCGAATCCGGCACGGCTCGACGAAGCCGCCGAGGATGGCCTGGTCCTGATCGACACGCCGGGCATCAATGAACTGGGCGGCGAAGCGCGCGAGAAGCTTGCCTTCGAGGTCGCCGAGGTCAGCGACCTGATCGTTTTCGTCGCCGATGGCGATCTCACCCGCGAGGAACTCGACGCACTGAAGGTGCTCGCACGCACGCAGCGCCCGCTCCTGCTCGCGCTGAACAAGGCGGACCGTTACGTCGACGATGAGCGCGACGCATTGCTGGATCATCTGCGCGAACGCGTGCACGGGATGATCCGCGCCGAGGATGTCATCGCCGTCGCCGCGAGGCCGTCACCGCTCGTGGTTCTCGAAGCCGACGCGCGGGGGATCGAGCGCCGCCGCGAAGTCGTACGCTCCGCCGATGTCGCGATGCTCCGCGAGCGTCTGCTCGATATCGCCGCCCGCGAGGGCAAGACGCTCTCCTCCCTCAACGCCGGCCTGTTCGCCGGACGGCTGACCGACCAGGTCAGCGCACGCATCGCCGAAACGCGCCGCGACCTGGCGAATCGCCTGATCCGCCAATACTGCATCGCCAAGGGCGTCGCCGTGGCACTCAACCCGATCCCGGTCGCCGACCTGCTCGCCGCCGCCGGACTCGACGCCGCCATGGTCGTGCAGCTCTCACGCGTCTATGGCCTGCCATTGACCCGCAGCGAATCCGGCCGGCTGGTCGCCGTCATCTCCGCGCAACTGGCCGCGCTGATGGGGGCGATCTGGGGCATGCAGCTGGTCGCCTCGGCGTTGAAGGGCGTCAGTGGTGGCTTGTCGGTGGTGATCACGGCGGCGGCGCAGGGTGCGCTTGGCTGGTACGCGACGGTGTTGATCGGGCGTGTCGCCGAGCAGTACCTGATCGCCGGTAAATCATGGGGCGAGCATGGGGCGAAGCGCGCGGTGGCGGAGATTGTCGCCGGGCTGGATCGGGATTCGATTTTGCGTGAGGCGCGGGATGAGATTCTTGGGCGGTTGCGGGCGAAGGCTTAACTGTTTTAGTTAAGACGTTTTCGCAAACTGGTCGGCGCCTATCGCGCCGGAGTTTCGTCCCCCTGCCGGGGGCCGAGTCCCTTTTCTTGAATGGCCAAGAAAAGGAACCAAAAGAAGGCCACCCCAATCGCGTGCCCGCTGCGCGGGGCGGTCGGCTGGGCCGGGGTTTGCGGCAGGACCTCCATGTCCTGTCGCAAACGGTCGGCATCCATGCCGACCCCGCTTCGCGGCCTTGTCGTCCCAGCCGACCTCACGCTCAAAGGGGCCCCGGGTGGAGCTAAGAGCCGGCTGATTGAACTGACCCCAAGAAGTTGGACAGTTCGAGCGCTAGGCACCCAAGGCCTGGGTCCGGTATTGAACCGGACTCGAGCCTTTTAGTTTGAGCTTGATGCGTTCGTGATTGTAGTAGTGGATGTAGCGATGGATGCCTTGCCGCAACTGCTCGATCGACTCGAACCTGGTCAGGTGGAAAAATTCAGATTTCAACGTGCCGAAGAAGCTCTCCATGGCAGCGTTGTCCAGGCAGTTTCCCTTGCGCGACATGCTCTGGGTGATCTGCCGTGCGTCGAGTTGAAGGCGATAGGCCGGCATCTGGTATTGCCAGCCTTGGTCGGAGTGCAGCAAGGGCCGATCGTTGTCGGCCAGCTTGCCGATGGCATTTTTCAGCATCGTACTGACCATCGTAAAGGCCGGTCGCCGAGAGGTTTGGTAGGCGACGATCTCGCCGTTGTACAGATCCAGGACGGGTGAGAGATAGAGCTTCTCACCCCTTAGGTTGAACTCGGTCACGTCCGTGACCCACCGCTGATTGGGCTGCTCTGCCTCGAACTGGCGCTGCAGGACGTTGGGCACATCCGTATGCATCTGACCTCGATAGGAACGGTATTTCTTCGGCCGTACCAATGACTTAAGGCCCATCGTCTGCATCAGCCGCTGGACTTTCTTGTGGTTGACCGGCTCGCCCTCCTGCCGAATCTGCATGGTGATGCGGCGGTAGCCATAGCGGCCTCGGTGACGATCGTAAATGGAACGAATCCGATCTTTCAGGCGGGCATCCGGATCGTCCATCTCAAGAGCCCTGAGGTGGTGGTAGAAGGTACTGCGGGGCAGCCCGGCGGCCTTCAGCAGCGCGGGAAGCGGGTGTTCCTGCCTCAATCCAAGGACTAGCTGCGCTTTTTCTGCGCTGCTGCCTTCTTCTCCTGGATCAAGGCATCGAGTTTTTTTAAGTAGGCGTTCTCCGCACGCAGGTACTCCAGCTCCTTGAGCAGGTCTTTGTGCGAGCGGCTCGCGTCGGGCACCTTCAAAGCACCGAGCTTGGGCGGCTTGGCATCGGCCATGGTCTTCGATCGCCCTCGTGGCTTGGACGCCAGCGCGTCCACTCCCCCCGCATGATAACGGCGTTCCCAGACCGCGATGCTTCCTGGGTTGCGGATATCAAAAAGCGCGGCGACTTGCCGACATGACAGCTCCTGCCGCCACATCCGGCGCAGAACCCTCATCTTGAACCTGGCGTCGTAATGTGAGTACTTCCCCGCCAGTCCGCCGGCGCCATGCTGCCGGTAACCGGCAACCCACTTCTCGATCGTGGCGTGGTTTACGCCGTGGATCTGGCCAAGGCGCCTGTAGCCCTCTTTCCCCTTCAGATACTGCCTAACGACCTTGAGCTTGAACTGCTTGTCGAACTTCGCCATGAAAAACTCCCGGAGATTGGACGGGTGTCCAACTTCCGGGGGTCAGTTCGATCGCCGTGTTCTTTACTGGATCCCAGCCTACGCTGGGATGACGGTGAGGGGGTGTGCGTGGCGCGCTTCGCTCTTGGCGCTTTGCTCTTCGCCCTTGATCGTCATCCCAGCGCAGGCTGGGATCCAGTGGCGTCAGTGGTCGGTGGTCGCCACTGGGTTCCGGCCTGCGCCGGAATGACGGTGAGGGGACTGGGTGGCGCGCTTTGCGATTCGCTCTTGCTCGTCATCCCAGCGAACGCTGGGAACCTGTGGCCTCGGTGGTCGCCACTGGATGAGCCGGCTGATCGCCGTGTGTTTTACTGGATGCCAGCCTGCGCTGGCATGACGCTGAGGGATAGTGACGCAGCGCCCTGTTCTTTGCTCTTGCTCGCGGCATCGGGAGAAGTGACTCTGGCTCCGGCAGGAGGGCGAGCGCCGGCGCGATGGGTGCCAGGACGATCGCGAATCACTACAAAAAAAATGCCCGCACAGCCGCCACATCGAATGGCCAGTCGAGCTCATCGCCCGCTGCATTGCGCAACACCGGCACCCTTACCCCATAGCGCTCCTCGAGTACCTCGTCCTCATCGATCCACACGCTGTCGAAATCCGGCAGGCGGGCCTCGGCCAGGACGGCCAGGGCCTGGTCGCAGAGGTGGCAGTTGTCGCGCTGGTACAGGATGAAAAGGGACATGCGCCGGTGTATGGGGTGCGGTGGGGACAGCGCGTAGAATAGCGGACCTTACCCCAGCCAGCGCCCTCCCCATGGCAGTCAGCGTCTTCGACCTCTTCAAGATCGGTATCGGCCCCTCCTCGTCCCACACCGTAGGGCCGATGCGTGCGGCCGCGCGTTTCTCCGAGCACTGGCTCGAGGAAAAAGGCGTGCTCGAACGCGTGGCGCGGGTGCGCTGCGAGCTGTTCGGCTCGCTGGCGATGACCGGTCGCGGGCACGGCACGGACAAGGCTGTCCTGCTCGGCTTCGAAGGCGAGTGGCCGGACCGGGTCGAATCCGGACACGATCCCCGACACCCTGGCGCGTATCCGCGGCACCGGCCGCATCCGCGTCCTCGGTCGCCATGACATCGCCTTCGACGAAAAGACCGACCTGGTTTTCAACAAGCGGCAGAAGCTGCCCTTCCATACCAACGGCATGCGCTTCTCGGCCTATGACGCGGACGGCAACGAGCTGGCCACGCGCGACTATTACTCGGTGGGCGGCGGTTTCGTGGTCAATCCCGACGAGGCGGCCGAAGACCGCATCGTCGCCGACACCAGCGAGCAGCCGTACCCGTTCTCCTCCGGCGACCAGATGCTGGCGCTGTGCGAGGAGCACGGCATGACCATCGCCCAGCTGATGATGGCGAACGAATCGATCTGGCGCAGCGAGGCGGAGATCCGCGGCGGCCTCCTGACGATCTGGAAAGCCATGCAGGACTGCGTTGCCCGCGGACTGCGTTCGCCGGGTGTGCTGCCGGGTGGACTCAAGGTGCAGCGTCGCGCACCGGCGATGGCCGCGGAACTGCGCGACCAGCCGGAAGCGGCGCTGAAGGATCCGCTGACCATCCTGGACTGGGTGAACCTTTACGCGCTCGCGGTCAACGAAGAGAACGCGGCAGGCGGCAGCGTGGTCACTGCGCCGACCAATGGCGCGGCCGGCATCGTGCCGGCGGTGCTGCATTATTTCCATCGCTTCTGCCCGAAGGCGAACGACGACGGCATCGTCGAGTTTCTTTTGACGGCGGGTGCGATCGGCATCCTGTACAAGGAAAACGCCTCGATTTCCGGCGCCGAGGTCGGTTGCCAGGGCGAAGTCGGCGTGGCCTGCTCGATGGCCGCCGGCGGCCTCACCGCCGCTTTGGGCGGCACGGTACGCCAGGTCGAGAATGCCGCCGAGATCGGCATGGAACACAACCTCGGGCTTACCTGCGACCCGATCGGCGGCCTGGTGCAGATTCCCTGCATCGAACGCAATGCGATGGGCTCGGTAAAAGCGATCAATGCCAGCCGCATGTCGCTCAAGAGCGACGGCAAGCATCACGTCTCGCTGGACAAGGTGATCGCGACCATGCGCGACACCGGCCGCGACATGAAGGACAAGTACAAGGAAACCTCGCGCGGCGGCCTCGCGGTCAACGTGATCGAGTGCTGATGACGGTCTAGCGCGGCGGGCAGATCCGCGGCAGCCGTTCCACCGTCTGGATGCGGATCGGCTCGTCCTCGCCCCACCAGTTGGCGACCGCCGAGTAGCAGATCCGGGTCGGCCCACGCCGGGTCTCGAAGCGCTGCCGGCTGGTGAAGGCAAAGCAGGAAACGGCGCCGAGGTTGCCCATCTTGCGCATGGTCTGCGCACAGTCGCGCACGGCGGCGACCGGGTCCTCGCCCGGAAAAAGCGTGAAATAGAAGCCTTTGGCACTGCGATCGTAAGATTCAGCGGCGACGTGGCGACCTTGCGCGGTCCAGTCGGCGGCCGTGGCGACGCCCGTGGCGAACGCCAGGATGCCAAGCAGCAACCCGCCAAAGCCCTTGCCTGCGCGCATTCGTTTCCCCCCTCGACCGACCTTCGACCCATGAGTCTATCGCCCTTGGCCCCACTTCGGGATGGGTAGTCGCCGACAGCGGTCGGCTGACATGGCCGGCCGGGGCTGTCATCATCGCGCCCTTGTGTCGCCTCCAAGACGCCCGCAGCGGCCGACGGGGCGGCCCGCCATTCCAGCAAGACGGGAGCCTCCATGACTCAACCCAGCGCCATTCGCCGCGACGTCGGCACCTTCGCCCTGATGCTGACGGGCCTCGGCTCGATCATCGGCTCCGGTTGGCTGTTCGGCGCCTGGCACGCGGCCCAGCTGGCCGGCCCGGGCGCCGTCTATGCCTGGCTGCTCGGCGCGGTGATCATCATGTTCATCGCCATCACCTACGCGGAACTGGGCGCGATGTTCCCCGAATCCGGCGGCATGGTGCGCTACGGCCACTATTCGCACGGCTCGCTGGTCGGCTTTATCGCCGGTTGGGCGAACTGGATCGCGATCGTCTCGGTGATCCCGGTCGAAGCGGAAGCTTCGGTCCAGTACATGGCCTCGTGGCCGTGGAAGTGGGCGCAGGACCTGTACGTGGCGACCCCGGGCCACCCCGGCGAACTGACCGCGCCCGGCCTGTCGATCGCGGCGGTGCTGGTGCTGGTGTATTTCGCGCTGAACTTCTGGGGCGTGAAACTGTTCGCCAAGACCAACACCGCGATCACCCTGTTCAAGCTGGTGGTGCCGGCGGCCACCGCCATCGCGCTGATGTCGACCGGCTTCCACTGGGAGAACTTCAAGGTCGGCGCGCACGGTGGCGCGCATGCGATCAACCTTTCCTCGATCCTCACCGCGGTGGCGATCAGCGGTATCGTCTTCAGCTTCAACGGCTTCCAGAGCCCGGTGAATCTGGCCGGCGAAGCACGTAACCCGGGCAAGAGCGTGCCGATCGCGATCATCGGTTCGATCCTGCTGGCCACGGTGGTGTACATCATGCTCCAGGTGGCCTTCCTCGGCGCCGTGCCGCCCGAGCATCTGCACGAGGGCTGGGCCGGCCTGGAATACAGTTCGCCGTTCGCGCAGCTTGCACTGGCGCTGAGCCTGAACTGGATGGCGATACTGCTTTATGCCGATGCCTTTATCAGCCCCAGCGGTACCGGTGCCACCTATACGGCGACCACCGCGCGCATGATCTACGCGATGGAGCGCAATGGTTCGCTGCCGAAGATCTTCGGCAAGATCCACCCGCGCTTCGGCATCCCGCGTCCGGCGATGTGGCTGAACCTCGCCGTCTCTTTCGTTTTCCTGTTCTTCTTCCGCGGCTGGGGCACCCTGGCGGCGGTGATCTCGGTGGCGACGATCATTTCCTACCTGACCGGCCCGGTCAGCGTGATGACCTTGCGCCGCACGGCGCCGGAATTGCATCGTCCGCTGCGTATCCCCGGCCTGCCGGTGTTCGCCGCACTGGCCTTCATCTTCGCCACCGAACTGCTGTACTGGGCGAAGTGGCCGCTGACCGGCGAGATCATCCTGCTGATGGTCGTCGCTTTGCCGCTCTATATCTATTACCAGGCGAAGTTCGGCTGGGAGGACTTCGGTCGCCAGCTGCGTGGTGCCTGGTGGCTGATCGTCTACCTGCCGGTGATGGCCCTCGTGTCGTGGACCGGCAGCAAGACCTTCGGCGGCGCGGACTACATCCCGTACGGCTGGGACCTGCTGGTGGTCGCCGTGGTCGGTGCGGTGTTCTATTTCTGGGGTGTGTCGTCGGGCTGGCGCACGCCGACGGTGGAAGCCGTACGGATCGAGGCGCATGATCATCCGGACGCCATCCTGGTGCCGCCGGATGAGGACACCACGAAAGAGGTGACTGGTCACCGATAAACAAAACGCCCCGAAAGGGGCGTTTTGTTTGGCTCCTCCCTTCTCCTGGAGGGAGAAGGTGCCCGCAGGGCGGATGAGGGCGAGCCAGACGAAGCGGTAACCTGGCTCCCCCTCACCCCAACCCTCTCCCTCCGGGCGAGGGAGATGTCATCGCAAGGCCAGCACATCACCCAGCAACGCCTGCGCGGTGATCTCCGGCCCCGCCCCCGGCCCCTGGATGACCAAAGGCTGCGCGTGATAGCGCGTGGTGGTGAGGGCGAACTGGTTGTCGGTGCCGGACAGTCGCGCGGCCGGGTGGCTGGCGGGAACCTCGACCAGACCGACGCGGGCGCGACCGCGCTGGTTGAGCCGGGCCAGGAAACGCAGTACGCCACCGTGCGAACGCGCTGCCTCGTAGCGTGCATGCAGCGGCGCGTCGAGTTCGCCCATGCGGGCGATAAAACCGGCGCTGTCCAGATCGCGCAAGGACCCGGGTACCAGCGACTCCACTTCCACTTCCTCGGTGCCGAGGGCGAAGCCGGCGTTGCGCGCGATGATCAAGAGCTTGCGCGCGACATCCTCACCGGACAGGTCCGAGCGCGGATCGGGCTCGGTATAGCCCTGGCGTCGCGCCTCGACCAGCAGTTCCGAGAACGGGCGCGAGCCGTCGTACTGGTTGAACAGCCACGATAACGACCCGGAAAACACCCCTTCGAGGGTCAGCAGGCTGTCACCGCAAAGACGCAGCCGGCGCAGCGTGGAAAGCACCGGCAGGCCGGCACCGACGGTGGCGGCGTCGCCATAGACACTGCCTTGCTTCGCCGCCGCCTGCAGGGCGCGCCAGCCGGACAACACCCCGCCAGCGAGTGCCTTGTTCGCGGTAACCACGTGATAGCCCGCCTCCAGCCAGCGCGGATGCAGTGCCGCCTCCTCGCCGCACGCCGTGGCGTCGACCACGACCTTGCGCGCGGCGCCGCTGGCGTCGAGGGCCGCCAACAGGGCACCGTCTTGACGGGCGGCGCCGCCGGCCAGGCGTTCGCGCACGTTGCCAGGACGCAAGCCGGATTCATCGGCCTGCTGGCAGCGCGAATTCGCCACGCCGACCAGGCGCAGGCCGGCGGCGGCGGGCGTGTCCAGCAGGCGCAGCAGCGCACTGCCGACCACGCCGGTACCGAGCAGGACCAGGGCCGTCGCATCGGTCAGCGGTGCGACGAGCGGTCGTTCGGCGACGAGGGCGTTCATGCGCCGACCCGGCGTTTGCGCGCGAGCGCGGCTTCGGCCCGGGCGAGTCCCGCGCCGAGGTCGCGCAGCAGGTCGTCGCCATCCTCGATACCCACCGACAGGCGCAGCAGGCTATCGGCGATACCGGCAGCTTGTCGCGCCTCGGGCGCCATCGCCGCATGGGTCATCGAGGCCGGGTGCGCGATCAGGCTCTCCACGCCGCCGAGCGACTCGGCCAGCGAGAAATACGCCAGCCCATCGACGAACGCCTCGATCGCCGGGACACCGCCGGCCAGTTCGAAACTGAGCATCGCGCCAAAACCTTTCTGCTGGCGCGCGGCCAGCGCGTGGCCGGCATGCGAGGCGAGCCCCGGGTAATAGACCTTGTCGACCGCGACGTGCGCATCCAGGCATTCGGCGATGCGCACCGCGTTTTCCTGGTGCGCGCGCAGGCGTACCGACAAGGTGCGCAGGCCACGCAAGGTGAGGTAACTGTCGAACGGCGCGCCGGTCAGGCCGTTGCAGTTCGCCCACCACTTCAGCTGCTCGGCCACGGCCGGGTCGCGGGCGACGACCGCGCCGCCGACCACGTCGCTATGGCCGTTGATGTACTTGGTGGTCGAGTGCACGACCACGTCCGCGCCGAGCGTCAGCGGCTGCTGCAAGGCCGGCGAGAGGAAGGTGTTGTCGACCACGACCAGGGCGCCGACGGCGTGGCCGGCCTGGGCCACATGGCGTACATCGGTGATCCTGAGCAACGGGTTGGACGGCGTTTCCAGCCAGACCAGGGCCGGCTTCGCGGCCAGGCCTTCGGCCAGCGCGGCCGGATCGGTGAGGTCGACGAAGCGGACCTGGAAGCGGCCTTTCTTCGCCCAGGCATCGAGCAGGCGCCAGGTGCCGCCGTAGCAATCGTGCGCGGCGAGCACGAGCGCGCCCGCGGGAACCAGTTCCAGCGCCAGCGCCACCGCCGACATGCCGCTGGAGGTGATCACGGCGCCGGCGCCTTCTTCGAGCTCGGTCAGCGCGTCGGCGAGCAGGTCGCGGGTCGGGTTGCCGCTGCGCGAATAGTCATAGGCACGTTTGCGGCCCAGCCCTTCGAAGCTGTAGTTGGTCGACAGGTGCAAGGCCGGCACCACCGCGCCATGCTGGGTATCCGATTCGATCCCGGCACGGACGGCGCGGGTACAAAGGCTCGATTCGCTCATCGCTCAGGCTCCACGACAGTCATTGAGTGCATGGCGCAGCAGCGGGGCGAGCTGCGCGGCTTCCTTGAGAAAGGCGTCGTGGCCGTACGGGGACTCGATCACCTCGAGCGTCGCCGTGCCGCCGAGCCGGCGTTGCAGTTCGCACAGGTCGGCCAGCGGCACCAGCCGGTCCGACGGGAAACCGACCAGGGTGGTGCGCGCGGCGACCGATTCGGGCGCGACATCGTGCAGGTCGATCGATTCGGACAGCGCCAGGAAACGCTGCGCGTCGAAGCGCTCGACGAAACGGCGGCCGGCATGTTCCAGGTAATCCTCGACCGGAAAGCAGAAACGCCCTTCGCGCAGTTCCGGACCGGCGGCGAAACGGCGCGAGAATTCCTCGCTGCCGCGATACGTGGTCATCGCCAGCTGGCGGGCCAGGGCCAGCGCCTCGTCGGTACGCCCGGTCTCCACGCCGAGACGGACGATGCCACGCTGGACGGAACGCTGTGCGGTGGACAAGGGATGCGGGCGATGCGCGCCGGCCAGCACGACCAGCTGCTGGAGCTTGCGCGGATGACGCGCGGCGAAAGCCAGCCCGGTCATCGCGCCGTAGGAGGAACCAACGAAGGCATGCACGCGGACGATGCCGAGCGCGTCGACCAGGGCGGCCAGCGCATCGGCCTGGTCCTCGGTGGAGATCGCGCTGGTGTCGACCAGGTCGGCGGGGACGATCCAGTCGATCGACAGCACGCGGTACTCGGAAAGATCCAACGCCCTTCCTTCGCCGACCAGTGCCTGCCACCAGCCATCGAGCGGACGCTCGCGACTGGCGCAGACGTCGCGGTCGGCCGAGATGCCGCCCTGGACGATCACGGTGGGCGCGCCCGGGGCACCCGTCCAGAGGTAACCGACATCCACCTCGCAAGGGCCGTTGCCGTACTTCGGCGTGAGCGTGATGCGGCGACTGCCGCGCTGGCAGCCGAGGTCGGCGCTTTTGCGCGGTACAGCGACGGGTGTCGCTTCGGTGTACACGGTGGCGGACTCAGCGGGCATCGGTCTCTCTCCAGTTCGGCATCGAACCCGCGGAGAGCCGGCATACGGAAGGTCGGCGCGGCGGACGGCTGATCACCGTCGAGCGAACGACATCCCATCTATCGGGTAGCGCCGGATGGCGCTCCGCAGGAGTTGGCACCGTTGCGGAAATCCGCAGGTTGCCCCGGCTTCAAAGGGCCTGTCCCTCAGCCGGTCTCGATGAGTGGAGCAGACGATACGCGTCGACCGCTGTCGTGTCAACAGACGTTTAGACGTCCAGATGTCTAGATGGGACTTGCAAACAATGGGTCAGAGTCACTACCGCGGGCAAAAAATGGGGTCAGAGTCATTTTTCCACGCCGACGACAATCGGTTTCAGCGAGTGGTCGCCCGCGGAAAAATGACTCTGACCCCATTTTTTTGCTCGCCCGCGGTAGTGACTCTGACCCCATTTTTCTGACCCCATTTTTCAGGGAGCGGTAATATCGCGGAAATGCCTTGATAGGGAATGCGCATGGACTTCCGCGAAAACTTCGCCGCCGCCGTCGGCGATACGCCGCTGATCCGCCTGCGCCGGGCCTCGGAGACTGACCGGCTGCGAGATCCTGGCCAAGTGCGAATTCCTCAATCCCGGCGGCTCGGTGAAGGACCGCACCGCCCTGGGCCTGCTCGACGATGCCGAGCGGCGCGGGCTGGTCCGGCCCGGCGTCACCCTGGTCGAGGGCACGGCGGGCAATACCGGGATCGGCCTGGCCCTGCTCGGCGCCAGCCGCGGCTACCGCACCGTGATCGTGATGCCCGATACCCAGAGCCGCGAGAAGATCGACGCGCTCAGGGTCACCGGGGCCGAGGTCCGGCTGGTGCCGGCCGCGCCGTTCAAGGACCCGAAGCACTATGTACACGTGGCCCGCGCCCTGGCCGCGGAGCTGGGCGGCTGGTTCGCCGACCAGTTCGACAACACCGCCAACCGCGACTACCACGAGGCCCATACCGGCCCGGAAATCTGGGCGCAGACCGGCGGCAAGGTCGACGGTTTTGTCTGCGCGGCGGGTACCGGCGGCACCCTGGCCGGCGTCGGCCGCGCCCTGAAACGCCTCAAGCCCGGCGTACGGATCGCGCTGGCCGACCCGGCCGGGCTCCGCCCTGGCCCACTACGTCAACCACGGCGAACTGCTCGCCGAAGGCACATCGATCAGCGAAGGCATCGGCAGCAGCCGGGTCACGGCCAATTTCGAGGGTGCCCCGATCGACCAGGCCTGGTCGATCCCGGACGACGAATCCGTCCCCCTCGTCCACGCGCTCCTGCAGGACGAGGGCCTGTGCGTCGGCGGCTCCAGCGGGGTCAACCTGGCCGGCGCGATCCGCCTGGCCCGGAGCCTCGGGCCCGGGCATACCGTGGTTACGGTGCTTTGCGATGGCGGCATGCGTTACCAGGCGAAGCTGTTCAATCCGGCCTTCCTGCGGGAAAAGGGCATTCCGGTGCCAGCCTGGCTGGCCGCGGCGTTTCCTTAGATCCCTTCTCCCTCCGGGAGAAGGTGCCCCGTAGGGGCGGATGAGGGTGTCCGAGCGCCCTCATCCGCCCTATCGGGCACCTTCTCCCAAAGGGAGAAGGAATAAAGCGCGGTATCATGTCGGGCTAACTCCGGAACACCGCCCCAATGTCCACCCATCTTGCCGAAACCCGCCGCCGCCGCAGCTTCGCCATCGTCAGCCACCCTGACGCGGGCAAGACGACCCTGACCGAAAAGCTGCTGCTGTTCGGCGGCGCGATCCAGATGGCCGGCTCGGTGAAGAGCCGCAAGGCCGCGCGGCATGCGACCTCGGACTGGATGGCGCTGGAAAAGGAACGCGGTATCTCGGTGACCTCGTCGGTGATGCAGTTCCCCTATGAGGGCAGCATCGTCAACCTGCTCGATACCCCGGGCCATGCGGACTTCTCCGAAGATACCTATCGCGTGCTGACCGCGGTCGACTCGGCGCTGATGGTGATCGACTGCGCCAAGGGCGTCGAGGAGCGCACGATCAAGCTGATGGAGGTCTGCCGGCTGCGCGATACGCCGATCATGACCTTCATCAACAAGCTCGATCGCGAGGGCCGCTCGCCGATCGAACTGCTGGACGAAGTGGAGTCGGTACTCGGCATTGCCTGTGCCCCGGTGACCTGGCCAATCGGCATGGGTTCGCGCCTCAAGGGCGTGTACCACGTGGTGCTCGACGAAGTGCACGTGTTCGAGCCGGGCAAGAACTTCACCCGCCAGGATTCGACGATCTACAAGGGCCTGGATCATCCCGACCTGGAAGGGCGGATCGGTACCGAGGCGCTGAAGGAACTGCGCGACGAACTGGAACTGGTGCTCGGCGCCTCGAACCCCTTCGAGATCGACACCTACCTGGCCGGCAAGCAGACGCCGGTGTTCTTCGGCTCGGCGGTGAACAACTTCGGCGTGCAGCTGCTGCTCGATTTCTTCGTCGAGCATGCGCCCGGCCCGAAGGCACGGCAGACCCTGACCCGCGAAGTGAAGCCCGAAGAGGAGAAGCTCACCGGCTTCGTCTTCAAGATCCAGGCGAACATGGACCCGATGCACCGCGACCGCGTGGCCTTCATGCGCGTCTGCTCGGGCACCTACAACGCCGGCATGAAGATGCAGCAGACCCGTACCGGCAAGGAAGTGCGCATCGCCAATGCGCTGACCTTCATGGCCTCGGACCGCGAAATCGTCGACAAGCGCCTATCCAGGCGACGTGATCGGCCTGCATAACCACGGCACGATCACCATCGGCGACACCTTTACCGAGGGCGAGCCGCTGTCGTTCACCGGCATCCCCAACTTCGCGCCCGGAACTGTTCCGCCGCGCCCGCCTGCGCGACCCGATGAAGATGAAGGCCCTGCACAAGGGCCTGGCCCAGCTGTCCGAGGAAGGCGCGACGCAGTTCTTCCGGCCACTGATGTCCAACGACCTGATCCTGGGCGCGGTCGGCGTGCTGCAGTTCGATGTAGTCGCCTACCGGCTGAAGGACGAATACAGCGTCGACTCCAGCTTCGAGCCGGTCGGCGTGGTGACCGCGCGCTGGGTGCACTGCGACGACGAGAAGAAGCTCGAGGAGTTCCGCGAGAAAAACGCGATGAACCTCGGCATCGACGCGGCCGGCGAGCTGGTCTACCTGGCCCCGACCCGGGTCAACCTGCAGCTGGCCCAGGAGCGCTGGCCGATGGTCCGCTTCTCGGCCACCCGCGAGCACGCCAGCGCCATCGAGGTCTGAGAGCGCGCGGCCGGCGCCTCGTGGTGCTGGCCGAAATCCTTCAGGCTTGCTAGCTTCCATGGGCATCCACAGGGGGAAATCGATGATCGCCACAGACGCTACGCCGCCAGCCATGCCAGCTATGCCCGCCACCGTGCCACCCTGGCAGCGCTGGCTGGTCTACTCGCCGCTGGCGCGGATCGTGATCTTCGTCCTGCTGGCGTACATGCTCACCATGGCGATGCGTTACCTCGGGCCGGCCATCGGCGTCCCCATCGGCGAGAAAGTCGCCTTCGACAAGGTCAGCCCGCTGCTTGCAGGCCATGCGCCTGTTGCCGGTGGTGCTTGCCTACTGGTTGCTGGTGCGTTTTGTCGAGCGACGACTCGGTCGACGAACTGGCGGCGCGCAAATTCGTCCCGCACGTGGTCGCCGGCGCGGTCGGCGGCACCCTGCTTTTCAGCCTGATCGTCGGCCTGCTCTGGGCCTTCGGCTGCTACCACGTCGACGGCGTCAACCAGCAGGTCAGCTGGCTCGGCCCCATTCTGGTGCTTGGCCTGGGCGCCGGCATCGGCGAGGAGATCGTCTGTCGCGGCGTGCTCTTCCGCATCGTCGAGGAAGGCATGGGCACCTGGTTCGCCCTGGGCCTGTCCGCCCTGGTCTTCGGTGCCGGCCATATCGGCAATCCGAACGCGACCGCCTGGAGCGCGCTGTCGATCGCCATCGAGGCCGGCCTGCTGTTCGGCCTGATCTTCCACGTTACCCGCTCGCTGTGGCTTTGCATGAGCCTGCATGCGGCCTGGAACGTGATGCAGGGGCCGGTCTATGGCATCCCGGTGTCCGGCTTCGACCAGCATGGCTGGCTGGCCTCCCATATGACCGGGCCGGACTGGCTGACCGGTGGCAGTTTCGGTGCCGAGGCCTCGGTCGTGGCCCTGGCCACCTGCTCGATCGTCACCGCGATCTTCCTCGTGATCGCCCTGCGCCGTGGCTCGATCGTGCCGCCGTTCTGGGCGCGGCCCAAACGTACTGCCGCTCCCGCTCCCTAGTTCCAGATTTCCGACCCGGCATGGATGCCAGTCAGCCGAGACCGCCCCCCATGCCATCCAACTCGAAGCGCGTCACCTGGCTGGCCAACCGGCCGATGCAGATCAAGATCCTGATCGCGATCGGCCTGCTGCTGGGGCTGTTCCTGATCTCCAGCCTGGTGATGCTCCACTCGCAGAACCAGCAGGAACAGACCCGGCGCCTCGCGACGCATACCTACAAGGTCATGCTCGAGCTCGACCAGGTCCAGCGCGCCGCCCAGGACCGCCAGGTCGGCGTGCGCGGCTACATGCTCAGCCAGACCGCCGAGCAACTGGAAATATTCGAGAACGGCCGCAAGGATTTCGCGACGCGCATCGCCAATCTGCGTGCCCTGACCAGCGACAACCCCTTGCAGGGCTCACGGGTCGACCGCGTCGTCGCGATGGCCGCGCAATGGGATCGCGAGGTATCCGTACCCGTCGACGCGCTGCGCGCGATGAAGATTGCCGATCCGGCACAGGCCAGCGCGGAACGCGCGCGGATCCAGGCCCAACACCTCGCCACCCGCACCGTGCGCATCGCGGACATCACCGCGCTACTGGACCAGATGGCGGCCACCGAGCAGAGCCTGCTGGCCACGCGCACCCGCAATCTCGACAGCACACTGGGCACGATGCGTGCGGTCACCATCGTCTCCGCACTGCTTTGCATCTTGCTCGGCATCTCGGTCATCACCATGACCTCGCGGCTGATCACGCGACCACTCCGGCGGATGACCGACCTGATGACGCGCCTGGCCGCGCAGGATCACGATATCGAGATCCGCCAGCTCGACCGCCGCGACGAGATCGGCGAGATCGCCCGGGCGCTGCAGGTGTTCAAGCAGATGTCGATCGACACCAGCGGACAGACCTGGCTGAAGACCCAGGTCTCGGACATCTCGCGACGGCTGCAGGAAACCACCAGCCACCGCGCATTCGCCGAATGCCTCACCGGTGAACTGGTGCCGCTGTTCAAGGCCGGCGCCGCCATGTTCTACATGCACGAGGACGTCCGCCACCGGCTCGATCTCTACGGCAGCTACGGGCTGCGCCAGTCCGGCCGCCTGGTGGACCGGTATGCGCTGGGCGAGGGCCTGGTCGGCCAGTGCGCGCAGAGCCGCGAACCGATCATGCTCGAGGACGTGCCGGAGGACTATGTACGTATCCACTCGGGCACCGGCGAAGCCCTGCCGCGGCATATCGCCCTGTTTCCCGTGGTGACCCGCGACCGCCTGCTCGGCGTGATCGAACTGGCCAGCTTCACCCCGATCAACACAATCCATCGCCGGCTGCTCGACGAATTGCTGCCGATCGTCGCCCTCACGCTGGAAAACCTCACCCGGACCATCGGCACCCAGGACCTGCTCGAGCAGACCCAGCAACAGGCCGACGAGCTGCGCGTGTCCGAAGAGGCCATGCGCCAGCAACAGCAGGTATTGCGCGAGACCAACGGCGCCCTGCAAGCGAAGAGCAACGAATTGCTGGAGCAGTCGCAGCGGCTGGTCGCCTCGGAGGAAGAGCTTCGCGTGCAGGCCGAGGAGCTGCAGGCCTCGAACGAGGAACTGCGCGAGAAAACCGCGACGCTGAACGCGCAGAAAGACGTCCTGGAGGAACTGCAACGCGACACGGAGGAAAAAGCCGAGGAGCTGGCGCGTGCCAGCCAGTACAAGTCCGAATTCCTCGCCAATATGTCGCACGAATTGCGCACGCCGCTGAACAGCCTGCTGATCCTTTCGCGCAGCCTTTCCGACAACGACGAGGGCAACCTGGACAGCGAACAGATCGAGTCCGCGCGGATCATCCACGACGCCGGCTCCAACCTGCTCCGCCTGATCAACGACATCCTCGACCTGTCCAAGGTCGAAGCGGGCAAGATGGAATTGTCCGTCGACACACTCGCCCTGGCCGACTTCAGCCGTTCGCTCGGCCGCACCTTCGCCCACGTCGCCCAGGAAAAGCAGCTCGACTTCCACGTCGAGATCGAACCGGGCCTGCCGGCGACGATCCGCACCGACGCGGCAAGGCTCGAACAGATCGCCAATAACCTGATCGGCAACGCCTTCAAGTTCACCGCCCGCGGCCAGGTCGTGGTGCGGATCGGTCGCCCGCCGGCACATGCATGGCTGCCTCCGTCGCTGGAGGGCAAACCGGCCATCACCATCGCCGTCAGCGATTCGGGCATCGGCATCCCGCGGGACAAGTTCCAGCGCATATTCCGCGCCTTCGAACAGGTCGACAACAGCACCAGCCGGCAATTCGGCGGCACCGGGCTTGGCCTGGCGATCTCGCGGCGCATCACCGAGCTTCTCGGCGGCGATATCGTCGTGGAGAGCGACATCGGTCGCGGCAGCACCTTCACCGTCTTCCTGCCGGAGGAAACGCCGGAGGCTCCCGCGCTCACCGGCATGCGTCGCCCGTCGACCGATGCCGCCCTGCCCTTCACATCGGGCCTGGCCGTCGACAGCATCCCGGACGACCGCGACACGATCGGCCCCGGCGATACAGCCATCCTGGTGATCGAGGACGATCCGGCCTTCGCCCGGATCCTTGCCGAAATGATCCGGCGCAAGGGCCATCGCGTGCTCGCCGCCGGCGACGGCGAATCAGGCCTGCGGCTGGCGACGCAATTCCGGCCCACCGGCATCCTGCTCGACGTGATGCTGCCCGGCATGGATGGCTGGACGGTCATCGAGCGGCTGAAGGACGATCCGCGCACGCGGCCCATACCGGTCCATTTCATCTCCGCCACCGACGAGGCCACGCGCGGCCTCGAGCTTGGCGCGGTCGGCTTCCTGACCAAGCCGGTCAGCCGCGAGGCGATCGGCGAGGCCTTCGAGCGCATCATGCATTTCGCCGAGGGGCGCACGCGACACCTGCTGATTGTCGACGACGATGCCGATTCGCGCGCCGCCGTACGTGTCCTGCTACGGGACGACGCGGTCAGCATCGACGAGGCCGGCAGCGCCGAGGAGGCGCTGGACATGACCTTCGCCGCCCACTACGACTGCATCGTCCTGGACCTCGGCCTGCCCGGGATGTCCGGCCTGGAATTCCTCGAGGCATTGGCGAGCCATGGCAACGTGCCACCGGTCGTCGTCTACTCCGCGCGCGACCTCAGCAAGGAAGAGAACCTCCGGATCCGCCAGTACACCGACAGCATCGTGGTCAAGGGCGTGCGCTCGCCCGAACGCCTGCTCGACGAAGTCAGCCTGTTCCTGCACAGCATCCGCGGCGGTCATGCCCGCGCCGGCGGCAGCCATCCGCTACACCCGGAGGCCGACCTCGACGGTCGCCGCGTCCTCCTGATCGACGACGACATGCGCAACCTGTTCGCCCTGTCCAAGGTGCTGCGCGCGCGGGGCCTCAACGTCAGCATGGCCCAGGATGGCCAGAAGGCGCTGAAGATCCTCGACGAGGACAATGGCATCGAGCTGGTCCTGATGGACATCATGATGCCGGTGAAGGATGGCTACCAGACCACCCGCGAGATCCGCATGCGCCCCCGGCTGGCCACGTTGCCGATCATCGCGCTTACCGCCAAGGCAATGCGCGGCGACCGCGAGAAGTGCCTGGAAGCGGGCGCCAACGACTACCTGTCCAAGCCGATCGACGTCGACCGCCTGATGTCGATGATGCGCGTATGGCTGCCCTCGTGAGCGCCCGCCGATGAGCATGGATGTCGAGGACATCGAGCTGGACCTGTTCGTCCGCGCGATGCAGCTTCGGCATGGTTACGATTTCAGCCAGTACGCGCCCGCCTCGCTGAAACGGCGGGTGCTGCAGCTGGTCCGTGCGCACGACACCGGCAGCATCAGCGAACTGAATCGCCGGATCCTGCACGAGGAGGGGTTCCTGGGCAAGGTCATCGAGGGACTCTCGGTGCCGGTATCGGAAATGTTCCGCGATCCGCCGGTGTTCCGCGCGCTGCGCGACAAGGTGTTCCCGATGCTCGCCTCCCATGCGCAGATCAATATCTGGCAGGCCGGCTGCGCGCACGGGCAAGAGGTCTACTCGCTGGCGATCCTGCTCGAGGAAGCCGGCCTTTACGAACGCACCCAGATCTTCGCCACCGACTTCAGCGAAGCCGCGCTCACGCACGCGCGCGAAGGCATCTATCCGGCCAGGGAGGCACGCAACTGGTCGCGCACTTACCAGGATGCCGGCGGTGCGCATTCGCTGGCCGACTACTACAGCGCGCGCTACGAGTACATCAAGCTCGACCAGAAGCTTCGCCGCCATGTCATCTTCGCCAACCACAACCTGGTCACCGACAAGGTCTTCTGCGAGGCACAGCTGATCCTCTGCCGCAACGTGCTGATCTATTTTTCCAATCCATTGCAGGACCGCACGCTGGGGATGTTCCGCGACAGCCTGGTACGCGGCGGCTTCCTTTGCCTGGGTACCCGCGAAAACCTCGACTTCGCGCCGTCAGCGGCGGAATTCGTCGCGGTGGACGCAGCCTTGCGCATCTATCAGCTGGGCAGCCCATCGATGCGCGAGGACAGCTGACATGTCGCGCCCGGATGCCATCGTCATGGGTTGTTCGGCCGGCGGCCTGAACGCCCTGAAGGCCGTCCTCGAAGGGCTCGACGCGCGGTTGCCGCAGGCGATCGTGGTCTGCTGCCATACGGGGTCGAGCGATGTCGGCCTGCTTTGCGAACTGCTCGCCCGCCACAGTGCACTGCCTGTCACCGAGGCCCAGGAACGCGAGCCGGTCACCGGCGGCCATGTGCATGTCGCGCCGACCGGCTATCACCTGTTGATCGAACCGTCGCGACACTTCGCGCTCAGCGTCGACGAGCGCGTCGCCTACTCGCGACCGTCGATCGACGTCCTGTTCGAATCCGCCGCCGAAGCCTATCGCTCCGCCGTGGTCGGCGTGGTCATGACCGGCGCCAATCGCGACGGCGCGCTGGGACTGGCCGAGATCCGCAGCCAGGGCGGCTACGGGATCGTCGAAGACCCTGCCACCGCCCACGCCCCCGCCATGCCACGCGCCGCACTGGACACCGCCGGCGCCGACGCCTGCCTGCCGGTCGCGGATATCGCCGCCCTGCTCAACCGACTATGCCTGCCATGAACCCGAAGATCCTCGTCGTCGACGACACCCCCGCCAACCTGGTCGCGATGCGCCGCCTGCTCGCGCGCACAGGCGCCGATATCCACGAGGCCGCCAGCGGCAACGAGGCGCTGGCGCTGTGCCTGGACCACCAGTTCGCCCTGATCCTGCTCGACGTCAACATGCCCGACATGGATGGCTTCGAGGTCGCCGCCCTGATCGCCGAAACCGATCACCTGCGCGAAACGCCGATCATCTTCGTCACCGCGGCGTACGCGGATGACCTCAACCGGATGAAGGGTTACACCTCGGGCGCGGTGGACTACATCGCCAAGCCGATCAACGATGCGATCCTGCGGTCCAAGGTCCGCGTCTTCCTGGAGTTGTACCGCGCCCGCGCCCTGCTGCAACAGGCGCTGGACGAACTTTCCGCGCGCAATCGCCAGCTGACCATCGAGATCGGCGAGCGCAAGCGGATCGAGGCACTGGTCCGCCACCAGGCCACCCACGACATGCTGACCCAGCTGCCGAACCGCCAGCTGATGCGCGACCGCATCGAGCAGGCGATCGATGCGGCGGTCGCCAGTGGCGGCAGCTTTGCCCTGGCCTATATCGATATCGATGGCTTCAAGGCCGTCAACGACGTGCACGGCCATGCGGCAGGCGACGCCTTGCTGCAGGCAATCGCCGGACGACTGGGCGCGCGAACGCGCGAGAGCGACACCGCGGCGCGCCTGGGCGGCGACGAATTCGCCGTGCTGCTCAGCGATGCCAGCGATGCCGCCACGGCCCTGGTGCGCTGCCAGGCCTTGTGCGAGGTCATCGGCGAACCGTACCGGCTGGATGTTCAGGAGCGCCCGGTCACCGCACATGTGGGCGCCAGCATCGGCGTCGCCATGTTCCACGCCGACGAGCTGGCCGATCCCTATGGCCGGCTCGTCCATGCGGCGGACAAGGCGATGTACGAAGCCAAGCGCACCGGAAAAAACCGCTGCGTACTTGGTAGCTGAAGGCGGCGTTGCGCGAAAACCGATGCGCGTCGCCACTGGATCATTCGCCTGCGCAGGGATGACCCTCCAGGCCAGGACTTCGGTACCCATGCCGTCATCCCTGCGCAGGCAGGACGTCCTGGTTGCGCAGCAACGACGAACAGCGAAGCTGGCCTCGGAGGGTGCCGTCATCCTTGGCAGCGGGTCATCCAGTGGCGATTGAACTCGGTTATTAGCCGTGGACGGTTTTCAGGCGGCCCTGACCGACCGCTCGGGCTTTTCGCCACGAACGACCGCCGAGCGCAGTTCCGATGCATCGAAATCGTCGACCGAGATGAACTCGACGACGGCATCGCGCACGCGTTGCAGCAGCTCGCACTCGGCGGCACTGATCACGCCGAGCTTCTCCGCTTCGATCAGCTGGTCGTTGTACGTCGTGCGCCTTGATCTGGCCGGACTTGAGCGCCTTGACGAACTTGCGCTCGACCGGTTCGGCCGCGATCACATCGGGCAGCAGCGCATTCATGCGGCCGACCGTGTTGTTCGCCGAAGGCGTCAGGTAGGTCCATTCGGTCAGCCGATCGCGCGCTTCGCTGGGCGCGGTGATCAGCGCGGCGACGCGGCGACCGAGGCGATCGGACGGCGGCACTTCGCGACGACCGAACGGGAACACCAGGGCACGCAGCAGCCAGGCCACCGGGCGCACCGGGAAGTTGCGGATCACGCCGTCGAGCGCCATCTGCATGCGCCATACGCACTCGTGGAAGCGCCCAGGCCAGCAGCGGACGATCCGCTTCCGGACGGCCGGTGTCCTCGTAGCGCTTGAGCATCGCGCTGGCGATGTAGAGGATAGCTCAGCACGTCGCCAAGGCGGGCCGACAGTTTTTCCTTGAACTTCAGCTTGCCGCCGAGCACGCCCATCGAGACGTCGGCACACAGCGCGAGCGCCGCCGAATAGCGGTTGAGCTTGCGGTAGTAGCGCCGCGTGTAGGCATCGCCGGCGGTCTCGCCGATCTTCGCCGCGGTCAGGCCGAGCACGAAGCTGCGCACCGCATTGGACACGCCGAAACCGATGTGACCGAACAGCGCCTTGTCGAAGGTGCTTCAGGCGATCGCCGTAGTCGGCGATGGCCAGTGCCTGCATTTCCTTCAGCACGTAGGGATGGCAGCGGATCGCGCCCTGGCCGAAGATCATCAGGCTGCGCGTCATGATGTTCGCGCCTTCCACGGTGATCGCGATCGGCACGCTCTGCCAGCCGCGGCCCATGTAGTTCTTCGGACCGAGGATCACGCCCTTGCCGCCGTGCACGTCCATCGCGTCGCCGGCGACGATACGGCACCACTCGGTGGCGTGGTACTTGGCGATCGCCGACGGCACCGCCGGCTTCTCGCCGCGGTCGACCGCGGCGGCGGTGGCGCGCGACAGCGCGGCCGTCGCATAGGTCAGGCCGCCGATGCGCGCCAGCGCTTCCTCGACGCCTTCGAAACGGCCGATCGCCAGGCCGAACTGCTTGCGCATGCGCGCATAGGCACCGGTGGCGGCGACCGCCATGCGCGCCGCGCCGGTGGCGTTGGACGGCAGCGAGATCGCGCGACCGACCGACAGGCATTCGACCAGCATGCGCCAGCCATGGCCGGCCATGTGCGGGCCGCCGATCAGCACGGACAGCGGGACGAACATGTCCTTGCGCGTGGATCGGGCCGTTCTGGAACGGGATATTCAGCGGGAAGTGGCGGCGGCCGATCTCCATCCCCGGGGTTTCGCGCGGCAGCAGGGCCAGCGTGATGCCGAGATCCTCGGTCTCGCCCAGCAGTTTGTCCGGGTCGTACATGCGGAAGGCCAGGCCGACCACGGTCGCGACCGGCGCCAGCGTGATGTAGCGCTTGTCGAAGGTCAGCCGCATGCCGACGCGTTTCCTCGCCATGCCACAGGCCCTTGCTGACGATGCCGTAGTCGGGAATCGAGGTCGCATCGGAACCTGCGTACGGACCGGTCAGCGCGAAGCACGGAATTTCACGACCGTCGGCCAGGCGCGGCAGGTAGTGATTCTTCTGCTCGTCGCTGCCGTAGTGCAGCAGCAGCTCGGCCGGCCCGAGCGAGTTGGGCACGGCCACCGTGGAAGCCAGCGTCTGCGACATGCTGGACAGCTTCTGCAGCACGGCCGAGTGCGCCAGCGCCGAGAAGCCGAGGCCGCCGTAGGTCTTCGGGATGATCATGCCGAAGAACTGTTCTTCTTGATGAACTCCCAGACGTTCGGCGGCAGGTCGGCCAGCTCGTGGGTGATCTGCCAGTCGTCGATCATGCCGCAGAGTTCTTCCACGGGGCCGTCGAGGAAGGCCTGCTCCTCGACGCTGAGTTCGGGCTTGGGCTGCTTCAGCAGCTCCGACCAGTCGCGGCTTGCCGGAGAACAGCTCGCCTTCGAAGCCGACCGTGCCGGCCTCGAGCGCGGTCTGCTCGGTCTCCGAGAGTTTCGGCGTCACGTTGGCGAATATCTTCAGCAGCGGCGCGCTGATGTTCTTGCGGCGGAAGGCCACCATCAGCAGCGGCGCGGCGACGGCCGCGAGCAGGACCAGCAGGATCACGATCGTCACCGTCGCGCCGGAGACCAGGCCGACAAGGAGGATCGTCACCGCCGTCGCGATCGCCCAGGTGCGCAGGCTGGTGCGATGGTAGGCGCACGCGCCGGAAGCGATGATCGCCGCCAGCAGGGTCAGGATCGCGGACATGGTTCTTACCTCGTCACAGTCGTCGTTACGGATTCGTCGGCCGGCGCCGGAGCGTCGCCCATCGATTCGAGAAAGCGCGCGATCTCGCGCGTGAAAGCATCGTTCGCGTCGCCCGCCACCATATGCGTGGCACCGGGCAGCTCCGTATGCCGCGCGTGCGGCACCAGGGCAAGGAATTCATCGACCGTATCGCGCGACACCACATCGCTGCGACCGCCGGACAACAACAATACCGGTACCTGGACCCTTGCCGCGGCGGCGAACAGGAGCGGCTGGTAGCGCTCGCTCTCGGCGACAACGCCGTCGAGCAGTGCCGGATCCCAGTGCCAGCGCAGGCGCCCGTCCTCGCCCTGGCGCAGCAAGGGTTTCAACTGGGCTTCGGTCTTGCGCGCGCGCCGGTGCGGAAGATAGGCGTCGATCGCCGTCGCGGCGGCTTCGTAGTCGGCGAAGCCGTCCGGGTGCGCGCGCATGAAGCCGAGGATGCGCTCGACGCCGGCGG
Organism: uncultured Gammaproteobacteria bacterium; assembly: GCA_963847335.1. Classification (GTDB taxonomy): domain Bacteria; phylum Pseudomonadota; class Gammaproteobacteria; order Xanthomonadales; family Rhodanobacteraceae; genus Luteibacter. The sequence goes on from CAWJZF010000002.1 coordinate 543,359, forward strand.
TTTCCCAACGCGGCGTGATGTCGACCAGGACCAGGGCCGAGAACGGTGTCGGCACCGTGCCCTCGCCGGCGACGACCAGGCCGAGCAGGCCACCCATCGACGCGCCCACCAACACGGGCGGCACGCCGGTCCTGGCCGCGAGGTCGGCGGCGACGGCGCCGAGGTCGGCGACGAACTGTTCCATATGGTAATCACCGTCGGCCGGCCGGTCGCTCTCGCCATGGCCGCGGGCATCGAAGGTGGTCGTGTCGTAGCCCAGCGCCGATAAAGCCCTGGCGCTGCCCGACCACGCATGCCGGGTCTGGCCGAAGCCGTGGGCGAACAACAGGGCCGGACGCCGCGGTCCTTCCCGACGCTGCAGGGCGATATGTACGCCATCGGGCATGGCCAGAGAAGCGGTGACGGATGATGAAGCTGGATTGGCAATAACCATACGCCTGAGTATGTGTCGTGACCGCCATCGTCGTCAATACGGCTACGTACGGACACTTTACAGCTGACTAGTCAAGGGCTTATGCAGCAATAACGAAAGATCGTGGGTGTGTTTATCACAATGACCGGCTAAGATCCGGGGCATGAATGCCGGAGCAAAAAACGAACGGGTCCGCCTCTCCGCGGAAGATTGGGAAGATGGGGCGCTTGCCCTCATCGCCGAACAGGGCGTTGGCGCGCTCGCGGTGGAAGCCCTGGCGCGCCGCCTCGGCGTCACCAAAGGCAGCTTTTACTGGCATTTCCGCACCCGTGAAGCCTTGCTCCAGGCGTCGCTGGAACGCTGGGAGCAGTATGGCGAACGCGAAGTCATCGGCAAGATGGAGCTGATCAGCGATCCGCGCGAGCGCCTGCCGGAGCTGTTCCGTCGCGTCGCCCATGAACTCCAGGCCCACCGGGTCTATGCCGCCCTGCTGAAGGCGCTGGATCACCCCCAGGTCGTCCCGGTGATGGCGCGCGTCTCCCAGCGTCGCATCGATTTCCTGACCACGCTCTACAGTGAGGCCGGCCTGGCGCCGACGACCGCGCTCAACCGCGGCCGACTCACCTATGCGGCTTATGTCGGCTTCCTGCAGCTGAATTTCACCCTGGGCCTGCCACGGTTGAGCCATGAGGAATTCGACGCCTACGTCGAGCACATGATTGCCACGCTGACGCCCGAAAAACGGCAAGCCTGAACCGCGCAAAGCCAGTCACAGCCTCACATCCTTGCAATACCAGCTAACGCAAACTACTGTCACAGTTTGAGTTTGACCGGGACCACATAAGGATGCGCACGATGCAAAGCTCCCTGGAATCGCTGAACCATTGGGTCGAGGAAGTCGCCCAACTGACTCAGCCCGCACGGATTTTCTGGTGCGACGGCTCGGATGCCGAGTACAGGACCCTGGTCGACGAGATGCTGGTGACGGGCGACCTGATCGCCCTGAATGGCGAGACCAACCCCACGAGTTACCTGCACCGCTCGAGCCCCTCGGACGTCGCCCGCGTCGAGCACCTGACCTTCGTCTGCACGCCGGTCGAGGAAGACGCCGGCCCGAACAACCACTGGATGGCCCCGGCCGAGGCGCATGCGAAGATCGATGCCCTGTTCGACGGCGCCATGCGCGGTCGCACCATGTACGTGATTCCCTACTGCATGGGTCCGATCGATTCGCCGAACGCGCGCTGCGGGGTCGAGATCACCGACAGCCCCTACGTGGTTGCCAACATGCGGATCATGACCCGTATGGGCGCGGCCGCCCTCGCCCGTATCGAACGCGACGGCGGGTTCGTGAAGGGCCTGCATTCGACCGGCGACCTCGATCCGGAACGCCGTTTCATCATGCATTTCCCCGAGGAGCTGTCGATCAAGTCGATCGGTTCGGGCTACGGCGGCAATGCGCTGCTCGGCAAGAAATGCCATGCGCTGCGCATCGCCAGCCACCAGGCACGCAAGGAAGGCTGGCTGGCCGAGCACATGCTGATCGTCGGCATCGAGAATCCCGAGGGCAAAACGCACTATGTCGCCGCGGCGTTCCCCTCGGCCTGCGGCAAGACCAACCTGGCCATGCTGATTCCCACCGAAGGCTATCGCGAGGCCGGCTGGAAGGTCTGGACCGTCGGCGACGATATCTGCTGGATGACGCCGGGCGAGGATGGCCAGCTCTGGGCGATCAATCCGGAGGCCGGTTACTTCGGCGTCGCCCCGGGCACCAGCAAACAGACCAATCCCAATGCGCTGACCACGCTCGGCCACGATGCGATCTTCACCAATGTCGCGCTCACCAGCGATAAGCGGCCCTGGTGGGAAGGCCTCGGCGAGGGCAAGCCGGCCACCGACTGGCAGGGCCGCCCCTACGATCCGGCCAATGGCCCGGCGGCGCACCCGAATTCGCGCTTCACGGTCAGCGCGAGGCAATGCCCGAGCTGGACGCCGAAGGCGGAAGATCCGCGTGGCGTGCCGATCTCGGCGATCGTCTTCGGCGGTCGCCGCCCGTCCCTGGTGCCGCTGGTCTTCGAGGCGCGCGACTGGGCGCATGGCGTGCTGGTCGGCGCCGCGATGGGCTCGGAAACCACCGCCGCGGCGACCGGCGCGGTCGGCGTGCTGCGCCGCGATTCGATGGCGATGAAGCCGTTCTGCGGCTACAACTTCGCCGACTATTTCAGCCACTGGCTGTCGCTGGACAAGCCCGGCGCGAAACTGCCCAGGGTCTTCCACGTCAACTGGTTCCGCAAAGGCACCGACGGCAGCTTCCTGTGGCCGGGCTTCGGCGACAACCTGCGCGTGCTCGAATGGATGCTCAAAAGGGTCGAGGGCAGCACGCCAGGCACCGAGACCCCGATCGGCACCTTGCCCCGCCCCGAGGAACTGAACCTCGACGGGCTCACGCTCGCCGAGGGCGCGCTGGACACCTTGCTCGACGTCGACGTCGCCGGCTGGCGGGACGAGCTGAAAGCCATCGGCGAGTACCTGGACAGCTACGGCAAGCGCATGCCCGCCCGCCTGAAGGCCGAGCAGCAGCGGGTGGCCGCAGCCCTGGCCGCCGCTGCGGATTCGGCCAAGCCCCGCAAGGCGGCCGCCTCGCGGTGATCCTGCCCGAAACCCCGCCGCCCGGCGGGGTTTCGTTAAACCAAGTCGCCCCCGGCCGCATCCAAGCTGGCAAGATGACCGCCCTATGCCTCGCCAGCGCAAGCTTCATGCCGCCTGAGCTCGTCAACGAGCCCACGGATACCGATGTCGTCCGCAAGGCGGCCGGCGGTGACCGTCGGGCGTTCGAGACGCTCTACCGGCGCCATTCCAGCCGCGTCTACGGCGCGGTACTGCGCCTGGCCGGTTACGACCACGCGCGGGCCGAGGATCTGGTCCAGGAAGCCTTCGTCCGCGCCTGGCAGAAACTGGACAGCTTCCGCCATGAAAGTTCTTTCGGTACCTGGATCTACCGCCTGGCGGTGAATACGGCCCTGATGTCGATACGCGCCCGCAACGCGGACCCGGTCAGCATCCTGGACGACGAACACATGCCGGACCAGGGCGACACGCCTTTTTGTCCGGCCGAACGCGACGAACTGGAACGTGCCATCGGCACACTACCGCCACGTGCCCGCGCCGTCCTGGTGCTGCACGATGTGGAAGGTTGGAAACACGAGGAGATCGCCGCTGAACTCGGCATGGCGGTCGGCTCGTCGAAAGCGCAATTGCACCGTGCGCGGGGTCTGCTCAAGCGCGTGCTAGGAGAGAGGTCATGAACGAATTCGAACATCTGCGCCAGATGCGCGCGCTCAAGCAGCCGGTGGCGCCATCGCGCGACCTGTGGGCCGACATCGAACGGCGCATCGAGGCGAGCGAACGTGCCGCCAGTCCCGGACGCGCGCGGCAACCGCGCCGCTGGCTGGCCGTTGCCGCCATCGCCACGCTCGCCGTACTCTCCGGTGGGCTCGGCCTGCGCCTGGCGATGCAGCCGGCCGCCGTCACCCCGGCGGTCGCCGCGGCGAAGGCCTGGAAACCCGACGACCCGCGCCTGACCGGCGCGGCGGTGGAACTGAGTTCGGCCCATATGGAACTCAGCCAGGCCATGCAGCAGTCGCCCGATTCGGCGGCCCTGCAGCGGCTGCTCTTACGCACGGAACGCCAGCAGGATCGCCTGCGGCATCTGGAACAACAGGCTGGTTGATCGACACGCCGCAGGAGAACGAACCATGAAAATCATCCATTACACCCCGCTGCTGCTGCTGTCCTTCGCGATCGGCCAGGCCTTCGCGTCCACGCCGATCAACCTCACCCAGGACATCCGCCCGAACGCGCGCGTCAGCATCGACAACGTCAAGGGACAGGTCAACGTCACCGCCTGGGACAAGAACCAGATCCAGGTCTCCGGCTCCCTCGGCAGCGGCGCCAAACCGATCACCCTGGAAGGCGACGGTCGCGATGTCGACATCAAGGTCGAGCCCGACGGCGGCAAGGGCGGCCTGTTCAACTGGGGCAGCGATTCGCGGATGGAGGACACCATCCTCAACGTGCGCGTGCCCAAGGGCGTCTCGCTGGATATCGACGTGGTCAGCGCGCCGATCGCGATCGACGGCCTCGATGGCGGCAAGATCGACATCAACACGATCAGCGGCAAGGTCCGGGTCAGCGCGCGTACGCCCTCGCTCAGCGTCGACAGCGTCAGCGGCAGCGTGGAGATGGCCGGCCGCGCCGAGGAAGCCAAGCTGCAGACGGTCAGCGGCGACATCGTCGCCCCGTCGGTCGGTGGCGAACTGAGCGCCGAGACGGTGTCCGGTCGCATCAACGTCACCGGCGGCCCCTTCCACAAGGCCAACCTGAGCACGGTGTCCGGCGAAGTGAGCCTCAACGGTGGCCCGGCGGCGGATGGCCGTATCGAGATCGACTCGATGAGCGGCGATGTGCAACTCCAGTTTCCCGACGACGTGTCCGCCAAAATCACCGCCTCGAGCTTCAGCGGCGATATCCGCAGCGATTACGGCAGCGCCTCACGCAACGAGGACGGCCCGGGCAAGGAACTCAGTACGACGGTCGGTGGCGGTCGCGGCAATGTGCATGTGGAGACGTTCAGCGGCGATTTGCGGATTCGCGGGAAATAAAGCCGATGAGGATGCGGGGCACACGGTTGACCGGGCGACTGCCTACCCCTCACCGTCGCCCCGGCGCAGGCCGGGGCCCAGTGGCGACCACGAAAGGTTGAGCCGAAAGACCACAGTCCGGTGCGGACGGGCAGGATCGCAGACTGAAGCCGCTGGATGCCGGCCTGCGCCGGCATGACGAGCAAATGCCCGCAATACCTCGTTTACAGGTCCTGGTGATACTGCACGTACGGCGTACGCGACTGATCGGGCTCGGGGCCGGCCACCGGGGTCGGGGCGTTGCCCGAGGACCACACGTTCTGCGCGCCGATGCTCAGGGCGCCCTGCCAGGGCAGGCGGAAGGTCACGCCCAGGTCGATGGCGCTCCAGCGACGATCGGGATTGACCGCATTCATCGCATTGGCTTCCGGCTGCATCACGCGGCCGACCACCGAACCGCTGAGCGGGCCGCGATCGACGCCGAAGCTCAGCGCTTTCTGGTCCACCGTGCTGATGCCGAGCAGGTTGCCGGGCAACAGGCGGATGCGACCGACGCTGGCACCCAGGTCGATGCCGCTTTTCGCATCGAGACTGAGGCGACCACGCGCATTGAGCTGGGTACTGCTGCTCAGCGAGCCGAGCGGAAGGCCCGATACGGTGGTGAAATCGGGTACGCCACCGGGCAGCACACGCGGCAGCGACGAAGGACTGTTGCTCGGGCGCGCGGAACCGATGCCGAGGCCGACGCTGTAGCCACCGCTACGGAACGTGGCGCCGACCTCGCTGCCGACGATGTTCGGCGGGGCGCTCGGATCGTTGCAGCCGATGCTGTTGGAACCATGCGGGCAGGCCGCCGTATTGTTCACCCACGATTCGCCCGACACGCCGGCATGTGCCTGGAGGTGCGGACCGAGGTCATACTGCAGACCCGTGGAAAGCGCCGTGGTGGCATCCACCGGACGGAAACTGATCGGGGTCTGGCCGCCCTGGCCGCTGGTGGCCTTGAGCGCCAGCATGCGACCATCCTGCGTGCGCCAGATCGGCATCAGCACGCCCGGCTGCACTTCGGTCATCTGGTCGGGTGCCTGTGACAGCAGGCGCTCGGCGGTCGCCTCGTCCGCCTTGTCGTTGCCCACCACCTGGCCTGCCGCGGCGAGCGGCATAAGCAGGAGCAGAATGGGCAAGAATCGGCGCATGGTCATATATCTGGGCAGATTGGCTGAGTCCCCGTCGCCGGCACCTTTCAGCCTGGCGACAGCGACTTGGAGCATACTCCATTTTACGTTTTACTAACACCCATTGGCGACTCTTTACGCGAGGCTAAAGGAGCCGGGGCAGCTGCCGTTTATCTGGGGACGCAGCGAAGACCCCGGAGACCGACAAACGTTCCGAAAAATCGCCAAGTGGCGGCGAAACGACGATTTCAAGATATAAACTGCCCACCAACCATCCGGGACACCATTAAACGATGACGCTCGCGTCACCTCACAGTTCGCCCTTGACGCTGCCCGACCCGGGCACCGCCGAGGCGCTGCAGCGGGCGATCGAGCAGCTTTTCCGTGCCCCGGACGCGGCCGCGGTCCTTGAGATCTGCCAGTTCCTGGCCCGCCGCCATCTGCCCGATGCCGAGCTTGGCTGGCGGGCGCCCGATCTCACGACCGCCGGAGACGGGCTCCAGCATCTCGCCCTGGCCGAAGACCCCCAGACCCTCCGCATCCTCGACCTTGCCACGTCATCGACGGACGCGGCCACCTGGGGCGAGCCGATCGACTGGCTCGGCCGGCTGGCCGGGGCGCGGCTGCGCCAGCTTTCCGAGACGGCGAACCTCTACGAGGCGATCTCGCGCCTGGCGCTGGCCGAGCGGCTGCAGCGCGCGCTCTACGCCATCGCCGAGCAGGCCGGTGCCGAACACAACATGCAGGACATGATGAGTTCGCTGCACAGCATCGTCGGCAGCCTGATGTACGCGGAAAACTTCTACATCGTGCTGTACGACGCGCAGAACCACACGGTGCGCTTCCCGTATTTCGTCGACGCAATCGACCCGGACATCCCGGATCCTGAAGCGGTCTCCCCGTTATTGCAGATCGAGCACAGCCTGACCTGGTATCTGCTGCAGAGCGGCAGCCCGATGATGGGCGCCAGCGTCGACCTGGAAAGCCAGATCGAAGGCCCGCACCGCCGGGCCGGACCGCCGTCGGCGGACTGGCTGGGCGTGCCGATGAAGCGCGGCGAAGAAGTGGTCGGCGCCCTGGTCGTGCAGAGCTATCGCGACGACACCCATTACACCGGCAACGACCGCGAACTGCTGACCTACGTCGCCCAGCACGTGCAGACCGCGCTCGAAAGGCGCCAGGCGCATGAGGAACTGGAACGCCGCGTCACCACGCGCACCGCGGCGCTGCGCGAGGCGAACCGCGTGCTGCGCCAGCAGGTCCTGCAGCGCCAGCGCGGCGAGCGGCTGCAGTCGGCGCTGTTCCGCATCGCCGAGCTGGCCAATACCTCGGACAGCATCGAGAATTTCTATGCCGCCGTGCATCGGGTCATCGGCGGCCTGCTCTATGCGCGCAACTTCTACATCGCCCTGCTCAGCGAAGACCAGAGCAAGCTGACCTTCCCGTATTCGGTGGACGAACTGGACGGCTCGCGCGAACCGCGCGCGCTCGGCCGTGGCCTCACCGAGTTCGTGCTGCGCAACGGCAAGGCCCTGCTCGCCGACCGCGACGAGATCGATCGCCTCCATCGCGAGAACATCCTCATGCAGTCCGGCGCCCGTTCGCTGCACTGGCTCGGCGTGCCGCTGATCTGGGGCGAGCGCTCGATGGGCGTGCTGGCGGTGCAGAGCTACTCGCCGGAACACACCTATAGCCCGCGCGACCAGGAGTTGCTGACCTTCGTCAGCTACCACATCGCCAATGCCCTGCAGCGCAAGCACACCAGCGAATCGCTGAAGCAGGCTTATGCCAGCCTCGAGCGCCGCGTCACCGAGCGCACCCGCGCCCTGGCCCTGGCCAACCGGGACCTGCGCGAGCAGATCGCCGAACGCGAGCGCGTCGAGCGCCGGCTGAAATACGAAACCCTGCACGACTCGCTGACCGGCCTGCCGAACCGCACCCTGCTGCTGCAGCGCCTCGACCAGGCGCTGCATCATTACCATGCCAGCCCGCATGAACTGTTCGCGGTGCTGTTCATCGACCTGGACCGATTCAAGGTGATCAACGACTCGGTCGGTCACCTGGTCGGCGACGACCTGCTGTTCCAGGTCGGGGGGCGCATCCGCGCCTGCCTGAAGACCCGCGACGTCGTCGCCCGCCTTGGCGGCGACGAGTTCGCCGTGCTCGCCGAAGGCATCGCCGATCCGGCCGGCGCGACCCTGATCGCCGAACGCATCATCGACGAATTGCAGGCCCCGTTCCGGCTCGGCGCGAAGGAGATCTTCACCTCCGCATCGATCGGTATCGCCCTGCCCTCGCCGGACTACCAGCGCCCCGAGGAATTGCTGCGCGACGCCGACTCGGCGATGTACCGCGCCAAGGACGAGGGCCGCCATCGCGCCGCCGTGTTCGACGACCGCCTGCGTCGCGAGGCGTTGTCGCTGCTGGAACTGGAAGGCGACCTGCGCCGCGCGCTGACCCGCAACGAATTCGTGCCGTTCTTCCAGCCCATCGTCGAGCTGTCCGACGGCCGCATCGTCGGCTACGAGGCGCTGCTGCGCTGGCGCCATCCGGAGCGCGGCCTGCTCTCGCCGGTCGACTTCCTGCTGGTCGCCGAGGAAACCGGCTGCTCCGAGGCGATCGACTGGCAGATCTTCGAACAGGTCTTCCGCCAGGCCCGCGCGCTGACCCACAACGAAGGCTTTGTCAGCATCAACGTGTCCGGCAGCCATTTCCGCTCGCCCGACCTCGACCAGCGCCTGCTCGACCTGTTGACCGAACACGACATGCCGGCGAAGACGCTGCGCGTGGAAGTAACCGAGCGCGCGCTGCTGGAAAACCCCGCGCAGGTGAAGCGGATCCTGGACAACCTGCGCGCGCACGGCGTCGGCATCGCACTGGACGACTTCGGCACCGGCTATTCGTCGCTGAGCTACCTGCACCAGTATCCGATCGAGACGCTGAAGATCGACCGCTCTTTCATCATCGAGCTGTCCCACGACGGCGACAACCACAGCACCGCCGTGGTCCGCGCGATCCAGGCCCTGGCCGACTCGCTGCGCATGCAGGTGATCGCCGAGGGTATCGAGACGGAAACCCAGAAGCAGGCCCTGCAACAGGTCGGCTGCCGCTACGGCCAGGGCTTCCTGTTCGCCCAGCCGGCGCCGGCCTCGCAATGGCTGCAGGCCCCGAAGAAACTCAGCGCCTGAGCGAGCCGTCGTGCCGGCCTGCGTGCGCCGGGATACGGACTTTACAGCTTCACCTGGGACGGTTCAGTGGGGGTCGGTCAACTGCCAGAGCAGATCGTCGAAATCTCGCGGGGCTAACGACCGTTTCGCGGACTTCAGCCACCGCTTGAGTTGCTTGATGTCGTCGAATACGAGCAGGTCGTCTTCCATGGCGTGGAGGCTCTCCTGCAGCAAGACGATATCGGCGGCAAGATTGCGCATGATGGTGCCCGGCGACACCTTGATGAAGGGCGAGATTCCATAGCTGTGCCTGAATCCATTTTCGACATGCTGGATTTCCTGGTCGAGTTCACCGACCTGTTCCTTCAGGATCTTGTTGTAGTGTTTCAGCCGGTCTTCGCCGATATTGTTGATGGCGCTTTGATCGATGTGCTCCAACTCCAACTGTAATTCAAGCAATTGCAACAGGCTGTTCTTGCCATACGCCTGGTTGGCTCTCTGCATCAAGGAGGTTTTTCTCGCACGTTCCTCCGGATCGGTCTCGCGATCAGGATGCAAGGCGCTGGCCAGTTTGCGATAGACCTCGCGGATGGACAGGCTCAGCTCGACCCGCTCAGCGTGCTCCCGCGCCTCTGCCGCGAGCTGCCTGGGTGTTTTCTTTCGTTTGGCGCGAAGCGCTTCCTGGGCGTGATCTTCGAGCGATTCCTGCGCCTTCCGCTGCTCCATGTGTTCTTGCACGCGCTGCAACACGTCGTCGGGCGAACTCATATCAACATCGTCGCCCAACTCAATACCAAACATGGATTCAAATGCCGATTTCATCTCGTCCAGCTCGACGGCGACTTCGCTGTCAAAGTCCACATCGCTGTATCGATCGTAAATCGCTTTAAGCCCCGGATCATCGTTCTCCGCAATCAACCCTCCTGCCAGGGCGCCGATCAGATCCGCGATCACGCGTCGCTCGCCTTTGGTCAGCCCCTTCTGGCCGTGCGCCTCGTCCAGGCAATGCACCAGCCTGGTCTTCAACTCGATCGAGGTTTGCTGGAGCGGGGCAAACTCGCTCAGGTATTTCTCCTGGAACGCTGGTACGGCAGCCTCCCAGGAACTCAGTCTGTCGCGCCGCTTTTCGATCTGTTTGATTAACGTATTGAACGCCTTTTGCCCCTTCGACAGATGAGGCTTGTCACGGTGCGGAGCAATACTGATTGAGCTGGGACTGGTTCTGGACATGGTTCGCTCACTGCAGGGTCTGGGGCGCCACGGCCTGCGACTCGCTGAGGACGTGCTCGGCGTCGACGGCGTCGAAGGTGTAGCGGCTGGCGCAGAATTCGCAGATCACCTCGATCTCGCCGTCGCGCGCGGCCAGCGCGGCTTCCACTTCGTCGCGACCGAGCGAGCGCAGCACCGCTTCGACGCGCTCGCGCGAGCAACCGCAGCCGAAGGTCAGCTCACGCGGCTCGAACAGGCGCACGGTTTCCTCGTGATAGAGGCGATACAGCAGGTCTTCCGGACGGGTGGCGAGCATCTCTTCCGCGCCCAGGGTGTCGGTGAGCGCGCAGACCCGCGCCCAGGCATCGTCCTCGTCCTCATCGGCGGCGCTATGGCCACCCTCGCCCGGCAGCACCTGCAGCATCAGGCCGACCGCGCGGTCGCCGTCGGCGGCGAGCAGGATGCGCGCCGGCAACTGCTCGGACTGCACGAAGTAGTTTTCGATCGCGCCGGCCACGGTCGGCGCATTCAGGTCGACCAGGCCCTGGTAGCGCTGGCCACGCTCGGCGTGGCCGATGGTGATGGCAAGCAGCGAGTCGGGCAGCTTCGACAGCTCCAGCGGCTCGGGCAGCGGGTCTTCCCAGCGCGCCAGGCCACGCAGGCGGCCGTCGTCGCTGCATTCGGCGAACAGCAGGCGCAGCGGCCCGCTGCTGCGGAACTCCAGCGACAATGAACCTTGAAGCTTGATATTGCCGGTCAACAGAGCGCTTGCCGCCAGGCTCTCGCCAAGCAGGTCGCGCAGGGCCTCGGGATATTCCGCGCGCGAGGCGACCTCGCGCCAGCTGGCGCCGAGGCGCACCAGCACGCCGCGCACGCCGGCGCGCTCGAGCATGAAGCGATGCAGCACGTCGTCGACGGGCACTTGTTCGACAATCGGTTCAATCACGGCAAACCTCCAGGGCAGAGGGACGAAATTGGGGCCCTCGGCGGAGATGCAAGTTTGACGCAGGGAACGGGGAACGGGGAACAGGGAGCAACGCTCCCCGTTCCGCGCCCCTTATACTGCCGCCACCCTCCCACCGTCGATCCCATGCGCCAACGCCCCCGAACGCTGTGGTCCCGCCTGTGGCGCCTCGCCGGCCTGGGCCTGCTCGCCTGGGTCGCGCTCAGCTGGCTGGTGGTGTTCGCCCTGCGCTTCATCCCGCCGTGGACCAGCGCGATGATGATGGAGCGTCGGGTCGCCGCCCTGGTCGAGGGTGAGAAGAACTTTCATTTCCAGCATCGCTGGGTCGGCTGGAGCCAGGTGACGCCGCTGGTACCGCTGGCGATGGTGGCCGGCGAGGACCAGAAATTTCCGTTCCACCATGGCTTCGACGTCGATGCGATCCAGGATGCGATCGATGCCGCCGACGAGGGCAAGCGCCTGCGTGGCGCCAGCACGATCAGCCAGCAGACGGCGAAGAACCTGTTCCTGTGGAACGGCCGCAGCTTCGTCCGCAAGGGCCTGGAGGCGTATTTCACCGTGTTGATCGAGCTGACCTGGCCGAAGCAGCGGATCCTCGAGGTCTATATGAACATCGTCGAGCTTGGCGACGGCATCTACGGGGTCGGCGCCGCCAGCGACGCGTTCTACGGCGCGCCGCCGTCGCGGCTGTCGGCGGCGCAGGCGGCACGCCTCGCCGCGGTGCTGCCGAACCCGCAGCGGCTGCGCGCCGACCGGCCAAGCGCCTACGTGTTGCGCCGCGCCACATGGATCCAGCAGCAGATGGGTCAGCTCGGCGGGCCGGCTTACATTACCGAGCGCGATCCCCCGCGACCAAAAGGATATTGAGCGAATGAGCAGTCTGGCCATAGTCGTCCCCGCCTACAACGAGGCAGCCGTGCTCGAGGCATTCCAGCAGCGCCTGGGCGCGGTGCTCGATGGCCTGGCGATGGATGCGCGCGTGCTTTATATCGACGACGGCAGCGCCGACGATACCTGGCGCCTGCTGGGGCAACTGGCCGCCGCCGACCCGCGCGTGAGCGCCGTGCGCCTGTCGCGCAACTTCGGCAAGGAAGCCGCGCTGACCGCCGGACTGGACCGTATCGAGGCGGACGCGACGATCGTCATTGACGCCGACCTGCAGGATCCGCCCGAGCTGATCCCGGCGATGATCGCGCGCTGGCACGAAGGCTTCGACGTCGTCTACGCCACCCGCGGCGAGCGCGCCGGCGAAAGCCGCTTCAAGAAGCTCACCTCGGCGGCCTTTTATCGTGTCATGGAGCGGCTTTCCGATACCGCCGTGCCGCGCGATACCGGCGACTTCCGCCTGCTTTCGCGGCGCGCGGTGAGTGCGCTGCGCGGCCTGCGCGAGCGCCAGCGCTTCATGAAGGGGCTGTTCGCCTGGATCGGCTATCGCCAGACCGCCATCGTCTACGACCGCGAGCCGCGCAGGGCCGGTACGACCAAATGGAACTACTGGCGGCTATGGAACCTCGCCGTCGAAGGGATCACCTCGTTCTCGGTCGCGCCGCTCCGGCTGGCGACCTGGCTCGGCGTCAGCGCCGCCCTCATCGCCTTTCTCTACGGGCTGTGGGTGATCGTCAAGGCCTTGCTATGGGGCGACGCCGTGCGCGGCTACCCGACCCTGATGGTGGTGATCCTGTTCCTTGGCGGCGTGCAATTGCTGGCCCTCGGCGTGATCGGCGAATACATCGGCCGGACTTATGCGGAGAGCAAGCAGCGGCCGCTGTACTTCATCGAGGATGCCTTGCCTGGCGACCGCGCCGGGCGGATTCACCTGCCGATTACCCTTCCCGTGAGGGGCGGCGCTAGACTCACTGACATCTGCGGCCATCCCGCGGCCGCAAGGAGGTCAGGCAATGCGTCAGGTCAAGCATCTGCTGGAATCGAAGGGTAGCGAGATTTTCGCCATCGCCCCGGAAGTACCGGTGCTGGAGGCGATCAAGCACATGGCCGAGCGCCGCGTCGGTGCCCTGATCGTGATGAAGGGCGAGAAACTCGCCGGGATCATTTCCGAACGCGACTACGCCCGCAAGGTCATCCTGCAGGGACGTTCGTCCGCGCAGACCGCGGTCGCCGAGATCATGAGCGTCAGCGTGCTCACCGTCGGACCGGAGGCAACCGTGGCCGAGTGCATGCGTCTTTGCACGGACAGCCGCATCCGCCACCTGCCGGTGGTCGTGGGCGAGAAAGTGGTCGGGGTGATCTCGATCGGCGACCTGGTCAAGGCGACGATCGACGAGCAGGCGGAGGAAATCGAACAGCTGCAGCGCTATATCGCCAGCTGAGCGAATACCGCTCAGGCGGTCGGCGTGTCGCGGCGCTCGGGCAACAGGTCCGGCGCCGTCCCCGCGCGCCGGCCGACGTAGGCCGCGATGCCGGAAAAGCCGGCACAGATCATGGCCAGTCCGGCCAGGCCGACGCCGACCCCGTGCAGCAGGTTCACACCGCTGGTGACGACAAGATCGCCGAAGCGCCAGACCGCCGTCTCGATGAAGTTCTTGCCCTTGTAACGTGCCTCGCGCGCCACTCGCGTATAGAGTGCGTCGCTGGCCGGCTTGGTCATGCCATAAGCCGTACCGCGGGTGACCACCTGCATGATCGCCAGTAGCGGCACGACGAAGCCGAAGAGACGGATGTCGATCGCGCCGAACGCCGCGACCACCAGCAACAAGGCCAGGTTGACGAGCGAGGGCACGCACCAGGCCCCAGCCCGCGCCGAAGCGGACCAGCAGCCAGCGCGTCACGGTCAGCTGCATCAGCGCGCCGAGCAGGTTGATGGCCAGGTCCAGATGCGCGTAGAACGCCGTGCGTGCGGCGTTGTCGTGAAAGTTCGCCTTGGCATAGTCGGCAACCAGCGCATAGGCCAGGGTGCCGATGCCGTCGCTGAGCAGCATCAGTATGGCCATGTAGCGCAGGAAAGGCTGCGACCACGCGTCGCGGATACCGGCCCATAGCGAACCACCGATCGCCGCCTCGCTCCCGTCGGCGCCGTGACGGATGTCCCCGCGCGTGGACAGCTTCAACAGGAGCGCCAGGGCCAGGCTGAGGGTGATCGCCGAGACGACCAGCAAGGGCGCGACACCCAGGATATTCACCAGCAGCGAGGTCACCGTCGGACCGAACAGCGCACCGCCCATGCCGCCCAGTGCGATCAGCGGAAACAACCGGCGTGCCTGGCCGCTGTCGAAGACATCGGCCATGAAGCTCCAGAACAGCGAGACCACGAACAGGTTGAACACGCTGACCCAGACGAAGAACACCGTGCCCAGCGCGCGTGCGCCGATCCGGTCCTGGGCGACGAAGGCGGGAATGAAGCCGACCAGGCAGAGAATGAAGAACCCATAGCTCCAGCCGAGCAGCTTGCGCCGCGGAAAGCGCGATACCAGCCAGCCGAACAGCGGCGTCAGCAGCAGCATCGCGGCCAGGGTGATGGCGTAGAACAGCGGCAGCGAAGTCGAGCCGACGGCGCCGCTCAGCTGGTCGCGCACCGGCCGCACGATGTAATAGGCGGTGAGGATGAAGAAGAACGCCAGCCCGGAAAGGACCAGCGCCGGCACCTCGCCGCGGGCCACCTGGCGGGGGAGGTTCACCCGCGCGCTTCGTTGGCGGACATGAGCAAGTATCCCGGTATCGTCACGATGGGTGTTCCCGGCGAAATCCGCGGCAAGCCTAGCATGCGGCACCGCCGCAAAATTATCTTCGTGAACGCAGCAATCTGCTCGTTGTGGCGCGCGATCAAGTCACAGACAATGACCGCCAGGGTTCGCCCGGACCTCCCCCCGCCCGGACGAGCTTTCCAGCCTCAAGCCGTGAGACCACGCATGCTGTTTCGTTTTGCCTTCCTGCTTGCCAGCGCCCTCCCGGCATTCGCCCTCCACGCCGCCCAGAGCAACGTCCAGCATCCACCGCCGCCGGCAAAGCCTCCGGTGGTGCACGCCGACCCGACCGCGGAACACCTGCCGGCCGAGCGCGTGCGCGCGATGACCGAGGCCTATAAGCAGTGGCTGGACGAAGTGGAGAAGCGCGATGCGGTGCCCGCCCTGGTCACCGCGGTCGTCGTCGACGACAAGGTCGTGTTCGAGCGCAGCATCGGCTATGCCGATGCGAAGACGCATGAACCGGCCACGCCCGAGACGGTGTTCCGCCTGGCCTCGCTGTCCAAGGCCTTCGCCACCGCCCTGACCGGGATCCTGGTCCGCGACGGCCAGATGAGCTGGGACACCAAGCTGGTCGACGTGCTGCCCTACTTCAAGCTCAAGGACATGGACGCGGCGCAGAAGGCGACGGTGCGCGACATCCTCGGCCAGCGCCTGGGCCTGCCGAAAAATACTTACGACCGGATGCTCGAGGACGATATTTCCTACGAGGAGCTGGTCCGCAAGCTGGACGAGGTCGACCTCAGCTGCGGCGTCGGCCAGTGCTACGGCTACCAGAACGTCGCCTTCAGCATGATCGGCGACATCGTCTACGCGCAGACCGGCGACTTCTTCTACCGCCAGGTCGAGCGGCGCCTCTTCAATCCGCTGGGCATGACCACGGCCACCTATGGACGCGAGGCGCTCGAGGCGAGCAAGAGCTGGGCACGGCCCGCACCGTGGAGGTCCCGGGCACTGGACGCCGTTCGAACCGAAGGAGAATTACTACCGCGTCGCTCCGGCCGCCGGCGTCAACGCCAGCCTGCGCGACATGGAGCAGTGGCTGATGGCACAGATGGGCGCGCGCCCCGACGTGCTGCCCTCGCCCCTGCTGGAAGTGCTGCATGCGCCGGAAGTGGCCACCCCGGTCGAACTGCGCTCGACACCATGGCGCCGCGCCCGCCTGACCGACGCCGAGTACGCGCTCGGCTGGCGCGTCTTCACCTACGGCGGCGAAACCCTGATCTTCCACGCCGGCGCCGTCGAGGGCTACCGGACGATGATCGGCTTCTTCCCCAAATACCACGCCGGCGTGGTCACCATGTGGAACGCACCGAGCCCCGTGCCCGTCGGGCTGATGCCGATGGTGCTCGATAGCATGCTGGGGCTGCCGCACCAGGACTGGGCGCAGATCGAAGGGCCGGCACGGGCGCCGGCCAAGGCCGCACCGGCGAAGACGAAAGCAGCGCCTAAGAAGAAAAAGAAGAAGTAGGCTCCGCGAAAACCGATCGCGTCGTCACTGGATCCCGGCCTGCGCCGGGATGACGGAAACCCACCTATTCGTCATCCCGGCGCAGGCCGGGATCCAGTGGCGATGCGTTGCGATTTTGAAGGCAGACGCGGAATTATCGACCCAGCTGGAACAGGATCCGACGACGCATCGTCACCGGCATCGCCTCGCCATTGCGGGTCGCCGGCTGGAATTCCCAGCGGCTGACCGCGTCGACCGCGGCGCGATCGAAGACGTGCTTCGGCTGCGAGTCGACGATGTTCACGCCGCCGACCTTGCCGCCGCCGTCGACGGTGAACTCGACGTCGACCCAGCCTTCCTGGTTCGCGCGCAGGGCCGCCGTCGGATAGCGCGGCGGGACCTTCTTGGTCAGGATCGCGTCGTTGATCGCGGCGTCGCTGTTGTTGGCTTCGGGCGCCTTTGCCACCGGCTTGGGCGCGGTGATCGCCGCGGCCGCCTGTTGTTGCTGGGCGACGCGCGCGGCCTGCGCCTGCTGCGCGGCCACGCGCTGCTGCTCGGCGGCCTGCTGATCGGCCTGCACCTTCGCCGCCGCGCTCTGCTGCTGGGCCAGCTGCGCCTTCTGCTGCTGGTCGAGCGCCTGCTGCTGCTCGCGGTCGAGCGTCTTGCGCTGGGCATCGAGCTTGGAGCGCAGGATGGTCAGCGTGTAGTTCTCCGGGTCCGCCCTGGCCAGCAGATCGATCTCGCGCTGCGCTTCGTTGAAGTCGCGCTGGTTGATCTCCTGCTCGGCGCTGGTCGCGCCGAACGGGAAGGTCTCGCGCAGGGCATCGGCGGCCACCGTGTTGCCCGGCTGCTTCTCCAGCGCCTTCAGGTAGAACTCGAAAGCGTTGTTGCCGGCCGGCGCCAGCAGGCGCTGCTCGTTCATCGCGGTGCGCGCCTCGGTGAGCAGCTGCTCGACGCTGAGCGCCTCGACGTTCGCCGGCGCGGTCGCCTTGGCCTTGGCCGCGTTGGCCGCCGCGGCGGTGTCGCCGTTGGCGGCCTGCATCGCGTCCTGGTGCGGCTTGACGATAAGGAACCATGCGGCCAGGGCCAGCAAGGCGACGATGACGGCGACGCCGAGCACGGCGGGGCGCGCGGCACCGCGCACGCTATGGCGTGCTAGAGAAGTATTTCGGGTATCCATGGTCACTCGCAGCTGAGGTTCGCAGATACCCGCGCCCCCTTATGGCTTGAAGCACGGCGGCCCCCCGACCCGTGCAGCGCGGATGGATGAAAGGTAACTGCAATAAAGGGCGGGGTCCAGACCCGGACTTTTTCTTACCCCTTGGCTGAGCAGGGAACGCTGATCCCCGTTCTCCTTATCCACTGCTCACTCAGATCCTGATTTCTTGCCCCCAGAAACGAGAAACCCCGACACGATGGTCGGGGCGAAATCTCTTCGGAAGTGTCCCCCCGCGCTGGGCACCGCGGGGGAATAATTCAGTGAAGCCTTGCTTTTCTTATAGGTATTGCGTGTAGCGGTAGAGCGATTACTTAGCTTTGGAAGCCTTGGTGGCGCGAACCACCTTGGCAGCTGCGACCTTCTTGGCCGCTGCCTTGCGCGGGGCGGCCTTGCGGGCGGCCTTGCGCGGTGCAGCTTTCTTAACAGCCTTCTTGACGGCCTTCTTGGCCGCTACCTTCCTCGCCGGTGCCTTCTTGGCAGCCTTGCGGGCAGTCTTCTTTACGGCTTTCTTCGCCGCCGGCTTACGGGCCGTCTTGCGAGCGGCGGCCTTCTTGGCGACCGGGCGCTTCGTCGACGCTTTCTTAGCGGCGGACTTCTTGACGGCCTTTTTGGCCGCCGACTTCTTGGCAGTGGATTTCTTGGTTGTAGCCATGGTTCGTCTCAGCTCCTCATCAGTTGGCAGTGGTTGCCCAGTAAAAGCGTGGAGGAAGGCCTCGACCAGCAGGTCGCTGTTCGTGGCATGCCTCAAATTGTTCACCTGGCGGCGAGTGCGTTCATCCGACAACAGTCGCAACACATGCAGCGGAATCGAGACAGTGATCTTGCGTACCGCTCCCGCTTTGGAACCATGTTCGACGTATGCCTTGATGAATTTTGCGCTTCCCATATCACCCGTTCCCCATCGATTGTCGCAAAAGCTATTCCTGAACATACTCGGTGTCAATAAATTTTAGTCATGAAATTAAGGCGTTGCATACTCTTTACGGGACCCCCGGAGCGCCGCCGGACACCCCCGGACGATTATCAACGACGCATGCATGGAACATTTGGACGTCCAAATTGATAATCGATAACGTTACAGGAACATGCATAAAACCCCTTTAAATATGGCATTTCCGCAACAGTCCGGATAATCCACGCAGGGGCTGCATGTGCCAACCGCGCCACCGATCGCAGCTCGCCAACGAGGCCCCGAAGGGGGGTCGCGCGGCGATGAACGGTAGGCTACCGGGGGGCAAAAAAAATTTTCGCCGGAGGGCGTTCGCGGACCTCCGAACACCCTCCGGACGACTTTCGGGGTGTCGAACGACGTCGATCGACGGTCGTCGCGAGGTCGGTCGAAGGATCGATCGACGCCTGCAAGATCTCCCGGATCGCGTGCGCGTCGTCGACATCGTGCGCGCCTCGATCGACATCGACGGCGACCGTCGAATCCAAACGCGGCATGTCCAACGGCACCTCAGGTCGCGTGTCGGCCGATCGCGCCCGCCGCCGTCGGAATTCTGACGCCCGGACACGACACCGGCCGCGCGAGCGGCCGGTGTGTGAAGAACAAGGGAAGGTTTCAGTGGTCTTCGTTCTCGACCAGTTCGCCATAGGCGTCGGCGTCGAGCAGCTCGTCCATGTCCGCGTTGTTGTCGGCGCGGACCAGGAAGATCCAGCCGTCGCCGTAGGCGTCCTCGTTGATCGTTTCCGGCTTGTCGCTCAGCGCTTCGTTGACGGCAACGACCTCACCGGAGATCGGCGAGTAGATGTCCGACGCGGCCTTGACCGACTCGACCACGGCCGTGCCGGTGCCGGCCTGCACATGGGCGCCGACTTCCGGCAGTTCCACGTAGACCAGGTCGCCGAGCTGGGCCTGCGCATGATCGGAGATGCCGACGCGGATCAGGCCGTCGTCTTCGATGCGCGCCCATTCGTGGGACTTGAGGAATTTCAGATCGCCGGGAATCTCGCTCATGGGGGGCTCCTAAGGGGTGCGTTCGACGTGGGTGTGCCGGTGGTGTCGGCGAATTGTACTAAGGAACGGCAAGCGAAGGCGCGGCGGCTCAGCCGGCGATGCCGTCCTGCGCCTTGCCGTCGCGCACGAACGGATATTTGACGACGCGCACGGGGACCTCGCGGCCGCGGATGTCGACCCGCACGTCGCCCGGCTCCCCGGCCGGGATCCGGGCGAAGGCGACCGCGCGGTTCAGCGTCGGCGCGAAACTGCCGGAGAGGATTTCACCCTCGCCGTTCGCCGTCAGCACTTTCTGGCCGTGGCGAAGCACGCCCTTCTCGTCGAGGACCAGGCCGACCATGGTGGTCGGCACGCCCGCGGCCTTCTGCTTTTCCAGCGCGCCGCGACCGATGAAGTCACGCCCCTCGTCCAGCGAGATCGTCCAGGCCAGCCCGGCTTCCCACGGCGTGACGGTTTCGTCCATGTCCTGTCCATAGAGGTTCATGCCCGCCTCGAGGCGCAGGGTATCGCGCGCGCCCAGACCCGCCGGCGCGACGCCGGCCGCGTGAAGACGCGTCCACAGTTCCACGGTGCGCGATTCCGGCACGACGATCTCGAAACCGTCCTCACCGGTATAGCCGGTGCGTGCGATGAACAGCGGCATGCCGTCGGGGCCTTCGCCCTCGATCGCGGCGAACTTGCCCAGCTTGGCGGCCCGCGCGCGGGTTTCCTCGGGCAGCAGGGAGAGCACTTTCTCGCGCGCGTTCGGTCCCTGCACGGCGATCATCCCGAACTCGGGCCGCTCCCGGACGCTGACGCCGAAGGCGGCCGCCTGCTTCCCGATCCAGGCGAGGTCCTTGGCGCGGGTGGCCGCGTTGACCACCAGGCGGAAGAAATCCTCGCGCAGGAAATAAACGATGAGGTCGTCGATCACGCCGCCGTCGTCGTTCAGCATGCAGGTGTAGAGCGCCTTGCCGGACTTGGCCAGCTTGTCGACGTTATTGGCGACCAGGCGGCGGAGGAAGTCGCGGGTGCGCTCGCCGGTCAGGTCGACCACGGTCATGTGCGAGACGTCGAACATGCCGGCGTCGCCGCGGACGGCGTGGTGCTCCTCGATCTGCGAGCCATAGGCGATCGGCATGTCCCAGCCGCCGAAGTCGACCATGCGCGCGCCAAGCTCGCGGTGGGTGGCGTTGAGAACGGTCTTATCGGTCATGTCGACAACCTGGGGGCGGGGAAACGACCATTATCGACGGCATGGCAAGCCAATCCAAGCGCCATGTCATCAAGTCCTGATAGCCTTCCCATCCATGGAGACCGCCCCGGGATCTGCCCGACTGGACAACGCACAGACGCCGCCACGCCTGCAACTCGCGGGCGACTGGACGCTGGCGCACTACGACGCGCTGCGCCGCGATATCGTGTTGCTGAGACCGAAACTCGACCCTGCCGCGCCCGTCGACCTGGACCGCATCGCCGGACTGGATACCGCCGGTGCGTCCCTGCTCGCGCAGTTGCTGGGCGCCGAACGGCTGGCCCGGCTCGCCGCCGATCCACAACTGCCGCCGGCGCGCCAGGCGCTGCTGCGCACCGTCGGCGACGCGCTGGCGACGTACTGCAAACCGGCGCCGGTCGATGCGCGCCCCGCGATCATCGTCCTGCTCGAACGGATCGGCCGCGCGGTGGACGAGTTCTGGCGGCAGACGCGCAAGTTGCTTGCCTTCATCGGCCTGGTCCTGGAAACCTTCGCCCGCGTCCTGCCCTTTCCACGGCGCTGGCGCATGACCTCGCTGGTCGCGCACATCGAGCAGACCGGGCTGGACGCGGTGCCGATCGTGACCCTGCTGTCGTTCATGGTCGGGGCCGTGATCGCCTTCCTCGGCTCGACCGTGCTGGCCGACTTCGGCGCCAGCGTCTATACGATCGACCTGATCGGCTTCGCCTTCCTGCGTGAGTTCGGCGTGCTGTTGACCGCGATCCTGCTGGCTGGGCGGACCGCCAGCGCCTTCACCGCGCAGATCGGCTCGATGAAGGCGCGCGAGGAGATCGACGCGATCCGCACACTGGGCCTGGACCCGATCGAGTTGCTGGTCCTGCCGCGCGTGCTCGCCCTGCTGGTCTCCCTGCCCCTGCTTACCTTCCTGGCGATGATCGCCGGCATCGTCGGTGGTGCCCTGGTCTGCTTCACCACCCTGGATATCACCCCGACGATGTTCATCAACCTGTTCCGTGCCGACATCCAGGTACGCCAGTTCCTGGTCGGCATCGCCAAGGCGCCGGTCTTCGCCTTCCTGATCGCGGTGATCGGTTGCATGGAGGGCTTCAAGGTCAGCGGCAGCGCGCAGTCGGTCGGCGAGCACACCACCTCGAGCGTGGTGCAGTCGATCTTCGTGGTGATCCTGATGGATGCGGTCGCCGCACTCTTCTATATGGAGATGGGCTGGTGAACGCCGTCGCCGCCGCCAGCGCACCCGCCCGCGAGGTGCTGATCCAGGTGCGCGGCCTGTTCAATCGCTTCGGCGAACAGGTCGTCCACGAGAACCTCGACCTCGATGTCTATCGCGGCGAGATCCTCGGCGTGGTCGGTGGCTCGGGCACCGGCAAGTCGGTCCTGCTCCGGACCATCATCGGCCTGGTCAGGCCGACCGCCGGCAGCGTGCGCGTGTTCGGCGAGGACCTGCTGACGCTTCCGGAGGAACGCCGCTCGCGGGTCGAGCGCCGTTTCGGCGTGCTGTTCCAGAGCGGTGCGCTGTTCTCGTCGCTGACCGTGGCCGAGAACATCGCCCTGCCCCTGGTCGAGCACGCCGGCCTGACCCGCGACGAGGCACAGATGCTGGCGGACGTGAAGCTCGCCCTGGTCGGCCTGCCGCGCGACTCGGCCAACAAGTTTCCCTCCCAGCTGTCCGGCGGCATGATCAAGCGCGCGGCGCTGGCGCGCGCGCTGGCCCTCGACCCGGAAATCCTCTTCCTCGACGAGCCGACCGCCGGGCTCGACCCGATCAGCGCGGCGGCCTTCGACAGCCTGCTGGTGACCTTGCGCAATGCGCTGGGGCTTACCGTGTTCCTGGTCACCCACGACCTGGACACGCTTTATTCCACCTGTGACCGGGTCGCGGTGCTCTCGCAGCGCCGCGTCCTCGCCGCCGCGCCGATCGACGAGGTCGCGGCCACCGACGATGCCTGGGTCCAGGCCTATTTTCACGGACCGCGCGGTCGCGCGGCCCAGCAATCGGCTGCCTTGCATCCGGAGATGAAGTGATGGAAACCCGTGCCCACCATGTAGTTATCGGCCTGTTCGCGGTGATCGTCGTTTTCGGCGCCCTGGCCTTCGGTATCTGGCTGGTCAAGGCGAGTTCCGAGCGGGAATTCTTCGAATACGACATCGTGTTCAACGAGGCGGTGACCGGCCTCTCGCAGGGCGGACCGGTGCAGTACAACGGCATCCGCATCGGCGACGTGCGCAAGCTCAGCCTGGATCCGCAGGACCAGCGGCGGGTGATCGCGCGTATCCGCGTGCGCGGCGACACACCGCTTAAAGAAGACACCCATGCCAAGCTGGCCCTGACCGGCATCACCGGCATCGTCATCATCCAGCTGTCGGGTGGCTCGCCGGGCAGCAGGTTGCTGGTCGGCAAGGACGGCCAGGTCGCGGTGATCGTCGCCGATCCCTCGCCGCTGACGAAGCTGCTGGCCAGCGGCGAGGACCTCGTCACCAATATCGCCCAGGTCGCCAACAGCGCGAACCAGTTGCTCTCCCCGGCGAACCTGAAACACATCGAGCACACCCTGGACAACCTGGAGCGCACCACCGGGGTGATCGCCGACCAGCGCGAGGACATCCGCCAGTTGCTGCAGCAGGTCGCCGTCGCCAGCAAGCAGGCGAACGTGACCCTGGCCAAGGCCGACCAGTTGCTCGACAACGCCAGCGGCCTGGTCAATGTGCAGGGCAAGGCCACCCTGGACAGCGCGGAGCGCTCGATGGCTTCGCTCGAACGCGCCACCGCCAATATCGACCGGCTGCTCAACGACAACAGCGATGCGCTGAACGGCGGCGCCCAGGGCCTGGGCAATCTCGGGCCGGCGATCCGCGAACTACGCGCCACCCTGGTCCAGCTGCATTCGATCACCCGACGACTCGACGACAATCCCACCGGCTACCTGCTCGGCCGCGACCGCACGAAGGAGTTCACGCCATGAGGCCATTGCGCGCGCTGGTTCCCATCGCCATCCTCGCCCTCGCCGCATGCTCGGTGCTGCCCAAGGCCGAGACGCCGAACATTTACCTGTTGCCAGCCACGCCGCTGCCCGCCGCCACGGCGGCACCGACGAACCTGGCGTTAAGGGTGGCAGCGCCTGCGACGCCCCGTACGCTCGAGGGCACGCGGGTCGCCGTGGTACCCGAGACGAACGTGATCACCGCTTATAAAGGATCGCGCTGGAGCGACAGCGTGCCCAGCCTGCTCCGCGACCGCATCCTCGATGCGTTCCGCGACGATGGCCGCATCGCGAAACTCAGTACCGACGAGGACAATCTCCACGCCGACTTCGAACTCGGCGGCGACTTGCGCGCCTTCCAGTCCGAGTATCGCCAGGGTGCCCCGGTGGTGGTGATCCGTTACGACGCGCGGCTGGTCGACGCGCGCACCGAGTACATCCTGGCCTCCCGCACATTCACCGTCACCCAGCCGGCGGCCGGAAAAGAAATCCCGCAGGTGATCGTCGCCTTCGGCCAGGCCAGCGATGCCTTGTCGGCACAGATGGTGGCGTGGACGATCGAGCAGGCCGCTTCGCGGCCGGACCCGGGCCGGGCGCCGCGATAACCATTCGCACCGCCACTGGATCCCAGCCTTCGCTGGGATGACGTAGAGGGGGTGGGAAGGCCCTCGGGTTTCATTCCCCTCACCGTCATCCCAGCGAAGGCTGGACGCCGGGAGCGAAGCGACCAAGAACAGCGAAGCCGGCCCGAAGGGTGAGCACCCCAAGGACCTTCCCACCCCTCTACGTCATCCCAGCGAAGGCTGGGATCCAGTGGCGATGCAATGGATTTTCGCCGCTCGGCGATCGCCAGCCCCAATGTAGGGCTATTCCTATTTTCCTTTTTTACCCTTCGACGCATGCTTTCGGCGTCGCCGCAAAAAACGGCGACCGGGTGTAGAAAGCCCGTTCAGTAATGTGGTCGGTGCTGAAAAGGCGTCGACAGCGCTTTTTTTATGCGTTGCGGTGCCCCGCTGCCATAATCTCTATGGCGGGCGTGTCGGGAAGGCTTCGGCCTTGCCGGGTTTTCCGATACGGAATTGACCGGTCTTTCTACCCTGGCACGCCCGCCACCCGCACCGACGCGGGCTGGCGGTCTTCCACCGGGAGCCGCGATGACCGTCACTGAACCACCCGATCCAACCACGACGCCCGCGTTCGGGCAGGCCTTGTTCCATATCGGCAACCAAGCCCCGGCCGCTCCCCACTGCGTGTGCGGACGCTGCCTTCCCGACGACGACTACAGTTACCCCGAACGAGCCCTCGACGCCTGCATCACCCATATGCTGGATATGGTCAGCATCATCGAATCGAGCACACCCAACCCCCATCCCAACACCAGGCTGTCCCTGCGCGTGTTGCCTGAGCTGGTCGCCAATGCACGCCTCCTGCTCTGCCTGCAGCGGCAGGCGGTGCACGACAGGGCATGGTGATGAGCGTGCCTGAAGCAACGAACCCCCGCTTTGCCCGCGTGACCACGGCGTCCATCGCACGGGTCGTTCGCGACATGCGCAGCCGCGGCAAGGTCGCCTGGCCATGGCCACCCAGCGTCGCCATCGACGATCCCGACATCGATATCGAAACCTACCTGGTCGCCGCGATGACCTACATCAAAGCCCTGGCGGCATCCAGCTTGCCGCGCTGCGAGCAGGATCGCACCTCACTGAAAGTCGCTTATGGCCTGATCGAGAACGGCCTGCGGCTGTCGCAGGCACGGCGCGAGGGGTCCGGAAAGCCTTGAAGCCCGCTCTCGTGGATGCGCTGCTGCCAAGGATCAAAGCGGCTTTACATACCGAAACGTAAGATTGATCCGCGCGCCATCGACGGCGCGCGCCTTCGGCAGATCGTGCTGATACAGCGCCTGGGTATCGCCGGCCATGCGCAACAGGCTGCCATGGCCCAACTCGATGACGCTCACTTTACGATCGCGCCGGTCGCGGAAGCGAAACCGCCTGCGCTCGCCAAGGCTCACCGAAGCAATCACCGGCCGCACGCCAAGCGCAGCCTCATCGTCGCTATGCCAGCCCATCGAATCCTTGCCATCGCGATACAGGTTCGCCAGCACGCTGTTGAAGCGCGCGCCGCAGGCCTGCTCGACCCGCGCGCGCAGGCCATTCAAGGTATCGGTCCAGGGCCGCGGCACGAACCGCGTACGCGAATAGGTATAGACCGCATCGGCATCGCCGATCCAAGAACTCAGCCGGGGCGAATCGACCTCGCGGCCGAAGACGCGGATGCGATGGACCTCCCAGTCGGTCTCGCTGCGCAGTTGCGCGAAAAGCGCATCGGCGTCCGCCGCGCCGAGCCATTCCCGGCAAAGCGTCACCTCCGCGCCCGGCAGTTCCAGGGTCTCCCAGGGCGCGGCGAAAAGATCCCTCATCGCGCCCTCAGGCGGTGACCATTTCCACCGGATAGACCGGCTCCGCATCCAGCGACGAGGCGCATACCGCGGCCAGTTCCAGCAAGCGAAGGTCCGAGCCACGCGCGCCGACCAGCTGCATGCCGATCGGCATCCCGTCGGGCAGCGTGCCCATCGGGATACTGACCGCCGGGCAGCCGGCGAGGCTGGCGAAGCTGCACAGGTCGGCCTGCGATGAGGGCACGGGACCGTCCAGCGGGAACGCGCCCTGCGAGGTCGTCGGCAGGATCAGCACGTCGACCTGGGCAAACAGCCGGCGCATTTTCAGGGTCGCCGCGTCGAGCACGCGATCGGCCACCGCGTAGTCGGCGGCGGACTTGCGCTCGGCAAAGGACAGCATCTCGCGGAAACGCGTGGACACCGGATAGGCCTCGTCCGCCAGTTCCTCGGCGAACGTGCTGATCATTTCCGCTTCCATCAACAACAGGCCGGCCCGGCGGGTGCGGGCGAAATCCCAGTCGGAGAAATCCACCAGGCGCCGCTCGCCGAGTTCGCCCGGCAACTTCGCCAACGCCGCCTCGAACACCTCGATGACATCGGCTTGCACGCCGACCGCGGCCAGGTCCGGCAACAGGCCGGCGCGCAGATGGCCCGGCTCCCAGTCCGGCGGCGAGAACGCCACGCGTCGACGGCGGGAACGCGCATCGTCGGCGTCGTAACCGGCAAGCATCTGCAGCAGCACGGTCAGGTCGTCGACGCTGCGCGCCAGCAGGCCTACCGCATCGAGCCGGCGCGCCGCCGGCACCAGGCCGCGCGCGGAGATCTCGCCATGGGTGGGCTTGAGCGCATACACGCCGCAATAGCTGGCCGGTACCCGGATCGACCCCAGGCTGTCCGAACCGATCGCCGCGACCGCCAGGCCCGCCGCCACGGCCGCGGCCGCGCCGCCGGACGACCCGCCCGCCGTATAACCATGACGATGCGGATTGTGCGTCGCGCCATAGTGCGGATTGTCGGTGACCAGGCCAAGCGCGCCCTCGTCCATATTCGTCTTGCCGAGCAGCACGGCGCCCGAGGCACGCAGGCGCGAGACCACATGGGCATCGTTGTCCGCGATCGCCTTGCGCCGGCGCATGCCGGCCCGCGTCGGAAAGCCGGCCACATCGAAATTATCCTTGATCGCCAGCGGGATACCGTCCAAGCGACCCATCACGCCATCGCGGCGGCGACGGTCGGCGGCGAGCGCCTGCTCCTGGATCAGGCTGGCGCGAAGATCCACATACGCGTTCAAGGTGGGATTCAGCCGTTCGATGGCGTCCTGGTACACATCGGCAAGCGCCTGCGGCTGCACGCGGCCGGTGGCCAGCCAGTGCAGCAGCTGGCACAGCGTTGCCCTGCGCATGTCGTTGTCGGAAATCGGCGGCATCGCGTTCATGAAATCTCCCTTTCGTCCGGGACCGATTATGGCGCGGCAATTGTGAAGAGGCAATCGTTTGAAACGGGGGGATTTGCTGCCCACACCCCGAAACCGGACAATTGACCGTCTGCCCGGATGCCGGGTGCGCCACCCGCCAGCCACACGGAGCCAGCCATGAGCGAACGCGAAACGATGGAATACGACGTCATCGTCGTCGGTGCCGGCCCCGCGGGGCTCGCCTTCGCCATCCGCCTGAAGCAACTGAAGCCGGACACCAGCGTCTGCGTCATCGAGAAGGCCTCGACCATCGGCGCGCAGATCCTCTCCGGCGCGGTGATCGAGCCGGAGCCGCTGAATGCGCTCTTGCCCGAATGGGGCAAGAACCCGCCGCCGGTCTGCGTGCCGGTGAAGGAAGACGAGTTCTGGCTGCTGCGCGACCATGAAAGCGCCCTGCGCCTGCCGAACCCGCCGCAGATGCACAACCACGGCAACTTCATCGTCAGCCTCGGCGCGCTCTGCGCCTGGCTGGCACCGCAGGCCGAAGCACTCGGCGTCGACGTCTTCCCGGGCTACGCCGCGGCCGAGCCGCTGTTCGACGAAGCCGGCGCGGTGAGCGGTGTGCGCATCGGCGACATGGGCGTGGCCCGCGACGGCACGCACAAGCCCGGCTACACCGAGGGCATCGATATCAAGGCGAAGGTCACGGTGCTTGCCGAAGGTTGCCGCGGGCACCTTTCCAAGCAACTGATCCGCAAGTTCGACCTGGACGCGGACAGCGACCCGCAGACCTACGGCATCGGCATCAAGGAACTCTGGCAGCTGCCGCCCGGCCGCGCCGAGACCGGCAAGGTCATGCACACCCTGGGCTGGCCGCTGGCCAACGACACCTATGGCGGCAGCTTCATCTATCACCTGGACAACGACCGCGTCGCGATCGGCTTCGTCACCGGCCTGGACTACCCCGATCCGTCCTTCTCGCCCTTCGAGGCCTTCCAGCAGCTCAAGCACCATCCGAAGGTAAAGGCCCTGCTGGAAGGCGGCAGCATCGTTTCGGCCGGTGCGCGCGCCATCGTCGAAGGCGGCTACCAGTCCCTGCCCAAGGTCGAGATGCCCGGCGCCCTGCTGATCGGCGACGCCGCCGGCCTGCTCAACGTGCCGAAGATCAAGGGCACCCACCAGGCGATCCGCTCGGGCATGCTCGCCGCCGAACACCTGGCCGCCACCATGTCGCCGGCCGGCTGGGACGCGAAACTGCGCGCCTCGGCGGTGATGGCCGAACTGAAGAAGGTGCGCAATATCCGCCCCGGCTTCAACAAGGGCATGTGGGCGGGCCTGATCAACGCCGCCTGGGAAACCGTCACCGCCGGCCTGTCGCCGTGGACGCTGAAGAACCACGCCGACTGGTCGTCGCTGAAGAAACTCGGCGACTACGAAGTCCCCAAACGCGACTACGTCGACCGTACCCTGGCACCGCGCGACCGCCTGGCCAGCGTCTACTTCGCGGCCACCGAACACGACGAAGACCAGCCGATCCACCTGCAAGGTCGCCGACACCAGCATCTGCATCGACCGCTGCACCACCGAATACGGCAACCCCTGCGAACGCTTCTGCCCCGCCGGCGTCTACGAAATCGTCAACGACGACGCCGGCAAGCGCCTGCAGATCAACGCCGCCAACTGCGTGCACTGCAAGACCTGCGACATCAAGGACCCGTACCAGATCATCAACTGGGTCACGCCGGAGGGCGGCTCCGGGCCGAACTACCAGAACCTCTGAGGCGGATCTTCCCTTCTCCCGCTCGCGGGAGAAGGTGCCCGCAGGGCGGATGAGGGGCTCTGGCGCCGACTACTGGCGAACGATCGACCGCACCGCCCCAATCACCCGCTCCACATCCGCATCGCTCAACGCCGGCGACAACGGCAGGCTGACCGTCTGCCGCCCGAGCTTCATCGCCGCCGGCCACTGCTCCGGCCGCCAGCCGAAGCGCTCCTGGTAATACGGATGCTCCGGCACCGACAGGTAATGCACGCCGGTACCGATGCGCTTCGCATTCATCGCGTCGAGGAATCCGTCGCGGGAGATCCCGGCGCGGGCCTCGTCGATCATCACCGTATAAAGATGATAGCCATGCCGCGTCCCGTCTTCCGGCGCCGCCGGCAAGCCGATCGGCAGATCGGCGAAGGCCTCGTCATAACGCTGCCAGATCGCCTCGCGGCGCTTCCAGTGCGGCTCGACCTTGGCCAGCTGATGCAGGCCGATCGCCGCCTGCAGGTCCATCATGTTGTATTTGAAGCCGGACTCGACGACCTGGTAATGCTTGTAGCCGGCGTCGCCGAAACGATGCCAGGCATCCTTGCTCATGCCGTGCAGGGCGAGGACCCGCGCGCGGGCAATGCGCTCCTCGTCGCGGCCGAGGATCATGCCGCCTTCGCCGGTGACCACGTTCTTGGTCACGTAGAAACTGAAGCAGCCGAAATCACCGAAGGTTCCTGCGGGTCTGCCCTGGAACTCCGTCTCGATCGCATGCGCGCAATCCTCGATGACGACGAGGTTGTGCTTTTCGGCGATCGCCATGATCCGGTCCATCGCGCAAGGCCGCCCGGCGAAATGCACCGGCACGATCGCCCGGGTCAGCGGGGTGATCGCCGCCTCGATCGCATCCGGATCGATGTTCTGGGTGACCGGGTCGACATCCGCCAGCACCGGCACCAGCCCGGCATGCAGGATCGAGTTGACCGTCGCGCAGAAGGTCAGCGGCGTGGTGATCACCTCGCTCCCCGCCGGCAGGTCGGCGGCGACCATGCTCACATGCAAGGCCGCCGTGCACGAGTTCACCGCGGCGACGAGGTTGCGGCCGGAGCGGCGATAGGCGGCGAAATCCGCCTCGAACCGGGCCACCCTGGGGCCAGTCCCCAGCCAGCCGGAGCGCATGCAGGCCACGACCTCCTCGATCTCTTCCTCGCCGATATTGGGCGCACCGAAGACGATAAAAGGCTCGAGGGCGATTTCGGCGGACATGGGCGCTTTCTTATGGGAAGGACGCGCTATCTAACGGTAAACCGCGCCCTGCGTCCAGCGCCGGCTCGCCCCGGCGCAAGGGATACGTGATAATCCCCCGATTGAGCACACCGGCGAGGATCGGCCCCTGACAACGTCCCTGCAATGGCGGAAAAAGCGCCTGCTCTATCTGTGGAACCGCGTGACCGGCAGCTTTGCCCAGCGCGGCATGCGCAGCACGCTCGCGCGCATCGCCCAGGAATTCAGGCGC
This sequence comes from uncultured Gammaproteobacteria bacterium, assembly GCA_963847335.1. Lineage (GTDB taxonomy): Bacteria > Pseudomonadota > Gammaproteobacteria > Xanthomonadales > Rhodanobacteraceae > Luteibacter. Next base: position 574,531 of record CAWJZF010000002.1, read on the forward strand.
ATTCCCGCAGTGGACGACACGCTCCATCTGCTGCCGCTGGATGGTGACGTTACCGGGCTGGCCTTGCAGGAAAATGCGCTTCCGCGTGTTTCCATCATCATCCCCGTGCACGGCAAGCTGGAATATACGGTGGCCTGCCTTCGCGCCATCGTGCAACACAGCGCCGCGGTCGATTTCGAAGTGATCGTCGTGGACGATGCCTCGCCCGATGCCACCGCGACCGTTCTGCCGGGGATCCCAGGGCTCCGTTACCTGACCAACGAACGCAATCTCGGCTTCGTTGGCAGCTGCAATGCCGGCGCGCGCCTCGCACGCGGCGAGTACCTGCTGTTCCTGAACAACGATACCCAGGTCATGCCAGGGTGGATGGATGCCCTGCTTCAGTGCTTCGCGGACGAGCCGTCCTGCGGAATCGCCGGCAGCCGACTCGTCTACCCGGATGGGCGACTGCAGGAGGCCGGTGGCTGGGTATTCGCCGACGGCAGCGCATGGACCGTCGGCCGCTTCGAGGATCGCAACGCGCCGCCCTACCGCTACCGCCGCGAAACCGATTACGTTTCCGGCGCCTCCCTGATGATCCGTCGCGAACAATTCGGGGCCATCGGTGGTTTCGACGAACGTTACGCGCCGGCCTACTACGAAGATACCGATCTCGCTTTCGCCGTCCGCGCCGCGGGACTCAAGGTGTTTTACGAACCGAACAGCATCGTCGTGCATCGCGAGGGCATCACGGCCGGTACCGATCTCGGCCAGGGCATGAAGCGCTACCAGGCGATCAACCAGGCGAAGTTCGTCGACAAGTGGCGCGATGCACTGGCGACGCACCCTCCTTCCAACTCCTCGCTGGGAGAGTTCTGGAATCGCTACACCCGCGGCCATGTACTGGTCGTCGACACCATGACGCCCGACCCGAGCCGCGACTCCGGCTCGTTGCGGTTGTCCGCCATGCTTCGTCTTCTGCACGAGGAGGGTTGGCGACTCAGCTTCGCACCCGACGATGGACGCGCAAGCGACGACGAAATCGCCGCGCTCGGCCGCCTTGGCGTCGAAGTCCTTTGCCGTCCCGAGGTTGCGAACGTTCCGGACTGGCTGCGCCGCCACGGATCGACGCTTACGGCGGTTATCCTCAGCCGCCATACCGTGGCCGGCCAGTACGCGGACCAGGTCCGGCGCTATGCACCACAGGCCACCCTCATCTTCGATACCGTCGATCTGCATTTCCTGCGTGAACAGCGCGCCGCCGAGCTCAGCGGCAACGCGACGATGATCCGCCAGTCGGAACTCTCGCGGCGCAGCGAGCTGGCGCTGATCGAACAATGCGATATCACGTTCGTGGTCAGTCCCCACGAACAGGCCTTACTCGCGGCCGAGCTGCCGCATGCCCGGGTGGAGCTGCTGTCCAATATTCATGAGATCCATGGCCGGCGACAAGGCCACGCCGGCCGCCGCGACCTGGTCTTCATCGGCGGCTACGGACATCCGCCCAATGGCGATGCGATGCGCTGGATGGCTGAGGACATCCTGCCGGCATTGCGCGCGGTTGTGCCTGATCTGCGCATACATGTGCTGGGTGACATTCCCGAAAATGCGCGTCGCGAACTGGAAGCTGCAGGACTGGATGTCCATGGTCGCGTTGCCGAACTCGCGCCCTGGATGGAATCCTGCCTGGCCTCGATTGCACCGCTGCGCTTCGGCGCCGGGGTCAAGGGCAAGGTCAACATGGCCATGAGCTACGGCGTGCCGGTGATTGCGACATCGGTAGCTGTCGAGGGCATGAGCCTCGTGGACGGCAGCGACGTCCTTGTTGCCGATGACCCGGCCGCTTTCGTTACCGCCGTACTGCGCCTTCGGGATGAAGAAGCAACATGGATCCGACTCTCCGACGGCGCGCTCGCCAATGTGCGGAAGTACTTCTCCAGCGACGCCGCTCGTGACATCTTGCGCCGGACCATCCTGTCGCCCGACCCGAGGCGGCCGCAATGATGCCACTCCAGCAATTTGCCCGGACCACCCTCTTCCGCGTACTGCGCGCAGGCTTTCGCCTGACACCGATGCCGGAGGGAACGCGTGACCGGCTGCGCCAGAGATTCCTCGACCGCTACACGGCCCTGGTACCGGAGGGCCCACGTGGACAAGTGGCCGAGGCACGTGAACGCCGGCCGCGCCAGCATGCCGGACAACGAGCGGTGGGTTATGCACCTTATCGTAAGGGCACATTGCCTGACCACTTGCCGGCGACACTGATCGCGTTCTATCTGCCGCAGTTCCATCCGATTCCGGAGAACGATGCATGGTGGGGCGAGGGCTTCACGGAGTGGCGCAATGTCTCGCGCGCCCTGCCCCAGTACGAAGGCCATGTTCAACCGCGCCTGCCAGGCTCGCTGGGCTTTTACGACCTGCGCTTGCCCGATGTCATGCGCGATCAGATGGCCCTGGCGCGCGAGTACGGCATCGGCGCGTTCTGCACCTATTTCTACTGGTTCGCCGGCAAGACCCTGCTGGAAGCGCCGCTGCAACAATGGCTCGAGGACAAGACCCTCGACCTGCCGATCTGCCTGTGCTGGGCCAACGAGAACTGGTCGCGCCAATGGGACGGCCGTGCCGACGATATCCTCATCGGCCAGGGCCATAGCGCCGACGACGATCTGGCCTTCATCGCGTACGTGGCGAAATACCTGCGCGACCAGCGCTATCTCCGCATCGACGGCAAGCCCATGCTGCTGGTGTACCGACCCGGTTTGCTGCCCGACGCCCGCGCCACCGCGCAACGCTGGCGACAGTGGTGCATCGAAAACGGCATCGGCGAGATCCACCTTGTTTACGTGCAGAGCTTCGATCGCGTCGATCCGCGCGATATCGGTTTCGACGCCGCCGCCGCCTTCCCACCCAACAATACGTCGCTGGAACCGATCACCGCGAATCAGCACCTGCTTAACGCCGACTTCCGGGGGCAGGTCTACGACTGGCGTGAACTGGCCGAAGCTTCGAAAGAGCAGCCTGACCCCGCATACACGCTGTATCCCGGGGTGAACCCCGGTTGGGACAACGAACCTCGCCGCAGCGGGCGTGGCCGGGTTTTCGCCCACGCCTCCCCGCGCGGCTACCGCGACTGGCTGGCCCATGCCATTGCCGTCGCCCGTCGCCGCTCGCCGGCATCCCCCCTGGTTTTCCTGAACGCCTGGAACGAGTGGGCCGAGGGCGCCGTCCTCGAACCCGACGAGCGGCTCGGGCACGGCTGGCTCGAGGCTACACGGGCCGCACTGCAGAGCCCGACCGCCAAGGCGAAGCCCGACCCCCGACCCTGCGCGGTCATCCATGTCTGGTACGTGGAACTGCTCGAAGAAATCCTCACCACATTGCAAGCGACAGGGCTCGACTGGCGCATCGTCGTGACGACGCCATTCGAGCGAGAACAAGCCGTGCGCGAGGAGTTGGAGCGTCTTGGCGTCAAAGCGGAAATCCATGCCGCGGAGAACCGGGGACGCGACGTACTCCCGTTCCTGCGCGTGGCCAATACCCTGCTGGACGAAGGCGTCGGTGTCGTGTTGAAGCTGCATACGAAGCAGTCGGTGCATCGGGAGGATGGGTCGACGTGGCGGCAAGAACTGTTGCAGCGCCTGGCTTCGGCCGACCGTGGTCAAAAGGTGGCCGCGGCATTTGACGCGGATCCGATGCTTGGTCTGGTCGCGCCCGAGGGGCATGTGCAGCCACTGAGCTTCTACTGGGGTGCCAATCAGGACAATGTCGGCTACCTGTGCCGGCTTGCCGGTATCCCCGAGCCGGACGTCGCCAGTGATAGCTTTGTCGCCGGAAGCATGTTCTGGGTGCGCCTCGAGGCGTTGAGGCCCCTGCTGGACGCGCATCCGGGCGAATGGGAGTTCGAGGCGGAACAGGGCCAGGTCGACGGCACCTTCGCCCACGCTGTCGAGCGGGTGATCCAGCTCACCGTTCTGGCAGCCGGATGCCGCATGGTGTCCGCGGCCACGCTTTCTGGGTCTTCCGAGGTGCGGCCCGCCGGGTATCGCTATGCTCGACGCGACAGATAGGACTGGTCAAACGCCAGTTTGAAGTTTCGCTAGAATGGGCGGTCCCCGCCGGCCTTCGTATCCGGCGGCGAACGCCAAAACAATCGTAAGGAACCGCAGATGAAGATCCTGGTCGGCTACAAGCGCGTCGTTGACTACAACGTGCGTATTCAGGTGAAACCCGACGGTACGGGCGTCGTGACCGAAGGCGTCAAGCTCTCGGCCAACCCGTTCGACGATATCGCCCTGGAAGAAGCCCTGCGCCTGCGCGAGAAAGGCGTCGCCGAAGAAGTGATCATCGTCGGCATCGGCCCCGCCGACCTGACTGCCCACCTGCGCAACGGCCTGGCCATGGGCGCGAACCGCGCCATCCATGTCACCACCGCCGATGCCATCCAGCCGCTTACCGCAGCCCGCGCCTTCCTCAAGCTGATCGAGAAAGAGCAGCCCGGCCTGGTCATCCTTGGCAAGCAGGCCATCGACGACGACGCCAACCAGACCGGCCAGATGCTGGCAGCGCTATGGGACCGCCCGCAGGCGACCTTCGCCGGCAAGGTCGAGATCGCCGACGGCAAGGCCACGGTAACTCGTGAAGTCGACGCAGGCCTCGAAACCATCGAAGCGGAGCTGCCGGCGGTGATCACCACAGACCTCCGCCTGAACGAGCCGCGCTTCATCAAGCTGCCCGACATCATGAAGGCCAAGTCCAAGCCCATCGACGTGGTCGAGCTGGCCTCGCTGGGCGTCGAGTCCGGCGACCATCTGAAGACCACTCACTACGCCGCCCCGCCGAAGCGCAGCAAGGGCATGATGGTCAAGGATGCGCAGGAACTCGTCGCCGCCCTCAAACAGAAGGGCCTGCTGTAAAGCAGCCGGACAGGAGAAGAACATGAGCAAGATTCTGGTTATCGCGGAACATCTGGACGGCAAACTCAATGGCGCCACCGCGCGCGCCGTGAGCGCTGCCGCCGCCGTCAAGGCGGAAGCCATCGACGTCCTCGTTTTGTCCGACGCCCCCGAGGCGGTCGCCGCCGAAGTAGCGAAAATCGAGGGCGTGAACAAGGTCCTCACGGTCGCACGCGCCGAGAATGCCCACTCACTGGCGGCCATCCTCGCCCCCCAGATCGCCAAAGCCGCCGCCGGCTACAGCCACGTCTTCGCGCCGTCGACCACCTTCGGCAAGGACCTGGCCCCTCGCGTCGCCGCCCTGCTCGGCGTCGCCCAGGTCAGCGATGTCATGACCGTCGAAGGCAGCCACAGCTTCAAACGACCGATCTACGCCGGCAACGCGATCATCACCGTGGAAGCCCCGGCGAACCAGACTGTCGTCGCCACAATCCGTACCGCCTCGTGGCCTGCCGCCGGCACCGCGGCAAATGCCGCACCGATCGAAGCACTGAGTGTCGAGGCAACCCTGCCGACGCATACCCGCTTCGTCGAACTCAAGCAGGGCAAGAGCGACCGCCCGGATCTGCAGGGTGCCTCCAAGGTCGTATCGGGTGGCCGCGGCGTGGGTTCGAAGGAAAACTTCGAGATCATCTACAAGTTCGCCGACAAGATCGGCGCCGCCGTGGGCGCATCGCGCGCCGCGGTCGACGCGGGTTACGTTCCCAACGAACTCCAGGTCGGCCAGACCGGCAAGATCATCGCCCCGGAGCTCTACATGGCGATCGGCATTTCCGGTGCCATCCAGCACCTGACCGGCATCAAGGACGCAGGTACGATCGTCGCAATCAACAAAGATGGAGAAGCGCCAATCTTTGAGATTGCCGACTTCGGCCTCATCGGTGATCTATTCAAGGTCCTTCCGGAACTGGAACAGGCTCTTGCCTGACTGTCGTTAGTCAAACTGTAACCCGACGTTATACAACGTCGGCCTTACGACTCTTTAACGACATGTCTGCTGCAGTGCGCAAAATGGTCGAGGGATATTAACTATGCAACAAGTACACCTTGCTGCTTGGCAAACACGCATTAAATACGCATTGGCGGAAGGCATTCCAGGCACGGATGCGCCCAGTTTGACGCTGCTTTGTTCGAGACTACGCGGTCTCACTTTCGACGATCACACGCGTCCACTTCTAGAGAGCAAGGCCGAAGAAGCGCGCCATTCTTACAGGCGATGGCTTGTGGCCGAGGGCGAAGGTTTTACCGCCATACTTATCGGATGGCCGCCAGGCTTCATGACGCCCATCCACGATCATGACGGTTTGTGGGGTATAGAACTTGTCATTCGCGGTAGGTTACATGTAGACGAATTCCTGCTGGAAGATGGGACGCCGAACAAGCGCCGCGCGCTCGACCTGAACCTAAGCGAGGCGGCGGTTTTCGACAGACCCGACTATGCTCACGCCTGCTCCAATCCTTCGCAGGACACCCCCGCGCTGAGCTTGCATGTCTACGGTGGAACACTAGAACACTATGCGACTTACTCCGCACACGGCTCCGTTACCACGCCCTCAAAAACCCGCACAACTACGGAGAAGCTTTAGCGAGCCTGCCTCTATTGCTTTTCCTCCCCACCCTGCTTGATGCGCTCAAGCAACCTATCAGCAAGGATCTCCGCCAACCGTTCGGCACTCGATCCAACGGTAATTAGGTGCTCCTCTGGCGCTTTCGGGATTTCGTACGGCGAATCGATACCCGTGAAGTTCTTAATTTTCCCGTTTCTCGCCTTAAGGTATAAGCCCTTCGGATCACGCCGCTCACACTCGGTCAACGGTGCGTCCACGAAAACTTCAACGAATTCGTCAACGTCAAAGCGCTCGCGTGCAAACCGCCGATCCTGTTCAAAGGGCGAGATAGCGCAGACCAGCACCACCAAACCCGCGTCCACCATAAGATGAGCAATTTCCGCCATGCGCCTGATGTTCTCCACCCGAGCCTCGGCCGTGAACCCCAAGTCCTTGTTAAGTCCGTGCCGTATGTTGTCGCCATCAAGCAAATAAGTGTGATATCCAACTGCGTGCAACCGACGTTCGACAAGGTTCGCGATTGTCGATTTGCCTGATCCGGACAAACCGGTGAACCAGACGCAAAGTGGATGCTGCCCCTTAGTGATTGCCCGCGTTTGTTTGTCGACATCGACATGCTGCCAGTGCACGTTTGCCGCCCGCCGAAGCGCGAAATCGAGCATGCCGCATGCGACTGTCGCATTCGACTGCCTGTCCACCAGAATAAACCCGCCTAGGGTCCGATTCCGTTCGTAAGTCTCGAACGGAATCACGTGATCGACATCGATATTGCAATAGCCTACCTCGTTCAACTCAAGTCTGACTGCGGCGAGCTTGGCCTGGCTATTGACGTCTACCTTGTGCTTTATAGCGGTAATACGCGCATTAACGGTACGTGTACCTATCTGCAGCCAATACGTTCGGTTGGGCAACATTGCCTCGTCACCCATCCAAATCAGGTGGCAGGCGAACTGGTCAGCGACCTGTAGTGGGCTACGTGCTGCCGAAATTACATCGCCCCGACTTACGTCAACGTCGCGATCGAGAACTACTGTGATTGCTTGACCATCCGTCGCCTCAACAATATCGCCATCGGCGGTCACGATTCGATCGATGCGTGAACGCTGACCGCCGGGTTGCACAATTATTTCGTCGTCTTTCGCGATGCTGCCGCCGGCAACCGTACCCGTGTAGCCTCGAAAAAACTGGTCCGGACGATTAACCCATTGTACCGGTAGACGAAAATCCGTAGCCTCAAACACGGGCGCTTCCGTCTGCTCCAACATGTCTATAAGTGTCGCTCCCACATACCAGGGCATGTTTTCCGAATATTGACCGACATTGTCGCCATATACCGCGGACACAGGAAGCGTGGAGACATTCACTATGCCCATCTGCTTAGCCAACACGGAATACTCGGCAACAATGGATTCGTATGCTGATTGCGAATAGCCAATAATATCCATCTTATTGACCGCCAATATCAAATGACGAATACCCAGAAGGGAACAGATGTACGTATGCCGCCTTGTCTGGGGAAGAAGCCCCTTCGTTACATCGACTAACACGACTGCAAGATCGGAGTGCGAGGCGCCGGTTGCCATATTCCGCGTGTACTGCTCATGCCCTGGGCAATCGGCGACAATGAAACTTCGACGGGCAGTTCGAAAGTAGCGATAGGCCACGTCAATCGTGATGCCTTGCTCCCGCTCGGCATCCAGTCCGTCGGTGAGCAAGGCGAAATCGAGTAATCCCTCATCGCCCGGGTGTTGACGTTTGCTGTCGCGCACCAATGCCACTAACTGATCGTCAGGTATCATCTTCGCGTCGTAAAGCATGCGGCCCAGCAGGGTACTCTTGCCATCATCGACGCTACCACAAGTGATAAAACGCAGGAGACAGCGTCGATCCTCCGTCGTTGTTGCTTCCGATGAGATGGCAGTCACTAGAAATACCCCTCCCTCTTCTTTCGTTCCATTGACGCTGAGGGGTCCTGATCTATCACCCGTCCCTGACGCTCCGAACTTCTCGACTCAATCATCTCTTCGATGATCTGCTCGAGATTCTCAGCGCTGGAGTCGATCGCACCGGTCAATGGATAACAACCAAGGGTCCGAAATCGGACCATTCTTTCCTGAACCACCTCACCAGGCCGAAGGACAAAGCGCTCGTCATCTACCATAATTAATGCGCCGTCACGCTCTACCACAGGCCTTTTTTTTGCGAAGTACAATGGGACGACAGAGATGCCTTCCCTCCTAATGTACTGCCAGACGTCCAACTCCGTCCAATTGGACAGCGGAAACACTCGTACACTCTCTCCCTTCCGCACATGCGTGTTGAACAGCCTCCAAAGCTCAGGGCGTTGGTTCTTGGGGTCCCAACGGTGCTGCTCTGTGCGAAACGAAAAGATCCGCTCCTTCGCACGCGACTTCTCCTCGTCCCGACGGGCTCCGCCTACTGCGGCATCGAAGTTGAACTTATCCAGTGCTTGCTTTAGCGCCACTGTCTTCATAATGTCGGTATGCACTGTGGCGCCGTGCGTCAGTGGCGAAATCCCCTGTCTGACACCTTCTTCATTTACGTGCACATGCACTTCTACGTCACCGTCGGCGGCGACACTGTCGCGAAACGCGATCATTTCGCGAAACTTCCACGTCGTATCAACATGCAAGAGAGACATTGGCGGACGAGCAGGGAAGAACGCTTTGCGCAACAGGTGCAGCAAGACTGTAGAATCTTTACCGATTGAATAAAGCATCACTGGCCGCAGGAAACAGGCGACTACTTCACGAAAAATATGGATGCTTTCAGACTCCAAGTCATCCAAATGAGACCGGATTCGCATACGTATACTCACAGCCCAGTGTTGTGTGGATGAAGGCGGTTGCTTCGTCACAGAATAGCAATCTTATACTGAGCGTGCGCTAACGACCACCGACTACTAAGCCTTGACTTCTTTTTTTTGAAGCTCCCATAGCACAAGGGAGATGACCGCGTCGACTTACTCCCACGGTCAGCAGGCCGGTATCCAGGCGCTCGGACCAGCAACTCAAACGAGTCATCCGGGACGCTTCCGGGGAGGAATTTAAGGGCGCCATACGGTAGACTTCAGTTACCTGGAAACCTAGCTGGCCGAAGGAGTTCGAAGGTACGGCAGCCATCTCAGCAGGAATGTTTCCAATCACGGGAACGGACCAACGACTGCAAATGTGCAATTGATCATGCTTTAACTCATGAACGCCAGATCTGATCGAAGCACCATCATCAAAAATCTCTCTGGCAATTCTAAATGGACACTGATATGTCGGACACTCCGAATAACGCGCACCTGGTAGCGGTAGTCATACCTTGCTATAAGGTAACAAGTAAAATTCTCGATGTAATCCTGAGAATCGGCCCAATTGTCGATAGAATATATGTTATTGATGACTGCTGCCCTGACCATTCCGGTCAGCTAGTACGAGACAAGTGTCGCGATGCCCGCGTCATTGTGATGACTCATTCCGAAAATCAGGGTGTTGGAGGCGCCGTTATGACCGGATATCAGGCGGCCCTAAAAGATGGAATGGATGTTATCGTGAAGATCGACGGTGATGGGCAGATGGACCCAGAGCTTATCCCTGACTTCATATCCCCCATTATTTCAAAGGAGGCGGACTACACGAAGGGCAATCGCTTTTTCAATCTCGAAGAGATAAGAGCAATGCCTAAAGTACGAATCTTCGGAAACGCGGTTCTTTCCTTCATGAATAAATTATCCTCCGGATACTGGGATATTTTCGATCCCACAAATGGCTATACAGCAATGCATCGTGGCATAGCTATGCATCTTCCTTTTGACAAGATAAGTCGCCGATACTTCTTTGAGACCGACCTACTATTTCGCCTCAACACGTTGCGGGCAGTCGTCATCGATATTCCAATGAGCGCCAATTATGGCGACGAAGTAAGTAATCTTAAAATATCAAATGTCCTCGGGGAATTCTTTTTTAAGCACATCCGAAACTTTCTAAAACGGATATTCTACAGTTACTATTTGCGCGGAATGTCACTAGCATCGATAGAACTGCCATTCGGAGTTTTGCTTTTGGTACTAGGAGGATTTTTTGGCGGTTATCACTGGATCGAATCCATGCGCCAAGGAGTATCCACCCCCGCGGGCACCGTCATGCTATCTGCCCTTCCAATGATCGTCGGAATTCAATTCATCCTTGCGTTCATTGGATACGATATTTCATCGGTGCCGCGGCATCCCTTCCAGTTATCTCGCCAAGTGCGGCGAAAATCGGTTTCGGAATAATAATGAGTAGTTACTTTCTAGCAATTATTTGCGTCATTGGAATAGCCGCCGGACAGATATTATTCAAACTAGGCGCTTCCGCCCTTTCGAAATCCGGAACCCTTTTTGACCAGCGAACGTTTGCAACACTTTTAGTAGCGCTCGCATTATACGGCGTAACCACCATTGCCTGGATTTGGGTCCTGCGCAAGATTGAACTTGTTCGCGCGTACCCTCTTATGGCCCTGGCGTTTGTACTAGTGCCGATTGGCAGCTACATTTTCCTCGGCGAGCGATTCAATTCTCAGTACCTGACCGGAGTTGTGCTCATCGTGATTGGTATACTTGTCGCCGTCAAATCTTAGTTCTCTCTTCAGAGGTATCTTGGAGCCCTGCAATACATCGAACGAGACGTGGCCAGCATCTACATCGGCCAATAACACGGAGTTATTATGCGAGAAGGTAACGTTCCGATCGAAACCGTGACGTCGGATTCAAATCACTACTTCGGATTGCGAGGTATGGCGACTCCTGAGCGTCGCAAGCTCCTGATTGGAGCGGTACTGACAATATTTTTCTCTGCCATATTTGTCATATGGATGTCCCTTGGCGCATATCAAAGTCACTACCTATCCGCGCTGAGAACACTGGGAGACTTCACCACCACCACAATTATTGGCCACCCAAAAGAAGGCCGCGGTGATGAATGGGCTACATACCTGCCCATGCTAAAACAGGCTTACCACGAAGGGTTCCCCTATCGATCGACACTTGCGCCATATCGCGAGCGATTGGAATGGTTCATCTCCCTGCCTCATTGGGACCTCTCCCTAGTATTTCTTCCAAATCAGCTAGCTTACTGGACAGTATCGGGCGCCAGGGCGCTATCTTTCCAGGGCTTCTACTACAACGCTCTCTTGATTGCCTCTTTCATCTGGCTCCTAGTTAATTTAGGAGTCAGAGTGCGCTTTGCATTTTCGGCAGCTTTTGTCCTTCTATTTAGCCAGTTCTACCAAGTGTGGTGGACAAGCAATTTTCCTGCGTTAGCAGTTGCATTTCTCCCTTTTGCGATTTACACAAGCCGACTAAAGCCGGTTTACAAATTCGCCTCATTGTTCTGGGCACTGGCACACCTACTTCTCGGGCAGATGTATCCACCATTTTATATAGCCTTAGCATTCGGAGTGGCTCCAGTCGTGGCTGCAATCAAGCCGGAGATTCTGACACCGAGATCAATATTTCTGGCAGCTGCGGCGACGATCTGTGCATTAGTAGTGTATCTGGCCCTGAAGCTCGACTTCGTACTGGCAGTATCTGGTACCACCTACCCCGGCCATCGCCTCGAAACTGGAGGGACCAGCAGCGCCAGCACCCTACTTGGAATCATCTTTCCGACATATCCGTCTCGGTCAGCACTCGGCGTGGGCGATACGGTACATGAGCTCAGCGTAGTTGGAACCTTCTTTTCTATAATTCTATTAGCAATACTACCTACGGTTAAATGGGACAGACCCACTATACGAGTGACACTAGTTACAGCGGCAGTATCTATATTTCTTTCGATTTATATGCTTTGGGGCTTCCCTCCTTTTTTGTCAAGAATAACTGGGTTCTCCATGATGCCCGGAAGGCGGGCACAGTTAGGCCTGTCCGTTCTGGCACTAATCTATTCCGTATTTATTTTGTCGAAGAATTTCTCCAGACTACGAGCAATTCCTCTTATAGCCAGCGCGGTAATGTACGCCGCGATTTCCTTATTTGTGGGCCCGCGCGCGGATTTGGAGGGCAACTTTTTCTGCGCCGTCTATTACCCCTACATCCTCTTCGCACTTGTGGTATTGGGCTATGCTACGTCGCTTATACTTCCAAAGTGTCGACCCGCAGCACTAATAGCAGGGGTGCTGATCGTTGGAATGACGATTTCGCACATTGTTATCTTCGGATCGTTCAACCCGATCATGAGAGCACGCGACATCGTTGCCCCCGTGGATTCGCAGATAATCCGTGACTGGAAATATCTGTTCCACATGAACTCCGACCGACCTATCGCTATTATCGGGAATTATGGACACTTATTAAGAGGGGAAGGACTTCCAGCGCTCGAAGCTATACATTTGGCGAATGTCGACGAGGATGTTTATAGAAAGGTATTTCCGGAACTCACGGCCGGCGACTTTCAGTCACTTTTTAATCAGTTCAGAGGTATAGCGTTCGACAACATACCAAAATTTGAAACGCGAGATCTAATGGTCTTCTTTCCAACAGAGGGGCACGCAGTCTCATTCCCGCATCAAGTTGTCTACAATTCTGCCACTGAATCCCCTCCGGCCAATCGAATAAACACAAAAATAATGGTTGGCGACAAATCAACATTCGAGATTTACTGGAATAGTACATTGACTCATGCGTCTGCAGGTGACGTAACGCTCAGCTTGCCAATGAACTGCCCAGTGATATTCTCCTGGCTAACGCGATATCCAGTTTCAATGCCCGGTGCGCCGTTGGTCGCGGTTGCCCTTCCGGGCGTAGCTGGGCATCTCACCGTGACGGCATCCACCGAGGCCGAGGCCGAGCGTTGTGCGTCCCTTCTTCGAGTTTCCCTTGACTCCGGACACCAGGCGAAACCAGAGGCTGCCGGCTCCGATGAGCAGGGCTTCGCCGCGGAGAATCCTGTACCGACTATGGACGAAAACATCCGGCGCATCGCCACATCGGCTTTTGCTAGCGATAGCGAGCCGGCGCTCGCATGTTCGCTGGACACCGTGGACGGAAATTATTCCAAACAACCTATCGAACTTCGCAGAGGCAGTAAGCACGTCTTCCAAGGATGGCTTCTTGACGAGCAGGGTATGCCAGCAACGACTTTTGATGTCCTTCTCACCGGTGACGAATCTTTCGTAATTCAGGCAAGAGCTGGCTCGACTCGTAACGACGTTGCCGAATATTTCAGGAATCAGATGCTAGCTAAGAGCGGATTCAACCTGTCAACCAATGTCACCGGTATAGCCGATGGAGAATATGCCATTTCTTTGCTTATTGTGAAAGGTAATCATGTTTACAGATGCCGCACGGGTAGATCAGTAACTGTCAAGTAAATAAAGTTGAATAACCGAAGATCGCTGGTATAACGTTAGCGCAGTACTTGTTATGTGGTGTATGCCTGACCATGTCCAGTTGCTATTATGTTGCGTACATCGCCTATGTAAATATTGTATAGTCAAGCTGTCTCCGTTACATTTCTTATCGCGATGATGTCATGACAACGATTTCGCGGCGCGGCTGATGCCTTAAAAGGACCCAAGTTATGGAGCTACTGCACGTGACGCAATGTCCGAATTGCTTCTCTAATACCGAACACGGCTTGGCTCCTTGGCACTTCATTTGCCGAAAATGTGGACTAGAAATGTCCACTCTTAGATCAGTTGTCGACTCTACGCCGCAAACTGATCGGGTTGACGAGAACGCTCGGGAAACTGGACTCAAAGACATAAGACAACACAACTTCGCCAAGATTGCGCAGATCGTCAAGCATAATCTGGACGGAGCGAATCCGCGACTTCTCGACGTTGGCTGCGCACACGGCTGGTTTCTTGACGAAATGAAGAAGGTAGGCTTTGACGCAAGGGGCATAGAGCCTAGTGCTAGCATCGCGAAGACCGCAAAGGAGCGAGGCCTCGAGGTTGTCGTCGGTTTGTTCCCTCGAGATCTTTCTTCAAAGGACTTATTTGATGCAATCTCTTTTAACGACGTTTTTGAGCATATCCCTGACGCTGTCCGGATACTAGAAAGTGTGCACTCTCATCTAAACGACAATGGCCTACTTGTTCTTTCCATTCCATCCAGTAAGGGATTTTTCTATAGACTAAGCGTCATTCTCTATCGATTGGGTCTTCGTAAACCATTCGAGAGGATGTGGCAAAAAGATTTTCCGTCGCCACACTTATACTATTTCAACTCAGGCGCCCTCAAGTCGATGACAAGCAGTCGAGGCTTTGTGTCAATTTATGAAGGTACGTTACCAAGTATTCGTATAAATGGGCTGTGGGCCAGGCTAAATCTGGATGAAAGCTCTAACTTCATTTTTAATGCCATAGCATACGCCGCTATTGTTATATTATATCCGGCATTATTTTTTGCTCGCGCCGATATTGATTTATTGGTATTCGAGAAAATTAACTCAGCGAGCTGATCAAGGTTAGTTTCCTGATCTTGGTTAAAAATCTTGTCAGAAGCTATATAAAGTATGTCAACGCTATAATGCTAGCCTTTGGTTATTGACGTGCCGGTCCGGAGCGCACTGTGCTGGTCAAGTTTTTTCGGACAGGTCGATAGGTCAATGTTCGCTGGCGTTGAGCTCAAATAGGTTGGGCACGACACAGCCCTGGGTGGAGTGACGTCGGCGGCCGTTATAGAAGCCGACGATGTGATCGGCGATGTCGATAATCGCCTCGCCGTGCTTGGCGTAATCCTGCCGCCAGATGCGTTCCATCTTCAGACTGAGGAAAAAGCGTTCCCCCACAGCGTTGTCCCAGCAGTTGCCCTTGCGGCTCATGCTCGGAGTGGACGATCATGCCTGCCGGAGGGGTGGCGCTGAGCGATCGCCATCTGCGCGGCGGTGCAAACCAGCTCCGCGGGCATGTTGGGCGCCATCACCCAGCTGACCACCTTACGGGCGAACAGGTCCAGGACGACCGCGAGGTAAAGCCAGCCGCTGCGAGTGCGGATGAAGGTGATACCACTTTGACGCTTAGAACATTCTGAAATATGGCACCTTGCCCCGCGAAATTGCGTCACCTTAAACAATAGCCCTGCCGGCGTCCGCAGAATGCAAGCGATGGAGCCATGTTTTACGGAAAATCACCAGTAGGGCACACCTCCTGGCTGTCGCCAGGCTACCCTACTCTTATAGCCGTTGCTTATCGGACTACGTAGATACCACACGGGGGACCACCGTCCACTCGCAGAGATATGAAGCAGAAAAAGTTGGACACAGGGGGTTTCCATGCTACTCAAGTTAAGCCCGAAGGGCTATGTATATTGTGCGGCGCTTTCGCTAGTCGTGTGTCTTGGCGTTTTCCTTCGCCTATCCGTGCCGCATATAAGCCGCACGATCATTCCAGGCGACGAGACAACTTATCACTATGCGGCATTAAATCTACTCAAGTACCACACCCTGACACGGGAAATAACGGGAGACATGTATAGCGGGAAGGCACCTGTAGCCCCGACAAGCTGGTTGTCACCAGGATACCCAATTTATCTTGCTTCGATATACAAAATATTTGGAGCGTCTACGGGGACGGCTCTGATGTCGAACGTAGCCATGTCGATATTCGCTCTATTTCTAATATATCGTATTCTTGATCTGGCGGAAGTGAACCGTGCCGGAAAGCTGGCGTCCATGGCTCTCGCCGCAGCTTACCCCGGACTTCTGTACAACCTTGATCGACTGCTTACAGAGCAGCTTTTTGTTTTTCTGCTATTGCTCTACGCCTATCTCTTCCTAAAGGGGCTGAAGCAATCGCGGATGGCCCTGATTGTCGCGTCTGGAATCGTCCTGGCTTGCGCAGGGCATGTTCGCGCCCAGGCGATGCCATTCGCTCTCATCTCCATCGCGTGGCTTGCTGTCTACGGGCAAGGCACCGCCAAAATTAAAATCGCGCATATCTCGGCTTTTGCGATGTCTGTTCTTGCTCTATTTGCTCCCTGGTGGATCAGGAACTACGTTGACTTTGGCCACTTTATTCTATTTAGCGAGGCTGGCGAGGGGGCTAAAATTTGGGGCTCGGTTCCATATTTCATTGACATGGGATCGAGCAATGACGGCCTAGCAACCGTAGTAGCCAACAACATGACGCCTAATCCAGCGGTTTACTATAGATGGCGGCTGTTCGGATTCCTGCAATACATGTGGGGGGACGTATGGGATGAGCACCTCGTTCATCCGGGGACTTTCTTGCGTTGGATGCTTGCCCTGCAACCCCTCGTCGTCGTCCCAACCCTGTTGGCGATACCGTTCATCGCATCGAGGCGATCACCAACCGTGCTGTTTATCGCCACCGTGCCTGTAGCGTTCACGCTGATGAACTTTCCTTTCCATGGACTACCAAGATATGTTTATCCGGGCGTCCCATTCGTGCTAATCCTGACAGGCGTGGCGGTCAGCCATCTCTCGGGCACGTGGTGCGCGGATCAATGGTCTAAGACTAAATCGCCAAGGATCGCGGACTTGATTATGCGGCACGGCTTTGTAGCTCTTTCGGGGATACTTTCGATTCTGATCGCCTATAGCGTTTACGCGTTCCCAAATAGGGAAAATCTCGAAATGTCCGCGTACCGACTGAGCCGTTATATGCGAATCGATCTTCGACAGGCAGACCAGGGCAAACTTATCAAAAGCAAGGTCATCCGCGGCGATTCCATCGTTGTTGAAAATACGACGAAAGAAGGAGGCGTCTTTGTTAACAACATCGATGGACCGGCTATCGTCAAAGTTGCAGATAGCCTTATCCCCAACCAAACAAACAAGATTGTCACTAAGGTGACACTGACAATGTGTGGCGGATACCTATATGACTATACCACCATATACTGGACCGGTGCGAAGACGAAGTCTATCAGCGAAGATGAAGTTTACAAGGTTCCCACTAACGCATTTACAAAAATCCGCACCGTGTATATTGACGATGATGTTGACCACCTAATGATCGTTCCGTACGTATTTCGTGGCGGATCATTCGTCATCCAATCCATCGAGATACAGAAGTACCTCGTAGGGTCATGAACGGACTGTCAGACTCAGAAAAAACGTATCTCGCCAAACTTCAGCGTAATCTGACCATTGATGATGCGCACGTTGGGTGCTTGGCGAAATACGTCGGCTAGTCAAACGTCTCCTTCCCTGAGGTATCCCCACGCTTCCTCGCGCTATATCAGCAGGTTACGGTAGTCGGATAGAAGTGCGCGCATGACGCAGTCTTCAAGGCGACCAAACTAAAAGTAGGCTGCTGACCCACTCGCGCAAGCCACTTATTGCAGAAGTGTCTTTCGAGTTCTTTGGGTGCGACGCACGCACCTGCGATTGCGGCCATACAAATTCCCTATGAATCCCTTCATGCGACGAGAAGTTTGCATTGACGACGATGTCGGCTCCCTCATGATAGCCCCATCGACTTTCGTGAAGGCAATTACTAGATTCGATCTATATCCATGAAGAGAATAGAAATTCAGATCCCTGAAGATGCAGGCCACTAAATCCTCATCGCGCACAGTACACTCTGCCGTATACGGACAGCCGTCCGCTCCATCAACAGCGCAGCATGCTGTTCATCCAGCGTGCGAATTTCATAAGCCATGGGTGCCTAGAAAGAAGGCCCTCAACCCGGCGGTAACGCAGCCTCAAATGAGACAATTCCTTGTAAAGTTCCAACCTGTGTTCGAACATTATCGCCGCATGGTTCGCAAAAAAGTCTGAATTAGCACGATATATCTCCGCGTACGTTGCCGCCACGACAGATGCGTCACTCATGAACCCAGTGGTTCTGGATGAATCTAGTATACGATAGTAAAATAGATGCTCGTCAATCTGATGAACCGATTTGCCAATGTGAATTAACTTAATCCAAAAATCGTAGTCTTCCATCCCTTTGCGCAAGCGTTCGTTATACCCTCCAACGACTTCCCAGTCTGTCTTTCTAAACAGCGCTGAACAAAAGATGACATTATCGATAACGATTTCTCGCAACGTATAGGCCGGAAGCTCCCACGTGCCGGATTCCTTGCCGAACTTCATCGCTTTGCAATACACGATACCAACGCCTGGCTGATCCTTTAAGATAGCGACTGCTTTGGCCACATATGTTGGATCAATCTTATCATCCGCATCCAGCGGCAAAATAAACTCGCCCCGAGCCACCCGAATTCCTGCATTACGAGCCGCCGAAGGTCCCATATTCTCTTGGCGCAAGACCCTCGTCCGTCTCCATGGGGCTCGCGCGATCAGCTCCATTGTCGCCGAATCCGTGGAGCCATCGTCAACTAGTATAACTTCCAACTGTTCGAACGTCTGTGCCAATGCCGACTGAATAGTTTCGTCCAAGAAGGCCCCCGCGTTGTAGCACGGTATGACGATCGACACGACGCAGGCCTCATCCTCCGCACGCATTACTTGGATACCTTCCTAATCGCCTTCAATATAGTGGCGGCCACGCCCACTTCTCGTGTTGAAGTCTGAATACGTGTCATAATGCCATTTCGACCGGACTTGGGACGCTGTCCGACTGCTGATTCGTGCCCAAGTCTCCCAAGAATCATGGCATCATTCGCCTCAAATGGACTCGGAATGCTCGCCCACTTCTCCGGCTCCCTGTAAGCAACTCGCGCCTCTTTACTAATTGGCAAACTGTCGGAATATGTCGCATAGCTCCACGGAGTTCGACCCAGCTGCTCTTGGCCATGCTCTGCGAGTAGTGACTTGTACTCCTCATACAAGCTGACAAAAACTTCCTTATTCGCCGGTGTCAACCACCATTCAATGGCTTTATCGATGGTCTTGGAATCAAGCCCCGAAAAGTGAATGAATCTCAGAGGATCCCCGTTTATCACGTACTTTCGATCTACCACGCGCATGTCACTACCTAGCAGAGACCAGGTAGCAAAGTCATAACCGTGATGTTTGAGGATATGGGCGTCAAAGAAGCAGGGCACCAGATCAATCCATTTTTGATCGGTGAAGATTCCGCGACTCTTGTCGTCGTAACAGAAGAGAAATAACCGCTCCGCCCACCACCTCACGAACGATGTCGCATTGGGGTCGCGGCTCACGGCAAGGAATCCCAGATTGTAAGTGCCATGAGCCAAGGAGCTTATTTCCATGTCAATATTGCCTGGCCGCAATAAATGGGGGGCAATAACTATCGATTCCCGATCCAATATTTCCTCGAGCTCTATAAAGTCGCTGTAGACAAGCACGTCTGGATCAAGGTAGACAAATTTATCTGAATCAACAAAGCGGTCCATCAGATGGATAAGGAATCGAGGCTTGACCGCAGTAGAAGCCTCCACGATCGAGTGACGAAATATAAAGCTATCGAAGTTCTCCCACCCCGCATCTTTTGCAAGAATTACCTCGTCAAAGAACGGGCAACTCTGCGCGACCTCTGGAACTTCGCGCTCAACGAGACATAGAACGAATCTCGCATTCGAACAGTGACGCTTCACTGACTCAGCGAGAGCTATCGCTTTTGGGAGATAATTCGAGCAAATAGACGTATAAAAAATCATGATTCAACCATTTATCCTGTGCTTCGGCCGTGTTCGCGCATCACCAACGACACATTAGCGCAACTATGGAGACGACGTCTCGGCAGATTGAGTAAGCCGACACGCAGATTTGTAACATATTCGAGAAAAATTCGCCCTAGTGTCAGCGCCAACATGTATCCAACACCCCATCCTAGCCACTTGGCGCCAATTGAGTGCCGGGCCATGCTCGCTGCATATTAAGTCAGGTACGAGTGATGCCGCCAGGCGGCGTCGTTGCAAGACGAGCTCCCAGCCATCGGAAGGGGCGGGTCAGCCGCCAAGAGCGAGATCTCACCATGCGCTCCAGTTCATCAGCTAGAGCATCTTGATTAGTACGAAGCGTTCTAACCTCGATTTCAAATGCTTCTCGTTCAGCTTGAAGCAGGTCGGACTTCACGCGTAGCAATCTGGACTCTTCCAAACGCGCCTCAAGGTCTGTCTCTAACCGGGAGCACTTCACTAGTAGCCATCTGGACTCTTCCAGACGCGCCTCAAGGTCTGTCTCTGACCGGGATAACTTGGCACGGAGATCGCTCTCATTTTGCGTCGCAATCGTTAAATTGCGCAGCGTTTCGGCGCCCTCTGCAACGAGCTTTTGCTCACGGACCACGGCTTCCTCTGACCATTGAATTTGGGCATAGAGGTCGCTTTGTACTCTGGCGATGCCGACCACTTGCTCCGAAAGCTTCTCGCGGAGTTGCCATGCCGAATCCGCGACCGCATTGAGATAGCGAGATCGGATTTCCGACGAGTCCTTGAAATCGGATGACAGACGAAAAAACTCTTCCCAACCATCATTGTTGGCAGCAATTCTCGCGAGAATTTCGTAAGCATGGTCCGCCATTGACGTAGGCGCATAGTGCTTAGCAGCCGAATCGTCATGATTGTGATGACGTCCCGAGATGTTTACGAAGTCGCGCAGCCAAGGACCAGCAGTATCGACCTCATCCGGCAATACGATATCCAATCTCGAAGCGGCTCGCGTAATGCAACCCTGGGCATCCGCAAGAATTTCGTCGTATGTCACGACACATCGCCTAAGACCCCTGGATGCCTCTTCTGCCTCGAATACATGCCGCAACCAAAGCAGTTCACTCAGAGGCTCCAGCCAACCGTTTCTCGCCATGATTGAAGAAGCGACCTCACTAGGTCGCCGCACAACGAACAGCACCACCGGCCTTATCCCAAGCTTGCCCAACACCCGGGTCCATAGAGGCACGAATCGACATATCCTTGGGTCTTTAACCGCCCAAAGCGAACTGCCGGAAAATTCTTTGCTAATCAATGTCTCGATGGCAACGGAAGCCACCTGGGCAGCGTCGCTATCGAGCCAATCATCCGGAAGCTCCCTCACGTCGTCCCAGCTCCGCTCCAACGCACTCAGAAGGTTCTCATGAATCTGGACAGCTTTGGCGCTCTCCCAATAGCCCGATGGATTGTCCGCGGCCGCCGGTACTAACTTTGAACCCAAGGCCACGCCACACATGCTGAGCGCGCCTGTCGTGGCCGAAGTGCCACTGCGATGCATACCCGCGACAAGAATGGCCGTCGACATAGTCAAGAAACTCTCTCTGCAACAAATTTAGTTGGGGTGCAAATCGGAAACAACGTCAAGGTTGACCAACCCCGTAGTTAGCCGACCTGGCTCGGCCATCACCCGAAACATTGCAACGTCGATGCGCCGATCAAGATATTCTTCAGCTGCACCGACAATCCCTAGTACACCAGCGTTAAGGAAATACGTGCCTGGTGCCATGAGGCATCGGAACTTGAAACGGGCGGTGAAATTCGCACCAGAATCGACAATTTCAACTGCGTTTTGCGGCGACGCAGTCGCCGCGCCTCCAATTTCGACACCCGTAATCGTCTTGATCATCATCCCGAAACGAACATTCGCTGCCGAACGCTCGAACTCGACGCGGTAGGTATAAACGTACGTATCGCCGCCTCTCAGCACATTTACGCGATTGCCGTCCAATGTCTCAATGTGCGCGTCCGCGATGGTCGCCCCCATATGCTCGTAGATCACTGTGCTAGAGGGGACTAATCCATCGTCCCAGTAAGCACCCACTACCTCATCGCTCGAGGCGGCTACGACAGAGTTCGCCTGCATGGCCAAATGACCGGAATTTACAGTCGAATGATTTGGAAGGTTGTTTGCAACAGACGGATCACCCCTATCCTTTGAAGCAAGGATAGCATCGCGCACTTGCCCCGCCTTTTCGCTCGGGGCGTACAACAATTTTTGGTACTGAGAGACAACCCGCTTGGGGTGCCCGATCGTGAGAACCTCTCCCCGATCAAGAAGAACCGCGCGATCACAGATTTCAAGGACAGTCGATGCTGAATGCGAAACAAAAAGAACTGTGGCCCCCGCGTCTCGAATGCGCGCTATTCTGGCGAAACATTTACGTTGAAACGCTTCGTCGCCAACAGACAATGCCTCGTCCACTATTAGGATATCCGGGGTGACATTAATGGCTACCGCAAACGCGAGGCGCACGTACATTCCGCTCGAGTAGTTTTTTACAGGCTGATCTATGAAATCTCCAATATCCGCGAAGCCTACAATCTCTTCGAACTTCGCTTCGATCTCTCCTCGAGTCAAACCCAGGACAGTACCATTCAAAAAAACATTCTCGCGCCCCGTAAATTCCGGATTGAAGCCGGCACCAAGTTCAAGCAACGCGGCAATTCGCCCATTTGTCTCGATACTGCCACTGGTAGGGGTTAACGTCCCGCAAATCATCTGCAACAGCGTCGATTTCCCAGAGCCGTTTCGACCAACGATTCCGACTGTTTCGCCCTTGTAAACGGACAAGTCTATTTTTGTAAGCGCGTGAAATTCTCGAAACCATCGATGCTTCGGGCCCGGACTCAACATCTGCAATAATCGATGATGCGCTTTATCGTAAACCGGAAATGATTTGCTCAACTCACGCACTTTGATGGCGGCATCAGAGGACATCAGCAAATCCCTTTCGAGTTGCCATAAACCATGCATATCCGAGATAAGCGAAAATAGTGCTTCCCAACGCGTAGAGCCCCAGACCAAGCCAGTCTGGGTATACGCCCCATAACATGACGTTACGAGCCTGATCGATGATAAAGCTCAACGGATTAAGTACAAATACTGTCCGGTAAACTGGTGGGACGGACTCAATCGGCATCATCGCAGATGATAGAAATAAAAGCGCCATGGACAAGATTCCAGTCACTTGGCCAATGTCGCGTAGATAAACACCCATTGACGCGAGAAACCAAGAAACACCGAGTGTAAGGATGAATAGGGGCAAGAAGACAAAAGGAAGTAGAATAATCTGCCACGTGAAAGCGCCATCCATGCATAGACGAAGGACTACAAAGACAAGCGAGTTCATTAACGTATGAAAGAGTGCCGAGAGGACCATCGGCCACGGGAGAATATCCAATGGAAATATGACACGCTTTACAAAATTTGGATTACCGCTTATTAGTACGGGCGACTTATTAAGACACTCCGCAAAGAACCCGTGCACGATCATGCCGGCGAACAGGATAATTGAGAAGTGAGTCTGACCTCCCTGCGCTTGCGGCCACTTATTTTTCATTACGGCTCCGAACGCAAATGTATAAACGCAGAGCAGTAAGAATGGACTAATGAGCGACCACAAAAGACCGAAGCTCGCTCCACGATACCGCCCAAGAACATCGCGTTTCGCGAGCTCGAAGGTCAACTCACGATATTGGAGAATTGCGCTAAATGGCAGCAAAAGTTTCTGAGCGATATTTTTTTTCTGCATCACGTTTAAGACCCTACTTCCGATATGACCGCTGATACGGTATTTATAATACTTCTCAAAGCGGGATCAATTTAGCGCCATATCAAGTTCATCTCGAAGGTCTTCGACGTTCTCCACCCCGACGGATAAGCGAATTAGACCGTCGCCAATCCCCAATCGCTTACGATTCGCGACAGGAACAGATGCGTGGGTCATTATCGCGGGATGCTCAATGAGGCTCTCCACCCCCCCCAACGATTCAGCCAAAGCGAACAGATGGCAGCGCTCCAACATTCGCCGCGCTCTTCGCAATCCACCCTTAACCTCCGCACTAATGATCCCACCGTAACCATCCATTTGCCTCTTCGCAAGCAAGTGCTGGGGATGAGTTTTCAAACCCGGGTATATGACTCGCTCAATCGACGGGTGCGTCTCTAGCCATCTTGCGAGATCTAGGGCACTGTCGCAATGTTGTCGCATGCGCAGGTGCAGCGTTTTAAGGCCACGCATTGCGAGAAACGAATCGAACGGACCGGCAACAGCACCGACCGAGTTCTGAAGAAATCCAACTTGCTCTGCAGTATCTTTGGAGCCCGCAATGACTATACCCCCGACCATGTCGGAGTGACCATTCAAATACTTGGTTGCAGAATGCAGCACCAAGTCGGCACCAAATTCAAGAGGGCGCTGCAACATTGGAGAGCAAAAAGTATTGTCAACCACCAGAAGAATTCCACTCTTCCTTGCCAGGCTTGACACTTTTGCGAGATCAACCAGCTTGAGCATCGGATTCGTGGGAGTTTCTGCCCATATCATCCTGGTGTTCGGCCTTAAGGCAGCTTTCACCGCAGCTATGTCATTAAGATCGACAAAGCTGAACTCCAGGCCCGCGGAGCGCTTACGGACCCGCTCAAACAATCGGTACGTTCCGCCGTACAGATCATCCATAGCGATCACATGACTACCGCTATCGAGCATGTCCAGAACTGTTGCCGCCGCGGCAAGTCCCGAGGCGAAGGCAAAACCGGCAACTCCGCCCTCAAGGTCAGCCACGCAGCGTTCATAAGCCATGCGCGTCGGATTTTGTGTCCGCGAGTATTCGAATCCTTTGTGTACGCCCGGACTATCCTGCACATAAGTCGACGTCGCGTAGATAGGCGTCATGATCGCGCCCGTGCTGGGGTCGGGGGATTGACCTGCGTGTATCGCTCGTGTACCCAAGCCTAGCGACCGCTTTGCTCTTGTCTTCGAAGTCATTGATTTTGCTTAATTATATGAAGGTGTTTGGTTGCCGTTCAGCCATCTTGACTCGCAGCTCGCGGACCATATTACACTCCGCAGCGGAGGGCCACGTCTGCCGACACCATCAAGATGAGCGACGGTCACAGGCTCGTTCTCATAGGCCGCCTTGCATGACACAATATGTAGACGCATGGATCGTGCCTGAGGCCTTATGAATACATTGTTCGTCACCGGGGGCGCCGGTTTCATCGGTGCCAATTTTGTGCTTCAGGCAATCGCCGACGGCTCGCGGGTGGTCAACCTCGACAAACTTACCTATGCCGGGAACTTGGACACGCTCTCATCTCTCAAGGGTAACGAGCAGCATGTGTTCATTAAAGGGGACATCGGCGATCGAGCACTAGTGGCCGATCTTTTGCGTCGTTATCAGCCAAGTGCAATCATCAATTTTGCCGCCGAATCACATGTCGATCGTTCGATCGACGGACCAGCAGCCTTCATCGAAACCAATGTGGTAGGGACGCTAGGCCTACTCGAAAGTGCTCGTGACTATTGGCGGGAATTAGATGCCCAGAAGGCAGATAACTTTCGCTTTCTTCACGTGTCCACCGACGAGGTTTACGGCTCTCTCGGCGCGGAAGGGAAGTTCTCGGAAACCACGGCGTATGCACCAAATTCCCCGTACTCAGCCTCAAAAGCAGCTTCCGACCATCTGGTCCGAGCCTTCCATCACACATACGGGTTGCCGACTCTAACAACTAACTGTTCGAACAATTATGGGCCGTCACAGTTTCCCGAAAAACTCATTCCGCTAACAATTCAGAAAGCACTCAATGGCGAGCAGCTTCCAGTTTACGGTGACGGCCGGAACATTCGTGACTGGCTATTTGTAGGCGATCATTGCACGGCAATTCGCCGCGTTCTCGAGGCAGGTCGCGTCGGCGATACTTATAACGTAGGTGGCGAGGCGGAACGCAAGAATATTGCAGTAGTTAAGATCAATCTGTGCCATTCTTGACACTCGACAGCCCTTGGCGCATGATGGCGACCTCGCGAGTCGCTTATTACGTTCGTCAAAGATCGCCCCGGTCACGATCGCCGATATGCCATCGACTCGAACAAGCTTCGGATGGAGCTTGGCTGGAGTCCTAAAGAATCCTTCGAAAGCGGCATTGAAAAGACGGTTAATTGGTATCTACTCAATCAGGATTGGGTACGCCGAGTTCTTGACGGAAGCTATGTACTGGAGCGACTTGGCATATGACGACAAAGGGCATAATTCTGGCTGGAGGGTCTGGCACACGGCTTTATCCGATCACTCAATCGGTGAGCAAGCAACTCCTTCCGGTCTACGACAAGCCGATGATCTACTACCCGCTGGCGACACTCATGCTTGCGGGAATACGCGATGTTCTGATCATTAACACTCCGCATGAGCAGATGCTGTTTCAGCGGCTACTGGGCGATGGATCTCAGTGGGGCATCAATTTGTCCTATGCAACCCAACCCTCTCCCGATGGGCTTGCCCAGGCATTCCTTATTGGCCGCGACTTCATCGGCGGCCAGCCTAGTTGTCTTGTTCTGGGTGACAACATCTTCTACGGTGTCGGCCTGACAGAACGCCTTAAGCGCGCGGCTATGCGTGAGCATGGAGCCACTGTATTTGGTTATTGGGTTCGCGACCCGGAGCGCTATGGCGTCGCCGAATTCGACAACCATGGCAAGGTTGTAGGTCTGGAAGAAAAGCCCACTCATCCGAAGTCCAACTATGCGGTTACAGGTCTTTATTTCTACGATGGCCGTGCTCCGGACTTCGCGGCTGCCCTGAAGCCTTCGCCTCGCGGGGAGCTTGAGATTACTGATCTGAACCGATGCTATCTTGACGACGACTCATTGATGCTTGAACAGCTCGGCCGGGGATATGCATGGCTTGACACAGGCACTCACGACTCATTGATGGAGGCTGGCAATTATATCCAGACAATCGAGAACAGGCAGGGCCTGAAGGTCTGTTGCCCGGAAGAAATTGCTTACAACAACAAATGGATCGATGCCGAACAGGTGTTGCAGCTGGCCAAGCCGTTAGCCAAATCCGGTTACGGCGAATACCTTCGGCATCTGGTCGAACATGGAGTTGTCAAGTGAAACGAATAGAAACCTCTTTGAGGGATGCCGTTATCCTCGAGCCCGATATCTTGGGAGATCACCGGGGCTTCTTCTACGAAAGTTACAACAAGGCCAAGTACGCGGATCTCGGCATTCATGCCGAATTCGTCCAGGCCAATGTATCCCGCTCGGCGCGGGGTGTGTTGCGTGGATTGCACTACCAATGGCCAAATCCCCAAGGCAAGCTTGTGAGCGTCCTCGACGGCGAAGTCTATGACGTCGCCGTCGACATCCGTCGCGGTTCACCGACCTTTGGGAAATGGGCAGGGGTGATGCTGACAGCAGAGAATAAACGGCACTTCTGGATTCCAGAGGGGTTCGCCCACGGATTTTGTGTACTATCTGAGTTCGCCACGTTCAGCTATCAGTGCACCGCGCTCTATGACCGCGATGCTGATGCAGGCATTCTTTGGAGCGATCCAGCTATTGGCATCGACTGGCCTATCAGCGACCCGCTACTTTCGGAGAAAGACAAAAGTGCGCCATTGCTCGCGGATCTGGCCGCGCACCGATTGCCGGAGCATACCATTTGAAGCTGTTGTTACTTGGAGCAAATGGACAGATCGGATTCGAATTGCGAAGCGCTCTGGCTCGGCTCGGGAACCTTGCGTGTGCGTCGCGTAACGGCGACCTTGGTAAGTATGTCTCCGGCGAGATCGCCGATCTTTCAGATCCGTATTCGCTCAGGGCGCTTCTCGACCGTATTGAGCCCGACGTTGTCGTCAATGCCGCCGCGTATACGGCAGTCGACCGTGCCGAAGATGAAGAATTACTTGCTAAGCGGATAAATACCGAGGCAATCAAGATACTTGGTGATTGGGCGGCCAAATCCGGGGCACTCGTGGTGCATTACTCCACCGACTATGTCTTCGATGGTCGGGGCAAACGCCCGTATATCGAAGTTGATGAGACTAATCCTCTTGGAGCCTACGGTCGGAGCAAGCTTGGCGGCGAGATTGCCTTGCGTGCTTCTGGTGCACCTCATTTCATTTTCCGTACCGCGTGGGTATATGCTGCTCATGGGCAAAACTTCTTGCGGACCATGCTACGGCTCGGCGTTGAACGAGAAGAGCTGCGCGTTGTCGCGGATCAGATCGGTGCGCCAACCTCCGCCAGAGTGATCGCAACCGAAACTGCGAGGGCAAT
The DNA here is from genome assembly GCA_963847335.1 of uncultured Gammaproteobacteria bacterium. GTDB lineage: Bacteria > Pseudomonadota > Gammaproteobacteria > Xanthomonadales > Rhodanobacteraceae > Luteibacter. The sequence continues at coordinate 602,909 of CAWJZF010000002.1, forward strand.
TGCCCTCTGGTTAAGGTCCGATAGCGGAACTCGGTCGGTGGTGGAAGGTACCTATCACCTGGTTTCCACGGGCCAGACAAGTTGGCATGGCTTCGCATCGGCAATCTTCGGTCAATCCCTCGCAACTGGCATCATCAGCAAGCAGCCCGCTGTTGTGCCCATCTCAACGGCGGAGTTCCCCACACGTGCGGTTCGCCCCGCCTATTCGGTCTTGGACAATGCACTGTTCCAACGCACGTTCGAAGCCACTCTGCCGCATTGGGAGACCGGCCTCAGCGAGGTCTTGAAAGAGTTGAGCAGCCGCACTGAAGACTAAGGATCCGACGACATGCTGATTCCCCTTATCCTGAGCGGTGGCAGCGGCACTCGGCTCTGGCCGGTTTCGCGCAAGAACCTGCCTAAGCAGTTTTTGACTATTGTTGGCGACAGCACATTGTTCCAGCAAACGGTCGAACGCGCCTGCGCGCTCGATGGCGCTGTGGCGCCGATCGTTGTGGCCAGCGATGATCATCGCTTCCTGGCAGCCGAGCAGCTGCTCGAGGCCGGGATCGAAGGCTCGACGATCGTACTGGAGCCCGTTGCGCGCAACACTGCGCCGGCTATCGCGCTCGGCGCCCTGCAAGCCATGGATCGCGATCCAGAGGCTCTGATCCTGGTACTGCCGGCGGATCATCTGATCGGCAAGCCCGACTGCTTCCGCGATGCCGTGAGGCAGGCGCTTCCGATCGCAAATCAGGGGTGGCTGGTGACGTTCGGTATTCGCCCGGATCGCGCGGAAACCGGCTTTGGATACATCCGCCACGGTGAGCAAGTCGCCGATGGGATCTTTCAGGTCGAGCGCTTCGTTGAGAAGCCCAATGCAGCGACCGCGGAGTCTTACCTGGCTGACGGTGGGTACGACTGGAACTCCGGCATGTTCCTGTTCAAAGCGGCCCGCTACCTGGAAGAACTGGCCGAACACGCGCCCGAAATGCTCGCCGCCGTGCGCGAGGCACATGCGTCGGCGACGCGCGATCTCGACTTCGTGCGCATTGCCCAGGAGGTTTTCGCGCGTGTGCCGGAGAATTCGATCGACTACGCGGTCATGGAGAAGACACGCCGCGCCGCTGTGGTGCCTGTCAGTTGCGAATGGAGCGATATCGGTTCCTGGTCGGCGCTTTGGCTCGCCGGCGATCGCGACGAAGAAGGAAACCTGCTCGAGGGCGATACGCTCACAATCGACACGCGAAACTCCCTACTTCGTTCCTACGACCGGCACATGATTGCTACCGTCGGCGTGGATGACCTCATCGTCGTTGCCACCCCGGATGCCACCCTTGTGGCGCATCGCGATGCGGCCCAGGACGTGAAACGCGTGGTCGACCAACTGAAAGCTTCTGGACGCACCGAGCACTCCCTGCATCGGGCCGTTCGTCGCCCTTGGGGGATGTATGACGCCATCGAAGTCGGAGAGCGTTTTCAGGTCAAGCGCATCGTCGTCAAACCGGGTGCCGCGCTGAGCCTGCAGATGCATCACCACCGTGCGGAGCACTGGATCGTGGTGTCCGGGACGGCTGAAGTCACCTGTGGCGAGAAAGTCTTCCTGCTCAGCGAGAACCAGAGCACCTATATACCGCTGGGCAGCACGCATCGACTGCGCAACCCCGGCCAGATGCCGCTGGAACTGATCGAAGTGCAGTCGGGAAGTTACCTGGGTGAAGACGATATCGTCCGAATGGACGATGTCTACGGTCGAGCCTGACCATCAAGCCGGTACATGCAACCATGCATGTACCGGCTGTTCTCGCGGTCATCCATCATCCTCGCCCGGCCCCGCGATCACACGTAGTTCCGAGATGCCGCCGGGGGCCAGGTCCTTCATCAGGTCGGTGAAGCTGAGGCCCACCAGGCGCTGTGCGCGGCGGAGCAGTAGCGGGATCGGGCTGGAGGGTTCGTTCCGGGCGTAGTACTCGCACAGTTCCTCCAGCCGGCGGGCGACGTCCTGCGGGTTTTCGATGCGGTGGCCCAACGACGTGACCGCGCCGCTTTGGAAGGGGTCGTCTGCCCCGGCTTCGACCGCGGCACCAGCCGCTGCGGCGCGCTCGGGGAAGCGACGCGTCAGCTGTGCGTCGAGGAAAGCCTTCAGCTCGTGGATGTCGCCGAGCAGCAGCTTCAGGTCCGGGCCGGCCGTGCCCAGCTTTTCAGTGAATAACCGGTCGATGTCGCCGGCATGCGTGTATGCCTGGCCGATGGCATCGGCTGTGTCGACAAGCTCATCCTCGGGGCAATCCATGCAGCAGGCCTCGATGTCGACCAGGGTCGGGGCGCCGGATTCGGTGGAGGCGATCTTCAATGATCCGTTGGCGATGCGCAGGTCGCGCAGGGAGAAGGGCCCCAGCCGTGGGGATTTCACGAACGGGGCGGCGCGAAAGTAGCCGAGCGGCCCCAGCGGGTCGCCGAGGGCGGATGCCGCGCTGACCCTCGCGGTGGGGTCGTTGTCGTCTTCCGCATCCAGTTGCGGGTGCAGTTCGTCCCAGAAGCGCTCGAGCATCCCATGGACCAGGGCCAGGCCGGTCGACCAGCCCGCCGGGCCGGTTGTTCGCAGCCAGGCAACCGTCAGGTGTATCGCCACGCGCAGGTCTTTCGAACGTCCGAGGATGGCGCTCGCCTGCTCGGCAACCTTGATCCAGTCCGGTTCCTCGGCAGCCTTGACGCTGTCGCCGATGGCACGCTCCGCTTTCGGCGAGGCCAGTTGCTCGAGGGCAAGGAAATCCGGGTCGTATTCGAGATTCTCGCCGCCTGGCGATGGCTCGAGGGGGGATAGCAGGGATTCCAGGTTTACGGATGACATGATGATTCCAGCGTTGTTCGACGATGCCGTCGCAGTTTCCATGGAGGTCTGGCCGGTTACTGGCCGGCGATCAACCAGAAAAGCAGTGCCGCGAGCAACGGAATGCCGGCGAGCAACATCGGCAGCCGCCATCGGGCGAATCCCGTCGGCGCCACAGTCCGCATGCTCCCCGCCCGGGCCATGGGAACGTAGCTCACGGCACGCCCCTGCGCTTCGGACTTTTGCGCGGCCCGCTTCAACGTGTAAGGCGCCGTGATGACTTGCGTATCGCACAACGAACGGAGCAGATGGCGTCGTCGTGTGCGGTATTCATCGCGCGCGATCTTGCCCCGGCGGTGCGCTTCATCCAGGGCATCCAGGCCCTGGTTGACCTGTCGTTCCAGCTCGGTCATTTCAGTTCCCTCAGCAAGCGGAAGCCCACGTCGCGATGGCGCGAGCCATTGTCGGCGCGGTGGCTGTCCACGCTGCACTCGGACGCGCTGCTGTCGAAGCCGCCGCCTCGCACCGTGATCGTGGTACCCGAGGTGACCCACTCCCAGACGCTGCCGCTCATATTGAGCAGACCCCATGGATTCGCTTCGTGTCCACGCGTCGCGTCGGGGCCAGCGGCACCGAAAAGGCTGTGCTCCGATGGCGCCAGGCAGTCGCTGTCCGCGGCCCGCTTCCAGCCGCTGTCGGCATCCGCCGCATGCACCCACTCCTCGTCCGTCGGCAGACGGTAGACGTAGCCGCTCAGGCGGCTGAGCCAGATGGCGTAGCCCCTGGCCTGCGACAAGGTGATGTTCCTTGCCGGCGCATTGCCGGTATCGGCATCCGGCACGGCCACCGGGTCGCATTGATGCGTGGCCACGCAATACCGGTTGAGGTCGCTGACGCTGATCTCCATACGGGACATCGCGTACGGCTTGCCGCCGTTCAGGCCGGGGACGACAACGAGGGCGGGGCCGTGCGAGCCGGCGCTGAAGGTATCGAAACAAACCTGGGCCTTGCCGGCCATGCCTTTGCGACCGCAGGGATCGGCGCCACGCGCCGGCGTCATGCCCGGTATCGGTGCGGTGGGGGCGCGAGCTGCCGCCGTGGCAGCTGGCTGGGCAGCGGTATTCGTCTTCAGCGCGGAAAGCAGCCCGTCCAGCGTGCCCTGTGGCAACTTTCCGCGTTTGGACATGTTGCTTTCCAGTTGCTTCACGCCATCGGGATCCGCCTTCTCGACATCGGCCAGCTGCCCCCGCAGACGTTGGTAGTCGTCATCGGCCAACGGCTGCCCGCGTGCGCCCATCATGGTCGCGACGAGCTCGTAGCGGTCCTTGGCGTTTCGCATGTCAACACGATCGCCGAGCGCGGCGATGCCCTGCGTGAGCACGTTGGCGGCGTCCTGCCACTTGCCGTGCTGGCAGGTGTCCTCGGCCAGCCCCAGGTAGGCACTGGCCACCAGCTGCGGCCCCTCCGTCGCGAGGAAGGGATTGGTGGGCTGCAGGGCACGAATGCGCGCGAGCGAATCCTGCGCCTTGGCCGTATCGTTGGCCGCCGCGGCCTGGCGCAGGGAATCGATGCGCGCGGCGACCTCGGCATTCGCGGTGTCCTGGTCGAGCTGGGCTTGCGCCTGCTGGCGAAGCGGCTCGAGCCTATCGCGCTGTGCGAGCAGGGTTGCCGACTGCGGCGCGTACTGCAGGCCGAACGTAACCAGCTCGAAATTCTGCGGTGCATCGGAGGCATCGTTGTCGCGGGCAACCATGCTGGCAATGCCATTGGCCAGGCTTTCGATCGTTGTCTTCGTTTCCGCCGTATCGTCGTTGCGCAGTACCGCCATCGCATCGACCACCGCCTGCTGCCAGTCCGCGCCGGGCGCCGGGCTCGCCGCCAGCGTGGCCAATGCGTGGCGCGCGTCGGGGACGCTGCCGGTGCCCTGCGTCGCCGCGGGCTTGACGGCGGCCGCTTCGAGCGCGGCAAGCTGGGCCGCGCGCGCTTTCAGCCTGGTCGAATCGGGGAACAGGCCGATGGCCTGCCCTATCCGTTGCCGCGCCTCGGCCATGTGTCCGGCATCGAGCGACTGGCCGATGGCGAGATCGTATTTCAAGGCGAGCTCGGCGTTCTTCAACAGGCTGCTATGCGGGTCGATCGCGCGAATCTGCGCCAGGATGGCGATCACGTTGTCGGGCTGGTCCGCGAAGATCGCATCGGCGTCGATGCGCTGGGCAAGCCGGGTGTCGAGCGAATTGAGCAGTTCGTTGCGTTGCCGGTCGACTTCGTCGCGCTTCACGTCCAGTGCCGGCGAGAACAGCTTCAGCTGATCGCGCAGCTGGAACACGTGTTGCACGCGCGCGTAGTCGATCCGGCCGGCCGCGGGGTTCCAGTAGGCGTCGATGCGCCCGGCCAGGAAGTGCTGGATCACCTCGCTCTGGTCGACGACGAGGCGCTTGCGCTCGTCCTCGTCCAGTGCGTTCAGCGCCTGCACCGCCTGGTCCTCGTCGGCGAAATGATGGGGGTCGGCCGCCGCGAAGCGCACCACCACATGCGCCACATGCCGGTGATGCATGTAACGGGTCAAGCCCCAGCCACCGGCGGCGATCGCCACGACGGCGGCAGCGCCATAAAGCATGAACGGCCCAAGGCGCTCGCGCAGGCCGATCTCGCGCAAGCCTTCGAGCAATTCGGCGGCGCTCTTCAGGCGCTTGTCGGCGGTGAAGGCCACGCTGTCGCACAGAGCCTTGTACTGGCGCCGGCTCAGGCCGGGTACGGGTGGCGGCCGGCGGCCTTCGTTCATGGCCACTTCGGCGCTGACCTTGTCGAACGGATGCCTGCCGGTCAGCAGTTCGAAGACAACGCAGCCCAGTCCATAGATATCGTCTCCCGGTGCCGGCTCCCTGCCCTGGAGCATTTCCAGGCTGGCATAGGCCGGGGTGAGCGCACCCAAGGTGCCCGCGTCGAACACGGTCTGTTCGCCGCTCGCCTCGCCGAGGTGCTTGCCGGCGCGCGCGATACCGAAGTCGAATACCTTGGCTACTCCGGCGGCGGTGACCATCACATTGCCGGGCTTGAAATCCGAGTGCACGATGCCCGCGGCGTGCGCGCGCTGCAGCGCGCGCCCCATGCCCCGGATCAGCGGCCATGCCTCGGCCAGCGGCAAGCCGAGGCGCGCGCGCTCCCGGATGAGCGTGCGCAGGTCGGCGCCGTCGATGTGTTCCATCGTCATGAAGACGATCGTGCGGTCCTTGTCGAAGTCATACACGCGGACGATGTTGTCGTGCGCCAGCGACTGCGCGCGGCGCGATTCGCGCTGCAAGGCGATCAGCGAATCCGGATGACGGCGGAATTCGTCATTGAGTACTTTCACCGCTACATAAGGATCGCGGTCGCGCGCCTCCACCTTGCGCTCGTCGCGTGCGAGGTAAACCACGCCCATGCCGCCCCGGCCGATCTCGCGCTCGAGCAGGAAACGCCCCTTGAGCAGCATGCCGACCGTGGCACGGTCGCCGCTTTCCACGTGGGCGATGCGTCGCCAGCTACCGCCCGACCCGGTGCCCTGGGTGCTTGCCGTATGGCCCCCGGTCGTCGACGACTGCAGGGCCGGCTTCACCACCGTGGCATCGTCGTCGACCATGGCCGGCGACCATGCCGGCTTCACCACTGTCGCATCGCCGGGCGGCTCACCTTGCAGCGCCTGCAGGTAGGCGGCAACTTCCCCGGCAACGCCCGGATCGATCTCGCCGTCCTCGCGCATGCGTCCCAGCCAGTCGAGCTCGGCCTGGTATGCGTCCTCGGGAAGCGCGCCGCGTGCCGCCAGCGTCTCGAGGACGATGGGAAGCGTCAGCGTATTGGCGTGATAAGCCGAAAGGAGTTCGGCGATGGTCTTCATGTCTTGGTCTCTTGCTGGCTATTGGAGACGAACGATGACGGCGGAGATGTTGTCGCGGGCTGCCCTGCCCATGGCCAGTTCGAACAGGCGGTCGAGCAAGGCCTGCGGCTCGCCGAAGTCGCGGCATTCGCGGTCCAGTTCGTCGTCCGAAAGCTCCTTGTTGATGCCGTCCGAGCACAACAGGAAGCGCATATCGGGCCGGCTACCGGCCACGGTCCAGTCGAGGAACAGGCGCTCCTCGGCACCGATGGCGCGGGTCAGCGCGCCCGTTCCGCCCTGCTTGCCCGGCGTACCGAACTGCGCGCCGAATTGGGTCAGCTCGTTCCTGTCGCCATGCACGTGGTCGCGGGTGAGCTGGCGCAGGCGGTTTTCCTCGAAGCAATAGGCACGGCTGTCGCCGACCCATCCGCAGAGGACGAAGTCGCGATCGTGGACGAGCACCACGACGGTCGAGCCGATCAGGTCGAAGCCATGCATCGCGGCGGTGGTCCGCAGGTCGGCGTTGATCTGCTGCAGGGTGTCCTCGATCGACTCGATGAAGTCGAAGACGCTGCCCTCGCGCGGCAGTGTCCCCAGGCGGTCGACGATCAAGGCGCTGGCGTAGTCGCCCGCGGCATGGCCACCGAGCCCGTCCGCCAGCACCCACAGGCCAACCTCCTCGCGGATCAGGATGGCGTCCTCGTTGTGGCGGCGGACCTTGCCGGTTTCGGTATGTCCCGCGGAGAAATAGCGTGTCGTCATGATTCGATCTCGATGACCGTCAGTGGCCACCGGGCCAGAACGGGGCCAAGGCATGCCATGGCGGCAATCTGGTCGCGGGCCTCTTCGCTCGTCGCCGCCGCCAGTGCGTGGGCGATGCGTTCGGGCGGGAGCGCGGCCAGGGCGCGGGTGCCCAGGAGCAACAAGCGATCCCCGGCCTCCAGCTCGCAGCTGGCTTCGACGCAATGCGGCGGTATGCAGACCTCGTTGTCAGTTGATCCGGCCGGCATGGTGTAGAGGCAACGAAGCTCGCCGTGTCGCCAGTGCCAGGCAACCGCCGCGCCGACGCGAAGTACGGTGGCCCGTCCCGCGGTGACTTTCGCGACAATGACGGCACCGTCTTCCGGCAGGCGCGGATAAAGGGCGCACAGGCTTTCGCACAACGTCGTCATGCGACCGTCGGTCCACTGTTCCGCGATCGGTTCCAGTACTCCTGCAGGGCCGACCAGGATGAGCACGCCGTCTTCGTGCGGCCGGACAAGCACATGGCCCGAATGTGGACGTGGCGCGTCAGGCAGGACCGGCGCCGGATCGCCGACAACGCCGGTGTCGAGAAACCCCGCATACGTCGACGGATGCGGCAACCCGAGCGTCACCACGAAGCTGGCCGGGACCTGTCCCGCCCCGAGCGTCCACCAGAGACAATACGGATCCGACCGCGTTGCGAGTTGCGGCCACGCCTCGGCAAGGAACTGCCCGTCGGCCAGACGCGGCATTCGCCAGCGATCGCCGTTGCTCCAGTCGATGTCGCCCAGGCGCGCCGATATCGTCGTCACCGCCACGTCGGCTGGCCTGAGCACGGACGATAGCCGTGCCTGGAGCGTCTCGGCTCCCATGCCATCGTCGGCCTGTGCTTCACGAAACAGGACTTCCAGTGCGTCGAACCATTCATTGCCGTTCAGACCGCGCACCGCGCATGCCGGCTCGCCGGCGAACGGTGCGGCCATGACCATCGGGAAGCCACGCCCGACCCGATCCGTGGAGGGGCCCATCACGCCGGCCCATACAGCGTCGCCGCATACCCCGGGTGCGAGTACGAAGCGCCAGACCGGCGCGCCGCGATAGGCCGCCGGCCAGCGCTCGCCCAATTGCTCGCGACTGGCTTGTACCGCGCGTTCGAAATGCCTGTCCCAGGCGTCCACGAAGGCGGGCGCCAGTCCGCGCTGGACGAAGTCGCCGCTGCCGGGCAACTTGCCAAAGAAACCCACCGCCGCCGACATCGTCATGCGCCGCACCGGAAGCGCTGAACGCGGGTGTCGAGGAACGGATGCTTCAGGCTGCTGGCCTGGATCGTCACCTCGGCGATGTGTCCGCCCACATTGAAGCTGGCGACGAAACGCAGGTCGGACTGGCGTTGCAGATGCGCCGCCTGCAGCGCGCGGAACAAGGCCCAGTCGCCCTGGTAATCGAGCGTGCCCAGCGACGCGCCATTCGCATCGGACTCGGAAATCGTGACGTGGCCCGGCTGGGGGCCCGGCCATTTCATCGCCGTGCTGTCCGAGCTACCCGACGGGTATTCGACCTTCTGGCCGTCGACCACGATGACAAGCTTGCCGATGGCCGGGTCCAGCTTCGGCGCCAGCATGATGAAGTCGACCTCGGGCTGGTTGCCGCCGCGGAAATAGGCCTGTCGTATATCGTCCGCGAGCTGCGCCTCGGCGAGCAGGCCCGGCGGGCCCCCGACCGCTCCCGGGCCAGCCTTGAAATGCCATGTCGTGCCGCCGGTATCGACCAGCCGGGCGAGGGACTGTTTGAAGAACATGTCGAAGCGGCCGCCGTTACCGAACAATTCGCCAAAGTTCTGCAGCGGGATGTCCGTCGTGCTGGTCGGGTCGAACGGATAGCGCCCGCGCGTGAAGCTCGCGCAATCGTTGCCCGCCGCCGCGCGGAACTGGTCGACCAGCGCCCCGCTCGTGCCGCTCGCGACCAGGGCCACGCTCTGGCCGGTAAGCGCATCGAGCAGGGTCGCGAGCGGCGGTGGCAATTGCGCCACTTCCTGCCGTGCCGCGAGCAAGGCGGGGCTCGCCTGTCCGGTCGCGTCGCTGAAGTCGGTCATCGTGAGCAAGGTCTTGCTCAACTGGTCGAGTACGCCCAGCGTGTGGTCGATCGGCGTGGCGCCGGCCGTACCCTCACCCAGCTTGTCGAGCGCGGCGAAGTGCTCACTGATCTCGCGCCCCGGTTCGTCGGTGACGCCCGGGGCCGCGGTCGTCACGCCCGCGCTGGCGATCTCCCGGGCCAACGAGGTACGCGCGACCCTGCGTTGGGCCACCGTTTTCGCGACGGCCAGGGCCTTGTCCGACGTATCCGGCGGTGGCGCGCGCAACATGTCGCTGGTGTTGTCGCGCACCAGTTTCAGCAAGGCCTTCAGTGGCGAACTCGGCCCGGACAGCTTCGCGGCCATGGCGCTGGCATCCTGGATATTGCCGACCGTCTGCAAGGCAAGGTCGTCGAGCAGGCCGTCCCACGCCTTGATGTAGTCCTGCTGGTAGAGCGCGAGGACCTGACGGGTCAACTGCGATTGCTGGAGGACATCGATGCGCGTCGTGCCGAACACCCAGTCGTCTTCGGCGAACTGGTGCACCGCCTGCCCGATGCCGGCGGCGGCCTCGGTCGCGAACACCGGTTGCGTGAACAACCCGGGCAGCGGTTCGGACAACGGCGCGCCGCTCTTGCGCCGGAATACATTGCCAAGCAGGCCCAGCGTCTCGTCGAGCTTCACGGGCAGCGCACCCGCGCTGTCCACGGCCAGCTTGAGGCTGCCGTAGACCAGGGTCGACAGGTCGGCCGCGCGCAAGGTGGCGCGCGCCTGGCTCACCAGCCCCTCGTCCAGCGCGATCGCGCGGAATTTCCCGGGTTCGTTCGCCAGCGCATGGAAATGCCCGGCCAGGGCCTGCTGCAATTGTGGATCCTGGGGGAAGATCCTGCGCCACTCGATGCGGGCCAGCGCCTCGAGCTCGTCGGCCCTGCGATGGGCCGGCTCACCGAGCATCAGGTAGCCTTTCAGATAGGCGTAAAGCGCCTGCGGATCGCCGGCATTGCCGGCCACGCCGTCGCGGAACTGGGCCGCGATGCCAGGCAACAGGATGCCGTTGAGGTCCCGGATATAGGCCTCATGCGTCTGCTCGCCAAGCGCGTCGCCCTGATAGAGGCCGAAGCGCATCAGCAGCGGCACATGGCCGTCGTACTGGCGTGCCACCTCCTGGGTCGAGGCAAGCGCTTCGAGCCGTTGCAGCACGCGCGCGAAGTAGGTCTTGCGGTCGCTCGCCGCCGTCAGGTCGTCCTGCACGGGGTAGTTCTTCGCGGCCTCGTCCACCTGGGCCACGTAAGCCCGATTACGCCCATAGCTGGTGGCGATACCGAGGAACAGGAGCGCGCTCACCAGTGCGATGCCGATATAACACGCCGCCTGCAGGGCGATCTTTCGCCGCTCCAGTTTGGGATCGGTGCCGGCGAAGCCCGATTCGGGGAACAGCACTTCCTTCAACAGTCGTTCGACGAAGAAGGTGCGGCGCTGCGCGCCGGGTGTATGCAGGCGAGAGGTATCGACGCCGAAGGTCCGTGCCACCGCGCCCATCATCCGGTCGATCGGTGCGCCTTCCTGCGTACCCGAGGTGAAATAAGCGCCGCGAAGCAGCGGTTGCCTGCCGTAGGCATGGCTGGAAAAAACACCCTCGACGAACTGTCTCGCCATGTCGCGCATGGCGCCCAGCTGCTGCGGGAACGAGAGGATCGCCGAACGCCGGGCGTGGTTGCGCTCGGCGTGCAAACGACCGAGTACGCGAGTATCCAGCCGGTCCAGGAGCAGGTCGAATTCCTCGCCGAAGGTCCCGGCGGCGCCGCCATCCGTGGTCTTGTCGATGGGGAAGGACACTCCCCACACCTGGCTGCGTGCCTCGGCGTTCAGATCCTCGAAGAACTCGCCGAAGCCGGCGATCAGGTCGCACTTGGTGAAGACCAGGTAGACCGGCACACCGATGCGCAGATACTCGGCCAGCTCGTCCAGTCGACGACGGACGGCGCGGACATGCGCCTGTCGGCCGGCCTCGTTCAGGACCAGCAGGTCGGCCATGCTCATCGTAACGATCACGCCGTTGAGTGGACGGCGCCGGCGGTACTTGCAGAGCAGTTTCAGGAACTCCTGCCAGGCCGAAGCATCGGTGGCACCGTCCGAATCCTGCATGGTGTAGCGCCCGGCCGTATCGAGGAACACGGCTTCGTCGGTAAACCACCAGTCGCAGTTACGGGTGCCGCCGATACCGCGCACGGCATCCTTGCCGAAGCGGTCCGACAACGGGAAGTTCAGGCCGGAGTTCTGCAGCAGGGTGCTCTTGCCCGATCCCGGCGGGCCGATCACGACGTACCAGGGCAAGGCATAGAGATTGCCGCCGCCGCGTCGGGTCTTGCGCAGTGTGTCGATCGCTTCCTGGAAACGCTCCCGGAGCCTGATCCGCTCGTCGGCGGAGCGTGCCTCGCCGTTGCCGGCCAAGACCGCATCCTGCCCGGCCAGGTCGCCGGACATCTTCTTCGTGCCCTGTCGCCCGCGCAGCTGCCGGATCTGCAGCCAGGCCGCCCATGCCACCACCATCAACAGGATCAGCGACAACCGCGCCACGGGACTGGCCAGCGGCTGTGACTGGCCGATGCCCAGGTAGGGACCGCCGAGCCAGATCACGATGGCGAGGAACAACAGGCCGACAAGCGCCACGAACCAGCCGGACCTGACCAGATTAAGAAACTTGCTCACGGGGTTCAGTTCTCCGGGATGTACGTGATGTCGACGCGCCGGTTGCGCGCGCGGTTGGCCGGAAGATCGGGTGGCAAGGCAACCGGTTGCGACGAACCGGCGCCACTGGATTCCAGTCGTGCCGGATCGTCGAGGCCCTGGCCCAGCAACTGCATCACCGAACGGGCGCGAGCCGCCGACAGCTCGTAGTTGTCCTTGAACTTCAGCGAACGCACGGGCTGGTCGTCGGTATGGCCCACGACAACCACGCGCCCGGGCACCTGGTTGAGCGCCAGCGTGATCGCATGCAGCAGCGGGACCTCATCGGCGGCAACGTCGAATCCGCCCGACGGGAACATTTCCGTCGCCGCGATCCGAACGGACGTCTGGCCATCGGGCTGCTCATCGACAAGGAGCTTGCCCGCCTGTTCTTCGGGAGCCAGCAATTGCTTGAGGGTCTTGCGCGCGATTTTCGGTCGCGCCGGCGTCGCGCCCGGTGGCGCGGCGCTTTCCAGGCCGATCCGCGCCAGTCGGGCGCTGGCGGGCGACGCCAGCTCATTCAATTTCGTGTAGAAGAAAAGGAAGCTACCCAGCAGCAGGCACGCCGCGGCGGCGGCGATGACCCACAGCGGCACGTAGCGGATCAGCGGGTTGCGCCGGTCCTCGATGCCCCGCCAGTGCGGCGCCAGTTCCGGTTCCACCGCCGTCCGCTGCGCGGCGATGCGCCGGTACAGGTCTTCCTGGATATCGGCAAGCTTCGCCAGACCACCCGGCTCGACCAGATAGCGCCCGCCGAATCCCAGCGCAAGGCAGATGTACATCAGCTCGATCAGATCGATGTGCCGCGAAAAATCCACGCATAGCCGATCGATGATCTGATAGAACTTGGCGCCGCCGTAGGCTTCGCCATGAAATGTCACCAGCAGGGTCTTCTGCGCCCAGCCGCTCTGCTCGCCCCAGGGTGCGTTCAACACCGATTCGTCGAGCATCGTGCACAACACATAGCGCGCCGCGGTGATCGTCTGCGAATTCACCCCCGCGGACAGCGCATGGTTCTCGAAATTTCGCACATTCGCGATCGCCTGCTCGCGCAAATGCGCCGCATCCGGGGCATTGGTGCTGTGTCGCAACTGGACCGCGAGCAAGAGCAAGGGCGTGGCCGCCCGCGCCAGCGGATTAGCGCCGCCGCCCAGGAACTCGCTCAGATCGACGCTGGCCACCTGCCCGCTGCGGATCGATGGCGTGCCACGTGGCGTATCCACCTCGCTGTTGCGCGGCAAAGCGGCTGCCGCATGCAGGCGTACCACCGTGGCGTCCTGCGGCAAGGCGTTGTTGGGGATTTTATCGTTCATGCCATCAGCTCCTGATGGCCCACAGCTGCAGGTCGAGACCGGCGAATTCGCTGCCGAAGTGCATGGCGATACCGCCCGACGTTTTCAGCATCCGCCACATCGGCGAGTTCTTGTCGAACTCGAAGTAGATGTAACCCGCGTTGTACGGGATCTGCCGCGGCGCTACCGGCATCGGCGACACCGGAATGCCGGGAAGCTGGAGGTTCACCAGGTCGCGGATCTTCTCCACCGGGCCGACCTTGGACTGGCTCGGCAATTGCCGGCGCACGTCTTCGGAGGTGATATCCGCCCTGGCGGCGAGTACGAAGGCTGCGGTATCCAGCAGCGTGAGGTCCGGTACGGTCGCCACCCACACGCCGAATTTCCGCCGTTGCAATGGAATCGGTATGGCACTCTGCTCCATCACCGCGCTGAGGCTGATGCGCAATGCCATGATCACCGGCTCGAAGCTCTCGCGCAGCATGTCGTGCCGGTACGGCGGAAAGACGGTCGGCCGCTTGCCGGGCGAGGTAAAGGTCGCCAGCTCGCCGGCCAGGCTCACCAGCCGGCGGTAAAAATCTTCCGGATGCAGCGCCGGCGCTTCAGCGAGGTGCGCGATCAGCGGCTGTTCGCGATTGACGACCTGGAGTAGCAGGAAGTCGGCGATCTCCGCGGCACCGCCCCGATCGGTCTCCGCGACCCGGCCGGCCAGTGCCTCGCCACGTTGATGCAGCAGGCCGAGCAGTTCGGAGAGAAAGGTGACGAGGCGCGTGACGGCGGTACAGCTTTGCGCCGACGGCATGAACGACTCATCGAGCGTGACCCGCCTGTCGGCGCGGCATTCGACGATATGCGCCAACGGGATGCATACCAGGCCCTCCATGGGTTGCGATTGCGGCAGGATCCGGCTGCCCATGCCGCCGACTTCCAGCAGGGTCAACCCTTCGATGCTCCCCGACGCGTCGCGCACTTCGGTCTCCCGCACGCGATAGCGGAACAGCTTCTCCGTCGCCGATTCAGGCCGGCCGCTGTCCGGTTGGGTCGGCGAGCGCAGCGGCAAGGTCAGGTAGGCGATCTGGTCGCGCCAGTTCGCGTCGATGTCCAGCGGCGGCGGCAACGGATCGTCGCCCGGCATCGCGAACGGCGTGCCGTCCGGGAACACGCCGCGCGCGCTCCTGATGCCGAGCTTGCCGATGGCAAGGAGGTCCGTTTCCAGCTCCAGCTCCTGGAATCCCCAGGCATGCGGACGCATGCCGCCGGCGCGGATTTCCACGAAGCGTTCGAGATACCGCTCCTGCTGCTGCATATGCTGGGGGCGCAGGAACAGCCCCTCGCTCCATATCACTTTGTTGTTCTGGGTCATTCCGGTTTTTCGCTCACGTGCATGCAAGGTGGGGGGCGGTCGCGCCGGTCGATCCGGTGCCGGCGGCGGGCGTCAGCGGTTTGCCGGGGAATCCGTGCCGCGCGCCGACTTCAGTCGTGCCAGTTGCACCTCGTAGGCGCGCGCGAACTCATCGCCGAAGAGGCGACGAAAACATTCGTCGGGATCACCCTGGAGGGCCTGGAAGTGCTTCCGGTAGGCGTCCCAGACGCGACGATCGTGCCCGAAGGAAAGCCGTCCACTCTTGCCCGCCTCGAGCTCGAAACGCGTCGGGTCGAACTGCGCCAGCAAGGCCTCGAAGGCCGCGCGCACGCCGGCGAGCATGGCCATCTGGTGATAGCGGATATCGTCCAGGGCATCGTCCAGGGCGGCGGCGCCCGAGAGGAAGGCACTGTTCGACGGCGCCAGCAGCTTTTCCATCGCATCGTCCGCGGTCGCCGCGAACTTCAGCGGGTTGTTCTCCGTGCGCCGGATGATCGTGACCGGGAGGCGGAACCTGTTCTTCAGCTCGGCGCGCGCGCGCAGGACATCCATCAGGCCGTCGATGACGATCCGGAACAGGGGCTCGATACCGGTCGGCACGGCAGGCTTGGCCGGGGGCGCGGCCGGCGTCGGCTCAGGCATCGGTGCCGCCGGCAAGTCCACCAGCTCGGGCGGCGGCACGATGGCCGGCTCCTTCGCCGGCTCGAACATGGTCTGGTCCCAATGTTCCGGAAGACTCTGTGCCTGCCGTCGCACGTCGGTCAGCGGCGGGTGGAAGCGATCGGCCGTGGACGGCGTGTGGTTCCAGCTCGCCGCCGGCGCGTTGCGCGGTTCGGCCGTGGCCTCGGGCAGCGTATAGGGCGATTCGAAAAAGCTCAGCGGATCGAGCCCTTCGGCCGGCCGCGCCACTTCGCCGGACGTGCCGGGGATCAGCAGATCGTCGGTGCGGCCGCCCGCCAATGACTGTCCCGCGGGCGCCAGATCGAGAAGATCGAGGCTGACCGGGCTGTCGGCGATCGTGGGGGGCGTGGCCGCCCTGGGCTGCAACAGCGTCCGGTCGCCGCCATCCATGCGCACCGTCACTTCGAAGCTGTCGATCTGCAGCAGGTCGCCGTCATTGAGCGCCGAAGGATCGCCCTTCGGTAGCGGTGCCCCATTGAGAAGCATGCCGTTCGTGCTGCGGTCTTCGATGAAGTAGATGCCGTTGATATGGCGGACCAGGGCATGGACCCGGGAGACGCCTTCGGCGGCCAGCACCCAGTCGCAATCTTCCGAACGGCCAATGCTGCCGTCGCATCCGTCGAAGACCTTCTCGCTGCGGTTGCCGAAACGCTCGGCGTCGTCGCCGCGCACCGAAAGGATCAGGTTCTGGCTCGGTTGCATGTTCATACTCCCCTTTGCTCCGGCGAGGTCGCCAGGAGGCTGAGCGCGGCGCGCACGAAGGCGTCGCGGCGGGCGGCGAATTGATCGGTTACGAGAGACGCAAGCAGGTTGATGGTCGCCACCGCGGCCGAGGCGGTGAGATGTTCGGCGGGCGGCACCGGCGTCTGGCTGCCCAGTGGCGCCAGGCTTCCACCCGACCAGGCGACCGCGACGGCCAGCCAGGTCCCGATCGACCGTCGCCCGGCCGCGGCGGCGTAGTCGAGCGCGGCGCGACGGTGCGCCTCGTTCGATTCGCGCACCCAGGCCTCGGCCAGTGCCACGCCGACGGCATCCTCCTCGGACAGCGCCTCGCCACGCGCGCACTGGCAAAGCCAGGCCACCGCATATCGCGTGGGCAGCAGCCGGGCCAGCAGCTTCAGTGCATCGCGCGGTCGCCCCGCGTCGATAAGCACCTGCACGGCGTCGCGCGCGGCCATATCGGACCGGAGCAGGACGCGTGCCTCGGCGGAAAGCTGCATCTGCCCGGCGGCATGAAGGACGTTCGACATGATGGTTCGTTTCCTACGCAATGATGAGCGCGCCGCCGGTCAACTCGGCCAGCGCGTCGCCCCTCAGGTTCAACAAGGTGCTCTTGACCAGGACCGAGGCGGTCGAGGTCGCTTCGAGCAAGACGTCCGAATGCAGCGACAGGTTCGCCCCCGCGTCGATGCCCACCTCGACCGCACCGCTGATCGTGACGTTGATGCCCTTGATCTCGATCTGGCCCGAGCTGTTCAGGACGATGCTCGAGGCGCCGCTGATCAGTTCGATCCGGGTACCGGCTTCGAGCGTGAATGTCTTGCCGACATGGATGGTGTCGTCATTGCCGACGGTGTGGGTACGGTCATGTTTGACCTGGGCTGTCTCGTCATGGTCGATGGTGACGACATGATCGTTCTCCACCTCTTCGCGCATGTCCTTCTGCGCATGCAGGAACAGCTCCTCGCTGCCCGACTTGTCCTCGAAGCGGATCTCGTTGTATTCCTCCGTCCCGCCAAGCAGGCTGCGACTCTTCACGCCGCTCTGGGTCTTGTTGTCCGGCAGGGTGTACGGCGGCATGTTGTCGGCGTTGTAAACGCTGCCGATGATCAGCGGGCGATCGGGGTTGCCCTCCAGGAAACTCACGACCACTTCCTGTCCCACGCGCGGAATCTGCACCGCGCCCCAGCGCTTGCCGGCCCAGTGCGAGGCAACGCGCACGGGACAGGAGTTGTCGGCGTTCTTCTTTCCCGGCTGGTTCCAGAAGAAGGTGACCACCACGCGACCGTACTTGTCGACCACGATGTCCTCGGGCGTCTCGCCGTAAACCACGGCGGTCTGCACGCCGGCGATCGTGGGACGTCGCGTCAGCGGCAGGCTGCGGAAAGGCTGGCCGCTCTTGATCACCGAAAACGTGCAGGCGAACGGAACCTCGCCATCGTCGCCGCCACCGCCGGCCAGGTAGTCGACCTCGACAAGGCGGGTGACGGCCTCGGTCACCAGGTACTCCTGGTTGGCCTCGGCGAGCGGAAAATCCTTCAGCTTGAACAGCACGCCCGTGGCCAGGCCGCAGGCATCGGTCGAGCCGGTGCATGTCGACTGACCGACATTGAGTGCGTCGACGCGCACCTGCGCGTAGCGCTGACCGTCCGCCGGCAGTTGGTGATAGCCCGGGTAGTCGAAGATATCCAGGCCACTGATGCCATGCGCGTCAGCCGCATCGGTGACCTCCTCGGTGGCCAGCAACGATGTCCTCGGGTGCAGGTAGTCGTAGTCGGTGAGCTGGACCCTGGTCGGGTTGACCGTCCGCCCCGTCTCCCAGTCGGTGATCGAGCTGGTGACCCGATGATCCTTCTCCGTCGGCGGCGCATAGGAAATCTGCTCGAACGTCGGCACCGTCGAATGCGCGCCAAGCGCGTCGGCAAGCACCATGGTGTGCGTGCCCGAGGTATGCGTGAAGAAGTAGTAGATGCCCTCCTGCTCCATCAGGCGGCTGATGAAGTCGAAGGTCGTTTCGCGATACTGCACGCAGTATTCGCGCGGCGGGTAGTTGCCGCTCAGGCTCAGCTTGACGTCGCCATAGCCGGCTTCGCCGAGTACCGTGCGGACGATCTCCGGCACGCTCAGGCTCTTGTAGATCCGGCAATCCTGCTGGCGGGTAAGCAGCCATGGCTTGGGCACCAGGGTGGCCTTGTAGACCGCGTAGCGCACGTCCTGGATGACCTGGAAGCCGCCCTGCTCCGCCTCGGAAACGATGCCGTTGAAATACCGGGTATAGCCCTGCGGCGTGGTCAACGTCACTGTCATCGGCGTGCCGAGCAGCGAGCGAAGATCGACGTCGGCATTCCTGCTGATCATTTCGATCTGGTACGAGAACAGCCGGCCCAGCTGTTCCCGCGCCGTCATGTTGGCGAATAGCAGGGTCTTGCCGAGGGTGGAGGTCAGGACGATCGCATGTGCCATCAGAATGCTCCGGATGTTCGCCGGGCCAGTACGACCCAGCCGGCGACCCACTCGCCTGCTTCCTTGCGCAAGCTTTCCGCGGCAATCCGCACATCGGCGAAGCCCGCACCGGCAAGCGCTCGCTCCACGTAGGCACGCGTGTGCTGGTAGCGCCCGCTCGGCGAGAGCGCGTGGCGCTCACCCGGACGATCCAGCGCCTCGAGCGTGAACGCGGCGAGGCCATCGGGACGCAGGGATGCGTGGGCTGCCGAAAGCACCGTTTCGAGCTGGCCGAAATAGACCAGGGTGTCCGCGCAGAGCATCAGGTCGTAGGCACCTGGAGAGGCCAGCAGATGAGCGGTGAGTTCGGTCACCAGCAGTTCGTCGTAGCACTCGCGCGAACGGGCCTGCTCCACCATCCCGGGCGAGAGATCGACGCCGACCAGTCGTCGCGCGCGCCCACGGATCAGCGGTCCGCACAGGCCGGTGCCACAGCCGGCATCCAGGACGTCCAGCGCCTGGCCGGCCGTTGCCTCGCCCAGCGCATCGATGAGCATCCGCGGCGCGCGGTAACCGAGGTTCTTCAGCAACTGCTCGTCGAAGCTGGCGGCGAAACCGTCGAACAGGTTGCGTACATAGGCGTCGGTCGCGCGGGGCGGCACATCGATGACCCCGCAGGCGGCCAACATATGTTGTGGAATCGGATCGTCCGGGTCGCGCGAGGACCAGTCCCGGTAGACCTCGGTCGCCTCGGTGGAACGGCCCAGTCCGTACAGCGCCATGCCCAGCGATTCCAGTGCGTGGAGATTGTCGACGTCCAGCCTGGAGGCCTCGCGAAAACGTTCGACCGCCTGTTCGATATCGTCGCGATCGCGAGGGTGGCGGCACAGGAAGCGGCCGAACAGGTACTGGGCACGGGCTTCGCCGGGATAACGCTCCAGCCAGGAAAGATAGGCCCGGCGCGCTTCCTGGGGTCGACCCAGTGCCTCGAGCACGACGGCCAGGTTCCCCAGCGCCTGGGGATGTGCCGGTGCCAGTTCCAGCGCTCGCCTGTAGCCAGCTTCCGCATCGCCCAGTTGCCCGCACTCCTTATGGATGTTGCCGAGATTGTTGTGGGCATCGGCGTGTCGCGGATTGACGCGCAGGGACAGACGCACCAGCTCGACGGCCTCCTTGCTGTGCCCGCGCTGGTGTTGCAGTACGCCAAGATAATGCAGCGCGTCCGGATGCGCGGCGCACAGGTTGAGCACGCGCCGGTACAGCCGTTCCGCGGCTGCGAAATCCTTGCCCATATGGGCCCGCACCGCCTTTCGCAACAGCAGGCCATGGTCCGGTTGCGCCTCGCTCACGGCCGGTGGGCGACCGACGATGCGTATCGAATGGCGATTCACTTTCATCCGCCTGCCCGCTCGCCGTCGGACGAACCGGGAACCCAGGTCGGGGCGTGTTTTGTTCGGTTTGACATGTTGCGGATACCTCGGATGGCGGAGCCTGGCCGCGACGAATCGATTCACGGCTGGGAAAGAGCTAAGGACCGAATCGCCTACCTGCCCCTGCAGAGCTTCGGCTTCCCGCACACCGGACAAGGCCACTCATAACCGCGTGTCGTGCTGAAGCTGCGCCACAGGTTGTCCGGGACGGTGGCATCGAACTGATGACCCAGCGGACAGGTGAGCGGACGTTGCGTGCTTCCCCGCATCGGCACTGCCCTGGGCCTGAAGGCCACCAGGTCGAGTTCGGATGCGTTGCAGAGCATCTGCGGTATCACCCTCTCGCAGACGCTGCACGATTCGACGGCGCCGTACTGTGCATACTTCTTGTTCGGCGATTCCTCACGGTCCTCGCTATCGCGCCACCATGTCTCGGACATTTCGATCGAACTGATCGAACTGCCCGCGGTACGCTCGAACAAGGCGCACAGCAACTTCTGGGCCGCGCACTTCTGCGTGCTTTTCGCCTCGAATATGTTGCCGCTGATGTCGTAGCGATTGCCGTTATCGCGCACGGCCAGCGGAAAATCCTTGATCACTTCCCAGTCGCCGCCGATCCTGTCCGCCTCGATCGCATTGCGGGCCGAGGTCGCCACCATCCTGTAGACCCGGCCGCCGACCTTGGCCTGCAGCGCGCCGATCATGAATTCCCTTCGCGAAGCACCCGCCTCCATACGCCTTTTGTGCGCGACGTAGTATTGGGAATCGAGGTACGCCGACAGCGCCTCTATCCCTTTCTCCGACTGCGCTGTCGGCCTGATATTGGCGTGTGGGTGACCGTCGACACCTTGCGCGCATCGCGGGCAGTGGGAGAGCGTCTGCGAGGAACCGCCGTACTGGATGCTCTTCCTCTCGGAAGCCTTCAGGACGTCGTTCTGGACAACCGCTTGCTTGCTGTTAGTCATGGCAACTTTCCAATGAGGCAATCAGCCGGTGACCCGGCGCGGACCGGGAACGACCTGGTCGACATCGGCCAGCTTGCCGTTCGCCGAGAGCGCATGGCTCCCGGACACCCATTTGCCCGGCGCCTTGAACGGATCGTTGACCGCCACATCGTCCAGGTCGACGCCACGCATGCGCAGCAGGCGCAGCGTCATGGCGAGCTCCGCTTCGCCGGCCTTGTAGTGCCCGGTCTTGTTGGTCAGGGCGACCAGACGTCCGCGGTCCACGGCCAGTTCGCCGGCGGCCTTCACCGGCGCGCCGGCAAGGAAACTGGAGTGGTGGAATGCGCTCACCACATGGGACTCGGAATAGAACGTATTGTCGAAGTCGACGACGTAGATCGCCCAGCCGCTACCGCTGAAGTGCGTTTCCTTCATGCCCGTGTGATAGGCGTCGCCACGGACGTCGCTGATCCGTCCGCCGACGATCTGCAGCCGATAGGCTTCCCTCTCCTCCGGCGTGCAGTACTTCACGCTCTGCCCCCTGGCCAGGAGGTCCCTGATCAGCGAACTGGCCACGCCGAACCCGAGCTGGTCGAACGGATCGTCCTGGCTCAGGGGAAGATAGACGTACTCGACCCAGTCCTCGAAGCCGAGCCGGGTGACATCGGCTGTCCGGGCGTTCTCGTAAGCACGCTTTGCCTGTTGCCCCGGTGTATTGGGCATGTGCGTGCCGGAGGCGCGTTCGATGGCATAACCGCGATCCAGTGGCCGTCCCACGCCGGCCGTCGCGCCGCGACGAAGCCGGATCTCGTCATGCACCGACGTCATCGCTTCGCGAATCCGTCGACGCTCGTGCTCGGCGGCGGACTTGCCCAGGATGTACTCGGCAACGGTCGTGATGCGCACATGGCTCATCCGGCCAAGTTCGGTGATATGTGGACGGGACGCGCGTGGCTTGTCGGCTCCGGCGTTGGCGGCGATCCAGTCCGCGCAGGCCGAGCGCAGCTTGCGCAGATGCGATATTGCCGGAAGATCCATGATGGCGCGCCAGTACTGGACGGTTTCGAGCGCCACGAGGATCTCGTCGATCCGGGGATCGGGTTTCTTGAAGCGTTGCCGGATACCCGATCTTCCGATCTGCCGTCGGAAGGCATGCGCGGTCGGAATGCCGTGGATGATTTCGCCGCTCATGCCATCAACTCGCCGGGCACCTTCGCTGCCTCGTCGATGACATCGGGCGACTCGGCAAAGCGGTAGGTGAAGCCGTTCTCGTCCGCCCCTACGCGCACCGACGCAACCGTCCTGGCCTGGATCATCCGTCCGAGGAATTCGCGACTGATATCCGGCAGCATCGTGTTGGTCAGGATCGCATCGATCATCCGGCCACCGGATTCGTTCTCGGTGCAGCGATCGACCACGCGCCTGACCACGTCCTCGTCATAGACGAACGGGATGCGGTAGCGCGCCTCGATGCGCCGTTTGATCCGCTCGAGCTGCAGCCGGACGATCCTGCCGAGCATCTCGTGGCTCAGGGGGTAGTAGGGGATCGCCACCAGGCGACCGAGCAACGCGGGAGGAAACACCTTCAGCAGGGGCTCGCGCAGCGCCTTTGCCATGCCTTCCGGATCGGGCATCAGCTCCGGGTCGCGGCACAGCCCGGCGATCAGGTCGGTACCGGCGTTGGTCGTCAGCAGGATCAAGGTGTTCCTGAAATCGATCCGGCGACCTTCGCCGTCTTCCATCACAGCCCTTGTCGAAAACCTGGAAGAAGATCTCATGGACGTCCGGATGGGCTTTCTCCACCTCGTCCAGCAGAACCACCGAATACGGTTTGCGACGCACCGCCTCGGTCAGCACACCACCCTCGCCGTAACCGACGTAGCCCGGAGGCGCGCCCTTGAGCGTGGAGACGGTATGCGCCTCCTGGAACTCGCTCATGTTGATCGTGATCAGGTTGTGCTCGCCGCCGTAAAGGGCCTCGGCCAGGGCCAGCGCGGTCTCGGTCTTGCCCACGCCCGAGGTACCGGCGAGCATGAACACGCCGATCGGCTTGTTCGGGTTGTCCAGTCCCGCGCGCGAGGTCTGGATGCGTCGCGCGATCATCGCCATCGCGTGATCCTGGCCGATCACCCGCTGGCCCATGAGGCCGTCCAGGGCCATGACCGTTTCCAGTTCGCTTCGCACCATCCGGCCGACCGGGATGCCGGTCCAGTCGGCCACCACCGATGCCACGGCCTGATAGTCGACGCTCGGCAGGATCAGGGGGTGCTCGCCTTGCAGGGCGGCAAGCTGCGTTTGCAGCGTCTTCAGTTCGGCAAGCGCCGCCACGCGACCGGCCTCGTCCAGCGCCGGCTCCGTCCCCGCGGTCGCGATCTCCGCCGCCGCGGCCTGCTCGAGCGCGCTGCCGGTTCCGTCGACGGCGACCAGGTCGCCACGCAGGCGCGCGCGCAGGGCGAGTACGCGCTCGACCAGCGCCTTTTCCGCGACCCAGTCGGCCTCGAGCCGCTCCAGCCGCGACCGTTCGGCCTCGAGCCTTTCATTCGCGGACGCCTCGCGTGCGGCGACCTCCACCCCTACGGTCTTCTCGCGGGCGATGATCGCCAGCTCGGTTTGCAGGGCCAGGATGCGCTTGCGCGTATCGTCGACCGCCGGTGGCACCGCGTGCTGGCTGATGGCGACGCGGGCGCAGGCGGTGTCGAGCAGGCTCACCGCCTTGTCCGGCAACTGACGGGCCGGAATGTAGCGGTGCGACAGTTTCACCGAGGCTTCCAGCGCCTCGTCGAGTATCTGCACCCGGTGGTGGTGCTCCATCACGCTGGCGACGCCGCGCATCATGAGGATGCGCCTTTTCCTCGCCGGGCTCATCCACTTGCACGGTCTGGAAGCGGCGGGTCAAGGCCGGGTCTTTCTCGATGTGTTTCTTGTACTCGGCCCAGGTCGTGGCGCCGACCGTGCGCAGGTTGCCGCGGGCGAGCGCGGGCTTGAGCAGGTTGGCGGCATCGCCCGTGCCCGCCGCGCCACCGGCACCGACCAGGGTGTGGGCCTCGTCGATAAACAGGATGACCGGCACGGGGCTGGACTGCACTTCGTCGATGACCTGGCGCAGGCGGTTCTCGAATTCACCTTTCATGCTCGCACCGGCCTGTAACAGACCGACGTCCAGCGTGCGCAACTGGACATCCTTCAGCGGCGGCGGCACGTCACCGGCGGCGATGCGCAAGGCGAAGCCCTCGACCACGGCGGTCTTGCCGACCCCGGCCTCGCCAACCAGCATCGGATTGTTCTGCCGGCGACGCATGAGGATGTCCACGACCTGGCGGATTTCCTCGTCGCGGCCGACGATCGGATCGATCTTGCCGGCGCGCGCCTGTTCGGTCAGGTCGACGGTGAACTGCTGCAGTGCCTGCCGCTTGCCCATCTGCGCCGGCGCGATGGCGCCACTGGATTCGCCGGGACCGGCGTCGCCGATCCGGAAGCCGTCGGAGGCACGCTGATGCGTCTTCGGGCGATCCGCCGGTTATCTCGCCGAAGCCATCGGCCAGCGCCTCGGGCCTGATCTTGCCGAATTCGGCCGAGATGGCGAGCAAGGCATTGCGCAGATGACGCGTACGCAGGAGTCCGACGATCAGATACCCGGTGCGCACCTGCGCTTCGCCGAACATCAGGGTGGCGAATACCCAGCCACGCTCGACGGCTTCCTCGACCTCGCCGGAAAGGTCCGAGATCGCGGTCGATCCGCGTGGCAGGCGATCCAGCGCGTCGGTGACGTCCCGGGCGAGGTTCGAGGCATTGAGCTCGAAGTGCCTGGCGATGCGGTGCAGGTCCGAGTCCTGCAGCTGCAGCAGCTGGTGGACCCAGTGTGCAAGCTCGACGTAGGGGTTGCCCCGCAATTTGCAGAATACGGTGGCGCTTTCGATACCGCGGTAGGCAAGCGCGTTGAGCTTGCCGAACAAGGCGTTGCGACTGATGTCGGCCATGCGAACTATTCCTGTGACTGCTGCGGCCAGCTGGGTGCGGCCGCCGGATTCGATGCGTGGTTGATCGGTGTGGATGCCATGGCTACCTCACCGGGTTGAGTACGACCTGGTCGGCATCCGTGCTTTTGCGATAGCGCCCCATCCACATGGACAGGCCCATGCGTCCGGCCTGGCCGAGGTGCGCGAGCGGTACCTCCTCTTTCTTCAGCACCAGTTGCACGTCCCAGCCCTTTTCCTCGCCGACATAGGTCCTGACCGCGGCGACCAGTGCATCGATCGCGGACTGGCCGGGAAGGAAGCGATTGAACTGGGCCTGGCTCGAACGGGCCCAGGCGCAGGCGAAAGCGCTGCTGGGCGCCGCGAACGTATTCACCCATGACCGCCGTCGTGCCCATGCCGGCCATGGCCACGCCCAGGCGCAGATGGGCATCGCCGGGAAGGCGCATCCATTCGGCGACGAACTCCATCACGCGCACCGGAACGCCGAAGAAGTGTTCGAGAAAACGCTAAGGCCCTCGGCATTGCGCGCCTGCGGCACCAGCCGGCCGGCGAAGAAGCGCTTGTACTGGTCGGGCAAGGCATCGCGGGCATCCAGGTGCGGTGTGGCCATGCCCACCAGGGCGCCGATATAAAGGCGAAAGCGATCCTCATCGGGCCGATCGAACTGCACCGTCGGCTGGGAGTCCGCCCATGCCCGATAGAACAGGCTGAGCATGCGGTGATGGAAGATGTCGGCGAAGGCACCCAGCGTGCCGTCCTTCGCGTTGCGGCGGCGATCGATGGCGTACTCGGTCAGGTGCAGCGGCAGCGGCGCATTCGGGCCGAACAGGCCAAGGAACAGGCCGTACAGGCGCGGCGGCTGCCCTGCTGTCCTGGCTCGAAGCGGTCGATGGCACGCGGCGCGAAGTCCAGCGACGGCGTATGCGCGAGGCGGATCGGGTCTTCCGCGGGCCTGGCCGAACGGGCCAGCCGCGGCCGCTCCGGCCATGCGCATTCGATGCGACGCATCGCTTCGAAAAATTCGAAGTCCTGCGGCCGCTCGCGCAGCGCTTCGCCCAGGGTCACAGGATCTGTCGCTTGCCGAGTCTGGCGGGCCATCGGGCCACCTCATTGCGTTCGAGCGTGCGCAGCACGGTCTCGGTGAACGAGTTCAGCGAGACGTAGCGCGCGAAAAAATGCTGCATCACCGAGCCGAGAAGGAAGGCACCCGTGCCTTCGAACGCGGCGTCGTCGCAGGTCATGGTGATTTCCAGGCCGCGTCCATACGTGATGGGCCCCGGCACCGGCACGCGCCTGATCGCCGGGGTCGCCCGGACCTGCTTGATGCCCTCGACCTGTCGCCGCTGGGCGGCGTCGAACTCGTCGCAGTACAGCGTCAGCATTTCCTTCAGTGCCGCCGCACCGCCTTCCCCATCGTCATCGAGCAGCGACAGGTAGTTGAGCTGCAGATGACTGAGCAGTCGCCAGGCGGTCTCGCCCGTGGCGGTCGATGCGCGTGGCCTGGTCGGGCCGGCAACGCAGCGGATCGATGCCACCGGTGCATCGGTAGCCAGGCTGAAGTCGGTGTGCGACTTGCCGACCGGCATATGCAGTGGCAGGTCTCGATTGGTGCACAGCAGCTGCATGCCCACCTGGCGCAGGCGGGTCGAATAGGGCGCGTCATTCGCGTCGACCAGCGAAATGAATAGTTCGCTGCCGACGTAACTGGAACGCGCGCCGTCGCTGCTTCTGTCTGGAGGACAGCAGGCGCGGCTCGCGGCGGATCGTGTAGAACGCCGACTGCGCGCTATGCCATGTGCGTTCGGTGTTGCCGTAAAACGGCTGGAAGCCCTGCTCGGGCTCCTGCCGGTCGCCGAAGCCTTCCACGTCGCCCACGCTGTGCACTTCGAAATCCATCGGCCGGGTACGGTCGCCGAGCACGTGGTACTCGACCTTGCCCTGCTGCAGGTGGATACGATCGGAACGGCGCGGAAACAGATTGATCGCCGGGGTGCAGAACAGGCGGAAATTGGCGGCATCGACCGCGTTGTGCAGGCGCGCGACGCTACGGTCCAGCCAGACCACGATCTCGAACTCGTTACCCTCGGCGCGCGCCAGGAGCTTGCGCAGGCCGCCGAACTCGGCGAACAGGAAGCGCTCCGGACAGGCGAAGTATTCCTGCAACAGCCGGTAACCACTGAAGGAGCGATCGCTGTAAGGCAACAGTGCCTCGTTCTCTTCGAAACCCCTGGCGCGGATCCGACCCGCCTCGAAGTTCTCGCTGATCAAGCCGCCCTGCCCTTGCGCACGCACCGCATAACCCTGGGCATTGCCCAGGAGCTGTTCGTAAAGCAGCTTCGGCAGTTCGTCCGCTCCGGACAGGAACACCGGCAGCGTGTCGAGGGTCAGCATGTTCGCCCGCATCCCGGCCGTCGTGGCGAACCTCAGGCGCAGCCCGGCGCGAACGGTCAGCCCGGACGGCGGGATCAATCCCGCGGCGGCGAGCGCGGCCGGACTGTCGAAGTACCTCGCCTCGGTCAGTTCGATCGGCCACAAGGTCACCTCGTGCGCTGTCCGGTACTCGCAGGCGGTGCGATCGCCGAAGCCGATCAGGCTGCGCAGCACCGTATGCCGGGCCACCGGATGCCCGCTCGGCTGCATGCCTTCGGCGACATCCGGCTGCAACTGCACGACCGCCATCGAGGGCACGGGCGCCAGGTAATGGGGGTAGATCATCTCCAGCAGGTGCTGGGTGAACACCGGCTGCTGGGCGTCGAGCTTCAGTTGCACGCGTGCGGCAAGGAAGGCGAACCCTTCCAGGAGCCGCTCCACGTACGGGTCGGCGCACTCGAAGCCTTCCATGCCCAGGCGACCGGCAATCTTCGGGTATTCGCGCGCGAACTCGCCGCCCATCTCGCGGACGTGCTGGAGCTCACGGTTGTAGTAACGCAGCAGGCGTGGGTCCATGGGGATCAGCCGTAACCCTGGGTGACGCTGAACTCACCGGTTTCCAGGTCGACCTCGGTCTTCAGGTAAAGATTGAGCGGCATCGGCTGCGCCCACATTTCCGAGGCGATCTGGAATGTCAGCGACTGGCGATCCATTCGCCCCGGGTCGGTACTCACGGTGACCTGCAGGCTGCTGCCGGTAAGGCGCGGCTCGAAATTCAGGATGGCCGCGCGGACGCTGTTCTGCAGCGCTCCCGGATCGATACCGGACAGCGCCGCGCCGGCGAGGTCGGGAATGCCGAAGTTGAGCACCGAGCGTTCCACCTCGGGATAGTCGGCAAGCTCCTCGCTGGACCAGTGGCGCGTGCAGTTGAGCAGCCACGACATGTCGCGGGTCACATACTCGCGCAGCCTGGCCGCGGTGATCACACGCAACTCGCGGCTCTCGTCGGCCTTGTCCGGCTCGTTGTCGGTGAGCCGGTCAAGCAGGGAGGGCTGCAGTCGCTCCTGGGTCGTGAGTTCGGCCATGATCGATCAGGCGAGCTCGAAGGACAGGCTGCGGATGTCGAGCAGCGGGTACTCGCCGGCGTCGGTAACCAGCATCCGTTGGCCGCTGCC
Source organism: uncultured Gammaproteobacteria bacterium (assembly GCA_963847335.1). Taxonomy (GTDB): domain Bacteria; phylum Pseudomonadota; class Gammaproteobacteria; order Xanthomonadales; family Rhodanobacteraceae; genus Luteibacter. The sequence continues at coordinate 631,507 of CAWJZF010000002.1, forward strand.
GACGAAACAATCGTCGCCAAGGTCCGTCCACTCCGTGCGCCGCGCCAGCACCAGGTCGCTGTCGGCAGCCAGTTCCGAGCCGGGATAGCGGGTCGGCACGAAGCCGATCGCTTCGCCGCCATGGCTCCAGGTGATCCGCACCGGTGACCACACCTTGTCGCGCAAGTCCGTTGGTGCGTCGAAGGCGATGGCGCGCAGCCGCGAGAACGGTACCCATGCGTAACCGGTCTTGAGAATGATCTCCAGGCAGGGACCGAAGCGTGCATCGGCATCGGCGATCCACTCGAACGGCACGCCGTCGATGCTGCCCCGTACCGTCTCGGCCAGGTCGAAGGCCTGCTCGCGCAATGGCATGGCCTCCTGGCGATTGCCTTGCTGCAGCCCTTGCAGGGATTGCAGAAGCATGGCCTCCCAGGATGAGGGCTCGCCGATGACGGTCGGCTTGCGCCGGCCGGCCATCACTGCCGCGCGCTCCCGCTCGCCACGCAGGGCGACACCTAGGCGCCGACCATCAGCGCATTGAGCGTGTCCAGTTCGCCGGACACGATCAGCTGGTTTTGCGCGCGCTCCCATTGCCCGAGCAGCGAAAGCAGCTGGAAGAGGAAAACCCGCCGGGCCGGGTCCGCCGGATTGCCGCGTACCTGCGCGGTCAATCCATGCTGGCCTCGGCCAGCCAGCCCTCCTTCAAGAGGTCTTCGGGAGTCATGTTAACGACGGGCATAAGTCACGTTCGCGTGTTCGCTTGAGATGAAACGATGGGGTCGGCCGACGCATCGCCCCGGCGTCTCGCCGGAGCGATGTCCTGCCGTGGCGACAATCAGGACTTGAGGACTTGCTGCATGTCGAAGGTGAAGTCCTTGGTGCCGCCCTGCTTCTTGCCCTTGTCGTCCTGCGGCTGGAAGGAGTACTTGAACTTGCCGAAGTGCAGGGTCACGTTCTCGGTCAGGCGGTCGTCGCCGCCGCTGCCGCCGGTCGACACCGACGTGATCATCACGCCCTCGCTCAGCTCGATGGTCACGAAGTCGGTCTGTTCGCCGGTGGCATTGGTGACGTACAGGTGGCGTTGTCCACGCGCGCGCCGGTGCAGCAGGCGTTGAGCAGCGCGTTCGAGCAGGAGTCCACGTACTTGGTGATGGAGATGTCCTGGATGTTCGCCTTGCCGCCGGCAGCGTAGCCGGCGCCGGTGTGCAGGTTGCCGGTGTTGCTCGCCCCCCAGGACCAGGCAATGATCGGTACCTGGTTCTTGTGCTTGGAATGGTTGGACGCGCCCTCGATCGTTGACGTCGACCCGAGCCGAACTTGAGATGCATGTCGAATGCCACGAAAACTCTCCTGAATCACATGATCGATACTGGGCTCAGGCGGCATTGCCCTGCTGGCCGCTCTACGGCGGGAAGCCGGCCGAACCGTTCGTGCGCGGAGGAAACGGCGGCACGGCTGCGAAGGCCTGGGGAATCAGGCGCACTTCGCGGACGGCAGACGGGAAACCAGTCGCAACGACACCGTCAGGCCTTCGAGCTGGTAATGCGGCTGAGATAGAACTTCGAGGTGTAGTAGCCGGGGTTGCCCTCGACTTCCTCGACCACCACCTCGGCAGCCGCCAGCGGCTTGCGTGCCTTGGTCTCTTCGCTGGAGTTGACCGGGTCGCCGTCGACGTAGTTCATCACCCAGTCGGTGAGCCAGTTCTCCATCTGCTCGCGGGTGCTGAACGAACCGATCTTGTCGCGCACGATGCACTTGAGGTAATGCGCGAAACGCGAGCACGCGAACATGTACGGCAGGCCGCGCTGACAGCGGGCATTGGCGGTGGCGTCCGGGTCGTCGTACTCCTCCGGTTTGGCCAGCGACTGCGCACCGATGAAGGCGGCCATGTCGGAGTTCTTGCGATGCACCAGCGGCATCAGGCCCATCTTGTCCAGTTCGGCCGAGCGGCGGTCGGTGATGGCGATCTCGGTGGGACACTTCATGTCCACGCCACCGTCGTCGGTGGGGAAGGTGTGCGCGGGCAGGCTATCCACCACGCCACCGGACTCGACGCCACGGATGCGCGTGCACCAGCCGTACAGCTTGAACGAGCGGTTGATGTTCACCGCCATCGAATAGGCGGCGTTCTGCCAGGTGTACTTGGACGAATCGGCACCCTCGGTGTCTTCCTCGAAGTCGAACTCCTCGACCGGATCGGTCTTCGCGCCATAAGGCAGGCGCGACAGCGTGCGCGGCATGGTCAAGCGCCAGGTATTTGGCGTCATCCATCTCGCGCAGCGAACGCCAGCCGGCGTAAGTCGGGCGTGGTGAAGATCTTGGCCAGGTCGCGCGGATTGGACAGCTCGTTCCAGCTTGTCCATGCCCATCAGGCTGGGTCGGCGGCGGCGATGAACGGTGCGTGCGCAGCGGCGGCGATCTGGCCGATGCCGCGCAGCAGTTCGACGTCCTGCGGGCTCGTGGTCGAAGTAGTAGTCGCCGATCAGGCAGCCGTAGGGCTCGCCGCCAAGCTGGCCGTATTCTTCTTCGTAGATCTTCTTGAACACCGGACTCTGGTCCCAGGCGGTGCCCTTGAAGCGCTTCAAGGTTCTTGCCCAGCTCCTTCTTGGAAACGTTCAGCACGCGGATCTTCAGCAGCGTGTCGGTCTCGGTGTTGGAGACCAGGTGATGCAGGCCGCGCCAGGCGCCTTCCAGCTGCTGGAAGTCGGCATGGTGCATGATCAGGTTGAGCTGCTCGCTGAGCTTGCGGTCGATCTCAGCGACGTAGGCGTTGATCGTCTGGGTGACGTCGTCGGAGACGATGTCCGACTTGCTCAGCACCTGCTCGGCCAGCGTGCGCACGGCGGACTCGCACTTCCTCGCCGGCACGCTCGCTCTTGGGTTTGAATTCCCTGGTGAGCAGCGCAGCGAAGTCGCTCGGCCTCGTGGCCTGCGCGACGTTTACGTTGTCGACGGTCTTCTGGGTGGCCATGATCGGGATCACTCCTTGTCGCAATCGGCGTCGGCGGGCTGGCGCGGACACCAGCGCCTGCAGCAGGGCCGGGTCCTTGATCGCCTGGGCGATCAGCTTCTCGGCGCCGGCCTTGCCGTCGAGATAGGTACCGAGGTTCGGCCAGCTGCGTGCGTGCCTCGAGCAGCTTGGCCAGCGGCGCGACCTTGCGTGCGACCGCCGGCGGGCGAGAAGTCGTCCAGGCTCTCGAAGGTGATGTCCACCTCGAGGTTGCCTTCGCCGGTCAGCGTGTTCGGCACGTTGAAGTCGACCCGCGGCTTCATCGCCTGCAGGCGGCTGTCGAAGTTGTCGACGTCGATCTCGAGTGCCTTGCGCTCTTCGACCGGCGGCAGGTCGCCGGCATTGGCGCCGGACAGATCTGACATCACGCCCATGACGAACGGGAATCTGCACCTTCTTCTGCGCGCCATAGATTTCGATGTCGTATTCGATCTGCACCGTGGGTGCGCGATTTCGCGCAATGAACTTCTGACTGCTTTGTTTGGCCATGAGATGTTTCCTCGGAGAAGGGCTTGCGGCTTGCATGACCTCTGTCTCCCGCTTACCGGCGGATCGCGACGAAGGTCGGTGCCTCGTTTAGGAGTGCGTGGCCGCGAGGTCGATTTGCTCACGACCTGAATCGATCCATTCATTTTCTATTCACTGATGTGAAGGCCAATCGCCCGTCCGGGCGCGCGCGATAGAACGCGCCGGATGGGCTCGGCGCGTTGCGAATGCGAGCATGTGTGCCGTGACCCCGACACGCGGCCTGATTAGCGTCGAGTCTCAACGGAGCAGCCAGCTTCTGCTCGTCATTCCGGCGCACGCAGGCCGGAATCCAGTGGCCTCAATGTCTGGACCGAAGCACAGCAGTCGAAAATCGCTCAATTCCGATTGAAATCGCTCGATGACCGCGGTCGCCACTGGATCCCGGCCTGCGCCCACTGCTGTCCGGGGAAAATATCGGGGGACGCCGATGGGGTGCTGGCGAGGCATTCGAAACCCCTCACCGTCGCCCCTGCGCAGGCAGGGGCCCAGTGGCCGCCGTCCTCATCGAGCGATCGCCGTTGGGAAATAAAGCCTTTGCCGGCTCCATGCTTCGATCACGAACCGAGGCCACTGGACCCCGGCCTGCGCCGGGGTGACGATCAAAAATCCGCAGCGTCACCTCACGGCCAACCTATGATTTCCGAGTCGCTGGCAAAGCCTCCCATCCATTGAGCCTTATCCGCTAACGGATAGCCGCCGATGGACCCCATTTTCCCCGGACAGCAGTGGGCCTGCGCCGGGATGACGCTGAGGTACCGCTGAGACTCGACGCTGATCAGGGCACGGCGGGAAGGTCAGTCGATCTTCAGTTCGCGCAGCAACCACGCACGAGCCAGGCGCCACTCGCGTTGCACCGTCGCGGGCGATATGTCCAGCGACGCGGCGATCTGCTCGGCGGTCAGGCCAATGAAGAACCGCATCGAGACGATGCTCGCCTGGCGTGAATCGAGCCGCTCGAGTTCTTCCAGGGCATCGAGCAAGGCCGGATAGTCCAGATCCATGGCGAGCGAGTCGGATACTTCCGATATCTCGATGCGATCGCTTCCCTGCGGCCGCTTCAAGGCCTGGCGTCGCCGTGCCGCGTCCACCAGCACTTCCTGCATGGCGCGCGAGGCCACGCCCAGGAGATGGCCGCGATTCTCCCATCGGGGCGCATGGCTGCCGCCGAACATTTTCAGGTAGGCCTCGTTGACCAGCGCGGTGGCGCTCAAGGTGCGCTCGCCGCTGTTGCGCCGCAATTGCAGTGCGGCAAGCCTGTGCAGCTCCGCATACATCTGCCGCAGCGCCTCATTCATGGCCTCGGCGCCACCCTCATGCGCCGAGCGCAACAACCGGGTCACGTGAACACTGGTATTCATTGCGTGCCTTTCCTCAGTAGGTCATCCTGCGCGCCGATTCCGAAGCTGGCGACCCCTTCCAGTCGGCACGCGGTTTCGTCGCCTCGGCATCGGCGTCGGCCGCGGGGCGGGAACCTGTAATTTCAGCGGTGGCGCCCTGCTCCCTGGTGCAGTTGCCCACCATGTCCAGCGCCTCATGCTCGGCCGCGCCGGCATCCTCATCGTCGCCCGCGGCGGCCTTCGCGAGGCCCAAGGCCGACAAGGCCTGCGCTTCGAGGACCGTATTGACGGGCATGCCGGAGCGGATCGTGGCCAGGGCATCCCTCAAGCCCGCGTCGATGATCCGCAAGGGCATGTCGAGCGCGCCGATATGGTTGTAGAGGCCGGCAATCCGCGCGCGCAGCGCGGCCTGGTCTGGCGTGACCGGCGCGCTGTCGGCGTCGCCTGAAAGCGGCATGTTCACCGACTTCGCATAAGTGCAGGCCAGGGCCGCCATGAGCCGCCCGCGGTGCGGCGCATCGGTGCCGCCCTGCGCGGCCAGGCCTGCTGCCTTCAAGGACGTCGCGCGATCGTCGATGTCGGTGGGAGGGTGGGACCGGATCAGGGAGAGGACGAGCGGCGGCTGAGGTGGCGCCGGACGCGGATGGGGATTGGATCTGGCCACGTCGTGGTCGACGGTCTCGCGCATGGTCAGCGAAGGATTCCACGTTACCAGCTCGGGATCGCCGTTCTCGAACATTTCGCGCGCCAGGCCGGCCATGGCCTCGGTGTTATGACTTTGCTGCTGCATCGTGCGCAGCAGCGCGGCACGCAAGACGAGTATCCCGCCCAGCACCGCCAGCAGCGTTACACCCATGCCAATCCACGACCAGCGCAGCCGCGTCATCGCCTGCGCGCGATACCTGAGGATTCCGCGGCCCTGGTATAAGGGCCGCGAGGCAAGGAACCGGCGAAGATCGACGATCATCTGGCCCACTCTCGCGTAGCGCTCGGCCGGATCGGACTGCAAGGCCCTCAAGACGATCGCATCGATCGCTTCCGGAAGTTTGCGCGCGAACGGATGCGTCCTGCCCTTTTGCCTGCTGGGAGGAGCCATTTTTCCGATGACGATCGCATTGGACAGGTCCAGGGCCGATCCATCGCCGACATCGAAGGGCAGGACCCCGCAAACCAGCTTGTAGAGCAACACGCCCAGCGACCAGACGTCAGTGGCCGGCCCCAGCGCCTGGCCGCGTACCTGCTCCGGACTGGCATAGGCCAGGGTCAGGGCCCGGTGCGCCGTCCCGGTCTTCCGCTCCGCCGTCCCGTCGACCGTGTCCATCAGGCGCGCGATGCCGAAATCAAGAAGCTTCGGCTCGCCTTCCGCGGTAACCAGGATGTTCTCCGGCTTGATATCGCGATGGATCACCCGCTGCCCATGCGCGTAGTCGACCACCGAGCAGACCTGGACGAACAGTTCCACGCGCTCACGCAAGGACAGCTGCCGGCGATCGCACCACTCGTCGACACGTTCGCCCTCCACGTACTCCATGGCCAGGAACGGACGTCCGTCGAACATGGTCCCACCGTCGATCAGGTGCGCGATGTTGCGGTGGCTGAGCTTGGCCAGGATGCGGCGTTCCTCGGCAAAACGCCTGAGCAGCTCGTCGCCCGGCATACCCGGGGTGTTGAGCAGTTTGAGCGCTACCGACTGGCGCACCTCACCGGCGCCACCTTCGTCCAGGACGCGCTCGGCCAGATGGACCACGCCCATGCCGCCCTCGCCGAGCCGGCGCACGGTGCGATAGCAGCTGTTTCCCGTCGATAGCAGGGTCGTTCCGACCGGATCGCGGGCGACGGTCTCGGGAAATGGGGATCGGCTGATCGACTCGGTGCTGACCTCGGCCGCGCGGAGCATCCAGCGGACTTCGTCGAGCAGCGCGCCGTCGCTGCTGCATGCCGTGACCACATAGGCCTCGCGTTCGATGATGCCGAGGTCCAGGGCCGCCAGCGCAATCGGCTTGGCGAGCAGGTAGCGCAGCTGACTTTCTTCGTTCATACCGCCATATCTGATACGTCGCGCCAAGTGCATCGGTCACAATAGTGCAATTGGCCATCCATAACTGGGAACATGTCCTCATTAGGAAACGCACGGATGCCACTCCCGATACCGTGCGCGGCCCCACGTCGCGGCATGCACGAGGCATGATGAGCGGATCCGGCGAATGAAACGGGTGATCCCGTTCTGACGCCCGTCATGACCACGCGGCAAAACAGTCGTTACGTGGAGGCATGGGTCGACAGAAGGCGATGCATTGCGTACCTGGAAGGGCGCATACCATAGCAGCACAAATCGCCGCCATTGTTCGCCTCTCGCGCCATCAGAAACCTCTGATGGCGAACGATGCCTGCAGCACAGAACCTGCACCAGGGGTCGGCAAACCCCAGACGCAGGGACGACGGCGCCTTTTCCCGAGCCGTAAATTCATGCGACCATGCCCACGAGCGCATCGAACTCACCGGACGGGAGTGCGCATAACGACCCAGGCCTCCCATGGATCGATTGCACGCCATGCAGGTATTCGTCCGCGTCGTCGAGGCGCGCAGTTTCAGCCGTGCCGCCGAAATATCGGCCTTGCCCAGATCCTCCGTCACCGGCGTGATCAAGAAACTGGAAACGCATCTGGGCGTCCGCCTGCTCAATCGCAACACGCGCAGCCTCAGCCTGACCGCCCAGGGCTCGGCTTATTACCGCGATTGCGTGGCCATCCTGGATGAAATCGCCGCGGCCGAAGGCAGCCTGAGGGAAACGCAGGTACCCCGCGGCCGGGTGCGTATCGATTTGCCCGGCGCCGTCGCCAGGATCCTGGTCATACCGCGGCTGGCGGAATTCCAGGCACGCTTTCCGGAAGTGGAGCTCGTCCTGGGGCTGAGCGACCGGCCGGCCGACCTTATCGGGGAAGGCATCGACTGCGCCGTGCGCGTTGGCGAAACAGCCGACTCCAGGCTCGTCGCCAGGCGACTGGGCATGCTCCAGTGGATCGTCTGCGCATCCCCGGCCTATCTGGCCAGACACGGCACGCCGCTGAGTGTCGGCGACCTCAGGGATCATTGCGTCGTCCACTATCAGCTGAACACCACGGGACGTCCCATGGACTGGCGATTCCACGTCGACGGCGAATCCCTTTCCGTCGAACTGAAGAACCAGTTCACCGTCAATGAAACGGCCGCCTATATCCACTGCGGGCTGGCGGGACTGGGTCTGGTCCGGGTAGCCAGGTACATCGTGCGCGACCAGCTCCAGGCCGGGACGCTGATCGAGGTACTGCCCGACTTTCGCGCCGCACCGATCCCGCTTTCCGTGCTGTACCCGCAAAACCGCAACCAACCCATCGCGGTTCGCGCGGTCATCGACTGGATCGTTGAGATCTTCGCGCAGCTGACGCCGGCTCCCGCGTCCAGCGATTAGCGGGTGCTTGCACTCACTCCACCGTCACCGACTTGGCCAGGTTACGCGGCTGATCCACGTCGGTGCCGCGCAGGACGGCCACGTGGTAGGCCAGTAGCTGGAGCGGGATGGTGAACACGGCCGGGGCGATGAAGTCGCCGCCGCCGTCCAGGCGCAACATCGCGCCATGCTCGACGTCTACGTCCATCGCGGCGTTGATGTCGGCGAAGACGATCAGTTCGCCGCCGCGGGCGCGGACTTCCTGCAGGTTGGACTTGAGCTTGTCGAGCAGCGGGCCGTTCGGGGCCACCGCGACGACGGGCATGTCCTCGTCGACCAGGGCGAGCGGGCCGTGCTTGAGTTCGCCGGCCGGATAGGCCTCGGCGTGGATGTAGGAGATTTCCTTGAGCTTGAGCGAGCCCTCCAGGGCGACCGGGTACTGCGCGCCGCGGCCGAGGAACAAGGCGTGCTGGCGGTGCATGAAGTGCTCGGCCAGTTCGACGATCTCCGGCTCGAGCTTCAGTGCCGACTCGATCGCGCGCGGCAGCGACTGCAGTTCGGCGCAGCGGGCCGAGATAGGTGGCCTGGTCCAGGCCCCTCTGGCGGCCGAGTTCCAGCGCCAGCAGGGCCAGGGCGGCGAGCTGGGTGGTGAAGGCCTTGGTCGAGGCGACGCCGATTTCGGGGCCGGCGCGGGTCATCAGCTTGAGGTCGGACTCGCGCACCAGGGACGATTCGGCGACGTTGCAGATGCCGAGCGTACCGAGGTAACCGCGGCGCCGCGATTCGCGCAGCGCCGCCAGCGTGTCGGCGGTTTCGCCGGACTGCGAGATGGCGATGAACAGGCGTGTCCGCCGGCACCACGGCCTCGCGGTAGCGGTATTCGCTGGCCACTTCGACGCTGACCGGGATCCGGGCCAGGTCCTCGATCCAGTACTTGGCGACGAGGCCCGCGTGGTAGCTGGTGCCGCAGGCGATGATGTGGATCTGGCGAACCTTGGGCAGCAAGGCATCGCCGTCGACGCCGAAGATGTTCGGCAGCACGCCGTGCGGGCCGATGCGGCCTTCCAGCGTCTCGTTGACGGCGCGCGGTTGCTCGAAGATTTCCTTCTGCATGTAGTGGCGGTATTCGCCGCGCTCCACTGCGTCCGCCGACAATTCGCTGTCGTGAGCGCTGCGCTCGACCTCGTTGCCGTCCAGGGTGAAGACGCGCACGCCGTCGCGGGTGATCTCGACGACGTCGTCTTCGTCGAGGTAGATCATCCGGTTGGTGACCTGGATCAGCGCCTGCGCGTCCGAGCCGAGGAAGTGCTCGCCGATGCCGACGCCGACCAGCAGCGGGCAGCCCCGGCGCGCGCCGACGACGCTTGTCCGGCTCCGCGGCGCTGACCACGGCGATCGCGTAGGCACCTTCGAGGTGGCGCACGGTCTGCCAGCACGGCTTCGCGCAGGCTCTTGCCCTGCTGCACGTGTTCGTCGATCAGGAAACCCATGACCTCGGTATCGGTGTCCGAGGTGAACACGCGGCCGCGCGCCTGCAGCGATTCGCGCAGTGCGGCGTAGTTCTCGATGATGCCGTTGTGCACCAGGGCGATGCCGCCGGCGACGTGCGGGTGCGCGTTGCGCTTCGCTCGGCACACCGTGGGTGGCCCAGCGCGTGTGCGCGATGCCGGTGCCGCCGGGTAGCGGGTCGGCCAGGTACAGCGCTTCCATCTCGCGCACCTTGCCCTTGGCACGCACGCGGCGAACGTCGCCGCCATCGAGCGATGGCCATGCCGGCCGAATCGTATCCGCGGTACTCGAGGGCCTTCAGGCCGGCAATAAGGATGGGCGCTACATCACGCTGGGCGACGGCGGCAACGATTCCACACATGTTGAATTCCTTGGTGACCGCCGGTCAGTTCACTTTGCGGCGCAGGTAATTGAGCAGGTCGATACGGGTAATCAGGCCGAGGAACTGGTCGCCGTCGACGACGATGGCGACATGGCCACGGTCGAACACCGGCAGCAGCGATTCGATCGGCGACTTCACCTGGAGCATTTCCAGCGAATCGATCATCGCGGTGGAGACGGGGTCGCGGAAGCGCACCTCGTCGGCATGCACGTGCATCAGCACGTCGGATTCGTCGAGGATGCCGACCAGGCGGTCCCCGTCCATCACCGGCAGCTGCGAGACGTCGTACAGCTTCATCCGGTTGTAGGCGGTGATCAGCAGCTCGGATCGGGCCGACCACGACGGTGTCGCGCTGGGCGTACGGGCGCAGGATCAGGTCGCGCAGGTCGTTGTAGCGTTCGCGCTCGAGGAAGCCGTTGTCCAGCATCCAGTAGTCGTTGTACATCTTCGACAGGTACTTGTTGCCGGTATCGCAGACCAGGGTCACCACGCGCTTGGGCACGGTCTGCTCGCGGCAGTATTTCAGCGCGGCGGACAGCAGGGTGCCGGTGGACGAACCGCCGAGGATGCCCTCCTTCGCCAGCAGCTCGCGCGCGGCCAGGAAGCTTTCCTTGTCGCTGATCGCATAGGCCTTCTTCACCCGGGAAAAGTTGCTGATCGAGGGCAGGAAGTCTTCGCCGATGCCCTCGACCATCCAGCTGCCCGACTTGGTCGAGAGCACGCCTTCGTTGATGTACTGGGCGAGGATCGAGCCGACCGGATCGGCCAGGATGATGTCCGTGCCCGGCGACGCTTCGTCGAGGAAGGTGGTGAGGCCGCTCATGGTGCCCGACGAGCCGCAACCCAGGACGATCGCATCGACCTTGCCGTCGAGCTGTTCGAGGATTTCCGGGCCGGTCGTCTCGATGTGGGCGAGCGGATTGTCCGGGTTGCCGAACTGGTTGATGAAGTACGCGCCGGCGGTCTCGCGCGCGATGCGCTCGGCCATGTCCTGGTAGTACTCCGGGTGACCCTTGGCCACGTCCGAGCGGGTGAGCACGACTTCCGCGCCCATCGCCTTGAGGTTGAAGATCTTCTCGCGGCTCATCTTGTCGGGCACGACCAGGATCAGCCGGTAGCCCTTCTGCTGCGCGACCAGGGCGAGGCCGAGGCCGGTGTTGCCGGCGGTGCCCTCGACCAGGGTGTCGCCCGGCTTGATCTTTCCGGAGCGCTCGGCGCCCTCGATCATCGACATGCCGATGCGGTCCTTGATCGAACCGCCCGGATTGGTGCTTTCCAGCTTGAGGAAGAGCTCGCAACAACCGGTGTCCAGATGCTGGGCGCGCACCATCGGGGTACGACCGATCAGCTCGAGGACACTCTGGTAAACGCTCATCTTCACTCCGCTGCCTGCCTTCGTAGGTCGTCGCATGATAGCCGACCACCCTACGCCGACGTCAGACATACGAACGGCGGATACGTTCCCGTACCCGCCGTTCCTTTAGTCATAGCCTGTATGACCAGGTCTTACATCAGTGGGCTCGCCCCCGCGAGTTGTCCCACATGCGTTGTAGTCGCTCCTTGGCCTGCAGCTTTTCCTTCTTCATCACGCCGAGGGTCAGGTCGTCGATGGGAAGTACGCCGATCTCGGCGTCGTGAACCTTGCTATCGAGCTCCTGGTGGTGGTGATAGAGCCTGCGGAAATCCGCATCGGCCTTCATCATTGCCTCGATGTCGTCTCGCTGCTGGTTTTCGAACATGTCGACCTCCTCGCATGGGACCGGCCGGGCCTGACGTCGCGCGACCGAATCGGTGGGGAGCCGGGCGCACACAACCGTCCGCCGCCGTCAGAACGGGGGGATTCGGAGGAGGGTGTGGTTTGGATTCTGCGCATGGGCTCGGGTCATTCCCCGAGAGGCGCAATGCCTCCCGGGGAATCGACGCTACTCCGCCCAACCAGCCGGTGCAAGCACCTTCGCTTCACTTTCGTGACACGCTACCTGAAAAATTACTTCTTTATTATCAGTAACTTAATAATGAATATCAGGCCAGGCCTCAGTTTCCGGAATCGGTCTTGGGCGTGCTCTTGCCCTTGCTGGGCGCGGGTTTCGGCGCCGGTGCGCTATCGCCACGCATGGCCCTTGCCGCCGCCTCAGCGAGTGCCGCTTCCTTGCGTGCGGCATTGGCGACACGACCCTGGGCTTCGGCCAGCTTGCGTGCCTTGTCCGCCTCGGCCTTGGCCTGGTCGACCGCCTGGGAGTACTCCATGCCCTGCTGCTGCAGGCGCGCGGCTTCCTCGGCGATGATCTGGTTCTGCAGGCGCTGCTGCTCGAGCTGGCGACGGGTGTTCTCGGCGTCCAGGCGACTGGCCTCGAGCAGGATCTGGTCGTGCTCGCGATCGAGCAGGGCCAGCTTGTTCTGCGCGTCCTGGGCCTGGGCGACGGCCTTGGCCAGGTCGACGCGGCGCTCGGCGATGTACAGGAAGTGCGGCCGCTCCTTGGAGCTGACCTGGGCCAGGTGGTTGATCGCGTCGCGGGCACGGGCCTGCTCGCCCTGGGCATAGGCGCCGAGGGTCGGATCGCTGCTCAACTGGTCGAGGCTGCTGTTCAGACGGCGGACGTCGAGGTCGTCCTTGGCCGCCATGGCCATGCCGCTGGCAAGCAGGAGCAGGCTGGCGGCGAGCGTGGTGGTCAGGCGGTTCATGGCTGGCCTCCCTGGTTGCCGTTGTTCGGTAGGGGTTGGGATCCTTCGTCGCCGGCCGCCGGGGCGCTGGATTCGGCCGGTGCGGGCAGCACGGTCTCCGATTCCTGGACGCCGCTGGGCGCGGGCGAGGTGTCGTTCGCGTGGTTGTCGATCATCTGGGTCCGCATCCGGGAGTTTTCCTCGGTCTTGGACTGGATCTGGGCACGGGCGGCACCGAGGCGAGCCTTGGCGCGCAGCCAGGTCGCTATCCGCGCGAGACTCGTCGGCCAGCGCGGCGGCCTGGTCGTATTTACGGCTGGCCATGGCCTGCTGGGCCTGCTGGAAGCGGCTGCGCGCGTAATCCAGGTCAACAGGCGCATAATCCGCGGCGCCGGCATCGCGCGCCGCCTGGAGTTGGGCCTGGGCCTGGTTCATGGCGCCATCGGGGGGCGGCACGCTGGCGCATCCACCGAGGACGGCGAAAGCGAGGCCAAGGGCCATCAGCGCGGGCAGCCGCTGGCCCCAGGGTGTCGGGGTCGACTGCAAGTTGTGCACCATCACTCGTTCCTCGTACAGAATTGCGCGATATTGTCGATATGCTAGGTAGAGTTCCATCTCGATTGTAATGCGATTTCTCTGGGGGGTTTGGTGGATATTGGTTATTTCCTCAAGTTGATGGTGGACAAGGGTGCGTCGGACATGTTCCTGACCACCGGCGCGCCAGTGAACATCAAGGTCGAGGGCAAGCTCTACCCGCTCGGCAATACCGGGCTGCCCAGTGGCATGGTCAAGAAAATCGCCTACTCCCTGATGGACGAGGGCCAGGTGCCGCAGTTCGAACGCGACCTCGAGCTGAACATGGCGCTGGCGGTAAAGGAAGCCGGACGCTTCCGTATCAACGTCTTCAAGCAGCGCGGCGAGATCGGCATGGTCATCCGTGCGATCAAGAGCGAGATCCCGACGGTCGAGGAGCTGCGCCTGCCCTCGATCTTCCGCGACCTGATCATGGAGCCGCGCGGCCTGATCCTGGTCGTCGGCGCTACCGGTTCGGGCAAGTCGACCACCCTGGCCGCCATGCTCGACCAGCGCAACCAGCACAGCTCGGGGCATATCCTCACCATCGAGGACCCGATCGAGTACCTGCACCGGCACAAGAAGTCGATCGTCAACCAGCGCGAGGTCGGGCTGGACACGCACAGCTACGCCGAGGCGCTGAAGAACGCCATGCGCGAGGCGCCGGACGTGATCATGATCGGCGAGATCCGCGACACCGACACCATGGAGGCGGCGATCGCCTTCTCCGAGACCGGTCACCTCTGCCTGGCGACCCTGCACTCGAACAATGCCGACCAGACCCTGGAGCGCATCCTCAACTTCTTCCCCGAGTCGGCGCACAAGAACGTGCTGATGAACCTCGCGCTGAACCTGCGCGCGGTGATCAGCCAGCGCCTGGTCCTGGGCAAGGACGGCCGCCGCCTGCCGGCGACCGAGGTGCTGCTGAACACGCCGCTGATCCGCGACATGATCCGCCGCGGCCAGATCCACGAGGTCAAGGAAGCCATGGACCGCAGCCTCCAGGAAGGCATGCAGACCTTCGACCAGTCGCTGTACCGGCTGTACAAGGAAGGCCAGATCGAACTGGAAGAGGCCCTCAACAAGGCCGATTCGCGCGACGGCCTGGCCCTGAAGATCCGCCTGGCCGAGGGCGCGTCGAACAACGAGTTCATGTCCAGCGACCCGTACGGCATCGGGGCGATGTAACGCCGGCCCGCAACGCCCGATGATTCCTCACCGTCATCCCCGCGAAGGCTCACTGCTGTCTGGGGAAAATCCGGGCCATCCGCGGCTATCCGTTGCGAGATAAGGCGCCATGGATAGGAAGATCGGTTGGTGACTCGTTGGCGACGGTTGCCCGTGAGGTGAGGCCTCGGGCTTTTGCTCGTCGCCCCGGCGCAGGCCGGGGCCCAGTGGGCTCAGTGTTCGGTCGCCAGCCTCACGCCAGCAAAGCCGCTTATTTTCCCCGCGTTATCGCTCGATGAGGACGGCGGCCACCAGGCCCCTGCCTGCGCAGGGGCGACGGTGAGGGGTTTCGAGTTCCCCTCCAGTACCGGATCGGCGTTCTTCGATCTTTTCCCCGGACAGCAGTGAGCCTTCGCTGGGATGACGGTGAGAGGACATCAAGCTCCCGTCGGGGCATCCACCTGCATCTCCGGCGCGGCGCGCCGGAAGGCGTCGAGCTCGGCGCAGGCCTCATGAATCCGCACCAGGGTCGGACAATCCGACAGGTCCACGTGCCAGCGCACCGCGTTGTAGAACTGCGGGACCATGCAGATATCGGCCAGGGTCGGCGTATCGCCGTGGCAGAAACGTCCCGTGGACGGGCTGCCCGCCAGCTCCGCTTCCAGCGCATGCAGGCCCAGGGAAATCCAGTGGCGGCTCCACTCGCCCTTCTGCTCCTGGCCGGCGCCGAATTGCTTTTCCAGTGCCTGCAGCACGCGCAGATTGCCCAGCGGATGGATATCGCAGGCCACCAGCTGGGCCAGTGCACGCACCCTCGCCCGCCCCGCGGGATCGGCCGGCATCAATGGCACCTCCGGCCGGGTCTCTTCCAGGTATTCGACGATCGCCATCGACTGGCATAGCACCCGGTCGCCGTCGAGCAGGGTCGGCAGCTGCTCCTGCGGATTGAGCTTGCGATAGGCCTCGGCATGCTGTTCGCCGCCGTTGTTGAGCAGGTGCACGGGCCGGATCGCGTAGTCGAGCCCCTTGAGGTTCAGCGCGATGCGCACGCGGTAGGCGGCGCTGGAACGCCAGTAGCTGTAGAGAACCAGTTCGCTGCCCATGGAACATCCTCCGTAACGATCGCCGGATTCTACCGTCACGTTTGCATACGCCGGCGCCGGGCGGGGACAATAGCGTCCTTTGGCCTGCCTGGAGTCGACCGTGTCCGTCATCCGCATGAGTGACCTGGATCTGCGCGGCAAGCGCGTTCTGATCCGCGAAGACCTGAACGTGCCTGTCGCCGATGGCCGCATTACCTCCACCCAGCGCCTCGACGCTTCCCTGCCGACGATCCGCGCGGCGCGCGATGCCGGCGCGCGGGTGATGGTGCTCTCGCACCTGGGCCGCCCGAAGGAAGGCGTGCGCGATCCCGCGCAGTCCCTGGCCCCGGTTGCCGAATGGCTCGGCCAGCAGCTCGGCGGCAAGGTCCGCCTGGTGCAGGATTACCTCGATGGCGTCGATGTCGCCGAGGGCGAAGTCGTGGTGCTGGAGAATTGCCGCGAGAATGTCGGCGAAGGCGCCGACGACGAGGGCCTGGCGAAGAAGTACGCGGCGCTCTGCGACATCTTCGTGATGGACGCCTTCGGCACCGCGCACCGCGCGCAGGCCTCGACCCATGGCGTGATCCGCTTCGCGCCGATCGCCGCCGCGGGTCCCCTGCTCTCGGCCGAACTCGACGCACTCGGCAAGGCGCTCGACAAGCCGGCCCGGCCATTGCTGGCCATCGTCGCCGGCTCGAAGGTCTCGACCAAGCTGACCCTGCTGGAAAACCTCGCCGACAAGATCGACCAGCTGATCGTCGGTGGCGGCATCGCCAACACCTTCATCGCGGCGGTCGGCCACAAGATCGGCAAGTCGCTGGTCGAAACCGACCTGATCGACGCGGCGAAGAAGATCATCGCCGACGCCAAGGCGCGCGGCGCCGACGTGCCGATCCCGACCGACGTCGTCGTCGCCACCGAGTTCTCGGCCACGGCCAGGGCGACGGTGAAGCCTGTCGACCAGGTCGCCGACGACGAGATGATCCTCGACATCGGCCCGGAGACCGCGAAACGCTACGCCGAGCATGATCGCCAAGGCCGGCACCGTGGTCTGGAACGGCCCGGTCGGCGTGTTCGAATTCGACGCCTTCGGCAAGGGCACCGAGACGCTGGCACGCGCGATCGCCGCGTCGAAGGCCTTCTCGATCGCCGGCGGCGGCGACACGCTCGCTGCCGTCGACAAGTACGGCATCGAGGACGGCGTCTCGTATATCTCGACCGGCGGCGGCGCCTTCCTCGAGTTTCTCGAGGGCAAGGAACTGCCCGCGGTGACCGCGCTGAAGGCGCGCGCCGCCAAGTGAATACGGTCCGTCCCCTGCTGTGCCTGTTCGATCTCGATGGCACGCTGATCGATTCGGAAGAAGGCATCTTCGCCGGTATTCGCCATGCCCTCGGCCGGCTGGAGATACCGGTGCCGGCGAAGAACGTATTGCGCCAATGGATCGGCCCGCCACTCCGGCACAACTTCGCCACCGTGCTCGACGAAGACCGCGTCGAGGATGGTGTCTCGTTGTATCGCGAGTATTTCGAAGCCACCGGCTGGCGCGAACACTCGGTCTACGCCGACATCCCCGAACTGCTGGCAGGCCTCAAGGCCGAAGGCCACACCCTGGTCGTCGTCACCAGCAAGATCGACGTGCACGCGCACCGGATCATCGAGGCCCTGCCCTTCGGCCATCTGTTCTCGGCGACCTATGCACCGGGACCCGATTCGATGCACAGCGAGAAAGCCAGCATGATCGCCGCGGCACTCGCCGACTTCGGCGTCGCCGCGGATGCCGCGGTGATGATCGGCGATCGCCACTTCGATATCGACGGCGCGCGCGCCAATGGCGTGCGCGGCATCGGCGTGCTCTGGGGTTTCGGCGACGAGGACGAGTTGCGCAATGCCGGCGCCAGCGCGATCGTACGCACGGCTTTTGAGCTGCGTCAGGTCATCGATACCTGGCGACCCTTGCACGACCTGCGGACAGGGCCGACATCGATGCCGGGACATCACCCCTGATGTGACCCTGATAGCACGCTTTACGGTGTTTCACGTTGCCGATCACGGCAACGCGACTGCCTGAGGAGTGCATCATGCGCCGAACGATGAGCCGCTTCGTCCCTGCCATGGCGCTGTTCGCCATAAGCCTCTCCCCTTCCACCCACGCGAATGAGCCCGCCCCGGCTGAAGCGGTGATTTCGCTGCCGGCTTCGGCACTGCCGCTGCTCGACGGTTCGCGCACCGCGAGCGAACGCCTGGCGGTCTGCGCGGACAGGCCGCTGGCGAAGCCGTTCATATCGTCCGTGTCGACGAGGCCGCCCTGCCGCGGCTCGCCGAAGGTATCCATGCGGACCTGCACCGTTGCGCGGGCTTCGTACGCCACGATTCGGAAGAGGACGCGCGCCTCTGGGTGCGCGCGCGGAACGGGCACCGGAGCCGTCATGCTGGCCCGCCCGATCGATGCCCACGACACGTGCGCCCCTTGCTTGGGCGATGACCGAAGCGCCTTGCTGACGGATATCCGTACGCTTCTCGGAGCTACGGCCGACCCATCGTCGACACACTCGCCGCACGGCAGGGCCGCCAGCGACTGGCTGGCCGACGCATTGGCGTGAGCTCACCGCGGCCGTGACGATGTCATCGTGGAAACGATGCCCCTCGCCGGATTTCCACGACAACAGGAATCCGTCGTCCTTTCGATCAGGGGCAGCAAGCAAACCCGGACGAGATCATCGTCATCGGCTCGCATCTGGATTCGATCAGTCCGGGTGCCGGCAACGCACCAGGCGCCGACGACGATGCCTCCGGCGTCTCCAGCGCCACATCGATCGTCCGCGCCATGGTGGCGAACGGGTACGAACCCGGAACGGACCGTGCGCTTCATCGCACATGCGGCCGAGGAAGGCCGGACTTGATCGGGTCGCAGCAGATCGCGCGACGTTACGGAAGTGGGAAGGCGTCAACGTCGTCGGCATGCTCCAGCTCGACATGACCGCCTATAAAGGCGCGCCGGACGACATCAACCTGATGACCGATTATACCGATGCCGGGCAGAACGACTTCGTCGAGGCCCTGGTGCGCACGTACCTGCCGGGCACCAGCGTCGGCCGCAGCCAAGTGCGGCTACGCCTGCTCGGATCATGCCTCCTGGTACAGCGACGGCTATCCGACGTCCATGCCATTCGAGGCAACGTTGAGGCCGAACGTATCAATCCGAACTATCCACACGCCCGCGACACCGTCGCCAGCTTCGGCGATACCGCGGCACATGCCATCAAATTCGCACGCCTGGGTATGGCCTTCGCCGGTGGAACTGGCGAACGACTAACCAAGGGAATGCCGGGCACGCGTTGCGCGCGCCCGGCAACTTGCTCAGCCGATGACGCGCTTCACCGCGTCGATCACGTGGCTGGTCGTGATGCCGAAATATTCGTACAGCTGCGGCGCCGGCGCCGAGGCACCGAAGCCGGTCATGCCGACGACTTCGCCGTCCAGGCCGACGTATTTGAGCCAGTAATCGGCGGTCGCGGCCTCGACGGCCACGCGCGCGCGGCACCAGCCCGGCAGGACGCCTTCGCGGTATTCCACCGGCTGGTCGTCGAACACTTCCGTGCACGGCATCGAGACGACACGCACCGCGATATTCTGTTGGGCCAGCGTGCGCGAGGCCTCCATGGCCAGCTCCACTTCCGAACCCGTGGCGACGATGATCGCCTGGAACGTGCTGTCGGCCGGATCGGAAAGCACGTAGCCGCCGCGCAGCACGTCGTTCAACTGCGCCTCGTCGCGGTGCTGGTGCTTGAGGTTCTGCCGCGAGAAGACCAGGCAGGACGGGCCGTCCTTGCGCTCGATCGCCGCCTTCCAGCACAGCGCCGATTCGACCGCGTCGCAGGGCCGCCACAGGTGGTTGTGCGGGATGTAGCGCAAGCTCGCCAGGTGCTCGACCGGCTGATGGGTCGGGCCGTCCTCGCCCAGGCCGATCGAATCGTGCGTATAGACGTGGATGGCGTGCGCCGGGATCAGCGCCGACATGCGCACGGCGTTGCGCGCGTAGTCGGAGAAGACCAGGAAGGTGGCGTCGTACGGAATGAACCCGCCATGCAGGGCCAGGCCGTTGGCGATCGCGGTCATGCCGAACTCGCGCACGCCGTAGTGCACATAGTTGACGTCGGCGCCGCCATCGACGGCGCTCTTCGAGCCTTTCCACATGGTCAGGTTCGAGCTGGCCAGGTCCGCGGAACCGCCGATCAGCTCCGGCAACAGCGGGCCGAATGCATCGAGCGTCATCTGCGAAGCCTTGCGCGATGCAACCTCCGGACCTTCGGCCTGCATCTTGCGCACGAAGGCCATCGAATCGGCCTGCCAGTTCGCAGGCAGTTCAGCGGCGAGGCGACGCTTCAGTTCGGCGGCGAGTTCCGGATGCGCCTTCGCGTACGCGGCGTACCGCTCGTCCCAGCCCGATTCGAGCTTCTTGCCGTTTTCGCGTGCGTCCCAGGACGCATAGATCTCCTGCGGCACTTCGAATGCCGGGTGATCCCAGCCCAGTTCCTTGCGAGCCGCGGCGACCTCGTCCTTGCCGAGCGCGGAACCGTGGCTGGCTTCCTTGCCCTGCTTGTTCGGCGCACCGAAGCCGATGATCGTGCGGCAGACGATCAGCGTCGGCTTGTCCGTCGGCGCGGTGGCCTGGGTCAGCGCCTTCCTGATCGCTTCGGCGTCGTGACCGTCGACGTCACGGATCACGTTCCAGCCATAGGCCTCGAAGCGCTTCGGCGTGTCGTCGGTGAACCAGCCATGCACTTCGCCATCGATCGAAATGCCGTTGTCGTCGTACACGGCGATCAGCTTGCCGAGCTTCAGCGTGCCGGCGAGCGAGGCCACTTCGTGCGAGACGCCCTCCATCAGGCAGCCGTCGCCGACGAAAACATAGGTGTGATGGTCGACGACGTCATGTCCCGGCCGGTTGAAATGTTCGGCCAGCGCCTTCTCGGCGAGCGCGAAACCGACCGCATTGGCCAGGCCCTGGCCGAGCGGGCCGGTGGTCGTTTCGATGCCGATGGTGTGACCGTATTCCGGATGCCCGGGTGTACGCGAATGCAGCTGACGGAAGTTCTTCAGTTCCTTCAGCGGCAGGTCGTAGCCGGTCAGGTGCAGCAGCGCGTACTGCAGCATCGAGCCGTGGCCATTGGAGAGGATGAAACGATCGCGATTGAACCACTTCGGATCCGTCGGGTTGTGCCGGAGGAAGTCGTGCCAAAGCACTTCGGCGATATCGGCCATGCCCATCGGCATGCCCGGGTGGCCCGACTTGGCCGCTTCTACGGCGTCCATGGCCAGGGCACGGATCGCGTTGGCGCGTTCGCGGCGAGTCGTCATCGGCATATCTCCAAGGGAAAAGGCAGCAAAAACGCCATTGTCGCCGATCGGTCCCTCCATGTCCCGGATACGGCAGGGGGGCGGCCGGCCGCATGTTATTTCGATGTTTCACGGATTGCTTCACGAGCGGCGCGAAGTTAACCCGGCCTTAATCTTTGAGCCCCTTGTGAGGAATTCCTTCAGGTACGAACGCCTCTAATGCCCGGGCCTTCGCCGACACACGCGCAGGCCTTGTCGCTCGCGATCGAACCCCCGGTCGCGCGACAGGTATCAAGGTTCAGGAGAATCCCCCATGAAAAACAATAAGCTACTTGCTCTCGCCATCATTGCCGCCGGTGTCGTCGCCGCCCCGGCCTTCGCCCAGGACAACGCTTCGGCACCCGCGTCGGGCAACTATCAGTCCAGCCAGCCGGTAGGCAGCGGCAACTGGTTCATCGGTGCCAGCGTCGGCCGTACCGACGGCAATAACGACGGCGGCTTCGGCAGCCACACGGGCAACTTCAACTTTCTCAAGGGCGAGCAGGATCGTCGCACTGGCTACGGCCTGCTCGGCGGTTATCGCTGGAAGGTCGGCAACGACCTCGGCCTGGGCGTCGAAGGCGGCTACACCGACCTTGGCAACTATCGGGTCAAGAACATCTTCAACTCGAACGATGTGAACCAGCGCACCTCGACCAATGCCCTGCACGGCTGGCTGGTCGGCGTGAACGGCAAGCTCAACCTGGTGCCGCAGTGGTACCTGAGCGCCCATGGCGGCTACTTCCGCGCCAGCGACAACGGCACCAACTACAACAACAGCGTCGGCCAGAGCCTTGGCCTGAGCAATGGCGGCCGTCCGGGCCGTGGCAGCTGGTATGCCGGCGTCGGCACCGGCTGGGACATCAACGAGCACGTCGGCGTCGGCGTCGGTTACGACTACTTCCACGCCAATGCCGGCAAGGTCCGCGACGACAGCACCGGCGAACTCAGCCCGGACTTCAAGCGCTCGACCGGCATCGTCTCGCTCAACGGCGAATACCGCTTCTGATAAAGCCATCAGGTTGATGACGGGCGGCGATCCGGAGGGCCGGATTGCCGCCTTGCTACGTCAGCAGGATTAACGAAAGCTTAATAATATACTGATGAGTTCTGGAATTGTCCGGCAACGAACCCATCTAACGAGTCAAGCGCGGCCAGCAGCTTATTTCGGTGGCCCGCCGTGTCCGGCTCCTCGATCCCCCGAGTCCGGATGCGAATTCCCCAAGGAGAAGTTTCCCCATGAAAAAGACTCTTATTGCCCTCGCCTTCGCCGCCGCCGGTCTGGTGGCCATTCCTGCCTTTGCGCAGAGCGCCCCGACCAATGGCGGTTTCTTCGTCAACGGCAACGTCGGCCGCACCTCGATCGACAACGGCCCGTATGACGGCCACGACACCGGCTATGCAATCAATGGCGGTTACCGCTGGTCGCTGAACCCGAACGTCGCGCTCGGTGTCGAGGGTGGCTATAACGACCTGGGCAACATCCACGTCAAGAACCTCTTCAACAGCAACGACGTGATCCAGAAGGGCAAGTCGCAGCTGCACGGCTGGACCGCCGGCGTGAACGGCCACTTCAACATCACCCCGAACTGGTACGTCAGCGGCCGCGGCGGTATCTACAGCTGGAGCGGCCACGGCACCAGCAACGACGCCAACCCGGTCCGCAAGGGCCTGGACGACACCAGCTGGTATGCCGGTGTGGGCGCGGGCTACGACTTCACCAACAACGTCAGTGTCGGTATCAACTACGACTATTACGACGCGAAGAAGCACAACATCGATCTGTCGACGGACATGGTGTCGTTGAGTGCGGAATACCGGTTCTGATTGTGTCACCAGCAAAAAAAGGGCGCCGTAAGGCGCCCTTTTTTTGCTGGTCGCGAAAATCCCGCGTTTCGCCACTGGATCCCGGCCTGCGCCGGGATGACGAAAACCTACCCTGGTCGTCATCCCGGCGCAGGCCGGGATCCAGTGGCGAGGTGCCGCGATTTTCGCTACAAACTCTCAGCCCTTCCACTGCCCCAGCGCGGCCAGGCCATTATCTTTGGCGCGGGCGGCGACGGTCTGCTGGGCGGCGGCGTACTTGCCGGTCATGTCTTCGGACCACAGCTTCAGCGCGGCCTGCTGCATGGCGCGGCCGTAGGAGAAGCTCAGCGGCCAGGGGTGCGGGCCCATGCGGTTCATGGCGTTCAGGTGGGCGGTGGCGTCCTTGTCGGACTGGCCGCCGGAGAGGAATACGATGCCCGGCAGGGTGGCCGGCACGGTGGACTTGAGTACGCGCACGGTGGCGTCGGCGACTTCCTCGACATCGGCCTTGTCGGCGGCCTTGGTGCCGTGGATGACCATGCTGGCTTTCAGGATGGTGCCCTCGAGCATCACATTCTGCTCGTACAGTGCATTGAACAGGCTGCGCAGCACGGCTTCGTGCACTTCGTAGCTGACTTCGATGCTGTGGTCGCCATCCATGATCACTTCCGGCTCGACCATCGGCACGATGCCCGCTTCCTGGCACAGCGCCGCATAACGGGCCAGCGCGTGGGCATTGGCTTCGATCGCGGTGGAGCTCGGGTTTTCCTCGGTGATATTGATCACCGCGCGCCACTTGGCGAACTGCGCGCCGAGCTTGCGCGTATTCCTGCAGGCGCTCACGCAGGCCATCGAGGCCTTCGGTGACGACGTCGCCCGGGAAACCGGCCAGCGGCTGCGGACCCTTGTCGACCTTGATGCCGGGGATGATCCCGAGCTTCTTCATCAGCTGGGTGAACGGCACACCGTCCTTCGTCGACTGGCGGATCGTCTCGTCGTACAGGATGGCACCGGAGATATGGTCGGAAAGGCCCGGCGAGGTGAGTAGCAACTCGCGGTAGGCGCGGCGGTTCTCCTCGGTGTTCTCGATACCGACCGATTCGAAACGCTTCTTGATGGTGGCCGTCGACTCGTCGATGGCGATGATGCCCTTACCGGGTGCCACCATGGCCTGGGCGACGCTTTCGAGATCTTCGATGCTCATGAACAACTCCGTGAATCGAGGGCGGCCGCGGCCGCGATTTAGGGAAACCCTTCAATTATAGGCGCATTGGGCCAGGGCCGGCGGTGCGGTCCGCCTGGATCAGGTCGCGTAGCCCGGCAGTTCGCATTGCTTGAGCAGGGCCGCTTTGGCCGCCGGATCGGTCGGCATGTTGAACTGGACCACGTAGTACGTGTCGATCGACTGCCGGTTGTCGTTGGTACCGCGCACGGCCGCGTAATGGAATTTGGAGACGGCGCTGAGCGCGATCGTGCTGAAATCGCCCTGCGGCACGACCTTCCGGACCGTCGGCAGGCTGACGTTGCCATTGCCGTCGATCGTATAGGCAACCGCGGCGCAGCCCGGGCCGCTCGTGTTGCGCGCCGAATTGGGGACGTCGATGTCCACCGAGGTATTGGTCAGCTGCCAGTACACCGGCAACCGCTCCGGCGTCACCTTGATGTTCTGGGCCATGGCGGGGGTGGCGACGGCCAGGCAAAGGGCGGCGGCCATCAGGGATTTGCTTGAGCGTCATGGCGTTCCTCGCATTCGGGGGTCGGGGAATGCGAGTGTACCGCCCGCACGTGAAAAACGTGCGGGCGGGGGGCCTGGTCAGAGATCGCGCAGGCTGTCGGCGATGCCGTCGGCGCCGACCAGGAGCAGCTTCAGCGTGTTGGTGCCACCGCCCCGGCCGGTGTGGTCGCCGTGGGTCAGGATCACGCGGTCGCCCTCGGCCAGCTTGCCCAGCGCGAACAGATGCTGCAGCGCGGCGCGGGCGGTATGCGCCGGGTCGAGCTTGCCCTGGGCGAAGTCCACCGGCTGCACGTCGCGCAGCATCAGCATCCGGCGGCGCGAGGCCGCCGACGGCGACAAGGCGTAGATCGGCACGGCGAAACGGTACCGCGACAGCCACTGGGCGGTGGCGCCGGATTCGGTCAGGGCGACGATGGCGCGCACGCCGACCTGGGCGGCCAGCAGCATCGCGGCCAGGGCGATGGCCTGGTCGCTGCGGTCGAGCTGCTGCATGACCGGGCGCAACGAGTCGTTCGGTTCGAACTGGCGTTCGGCGCCGAGGCAGATGCGGCGCATCGCCGCCACCGCCTTGTCCGGGTGGGCGCCGGCGGCGCTCTCCTGCGAGAGCATCACCGCATCGGTACCGTCGATCACCGCATTGGCGACGTCGAGCACCTCGGCGCGGGTGGGAATCGGCGCGGTGACCATCGACTGCAGCATCTGCGTCGCGGTGATCACCGAGCGATTGCGCTGGACGGATTCGCGGATGATCTTTTTCTGCAGGCCCGGCAGTTCGGCGTCGCCGATTTCCACACCCAGATCGCCGCGGGCGACCATCACCACGTCGGCAGCATCGATGATCTCGCCGAGGACGGGAATCGCGTCGGCGCGTTCGATCTTGGCGACGATACCGGCATCGCCGCCGGCCTCGCGCAGCAGGCGGCGTGCCTCGTGCAGGTCGTTCGCGCTGCGCACGAAGGACACGGCGAGGAAGTCGGCGCCGATTTCCGCGGTCAACTTGATATCGGCGCGGTCCTTGTCCGACAGCGCCGCGACGCTGAGGCCGCCGCCCTGGCGATTGAGGCCCTTGCGGTCGGACAGGCGTCCGCCGATGGCGACGCGGCAGCGCACTTCCGGCGGCACCACTTCGGTCACGGTCAGCGCGACCAGGCCGTCGTCGAGCAGCAGCACGTCGCCGGCGACCACGTCGTCGGGCAGGCCGTAATAGCTGACACCGACTCTCGCTGCATTGCCGGGAGGCGCGTCGGGGCGGCAATCGAGCACGAAGCTGTCACCGGGCATCAGGTCGATCGGACCGCCGGCGAAACGCTCGATGCGGATCTTCGGACCCTGCAGGTCGCAGAGGATGCCGACCTCGCGACCGACCGCCTCGGCGGCGGCACGTACCGCGGCGGCACGCGCGCGGTGGTCGTCCGGATGGCCATGCGACAGGTTCAGGCGAACCACGTCGACACCCTCTTCGAGGATGCGTTCGAGCATGCCCGGCGCGTCGGTGGCGGGCCCCAGGGTGGCGACGATCTTGGTGCGGCGAACTTGGATTTCGGTCATGGTCGGCGAGCCTAGCAGAGTAAGACGACGAAACGATCAGCCAATGGTTTGATCAACCCAGGGTCTTGTTGAGCAGGACGGCCAGCCGCTTGCCGGCCTCGCGCAGGCGGCGCTCGGCGATCGGAAGGTTGGTCTTGATATAGACCGGGCTGATATCACGCCCGTTCGGATAGACCCCGAAGTCTCGCGTAATCCGGCAGGACTCCTCGGCCCACTGCGCGTAGGGGTTGTCCAGTGGCGCGATCGGCTCCGGCAGCTTGACCGGACCTTCGGCGGCCAGCGTGTCGGCGTAGGCCTTCCAGCGCAGGTCGCGGGTGCCGAGCAGGCCCGAGTCCCAGACCTTGTGCAGGTTCTCACCCTTGCCCTCGAAACGGACCTGGACGTCGTTGCCGCCCTTGTCGTCGCGATAGCCGGCATGTAGCGGCTGGTGTATGTCGCCGACGAAATGGACGACGAAGCGCAGGGCATCCAGACGTTCGGCATCGGAACGATGGCGGTCGCCGAGGATGGCGACGTATTTCTGCAGCCCGCCGACCACGCATTTGCCATCGGGGCAGTCGCGCGGCGGCACGTAAACGCAGGTCTTGTCGCGGAAATTGATGTAATGCAGCGGACTGGTGTCCTTCCACAAATCCTTTTTCGTCGGGTCGTTGCGGATTTCGTCCGGCCAGGTGGCGACGTCGGCGAGGTTGCGCTCGTCAACGGGCTTGAGCAGGCGACGGACTTCTGCCAATGCCTTCGCGTCGAGCTGGCGCTCGGCCAGGTCGGCAACGGCACGGTGGCCGACCGGCCCCCACGCAGCGGCGATGGGCGCGGCAAGGGTGGCGACAAGGGCAACGAGGACGACCAGGGTGCCGCGCGGATGGAAACGATGCATGGGAGGAGCTTTGTGAGGGAGGAAGCGGCAGAGCATGCCAGTCCCGTCGACGGCCGTCACCCGCCCCCGCCGCGATGCAGCAAGCCTGGGATCGCACAAATCCGCTAAAATCGCCGCTTTACCATCCTGCACCCCATTCGGAGGACGCTGCCCCATGGTCATCAAGGTCGCCATCAACGGTTACGGTCGTATCGGTCGCAATATCCTGCGTTCGCTGTATGAATCGGGTCGCACCGACATCAAGGTCGTCGCCATCAACGACCTGGGCGATGCGGAAACCAACGCCCACCTGACTCAGTACGACACCGCGCACGGCCGTTTCCCCGGCGAAGTCTCCGTCGACGGCGGCGACCTGATCGTCAACGGCGACCGGATCAAGGTGTTTGCCGAGCGCGACCCGGCGAAGCTGCCCTGGGGCGAGCACGGCGTCGACGTGGTGCTGGAGTCGACCGGCTTCTTCACCTCCAAGGCCAAGGCCGGCGCGCACATCGCCGGCGGCGCGAAGAAGGTCATCATCTCCGCTCCCGGCGACAAGGACGTGGACGGCACCTTCGTCTACGGCGTCAACCACGACAAGCTGACCGCTGCGCACCAGGTCATTTCCAACGCCTCGTGCACAACCAACTGCCTGGCCCCGCTGGCCAAGGTGCTGCATGAGAAGATCGGCATCGTCCACGGCCTGATGACCACGATCCACGCCTACACCAACGACCAGGTGCTGACCGACGTCTACCACTCGGACCTGCGCCGCGCGCGCAGCGCCACGCACAGCCAGATCCCGACCAAGACCGGCGCCGCCGCCGCGGTCGGCCTGGTCCTGCCGGAACTCAACGGCAAGCTGGACGGCTTCGCCATGCGCATCCCGACCATCAACGTCTCGGTCGTCGACCTGACCTTCGTCGCCGCTCGCGCGACGAGCAAGGAAGAAATCGACGCTGCGATCAACGATGCGGCCAAGGGCGCGATGAAGGGCATCCTGACCACCAATACCAAGCCGCTGGTCTCGATCGACTTCAACCACAACCCGCACTCGTCGATCTACGACGCGACCCAGACCCGCGTCATGGGCGGCACCCTGGTGAAGGTCCTCTCCTGGTACGACAACGAGTGGGGCTTCTCCAACCGCATGCTCGACATGACGACGGCGCTGATGGCGGCGAAGTAAAGAAAAGAGCCCCGCGAAAGCGGGGTTCTTTTCATCCCTTCTCCCGGAGGGAGAAGGTGCCCGCAGGGCGGATGAGGGCGAGCCAGTCGAAGCGGCACCCTGGCTCCCCCTCACCCCAACCCTCTCCCTCCGGGCGAGGGGGAAATAGCTCAGCGCACGAATTCCTCGCGCAGCAAGCCATACCACGACGTATCGCACCACTCATCGGCGACGAACCAGCGCCGACGCATCGTGCCTTCGAGCACGAAGCCCATCCGCTCGAGCAAGCGCCGCGAGCCGGTATTGCGCGGATCGGTATCCGCCTCGACCCGCTCCAGTTCGAGCACATCGAACACGTATCCCAGCGCCAGCCGCAAGGCTTCGCCGGCCAGCCCTCGCCCCCAATGCGCCGAGGCCAGCGAATACCCAATCTCCGCGCGCCGGTGGGTTTCGCTGATATTGAACAGCGACACGCCGCCGACCAGTTCGTCCGTATCGCTCAAGGCAATCCCCCAGGGATACGCGCCATCGGCCTGCACCCGTTCGGCATGCCGCAGATGCTCGTACGCGTCGTCGATCGACGTCCAGGCGGTCGTACTCCAGTAGCGCATCACTTGCGGATCGCCGTGCAGGGCGAGTAGCGCTGGCGCATCGGCCTCGCGTAACGGTCGCAAGCGGACGCGGGATCCTTGGATCACGGGCAACGTTTCCATTCGTTCATGATGCTCTCTCCACGCTTAGCGTGCATCATGGGGCCGACAGTCCGGGAGCGCGCATGGCCATCATCTTCATTCCAGGCATCAAGGGTTCGCAACTCGACGACAGCTATCCGCTGGACTGGCCGACCCGATGGGGCATGAAGGACATGGTCATCGGCGAGGTCTTCGACAGTCCCGACGACCTGCGCCTGACCGACGGGCGCTACGACAGCGGCAACGGCCACTGGATGCAGCCGACGCGGATCATCCGTTTCGCGTACTCGTCGATGCTGGGCAAGCTGCGCACCTGGAAATCGCCCGAGCCGGTCTATGCGTTCTCCTACGACTGGCGCAAACCGCTCGAACTGTCGGCGAAGCGGTTGGCGGAATTCGTCGCGGAAGTCGAAGGGCGCGAGAAGGCGCTCGGCCGTAAGACGCAGACATCGTTTGTCGCGCACAGCATGGGCTGCCTGTTGTTGCGCGGCGCCCTGCGCGTGCGCAATGCACGCGATCCGTTCGCCGGCATCCGGCGCGTGGTCTTTATCGCGCCGCCCTTCCGCGGCTCCATCGGGGCGCCCTATGCCCTCGTCGTCGGCGAGAAGGACGGCTGGTTCGGCACCGATGAGGACCATCGCCGCGTCGCCCGCACCTTTCCCTCGGTTTACCAGATGACCCCGTTCTATCACGGTGCCGCCGTCGATGAGGCCGGCCATGACGTGGATCTCTTTGACGCGGCCAACTGGCAGGCGAACGTGCGCGACGGCCAGGAATTCCAGCCGGCCTTTCTCGCAGCCGCAAGGCGTTATCTGCGGGGCAACGACCCGACGTCGATGATCGACGACGCGACGCTGGCCGCCGCCGCGGACAAAGTGCTGGTGCTTTGTGGTGCCGGCAAGCCGACACCGCTCAGCCTGCCCGTGCAGAAAGCCAACAGGCACAATCCCAACTGGTTCGACTTCGCCGCGTCCACCGTCGATGCGCACGGCGACGGTCGCGTGCATTTCCTGAGCGCCGCGGTAAAGGACGTTCCCTTTGCCGCCTATGCGGGTGCCGGCGACCACGCCCTGCTCTGTCGCGACGAACGGATCACCAATACGGTATCGCTATGGCTGGAAGGCAAGCGCTGCCTGAAGATGACCCGGCGCGGGCCGGATCATCCCGTCAAACGTACCGCGAAAGCCTGCTTCGGCAGCTGGAACGGCGACCCCGCCAGCTTCGACGCGCATATTGCATAGGAACGGGCAACGGGGAACGGGATCGTCTGCGAAGGCTTGAGGTTCTGGGTCTGGATTCTGACCTCAGGGCATTAAGCCCCGGTGACTTCACTGTTCCCTGTTCCCACCCGACCCTGCGATGACCTGGTCGATCGCGCCGAATACGGAAGCACCCGCCTTGTCCAGAATCTCGATACGCACCGTGTCGCCGTACTTCAGGAACGGTGTCTTCGGCTGACCGTCGGCCAGGGTTTCCACCGTGCGCTGCTCGGCAAGACACGACGCGCCGCGGCTGGTGTCCTGGTTGGCGATGGTGCCCGAGCCGACCAGGGTGCCGGCGGTCAACGGCCGGGTGCGGGCGACGTGGGCGATCAGTTCGGCGAAGCTGAATTGCATGTCGATGCCGCACTCGGCGTTGCCGAACCAGTGCTGGTTGATCCAGGTCAACATCGCCATATGCAGCTTCTCGCCATGCCAGGCGTCGCCCAGCTCGTCCGGCGTCACCAGCACCGGCGACAATGCCGAGCGCGGCTTGGACTGCAGGAAGCCGAAGCCCTTGGCCAGTTCGTTGGGGATCAGCGCGCGCAGCGAGACGTCGTTGACCAGGCCGATCAGCTGGATATGCCCGGCCGCCTGCTTCGGCGACGTGCCCATCGGCACATCGTCGGTGACCACGATCACTTCCGCTTCCAGGTCGATGCCATAGGCTTCGCTCGGCACGACGACCGGATCGCGCGGGCCGAGAAAGCCGGCACTGGTCGCCTGGTACATCAGCGGATCGGTGTAGAAGGACTCAGGCACTTCGGCACCGCGGGCGCGACGCACCCGCTCGACGTGGGGCAGATAGGCACTGCCATCGACGAATTCATAGGCGCGCGGCAGCGGCGCGGCAAGTGCGGCCATGTCCAGGTCGAAGGTGCCCGGCGCCTTGCCAGCGGCCAGATCTTCGGCCAGCGCATTCAGCCGCGGCGCGATGTTATGCCAGTCGTCCAGCGCCGCCTGCAGCGTCGCCGCGATGCCTTGCGCCCTGACTGCCTTTGTCAGGTCCCTGCTGACCACGACCAGCGTGCCGTCGCGGCCGCCTTCCTTCAACGTACCGAGTTTCATGCGTGTCCTTTAGCGCTTTGACGGATCGAAGTGTTTCTTAAGGCCGCGCCAGCATTCGTCATAGTTGCCTTGCAGCTGCGGCGAATTCAGGGCCTGCGCGGTCGGATGGATGACTTTGCGCGTCTCGAACATGAAGGCCATGGTACCGACGATATGGTCCGGTCTGGACGACGTCCGCGTTGCTGGCTTTCTCGAAACTCGTCGCGTCCGGACCGTGGCCGCTCATGCAGTTGTGCAGGCTCGCGCCGCCCGGCACGAAGCCGCCGGCCTTGGCGTCGTAGGCACCATCGATCAGGCCCATGAATTCGCTGGCCACGTTGCGATGGAAATACGGCGGCCGGAAGGTGTGCTCGGCGACCAGCCAGCGTGGCGGGAAGATCACGAAATCGATATTCGCCGTGCCATGCGTATCGCTCGGCGAGGTCAGCACGGTGAAGATCGACGGATCGGGATGGTCGAAGCTGATCGTGCCGATCGTGTTGAAGCGCCTCAGGTCGTATTTGTACGGCGCGTAGTTGCCGTGCCAGGCGACCACGTCCAGCGGCGAATGGTCGATGCGCGCCGACCAGAGCGAACCCTGGAACTTGGCGATCAAGTTCGAACTCGCCCTCGACGTCTTCGTAGGCGGCCACCGGCGCGAGGAAATCGCGCGCGCCGGCCAGGCCGTTGGCACCGATCGGGCCGAGGTCGGGCAGGCGCAGCAGCTCGCCGAAATTCTCCGCGATGTAACCGCGCGCCTCGCCGTCGGGCAGTTCGACGCGGAAACGCACGCCCCGCGGGATCAGGGCGATTTCCAGCGGCGCGACCTCGAGGATGCCCAGTTCCGTGGCGATACGCAGCCTGCCCTGCTGCGGCACGATCAGCAGTTCGCCGTCGGCGTCATAGAAGAACTTGCCTTCCATGGAGCGGTTGGCCGCATACAGATGGATGCCGCAGCCGGCCTGCAGTGCCGCGCCGCCATTGCCGGCGATGGTGACCAGGCCGTCGACGAAATCCGTCGGCGCGGTTGGCAACGGCAACGGATCCCAGCGCAGCTGGTTTGGTGTCGCCTGCGCTTCGTCGAAGCGGTTGTGGAAACTGGCATGGGCCACCGCGGCGAACGGCGAATGCATCGCCGCCGGCCGGATCCGGTACAGCCAGCTACGCCGGTTGACGTGGCGCGGCGCGGTGAACGCCGCGCCCGACAGCTGTTCGGCGTACAGGCCATAGGCCACGCGCTGCGGCGAGTTCTGTCCTTCCGGCAGCACCCCGGGCAGCGCCTCGGTATTGAACTCGTTGCCAAAGCCCGACTGGTAAGACAGCTCGCTCGAGGTCATGGCCGGTCCGCTCAGAGCACGCCGCGACGCATCTGGTCACGCTCGATGGATTCGAACAGGGCGGTGAAATTGCCGTTGCCGAAGCCCTCGTTGCCCTTGCGCTGGATGATCTCGAAGAAGATCGGGCCGATGTTGTTCTGGGTGAAGATCTGCAGCAGCAGCTTCTTCTTGGTTTCGTCGTCGGCGTCGATCAGGATCTTGTTCTTCTGCAGGCGCGGCACGTCCTCGCCATGGTTCGGCACGCGCATGTCGATCACTTCGAAATACGTATCGGGCGTATCGAGGAACGCGACGCCCTGGGCACGCATGGCTTCCACCGACTCGTAGATATTGTCGGTGAACATCGCGATGTGCTGGATGCCCTCGCCCTTGTACTCGTTGAGGTATTCGTTGATCTGCGACTTCTCGTCGGCCGACTCGTTCAGCGGGATGCGCACCAGGCCATCCGGCGCGGTCAGCGCCTTGGAGACCAGGCCGGTCTTGGCACCCTTGATGTCGAAGTAGCGGATTTCGCGGAAGTTGAACAGGCGCTCGTAGTAATCCGACCACTGCGCCATGTTGCCGAAATAGAGGTTATGCGTGAGATGGTCGACGAAGGTCAGCCCGAAGCCCCTGGGATGACGGTCGACCCCCGGCAGCCACTCGTATTCGCGGTCGAAGACGTCGCCCCTGGCGCCATAGGTATCGATCAGGTACAGCGCGGCGCCACCGATGCCCTGGATCGCCGGCACGTCGAGCGCCAGCGTTTCGACCTTGTCGACGACCTTTTCGGCGCCGTTGCCGAGCGCGGTCTTCAGCACGTCCTTGGCCGGACGATTGAAGCGGATCGCGAAGCCGCAGGCGCAGGGGCCGTGTTTGGCGGCGAAATCGGCGGCGAAGGAGTCCGGCTCCTCGTTGACCAGGAAGCTGCAATCGCCCTGGCGATACAGGGTGATCTTCTTCGTGCGGTGCTTCGCCACGGCGGTGAAGCCGAGCCTGGGGAACAGGGTGTGCAGCAGGGCCGGATCGGGCGCGGCGAATTCGACGAACTCGAAGCCGTCGACCCCCTGCGGGTTTTCGAAGGTGGTGACCTGCATACCGATATTGGGTTGGGCGCTCATGGCGATCTCCTGACTTGCACTGGGTATCGCAACGTTATAGTTTCACTTGAAACCATTTGCAAGGCCCAGCGCGCCAATGATCGCTTCGCCCTCCCCCGCCACACCCCAGGCCGGGCACACCCCACTGGAGCACGCCCCACTCGAGCTGGAGCGCTTCCTGCCTTACCGGCTGTCGATCCTGTCCAACACGATCAGCCAGGCCATCGCCGCCGATTACCAGCAGCGCTATGACCTTTCGACGACCGAATGGCGGGTGATGGCGGTGCTGGCCCGCTACGACCGGCTTTCCGCGCGGCAAGTCGCCGAACGCACGGCGATGGACAAGGTCGCGGTCAGCCGCGCCCTGTCCAGGCTGGTCGAGGCCGGACGGGTGGAGCGCGATACGCACGACGAAGACCGGCGGCGCTCGGTGCTCTGGCTGAGCGAGGCCGGCTGGGCGGTACACGACGTGGTGGCTCCGCTGGCGCGGGCACATGAGCGCGCCATGCTGGCCAAGCTGAGCGAGGATGAGCGGGTGCAGTTGCTGGCTTTGTTGGACAAGCTTGGGGCGTAGTGCTTCGGCCACGCCCCACTCACTCTCACCGTCATCCCGGCGCAGGCCCACTGCTGTCCGGGGAAAAGATCGAAGAACGCCGATCCGGCACTGGAGGGGAACTCGAAACCCCTCACCGTCGCCCCTGCGCAGGCAGGGGCCTGGTGGCCGCCGTCCTCATCGAGCGATAGCGCGGGGAAAATAAGCGGCTTTGCTGGCGTGAGGCTGGCGACCGAACACTGAGCCCACTGGGCCCCGGCCTGCGCCGGGGCGACGAGCAAAAGCCCGAGGCCTCGCTTCACGGGCAACCGTCGCCAACGAGTCACCAACCGATCTTCCTGTCCATGGCGCCTTATCTCGCAACGGATAGCCGCGGATGACCCGGGTTTTCCCCGGACAGCAGTGGGCGCAGGCCGGGATCCAGTGGCGAACGCCGACCACTGACGCCACTGGATACCAGCCTGCGCTGGTATGACGATCAAGAGCCGGGTCGCTTAGCGGACGCCGTGCATCAGCTTGTTGATCAGCGGGGCGATCAGGAACAGCAGCACGCCGGCGCCGAGCAGCGACCAGAAGCCGAAGGTGTAGCCGTCGAGCGCGGACTTCACGCGTCATGCCGCTTTCGCCGCTGACATGGCCGGCGAAGATGCCCGAGAGGTTGTTGCCGATGCCGGTGGAGAGGAACCAGCCGCCCATGCCGAAGCCGACCAGGCGTACGGGCGCCAGCTTGGTCACCATCGACAGGCCGATCGGCGACAGGCAGAGCTCGCCGACCGACTGGATCACGTAGACCATGAACAGGGTCCAGAACGGGATCTTGCCGTCACCGCCGACCAGGTCGGACAGCGCGAACATCAGCAGCAGGAAGGCCAGGCCGTTGAAGATCAGGCCCAGGCCGAACTTGCGCGAAATCGACGGGTTCAGCTGCGCGCCCATGCGGATCCAGATCCACGCGATGATCGGTGCCAGGGTGATGATCGCCACCGAGTTGACGCTCTGGAACCAGGCGGTGGGGAAGGTCCAGTCGCCCATGTCGCGGCGGACGATTTCGTCGGCGAGGAAGGTGAAGGAACTGCCGGCCTGCTCGAAGAACATCCAGAACAGCACGTTGAAAGCGAAGATCAGCAGCATCGCGATGGTCTTGTCGCGAGCGACCTTGCCTTCGCGGATGCCTTCGATCATCAGCATCACCGCCAGCACGACGAACATCGCGCTCAACACCCATTGCAGGGCCGCCGCGCCGATCGACAGCAGCAGGTAGACGCCCGGAATCACCACCAGCGCGCCGATCGCGACGAAGATCGCCCGCTTCCGGCTGCGCGCCTCGGCCGGCGGTTCGCCGACGCCCTGGAGGCCACGACGCCCGAACCAGAACCAGACCAGGCTGAACAGCATGCCGACGCCCGAGGCCATGAAAACGACTTTGTAGGCCGGCATGCCCTGGCTGCCGAATACATGCTCGGCAAGCAACTGGGTCAGCACCGGTGCGATCAGCGCGCCGGCATTGATGCCCATGTAGAAGATGGTGAAACCGCTGTCGCGGCGCTGATCGGCCAGGCCATAGAGCTTGCCGACCATGGTCGAGATATTCGGCTTGAACATGCCGTTGCCGACGATGATCGTGGCGAGGCCAAGCTTGAAGATGTCAGGATCGGGCCACGCGATCGCGAACAGGCCGGCGGCCATGAAGGTGGCGCCAAGCAGGATCGAGCGCTGGTAGCCGATCACCCGGTCGGCGATATAACCGCCGAAGATCGCACCGGCGTAGACCAGGGCCAGGTAGGAACCGTAGATGAGGTTCGCCGGCGTCTGTCCGGTCGGCGAGCCCGCATGGAACTGGGCGACGATGTACAGCGTCAGCGCCCAGCGAATGCCGTAGAACGCAAAGCGCTCCCAGAATTCGGTCATGAACAGCATCCACAAGGGACGCGGATGACCCAGCGTTTGCGGGTACTCGGGCACCTGCGCGGGCGCGGTGGCGGTGGCTTCGGTCATACGATCCCCTTGGCGTTAAATTCCTGTTGCCTGGTCCCGCATCCGTCGGCATCGCGCCGATGGACGTGAAGTTTATGTGCACGCACCTTTACCCGGCGTCTCCCGCCGAGTCAATTGCGCATGCAGCATCGTTCCGGTTTCAGGTACCCAGTTCGGTACGCACTTCGAGCAGCTCGGGGAAGAAGCTGATGCTCCAGCGCCTTGCGCAGGAAGGCCACGCCGGACGAGCCGCCGGTACCGGGTTTGTTGCCGATGATCCGCTCGACGGTCTTCATGTGGCGGAAGCGCCAGAGCTGGAAGTTTTCCTCGACGTCGATCAGCTGCTCGCACATGTGGTACTCGGGCCACCAGTGCGCGGTGTCTTCGTAGATGCGCTTGAGCACCGGCAGCAAGGCCGCGTTGCGCGTGTATGGCTGGGTCCAGTCGCGCTCGACCAGGGTCGCCGGCACGTCGTGGCCGCGCCGGGCGAGATAGCGCAGGAATTCGTCGTAGATGCCTGGCGCTTCGAATACCGCGGCCAGATCGGCATACGCCGTCGGTTCATGGGCGAACACCTTGAGCATATCCGCGTGCTTGTTGCCGAACATGAACTCGATCATCCGGTACTGCAGCGACTGGAATCCGGACGAAGGCCCGAGGATGTCGCGGAACTGCAGGTACTCGGTCGGCGTCAAGGTCGCCAGCACCGCCCATTGTTCGTACAGCTGCCTTTGAATCTGCTTGACCCGCGCCAGGATCTTCAGGCAACCATCGATCTCATCGTTCCTGAGATGCGCGATGGCGGCGCGCAACTCATGGATCATCAGCTTCATCCACAGCTCGGAGGTCTGATGCTGGATAATGAACAGCATTTCGTCGTGATGAGGAGGCTGGCTCAAGGGTTGCTGTGCTGACAGAAGCACATCCAGGCGGAGGTAGCCGCCATAGGTGAGCCGTCCCTTGAGGTCCAATTCGATGCCTGCTTCGAGTTCGCGCTGGTTGTCTGACATGAGTCGGCAAGCGGCTCCTACGGGGGTTATCCATCTTAACCCGTAGCGGCATACGCACTGTTTATGTTGCGCCGTCCCTTGAACCGTCATAATTGCCCTGATATCAAGGGCGGTCCCCACGGGGGCCCAGAGTGCGCAAGGCCCCACTGGAAGGGCCGGCCGCTTCCCCTAAAAAAGTTCCGTTTTCACCCACTCCGGGAGCGAGTCGTGTCCGTCGCCGCCAAGTTTGAAATCGAATACCTGCAATACCTCGACAAGGATGGCAAGGAGGTCCGCAAGGACCTGCCCGCCTTCGCCAAGGACCTCGACCACATGGTCGAGCTCTACAAACTGATGGTGTCGACCCGCGTCTTCGACGCGAAGTCGATCGCC
The DNA here is from genome assembly GCA_963847335.1 of uncultured Gammaproteobacteria bacterium. GTDB lineage: Bacteria > Pseudomonadota > Gammaproteobacteria > Xanthomonadales > Rhodanobacteraceae > Luteibacter. Next base: position 668,975 of record CAWJZF010000002.1, read on the forward strand.
CTGCAGCGCACCGGCAAGCTCGGTACGTATGCCTCGTGCCTGGGCCATGAAGCCGCCCACGTCGGCATCGGCAGCGCCATGCGCCGTGAGGATTCGCTGGCCGTCAGCTACCGCGAATACGGCGCCCAGCTGTACCGCGGCGTGAAGCCGCGCGAGGTCTACATGTACTGGGGCGGCGACGAGCGCGGCAACGACTTCGCCGACGCGCCCGCGCACGACTTCGCCTGGTGCGTGCCGATCGCCACGCAGTGCCTGCATGCCGCCGGCTCCGCGCTTGCCTTCAAGATCCGCAAGGAACCGCGCGTGGCCGTGTGCACGATCGGCGACGGCGGCTCGTCCAAGGGCGACTTCTACGGCGCGATCAATATCGCCGGCGCGCAGCAGCTGCCGCTGGTCGCCGTGATCGTCAACAACCAGTGGGCGATCTCGGTGCCGCGCCGCATCCAGAGCGGCTCGACGACACTGGCGCAGAAGGGTATCGCCGCCGGCCTGTTCTGCATCCAGGTCGATGGCAACGACATCATCGCCGTGCGCAAGGCGATGGAAGACGCGCTCGAGCGCGCTCGCAGCGGCCAGGGTGGCTCGGTGATCGAAGCGGTGACCTACCGCCTCGGCGACCACACCACCGCCGACGACGCGCGCCGCTACCGCGAAGACCAGGAAGTGAAGGACGCCTGGGGCCGCGACCCGGTCAAGCGCCTGCGCACCTGGCTGGAAGGCAAGAAGGTTTGGGACGACGCGAAGGAAGCGGCGTGGATCGCCGAGTGCGACGACTGGATGGACAACGAGGTCAACGCCTATCTCGAGACCAAGACCCAGCCGGCCACGGCCATGTTCGACTATCTGTACGCCGAACTGCCCGCCGACCTCGTGGGCCAGCGTGAGCTGGTCGCCAACCTCGACCGCCAGTCGTAAGCGCTGAAGGACTCTCCACCATGGCACAAATCACTCTTATCGAAGCCGTGACCCAGGCGCTCGCCTACGAAATGGCGCACGACGAAAGCGTCGTCGTCCTCGGCGAAGACGTTGGCGTCAACGGCGGCGTGTTCCGCGCCACCCAGGGCCTGCAGGAAAAATTCGGCGAATGGCGCGTGCTCGACACGCCGCTGGACGAAACCACCATCGCCGGCGTCACCGTCGGCCTGGCCGTGCAGGGCATGAAGCCGGTCGCCGAAGCGCAGTTCGAAGGCTTCATCTACCCGATGATGGAACAGATCGCCTGCCACGCCGCGCGCCTGCGCAATCGCACCCGCGGCCGCATGACCGTTCCGGCCGTATGGCGCGCCCCGTGGGGCGGCGGCATCCGCGCACCGGAGCATCACTCCGAGGCGAACGAGCACCTGTTCACCAACATCCCCGGCCTGCGCGTGGTCATGCCCTCCTCGCCGGCGCGTGCCTACGGCCTGCTGCTCGCCGCGATCCGCGACCCGGATCCGGTGATGTTCTTCGAGCCGAAGCGCATCTATCGCCAGTACAAGGAAGAGGTACCCGACGACGGCGAAGCGCTGCCGCTCGACGTCTGCTTCGTGCTGCGCGACGGTACCGACGTGACCCTGGTGACCTGGGGCGCGCAGGTGAAGGAATGCCTCGAAGCCGCCGACGAACTGGCCGAGAAAGGCATCAGCGCCGAAGTCATCGACGTCGCCACGCTGACCCCGCTGGACTTCGACACCATCGCCGAGTCGGTGACCAAGACCGGCCGTTGCGTCATCGTCCACGAGGCGCCGAAAACCGCCGGCTATCGGTGCCGAGATCGCCGCACGCCTGTCCGAGGAATGCCTGTACAGCCTGCTCGCGCCGGTCGAGCGCGTGACCGGCTTCGACACGCACATCCCGCTGTTCCGCCTGGAAATGAAGTACCTGCCCAGCGTCGAACGCATCGTCGAAGCCGCCCAGCGCACGCTTGCCGTCAGCTAACGAACCCAACGAGACCGACCCCATGGCCGATATCAAGACCTTTTACCTGCCCGACCTCGGCGAAGGCCTGCCCGACGCGACCATCGTCGAGTGGCACGTCAAGGAAGGCGACACCGTCAAGCTCGACGCCCCGCTGGTTTCCATGGAAACCGCCAAGGCCGTCGTCGACGTGCCTTCGCCGTTCTCCGGCACCGTGAAGAAACTGCACGGCGCCGCGGGCGACATCATCGACACCGGCGCGGCCCTGGCCGATGTCGAGATCGACCCGAACGCCAAGCAACGCGCCGACGCCGAAGCCACCGGCCACCACCACGGCCCGAAGAAGAGCGTCGGCAGCGCGGCGCCGGACGATTCGCACAAGGTCGTCGCCTCCGACGAAGGCGGCGAGATCGATGCGAACGGCAAGCCCGAGCGCGAAGACGAAGGCACCGTGGTCGGCGCGATGATCAGCGGCAACCACGTGCACACCGAACAGCTCAGCAATGTCGGCGGCGTCAAGGCCGTGCCGGCGGTGCGCGCGCTGGCCAAGAAACTCAAGATCGACCTCGCCCGCGTCAAGCCCAGCGGTGCCGGTGGCGTGGTTACCCTGAAGGACGTCAAGGACGCCGCCGCGAACGGTTCGGCCGCGATCGGTGCCGCCCCGGCACGCCCGGCATCGGCGAACCACCTCGCCCCGCAGCTGCCGGAGCCGACCGCGGCACCGCAGCGCAGCTCCGTCTCGCTGGCCGGCAAGCCGGTACGCACCTCGCCTCCCGGTACACAGGCCATGGGCCAGCCGGAACAGCTGAAGGGTGTCCGCCGCAATATGGCCCGGGTCATGGCCGATGCGCATGCCAATGTCGTGCCGACCAGCATCGTCGACGATGCCGATCTGCATGCCTGGTCCGGCAAGCAGGACATCACCGCCCGCCTGATCCGCGCCATCGTCAAGGCCTGCCAGACGGTGCCGTCGCTGAATGCATGGTTCGACGGCAAAAACCTGACCCGCACCCTGCACCCGCATGTGGACATCGGCATCGCGGTCGATACCGACGACGGCCTGTTCGTGCCGGCGCTGCGCAATGCGCATTCGCTGGATGCCAACGGCATCCGCAACGGCATCAACCGCCTGCGCAATGAAGTGATGGACCGCAGCATCCCGGCATCGGAGCTGTCCGGCTACACCATCAGCCTGTCCAACTTCGGCATGTTCGCCGGTCGCTACGCCACCCCCGTGGTGGTGCCGCCGACCGTCGCCATCGTCGGCGCCGGCAAGCTCAGCCACGACGTCGTCGCGGTGATGGGCGGCATCGAAGTGCACCGCCGCATGCCGCTGTCGCTGACCTTCGACCACCGCGCCGCCACCGGCGGCGAGGCCGCCCGGTTCCTCAAGGCGATGATCGACGACCTCGCCCTGCCGAACTGAGCCGGTTCACCTGCACGTCGAACAAGAGGCGCCGAAGGGCGCCTCTTGTTTATCTAGCGCAGCAAGGCTGACCACTGCGAAAGGCTGACCGTGGCGGTGGCCACGATCACCAGGCCGAGGATCGTCCAGGCATCGCTCAACTGGTTGCCCGGCGAGCAATACGCACCGGGAGCGAACACCGCCGCGGCCATGCCGGTGTAATGCATGCCGGTCACCGCCAGGCCCATGACCATCGCCGCGCCCAGGCGCAGGGCGACACCGGTCCAGCGTTCGCTGTCGCGCAACCAGGTCATGATCAGCAAGGCCGCCGCGCTCGCGCCGAAGGCGATCCCCGCGGAGATCCAGAACAGGACAGGCCGGTAACTGAGCCCGTCGCCCATCTGCATGGCGTACATGCCACCGTAGTGCATCAGGCACACGCCGCTGGCCATCAGCGCCGAGGCGAGCAGCCAGCTGCCTATATGGATGCCATCGCGGATCACGTAGAAGCCGATGCCGCTCACCAGCACAGCGACCAGCCACGACGCGGCGGTAATGCCTGCATCGAAGCTCACCGCCACCGGCAACACCAGGGCGGCCATGCCCATGAAATGCATCGCCCACACGCCGGTGCCGAACGCCAGCGCGCCGGCGACGATCCACAACCATTTGCTCGCGGTCGCGCGTCGCACCCGCGCCGTCATCTCGATACCGCAGTAGCCCGTCAGCGAAGCGATGACGAACGAATAGACGACCAGCAGGATGTCGTAGTGCTTTTCCATGCGTTTGTCCCCGTGGCGCCCGATAGAAGGATTGAAGTCAATGTGCCGTCGCGTCGATCGGAGCGTCATGGCCGAAACGGAAGTACTCCACTTCGCCGGTCAGCATGCCGGCCTGCACAAGCATGTCCCGGCTGGCCCGGCCGATGTCCTCGACCTGGCCATGATTGCGACGCGTCGCCTCGTCCATCTGGCTCATCGCGCCGCTGACCTCGGCGATACCGCTGGCCTGTTGCTGGCTGGATACCGCGATGTCGCCGACAATGTCGGTCAGCTTGCGCACGCTTGCGACGATTCGCTGCAGATCCGCGCCGGACTGCGTTGCCAGCTGGGAGCCACTGCTTACTTTTTCGAGGCTGTCGCCGATGATCCGCTTGATCTCGCGGGCCGCGGTGGCACTGCGCTGGGCGAGGCCGCGCACTTCGCCGGCAACCACCGCGAAGCCGCGGCCCTGCTCTCCGGCCCTCGCCGCCTCCACGGCCGCGTTGAGCGCGAGCAGGTTCGTCTGGAAGGCGATGCCGTCGATCTCGCCGGTGATATCGGCGATACGCCGGCTCGACAGATCGATCGCCTGCATCGCATGGGTCATCTGCGCGACCACCGCGCCACCGCGCTCCGCCTGTGCGCGCGCATCCGTGGCCAGGCGCTCGGCGTGCCCGGCGTTGTCCGCCGTCTGCCGCACCGTTCGCGCCATGTCCTCCATGGTCAGCGCGATCCGGGCCAGCGAAGTGGCCTGCTCCTGCATGATCTGGGCGAGCTCGCCATTGTCCGTAGCGAGGTCCTGCGCGCTCTCGTTTACCGCGCCGGCACTGCCGCGCACCTTGCGGATGACCGCGGAAAGATGCTCGTCCATATGCCGGAAGGCCATGCGCAACTCACCGATCTCGTCGCTGTAAAGCGCGGGAATGCGGTTGTCCAGTTGCCCGCTGGCGATCGTGCGGGCCAGCTGCAAGGCCTCGCGGATGCGCACCGTAACCGAACGGACGAACACACCGTCGCTGATCACCGCGAGCAGCAAGCCGAACAGGGCCACGCCGAGCGCGATATCGCGGATATGGGTACCTTGCCCGGAAACCGCCTCGTAGCGCCGGCTGCCAAGGGCCAGCCGGGTTTCGAAGACACGCTGGACGGCGAGCCGGTAGGCTGCCAGTGCCGGCACGACACTGCCACCTGAAGCCTCCTGCCAATGGCGACCGACGGCCTCCAGTGACGCGGTATCCGGATCGGCGGGCAGCCCGTTCTGCAGGGTTCGCAGACGCCCCCCGAGTTCCGCGGCGTGCTCGCCTGCCGGTCCGGCCGCAAGCGCCTGGCGAAGTTCCTCCTGCACGCCGAGCATCCGCCCCAGCTGACCGAGGACGAGTACATCGTCACGATAGATGGCCCGGGCGCCCTGGTTGGCGCGCTCGATACCGTAAAGGCCGACCAGGCCGATCACGACCAGGAAGGACAGCAGCAGGCCAAGGCGCATCCCCATGCGCAGTTTTATCGTGTAGCGAATCATGATCCCCCTTTACCCGCGCTACGATCAGACGGCTATCGGCCCCGCCGCGGCGGGCTGAATGGCACTTCCAGCCTCATTCTTGCCAAATGTGACGAGCATCACATTATCGGTGTATCCGACGCCGGGCCGCCCCATCGACGCGCAAGCCGTAGAATGGCGACCCTGCGGCTCCATTCCTTACGTTCGCCCTGGCTGAAAATGATCAATAACGATGTCCTGCGCAGCGTGCGCTACATGCTCGACCTCAGCGATGCCCGGGTTGCCCGCATCATCGAACTGGGCGGCCTCCCCATCGAGCAGGTCGAAGTGGCCGGCTACCTCAAGAAAGAAGGTGAGGAAGGCTTCGTCGAGATCCGCGACAAGGCGATGGCGCACTTCCTCGACGGCCTGGTCATCGACCGCCGCGGTCGCGATGAAAGCCAGCCGCCGCGGCCGGTGGAAAAGAGGGTCGGCAACAACACCGTGCTGAAGAAACTGCGCGTCGCCTTCGAGCTGAAGGAAAGCGACCTGCACGACATCATGCAGGCGGCCGGGTTCGCCGTGACGAAACCGGAGCTCAATGCCCTGTTCCGCAAACCCGACCACAGCAACTACCGCGCCTGCGGCGACCAGTTCCTGCGCAATTTCCTCAAGGGGCTGACCCTGCGTATCCGCGGCTGAGAGGACGCCATGCATCACAGCCGGTTGGTCACGCTTTGCCTGGATAGCCGCGACGGCGACATGGCCGAAGCGGCGCGCTTCTGGAGCCAGGCGCTCGGCAAGCCGATCGTCAGCACCGACCAGGACGGCGACGGCAAATATGCCGAACTGAAAACCGCGCCGGACGAATTGCGCATCCTGCTGCAACGGGTCGACCACGACAGCCGGGTGCATCTGGATATCGAGACCGACGACCTGGAGGCCGAAGCCGCGCGACTGGAAGCACTGGGCGCGAGACGGATCGCCCTGGTGCACGGCCGCTGGTGGGTCATGGAAGCCCCGACCGGCCACCGCTTCTGTGTCGTGCACATCCAGGGCGAGGCTTTCGGGCCGCACCTCAACCGCTGGGACTAGGGAGCCTCCCTAGGGCTTGCGCTTCCAGATGACGTAACGGACCAGCATGGCGATCGCCAGCACGGCAAGGAAGGCGAAGTAGCCATACAGGGCGGGAATCACCTGTTTCCAGATGCCGCCGCTTTCCGGACCGAAGCTGCCCACCTGCTTGATCGTCACCGAATCGAAGGCGTACATCGCCAGGCCGATCGAGGCGACCACCGCGACCAGCAGCGCCACGATGTCGAATGCCTTGCGCAGGGCGACCCGCGGCAGCGACTTCGGATAGGACCAGTAGGCCCAGGCCAGGATCAGCAGCCAGGGAGCGAGCAACAACAGCGCAAGGAACCGCATGAGGACTACTCCACGGCCGCAAGCGCGTCGAGCGCCTCGGCGATCTGGATGCCCAGCGAAGCGCGCGCGGATGCATCGGCGGTAGCCGGGCTGCTCGCCACCGCTTCGTCGTCGAGTACCAGGGCCAGTGCATCGCCCTCGTCGCGCAGCACGATCGCCGCGCTGCCGAGCGTGGCCAGCCGCTGCCGCAGCATGCCGGCCGCCTTGGGATCGTCGAACCGGCGCGACAACAGCAATTCCTCGCCGTCACCGGCGAACAGGCGAAAGCGGAAGCTGCCGTCCGCATCGCGGAAACTGGCGAAGCGTGGCGACTTGTCCGTCTTCGTCCTGACGGATGCGACCTTCGCGGCCGTACCCGTCCGGCTACGTCCCAGGCCGACCGCATCGCGCAGTTCGGCCATGGCCGGTACGGCGATGGCACGCGCCTTGGCGGCACCGGCCTGCAGGATTTCCTCGATCGCATCGGGCCTGGCGATCAGCCCGTCGTAGCGCTCGCGCATCGGCGCGATATCCGCCTCGATACGCTCGAACAGCACCTGCTTCGCCTCGCCCCAACCCAGGCCTTCGCGCAAAGCCTTGGCGAACGCCTCGCTCTCCGCTTCGCTGGCGAAGGCATTGAAGATGGTGAACAGGGCCGAGCCCTCGGGTTCCTTCGGCTCGCCCGGCAGGCGCGAGTCGGTAACGATGCGCATGATCGTCTCGCGCAGGCGGCGTGGACCGCCTTCGAACAGCGGCACGGTGTTGTCGTAGCTCTTGGACATCTTGCGACCGTCGAGCCCCGGCAAGGTCGCCACCTGCTCCTCGATCACCACTTCGGGCAGGACGAAATACTCGCCCTTGTAGATATGGTTGAAGCGCTGGGCGATATCGCGCGCCATCTCGATATGCTGGATCTGGTCGCGCCCGACCGGCACCTTGTGCGCGTTGAAAGCGAGGATATCGGCGGCCATCAGCACCGGGTACATGTACAGGCCGGCGGTAATGCCCGCGTCGGTGTCCTCGCTCTCGGCGACGTTCTTGTCCACCGCCGCCTTGTAGGCATGCGCACGGTTGAGCAGGCCCTTGGCGGTAACACAGGTCAACAGCCAGGTGAGCTCGGGAATCTCCGGAATATCCGACTGCCGGTACAGGGTCACCCGGTTCGGGTCCAGCCCGGCGGCCAGCCAGGTCGCGGCGATTTCCAGCCGCGAGCGCTGGATCCGTGCCGGGTCGTCGCTCTTGATCAGCGCATGGTAGTCGGCCATGAAATAGAACGCGTCGACATCGTCGCGCAGGCTCGCGGCCACGGCCGGGCGAATGGCCCCGACGTAGTTGCCCAGGTGCGGGGTGCCGGTAGTGGTGATCCCAGTGAGAATGCGCGTCTTCATCTACTTTCCATCGATCGGCGGGTGAAAACCGAGTCAGTTTAGCCCGCGCCGGGCAGTGCGGACCATCGTGGCGGTGCGGCAGTCGGTCGCGGGGATCAGCGCATCAGGGTGGATTTGCCGAACAACGACTCGACCAGATCCACGGCAAGACGCGCCGTCTGGTTGCGCTTGTCGAAAGCCGGGTTCAGCTCGACGATATCCAGCGAGGCGACCTGCCCGGTATCGGCGATCATCTCCATGCACAGCTGCGCCTCGCGATAGTTCGGGCCGCCGCGCACCGTGGTGCCGACGCCGGGTGCGATCGCCGGGTCGAGGAAATCGACATCGAAGCTGACGTGCAGATGGGTATCGGCGTCGACATCCGCCAGTGCCTCTTCCATCGCCCGCTTCATGCCGACCTCGTCGATGTAGCGCATGTCGTAGATATCGATGCCGAATTCGTGCACGAGTTTCTTCTCGCCCTCGTCCACCGATCGGATGCCGATCTGGCGAAACACCTCCGGCGCGGTGGCCGGCTTGCTGCCACCGAGCTCAGTCAGCGCCTGGGGTCCGAAGCCGCACAGGCAGGCCACGGGCATGCCGTGGATATTGCCCGATGGGGTGATCTGGCTGGTATTGAAGTCGGCATGCGCATCAAGCCACAGCACGCGGAGCTTCTTGCCGGACTCGCGGCAATGTCGCGCGATCGCCGTGATCGAGCCGATCGCCAGTGAATGATCGCCACCGAGCATCACCGGTGTTCGTCCACCCTGCAGTTCCGCATAAACGGCTTCGTACACCGAGCGATTCCACGCCACCACGGCATCGAGATGACGATACCCGTCTTCTGGCGGCTGCCAGGGATTGAGCGGACCGCTCAGATTGCCGCGGTCGACGACATCCAGCCCACGTCGCGCAAGCCGCGCCGCGAGGTTTGCCACGCGCAGGGCCTCCGGGCCCATCGAACTACCGCGGTGACCAGCGCCGATATCGGTGGGAACGCCAATCAATGAAACCGACTTAGTCATGGGACCTCTTCGTGTTGCCGCCGGGGGACGCGTCTTCGCGAACTACCGGCCGTTGTTCCGCCTGCCAGGTTTGCATACTGCCTTCGAGCAATCGCACGTCGCCATAGCCCAACGACTGCAGCGTCTGCTGCGCACGCGCGGCCCGCTTGCCGGACTTGCAGTAAACAATGACCTCGCGATCATGCCCGACCCCAAGTACGCCATGTCGCGCGGCGACCTGGTCGACCGGGATATTCAACGCTCCGGCGATATGCCCGTCGCGATATTCCTCCGGAGTCCGCACATCGAGCAGCAAGGGCGCCTGCTTCGACGATTGCATGGCCGCAAGCTCGCCCGGTTTCACTGACGGCTCGCCCGCCAGCACGGCCAGCGGCAGGAACAGGAAAGCGAGCATGGCCATGCGCATGGTGACGTTCCGGAATCGATTCAGCGAGACAGTCTACATCGCTGACGTGGATGGTCGTACCGGACCGCTTTGCGCGATCCATTGCCAGGACTTTGGTGCCGACACCCGGATTCGAACTGGGGACCTACCGCTTACAAGGCGGTTGCTCTACCAACTGAGCTATGCCGGCATGGATTCGGGATTCTAGCAGCAGGGCCGCGTGTCAGAAACAGCCGGTGGGTCTGGTCGTCATGCCGGGGGTGCTGACCTTGTCGCGCCAGCTGTTGCCGGCGGCGTCGTCGACGACCAGGTCCAGCCAGTAGACCTCGGCGTTCTCCGTGCGCTCGCTCATCTTCGCCGGGAAGCCCTGCGCGGCGACCTCGTCGCGGCGTTTGCGCGCATTGGCCGGGTCGTGGAACAGGCCGAGGGCAACGGTGTTCTGCTGGTCTCCCGCGGTCACCACGAAGTAGTCCGCGACACCTTTCGCGCTCAGCTTCTTCGCCTCGGCGAGCGCCGCATCCCGGGTCGAGAGTGCCGGCAGGTAGACGCGCCAGCCGCGCGACTGGCTGGTCTGCTCCGAGCGTGAGCGCAGGCGCGCGACTTTGGGTGCGAGCAGGCTGCGCGCGCTGCGCAAATCGGCCTGGGTGGCGAACGGCCCCAGTGCGTAGCAGCGATAGGTGCGACGCGTGCTCGGCACCGACGGCGCCGGCGTGCTCGCCACGGGCGCGATGGATTCGACAGGCGCCGGCTTGACCGAGACGGTTGGCGCGGGCGTGGCCACGGACGAGGCTTTCGCGACCTCGACCGTCGACGCGGGTGCCGGCGTCGGCTGGACCTCGGCGAGCAGTTGCAGGCGCGGCACGCCCTTGTCCGTCGTCTCACTCACGTGCGCACCGCTGTCGCCCAGCAGCAGCCATGCGGCGACGGCAATGTTCAGGGCGATCAGGAGCACGAACAACAGGCGCAGCAGCATGGAGCAGGCTCTTCCGTGCGATGACCCGACGAGCGGGCGACAGGCGGCGATTGTAGGGCACGTCGGCCGATCTTTTACGCCGGATGCTGGCTCGCCCAGACAGCCAGACCGCGTAGCACCGCGTCGGGGACCAGCACGGCTTCCGCGGCGAGCAACGGTGCCAGCATCGGGCCGTCGCCACCGCCCAGAGTCAGTACCGGTGAACCGCCGAGCAGATCGGCGTTTCGTTCAAGAAAGCGTTCGATCAAGGCCGCGGCCGCATGCCAGCAACCGGAGGCCAGCGCGTCGGCGGTGTTGTCGGCCAGATCCAGTACCTGGCCGACGCCGGTGGGGCGTACCTGCGCCGTCGCGCCGAGCACGGATTGCTGCATCAGCAACGGTCCCGGGGCGATCAGGCCGCCGAGATGACGACCGTCGGCCGCCAGGGCATCCAGGGTCAGGGCGGTACCGATGCTGGCCAGCACGCAGGGTGCGCGCCCCGCGGCGTAGGCGTCGACCATACCGAGGAAACGGTCGACGCCGAGCCGCCCGGGTTCGGCGTAGGCGTTGCGCACGCCGCAGGCCGCGGCCGGCGTGCGCACCCAGGTCGTATCGACCGCGAAGCGTTCGCGCACGGCATCGGCCACGGTCGTTTCGCGTGCCGCATCGACCACCGAGGCGCCGACCACACGAACCGCATCGGGCAACGCGCGCAGTTCGGCGGCAAGCGTATCGGCCAGGTCGAGGTCCCAACCGAGCGCGCCGCGATGGACGAAGTCGCCCGCTTCGAGGACAGCGAACTTCAGCCGGGTATTGCCGAGGTCCAGCAGCAGCATGCTCATGCCGTCGCGCCCGTCTTGCGCACCGATACCTCGGCACTGTCGATGTCGATCACGCCATCGGCGGTGCGCACGCGCAGTGCGCCGCGTGCATCGACGCCCTCGCCGATGCCGGCGAACTCGTCGCGCGGTCCGACCACGCGCAGCGGCACACCGCGCAGCAGGTCGAAACGTGCGTAATCGTCGATGAAGGCAGCGAAGCCCTCGCGTTCGAATGCCAGCAGGCCTTCGACCAGGCGCGCGAGCATCGCCGCCGCCACCGTGTTGCGATCCGGTGCATCGCCGCCGGCCAGGGCCGCCAGGTCGGTGACCGGTTGCGATGCCTGTTCACGCACGGCCTCGGGCAGCCGCAGGTTCAGCCCGAGGCCAATCACCGCCGCGCACGGTCCCTGGTACTCGCCGCTGAGTTCGACCAGGATGCCCGCGAGCTTGGCGTCGCCGGCGAGCACATCGTTCGGCCACTTCAGGCCCGCGGTCCGGATCCCGAGATCGTGCAGCGCGCGCATCGCCATCACGCCGACCGCCAGCGACAGGCCGGCCATCGCGGCGAAGCCCTGGTCGAACCGCTTGAGAAAGGACACATAGAGATTCAGGCCGGGCGGCGACAGCCAGCTGCGTCCGCGGCGGCCGCGCCCGGCGGTCTGGGTCTCGGCCAGGACGAAACTCAGGTCGGGCAGCCCCATGCCCAACCGTCGCTGGATCTCGCTGGAGGTCGAATCCAGCTCCCAGTGCACTTCGACAAGGCCGGCGTGCTTTTCGATGGCAGCCGGCAACGCGGCACGGATTGCCGTCTCATCGAGCAACTGGACTGGCCACGGCAGGCGATAACCGCCACCGACCCTCGCCTGCACCGGCAAGCCGCGCTGGCGCAGCGTCTCGATCTGCTTCCAGATCGCCGCGCGGGTGACCCCGGCATGGCGGGCCAGTTCGGCACCGGAGACCGGCCGGCCGGAGGCCAGGGCACCCAGAAGATCGCGGGCGAGCGTCACGGCATCCCGCCCTGGGACGGCGCGAAAGAGGAGGAAATCGTAGGCATCCGCGTATTTTAGCCACTCCGGCGGCGCCTGGGCGTGGCACTGGTACTGACCGAAGGTTTCTGCGAGCATCGAGTGTCCCTCGGGGGCTTCAGGGGTAACACCAATGAACGCCAGACCTTTCATGATCGGATGCGTGCTTGCCGTCGGAACCAGCGGTTCCGTGATGGCTGCCGACGTGACGTCGGTCGTTCATGCGTTCATTGCGGGCGGCAGCGCCAGTTCGCGCACGTCCGGCTATGAAGGCTCCGGCGCCTCGCATGGCGGCGGCCGCGACAGCGGCGACGCCAGCGTCAATCACGCCGGCGCGCAGGCAAAAGAAAGCGATACGCCCACCACGACGCCATCGAGCGACAACGACGAACTTACCCACGGCAATGTCGCCCCGAGCCAGGACAAGTCCTCGACCGGCATCGGCTGGCAGTCGCTGCTGCCGGGCTCCATCCAGTAAGTCCCGTGTTGCGTGGCTGGTGGCGGCAGCTGGCGCAACGTCGCCGCCCTCCTCCCATTGACGAACTCGCCTGGCGCACCGCGCTTGAACGCGCACCGCTCGCCCGTCGGCTGGCGGCGGCCGATATCCAGGCCCTGCGCGACCTCGTCGCACGATTCCTCGACCGCAAGCGTTTCCATGCCATCGCCGATGCGCCGCTGGACGACCAGTGGCGCCTGCTGATCGCGATCCAGGCCTGCCTGCCCGTGCTGCGCCAGGGCGCCGGCGCCTTGCGTGGCTGGAGCGATATCGTCGTCTATCCCGGTGAATTCCGGGTGCGCCGCAACCATCGCGACGAGCGCACCGGCGTCGTCAGCGAATCCAGCGATATCCTGATTGGCGAAGCCTGGGAACGCGGCCCGCTGGTGCTGTCGCTGGCCAACGTGGCGCTCGACCTGGAAGAACCGTGGGAAGGCTACAACGTGGTCGTGCACGAGATGGCGCACAAGCTGGACATGCTCGATGGCCCCGCCAACGGTGTGCCGCCGCTGCCCGCATCGATCGTGCGGCGCGAATGGATCGCCCATTTCCAGGCCGCCTTCGACCGACTCGGCCGCGACGTGCGCCGCGGTCGGCGAACCCTGATCGATCCGTATGCGGCCGAGGATCCGCAGGAGTATTTCGCGGTCACCAGCGAACTGCATTTTTCGCAGCCTTCGCGATTGGCCGACGTGGAGCCGGATATCGCGAGATTGCTGACCGCGTTCTATGGGCCATCGCCCGCGCCGGCGCTGAGTTTTCATCCGGGCGCGGCTTAGCCCATCCCCTCACCGTCGCTCCGGCGAAGGCCGGAGCCCAGTGGCGACCGCATTCATCGGGCCTCGCGCCCGGCGCATCGAGTTTCCTCGGGCAGCAAGTCCACTGGATGCCGGCCTGCGCCGGCATGACGATAATGAGCGCCGAGTCAGCCTGGCGGCAGTCGCACGACGAAGCGCGCGCCACCCAGTTCCTCGGAGCGGTCCACGTGCATCTCGCCGTGGTACGCCTTGACGATGTCCTGCACGATCGACAGGCCAATGCCATGGCCTTGCACGCGCTCGTCGCCGCGCACGCCACGCTGCAGGACCTTGCCGATCTTGTCCTCGGGGATGCCCGGGCCGTCGTCCTCGACGGTGATCAACAGGCCGACCCGTCCGCGTCCCTGCCCCGCCGCATGCGCGGTCAGCAGCACGCGATGCTTGGCCCACTTGAAGGCATTCTCGACCAGGTTGCCCATCAGCTCGAGCAGGTCGCCCTGCTCGCCATAGAACGCGGCGCGATCCTCGATATCGAATTCGCACAAGACGTTCTTCGCCGCATAGACCTTCTCCAGGCTTTGCACCAGGTCTTCGGCATGCTCGGCGATCGCCACGGGCGCGGCGAAGGTGCGCCGGCCCGAGGTCGCCGCGCGCGACAACTGGTAGGCGACGATTTCATCCATGCGGCGGATCTGGTCGTGCATGTCGCTGCGCACCTGCGCCTGCTCGGGACCGGATTCGAGCTGCGAACGGATCACCGCCAGCGGGGTCTTCAGACTATGCGCCAGATCGGCCAGGGTGTTGCGGTAACGCAGGCGCTGGTCGCGCTCGCTGTCGATGAAGGCATTGAGGCGGCGGGTCAGCAGGGTCAGCTCCACCGGGTACGGACCGTCCAGGTGCTCGCGATCGCCACGCTCGATATGGGCAAGGTCCCCGGCCACGCGACGCAGCGGCATCAGGCTCCAGCGCAGCAGGACCAGCTGCAGCAGCATCAGCATGCAGCCGAGCATCGCCAGCCAGACAAACTGGGTGCGCCGATACGTGGCCACCAGCCCCTCGAACTGGTCCTCGGTCTGCGCGACCGAGAAGGTCAGCGGCACCGAACGCTTGCCGGTGCTGTCGATCGACACGCCGTAACTGAAGACGTACAGCCTGCCGCCGCGCGTATCGACCGGATCGAACGCGGTCTCGCCGGGTTTGAGCATGCGCACGAAATCGAAATCGCGCCCCAGTGCCGACGGCGAGGTCCAGACCGAACCGCGCTCGCCGACGATCACCGCGTACAGACCCGAACCCGGCCGGGAAAAGTCCGGGTTGGGCTGCGTATCGGGCGGCACGACCTTGCCGGAGCGGCTGATGTCGGTGCCGGTGATATAGGCGATGGCGTAGTTGTGCAGCCGGTCGTGCATGGCGCTCAACTCGCTGGCGTAGTTCGCCTTGTTCTGGGTCAGACCGGTCAGGCCCAGGAAAGCGGCAAGCGCGAAACCGGTCGCCAGGGCAGCGCGTGCCGCCAGCGACAGGGGCCGCCTCTGCGGCGGCGTTCCAACGCGTTTTGCTTCTTCCATGGTGGAGCCGCTCGGTGGTGGCTCAGTCCTCTTCGGCTTCGTTGCGCGGAATCGCGAAGCGGTAACCGCGGCCACGCACCGTCTCGATCGGCTTCAGCGCGCTGTCCGGGTCGAGCTTGCGGCGCAGACGACCGATAAAGACCTCGAGCACATTGGAGTCGCGATCGAAATCCTGCTGGTAGATATGCTCGGTGAGATCGGCCTTGGAGACCAGTTCCCCGGCATGCAGCATCAGGTATTCGAGCACCTTGTACTCGTAGCTGGTCAGGTCGACCTGCCGGCCTTCCACGGTCACCGTCTGCGCGGTGGTGTCCAGCTTGATCGGACCGCAGGCCAGCACCGGCTTGGACCAGCCGCTGGCGCGACGGACCAGGGCATTGATGCGTGCCAGCAGTTCCTCGACGTGGAACGGCTTGACCAGGTAATCGTCGGCGCCGTGCTTCAGGCCCTCGACCTTGTCCTGCCAACTGCCGCGCGCGGTCAGGATCAGGATCGGGTAGCGCTGGCCATGCTCGCGCAGGGCCTTGACCAGATCCATGCCCGAGAGCTTGGGCAGGCCCAGGTCGATGATGGCCAGGTCGAACGGAACCTCGCGGCCCAGGTACAGGCCTTCCTCGCCGTCCTGCGCCGCGTCGACCGCGAAGCCGTCGCGTTTCAGGCGGGCGGCCAGGGTCTCGCGCAGCGGTGCTTCGTCCTCTACCAACAGGATGCGCATCAATCTTTCTCCTTGGTATCCCGGTCGGTGGTGTCCGGGATCTTGGCTGTTTCGGTACGGATGGGCACGACTTTCACGTGTCCATCGAGGGTAAGCACCTTCACCCGGTATTCGGTGATGGGCCCCCGCTCGATCGACCACGCGGACAACACCTTGCCCCCCGTTTCCTGCTGAACCTTGGTTACCGCTTCCTGCAACGAAAGCCCCTGGCCGGAATCGCCGGCCCACGCGCCGCCACTGGCCAGGAGCAGGGCGAAACTTAGCGAGCGGAGCGTGATCTTCATGTCTGGCGATGGTAGTTCATGGCGGTTCCGAAGCTGAACGGACCGATCATGCAGCCATGGATTGAATTCGCCCTGAACGGATCAGGCGGCTTCACGCAGCGGCGCCAGCGCCTGCTCGATCAGGCCCCACCCGGCGCCCGGCAAATGGGCGCCTTCGCTCAGGGTCCGGCGGAAGGCCCGGGCACCCGGTTCGCCCTGGAACAGGCCGAGGATATGGCGACTGATGTGCTTGAGCTGAGTGCCACGCCTCAGTTCGGCCTCGATATAGACCCGCATATGCTCCAGCACCGTGGCCCGCTCGGGCAAAGCCACGCCATACAGGTCGGCCTCCAGCCGGGCCAGCAGGTAGGGGTCGTGATAGGCGCCGCGGCCCAGCATCACCCCGTCGACCTGGGCCAGGTGCCCGCGAACCTGCTCCACGGTCGTAATGCCGCCATTGATCACCACGACCAGCCCGGGGAATTCCCGCTTCAGCCGGTAAACCCGCTCGTAGTCCAGCGGCGGGATCTCGCGGTTTTCCTTCGGGCTCAGCCCCTGCAGCCACGCCTTACGGGCATGGACGACAAGGATGTCGACACCCGCGGCGATCATCGTTTCGGTGAAATGCTGCAGATCCGCATAGGCATCCTGGTCATCGACCCCGATCCGGCACTTCACCGTCACCGGCACGGATACCGAATCACGCATCGCCCGCACGCAATCGCCGACCAGGGCCGGCTCGCGCATCAGGCAGGCGCCGAAGCTCCCGGACTGCACCCGGTCCGACGGACAGCCGACATTGAGGTTGATCTCGTCATACCCCGCCGCCGCACCCAACCGCGCGGCCTGGGCCAACTCCACCGGATCGCTGCCACCCAGCTGCAAGGCCACCGGATGCTCCTCGTGGCTATGCTCCAGCAACCGCACCTGCCCACCCCGCACCAGCGCCGCACTGGTCACCATCTCGGTATACAGGCGCGCATGCGGCGACAACAGACGATGGAAATACCGGCAATGCCGGTCAGTCCAGTCCATCATCGGGGCGACCGTGAGGCGGAAGGCTAAGGGATCAATGGGTTGCATGCCCACATTCTAGCCGTCCCGCATACCCCGACACATCAGTCAAGAATTTCTCGCAGAGCCGCTATGCACAGGCCCCGCATTCGACCTGGGTCCAACTTACGGTCGACCGGAATGGCCGCTGCGTCACGAATCCGATCATTGAGTTCACCAAACACGGCGTTCCTGGCCTCCGCCAGTGAGCGAAGCCAACGGTCGCGGAGGCGCCCGCGCACCGACTCCGCCCATATCGCCCGCAACGCGTCCAGTTCTGACGCGAACAATTCAAGCGTGTCGTGGATGTACAAGATGTCCTGCGCCTTCTTGTTGCCTTGGCGCAGATCGTGGACTAATAACTTCTGGACAATGAACGCTACGGGACTGGGAATCTGCACATTGACCGCCTCCAACAGCCCCCAGTCTTCGCCGAGCGTCACTGTCCAAGGTTCTGCGAGCAGCAGATCAAGATATCTGAGTCGCTGCGCCGTGATGCCACCTCGCTCGACAGTCACTAACGGAAGCCCTTGACGGGTTCTTCCACTGCCAGTCATAGGAGTTAGGAATTCAGCGTAGAAACCGCCAGCCCCATCATCCCCGAGTGTGTACTGCGACACAGGAGGGCGGTGATTTCCAGAGAGTTGCTCATGAAACCCAGCGTCGAGGAGCCTTGCACGGATATCGCCTTCCAACCTCGTCCCTTCAGCAAACGCAACATCGGCGTCTAGCGTCGCCAGTGGCTGGTAAGGTGGCGCCGCTGCCTTCTGGTGCAACCGGTAAAGGCGATGAGCCCACCCACCGACTACGACGACCTGATGATTCCAAGGCGAGAGGACGCTGATTAACCGCCCGAAAGCAATCTGGTCGTTCATCGCCTGGATTCCAGGAGCCGCGAAAGTACACCGGCTTCGAGATAGCGAGCCTGCTCTTCACCGCGTGACGGATGTGCGGAAACATCCAGCCAGATCTGAATGACGTCAGACACCCACGCGCCGTTGATTGACAGGGCGCCGCGAAACAGCGATTCCGGTGAATTTGTCTGTTTGATTATCAAGGAAGGGATATCTCCCGGCACGACCGGTAAAAGACCGCTCATTTCAAGATTCAACGTATTCATCCGCCGCACGTAAAGGTACGGCGGCACACCTCGTACGTGTCCGAGATCCAGCACGTCAGCCGCAGCGTAAAGGCCAATACATCCGTCGAGCGTAGACGTAGCTTTCTGTAGTTGCTTTATCCCCGTAGACGGAAGGACGAATGACACCGGGAGCTCAGGAGACGACCGCATGGCGGAAGATCTCCAACGTCGGAACAGCTCGTGCCTTCTGACGATGCGTAGCGTCGAACCTGCATCGTCTAGAAATCCCTCCTCCTTCAGACGCCGCAAGAACCGTGAGGCGCTCATCAAGGACACCCCTGAGACCTCGGCTAGTTCGGCCCCCGTTCGGTACTCCCTCTGCGGCGCCTTCAGCAAGTGCTGCGGGACATCCGGGGCCAACAGCACTTTCAACATCCACTGGTTGAGGTCGGAGAACAGATCCGTTTGATGGCGTGGGCGCGGAGGACTATCCATCCGCCCATCAGTGGAAACTTGATCAAGGCCATCAAGATATGGACCTATGAAGCGAGCCACGCCAGAGTCGGACATCAGCCCCACCGATACGTCAGGTGCGTAGTCCTGGTGGAATTGTTCGATCCTTGCGAGCAAGGATGGAGATGCTGTGTCAACTCGCACCACCGCCAGGGGACGCATCGACAGCGCCCTCCCGTACGCGGAGGCCTGCAAGATGGCTTGGGATAGCAATGCAATGACTCTATCCGAGCGTCCCTCGCCTATCGTCTTAAGTTCGATGACGTATTGGACTGATCCTTTCCGCGCGATCAGATCGGGGTGGACCGATCCAACGCGAGGATCCACGTCGACTAGCCATCCAAGCGATTGGAACCGCCGAGCCAGATCTTTGGTGGCGAGTGATGTTCTATTTGACTCTCTGGAGGGTTGCGGCATGGCTGATCCGGTGAGGGCACCTCGATCCAAATAACATGGCCACGTTATATAACATGGCCATGTTAGTCAACTACGAATGAGTCGTTCTACCGGCCTGCCGCCATGCTGGGCGAGGATGGCTACCGCACCCGGGTCGTTGTCCGCCTTGAATCGCCCCGGGTTTTGAGGAGGCTCCAACTCTTGAGAAGATGGAGCCATGAACAAGTCGAACAAGTTTTCACCTGAAGTCCGCGAGCGAGCCGTACGCATGGTGCAAGAGCATCGGGGAGAGTATCCATCGCTGTGGGCCGCCGTGGAATCGATGGCGCCGAAGATCGGCTGCGTGCCACAGACGTTGCTGAGCTGGGTGCAGCGGCACGAGATTGACACCGGCGTGCGCGACGGCTTGACCACGGTCGAAACGCAGCGCGTCAAGGAGCTGGAGCGTGAGGTCAAGGAGCTGCGTCGAGCCAACGAGATCCTGAAGCTGGCGAGTGCTTTTTTCGCCCAGGCGGAGCTCGACCGCCGACTCAAGTCCTGAGGGACTTCATCGACGAACATCGAGGTACCTTCGGGGTCGAGCCGATCTGCAAGGTTTTGCAGATCGCCCCGTCGGCCTATCGGCGCCATGCGGCGCTCCAGCGCGAGCCGCAACGACGTTGTGCCCGAGCCCAGCGCGATGAAATGCTGGTGCCGGAGATCGAACGTGTCTGGAGAGGCAACATGCAGGTCTACGGTGCGGACAAGGTCTGGCGGCAGCTGGCACGCGAAGGAATACCGGTGGCGCGGTGTACGGTGGAGCGCTTGATGCGGCGACAAGGCCTGCGTGGCGTCATGCGCGGCAAGGTGGTGCGCACGACGGTCAGCGATGGCAAGGCGCCGTGCCCGATGGACAAGGTCAACCGGCAGTTCAAGGCTGATCGACCGAACCCGCTCTGGGTCTCGGACTTTACGTATGTGTCGACGTGGCAGGGCTGGCTGTACGTGGCCTTCGTCATCGACGTGTTCGCACGTCGCATTGTGGGTTGGAAAGTCAGCAGTTCAATGCGTACCGATTTCGTCCTCGATGCTCTGGAACAAGCGCTGTACGCGCGACAACCGGAACGCGACAACGGCTTGGTGCACCATTCGGATCGAGGCTCGCAATACGTCAGCATTCGATACACCGAACGCTTGGCGGAGGCTGTCCGGGGAAAATATCGGAGGACACCGATGCGGTGCTGGAGGGAAACGCCAAACCCCTCACCGTCGCCCCTGCGTAGGCAGGGGCCCAGTGGCCGCCGTCCTCATCGAGCGATGGCCGTCGGGGAACAAGCGGCTTTGCTGTCGTGAAGTTTTTGACCGGACACTGAGCCCACTGGATTCCGGCCTGCGCCGGAATGACGAGCAGAAGCTGGCTGCTCCGCTGAGACACGACGCTATCAGGCCTAAGTAAAGCTGGCTTACCTTACGTGGCGCGTTATTAAAGAAAAGGGCTCTTTTCTTTACTTAGCATGTCGACTAACGCTTTTTTCCGACGCCGGGCACCGCGGTGACCTGTTTCATCCAGGCGACGATCTGGCGTTCATCGAGATCGCTCACTGATTTGGGCTCGACGCCCCTCGTGGCCTTGCCCATGCCGATGGGAGTTACGGGCGGCACGGGCTCGAGCATCGTGCCGTTCACGAACATCAGTTTGACGTGGCCAGCGAAGGCGCCACAACAGAAGCACCAACCGTCGCCAACGCCGTACCACGATATGCCCCATTTGACCGAACGCTGAAGCCCCCGCAACGTCTTCGCCGCCAACGCATCCACGCGTTCGGCGATCTCACGCTGCGGTTGCGGCAGGCTGGCGATGTATGCAAATACCGGCTTGTCGCCGTCCGCTGCTTTCGCGGGACTGGCTCGGCCGGTCATTGCATCAAGCAATGGCGTGGCACCTTTATTTTTTGCGGCCGCTCGTTTGGCCGGATGGCGTACGACGGCCTTGCGATCCTTGTCAGTCTTGGAAGTCGGCATCATCGTCTCCTCGTGGTAACTATGCCGTGTCCGCCCCGGGTCGAAAGCGGACATAACGAGCCTGCCTGGGGCTTGAACGGGCCGCGGGCAGTCTTAGTTTTCCAGATCCGGGATTGTCGCCGTAGCGAAAGGCGCGATGACCGTCCAGCCAAGGCGCTCATACAAGCTGCGGCCATCTTCCGTCGCGACCAGAAGATGAGGGGCCATGGAGGATTTCCTGGCGGAACCAAGTGCATTCATAACGGCAATGCCCAACCCCTTTCGGCGGTGATCCGACGCCGTTTCGACGCGATCGTAAACGAAAGCATCCACGGTTTCCGCCGCGGATCCGCTGGCAGCGAGATCGCCATTCCGCGCGACAATGTGCGCCAGCGTAACCGCCCCGGCTTGATCGAGCTCCAACCGGTAGCCGTCCGGCAAGGAGATCGTTTCATGGACGAGCACGGTCGCCTTCATGAAGTAATTCTCCGGCTGAATCTCCCACCGCTCCGGAAGTGCGCTCCGCAGTTCTTCATTGGTGCCGCACAGCTTCAGGTAGTGACGTGGGACCGAAATCTCACGTGCGATGTCGCACAACCCATCGCACATCTTCGGAAAGACCCAGCGCTTCACTTCCTTTTCCGAATGGGTATCCACTCTGAATCCGCCGCGGTCGTGAACGGGGAGTGGAGACTTCCTTGCAAGCGAATGCGCGGCTTGCCATGCATAGACAAGCTTTGGATCAACGTGAGAACTGACCATTAGGCGATCCGGGTAGAAATCGAAGTGCATCTGCATGAGGACAACAAAGCGCGGCCAGTGGTCGCCCTTTGTCTACGAGCCCGTGCCCGATGAGCGACTTACCAAAGAACACTTGGCACCTCACCCGATCACGCCGCGCGACGACTGTCCACTGGTTCCACCGATACATTGACGCGGTAGCCGACCGCGGCCAATGCGGCTTCGACCTGATCCAGCTTGGACTTGTGGGTAAGGTCGAGGAGACGGTCAACCTGGGGTGCGTGCATACGTAGCTTCCGCGCGAGGTCAGACTTGCGAAGGCCCTTCGCACGCATGGCCTCGTAGAGACCGATCTTAGCCACATCGAGCGCCGGCAGCGAAACCCAATGCTCACCACGCTTCTTGTCACTAGCCTTCGGGATCGGCAGACGCCGGTCGATGTGGTCCTGAAGGATCAGGGCCATGGCATCCACCGACTCGCTCAGCGCGTGCTCAACACTGTCGCCGATGCTGTTAAAACCTTGAAGGTCGCGGCACGAAGCCACGTATTCGCCGTCGTATTTCGTCAGTTTGATTGCGTAGCGCATAGCCACTCCATTGGGCGCCCCGGCTTTAGTTCAGACCGAGGTCTTTAAGGATGCTCTTTCGCAGGGGCTCCGGGATTTCCTTCGACCCATGGCTCGGTACCGTCGAAGTCCTGCCCTTGTACCGAACAAAGTGGTGACTGCCCCGCTGCCGCTCGAAGACCACTCCTTGCTGCCGGAGCCACCGTATGAATTCGCTGTACTTCATCGCGTTCCTGCCGTCCGTTGGCATAGGGCCCATTGTACTAACAGTTATGTTCAATGCAACACTTTTGTTAGGACCGCGCCATATCAGGCCGCCTTCGACGAACTAACCGGGCCTGATCGGCAAGCACATCGGACCCGGTTCGCCAGAAACGCTTAGTCGGGCGACGGGCTGAAGAAGATCTCTCGCACTTCCACTTGGGCCCGCATGGCGGCAACGCCTTTGCGCGCCCATGCGACCGCCTCGTCCATGTCGGCGCATTCCAGTATCCAGAAGCCGCCGATATGTTCCTTGGTCTCGAGATACGGCCCGTCGGTGATGAGGACTTCGCCATCGCCGTTCCCGCGCAGCGACTTCGCGCCCCCAAGGCCGCAAGCGTATTTCCTGACGCCGGCGTCAATCATCTCTTTGTTGAGCGCGTGGATCTCGCGGCCCATCGCTTCGTCCACCTGGGACGGGTCGAAGTCGTCGGGGAGGTAACCTGCAACCAGATATTGCGGCATTGTCTTCTCCTGGAATGGTCTTCAGGCGGACCCACTGCCCGCCTTACTATGACGACGAACGACGGGGCCGGATTTCGACAGCTCCTCCCGACAATTTTAGATTCTTTCTGCTTGGAGCGAAGAGTTGCACTCCTTGCCCGGGAGAAGCTCGCTGGTCGCCCCTATTGGAGCTTTCGGCTAGCCCCAAGGCTGCCTAACTAGCGTCGTGTCTCAGCGATGCCTCACCGTCATCCCGGCGCGGACCCACTGCTGTCCGGGGAAAATATCGGAGGACACCGATGCGGTGCTGGAGGGAAACGCCAAACCCCTCACCGTCGCCCCTGCGTAGGCAGGGGCCCAGTGGCCGCCGTCCTCATCGAGCGATGGCCGTCGGGGAACAAGCGGCTTTGCTGTCGTGAAGTTTTTGACCGGACACTGAGCCCACTGGATTCCGGCCTGCGCCGGAATGACGAGCAGAAGCTGGCTGCTCCGCTGAGACACGACGCTATCAGGCCTAAGTAAAGCTGGCTTACATTGCTTGGCGCGTTATTAAAGAAAAGGGCTCTTTTCTTTAATAAGCATCAGGACAGACCATCAGACTACACCGGCAACCGTCTGGCGATGCGACAGCGATGATACACAGCGCAACTCTGCCCGGTCGGATGCGAGGTACACCAACTGTTCGCGGCGTTTGTCGGTCCAGTCCGCCGCTGGCTAGCCAGGAACGGCAAATTGCAGGGAACAGATTAGCTTCTTTACGCAGAGATATCGCAGCTTGCGATATATCGCAAAATACGATATCGTCTCGACACGCCCAAGGAATGGATGCGCCGTGCGAGTCATCTCAAACAAGCAGCTCGTGGACTTCGCGACAAGGTACCCAAACTCGGATGCTTCGCTACAAGCCTGGCGACGCCTGATCGAAACCAACGAGATTCCTCATTTCGCAGCGCTGCGTCAGATCTTTGGCAGTGTCGATATCGTCAAGGACAAGCACGTGTTCGATATCAAGGGAAACCGCTACAGGATCATCGCCGGTATCGGCTACCCCGTACAGATCTGTTACATCAAGCATGTACTCACGCACGCCGAGTACGACAGAGGAGATTGGAAATGAGTGCTGCCCTTGCCCTCGGTCCCGTCTACAAATCATGGGACCGTTTCCATGCCACAACACATGTGGAACACATTGCGACCGTCGATCAGTACAACGCCATGACACAGCTGGCGGACGCGCTGGTCGATGACGGCGCGATGGATCAGGCCCATGCCCGCCACTCGCTTTTCATGCTGGTGTCCGACCTGATCCATGCCTATGACCAGCGTCACTATCCGACGCCCCAAGTCACAGGTGCGGCTCTCGTGCGGTTCCTGATGGACCAGCACGAGCTTCGGCAGGCCGATCTGCCCGAGATCGGGCCCCAGAGCGTTGTCAGCGAAGTTCTGTCGGGGCGCCGTGAGTTGACCCTGACCCATATCCGAGGGCTCGCCAAACGTTTCAATCTGAACCCCGCGGCTTTCCTATAGCTGCTTATCGGGCGCAGCGAACCGGGCCGTCAGGAGAGCACGCCGCGAGGGGAACCAACCCGCCGTCTTCGCTTTGCGCTAGTCCGCTACCTCGGGTGCACCAAGGCTCTTGCTATAGAAGCCCGATTGATCGAAGCAGCAGACACGCTTCTTGCCCGAAGAAAGCATGTCGCACGCGTTGTCCACCCGCTGTTTTCGGGTTTTGGCCTGCTTGGCGGACTCGATCCAATGAATCCAGTCCACGCGGGCAATGGTCGTGGTGCTCTCCCAGGCAGCCTGAGCCGCCGGAGACGCAGCAAGAGCCTTGTGCAGATCGTCTGGCAGCTGCGGTTCCGGTTCCGGGTTGGCCGGTGACATCCGAACCTTGACCGTGTCGCCAATCTTCGCGTGCGCCGCATCAAGCAGCGCCTTGCTCACCTTGAGCCAATGACTCAGCTGGCCATCCGGCTCAAGCGTGGCCTGGAAGGGGTATCCATTGATGGTGCCCTCGACCGAGGTCCGGCCACGCCTCGGCAGCTTGTCGCTTTCGCTCTTTGGCAGGACCAGAAAGGCCCACGAACCGTCGTTGCCGGGCTTCGCCGGGCGAAATAGCTTGGTTTCGAATGTAGACATGTCAACCTTTCCCGGAAGCGGTGGGATCGAGGACCTGCACGGGTCATCAGTATAGCTGCGCCCCCTGGGACGGTCGCTTATGCTGCGCCGGAGACCCAAGGGGAATGATGCGATGCGGTGTCCAGGGCTTCTGGCTTTCCTTTGCGTGCTTGTGGTTCTCACGGCTGGGAGCCGCCCGGCATCGGCAGAACCTGCCCAGACCGCACACATGACCCTTGGCCATTCGACCATCCCCTTGAACGGACCGTGGCGATTCCAGGTCGGCGACGATCCCCGCTGGTCCTCACCGGACTTCGATGACAGCGCATGGGAAACCGTCGACCTCACGCCTGCACCGGGTGCGCATGACGGCGACGTCGGACTGCCGGGCTACGTATCCGGATGGAGCCGACGCGGCCATGCGGGGTACACGGGTTATGCGTGGTATCGGATCAAGATTGCCGTCGACAGCGACAAGGACGCACCGCTTGCCCTGGCGGGTCCGACCCTGGTCGATTCGACTTACCAACTTTACGTAGACGGAAAACTGCTCGGTGGCCCAGGTGTGTTCACGGGTACGACGCCAACGGTATTCGGCGTGCGACCGCGTGTATTCCCCCTGCCATCGTCATCATCGGCGGTCACGAGAACCTACCTGATGGCATTTCGCGTGTGGATGGATCCACTCGATGCAGGCGAGGACAATGGCGGCATCCATGTCGCGCCGACGATCGGCGATGCAGGCGGCATCGATCAGCTGCTTCAAGTGCAATGGCTACAAACCTTCAAGGGTTACGTGGCGGATGCGATCGAGCCGGTCGCATTCGTCCTGCTTGCGCTCATGGTCTTCGGACTGATCGCAAGCCGAACTGGCGATTCCTATCGCTGGCTAGCCGCCGCACTGGTTCTCCTGGCCCTTCTGCGTGTCAATCAGGTGCTGTTCTACTGGACGGATTTTCTGAGTCTGCAACGCTATGACATCGCGACGTCCGTGATACTCAAACCCCTCGCCCTGGCGGCATGGACCCTGGCATGGCGAGACTGGTTTCGCTTGAGAGGATATCCATGGCTGCGCTACGTGATCGGCGTACTTACCGTGGTCTACGTGGTCTTCGCATGGATTGGCCGTCCCTGGTTTGCGCCGGATGCGTCCCACGGCCTCAAGGTGGCTGCCGACATCGTTGTCGCAGGCGTTCGCCTGGCCTATGCCGCGCTCTATCTATGGATCATCGGGCTGGGTGTGATCCGCTCGGCGAAGCCGTCCGCTTATCCGGCAGCGCTCGCCGCGATCCTGGTCGGCATTGGCCTGTTCGCAGCGGAGCTCAACGCACTGGGAGTTCCAGGAATCTGGTTTCCTTACGGAACGGGAGTGGCAAGGGGCCAGTATGCGTTCGCCCTCTTCATCGCACTCCTGTTCTTGCTTATTTTGATGCGGTCAGCAGGCTATGCGCGACGAAGGTAACCCATGATGAATCGCCGATCCGAGAAAATAATCGATGTCGATGGATACCGTTGAGATCAAGGCCTTCGTGCCTGCGAAAGACTTCGAATTGTCGAAGCGCTTCTACGTTGACCTGGGCTTTGAGGTCGCATCGTCATCGGATGGCGTGGCTTACCTGCATGCCGGTGACTGCAGCTTCCTGCTGCAGGACTTCTATGAGAAGGCGCACGCCGAGAATTTCATGATGCATCTGCTCGTCACCGACGTGGACGCTTGGTGGGCGCACGTGCAAGCGCAGGAACTGGTGTCCCGCTACGGGGTGAGCGCCTCCGCGCCGGCCGATCGTCCATGGGCTATCAGGGACTTCACCTTGCACGACCCGTCGGGCGTCCTGTGGCGGATCGGCACCAACATCCGGCGTGGTTAGCGGCGACCTGGCCGTACAGTCTCGAAGACAACCGGGAGCGCTCCGGAGAGGTCGATAGAATTCGCGACCTTGCCCGCTTGCCGTCCAATCTCAGAGCCCCCCCCCCTGAAAGACCCGTTCGACATTGCCTGGATCGCGCAGGCTGAATCGTCTTATGCCCACTTGCTGACCTCCCGTAAGCCGATTTCCGAGGGACGCCGAAATGCACGCTGTATTTTGTCGATCTCCGCGGCCGGAATGCCCAGTGCCTCGAAGTGACCCTTCCACTCGCGCACTACACCGGCGATCTCCTCGATCATTGCGGCGGCGACGGTCGGCGTGAGGGCGAACCGGGCACAGTGAGTCATGGCGTTGTCCAGGGTGGACAAACGGCCCTGGGCACCAACCCCGAGATGAAGGAAGCGCTCCGTGCCAAAGGACGGCCGCGGCAGAACATCGTAGAGCGGGCTAAGGCGCCAGCCACCGAGGTCGCCGCGATGAAGTAGCGCATGGTTGCGCAGGTGATCATCATCGTTGGAGACGAGGATGTTGAAGACCATGCGCCGAAACAGCTCATGCCTGTCCGCGTTCACGTGACCTGCCGCGCCCAGTCGACCCAGCACGTCGGCGATGTCGGCATAAGACATCCTTGGCGAATCCATCTCGTGCACGCCAAGGGCAGTCAGTGCGCTGACCATGTGTCGCTTGGGGTAACCGTCGGCCTCCGTACCACGGTCAAAGCGAGCGATCATCATCACCGTGCCACGTCCGTTGACTTCGATCACGCGGGTGTCAGGCACGTTCATCCCGGCCAGGCGAGCCAGTTCCAAAGTAGCGCGCTCGATCAACGGGATATTGAATGAATCGCGCCGGGTTGGAAATTTGGCCAACCACTGCCGCCCCTCGTCCATGAGTACGGCCTTGGGCCGCATGCCGCCAAGCGTGGGGCCTTCACCGAGCAGGTCGAGCAAGTGCTGCGGCACCGGCTCGCCTTCCTCGATCCGGTCGGCGGCATCGAGCAGGTGATCCAGATCCACGGGCCGCAGCAGACCACTGTCGCGCGGCTCGATGTCGCGTTCGATGCGAAAGTCGAGCGCTCCGCTTCGGTTTGGACTCGAGTTGTCGATGAGTACCCGATCAGTAAGCTGCTCCTCTTGCATGCGAAGCTTGTTGGAAAGCACACGCCGCCCCCAGGCATCGGGAAGGGCATCTCGAATCGCCCCGAATAGTGGCAGGTCACCGGGCGGCGCGACTTCAGTGGCCGGCCTGACGGTGTCCAGGCGAAGGCATTGCGGGTCGACATCAATGGCACCCCGGCGCCGGGGGTAGCGCGCGCCGTACGCAAATCGGCTGCCGACTGACACACCGCGGTCCTCCACCAACGTCAGTAGCCCGGCTGGAACATCCTGATCGGCACTCTCCAGGCGGATCGTCACGTAGCGTTCGTAGATCGGCATCTCAGAAATCCAGTTTCTTGCTCAGGTCTCGCTTGCGCACCCGGCGGCCATGGGCGAAGTCCATGGCTTGCGATACTGGATCGCTCAGGCCTCGAAAAGCCTCGAGCAGGCCCAGCACCTCCATCACGCTGGCCCACGCCCTGATAGCTACACCGGGGTTGCCCGACTCGATTTTGAGAACGGTCAGACGGCTCAGACGAGCGCGTTCTGCCAACTCCCCCTGAGTCATCACCCGGGCCCGGCGACTACGTCGGACGGCTTCACCCAGCGACGCAATCGCCGAGATCGCAACCGGAGACAGGGCTTCAGAGTCGTGAGTATTCATGTATTCAATCCAATACCTTATAGGATGTAAGGTAAGTAATTGAATACAAACACACCCTGGTGACCAGATCAAGTATCTGGCCATTAAAGTATGTAATTGTATACCTTAAAGCGCTTTAGGTTCACTTTTGATTACATTTATGCATGAACGCGAACATGACGGGGTACCTATCACCCGTACGCGGGACAACCTGGTCCCATGGGACCGGCGTAGCAACGATCCATCGTCGACATCTCAAAAGTTGGCAGACCAGCGGTGGCGGACGGACCGCACTTACATAGTCACCCACTGGCAGCCGTTTCTACCGTTTGACCATCCAGTCACGCGTTGAAACGACAATCATTGCCGGGCAGTTACTCCGGACATCGAGGCCCGGTACGCTGGCGATCGCAGCCAAGGGGAATCGATATGCGGGTACGGGGATGCGCGTGGATCGTGGTTCTGTATGCCATTTGGGCGGTTGTGGCCCATGGGGCCACGTCCCTGGCGCCGGTGGAGGTACGCATTCCGTTTGCACCGACTGCCTTCATGGGTAGCGACGGAGCACGTCATCTTGCCTACGAGTTGCATCTGACGAACTTCTATACCGATACCGGTCCACTGACCTTGAATGGGCTGGATGTGTTCGGCACGGACATGACCCATCCCCTGCTCCACCTGGACGCGAGCCAGCTCGCCACGATGGTGAAGCCGGTGCCCAAGGAAGGCCTTCCGGCAACGGTCGAGGCCGGCAAACGTGTCGTCGTCTTCGTCTGGCTGACGCTGCCTGACGGTGCCGCGATACCCGGGGCACTGCGCCACCATATCGACCTGAAAGCGCGGGATCAGGCATTTGCCGTCGACGGTGCCGTCATCGCGGTTGACGCGCGCGCGGTGCCGGTCATCGGCGCACCCTTGCGCGGCGGGCGCTGGCTCGCGCACGAAGGACCTGGTGCGGCGCAGTCCCATCACTGGGGCAGTCTGGTGGCGGTCAATGGCAACCTGTCGATTCCCCAGCGCTTTGCCCTCGACCTGGTCGGCGTCGACGACACCGGGCATGCGCTCAAACCTGGCGTCGGTGACCTGCAAAAGACGGCTTACAAAGACTGGGTGGGTTACGGCGCGGACGTGCTGGCCGTGGCCGACGGCACCGTCGTGGGAGCGCGCGACGGTGAAGTGGAGCATCGTCCGCTAAGCCCCCAGCCGGAACCGGCCTCGCTGACCACCGACGGCCTGTTCGGCAACTACGTGATCATCCAGATAGCCCCACATGCGTTTGCCGGCTACGCGCATCTCGCGCGCGGCAGCGTCCGGGTCAAGCCAGGCGATCATGTGCGCAAGGGGCAGGTCATCGGCCACCTCGGACAATCGGGTAACTCCGCTGCCCCGCACCTGCACTTCCAGCTCGCCGATGCGCCCACCTTCGAAGGATCGGAGGGCATCCCCTATGTCTTCGCCAACTACACCTTCGATGGTCCGGAGACCGAGGCCCAGCTATTTGGACAGGGTGAACCGTGGCGAGCCGTGAAAGCGGAGCCGCGCCAGGCACAGCTGCCGTTGAACGATGTGGTCGTGGAATTTCCGAAGCATTGAGTGCCGCTTCAATCGTGCCCGCCGCGCCCATGAAGGACATCGAGGCGGCGGGTGAACTCACGCGCCAGCCAGTCGATGAAGACGCGCACGCGCGGCGAGAGATGACGGTTGCGCGCATAGACCACGCTCACCGGCATGGCGGGCGGTGGCGTATCGGTGAACAGCGCCACCAGGGTGCCCCTACGCAGGTCCTCGTCGATGTGGAAGCGCGGCAATTGCGCGATGCCGAGGCCAAGGCGCGTACCTGAGCGATAACTCTCCGGGCCGGTGACGGACAGCGTCGCCGGCAACGACACGCTGCGGAGCTGCTCGCCGACCACGAACGTGAGTGGGGTCACCGCGCCGCTGCTGAGCCGACGGATGCCGACCATCCGGTGCCCCTCGAGCGTGTCGATCGAGGATGGATAGCCGAATTGCTCGAGATAGGCGGGGGCGGCGCAGGTCAGGCGCTCGAGCATGCCGAGCCGACGCGCCACCAGTTCGCTGTCCGGCAGTTCGCCAAAGCGAAGCACGCAGTCGACGCCTTCGTGCACCAGGTCGACCCAGCGGTCGCTCTCGCTCATCGACAGTTCCAGCTCGGGAAACTCGGCGAAGAACCCGGGCAGGCCAGGCATCAGGAAGTAGCGCGCCAGCGTGCCCTGCACCTCGACCCGCAGATGTCCTTTTGGGCGAACCCCGCCGAAGGCGCCCTCGGCATCCTCGATATCGCCCACGATGGCCACGCAGCGCCGGTAATACGCCTCGCCGTCCAGCGTGGGACGGACCACCCTGGTGGTCCGTTGGAGCAGGCGCACGCCCAGCCGCTCCTCCATCCGCCGGATCACCTGGGTCACGGTCGAACGCGGCAGATCCATGTCTTGCGCCGCAGCCGTGAAGCTGCGGCGCTCGACGATACGGATAAACAGTTGCATCGCGGCAAGTCGGTCCATGGCGACCCTATTGTTCTATCTAGTGGAACAGTATGGGTGATTTATACCAGATTATTTATCCGGTCTCCCGGCGCATCGTATCCCCACACCCGCCGCAGTGGTGGGCCCAAACCCTGTAGGAGACACCTCATGAATACTTCCAATAACAAGGTTGCCCTGGTCACTGGCGCCTCCCGCGGCATCGGTGCCGCCATCGCCGAACGGCTCGCGGCGGACGGTTTCAACGTACTGGTGAATTACGCCGGCGGAGCGAGCGAGGCCGAAGCCCTGGTAAGCCGGATCGAGGCAGCGGGCGGCCGGGCCATCACAGCGCAGGCCGACGTGTCCGATCCGTCCTCGGTGACGCGCATGTTCGATGCGGCCGAGACCGCGTTTGGCGGAGTCGACGTGCTCGTCAACAACGCCGGCATCATGAAGCTGGCCAACCTGGCCGACAGCGACGACGCTTTGTTCGACAGCCAGATCGCGGTCAACCTTAAGGGCTCGTTCAACACCTTGCGCGAGGCCGCGCGGCGCCTTCGCAACGGCGGCCGCATCGTCAATCTCTCGTCCAGCGTCGTGGGCCTGTACCAGCCGACTTACGCCGTCTACGCGGCGACCAAGGCCGGCGTCGAAGCGATGACCCATGTGCTGGCCAAGGAACTGCGCGGCCGCAACATCACCGTGAACAGCGTCGCCCCCGGCCCGACCGCGACCGCCCTGTTCCTCAATGGCAAGCCGCAGGAAGTCATCGACCGCCTGACCAAACTCGCCCCGCTGGAGCGCCTTGGCCAGCCGCAGGACATCGCCGCAACGGTGGCCTTCCTCGCCGGCCCCGACGGCGCCTGGATCAACGGCCAGATCCTCCGTGCGAACGGCGGAATCATCTGATACCTCACCCCCCTGCTCACGGAGTCACGACCATGAAAAAGATCATCCTCATCACCGGCGCCTCCAGCGGTTTCGGCCGCCTGACCGCCGAAGCGCTGGCCCGGGCCGGCCATACCGTCTACGCCTCGATGCGCGACCTCAAGGGACGCAACGCCGCCAACGTCGAAGCGATGGCGAAGTTCAGCAAGGACAACGGCGTCGACATGCGTACGGTGGAGCTGGACGTGCAATCGCAGGAATCGGCGAACAAGGCCATCGAAGCGGTCATCGCCGACAGCGGTCGCATCGACGTGCTGATCCACAACGCCGGACATATGGTGTTCGGTCCCGCCGAAGCCTTTACCGACGAGCAATACGCGCAACTCTATGACAGCAACGTGCTTGGCACCCAGCGCGTCAACCGCGCCGCCCTGCCGCATATGCGCGGGCAGAAGCAGGGTCTGCTGGTGTGGGTTTCCAGCAGCAGTTCGGCGGGTGGCACGCCACCGTACCTGGCCCCGTATTTCGGCGCCAAGGCGGCCATGGACGCCATCGCCGTGCAGTACGCCCGCGAGCTCAGTCGCTGGGGTATCGAGACCTCGATCATCGTGCCGGGCGCCTTCACCTCGGGCACCAACCACTTCGCCCACGCCGGCACGCCAGCCGACACCAAGGTGGTTGCCGAGTACGAGGCCGGTCCGTTCCCCGGCTTCGGCGAACAGGTCCAGAAGGCCTTCGCCGAGATCGTGCCGCCGGACGCGGATGCCGGTGCCGTGGCTGATGCCATCGTCGAAGTGATCGATACGCCGTTCGGCAAACGCCCGTTCCGCGTGCATATCGATCCGACCGAAGACGGCGCCAACGTCGGCTTCACCGTCCTGGACCGTGTCCGCGCCGAGATGCTGCACCGCGTGGGTCTGTCGGACCTGCTCCACCCGGCGAAACTGGTTTGAAGCGAGATCGCGATCGGAGCCGGAGACTTATCCGGCTCCGTCTGTGACCATCGCGTGCAGAAGTACGCCGAGTGCGCGCATTACACGCGATACAGACCTTCGCGTAACAGGCCGCTATCTCGGGCAAGCTGGCTCATGCCACGTGCACGGGCAATGTCACCGGGTGCGGACTGCACCAGGCTACCGTCGCCGGGATCTTCATCGAGGCACGCGTTGAGATACATGGCTTCGGTTGCCAGATGATCGACCGGATCCCAACGGGTAAATTTTTCCACCATGGGTTACTCCTTCCACTCAGCGGCTATTGTGCCGGAAGCGCGGCCGCGCCGGTTGCCTTGCCGCATTCCGGACAGAAACGACTGCCGGCGGGGAGTTCCGCGTGACAGCCGGCGCAACTGGTCGGCGATGCCAGCTGGTGGCCGCAGTCGGGGCAGAATTTTCCGCCGCGTGCCTGGCATCCGCATTCGGGGCAGACCAGCTGGTGCTCGGTCACCACATCGATCTTGCCGGCCTGTCCCTTGCCCAGTTCGCGGGCGCTTTCGACGGCGGCTTCGCGCTTGCCGTCGTGGCGGGCGACCTGGACCTCCGTGGCGATGTCCGGCGCGCAGCGCTGGCACAGACCGCTATCGGTGCTCCAGCAACGTCCACAGACATAGTTGCGGCACTTCGCGCAGCGGTTGAAATGATCCTTGGCGGCGACGATGGCTTCCTTGAAGGCCTCATCGCGCGACGTGCCCCAACCGGCCTTGGCCAGGCCATCGACGGCATTGTCGATACTGCCACCCAGGCCACCGAGCAGACTGCTGGCGAAACCGCTGACTTCGCGCACCCAGCCGGATGCCTGGCCGCTGCGATACGGCGCGAATGGCGAGCGCCAGGTGTCGTTACAGCATTCGCAATAGAACTCGAATTGAAAGCCCGCGCCGGTGCCGTACTGCTGGCTGAGGTCGCGGTAGTTATCCGAAAACTGCAGGTCTTCACTCATCGCTTGCTGTCCGTGGATTGCTGAAACACCGCGCGGGCATACCGCCCCCGATATGAATGCGAAGTGTTCCCCATGGCGGGACAGCATGACAAGGGGCAATGAGTCGCCGTGTGATGGTGTTCGTTCACATGGATGGGCGCGACGCGGCGGAATGTTACGATGATCTTTCAGCATCCATCGATGGCGACAGACGCATGCGAGTTCTGGTCACGGGGAGTTCCGGGCACCTGGGCGAAGCCCTGGTGCGCACGTTGGGAGAACAGGGTCACGAGGTCGTCAGCCTCGACATCCTCGCCGGCGCCTACACCAGCCATGTCGGCACGGTGACTGATCGCGCCTTCGTCGAACGCTGCATGCGCGGCGTGCAGACCGTCTTCCACACCGCCACCCTGCACAAGCCGCATGTGGCCACGCATGGCCGCCAGGACTTCGTCGACACCAATATCTCCGGCACGCTCAACCTGCTCGAGGAGGCCGTCGCCGCCGGTGTCGAATCCTTCGTCTATACAAGCACCACGAGTGTCTTCGGCGACGCGCTCGTGCCGCCGCCGGGCGAACCGGCCGCGTGGGTGACCGAGGAAGTCAGGCCCGTCCTGAAGAATATTTACGGCGTCACCAAATCGGCCGCCGAGGACTTCTGCCAGCTGTTCCATCGCAAGCAGAAGCTCCCGTGCATCGTGCTGCGCACCTCACGCTTCTTCCCCGAGGCCGATGACGACAAGTCCGCGCGCCTGACCTATAGCGACGACAACCTGAAGGTCAACGAATACCTGTCCCGCCGCGTGGATATCGAGGACGTGGTCGGCGCCCATCTGCTGGCCGCGAAACACGCGAAGGAGATCGGCTTTCGCCGCTACATCGTCAGCGCGACGACGCCGTTCACGCCCGACGACATGGCGGACCTGCGCAGCGATGTCGCACGTGCCGCGAATCGGCGCGTCCCCAAATACGCGTCGATCTACGCAGCGCGCGGATGGAAGCTGCCCTCAGGCATCGATCGCGTCTACGTCAACGCCCTGGCGCGAAGCGAACTCGGGTGGCGGCCGAAACACGACTTCGGCCAGCTGCTCCGACGCCTCGCGGCGGGCGAGGATTTCAGAAGTCCGATGGCCCTCGCCGTCGGCTCGAAGGGCTATCACGTGGAAGCATTTGCGGAAGGCCCGTATCCGGTCGATTGAATCGGCCTTCGAGGAAATCACTGTGCATTGGAAGCCATGAACATGTTTTTTACTGGTTTATTAGAAAGCGTTACCCAGATGGATGAAATCGTCCGCGGCAAGCGCGAGCCCTCCCGCCAGATTCAAATTGATGCGGCTGGCGTCAAAGCGATACGCAAGGTGACGGGGCTGTCGCAGCCGAAGTTCGCAAAGATACTGGATGTCGACGTTGGCACGCTCCGAAACTGGGAGCAAGGAAGGCAGGAGCCGACCGGGCCGGCGCGCGCCCTGCTTCGGGCGATCAAGAAAGATCCGAAGAATGTCCTGAAGGCGCTTGCATAGCCTCGTACGATCATCGACGTTAATACCTTGCCTGGGGACCAGACCGGCGTTGCGCACCGCGTTCGAAACAGGCACGTCCCGCCGGATGCACCCATTCGTCCATGCGCGGCACGGATTGCGCGTCACCGGAAGGGCTTTGTTCGGCGAAGGTCGCACACAGGCGATATCGATCACCGCCCAGGACGGTGTACTCATACGGCACGGCCGTTTCCGGGTCGCTTGCCTGACGAAGCAGCGTCTTGCCCGGCGTCAGGTCTTTCAGGGTCGCGGGCAAAGCGTGTCCGTCGACCCAGGCGAGCTCCAGCCGCCCACTCAGATAGATAAAGTCGTTGATTCGCCGCTGGTCGAGGCTCTGCCGGCGCTGCTCTCCCGGCGATCCGACGACATAGAGCCCACCGACGACGGCGGCCAGCATGACCACGCCTGCCACCGCCGCAAGCCACTTGCCTGGAGACCGGCCACTCATGGCTCCATCTCCTCGCGGCGGAGATCCCACAGGTAGTAGCCGAAAATCGTCCCCGCGATAACCGCCGCAACCAGCGCCTTGAGCGCGATACGCAGCGTGAGTTCGCCTCCGAGCAGATTGTCGACCAGCGTGATCAGATCGCCTATCAGGATTCCCGCCGCGATGAACAGGGTCAGGTAGGTCAGCCAGCGCCGGACCGGCGACAGTCGCTTGACCGGCTGCCGTCGAAGCTCACCACCGATCTTCGCCGACAGCAGGAGGAAAATCGGGAACGCGATGATGATCGATGCCACCGACCAGCGGATGCTGTTTCCCGTCCAGCCCATTCGGAGCGGCGCCGCGGGATCCGGAAAGGCACGATTGATGAGGTCGAACAGCAACGAGCCAAGGTGATACGCGCTCAGGTAAAGCGTGGTGAACAGGACGAGGTAAAGAAATGCCTCACGCGGCGAAAGGTACGGACGTGGCTTGGGTACCGGCACGATGAATTCGACAGCCGCGAACGCAGCGAGGGCGCCTCGTGCCTGCTCGTCCGCCCAGCCCGCATCGGTCAATGCCTTCAGAATGGCCGGTCGTGTCGCGCCGCGCGTCAGCGCCGTGCGCACGAAACGATCCAGATTTTGCGTACCACTGCTCATATGTGTCTCCCCCAAGACCCTTGTCGACCTGCGTTTCATCATTGCCGACGGATATCCGCCACAACCATGACCGGGCCATCATAGGGCCTCCGCAGGCGAGAAGAAGAGGCGGCAAAGCGATCACAGGTGGCATTTCGGCGGCAAATTCGTGTGGCCGCCGTTCCGGGAACTTAAGAATTGTTCTAAAGACCGGATCGGATGCTGACGCTACTGTTCTCTCTTCGGTCTGCGCGACCGGGGCACGGACAGCAGCAAGACATGGAAGCCATCACGGAAGCGCCGCGTGGCCGGGCCCTCACCGGCGTCATCTTGTGCCTGGTCATCTTCGTCGTCTACCTGGCGCTCGTCCCCGCCGGACATTGGCAGACGGACGAGTACCTGACGCTCAAGTCGATTCGCGATGGGGACCTGGATTTCCTCGCACTCCGGATAAAGAACTGGAGCCCGCGACCGCTGTCCGAACTGATGATCTATCTTTATGCGCAGGCGGTCGCCGCCTGGAGCAAACCCTTGATCGGGGAAGTTCTTGCTCCGCTCTGGCTCGCACTGCTCGCATGCGCCACGGCACCGGCCCTGGCGAGGCGCAAGCGCCGCGGCGCGAGTCTGGCGGCAACCCTGCTCGTGCCTCTGTCCATCCTGTGCATGTTTCTCCTGGGGCACCCCGTCTCCGAGATCTTTTACTGGCCGATGGCGAGTATGGCGTATCTGCCAACGCTGGCTGCCATCACCGTGATCCACGGGCTTACCGAGAACGCCGATCTGGATCGGGCGAGTACGCGAACCTGCATCCTGGCGGCGCTCATCGTCGCTACATCCAGCACCGAAGTCGGCGCGATGTTCGCATTTGTCTATACCTTGGTCGCCCTCGGCACGATGGGGCGCGATATTCGACGAAAGCATTGGAATTGCCTTTTCTATTGGCTGACACTTCCGCTCGCCGCGTCGACCCTTGTCCTGTACAGCCTCGTCCATGGTCGCGTCTTGGCAAATAGCGAAGCAATTGGAGAAGGTTCCTACGTCCATCAACTCTGGCCGAGTGTACTGGCGGCCGTGCCCCATGCTGCCTGGGAGTTCGTAAGCTCCGACAGCCTGAATGTCGATGCCAGACACCTGCTGTTCGGCGCAACGACCAAGGTGGCATTCTTCATTGGCATCTATCTGCTGTCACGACGACACACATCCTCCGGCGCAACGCAGCGAGCCCGCATTCCACTTGCGATAGCGGCTTTTGCCATGGTCCCCATCACCCTCTTCACCGCGTACTACCAGTTCGGAACCATGGCCTGCTGCGAACGGCACGCGACCTTTCGCCAGTGCATGACCTTCGTCGGCCTTGCCGCCGCGGCGTCTTTCCTCGCCGCAATCACCGCGAAGGAGAAACAGGCATCGCCTGTCCGCCACCGATGGCTGAAGGGCGAAACCAGCCTCATATTCGCCCTTGCGATCGCCTCCGTGAGTTCGGCGAATCGGATCATTCACGACTACGCCAACTTCGGAGACCTGATATCCGCACGCTGCCGGACATGGCAATCAGGTCACTCGGATGGCAAGGCGATGACGATAACCCAGGTCCCGTATGGCAGCGTCGTCGGTGGCTACCCTATCCTTGATGCGAAATCCTATCTGAGCAGTAGCCCGGAACCACACGCAGCCAAGGTGATCCTCGACTACTTCGACAAGGATGCCGGCGTATTCACGGCGCCGGAAGAAATCTGACCGGTACAGAACCGGGCAGTGCCCCCTCGAGGCTCATTCGGTCACATCGGCTGCGCTACTCTCTGGCGGCGACCGGGAGGGTCGCGTCTACAGGGGATATACGTGTTGTCGAATCTCTCGACGCTGCCGGCGTTCCTGGCGTATTTCGCGCTCGGCATCAGCTTTCTTGCCGTTTTCTGCACCGTCTATATCTGGATCACGCCGCAGCGTGAGCTGGCCCTGATTCGCCGCGGCAACCTTGCCGCTGCCATCAGCCTTGGCGGCGCGCTTCTCGGCATCGTCCAGCCGCTGGCCAGTGCCATCGCGCATAGCGTCAGCCTCTCCGATCTTGCGGTCTGGGGCATCGTTGCCCTCGTGGTGCAGTGGCTCGTCCACCTGGGCATTCGCCTGCTGATCGGCGACCTGCGTGCGCAGATCGAAGCGGATAACAGGTCGGTCGCGGTGTTTGCCGCGGTGGCCGCCATCAGCGTCGGTGCCGTGAACGCGGCCGCGATGACCTGGTAACCGGCGATGCCCAAGTCACGCAAACATCGCAGGCACCGTATGCACGAGAACCTTCCCAGCGTCATCGAACCCACGACGGAAATTCGACCGCAGAAACGTTCGCTGACCGTGCCTTTGTACTTTCTGGGTGGCGCCGCCTTCATCGGCGTATCCATGCTCAGTAGCGGCACGGACGTCCAGCGCAATCGTTACGACACCCTCGAAGACTGCGTCCACGACTACTCCACCGGCCAGTGCCAGCAAGAGGCGACGCATGGCTCCTCCGGCAGCGGCTACTACGGCACCTCCCACTACTACGGGCCCTGGTATCGCGAGGGCACCCACGATGCCTCCGATCCGGGCCCCGGGCGCACCCTCGGCGGGCAGCGCAGCTTCGCGGCCGGCGAACATTACGGCGGTCCACGCGGCACCGAATTCGGCACCCGCGGCGGTTTCGGCTCGTCCGGTCGCGTTTCCGCGCGGGGCGGCTGATGCACCGGGAGCGTTGCGCACCGCGAAGCGACTGGCGTTCGCGGGTCGAGTCGCTGGGCTTCGCCTTTCATACCATCGACGGACAGGTCTACTGGCGCGAAGACGTCCGCTACGTCTTCGATGCACGCGAGATCGACGTACTGGAAGCGGCCACCAACGAACTGCATGCCTTGTGCATGGACGCCGTCGATCGCATCGTGCGCGCCGGACGCTATGCGGACCTGGGCCTGGATGAGCGTGCGGCGAGCCTGGTCGAGCGCAGCTGGTGGGACCGCGAACCGGCGCTGTATGGACGCATGGATCTGTCCTACGACGGCACCCACGCGCCCCGATTGCTCGAGTACAACGCCGACACGCCGACCTCCCTCTTCGAGGCGTCCGTCGCGCAGTGGTACTGGCTGCAGGACGTCGCGCCTTCGGCCGACCAGTTCAACTCGATCCATGAAGCCATGGTCGCGCGCTGGGCTGAATTGCCGAAAGCCTCGCACGTGCATTTCGCGGCGTGCTACGAGAACGTGGAGGACGGGGTCACCGCCGACTACCTGCTCGACACATGCGTGCAGGCCGGCCATACCGCCACCACGCTGGATATCGAGGATATCGGCTGGTCCGGCAGCGATTTCATCGACCTGGAAGACCAGCCGATAAGCCGGCTGTTCAAACTCTACCCGTGGGAGTGGCTGCTCACCGAGCCGTTCGCAGAACACCTGAAGCACACCCAGCTGCGCCGGTTCGAACCGGCATGGAAGATGCTGCCGTCGAACAAGGCGATCCTCCCGCTGCGACGGCGCGCCCGAATCGCCGGCCGATGTGCCGTGCATTTACCAGGCGCTTGCGCCGCTGCCGGTTTTCGACAATCGTCATGCCCTGGTCGGCTCCTGGGTGGTCGGTGCCCGCGCGGTCGGTATCGGCATGCGCGAGGACGCCGACCGCATCACCCGCAACACGAGCTGCTTCGTGCCGCATCTGTTCGTCGAATGAGGAAGGATTCATGCATCTGCAGATCATCATCGGTAGCGTGCGCGAGGGCCGCGTTGGCCTGCCTGTCGGCGAATGGGTGCTCGGGCAGGCGGGCGGACGCGATGGGCTCACCGTCGAGCTGATCGATCTGAAGGCATGGAACCTGCCGATCTTTTCCTTGCCGCGCTCGCCGGCGATGGGTAACTACACCGATCCGCTGCAACAGCGCTGGGCAGCGAAGATCGCCGAGGCCGACGGCTTTATCCTGGTCACGCCCGAGTACAACCATGGCTATTCCCCGGCGATGAAGAATGCCCTGGATTACCTCTATGCCGAATGGCGGCGCAAGCCTGCCGCCTTCGTCGGCTATGGCAATGCCGGCGGCGCGCGCGCCATCGAGCAGTTGCGTCAGGTCGTCACCGAACTGCAGATCGCACCGTTGTCCGCGGTAGTGCATATCGCCGGCGTATGGGGCAAGGTCAAGGACGGACGCTTCGCCGCCGACGAACAGGACACGCGGCGCTTCGCGCACCTGATGGACGATCTTTCCTGGTGGATGGCCGCCTTGCGCGCCGCGCGCAACGCATCGGCCGGATAATCACGGTCCCATCGCCGCCCGCGCATCGATCACCGGCTGCTGCGACACCTTGATCGCGCCACGGGTTGGCTGATCGAGGTCGAGAATCAGCGCAGTGGCCAGGGTCAGCAGCACGAACAGCAGGCTGGTCGCCCAGCGCGCCTTGCCGTGCTCGTTGCCGACCAGGAAGGCGACGATCAGCGCGTAGACGAACATGACTCCAAGCACCCGCCCGGGTACATGCGCGGCGCGCGATGCCTTGCGCGAGGCGGCCAGGTCGAAGGTTTCGTTGGTGGTGGAGATGACCAGGGCGGAGAGCGGAATCGCCCGGATCGGCTCGATCGCCCGGGACATCGCTTCCCATATCGTGGCCTGCATGGCCGAGGTGCGCGCGTAGCTCGCCGCCTCGGCCTCATCCGTCCTGGCCACGCCGTAGGTCACACGCTCGCTCGCATACGCTTTCAGCATCGGATTGAGTTCCGCCCGGGCCGATGCGTCGAGCAATTGCACGCGCAACCAGGTCGTGCCGATCGCATTGGCTTCCGCGTTGACCAGTTCGCGGCGCGCGTCGTAACGGTTCAGGCTCATCGAGAAGGTAAAGCCCACCAGCAACGCCAGCAGGCCGAGCATCGTGGTCAGGGTGAAGTTGTCGCCGACCGGCTCCAGGCCCCGGCGTTCGCGCATGCGAGAGAACCAGTAGCCGAGTTCGCGCGCGAGGCTCAGGCCGACGAAAATGCACAAAGAGGCCAGCCACAGGCTCCAGTCGATACCGCTGGTCGAGAACATGTGCGACTTCCCCGGCGGGCCCCCGCCCGCTGACGGGTCATACTCGGCCATCGGCAAGCGCCGGGCAAGCGGCTACTCGCCGGCGTTGGCGACGACCTTTTCGATGTAGTCGAGAACGGCGGCCAGGGGAATGTCGAAAACGCCGGCATCGCCGTTGACGAAGGCCTGGTGCCAGACCTCGTAGCCTTCGCGCCAGCTCTCCTCGGGCGCGGCGATGCGCTGCAGATCGAGCACGCTGGCATCGAGCGTTTCGCGCGATACCGGCACATGCCGCATTGCCGTCTGCAGGCCGCCCTCGATACGGTGGTTGCGCAGCCTGACCTCGTCGATGGCGACATGGAAAACTTCGCCCTCCTCCGGGTACGACTCGACACCATGGATGACCACGGTCGAGCCTTCCTCACCCGGGCGGGTGCGGTACGACCAGACCTGGCCTTCGCTATATACGTGTGTCGTCATCGTCGTCATCCGTGGAAGAGGGCCATCTTACTCAGATGGCCACGCGCACCGCGACGCGGTCGTGCAGGGCCGAGCCGAGCACGACGCAAAGGCCGACCACGGCGACGGCGGCGCCGAGCCAGGGCAGTCGCGTCAGCGGCATGCCGGCGGCGATCACCAGGCCGCCCAGCCACGCGCCGGTGGCGTTGCCGACGTTGAAGGCGCCCTGGTTGAGCGTCGAGGCCAGGTTCGGCGCGCCCCTGGCCTGGTCCAGCACGCGTACCTGGGCGGCGGGGACCACGGCGAAGATGAAGGCGCCCCACAGGAACAGGGTGACCAGGGTCGCCAGTTTGAAATGGCTGGTCCATGAGAACGCGGCAAGGATCAGCGCGTTGCAGACGAACAGGCTGGCCAGCACCGGCATCAGCTTCCAGTCGGCAAGACGGCCACCGACCAGGCCGCCGACCGTGATGCCGGCGCCGAACAGCAGCAGCACCCAGCTTTCGGCGTGCGCGGAGAACCCGGTGACGTCACGCAGGATGTAGGCGATGTAGGTGAACACGGTGAACAGGCTGACCGAGGCCAGGGTGCTGACCAGCAGGGCCATCTGCACACGCGGCGTCAGCACCGCGCGGAACTCGCGCAGGATGCCCTCGCCGGTTTTCATCGGGATATGCTTCGGCAGCCAGACAACCAGGGCCAGCATGGCGAGCATGCCGATACCGGTCACCGCCCAGAAGGTCGAGCGCCAGCCGGCCGACTGGCCAAGGAAGGTGCCGAACGGCACGCCGAGCACATTGGCCAGGGTCAGCCCGGTGAACATCAGCGCCACCGCCTGCGCGCGCCGGTCCGGCACCAGGTCGGCGGCGACCACGGCACCGATGCCGAAGAAGGCCGCATGGCAGAACGCGGTAACCACGCGGGCCGCCATCAACATGCCGTAGTTCGGGGCCAGGGCGCACAGCGCATTGCCGACGATGAACATCGCGGTCAGCGCCAGCAGGGCACGGCGGCGCGGCCAGCGCGCGGTGACCACGGCGAGGATCGGTGCACCGAGGGCGACACCGAGCGCATAGCCGGAAACGAGCATGCCCGCTGCCGGCGCGGTGACGCCGAGGTCGGCCGCGACCTCGGGCAGCAGGCCCATGATCACGAATTCAGTGGTGCCGATGCCGAAGGCGGCAATGGCGAGGGCCAGGAGCGGCAGATACATGGAGACTCGCAGGGGGCGGCACCGGTCATGGTGCGGGAATGGTCATACTTTATCATCCTGAATGCTGCATCGCAGCATGCGACGGGGACCTGGCAGCTGTCGTATCCTATGCAGCTGTCCGCGTCCCCACGCGGCGCTCGCAAGGCAAAGCGGCCCGGCCGCCCTCCCCGCGGGACGACCCCCTCCGGACGCGCCGCACCCGGCCGACGGGACGATGCACGTCATTATTTCGAAGGCAAAGAACATGGTGGCACTGGCGACCGAGCACGTGATCGACGTGCATCACTGGAACGACACGCTTTTCAGTTTCCGAACCACGCGCGACCCTGGCTTTCGCTTCGAAAGCGGGCATTTCGTGATGATCGGGCTGGAAGTGGACGGTCGGCCGCTGATGCGCGCCTATTCGATCGCCAGCGCGAACTACGAGGAGCACCTGGAGTTCTTCAGCATCAAGGTGCCCGATGGCCCGCTGACCTCGCGCCTGCAGCACCTGAAGCCCGGCGACCCGCTGATCGTCAGCCGCAAGCCGACCG
This sequence comes from uncultured Gammaproteobacteria bacterium, assembly GCA_963847335.1. Classification (GTDB taxonomy): domain Bacteria; phylum Pseudomonadota; class Gammaproteobacteria; order Xanthomonadales; family Rhodanobacteraceae; genus Luteibacter. The sequence continues at coordinate 713,167 of CAWJZF010000002.1, forward strand.
GCACCCTGGTCCTGAACGACCTCAAGCCCGGCAAGCGCCTGTACCTGCTCGGCACCGGCACCGGCCTCGCCCCGTTCATGAGCCTGATCCGCGACCCGGAAACCTACGAGCGCTTCGACAAGATCGTGCTCGCCCATGGGGTGCGCAACATCGACGACCTGGCCTACGCGAATTACCTCGAGAACGAGTTGCCGCAACACGAATACCTGGGCGAACTGGTTCGCGAGAAGCTGATCTATTACCCCAGCGTCACCCGCGAGCCGTTCCGCAACCGCGGCCGGATGACCGACGCGATCGCCGACGGCGACATGGCCCGGGTCACCGGCCTGCCGCCGCTGGATCCGGCCGAGGACCGGGTCATGCTCTGCGGCAGCCCGGCCATGCTGGAAGACACCTGCGCCCTGCTCGACGGCCGCGGCTTCCACGCCTCGCCGCGCACGCGCGAGCCCGGCGACTATGTGATCGAGCGGGCCTTCGTCGAGAAATAAGCCTGCTGGAGCGCTATTTGCGGACCCGGCCCTGCCCTTCGTTGTCCCAGTAGCCGAAGATCCGCCGGGCGACCAGCTTGTACAGGCGCTTGAACGTAGCCCGCCACAGGCGCGCATGCGGCGCGGGCGTGTCGAGGATCGCCAGCTGCCGGCGGCTCAGCCCTTCGGGTACATAGGTGCGTTTGTGCTTGAGCAGATGGCGCAGGTCCTCGCGCGCCAGCAGGCGGAACAGCGGCCCGCGGCGGCCGCGGGTCCAGGCGATCTGGAAGTCGACGAGGCCCGGCGAGCCATCCTCGCGGACCAGCCAGTTCGGTTCCTTGGCCAGGTCGTTGTGCACGATGCCGCGCCGGTGCAGCGCGCTGAGCAGTCGCAGCGCATCGCGGAAGTACGCCGCATCGCGGGGCTGGGCCGCCTGCATCGGCTTGCCGGCCATGTAGCTGCGCTCCAGCGTCGTCCCGTTCCAGGTCAGCAGGCGCGGCACGCCGTCGAGCCCATCGAGCTTCGCCAGCGCACGGGCCTCGCGTGCGGCCGCGCGTCGTGCGAACAGGCGGGCCCACCAGCGCGCGGCGGCGATATCGCGGCGAATCACCACCACGCCGTCGCGCTCGCACATCTCGATGCGTCCCAGCTCGTCCGCCTTCAGCAGGGTGACGGTTTCCTCGATCATCGGTTTTATCGGCCTTTTTTATCGCGCGTTGACACCCTGCCGCGTACAGCCCGCTAAACTGCGCGCTTCCAGGGAGATTTGCCAATGCTGCTGCGACGCATCCTGTCGCTGGTTTTCGTCTTTACCGGTGTCGCCGCCTGCCATGAAGGCACGGGCAACGCCGCCACCTCCGCGCCGGCGAGCGCGGCGAGTGTCGCCAAGGATAGCGAATCGGCCACCGACCGCCTCTATACGCTCGAAGTGGACTCGCCCGAGCTCAAGCCGGACTGGGCGCCGCTGAAGGTCGCGCTGGACGATTACGTCGTGCGGCGGAAACACGAATTCCTCGAGGGGCTGAAGGATCCGGCCGCGCAACGCGAGGCCCGCCAGATGCCGTGGGACCTCAACCTCGACATCGCCGTGGCCGCGCATACCGACCGCTTCGTCAACGCGCAGGTGGATGGTTCCTCGTTTACCGGCGGCGCGCACCCGTTGCCGATCGTCGACAGCTTTACCTACGACATCGCCAACCGGCGGCTGATCGCCCTGGACGATCTGTTCGCCGACCCGCGAGCCGCCGAGGCCGCCTTCGCCGTGGAGGCCCGTCGTCAGCTCCTTACCGAACTGGATGCGCCGGACAATCCGCTGGCCTCCGATCCGCAGCTCATCCGCGAGGGTACCGAGCCGGGCAAGCAGCACTACCGCGTGTTCGGGCTGGTGACCGGCGACGACGACAAGGTGCACGGGCTCAGCTTTACCTTCCCGCCGTACCAGGTCGCCGCCTATGCGGCCGGTACGCAGACACTGGATGTGCCGACGACGGTGTTCGAGGCGTTGCTGAAGCCCGAATACCGCGACGCGTTCCGATGATCGACGTCGCGCTGTACCTGTTGGCAGCCCTGCTGATGATCGCCGGTATCGCCGGGGCGATCCTGCCCGCCTTGCCCGGCATCCCGCTGCTCTTCGCCGGCATATGGCTCGCTGCCGCCGTCGACCACTACCGGCATGCCGGCGTCTGGTGGCTGGTCGCGATCGCGGCGATCGGCATGGTCGGCCTGGTTGTCGACTTCGTGGCCGGCACGCTGGGCGCAAAACGGGTGGGCGCCAGTTCGCGCGCGCTGTGGGGCGCGGCCATCGGCACCCTGGTCGGCATGTTCTTCGGCCTGCCCGGGCTCCTGCTTGGCCCCTTCCTCGGCGCGGTCGCCGGCGAGCTGATGTCCGGCACCAGCGTGTTGCGCTCGACCCATGTCGGCATCAGCGCCTGGTTCGGCATGCTGGTCGGCACCCTGGTCAAACTGGTCATCTCGTTCATGATGATCGGGCTGTTCGGCTTCTCCTTCCTCTTCGGCTAAGTCATCAGGCCGGCGCATCCGGCAGCACGTAAAGCAGCACGGCCAGGTAGTGCAGGATGCTGCCGGCGAGGACGAAGAAGTGCCAGATCGCATGGTGATACGGCAAACGTCTCGCCATATAGAACGGAACGCCGGCGGTATACGCGATGCCGCCGGCGAACAGCAGGACCAGTCCGCCGGTTTCCAGGTGCGTGCGCAGCGGACCGATGGCGACGACGCCGATCCAGCCCATCGCGACATAAAGCAGGACCGCCGCCTTGCGGTATTTTTTCAGCACGCCAAGCTCCAGCGCGCTGCCGGCGATTGCCAGGCTCCAGATCGCGCCGAACAACCCCCAGCTCCAGGCGCCCGGCAGGGCAAGCAGGGTAAACGGCGTATAGGTGCCGGCGATCAGCAGGAAGATCGCGATATGGTCGAAGGTGCGTAGCACGCGTTTGGCCATCTCGCCGGGAATCGCGTGATAGAGCGTGGATGCGGTGTAAAGCAGGACCAGGGTCGTACCGAACACCGCACTGGCGACGATCGCGCGCGCATCGCCGTAAAGCGCGGCAAAGGCCACCAGCACGGCGAGTCCGCCGATGCTGAGCAAAATGCCGATGCCGTGGATCACACTGCTGGCGACTTCCTCGCCATGCGGATAGCGCGGCTGCGCCGCGGACGCGTCTGCGGACATGGGAACTCCACACGTGGCTTGTGAAAGACGGCGCCGGCGGCGGCGATGGCGCAGCGCACAAACTACTCCAGTCGCGGACGAAATCAAAACCCCGGGCATCTTCACACGGGCTACTCCTGGCCCCGGCGCAGGCTCTAAGCTGTAGCGAAAGCTGGAGGCAACCGATGCCCGTGACCGAACTGCTACTCCATGTCCAGCGTGTGCCGGCACAGGGGGCCGGGCTGCGTGCCGCCCTCGCGCTGGCGCAGCGGCTGGATGCCCGGCTCGATGCGCTGCACGTGGTCGACATGCCGCCGGCGGCCTTCACCCTGCCCGAAGCGGTGCCGATGCAACTGGATGCCGCGCGCCAGCGCAGCCTGGACGCAAAGGCACTGGCCGAACCCTGGACATTGTTGCTGCGCGACCATGGCCTGGCCGGCGACTGGCGGGTCGGCAATGGCGATACCGTGCAGACGCTTTGCCATGCCGCCGCCGGCTACGACCTGCTGGTCATGGAGCGCGGCATCATGCGCGGCGATGCGCCGATCGGATTCGGCATCGTCTCGCGCACCGTGTTCGGCAGCACCCGCCCTGTCCTCGTCGTACCGGAACAGGCCACCGTGGAGAGCTTTGGCGAACGTATCCTGGTCGCCTGGAACGGCAGCCGCGAATCGGCGCTGGCCGTGCGCGCCGGCCTGCCCCTGTTCGCCTCGGCAAGCAGCATCACCATCCTCGACGGCAGCGGCGACAACGACTTTCCCGAAACCTCGGCCCTGCCGGGTGGGGATATCGGCACCTGGCTGCAACGGCATCAGGTCACCGCGGATATCCGCCAGCTGGACCCGGCCAGCGTTTCCAACCCGGGTCCCGCCCTGCTCGAACTGGCCGCCGAGATCGACGCCGACCTTATCGTGATGGGCGCCTGGGGCCGCTCCCGGCTTTCGGAAATGGTACTCGGCGGCACCACCCGTCACCTGTTCATGAACGGCACGCTGCCGATGCTGGTTGCACATTAGTTCTGGAGAGCGGGAACGGGGAACGGGGAACGGGAGAGTTCGGGGCGGCTTTACGCAGTCGCCTTGCCTCCGACCTCAATACAGCAGGATACCTGCGCCTCCCTGTTCCCTGTTCCCTGTTCCCTGTTCCCTGTTCCCTGTTCCCTGTTCCCTGTTCCCTGTTCCCTGTTCCCTGTTCCCTGTTCCCTGTTCCCCGTTCCCCGTTCCCCGTTCCCCGTTCCCCGGGAAACTCTAATTTTTCAGCCACCATATAGACGGCTATTGCGCAGCCGTCGAAAACAGGCCTAATCTGGCATCGGCCCCGGACGCATCCCCATGCGGTCCCCGCAGGCGTCCGCGACCAAAGCTTCACCTTCCCTCACACACCGGAGGTGGCTCATGTCGTCCGCAAGCCTGTCGTTGCGCCAGGGCGTGCATCCCGACGCCGTTCGTATCGTTGCCTATGCCGCGGCCATTGCCGTGAACCTGACCATGCTGGTCGCCGCCCTGCGTCCGCTCGCCGCGGACTTCGAGGCTTCGCGGGCGGTACCGGTCGCGACCACCGACGTGGTCTTCCATCAACCGCCCAGGGAAGTCGCACCGCCCCCGGCCATCGTCCTCCACGCCCTCGTTGCACCGACGCCTGTCGCGCGACCGACACCGGTACCAAAGACGGTCTCGCCACCGGCGGCCGTGCCGACCGAGGAAGGCAACCAGATGGCGGTTCCGGCCACGCCGACGATCGCCGCGCCGGCCAATGTCACCGCGCCGGCCACGAACGCCGCACCGGTGGAAGCCACGCTGGCCTATGCCTCGGCCCCCGCGCCGGCCTATCCACGTATCGCCATCGCGCGACACATGGAAGGCACGGTGATGCTACGTGTGCTCGTGGATGAAACCGGCAAGCCGGTGGACGTCGTGATCGAGTCCAGTAGTGGCCACGATCTGCTCGATCGCGCCGCGCGCGAGCAGGTGCTGTCGAAATGGCGTTTCCAGCCGGCACAGGTCAATGGCCAGCATGTGCGTGCCTGGGCACGCGTGCCCGTGAGCTTCGACCTGCGTCAGACGTAAGGATCGATGGCACCGGCCCCTCGCCAGGCGAGGGGCCGGGATTATTGCTCAGCGAGCGGTCGGCGCGGGCGTGGAAGCGACCTGATGCGGCCGGTTCGCACGCACGATCAGCCAGACGACCAGGGCCAGCAGCAGGATCGGCGCGAACACCGGCAGCATCGCCAGCAGCACCAGTGGGCCGACGATCAGCAGGGCGAGGCCGCCGAAAACAATGCCGATCAGTCCGCCGATCAGGGTGAAAATACCGCCGATGATCCCGAATACCAGCTTGAATATCGTGCCGATCACGGCGCCGACGAGCCACAGCCCGAGGACGGTGAACACCACTGCGGTCATGACGATCATTGCTTCTTCTCCTCGCCTTCTTCCGGTTGCCGGGGACGGCAACTTCCTGCGGTTCGATGCACGGGAGCCTGAAAAGGTTTACCCGCAGGTCAATACGTTAGGCCGGGCCGCGGCACCCGGCAAGTGACGAAAGTCCCGGCGCCAGTGGCCGTGGTTACGCCTCTTTAACGACGGACGTGATCCACTTTGCGAGTTTTCAGACCCTACCGGTGGGCCGTTGCATGGGCAAGTCCAGACCTCTCAAGACCCTGCGCGACATCGCATTCGATTTCGGCGATGTCGCACATCCGGACCTCGCCTCGATGGCGCGCGAACTGGGCAAGGTGATCCATCGCGATTCGCGCGAACTGGCCGAAGCGCTCGGCCCGTTGCGCGCGCGTCGCCGCGGACTCGAGCGCTGGCTCGTCGCCGAACGCGCGCATCCGCCGGTCAGCGTGCTGGTCATGGCCTGGCCGGCGAACTATGCGACGCCGGTGCACGACCACGCGGGGCTGTGGGGCCTGGAAATCGCCATCGGCGGTGCCATCGAGGTGCAAACCTACCAGCGCGACCGCCTGGACAACTCGCTGAGCTCGCAGGGACGGACCTGGCTGGGCCCCGGCGACGCCACCTGGTTCGACGCCGGCGACGAATACACACACCGCTGCCGCAATCTCTCGCGCCACGATACCGCGCTGACTCTTCACGTCTATGGTGGCAATCTGGCACAGTACCTCGCCTATGAGCAGCCGGGACCGGCTGAGCACTGGATCGCCCGCCCCCGACAGTCCGACATCGCCGGACGACTGACGGCCTGACACCGACCAAAACCCCGCCGTATCGGCAAAGGACGATGATGTTTCGACGAGTCGCCATCATCGGCGGCGGCGCCGCGGGCGCCACGCTGATGAGCGAGCTGCTGGAGCAGCGCTCGCCCCACCCTCTTCACGTCGACTGGTATACCGGTGGGGGCACTCCCGGACGCGGCATCGCCTATGGAACCGCCTCGCCGCGGCATCTGCTGAACGTGCGTGCCGCGTCGATGGGCATGTTCGCCGGCAAACCACGCGGCTTCCTCGAATACGCCCAGGGCAACGACCCGGCGACGGGCGGTGCCGACTTCCTGCCGCGCGGCCACTACGGGGACTATCTCGAGAGTGAAATCCAGCGCAGCCTGCAGCAGGCCACCGCGCTTGGCCATGACGTGCATATCGTGCCGATGACGGTCGACGCACTGATCCCCGAAAAGGACAGCATCAGCATCGTCTACGCCGACGAACAGGCGCGTGCCGATGTCGCCGTCCTCGCAGTCGGCTCTTTGCCGCCGCGTCCGCTGGGCGGTGTCGCCGAGGAGGCGATCGCATCGGGCCAGTACGTCATCGACCCGTGGCCTTTCCTGGCCGCATCCGGGCCCGACCCGCGTCCGCTGCGTGTGGTGATCATCGGCCTGGGCCTGACCGCGGTCGACGTCATCCTGCAATTGTCCGAGCGCTGGCCGAACGCGAATTTCAGCGCGATCTCGCGGCACGGCCTGTTACCCGAGGCCCATAAAGTCGTCGCGTCGGCACCCACCGACGATGGCGCCGAACTGGTCGAGGCGATGCGCGACGATCCGTCGGCTCGCGGCTGGATGAAACAGTTGCGCGATACGATCGGCCAGAGCGATGACTGGCGCAGCATCATCGACAGCCTGCGCCCGCATACCCCGTCGCTGTGGCAACAATTGCCCCACGACGAGCGCGCACGCTTCCTGCGCCACGCGCGCTGGGCCTGGGAACGCGCGCGGCATCGCATGCCGCCACAGGTCGCCGACAGTATCGCCGGGCTGGAAACGGCCGGACGCCTGCAGCGTCGCCGCGGGCGCATGCGCCAGGTGGAACGCAACGCGGATGGCTCACTGGAGGTTTCCATCGCCAAGCGCGACGGCCGGGTGCTGTCGGTCACCGCCGATGTCGTCATCCAGACCGTCGGCCTGAACACCGACGCGCAACGCACGGCGCATCCGCTGATCCGGCAGCTGGTCACCAATGGCCACGTCACGCCCGATCCACTCGGCATGGGTTTGCGCGCGCAAGCCAACGGCCAGCTGCTCGACCGCAACGGGGATCCATGGCCGACGCTTTATGCGATCGGCACGCTGTTGCGCAGCAGTCTGTGGGAATCGACGGCGATGCCGGAGATTCGCGCGCAGGCGCGCAATCTCGCTCATGCGTTCGTGGATGAAGTGAAGCGGGGTTAGCGCCTTCGCGATCCTGGCCGCGCGTATGGCGTTGGGCGAATGAGCGCCCTCATCCGCGCCGCGGGCACCATCACCAGCCTTCGAGCACCACCTTGCCGATCGTCGTGCCGCTTTCCAGCAGCGCATGCGCCCTGCGCAGGTTCGCCGCATCGATGCGGCCGAAATGGTCATGCATCGTCGTGCGCAGCACGCCGGCGTCGACCAGGTCGGCGACCTCGTTGAGGATGCGGTGCTGGGCCTGCATATCGTCGGTCGCGAACAGCGAGCGGGTGTACATGAATTCCCAGTGCAGCGAGATGCTCTTGCGCTTGAGCGCCGAGACATCGAGCGGCTTGGCCGGATCGTCGATCAGGCCGAGCTTGCCCTGAGGCTTGATCAGTTCGACCAGCGCCGGAAAGTGCGACTCGGTATGGGTCAGGCTCATCACGTAATCGACGCCGCCCGGCGCCAGCGGACGGACCTGCTCGACCAGTGGCTTGCGGTGATCGACGAGGTGGTGCGCGCCCAGTTCCTTGACCCAGGCCTCGGTTTCCGGCCGTGACGCGGTCGCGATCACGGTGAGTCCGGTGAGCTTGCGCGCGATCTGCACCGCCATCGAGCCGACGCCACCGGCACCGCCGACGATCAGCAGGAATGCCGGCTTGCCGACCGTGCCGGGCGCGACGCCGAGGCGATCGAACAGCAGTTCCCATGCAGTCATCGCGGTCAGGGGGATGGCCGCGGCCTGGGCGAAGTCGAGGGTGGCCGGCTTGCGGCCGACGATGCGCTCATCGACCAGTTGCAACTGGGCGTTGCTACCGGGGCGATCGATCGCGCCCGCATAGAACACCTCGTCGCCCGGCTTGAACAGGCTGACTTCCGGACCGACGGCCACCACGACGCCGGCGGCATCCCAGCCGATCACCTTGTCCGCGCCTTCGGGATCCACGTTCCGGCGGATCTTGGTATCGACCGGATTCACCGAAATCGCCTTGACCCCGACCAGCAGATCGCGCCCCTTCACCACGGGGTCGGCGATCTCGATGTCGACCAGGCTCTGCACATCGTCGATGGGCAGGGACTTGCGATAGGCAATGGCTTTCACAGGAACTCTCCGGACAGGGAATGGGGCATCATAGTCAGGCGCAGGTCGAGACGGCGGCAACGGCAGGCACAACGCCACGACGGCGTTCGAGTCCGGCACTCAGCAAGGTCAACAACAGGCCGGCCGCGGCAACCGCGGCACCGGCGATGCTTACCGCCGGCAGACCGAGCCTGGCTTCGATCACCAGGCCGCCGAGCAGGGCGCCACCGGCATTGCCGAGGTTGAAGGCGGCGATATTCAGGGTGGAGGCAAGGTTCGGCGCATCGCCGGCCTGCTGGACCACGCGCATCTGCAACGGCGGCACGGTGGCGAAGGCGGCCACGCCCCAGACGAAGACCGTGATCACCGCGGCCAGCGTGTTGTGCATGGTCCAGGCGAAGATCACCAGCAGGACGGTCAGCGCGGCCAGGATCCAGGCCAGCGAGGACATCAGGCGCCAGTCGGCAAGGCGGCCACCGAGCATATTGCCCAGCGTGGTGCCGAGGCCGAACAGCACCAGCACCGCACCGGTGGCGCCGACGCCGACATGCGCCTGCTGCTGCAGGATCGGCGCGATATAGGTGAACACGGTGAACACGCCGCCGAAGCCAAGCACGGTCATCGCCAGCGCCAGCAGCACCTGCGGCTCACGCAGCACGCGCATCTCACGGCGCAGGTCGGGCGCCTTCAGCTCGGGCAGGGTCGGCACATAACGGACCACGGCGATCGCCGCCAGCACGCCGAGCGCGGTCACCGCCCAGAAGGTCGAGCGCCAGCCGGCCCACTGGCCGAGGAAGGTACCGAAAGGCACGCCGAGTACGTTGGCCAGGGTCAGCCCGGCGAACATCAGGGCGATCGCGCGGGCGCGTTGCTCCTTCGGTACCAGATGCGACGCCACCACGGCGCCGATACCGAAGAACGAACCATGGCAGAAGGCCGCGACCACGCGCGCCACCATCAGCATCGCGTAATTCGGTGCCATCGCGCACAGGGCATTGCCCAGGATGAACAGGCCGAGCAGGAGCAGCAAGGCATGCTTGCGCTCCATTTTCGCGGTCGCCGCGGCGAGCAGTGGCGCGCCGACGGCGACGCCGAGCGCATAGCCGGAAACCAGCATGCCGGCCGAGGGAATGCTGACCTTCAGATCGGCGGCGACCTCGGGCAGCAGGCCCATGATCACGAATTCGGTGGTGCCTATGGCGAAGGCCGCCACGGCGAGGGCAAACAGCGGAAGACGGGAGGCCACACTGCTCATGGCAGTGACCTGGGACGTGGGAACGTGGGCATGGGTGAGGCCTCGAACGGAAGGCGCTCACTTTGCGCCTTGCCACGACCGTCCGGAATTGACCAAACTACGCAACCATCCTTTCCAGAAAGTTGAAGATGGTCGACCTGGAGGACATGCAGCTCTTCGTTCGCGCGGTGACCGACGGTAGCCTGTCGGCGGCCGGGCGCGAGCTTGGGTACTCTCCTGCCGTTGCCAGCAAGCGATTGACCCGGCTTGAAAAAGCCCTCGGAGCGCGGCTCCTGCAACGCAGCTCCCGGCGGCTGATCCTGACCGACGCCGGCAGCATCTTCCATGAGCGCTGCGTGGCCCTGCTCGCCGAACTGGAGGATGCCAGCGCGGCGGTCGGTGCCGGCCAGATGGAGGCACGCGGCACCCTCCATGTCGCCGCGCCCGCCGACCTCGGCCGCCAGTGGATCGGCCCGCTCGCGGCAAGCTTCGCCGAGCGACACCCCCATCTCCGGGTGCGCCTGAGCATGTCCGACGCGACCCTGGACATCTTCGAACACGCGGTCGACGTCGCCGTGCGCAGCGGCGCCTTCACCGATTCGCGGCTTATCGCCCGCCGGCTGGCGAGAAACCGGCGGATCCTCTGCGCCGCGCCCTCGTACCTGGCCAGACATGGCACGCCCCGCAGCATCGAGGAACTCGAGGGCCACCGATGCCTGATCCTGCACCGCCCCGGCAGCGGCCTGCTGCCCTGGACCTTGCAGACCGCCGACGGCGTGCGCTCGATCCGTCCGGATCCGGCGATCACCTGCGACAACGGCGACATGATGCGAGCGCTCGCCGTTGCCGGGCACGGGATTGCCTTCAAGTCCGAATGGGATATCGCGGTCGACGTGCGGGAAGGTCGACTGGTCCCGCTGCTCAACCATCTTGCCGCGCAGGACACACCGATCTACGCGATGTTTCCCAGCCGCCAGTTCATGCCGGCGAAGATCCGCCTGTTCGTCGACTTCCTCGAACACGAACTGGGCAGCCACGAGGCCGGCGTACTCGACACCATCGCCGCCGCCAGCCGATGATGAGCCCATGCTGCTGACCATTGTCGCCACCATCGCGATCGCCTTGCATGCCGCCGGCGTCCTCGCCGCCATGCATGCGGTGATGCATACACGCACCTCGCAGGGGGCATTCGCCTGGGCACTGGGCCTGGTCTTCCTGCCCTATATCACCCTGTTTCCCTATCTCTTCCTCGGCGCCAGCCACTTCTCCGGCTACGTCGACCTGCACCGGCAGCGGCAGGCCCGGTTGCTCGCGCTGCGCGGCGAGGACTACTGGCCCGAGCGCAACGAGTACCTCGACCGGCATCCCGCCCAGGAAGCCGCCACGCGCTATGCCGCGATCGGCGCGATGCTCAAGGCGAAGATGCACGGGGGCCACTGGCTCAACCTGCTGGTCGGCGGCGAGGCCGCGTTTGCCGCCATGCTCGGCGCGATCGCCGAGGCGGAGCATTACGTCCTGGTGCAGTTCTTCATCATCCACGACGACGAACTGGGTTGCCGCCTGCGCGACGCCTTGCTGGAACGCGCCGCGGCCGGCGTCGAAGTGCGCGTGCTCTACGACGGCATCGGCAGCCACGACCTGCCGTCGAGCTATGCGGAGATCCTGCGCGCCGGTGGCGTGCAGATCCATCCGTTCGCCACCCGGCGCTGGCGCAACCGCTTCCAGCTGAACTTCCGCAATCACCGCAAGATCCTGGTCGTCGACGGCTGGCGGGGTTTCGTCGGTGGTCTCAATGCCGGCGACGAGTACCTGGGATTGAAGCCACCGCTGGCGCCCTGGCGCGATACGCACCTGGAATTGCAGGGCCCCGCCGTCGCCGACCTGCAACGCTGCTTCGGCGAAGACTGGTTCTGGGTCACCGGCGAACAGCCGCCGTTCCTGCCGCCGCGCGAACAGCGCGGCGAATCGAGCACGATGATCGTCGCCACGGGGCCGGCCGACCGCCAGGAAAGCTGCTCGCTGTTCTTCACCCAGGCGATCCACGTGGCGCAGCGCCGGGTGTGGATCACCACGCCCTACTTCGTGCCCGACCAGGCGGTGCTGAGCGCGCTTCGCCTGGCCGTGTTCCGTGGCGTGGACGTGCGCGTGCTGGTGCCCTCGCGTCCCGACCATCGCACCGTTTTCCTGGCCTCGACCCTGTACACCCATGAAGCCGTCGCCGCCGGCATCCGGCTGTTTCGCTACCAGCCCGGCTTTCTGCACCAGAAGGTGATGCTGATCGACGACGACACGTCGGTGATCGGCAGCATGAACCTGGACAACCGTTCGTTCCGGCTCAACTTCGAGATCGCCGCACTGAATATCGACGGGACCTTCGCCGAAGAAGTGCGGCTGATGCTGGAACGCGACTTCTCCCATGCCGTGGAAGTAACGCCGGAAGACTATGCCCGCATACCGTATATCAAGAGGGTGACGATGCACGTGGCGAGGCTGTTCGACCCGGTCCTGTAGTGCGCTCCCACCCCATTACGTGTTATTGCTCTGGGCCAACGATTTCCTGTCGCTCCGGAGCGTCGCATGAAAATACGCTGGCCCTTCCTGCTCCCGTTGCTGATGACGGGCGCCGCTGCCCAGGCCACCGAGGTCGAATTCGTGCCGCGCGAGGTCGTCGTGCACGGCACGACGTATCGGTACCGCGTCTTCGTGCCGCGGGGTTTCGACAAGCGCAAGGCCTGGCCCGTGGTGCTGTTCCTGCATGGCAGCGGCGAGCGTGGCAGCGATAACGAGAAGCAGCTCGGCCAGGGCCTGCCGCCGTGGCTGCGCCAGCATGGGGATTTCCCGGCCGTGGTGGTTATCCCCCAGGCACCGGACGAGCACGAATGGAATGACCCCGACGTCAGCGCCGCGGCCATGGACTCGCTGGAGAAGAGCATCACCGAATTCCATGGCGACCGGCACCGCCTCTACATCACCGGACTGTCGATGGGTGGCTATGGCTCGTGGCAGTTCGCGGTCGACCACCCGGACATGTTTGCCGCCGCGGCGATCGTCTGTGGCGGCATCACCTCGCCCGATGGCATGCGCTCGTTGACGGTACACGGTGCGCCGGCCGGCGCCGACCCGTTCGCGTGGGTTGCCGGCAAGTTGCGCAAACTGCCTGTATGGATCTTCCACGGCGGCGCCGATCCGGTGGTGCCGCCGATGCAGTCGCGACGCATGGATATGGAGCTGGAGAAATTCGGCGCGCCCGTGCGCTATACCGAATTCCCCGGGATTGGCCACAATTCCTGGGAAAAAGCCTACGCGACGGCCGAACTATGGCCGTGGATGTTCAAGCAGCATCGGTGATGTCGCTCAGGTGCGCGGGCGGCGCAGCGCGTTGAAGCCGTGGCGCAACCCGCCGCCAAAGATCGCCCAGGCCAGGCTGACGCCGACCGCCGAGCCGAGGAACTCGTAGAGCACGCGCAGGCCGATCGCATCCGGATCGTGCACGGCGGCAAGCTTCAGGCGCAGCAGTTGCAGCGACTGCACGGGTGCGTAGTTGAAGTAAAAGAGATTCCACAGGTCTTCGCTGCCGGACAACAGCAAGGCGAAGAAAAAGGCCAGGGCCACGGCCTTGCCCGGCCCCCACCCCTGCTTGCGGCTCATCGGGCGCAACAGGGCGAACAGGACGAAGCCGAGCACCAGTGCGATCGCACCCACTTCCAGGGCACCGGTCATGCCGAACCCCATCCAAGATCTGTCGTACATCGCTTACCCTTCGCGCCTGGTCTGGCCGCATTATGCGCTGTGCGCGTCGTCGGCGCCTTCGAAACATTCTGCGAAGGTGAGCCCGGCATGCTCCTGCATTCGCTGACACGCACTGACGGCGATACCTGACAACCAATGATTCAAACATGGAAGAGAATCCAACGTACCGCGGGTAGGCTCGAGGCGAACAGGCCACTCGTGCCCTTCCCCACATGGATAAGGACATCCCATGGAATCGCTTTCGCGCCCACGCGCATGTTGTCTTGTCGGCGGCATCTTCGCCGGCCTCGCCCTTGCCGTCGCTCCGCCCGCCATCGCCCAGGATGAAGCTGTATCGCTCTCTGGCGACGGGAGCGGAGAACGCAAACGCCTGCTTGCCCGGGGTGTGGATTTCCAGCTCGGCTATACCAATGAACTGGCAACCAATATCCGTGGCGGCGAACGCCGGCTATGGCGACAGGCGGGCCAGCTCACGGTCGGCACCGCGCTGGACCTCGACCGGCTCTGGGGCTGGCAAGGCGCGGCATTCCGCTTCACGATCACCGGTCGCCACGGACGCGACCTGACGGCCGAGGCGAACCTGGGCAGCTTGCAGCAGGTCCAGGAGGTCTATGGGCGCAACCAGACCTGGCGACTCACCCAGCTGTGGTACAGCCAGGAACTCTTCGGCGAACGCGCCAGCCTGAAACTCGGGCGGCTGACCGTCGGCGAGGACTTCGCCGCATTCTCCTGCGATTTCATGAACCTGACCTTCTGTGGTTCGCAGCCGGGCAACCTGGTCGGCAACTACTGGTACAGCTGGCCGGTCAGCCAGTGGGGCGCCGTACTGCAGGCACGTCGCGGCGCCGCCTACCTGAAGCTCGGCATCTACCAGGTCAACCCGGCTTACCTGCGCACGAAGAACGCGTTCCGGCCCGGCAATCCGGCGGGCACGACCGGTGCCCTGCTTCCGCTCGAATTCGGCTGGACGCCGACACTCGCCCATGGCGTCGACGGAAGCTACAAAATCGGCGCCTGGTACAACACGTCGCGCTACCCGGATGTCTACACCGATACGCGACGAGGTTCAGCCGCGACGAGCGGCCTGCCGTTCGCCAGGCGACGGGGCGCCCATGGGGTTTATCTGAATGCCGAACAGCAACTCACCCCTGGCGACCGCACGGTGGCGCAAAGCGGACTGCGGGTATTCCTCAACGCCACCCAGGCCGATCGCGCCACCAGCACCACCGATCGACAGGTCGCGCTCGGCCTGACCTATACCGGCCCGTTCGCCTCGCGTGCGCGGGACGATGTCGCGCTGGGCATCGGCATGACCCATCTCAACGGACGCGTGGCCCGCTTCCGACGCGAAAGCACGACGATGATTCCCATCGCATGGGGAAACGAATACGCGGCCGAACTGCACTACACGTGGCGGGCACGTCGCTGGCTGACCCTGCGACCCAATATCCAGTTCATCCGGTTTCCCGGTGGAAGCCGCTCGCAGGGCGACGTCACCGTGCTCGGACTGCACACGAATATCGCGATCTAGTCGTTCTCGCCCTGCACGGCAACGATCGTGTCGCCGTCCTGGTCGATCGATACGGCGATGTCGATCGGGCGGCAGCACACCTGGCAATCCTCGACATAGCGCTGATCCCCGGCCGAGGCGTCGACCAGGATCCCGATCGATTCGCCACAGTAGGGGCAATGGACGTCGACGGGCTCGAGTTCGGTTGGCACGGGCATGGCGTTATCCGGAAGTCCTTGCGATGCGCTATCGTAGCCGGTCTTTCGTAACACGGACGGGAAAACACCGTGATCGAACTGGTCGGTTTCGATGGCGACGACACACTGTGGCGCAGCCAGGATTTCTACGAGACGGCACAGGCCGAGTTCGAGGCCGTGCTCGCCAACTACGTCGACCTTGCCGAAACCCGCCTGCATGAGCGACTGCTGGCGATCGAGCGCGGCAATCTCGCCCTGTTCGGCTATGGCGCGAAGGGCATGACCTTGTCGATGATCGAAGCGGCGATCGCCCTGACCGATGGCTGCATCGGCGCGGGCGACATCCACCGAATCGTCACCATCGGCAAGGACGTGCTCGGTCATCCGGTCGAGCTCCTTCCCGGCATCCGCGAGGCCGTCGAGGATGTCGCCTCGCGCTACCGGGTGGTTCTGATCACCAAGGGCGACCTGTTCCACCAGGAACACAAGGTAGCCCGCTGCGGCCTGGCCGACATCTTCCATCGTATCGAGATCGTTTCCGAAAAAGATCCGGCGACCTACGCGCGCGTGCTGCGCGAATGCGAGGTCGATATCGGACAGTTCCTGATGGTCGGCAATTCGCTGCGTTCGGATATCGCGCCGGTCGTCGAGCTGGGCGGCTGGGGCGTGTATATGCCTTACCACATGACCTGGGCGCACGAGACCGATACGGATTTCGATACCCGCAGCGACCGGGTGCTTTCGGTGGACGACGCCAGCGGCATTCCCGCCGCGATCGACCGCCTGAACCTCGCCGCCTAGCGAGCCAGTCCACCTTGTCTTCGCGCGCCCCCGGGCACATTCTCGGTGCGGAGGATGACGGCAGGAGGGCAACATGCATCACCGGGTCGGGATCGCGTTGAAAGTAGTGCAACGCACGGCGGCGGGTTTCAGCGACGACGAACTGATGACCCGCGCCGCGGCGCTGGCGTTCTACTCGGCGCTGTCCTTCGCGCCACTGCTCGTACTGCTTTTGTGGATCGCTTCGTCGCTGAGCCCCGAGTACCAGGGCCAGCTCATCGACACCCTGAACAACCTGGTCGGCGAACGCGCCGGCGACGCGGTGAAGCTGGTGATCGCCAATGCGAAGGAGCGCCCGGGCGTCGGCAGCATGGCCGGCATCATCGGCCTGGGCGTGACCGTGATCGGTGCCTCGGCGGTGTTCGCCCAATTACAGGGGGCGATCAACCGCGTCTGGGGACTGCAACCCAGGCCGGGACAGGCGATGCTCGGCTGGTTTCGCGCCCGCATGCACGCGCTCGGCCTGTTGTTGTCGCTGGCCTTCCTCCTGATCATCTCCTTCTCGGCAAGCGCGGTGATCGCGATCTTCGTGCGCGGCGGCACGATCGCCTGGCAGGTCCTCGAGGCGGTGGTCGCTTTGTCGATTTTCGTGGTGATTTTCGGCGCGATTTTCAAAGTGCTGCCCGACGCGATCATCCACTGGCGGGATGCGCTGATCGGTGCCCTGCTGACTTCGGTGCTCTTCGTCATCGGCAAGTTCTGCATCGCCATTTACCTGGAACACAGCAATGTCGGCGGCGCGTATGGTCCGGCCGGCAGCATCGTCGTGCTGCTGGTCTGGGTCTATTACTCGGCGCTGATCCTGCTGCTCGGCGCGGAGCTGACCGCGGCGGCGGCCCAGTCGCGCGGCGTGCCGATACGGCCGCGCGCCCATGCGATGACCCGGGCTGAAGCTACGGCAAACCGCGGCTGAAAACTTGACCCGGCCATCACGTTGGCGGGGTTATCCATCGTTCCTGGGTACAACGCGAGGAACCGCCATGAACAAGCCACTCGTCCTCCTCTTCGCCCTGGCGGCGACGACCCTGGCCGGTACCGGCCTTCATGCGCAGACCCGCGACTACGACGGCCGGCGCCAGGTCTGCGAAGACGTGCAGGTCACCCATAACAATTCGAAAGACGACCACCAGATCGCCGGCACCGCGATCGGCGCGGTCGCCGGCGGCCTCCTCGGCAATCAGGTGGGCGGCGGCAAGGGCAAGACCCTGGCCACGGTCGCCGGTGCGGTCGGCGGCGGCTACGCCGGCAATCGCATCCAGAAAAACCAGCAGGACAAGAACAGCTATACGACCACCGAGCGGCGCTGCCACTACGTCGACTGAGGATTTGTCAGTTTTCGCGTCCTTCGCCGGTCTATATCGGCGGGCCCGCCATGCGGCTCGCCAATATCCCCTTGCGGGAGGACCGTGAATGAAAGCTCCGTATAGCGACAGCCAGGGCCGGCGACGTTTCCTTCGACTGTTCGCGGCCGCCGGCGCGGTCGCCGTGGCGGCGCCTTTCGCCGGCTCGCTGCTGGCCGACAATCCACCCGCGAAGCCCGCTCCGGCAGGCGGCGATGTGCTGCTCGATTGCTTCGATGACCACAAGAAACCGCTCGGCACCTGCCGCGAGCCCAAAGTGAGCATGACCGACGCACAATGGCGCAAGAAGCTCGACAGCATGTCCTACTACGTCACCCGCCAGGCCGGTACCGAGCGGGCTTATACCGGCCCCGGCTGGGATCGCCATGAGAACGGCATCTATCGCTGCATCTGCTGCGATACCGCGCTGTTCGACTCGGCCACCAAGTTCGAATCCGGCACCGGCTGGCCGAGCTTCTGGCAGCCGATCTCGAAGCGCAATGTGGCCCAGCGGGAAGACACCAGCCTGTTCATGGATCGCACCGAAGTCACCTGCCCGCGCTGCGATGCCCACCTCGGCCACGTCTTCGACGACGGCCCGCGGCCGACCGGCCTGCGCTACTGCATGAATGCCGTGGCGATGCACTTCGTGCCGGTGCCGGCGTAACCGCTCGTGCCGGTGCCGCTCAGTACCATTCGGTGAGCCCTTCGATCTCGTAGAGCTTTTTCCAGCTGGGCCGCGCACGGACCCGATCGGCCAGGGCTTTCAGGGCCGGCCACTCGGTCGCCGGCCTTGGCATCTTGCGCGACCAGCGCATAAGCATGGTCAGCTGCAGGTCGAGCCCGGAAAGCGTCTCGCCGAGCATGTATGGGCCATTGGCCACGAGGTGTGCATCGAGCAGGTCCCAGGCGCCTTCGATCTGCCGCTGCAGGGACTCGCGCGCTTCGGGCGGATGGTCCGGCGTGTCGCGGTAATCCGGATAAAACCAGGCGCGATAGGTCGCCATGACCGTATTGGTCAGGTACACGACCCATTGCAACCACGCGGTCCGGCCCGGCGAGCCCGGCGCGGGCGCGAGTCCGGCCTCGGGGTGACGCTCGGCCAGCAACAATAGCAAGGCCGCCGACTCGGTGACCGGCTCGCCATCGACGATCAGTACCGGCACCCTGCCCTGCGGATTGAGCGCGAGAAATGCCTCGTCGTGCTGCTCGTCGCGATCCAGATCGACCAGGGCCAGCCGATGCGGCGCGCCAATCTCCAGCAAGGCGAGATGCACGACCATGCTGGCCGTGCCCGGTGAATAGTAAAGCGTATACATGGGCTGTCCCCGAAGCCGAACACTTGCAGCATAGCGGCTCCGGGGACCCAGGGAGCCTCTGATCGATTCCACGCAGGCGTGGAATCGATCAGCGGCTCCCTAGGATTACTTCTCGCCGCCGCCGGCCTGCTGCATCAGCGCGGTGATCTGCTGCTGGTGCGATTCGAAGAAGGCCACGTTGGCGGTATTGACCTTGGCCTGGTCGATGTACTTGGCCATTTCCGGGTTGCTCTTCGCCTGCGAGGCCATGGCAGCATTGGTCAGGGCCATGTTGGCGAGCAGGAAGTCGCGCGGGGTGAAGCCGTGCTTCTTGATCAGCGGCTCGATCCGCGGGTCGGCGCTGACCACCAGCTTGGCCAGGTCGTCCAGGTTATGGACCTGGCTGAAATCGGTATTGCGCTGGTCGGGCTTGATCCCGGCGGCGCGGGCTTCCTTGGTGACGTCGACCATGCGGGTGAAGACGTCTTCGTTGAGACTGTATTTCTGGATCGCCTGCTTGTCGGCCTCGGGCAGGCCGTTGGCGGGGTTGCCCTGCGCCTGGGCCCAGGCGGGCACGATCAGGGCGAGCAAGAGGGCGGCACCGCCCAGCAGGCGGCGGAAGGAAAACGGGAAACGCTGGCTCATCGACGACTCCTGACGGGAAATAACACGGGACATGCAACCATGGGCACGCTGGCTCAAGCTTAACTCAGTGAGGCGCGCCCGCAGATGACGACGCTGTTGCAGCGCATCACGCGGCCCGAACGGCGCCTTGAAAGGAAAACGGGAAGCGGCGGTTCTCCCTAAAGAGGCTTCCCGACACGCTCCAGGCGGTTTTATCGTGAGGTACGACCATGAACGCCATCGATACCGCCATCACGAAACCTGCCCGGAAGAGCCTCCATACGGTCGTCGTCCGCCGGCATCGCTGGCCCGTACGACTGATGCACTGGGTCAACGTGCTTTGCCTCACCCTGCTCCTGATGAGCGGGCTGCAGATCTTCAATGCGCATCCGTCGCTGAGTTGGGGCAAGGCCAGCGACGATCGCACCGCCTGGCTGTCGCTCGGGGCGCAGCGCACCGCGACCGGCCAGCTTGTCGGCGTCACCCGTCTGGCCGGCCATGAGTTCGAGACCACCGGCGTGCTCGGGGTCTCGAATGTCGCCGGTGTGCCACGCGTCCGTGGTTTTCCCGCCTGGGCGACCGTGCCGGGTCCCGGCTGGCTGGCCATGGGCCGGCGCTGGCATTTCTTCTTCGGCTGGCTCTTCGTGATCAACGGCCTTTGCTACGTGGGCTATTCGCTCGTCAGCGGGCATCTGTCACGCGACCTGGTACCGACGCGCCGGGACTGGCGCGGCATCGGCCGTTCGATCCTCGACCACCTGCGCCTGCGCCACCCGGAGGGCGAGGAGGCGCTTCGCTATAACGTGCTGCAGCGAATCGCCTATCTGGTCGCGATCTTCGTCTTCGGCGGTGGCATCGTCCTGATGGGCCTGGCCATGTCGCCGCGCATGGACACCGTGCTGTGGTGGATGGTGGACGCCGTGGGCGGACGGCAATCGGCGCGCTCGATCCATTTCCTGATCGCCTGCGGCTTCGTCGCCTTTGTCCTCGTGCATCTGTTCGAGGTACTGATCAGCGGTCCGGTGAACCAGCTGCGCGGCATGATCACCGGCAGATTCCGCATCGCCGTGCGCAAGCAGGAGTCCTCCGATGACTGACCGCCGCTCCTTCCTGCGCGCCGCGCTGATGGGCGTCGCCGGCGCCGTCCTCGCCGGATGCGATCGCATTTCCCAGAGTGCGTCCGGTGCACGCGTGCTCGAAAGCGCGGAGGGCGTCACCCGTCGCGTGCAAAAGATGCTTTCGCCTTCCAGCGCGCTGGCACGGGAATACGCCGAGAGCGATATTTCCCCGGTTTTCCGGCCCAACGGAAGCACGATGCCGGATACCGACGCGTACCAGGCCTTGCTGGAGAACGATTTTCGCGATTACCGGCTGCGCGTGGACGGCCTGGTCGACCGCCCGTCATCCCTGTCGATCGACGAGCTGAAGGCACTGGGCATGCGCACCCAGATCACCCGCCACGACTGCGTCGAAGGCTGGAGCGTGATCGGCAAATGGCAGGGCACGCCGCTCGGCCGCGTCCTCGACCACGTCGGCGCGAAGGCCGATGCGCGCTACGTCGTCTTCCATTGTTTCGACGAGATGGAAGCGGACACCCCGTACTACGAGAGCATCGACATGGACGACGCCCGTCATCCGCAGACCCTGCTCGCCTATGTGCTGAACGACTCGCCCCTGCCCGTCGCCAACGGCGCGCCGCTACGGCTGCGCGTCGAGCGCCAGCTCGGCTACAAGCACGCCAAGTACCTGCAGAGGATCGAACTGGTGCGCGACTTCGGTGCCATCGCCGGCGGCCGCGGTGGTTACTGGGAGGACCAGGGCTACGAGTGGTATGCCGGGATATGACCGGCGCGTCCTGGCCGGCACGCCCCGATCAGACCGAGGTCAACGGCAACCGGTAACCCTTGTCGCGAAACGGCAGCAGGGCGATGCGGAATTCGCCCATCAGCTCCTGGTCGCCCGCGGCCAGCGCGCCAACCCACATCTTGAACAGCGCGTAGCCGATCGCGATATGCGGATCGACATCCTCGCGGAAGCGGTCCTCCGCATCGCTGAGCGCCCGGATATACGCATGGCGCTCCTCCGCCGTCAGCTGCTGGAAGCATTCGCTGGTCGGATAGGCCTGGCAGAACATCGCATGCGCCATGTTCACGCCGTGGCCAACGACCATCTGGATGGTCGGCTGCACCGCCGCGAGTTTGCCCAGCAACCAATGAAACTCACGCCGCAAGCCCTCGCGCGCGGCGACCGTCATGTGATCCATAACTCCCCCACCCCGTAACGTATGCGGCCCATCCCCTGACCGCCGAGCACCGCGACCCCGATCGCGGCGAAGCGGCGCGAATATACCGCAGCGTATGACGTGACGGCATGCGACTTTTTCACGACAGGCGAAGCCTCGCATGGCGTCCGGGCGCGTAACCGTTTACTTGGATCGATTCAGCGCCACGCGCTGCCGCCATAACCGACCGTGCTCGCCTCCTGGACTAGAAAATGGTCTTCCAGTTCGCCTTCATGCCGACCACGTGGATGCCGAAGCCGGCGGCCCCGTCCAGCGCCGCGGCCAGCGGGCTCATGCGGAAGGCCCGGTCGTAAGCGAATTCACGTTCGGCGTCGTCGTGATGGAGGAGCAAGCCAAGCCGTGCGCCCTCGCCTGCCAGGGTGTAACGCAGCATGGCCAGGTCGCCGTCGGAATTGCCGAAGGCGAGGATCGGCCGCCGGCCGATATGCAGGACGATATTGACGACCTTTTCCTCACGGTCGTCGAAGCTGCCGATCTCGGCGAGCTTGCGCACGGTCACGTTCTCGCCGTCGGCTTCGAAGCGCGTCTTCAGGCTCGACCCAACCACCTGTTCAGGCGGGATGCCGTAGAGGGGTTCGGCGATGCGCCGCACGAAATCGACCCCACCGCCGGTGACGATAAAGGTCTTGAAACCGTTGGCGCGAAGATAGTCCAGCAGCTCACGTTGCGGGCGGTATGCGCAGTCGGTGAAAGCGCGGCCGAGTTTCGGATGCTTCGCCGACGCGAACCAGCGGTCGACCGTCGCGGCGAATGCCTCTTCGGTCATGCCGGCATGCGTCGCCATCGCCGGCAACATCGCGTCCTTCTTCGACAAGCTCGCGATCGTCTTCAGGTCATGCTCGAGGAAGGCCTTGTATGGCTGCGTGTCACGCATCGACGGGTTGGCATCGGCGAGCTCGGCGAGCCGGTCCAGGGCAAAACAGACCTGCACGAACAGCGGCCATTCCGCCCATAGCGTGCCGTCGTTGTCGAAGACGGCGATGCGTTCGGCGACCGGCACGAAGCCGGCATCGCCCTCTTTCGTCACCTTTGTCACGAAATCGACGATGGCCGAACGTACCGGGCCGTCGTTCCACGAGGGAAGCACGCGCTGGTCCATGTTCCGGCTCCACAGGGTACCCGTGGAGCAGGATGACGCCCGTCTACGTACGCCGGAAGCGTAAATGCACGCAGGCGCGGCTAAGTCAAATTACTTAAGCGGCGCTCTTAGATGCCCGGCCCCAACGGACTCGCGCACAGGGTGCGCTCCCACAAAGC
This sequence comes from uncultured Gammaproteobacteria bacterium, assembly GCA_963847335.1. Taxonomy (GTDB): domain Bacteria; phylum Pseudomonadota; class Gammaproteobacteria; order Xanthomonadales; family Rhodanobacteraceae; genus Luteibacter. The sequence goes on from CAWJZF010000002.1 coordinate 736,349, forward strand.
TTGCCGCGGACTTGTGGGAGCGCACCCTGTGCGCGAGTCCGTTGGGGCCGTGCATATAGTCGCCGGTTATGCATGCGTCGGTGCGCCGCGGCCCATGCGGGCAATCCACAGGTACAGCACGGTGACCACGGCGATGAAAGCAATGCCGCCGATCCACATCGCCGCGTCGGCGAATCCTGTGCCGACCAGGGCCAGCGGCGTGCCTTTCCCGGAGAACACCACCAGCGCCGATAGCGCCACGCCGACCAGGCTCTCACCGACGATCAGGCCCGAGGCGAGCAACACACCGAGCTGCTTGGTCTGCTCCGCGCGCGGCGTGCGATCGGCGCGCTTGTCGAAGTACCAGCCGACCACCGCGCCGACCACGATCATCAGGGTCGTCGACGACGGCAGGTAGATGCCGAGGCCGACCGCAAGCGGCGGCAGGCGTACGGGAGTCACACGCGAGAGCACTTCGTCGAGGATGATGATGCCCACGCCGAGTACCGCGCCGATACCGAGCAGGCCCCAGTCGAGGTTGTTCTGGATCACGCCCTGCGCCAGCGCCGAGATCAGCGCCGCCTGTGGCGCGGGCAACGCACGCGCCGGGTCGACGCCGGGAGCGCCGGCGAAACCATAGGCCTGGTTGACCAGGTCGAGCACCGGCGGAATCACCGCCGCGCCGGCGATCACGCCGACGATCAGGGCGACCTGTTGCTTCCACGGCGTAGCGTCGACCAGCTGGCCGGTTTTCAGGTCCTGCAGGTTGTTGTTGGCGATGGTCGCCACGGCGAAGACGACCGCGGTGGCGAACAGTGCGAAGGCGACCAGGGCCTTGCCCGCGTCCGCCGGCATCAATGGCTGCACGCCGAACACCAGCAGCATGGCGGCACCGATCGCGACCAGGATGCCGACGCCCGACAGGGGGCTGTTGGACGAGCCGATCAGGCCGGCCATGTAACCGCATACGGCCGAGACCAGGAAGCTCATCACCACGACATAGACCAGGCCACCGATCGCCAGCAGCCATGCGTGCGAACCCAGGCCACTGGTGACGCTGAAGTCGCGCAGCAACCAGGTGATCGGAATCAGGCACAGCACGCTGATGATGCCGACCACGCCGATGGGAATGTCCTGTTCGGTGCGCGGCAGGCTGGCGGCGTTGCCGGCCTTGCGTACGCGCGAGGCCGCCATCGCCGCGGCGAGACCGCTGATCACCGGCTTGACCAGCTTGGCCAGGGTCCAGATCGCCGAGACACCGATCATGCCGGCGCCGATGAAGCGCACCTGCCCGCTCCAGGCCGCTTGCGCTATATCCGATGCGCTGCCGACGGCGTGACTGAGCGACGTGTAATACGGCACGATGCCGCCCCAGGCGATGACCGCGCCGACCAGCATCGCGATGCCGACCCAGAGGCCGACCAGGTGGCCGACCGCGAACAGGGCGAACGACAGGCTGAAGTCGAAACCGGTGTAGCTGCCCTTGTTGCCGATGCCGAAATAGCGCGCGATGTCGCTGGCGAAGATCTGCGTGGCGACGACCACGGCGAACGCGGCCGACACGATCGAGCCGACGATGACCGCGAGCAGTCCCTCCTTGCTGGATTCCTCCGAGGTGACCACACCGCTGTCGTCGGTGCTGGTCGCGCCGACTTTCAGCACCTCGGCGCAGGCCACGCCTTCGGGATAAGGCAGGTCCGAGTTGGTCACCAGGGCGCGACGCAGCGGGATCGAATACATCACGCCGAGGATGCCGCCGAGCGCGCAGATGGCGAACGAGGTCCAGTACGAAAAGCCGGTCCACCAGCCGATCATGATCAGGCCGGGCAGCACGAAGATGATCGAGGACAAGGTGCCGGCGGCCGAGGCGACCGTCTGCACGATGTTGTTTTCCTGGACCGTCGCGCCACGCAGGTTGCGCAGGATCGCCATGGAGATCACCGCCGCAGGGATCGACGTGGCGAAGGTCAGGCCGGCCTTCAGACCGAAGAAGACGTTGGCGGCGGTGAACACCAGGGTGATCAGGACACCCAGGACCAGTCCACGGACGGTCAGTTCGGTGCGCGGTTCGGTAACGCTCGGCAGGACTGCGCTCACGTGCGGATTCCCCTGTTTCTTGTGGTTGTCATGACGGCTGGCTTTAAATACTGCACCGGCCGGTCTGGAGCGGCATCCGCGCCGGCCGGCAACGAAAAACTGTCCGAGCGTAACCCACGGCGCCGTGCATGCCAAAGGGTGGAACACATGCACATCGCTTTCGCCCAACTCGCTGGCCCCCGCTTCACGTTGAAAATATCTTCCGAGGCGCAAGATCGAGCGAATTCGTCCGCTCGGGAGTCCCTCATGGCAAAGCAATCCATCGGTGTCGTCGGCATGGCCGTCATGGGCCGCAACCTGGCCCTGAACATCGAGAGCCGCGGCCATGCCGTATCGATCTTCAACCGTAGTCGCGCCAGGACCGACGAGGTCATCGCCGAAAACCCGAGGGCGAAACTGGTCCCGACCTATACGATCGAGGCATTCGTCGCTTCGCTGGAAAAGCCCCGCCGCATCCTGTTGATGGTCAAGGCCGGCGCCGGCACCGACGAGGTGATCGAGGAACTCAAACCCCTGCTCGACAAGGGCGACATCCTGATCGACGGCGGCAATACTTTTTTCCAGGACACTATCCGCCGCAACAAGGAACTGGCCGACGCCGGCCTGCACTTCATCGGTACCGGTGTCTCCGGTGGCGAGGAAGGCGCACTCAAAGGCCCTTCGATCATGCCCGGGGGTCCAAAGGATGCCTATGACCTGGTCGCGCCGATCCTGCTCGAAATCGCCGCCAAGGCGCCCGACGGCGAACCCTGCGTCACCTATATCGGCCCCGATGGCGCCGGCCATTACGTGAAGATGGTGCACAACGGCATCGAGTACGGCGACATGCAGCTGATCTCGGAAAGCTATGCCGTGCTGCAGGGCGTGCTCGGCCTGTCCAACGAGGAACTGGCCGGGGTCTATACCGACTGGAACGAAGGCGAGCTCGATAGTTACCTGATCGACATCACCGCGAAGATCTTCGGCAAGAAAGATGACAAGACCGGCAAGGACCTGGTCGACGTGATCCTCGACCGCGCCGCGCAGAAAGGCACCGGCAAATGGACCAGCCAGAGCGCGCTCGACCTCGGTATCCCGCTGCCGTTGATCACCGAGTCGGTGTTCGCGCGCATTCTTTCCTCGCTGAAGGACGAACGCGTCGCCGCCAGCAAGCAGCTCGCCGGCCCACCCGCGCGGAAGTTCAGCGGCGACCGCGACGGCTTCATCGAGTCGGTTCGCCGCGCACTGTATTTCAGCAAGCTGGTGTCCTATGCACAGGGCTTCGCCCAGCTGCGCGCGGCTTCGGCCGAGTACGACTGGCGACTGGACTATGGCTCCATCGCGAAGATCTTCCGCGCCGGCTGCATCATCCGCGCGCGCTTCCTGCAGAAGATCATGGACGCGTACAAGAAGGACGCCGACATCGCCAACCTGCTGCTCGATCCCTACTTCAGCGATATCGCGAAGAACTATCAATCGGCCCTGCGCGAAGTAGTCGCCACGGCGGTGCAAACCGGCATTTCGATCCCGGCCTTCGCCTCGGCGATCGCGTACTACGATGGCTATCGCGCGGCGCGCCTACCGGCCAACCTGCTCCAGGCCCAGCGCGATTTCTTCGGCGCGCACACCTTCGAGCGGATCGACGCCAAGGGCAGCTTCCACGCCGAATGGTCGTAAGTCGTCCCGTCGCGGGCCCGCTGCTGTCGGGAATCCAGTGGCGACAGCATCTGCTTTTCGCGAAAGCCGGCCTCACGCCAGCAAAGCCGCTAATTTTCCCCGCGCTATCGCTCGATAAGGACGGCGGCCACCAGGCCCCTGCCTGCGCAGGGGCGACGGTGAGGGGTTTCGAGTTCCCCTCCAGTGCCGGATCGGCGTTCTTCGATCTTTTCCCCGGACAGCAGTGGGCCTGCGCCGGAATGACGATCAGGCGGGGTACTTCCAGCACCCGATCGCCGACGTAGCGCGGATGCGCGTAGGTTACCCACGTCATCCGCCTCCCGCACTGGATAAAGCGCGGATCGACCCCATAAGCCGGTGATGCCCAGATTCATCTTCTACCTGCTGGTCGCCCTGCATGCCTATATCGGCTGGCGACTGGTACCCGCGCTGGCCTCGTGGCCGTGGCTCGCACTGCTCGCGGGCCTGCTCGTGCTCGCCTCGGCCGTCCTGACGGTCACCACGGCGGCGCTGATCCGGCGGATCGGCCAGAACGACTGGGGCGACGCGCTGGCCTGGGTCGGTTATCTGTTCCTCGGCCTGTTCTCGACCCTGCTCCTGCTGACCGTGCTGCGCGACCTGGTCCTGGGTGGCGTGGCGCTGGTGCATTGGCTGCGCCCGTCGATCGCCTCATGGCCGGAGCTCGACGGCATTTCCGCCATCGCGGCGCTGGCCGTGTCCGTGCTGGTTACCCTGGTCGGCCTGCTCCAGGCGCGACGCACGCCGGAGATCACGCATGTCGACGTGCCTATCGTCAACCTGCCCGCCGCGCTGGCCGGCTTTACCGTCGCGCAGATCAGCGACATTCATATCGGCCCGACGATCAAGCGCGACTACCTGCGCGGCGTCGTCGCAAAGGTGAACTCGCTGGAAGCCGACATGGTCGCGATCACCGGCGACCTGATCGACGGACCGGTCGACCGGCTGATCGGCGAAGTGGCGCCGCTGGCCGACCTGCGCTCGCGGCACGGCAGCTTCTTCGTTACCGGCAACCATGAGTATTACCACGGCGCCGACGACTGGATGGCGGCCTTGCCGCCGCTCAATGTCCGCGTGCTGGCCAACGAGCATGTCGTGCTCGCGCATGCCGGTGCCGATGTGGTGATCGGCGGTGTCACCGACTTCACCGCCGGGCATTTTTCGCCCCACCAGGCCAGTGACGCGCACGCGGCCATCGCCGGCGCGCCGGCCGATGCCGGCGTACGCATCCTGCTGGCGCACCAGCCGCGTAGCGCCGAAGGCGCCGCCGAGGCCGGTTTCGACCTGCAATTGTCCGGTCACACGCATGCCGGGCAGTTCCTGCCATGGGGACTGTTCGTGCCGATGCAGCAGCCCTTCGTCCAGGGCCTGGACCGGTTGCGCAACCTGCTGATCTATACCAACCGCGGCACCGGCTACTGGGGTCCGCCGAACCGGTTTGGCGTGCCTTCGGAGATCACCTTGTTGCGACTGGTGCCCGCGGCCTGATCACTCTTCAAGGAAAGCGAGTTTGCGCTCGCGCGGCAACTGCCTGATCGCCCATTCCGCGCGCGCCGCGGCGGAACGATCCGCGTACGCTTTCGCGCCGAGCAGGCGCAGCGGCGGATTGGCCTTCGTGTAACGAGCGCCGCGACCGGCGAGGTGGGTCGCATAGCGGGCATCGACATCGTTGGTGATGCCCGCGTAGTACGCGCCGTTACGGCACTCGATCAGGTACAGGAACCAAGGCGCTGGTGACTCGCTCATCCGTGCATTGTGAAGGGTACCGACGTCCTGTGGCGAGCTTTCGATCGTGAGCTGCCACGCGGCTCTTCCCTTCTCCTGGAGGGAGAAGGTGCCCGCAGGGCGGATGAGGGCAAGCCAGACGAAGCGGCACTCTGGCTCCCCCTCACCCCAACCCTCTCCCTCCGGGCGAGGGAGACCAGCTCGCGCTCAGGCCGCCTTCGCTTTCTCCATCGCCAACGCGCGTTGATGCGAGGCATGGATATTGTCGCGTTCCGGCAATGCACCACTGGCCAGGCACTCGATCCACTCGGCGGTATTCAAGACCGCGGCAAAACGCGACTGCTCGACCACGGCGAACACCCGATGGATTTCTTCCGCGCTCGCATACCCGGCCCGGTTCGCATACGGCACGCTGCCCGACGCATCGAGCAGGTACTCAACCTGCATGCCGCGATCGAAGGCGTGCTTGATCGTGGTGTCGTTGCAGTTGTGCGTCATGTATCCGGCGACGGTCAGGGTGTCGATGCCGTGGGCATCGAGCCAGGCGGCCAGGTCGGTCTGCGCGAACGCACTCGGCAGTGGCTTGCCGAGTAAATGATCGCGGGGACGGCGGGCTACGACCTCGTGCAGTTCCCAGCCATGCGATCCGGTCGCGAACAGCGGCGATTGGGCCGGCGCGGTCTGCTGGACGACGATGACCGGCACGCCCGCGGCATGGGCCGCATCCATCGCCTCGCCGATATGGCGCAGGGAATCCTCCACCGGTGGCCAGGCGATGCGGAGGTTGCCGGTGACGTACTCGTTCTGCACATCGATGACGACGAGCGCGCGGCGCGGATGGTTATGGCTCATGGCGATGCTCCTGCGTGGTGATGACGAACGTTGTTCAGCCTCCCGGCACGCTTTCACCCGCCATCGGCTTATCGGCATGGACATTGCGGCCAGGGAACCCCCGATCAAGAGCTCCCTGGACCGCACGAAACCAGGCCGCATGCCGTGCACGCGCAGGGACGCCGGCAAGCCGACCGGCGTGCGTACCGCCAGACCCGGCCCGGCGGCTACCGCGTTGCCCGACCGGTCGGCGCAAATGTAAAAGCTGCATTCACGTCGTCGAAATGACCTTGTCACGATATCGGACACACACTCAAAGGCCCCACCCCGCCTGGCAGCCAACATGCAAGTCGACAAGGGTAAACGCGACTACGGTTCCTCCGACCCGTCCCGCCTCCGGGCGCTGGCAAGCTGCGGGAAGCTTCCCGCCGAGGGCGTCGCGCCTGTCATCCATGAACCGCGCGGCGCGCGCAAGGCACGCCCGCGCACCGCAGGGAATCGCCGCCCCGAAACCGCCGGGCATGCGCGTTAATTCGCGCCCGCAAAACCAGGCTGCGGAAACAGCGTAGGCGAAAATCCGCAGGGCGCGTTATGGGACATTTCGTCCCAGGCTGTCCCGCCGATGATCGCCAACACGACATTGCCGCCGTTTCCGACCTCGCCAGTCGACACGTCCGGACTGGTCCCGCTCAAGGCCATGCCTTCCATCGGCCTGCGCGCCTGCCGCGACGCGGACCTGGATTGGCTGCGCAAGCTATACGGCGACGTACGCGAAGGCGAACTGGCCGCAACCGGTCTTTCCGAGACCGTGAAAACGGCCTTCCTCGACAGCCAGTTCGCCCTGCAGCACAGCCACTATGTCACCGTCTTCGCCGGCACGGATTTCCTGCTGATCGAGCATGAAGGGAAGCCTGTCGGCCGCCTTTATCTCTACCGCCGAAAACCGCTTTTCCTGGTCGTGGATATTTCCCTGGAGCGCGCCTGGCGCAACCGGGGTATCGGCAGCGCCCTGCTACGCGCGATACAGCGCCTGGCCTACGACAACGGCGCCGGTCTCTCCCTGCATGTCGCCGACGACAATCCGCGCGCGCAGCGGCTCTACCATCGCCTGGGTTTCCGCAAAGTCGGACGCACCGGCGTCCACGACCTCATGCACTGGGATGCGGTAAGCGCGCTTTAGCAAGCACAGGCATTCCACGCATCATGCCACCTACGTGGAATAGATCAGAGGATCCTAAGGAGCCTCTGATCTATTCCACGCAGGCGTCACCGTTGCTGTAAGCGCGCAGATCGTCGCTGGGTCGGCGAAGGCAGACTGGACGTCTGTCGAGGCGGCCCGGCGGCGAGCTGCGCGCTTACAGCAACGGCCCCAACATCTTGTTTTTATTTAATGATGGGGTGATGTCCAGAAGGCCCGCCACCGGCGCCGCCCGGCTTGGTAAGGGAGCCACCCTTGCCGGCGCCGGGCAGCACCGGTGGCGAGCCTTCTGGACATCATGCCGCCTACGTGGAATAGATCAGAGGCTCCTTTAGGAGCCTCGTCAGGCCGGGCTCAGGCCGGCGGCGCATTCCACGCAATTGCGTCCGCGCGTTTTCGCTCGATACAACGCTTCGTCGGCCGCGGAGATCAGCGTTTCGAAGCCGACATCGTCGCCGGCCATCGCCACGCCGATGCTGGTGGTGATCGCGATATCGTCGGGGCCGACGCGTACACGGGTCGCCGCGATCGCATGGCGCAGCCGTTCGGCCAGCGTCGCCGCCTCGGCCAGGCCGACGCCCGGCAAGGCCATCACGAATTCCTCGCCGCCGTAACGGCTGAGTACACCGCCGACCGCATCGCTGCCGGCGCGTACGATCCCGGTGAACCTGCACAGCACCAGGTCGCCGGCCTCGTGACCCCAGGTGTCGTTGACACGCTTGAAGTGATCGAGGTCGAACATCAGTACCGCCAGTGGCTGGCCACGCATACGGCAACGCTCGAGGCACCGACGGCCTTCATCGACCAGCGCGCTACGGTTGAGCAGGCCGGTCAGGCCATCGGTGCGCGCCTGGTGACCGAGGTCGACGACCAGGCGTTCGGTTACCAGCAGGATGAAGGCCAGGGTCCGTGCCAGCGCGAACAGGATGCCGAAGGCATAGGTCATCACCAGCGGCCCGCCCGAATTCATCAGGTCCTGACCCGCAGCGGCAGCGTGGGGCAGAAACGGGCGCATCAGGAAACAGATCGCATCCAGCGCGAAAACCGCGGCGGCTATCCGGCAGCTGAGGCGAACCTCGCTCTGGCCGTAGCGCAGCAGCAGCCTGACCGCGCAGAGGTCCCAGGTTGCGCTGAGCAGGCTATACAGCATCATCCGCGTCGCCAGGTCCGGCCGGACCAGCTCGAACCAGGCGATCAGGACGACGTATACCCCGACGAGAGCGAGCGGCGCGCCCCAACGCCAGCGCCTGCCAAGATGCACGGTCACGCCCTTCAGGATCACCGCGCCGGACAGCGCAATGGCCGCGTTGGCTCCGAGTACCGACACCTCCTCCGGTATGTGACCACGCAGGCCGAGCAGGATCGCGGCCAGCGCGGCCAGCCAGAAACCGATCGCCCAGATCCGCAGCACGCGTTGTCCTCGCAGCACGAGGCCGAGCAGGGTGAACCCCAGCGACAGGCCAAGGGCAACCAGAAAGCCTATGACCGCGAGGGTGCGTACATCCAGTTGCATGGGGTGAATCCGTTGTCCGACAGGACACCGGAAGCAATAAGCTTGCCAGCGCTTTATCAGGGGGAACGGGGAACAGGGAACGGGGAACAGTGGGGGTTGCGGCAAGCTTGCGCTCTGAGGCGCGCGCGGGGAGGCGACATCGAGGCAACCTCAAGCTATCCGTTCCCCGTTCCCCAGCGCCCGGCTACTTCCCCACCGACTCCGCGTAGCGCTCCTCCGCCTCGGCGAAGCGATCGAAGTAGCGCACCACCATCTCCGAGATCTCCGTATTGATGCGATCGGCGTCCAGATGCGGATTGTCGACGACCATTTCGGTGGCCGAATACATCACTTCGGTGGAAAGGCGCAGCGCCAGCGACAGGTCGTCGTCGGCCGCATGGGGGTAGCGGCTGCGCAGTGCCTCGAACGAGCGCATGGCGACCAGCTCGTGCGAATCGAGCCGGACCGACTGCAGCAACGGTACCGCGCGCATTGCGCGGAGAATCCATGAGGCGCCCGGGAAGGACAGGGTGATCGCATTGATCGTCTCCTGCATTTTCTTGACGCGGGCGACCGCCGTCGCACGCGATGCCTCCAGCGAAATCTGCCGCTCTTCGTCCAGCCACGACAGGTAGAACCGGTTCAGGCTGCCCATCAGGCGCGAACCGAGTTCCTTGAGGATGGCGTACTTGTTGGGGAAATAGCGATACAGCGCCGGGGGTGTCAGCCCCGCGCGCTCGCAGATCAGATTGGTCGACAGCCGTTCCACGCCCACCTCGCCGAGCAGGCGCGCGGTGACGTCGAGGATCAGTTCGAAGGTATCGATCGCTCGCTGCTGGACCGGTTGCTGCTTGGTACGCAGGAAGAATTCGCTGTCCTCGTGCGCCGCCGGCACAGCCGCCTTCCCGCGTTTACTTGTATTCATGACCTGCCCCCTTGATGCCCGGCTTCCATCGATTGCAAACGCGCGTGCCGGCCTGGCGTGCACCGCCCGCTCTATTCGATGACCGGACGCGAGGCGAGCGACCGAACATGAAAGTCCTTTCATTCTCGCCGGCATCGATGAAATCCCCGGGTCATGGCGCTGTCACGACGTAAAGATAGCTTTAATTACTGTTTGACACCACTCCCCGTCAGCCATCGCGAATTCAGAGGAGCCGCGAGCCTGCCGAGCCGGAGGCTTGCGTGGCTCCCCATACCTGGGATTTCTACGCCATGCATCACGCAGTCCGTCTCGGCCTGGGCCTTGCGACCCTCGCCGCCGCCTTGGGTGCGGCCGCGCAATCGGCTCCCACCAACCTCCAGGGTGTCGTCGTTTCCGGTACCAGCGACGACCCGAACCACGCACCGCCAGGCAGCGCCGCCGCACTTGCGCCGTCCCAGGGCAACCTGGCGGCCATGGAGCCGGAATCGATCCTCAACAGCAACTTCATCCAGACGATCGCCTCGCCGAAATCGGATTACCTTGCCCTGCTCGAACTGACGCCATCGGCGGTCAACGCCTCGCCCAACGGTGCCGGCCTGTCGAGCAAGAGCGGCACCATCCGCGGCTTCCAGGACGGCGAGTACAACGTTACCTTCGACGGCATCCCCTTCAGCGATCCGGGCGCGTTCGGCCACGCCACCACCGCCTTCTTCCCGGCGCCGACCCTGGGCGAAGTGATCGTCGACCGCGGTCCCGGCACCGCCAGCACCCTCGGCAACGCGACCTTCGGCGGCACCGTGGCGCTGTACTCCGAGCCGACCACCGAGCAGCCGTCCGGACGTCTGTCCACCATGTACGGCACCGGCAACACCTGGCAGGTCGCCGGCGAGGCGAACACGGGCACGATCGCCAGCACGGGCGGAACCCAGGCCTTCGTCAATTACAGCCACCTGGAATCGGACGGCCTGCTGCAGGACGCCGGGCTGCACCAGGACAACCTGCTGTTCAAGGTCAGGCAGCCGCTGGGCGACCACACCACGATCACCGCGGTGGCCGACTTCAACAAGGTGTCCTGGAACACGTTCACCGCCATGCCGAAGCGGATCACCGACATCTACGGCCTGGATTACGGCGGCCTCAACCGTGACCCGGACTCGCAGTCGTTCTCCGCGTACAACGTCGACAAACGCCACGCCGATTTCGAATACGTCGAACTGCATACCGAGTACGACACCTGGCGCCTGGACAACAAGCTGTATTCCTATGGCTTGCGCGATGGCGGTCCCGGCGGCGTCGACCTGAAGGGCGGGACGCCGAACGCGGCCCTGCTACCCCAGGGCGGTGTCCCCGGCGCGGTCAACCAGAGCGCTTACCGCGCCTGGGGCGACATGCTGAAAGTGGAGAAGGACCTCGGCAGCGGCTGGACCGACAGCACCCTGCGCGGCGGTGTCTGGGCCGAGCGCGCCTACCAGGAACAACACCAGGTCACGGTAGACCTGCAGACGTTCACGCCGACGACGCTGCACGGCGAGCCGAACGACCAGATCATCGACACCAATGCGCACTCGAACAGCACGCATACCTTCGTCGAGCTGGAATGGCGGCCGGCCACGAACCTGACCCTGGTGCCCGGCTTCAAGCACATCGAATACGACCGCACGCTGGACGGCGAGTCGAACTTCCTGCCGGTCGGCGGCAGCGGTCACTTCAGCACCAACCTCGGTTCGCTCTCGGCCAACTACCGCTTTACCCCCAACCTGGCCGGCTACGCGCAGTGGGCGATGGGCTACCAGGCACCGAAGGTCAACGTGATCCAGGGTGGCGACAACTCCGAGGTCCAGCCGCAGAAGACCACCAATTACCAGGCCGGCCTGGTCTGGAAGACGGCGACCACGGTGGCCGATGCGGACGTCTACTACATCGACTTCGACAACATGGTGAACAGCGTCGAGGAGCCGATCGGCCCGGCCGGTACCCTGGTCGACGTGTTCTTCAACCAGGGCGGCGTGATCTACAAAGGTGTCGAGGCGGAATTCACCCATGTACTGGGCGATTCCGGGTTCAGCTTCACCGCCAATGGCAGCGTGAACAGCGCATACGTCAAGGCCACCCACCTGCTGATCGCCAACGCGCCAAGCACCACCGCGGATGTCGGCTTCATCTACGACCAGGGCCAAATCTTCGGTTCCTTCCTGACCAAGTACGTCGGCCGGCGCTTCACTGGCGCCGGACAGGCGGCAAACGGCGACCCGAACCGTGTACTGGTTCCTTACAACTACACCAACCTCAACCTAGGCTACCGGTTCGCGCCTGACCTGCGTCTGCAACTTTCGGTGAATAACCTGTTCGACCACCGTACGCCGATCCAGGGCAGCGGCGCGGACATCGATCCGACCTATTACTACCTGTCCGCGCGCAATTACACCGCCGAACTGACCTATACCTTCTGACCCCATTCCCCAAGAACACCAGGATTCCCCTCTATGACACGGTTTGCACGCCGCGCCACGTCGCGCAGCGCCTGGCCCGCACGACTCGCCCTCGCCTGCCTGCTCGCCTCGGGCATCGCCGGCACCGCCTTCGCGGCGGACCACGTCCAGGACGTCGATCCGTATATCGGCGTCGACTGGTACGGCGGCACGTTTCCGGGCGCCACGGTGCCCTTCGGCATGGTCAAGCTCGGCCCGGACATGCGCGGCTTCGACGGCAAGATGGCCAAGTTCGGTTACCTGAGCTCCGGTGAAGTGCTCGGCTTCAGCCATCTGCACCTGAGCGGCGGTGCGGGCAAGTACGGCAGCATCCTGGTGGCCCCGGTCACCGGCGTGCTGATTCCAGGCGACATCCATTCGCCGCGCAGCGACGAGAGCGCCAGCCCCGGCTATTTCTCCACCGTCCTCAGCCGTTACGACACGAAGGTGGAGCTGACCGCGACCCGCCGCACCGGCTTCCATCGCTACACCTTCAACAAGGCGGGCGATGCGCACATCACCGTCGATGTCGCGCACATCCTCAACAAGGGCAAGGACGCCGAAGGCCACAAGTTCCTCGGCGCCGACGTCAAGGTGGTCTCGCCCAACGAGATCGACGGCGTGGGGCGCTACCTCGGCGGCTGGAACGAGGGCGGCGAGTACGACGTGTACTTCTCGCTGGTCACCGACACCGCATCCACCGGTGACCAGACCTGGCTCGGCGACAAGCTCGATGCCAACGATCATGCGCACACCGACAGCGACCAGCCGATCGGCGCGGCGCTGAATTTCAACGTCAAGGCCGGGCAGACGATCCAGGCCAAGGTCGGCATTTCCTTCGTCAGCATCGACCAGGCACGCAGGAACGCCGCGCAGGAGATCCCGGGCTGGAACTTCCAGGCCGTGCGCAAGGCCGCCGTCGCCGAATGGAACAAGGCACTGTCGACGATCGATATCCCCGGTGCGGACGACGTCGAACGCCGCAAGTTCTACACCGCGATCTATCACACCATGCTGATGCCCTCGGACCACACCGGCGAGAATCCGAAATGGCAGTCGGACGAGCCGCACTACGACGACTTCCAGGCCATCTGGGATACGTTCCGCAGCTCCACCCCACTGCTGACCCTGATCGCGCCGGATCGCGAGCGCGACATCCTCCGGTCGCTGATCGACATCTACAAGCACGAGGGCTACATGCCCGATGCGCGCGCGGGCAACGATAATGGCCGCACCCAGGGCGGCAGCAACGCGAACGTGATGGTCGCCGATGCCTACGTCAAGGGCATGACCGGCATCGACTACGCCAGCGCCTACCAGGCCATGGTGAAGGATGCCACGGTACCGCCGGCCGATCCGCGCAAGGAAGGCCGCGGCGGCCTGGATACGTACAACACGCTCGGCTATATCGCCCAGCCGACCGAACGCGCCGGATCGCGTACCGTCGAATACGCCTACGACGACTATGCCATCGCCGAAGTCGCCTGCGGCCTGGGCCACACCGAGGATGCCGCGCTGTATGCGAAGCATGCCGGCAACTGGGCCAACCTCTGGGATCCGTCGCTCGAACGCGAAGGCATCAAGGGCTTCCTGCGGCCACGCAATGCCGACGGCAGCTGGGCCGATCCGTACTTCGTCGTACGTGGCACCTGGCCGGACTTCTTCTATGAAGGCGACCTGTGGACCTATTCGCTGTACGCACCGCAGGACGGTCGCAAGCTGGTCGAGATGTCGGGCGGTAACGAAGCCTTCGTCAAGCGGCTCGACGTGCTCTTCGACCACTTCCATTTCGACATCACCAACGAGCCGGGCTTCCTGATCCCCGACCTGTACCTGTGGGCCGGCCGTCCGGACCGCGCGGTCGATCGCATCGTCGATTACCTGTCCAAGGGCTTCCTCGACGCACGCGGCGGCATCCCGGGCAACGACGACTCCGGCGCGATGTCGAGCTGGTACGCCTTCCACTCGATGGGCATCTATCCGGTGTCGGGACAGGACGTCTACCTGATCGGCACCCCGTCGTTCGCCGAAGTGAATATCACGCTCGGCAACGGCAAGGTGTTCAGGATCACCGCGGAGAACTTCCGCCGCGACCGCATGAACCGCTATGTGCAATCGGCCACGCTCAACGGCAAGCCGCTGGACAACGCCTGGTTCCGCCATGGCGAGATCGCCAACGGCGGCACCCTGCACCTGGTCATGGGCTCGGCGCCGACCGCCTGGGGCACGACCGTGCCGCCGCCGTCGATGTCCGATCCGGGCGCGAAACTGTGCGCCGCGCATTGATCACTTCTTCCCGCTCATTGGAATCCACCATGCCCAAGCTCCGCCACGGCATCCTGCCGCTCCTGCTTGCCGCTTCGCTCGGCGCGCATGCCACCGACAACGACGTGCACCTCAACCAGATCCAGGTGGTCGGCACGCATAACAGCTATCACGTCGGCTTCGCGCCGAGCGCCACAAAACTGATGCAGGCCAAGGCGCCGAAAGTGCTCGCCGCGCTCGACTATCGCCACCCGTCGTTGACCAGCCAGCTCGACGACGGTGTCCGCCAGATCGAACTGGACGTCTACGCGGACAGCAAGGGTGGCCTGTATGCGCACCCGGCGATTACCGCGATGATCGCCCAGGCCAAACTGCCGGCCGATCCTCCCATCGTCGCCGACGGCGTCATGGACAAGCCCGGCTTCAAGGTCATGCACGTGCAGGACATCGACCAGCGCGCCGTCTGCCAGCCCTTCACCGCCTGCCTGGACGAAGTGCGCGCGTGGTCGAAGGCGCATCCGGGCCACGTGCCGATCTTCATCCTGGTCGAAACCAAGCAGGGTTCGCTGAAGAACGTCCAGTTCAAGAGCGTCGTGCCCGAGCCGTTCACGCCAGCCGTGTTCGACAGCCTCGACAAGGAAATCGCCTCGGTTTTCCCGAGCAACGAAATCGTCACTCCCGACGAGGTGCGCGGCAAACATGCGACGCTGGACGAGGCCGTGAACAAGGGCGGCTGGCCGACCCTGGCCAAGGCTCGCGGCAAGGTCGTGTTCCTGATGGACCAGCGGCCGATGGAAGCGGTCTATACGGACGGCCATCCGGCGCTGAAGGGCCGCACCATCTTCACCAACGCCACGCCGGGCAACCCGGACGCGGCCTTCACCGAGTGCAACGAGTGCGCGAAAGACCAGATCGACGCCCTGGTCAGGCGCGGCTACCTGGTACGCACGCGTACCGACGACCCCGAGCAGGGTCAGGCCCGCAATAACGACACCTCGCGCCGCGACGCGGTGATCGACAGTGGCGCGCAGATGCTGAGCACGGATTATCCGGCGGGCGAACCGGCAGCCACCGGTTATGCCGTGAGCCTGCCAGGCGGTGCGAAGGCGGCGCGCTGCAATCCGGTACTCAAGGCAGCCGGTTGCACGGATGGGGCACTGGAAAAATAAGGGCTGCTTCGCCGGAGTACTTCGCTGGTATGACGTTGAGGGATCTTGATCGTCATCCCAGCGAAGGCTGGACGCCGGGAGCGAAGCGACCAAGAACAGCGTAGCTGGCCCGAAGGGTGAGCGCTGCTGGCGCGAATCATCCAGTGAAGGCATGGTGTGCGAAGCGCACCACTGCTTGAAACAGAACGAGCGAAAAAAACATCCGGTCACGTGACACTGGAGTCCAGCCTTCGCCGAACGACGACGAGGGAGTAGTACGGATCGAACATCCGGCGAAGGCCGGACTCCAGTGAAACGAAAAACGGAGAGGGCGCCGAGGCGCCCTCATCCGCCCCTCCGGAGCACCTTCTCCCGCAGGGAGAAGGGAGTGCACGAACGACTGCCCTCGTTCTTCCCTTCCACCTGCTGGAAGAAGGTGCTCCGGAGGGGTGGATGAAGACAATCCCCGTCGGAGCCGCTGCGCCTTCGCCGGGCGCCGCGGCCCCTAGGTGTAGAGATTCCTTGCCTCAGTAGTGCAGGATCAGGTCGACCAGGGCGGTGACCTGGGAGCTCTTGTCACCCTTGTCGTACGCGGCCACGTCATAGGAATGGTCGTAACGCAGCTCCGGGCGGATCTCCAGGTCCTGCGACACCCAGTGCGTCATGCCGAGGGTGTGGCTGGTATAGCGCGTGGCAAAGCCGGTGCGCTGGCCCTTCTGGTCGTTGTAGAACTCGTTGCGGAACGACAGCATGTTGCGGCTATCCAGCTCGAAGTTCAGGTAGTTGACGATGCCGTACTCGCCGGCCTTGCCGGCAACCGGCGAGGAGGCGACCACGCCCGGCGTGCCGTACGGACCGAAGCCCGGGATGTTGCGGCCATACATGTAGTACGACTCGGTCAGCATGTGTACCGACTTGTTGAAGCGATGACCCCAGGTCATCACGTACATCTGCACGTTGTTGTAGTTGTAATCCGAGCCGTTGACGCTGTTCGCGCAGGGATAGAGCATGTCGTTGTTGTCGGCCGACACCCAGCGTACGCAAGCCTGGAGCGTGGGACGGGCGGCATGGTTCCAGACCGCCGTGTCATTGCTGCCGTTGACGCCGAGCTGGACCGTCCACTGGTCGCTGAGCTTGGTCGTGGTCATCACGCCCATCTGCGTATACGGGTCGACCGTATAGAGGATGGAGTGGGTGACCAGGTAGTTGTTCGGCGAGAACTGCGCCTCGATGTCCGGCAGCGACAGCCAGCGGCCGATACGCACATCCATGCCCTCGGCCACCTGGGGGAAATAGATGTCGCCGTAGAACAGCATCGGATCGACACCGTAGATCTTGCCGTTCAACGGTTCGTTCGGCTTCGGGTTGTTCAGCAACTGGTTGCTGAAGACGCCCTTCGCCGTGGTGAAGTGGTAGTCGTAGCCGTAGAGGATATCGACATGCATGCCCCAGTCGATATGATCGGTCTGCACGGTATCCGGCAGGCGCTCGATGCGGAACAGGAACTGGTTGAACTCGACGCGGTTCGGGCGCGTCGCGTAGCTCACCGGGTAATTGCTGTTATCCGAGCTGCTCAGGTTGCCCGACGGATTGATCCAGCCGTAGACCTCGATGCGGTTGCGCTGCATCCAGTTGCCGACCTTGGTGCAGGCCATCGCCTTCTCGAGCGGATACTGCGAATTCAGGTTCGGCACGCCGATCGGATAGGCGACGCCACCGAGCTGCCACTCGGCCGACGGGAACGGCGGGGACTCGAACGGCGACTCCATCGCGCGACGCTTCGGCGCGACCGCATTCGGATCGGCCGGCTGCGCATCTTCGCGGTAGGCGGCAGCCAGGCGCGAGAAGAAGCCCTGCGAGCAATCGCTGCTCGCCGCGACACCGGCGGAAGAGGCGTCGCCGGCGGGCGCGTTGTCGGCGGCCAGGGCCTGGCCAACCGGCGCGGCGGCCAGCAGGGACGCGAATACTAAAGCTTTGCTGTGTCGCATGATCTTGCCTCGTAAACGGAGCCCGGCGGGGCTCATGAAGTGGTAAAACATTGGCAAGCGGCCGCGCGCTTTTTCCGCCGCGGTCGCCCGTGTCGTGCAGTCGCCCCTGAACCGCCTCGCCTCGCGAAGCTTGCGAATTACATGCCGGCGTAACCGCCCAGCTCGTAGTCTTCCTGCGTCGCGGTCGCTACCGGCGCGCTGGCGCGGATGGCGACCGGCTTGACGACGACATAGCCGTCGGCATCGTTGGACGCATAACCGAGATCACCGCTGGGTTGCGTGTCTTCGGTCCAGGAGAACTGCATGAAATAGGTGTGCACTCCGAAACTCCTCAAGCCGGTCGGACGGACCGGCGACGTCTCATCGAACCGATGCAGTCGCAGTCATTCGTGGTCGGGGGCAAGATCGGCTTCATTGAAGCGATCACCCGGCGGCTCGCACAAAAAAGTGGCCACCAGCAGACCAGGAAAGAACACGAGATAGAGGGCTTCCATCAGGCGCCGCATCGGTTGGGGAACAGGCGCATATCGTAGGCTCATGCGCATAGAAATCAGGTAGTGGTGTTCCCCGATCGCGTACAGAAATCGTAAAAATTTAACTCCACGGGAACTATTCACGCCGTGAAGGTCCCGGCTGACTCATCTTCACGAGTCGATCATCCCGACCAGGCAGTCCGACAGGGCGAGCGCCCTTTCCGACGCGCAGCGCCATCGCATGCATGCCTGCTAAAAAGATCGCGGCGATCGCTGCCGTACCCGGCGGCGTGGACCTGCTGGTCTTCACCGGCGGCATCGGCGAAAACGACGAGGCCGTGCGCGCGGTCATATGT
This sequence comes from uncultured Gammaproteobacteria bacterium, assembly GCA_963847335.1. GTDB lineage: Bacteria > Pseudomonadota > Gammaproteobacteria > Xanthomonadales > Rhodanobacteraceae > Luteibacter. Next base: position 754,968 of record CAWJZF010000002.1, read on the forward strand.
GAAGGCCTGGACGGGCTGAACATCGGCCCGGCGACCGTCATGCCATCGGGTGAAGACGAGCGGATCGCGCGCATCGCCTGGCGGCTGGCCGGCCCCTGAAGCCCGTCCCGGAGCCCGCGCCGCCCCCGACCGTTCGTTATATATTGCGGTCAGGGCCCTTCGGTTACTTTGTATGCCGCAGGGACCCTCCCGGGGGAGGTATGCGCATGAACCGCTTTTCCTTCAGCCTCGCGGCCGCCATCGCCCTGGCGCTCGCCATGCCGGCCTCGTTCGCGGCCGGTCCGGCGGTGCCCGGGGCACGCATCGTGGCCCAGGACCGGAGCGATCTTGCCCCGGCGCGATTACCCGCTGACCGAATCGGCGGCCTCGGTGCTGCTGACCGATGACGAAGCCTTCGACAAGCTCGCCGCCGCGGTCCGCCGGGACGCCGAGGAAACGCTGCGCCAGTACGATATCCAGGACAAGGCGACCCTGCGCGATCTCTATGCGGTGTTGCGCGATCTCGCCCTGCTTCGCGGCGACGGCGCCACGGCGCTCAATTACGATTCCCGCATCCGCATGGCGACCGACGGGCTTTCCAGCAAGCTGCTATCCGGCCTGATCCAGGACAGCGTCGCCATGGCGATGATGTCCGGCACGGTCCCCGGACAGCGGCAGGTCGCCTATCGCGAAAGCCTTTCGCAACAGCTTGCCGCGATGCCCTGGGACACCGTACGGCGCGATATCAAGGCGATGAAGGAGCGCGCGGAAACACCGAACCGGCCCACCTTGCTGACCGGCATGATCCAGGCCAGCATCGACCCGATCGCCGAGCAGACCGGCTCGCTCACCTGGCAGGCCGCCGCCGACCTGATCTCGGTACGGGTTTACCAGCGCCTGATCAATGGCTACCAGGCCGAGACCGTCGCGGCGCTGGATGACTACGTCCGCGCCCATCTGCTCACGGAACCGGAAATCTGGTCGGCGCGTTCGGTGGCGCTGGAAGCGGACAACGGATTGACCCCGGTGCTCGTCGCCGTCTGGGACGAAGGTATCGATGCCAGCCTGTTCCGGAATGCCTTCCAGCTCGCTGGCAGGTCGCCGCCGGCGAAGAGCGACGCCATGCACGGCGTCGACGCGATCGCGGCCAGCGGCAACCCCGCCGCCCGCCTGATGACCGTGCGTTACGACGCCTCGGGCAATCACACTGTCGCCCCCAATGTGGCGGCGCGTTATGCAGCCAACGTGCGTCGCATTGTCGACGACCTCAAGGCGCAGCATGTGCGCGTGGTCAATATCAGCTGGGGCGATTCGCTGGCCTTCATCGAGCAATCGCTGGAAGCGGAAGGTATCGGCAACAACGTCGGCGAACGCAAGGCCATCGCGAAGCAGGCCTTCAGGGCCGAATCGGTCGCCCTTGCTTCGGCGATACGCGGCGCCCCGGAGATCCTGTTCATCCCGGCCGCGGGCAATGCCGACGCCAATCTCGATCTCGCCTCGACCATACCCGCCGATATCGACCTGCCCAACGTGCTGGCTGTCGGCGCCGTCGACCAGGCCGGCAACGAGACCGACTTCACCAGTTACGGCAAACGCGTCCGGGTCTATGCCGATGGCTTCCAGCTCGCGGACGTCGATGGCCATCGCGGCAAGCTGGCCGGCACCACGGTCGCCGCGCCCGCAGGTCACCAACCTCGCCGCCAAATTGCTCGCCCTCGATCCATCGCTGACCCCGACCGATGTCATCCGCCTGATCGTCGACGGCGCGAGTCGATCCGACGACGGCAAGCGCCTGCTGATCGACCCGAAGCGCTCGATCGCCCTGGCCAGACCGCAGGCCTGACTGAAAACTCGCGGTCAAGCGCGCCGGACGTTGTCGTCCACAGCGCTTTGACCCCATTCTTCCGATTCCGGCGATTACCACCTATCGTCCTCAGGATCGGGAGCCCATGCTCAGCGCCAACACCGTGCCCAGCGACTGGGCCCAGGCTTGCATCGAGGCACTGGCGCATCTGCAAGAGCAGCTTCCATGGCATAAGCAAGTCGAGGCATTGCCGACTGAGCCTGTGCATGCAGCCGCGGTCAGCGACGAGGACTGCATGGTGTCGTATCGCCGCGGTGATCCGCAGGCCTTTCGGATCCTGTATCAACGCTACCGCGAGAAACTCCATCGCTACGTACTACGCCTGGCAAGCCGGCCCAGCGAAGCGGAAGAAGTGTTCCAGGACATCTGGATCGCGGTCATCAACGGCAAGGATCGCTACGAACCGACCTCGTCGTTCGCGTCCTGGCTCTTCTCGATCGCTCATCGACGCGCGGCTGACCGCTGGCGGGCCTTGAGCCGGCATGCTCCCGACGGGCTGAACCCATCCACGGAAGACGATCCCGCCCAGCACCTGCCCGCCGCGACGCCCACACCCGAGCGGCATGCCCAGAACGATGCCCTCGGCAAGGCGCTGCTCGCGGCGATCGACACACTGCCCCTGCCCCAACGCGAAGCCTTCCTCATGAAAGCCGAAGGCGGGCTCAGTCTCGAGGACATTGCACTGGCCACCGGCGTTTCGCGAGAAACGGTGAAAAGCCGGCTTCGTTATGCACAGCAGCGGCTGCGCGCGGCGCTGGAGGCATGGCAATGAGCGATGAATCCCTGGACGAACTCATTTCGCTCTATCGCCGGGCCGCGCGGGAAACTCCCGCTCCGCGCGTGGATCGTCGCATCCTTGCGCATGCGGAAAATGCTCGTCGATCGCGACACTGGCCACTCGCCGCGGCCATCGCCGCAGGCCTGCTGATCTGGCTCGGCGCGCATCATTTCGCCTCGGACCCTCAGGCGCCCATGGCACTCGCCATCGACAGTGGGGCGCCCGGTTATGCCGAAGGCCGTACCCGCGCCTATCTCCAGAGCATGGACATCGCGCCACCGCCCTCCCCGGTAGCGCAGTACCTGATCTCGTCCACGCCGCCGACACACTGATTCACGCCCCACCAAGGATATCGCCATGAAGAAGACCGTCCTCGTCGCCCTGCTCGGCTGCCTGCTGGCCGGGACGGCGAACGCCACACCACCGAAAGGCTGGAACATCGCCGGTTCGGCGCCCAACGACTACGACATCGGCAGCGAACCGGGCACGCGGCATCCCGGCGACAGACAGGCATTCATTCGCGCCCGGACCGACAGCACGGGCTTCGGTACGCTGATGCAGGCCATCGATGCGCGCAACTACCGCGGCAAGCGAATACGGCTTTCGGGCTTCCTGCAAAGCAAGGGCGCCGGCAAAGCCCAGATGTGGATGCGCATCGACGGCACCGAGAAGCGTCCACTCGGCTTCGACAATATGGACCAGCGCGCATTGCACGGCGACAACGACTGGAAGCGCTACGAGATCGTCCTGGATGTGCCGGCAACCGCCACCGATATCGCCTTCGGTTTTCTGCTATCCGGCAAGGGTCAGGCCTGGGGGGACGATTTCAAACTCGATATCGTCGGAACCGATGTACCGGTGACGGACATGACGCACCCCGCGCTTCCCGCCGAGCCGGTGAACATGAACTTCGCACGGCAGGACTGAACCGGCATGCGGTTCGCGGACTGACCTCATGAACCCGCCGGCGTCGCCTCCGGCGGGCTGGCCGGTGACGGCAGCATGATCGCGATCACCGCGCGAATCGCACATCGCATTCACCTGCACAGTGAAATCCTGCGCATCCCAGCCATCGCCAGGAAGTATCACGTGGACGCCATCCAGTTATTGAAAACCGATCACAAGCTCGTGAAGCAGCTCCTCACCGAACTGGAGGCGTCGACCACGCGCGCCGTGAAGAAACGTCGCGACCTGCTCCAGCAGCTCGAGCTGAATCTCAAGGCGCATACGACGATCGAGGAAGAGATCTTCTATCCGGCCTTCAAGTCGGCTGGCGACAAGGAAGAGGCGAAGATGTATTTCGAGGCCCTGGAGGAGCACCGCGCCGCCGAGGATCTCGTGCTTCCCGACCTGCTCAGGACCGATCCGGCCAGCGACCAGTTTTCCGGGCGCGCCAAGGTGTTCAAGGAACTCATCGAGCATCACATCGAGGAAGAGGAAGGGGAGATGTTCAAGGACGCGAGGAAGCTTCTTTCCAGGGAGGAACTGACCGACCTGGGCGCACGCATGGAAGCGCGCAAGAACCAGATGCTGAAGCAACTGAAGGCGGCATGATCGCGACAAAACCCGGTAAGTGGCCGACGACAAGGGGCACCGCATGGTTACCTATGACGTACCTTACCAACCCGTTCCCGATGGTCATTGGGCAGTAAAGTCCAGCGCCGACGGGCAGAGACGATTTTTGACGCGAACCGATGCGCTGCGTTTCGCCATGGGCGCGGCGCTCGACGCCAGGCAACATGGCGACACCGCGGCCATCGCCATCGAGGGCGCCGACGGACGCTGGCGCCTGTTCGACGAGCGGGCGAAGCACCTGATGTGACGAAGCATCCGGGCTTTCGCTCAACCGGGACCCTTCGACATAGTCTTGAGCGCATCGAGCAGAGCCGAACCATTCGGGCTGCCCAGGCCGGTACATGCATCCCAACCCGCTGCGGCAGCGTACTTGCCGTTATCGCCCTGGGTGATATCGCCAAAGGCCTTGCTGCCGATCTGGTAGAACGCCGCGTGCGCATCGCCCAGGGGCGTGCCGAGCGACTGGTTGAGCCGCGCCACCAGGGCGGCCCATAAGGGCGCGACCGCGCTGGTGCCACCGATGACTTCGTTCTGCCCGTCGACGCGTACCTGGTAGCCCGTCAATGGATCCGCATCGCCGGAAACATCGGGCACGCCGCGTCCGGAGAATCCGCTCGCCGCTTTCGGCACGGAGGAAGAGGTTTGCCAGGAGGGCAGCGCGAACACCGTGCTGACGCCGCCGCCGGTGGCGCCCTCGCCCGCACTGGTTTCGTTCCACACGACCTCACTGGCAATCTTGCTGGCGCTGGCCAGCAGTTTCGTCCCGCCACAGGCAAGCACATAGGGGCTCGATGCCGGAAAATCGACATGCGGCTGGCCATCGCTTTGGCCATCGTCAAAGCCGCTGTCGCCTGCGGCCACCGTCACCGTGACCCCGAGCGCGACCGCATCCTGCAGCGCGGACTGCATCGCATCGCGCGCCTGCGCACTCCAGCCATCCTCCGGCCCACCCCAGCTGATCGAGATCACCGTGGTCTTGTTCTCGCTGTCGTGCGCGGCCTGCGAGATCGCCTCGTAAAAACCCTGGTCGGTATTCGTCGCGAAATACACGACCAGCTTCGCGGCCGGTGCCAGCGCGCCGCTCACCTCGATATCAAGCATGACCTCGCCATCGGCGTCGGTGCCCGTCTGGTTCGTACCGCCGTCGACGGAGACGCTGGCGATCGATGGCGGCTTGATTCCCAGCCCGCTGAAATAGGTGTCCAGGTCCGACTGCGCATAACCGCCACCCAGTTCGATGATGGCGATCGTCTGTCCGCTGCCGTCGGTATTGGCGGGAAACCGATAGAGCTCGCCCAGTTGCAGCGGCGTATACGTGGTGCCCGGTTGCGCCAGCGGCCGACGAAAATGGGACCTGGCGACCGGACGGCGGTCCAGACCCAGGACCGCGATCACCGAGGGATCGGGCAACTGGGGCGCCTTCGTACAGCCGACGAAGCGCGTGCCGTCCGCCATCTCGTATTGGCCAGGATCGACACCGAACGCGTCACGCATGCTTTGCGCGGTACCGCGCCAATGCAGGGTGCGACGCGCCATCTGGCAACCGGTTTCGCGCATGCCATGCTTGCGCCCGAAATCGCGCAGGCGTTCGACTGCCGCCGGATCGGCGCCGTGCTTCTGGCCGTATGCGTCGCGCGACATGGCCGCGCGTGGCCATGCGCCAGGCTGCGGCGTACTGGCGTGGCGGAACACCACGGTCACATCGACGTCGGCCTGGGGATCGTGAGGTCCGATATACCGGGCTTCGGCGGAAAGACGGCCTGGGGAGGGCTGGTTCATGAGGTTTACCTCGGCTGCGCGGTCGGTGTCGGGGAAAGGACAGCATGCCCAAGCCTGCTCTCATGGACCGGGACCCAGGACCGCTCAAGAACTTGCGTTCAGTGCCCGGTCCGGTATGTCAACGCGACCTGTCCAAACGACCCTTGCTCGCACGTCACTATGATGGGAGCGCACGTTGCCTCCCCTCACTTACACCTGATAAGCGTTGAGTCTCAGCAGAGCTGCCAGCTTCTGCTCGTCATCCCGGCGCAGGCCGGGATCCAGTGGATTCAGGCCCGCCTGGAGCGTTAACGCCACTGGATTCCGGCCTGCGCCGGAATGACGATGAGGTATAGCTGAACTCGACGCTCATCAGGTCACTTCCTCATAAGGAGAAACACCATGCAATATCTACTGATGCTCTATGCGAACGAATCCGGCTGGGACACACTGACCGAAGCCCAGCAGCGTGAAGGCGTGGCCGCCTATGGCGCCTACACTGAAGCCTTGTCCAAAGCGGGTGTCCTTGTCGGCCGCAACCGGCTCCAGTCGGTCTCCGCGGCAACGACGGTTACCCTGGTCGACGGCAAGTCGCGCGTTGTGGATGGCCCTTATACGGACTCCAAGGAACAGCTTGGCGGCTATTACCTGATCGATGTCGCCAACCTCGACGATGCGATTGCCTGGGCGGCGCGTTGCCCGGGAGCGAGCCACGGCATCGTCGAGGTGCGCCCGATCTTCCAGATGGCGGGGTGAACGACAGCCATGGGTGAAGGCATGGCGGGCGACCACACGGCGCGCGCGACCGCGGATGCGGTCGCACGACGCAGCTACGGCAAACTGGTCGCCTTCCTGGTCGCGCACACGCGCGATGTCGCCGCCGCCGAGGACGCGCTTTCCGAGGCGTTCGCGGCGGCACTTGCCACCTGGCCCACGGAAGGCTGTCCGGCCAATCCGGAGGCCTGGCTGTTCACCGTGGCGCGGCGCAAGTCGATCGATGCCGCCCGCCGCGGTCGCAGCGGCCAGGCGGCCGGTGCGCAGTTGCTCTTGCTCGCCGAAGGACTGGAAGCGGCGACCGAAGCGGCCATACCGGATCAGCGCCTGGCCTTGCTGTTCGTCTGCGCGCATCCGGCCATCGATGCATCCATCCGCACGCCGTTGATGCTCCAGACCGTACTCGGACTGGATGCGAAGACGATTGCCTCGGCCTTCCTGACCTCGCCCGCGGCGATGAGCAAACGGCTCGTACGCGCCAAGGACAAGATCCGGCAGGCAGGCATTCCTTTCGTCATTCCCGAACCGGAGGAACTCGCCGGCCGGCTGGACGCCGTACTCGATGCCATCTATGCCGCCTTCTCCGAGGGCTGGACCGACCCGACCGGCAGCGACATCGCCCGGCGCGACCTCACCGCCGAAGCCCTGTTCCTGGCCCGGCTGGCAAGCGAACTGTTGCCCGGGGAACCCGAGGCGCTCGGTCTGTTCGCGCTCATGCTGCATGCGGAGGCGCGACGCGGCGCACGGCGCAACGGCGACGGCGAGTACGTACCGCTGGTCGAGCAGGATCCGGCCTCGTGGAATACATCGATGATCGACGAAGCCGAGGCCGTGCTGCTACGTGCCGGCGCCATGCACATGATCGGCCGCTACCAGCTGGAAGCGGCCCTGCAATCGGCCCATGTGCATCGCTGCCGCACCGGTCAGGCGAACTGGACCGCGGTGCTGAAGTTATACGACGCGCTCCATGCGCTCACCGGCTCGCCCGTGGTCGCCCTCAATCGTGCCGTGGCGATGGCCGAAGTACGCGGCGTCGCGCAGGGCCTGACGGCCCTGGCGGAACTGGCGACGAGCCTTGCCGGTTACCAGCCCTATTGGGCCGCACGCGCCGAACTCCTGGCCAGGGCGGGCGAGCATGCCGACGCGCACGCCGCCTATGAACTCGCGATCGGCCTGGAGCCGGATGCCGCCGTCCGCCGCTTTTTGCAAAGGCGCCAATCCGCCCTGGGCGATTGACTGCCCGGGGTTCCCGGCGCCAGGGCCACCCTGCGGCATGCGACAGGAACTGACGCAATCGGTCAGGGACGCGGGAATCGACATCCCTGCCCAGCGCAACCTGCGCGTGGCCGTCGAGGTTGAAGCCCCCCGACCGGTTCTGGCACGAAAATAGCTTCGCGATTCCGTAACATGGGCCGAATCCCCACCTGGCCATGAGAAGACGGAGTTAGCGGAGTACCCATGCATCTGGACGTCCCCACCGTTATCGTTCTCGGCTTCGTCATGAGCGTCGGTGCATCGATCGGTTTCTCCCTGCTGCTGGCGGTATTGCACGAGCAGCCCGTGCTGCGCCTGTGGGTGACCAGCCTGTGGGTGACCACGACGGGCGTGGTGCTGCTTGGCCTGCGCAACCAGATTCCCGACAGCCTGTCGATCGTCGCCGGCAACGGCGGCGTCGCGCTGGGCAGCATCCTGCTGCTGCGCGGTGTGGCCATGCACGTGGGCGGCCCGTGGCGATGGTGGCGAGCGCTGGCCCTGCTCGCGATCTTTTGCCTGGCCATGGGCTGGTACGCCTTCGTTATGCCGGACCTCGGCATGCGCTTCACCCTGGTGAGCCTCCAGGCCATCCTCTGGGACGTGTGGGGCATCGTGCTGTTACTGCGCTACGCGCCACGCGAAATCCGGATCAGCTGCCGGATGACCGCAGCGATCATGCTGCTCGATGGCATCTACTACGCCATGCGGTTGTTCACGCCCGTGTCGCCGCTGGCGGGCCAGGACGTCATGAAGGCCAATTCGCCAGTCGCCGCCACCTATATCGTCGGCATCCTGATCGGCCTGGCGATGTACTTCGCCATGCTCCTGCTGGTCACCGAGCGGCTGATGGTCGACCTGCGCCGGATCGCGCGGCTGGACGGCCTGACCGGTCTGCTCAATCGCGGCGCGATCATCACCATGGGCGCGCAGGCCCTGAAGCGTTGCCGCCAGCGCGGGCAGCCCTTCGCCCTGCTGATCTTCGACCTCGACCGCTTCAAGCAGATCAACGACACCTGGGGCCACGAAGCCGGTGACGCCGTGCTGCAGCACGTCACCGGGGTGATCCATGAAAGCGCCCACTGGCCAGGCAGCCTGGCCAGCCGCTACGGCGGCGAGGAATTCGTCCTGGCCCTGCCCAACGCCAAGCTTCGCGATGCGATGGACCTGGCCGAGGACCTGCGCTCGGCCCTGGCGGCAGCGCCGGCCCATTTCGGCGAACACGCCATCCCGGTGACCACGAGCATCGGCGTGGCCATGGCCGATCGCGACACCGCCTTCGAGTCCCTCGTCGCCCAGGCGGACGAGGCGCTATACCGGGCCAAATCGGAAGGGCGCAACCGGGTCAGCCACGCGCAGGCGGCGACGGCCTGACCGCGAGCGGTCAGATAGCCCTGACTTCGCCTAAAAAGGTTGATTCCGTGAACCTGACGATGACCTGAGCCCCCCAAATCGTCCCTGGACCGGTCCCTATGGCCCCTGCCGGTTCCCCTTAAAGCCCCGCCCCTGCCTGCCGATAACGCAGGAGGGGGAACGCCTCCAGGGGAAAGAGGAATCCAGCATGGCTCAGCCTGTTTGTGGTGAATGCGGTACGGCCATTTCCGCGCATGCGGAAATCTGCACGCGCTGCGCGGCCCGCGTGATCTATGGGGCGACCCGCGACGAGCTCACCAGTGCGAGCAAGAGCGCCGCCGCCTGGGTGCTCGCGGTGTGGTGCTTCTTCGTCGCCTACTCCGGGTCGGCGCTGATCGCCGGCGCGATTGCCGTCGTCGTTGCCGGCCTTCTGCTGCGCATCGTCGCGGCGCGGACGCGCGCCCACCTTGTGCGCACCATACCGGCAGCCCACAGCCACGGGTGACTCCGGCGCGTCTTACAAAGGCACGGTTCCGGCGCCCGCCAGGCGGCGCCTCAGCCTTGCCGTGACCAGCATGACCACGGCAAGGCCGGTCAGGCCGATCACGATCGCCAGCAGGCGATAGCCCGCGGCCGAGACATCGGTCGACCAGCGCTGGTCCTGGACGAAGATGACGATGAAGCCGATGCCGAACTGCGTGCCGACGTAACTGGTGGCGCCCGATCCCGCCTGGATGTGCGCCGCCAGCCAGACCCCGCCGGCGAGTACCAGCATGCATAGCAGCGGGACATTGCCGATGACCGGCAGCAGGATCACCGCCAGCAGCGCCGCGAACAGGCAGCCGAGCATCCGGTTGGCCATGCGCATGCCGACGACGCTCTCGCCATCGCCACGCAACAAGGCTGGCAGCGGCACCAGCAGGACGGCCACGATCGAGATCAGCACCTGCGGGAAATCCGGGAACTGGTCGTGCCAGACGAACAGCCCGAAGCCACCGATCGTTATCGCCCCCTGCAACGATTGCAATGCGCGCAGACGTCGCATGGTCCAGCCTCCCGCCTGCGATTCCGCGTCCGCCGCAACGGGCGCCACAGGCAGCCCCACCGGATCGGCGGCGGACTGCCTGCCCCACCGGCGCATGGCGTATACCGCCCCATGGACCACCGTGAGCACGATCAGGGACGAGAGGACGCCCACCCCGACATCGCCGACGCGGCGCAGCGCGAGGGCGGCAATATCCGTGGTTTCGCGCGATTCGCCGACGACCAGCAGCGCGGTGATGGTGCCCAGGATCCAGCCGTAGCTGCGCGGCGAACCGATGGTCCGGTACAAGCCAAGACCGGCGATGGCCGCCAGGGCCAGGGCGAACATCCACGCCGACCCGGGGAGCGACCGGGCGACCAGCGCACCCACGACCGCACCGATCACCGTCCCCACCATGCGATCGGCGATGCGCCAGGCCGACACCGCGAACTCGCCGCGCACCACCGCGAACGCGCTGAGCGCCACCCACCAGCGATCCTCCAGGTGGAACAGATCGGCCAGATACACCGACAACACCACCGAACCCACCGTCTTGGCGCTGAGCAGGGCGCGGGGGCCCTTCAGGGAAAGTTGCCTGCACTCACCGCGGAGGTTCTCCGCGGTGGTTTTCAACAATTGTGCGGCGGCCGCGGGTGTCATGGGCGGATCCTGTCGTTACACGCCCAGTGTCCGCCATGACGGTCCCTCAAGCCATCCCATGGATGGCTCAGAGCTTCTTGATCTTGATGTTGCGGAACCACAGGCGAATCGGCTCTTCGCCCTTGTCCTCATTGCCCTGGAGGGAAATGTGGCCCTTCCTGTACCTGGAAAACCCCGGCATCTTCGCGAACTTCGTATGCGCCACCAGTTTCTTCCAGTCGTCGTTCCATAGCGTCGTCTCGATCACCTTGTGCCCGTTCTGGAAGAGCTGCAGATGGCCCTTGCTCGAAACGATCTCGAACTGGTTCCACTGACCCGCTTCGTTGACCCGTTCCACATCGGAGGAGATCAGGTCGAAGATATCGCCGGAGCGCTGATACAGCACACGGCTATCGGGAACAGTGCAGGCGAGATCGGCGATCTGCATCTCCGGACCAGTCTCGTAAGTCTCCTGGTACTCCGGCGACTCGTGCACGTAGAACATGATGCCGCTGTCGGCGCAGGGGCTCATCTTCCACTCGACCTTGAAATCGAAATCCTCGAACTCGGCATCGGTCACCAGGTCGATGAAATCCTTCTCGTCGCCGCCCTTGTTCTTCTCCAGCAGGATGGCGCCATCCTGGACTTTCCAGTCCTTGCCCGGGGCCTTCTCCAGGTACGAGTGCCAGCCGTCCAGGTTCTTTCCGTTGAACAGCAGTTGCCAGCCGTCCGCCTTCTCCTGCGCACTGAGCGTATTGCTCTCCTGCGCGAGCGCCATGCCGGAAACCGCGCAACCGGCGGCGATGGCTGTCGCCACCAGGAATGTCTTCAGACCCATGATCCACTACCCCATGCGATGCCCTGTCGATTTCCGAGGGTAACCCAGCCGTGCATGGGGTGCGAGCGCTATTTATCTCGATCTAATCACGCTTTTAGCGACAAGACCGGCGACGCGCTCAGTCCTGGGCACGCCGCCGGAACGTCACCACCAACACGTCGCGGTGCGCCGGTTCGTCGGGAACCAGTGGCAGGACGGGCGTGACGCCATGGAAAACGCGCGGATCGTCGATCAGCGCCGAGTCCAGCGGATGGGTCAGGGTGAAATCGCCCAGCAGGCGACCATCCGGCGCGTGAATGGTGGTGGTGCCGCTGGCGATATTGTGCCGGTCGACCAGCAGCACCAGCACGAAATCGACACCGTCACGGTGACTGCCCTCGGGCGTGGGCTCGCCCGCCTCGCCCGCGCTTGCCTCGATGCGGAACTGATGCACCTCGACATGCCAGCCGGTGACCGACGGTGCCAGCGATCCGAAGAACCGTGCACAGAAACCGAGGATGGCGCCCAGGCTCGCGCCCGATGCCACGGCTGGCTCGATCGGCTCGAACCAGCGCTCGATATCGCCTTGCAGTCTGTTGTAGCTCAAGGCCTGGTAATGAGCCTGATGAGGCGCGGCGGCGACCCGGTCAGGCGCCGTCACCGCGAATGTCGCGTGCCGACGTCGGCGAAAACGGCCCGTCGCCGCGAGATACGTATCGGGCGCAAGTCGATTCCAGCTGTCCGCGAAGGCTATCCAGTCCGATAGCGCGTGCACGGCCTCCAGTAGCGGCCGCATCGCCGCCGCCGTGACGAAACGGAAGCCATCGCGTCGCACATCGTCGAGCAGGGATGGAACCACGGAGCGGGGGCGATTATCCATCCGCCGATTATAGTGGCCGCCACCCTCCCGGATCGTCAGTCGCCGTAAAGATGCGTGGCATGCGTGATGGCACCGCCGGCGCGGATCGCCGCGGCCACCAGGGCGGTTTCCGCCAGTTCCGCATCGGTGGCACCGGCGTCGCGAGCCGCCTTGTTGTGTATCGCTATGCAGTACGGACACTGCGTCGTCAGCGCCACGGCGACCGCCATCAGCTGCTTCTCGCGCACCGTCAGCGCGCCCTGGGCAAATGCCGCCTTGTCGAAAGCCCAGAAGGCCTTCATGCCCTCCGGTGCATTCTCGTCCAGCTTCTTCAGACGGCTGAGATTCTTCATGTCGAACATGACGTTTCCTCTTGTCGGATTGGCCTGAAAGCAGCAGCCATGATGCTCCCCTCGGGCAAACCAGGGCAATGCGCTACTTCATGTGCACTGAAGCCAACAGCACCGACAAGCCCGACCACAGGAGTTGCACGCCGATGCAGAAGATCACGAAGGCGAACAGGCGCATGGCGACCTTGGTGCCGATCGTCCCCAGCAGTCTCTCGATATGGGCGGCGAAACGCACGCAAACGTAGATACTCACGCAGAGGACGATCAGGGCAGCGAGTACGCCGAGGATATGCGCGGGCAAAAGCCCGGACTCCGGCGAACCGGTGCCGAGGGCGATCGCCACGGCGATCGATCCCGGGCCGACGGTGAACGGCAGGGTCAGCGGATAGAACGCTTTCGCGCGCAACGACCCGGTGTGCGCGTTCACCTGGACAGCCTGCTCGTCCTCGCCGGGATCGTCCTCATCCGGCGACTGCAGCAGGTTCCAGCCGGCCATGGCGATGATCAGGCCACCGGCAACACGCAGCACGGGAATGGAGATACCGAAGAACGACAACACATAGGCGCCGATCGACAGCGACACCAGCAGGATAAAGAAACTGTTGACCGAGATGCTCCGCGCGAGGTCCTCACGCTGGGCCGGCGTGGCGTGCGGCACGAGGCTGAGCACGATCAGAGCGGAGGCCGGCGGATCGATGATCGGGAACAGGCCGGCGACGATCAGCAGGAATGTCTCGGTGAACTCATGCAGCAATGTCATCGTCGCCCCTTCGATGCCCTGGTCCGCCGTTCCCCGCAAACACCCCGATCGTACATGCGGGACCCGACGACCGCCACGATCAGGCGTCGATACGATACTCGCTCTGGACCAGGCCGCTCGGATACTGCCTGGTCGCCAGATGGCTGAGGCGAACGTCGCCGGGCAAGGCGCCGAAGAGCGGGATGCCTTGCCCGATAAGCACGGGCACGCGCGTGATGACCAGTCGCCGGACCAGCCCGTCGCGCAGGAACCGCTGGATGGTGATGCCACCGTCGACGTAAAGATGATGCGCGCCACTGGCGGCCAGTCGCGTGGCGATCTCGACCGGCGGCCCGTCCATCCATTCGACGATGCCACCCTTCACGGTGGACAGGTCGACCGGATGGCTGCTCAGGACGACGACGCGCTTGTCGCCGTAAGGCCAGGACCCGAACGTCAGGACCTTCTCGAACGTATGTCGCCCGATGACGATGGCATCGACACCGGCGATGAATTCGTCATAGCCGTGCGGTTCGCCGCCACCCTCCGGCAGCCAGTCGAGATTGCCATCGGGCCGCGCCATGAAGCCGTCGACGCTGACGCCGACAAAGACCGATATCGTCATCGCGAAACCCTCCTTGCCAGCCCCCGCCCAACAGATACGCCGACCCGTCCCCGCTGTCCATCGGATTCCGCGAAATAATGGGAAAGCACCCATCCTTCATGGCAGTATCGCCACGCCCCCATCGGAAGCAGCCCATGACAGACCCGTTACCGGAACTCGACGAGGCCACCTACGCGGAAATCGAGCGGCTGTCCGCCGAGGGCGACGCGCTGGCCGAAGAGGAAAACTACGAGGAAGCGAAATCCCGCTTCCTCGAAGCGCTGCGGCTGCTACCTCTTCCCCACGGGAACTGGGTGGCGGCAACGTGGTTGTATGTCGCCATCGGCGATATGCATTTCCATCTGGGCGATGCCGAAAGCACGAAGCAGAGCTTCGAGACCGCGGTGCAGTGCCCCGACGGACTGGGCAATCCCTTCATCCATCTGCGCCTCGGCCAGGCGTACCTGGACCTCGGACATGCCGACAAGGCAGCCGATGAACTGACCCGCGCCTACATGGGCGCCGGCATGGATATCTTCATGGAAGACGATCCGAAGTACCTGGACTTCCTGCAGACACGGATCGAGCTCTAGGAAACCCTCAATGGACGACCGGAGAATGGCATGAACTGGTTCGATCCCGAATGGTTCGCACCGAGGAATCTCGAAGCGGAATGGGCACGCCAGGACTGGCGCACGCCGATGCGTCGCGTGGCGACGATGTGCGCGGTCCTGCTCTTCTGCGCCAGCCCGCTAACCCTGTCCACCGCGTTCTACATCGACACCGTCGGCCTGGATGTTTTTCTCGCCCTGCTCGAGCTCCAGCTCCTGGTTGGCGCGATCCTGCTATCACCAGACTTACCTCCTGCCGGTCGCGCAGCCAGCCCGATGGTGGTTCGCACGGCGCTGGCTTTTCGCACGTGTCTTCGTCTTGAAGCAACGCGTACCGTTCCCGCCAGCCTGATCGGAGCCAGCTCGTCTCCCTCTCCCGGAGGGAGAGGGTTGGGGTGAGGGGGAGCCAGCGTGCCGCTTCGTCTGGCTCGCCCTCATCCGCCCTGCGGGCACCTTCTCCCTCCAGGAGAAGGGAAGATCAGGTGCCTGCAGCGATGCGGCCAACGTCGGCCAGCACGCTGTTGCGGCCGGTGTCGTCGATCGACGGATTGACGTAGTAGGCGGCTATCAGCAATGGCTTGCGCTGCGGTGGCCAGACGATCGCGACATCGTTGCGTTCGCCGTGGCTGCCGCTACCGGTTTTATCGCCGACCATCCAACCCTGCGGCATGCCGGCGCGCAGCGTGTCGTTGCCGGTGGAGGTTGCGCGCAACCATGCTTCGAGCTGGTTGCGCGAGCCTTCGGAAAGGACATCGCCCAACAATAATTTCCGCAGGTCGCCAAGCATGGCATCCGGTGTCGTGGTATCCCGAAGATCCCCCGGTGCACCGACATTGAGTTCGGGCTCGGTCCGGTCGAGCCGTGTCGTCGGGTCGCCCAGTGAGCGCACGAAGCTCGTCACCGACGACGGCCCGCCCAGGCTGGTCAGCAGGAGATTGGCCGCCGTGTTGTCGCTGACGGTAATGGCCGCCTGGCAAAGCCCGGCGACCGTCATACCCTGCCCACCGGCGTGCAGACGCGTGACCGGCGCATACGACAGCAGCACCTCCTTGCCGAAGACGACGCGCCGGTCGAGCCGCTCCTGACCGCGATCCACGCGAGCCAATACCGCGGCCACTGCCAGCCACTTGAAGGTGCTGCACATCAGGAACCGTTCACCGGCACGGTAGGCAAGCCGCCGCCCGTTACCGGTATCCAGGATGGACACACCCAGTCGCCCGCCACGCTGCCGCTCCAGCTCCGCCAATCGGACTTCAAGGTCATTGGCGCTGGCCAGCGAGGTCCTGCTACACAGCGTGAGCGCTGCCGCACCCAGCGCGACACCTTTCAACAGATCGCGACGATTCATAAGACTCCTTTCAAGTGGTCGGGATTGAGGCTGCCCAACCCTAATGTCCCATACGGAGTTTTATCGGCAAGCAATCTGGCGAAATCAGGGCAATCCTTCTAGTAATTGAGCTTGGGATACCAGTGACTGTCCCGCCCTTCTGGGGTCATGTCGAAAATCGTCCAGATCGGCATGAGGTCCGGTGCACCGCGTGGGTCCTGCCCGGGATCGGCGGTCTCAAAACCCATCTCGCCGGCCCAGAAGTGACGGATCACGCCATCGCGCCGCGTGAACACATTGAGTGCCGCATCGTCGCCGCCTTCCTTGCCGATGCCGTGGTAATCCCGGCTGTAGTGCCCATCGGTATCCGAGTACAGCTTCAGGCCGCGCCAGCCGCGTTCGTTCTTGAACGCGACAAGACGCTCGATCGGCGAACGCGCGACCACGGCAAGCGCCACCTTCTGCTCGACATCGCGCGCCTCGCCGTCCCATGCACTCAGCAGCGAAGTGCACATCGGGCACGGCCGCTCCCGCTGCGGGCCGAACATATAGCTGTAGACGACGAGGGTCTGTTTGTCGCCAAACAAGCCGGCGAGATCGAACGTTCCGGCTTCGCCCTGGAAGCGATAGGTTCCGGTGACCTCGCCACCGGGAGGCAGCGCGCGGCGCTGTTCGGCGACGCGTTCGATATGCCGGCGCAGCTCGATCTCCTCGGCCAGCAGTGCGTTGCGCGCACGACGGTATTCCGCGCTCTCGTTTGGAATGGTTATCCCATTGCGCTTCGCAAGCTCGACGGCGGAAACAAGGGTCGATTCATGGCTCATGGTCGGTCTCCTGTGGGGATCAGTCGCGGTTGGGGGCACCAAGCGGGAAAAGGGGACGATACGGCCGCGCCTCGTCAACGGCGCGTGCAAACGACGGGCGCGCCAACAGCCGTTGCCGGTAGGCAATCACGTTGGTGAACGAGGTGTCGATACGATGTGTCCAGTCGGCATAAAACAGGAAGGGCGCGGCGCCGCAATCGGCGAGGCTGAACTCCTCGCCGGCCGCCCACTCCCGGCTCGCCATGACCTTGTCCAGCCAGGCGTAAGCGGTATCCAGCATGCCGCGGGCGTCGGCCACGCCGCGAGGATCGCGCTCTGGCGCGGAGCGCAGGCTGTCGAAGACGATCTTCTGCTGCGGCGTCGAGATGTAGTTATCGAAGAAGCGGTCCATGCCGCGGACTTCCAGGGCGACGGCCGGATCCGCCGGCAGCAGCGATACCGCCCCCGGGTGATGCAGGCCGAGGTACTCGACGATGATGCTCGCCTCGGTCACCGTGCGATCGCCGTCGACCAGTACGGGAAAGCGCTGCAGCGGCCACATCGCCGCGAAGTCCGCCAGTACCTCGGGGTTCTCGCCCGAGAGCAGGCGCCATTCGAAAGGGGTGTCGTTCTCGTACAGCGCCACCAGGACTTTCTGTGAATACGAGGAAAAAGGGTGGGCGTAGAGTTTCAGGGTCATGGGTCACCGTCGACGGGAAAGGGACGCTCTTCTTAACGACGAACGGGCACCGGCCAGATCGACATCGTCGGCCATTTTTTCCAGCGACGGACCCGCGGACGGAAAATCAATCAAAAACGCATACTTATATTCCATGTAGGCGGCGACAACCTCGCCATGCCATGCTCGGATCTGCGATCGACAGGCCGCGGATGCCGCGACAGGAACAAGATGAAGCGACTATGGATCGTGTTCGCCATAGCCCAGGCCATCGGCCACTGGGCTGCGTGGATGCTGCTGGTTTCCCCATGGGCCGGACAGTACGCCCTGCCCTTGCTCGCCATCACCTTCGTCCTGCTGTTCCCGGGAAACATCGTCGGCTTCTTCATCGCCCAGCACACGCTGCCGGCCTTCAGTCCGGGCGCGTTCACCAGCCTGTGGATCACCGACGCACTCGCCATCCTCATCAATGCCCTGGTCTGGTTCCTGCTGTTCCAGGCATATCGCCGTATCCGGCGCCGAATAAAGCAAAGGGGCCACGCCGCCCCCTCGGTTTGAAGCGTTGAAAACAATGGGCCCCGACCAGCCACTTCGTTATCCGCCCCACTACCCGCCCACCAATCGATGGAAGAAGTTCTTCATCGGCGTGAGGTGGCTCGGTCCAGATCTTTCATTCTTTAGCCAGCTTCGTTCCCAACAGGGAAACAGGACGGCAAGTTCATTGGATGTCTGGGGCGGCGGTGACCGGCAGGCGCTTGCAGCGATCATCGGTGAAGTCCTCTCAACACAGATCCGTTGGCCAAGCCCGCACTTCGTGCCTGGCGATGACGTATTGGTGGTCTTTGGCGGACCTGAATTTCGATCCATGGATGGCGATCTCGGAGCGGAAAATGCGCTACGGGACATCGAGGAACGACTGGGAGTCCCGTTGAGGCGGGATTTGGCGAACCTGGCGACGTTAGGCGACTTCGTCGATGCCTTGATAGACACGCGGGCATGCAGTCGGCGTCGATAGGCGATCCGAATGAAAAACACCGATAAACCATCAAAGGCGAACAACATGGCCATACGCCCGCTGGCCTATGGACTTTGCGTCACCGCAATCGTCGGCATAAGCGCCACGTTTTCGTTTGAATATAGTTACCAGCGAACGTTGCCCCGACAGCCCGATCCCGCCACCGGCCACGTCATCCAGAGAAGCAACCACGGTGCGATTCTTTACTATTCGAGCGACGAGCTCGAGTTGCTGCGGGGGTTCTTCGTCGGCGGCCTTCTATGCGGCGTGCTCGGCGGACTGATCTGGAGGAAGTACAACCTTTAAGCCCGATCGAATAAGACCATGAAACAAAGGAGTCAGGGTGAACTGACCCCTTTGCTAACAAGCCGCTATCAGGCAGCCGGCTTGCGGAACCGGTAGATGAACTGGTCGGTCTGGCCGCGGATGGATTTGTCGAAGACGACCTTGGTGTGGGTGTCGGCGGGATTGCGCAGCACGTTCAGTTCGCCGTCGAAGACGAAGCCCGCGGCTTCCACCTGCTTCTTCACGATGGCCGGATCGATGCGGTGCAGCGTGTCGGTGTCGCGCATGCCCGAGCCGGCTTCCGCGGCGTGATCGATGATCACGAACAGGCCGCCGGGACGAAGCGCGGCGAAGGCCTGCTTGTTCAGTACCGCCGGGTCCACGTTGCCCATGAACTTGTCCGGGTAGTCGTGATAGTTCTGCGAGGTGAACACCAGGTCCACGGGAGCCGGCACGGAAAGCTGATCCGCGGGCTGCAGTAACACTTCAATGTTCCCATAGTGAGGCTGCTTGGCAACCTCGCGCAGCTTGTCCGCGAAACCCGGCTCGACCTTTTCGTAGGCCGTGGGAAAGACCGCATAGACATGGCCCTTCGGGCCGACGACCGCGCTGAAGGCGCGGCTGAAGTAGCCGCCGCCGGGGATCAGCTCGAGCACCTTGCTGCCGGGCTTGATCCCGGTAAAAGCGATCACGTCGGCCGCCTTGCGATGGGCATCGTTGACCGCATCCGCCTTGCGGGCCGGGTCGTTCAGGGCCGTGGCAATGGCGTCGGGCGTGGACTGTGCAATGGCGGCGGCAGGTAGCGCCAGCGCGATCAGGACGGCGAACAAGGTGTGGCGCATGAAGTCTCCTCGGAAGTAAGAACAACGGGATGTCGGGCACCATTGTTACCCGCGCGCGGTGCGATGCGCTACGGCCGGATGCGCACCAGACTGGTCATGGCGTCGACATAGGAAAGCTTCTCGTCGATCAGCAGCGGCAGCAGCGGTGTCACCGACACTTCGTTGGTCTTCGTCCAGCGTTTTTTGCCGGTGGCGTCGAGGAAGACGGTGCCGCCGACGTCCTGGATGACGTACGGTTCGCCATTGACCCGGCCAAGGAACATCATCACGTGGCCGGGGATGTAGATCAGGTCGCCGACCTGCGCTTCCGCGAGCGCCTTCATGCGCGTTTCGTGGTTGTCCTTCGCGGTGAACAGCCGGTGTTGCAAGGCCGGGCTGGTTGCCTGGTCGCCGGTGTTCCGCGGCATCTGCACGCCCATGCTGCGATAGACATCGGAAACGAAGCCGCTGCAGTCGCGTCCGTTGTAGAGGTGGCCCCAACCGTAACGCTCGCCGAGGAACTTGAAGGCCTGGCGAATGATGTTCGCCTGGGTCAGCGGCAGGTAATCCGGCGAGCTGTCCGCCGTGCGTTGCAGCAGCGCCGGCTGGAAATGCAGCGAGCCGTCGTCGGCACGCGTCGGCAGGTCCAGCGTCCAGGACACATACGGCCCCTGCCCGTTCACCGGCTGGTCCGGCGGCAGGTTGGCCAGCGGCACGCGCGTGCCCATGTCCAGTTGCAGTTCGGAAACGGCGGGCGCTTCCGGCGTGAACACCGTGCGCACCTTGTCGCCGGTCACCACGCGGTACGGGGTCTTCTCCGCATGCGCCAGCACTTCCCCGGCGCTGCCCTCGGCGATCGCCGAACCCTCCACCCAAGCGGCGTAACGCGGGCTGACGATAAAGAACCACTGGCCATCGAGGCTGGTGTGCGCGATGACCACCGGGTCGCCGGGGAAGATCGTGCTTTCCTGGAAGCTCTCGAAATCCGGTTCGCCCTTCAGGGTGAAGACCTTCATATTGGTCGGGAAATTGCGCAACGACACACGATGCACGGCCATGCCATAGCGGGTTGGCGCGCTTGCGGGAATCCTGTCCAGCGCGATGCTCGCGACCACGGTGTCGACCGTCGCTTTCGGCACCGGCTGATCGTGGATGTCGAAGAGCGGCTTGGCCGGCAGCTTCGACACCTTGGTGATCCAGCCCTCGACCTGGGCGCGCGTCAGTGTCGGGCCAATCTTGCGCAAGTCGTACATCGATGGATCGTCCTGGAACATGCGCGCGTTCTGCGCATCGATCTGGCTCTTCGAGAGAATGAGCTTATCCGGCGCCGGCGCCTTCGCGATCCAGTAGTCGGGCGACAACATCGCCTCCTCGACGCCGATCACACCCGAAGGCGGAATCGGCAAGGTCTTGTCCAGGCAGAACGCCGGTGCGCAACCCACAACCAGGGCCAGGCCAAAGGCAACACGAGGAACGATTCGCATGGAAATACCTTGTATTGGTGACGTGGAAATCAAGCTGCCCGGTTCGCCGTTGCAATGACGTGAGCGTGGCCGGCGGCGACAGTCGACGCGTTCGCATGCGAGGTCAGCATGGCACCCAGGGTCAGCACGCCGACCAGCAGGCAGACGGTGAACAGGCACTGCAGCATCAGGGTCTCGAATTTCATGGTCGTTCTCCGCTCGTAGGGAAAGAAGCTTTCGAGAGGTATGAGGCAAGGCCCGTGCCAACCTCTCCGGCCCCCGAAAAACCGCATTCCCACGCCACTTCCAGCGAAACGACGCGATGACCTCCCCTGTCCGCGGACGGTGCCGGTGTCCGGACACGGACGGCGCACGGACGGATTGGCTCAAGTCATGCGCGCTACCGGCATTTTCACCCTCCCGCCTGCGAACGGCCCCGGTTCTGACATGATTATGGGTAAGGGTGATCGCTCGTCGCCCCATGGGATCGCCTGATGACTCGCTTCGTATTTCGCCCAGCGATGCTTCTTATCGCCCTCGTCGCCGCCGTCGGCATGCCTCTGCCAGCAATCGCCGCCGAGGGCAGGCCGGCATCGAATCCCCGTGTCGACCTGCAGGCCAGGCTGCAGGCATTGGCGGATCGTGCACGGCCCGGCACGCTCGGCATCGCCGTGCTCGATCTCGGCAGTGGAGCCGAATGGCGGGTCAATGCGGATCGGGCCTACCCGATGATGAGCGTCTTCAAGGCGCCGATAGCCGCGACCTTACTCGCGCAGGTGGACAAAGGCGTGGTCTCGCTTGACCAGATGGTCACCCTGACTCGTGCGGATGTTCGCGGGGGCTCCGCCGTGCCCTCGATTGGCGCGCATTTTCACGGCGACAGCATGACGTTCACGGTGCGCCAGCTGCTCGTCGCCGCCGTCAGCCAGAGCGACAACACCGCCGCCGATGCACTGGTCAGGCTCATCGGCGGACCGAAGGTCGTTACCGCGTTCCTGCGCTCGCGTGGTATCGAGGGTATGCGCGTGGATCTGGACGAAGGTGGCATCTCGCTTGTGTTCGCCAACGCCGGCCCCTCCGGCCGACCGCCAGTAAACGAAACACCGGAGCAGGAAAACCAGCGGTTGCAACGTGGCCTCGAGGCTTATCTTGCCGATCCCCGCAATCGCAGCACCCCGGATGCAGCGGTAACCTTCCTCCGAAAACTATGGAACAAAGAGCTTGTTTCGCCCACGTCAACGCAATACCTGATCGACCTGCTGTACGCGCAAACCGTACCGCGCCGTCTCAGGACCGGCGTTCCCTCTGACGTCCGCCTGGCCGACAAGTGCGGTACGTCGAATACGTTGCACGGCGTTACCGCCGCATACAACGACATCGGCGTCCTGACCTGGCCCGACGGGCACAGCGTGATCGTGGCGGCCTTCCTGACCGCGTCGACTGCCTCAACGACGGAAAGGGAAGCGATCTTCGCCGATCTCGCGAGCACGGTCGTCGAAGCGACTCGTCTTCAATAAGGCCCCGGATCGCGACCACTCTCGTCGCGGGGGACGGAACGATCGGCTAAGGTCGAGATTCCGGCAAGATTCAACAGTCTCAGCTGACCTCGCGTTTCGCGGTAATCCAGGCGGCCAGCAGGAAGACGGCGGTGATCGCGGCCATCACGCAAGGCACCGCGAAGAAGTACACCCCGGCGATGATGGCGTTGGCAACGAATGCGAACAGGAATACCGCGATAAAGGGCCGTGTACGCGGTGCATCGAGCCTGGCCTGCGCGGCGATCATCCAGAGCAGGATGGCCTGGGCCAACATGAAGACGCTGATGCTTATCCCGAAGCCGAAATAGAAGTCCTGGATCGACCGTTGCATGCCCATGACGTCGAACCGGTGCGCCGTCATCGACTGCATGATCGCCATCGTTTCGGGACTGTTGTCCGGCGCCCACGGCATGCCAAGGGTGTGGCCAAGGGCATAGAGAAAAGCGACGATCGCGGCGATGCGCAGCAGGACGAACGGTTTCATGGCAACTCCCCCCAAGCCACATGAACACCGCTCGAGCCTACCGGTGCGGTGACCGTGAGGCAATGTGCCCGGCCGGCGTCCCGGGTCGGTGACAAGTTCGACCGTGCAAGCCTACGAACTGCGCCGACACGGTCGCCACCGACGGCGACTCGGAATTCGTCGCTCACGCACAAGTGACGCACCCAGCTTTTGATCGTCATTCCGGCGCAGGCCGGACGCCGGGAGCGTAGCGACCAAGAACAGCGAAGCTGGCCCGAAGGGTGCGCGCCACAGGCGCGAATCATCCAGTGGCGACCACCGACCACCGAGGCCACTGGATCCCAGCCTTCGCTGGGATGACGATCAAGAACGAAGAGTGAAGAGCGCAGGACCAAGAGCGAAGGGCCAAGTGCGAAGAGCAAAGCGCGCCACCCACACCCCTCACCGTCATTCCGGCGTAGGCCGGAACCCAGTGGCGACCACCGACCACTGACGCCACTGGATCCCAGCCTGCGCTGGGATGACGAGCAGAGCGAAGAGCAAAGCGCGCCACCCACACCCCTCACCGTCATTCCGGCGCAGGCGGGAGCGCACACCTTTCGTCAACCTTTCACCCGATGACGCGTTAGCGGTTTCCAATGGCCGTGATGTTTGCGACCGGACTAACAGGGAGACCGTCCCCATGCGGCGAACCTTCGTTGTCGGATGCCCCCGCTCCGGCACCACCATCGTCCAGGCCTTGCTGGCCCGCCATCCGGCGATCTACACGCTGCCGGAAACCGCCTTCTTCGAAGACCTGCACGGCGAGCTCGCCTTTCGCTGGGGCGACCACTACGCCCATCCGCAACGCCAGCGACTGCGCCACCGCCTCGGTTTCGCGCGCAAGGCCATGCGGCAGAAGTTCGTTGCACTGCAGCACAAGCTGGCCATCGATGCCGCGGCTTCGCGTCGACCGCCACTGCGCAGCCACACGCTCGCGGAAGGCTTTATCGACATGCTCGACGGCCTCGCCGCCGATGCCGGCCGATCGATGTGGATCGAGAAGACGCCCAATCATCTGTTGTATATCCCGGAGATCGAAGCGCTGGTGCCCGATGCGCGCTTCGTTCACGTGATCCGCCCTGGCGCGGACGTTCTTGCCTCCCTGATCGATGCCTACCTGCGTTTCGAGAACGACCTCGCCTTCGGCGGCGGCACGGTGCACTGGGCGCGGCGCTGGAACCACGCGATGCGCCTGCACGGCACTCATGTCGGACAGCCGCATCATCATTTTATTTTTCTCGAAGACCTGATCCACCACCAGGAGTCGGAGTGGAAGCGGCTGTGTGCCTTCCTCGAGATCCCGGTGGGGGTTCAACTCGAGGAGGCCTGCAACCAGACCATCGCCAACCTGGACCAGGAACCCTGGAAGCGCAACGCGGTCAGCGGCCTGGTGCTCGAGTCCGATCGCAAGGTCGAGGCATTGTTCGGCCCCACCATGAGGCAGTGGTTGCAAACGCACCTCGTGCCGTATGACGACCTGCGTGCGCGCTGCCAGAAGACCATGCGTGTCGCCCCGGACAAAACGATGCCAGGACATGGCACGGACCCCAGGCCGGACGGCGGATCCAACGTTTCCAGCCTGCGTCGCTCGCGTCCGCAACGGCACAGCTGAGCGGCATTCATCGTCGGCGGGGCGAGGTTTGTAACAGGCGACGATCTACACTTGCCGGGCATCGACGCTGCGCAGGGAGTACCGGAAGCGGGCCAGGCTGCGCTATAAACAGGGCCCCCGTCGTTCGTCCAGCGATCGACGACCATTCCCGCCCCCTGATGAGACTCATCGAATGAAACTGAAAGCGATCACGACACTTGCCCGTATCAGCCTGCGCGCGGGAAGCACGTCGCCCGGCATGTTCGCGAATTCCAGGGCATTCCCTACGACACGGAAACCGACGAGCCGATCGACGTCAATGGCACCGAACGCCTCTTCATCACCGTGCGGATCTACCCTGGCAAGGAAGAAGGCAGCCTTCGCGTCATCCCGCTGAGCGGCGACGAAGAAGATACCTTGCTGGTCACGATGAAAGCTCCGGAACCTTACTTCACCCGCCTGCTGAATGTCGGCGAGGAAGAGACGCTGGAAATCGAACTCACCCTCGCCAATGTCGGTGCGGAGTGGCCGGCTAGCGTCACCGAAGGCATCTGCAACGATTACAGCATCGACATCGTTCCGCATGACGATGTCGAAGACGATCTGGAAGACTACGACGACGAAGACGAGGACGTCTGATCCGGGTTCGCCCATCGAGCTCCCACAAGGCCTGCCGCTGACCTGTGGGAGCCCACCCGTGGGCGAGTGCTTTGACGATTGCCCTGGCCGGATGTCTCGACCCCATTCGATCGGTCAGGGCAAAAGTGTTTAAATCGGCCTGACCGTCGCCGATCGGCCCTCGCCCATGAGCCAACCCCGCGTCATTTTCATCCATGGACCCGTTGCCTCGGGCAAGCTGACCATCGCGAAGGACCTGGCCGCGATGACCGGCCTGAACCTGTTCCACAACCATCTGGTCGTGGACCTGCTGCTGGCGCTCTTCCCTTTCGGCCACCCGTCTTTCGTCGAGCTACGGGAAAAGTTCTGGCTGGAGGTGATGTCCGAAGCGATCGACGCAGGCCAGTCCCTCGTTTTTACCTTCGCGCCCGAGAGAACGGTGGGCGCCGACTTTCCTTCCCGTCTGCGCGATGCCGTCGCGGTGGCTGGCGGGCAGGTTTCCTTCGTCGAAGTGCGCTGCTCCGACGATGTCATCGAGCAGCGGCTGGAAGACCCGTCCCGGATCGAATACCGGAAGCTGAGCTCCATTGCGCTATATCGATCGCTCAAGCTCGACGGCGCATTTGACTACCCCGCGATCCCGTCCCAGTGCATTGTCGACTCGGTACACGTAACGCCATCGGAGGCGGCAGCGATCATCATCGAGGTATTGGAAATCGAGCGCCTGCGGGGAAGCTGACCGGACCGGAAATCCGTGGTTAAGATAGCGGCTTGCGAACGGAGGGGCACGAATGATCGGATCCTGCCACGGCGATGCGAACAAGACGCGGATTCTCGAAGCCTATGACGTGGTCCCCGTGCTGCAGCTCACCTTGCTCGGCGGCCAGGCGATCCATGGCTGCTGCGGCGATATCACCGATCGCTACTATCAGTTCGAAGCCACGGACAAAACCAGCAAAGCAGTGGAGACCTTCGTCGTCGGTCACCACTGCGCGGAGGAATTCTGCAAACGGCTCGGCGTCGAACGGCCGCCGCTGTTCAATCCGCTACGCGCCGCGCGTCGAACTGCCGTGGCGACGGCACCAGGCCATCCCACAGCCGGCCGCGCACCGGCGCAGGACGCCAGGCACCCGCTCAACCAGGAAGTATGGGAAGCCATCTCGCTGATCTGCACCGCCTGGGGCGGTACGCCGCCGAAGCCGTCCGGCATCCTGGCCAAGCTGATCAAGGAAGTCCGCGACTACCCGCGGGCGGCCCTTTATCCCCGCAAGATCCAGGCCCTGAACAAGGCCATCATCAACAGCCGCGACCCCCGCACCATCGCCCAGATGCAGAACGAGCTACGCGCCGCGAACCCGAACATGCGCCCGTACGATTTCCCGCTGATCGCCCAGGTGCTGCGCGAGGCAGGCGAGGCGGATATCCGATTTTGACGGGTGCGGCGATCCTGTACCCGCACGGCCAAGCGGTATCAACCCAGGGCAAGATCGATTTCGACTACTCCCCATACCCAACCCTTGTACCCGGGATCGGCCATGTGCACGTCCAGCGCTTGGCCCCTACACCAGGAAAAGACAACCTGCAGCTCCCATGACCGGGTAACGGACATGACCGACAAGCGCGTGTGTTTCGATTTCGAAATCGACTTTTCGAACGGCGGCGGCATCCAGGGCCAGGGCTTCCGGCTGGACATCGACGGCGACGACATCGCCGACGATGCGCTGGCCGCGTATATCGTCCACGACCTGCGACTGCTGATGGTCGGTGAGGTCCGCATCCTCAACAAACGGATTATCGAGGAACGGCATAAGCGCGCGACCGGCAGCACGGCGACGGCGGATGACACGCGCGTCGCCCGCCTGGTCGACCTCAGTCATGTCATCGAGGATGGCATGGTCACCTACAAGGGCCTGCCCGCGCCGTTGATCTGCGACCACCTGTCCCGCGAACGCTCACGCGAAGTCTACGCGCCCGGCACCGAGTTCCAGATCGGTCGCATCGACATGGTCGCCAATACCGGCACCTATATCGATACGCCGTTCCACCGCTACGCCGATGGCTTCGACCTGGCCGGCCTCGCGCTGGACAGCGTTGTCGACCTGCCGGCCATCGTGGTTCGCGTCACCGGCGGCGAGCAACGCGCGATCGACTGGCAGCACTTCGCCGCCACCGACGTCCGCGGCATGGCGGTACTGGTCAACACCGGCTGGGATCGACACTGGCGCACGGACCAGTACTTCGAGAACCATCCGTACCTTACCGAAGCGGCGGCAACCTACTTGCGCGACCAGGGCGCCGCGCTGGTCGGTATCGATTCGCTGAACATCGACAACACCTCGGGCGGTACCCGTCCCGTTCACACCGTGCTGCTTCGCGCGGGCATTCCCATCGTCGAGCACATGACAAGGCTGGACACCTTGCCGGTGGCAGGCTTCCGCTTTACCGCCGTGCCACCGAAGATCCGCGGCATGGGGACTTTCCCAGTTCGGGCGCATGCCGTGATTCCCGGGGCCTGAACGCTCGGTTCCGAAAGGCTCGCACGCAGACCGACGAACCCTTGCATGACCTCAGGGTTGCAGCGCGTTGACCATGCAAACGTAGTCGGCAAGCGGCATCAGTCCCACGGAGGTCCGCCTTGCATCGATGGTGGAGATATCCTCCACCGGCAGCCTGGGGGTGAGCTTGCCATTTGTCATGGCGAGCTGCGAACCGTACCGCTGAGGCTTGCCGGACGCGAGAGCCACGCGGTCGAATAACATCGCCGCTTCGTCCGGATCCATCAGTTCCGAACCCGACCCCAGGACGTGCTTCAGCACGCTCGCCTGCAGCGCCCTGTCCGTGTCCGCATGCTGCACCAGGATGAATGCGGCTCTCACCCCATCGTCGCCGACCTGCGCCCTGGTCGGAAACCCAAACTGTTTGATGATCGCCCGAAGTTCCACGAGGTCAGCGGCGTCCACGCTCAGGACATTCTTCAATGACGCCTGGGAGTAGTTCTGCCCTTCCGCATCAATTCTGTTGCGGGCCTCCTGGTCCCGGGCCGCCAGCGCCAACAACCGCGTCCGCAATGCCGGCTCGCCTGGCGTCTGTTTCGACGCATGCTTCAAGGCCGCTTCATGCTTCGCCCCGTAGTTCTTCAGCCATACCGAGGCTGCAGGGCATGCACCTCTTATCTGCACGTCCAACGAAGGCCCATCGGTGGCCAGCGCAGGGCCTGCCACGAGGACCGACAGCATGAATACGACACTACGCCATTGAGCAAAGGTCGTCACAAGCATTCCTTCCCTAGAGTGAGGGACACGTCGTCGTGGCAACAACCTGCGGCCTTCCACCCATGTAAAGAAGCGTGATCGGCCTGCCCTCCGAACTCGTCCCCTGGTAAACGCCATACAGGTTGGTCGACTCCGCAGGCGCCGGGGTGGCGGCGGAAGGTTGCACAAAGTCGCGACCATCCGGGGTCGTATAGACAACGCCCGCCGGAGGCATCTCGCCATACAGACTCAAACCGCGGTTGACGGCAATGCGCAGACCATTGCTTACCGCGGCAAGCTGCTCCCCGGTAGCCCGTTTCAGCACCATGCCGGCACCCAGGGGGTTGCGCTGATCGATCAGCTTGAACGTATGGGAACCGTTCGGGCGTACCTCGAAGATGTGCGGATGCCGGCTATCCGTAGTAACAAGACAGCCCACGAAGCTATCCGGATCCCTGTCCTGGATATGATCCGTCTGCTCATTGCCGCCGTCGCAAGGCGTCTCCTGATAGGAAACAACACCGCCGGTTCTCTTGCACTCATAAAGATCCGCCCGGGCGCTCAGAGGCAGCATTGCCATTAGCAACAAGGAAAAATCGAGAAGAATCCGAGTTCTCGCACGACCCGTAAGCAAATCCATAGCCCGCCCCTTAGCACGGTGGAAAGGGATGCACGGGGACGTACCCCATTGTCGATCCCTGATAGTGGCATGGTATCGAAAGTCCGCCGTCGATCGATAGAAAGGCCATTGCAAACTATCGCAAGCAATAGCGATATAGCCCCATTCCTCCTTTAACGGCTTTTGTGTACCCCCACGAACATGCACAATGTCGCCCAGTTGCCCGGGGGGGAAGGACTATGCAACGCGAGATCAAGGTAGGGGGGCTGTCGTTTGTCGTGGACGATCCGAATGGGTCCATGGCTCGCATAGAGGATCGTGATCACGTCGTTGAGCATCCCGAGAACGAGACCATTGAAGCCACTGTGCGCGCCGCGAAGCAGCGGCAGATGTCGCCCATGATCCCAGGCACGGTTGACCCGATACAAAGCATCAGGGCACGCGCAGCCTTGTTCGATGCCATCAGCGATGGCCGAATCGGCCCGATCGCGCTTGGCTTCGCCTGGTTCGTCATGGGCATCCCGTGCCTCGTGATGGCGGCCGCGCTTTTGCTCAAGGGCGTTCCACACCTGCTGGATGAAAAGGAGTCGTTACTGCGAACAGCCTCGAGGGTGGCCTCCCTGATTTTCCTCGAGTGTTTTCCTGGTTTCGGACTTTTGGTCCTCTGGAAGGGCACGCGAATCGCGGCGGCGCGAGCAAAGCGACGGCACTGAGCCAAACCCGAGCATAAAAGGGGGTCTACATAAAAGGGGTCAGGTTCATTAAAATCGTTCCTGAACCGGCTATTTAAGGCTATTTAATGAACCTGCCCCCCCGCAGCTAAAGCATGCCAAGTGTGTCGGAACGACCCGCCTCACGGCCTGGCGGATCGGTAGAAGAAGAATGAAAAACCTCATCAGCATCCTCCATCAGCGGGGCTACCGGTCGAGGGTGAAGTTAAGACGATTATGCGTCGCCAAAATCCTCCCGCCTATGGGTGTAGTGGCGCCTGTTTCTGAAAGATACTTTCTTAAGGTTCTTCTGGTCCTCAAGCGGCGACAAGTCGCCGTCGACGACGTTGGTGGACTCGTAGAACAGCACTTCCTCAAGCTTGGTCAAGTCACGCAACGGGGCCATTGAATCTATATTTCCGTCATTGAGAAGAAGCAAACGCCTCAAATTCTTCAGCGACCTTAATTCCTCGATACTAGATATCTTCCTGCACGTATTTATCTCAAGCTCTACCAGTCTGGTCAATCGACCCATGCCTTCGAGCGAAGAGAGACTCCTAAAATTTCCCAGGCTCAGAGACTCCAGATTCGTCAAGTTGCCGACGCCTTGAATTTCCTCGAGCGGAGAGTTCAGCAATCTCAAATCGACGAGCTTATCAAGCGCCTCGAAAACATCGCTCCGCCGCCCCTCATAGCCATTCAGGAAGAGCCTCTTGAGACTGCGGCACTCGAACACCGAGTTGGCAGCGTCTCGCCACTGCAGTGAGCAATCTTCCAGTTGTGAAAAGTTACTGAATTCTATCCCTGCGTCGTCATACGTTATGACTGAAAGTTCCTTCAGAAGATTCAATGAATTGACCGGCGCGACCGACGGGATCTTGAGATCGATGATATCGAATGTAAGAAGTTCGGGAAAATTATGCAGGAACGATATATCAGTACCTTTCCACCCCTTCGCATGATTAAGCTCGATCTCCACGACACCGCGATCTTTTATCAATATCTCGACAGAGTCGGACCAAGCCGACGAGACAACGGCGCGTACTCCATACCTACCTTGTTGAAAACGCACACTTGTATTCATGGGCATTCTGGACCTGGCGAACGCTCTATCAGAGTGTCATCTCCCATCTGGGATAAGTCGACCTCCATCCTTGAGGAGAATCGATTCTCCATCGAAGGCGTTGTAGTCCGCGGGAACAAGAGCGCCTGCACGCGGACGATCCAGCTTGTAGCGACCGCTACTCCAAAGCTCGCCCTGGTCATCAAAGACCGCACAACGGTAAGCCGCACCGTCGCTGACTCGACAATCGATCCATCCGCCGCCATCCGGCCCACCCGCCCAGCTCGCGTTTGCCGAAACCGAAGCCGGCCGCGAAGGCGGCTCGTAGGAACATGAAGTGAGAAGCGGAGCAAGCACTAATACAAGTGTGGCCCGTGTTGCCATCGCTCACCCCTGTTCAGCGCAGCAAGAAAGTTATCATAAAAGGGGTCAGGTTCATTAAAATCGTTCCTGAACCAGCATTTTAATGAACCTGACCCCTCAGCTGCCACCGACAGCGACTGCTCGCTGGCATGGGACAGTCAGCAAGAAGT
>CAWJZF010000003.1:0-295000 GCA_963847335.1 uncultured Gammaproteobacteria bacterium
ACCTGCGCGATCCGGCATAGTTTGGCCACGTGTTTCCGGCATAGTTTGGCCGCGCTGTATCGAGCCTCGCGGTTGGCTCCCCCAACCCCCCCCAGCCGAATGCCCGGGGCGCCGTAAAGCCAGCGGTGAGCGTGGATTAGGCGCCTGATTTTCAAAGCAATTTCGACGAATGATCCGCCAGGGTATCCCCATCAGTATCGCTTGCAGGAAGCCACCTCCCTTCGCCCTCCTTCCAGATCTTTTAGCCCCGGGTCCGCGAAACTCCGCGGCCTAGGCTGGAAGCGCGAGTGCAGACGCCACCTAAAGTTCGATCGGGACACGCCGATAAATGTCGATAGCCGGGGGACTACTGCACACAGCCCTTGTGAGGCTGACAGGATGTGGCGTAATCACTTGGCGCGCCACGGACGATTCGCACAAACAGGAGAGGTCATGCGAAGGGGATGGTTCACAGGCCTGGGCGTTGCGGCAGCGACGCTGTCGGCGTGCATGTCAGGTTGCAGCGCAAGGAGCGCAGGTTCGCAGGACACCAAAATCGATCAGTCGAGCATCTGCGAAGTTCATGACTGGAAGGCCGACGCATCCGCGGCCGTCTGCCATGCCCAGCAGAAGATCGTGTTTCTTCCAGAACAATGGGGCAACGAACAGCTTCCCATCCTTTTCGCAGCTGTCAATTGCGACATGCGCTACGGCATCGCGCTGACCAACGGTGGCGTTGCCTGCATCTATGCAGGCCCGCTGGCGCCGTCGCGCCCAGCAGCCACGACATCCACCAACGCCCCGAGCGGTGGGTAAAGCGTTGCCTCGGAGGTAACGGCGACAGGAATCGGGCATCACAACCGAGCCGTCCGACCGGCCGGCTCAGACACTCACAAAGGAATACCCATGGGTTGGAAAGGAAAGGCGCTGATTTGGGCCTGTGCACTTGCGCTGGCAACGAGCGCCATGGCCGACTCGCCGCGCAATGCGGACGAGCAGAAGATGATAGACCAGGCCAAGGCAATGTACGCCTCCAGGGGCTTGCCTTTTACGCAAGCGGATGAAGACAGCTTTCTGCAGCGCATACATCAGTTGCAAGGGCGCGCCATCCAGGCTGCCGTGCTGGCAGGTCAGCAGGAAGGCCTGTTGAATGATGCGGCCGTGTCCGGACTGGCCGTGCCGTCGGCGGCTGGAGCCGCTGCGACGCGGCCTGACTTGGGCAGCGGTTCGCTGGCAGATCTCGTCAAGGCCCGGCAGGCCACCGTTGCGCCGGCCGTATTTGAGCAAAGGCAAGACGGCTTCGTCGCCAACGGACGATTGGTGGTGGATCCATCGGGCAGCATCACGCAATTCGCCGGCGATGCCGCCACCGGTGATGTGACCTACTTCGTCGATCAGGGGCAAGGGCTGTATCTGGTCCGCTTCACGAACATCAACAGTACGCTGCCACCGGTCACAGTGGGGCAGGTGTCCTACTTGGGTGGTACGCGCTTCGTGAGCGTTGATGGCCAGTCCATTGCCGGCGAGACCATTTTGCCGATGGGGCGAGGGCTGATCGTCGCGCGCCAGGGCAACCTGTTCGTCAGCACGTTTGGAGGGTCGGTGGAGGCGCAGAGCATTCCTGCCGGCTTCACGATTGCACCGCGCCAGAATGGTGATATCGCCGGCACTGGCTACGTGCTTTTGCGCAAGTCCGTGCAGGCGGCCTCAAAGGAGCAATCCAATCCCTTTAAGGCGATTGGCTCCTTCGTTAAGGACGTTGCCGGCCATAGCGATGCGAAGGACTATGCACTTCAGAATGTGCGCAACGGCCACCTCGTGTACCTCAACCGCTCTATCGATTCGGACCAAGTGGGACATGGGACGGGATGCATCGGCAAAGGCTTGGTGCACAAGTGCAGTGGATGGGATCAACACGATTCCATCTTTGAAAACGACGGCATACCCAATTTCGGTCACTACTATTGGGCCGTCCAATGGATGATGACGGCCGATGGCCCTACAGCTGTGGTCATGGAAAACGGGATGCGCGAAGTCAACGTCATTCACCTGGACAGCGGCACGCGCGTCAATGCGTTCCATCGCGATCTCGGTATCGCTAGCTTCATCGTGTATTCGGCGGCGGATGGAAGCATTGGCGTGACGGGCAAGTGGATGTTCAAGGATCACGTCGTACCGGACGTGCGTGCGTTGTTTTCCTCGGCAATGTCACCCGAAGCGACGCAGGCGGGAGTGCCGGCCAGTCAGTAAAGAAACATGCGGAGCGCGCTGCCGGCGGGCCGCTCCAAGCTGACCAGGCGACATTACGTACCGCATGAGGAAGTGCAATGCGGCATCGTTCTTCGCCTGCTCCTGATACAGTCCGAACGACAGCGATACCCGGTCGATTGGGGGAGAGGATGGACGGGCCTAAAGCGCGAGGGGCGTCAGTTCGGAGAGCACGTCGAAGGCAGACTGACGCGGGCCAGGCGGAGCGGGCTATGATCCGCCGGGATGTCCGCCTTCAGCTGGAGCGGACCTTAGGGGGGAGCATGGTTGACGCTATTAGAAGAGTATCTGCGCACAAATTTGTTTCCGTGGAACAGGTATCGCATCTAAGGCGCGGTGCAAGCTTGATACAGCCCTTGGCCTTGTGCCGGTGCCCTCCGTAGACGGGATAAACAGCGACCGCGAGTTCACGGCGTGCTCAATGGAGCCCCAGGCTTTTGAAGCCCTATGGCTGGAACAAGAGGGCGCCTCGGCTAAGATCGCTTATTCGGGGGCATGGTCGCACGACCGACTTTGTCGAAGGGGGGGCATGAGCTTCTATAAAGTGAACGAAGGTGGCGCTCGCAATGACGCTGGCGTAGTTATTCAGATCAAGCACCCTGAATATCTGGAGTACCGTGATAGTCGGCATTTCGTTGACGTGTCAGTCGGTTACGATCCCTTGGCGCGCAAGATTTACGTTTACGCATCTGGCTTAACGCACTGGAAGGGTCCGGATTCCGCGATGCCAATAACTGCGGAACAGAAGCAGGAGATAGTCAGTAATTTACAAGAAGCCTTGAGCTTGTTGACAGGAACATTTGTAGTTAGTTAACCGTCCACCGCAACTCGCTGCGCGTGCGCCCGTAAGGACCCAAAATCCAGACCTACCTGCGCCAGATCGTGCGCGTACTGGTGGCCGCCGAGGCTATAT
Source organism: uncultured Gammaproteobacteria bacterium (assembly GCA_963847335.1). Lineage (GTDB taxonomy): Bacteria > Pseudomonadota > Gammaproteobacteria > Xanthomonadales > Rhodanobacteraceae > Luteibacter. The sequence goes on from CAWJZF010000003.1 coordinate 3,161, forward strand.
TCGGGAGCCAGGACACCGCGGTGCTGTGGATGCGTCAGCCGAAATTCCGAGGACTTGTAGCGTGGAAACGGTACTTTATGTCCTCCAGCCCCGCACGCGCCAGCACATGCGCAGTGCGAAGCTCTTACTGACTTGGTGCGAGATCGATGCGCCAGCGTTTAACTAACTTCAGCGCACTCTGCTCGTCAAAGTGGCGAAGGAGATGCTCCATCAGATCGTCCTGTCGAGGCTGGCCGAAAACCATGCGATAAAGCGCCAAACTAGACTTCAACTTTCTCAATCGAGATTCGTCCTTGCTCATGGGAAGGTTGAATACACGACGCTCAACTTTGGCCCCGTCCGGAATCTCGTAGATCCAATACGGGATAAGGTCAGACGCCTCCTTCGGTCGGCTATCCAAGGCCATCGCGAAAATTGTCTCCCAAGGGTCTCCAAGTTCACAACGCAAGCCATCTCGTCGACTTGCCAAGGCAGCGTTCTTTCTGACCGCATGCCCCTTGTATCGATGCACTCTCCCCTCACGCTGCTCCAGGTCAACCGGATTGCTGGGCAAATTCCAGTGCACTATCGAATGACACCAGGAATGGAAGTCGAGCCCCTCCTGCCCCACTGACGTGGACGCCAGAACGAAGGGGCGGAACGGGGAATTGAAGGCCGCGCGTACCACTTCCTTTCGGGCGATTGCACCGTCTTCGTCCTCAGCCTGTCCATAGCGGACTGCGTAGCGGCAGCGCAGTGAGATTGGTTCCGGGTCAATCTCAAGCTTGCCGTCGGAGATATTCAGAAAATCAGGGCGGAGCTGACTGGAACGAATCGATGCAGCGGTAAAGATAGAGTCGGCAACTTTCAGGGTGGCTTCCGATTCGGAAGCTGCGCAGCTGAGATTGGCCTCGTACTGTAGGTGAATGTATTCATCCAGAACAGCCTGTAGATTGCCTTCCGCCCCGTACTGCAAGACACGCTGCCAATACGCATCTTCGTCTTCGGTCTGTTGGAGGACGGCGATGGCTTCAGGAGCGTTGAACTGGCTTCGGATGCCCTCTGCGATATGGACTGATGCCGAACGCAACGCGTCACAGATCGCATCTGGCTGTGAAACGACACGGCGCAGCGAGCGGAATGCACAGATTGCGGGGCCTGCCAGTGCCATGTCTGTGAGAACGTCGACCAGGTCGTCAGGAACGCGCCCGAGCGCCAGATCCGTACCAGTCCAGACATCCAGCCAATGCTGCACATGACGCCAGAACCCGCCGGGCGCATCGAGATCATCGCCGCGCCGCGCCATCGCCCAGCACTGCCGACACCATTCTTGCATCTCTGGATGGTAGTGACGGTCCAGCAGTACCAGTGCGACCCAGTACCACCGCCGATCAGGCAGGGCAAGATCACCTGATGGCAGCATGGCCAATGGTTGAAGGGCCTCTGTGATGAGTTCATGCGCCTGCAAGCGAACGTCACTGAGTGATGCCTGGCCACCCGTTTCGTTAAAGACATGGAGCGGATCGATGATGTCAGCGAGCGCCTGACACGGGTACGTCAATGCCAGTGCATTCATGCCTGGGAACGTACCGTCCTGCTTCGAGGGGAATCTGAGCCGCGGGCGGAGCTGCTTGGTTATCAGTGCGGAGAATTGGCGACCATGCTCCACCAACGTCTTCATCGGCACCGGGAACTGCTCCTGACGTGGATGCAACCAAGGTGCGTCGGCTATTACATTGGAATCGAGTGAATTCGCATCGAACGCCAACCACGCAAGCAGCGACTCTGGATGGGTTTTTCTCCATTGTTCTCGAACAAACAATGACTCATCTCGACTCAGTTGCAACTGGGCATAGTCCGGGAAGTCTTCGGGCATCAATTTTCCTAATGCCGGATGCCATGTCATTCCCCTATGGGGATCCAGCCAATCACCGTCATCCTTTCGCTGCCGCCGGGCTCGCGCGGTGTAGATCGACTCAACTTGTCGGAAATATTCCTGCTGAGAGCCGTGATAGACCCGGATACCCCAACTACCCATGCCCGCCCAGTACACCGAACTGGCCAAACGCTTGAGTTGATCCCCGGCCGACTTGCCAAACACGCCCTTCTCATCCGTTGTGGACAACAACCGGCTCAGATCGAGCTCCGCTTGACGCGCGACCTTCGGAAACTTCGCAGAAGACTCCAGACGGTCCTCCATCTGCATGAACAGCCAAGGCACCATGAGCATGTAGCGAAGCCGCGTTTGAATGACCGACGTTCCCGGAAACAACTGGTCGGCAATCGAGTCTCGGATTGCACCAATACCCAGCTCGTCGCGGGTATCGCTTTCCTTGAACATCTCCAGCAAGCGATGGCTACGCTCGCGGGCTGCGGTATCGTGGTCCAGCCAAGTCAAGCTCGATGGCATAAGGACTGTCCTGAAAATTGACTCACTACATTCCCCTGAAATTTCTACGTCCGTTTGAAATTCACCTATCCGACAACCGGATACAGCGCGTCCCCGTAATCCTGCTCCGGGTGTTCCATCATGATCGCGATCACCAGCGGCACGAGCGTGCCGAGAATGGTCGTGCCATCCGCGATCTGCGCTCGGTTGACCTGGCTGTTCCAGGTGGCTCCACCGTGGATCAGCTGGTTGCGCAGCACATAGAGTCGGTCGAAGACGATGCCCAGCACTTTAACGGTATCGTCTTGCATGACCGCAGCAAGAGCGGCCTTCTTGCCGTTGGCGAAGCTCACCTCCCAACGATCACTGGAATCGTGCGTACGCATGGCTGTCCAGAAGGACTCAAACGTGAACTTGTTATCGATCAGGGTCCGGATCGGCCCGGTGAATTGTTGAAACAAGGCCTGATGCAAGCGTTTCTGTCCGTCCAATGCCACTAGGGTTTCGATAAATCCGCGCGCACGATCCCGTTCGGTTTCCTCCCGTCCGAATTCACGTGCATAGGCAGCATTCAAGGCAATCCACTGGAAGATGAAACGGGCATCCTGATCGTCCAACTCCTGTTCCGAACGGATCAGCCAGCTGAGGGCCCGATGGATGCGCAAGCGCAGAGCCTCAGGTTGTCCATCGCGGATCTCCCGATGACGTTCCTTAAGCTTAAACGCAGTCGTCAACACTAATTCGGCTCCTCAGGTTCAGGTCAGTATGTCATGGCAATCAGTGAGTCCCTTCCCCATAGTGCCAGGCGGTCTTTCCCGCGCGAATGCAGACCTAATAGCCGGCAACACAGCTCCAGGGATCCTTTGACCCAAGCGAGACGCCGCTCAGTCCTGCCCCGCTCGGCATGGGCCTGTAACGATGCGGGCTACGGCAACCCTTCTTGGGCGGCAAGCGCAGTTAGTCCGTGGGCTTCCGAATAGTCTTTGACCCAGCAAAGCGTATTCACCAGCGCCATCTGCTCCGGTGTATTGCAGCCAATGGACATCAAGTCCGGACTTGCTAGGACCAGAGCCAGGCACTTGGCGCGTGATATCGCGACATTGAGCCGGTTCTTGCTGTAAAGAAACTCGATGTCCCGTGGCAACTCCTCACCGGATGAGGTCGCCATGCTGACGATGACCACTGCGGCCTCCTGCCCCTGGAACTTGTCCACAGTGCCGACACGCGCGCCATCCGGAAGAAACCTCTTCAGCAGGTTGACTTGCAGGTTGTACGGACTAACGACAAGGATGTCCTCCGTTCCGAGCGTATGACGAGCTCCATCCGTCTCCGCGAATTCCTGCTTGAGCAGGCTGGAATAGAGATCCGAAATAACCGAAGCCTCCTCCTCGCAGCTCTGACTCCTTCCGGAGTGCGCTACCGAAATGTACCTCACACCCACCGGCGCCAATGAGGGGTGCACGTCTTGCGTGAGCACGAGGTGCCGACGCTCCACGCCCGCCGCGGCGTGCAGTCGTCCGTCATAGACCGCATCCGATATGAAGCTGCAGACTGCTGGATGCATCCGCCATGTCTGCGAGAGGAAGACACCCTCGGCGGGTGGAATCGTGGCTCGCCCGTCCAATAGGTACTCCAGAATGGATTCGCCTGAACGCCCGGGATGAACGCCTTGAATGGGTTGGCCAAGCTGCATCTGATCGCCAAGCAGGACGATATTGCGCGCACTGACGCCCATCGCAATGAGGTTCCCCAACGAAACCTGCCCCGCTTCATCAATGAATAGATAGTCGAGCTGCGTGTCATCAGGCAGGCCCGCAAACGCCCATGCAGTGCCTGCGAAAATGCGATGCAGGCGGGGATCGAACTCCGTCAATTTATCGCCATTGTCGAAAGCATCAGACGCGAAATGCGAGTCGGGATTACTCGAGCTTTTCTTCTTGAAGCCCCGGAAGACTACCCCCTGCTCACGGGCAACGTCGACCACGCCTTCCAACAGGTTGTGAATCGCCTTGTGACTATTCGACGCAACCCCTACGTTCTTTCCCCGCCTAATCAGACCGACGATCACGTGGGAGCCCGTATAGGTCTTGCCGGCCCCTGGGGGACCCTGGACCACCAGATGCGACTGCTGCATTGCCGCAACAATCCGAATCACGTCGGTCAGCGGAGCATCACTGCCAACCAGGGCGCTTCCGTGTTCCACACCTTCAACTGCGGGAAGTTCCTTGGCAAGCAGCCGTTTGACTGCAAGAAACCTGTCATCGTCCGCGATGACACTGCCGGCAAACGACTCGACTCGGGCCCGCAGTGCCTTGTCATCCACTGGTGGGCCAGGACCAATACTCATGGCAGTAGGAGGCGGATCAGATCTTTTGCCGACCTTGATGCAGACCACACGTTCGTCATGATCGACTGAGAACAGTGTGATTGCTTTTCCTGAATCAATCCGCGTGCCCTGCGATCCGGTGCGCAGCTTCGTTTCCTGCTCTGGATAGACATAGCTGTAGACCAACGACTGCTTGTCAGGATAGGGCGGACATGCCGGGTTGAGTTCCATGCCGCCGATGCATTCGTGGTCCTCGACCAGCTCCTGAAGATCCATCTGCAGACAGTCGAACATCTTCCACCATTGCGGCTTCTGTTCTCTCCTATGGAAATCGATGAGCTGCGCTGTAAGCCGAGGCAAACTACTACCGGCAACTCGCCTGTCAGCCAGCGACCGTGATGGCCTGACTTAAACCAAACAGCCTCCACAAAACCCGGGGCGATTCAGCGCGTCCATCCCCAGCGGAACTTTGGCGGAGATCGGAGTTGTCGGATCTACTTCGCCGAGGTTCTGATAGAGCTATCGAGGGAGACCCCGTACGAAAGTTTCTTGTGTCTTTGGTAAGGCACGTGGGCGGAGGGATTCTTCCGACGGCCCGCACGATTGGCCTCCACGAGCGAACAATTAGGGGGCTGATCGAGGATGTGGATCGTAAGCCCACGTTCTCTACGGTTCTATGCTTGGCCGCTGCGGTGCAACAACCCGTGGAAACTATCCTAAGCTTTCCGGAGGAGGCCGCCGCACAGGGGCAGCTATCTTTCGTCGCCCCCGATGTTCGGCAATCCGGACGGCCGCGCCTCAGTGCAGTTCGTCATAGCGAACTCGAAGCGGCTCTGAACTCAGCCGCGTATGGTTCGTCGATGCAGGTCATACCTTCAGTGGCAGCAATCTGCCGGGCACACTCGGTCAGTCTTGGATGCGTACAGCAAGCTTTCCCTATGTTGGTGTCTCGTATTGTTTCTCGAAGACACGCTCTGAGTGTCGATAGAAGTGGAAAAGTGCGAGCGCGGGCCGCATCGGTAGTGCGGGACGCGCTATCCACGGTTAGTCAGGATGAGCTCGGAACGATCTCAAGAAAGAAGCTTACCCTACAGCTGATGCGCGCATCTGGCCTACCGAAGAGGGCGCTGGCTGACGCCGCAAAGGTTGCGTTGGCGATCACATCGAGGGAGATCGTCGAGAAGGGCAATACCCTTGTACAAGGGAAGGATGGGTCTTGTGGATGAGATGTCCGAAGACGCATTTCTTGGACGGAAAGGGCTATCTCAGGGGTGGTGTCACAGCTTGGATCTAGCCATTGATGAAATTCTGAGCATGCGAGAGGCGCTCGTCACGCGCCAACGGCTTCTGTGCGAGGAACTTCTGGAGCTGACGGCTTCGGTCTTTTACGAGAATGCGAGGATATCCTTTCGGGAGGGCAAGTATGCGTACCTACACATACAGGTCCCTGGCGGAGAACGAGTTCGTTCATACATCGGTATGGATGCGGAAAGGCTGGCTGCCGTCGAGGCCGCGATAGCTCGCGGAGCGCGAATGGCGGAAATCAAGCTGACGCTAAGATCGATCGACGCTTTGGCCAACCGCTACGCGGAACACATTCTGCGGTCTGGTATTTAATGTGAGAGCTAGAGCGACAATTCAGCTCCCGTGTCTCTGGGATGTAAGCTGGGCGTGTGAGGAACCACCATGCGGAGGGCAGTGCGGGTGCAATGCTTGTTCTCAGCAATAGATTCCCAACAAGAGCGCCAGTACCTTCCCGATACTCGCAACGCCGATATCCGCCGGATGGCGTCGATACCTGGTGGCGCTGCGAAGCTCGTTACTCCAAAGAGCCCCTCCATCGCTCACTTAGAAACTACTTCTACTGCGGATACCGCACCAAACTGAGTGACCCTGTTGCGAACGGCATCCCGGTACGGGTCCAGGCTACGAGTCGTATTGCAACTCCAAAACGAAAAATCAAATACAGACGATGGTTTCTTGTTGTCTGCCTGAATAGAAATTTTTGATGCCTTTTTTGCATCAAATATTTCCAAAAAGTCTATGCTCAGAGAGTTCGACGTCTCTGCCCTACCAACGTAGCTTGCACTGAGGGCGATGGGCTCCTTGTCGGATTGCAAGAACTTGATGAAGTCTTGACGTCTCTCTGGCCGAACCGTCACCCGCAACTTGATTGGGCTTACCTGACCCGTTGCACAGTACGACTCGCTCGAGGCGGCGGACTGCACCCATCCAGCCAGGGCAAGAGCGAGCAGCATGTTGGAACGTATTGAGCGCATTGATTATTTCCTGTCTTTGAGCCGGGCTCCTAAGTGAACCACTTCAGACAGCGACGCCATGTCTTCCTTCCTGCCGCAACGCGATCAGACTCCTGCCGATCGACAAGGCCGACTTCGAATCGATAACGGCCCAAATATACGTCAGAACTCCAATGTACATCTGATGTCCACATCTGCCAAATAGTTATTTCATAAGCGCTGGAAACAGCCAGAATTATCGTTACGACATTTATTGGTTAGGTTCCAAAAAGGAATTCGCTGCAGCGTTATAGGGGTCTTGATGAGAGTCTTGATCTTTGTCCATCTGCCATAGTCCGGTTATTCCAAGGGCGTTCCTTTCTTCGTGACTTCGATGGATTCCCTCATGTAAAAAATCAACCTCTTGCGTCCTCTCCGCATCTCCGAAGATCGTACGACCCGGCTGCAAGCCAGCCTGTTCAACATGGGTCGTATTGCCCTTCGTATACATGGCGCCAGATTCAGAGGGTTCTACGCTTACTATGCGTCCTCCCAGGTTCTTGGCAACCGAAGTCCCCGAAATAGAAAATGAGTAGGTCTTGCCCCCGCTCTTAAACGAGATATCCGCAGTGTTTCCGGAACTGGCCGCCGCGTTGACCGCCTTTGTCAGAGACGTTTCTAGGCCAGCATACGTTTTATGATCCTCTGCGGTTGCATTCCTGGTTACGGTCTTTCCATTGACCTGCGTGACTACTGTGTCGATCTGACAGGTGTACGTCTTATTGGCTTCCGTGCAGGTACGTCCATCAGGATCGATATATCGAGCAGGATTGTCATTGGCATAATCATACCGATTAAAACTAAAAATGTTCGCCGCTGTCGGCGACACGGGGTCCACGCTTACGAAGCGCCCTGTCGCAGCGTCGTAGTATCTGTGTTGCATGTAGATGAGATTGGTCTCAGGGTCATCCACATGTCCCGTGTATCCAGGCCCGTTGGGTGGCGTACCTAACGCGATCGTTCCGTAGGGCGCGTAGTCAAACGTCGCAATGATGTTGCCTTGGGCATCTGCTTCCGCCAAGGGAGTCCCTTGGGGATCGGTATAGAAGTAGGTGACGGTGCCGTCTTGCTGGGCATGAGCGAACCCACTCACCCAAAGCGCTAGCATGCAACCGGCGACGACGACTGCTCGACTGATAACCATCCGTTGTTCCCCTGTCCGTTACCCGCTCCGACATGGCGGGCGTGTCTTTATGATGAGAACAATAATTGGGGGAGGCGTCAAGTTCCTGCGAGTCAGCATCACATTCAGATTGTCCGTATGCTGTTCGTCGGTGGGCCGATGCAGGGCGTCGGCGGCTCAAAGGGGGCACCTAACTCTTTGTCTTATATTGGGAAGCTGGCGTGCCCCGTTGGCACTTAAAGGTGTCCGCGGAAGTAGAGGGCGAGCGCTATGAGAAGCATGCCGCCTATCATCAACCCTACAAAAAGCAGGATTGCGCCAACGCCGTTTACGATTAGTCGATTAAGAAATGACGTAATGCTCTCGTCCCTCCCTGGATTTGAACGCAAGTGTTTACGCATAGCTTAGTGCCTCTGTGGGTGAAGCGTGCCGGCCATTCGCTCAAATCTACCGCAATAAATTGCTCCTTTCGAGTGCTTGGACGCAGTGCGCCGTTGACGGTGACTTTTGCTCGGCCAACGGCAGTAGCAATGTAGAGCGACCCGTTACGACGTACTGTGCGGCGATTGTTGATGCGCGCGAGCAGGAAGGATGGCGCCGGTTCGTCGACCAAACATGAACTCTGCCGAGACCTCGTTCACGCAGTCTGATGCCAGAGTGGACGGGCAACAACCTCGTTCTATCTGTAACGTTACGATCACCCGTCGCGCCTCACCCTGCGCTACCAATTGGTCAGCGGTCTCGCATACCAGGCGGGATAGTGGAAGATGGCGATACCAAACCAAGGTCGCAGGCAACCATCGCGTCTGATCCTGCATTTTGTCTAAGACCCCGAGGATCTCGTCGGCAAAATGCCGCCAGTCCTCCCGGCCGGATTTCACCCAACGCTCGTTGACAGCTGTCGCGTCGAGGCCGAGCCAACAACCGAGACGAATGGGAGAGATTTCGCCCGTCGCGGGATGGGTGATATCTGCGATGAAGCGTAAGAATTCGACGTTTGCGTCGTACGCAGCTCTCATCGGTCGCACCGTCTTTGGTTGAGTCGCATCATCTCTGGGAATTGACAAGGGGGGAGTTCACGCATGGTTGACGGTCCGGAGCTAATACAGCGGGCAGCGGATAGCCAAGTTCGCGCTGCGTGGATGCAGGCCTTCGGGGCGATAGCGGCGCTGTTCGTTGCCGTCGGGATTCCATTTTATCAGGCACTGGGCGAGCGTAAGCGGCGAAAGCAGAAGGCCAAAGCCCTTGCGCTTATCGTGATGAGCGACGTCGTCTTGGTTCGTGACCGCCTGGACATGGTGCTGAACCAGTCGAGTCTGTCCCCGCAAGCTCTCCTGCACGAAGGTATCGACAAGATGATCGTCGTACCACCGGAACTTCTGGCAGCACGACCAATCCTGCATGAACTCGGTGCGGTTTCGGAGACCATCATCCGCATGGTTGCGATCATGCAGATGACGGCGCTTGAACTCGACAACCTTCAGATCATGGCCCGGAGCGATCCCGAGGCGTTGGATACGTTTGGAGATGCTGACAAAGTGCGCGGTGGCCTCGAGGAAATCGCGGAGCTTGCCGCGGAATCGAGCAACCGGATCGGCACACTCATCGGCGAGGAACCGATTGTCTTGCGCAAGCGCGAGGCGAACTGGTAGCTCCGTCATCGCGGTTCTCCGGTATTTGCATTGCCGATATCCGCCGGATATTCGCTATGCAGATGGTCGGCGAAGCGCTCGACGAAGTGCACGCCGACGGGAAATCTACGTTCGCCTGACCGCTGGCCCGCCTGCCTGAATTGGAGGTCGCGGGCACGATGGCGGCACTCTTCCGATAGGCAATTCACGCATGGCCGATATCCATCCGATCGTCAGGACGCAGAACCTTCGTCAAGCGTGTCTAGAGTGAGGTCCACAAAGTCTACGGTCACGCCTGCCTCTTTGAACAAGCACAAAGCGACCTCAAAGTGATTGCCCCACCGACTATCGGATAAATCTGGTTGCAGTGCAACGAGGCGTCGGATGCCCGACTGAACTATCGCGCGAGCACAATCCATGCAGGGGAACCAGGGGACATACATCGTGCACCCTTCGGTCGCCACGCCGCGCCTAGCTGTGTCGAATATCGCATTCCTTTCTGCATGCTCGGTCCAAAGATATTTCGCAGGCCTATGATGCCTTTCTTCTAAGTCCATCGCCCCGCGAGGAAAGGTGTTGAATCCGATCGCGCATACGGCATGGTTCTGGTCGGTGATTACCGCGCCGACCTTTCTGGATCGATCGGTGCTCCATCCAGACACGAAGCCTGCCATCGCCAGAAAGCGTCGATCCCAGTCGTCTTCCCGTGAGCTTCCGCTCGCAGATGCTTGATGTATCGATTCAATCATTGGCTTGGCTTCGCGGCTGAAGATGTTCGCGCAGGAGCAGGAGCAGGAGCAGGGAGGGCCACCGATACGGGAGCGGGTGCAGAAAGGCTTCGAAGTCTTGACTCTTCCAACGCCTGCGTAGCCTTGGTAGCCGCCTTCTCAGCTTTGTCCGCACTGTTAGTAGTCGACATCAACGAGAGGATCGCTGTGATGACTAAGACCGCAATGCCAGCCATCGAGGCCCATTTTGTTGGGGCTGGTCTATCTGATCGGCGACGCTGGTAAATGCTGATGGCTCCGCTGTTCATAGTGCAGTGGGCTGCCTTGACGTCACAGGTCGCCGAGCGAAGGTAAGCGCAACTGGGCCGACGTTCGGTAGCTCGAGCGCGATTTCGATGAGGCCCGATTTCGAGCACGCCAACTCGGCGACATAGCCTGGCGGGATAACAATTCGCTAGGCGTTTACGCGCCGATCGACTCGTCTTCCTGGTCACACGGTTCGAATCGCGACCACAGGTGGCACCTTAGCAGCGTTTCGCGCTGGCCCCCACACGGCCAGTTGCCCAAGAAGCCACAACAGCAGCGCCCCCAGTAAAGGCACGTAGAGCGGCATGCTCGAAACGGGAAGAAGGTGGTCATCAGGCTAAGGCTGATTAGCACCGAAAGCACCGACCCAAGAACCACGCCACCGCTGACGATCAAGAAATTCTCGGCGTGGAAGTAGCGCAGGATGTCTCCCCGAGTGGCGCCAAGCGACCGGCGAATGCCGATCTGCTTGCGTCGCTGGCTCACCCAGAAGCTGCTCAGCCCGACGATGCCGCATGCCGTGGCCAACAGAAGCAACGCGCAGACGATGCTCATGAACAGTGCCACGCTGCGATCGGTGGAGTAAGCGTGTTCGCGCGCCTGGGCTAGCGTCACCACCACTTTCTTCGGGTCGATGACGCGAAGGCCGTCACGCACGTGAAGGGCTTTCAGCGATGCGTCGATCACCGGCTGCAGGGTGGCGGAGTCGGTACGTACCAGGTACATCACGCCATCTGGGTCGAGGTAACGAGTAGGCACCAGCACGCTGTCTCCGTCGGAGGCCCTGCTCAGGAATAGAGGCCCCTGGAGGCTGTCGACGATGCCGATGATGGCGGCCGGCCCATGGGGGAAATACACCGTTTTGCCGAGAGCCGGGCCGCCGGGGAACAGCTTGCCGGCCAGGCTGCGGGTAATGATCACGCTGGGAGGGGACAACTTGTCATTGGGGCCGATGGCGCCGATCTCGTCTGGACGGAAATTACGCCCCTCGATAAGCGAAATGCCGAGCGTATGGATCGCGTGGTCGTCGGCTGCATACATCATGGCGAACTCCCCGCGTGTCGTTTGGTCGGGCGCCACCTTTAGCCTTGCTGTTATATCGTGGTCGCTGCCCGCCAGCGGATAGCCTTCACTCGAAAACGCGTCCCGTACACCTGCCACGCGACGAAGCGCATCGAGGTCGGCACGGGTGTTCGCGTCGATCTGCGTCGCGTTTTGCCCCATCTTCCAGCCGTTGTGAATGACGAAGATGTGCGCTTCGTCGGTCCCAGTCGGACGGGACAGATGGATCATGCGCGTCGCGATGAAAAAAAGAGCATTCGATGCCACGGCAAGCGTAAGCGCCACCTGCAGAACGATCAGTACCGTAGCCACCTTGTGCCGACCCAGCGCAGAGACGATGGGTCGCAGTTGCATGAATGCCCGCCTCAATGCCATCTCGCTAGCCTCAACTGTTGATCTTGATTTGCCATGCGGGCTGGGTTTGCGCTGCCCGCCACGTGGGGTACAGCGCAGAAACCACCGTGGCGGCCGTCGCGAGCAGCACGGTCTGTACGATAAGTAAGGTGTCGCCGTGTACGAGTCGCGCGATATCCGGCTCGAAGAGCGCGTCGATGCCCCAAAGGCCAAGTAGCGTGAGCGCGACGCCGAGCAGGCCGCCGACGAGGCCCAGGGTGGCTCCCTCGGTCAGGAATTGTTGGTAGATGGCCATGCGCGAGGCCCCCAGCGCGCGACGGATGCCGATCTCTGGCGCCCGGCGCATGAAACGGGCCAGCATCAACCCCACGACGTTGACCAGCACGATCAGCAGGAAACTGGCAGAGACGAGCATGGACATGCTCGATGCCTTGGGTACGACGTGCGAGTTGGCCATCCGGTCCATGAGGTTGTCGAGCCGTACGTTCGGCCCCCACGAAAACCGTCCGAGCCGCTGCTGCTCGGCGGCGTAGTTGTGCATGTATTGGCGATAGCGGTCCGCGTCGGCTGGGGTCGCAAGCTCCACCCAGGCGTCGATCCAGTCGCATTCGCTGTGCACGAAGGCGTCCCAATGGGAGGAATCCAATTGACCCGTCGACGCTGGACAGTTGGCGCCCGGGCTGTCCTTATGCATACCGACGGCGACGGCGAAGGGTATGTAGATGTCCCCCGTGTCATCGAATGCACCATCGTATCCCAGGCTGCCCACGTCGAAGAACCGCGGCTTGGGATTCCAGTTTTCAAGCACGCCGTCGACCCGGAAGGCATGGCCATCCAGCCGGATTTCCTGCCCCACGCTGTTCTTCCCGGCGAACAGCCTTTCGTTCAAGCCACGGCTGATGACGGCCTCGGTGGCGCCCCGGGCATCATCATTCGCGGTCCAGCCGCTCCCGAAGCGAAAAGGCACGTCGAACATGGGGAAGAAATCGGCGGTTACGGCGTCGCCGCCAAGTGGCATGGCCGGGACTGCTTGGTTATCCGATTCGACCTGCCACTTCGCTGGATAGAGCAAGGTCAGCCGCGTTGCGCTGTCCGCCTGCGCGCGGACCAGCGCCATCGCGTCGGTATAACTAAGGTTACCGGGTGGCTCGCCCTGCCACGTATCGGCCGGACCTTGGTTGTCGATCTGGGGCGCGAATAGGTGGGACGACTTTCCAGGAAGGGGATCACCCGTGGTCACCCGGAACACGGCATAGGACACCATGCAGGCCGATACCCCAAGTCCCAGCAATATGATCACCAGCGTGGTCAGCGCCTTGCTTCGGGCACCGCTTTGCAGCGCCAACCCAACGTAATACCCCCACATAACGCCCCCTATGACGTCATCCAACAGTCGGCGCTGGAAAGCCTTTAGGAACAATACCCGATTATTGCGTGGTGTTGGCGGCATGAACGCGGATGACTGAAGCAAAACGCCCAGCGCGTCAATCTGGGCGTTCGTCGCGGGCCAACCTGAATGCCCCAACATCTAGAACTTCGCAGCACTATGAACAGCGGAGCCATCAGCATTTACCAGCGTCGCCGATCAGATCGACCAGCCCCAACACCATTTTGTGCTGGACGCAGTGGCGACCTCCTCTTTCGTTGCATATAGATACCCTACACGGCGTTCGAGTCGCTCAAGCAACTCGTTCTCCACTAGCCCGGCTAACGACACCGGTTTCGTCATCGTCAGTTTCTCCATGAATCGGGCTTCGTGCTCGTCGCGATCATTCGGAAGGGTATGGCGCTTTCCATAACCCTTCTGGACCGGCTTGGGCAGTCGCTCGAATACGATAGTGAAGACCGGCCGTTTGGTGGATATTCGATTCTTCGTCGACCCAATATTTACGGCGAATACTGTTAGAGGACCCTTGTATCCCGGGTCGATGTGACCTGGATTAAGTACGAGAAATCCAGTCGAGCTGGCTGCATTAATTGCGAAGGCCGTTGCGCACACGTCATCGGGGAGGTCGAGTTCCTCTTCCGTGTGAAGGGCGACGATTCCCCCGGGTGGAACTGTCTTGAAATCAACGACGTCTTCGTCGTCGTACACGCTGCCCACAGTCATGTCGAAACTGCACGCTTCGATGTTCCGAGTTAGCTTCGGATTGGGTACCCCGCCGCGACCGAGTACTAGGCGTCCGGCCAGAATTTCAGCCTCGATATCAGCATCGGTTAAGATGCCAGAAATCGCATTTCCTTGGTACGACATACCTGTCCCCTGACTTTGGCTGCGAGGCGATAATACCGGCTGCTCGCCTCCTTGCGCACTTCGGTTGGCCGATGCAGGCCGATGACACTGCGGCGGACGCCCGACAAGCCGAAAGTTTTTAGCATGATGCGAAGTTTTTAGCAGTGACGCTTTCGCAATGGTCTGGAAGCGTTGCCGTGTAGTGGCCGAGGGCTGAACCGAACCGCCGCCACGGGCATTTTCAATCCCCTGCTCACCATCGGGCCGCGGCGAATGTTTCCTTGCTTCGCGGGCGAGCTAAAAAGGCGCCGAACGGTCCTACGATGACCCAAGCCGATGCTTCCCTGTGAAAACAATTGGTTAGGGTCAAAAGAGATGCCACCGATTTGGTGTCCACGCGACGATGGCTTGTGGGATCGCCATAGCCAGTAAATGCTGCAATTTCATCAATTACTGTCCAGAGCGGACGTTAATTGTTGAAGTGCCCACCGACGGAAGACGAGGCGAATGGGGAGGCGATGTTGCAACCAAATGTTGTCATCTTGCCGCGAACCATAAGTTGTCAATTTGGACAACTTATGGGTTCGTGGCTAGCAATACCTTGCGCGACGCGGCAAGCGTGGTGGGCCCACCAGGACTCGAACCTGGAACCAAAGGATTATGAGTCCTCTGCTCTAACCATTGAGCTATGGGCCCGCGCGGGTGCCAAGTGTAACCAATGGGTGGGGAAACGACGATGGGTTGGCGGTCCTTGTCGGACCACTGCGGTTCATCGGCATGAGGCATGCTGTGTGGGCCCACCATCCCCATGAGGAGTCTTATGAAGCGTTTGTTCCTTGCCGTAGCTCTTTCCCTGGCTGCCGCCGCCGTGCCCGCGATGGCGCAGCCTGAGCCGCCGCACCGGGTCGTCGCGCACCATGCGCCTGTGCACCATGTGCCGGTCCACCACGTGCCCGTGCGGCATGCACCGGTGCCGCATCGGGTGGTGCATCATGCGCCGCCGCCGCGGCATCAGGTGGTCCACAGGCCGCCGGTGCAGCACCACCAGTAGGCTGAAACGACAACGGCCGCTTTCGCGGGCGTTGTCTTATGGCTTGTTGCCCGCGATCAGTCGATATCGAGGAACGAGCGCAGGGTTTCCGAGCGGCTCGGGTGACGCAGCTTGCGCAGGGCCTTTGCTTCGATCTGGCGGATGCGCTCGCGGGTGACGTCGAACTGCTTGCCGACTTCTTCCAGCGTGTGATCCGTGTTCATGTCGATGCCGAAGCGCATGCGCAGCACCTTCGCTTCCCGCGGGGTGAGGCCGGCGAGAACGTCGCGCACGGTTTCCATCAGGCCGGTTTCCGTGGCCGACTCGACGGGCGAGCTGGCGTTGGTGTCTTCGATGAAGTCGCCAAGATGCGAATCTTCGTCGTCGCCGATCGGAGTTTCCATGGAGATCGGTTCCTTCGCGATCTTCAGGACCTTGCGGATCTTGTCCTCGGGCATCTCCATTTCCTTGGCCAGCTCTTCCGGCGTCGGCTCGCGGCCGAACTGCTGGAGCATCTGGCGGGAGATACGGTTCAGCTTGTTGATCGTCTCGATCATGTGCACCGGGATGCGGATGGTGCGCGCCTGATCGGCGATCGAGCGGGTGATGGCCTGGCGGATCCACCAGGTGGCGTACGTGGAGAACTTGTAGCCGCGGCGGTATTCGAACTTGTCCACGGCCTTCATCAGGCCGATGTTGCCTTCCTGGATGAGGTCGAGGAACTGCAGGCCGCGGTTGGTGTACTTCTTGGCGATCGAGATGACCAGGCGCAGGTTCGCCTCGACCATTTCCTTCTTGGCGCGGCGGGCCTTGGCCTCGCCGATCGACATGGCGCGGTTGATGTCCTTGATGTCGGTCAGCGGCAGATACAGGGTGCGCTCGATGAAGGCGAGCTTTTCCTGCTCGGCGTCGATCGCCTCGCGGTAGGTCTTGATGTTCGGCGACCACTTCTGGCGCTTGCGGCCGAGTTCCGCCGCCCACTCGAGGTTGCCCTCGTTGTTCGGGAAAGTCTTCAGGAACTCGCTGCGCGGCATCTTCACCTGCTTGACGAAGATGTCCATCAGGATGCGCTCGTGGTGACGGATGTCGTTCACCACTTCGCGCAGCTTGCGCACGAAGCCGTCGATCAGCGCCGAGGGCAGCTTGAGCTTGAGGAAGGCCTCGGACATCTGCTCGCGCAGCTTGACGATCTTCTTGTCGGTGATCTCGGCCTTGGGCGCGGCTTTCTGGAACTTGACGTGCAGGGCACGCAGTTCTTCCATGCGGCGCTTCACTTCTTCCGGATCCGGACCGGTCGGGCCAGCCTCTTCCTCTTCGGCGGCCTCGACTTCCTCTTCCTCGGTCTCGGCGTCTTCCTCGGCAACCGGCGGCGCTTCGGCGGCTTCGGCGCGCGCGGCGTCGGCGGCTTCCTCGAGGTCGGCGAAGCCGGCCAGGATCTCGCTCAGGCGGCGCTTGCCGTCGACGTGCTGGTCGTATTCCTCGAGCAGCAGCTGGATGGTCAGCGGGAAGCTGGACAGGGCGGTCTGTACCTGGTTCAGGCCTTCCTCGATGCGCTTGGCGATGGCGATCTCGCCTTCGCGGGTCAGCAGCTCGACCGTACCCATCTCACGCATGTACATGCGGACCGGGTCGGTGGTGCGGCCGACTTCGGCATCCACGGCCGAAAGCAGGGCGACCGCTTCTTCGGCGGCCGACTCGTCGTCGTTGCTGGTGCCGGGGGCGGCGCCATCGGAGATGGTGTCGGTGTCCGGCGCGGCATCGTGGACTTCGATGCCGACGCCCTTGAGCACCGCCATGATGTCTTCGATCTGCTCCGGGTCGACGATGTCGTCCGGCAGGTGGTCATTGATCTCGGCATAGGTCAGATAGCCCTGCTCCAAACCCTTGGAGATGAGCTGTTTGATTTCCGACTGTTGCTCGTGAGCTTTGTTATTCATGCGACCGCCGCTGGGTACAGGAACCGATCAGTATAGCCATTTGGTGATTTTCTGACCAGTTTTCAAGTGAAAAGTGCCCGCATGGGCCTGAGCAAGAATCGCGCCAGAGCCCCATTTCTGGCGCTCCGCAGGCCGTTGCGGGGTGTTTTGGGAGATGAACAGGCGAGGCGCTATGGGTCATCGCACTTCCAGGCGGAAGGTGACGGGGCCGTCGTTGATCAGATGTACCTTCATATGGGCACCGAAGCGGCCGGTTTCCACCCCCCGGTGCGCACTTCGTGCCCGGTCGACCAACTGGTCGAAGCGGCGCCGGCCCTCCTCGGGCGCGGCGGCCGAGGTAAAGCTCGGACGCATGCCCTTGCGGGTATCGGCGGCGAGGGTGAACTGGCTGACCAGGAGCAGGCCACCGCCGGTGTCGGCGAGCGAGCGGTTCATCTTGCCCTCGGTGTCGGCGAAGACCCGGTAACCGAGCAGGCGTTCGAGCATGCGCCCGACCTGGGCATCGCCATCGCCCGGTTCGACGGCGACCAGGGCGAGCAGGCCGGCACCGATGGCGCCGACGATCTCGTCGTCGACCTCGACACGCGCGGATTCGACACGCTGGATCAGGGCGATCATGGGCTCCGGCGGGCAGGGCGGCTGACGCACAGCTTAGCGTTTTGTACGCGATCCGCGAAGGATGCGCGGCGCTGCCCTACACTTTGTCGATGCGCCCGGATATCTACCTCGTCTATCTCCTGCTCAGGCTGGTCAGCCTGCTGCCCCTGCGCGCCGTCCATGCCATCGGTGCCCTGATCGGCCGCTGGTCGCTGCGTAGCGGCGGCCGTTCGGCGAAATACACCGCGGTGAACCTGCGCCTTACCCGACCTGTATTGTCACCACAGGCGTTCGACGCGCTGATGACCGAGACGATGGTGGAGAGCGGCAAGTCGGTCACCGAGATCGCCAGCATCTGGGGCGCCGGCGCCGGTCGAGCGCTGGGACTGGTTCGCGAGGTGCACGGTGGCGAGCTGTTCGACGCGGCGTTGGCCTCGGGCAAGGGCGTGATTGTCGCCGCGCCCCACCTGGGCTGCTGGGAGCTGCTCAATTACTGGCTGTGCAGCCGGACCAGGATGGCGATCCTGTACCGGCCGCCGCGGATCGCGGCGGTCGAGGCGCTGTTGCGCAAGGTACGCGGATCGCTGGCGCCGGAGCAGGTGCGGGCCGAAGGGGCCGGGGTGCGCACCTTGTACAAGCGGCTGGCGGCGGGCGGGACGGTCGGCATCCTGCCGGACCAGAAGCCGCGCGAGGGCGAGGGCGAGTTCGCGCCGTTCTTCGGGGTGGAGGCATTGACCATGGTGTTGCTGCCGCGGCTGGCGGCGCGCACGGGCGCGGTGGTGCTGTTCAGCTTTGCCGAGCGGCTGCCCAAGGGGCAGGGCTATCGCATCCATATCCTGCCGGCGCCGGAGGGGATCGACAGCGATGATCTGAAAGTCGCGTGCGCCGCGCTGAACCGGGGCGTGGAGCTCTGTGTGGAGCGGGCATTTGCGCAGTACCAGTGGCACTACAAGCGGTTCACGGCCGATGATCGGCCGAGCCCGTACAAATAGCGATTTCGCGAAAATCGCGCGTGCCACCACTGGATTATTCGCACCTGCGGCGCTCACCCTTCGGGCCAGCTTCGCTGTTCTTGGTCGCTTCGCTCCCGGCGTCCGGCCTGCGCCGGAATGACGGGTAGGTGGGTTTTCGTCATTCCGGCGCAGGCCGGAATCCAGTGGCGATCGGGTACGGTTGTCGCGCTAATCGGCGGGCTTTTCCAGCCGGCGCAGGAAGACGGTCATTTCCTTTTCAGCCTGTTTGTCGCCGCGCCTGGAGGCAGTGGCGATGCCCTCGCGCCAGGCATCGGCGGCGCCGTCACGATCGCCCGTGGCCAACAAGGCCTTGCCCAGCAGCTTCCACGCCGCCGAGTAGGTCGGATCGAACGCGACCGCGCGGCGCAGTTCGGCGGCGGCCTCTTCGTGCCGGTGCTCGCCGAGCAAGGCGTTGCCCAGCGAAAACCTGAGTAAAGCCCCGTCGCGCGGGCCATCCCGCTGCGCGAGCAGGCGGTCGAGCATCTCGCTCAACGCATGTTCCGCTGGCGCCAGTAATCGGCCGGGTAGAGCAGGGTCGGTTGGACCGGCTCCGGCGCGATGCGTCCGGCGTTGAGCGCGGCCAGGGTCGGCGCGTTCCAGATCATCAGCCAGGTCGAGCGCGAGGGCTGGACCAGCAGCGCATAGCGCAGGTCGGTCGGCGTCGGCTTGTTGCGATAGGTCACCACCAGGCCATCGGGATGCAGGCGGGCGAAATCTTCCAGGTTCATGCCGTCGCTTACCGGTGCGTCATCGTCGTCGCCGGCAATCGATCCGGGAATGGCGTTCAGCCGGACCAGCGGGTGGGTCAGGCGCCCGGCGAAATGGTACTGGCCGTTGTATTCGGGACCGAGATTGCCGATCGGGCGGCCGCCGGCATCGGCCTGCCCCAGGTAGGTCGAGGCCGGCGCGAGGTCGTAGCGATTCCAGGCGCCCAGGGTCCATAACGAGTTCAGGGCCAGGCTGCCGATCAGGCCGGCCACCGCCAGGCGGCGGGTCTCGCCGCGTCCGCGCATCAGCAACAGGCCACCGAGCAGCAGGAAGACCACGCCGAAGAAGCGGCTGTACGGCGCCATGTCGACCAGCCACATATTGGTGACACGGCCGCTGGCGACGAGCCCGGGCAACACGAACAGGGCCACGGCGATGACGAAGCCGCCGAGCGAAAGAGGCCAGGTGCCCAGCGCATAGTGGTTCGCCGGCACCGGATGATGCTCGCGCAGCAGGCTGATCGCCGCGGCGATCAGCATCACGCCGCCACCGAATTCGGGCAGCGGGTAATACGCCTGCTTGCCGCTGATCAGCGAGAAGACGATGAAGGTCGGCAGCAGCCAGCAGAACAGGAAGCGGACGCCGGGGCTGAACGGCCGGCGCATCATGACCAGGGCCGCCGTGGCGCGCGGCCAGGCGCTGAACGGGAACATCAGCACGGGCAGGTAGATCAGGTACCACCAGATCGGCTGGGCATGGTCGAAGGCCTTGACCACGCGACCGGCGGTCTGGGTGAAGAACAGCCGCTGGCGATAGGCTTCGCCGCCGCTGAAGCCAGCCGGCAACGCCCAGGCCAGCAGGATCGCGCCGCCGCCGAGCAGGGCCAGCACGCCGAAGCCGTACCAGCGCTTCGGGTTGGTGCGCGCATAGTCGTTCCACAGCGGCCCGAGCAGCAGCGGGAAGGCGACATGCACGAACATCACCGGGCCCTTGCTCAACAGGCCGGCACCGACCGCCAGGGCGAACAGCAGCCAGCGTGGCTCGGCGCGGCGCGCGGTCGGCGTCAGGCACAGCAGTGCGGAGAGCACGCAGCAGGCCAGCAACACCTCGTACATGATCTGCTGGCCGAACAGGAAGGCGTAGGTCAGCGCCATCAGCATCCACGGCGTGGACCGGGCCACCCATGGGCGCTCTGGGAATAGCCGGCGCGACAACACAGTGATCAGGATCAGCTGGGTCGCGCCGAACAGCACTTCGAGCACGCGCGGCCAGATGTCCGAGACGCCGAAGACGAACCAGCCGGCGTGGATCAGCCAGAACAGCAGCGGCACTTTTTCGCTGTATGGCTGGCCGTTGATTTGCGGCACCAGCCAGGAATGATGCACCCACATCTCCCAGGCCACCGCCAGGGTCCGCGTGGAGAACATCGGCATCGGGCCATGCGAGAAGATCGCCACGAGCGCGAACACCAGCCACAACGGCAGCCAGGGCCACAGGGCACGAAGATGTTCGGAGCGGGTATAGGCGAGGGTCGGGGGCAAGGGCTCTGTCACCGTTTTGGGATGGCCCAGTCTAAACGCTCGCCGGTCGCTTCGGCTGACTGGCCGGCCCGACCGGGGGAGTCACGGAGGCTGGACCCTGTCCAGGATGGCCCCCAGTCGACGGATGTACGCGTCGAACGTGAATTGAGTCGTCACACGATCGAAGCCGTCATGCGACAGGGTTTGATAGAGGGATTCGCTATTGGCGATCCTGGCAATGGTATCGGCCAGGCCGCTTGGGTCGAGTGCGCACGGCTCGTCTTCCGCCGTCATTGCTCCCAGGCGCGTGCGGAGCTGGTCGCTGGCAAAATCGGGAGCCAGCTCACGGTAGGCCCCCAGGCTGAGGGTTGGGTGAACAAGGACTCCGCCGGCGCCGACCGCCTCGGCAAGGCCCCCACGATGGGCCGCAACGACCGGGCATCCGTAGGCACCGGCCTCCAGAGCCGTCAATCCGAACGATTCCCAGAGCGATGGCAGGCAAACGATGTCCAGGTTCCGGTAGATGTTCGAGGGCGTCTTGACATGGCCAGGCATCGAAACATACCTGCCCAGGCTCAGTCGGTCGATCAGCGCGGAAATCGCGCCGCTTAGTGCGCCAGTTCCGACGATTACGAGTTCAGCGTCGATCCCCATCGAACGGAGGTGCTTAAGGGCATGCAGCATCACGCCATGGCCCTTCTCGAAAGAAAGCCTCGCTATCATGCCTATCCTGACGCGGCGCCCATTCATACCCGATCGACTCGGTCGTTCTGCAGGAACATGGAAGCTGCGAGGGAGGCCATTGAGGCAAACCTCGATTCTAGCCTCGGTCGACCAGGACGATCGGATGTGGTTTGCCTGAGCCGCCGAGCACGCCACGACATAACGGACGAATCGCCATAATGCTTCGATGCCCGGGTTGCCATGGTTCCGCATGGATACGCCGTGGTCGTAGAGGATCGTGTCAGGGCGATGCTTCGAAGCATGGCGCCAGGCCGAAAGATCGTCCCAGGCCACGGCGGATCGATGTCCGTGAACATGCCAGCCTATCGACAGCGAACGCAGCCACCGGTTTTTGCCGCACCATCGCGGTGTCGCGACGACCCGTGGGTGCGGCACTTCATTCACGAAGCGCTCGTCGAGATCATCCGATACATTGAATACGCGCTCGCGTCGTTGTACGGCGACCCCGCGGAGCAATTGCTGGACACCACCGGCTTCATAAGCAAGCGGCGCAAGATGTAGCACTGGCATGGTTCACCGAAGTCCGTTTCGTGGAAGTGAGCGCCCCTTCCAAAGAAGCGCTTTGTGGTGGGCGCGCAAGACGCGCCCACCACATCTGAGTCAGATGGTCTGCCGGCTCTCGACGAGCCGGAAGTATGGATTGGCCAGATTTAGTAGGCAGCCCACCAGGATTGGTTGTTTCCCGTCCCGCATTGCCACAGTTGTGTATGTGGCCCATTCGACGCGGCGTCTAGACACTTGCCGCCAGCGCGATTGACCAAACGATGGTAGCCCTCCAAACCCAAAGGTCCTTGCGTCGACCATTGCTGCGTCATTGCGCCACTGCATGGATTTTGTATGGCCGGGACCCCATTGCCATTCGAACCGTTTGCCAGGTCCAGGCACATGTTCGTCAGTGTATTTCTCAGACGGAAAAACGCCTGCTGGGGCGAAACGTCAAAGCCATGCTTATCCACATATTCAATGCCGAAAGATCGGTTATCCGAACCATCGCAAGGGGCCTGGTAAATCGCGGCGCCAGGCGCTCCGGATGTTGGGTACAGGCATTGGCCCGATTGAAGATTCCTCACGATGCTGGACGATCCCGATCCAGCGGTTGCTGGTATCGCCATGAAGGCGAGGGCGGCCGCAACTAGAGTAGTGCCGAGACGTTTTTTGGTGCCAGTACGAAACGTGTTCGACGCGATGCTAACCATACTGATCTCCCTTACGAAACGCTTCCTTGTGACCCCTCATCGCCAGAGCCGGACGTCCGCTTGCAGCAGTCTGTAAGCCGGCGTCTTAAAAATAGGCCCGTAATCTCCTATTTGTATGTAGTAATTCCCCTAAAAATTAAGACGTTCTCATAGTGAGGGTTTCACTATCCGGAACTAGTGTGCTGTCCCAGAGATAGCTTTACTAAGTCGTGTGAGCTTTTCCAGGATGGAGTCGGCCGTGGCCGTCCAGGCAAAGGGTTTGGGATGCTCGTTCCAGTGGGTAGCGAATTGTTCGATGCGCCGACGCAGGTCGGCGACCGAAGCGAATGAGCCGCGCCGGATGGCCCGCTGCGTGATGATGCCAAACCAGCGTTCGACCTGGTTGAGCCAGGAACTGTAGGTCGGCGTGAAGTGCAGATGGAAGCGGGGTCGCCGCGTCAGCCATGCGCGCACTTTGGGATGCTTGTGCGTGGCGTAGTTGTCGGCGATCAGGTGAATATCCAGATGCTCTGGCACGGACGATTCGATGTGGCGCAGGAAGGCCAGGAACTCCTGATGGCGGTGACGGGGCTTGCACTGTGTGATGACTGAGCCGTTGGCGACATCGAGCGCGGCGAACAAGGTCGTGGTGCCGTGACGGATGTAGTCGTGCGTCACGCCTTCGACATAGCCAAGCCCCATCGGCAACAGCGGCTGCGTGCGCTCAAGTGCCTGGACCTGGCTTTTTTCGTCCACACACAGCACCAGGGCATGGTCGGGTGGATTGAGATACAGGCCGACGATATCCCTCACCTTCTCAATGAAGAACGGATCGGTCGAGAGCTTGAATGACTTCGTTCGATGCGGCTGGACGCCGAACAATTTCAGGTAACGTTGGACCGAACTCTTGGTCACCCCGGTCTCGTCGGCCAAGCCGCGGACCGTCCAATGCGTGCCCGCGGCCGGTTTATGCAACAACGCGGCATTCAGCAAGGCGGCGATCCGCTCATCGTCGAGGGCGCGCGGCCGTCCGGATTTGAGCGCATCGTGCAGGCCCGCCACTCGCGCCTCGCGAAAGCGCTTGCGCCAGTTCGATACCGCCGCCGGGGTCACCTTCGTACGGCGCGCGATCTCGCGCACGGTCACGCCCTCCGCGCTCCACAGGATCATCTGCGCGCGACGCACCAGGCCATGCGGGAAGCTGCGCGACTGAGCGATCGCCTCCAGCTCGTGGCGCTCCTGTGTCGTGACGTTCAATTCCAGCGCGGGACGGCCCATCGACATTCCTCCTCGACGAAAAGATTACCTTTTCGACAGAGAAAAAATAACTTAGTTTCTTTTGGGACAGCACACTAGGGAGTCTCTGATCTATTCCACGCAGGCGGCACCGTTGCTGTAAGCGCGCAGCTCGTCGTTGGGTTGGCGAAGGCAGACTGGCCGTCTTTCGAGCCAGCCCGGCGGCAAGCTGCGCGCTTACAGCAGCGGCCCCAATGTCCTGTTTTTAATAGATGACGGGGTGATGTCCGAAGGCCCGCCACCGGCACCGCCCGGCTTGGTACGGGAGCCACCCTTGCCGGCGCCGGGCAGTACCGGCGGAGGACCTTCTGGGCATCCTGCCGCCTACGTGGAATAGATCAGATGCTCCCTAGGAGTCTGGGCGCCAGAAAATAGCGTACACAGATATGGTCACAAATTAATCAAAACCGAACCGCCTGCGCTATTTCTGAGGCACTTTGGTACCGCGAACCGCTCAGAATCAGCGTACATGGCGCATCAAAATTTCTGCCGCCCACGCTCCTAGGCCGGACCCCAGTAGCCGATGCGTCGACGGATCTTCAGCTTGCGCCACAGGTTCAGCGGTTTGCGCTTGCGGCTGCGGCCGCCGGCGGCGATAAAGTCGTCGATGGCGTCGAGGACGCGTTCGCTGGAGCGGCCGTCGCGGTAGGGATGGATGCTGTTGGCGTAATCCTCGATCGCCTTCATCAGTTCGGGCGGTCGCGACCGCGCGCGTTCGATCGCGGGCGCGAATTGCTCGGGGTCGTCGATGTCGATCAGCTGCGGACCGGGGCGGCGGTTCTTGAAGGTGACCACCGGCTTGCCGGTGAGCAGGAATTCGTTGAGCGCCGAGGATGTGTCCGAGCACATCATGTCGACCTGGGGAAAGAGGTCGAGGATGTTGTCGTTGTCGGCGAAACGCAGGTAGTCGTTCTGCAGGGCGAGGTATTTGTCGCGCGTTTCCGGGTTCATCTTCGGATGGAAGGTGACGATCCAGCGATAGCGACCATCGCGCGACAGGTCGCGGACCTTGTCGTGGAGAATCTCGGCGGCACTCCAGGAAGGCGAGAACGTCGAGTGATAGAGGATCACCGGCGGCTGGCGCACGGGCGGTATCGCCCCGGCGATTTCGCGCAGGAAGGGGTCGAGTTTCGGCCAGCCGGTTTCACGTACGGTGAAATGGCCGACTTTCGCCGCGATGTCGCCGAAGGCCCTGGTGTCCTTGGGGCCGGTCGTGCAATAGAGATCGAAGAAGCCGCGGATATAGATATGCCGCGGCTTGCCAGCGTCGAAGCCGTGGAAGGTCTCGACCTTCACCCCGGGGAAGAAGTGCGGCACCGCATTGCTCGAGGTGACCACGGCGATCGGGTTGAAATGACGCACTTCCTCGACCGTGCGCAGCCAGGTCTCGCCGGCGACCAGGTCCTCGCCGCCGGGGCCGTCGAAGAACCAGGCCACCTGGTCGCCGCGCGCGCGAATCGCCTCCTGGAGCGGGCGCAGGATGGCCAGGGCGTAGCGTTCGGAGCCGTACAGGAGATAGTGCTTGCTCAACGATCCAGTCCGTGTCGGTGCAGGGCATTCGCGGCAGTGTCGCGCGAGGCCGGGTTGTGGCGCATTTCGAAGTACCGCATGCGCTTGTAGACGGCATAGGACGCCGCGGTCTGTGCGATGGCATAGCCGCGCCAGCCATCGAGGAAGGCGAGGCGGAACAGGTAGTCCTTGATGAAGGCCAGCCAGAACACGAAGGGCGCCTGCCACATCCGCGCCGGCTTGTCCTTGTCCAGCCAGTCGCGGCACTTCAGTTCGGCGTAGCGCAGCACCTTCAGCTGTTTCTCGACCAGGCTGGGATTGTTCACGTGGTTGAAGGGCGCGACCAGGGTCGGTGCATTGCCGTCGAAGCGCAGGGATTCGTGGACGCGGGCGTCGGTCCAGCGGGCGCGGTCGCGATGGTAGAGGCGGGCCATGCGCTCGCCGACCGCGGGGCGATACCAGCGCATCGGCGCGCCCATGTAAATCGTCCGCCGGCGCAGCCAGACGGCGGGGGTCGTCGGGTCAACCAGCAGGGCGGGCAGGCGTTCCACAAGCTCGGCGGCCAGCTCCGGCGTCAGGTATTCGTCGGCGTCCAGTACCAGGATCCAGTCGTGGCTGGACTGGGTGGTGGCGAAGTTGCGTTGCGGCCCGAAGCCCAGCCAGTCCTGGTGGACGACGCGGGCGCTATGGGCCTGGGCGATGGCCACGGTGTCGTCGGTGCTACCGCTGTCGACGATGACCTTCTCGGCGGCGAACGGCACGCTGTCCAGGCAGCGGGCGATGTTCGCTGCCTCGTTATGGGTAATCACCACAAGGGAAAAGGGAAGCGTCGGCATCGGCGAAGTTTACCCGAATCGCCGGCCATGGCCCGGTAGTTGTCGTGACAGCATCTGCCATCCGGCACTTGCAGGCGTGTTTTCGTTATGGCGGACCCTGTATCCTTCCGCCACAAGATCCTGACCGGATGTCGGGCACATTGAAATGTATCCGGGATGGTCATGACCAACGCAAGAACGACGTTCGACGTCGTTGTCACCAACTATAACTATGGTCGATTCGTCATCGAGGCAATCGATGGCGCACTGGGGCAGACGCGCCCACCCGAGCGGGTGGTGGTGGTGGACGACGGCTCGACCGACGGCTCGCAGGCGCTGCTGAGCGAGCGTTACGGCAACGACCCCCGGGTCGTCCTGTTGTTGACGGAAAACGGCGGGCAACTGGCGGCCTTTATCCGGGGCACCGAGCCCTGCCGATCCGACGTCATCTGCTACCTGGATGCCGACGACCGCTGGAGCCCGGACTACCTGGCGAAGATCGGCGATCTTTACGACGCGCGGCCGGATATCGACTTCGTGTTCTCCGACCTGGAACTGTTCGGCAACGAGCAGGGTCGCCAGGCCTACGCCAACCGCCCGGTCGACCTGGGCATCACCATGATCGTCACGGTGATGATGCACCACTGGTATGGTGCACCGACCTCGGCCCTGTCGCTGCGCCGCCGCTGGGCGGGCATGGCGCTGGACATGCCGGCGGACATGCTGCGCCTGTGGCATCTGTGCGCGGACAACTGCCTGGTGCTCGGTGCCAGCGTGCTGGGCGCGCGCAAGTACTTCCTGCCGACCGGTTCGGTGCATTATCGCGTGCATGGCGCCAATGGCTGGCATGCGAACCGGACGCCGGAGCGCGAATTCCTCAATGCCCTGCATATACGCTGTCTTATCCAGTACTACGCCAACCGGGTCGGCTTCGCCGATCGGTTCGCGGACCTGGCCAAGCAGGAATACATGCTGAAGATCGAGCCGACATGGGACGATACCTTGCGTTATGCCAAGCTGGTCGAATTGAGGCCGGGTTCCTGGTTCAAGAAGATGGAGCGCTCCCTGTCGATCAAGCGGCGCGGCAGGAAGTACCGCTAGTGGCTTGCACACGCGATCGAAATGAATTCCTTTCCCCGGCCGTCATACGCCGATCCACGATGAAGACCGCATGAAACGAATCCTGGTCACCGGCGGCGCCGGCTTTCTCGGCTCACATCTTTGCGACCGTCTGCTGCGCGACGGTCACGACGTGTTGTGCCTGGATAATTTCTTTACCGGCAGCAAGCGCAACGTCGAGCACCTGTTCAACAATCCGTATTTCGAACTGATGCGGCATGACGTGACCTTTCCGCTGTACGTGGAAGTCGATCGCATCTTCAACCTGGCCTGCCCGGCCTCGCCGGTGCATTACCAGCACGATCCGGTGCAGACGACCAAGACCAGCGTGCATGGCGCGATCAATATGCTCGGCCTGGCCAAGCGCCTGCGCGCACGCATCCTGCAGGCCTCCACCAGCGAGGTCTATGGCGATCCGGAAGTCCATCCCCAGCAGGAGAGCTACTGGGGCAAGGTCAACCCGATCGGCATTCGTTCCTGCTACGACGAGGGCAAGCGCTGCGCGGAAACCCTGTTCTTCGATTACTACCGTCAGCACGCGCTGGATATCAAGGTCGTGCGCATTTTCAACACCTACGGCCCGCGCATGCACCCGAACGACGGGCGCGTGGTCAGCAACTTCATCGTGCAGGCCCTGCGCGGCGAGGACATCACCATTTACGGCGACGGCAGCCAGACGCGCAGCTTCTGCTACGTCGACGACCTTATCGAGGTGATGGCACGGATGATGGAAACCGAGGCCGGCTTCACCGGCCCGGTCAATATCGGCAACCCGGTCGAGCACACGATGGTCGAACTGGCGGAAAAAATCATAGCCCTGGTGGGTGGCCGCTCGAAGCTGGTCTTCCGGCCGCTGCCGGCGGACGATCCGCGCCAACGCCAGCCGGATATCTCCCTGGCCAGGGAAAAGCTAGGCTGGGAGCCGAAAGTGTCGCTGGAGGATGGGCTGAAGGAAACCATCGGCTACTTCCGTGCCCTGCTCAGGGACGGGACGGAAGCATGAGCGTGGCCGTCACCTTCTCGGTCGTCATCACCAGCTACAACTACCGGGCTTTCGTCGTCGAGGCGATCGAGAGCGTGCTGGCGCAGACGCGCGCCGCCGTCCAGGTGATCGTGGTCGACGATGGTTCGACCGACGGCTCGCCGGACCTCCTGCGCGAGCGTTACGCGAGCGATGGACGGGTGACCCTGTCCTTCGGCACCAATGAGGGCCAGCTAGGGGCCTTTGTCCGCGGCGTCGCCGCCGCCACCGGCGATGTCATCTGCTTCCTCGACGCGGACGACCTGTGGGAACCGGACTATCTGGCCCGGATCGGCAAGCTCTATGACGAGCGGGCCGATGTCGACTTCGTCTTCTCGGATATCCATCTGTTCGGCAACGAGGATCGCGTCATGGGCTTTCATGACCGCGAGGTGGACCTGGGCTATACCGCGATCAGCACCTATATGCTGATCCACTGGTATGGCGCGCCGACCTCGGCGTTGTCGATGCGGGCCATCTGGGCGCGTCGCTCGCTGGACCTGCCCGAGACGTTTCGCAAGACCTGGCGCCTGTCGGCGGACAATTGCCTGGTCTTCGGCTGCAGCGTGCTCGGCGCGCGCAAGTATTACCTGCCGACCGGCGCGGTGCGCTACCGGATCCATGGCAACAATGGCTGGTGGTCGAACCGGACGCCGCGGGCCGAATACATCAACAAGCTCTATTCCAGCGCCCTGATCCGGCATTATGCCGGGGTGGCGGGGCTCGGGCCGGAGTGCGTCGAATTCGTCAAGCTCGAGTACAAGACCAAGCCGAACCCGCCCTGGGCCGAAACGAAGCGTTACGCGGCGCTGACCATGATGCGGCGGATTTCCTTATGGAGGAAATGGGAGCGCGCCCTTAGTATCCTTATGCACGGCAGGCGATCCAGGGGATGAGCGAGTCATCCTCCAGGGGCGTCCGCTACGCGCGAAACCATTCGTGCGTCCGCCCCGTCCGGATTTGATCCATGCGCATCAGCGTTGCCGTCATCACCTATAACTGGCCAGCCGCGCTCGAGCTCGTGCTGCGCGCGCTTGCGCGCCAGACCGTGCTGCCGCTGGAGGTGATCGTGACCGACGACGGCTCGCGACCGGAGACGCGCGCCCTGCTCGAGCGCATCGCGGTCGACTACCCGGTGCGCCTGGTCCATCTGTGGCAGGAAGATGACGGCGCGCGCATGAGTCGCGCGCGCAACCGCGCCATCGCCGCGGCGGTGGGCGACTACGTGATCCTGCTCGACGGCGACATGGTCGCCGACCGGCGCCTGGTGGCCGACCACCATGCGTTCGCCCGCAGGGGGTGCTTCGCGCAGGGCTCGCGTGTGCTGACCGACCAGGCGAGCACCGAACGCATGCTGTCCACGGGCACGCTGGACCTGGGGTTTTTCACCCGCGGTATCGAGCGGCGCCGACACACCGTGCGCTTTCCGCTGCTGGCGCACGTGTATGGACGCCCGTCGACGCGCCGGCGCGGGATCAAGAGCTGCAACATGGGTTTCTGGCGCGAGGACCTGGTCAGCCTGAACGGCTTCAACGAAGCGATGACCGGCTGGGGGCGCGAGGACACCGAACTGGCCGCCCGCGCTTTCAACGCGGGCCTGCTACGTCGCGATATCCGCTTCAGCGCGCAGGCGGTGCATCTTTATCATCCCTCGCGCAAGCATGTGGTCGGCAATCCCAACGACCTGGTGCTGGAAGATACGCGGCGCCGTCACCTGATCCGTTGCGAGACGGGCCTGGACGGGCATCTGGAAGAATTCATCACTCCGCCGTCGGACCTGCGCGTCCTGGAACCGGAATCGGTCTAGGAAGCCGTTACCGCCAGCGCCGCGGCGACCCGTCGCGGAAAATCCGCATGGTTGGTCTCGTACCAGGCGCGGGCCGCGCCGCTCAGACGTGCGCATTCCTCGTCGGACATCGCGATGCAACGCTTGATGCCGTCGCGCATCGAGGCTTCGTCGAAGTCGTAGAGGGTGGCCAGGTGCTGGGTACCGGCCGGTCGTGCGTCGACCAGTACGCCGCGGTCGGGCGACACCAGTTCGTTCATCGGTTCGGCATCGACGGTCACGACCACGGCGCCCACGCTCATCGCTTCGGCGATGTAGTGGCCCCACCCCTCGGTCTGTGAGGGGCACAGGTGAAACATGTAGGTATTCTGCAGGCGCCGGTACGTGGCTTCGTCCAGGCGCTCGCGCATCACGGTGACGTTGGCCGGGATCGTGCCCAGTTCGACCCGCTTGCGGCGCCAGACGATGGTCAGGCGGGGCCACTCCGGATGCTTCGTCCACAGCGCGAGCAGGGCCAGCGTGCCCTTGGCGCCGCTGCGTCCGGGGCCATGGAAGAATGACCGCTCCTTCGGCACGTCGGGCAGGCGCCGGTCGGTGCTGGTGAAACCGATGAACGATGCGGGCAGGCCGTGGGCTTCGAACGGCTTGATCGCGTGGTGGGTCTTGACCCAGACCCGGGCGATCACGTCCTCATGCCCGGCCGAGGCGCTGTCGAACCATTCCGGGTTAGGCACCAGCACATTGATCCTGGCCGCGCCGGCGAACTCGGCGCGGATCCGCTCGATCATGATGTTGACGTCAAAGGCCGGCTTGGCGAAGCGCAGGTACTGCTTCGTCAGCCATGCGGCGAAACGTCCGCGATGGGGCAAGCCCTTGACCGTGACCTCGGCACCGGCGCGACGCAACGCGTCGGCCAGCAGCTGCAGGTCGCAGGTCAGTCCCGCGCCATTGTCGCGACCGATGATCTGCACACGCGACGGCTTGGTGTTTGGCTTCATGCTGGCTGGGCGCGTTCTTCAATGGGCACATGGTACATGGCGCCGTCGTCCTTTTTCGCGACGATAGCGTAGTACATGCCGTCCAGATCGCCGTCCCCGGGCAGGACCTGCCAACCGACCCCGGCCGACTGGCCGTCGGGCAAGGTAATGGGCAGCAGCTGGGCCCCGGCCTGCGCCTTGGCGAAGGCTTCGACCACGGCGGCGTTTTCCGCGCGGAGCAGGGAGCAGGTCACATAGACCAGGCGTCCGCCGGGTGCGAGGAGCGACCAGAGCGCATCGACGATCCGTCGCTGCTGCGCGGCCAGCGTGCCGATGTCGTCGGCGCGCCGGTGCAGCCGTACATCCGGCCGCCGGCGCATGACGCCGGTCGCCGAGCAGGGCGCGTCGATCAGGATGCGGTCGAACGGCTTGCCGTCCCACCAGGTTGTCGGGTCGCCGGCATCCCCGGCGACCAGGGTGGCCGAGAGGCCCAGGCGCTCGAGGTTCTGGCGGATGCGTGGTACGCGATGGGCGTCGGATTCCACGGCGACCAGGTCGATATCGGCCCGCTCGAGCAGATGGCAGGCCTTTCCGCCGGGTGCGGCACAGGCATCGAGCACCCGTTGGCCGTCCTGGACGTCGAGCAGGTCGGCGGCGATCTGGGCCGACCCGTCCTGGACGGCGAAATGACCTTCGCGAAAGCCCGGCAAGCGGGTCACATCGGTGCTGTGCGGCAACACGATGGCATCGACCAGCCAGGGATGGGCCGTGGCCGGTTGCCCCGCCGCTTCGAGGCTGGCGATCAGCGCGGCGCGCGTGGTCCGGCGCCGGTTGGCGCGCAGCATCAGCGGCGGTTCCTGGTTGTCGGCGAGGAACACCGTCGCGGCCTGGTCCGGCCAGTCGGCGGCGATCGCGTCGGCCAGCCAGGTCGGGTGCGCGTGGCGCGTCGCCGGTTCGGCATCGAGCGCGGCGAGAAGGCTTTCGCGCTCACGTTGCCAGCGACGCAGGATCGCGTTGACCAGGCCGGCATGTCGCGGCCGGCGCAATGCGCGCGCGGCCTCGACGGTCGCGGCCACCGCGGCGTAGCCTGGCATCTGGAGGACTTCGATCTGGATCAGGCCGAGCACCAGCAGCGCATGGATGGCCGGTTCCTGCTTGCGCAGGGGCTTGTCGAGCAGGCGATCGATAGCGGCGTCATAGCGTGGCCACCAGCGCGCGCCTTCGTTGACCAGCGCGGTGAACAATGCGCGGTCGCGGGGATCGCCGATCTTCGGCAAGGCGCGGTCGATCGCCTCGCGCAGGGACTGGCCGCGCAAGGCGATGTCGGCGAGCGCCGCCGCGGCGAGGGCGCGGGTATCGGTCATCGACGCGTCCGAAGTTCCGGACGCGCATTGAGGTAATCGGTGGCGGCTTGCCGTCTTCCACCCGCACGCTGCAATTCGGTGACGCGAAGCGAACCCTCGGCGCAGGCCAGTTCGATGCCTTCGCGACCTGCCGCGACGACTTCGCCGGGCATGCCGGGGCGATCCGTGGCGACGGCGATCGCGTTCCACACGCGCACCCGCTCGCCGGCGATCTCCGCTTCGGCCACCGGCCAGGGATTGAAGGCCCGCACCTTGCGTTCCAGTGCGATGGCCGGCAGCTGGAAGTCGAGGATCGCCTCGACTTTCTCCAGTTTGTGCGCATACATCACGCCGTCTTCGGCCTGGCTCGTCGCGGTAAGTGTTTCGCCGGCGAGCACGCGGGCCAGGCCCTCGGCAAGCGCCTGGGCACCCAGGGCGGAAAGGCGATCGTGCAGGCTGCCGCCGGTGTCGTCCGCACTGATCGGGGTGCGCCTTTCGATCAGTACCGGACCGGTATCCAGGCCGGCTTCCATCTGCATCAGGTCGACGCCGCTTTCCGTGTCGCCGGCCAGGATCGCGCGCTGGATCGGCGCGGCGCCACGCCAGCGCGGCAGCAACGAGGCATGCACGTTCCAGCAGCCGAGGCGCGGAATCGCCAGGACCTTGCGTGGCAGGATCAGGCCGTAGGCGACCACCACCATCAGGTCCGGCGCGTACGCCGCCAGGCGATCGCGGTCCGCCGATGCCTTGAACGATTCGGGCTGTTCGACCGGGATACCGGCGGCGAGCGCCGCTTCCTTGACCGGACTTGCCGCCAGTTTGCGTCCGCGGCCGGCGGGGCGATCGGGCTGGGTATAGACCGCGACGACATCGGCGCCGCTGGCGCGACAGGCTTCGAGGCAGGGAACGGCGAACTCCGGCGTTCCAGCGAACACCACGCGCAGGGAAGGAGACGTCATCAGGCCGTGGCGGCCTGGCGACGCTGCTTCTCCATCCGCTTCAGCAGCATGCCGCGCTTGAGCGGAGAGAGGTAATCGACGAAGACCTTGCCGGCCAGGTGATCCATTTCATGCTGGATGCAGACCGCCAGCGGGCCTTCGGCCTCGACGACGATCTGTTTGCCGGTAACGTCCTGCGCACGGACCTTGACCGAGAGCGCGCGGGTCACGTCGGCATAGATGCCGGGGAAGGACAGGCAACCTTCCTGGTAGACCTGGGCGCCGTCTTTCTCCAGGATTTCCGGGTTGACCAGGACCAGTGGCTGGTTGCGCTCGTCGCTCATGTCGGCGACCAGGACGCGCTCGTGCACGTTGACCTGGGTGGCGGCCAGGCCGACACCATTGGCCGAATACATGGTTTCAAGCATGTCCTCGACGAAGGTTTTCAGGTTTTCGTCGAACACGGCGACCGGTTGCGCGACGGTGCGCAGGCGCGGGTCGGGGAATTCGATGATCGTTAGTACGGACACGGCTGCTGACCTGAAACGTTGATGCGGGTTCGGATTCGTTACCGCTAACCCGCGGAATTGCGGGCAAATCGGCGAAATTAAAGTCCCGGAACCCGGTAGGATGGCAACCGATTGTACGCCGCGCAGGTTCTGGCGGCTAACACAGAGGGATTGTGCGCCTTAACGATTCCGCTACACTCGCGCAAGCACCGGGGAAGGGGGAAAACCCGCCATGATCAAGAAGTTCGCCATGCTGCTTGGCGGCATGTTCTTCACTGTGGCCGTTTACGCGGCCGCGGCTCAGTTACGTGCCGACCATCCGGACACTTATACCGTCCGCAAGGGCGATACCCTTTGGGGTATCTCGTCCCGGTTCCTGAGCAAGCCGTGGTTATGGCCCGAGATATGGCAGGCCAACCCGCAGGTGCAGAACCCGCACAAGATCTACCCCGGCGACGTGCTCAACCTGTCCATGCAGGGCGGTCCCCATCTGGGCCTGCAGCCACGCGTCCGTGAGGAAGGCGAGGCCATCACCGCCATTCCGCTGAACGAATTGCGCATGTTCCTCAAGGACATGCGGGTGATGGATTCGAACGAAGTCGCCGCCGCGCCGTATGTCGTCGGCCTGGAAGAGGGCCAGTTGCGCGGTACCCCGGGCCAGAAAATCTACGTCCGTGGCCTCAGCGCCGAGGCGACCGGGCGCTGGGCGGTGGTTCGTCCGAGCCACGTCTTCCGCGGTTACGAAGACGACGGCAACCTGAATCGGGGTCCGCTGGCCGGACACGACCTGGATTCCAACGTCGCGATGGTCAACGGCCCGTGGCAGGAGAACTTCCGCGACGACGGCCACTACGGCCGCGGCGACGACCTCGGCGTCGAAGTCACGGTCATCGGCACCGCCGAAGTGCTGCGCGCCGGCGACCCGGCCTCGTTGCTGCTGACCGATTCGACCCTGGAGATCCGCGCCGGCGATCGCCTGATGCCGGTCGACGACCAGCCCTACGATGCGTATTACTACCCACATGCGCCGAAGACGGTGCCGGCCGACGGCCGCGTGATCGCCTTCAACGATGCCCACGATGCCGTCGGCAGCCGTCAGGTCGTGGCCTTGTCGGTCGGCGCGCGCGACGGCGTGGACAACGGCACGACCCTGACCATCATGAATCCGGGCGAGACCGTCCACGACGATGTGGCGAGCAACAGCATGCGCCGCAGCTTCGGCGAGTCGGTCACCCTGCCGGACGAATATGCCGGTCACGTGATGATCTTCCGCACCTTCGACAAGGTCAGTTACGGCCTGGTGATGGACGGCCTGCGCCCGATCCACGTCGGCGACAAGCTGGTCGCACCGGAATAACCGGCTGCCGGTCGCGGCCCGGGGGCAGGGATCGGACGATCCCCGCCCCCGGGCCGCTCTCGTTTGAGCGGAACGGGAGCGGCAAAGGCCTACCGGTCGCCGAAGCCGACACTCACGCCCCCTCCCACTGGAATATCGAAGACTGCGCGCATGCATGCCCCGGAAGACCTTCGAGCCTGGCTGATCCTGCTGCGAACACCGCAGTTCGCGGGGGCGCGCTTGCGCGAACTGCTGGTGGAAACCCGCGATGCGCCTGCTGCCCTGGCCCGCCTGCAGCGCCGCGCGGCCTCGCTCGACGAGGCTGCGCGCGCCTGGCTGGCCGCGCCCGACGAAGCCTTGCTGGCGGCGGATCTGGCCTGGCTCGGGCAACCGGATCATCGCCTGCTCTGCTGTACGGAAGAGGACTTTCCGCCCCAGCTCGAGGTCATTGCCCAACCGCCCGCCGCGCTTTTCGTCGTTGGCGATGCCGGCCTGCTGCTGCGACCGCAGATAGCCATCGTCGGCTCGCGCAGCGCGGGTCCAGTGGGCCTGGCCAATGCGCGCGAGTTTTCGGCGGCCTTGACCGCCGCCGGCCTGCTGGTCACCAGTGGCATGGCCGATGGTGTCGACGGCGCGGCCCATGAGGCGGCACTCGACGCCGGCGGCGCCACGGTCGCGGTCATTGGCACCGGTCCGGACCGCGTCTACCCGCGAAAACACCTGGAGCTGGCACGGCGTATCGCCGCCAGCGGCGCGATCGTGAGCGAATACCCTCCCGGCACCCCGGCGCGCGCCGATCATTTTCCGCGCCGCAACCGGATCATCGCCGGCCTGTCCCTGGGCACCCTGGTCGTCGAGGCCGGGAAGCGCTCCGGTTCGCTGATCACGGCGCGGCTGGCCGGCGAGCAGGGGCGCGAGGTCTTCGCCCTGCCCGGATCGATCCACAATCCGCTGGCCGCCGGCTGTCACGAGCTGATCGGCGACGGTGCCCGACTGGTCCAGCGGCCGGACGAGATCGTCGGGGCGCTGGCGCCGGCGGCCCGGGAACTGGGCAACGAACTGGCTGCCCGCCTCGCCGCGGAGCCTGCCGGGCGGCCCCGGCCGGGCGTCCCGGCTGAACCGGCCTGGCGCTCGGACCCGGAATATCGCCGCTTGCTCGACGCCATGGGTTACGATCCCGCCGCGCTGGACGAGCTTGTCGTCCGCTGCGGCCTCCGGGCCGCCGCCCTCTCCTCGATGTTGCTGATGCTCGAACTGGAAGGCGTGGTCGCCGGCCTGCCCGGCAACCGGTACCAACGCCTGCCCGATGCATCCGCTTGACAGTCGTCGGGCGAGTGTGGTCCCACTAGATATACACATACGCGCGCGTGCGCGATCCGGAAACCTACTGTCCATGGCAAAAAACCTTCTCATCGTCGAATCGCCGGCCAAGGCCAAGACGATCAACAAATACCTGGGCACCGATTTCCAGGTATTGGCGTCCTATGGTCATGTGCGCGACCTCAGGCCGAAGGAGGGCGCGGTCGATCCGGCCAACAGCTTCGCCATGGCCTACGAGGTCATCGAGCGCAATGAGAAGCATGTCGATGCGATCGCCAAGGCGGCCAAGGCGGCGACCTCCATCTATCTGGCGACCGACTTGGATCGCGAGGGTGAGGCGATCTCCTGGCATATCAGCGAGATCCTGAGGGAGCGTGGCCTGCTCGAAGGCAAGACGGTCCATCGGGTGGTCTTCAGCGAGATCACCCCGAAGGCGATCAAGGAGGCCGTGGCCAACCCGCGCAAGCTCTCGCACGACATGGTCGACGCGCAGCAGGCCCGCCGCGCGCTGGATTACCTGGTCGGCTTCAACCTCTCGCCGGTGCTCTGGCGCAAGGTGCAGCGCGGGCTGTCCGCCGGCCGCGTGCAGTCGCCGGCCTTGCGCATGATCGTCGAGCGCGAGGAAGAGATCGAGGCCTTCAAGGCACGCGAGTACTGGACCATCGAGGCCGCGCTGGCCCATCAGGAGGGCGCTTTCACCGCGCGCCTGACCAAGCTGCACGGCAAGAAGTTCGAACAGTTCGACCTGACCAACGAAACCGATGCGATGGCCGCGCGTGCCTCGCTGACCGAGGCCGCCGCCGGGCGCCTGACCGTCAGCGAAGTCACCAGCCGCGAGCGTAAGCGCCGGCCGGCGCCGCCGTTCACCACCTCGACCCTGCAACAGGAGGCCGCGCGCAAGCTTGGCTTCTCGACCAGCCGCACCATGCGCGTGGCGCAGGGCCTGTATGAAGGCGTATCGCTCGGTGACGAAGGCAATGTCGGCCTCATTACTTACATGCGTACCGATGCGACGGCGCTGTCCAACGACGCCATCGTCGAACTGCGCGAGCTGATCGCCCAGGAATACGGCGGCAAGGCGTTGCCGGACGGGCCGCAGGTCTACAAGACCAAGTCGAAGAACGCCCAGGAAGCGCATGAGGCCGTGCGCCCGACCTCGGCGATGCGCATCCCGCGCACCATTGCCTCGTTCCTCAGCGACGACCAGCGCAAGCTCTACGAGCTGATCTGGAAGCGCACTGTCGCCTGCCAGATGATCCACGCGACCCTGAACACGGTGTCCGTCGAATTCGCCCTGCGCGATTCCTCGTTCCGCTCCACCGGCACCACGGTGGTCGATCCGGGCTTCCTGGCCGTGTACGAGGAAGGCCGCGACCAGAAGACCGAGGACGACGAGGAACAGCGTCGTCTGCCGCGCCTGGTCCAGGGCGACGTCGTCGCACTGACCGAGATCGCCGCGGACCAGCATTTCACCGAGCCGCCGCCGCGTTACTCCGAAGCGAGC
Source organism: uncultured Gammaproteobacteria bacterium (assembly GCA_963847335.1). Lineage (GTDB taxonomy): Bacteria > Pseudomonadota > Gammaproteobacteria > Xanthomonadales > Rhodanobacteraceae > Luteibacter. The sequence continues at coordinate 41,786 of CAWJZF010000003.1, forward strand.
CTGGTCAAGACCCTCGAGGAGTACGGTATCGGCCGCCCCTCGACCTACGCGAGCATCATCCAGGTCCTGCTCAGCCGCGAATACGTGCTCCTCGACAGCCGGCGTTTCAAGCCGACCGATGTCGGCCGCGCGGTAAGCAATTTCCTGTCCGGCCATTTCACCCGTTACGTCGACTACGACTTCACCGCCAGGCTCGAGGACGAGCTGGACGCGGTCAGCCGTGGCGAGGAACAGTGGGTGCCCTTGCTCGAGCGCTTCTGGCAGCCGTTCAAGACCCTCGTCGACGACAAGACCGAAAGCGTCGACCGCAACGAGGCGACCGGCGCGCGTGAGCTGGGCACCGATCCGAAGAGCGGCAAGCCGGTCTCCGTGCGCCTGGGCCGCTATGGCGCCTACGCCCAGATCGGCACGAAGGACGACGAGGCCAAGCCGACCTATGCCAGCCTGCGTCCCGGCCAGAGCATGCACACGATCACCTTGCCCGAGGCGATGGAGCTGTTCAAGCTGCCGCGCAATCTCGGCCAGTCGCCCGCGGGCGAGGACGTCACGGTTGGCGTCGGCCGCTTCGGCCCCTTCGTCAAGCAGGGCGATACCTATGCCTCGCTCAAGCCCGAGGACGATCCGTATGTGATCGAGCTGCCGCGTGCGCTGCAACTGGTCCAGGAAAAGCTCGAGGCGATCGCCAACCGGCTGATCACCGACTTCGGCAACGGCGTGCAGGTATTGAACGGACGCTACGGCCCGTACATCACCGACGGCGAGAAGAACGCGCGTATCCCGAAGGATCGCGAGCCGAAGTCGCTGACCGAAGCGGAGTGCATCGAACTGCTCGCCGCGGCGCCGGTGAAAAAGGGGCGCGGTGGCAAGGCGGTCAAGAAGGGCGCGGCGAAGAAGGCCGCGGTCAAGAAAACCGCGGTCAAGAAAACCGCGGTGAAGAAGGCGCCCGCCAAGAAGGCCGCGGTGAAAAAAACGGCGGTAAAGAAGACCGCCACCAAGGCCGCGCCCACGAAAAGCACCGCCACCGGGAAAGCCGCGGTGAAAAAAACCGCGACGAAGAAGGCCGCGGTAAAGAAGACCGCCGTCGTGAAGATGGCAAAGACCGGTAGCGGCGGCTGACCATGCAACGCTTCGCGCTCGCCGAGGTGCAGGCTGCCGCCGCGCTGTTGAAGCGTGGTGGCGTGCTCGCCTATCCGACCGAAGCGGTATTCGGCCTGGGCTGCGACCCGCGTAACGCGGCGGCTTTTACCCGACTGTTCGAGTTGAAACGGCGGCCGGCGAGCGAGGGCGTGCTGTTGATCGCCGCCGACTTCGCCCAGGTCGAACCGTTCATCGACCATGCCGCGGTGCCGCGCCGGGTACTGGACGATGTGCGCGCCTCCTGGCCGGGCCCGCATACCTGGATCTTCCCGCGCAGTGCCAGCGTGCCGCCCTGGGTCGCCGGATCGCATGCGGGCATCGCCCTCAGGGTGACCGCGCATCCGCCGGCGGTGGCATTGTGCCGGGCCTTTGGCGGCGCCCTGGTCTCGACCAGTGCCAACCCCCATGGCCATCCGCCGGCGCGCGATGTCGCCAGTGTCCAGCGCTGGTTCGGCGATGCGCTCGACGGCGTGCTCGACGCGCCCATCGGCGAGCTGGAACAACCCACCACGATCCGCGACGCGATCAGCGGCGCGATCATCCGCGCCTGAATCCGGAGAGGCATAGGTGTCCACCGTCCAGGAACTCGCCAGTACCGCCGCGCCGCGCTTGCCGCTGCTGGTCGCCGACGATGCATCGCGCGTGCTTGCCTGGCGCGATGGCCATGCCGTCAGCGCGGCGACCTTCCTCGCCCATGTCCATCATGTCGCCGCCACGCTTCCGGCCGCCGACAGCGCGGTCAATCTCTGCGAAGACCGCTACGCCTTCCTGGTTGCCTTCTGCGCGATCATCGTACGCGGCCAGACCAATCTGTTGCCGCCCTCGCGCGCGCGGCAGGCCGTCGATGAGGTGATGGCCTCGCACCCCGGTTGCTACGCGCTCGGCGAGCAGTGGCTCGAACCGGCACCGGCGGGCTACCTGCGCATGCCGGCGCTCGAGGTTGAGGCGCTTGCGCCGGTTCCGTTGCAGGTGCCATCGATCCGCGCCGACCACATCGCCGCCATCGGCTACACCTCCGGTTCCACCGGACAACCGAAACCGAATATCAAGACCTGGGGCAGCTTCCACGCCAGCAATCGCGGCAACCTCGATATGTTGCGCGAGGCCGTCGGCGATGGTTTCCATATCGTCGCCACGGTGCCGCCGCAGCATATGTACGGCATGGAGATGTCGGTGCTGATGCCCCTGCTTGGCGATGTCTCGGTGCATGCCGGCCGCCCGTTTTTCCCTGGCGATGTCGCCGCCGCACTGGCCTCGGTACCCGTGCCGCGCGTGCTGGTGACCACACCGGTGCATCTGCGCGCGCTGGTCGAAGCCGACCTCGATCTGCCGCCGCTGGCAGCCCTGCTCTCGGCAACCGCGCCCATGCCACCAGAGCTGGCGCGGGACGCCGAGGCACGCTTCGCTGCCCCGCTTTACGAAGTATTCGGTTCCACGGAAACCTGCGTCTTCGCCAGCCGTCGCCCGGCATCGGGCGATGACTGGCTGCTTTACGATGGCGTGCGCCTGCATCCCCAGCCGGACGGCACCCTGGTCGAGGCCCCGCAGTTGTCCGCGCCGATGGCGCTGGCCGATATCGTCACCCTCCACGACGAAGGGCGCCGTTTCAGGTTGCGCGGCCGCAGTACCGACCTGCTCGAAATCGCCGGCAAGCGCGCCTCGCTCGGCGATCTCAATCGCCGCCTGCTGGCGATTCCCGGCGTCCTGGACGGCGTGGTTTTCCAGCTTGACGACGGCGACGCGATCGGTGTCCGCCGCATTGCCGCCCTGGTCGTCGCGCCGGAGCTGGACGAACACGCGATCCTCGACACCCTGCGCCTGGCCATGGACCCGGTCTTCCTGCCGCGTCCGTTGCGCAAAGTGGACGCATTGCCACGCAACGAGACGGGAAAACTGCCGCGCGGATTGCTGCTGAAACTGGTCGGACACTGATTCCACGTCGGCCGGGAGTTTTTCACACTCCCGGCCGTTCGCGTTATTGCGCCGCCGCGGGAAGTGCGCCCAGCGAAACCAGCAACGATTTGGCCAGCGGAATGCGGCCTGTTCCGTCAATGGGCTTGCGCACATCCACGTTCAGGGCGAAAAACCAGCGCTTGCCCTGGTACTCGGTATAGCCGACGAACCAGCCGACGTCCGCGCCGTCGTTGCCAGCTTTGTCGCCGTAGCCCGTCTTGCCATGCAACGTGTAACCGACACCCGCATCCGTGATCGAGATGCGGCGCACGGCTTCCTGGGCACGTGCCGAGAACGGCAGCTTGCCATCGGCAAGGCCGCGCAGGAACGCCACTTGCTGCTCGGCCGAAATACGCATGCCGCCATCGATCCAGAAGCGGTCGATGCCACCGGAAATGTCCCGATTGCCATACCCGGCCTTGTCGACGAACGCCTGCATGCGCGCCTGACCGGCGCGCCTGGCGATCTCCTTGTAGAACCACAGGGTCGAATAGCGCATTCCGCTGGCCAGGGAGTTATCGCGATTCCATTCCGCCAGTGGCTTGCCGAAGACCTTGCGCTCCGTTCCGTCCCAGCGGATGACGTCGTACTCATCCTTGACCGCACCCGTATCCAGGGCCACCAGTGCGTTGAACAGCTTGAAGGTCGAGGCGGGGGAATAGGCATGCCGCGCGCGTTTCTCATCGAACACGCTCCAGCGATCGGCGGCTTCGTCGTAGACGAGCATCGTGCCCTGGACGCCTGCGTCGGCGAAGAGCTTTGGCCAGGATGGCGGGGTTTGCCAGGTCGCGGCGTGGACGGGAGCGACAAGCAGGCAGAGGAGTGAAAACAACAGGGTGAAACGCATGGCGGGGAGTTCCTTTCCGCGTGAGTGGAGGGGCAAGCCTGGGCTGTCCCGTGGACGATTTCGTGGAGCGTTTCTGGCAATTCGGGGGCATGCGTCGGCGCGGTGATCGTCGACGATGGCCCACGGTGTGTTAGCTTCGCCGTCAGGAACAGGAGGTTCCGGCTTTATGGAGAAAGCTGATGAAATATCGCGTGGACGATAGCCTGGTTTCGGCCAATCAGGATTCAAGGATTCGATCATTGGTGCTGCACTACACGGCACTGGACCTCGAGGCATCCAAGCGAGCACTCACCGTCAAGGAGAGCGGAGTGAGCGCGCATTATCTGGTTCCCGATGTCGCCGGGGACGACGGCCTGTTTCATGTCTACCGGCTGGTCGCCGATGAGCGGCGTGCCTGGCACGCGGGCGTCAGCGCCTGGCAAGGCGACCGTCTGCTCAACCCCAGTTCGATCGGTATCGAGATCGTGAACCTCGGGTTTCCGTCGGAGGATAATGCCCTGCCGCCCATGCAGCGGCGCTGGTACCCGTTTCCGGAAGCGCAGATCGCGGTCGTCGGCGAACTGGTCCGCGATCTCGCGACCCGGCACGACATCGCTGCTCGCAAGATCGTCGGTCACGGCGATGTAGCACCGGGTCGCAAGACCGATCCCGGTCCCTTGTTTCCGTGGGAGCGGCTGTACCGGACCTATGGCGTCGGCAGCTGGTTCGAGGACTCCGCGGTAGCCTGGTATGTCGCCCATGCGCCCTACGATGGCGATGTCGGCAAGCTGCAGGGGAAACTGCTCCGCTATGGCTATGACACGCCGGCCACGGGCTCGCTCGATGCGGCGACGCGCGACGTACTGATCGCCTTCCAGATGCACTTCCGTCCGGCGTGTTATGACGGCGTGCCCGATGTCGAAACCGTGGCGAGGCTGGATGCCCTGCTCGAGAAGTACTTCGACGTTCCCAGGCCCTGACGGCCGGATCGCGGGACCGGCTAGGCGGCAACCGCTACAATGCCCAACTGCGCCCGGCGCGCATGGTCAATCGTGGAGCGGCATCATGAAGGTTCTGGTCATCGGCGGCGGCGGTCGCGAGCATGCACTGGCGTGGAAGCTGCGGCAGTCGCCGCGTGTCGACGAAGTCATCGTCGCTCCCGGCAATGCCGGGACCGCAACGGAACCGGGCGTACGTAACGCGGCGATTGCCGTGACCGATATCGATGGCCTGCTGAAGCTGGCCCGCGACGAAGGCGTCGGGCTGACCGTGGTCGGACCCGAGGTGCCGCTGGTCGCCGGCGTCGTCGACCGCTTCCGTGAAGCCGGCCTGCGCTGCTTCGGCCCGTCCGCGGCCGCGGCGCAACTGGAAGGCAGCAAGGCCTTCGCCAAGGCCTTCCTGGCCCGCCACGGCATTCCCACGGCCCACTATGCGGTCTTTACCGAACTGGCGCCGGCGCTTGCCCATGTGCGCGAACACGGTGCGCCGATCGTGATCAAGGCGGACGGCCTGGCGGCCGGCAAGGGCGTTGTCGTCGCCATGACCTTGGCCGAAGCCGAGGCGGCGCTGGAGGACATGCTTGGCCAGCAGGCCTTCGGCGATGCCTCTTCGCGCGTGGTGATCGAAGAATTCCTCGAAGGCGAGGAAGCCAGCTTCATCGTCATCAGCGACGGCAGGCAGGCCTTGCCGATGGCGACCAGCCAGGACCACAAGCGCCGCGACGATGGCGATCTCGGGCCGAATACCGGTGGCATGGGCGCCTACTCGCCGGCACCGGTGGTGACGCCCGAAGTCAGCGACCGCGTCATGCGCGAGGTGATCGCGCCGACCCTGGCTGGCATGGCCGCCGAAGGCGCGACTTTCGTCGGCTTCCTCTATGCCGGCCTGATGATCGACAAGCGTGGCGCGCCGAAAGTCATCGAGTTCAATGTGCGCTTCGGCGATCCGGAAACCCAGCCGATCATGCTGCGGCTGACGTCCGACCTGGTCGACCTCGTCGACGCCGCGCTCGATGGCGAACTCGATCGCGTGTCGGCCGAGTGGGACCCACGCCCGGCCATCGGCGTGGTGCTCGCCGCCGGCGGCTATCCGGGCAAGGTACGCGGCGGCGACCCGATCGAAGGCATCGATACCGCTTCCGGTGCGAACGCCAAGGTCTTCCACGCCGGCACGGCGGTCGGCGCCTCGGGCAAACCGGTTACCGCGGGCGGTCGCGTGCTCACCGTGTGCGCGCTGGGCGCGGACCTCGGCGAGGCGCGCGAGAAAGCCTACGCCGCCATCGCCGGCATCCATTTCGACGGCATGTTCTTCCGGCGTGACATCGCCCATCGCGCTTTCGGGCGTTGAACGGTTGGCTCCCATGGCATCGGTCGCGCTAGGCTAGGGGCGACCCTCACCCTGGATTCCGCATGAGCCAGTTCGCATTGCTCGGCAGCCGGCGCTTCGCCCCGTTCTTCTGGACGCAGGCGCTTGGCGCGTTCAACGACAATGCCTTCCGTAATGCCATGGTCATGTTGGTCGCCTTCCAGATGTCGCTGGGGACGGCGCAGGTATCGCTTTACACGAATCTCGCGCCGGCGTTGTTCATCCTGCCGTATTTCCTGTTTTCCGCGACCGCAGGGCAGCTGGCGGAGAAGTACGAGAAGACGAGGATCATCCGTTATGTGAAGCTGTTCGAGATCGGCGCGATGCTGCTCGCCGCGATCGGCTTCCATACCCACCATGTGTCTCTGCTACTGGTCGTGCTGTTCCTGATGGGCATGCATTCGACCGTGTTCGGACCGATCAAGTACGCGATCCTGCCGCAGGCCCTGCATCCGGGCGAGCTGGTCGGCGGCAATGGCCTGGTCGAGACGGGTACGCAGCTGGCCATGCTGATCGGCATGATCGTCGGCAATTCGCTGATGCTGATTCCGGGCTACGGCCCGTGGGCCGCCTCGGCGGCGACGATCGCGATTGCCCTTGCCGGCTACCTCGCCTGCCGTGCGATACCGCCGGCACCGGCGACCGCGCCGGGACTGGTCTTCAACTGGAATCCGTTCACGGAGACCGCGCGTGTGCTGCGCATCACCCGGGAGGATCGCGCGGTGTTCAATGCCGTGCTTGGTATTTCGTGGTTCTGGTTCTTCGGCACGGTGCTGATCGCGCAATTGCCGAACTACACGCGGGTGAACCTCGGTGGCGACGGCTCGGTCAACACCCTGGTGCTGACTTTGTTTTCGCTCGGCACCGGCATCGGCTCGCTGCTGTGCGAGCGTCTGTCTTCGCGGCGCGTGGAGATCGGCCTGGTGCCGATGGGCGCGTTCGGCCTGACCGTGTTCGGCGTCGACCTGTTTTTTGCACGCTCCGGCGTCGCGCCGATGACTGGCCTGGACTGGCTCGGATTCCTGCACGCGGCGGGGTCATGGCGCATCGCGTTCGACTTGACCATGATCGGTGTCTTCGCCGGTTTCTACGTGGTGCCGCTGTTTGCCTTCGTGCAGAGTCGTGCACGGCGCGACCAGTTGTCGCGCGTCATCGCCGGCAACAATATCCTGAATGCGCTGTTGATCTGCATCGCATCGGGTTTCGGCCTGGGACTGTCCTCGATGGGCCTTGGCGTACCGGCGATCTTTCTGGCCGTCGCCATCATCAACGTCTTCGTGGCGATCTATATCTTCACCCTGGTACCCGAGTTCGTGATGCGTTTCATCACCTGGGTGCTGGTGCACACGCTGTACCGCGTGCGCGTCGACGGCATGGAGCACATCCCGCGCGAAGGTCCGGCCTTGCTGGTGTGCAACCACGTGAGCTTCATGGATCCGCTGATCCTGATGGCCAGCTTGCGCCGGCCGATCCGCTTCGTGATGTACCACAAGATCTTCGCCATCCCGGTGCTGAACTTCGTCTTCCGCACGGCGAAGGCGATCCCGATCGCCAGTCACAAGGAAGACGCGGCCTTGCTGGAAAAGGCCTTCGAGGAGGTCGATGCGGCGCTGGCCAATGGCGAGCTGGTCTGCATTTTCCCCGAGGGCGGCTTGACCGCCGACGGCCGCATCGCACCGTTCCGCGCGGGCGTCGACCGCATCCTGGCGCGTCGGCCGGTGCAGGTCGTGCCGCTCGCCCTGCGGGGCTTGTGGGGCAGTATTTTCAGTCGACGCGACTCGGCATTGCATCGCATGCGCCTGCCGCGGCGCTTCTGGTCGCGTGTCGAAGTGGTCGGCGGCGAGCCTATCGCGGCGCCACAGGCCGATGCGATGACCTTGCAGGAACGGGTGGGCGAATTGCGCGGCGACGCCGCGTAGCTACCTACGCCAGCAGGGCGGCGACCACGATTACCGCGGCGACACCCAGCCAGACGATCAGCACACGGAAGACGACGCGTCGTGTATCGGCCAGTTCCACCAGCGGATCGCTGACGTCATGCGCGTAACCGTCGCCGGCCTCGACGTCGGCGTCCACGCCGGCGCGGGCGACCGCGCCGAGGAAGTCCGGATCCAGCCGGCCATGGCGTCCGGAGCGGCGATGCCACTCGCGCCAGGCGCCGATGACGGCGTCGAAATCGGATACCAGGGCCATGGCGAACACCATCAGGTGCGCCGGAATCCAGTCGAGGGCGTCGGCGAAGCGGCGAGCGGCGGTCGATGTGTTCGCGTCCAGGCCCATCGATGCATCGCGGCCGAGCGTCTGCGCGAGGCGATAGAGCAGGGCACCGGCGGGTCCGAGCAGGAAAAACCAGAACAGCACGCCGAATCGGCGCCGCAGGGCGGCGACCATGGCCGCTTCGACCAGGGTGGGCGCGTGGTAAGGCAGGGGCTCGTCGTCCTGGCGCAAGGCCTGGATCGCCGCTTCGCGGCTGACGCTGTCCGGCGCCTTGAGGATGCCGTCGATATCCATTTCCAGTTCGCGCGGCCCGAGCGCATAGGCCAGCACCACCACGGCCAGGATCAGCCAGGCCAGGTTGAGCAGGGGCAGGGCGGTGAAGATCGAGGCCAGCGCGGCACAGATCGCGACCGGCAGGAGCAGGGCGATGGCGACGCGACCGGCACCGGAGGTTTCCGAAAGCCGGTCGACCCAGGCGCGAAACCAGCGGTCGTCCCGCCAACGGGCGAGCTGCGGCACCGTATAGACCAGGGCCAGCGAGATCAGGACAGCGAGCAGACGTAAGGCCATGGAGTGGGGACTTTAGTGGCGTTGCCGCGATTGTAGCGACAGCGGAGCGGCTTGGGCGTGCTTACGACCGGCGCGGCTCAAGGCTGCCCAGGTCCACGCCACGCAAGGCCAGCCAGTGCTCGAGCAGGCGATAGGACACCGACAACGGCGAGGAGACCAGCAGGCTGCCGTTCGCGATCCCCTCGACGATGTCCGCGGGCGTGAACCAGCGGGCTTCTTCCAGCTCCTGGTCGCGGAAGCGGATGTCGCGCGAGCGCGCGGTCGCGGTGAAGCCGACCATCAGCGAGGCCGGCAGCGGCCAGGGCTGCGAGGAGTGGTAATGCGCCTCGATGACCTCGACGCCCGCTTCCTCGGCGACTTCGCGGCGAACGGCGTCCTCCAGCGACTCGCCAGGCTCGATGAAGCCGGCGAGCGTCGAAAAACGACCTGTCGGCCAGCCACGCTGGCGACCGAGCAGGCAGGCGCCCTCATGCTCGACGATGACGATGATGGCGGCATCCGTACGCGGGAAATGCATGCGCCCGCAGGCCTCGTTGGTGCATTGCGCGCGATGGCCTGAGGCGACCAGCTGCAGAGGCGATGCGCAACGGGCGCAATAGCGCGTTTCGCGCTGCCAGTGGCTCAGCCCCTTGGCATAGGCGTAGAGGCCGGCATCGAATGCGTCGAAAACCAGGCCCGCCTCGCGCAGCGTGGTGCGCTTCACCTCCGGCCGTGCGGCAAGTGCCTGCGTGTGAGTCTCGTCGAGTGCCAGCATGAAGTAAGCGTTGTCCCCGGCAAGGCCGAGCAGGCTTGCCGTCACATCGCCGTAGCGCAACGCGCGCATCTCGGCGTCGATCCAGTGCGGCGCCATGCGATCGGCGTCGATGAAGATCGCGTCTTCCTGGTCGAGGGCGAGGAAGCGGCTGCCCGGCGCCCGCTCGAGTTCTTCCACCCAGAGGCGATCGTCGCGACGCTCGGACATGCGATCGAGCTGGATGCCGGAGAAAGTATTGAGCCGCACGACGCCGGCGGCGTCCTTGTTCCGAACCTGCACGACGCCCTATCCCCGAGTGCTTATGTAGTGAAGGAAGATCCGCAGCCGCAGGTGGTCTTCGCGTTCGGATTGCGGATCACGAATTGCGACCCGCTGAACGACTCGGCGTAGTCGATCTCCGCGCCGGTCAGGTACTGCAGCGACAGCGGGTCGACGACCAGGGTCACGCCTTCGCGATCCACGGCGAGATCGTCCTCGGCCTGTTCCTCGTCGAAGGTGAATCCGTACTGGAATCCCGAGCAGCCGCCGCCGCTGATGTACACGCGAAGCTTCAGCGAGGGGTTGCCCTCCTCGATGATGAGTTCATGCACCTTGCGGGCAGCCGCCTCGGTAAAGACAAGCGGTGCGCCGCCGGAGCGGTAATCGGGTGCGGTATTCATGTGCTTCATAATGGCGCTGTTTGGGCCAAGGTCAAGCCTCGGCGGCCAGGGCGCCCACCGATTCGACATCGGGCGCGCCAAGCTGGCGCTGCGCCTCGGTCCCAGCCTGGTGTGAGAACTTGCCGTTCACCTGGGCACCGGCGGCCATTTCCAGCACCGCATAGCTGATATCGCCCTGGACCCTTGCCTGCGCGGCCAGTTCCAGGCGGTCGGTCACATGGATATTGCCGACCACGGTACCGTCGATCACCGCATGCGGCACCCGGATGTCGCCGACGACATGGCCGACTTCGCTGACAGTCAGGACGGCGCTGCTCCCGGCATCGGCCAGAACCGCACCTTCGACCTGGCCGTCCAGGTGCAAGGTGCCGGTGAACCGGATATCGCCGCGGATCGTCGTCCCACGCGCGATGAGACTGGTGTCGGCCGGGCCGCTCGGCTGGCGGTTCTTGCGGTTACTGTTGTTGTTGAACATGAGAATCCCCCGAAGGTTTGATCGCATCGGCCCAGTCGACCGTGCTGCTGGTGTCGTCGCTCCCGTCCGTGTCGATCCTGATACGCAGCCGTGTCGGCTTGAAGTCGGCCGGCAGGACCACGGTGCCCTGGACCTGCTCGAAGTACTTGAAGGAGAAATCGATGCCGCCGGACTGCGCCTCGCCGAGCGCGCTGCCTTCGAGTACGGCCACCTTGTCGCCACGCACGCCCTCGACGGCCAGGTTGGCTTTGCCCTTGATCTCCGTGCCGCGCTTGGCGTTCTGGGTCAGGGTCAGGGTGAAGTTCCAGGCCAGCGGCGAGCCAGCGACCGGGATCAGGCGCACGTCCTGCACGTTGAGGCCTTCGCGCTGGGCACTGCCACCGACGAGCCGGGAATAGAAGGCAAGGTCGGTGCGCAGGCCGCTGATTTCCTCTTCGCGCTCGCCCAGGGTGCTTTTCAGTTCATTGGCGGCGATCTTCGAGACCTGCTCGGAGCGCTGCAGGTTGGCGACCTGCTGCAGCAGCTCGTCATTCTGGCGCGAGAGCGCGCGGATCTGGGTGCGGTCGGTGGCGGCCGGCGAGCCGCGCCCGACCAGCCAGGCGCTGATCAGGGCGACCAGAAACAGACTGACCAGCCAGGCGCCGGCCAGCCACGCGATGCGACGTTTGTCACCACGCTCGTCGAGCGAGCGCACGACGAATCGCGGCGGTGGGCGGGAGGCCATGCAAGGTCCGTGTGCGCTTTGTGAAGACCCGGAGGTATACCCCCCGCCTCACCGGAGCGTCAAGGAACCAGTCCGCGGCCCCGGATGGGTGAAGCCAAACTGTTCCCTGCTTCTCCTGCTCCCTGCTCCGCATTCAGCTTTCGATCTTGCCGACCTTGCTCAGCATATAGCGCTCGGCGCCGATGTCGTTGATCACGCTGAACTGCGTTTCCAGCCAGTCGATATGCTCTTCTTCCTCGGAGAGGATCGTGCGGAACAGGTCGCGGCTGACGAAATCGTGGATGCCCTCGCTGTAGGCGATCGCCTCGCGCAGCTCCTTGGTGGCGATCATTTCCAGGTCAAGGTCGCCCTGCAGGGCTTCGACGACGTTTTCGCCGATGCGCAGCTTTCCGAGGTGCTGCAGGTTGGGCAGGCCGTCGAGGAAGAGGATGCGTTCGATCAGGTGATCGGCATGCTTCATTTCCTCGATCGATTCCTTGTATTCGTGACTGGCCAGCTCGTTGTAGCCCCAGTCCTTGAACATGCGGTAATGCAGGAAATACTGGTTGATCGCGGCCAGCTCGTTGTAGAGGACCTTGTTGAGGAACTCGATGACTTTCGCGTCGCCTTTCATGTCGTATCTCCCTGAATTCAAGGCACGACTATACGCAGGCGGCAAGCCGCATGACGTAACGAGAATGGGGACAATTTGCCTTTGCGTCGCCGGGGCGACGTCGCCCGTGATCAGGCGGTGGCGGTGACGAAGGTCAGCGAAGCATGGACGTCATTGACGGCCTCGCTCAGGCACTGGCGTGCCTCCTGCTCGCAGCAGCCGCAGCAGTCCGAACAGCCGGTGCGGGCCTGCAATTCGGCGAAGCCGCGCACGCCGTCGGCCGCGGCGCGGCGGATGTCGTGATTGGTGACGGCGTTGCACATGCAGATATACATGGGGCGTATTCGAACGCGAATGCGAACGATTGTCAACACCGCATCTTTTTACGTTCAGGCAGCGCAGCCGGGAACGTCGGGCTCGTCCGGGCGGGGCAGCGAGCCGACCGAGACGGCGCAAACGCTCTCCACGGTGGGGGCGAACTGGCGCAGGGCGCGTTCGTAGACCTGGCGCTTGAAGGTGACCACATGGTTCGCGGGGTACCAGAAGTCGACCCAGCGCCAGAGGTCGAACTCGGGTTTCTCGCAGGCGTCCAGGCACAGGGCGTCCTCGCCGCCGATCAGCCGGAGCAGGAACCAGACCTGTTTCTGGCCGATGCAGGTCGGCCTCTGGTGATGGCGGACGAAGCGGTTCGGCAGGCGGTAACGCAGCCAGCCGCGGGTCGCGGCAAGCACTTCGACATGGTGCGGGGCCAGCCCGGTTTCTTCCTCGAGCTCGCGATACATCGCTTCCAGCGGTGTTTCGTCGCTACGCATGCCGCCCTGCGGGAACTGCCAGCCATCGCGATTGACGCGTCGCGCCCAGAACAGGCGCCCATCCGCGTTCAGCAGCACGATGCCCACATTGGGACGGTAGCCATCAGCGTCGATCATCTCGCCTCCTGCCATAGGTCACCGCGCCGCGCGGTGACGCGGCGCGTTGTTTCCGGGTCCGATTCAACCACAGCGCGCGAAGTAACAGCAAGGCGCTACTTGAACGGCGACGCTGCGACCACTACACTGCGCGACCTTCATGAGCGGCTTGCCCCTCATGGCGACCAGGGTTTCGTGGCTAGGTAGCTCAGCTGGTCAGAGCGCGGCACTCATAATGCTGAGGTCGGCGGTTCGAGCCCGCCTCTAGCCACCATTTCCCGTTCCGATCGCCTTTCAGGCGATGCCGTAGATGGCCCGCAAGGGCCACTGCTGCGGGCTAGCGGCCCCGCCAGTCGTCTCCTGGCATGATCCGCTTCATGAATTCGTCGAATAGCGGCACGGTGAACGCCGTGTCGCCGTGGTTCGGGCTGTAGATCATGCCCTTGGAAATCAGGACGTTTCGCGTGGGGCCTAGCGACGTGACCTTTCGTTCCAGGCAATCGGCGATATCCCCCGACCGGTGCGGGCCTGGGCCAAGTTCAGCCATCGCGCGCAGGTACTTCTTTTCCGCAGGCGTCAGGCGGTCAAAACGGACACGGAAGAAGCTTTCGTCGAGCGCCGCGATAGCAACCCGGGATGCGTTTTCAACGTCGCTGAACTCAATGGGCGACACGTCCGCCGCTTCCCAGGCGTGCTTGCCCCATTCCTGCAGAAAATAGGGATAGCCCTTGGTAACCCTCACAATCTCATTGACGGCGGCGTCCTCATAGGCGACGGCATTGGCCGCGGCAGGCCTGGTAATCGCGATGATCGCGGCGGGCGCCGCCAATGGGCCAACGTCAGGAAAATCGAACAGGCGTTCCGCATAGGACTTTGCTTCGCCCATTCGACCACGCAACTGTGGGAGGCCGGCGCCGATCAAGACGACGGGCAGCCTGCGCTGCGCTGCACGATGCATCGCCGTAATGAGGGCGGCCAGTTCGGCTTCCTCGACGTATTGCAGCTCATCGATGAACATCGCGACGGCGGTATTCGCCGCTTTCGCCGCTGCTCCAACGGTTTCCAGCAACGCCTGCAAGTCATGCTCGAGGTCGCCGTTGTCGGCCAGGCCAGGTTCGGGTTCGAAGTCGACACCGACCTCGATGTCGTTGAACTTGACCTTTAATGCCGTCGCAAATCCCGCCAACGCACGCAAGCCCCGCTGAGCGAGATCTTTCGCCGCGGCATTCAGGCTGAGCCTCAACAGTGCCTGACGCAGCTGAGGCGCCAACAGTGCAGGAAGCGATCGTCTTTCCGGGGCTTCAATGCGGATGGTGTGAACGCCGGTCTCCTCGGCGTCCTCCCTCATGCGATCCAGTAAGACAGTCTTGCCAACGCCACGGAGTCCGACCATCAGCACGCTTTTGGTCGGAAGGCCCAGGCGAACACGGGCAATCGCTACGCGGACGGCCTCGCGCAATTCGTCGCGGCCAGCCAACTCCGGCGGAGGCGTTCCGGCACCGGGGGAGTAGGGGTTATGAATGGGGTCCATGGCCGCATTATAGCGATATTACGCATATTATAGACAATTACTATAAATGCATAATTTCCACATAAACCTTGCCTGGCAACGAAGTGTGGTGTTGCCCCGGCCTTGCTGCCCGAGGGGGCGAGGCCGCATCGTGCAGGGGTCAGACAGGCTCAGGTTTGCCGGGGCGGAGTTTCGCGGTGATTTGCTCGCGGTGCCGTTCGACGTCCGCGATCTCGAGGCATAGGTCCTCGCCGATCGCCTCGCAGGTCTTGCCCAGGATGATGCTGTTCAGGATCTGCCGCTCGAGGTCGGTCAGCCTTCCCATGGCGCGCTCGACCGGCCGCAGGGGCAGGCCAAGCAGGGTGTCCCGTGGCAATGGCGTCGTCGGCACATGTCCCTCGCTCGCTTCGTTCGGGCGGTGCGGAGGGGCGGTCGCGGTGATTTCCATGACGGGCCTTCTGGTGTTGGATGGACGACCGTGCCTCCGGGCCTCGGCCGGCGGCACGAACCCTAAACGATAACGACACGGTACTGACATATGACGTGGCGAATCTGCGAAGTCGTCGTGAAGCGGCCTTGCCCCTGGCCAGGTGTCGTCCCTGCACTCCGCTAGAATAGGAAATCTCGCGGGCGCCGTCTGTAGGCGCGCCCAAGCCTCTTTCCCCCCCTGGTTCGGCCTGTCCATGCATATCTTCAAGATCTTCCATATCGAAGCGGCGCACCGCCTGCCCAACGTGCCGGAGGGTCACAAATGCGCGCGACTGCATGGCCATTCGTTCCGGATCGAGCTCCATGTCTCGGGCGAGCCGGACCCGACCCTGGGCTGGGTGATGGATTTCGCCGATCTCAAGGCGCTTTTCCAGCCGGTCTACGAACAGCTCGATCACCATTACCTGAACGACATCGAGGGCCTGGAAAACCCGACCAGCGAAAATCTGGCGCGCTGGATCTGGCGCAGGATGAAGCCGCTGGTGCCCGGCCTGAGCAAGGTGGTGGTGCATGAGACCTGCACCGCCGGATCCAGCGTCGGCACGGGCGACGAATGAGCTTTGCCGGACGGCCAGCGCGCGGCGGCCTCAATGGTTGTCGCGGCAGGTAATTTCTACCGGTCAGGTCGCTCGCAATAAAACGCCGATGAGGCGTCTTGTCGCATGCATTCGGCTTGTGGGTCCGTTTGCGTGGCTGATATACTTTTCAGGATTAGACCGTGGCCCGTTGATCCAGTGGTGCCGCCTTTGAGCGAAACCTCACGGGAGCCTCGCGTGCTTAATAGTCTTGCTGCCGGTCGCCACCTCGCATTGCGCCTGTTTTTCGCGCAGATGGTGGTGGCAGTGGTAGTGGGACTCGCGTTTACCTTGCAGGATCGGCAGGCGGGACTGGCCGCTTTTGCAGGCGCCTCGATGGTTGCCCTGGCTCATGCGCTGCTTGCGGCGCGAGTCTTCAGCAGCCTCGGTGGAGGAGGCGCGATGCTGGGGCGTCTGTTGATGGGCATGATCCTGAAGTGGGTCGTGATCGTCGGTGGACTTCTGCTGGTTCTGGTTCATTGGAAGCTGCCGCCGTTGGCCACCCTGGTGGGCCTGGTGGCTGCGTTTGCGGTAAATCTGCTGGCATTCAGATTCAAGGGTTGAGGCATGGCGAGTGAACCGCAGGGCGGTCTGACCGAATACATCCAACATCACCTCGAGCATATGGTGATGCTGACGCGTCCGGGTGCGGGCTCGTTCTGGGACGTGCACATCGACTCGATCGCGATGTCGTTCGTGCTCGGCGCGATCTTCTGCCTGTGGTTCTGGCTGCTGGCGCGCAAGGCAAGCTCGGGTGTGCCGTCGAAGGCGCAGGCGCTGGTCGAGATCATCGTCGAGTTCGTCGATACCCAGGTCAAGGACACCTTCCACGGCGATCGCCGCACGATCACGCCGCTGGCGCTGTCGATCTTCATGTGGGTGTTCTTCATGAATGCGATGGACCTGCTGCCGGTGGACCTGGCCGGCTGGCTGGTGACCACGCTCAGCGGCCACGAAGTGGCTCATCACACCTACTTCCGCATGGTCCCGACCGCGGACGTGAATACCACCGTCGCCCTGTCGATCTCGGTGTTCTTCATCATCCTGGCGCATGGCCTCAAGGCGAAGGGCGGCTTCGGCTTCGGCAAGGAACTGCTCACGGCGCCGTTTCGCGCCGAAGGCACGGTCATGAAGTTCGTGCTTTCACCCTTCAATCTCCTTCTCAACGTCGTCGAGTACCTGTCCAAGCCGGTGTCGCTGGCGATGCGACTGTTCGGCAACATGTATGGCGGCGAGCTGGTCTTCATGCTGATCGCGGGCCTGATGGTGACGTGGATCGGTTTTGTCCCCGGTGTGCTGTTCAATACCGGCTGGGCGATCTTCCATATCCTGATCATCGCGTTGCAGGCCTATATCTTCATGATGCTGACCATCGTCTACATCGCCATGGCGCGTGAGCACCACTGAGTGACGGCAGTACCTGTAGCTGCAGCAAGGTTCCACACTGGTTTTTATTTTGTTTCGCTTCGTTCTAGCCACCCCGTTATCGCATCGTAGGAGAACACAATGGAACTCATCGCACAGATTCAGAGCTTCACCGCCATCGCCATCGGCATCATCATCGGCCTCGGCGCCCTGGGTGCCTGTATCGGCATCGGCGTCATGGGCTCGAAGTTCCTTGAAGCCGCCGCGCGTCAGCCGGAACTGGTTCCGCTGCTGCAGGGTCGCATGTTCCTGCTCGCCGGCCTGATCGACGCCGCGTTCATCATCGGCCTGGCCATCGCGCTGCTGCTCGCGTTCTCCAATCCGCTGCTGGGCATGCTCAAGGCCGCCACGGGCGGTTGATCGAGGCGGGTTCACGCCACCAAGGCGGGCCTGCCCGCTGCGGTGGCCGCACAGTTAATGCGTTTCGGGAGATATCGGAAAGATCATGAATATCAACATGACCTTCCTGGGCCAGATGTTATCGTTCGCGATACTGGTCTGGTTTACCACCAAGTTCATATGGCCCCAGATCAACGGTGCCATCGAAGAACGCCAGAAGAAGGTGGCCGACGGTCTGGCCGCAGCCGAGCGCGCGCGCTCGGAACTGAAGGACGCCGATGCCAGGGTTGCCGTCGAGATCAAGCAGGCTCGCCTGCAGGCGAGCGAGATCATCGACAAGGCCCAGCAGCAGGCCAACCAGATCCTCGACAAGGCGCGTCTCGATGCCGTGGCTGAGATCAATCGTCTGAAGGCCGTGGCCCAGGACGACATCGCTTCCATGGCACAGCGGGCCCGCGAGCAGCTTCGCGAACGGGTCGGCGCTCTTGCCGTCCAGGGCGCGACGAAGATCGTCCAGCGCGAAATCGATCCGGCGGCGCACAAGGCGATGCTCGATCAACTCGCGGCCGAGATCTGATCATGGCCCAGGCGCTTACCTTGGCCCGACCCTACGCGCGCGCCGCTTTCGAGCTGGCGCACGCGGCTGGTGCGCTGGCGGAATGGTCCCGCGCGCTCGTCTTCGCCGCCCAGGTGGCGGTGGACGAACGCGTGGTTGCCCTGAACACCGATCCGCGGGTGCCGGCAGAACAGCTCGTTGCCCTGCACCTGCCCGAGGGCATGGTTGCGGGATCGCCGTTCGGGCTCTTTCTCGGCGAACTGGCGGAACGTCGCCGGTTGATCCTGCTGCCGGAAATCGCGGTCCTTTTCGATGCGCTCAAGCGCGAGTCCGAGTCGACCATGCTGGTAAAGATCACCAGCGCGCTGGCACTCGATGCCGCGCAGGCCGAATCGCTGAAGGTGTCGCTGAAGCGGCGCTTCAAGCGCGATATCGAGTTCGATACGCATGTCGACCCGGCTCTGCTCGGCGGCGTGGTGATCGATACCGGCGAACAAGTGATCGACGGCTCCGTGCGTGGCCGTCTCGAGCGACTGGCGAGCGCCCTGGCGCACTGACATCAGATTCATAACACCGGGTGCCGCCACCAGCGGCGCAACCCAAGGAAACGACAATGTCCAGCACCACTTTGAATCCGTCCGAGATCAGCGAGCTGATCAAGACCCGCATCGAGCAGTTCAAGCTCGGTGCCGAGGCACGTAACGAAGGCACGATCATCAGCGTGTCCGACGGCATCGTGCGCATCCACGGCCTGGCCGATGCGATGCAGGGCGAAATGATCGAGCTGCCGAACAACACCTTCGCGCTGACGCTGAACCTCGAGCGCGACTCGGTGGGTGCGGTGGTGCTGGGTGCCTATCAGCACCTGCGTGAAGGCGATTCGGCCAAGACCACCGGCCGCATCCTCGAAGTGCCGGTTGGACCGGGCCTGCTCGGTCGCGTCGTCGATGCGCTGGGCAACCCGATCGACGGCAAGGGTCCGATCGACGCGGTCGGCACCAGCCCGATCGAAAAGGTCGCGCCGGGCGTGATCTGGCGCAAGTCGGTCGACCAGCCGATGCAGACCGGCTACAAGTCCATCGACTCGATGATCCCGATCGGCCGCGGCCAGCGCGAGCTGATCATCGGCGACCGCCAGACCGGCAAGACCGCGGTGGCGATCGACGCGATCATCAACCAGAAAGGCTCCGGCATTAAGTGCATCTACGTCGCCATCGGCCAGAAGCAGAGCTCGATCGCCAACGTCGTGCGCAAGCTCGAAGAGCACGGTGCGCTGGCCCACACGATCGTCGTTGCCGCATCGGCGTCCGAGTCGGCCGCGCTGCAGTACGTCGCGCCGTACTCCGGCTGCGCCATGGGCGAGTACTTCCGCGACCGCGGCGAAGACGCGCTGATCATCTATGACGATCTGTCCAAGCAGGCCGTGGCCTACCGCCAGATCTCGCTGCTGCTGAAGCGTCCGCCGGGCCGCGAAGCCTATCCGGGCGACGTGTTCTATCTCCACTCGCGCCTGCTCGAGCGCGCTTCGCGCGTCAGCGAGGAATACGTCGAGAAGATGACCAACGGCGCGGTGAAGGGCAAGACCGGTTCGCTGACCGCGCTGCCGATCATCGAGACCCAGGCCGGCGACGTCTCCGCGTTCGTGCCGACCAACGTGATCTCGATCACCGACGGCCAGATCTTCCTCGAGACCGACCTGTTCAACGCCGGTATCCGTCCCGCCGTGAACGCCGGTATCTCGGTGTCGCGCGTCGGTGGCGCCGCGCAGACCAAGATCGTCAAGAAGCTTTCCGGCGGCGTGAAGCTGTCGCTGGCTCAGTACCGCGAGCTGGCTGCCTTCGCGCAGTTCGCCTCGGACCTGGACGCCGCGACCCGCTCGCAGCTCGAGCGCGGTACGCGCGTGACCGAACTGATGAAGCAGGCGCAGTACTCGCCGCTCTCGATCGCCGAGCTCAGCGTCTCCGTGTATGCCGCCGAAAAGGGCTACCTGGACGACCTGCCGGTGATCAAGGTGCTGCCGTTCGAGAAGGCGCTGCATGCCTTCATGCACCAGAACCACGGCGAGCTGATGAACAGGATTGCGAACACCGGCGACTGGAACAACGACATCGAAGCCACCTTCAAGGCGGCGATGGACGAGTTCAAGAAGACCGGTAGCTGGTAAAGAAAAGCAGGGAACAGGGAATAGGGAACAGGGAACGTACAGGCTTCGGTTGGCCCGGCCTCGACGTACTTGTTCCCCGTTCCCCGTTCCCCGTTCCCCAGGCGAGCATAGCGAGCAAATAGATGGCAAGCGGTCGCGAAATCAAAACCAAGATCAAGAGCACGCAGAACATGCGCAAGGTGACGCGCGCGCTCGAAATGGTCTCGGCCTCGAAGATCCGCAAGGCGCAGGAGTTGATGAAGGCGTCACGCCCGTATGCGCGCCTGATGCGCAAGGTGATCGGCCATGTCGCCCAGGCGAGTACCGATTTCAGCCATCCGTTCATGCAGGAGCGCGCCGATGTCGCGCGTGTCGCGTTCATCGTGGTGTCGACCGATCGTGGCCTGGCTGGCGGTCTGAACTCGAACCTGTTCCGCCGCGCGCTCGTCGATATCCGCGAGTGGCAGGACAAGGGTGTCGAGATCGACGTCGTTGCCGTTGGCCAGAAGGCCGTGCAGTTCTTCCGTCGTATCAAGGGCGTGAACCTGATCGGCACCGCAACCCATCTGGGCGAGAAGCCGAAGCTGGAAGACCTGATCGGCGTGATCAAGGTCGTGCTGGATTCGGTCAGCGAAAATCGCCTCGACCGTGTGTTCCTGGTCTACAACAGCTTCCTGAACACGATGGTGCAGAAGCCCACCGTGGACGGCCTGCTGCCGCTGACCCTGGTCGCCAGCGAACTGCGTGTGGAAGGCGCCGGTGCCACCGGCGCGGTGATCGAGCAGGCGCATGACTGGGATTACATCTACGAGCCCGACGCGCAGACGGTGCTCGAGCATGTGCTCGGCCGCTATATCGAGTCGGTGGTGTACCAGGCGGCGCTGGAGAACCTCGCCAGCGAGCATGCCGCGCGCATGGTCGCGATGAAGTCCGCTTCGGACAACGCGAACAAGGTCATCGACGAACTGACGCTGGTCTACAACAAGGCGCGCCAGGCCGCGATTACCCAGGAAATCTCGGAAATCGTCGGCGGCGCGGCGGCAGTCTGAGTCACGGTCCATTCATGGCGACGCGAAGCGGCGCTGCAACAGACACTTTTTAAGACATATCCGGAGCAATTCCATGAGCCAGGGCAAAGTTGTACAGATCATCGGCGCGGTGGTGGACGTTGAATTCGCGCGCGACGAAGTGCCGAAGATCTATGACGCACTGAAGATCGACGGCACCGAGATCACGCTGGAAGTCCAGCAGCAGCTCGGCGACGGCATCGTGCGTACCATTGCCCTGGGCTCCACCGACGGCCTGCGCCGCAACCTGATGGCGCGCAACACCGGCGAAGGCATCAAGGTGCCGGTGGGTACCAAGACGCTCGGCCGCATCATGGACGTGCTCGGTAACCCGATCGACGAAGCCGGCCCGATCGGCGAGAAGGAACAGTGGGTCATCCACCGCCCCGCGCCGTCGTACGAGGATCAGGCCGCCGCGAACGAACTGCTGGAGACCGGCATCAAGGTCATCGACCTGATGTGCCCGTTCGCCAAGGGCGGCAAAGTCGGCCTGTTCGGCGGCGCCGGCGTCGGCAAGACCGTGAACATGATGGAACTCATCAACAACATCGCCAAGGCGCACTCGGGCCTGTCCGTGTTCGCCGGCGTGGGTGAGCGTACGCGTGAAGGCAACGACTTCTATCACGAGATGAAGGATTCCAACGTCCTGGACAAGGTGACGATGGTCTACGGCCAGATGAACGAGCCGCCGGGCAACCGCCTGCGCGTCGCCCTGACCGGCCTGACCATGGCCGAGTACTTCCGCGACGAGAAGGACGAGCACGGCAAGGGCCGCGACGTGCTGTTCTTCGTCGACAACATCTATCGCTACACGCTGGCCGGTACCGAAGTGTCCGCACTGCTCGGCCGTATGCCGTCGGCGGTGGGTTACCAGCCGACCCTGGCCGAGGAAATGGGCGTCCTGCAGGAGCGCATCACCTCGACCAAGACCGGCTCGATCACCTCGATCCAGGCCGTGTACGTGCCCGCGGACGACCTTACCGATCCGTCGCCGGCGACCACGTTCGCGCATCTCGATGCCACCGTGGTGCTCAGCCGTAACATCGCCTCGCTCGGTATCTACCCGGCGGTCGATCCGCTCGATTCCACCAGCCGCCAGCTCGATCCGGGCGTGATCGGCCAGGAGCACTACGACATCGCCCGTCGCGTCCAGGGCACGTTGCAGCGCTATAAGGAACTGAAGGACATCATCGCCATCCTCGGTATGGACGAGCTGTCGCAGGAAGACAAGGAATCGGTGTCGCGCGCGCGCAAGATCGAGCGCTTCTTCTCGCAGCCGTTCCACGTGGCCGAAGTGTTCACCGGTTCGCCGGGCAAGTACGTGCCGCTGAAGGAAACCATCCGCGGCTTCAGGATGATCGTCGACGGCGAAGTCGACCACCTGCCCGAGCAGGCGTTCTACATGGTTGGTGGCATCGACGAAGCCATCAAGAAGGCCGAGGAAATGGGCGTGAAGAAGGCAGCGTAAGGGCCACGGGCGCCGCCGGTTTCCTTCGCCGGCGCCCAGGTCCTCGACACGCTTCCGCTTTTCCTTAGCTCAACCTTCCGGAACCTACGCCCATGACCCACACCCTCCGTGTCGATATCGTCAGTGCCGAAGCCGAGATCTTCTCCGGTGAGGCTACCCTCGTGGTCGCGACCGGCGAGCTTGGCGAGCTGGGCATCGCTCCCCGCCACGCACCGCTGATCACGCGGCTGAAGCCGGGTCACGTCGATGTCGTGCTCGTCAACGGCGAGCGCCAGCAGTTCTACGTGTCCGGTGGCATCCTCGAGGTGCAGCCGCAGGTGGTGACCATCCTCGCCGATACGGCCTTGCGCGCCACCGACCTGGACGAGGCTGCCGCCCGTGCCGCCAAGGAAGAGGCGGAAATCGCCCTGGCCAATCGCGGCGACCAGCTCGACGTTGTCCAGGCCCAGACCAAGCTGGCAGAGGCCATGGCCCAGTTGCAGGCGCTCGAGCGCCTGCGCAAGACACTCAAGCACTGAGGCGGCTCATCCCGCCGAAGTCTGAAACGCCGGCCTTGGGAGCCTCTGATCTATTCCACGTAGGCGGCATGATGTCCAGAAGGCCTGCCACCGGTGCTGCCCGGCGCCGGCAGGGTGGCTCCCTTGCCAAGCCGGGCGGCGCCGGTGGCGGGCCTTCTGGACATCACCCCGTCATCTATAAAAACGAGATGTTGGGGCCGTATGCGCGCAGCTCGCCGTCGGACCGGCTCGACAGACGGCCAGTCTGCCTTTGCCGACCCAACGACGATCTGCGCGCATACAGCAACGGTGACGCCTGCGTGGATAGATCGAGGCTCCCGGTGCCGGCGTTTTTCTTCGGACGGACTTTCATCGTCCCATGACCGGTGGGGCGCCAGAATGCCCTATGAAAGTCCATTACCGTCGTAGCCTCTGGGGTGTGGCGATCGTCATCGTGCTGCTGGTGGCGGCGCGTATCGCGCTGCCCTATGTCGTGCTCGACTACCTCAACGGTCGCCTGGCGCGGATGGGTAGTTACGGCGGCCATATCGACGACATCGATGTTCACTTCTGGCGCGGTGCGTACAGCATCGATCGCCTGGTCATCCAGAAGATCGACGGCAAGGTGCCGGTGCCCCTGTTCAACGCGGCGCGTAGCGATATCGAACTCAGCTGGCGCGCACTGTCGAAAGGGCGGTTGCGCGGCAAGATCGATTTCTTCGGGCCGGAGGTGAACTTCGTCGATGGCAAGGGCGAGGGGGATACGCAGACCGGTAAAGGCGTCGACTGGCGCGCCCAGCTGCGCGCGCTGGTGCCGATCCGTCTCGACGAAGTCAATGTCCACGATGGCACCGTGACCTTCCACAATTTTGTCTCGAGCCCGAAGGTCGATCTCAAGATGACCGAGGTCAATGCGAAGGTCACCAACCTGACCAATGTGGAACGCGCGCGGGGCACGCGCGTGGCGGACATGCATGCAACGGCCAAAGTGCTCGGCGACGCGCCACTGGAAACCTCGGCGCGTTTCGATCCGCTTGAGCGTCTTGGCGATTTCAGTTACCAGCTCACCGTGCGCCGGATCCAGCTGGTCAAGGCCAACGACCTCGCCCGGGCCTATTCCGGGCTGGATTTCGCCGGCGGCAGCGGCGATTTCATCATGGAACTGGAGGCGCGCGACGGCCAGCTGAACGGCTATGCCAAGCCGCTCTTTCACGACCTGAAGATATTCAGCTGGAAGCAGGACGTCGAACAGGAAAAGAAGAACCCGTTGCGCATTGCCTACGAAGCGATCGCGCAGGGCGTGACCTGGGTCTTCAAGAATCACCCCGAGGACCAGTTCGCCACCCGGGTGCCCATCAGCGGCCGGATCGACCAGAAGAACGTCGACACGGGGCAGGCCATCCTCAATGTCCTGCGCAATGCCTTCGTCGAGGCATACAAGCCGACCCTGGAAAACCTGACGAAGCGGCCCGCCGACCAAAAGTGAGACTTGGCAAGGTCGCCGATCTCGGCCAAAGTGACCGCCTCGCTCGAAAGGGGTCGATCCATGTCCAAGCCGCCACTGAATGTCGTGATCCTCGCCGCCGGCGAGGGCAAGCGGATGAAGTCCGCCTCGGCCAAGGTCCTCATGCCGCTGGCCGGGCGGCCGCTGCTGGCGCATGTGATCGAGGCCGCGCGCGCGCTCGACCCGGCGGGGATCCATGTGGTCCATGGCCATCTCGGCGAGCAGGTGCGCGAGGCATTCGCCGCGGACGGCGACCTCGGCTGGATCGAACAGACCGAACGCCTCGGGACCGGGCATGCCGTGCGCACCGCGCTCGAAGCGATTGTCGCCAGCGGCCAGCCACTCGGCCGCGTCCTTGTGCTTTACGGCGATGTGCCGCTGATCCGGGCCGATACATTGCGCCCGCTGGTCGAGTCGTCCGCGCCGCTGGCGATGCTGGCCACCCAGGTACGCGATCCGCGCGGTTACGGCCGCGTGCTGCTCGATGCGAGCGGGCATGTGGTCGAGGTAGTCGAGGAAAAGGACGCCACCGATACCCAGCGCGCGATCGACCTGATCAACACCGGCATCCTCGCCGGCGATGGCGAGCGCCTGTTGGCGTGGACGGCGCGGCTGCGCAACGACAACAGGCAGGCGGAGTATTACCTCACCGACGTGTTTGCCCTTGCCGCCGCCGAAGGCGTGCCCGCGTCTTGCGTGGAGTGCGAGGAAGTCGACGCCTCCGGCGCCAACGATCCCTGGCAGCTGGCCGAACTGGAAGCGCATTATCGTCGCCGCATGGCGCGCGAACTCGCGCTGGCGGGCGTGCGTATCGCCGATCCGGCGCGTATCGATATCCGCGGCCACGTGCGCGCGGGAAGCGATGTCGAAATCGACGTCAACGTGATCCTCGAAGGCGAGGTCGAACTCGGCGACGGGGTTCGCATCGGCCCGTTCACCCGGCTGCGCAACGTGCGTCTCGCCGCCGGCACCGTGGTGCGCTCGCATTGCGACCTCGAGGGCGTGGTCAGTCACGGCGCTGCCGCGATCGGCCCCTTCTCGCGTCTGCGTCCCGGCACCGAACTGGCCGATGGCGTGCATATCGGCAATTTCGTCGAGACCAAGCAAGCCACCCTCGGCGAAGGCTCGAAAGCGAATCACCTGAGCTATCTGGGCGATACCGCGATCGGTCGCGGCGTGAACATCGGCGCCGGTACGATCACCTGCAACTACGATGGGGCCAACAAGCACCGGACCGTGATCGAGGATCATGTCTTCGTTGGCTCGAACAGCGCCCTGGTCGCACCGGTGACCCTTGGCGCCGGCGCAACCATCGGTGCCGGCGCGGTCATCACGCATGATGCACCGGCCGGCGAACTGACCGTGGCGCGGTCACGCCAGGTGAGCTTCCCGCATTGGAAGAGGCCGGAAAAGCAGCGTTGAGAACGTGAAACTCAAGGAGCCAAAGGATCGGCCCCGCCGTCGTGACGGGCGATGACGCGATAGGCATTTCCCAGGCGCTGGCGCGATGCCAGTGGCATGACCAGGAACCGGTCGGCCAGGTTCAGCAGGGCCAGGCCCGGCATGGCCGCCAGGATAACGCCCGTGCGCAGCGCGCGTGACCATCGACCGGGCGTCGATGCGTGCCAGGGAGCATCCCGGCGAGGGAGGCGGTCGTCCAGCGCAAGCCACGCCGCGGCCACCAGGTCGCAGGGGTCGTGCGCGGTCGACGAGTCAGTGGCCACGATGGTGAAGCCGAGGACCTCAAGCCGGCGCTCGAGGTTTTCGTGCGGTATGAAGTGCAGGTGTTGGGGTTGCAGCCACGGCAGCCAGTAGCGACCCAGCCAGCGGGAAAGCCGGGATGCCGGGTCGGGAACCTCGATCACCAGATGTCCGCCGGGGCGCAGCAGTTCGCGTGCCGCCAGCAGTTCATCGAGGGGGTCGGCGGTGTGTTCGAGATAGTGATACATGCTGACGACGTCGTAGCTGCCTTTCAGCGCCGATGCCATTGCCTGTAAGGGCGCGCGAAACGCGCAACGCAAGCGTCCGGCCTCACGTGCGTCGTCGATACCTTCCGAACTGTCCAGTCCATCGAAGCGTGTGCGCGGGAAGAACGCGCGCGCCGATTCGCAAAAGTGTCCGTGACCGGCGCCGATGTCGATCCAGTCGGACGGCTCCGGACAGACCGCCGCTACGGCCTGGGCGCGTCGGCGATAGACATCCTGCCGTTTCGCAAAATGTCCCGCCATCTCCTCGCGACCCAGCCCGTCGTAGAAATCGCGGTAATAGAAAGCGAGACCGGCCTCGTTGAGGCGTGGATTCTGGAAGACGTGCCGGCAGGCTTCGCAACGCTCGAGGACGAAGGCCCCGGGTTTGTGTTGCAGCAGGTCCGCTGTCCTCAGCCGGAGGGACAGCGAGGGTGAGGCGCACCAGGGGCAGGTGCGCTGCCGAGGATGAAAAAAGCGATCCGTTCCACCGCTCAGTGCATCGGCGTACTGGTGACGCGCCGTGTCGTTCCCGGTCATACGCGAGCCTCCTGTTCCTTGCGATCGCGCGGGATCGTGGCGATCAATAGAGCTTCGATCCTGTCCGCCGCGGTGTTCGCTCCGCCTGCCGCGGCGAAGGAATCGGCAATCGCATGCGCCGCCTCGCCATAAGTGGAAATCTCCATCACGCTGTCGATGGCATCGCCGATGTGCCGCGCGCGCGCCAGCGTGAAGCGCAGGCGTATACCGGCGCCCGAACGCTCGACCTGGTCGGCGATGATGGGCTGGTCATCGCGGATAGGTGCAACCACCAGCGGAACGCCGTGCGACAAGGCCTCGCAAACGGTGTTGTGTCCGCCGTGGCAGATCACCGCATCCATATGCGCGAGCAAGGCAAGCTGCGGCACATGCGGAAGTACCGCCAGGTCCGGGGTTCGTAGCCCTGGAGATCCGGAGTCGCCGTCGGGATCGACGATGATGGCCTGCAGGCGGTCCGAACGCGCGGCGAGCGCTTCGCGGCATTCGTGCAGGAAACGGGTTCCGATGCCGGCATTGGCCGTTCCCAGTGACACGAGTACCTTCTTGCGCTCGTCCAGCCACTCCCACGGGAAGTCGTCCGCCTGTGGTCGTCCCGATGTCGCCGGGCCGACGAAGCTGATGGGGCGGCCGGGAAAATCGCATGGTCCGGCCAATGCTTCCGTACTGAAGACGATGATCGCGTGGGGCGAGAAGCGCGGATCCTCGCCGGACACGGGATAGCCCATACCCTGCTCAAGGGCGGCGATGAGTCCACCGACCCATTCGTCGACGTGCGCGGAGCCCTGGCTTGCGGCGCTGAATTCCGCAGATGTCGTTGCCAGGGTTGCCCAGGGCAGGTTGCCGTGGTGCGCGCAGATCGCGCCGGCGACAGCCTGCTGGTCCACGACAACCAGGTCGGGTTCGAACGCAGCCAGTGCGCTATGGACGCATCCGCTCATCGCCTCGGCGAGCGGTATCAGGTAGCTCTCCCAGAGGAACTTGATCGCCGCCGGGCCGCGAAGCGCCGCCGGCCGGTCACCGGACTGCGTCACGAATTCACGAAGGACAGTGGAAGAAAAGACCAGCGCATCCTCGCCGGCCATGGCAGCCATGAGACCCCGCTCGCCCGCCCAGGCGATCCGGTGTCCGCGCGCGCGCAGGCTGGCGGCAACGCTGAGAGCGGGATTGATGTGCCCGACGAGAGGAGGGACGACGAACAGAATCCGGCTCATGAGGTCGATACCGACGAAGCGAGGCGCGGTTCGACCACACGGAGAAACGCCAGTACGCTGCCGAGCACGCGGGCGGGCGCCTCTCCGAGTACGCCGTGACCGTAACCGTCGAGGACTTCGTAGCGAAAGTCGTCCCACTGACGGGCGAAGTCGCATGTCCGTTCGCAGGCGCCGTTGTTACTTGCCCCGCCAAACAACGCGAACACCGGCAGTTTCAACGAGGCCATCCGCGAGATGTCCGGAAGCACGCTCTGCGCCACATCCTCGACGATGGTCGTGTTGCGCAGGGTACCCGCTGCCCGACGGTATTGGCGGGCGATGCGCGGCCCGTATCTGCGCCCGATCTCCGCAAGCGCCCGATCGTTGTCGTTCTCGCGGATCGTGCGGAAGGCATGGCCCATCGCCTTTCGCCATCCTTCGGTGGGTGGCTCGCCTTCGACAAGCGTGACACTGGCGACGCGATCCGCATGCGTACAGGCATATGCCATCGCGACCGCGGCACCAAAGGAGTTGCCAAGCAGATGCACCGGCCCGTTGCCCACGAGCAAGTCCATGATCGCCGAGAGATCGGCGACCAGCGGCTCCAGCCGCAGGCCGTGCTTCACGCAGGCGCTTCGACCGTGCCCGGGCAGGTCGTACAACAGGACATTCATGCCTTCGGCCGACAGCCCGGGTGCCAGGGTGAGGTAGTAGCTGACCAGGCTGTCCATCAGGGCGCCATGGACGAGGACGATGGTGGGCTTTTCCGGCGAGACCACGGGAAAGACCAGGCCGTTGGGATAGACCATGACATTGAGCATGGCGCCGTTGATCATGAGCCTCACGGGGACGATGCCTCCGACCCGGCAAGCTGGTCGAGGACAAAGTCCGCGATATCGCCCAGGGTCAGGCCGATGATCTGGTCCAGGGTCAGACGGGAGAAATAGTCGGCCAGGTTGACGCGCCCGCCGTACCGCTCGTGCAGGCCGGATGCGAGCAGGACCAGGTCGATGCTTTCCAGGCCAAGATCGTCGTGAAAGCTCGTATGCGCATCGATGGCGACGTCGATCCCATACTCATCGAGGATGGGCCTGAGCATGTCGACGATCCCGGCAAGTATCTCTGCCTGCGTGTCGTTGCCGGTCGCCTGCAGCTTACGGGTCTGGGTCATGGTGATCCTTCCTTGGCGTGGTGGTGAGTGGTCCAGGCAATAACCAGCGGTGGCGCCGATACGTCTTCGCCGTCGCCGTGCAGGATGTGTCGAACCTCATGTAGCCCGGTCATGTCGCCAGTCGTTCGGCGGATATCGATGGCCGTCGCGGTGGCCTTCGTTACGATAAAGTCCCGCGGGCGCCCTTCCAGGCCCCTGCCACCCGCCTTGGCGACGCTTTCCTTCGCGGCCCAGAAACGGCAGAACCAAAGTGCGCGTCGCTGCCGGTTTCCCTCGTCCAGGGTGTCGAGCAAATGCTGCTCCGAGGCGGATAGCGCCACGTCGATCGCGGACTCGTCGAGCTCAGTGACCTCCTGGATATCGATGCCGATGCCGGTTACGCCGTTCTCCGCCGGAACCGCCATGGCCACCGCGAAATCGCCGCTGTGCGCGATGGAAAGGTGCAGCGGCGGCAAGGTCCGGCCGTGCATTCCCACGGCCACCGGACGGCCCGTGCGCTCGTTGACGATGGCGATTTCGGCGAAATGGACGGGCCCTTCTCCCTGGTCCCAGAGCAGCTGTCTTACCGCATCCTTGGCGGCTATCCTTCCAAGCAGCCATGGCTTTTGCCGGCGTGTGGGCAAGCTGGCATAGCCTTCGCGTTCGGCGCGACCCAGGCATTTGCGCGCCAGCAGTTCACGCGACGCCGGGTCATGAGTGAACTCGCGCATGAGCGACCATTCGCCGTATCGGGTCGAAACCGCGTGGCGCTCGGGAAAATGCACGGCCTCGCGGGTTGACGCCGGTGCGTCGAAACGGCGGTCTCGCCACCCTTCGATTTCCACCCAGACCCTTCCCGCCACCGTCAACTGGATGTCCGCGCCGACGAAGTTGTCGCCGACCTCGATACGCCGGATATCGCAATGGATCGGCGTACCCGCCTGCGGAGCCTCGAAGAGGAGGCGAATGCTTGCCGCATCGACCGGGAAGACCGTGTTGCGCCTGGACTGGGTAGCGACGATCCAGTAACCGAGCAATTGCCCGACATTGTCCAGCGTCGCGCCCTGTGTCGGCAGGGCGACCAGCGTCGCGCTCACATGATCCTCGCCTATGGCGAGCAGGGTGCGGATGCCCTGGAAGCGAGGCCCATGGAACATCCATCGGCCTTCATACAGGTGACTCCGCCGTCTCAATGCAGGGATGTCCGGCAGACGGCTCATGCGGCGGCCAGGGCGTGACCGGCACCGGCGGCACCGAACTGAACTCCAGCGTGGCATCGGCATAATCCCCGATGCTCATGTGTGCGGTCCCTTCATCACGAATGCGCAGGGTCATCGCGACATCCACGGCCGGTTCCGCGGTCAACCATTTGCGGAACCGGCAATCGACGATCCGTCGGACCTTCACTCCCGGAAGCTGGGCTTGGAGCATATCGATCATGTGCTGCAGGAGCGTCGTGGCAGGCACGACGGGCCAGCGGTCGGACAGGTCATCGCAGGTTTCGACCTGGCGGACCAGGCAGTGGTCGAGCAGATAAGGCATGGCGGCAAGGGAGACCGGCAGTCCGGCGACGATCGTCCTGCCCGATATGCCGGCGTTCTCCGATCGGTCCGGCAGCCGGGATGCGCCGCGATGCCACGGCGCATCGGTCCCGCCATGCCTGAGGACGCTCATCACGTCGTGGGTCGCCGCCCGTACCGACGCGAGGAAGGTCGCGGCGAGCGGCGTGTCCGTCGGTAATGGCGCGGCGTCGGAGGTCGGCACCGGCAACACGGCGGAGCGGAGCGAGGCGCGGACCCCGGCGATGCCCTCCCCGAGGGAAACCGTCGTGGCGCCGAGATTGAGCGGGATCCGTCTTGCGTGGACCTCGCTCCCGTCGTCGCGCCGCAGTTGCGTCGGATCCAGCGCCGCGCCCTCGGCCCATAGCGACACCAGGACACGCTGTAATTGATCCAGGCCCGTTCGCAGCGGGGTATTGGCGGCGACCGCCAGATGTGGGCGCCCGCGAAGGATGCTGCCGACGGTGGCGGCCAGCTGACCTCCGCCAGGCGTGACGAAGGCGCGGTAGCCTGCGGCATACATCGCTTCGACAAGGCCGGTGAAACGCACCGGCTCGACCAGGTGACGCTCGAACAGGTCGACGACTTCCTCGACATGGGATGGATACACGGCGCCGGTGGTTGCGGACCAGATATCGATGCTTGTCGGATAAAGTTCGGTGATGCCGAACATCTGCCCGAGCTTTCGCGCGTACGGGGCAAACATCGGCGTATGGAAGCCCGAGCGAAAGGGCAGCATCTGCGCGGGTACACCGCAGGCTATGCGCGAGCGAACAAACGCGTCGACCGTGTCGGACGGGCCACAAACGACGCATTGCCCGGGGGCATTGTCGTGGGAGATGGTCAGATGGCCGTACCACGGGGCCTCGGCGATGGCCGCCAGCGTGGAGGCATGGTCCGCGCCGATCACCGCATAGGGAAGGTCGGGAAAGGCGAACGACACATTGCCCAGGCGTTGCTGAATCTGCCTGACGTCGCCGAATACACCCGCCGCCCCGAGCGCGGTCCACTCGCCGATACTGTGCCCGGCGAGCGCGCCTGGCACGATACCGAGCCTGAGCAACGCCTTGTATAGCAACTGGCCGACGTCCATGGAGCCACGCGAATGCGCGGGGATGTCTTCCTCGCCGATTGCCACCAGGTCGGGCATGTCGAGACGAAAGCGTTCCGCGACATCCGCCACGCGGGGCTCGAAGCGCGCCTCCAGACCGGGAAAGATAAAGGCGACGCGGTTCATGCCGCTATCGGAAAGCAACGGGGCGGACGAATGCCAGAATCCATGATGGCCGCGACACGTGTGCCCGCTGGCGACCAGTTGCCGTGCACGTTGCAGACGTTCCGGCGTCGGCGTGGCGACCGCCAGTCGGTACGGCCCGCGGCCGTCGTCGGGCGAAGGCAGGCCAGGGGCGGCATCGTCCAGCCTGGCAAGCAGCAGTCCGGCATCGTTGGCGCTGACTATCAGCACCTGCTCCATTTCCCGGCGATCGGCTGCCGGAGGAGGCGAAAAACGCTTCCGCGTGTCCCGCAGCGGTAACGATTCGAGGACCAGGTGTGCGTTGATCCCGCCGAAGCCAAAGGCATTCACGCCGCCACGGCGCACGTTGCGGTCATCCGGCATGGGCCACGGCCTGGTCTGCGCCGTGACTTCGAACGGCATGCCGTCAAGCTCGGCGCGAGGCGTGTCGCAGTGGAGTGTCGGCGGTATCTGGCCATGGTGCATGGCGAGCGCGAGCTTGATCAGGCTGGCCGCACCGGCAGCGGGCATCGTATGGCCGATCATCGATTTCACCGACCCCAGCACGGCATGCGGGACCGCCGCCGGACCGAAGACTTCGCCGATGCTCGCCAGTTCGGTGGCGTCGCCGATCGGCGTGCCGGTGCCGTGGGCCTCAAGGAAATCGATGGAGCGTGCCGACCGCGGGTCGATCCGGGCCTCCTTCCAGGCGGCACGCATGGCTTCGACCTGGCCGTTCCGGTCCGGGCTGACCAGGCTTGCCACTTTGCCATCGCTGGTTACCGCGCTACCGCGAATCACCGCATAGATACGGTCGCCACGACGAAGCGCATCCTCGGTGCGTCGAAGAACGACGATGCCCGTGCCTTCGCCGATGAGCAGTCCGTCCGATCGTTGGTGAAAGGGCCGTATGCGCTGGCTTGGCGACAGGGCGCCGAGGTGTGAGAACACCTGCCACAAGGTCGTGTCGTGACAGTGGTGGGTACCTCCGGCGAGCATGATGTCGCAAGTACGCGCCTGCAGCAGGCGAACCGCCTGATCGACCGCGACGAGCGACGATGCGCAGGCGGCATCGACCGTGTACGCCGGCCCGCGCAGGTCGAGGCGATTGGCAATGCGCGAAGCGGCCAGGTTCGGGATGAGGCCGATGGCGGCGTCTGTCGAATGGTTGCCAAGGCGTGCGAGGAAGGCTGCCCTGATTTCCTCAAGCTGTCGCTCTCCGACGCCGGGGATGACCTCGCGCAAGGTGTGCACGAGTTGCCTGGATATCGTCACTCGCTGGACATACCTTGCCATGCCGGTGGAAAGGTAGCCGCCGCGTCCGAGAATGATGCCGATGCGTCGTCGCTCGATACGGTCCATGTCGAGGCCGGCGTCGGCCAGCGCATCGGAGGCGACACCGAGGGCGATCAGCTGGTCCGGCTCGATCGCATCGACGGCATGGGGCATGATGCCGAAGCGCGTGGTGTCGAATGTGGCCAGGCCGTCGACGAATCCGCCCCTGCGGCAGTAGACGCTCGTCGGCGAAGGGCCGGTTCCGGCAGGGATATACGCGCTCTGGTCCCAGCGATGCGGTGGCGCGTCGACGATGGCGTCGACGCCCTCCCTGAGGTTGGACCAATAGGCGCCAAGGTCCACTGCGCCGGGGAACAGCGCGGCCATGCCAACGATGGCGACCGACGTCGGTGGTGCGGTTGAGTGGTCCATGGACTTATGCATCGGTGGACGTGTGGATGACGCCGCCGGCATGGCCCGCGTCGGTGCTTGCCAGTTCGTCGAGAAAGGCGGCGGCGCCCGCGTCCGGCTCGATGAGGTGGACGCCTCGCCGGACGTACTCGCGGGCAAGTTCGGCACTGACCATGCCACCGCGCCCGCTACCGGTGGGGGCCCAGGGTCCCCAGTGGACGACGAAGGCGCGGTTGCCGGTCGACTTGCTCCAGTCGGTCGCCATGGTCTCGAGCGCGGCGTTGGCAGCCGCGTAGTCGGCCTGGCCACGGTTGCCGGCGATGGCGGCAATGCTGCCGAACAGTGAGACGAAGGCCGGCCGGAGGGCGAGTCGGTCGAGCTGATCGAGAATGTGTCGCGCACCGTCGACCTTGGTACTGAATACCCGGTGGAAAGACGACGCGTCCTTGTCGACCACAAGGCGGTCGTCGATGACGCCGGCCGCGTGGATCACGCCGTCGACCGACCCATGCGTCGCGAGCACGTCATCGAAAAGCGCGCGCACACTTTCGCTGTCGGAGATGTCGAGCGAGCGGTAGCTGGATGAGCCGCCGTCGCGTTCGATCGCATCGAGTGTGCTGGCGACCTCCCTGGCGTCGAGAATCGCGCGTGCGCGCTTTTCCACTTCCGCGGGAGCCAGTGGCTCCCTGGCGGAAATGGCGCCACGCAATGCTTCGATGGTCACGGCCTCCGGATACGCCGATACCGTGTCGGCCGACGGTCCAGGTGTGCGGCCGATGAGCACCAGGTGGCACCCTGTCGCGGACGCCAGGGCCGTGGCGATACGCGCGGTAATGCCGCGCGCACCGCCGAAGACGAGGATGACGGATCCCCGGTCGATACCCTGGATGGGGCCTTCCTTCATGCCACCGTGGATCGGGCAGGCAACGGTGATCAGATGTTCGCGGCGTTTGCCGTCGCGCCACACAACCGGGTGGGGCTCCCGATCGCCGATTTCGTCGACGACATCGCGCGCCCATGAGCTCAGTTCGCCATCGGGATGGCCGAGGACCAATCGGCACAGTCGTTCGGGGGTTTCCTTCGCCACCGAGCGGAAGAAGCCATCGATACCGGTCTTTGCACGTTCGTCGGAGGACAGTCCCAGCAACCAGCCTGGCCTGGCGACGATGATCGTGCGCCAGTTCGGATATCCCGTGGGAAGAAGGAAGGCGCCGCCGGTCGCGTCGAGGTCGACGATGACACCGTCGGGTGCTTCGAGGATTCCGGTGTCGAATGGCGCCTTCGCCAGCAGGACGGTCGCGCCGCGATCGCGCAGCGCCCCGGCAAGCGCCTGGGCACGTGGACCGTCGTGGGCGAACAGCAAGACACGCTGGTGCTCGAGACCTCGGGCCGGAAGGACGCTGGCCGCCAGTGACGCGCGATGCTGGATATATCGCCCGGGTGCCCGTGCGGAAATCGCAGCAACCTCGATCGGCGACGGCGGTCGCGCATGCTTGCCTGAGGCCCATTCGACCATGGCGGCGGGAGTGCGCGCCGTCGCCAGCTCCGCGATATGCGCTTCGGACAGCGCGAACCCGAAGCGCTGCGCGATCAACCCGGCGATCTCGGTCCGCTTGATGGAATCGATACTGAGATCGGCCTCGAGGTCGAGGCCGGGCTCGATCATGTTCGCCGGGTAACCGGTTCGTTCGCAGATAATGCCGACGATGACATCCATGGCATCGGAGATGTCGCCGGCTGGCGAGGGTGACATTTGGGCGGAACCGCCGGACGTCATGAATTCGTCGAGGATGCTGGAAATGGCAGCGACGGTGCGTGCGCTGGAGAATCGCTCGGCGATGCTCTCGTTGCTGACCGCATCGGTTTTCCGTTCGTCCGCTTCGCGGCTCCTGATCCACTGGATGAGCTGTCCGGCAATTTCCGCCCGCTTGATGGAGTCGATGCTGAGATCGGCCTCAAGATCCAGCTCGCGGTCGATCATGTGCGCCGGGTAGCCCGTACGCTCGCTGATCAACGCCACAACCATGTCGGCGGAGGACAGGCTGCCCGCGCCTGCCGGCGTTGCGTCGGCCGGTTGCCCGTGTGCCGGCCCGGTCGATGGCCCGGGCAGTGGAGATTCGGCATCGGTTCCTGGCCGCGCCTCGCGTCGGCCGACGATGGGTGCCGTGTCCGACAGGTATTGCAACAGGACGTCGCGTTGGGCGGAAATCGCCCGCGAGCTGCCGTCGATAAAATCACTGATCAGCCGTTCCGCGTCGATGCGCGGGTCCCCGGCGGCTTGCCTGCTGTTCGTCGATACCCGAATGGCCGGCTTCAGGCCGTTCGGCAGCGGTTCGCCGTCCGCCGTCCGGACCAGCTGGCCGTCGACCAGCCATCCGGCCGGTCGCGAGCGACGCTCTGGACGCGTACGGCCGGTAAACAGCCAGTCCTCGCCTATGCGTATTCCGCACACGGCCAGTGCCGCCACGGCCTGGAGAAAACCGCGCAGGCTACCGTCATTCCGGTCATCGATGGGTATCGCCGTATGCGGCCTTCCACCGAGGATGTCGCCGGTCAAGCCGGAAAGCGCACGGCCAGGGCCGACTTCGACGAATACGCGCACTCCCTGCGCATACATCTCCTCGATCTGTTCGGAGAACCGCACCGGTGCCGACAGCTGTGCGGCGAGTTCCGCGCGAATGGCATCCGGATCGGAGGGGTATGGCATCGCTGTTCTGTTCGCCCAGACGGGATGTCGTGGGGAAGCGATGGCCTCGGCATCGAGGAACGGTCGGAACTTTTCGCCGGCTCCGGCGACGATGGGGCTGTGAAAGGCGCAGGCGACGGCCAGTCGGGTCGCGCTCATGCCATGTTCGCCGATTCGGCTTACCGCGTCCTCCATGCTCGACACAGGACCGGAAATGACCGTTTGTCGCGGGCCATTCCGATTGGCGCAGACGATATCGGATATCCCGAGGTCGCCGAGCAGCGCCTCGACGACGTCGGCGCGGGCGCCGATTGCCGCCATCGTACCCGGCGCGTCGCCGACCGCATCGAGGATGCAACGGGCCCGGTGTTCGCTGAGCCTGATCAGGGATCCGGATGAGTAAACACCGGCATGCCACAGCGCGACGAGTTCGCCATAGGAATGGCCGATGGATGCATCCGCCCGGATGCCGAGGTTTTCCAGCAGCCGGCAGGCGGACATCGACACCATGCCCAGGCACGGTTGGGCATGTGCCGTGTCCTTGATGGCGTCCCTTTGTCGCTGGCGGGACGCGTCATCGAATGCCTGGGCGGGGAAGAGTATGTCCGCATGCCGGTGGCCATGCGCCAGATGACCGCCGAGGTCCGGAAAGGTAACGAGCAGGTCGCGCAGCATGTCCACCTTCTGGCTGCCCTGACCGGGAAACAGAAAGGCGAGCTTGCCGGCATCCGCCGCGTCACGATCCCGGACACGTACCGATCCGTCCGCTGGGCTCTGGCCACGCAAGATGCCCTCGATGAGGGTTGCGAGATGGCGGGTATCGTCGGCGACGAAGGCGTATTGGACGGGATGATCGCCTGTTCCGTCACCGGCGCACAGGCTCGCCGCGAGCGATGGAAAGTCGATATCGCCGTACTGCCGTTGGATCCGGTCCAGCACGGCTTTCAGGGAGCTGAAGGCGTCCGCACGGCTCTCGCCTCTGACGAGGATCAGTTCGCATGGCCAGAGACGACGGCCATGTCGTGGCGCGAGCGAAGCGCCGTCCGACGACATGACCGTATGGAAATTGGTGCCACCGAAGCCGAAGGCGCTGACGCCGGCCAGTCGCGCTCCCGTCGGGGCGCACCAGGGCCTTGCCATGGAGTGAAAGCGGAAAGGGCTGTCCAGTTCGCGCCATGAGCTGTTTGGCCGGTCGATGTGAAACGTCGGTGGCACGATGCCGGTATGAATCGCCATGGCTGTCTTGATCAGCCCGGCAAGACCCGCCGCGCATTTCGTATGGCCGATCTGCGACTTCACCGAGCCGAGCGCGCATGAACCCTTCCCTGCGCCAGCTTGCGCGAAGACCCTCTCCAGTGTTGCCAGCTCCGTCCGGTCGCCGACCACGGTGCCGGTGCCATGGGCTTCGACCAGTCCAACCTGTGAAGGAGAGCAATGGGCCTGGCGGTAGGCGCGCTCCAGGGCATCGCGCTGGCCCTCGGACCTGGGCGCGGTGAGCCCGAGGGCCTTGCCGTCGCTGGTGGCGCCAATACCTTTGACGACGGCATAGACACGATCGCCGTCCCGCTTCGCATCGGCGAGTCGTTTAAGGACGACGCAGGCAATGCCCTCGCCGAGGACGATGCCGTCCGCCTTTTCGTCGAAGGGGCGCGAGCGTCCCGTCGGCGAAAGTGCACCGACCGAGGTGAATAGCAGGAAGTCACCGATGCCGTTGTGCAGGTCGGCGCCGCCGCAAAGGACCATGTCGCTGCTGCCGTCGGCCAGCGCCTTGCACGCCGCATCGAGTGCGGCCAGCGACGATGCACATGCGGCGTCGACGGTGAAGTTGCTGCCGCCAAGGTCGAGGCGATTGGCGATACGTCCGGCAATGATGTTCGAAAGCGAGCCGGGAAACGAATCCTCGGTGAATTTCGGCAGCTGCGCTTCGAGCCCGGCGGGGATGTCCTCCATATAGGTCGGAAGTACGGAGCGCAGCACCATGGCGTCACGCAGGTCGCTGCCACCTTCGGCGCCGAAGATCACCGAGGTACGTGAGCGGTCGAAATCGCCCTTGGCATAACCTGCGTCTTCCAGTGCCTGGCAGGCGACTTGCAGCGAAAGCAGCTGCACCGGCTCGATACTGGCCATCGATGTGGGGGGGATGCCATGGTGGAGCGCGTCGAAAGGCACGGCCGGGATGAAGGCGCCCCATTTCGACGACGAGGAGTCACCCGACGCCGATGGCGATACGCCGCCGTATCGGCGCGTATCCCATCGCGCGGCCGGGACCTCGGCAACGCCGTCGTGGCCGTCCAGGATGCTTGCCCAGAATTCATCCAGGTTGTTTGCGCCGGGGAACACGCAGGCCATGCCGACAATGGCGACATCGAGGCAAGGCAGAGGCCGCTGGCTGTCGCCCAGCGCGGGAAGGAAGCTGCGCAGGCGTTCGCGTTGGGCTTCGTAGAAGCTTGCCGCATGGGCCGAGACTTCCTTGTGCAGTTCGTCCAGCCGGGTCCTGCTGTGTCGAAGCAGGGCAACATCGCCGGCCATGAACATGCCGCGCTCCCGCTGTTCGCCTGGAGCGATCGGCAGCAACTGGTCCCCCTGGCGTTCGATACCTTTGCTGGCGATACGCAGGCGGCCGACATTGAGGTGCTCCAGGCGCAACCATGACTCGCGCCCGTCGATGCCGCTTTCGCCATGCTGCCGCCGGATATCGCGAAATTCGTCGGTAAAGACGCTGCGTATGCAGCGAGTGGCATGCCCTGGTGCCGTTTCCAGCAGGGCGGTTTCCGTGGCGTCCAGAACCTGTTGCTGGAACAGCGGCTGGATGGCGCCGCAGGCGACGGCTTCCTCGGTGAAAAGATAGGCACTACCCATGAGTACACCCACGCGCACGCCGCGGGCCACCAACGAGTGCGCCAGGCCCATGATCATCGCAACGGACCTTGCGTCATGGATGCCGCCGGCGAAGACGACATCCATGCCGGCCGCGTGTCGTCCTTCGGAAGTCGCCAGGAATCGTTCGATGACATCGATTTGTGCCTCCCAGAGTGGGAAGCTGTTGCGTGGGCCGACATGCCCCCCGCATTCGGCGCCTTCGAAGATGAAGCGTCGTGCGCCGGCATCCAGATACTGGCCGAGCAGGATCGGCGAGGGCGCGTGCAGGAAGGTCGTGATGCCGACCTCTTCCAGCGCCGCGGCCTGGGCAGGGTTCCCGCCGGAAATGATCGCGTGCGAGGGCTTCAGTATCTTGATGGCGTCGATCTGCGCGGTACGCGTTTCTTCGGGCGCGAAGCCGAGGATGCCAACCCCCCAGGGGTGCGCGCCGAGCATGTCGCGCGTTTGCGTGAGCAGGTCCCGGGTCTGCCCGGCATCGAGAAGGGCCAGCGCGATAAACGGCAGCGCGCCGGTCCTGGCCACGGCGAGTGCGAACGCCGGCTGGTCGCTGACCCGTGTCATCGGGCCCTGCAGGAGGGGAAGGTCGGTTTTCAATGTGGCCCGGATGCCGTCGGGCGATCCCAGGTCGATGGCCGGATCGCTTCGCCAGGCAAGCTCGCCGATGGCGGCGCGCATGGCGCAAAATGCCTTCGCCACGGTCTGCCAGCGTTCCTCGAACCGTCGTGCGAGGTACACGTCCTGGCCAGCGGGCAAGCCACGCGCATGTGCATCGGGCCGGGGCCCGGGCTTCACCTGGCGTGCGCCGGCGATGCGTTGCGTTTCGGTGCCGTCGAGTCGTCGAACGGCGGCGCGCAGATGACCTGGCAGGTCGCTCTCGTCCAATAATGCGAGTTGCGAGTCCAGGACGATGCCGGTGGCGCCGCCGATCAATGCCGCGCCCGCGCTGTGCAGGCCGATGCCGCCGCATAACCATATCGGCAGGTGGATGTCGGCGTCCGCGAGGAGCGCCTGCAGCAGGATGAAGCTCGACATCGTGCTGCCACATCCACCAGCCTCGTCGCCGCGCGCGATCAGGCCGATCGCGCCGCACGCGCTGGCGACGCGGGCTTCCTGGACATTGCGAACCTCGGCGATGACACGGAACCGGTGCATGGCATCCACGCGCGACCAGGCATGGTCCGCGCTGAGCACGGCTATGCGTTTGCCGTGCCGCGTGGCCAGCAGGGGGTCGTCAGGCGCGACAGGGCATTGATCTCCTATACGTATGCCGAAGCGTTCGCATCCCTTGTCGCGCAGATGATTCAACGCGGCATGCGCGTGTTCGGACCGATGACCAAGGTCGAGCACGCCGAGGAAGCCGGCGTCGCAGATGCTGGCGGCAAGGCGAGCGTCCGGGCGCTCGAACGGCGTGATGCCGATGATCGCGCCGGCTTCGTCGATCGTTC
The DNA here is from genome assembly GCA_963847335.1 of uncultured Gammaproteobacteria bacterium. Taxonomy (GTDB): domain Bacteria; phylum Pseudomonadota; class Gammaproteobacteria; order Xanthomonadales; family Rhodanobacteraceae; genus Luteibacter. The sequence continues at coordinate 82,872 of CAWJZF010000003.1, forward strand.
TGTCCATCTGATGACGCTCCATGTCCCCGCCAAGACGGCGGGCAGTCACGTTAGCGCTCAGTCGGGGCAGTGCCTGTAGGCCTGCACAATGACATTAAGTCGGTGGTCGCCTAGTGTGGTGTCTCGCAAATAACTTTAACTAAGTTTAGTGGCGGCGCGAGCCACGGAGGCAAGGATGGTATCGGCGGTCTTGCGCCAGACGAAGGGTTTAGGATCGGCGTTGTGGTTGTCAATGTAGTGGCAGATGGATTGTTCGAGATCGGCAACGCTGGTGTGTGCGTTGCGTTTGATCCACCGCTCGCTGATCTGACCGAAGAACCGCTCCACCAGGTTGAGCCAGGAGGCGGAGGTCGGCGTGAAGTGTACGTGGTAGCGCGGCCGCGCCGTAAACCAAGCGCGCACTTTCTCCGTCTTATGCGTCCCGTAGTTATCCATGATCAGATGGATGTCCTGGTCCGTCGGGACGGCGGCATCAATCGCATTGAGGAATTGTAGGAACTCGGCACTGCGGTGACGTCGCTTGAGCTGCCCGATGACCTTGCCAGTGGCCACATCCAGTGCGGCAAACAAGGACGTGGTGCCATGCCGCTTGTAGTCGTGGGTGCGTGTCCCCGGCTTGCCAAAGGTCAATGGCAATCCCGGTTGTGTGCGGTTTAACGCCTGGATCTGGCTCTTCTCGTCGACACACAGCACCAACGCGCGATCGGGCGGCGCCATGTACAGGCCCACCACATCACGCACCTTGTCCACGAAGTACGGATCGGTGGAAAGCTTGAACGTGGCTTGCAGATGCGGCTTCAATCCAAAGGCCCGCCAGATTCGGTGCACCGTCGGAGCGGATACGCCCGTCGCCGCACTCATGCTGCGCACGCTCCAGTGCGTGGCATTTTTCGGGGTGGTCTGACGGACCTGATCCACGATCGCCTGGACCTGATCATCAAGGACGGTACGCGGCCGACCCGCGCGGGGGGCATCGGTCAGGCCCGCGAAACGATACGCTGCATAGCGACGGCGCCATTTCGAGACCGTCTGGATGCTCGTCTTCAGACGCTCAGCAAGACGCGTTCCCGACTCGCCATCGGCACACCCGAGCACCACGCGAATGCGCAGCTTCTCATCAGCGGGTGCCTTGCGAACTGCCAGCCGTGACATCAGCTCCGCGCGCTCTTCGTCGGTCAGCGACAGCTTCGTTACCGGTCGTCCTCTTCTTGCCATGGGAATAGTTTCCAGCAGACGGAAACCCAAAGACAGATGCCAACCGATTTAGTTCAATTTATTTTTGAGACACCACACTAGCCTACGCGGAATAGATCAGAGGCTCCCTTGGGCGAGTTTCTGCAGGAAGTAAGGCTTGGGCCGTGCCGGCTCAGGCGTGATCGCCATCGGCGTAAAACCAGCCGTCGATCTCGACCAGCAGTTCGTGTCGGCAGATGTCGCCATGCAGGATCATCAATGGGACGGAAGGCAGTCGTGCCTCGGCGAACCGGCGAACGCGTTCGGCGTCTTCGGCATGGCGTACGTAGGCCTTCAACGGTGATGCCGGGCCGAACGGGCCGGTCATGCCGGCGCTGGCTAGCAGGGTCCCGAGGTTCAGCAAGGTTTCCTCGAGCTGCGCGTCGCGATCGTCATGGTGGGCCGATGCGTGGCCGACGACGGCGGCCGTGCCGGAGATGGCGAGTACGTCATGGGCGGGCAGCAAGGTGGCCCGGGCGAAGCTGGGCGGCGTGAGGCCGTATTGACGCGGGTACTGCCAGGCGCTGACCTGCCTGGGATTTTCCACGCGCTGCCCGGGCCGGTCGGTCGCCAGCAGGTAAACCTGGAGCAGGCCGTGCGTGGCGTGATGACCGATGGCGGTGGCAGCGGGATAGCCGTCGGCGAAGAAGGCATCCATGCCGCGCGCGCGGCCGTGGCAGAAACGCTTGTAGCGTTCCTCGTCGCCGTCGCCGATGTTGATGTCGCCGAGGTAGTTCCAGATGCGCTGCACATGGCGCTCTTCCTGTGCCGAAAGGACACGGCAGAGTTCGGTGTAGGCATGCTCGGCGGCGCCATCGATGTCGTGATCGCAGGCCCGTTCATCCACCTCGATCGCGGCGAACAACCAGCCGCCGCCGCGCGACCAGCGCACGGCACCATCGCGACCATGGCTGACCGGGCCGCCGACTTCCCATACCTCGCAGAGGGTGGGCCCATCGAGCGGATGCAGCGCCACTTCCAGCCAGCGCGGGTCGTCCGGCAAGTTCTTGCGATCTTCGCCGAAACCGAAGGCAGCGAGGGTGTTCGCGCCAAGCAACGAGGCCGCGCCGTCCAGGGCCGGCCGATACCCGATGCGCGGCGAGCGGGGTGCGTTCAGCACCGCCTCGTCACGCTGTCCGTAACCATGAGCCATGCATCGATCCGTCAAAAGTGACCCGACATCATATATCCGCCCAGCCACCTGGCGACGGCGTGAAGCCGGCACGTCGACAAGTATGGCCGGCACACGGGAAGCCGCAGGCGACTGAATTGCTGACGGTTTTCACATCACTGAACCTTCCGGCAGCCGCGAGCGGGGACTACGCTATGTTACACTCCGCGCCCCTTGCCACCGGGGGGAGGCAGGTTTATGGGGATTGGAAAGAGCATGGCAGAGCAAACCGCAGCAGAGCACGAACTGGCCTCCCTGATCGTGGAAAGCCTCAACCTGGAGTCCACCACGCCCGACCGGATCGACCCGGAAGCCCCCTTGTTCGGTGGCGACCTTGGCCTGGATTCGATCGATGCGCTGGAAATCGCCCTGGCAGTGTCCAAACGCTACGGCTTCCAGCTGCGTTCGGACAATCCGGACAACCGCACGATCTTTACCAGCCTGCGGACGCTTTCCGATCACATCGAACAGCAACGCGTCGCCTGACCCGGCGTCGCGCCGCCGAGCGCGTTCGTTCATGCCTTTCGCCACCCGCCCGTGAATCCAGCCCCGTCCAACGCGCGGAAGTGGCTTTTGCCCGGCATCCTGGCCTATCCGGCGCTGGCGATCGCCGGTGCCGTCCTGAATCGTCCCGCACTGTCGCTGGCCGCCATCCTCGTCTTGTTGACCGTGCTGATGCTGCCAATGTTGCTCTCGCGGCAACGCCTGGCCTGGGTCATCTGGATCGTCGGCAGCGCACTCATGGTGTTTCTCGCCTTCCGGGGGCTGCTCCCGCTGGTGCTGGACCTGGTGCCGGTCCTGGTCAACGCGCTGCTCGCCTGGCTGTTCGGTCGCACCCTGTCCGCGGGCCGCACGCCGCTGATCGCGCACTTCATCGGCGTGATCGAAGGGCCGGAGCGGCTTGCCCTGCCCGGTATCGCGCCGTATGCACGCCATCTGACCCTGTTCTGGACCCTGCTGATGGCCAGTCAGGCGATCTTCCTGCTGGTCCTGCTCGCCTGCGCCGTGCCGGGTGGCTGGCTGGACCGCTCCGGACTGCCGTCACCCTGGCAAGTGCCGCCGTTCTGGGCGGAGGGTTATGCGCACCTTGGCAGTTACCTGTTGATCGCCGCCGCCTTCCTTGGCGAGTACGGCTTTCGTCGCGTACATCTGCGTCACGTGCCCCATGCCAGCCTGCACCGGCTGGCCATGCAACTGGCCGTGCGCTGGCCGCAACTGTTGCGCGGCAAAAAGGCATCGTCGTGAACATGAGCGAGCTCAAGCCCACCGTGCGTCGGCCGATACGCATCGAGGCCGATCATCCCAGCCTGCCCGGACATTTTCCGGGACGGCCGCTGGTCGCTGGCGTTATCCTGCTCGAACAGGTGGCCAATGCCTTGCGCGATTGGCGCCATCTGGCGCTTGCATGTGTGGTGGAGGCTAAATTTCTCGCGCCGCTTGAGCCAGGGCAGGACGCCGAACTTACCTTGACGGAGGGCGACGGGGGCCGCTTCCGTTTCGACATACGCCGCGACGACATTTTGCTGGCCCGGGGAATCATCGAAGGAACGATATGAGTGAGCATTGGCAAAGCCGGCCCGAGGGCGGCGGACGTTTCGCCCTGTGGCTGATCCGCAGCATCGCGCTATACGGCGGACGGGGCATGGCAAGGGCGTTCCTGTATCCGATCACCCTGTATTTCTACCTGCGCCGTCGGCCCGAGCGGCTGGCCTCCAGGGATTATCTGGAGCGGGTCTTCCAGCGCCCGGCAACACCGCTGGAAGTGATGCGGCATATCCATTGCTTCGCCTCGACCATCCTCGACCGGATCTTCCTGCTCGCCCATGGCGAGAAGGCCTTCGAGATCGAAACCGAGGGCCTGGAGCTGCTCGACCAGCAGATCGCGCTCGGCCGCGGCGTCCTCCTGCTCGGGTCGCACCAGGGCAGTTTCGAGGCCCTGCGCGCGATCGGCTCGCGTCGTCCGGACGTGCCCTTGCGCGTGGTGCTGGACAAGCAGAAGACCCCGGCGATGACCGAACTGCTCGAGGCCCTTGCGCCCGAGGTGGGTTCCTGTGTCATCGATGCCTCGAAAGGCGGCACCTCGATCACCCTGGCCATGGCCGAGGCCACCCAGCGCGGGGCCATGGTGGCCCTGCTGGCCGATCGCGGACGCGGTCACGAACGGTTGCGTCGCGTGCCTTTCCTGGGCTCGTCGGCGCCCTTCCCGGTGGGTCCGTGGCTGGTCGCCGCGGCGCTGCAGGTGCCGGTCGTCCTGTGCTTCGGCCTGTACCTTGGCGGCAACCGCTACCGGCTGGTGTTCGAGCCCCTGTTCGAGCGGGTGGAGATCCCGCGCCAGCAGCGCGGTGAAGTGCTGGACCAGATGATTTCCAAGTACGCTCAGCGCCTGGAGCATTACATCCACGTCGCCCCCTACAACTGGTTCAACTTCTATGATTTCTGGCACGACACTGGCGCTGATGCTGGCCTTGACGCCGCTCCCCTCGGGAGCCGCGTCGGCGCCTGATGCCGCGACCCTGGTCGCCTCGCTGAACCGGCCGGCGCCCGCGCGCACGCCGTTCGCCGAGGCGCGCTTCATGCGCGTGCTGGACAAGCCACTGGTCGTCTCCGGTGAACTGGCCTGGCTCGGCGGTGACAAGCTCGAGCGTCGCGTCGACAAGCCGCAGCGCGAAACCTCGACCATCGCCGATGGCCAGGTCACCCAGCAGCGCGAAGGGAAGAAACCGCGCAGCTTCTCGCTGCAGCGTGCGCCGCAGCTGAAGGTGTTGCTGGACAGCTTCGTCGCCTTGCTCGGCGGCGACGCTTCGCGCCTGTCCGAATCGTTCGAGGTTCAACTCACCGCGCCGGCGAACCGCTGGACGCTGACGCTGACGCCGAAGGACCCGCGCATCGCGAAGCAGATCGCGCGCATCGCCATCGACGGCGCCGGCAACGAGCCGCGCTGCATGCGCATGGAAGAGCCCGACGGCGACGTCGCCATCGACCTGCTCGGCGAGCTGGCCACGAAGATGCCCGTCGAACCGACCCGCGACGGGCTGGCGGCGCTCTGCGGCGGCACACCGTAACGCATGCGCACCGGCGCAAGGATCGCCCTGCTGGTCGGCTGGTTGCTGGCGCTCGCCGGCCTCGGTCTGCTCGTCGCATACAACCTCAAGGTCAGCACCGACCTGCGCAGTTTCATGCCGGCGCCCAGTACGCCCGACCAGAAGCTGCTGATGGAGCAGGTCGGCGAAGGCCCCGGCTCGCGTCTGCTGCTGGTCGCGATCGCCGGCAAGCCCGACGAGCACCTGGCCGCGCTCAGCCGGGGTCTTGCAGGCGGGCTGCGCAAGGACGACGCTTTCACCCAGGTGGTCAATGGCGACTTCGACCTGGGTGTGCTCGACGACAAGCTCCTGCCGTATCGCTACTTGCTCTCGCCGACGCTGGATACCGGATCGCTGGACAGGGATTTCCTCGCCGACCAGCTGGACCAGCGTCTGGACGACCTGAGTTCGCCCGCGGCAAGTCTGCTCAAGGGCCTGCTGCCACGCGACCCGACCCTGGAAGTGCTCAAGCTGGCCGAACGCTGGACGCCGGCGAAGTCGCCGGAGGTCCGCGACGGCGTGTGGTTCTCGAAGCAGGGCGAAGCGCTGCTCCTGGTGCAGACCAGGGCGGCCGGCTTCGATCCGGGTGCGCAGGGGCAGGCGATCGACCGTATCCGTGCGGTTTTTCACGCGCTGCCCGGCAACGAGGGCGCCGACCTGACGTTGAGCGGGCCGGGTTATTTCAGCGTGGTCGTGAATGCGCAGACGCGCGACGAAGCCGACCTGATCGGCAAGGTTTCCACGGTCGGTTTCATCCTTCTGCTGCTGCTTGCCTATCGCAGCCTGCCCAGCCTGATCTTCGCCGCCCTGCCGGTGGCGACTGGCGCGCTCGCCGGCATCGCGGTGATGACGCTGGCTTTCAGCGAAGTGCATGGCATCACCCTGGCCTTCGGTTTCACCTTGCTGGGCGTCGCGCAGGAATACCCGATCCGCCTGCTCAGTCACCGTCGTGCCGGTGAAACCGCACTGGAGAGCGTGCGTGGGCTATGGCCGTTGCTGCTTACCGCCATCGCCTCGGCCTGCATCGCCTACCTCGCGTTCTATGCATCGGGCGTCGGCGGTCTCAAGCAGCTGGCGGTGTTTACCATCACGGGCCTCCTTGCCGCGGGGCTGACCACGCGTTACCTGCTGCCGAACCTGCTGCCGGTGCGCGTGCGCGATGTCGCCGACACGCCGGGGCTGGGCGCTTTCCGCCGCTGGCTGGACGCCTTGCCGCGCCCGCGCTGGCTGCCGGTGCCCGTTGCCCTTGCCGCGGTGCTGATGCTGTGGTTCGCGCCGGGGCCGTTCTGGCAAAACAACCTGGCCGCGCTGACCCCGTTGCCCCAGGACCTGCTGATGAAGGACGCGCGCCTGCGCGAGGCGCTCGGGCGCTCCGGACGTGCGCTATCTGCTGGTGCTGCAGGCACCGAGCGCCGATGGTGTGCTGGCATTGTCCGAGAAGATCGAGCCCACGGTCCATGGCCTGATCGCAAAGCATGCCCTGGACACCGTCGAGTTGCCCTCGACCTATCTGCCCAGCCTCGCCGTGCAGCGCGCACGCCAGGCGAAACTGCCCGATCGCGCCACGCTCGACGCGGCCCTGTCCGCGGCGCTGGCGGGCATGCCCTTCCGCAAGGATCTGTTCGCGCCCTTCGTCGACGATGTCGAAACCGCGCGTACCGCGCCGCTGTTGACGCCCGCGGCTTTCGCCGCCTCGCCACTGGGCCAGCGCCTTGCCGCCATGCTGATGCAGCGCGGCGACCACTGGGTCGGCCTGGCGACACTCGGCGGCGTACACGATGCTGCCGCGCTCGACGTGCTGGCACGCGAGACCGGCGGCCAGGCGCGCCTGCTCGACCTGAAGGAGGCCTCCGAATCGCTGGTCGCCGAATACCGGACGCGTATCCTGCACGCCTTGCTCGCGGCCACCGTGCTGCTTGTCCTCACGATCACCTTTGCCCTGCGCAGCGCGCGCCGCGCGTGGCATGTGCTGGCGCCGATGACGCTGGCGACCTTCATGGTGCTGGCGGTCGAACGCGTCGTCGGTATCCCGCTGTCGCTTTTCCATCTGGTGGCATTGATCCTCGCCGCCGGCCTGGGCCTGCATTACGCGCTGTTCTTCGAGCGGGATACCGGCGACCCGGCCGAGCAGCGGCGGACCCTGCACGCGACGGTCGTGTGCGTGATCTCGGCCCTGCTGGTATTCGGCATGCTCGGCTGGTCGTCGATCCCGGTGCTGCGCGCGATCGGGCTGACCGTCAGTCTCGGCGTGGCCTTCCATTTCTGCCTTTCCATCCTGATGGCTCCCCATGACGCTTCCCAAAAGTGACTGGTCGCACATGATTCCGCACGCGGGCGGGATGTGCCTGCTGGATGCGGTCGAGTGGTGGGACGACTCAGCCATCCATGCCGTCAGCGAAGGGCATGCGCGCGCGGACAACCCCCTGCGCGGCGAGCACGGCCTGCATGCCGTGCACCTGGCCGAATACGGCGCGCAGGCGATGGCCGTGCATGGCGCGTTGCGCGCGCGTGCCGCCGGCAGCGAGGAGGCACGCCCGGGCATGCTGGTCAGCTTGCGCAACCTCAAGCTGGCGGTGGAGCGTATCGATACTCTGGACGGGCCGCTGGATGTCTTCGCCGAATGCCTGCTCGCTGACGAAGGCGGGGCACAATACAGCTTCCGCATCGAGCACCTCGGGCGCGAACTCGCATCCGGGCGCGCCGCGGTCATCCATCCGCAGGGATTGAATCCATGAACGAAGCCAAGGCTCCGCGTCGCGCACTGGTTACCGGTGGTAGTGGCGATATCGGCGCGGCGATCTGCCGCGCGCTGGCAACGGGCGGCTATCACGTCATCGTGCATGCCAACAGCGGCATCGATCGCGCGCAGGCGGTCGTCGCGGAGATCGTCGAAGCCGGGGGCAGCGGCGAAGCGGTGGCTTTCAATCTGGTCGATGGCGACGAGACAAGGCATGCCCTGGATGTCCTGCTCGGGCATGGACCGATCCATGCCGTGATCAACAACGCGGGCATCCACGACGATTCGCCGATGGCGGGCATGAGCGAGTTGCAGTGGCATCGGGTCATCGATGTCTCCCTGCACGGTTTTTTCCACATTACCCAGCCATTGCTGCTGCCGATGGTGCGCGCGCGTTTCGGCCGCATCGTCTGCGTGTCATCGGTGGCGGCGGTGCTTGGCAATCGTGGGCAGACGAACTACGCGGCGGCGAAGTCCGCCTTGCACGGCGCGACGAAATCGCTGGCGCGGGAGATGGGTTCGCGCGGGATTACCGCGAACGTGGTGGCGCCGGGCGTGATCGAGGGGCGCATGGCCAGCGAGGATTTTCCGGTGGAACGGATTCGCGACATCGTGCCCGCGGGGCGTGCGGGACGGCCCGAAGAGGTGGCCGCGCTCGTTGCCTTCCTGTGCTCGGATGCCGCCAGCTATATCAATGGCCAGGTCATCGGCGTGAACGGCGGGATGGGCTGAAGACCCTCGTTGCAAGACACCTCAGGTCACCGGCTCGAATAACTCTGGCCGCATCGTCGCAGGCAACAGGTCAGCCCCCTCAGCCAACAGCTCCGGATCGTCCGCCGCCGCACGCTCGACGATCGTCGCCGCCAGTCCCTCCAGCAAGGCGACATTCGCGCGCAACCGCGTTACCAGTGCCGTGCTGTCCAGCACATCGTGCAAGGTCGCATTCATCTCGGCGAACCAGCCCAGTTCCCGCTGGTCGAGCATCGCCTCGGGATTGCGCCCGCGTGAAAACGCGTGCCAGCTTCGGAAGAAGTCCTGCATGCGTTCGTTGAGCCGCTGCGCGGTTTCCAGTTCCGGTGCCAGGTGGGCGATCAGCGCCGTGTCGCCCAGGCGCTCCTGGAAGAACAGCTGGCAGAGCACCCCCCAGTAATAGGCGTAATCCCAGATCACCTTGATCGGCAGCACTTCGGCGTCGCCGAACAGCGGGTATTGATGGCGGTACAGCTTCAGCGTGTTCTCATAGAATGAGAAGAACAGCCGCTCGTACACGCGTGCGTATGGCGCCAGTGGTTGCTCGCGACGATCGAGCTCGACCAGCATGCAGATATAGGTATTGGCAATCGCGATGAAGTCGCTGCCCGGCGAATAGAACGGGTCGAGGAAGGCGCCGGCTTCGCCGGTCAGCGCCCAGCGGTCGGCGGAGAACATCCGCGAGCAGCTGTACGAGAAGTTCTTGAAGAAAGCGAAATCGAGCAGCTTGTCGCGGCGCTTCGCCACTTCACGCGCCACCACCGGCTGGTGTTCTTCCATCCAGGCCAGGGCCTTGTCGAAGTCGCGCATGGTTTCGATCGGATGCATCGCCGCGTCGGCGACGATGCCGACCGAATGCGCGCCGGAACCCAGCGGGATCAGCCACAGCCAGTAGCCGGGGCCGCACAGGTGATTGGTCGAGCGCCAGCGCTCCGGCGGCGTCGCAACGGCTTTGCCATTGCGCGTCGTCGCACCAGCCATCGATTTCCAGGCGGTCGTCGATGCGGAACCACACCGCGTTGGCATGGTGGCCGTTGTCGCGGGTGAGGTCGTAGCGTCGACGGATCAGGCCGGCACGGCCCGAGGCATCGAGCAGCCAGCGGCTGGTCAGGGTGTGCTCGGCGCCGCCGGTATCCGTGTAGCGCACGCTGTGCGCCGCGCCGCCCTGGCCGATCTCGAAACCGCGGACCACCGACTCGTCGCGGAAATCGATGCCGCGACGCAGCGCTTCCTCGCCGAGGAAATTCTCGAAGATGCCGCGATCGATCTGGAAGCTTGGCGTCGGCAGCACCTTGCTGACGCCGAGTTCAGTGACCTTGCCCAGGTCCTCGCGGCCTTCGGAGAAGAAGAAGCGGAAGCCGAACTTGCGTATATGGGCGCGTTCGAGATGCTCGCGCAGGCCGAGCGTTTCGCCGAAATAATGCGCAGCGATCTCGACCGTGGATTCGCCGACCTTGTGCGCGGCCACCGGCAACGGGTGCGACCGTCGTTCCAGCACCACGATGTCCATGTCGGGGAACTGGCCGCGAAGCTGCATGGCCAGGGTCAGGCCGGCCAGACCGCCGCCGAGGATTACCGCATCGTGCGTACCGCTTGCCATGCCGCCGCTCCGCCTGCCTTGGGGAAGCCCGATTGTGCACGTTCGCAATAACTTACGCATCCATGCCGCGACGACCGGACCTCACCGGACGGTACGCCCATGGCCGATCCGGGACGTGAAAGCGGTCAGCGGGGGCGCAGCTTCGCCGGCACGGCCGCGGCGCGGCTGCGTCGCGTGAAATAAAGCAGCATCGGCGTCGTCATCACCGTGGTGACGATCGCCATCACCAGGAGCATGGTGAAGACTTCCTTGCCGATCACGCCGGCATCCAGGCCGACCTTGATCACGATCAGCTCCATCAGGCCTCGCGCGTTCATCAACGAGCCGACGGCCAGGCTGTCGTGCCAGTCCTTGCCGGCCAGCCGGGCGCCGGCCGTGCCGCCGAGGATCTTGCCGGCTATCGCCACCAGCAGCACCAGGGCCATCGCGCCGCCGGCACTGCCGCTGAAGGCATCGGCGCTGGTATTGAGTCCGGCCAGGGCAAAGAACACCGGCAGCAGGACGATGACGGCGACATGTTCGAGTCGTTCGACCAGGGTTTCCAGCAGGCGGTCGTCGCGCGGTATACAGGCCCCGAACAGGAAGGCGCCGAAGATCGCATGCAACTGCAGCCATTCGGTAAACGCCGCGCAGCCCAGGGCGCCGATCACCAGCACGGTCAGCATCGCGCCGCCGGGACGGCCGTCCGGCGCGTAACGGGCGAGCATCCTGGCGAGCAGCGGTCGCAGCACGCCGAAGCACAGCGCGACGATGACCAGCATGCCAAGGAGGGTCTTCCAGAACGGCGTCCAGTCGCCGCGTACCGAGATCAGCGCGATCACCAGGGCCAGCGCGACCCAGGCCATGGCGTCGGCGATGGCGGCGGCGGCCAGTGCCAGCCGGCCGGGCTCGCTCTGGGTCAGCCGGCGATCCTTGAGGATCCTTGCCATCACCGGCAGTGCGGTGATCGCGACGGCCACGGCGAGGAACAGCGCGAACGGCCAGAAACCGACGCCTTCGGGGGCGAAACGCGGGTAAAGCGCGGGTGCGATGGCGAAGCCGAGCGTCATCGGCAGCAGCACGGACAAGGAAGCGACCCAGCCGGCCGCTGCCAATTGTTTGCGCGCGCCGCCGGGCATGCGCAGTTCGGCACCGATCACGAACATGAACAGGACCAGGCCGATCTGGCTCAGCGCGCCCAGGGCCGGCAGGCTGGCCTTGGCGAACAGCCAGCCCTGGGCTTCCGGAGCGAAGGCGCCGAACACCACAGGCCCCAGCACGATGCCGGCGATCATCTCGCCGACCACCGGCGGCTGGCCGAACCAGCGCAGCAGCCAGCCGAACAGTCGCGAAGCGACCAGGATCACCAACAACTGCAGCATCAGCATCGCGACGCCCATGGCGTGACCTTAAGGAGTGGGGGGTGGATCGACGACGATCGGCGGCGTGGCACGCGAACGGCGGTAGGCAGCGCCGACGTTGCCGTAATGGAAGACCCGGCCGATGGTATAGGTGGTAATGCGCACCACGTCGCGCACCGGGCTGAAATGGCTGACCCGGAATTCGCCGTGATAGCGCGAGGCGATCGGCACCGAGGCGATGCCGACGCCACGTTCGCGCGAGGCGACAATCAACATCGCGGCCTCGAAGACGAAGTTTTCCGCGGTGACGTCGACCAGTTCCAGCGCGGCGCGCGGATACAGGCGTTGCCCGCTCTGGGTGTCGGCGACCGGCTGGGCGCAGGCCCAGGAAATGCCCCAGTCGGCCACGGCATTGGCGCGCCTGCGGCCTTTCGGCTGCTGGGCACGGTCGCGCAGGCGCGCACCGATCACGATATGGCCGGGAAAGTTTTCGGCGGCGGCCAGCAGGCGCGGGATGTCGGCGGCCAGATGCTGGCCGTCGCCGTCCATGGTCACCACCGCGTCGTAGCCCTGGCGCAGCGCTTCACGAAAGCCGGTGCGCAGGGCCTCGCCCTTGCCGCGCCGGGTGTCGTGACGGAGCAGGGTCACCGGCATGCCGGCCAGAATCTCGGGGGTGCGATCGTCCGAACCGTCATCGACGACGATCACCGGCAGGTCGAGCGCCAGCGCCGAGGCCACCACGTCGCGGATCGCCTTTTCCTCGTTAAGGCACGGAATCAGCACGCAATGGCGCGCATAGGTGTCGCTCAAGCCAGCATCTCCCCACCCATCTCCAGAACGATCCCGCTCGCGGCGGGCAGTTCGCAGCGTGGCGGCCTGCCCAGGGCCAGGGCCTCGACCAGGGCGATCCCGGCAGCCGAGGGGTTGGCGATCATCCACGTGCGCAACTCGGCATTGTCCGGTGCCGTGGCTGGCATGGTAGCGGCGCGGACCGCGATATCGAAACGCGCGATGGAACGCCCGGTCCGCCGCGGCGAAAGCACGAAGGCGGTGGCGAAGGCCATGGTCGCCGCGGTCATTTCGGTCAGCGGGCCGCTGCCGGCGGTGTCGTAGACCGCGAGCAGCACCGGCTTGTCCTCGCCATGGGCGAGCGTTGCCGCTTCCAGCAGGCTGGCGCCGAAGGTATGTTGCCGCCCGGCCGATACCGCGCTGGAGCCGGCATGGCAGCCGGTCGCGATGGTCCAGTAGCCGGCCGGCGCGTTGTGCACGGAGTTGTGGAAGCGGATCGGCGACAGCTCGGCGGGCGCGTCCGCCAGGGTCGCGCACATGTAGTCGGTGATCGCCTGGTCGCCATGCGCCGAGGCGAACACGCAGGGCAGGTCGGCCGCGACAAGACCGCTGGCGGCGACCGCCTGGCCGGCCGCGGCGACGGCAAGGAGCACGCTCTCCGGCGCGCGCCGCCGCTCGTTCGGCGGCAAGGTGTCCGCTTGCGGCCGCGCAAGCGCGGACTTCGCTTGCTCGCCGCGCAGCCATGCACGGAAACCCGGCCAGTCCGGTAGTCCGGGTGCCCACAGGCCGACGCCTTCGACCCAGACGCTGAGCTTGCCGATCATGACCTTGCTCCGCCGCGGGCGAAGGCAAGGCAGGCATTGTTGCCGCCAAAGCCGAACGAGTTGCTGAGCGCGATGTCGATGCGCCGGGATTCGCCGGCCCAGGCCATCTGCGGTCCGCAGGCCGGATCGTGGACCCGGGCGCCGATATTGCCGGGTACGAAACCCTCGCGCATCGCCAGCAAGGCGATCACCGCCTCGACAATGCCGGCGGCCCCGAGCGTATGGCCGGTAAAACCCTTGGTCGAACTGGCCCGCGTGGTCGAGGGGAAGCTGCGGGTGACCAGGGCGGCTTCCACTTCGTCGTTCTTGAAGCTGGCCGTACCGTGCAGGTTGATGTAGTCGACGCGGTCCGCAGCCAGGCCGGCACGCGCCAGCGCATCGCGCAGGGCGATCTGGGCACCGAGGCCTTGCGGATGCGGCGTCGACATATGGTGCGCATCGCTCGCCTCGCCGTAACCGACCAGACGCGGTGCTTCGGGTGTGGCCCCGGTGCGTTCGAGCAGGGCGAAGCCGGACGCCTCGCCGATCGAGATCCCGCGCCGTTCGGCGTCGAACGGGCGGCACGGTTCCGGCGACACCAGTTCCAGCGCATTGAAGCCATAAAGCACGCTGTCGCAGAGCGTATCGACGCCACCGACGAGGGCCGCATCGATCAGCCCGGCCCGCATCAGCCGTTCGGCGGTGGCGAAGACCTTGGCGCTGGACGAGCAGGCGGTGGATACGGTGATCGCCGGCCCCTGCAGACCGAGCGCGCCGGCGACGAAACCGGTCAGCGAATGCGGGTTGTGGATCGGCGGGCGTCGCAGGTCGTCCGGAAAGCGATGATCCGCATCGAGCCGGCGATAGGCCTCTTCGGTCGAACCGATGCTGGCGGTCGACGTACCGAGCAGCACGGCGACCCGGGCGGCGCCATAGCGCTCGCGCGCGGCGCCCACGGCATCGGCGAAGCCGTCCTGGCCAAGGCCGAGCCAGGCCAGCCGGTTGTTCCGGCATTCCCAGTCGGCGAGCTCATCGGCAAGCGGCGCGGCCTCGACCCCGGCGACGCGGCCGATCCAGCATGGCAGGGGATAAGGACCAAAATCGTTCGGGGTCAAACCACTGCGCCCGGCGACGAGCGCCTCGACATGAGCGTCCAGGCCGCGCCCGAGCGCGGATGTGGCGGTGAAAGCGGTAATGGCAAGAGGTTGCATGGGTACAGGCATCCGGGCAGCGTAACGGCCCCGCGATTTCTTGCCTAGGCGCGCCATGGCTCAGCTTGGGGTTGTCCCCTGTGTTCGCGACGTGATCCTTGCGCCGTCACGATGGGCGCCTACACTTGGTGAACCCTTCGTCGCATGCCGCCTCCGTGACTGCCCTCCTCACTCCTCTTCGCCGTGGCATCTGGCGTTACCTCAGCGACGCCGATGTCGTCCAGGCGGCGCTGGTCGCGCTCGTCGCCCTGGTCGGCAGCGTCGGCCTGGTCTGGGTCGGGTATTTCGTCCACGTCTGGCGGATCGCCTCGCGCAGCCCGCTGGCGCCGACGCGGCCGATGACCGTGCTGGTGTTCGGCCGGCGCCTGGTCGGCGATGCGCCGGAGGCCGACTATCGCCAGCGGTTACGCCGGGGCCTGGCGATCGCCCGCGATGGCGAGGCCGAGCGTGTACTCCTGCTTGGTGGCCGCAGTGGCGGCCGGATCAGCGAGGCGGCCGCCGGCCAGGCATGGCTCGAGGTCGAGGGCTGGCCGGCTGGCGTGCCGGTGCAGCTGGAGCAGGCGTCGATCGATTCGCTGGAAAACCTCCGTCATGCGCGCAGCCTGCTGCTCGAGCACGGTGGCGCGGCGACGCGCCTGCCCACCGTGGCCCTGGTTACCAGTCGCTACCACCTCGCGCGCTGCCTGCTGCTGGCACGAAGGCTGGGCTTCGATGGCCAGCCGATCGGCGCCGAGGCGAAACTTCCGCGCCACCGCCGCTACGTGCTGCGCATGGCGATGGAGGCCGGGTACCTCATGTGGATCGACCTCGGCGTGCGCTGGGCCCACCTGACCGGCAACCGGCGCATGGCCGCGCGCATTTCCTGAGCGCCGGCGCGCCATGCCCGGGGAGCGCCGCGGCGCCCTGCCGCACGAAAGGGCTTTCCCGGCTTGCTAAGCTCCGCGCTACCGTTCGCACGAAAACCGAGCCATGTCCGAGCAAGCCGATCACGTGGAAACCTTCCTGCAAGGCCTGCAGGACCGCATCTGCAGCGCCATCGAGGCGGTCGACGGCGAGGCGCGCTTCGTCGAGGACGCCTGGCAGCGACCTGCCGGCGGCGGCGGGCGCACCCGCGTGCTGCGCGACGGCGCGATCTTCGAGCAGGCCGGGGTGAATTTCTCGCGCGTCCAGGGCTCGCCTTTGCCCCCGAGTGCCACCGCGCATCGTCCCGACCTGGTCGGCGGCAGTTTCATCGCCACCGGCGTGTCGCTGGTACTGCATCCGCGCAACCCGCATATCCCGACCACGCACGCGAACGTGCGCTATTTCGAGGCGCACAAGGAGGGCGTGCCCTCGGTCTGGTGGTTCGGCGGCGGTTTCGACCTCACGCCGTTCTATCCGCGCGACGAGGACGTGCGCCACTGGCACGGTGTCGCCCGCGATCTGTGCCAGCCGTATGGCGAGGATGTCTACGACCGCTACAAGCGCTGGTGCGACGAGTATTTCTACCTCAAGCACCGCAACGAGACCCGCGGCGTCGGCGGACTGTTCTACGACGATCTGAACGAGGGCGGATTCGAGCGCTGCCTCGCCTTTACCCGCGACGTCGGCCAGGGCTTCCTCGATGCCTACCTGCCGATCCTCGAGCGTCGCAAGGACACCGCCTGGGGCGAACGCGAGCGCGAGTTCCAGCTTTATCGCCGCGGCCGCTATGTCGAGTTCAACCTGGTCTACGACCGGGGCACCCTGTTCGGCCTGCAATCGGGCGGGCGCACCGAATCGATCCTGATGAGCCTGCCGCCGCGTGTGCGTTTCGAGTACGCCTATACGCCTGAGCCCGGCAGCGCCGAGGCGCGATTGGCCGACTACCTGCATCCGCGCGACTGGGTTTGATTGAGAGCGGGGAACGGGGAACAGGGAACGGGGAACATCCAGCGATACGTAACCTTGACGTTCCCCGTTCCCCGTTCCCCGTTCCCAAAAAAATCCCGCCGACCGGCGGGATTTTTCGTGACGCGGTGACCTGCGCTAAATGCGCGGTCCGCGACGCAGGCCGCCAAACAGCAGCGACAGGATAAACAGGATGATGAACACCACGAACAGGATCTTCGCGATGCTGGCGGCGCCCACGGCGATGCCGGTGAAACCGAACAGTGCCGCGACCAGCGCGACGACCAGGAAGACAATGGCCCAATAAAGCATGGTGGCTACTCCCGAATGGGTCGGGTTCGCGGCGTATGCGGCGTGATGTGCGGAAAGTGTCTGGCCTCCCGGCGCATCACGGCGCATGCGCCGCGGCCCCGATAGGAAAGGGATTACGGGCGCGTATCCAGATCGCGACGGAAATCGCGGACCTGCCTGTCCGCTTCGTCCTTGGCGACGCCATAACGTTCCTGGACTTTGCCGGCGAGGTATTCGCTATTGCCCTCGGCGACGGTCAGGTCATCGTCGGTCAGCTTGCCCCACTTGGCTTTCATCTTGCCGGCGAGCTGTTTCCACTGGCCCTTGATGGTGTCTTCGTTCATGGCATAAACCTCACGACTGCGTTGACCCTGCCGCGACGGCGGCAGTTGCGGCGCATTGAAGCAGCGGGAGGTTCAACGCGACGTGCGCGCGCGGTGAGATGACGACTCACCGCTTCTTGCCGGCCTGTGCACATGGAGTCACACAACAAAAAAAGGCCGGGCGATGCCCGGCCTTTTTCGGCTGTATCGACGAAACGCTCAGCGCTTCTTGACCTCGAACGACTGGTCGCCGACAGACTGGCCGTTCAGCGAAATGACGACCTTGTACTTGCCTTCCGGCCACTCGTTCGGATTCTGGATCTTGAAGGTGGTCACGGCCGGGCCGTCGGTGGCGATCGACTGGCTGATGTCGCTGACCGTGCTGACGGTGTCGCCGTCCTGGTAGGTCCACTTCGCGTTCAGCGTGGCGCCGGCGCTGGTGCCGTCGGTGGCGACACTCGCGTAGATCGTCTTCTCGTTCGGGGCGAAGGCGTTCTTGGCCTTGCTGACCTTCTTGTCGGCGCCGACGGCGCTGCCGAGGGCGACCGAGCTGACCTTCAGCGTATCGGCGGCGGCCACCGGAGCGGGTGCGGGCGCGGCCGGCGCGGCGGCCGGCGCGGCAGCCGGGGCCATGGCGCTGGTGCCGGCCGGAGCCGGGGTCGCAGCCGGTGCCGGCGCGGTACTGGCGGGCGCGGCGGCCGTGGTCGAGCCGGCGGGGGCAGTGGCGGCCTCGTCGCCCTTCTTGCCGCAAGCGCTGAGCATCAGCAAACCGGCGAAGGTGGCCGTGTAAAGGACGGAGGAGCGTACGGATAGCTTCATGGCGTGATTCCGGGATGCGATACAGGACAGAAAAAAGCGGGACGGCGCGTGAGCGGATCCCGGCGGCGGCAGACTACAGACAACACAACTAAAGGCAAGAGCTATGAAGAAGGCATGAATGCATGGACGTTACTGGCGCGCGCCACGCGGATTCGGCGGGCTGGCGGCCCGATCCGTGCTTCGGAAAGGATTGATGTCCAGGCCGCCGCGCCGGGTATAGCGGGCATAGACGGTCAGGGATTCAGGCGCGCAGCGCTCGCGGATGTCCATGAAAATCCGCTCGACGCACTGCTCGTGAAAATCGCTGTGGGTGCGGAACGACACCAGGTAGCGCAGCAGGCCGGCATGGTCGATCGGTGCGCCACGGTAGCTGATCTGCACGCTGCCCCAGTCGGGCTGGCCGGTGACCGGGCAGTTCGAACGCAGCAGGTGCGAGACCAGGGTTTCCTCGATCGTGCCTTCGCCCGCCGACAGGTAGGCCGCTCTGGGCGGGCCGTAGTCGTCGATATCCAGGTCCAGCCGGTCGATCAGGCTGCCTTCGGGGTCGGCGATGGGTGTCCCGGCGAGTGCGTCGGGCGTGAGCAGGCGGACGTTCACGCTGGCGCCGGCGGCGGCGGACAGATCGCGCGCCAGAACCTCGGCCAGTGCGGCCTCGTCGGCCATCCGCTCCTGCGCGAAACCGTTCAGGTACAGCTTGAAGGACTTCGACTCGACGATGTTCGGCGAGCTGGCGGGGACGCGGAACTCGGCCACCGCCACCCGGGGCTTGCCGCGCGCATTCAGCCAGGACAGCTCGTAAGCGTTCCACAGGTCCACGCCGTGAAATGGCAGGGCGTCGTCACGGATGCCGATCTCCGCGCGCTTGCCGGCGCGCGGAATCGGAAACAGCAGGCTGGCGTCGTAGCGATCGGCGTAGACGGTGGCCTGGCCCAGGGACGAGTGTTCGGCGGACGGCATGGCGGATTCAATGGCGAAGCGAATCGCGCATTGTACCCGCCAGCCGCGCCGGAGCGCTTTCAGACGTTGACGGCGGACATCATCACGTCGGCATAGCGGTTGCCGGCCGCCGCATGGGCCGGGAAGATCTTCGCCAGGGCATCCAGGTCGGACGGCTCCAGCCGGACATCGAGGGCACCGATATTTTCTTCCAGGTAGGTGCGACGCTTGGTGCCCGGGATCGGCACGATATCGTCGCCCTGGGCGAGTACCCAGGCGAGCGCGAGCTGGCCGGGCGTGCAGCCCTTGTTCCTGGCCAGGGCCTGCACCTGGGCGACCAGGTCGAGGTTGCGGGTGAAATTCTCGCCCTGGAAACGCGGGTTGCCGCGACGGTAGTCGTCGGCATCGAAGTCGTCCGGCGTCTTGATCGCGCCGGTCAGGAAACCACGACCGAGCGGGCTGTACGCGACCAGGGTGATGCCCAGGCGCCGGCAGGTCGCCAGCATGCCGTTCTCTTCCGGGTCGCGCGTCCACAGCGAGTATTCACTCTGCAACGCCGCGATCGGATGCACTTTGTATGCCCGTTCGATCGTCGCTGCCGAGGCTTCGGACAGGCCGAGATGGCGTACCTTGCCCTCCGCGACCAGCTCGGCCATCGTGCCGACGGTGTCCTCGATCGGCACGGTCTTGTCGACGCGATGCTGGTAGTAAAGGTCGATGTAGTCGGTACCCAGGCGCTGCAGGCTGCCCTCGACCGACTTGCGGACGTACTCGGGCCGGCCATTGAAGCCGCGCGCGCTGGGGTTCGCCGGGTCGCGCACGATCCCGAACTTGGTGGCAAGGAAGACCTGGTCGCGACGGCCGGCGATGGCCTTGCCGACCAGCACTTCATTGGTATGCGGACCGTAGGCGTCCGAGGTGTCGAGCATGGTCACGCCCAGTTCGAGCGCGCGATGGATGACGGCCAGCGACTCGGTGTCGTCGGCGCTGCCGTAGAAATCGCTCATGCCCATGCAGCCGAGGCCGATGGCACCGATCCGTGGACCGTTCGCGCCGAGGGGGCGGGTAATCATCGGGAAACTCCTTTGGAAACGAAGGAAAGCTCAGCGACGCCGTTGGAATACTCAGCCGTTGGCGCTGCGCTTGATGTCGATCGGGGTGACATTGGCGGCATCCGGGAAGACCGACCGGTACCTGGCGATTTTCTGGTCGAGCCGTTCGATCGCGCTGGTCAGCGTCAGCAGTTCGGCGCGCATGTGCTCGGCGTGGCGCTCGAGCAGGTCGCCGCGGTCGCGCACGCTTTCGGGCGTATCGCCCTCGCGACGCAATCGTGCGTAACTCTGCATGTCGCGCATCGACATGCCGGTGGCGCGCAGGCACAGGATGAATTCGATCCAGCGCATCTGCTCGTCGCCGTAGACCCTGGCGCCGCCGCGGCGCGGCACCGGATCGATCAGGCCGATCTGCTCGTAGTAACGCAGCGTGTGGACGGTAAGGCCGGTGATCTCGGCCGCTTCGTGGATGGTCATGGCGGTAGTCATGGGTTGACTGTACGCCTTCGAGCGCACTCGAAGTCAAGCGTTTGGATCGTGACAATCTCGTTAATGGTGAGACGTCAGCGTTTCAGCGCCCGGTGGCTGGACCGGCAGCGGCTGTACCGGCGTGGGTTTCAGGTCCGCGTCCAGCGCGATCATCGTGAACGTGCCGCGCGTGCATAGCTCCCTGGCCCCGGTGATCAGGTCCTCGGTGAACATTTCCACGTCGATCTTCATCGAGGTGCGACCGACCGCTATGACGGTGGCGATCAGCTCGACCATCTGGCCCTTGCGCACCGGCACATGGAAATCCACCTGCTCGGAACGCGCGGTGACCACGATCTGCCGCGAGTAGCGCGAGGCGGCCAGGAAGGCCGCCTTGTCCATCCATGCCAGTGCCTGGCCACCGAACAGGGTGCCCAGGTGGTTGGTGTGGTCCGGGAAGACGATTTCCAGGAGCCGGGCTTCGGTGGGGCGGACGGGTTCGGTCATGGGGCGCGTTTTTTTATCAGAACGAGGCGTCGAAGGTCACGTCGCCCTGCACGCCGACCTGGTAGGAGGACACGCGGCGCTCGAAGAAATTCGTCAGCTCCTGCACGTCCTGCAGGTCCATGAAGTCGAACGGGTTCTTCGAACCGTACTTCTTCGGCATGTCGAGCTGGACCAGGCGCTGGTCGGCGCAGTATTCGAGGTACTGGCGCATATCGTTCGACCGACAGGCCGGCCACGCCGCCGGAAAGCATGTCGTGCGGCGAACTGGCGTTTCGCACGCGATCGCGTCTTCCAGCATCGCCTCGACGTCGGCGCGCATCTGATCGTCGAACAGGTCCGGCTCCTGCTCACGCACGGTACGCACGACCTCGAAGGCGAAGGCCATGTGCGCGGATTCGTCGCGGAACACCCAGTTGGTGCCCGAGGCCAGGCCGTGCAGCAGCCCGCGCGAACGCAGGTAATACACGTAGGCGAAGGCGGCGAAGAAGAACAGGCCCTCGATGCAGGCGGCGAAGCAGATCAGGTTCAGCAGGAACTGCTTGCGGTGCTCGCGGGTTTCCAGGCGATTCAGGTTCTGGATCGAGTCGATCCACTTGAAGCAGAACTCGCCCTTCTGGCGGATCGACGGAATGCTCTCGATCGCGGCGAAGGCCTTGTTGCGCTCGGCCGGATCGGGGATATAGGTGTCGAGCAGGGTGAGGTAGAACTGCACATGCAGCGCTTCCTCGTAAAGCTGGCGCGAGAGGTACATGCGCGCCTCGGGCGAGTTGATGTGCTGGTACAGGTTCAGCACCAGGTTGTTCGAGACGATGGAATCGCCGGTGGCGAAGAAGGCAACCAGCCGATGGATCAGGTGGCGATCGGCGTCCGACATTTTCTTGGTCAGGTCGGTCGTGTCCAGCGAGAAATCCACTTCCTCGACGGTCCAGGTATTGCGGATCGCCGAACGGTACATCTCGTAGAACTGCGGGTATTTCATCGGCCGCAAGGTCAGCTCGAAACCGGGATCGAGGATGTGGGTGTCGCGGGTAACGGGATGGGCTGACATGGAGGCCTCGCGGTGGTTCGTATGCATGGTGTGGTGATTGCCCTCTCCCGCCCCTGTTCGTCATTCCGGCGCAGGCCGGAATCCAGTGGCGATAACGCTCCAGGAAGGCCTGACGCCACTGGATCCCGGCCTGCGCCAGGATGACGAGCAAGGTAGGAAAGGGAGCAAGCTTTACTGACAGGCCTCGCAGTACTCAGGATTTTCCAGCGAACAGAACACTGCCGCCGTCGCTTCGTCCTGCGCATCGACCACCGGCGCCGCGACAGCCGCCGCGGTGACCGTGGTCTTGGCGATCCGCGTCGCCGGACGCGAGCGCAGGTAATACGTCGTCTTGATACCCGACTTCCACGCGTACATGTACATCGACGAAAGCTGCCCGATGTTCGGGTTTTCCATGAACAGGTTCAGCGACTGACTCTGGTCGATATACGCACCGCGCTCGGCGGCCATGTCGATCAGGGCCTTCTGCGGCAGCTCCCAGGTCGTGCGATAGACCAGCGCGCAACGCTTCGGGAATGACTGCGATGCCCTGCACCGAGCCCTCGGCGAGCTTGATCGCATCGCGGATATCCGCCGTCCACAGGCCGAGCGTCTTCAGCTCGTCGCACGAGGTAACGGTTCACTACCAGGAAGTCGCCCGACAGCGTCTCGCGCTTGAACAGGTTCGATACCTGCGGCTCGATGCACTCGTAGCAGCCGGCGATCGAGGCGATGGTCGCGGTCGGCGCGATCGCGATCAGCAGCGAGTTGCGCAGCCCATGTTCCCGAATGCGATCGCGCAGCGCCTCCCAGCGACCGTCGCGGTCATGCGGGGCGGACTGCGGCCAGTAATCGAACTGCAGCTCGCCATTGGCTGCACGGGTCTCCGCGAAGCCCGGATGCGCGCCGGCCCTCTCGGCCATCTCCGAGGACATGCCGAGCGCGTGGAAATAGATCTCCTCGGCGATCCGCGTCGAAAGCGCACGCGCCTCGTCCGAATCGAACGGCAGGCGCAGCTTGAAGAACACGTCCTGCAAGCCCATCACGCCCAGGCCGACCGGGCGCCAGCTTGACGTTCGCCGTCTTCGCCGTGGCGATCGGGTAGAAGTTCAGGTCGATCACGCGGTCGAGCTGGCGCACGGCGAGGCGCACGGTGCCGGCAAGCTTCTCGAAATCGAACGCGCCGTCGACGACATGCCGGGCCAGGTTGATCGAGCCGAGATTGCATACCGCCGTCTCGTCGGCCGAGGTGACCTCGAGGATCTCGGTGCACAGGTTCGACAGGTGGATGACGTTCTCGGGCTTCGCCGTCTGGTTGCTGGTCGCGTTGGAGCGATCCTTGAAGGTCATCCAGCCATTGCCGGTCTGCGCCAGCGAACGCATCATGCGCGCATAGAGTTCGCGCGCCTTGATCGTCCTTGCGGCAAGGCCTTCGGCTTCGGCCTTCACATACGCGGCGTCGAACGCCTCGCCCCAAGGTCGACGAAGTGCGGCACGACCTTCGGATCGAACAGCGACCAGTCGCCGTCGCTTTCGACGCGGCGCATGAACAGGTCCGGCACCCAGTTGGCGAGATTGAGGTTGTGCGTGCGGCGCGCGTCGTCGCCGGTGTTCTCACGCAGTTCGAGGAATTCCTCGATATCCGCGTGCCACGTTTCCAGGTACACGCAGGCCGCGCCCTTGCGCTTGCCGCCCTGGTTCACCGCGGCGACCGAGGCGTCCAGCGTCTTCAGCCACGGCACGAGGCCGTTGGAATGGCCATTGGTGCCGCGGATCAGCGAGCCGCGCGAACGGATGCGCGAATAAGCCAGGCCGATGCCGCCGGCGAACTTCGACAGCTGGGCGACGTCGCCGTACTTCTGGTAGATGCTTTCCAGCGCGTCCTGCGGCGAGTCGAGCAGGAAGCACGAGGACAGCTGCTCGTGCGTGGTGCCGGCATTGAACAGGGTCGGCGAGCTGGCCAGGTATTCCAGCGAGGAGAGCAGGCGGTACAGCTCCAGGGTCTCGGCGATGTCGTTGCCACCGAGCGCGCAGGCGATGCGCATGAAGAAGTACTGCGGCGTCTCGATCACCGTGCGCTTCTGCGGGTGACGCAACAGGTAGCGGTCGTACACGGTACGCAGGCCGAAGTATTCGAAACGGCGGGCGGCATGCGGATCGATCGCGTCGTTGAGCTTGCGCGAATTCGCTGCGACGAAATCGCGCAGGCGTGCATTGAGGATGCCCAGATCCGCACCGCGCGCGATCGACTGCGAGAACGACTGGATTTCCTGGCCGCTCACTTCCTTGTCGACAAAGGCACTCAGCAGGCGCGCGGCGAGCTGGCCGTATTCCGGCTCTTCGGCGGTCAGTGCGGCCGAGGTACGGATCGACAGCTGATCCAGTTCCTGGGTGGTGGCGCCGTCGTACAGGCCGCCGATGGTCTTCAGCGCCACGCGCATCGGGTCCACCGCGAACAGGCCGTCGGCGCTGCGGGTGACCGCGCGCACGATCTTGTTGACGTCGACGGTTTCCTGGCCGCCGTTGCGCTTGGTCACGCGCATCTGGCCGGGGTTGTGCGGCGGGGTCAGGGCGAAGTCCGGCGCCGCGTCGTTGCGGTAGCCCGCGACAGGCGCGTCGGCTTGGTGGGTGGATGGGATCGCAGTGTCGTCCGGGCGGACAGTGGTGCGCTCGCGCGTGGAGGTATCGAGAGGTTGCATGGTCGGCGTGCCCCGTGGCCGTGATCAAACGCCTGCTCCCACGCGCAGGGCTCGACGTGGCGACGGCAACGGGAACGGATCGACAGCCGCGGCACGGAAGGCCTCGGCTGGCGACGTGCTTCCCCGCGGAAGCCGTCTGCACACGAACCGCATCCGTCATTGGACGCGGCTGTTGGCAGGTCTTCGGACTTGCGGACAGGGGCCTTTCGGCCTGGCCTACTCCCCATCGCTTCCCGGGCCGGAGCCCAGTGCCATGACAGGTTTCGTTTCCGCTTACCGCTGCGGGGCAGTCCCGGATTTACACCGGATTCCCTATTAAGCCCGACCGACAGTCGCGTCTGGTCTGGCACCAACGGACACACCATATAGGCGAGGCCGGGGAGCGTCAACACAATATGTAGTATTCGCTCCCATCTTGTTGATCCGCTTGAGGATGCATTCGGTCGGGGCGAATTAGGACAATTACTAAAGAAACGTGGGTGCCAGTTGCGTACGCTCACGGGTTGGTCGGCCAGTAGCGCCGACATCAGGAGGCCGTCGTCATGACGGCAATGCAAGGGAGGGCACACCCATGAAATTCTCGATCCGCGCGGGCGGCCGGCTCGGCCGCGTCCTGGCGAGTGCCGGCCTGTTTGTCACGGGCGCGGCCCACGCCCAGCAGGCGACCACGCTCGACCAGCAGGAGCAGCGCGATCGTGCGCAGCGCGGGGCCGAGGCCCGCGAGGCGCGCCAGGCCGCGCCCGACGTCCGGCTGGGCGGCGCGCGGCATGCGGATTTCAATCGCACCGACCTCCCGGTCGAGGCGAGCTGCTTCCGGATCGGCCGGGTCGAACTGACCGGCGAGCATTCGGCTGCCTTTGCTTTCGCCCAGCGCTATCTCGACGGCTACGCCAGCCGCTGCATCGGCCGGGCCGGCATCGACCTGATCGTGCGCCGCACCTCGGACCTGATCCTCGACCACGGCTATGTCACCACCCGTATCGGTGTGGCGCCGCAAGATCTGGCCAAGGAAACACTGACGCTGACCCTGGTTGCCGGCAGCATCGCGCGTGTTCGCTACGCCGACGGCACGCCTGCCGGCGACTGGCGCACGGCCTTGCCGTCGCGCCCCGGCGACCTGCTCAACCTGCGCGATATCGAGCAGGCACTGGAGCAGATGAAGCGAGTGCCCTCGCAAGATGTCAGCATCGACATCGCCCCGGGCGAGCAGCCGGGCCAGTCGGACCTCGTCGTCACTGTGAAGCGGGCGCGGCCCTGGCACGTGGTCGCCTCGCTGGACGACTCCGGCTCACGCGCCACCGGTCGCCTGCAGGCGGGACTGAACCTCGGCATCGACAATCCGCTGGGGCTGAACGACGTGCTGTCGCTGGGTTACAACCACGACGTCTACCACAGCGTCGGCCATGGCACACAGGGCCAGAGCGGCAGCTACGCGCTGCCCTGGGGCAACTGGTTGTTCACGGTCGCCACGTACGGCTACCGCTACCACCAGACCGTCGAAGGCTCTGCGCAGACCTTCCTCAGTCGCGGTACGTCGCGTACGACCGATCTCCGGGCGCAACGCACGATCCATCGCGACGCGACCAGCAAGACCTCGGTCGAACTGCGCGTCGGCAAGCGCTGGGCGCACAGCTATATCGAGGACACCGAACTCGATACCCAGCGCCGCAATGTCAGCACCGCCGAGATATCGCTACTGCGTCGCCAGTTCATGGGGCGCGCCCAGCTCGATCTGCGCCTGGCTGAGCGCTACGGCGTGTCCTGGTTTGGCGGTCAGCGCGACCGCCCAGGTCACCAGGCCGGCGAGCCGACCTTCGGCTATGCCTTGACCACGTTCGACGCGACGCTGTCCCTGCCGTTCGCGGTAGGTCGCCTGCCGGTGCAATGGACCAGCGAACTGCACGGCCAACGCAGCGGCGACACCTTATACGGCTCGGAATTCATCGCTATCGGCGGCCGTTACACGGTGCGCGGTTTCGACGGCGAACAGACCCTCGCCGCCGAGCGCGGCTGGTACTGGCGCAACACCTTCGGTGTGCCACTCGGCCGCTGGCCGGTCCAGCTCTATGCCGGCTTCGATGGCGGCCATATCGGCGGGCCAAGCGCATTCCTCGGCACCGACAAGACCTTGCGCGGCCAGTTCGTCGGCCTGCGCGGAAGTCTCGGTCGTCTCAGCTGGGATGCCTTCGCCGGCTGGGCCAGCCATGGCCAGCGAACGCTCGACACCATGCGCCCGGCCACGGGCTTCCAGCTCATCTACCAATACTGATCGTCGACAAGGAATTCACGATGAAAACGGCTTTCCGTCCAGTGCCCTTCGCGCGGAGCGCAAGCACCCTCGCCACCGCGATTGCCATCGCGCTGCTTGGCGTGCCCTTCGACAGCCATGCGCAGGTCACGCCCGCAAATGGCGCGCAACGCCCCGGTATCGATACTGCTGCCAATGGCGTCGGCGTGGTCAACATCGTCGCGCCTTCGAAGGCTGGCGTGTCGCACAACCAGTACAACGACTTCAATGTCGATCAGCGCGGGCTGATCCTCAACAACGCCGCGAATGTCTCGCCAACCCAGCTGGCCGGCTACGTCGTCGGCAACCCTAACCTGCAATCCGGGCAGTCAGCCAGGGTCATCCTCAACGAAGTCGTCTCGACCAACCGCAGTGCCCTGAACGGCGCACTGGAAATCGCGGGCAACCGGGCCGAAGTGATCGTCGCCAATCCGAACGGGATTCAAGTGAACGGCGCGACGTTTATCAATACGTCGAGGGCGACCTTGACGACGGGCACGCCCGTGTTCGGCGGCGACGGTTCGCTGAACGCATTCCGCGTCAGCCGCGGCGCGATCGAGATCGGCGGTGCCGGTGTGGATGCCTCGCTGACCGACCGGCTCGACATCATCGCGCGCCAGGTCATCGCCAACGGCAAGGTCTGGGCCAACCAGCTCAACGTCATCGCCGGTGCGAGCCAGGTCGAGCGCGACTCGCTGGCGACGCAGGCGATCGCCGGCGAGGGCGCCGCGCCGGAGGTCGCCATCGACGTCGCTGCGCTCGGCGGTATGTACAGCAACCACATTTATCTGAAGACGGATGGCGCGCATATCGGTGTTCGCAACGCCGGCGAACTGGCCTCGGCCGGCGGCTTCGAGTTGACCAGCACCGGCCAGCTGGTGCTGACCGGCAAGGCCACGGCCACCGGCAACCTCAGCGCGCATGTCACCGTGCTGGATAACAGCGGCACGCTCGCCGCGAATGGCGCGCTCAACATTGTCGCGCGCGATGGCATGACCAGCCGCGGCATGCTCTACGGCGGCAGCGGTGTGAGCCTCGGCACCGGCGGCGCCTTCGCCAACAGCGGCAAACTGTATGCCGCGCAAGGTGCACTGGGCATCACGGCCGGCACGTTCGCCAATAGGGCCAGTGGCGATATCTACGCCGCGCACGGCATCACCCTCGGCGCGACCTCGATCGACAACGCCGGCGGCATCGAAGCGGGCCAGTCCCTGCTATTGAACGCAAGTGGCACGCTGACCCATAGCGGCAAGCTCGGTGCCGCGGGCGATATCACGCTCACCGCCACCACGCTGGACAGTCGTGGCGCCGTCGTTGCCGGCAATGACCTGCGTGTGTCAGCTGACGCGATCGCGCTGGGCGGCCAGCTGCAGGCCGGCCGCGATGCGACGATACAGGCGCGCGCACTGAACAATGACGGTGTCGTCCATGCCAGGCGCGATCTGGCATTGAGCGGCGGGGATGTCACCAATACGGCCAAAGGCACCTTGTTCGCCGATGGCAACGCCACCCTGGCCAATACCGGTGCGCTCACCAACCAGGGCAGCCTCCAGGCCGGCAATCGTCTGCGTGCCGAGTCGCTCGCCCGCCTGGACAATGCCGGCACCCTTTATGCCGGCAGCGACCTCGTCCTGCGCACGCTCGGTGCCCTCGCCAATAGCAACACCCTGTTTGCCGGTGGCACCCTGCAACTCGATGCCGCCTCGCTGGAGAACGGCGGCACCCTGCGCAGTGCCGGCGTCCAGGCCGTCGTCACTACCGGCAACGCGGCGAACAGCGGCACGGCCTATGCGGGCGGTGCGTCCTCCTGGCAGATCGGTGGCCAGCTGATCAGCACCGGCACCCTGGCCGCCCAGGGCGACCTCGGCATCGCCGCCGCCAGCCTTGCCGCCAGCGGCCTGCTTGGCGCGGGCGTGCAAGATGACGGCAGTCTCGCGGGCAGCGGCGGGTTGACCGTCGCCACCACCGGGCGGCTCGCGGCGACCGGCCAGAATCTCTCGGCGGGCACGCTCCTCCTCACCGGCAACGCGCTCGACCTGCACGGAGCGAGCACGCGGGCGGGCGGCGATATCGCGCTGACCGCTGTCGGTGATATCGACCTCGGTCGCGGCGATCTCGCGACGGCGAGCGCACTGACGGTGCGTACCGCGCGCCTGAACAACGCCGGCGGTACCGTGCAGGCGGGCCAGCTGGGCATCCTCACCGGCGCACTGGACAATCGCGGCGGCACGCTGCTGCAAACCGGCCGTGCCGCGTCGGCGCTGACCGTCACCGGTGCCCTCGACAACGCCGGCGGCCGACTCGCCAGCAATGCGGACGACCTGACCCTCCATGCCGGTACCCTCGGCAACGCCGGTGGCGCGATCGAGCACGCGGGCACCGGCAGTGCCCGGTTCATCGTCGACGGCGTCGTCGATAACACGGGTGGTCGCCTGCTCGGCAACGGTGGGCTCGACATCACTGCCGGCGGTGCCCTGACCAACGCGCGCGGCACCCTCAGCGCCGCGCGCGACGCGATCCTCCACCTCGGCGCACTGGACAACGCCGACGGCACCGTCATCGCGCAAACCTTGACCTTGCTGGTGCAGGGCGATATCGCCAACAGCGGCGGCACCCTGCAAGCCGGGCAAGCCCTCAGCCTCAGCGCCACGAATCTCCTCAATGGGCACGGCCAGGTCAAAGCCCTCGACGGCGCGCTCGGCCTGTCGCTCACGCAAACGGTGAGCAACGCCGCCGGCGGCTTTATCGGCGGCAATGCCGCGGTGACGATTGGCGCTGGCGCGCTGGCGAACGCCGGGCAGATCTATGCTGGCGGCGACCTCGCCCTGTCCAGTCAGGGCAGCCTCGCCAATACGGGTGCCCTGCAGGCCATGGGTTCGGCCGCGATCGGTGCAGGCGCCATCGATAATCGAGGTGGCCGCATCGAAGCGGGCAGCGGGAAGACCGACGCCGCACTGGCCGTCACGGCGGCCTCGCTCGACAACACCAGCGGCCGTATCGCCAACGCCGCCACCGGCGCCACGACCGTCAACGTCGCCGGCACCCTGACCAATACCGCCGGTACGCTCGGTGGGCAAGGCACGGTCACCGTGAGCGCCGCCAGCATCGGCAATACCGGTGCCGCGACCCTCGTCGCCGGCAATGACCTGAATCTTTTTACCGGCTATATCGACAACAGCAACGGCACGCTCTACGCCGCCCGCCACCTCGCCTGGTCCAACGGCGCGGCGACCCTGCTCAACCGCCAGGGCCATCTCGGTGCCGGCGGCAACGCCTCGCTGATCATCAACACGCTGGACAACACCGGCGGCGAAACCGCGGCCAACGGCGATGTCGGCCTGACCCTTGGCAGCCTGATCGGCAGCGGCCGCGTGGTCGCCGGTAACGATCTGGCGCTGCGCGTCGCGGGCGATTACACCCATCTCGCGGGCAATACGCTGAAGGCCAATCGCCACTTCCGTTTCGACCTGGGCGGTCGCTTCGTCAACGCGGCAGGCGCGGTCCTCGATGCCGTGCAGGATCTCACCGTCAACGCCGCGGCGATCGACAACGCGGGCTGGATCAACAGCGCCCACACCACGCTGAATGCGAGCGGCGACCTGACCAATGCGGGCCGCATCGAAGGCAACCTCCTCGAGGTACGCGCGACCAGCGTCCTCAACACCGGCACCTTGATGGGCGACACCATCCTTGTGCACGCGGCCAACCTGACCAATGGCGCGGACCTCGGCACCACGGTCGATAATCCGCTTTACCAGAGCGCCCTGATTGCCGCGACCCAGCGCATCGGTCTGTATGTGACCGGCACCCTGCTCAATCGCGACGCGCAGATCTTCACCCTTGGCGACCTCACCATCGCCGCCAACGAAGGCTTTGCCCGTTCGCTGGCGATCGTCAACCGCTCCGGCAGCATCGAAGCTGACGGCAACATGGTCCTGGCGGCGACCCAGATCACCAACGAGCGCCGCGTCCTGGAAACGGAACGCCATGTCCTCGACGCGACCGAACAGGCCGCGAACACCACCGTCGGCGCGCCCTGGGTGCGCTACCGCGAAGACGATCCCGATCCGCTGCATCACCCGCCTTACGTGTTACCGGAGCAGATGATCAGCGCCGAGGAACTGGCCCTGGCCCATGCCTACTGTGCCGGCAACCACCAGGACGACTACCGCTGCGTCGGCTATGACTACGGCGACTTCGTCAACGGCCGGCCGATCAGCTTCAACGCCGTCACCACCCGCATCGTCACCGCCGTCACCCGCCTGAAGCGCGCCAGTGCCGAGGGCCGGATCGTCGCCGGTGGCGACATCGTCCTGTCCGGGTCCGTGCTCAACGACTCATCGACCATCGCGGCCGGACGCAACCTGTCGATCAACGGGCAGGGCGGCGGTCTGGCTGACGGCACCCAGGTCATGGATGGCGAGACCGTACGCAACCTCGCCTTCGTCCCCACCGCCGAGATCACCGACACCACCCGCTATGGCGTGCAGTACCAGTACCTGAAGCATACCGGCGACGGCCATACCTGGATCTGGGACGGCTT
Organism: uncultured Gammaproteobacteria bacterium; assembly: GCA_963847335.1. Classification (GTDB taxonomy): domain Bacteria; phylum Pseudomonadota; class Gammaproteobacteria; order Xanthomonadales; family Rhodanobacteraceae; genus Luteibacter. The sequence goes on from CAWJZF010000003.1 coordinate 114,407, forward strand.
CGAGATCTACCGCACCGGCAGCACGACCGACACGGTGGACATGAGTACCCCGCCCATCTGGATCACCCTCGATCCGGGCCCCGGCCTGGCGGCGCGGATCAGCGCGGGCCAGGCGCTGACGATCATCGGTGCGGACATCACCAACACCACGGTCGGTGCCGACGGCAAGCCGGTCAACGCCCCGGGCACGCTCGGCCAGAACGGCGGGGCGTCGTCGGTGGGCGGAAGCGGCCCCGGTACGGTCGGCCACGTCAGTGGCGGCTCGACCTCGGCCAGCGCCGGCCCGATCGGCCCGCGGCCCGGCGCGCAGACCATCGGCAGCCCCGATGCACCCGCAGGCACCATCACCCTGCCCACCGGTGGCCTGTTCACCACCCACCCCGGTACCGGCGCGGGTTACCTGATCGAGACCGACCCGCGCTTCGCCACCCAGAGCGGCTTCCTCGGCAGCGATTACCTGATGACCCGCCTCGGCTTCCATGGCGAGTCCCTGCTGAAACGCCTCGGCGATGCCTTCTACGAAACCCGCCTGGTCCTGGACCAGATCACCTCGCTGACCGGCCGTCGTTACCTGGACGGCAACAGCGATGCGACCGCGCAATACCGCGCGCTGATGGACAGCGGTGTCGCCGCTGCCGGGAAGTTCGATCTCGCCGTGGGCGTGGCCCTGACGGCCGAGCAGATGGCCAGCCTTACCACCGACATCGTCTGGATGGTCAGCCAGGAAGTGAACGGCGAATCGGTCCTCGTCCCCGTGGTGTACCTCTCGGCCGCGACAGCCAGCAACGTTGCCAGCGGCGCGAGCCTCAGCGGCACCACCGTCGCCCTGGATGCCAGCGGCACCCTGACCAACGGCGGCACGATCAAGGCCAGCCAGGACGCGACCCTCAAAGCCGGCACCCTGCTCAACGCCGGCCAGGTCGCCGCGACCGGCCACCTCAGCCTCAGCGCCGCGCAGGACCTCTTGAGTACCGGCACGATCCAGGGCGGCAACGTCGCCCTCGTCGCCGGCCGCGACCTCACCGCCGACGGCAACCTCACCGCCACCGGCGATCTGGGCCTTACGGCCGGTCGCGACCTCGGCCTGAACCGTGTCGCCCTCACCGCCGGCAAGGACCTGACCCTCGCCGCCGGCCGCGACCTCACCGCCACCGCCAGCACGCTCACCGCCGGCGGCGATGCACAGCTAAGCGCCGGCCGCGATCTCGCCCTGAACGCGATCGGCCACACCCAGGCCGTCGAGGGCAACATCGCCAAAGGCGAAAGCACCACCCACGAGGTCACCCGACTCACCACCGGCGGCAGCGCCGTCCTCGCCGCCGGCCGCGACCTTGTCAGCCAGGGCGCCGAGCTGAAGGCCGGCAACGTCCTCGCGGTGAGCGCCGGCCAGGACATCACCCTCGATGCCGTTACCGACCGCACCATCAACCAGAGCAACAGCATCGGTCACGGCATCGTCCACACCCAGACGATGGACGAAACCCTGCGCGGTAGCAGTCTCGACGGAACCCTCGGCGTCATCGTCAGCGCCGGCCGCGACCTCACCACCACCGCCGCCACGATCACCAGCGACACCGGCGGCATCGCCCTGGCCGCCGGCCGTGACGTCAACCTCAACGCCGGCATCGAAACGCATACCTGGGAACAGACGAGCAAGACAAAGAAATCCGGGACGCTGTCCAGCAAAACGACCAGGACATACGATGCCACCGACGACAGGCTCGCCATCGGCACCCTGCTAAGCGGCGACAGCGTCACCGTGGCCGCCGGCCGCGACCTCACCACCCAGGCCGCGCAGATCGGCGCGACGAACGATGTCGTGTTGGCCGCCGGCAACAACCTCACTATCGGCACGGCCACCAGTACCCACAGCGAAACCCACGACAAAACGGTCACCCAGTCCGGCCTGATGTCCGGCGGCGGCTTCAGCGTCATGCTCGGCCAGCTCCAAGGAAAAGCAAGGCTACGAACAAATCGATACGACCCCGACCGGCAGCCTGATCGGCAGCACCGATGGTCGGGTGACGCTGAGTGCGGGTAACGATGTGCACATCACCGGCTCGGACATCCTCAGCCAGACCGGCACGGCCATCGTCGGCAAAAACGTGACGATCGATGCGGCCGTGGGCACGACCGATACCCGGCAGACCTACAAGAAACAAAGCGCTGGCATCACCCTGGGCCTGAGCGGTGGCGTGGTCAGCGCAGCGGAGGCGGCCTACGGTGCTTCCAAACGCGGTTCCCAGGTGAAGGACGACCGCCTCAAGGCCCTCTACGCCGCACAGGCCGCGTACGCCGTGAGCGACGGCTACCAGGCGGCGACGGCCGCCGGCACCAGCGGCGACGCGGGCGTCTCCCTGCGCATCGGCATCGGTGCCAGCAGCGCCAGCAGCGAGACAAAGACGCACGACGAAGCGGCCTATGGCAGCCGCATCCACAGCAAGGGCGATATCGCCATCGCCGCGACCGGTGGTGATCTCAATATCATCGGCAGCCAGGTCGACGGCACCAACGTCGCACTAGCCGCCGCCAACAACATCAACCTCCTCAGCCAGGAAGAGCTGCACAGCAGCAAGAGCACCAACCGCAATGGCAGTGGCGAGATAGGCTTCTCGATAGGCTCGCAAACCGGCTTCTACGTCACCGCCTCAGCCGGCCGCGGCAAAGGCACCGGCAACGGCGTCACCCACGCCGAAACCACCATCGGCGCCTCGGACACCCTGACCCTGGTCAGCGGCAATGACACCACGATCAAGGGCGCCCAGCTCACCGGCAACCAGGTCATCGCCGCCATCGGCGGCAACCTGCGCATCGAAAGCGAGCAGGACACCGACGACTACGCGAGCAAGCAGCAGCAAGTCGGTGGCACTTTCGTCTACGGTTACGGCGGCTCGGCCAGCTACAACCAGGACAAGATCAACAGCCACTACACCAGCGTCAACGAGGTCAGTGGCATCAGTGCCGGCAGCGGCGGCTTCCAGATCGCCGTGGGCGGCAATACCCATCTCAAGGGTGGCGTGATCGCCAGCACCGCTGATCCGTCGAAGAACCTGCTCAACACGGGCTCGTTGACCTGGGAGAATATTCGCAACGAGGCGAACTACAGTGCCTCCAGCGTGGGCCTCAGTGGCGGCTACAGCTCCGGCAAGGCCGGCGACGACGGTGCGGCGAATCCATTCGGCAGCGAAGGGTATCGTGCCTCACCAGGCATGCTCGTCCCCCAAAAAGGCCATAGCAGCAGCGAAACACTGGCGGGCGTCGCTAACGGCACCATTATCGTGCGCGACGGCCCGGTCGACCTGAGTGGTCTGGATCGCACGCCGAGTCTGGACAGCCAGGCGCTCAAGGGCATCTTCGATGAGCAGAAGATCCGTGAACTGCAGGAGCTGGGCCAGGTGGCTGGGTATGTCGGTTTCCGCGCGGCCGGCACCCTGGCAGACAACGCCGGCTGGCTGGAAGGCAGCCCGAAACGCGCGATATTGCACGCCGTGGTGGGCGCTGGCGTGGCGGCGCTCGGCGGCGGCAACGCGTTGGACGGCTTGAAAGGCGCTGCTGTCAGTCAGGGCGCTACCATGGCGATGCAGCAGTACCTCGTGTCCCAGGGCGTTGAACCGGGCTCGCCCGAGTTCAACAGCATGATGGAGATGGCCAGCGCAGCCATGGGTGCCGCAGCAGGCGGCGGTGTCGGTGCGGCTACGGCGCTCAATGGTGAAAAATACAACCGGCAGTTGCATTTCAAGGAGTCGGACTGGATTCGCGCCAACGCCAAGAAATACGCCGATCAGCACTCCGGCATGTCCACTGCCCAGGCAGAGGAAGCCCTGGCGCAGCAGGCGTACCGCCAGGTTCAGAGCGGTGCCGCGGGCGAGTGGAATGCAGACGCAAGTAATTTTCTAGCCTCCGCGGGCCGGGAAATGTGGGGCGATTCAGCCTATCCGGGCGAAACGTTCCTCATGTTCCAGGCCACGTCCTTTGATCAGAAGAAAGACCCGCTCATCTTCGCCAATGGACAGCAGGCGGATGCTGATTTCTATGTGCGAAACGGCATAGTCCCTGTATATCCTGAACAAGCGCTGGCATGGGAGAAGTGGCGAATAGATACGACGAAAAAGGTGGCTGCTGAGGCGGGTGTCACGATGGTCGGCAGCTTCGCTTCGCCGGCGTTGGCGGCTTACGCGGGTGCAGCGGGCGCCACATCGATACAAGCCTTTCTTGCTGGCAGAACTGGCGTTGGACTAATTGGCGGTACCGCAAATGGACTTTCGCAGCTGATTACAACTGGCGAGATCAAACCAGTACCAGTGGCCTCTAGTATCCTCACAGGTGTATTGACTGCTGGCAAAGGCCCTGTGGTCAATATTGGCTTAAACGCCGGGGCCGGTGGACTGAATACATGGTTGGATAACACGATGTATGGGAAAAATGAAAGCATTCTAGTTGGTGCCGCAAAGTCTGGAGGTGCGTCGGCTATCGGATATGCGACGGGATACGCAATATCCGCTAGTTACAACGCTGCCTTGGCTAACAATTTGAACGCGAGAATAAACAAACCGGATTGGATAAATATAGGTTCGGGAATCAGCGTTCCATTCAAATACGCGGCACCCTATGTGCTTTCAAACGTTGGCGCAGCTATTGGTCAAGAATCGGCAAGCGGATTTTGGGATAGGTTTAATCTATTAAATGATAAGTCATCGGCGAAATGAAGCGAACATACCTAGCTAGATTTATTCGTAACCTCTTATTTTGCGCGGCCATATCCGTCCCAGGATTCTTCTTGGGATTCATTTTGATGGCCACAGGGGCGCTGGCGTATCTTCATTTTGTGAGAGGGTCATTATTTGATTTATGCACTATTCCTTGGTTGGCCGCTATTCGCCCCGCTCTTTTGGCCGGCGGCATTTCATCATTTGTTCTCGCACTCATTCTTACTAATCCCGATAGGCGGGTAGGCAGAGGCGGCAACGGCTGAATGGATCAGCAGTTATGAGTGGCATGAATGCAGCGGGCATCGCAAATGAGGGAGTCGCCATGACGTACAGTGATCGAGGTGTTCTCGATGTATTCGAAAAGAAGATGGGTATTGCCCCCAACGGCGATCTGGAAGCCACCGTTGCCGGCACTGATGCCACTTTAAAATGCGAGACCACAGGAAATCCAAAAGAAAATGCTCTGTGAGGAGCGGTTTGATTGCTTCGACCGCTGGGTCGCTCAGGGTCAGGTTCAATTTCCGAACAGCGCGGCGCCCTTCGCCACGCAACCCAGGGAGGAAATGAACCTGACCCCGGGGTCACCGTCAAAGCCAAGGGCACGCGGAAGCCTCGCACACGTGGCACGGACCGGCGGGGGCAGATCCCGGATATGCAGAGCATCCACGTCCGCCCGCCGGAGGTGGAAGACCGCTTGATCCCAGGGCACTGGGAGGGTGATCTGATCAAGGGCGCGGGTAACCGCTCCTCGGTAGGCACGCTGGTCGAGCGCACCAGTGGCTTCGTGGTGCTGGCCAAGATGAGCAGCGCCAGTGCGGCCGACGCGTTGGAGAGCTTCAGCAAGGCACTCGAAAGCATCCCCGAGGCGCTGCGCAAGACGCTGACCTACGATCAAGGCAAGGAAATGAGTTACCACGCCGCGCTTACGCTGCGCACCGGCGTACAGGTTTACTTCGCCGATCCCCACAGTCCGTGGCAACGCGGGAGCAACGAGAACACTAATGGCCTGTTGCGGCAGTACATGCCGAAGGGAACCGACCTGTCTGGATACAGCCAGGACGAGCTCAATCAAATTTCGCTGAGCCTCAATACGCGGCCGCGAGGGTCAAAAATGAGCGAGAAAATTACAGTCGAAGATGCTTTTAAAGCAATGGTTATTTATCTCGATCGATATTATGACCGAGGGAAAGGCGTGGATGCTCTCGGAGATGTGCTTAGCGCAATCTCGCAGACAATTTGGGATGATGGAAGTCCCAATGACCCGACCCAGTGGGAGGATTGGTTGGATGCCGTAAAAAGCGTGAATGAAGACAACAACTAGCTTCCGATACGACATGTAGCTGGGTGCCGGTACGGCCGTGGGTAGCGGCAGTTGTGTCGCAAAGGGGAGCAAAGTGGGCGGGTAGTTAATCCCGTTCTTTGTCCGATTTAACTACTCGCGTTCCCTCTTTTCCGCGTCCACTTTTCCCCGTTGTCCCTGGTGACAGGGGTCTGTCAGTGGCATGAAGAAGCCACAAGAAGGGTGGCAAGGAGAAGAACATTGTTCTACGTTTTTTGGTCTTTGACCTGCGGCGAGCTTGCACGTTCGGAGTGGGGGCATGACGCCCCGTATAAAAAAGTGGAAAACCAAAGGAGATTTGCAATGGATGGAAATGAAGGCGTGGGCTCGGTGTATGGCGATCGCAAGGGTTTTGCCCGCCGGGCCCGGATGCGGATGCTGGAGGAGAAGGCGCATAAGTATGCGATGGTGATCAGCGGAGTCAGTGGTTACACCATCCTCTCCTGCGGACCTGCAATATTGCTCTTCAGTGCTTCGAACTGGCTTGTGCCTTCACTATTCTCATTGGCCTGCGCATTGCTGGCCCTGGCGGTCATCGGACTCTGGCGTCCCGGTCCGACACCGGTGCGTCTTATCATTCCGGGCGCACTGACTGCCGTACTTGGGGTTTGCCTGCTTCAGCAAATGGTTGTGGCCAGCCTCGGTGTACTGGTCGGTAACGTCATCTCGATCGCTCTGGCGATTTTTCTTGTTCGTATCGACCGGGAGCGTGCCACGTTGGCCGAAAGCTAGCAGGGCAGGGGACGTGTCACGCTGTCTTCGTGGCGGAGACGGTTGGCAAGTTTGGGCTCGATGGCGTGGGTTATATCAAGGACGTTGGTGATGTGCATGGATGACACGGCGAATGAACAAGCTATCGGCTGGAAGGCGCATGCGAATCGTATCCGGTCGGCCGTCCGGTCCTACCTGATCGCTCATTGGAAGGGTGAGATATCGCTGGGTGTGTCCTTCTGGATCAACGGCGTGCTGCTCAATGGTGTTCTTCGCCTGATCCGGCTATCTGCGGAAAGATTCGTTGCGTCGACGTCCTACCTGTTGTGGTCGGTATGGATGTTCAGGTCGGCGCTGGTATTTCTGGTGGCCATTAAAATCTGGCAGCTAGTCGGAACCTGGCGGTCTGCCAGGCGAGCGAAGGGTGGCTGGGCCAGTGCTGCCATCTTTTGTGTTGTCGTGGGGGCCGCTGACGTCAGCTATCAGGTTTTCACCGTGGCCAGAACAACGATTCGGGCGCCAACCACGGAGTCTCCCTTTGTGGAGAAAGCCGAGGTCACCTATATCGCCAGCGCTCGCGCAGTCGTCGTGGATGGCCCGTTTGATCGGGGTATCGCGCAGCGTGTTCACAAGGCATTTGGGAGGCACCCGGACGCGGGGGTGCTTGTATTGCAGAGCCCCGGGGGATTCGTAAGTGCAGGTGCTCAGTTGAAGGCCTTTCTGGTGTCCAGGCCCGATGTCGTCGTCATTGCCGATGGTCTCTGTGCCAGCGCCTGTACCATGGCTTTCTTGGGTGGGAAGCGTCGTCTGATGACACAAGGTGCCATGCTCGGATTCCATCGCGCATCCAGTCTCAATGATGATCCGGTGGCCGACATGGCGATAAGAGACGCGGCCGAAGAGCTAAAAGCCTCGATGCGGCAACTGGGAGCCTCCAATGCTTTTATCGCCGCTGCCTTTGCGAAAGAAGGCGACGAGCTTTACCTGCCGAACATGTCAACGCTCAAGTTGAACGGCATAGTTGACGGTTGGATCCGCGACCTTGCACATATGGATGTCGTCGGTCCGATGGCACCTCCGCCCGATGCAACCGAGTCAACTCCTTCCCGCCAGGAGCCGAGTGGCGGAGTTAACTGATTTGGGCCGAAGCGGACGACGGCCTTGAATTCGTCCGCATTGAAAATCATGGAGCGACACGATGTCGAAGATGGGTATGGCCGCGATGGCGGTGGTGTTGGTGGCGGGTTGTGCGACGCAGCCGAAAGGGATCAGCGATAGTCAGATCGCACAGATCCGCGAGCGTGGGCTGGTGGTGCACGAGGTTAAGGGCGCGTCAGCGGTACAGGTGAAGAGCAAAGGCATGGCTATCGGTGGGATGGTGGTCGGATCGGTCGCGGGATCCTTGGCCGGCGGTGGTGCATCGTCGATCGCTGAAGCGCAGGAGATCGGCGCACAGACCAATGCGCTGGTCCAGCGCGGCGCGGCGGGTATCAGGACACACGCGGCGGAGGGGCAGACGCCGGCCCTGGAGATGGGCAAGGCGATCGATGGCAAGCTCGGTAAGCTGGGTGTGACCGGCGGCGCCAATGCGTATCGCGTCGAGATCAAGCAGGTGCTCTGGCTGCTCTCGTACGACAGCATGTTCGGCTCGGACAACTACAGGCTTCACTACAACCTTGAAACTGCCGTGCTTGGCGATGACGGCAAGGCGATCGGGCGTTCGTCGTGCCAGGGCGATGGCGTCGACAAGCGATCGCTCGATGCCTGGCGGGAGGAGGATGGCGAGAAGATCAAGGCCTTTGCGCGGGAAATTGGCGAGGTTTGCGCCAGGCAGATGCTTTCGGATATCGGGTTGCAGGGATAGCGCGCCTGGTCGCCGTGCAGGTTGGAAGGAGGCATCGAATGCCGCAGTGTTCGGTCTCCGTCGTTGTCGCATTAATTTTGCTTGGTGAAGACTATGGAGTTGCTTGAGGTGTCTAATCGGGCCTACTTGGATGTAACGACGTTCAGAAAAATGCCCAGCTCGGGGGAATGGAAAGAGTTCTACCCAGTGGCTGCAGAACTGGAGGCAGCCGACTACATTCCGTTGTTCTGGCTATGCATGTTCGATGAGTCTGATCTGGCCGTTGCTTCGGTAGATACAGATTATGACAGCGACGAGGGCGAGCCATATGCTTACCTCATTGCGCCTGCGGTACGGTGCCATGAGCATCTTCGCGATCGCCGATCTCTGATCCGGTCCGCCGTGAATGACGGTGGGCTCGCCCTCTACGATGACTGGACAGAAAAGGTAGCGGGATGGCTCGATCTCTACATTTTGATACGGACTGAAGAGTTGTCTTGGTTGGATGGTGGCGCCTCATGGGGGCGAAAACTCCGGTCCTCCCTCAGGGCGCTTAACACTTCGGTCAAGCAAGGCTCGTTTGTGGAAAATACTTCGTTTGAGGAGGTCACGGGCGTATTTTCGCCGACTCGCGCCCGTACGATGTCGCGATTCGAACTTGTCGGCCTGCAAAATGCCAGCTGGCCTCCGCCACTGGCGGATGAGGTGCCGCAGGGTCAGGCGTCGATCGGTGACGCTCCTGTTGCGAAGAAGACCTCACGGTGGAGGTTCTGGCGCTAAAATCAAGCAAATGAGTTGGGGTCGAGGTTCAAATGAGTAAAGGCTTTGGCATGGATTTTATCAGCGAGACAACACATGAGCATTTGCTTGTTGAAATCTCTTACGGGAAGCAGCGCTTGTGTCAGATCAGCAAGGAGGGCGGTCAAGAGAATATGCAGATAGAGTTCTTGACCGACTTGTATCTCTTGCCACGACCTGTTCGTATGAAGTTTCCTCTGAAGGAGTTTGAGCGATATGTCAGAGAGGCGGCGGATGAGCTTGGAAAATGCGCGTGAGAGAACTGGTCAGAGGTCGGCTACGTGGCTTCTTGCCACTGCCGAGAATGTAACGAGATTCGAGCAGAGGCTGACTTTCACGATGCACTCGCGGTCGGTTTAGGGCTTCCGGATTACTGCGGGTGTAACCACGGATGCGCTGCGCGATATTTGAGCGGAGCGTTAAGCGCTCCTTTCGGTTGATGTGGACCGAATCCTCACTAAACCGATCTTGCGGGGCATACAGTCGACCAGACCGTCGTAAATGCTTCGGTCGGTTTTGGGGAGACGGGCATAAATCGCGCCGCGCCAGGCGTGCAAGGTCTTGTAGAAATCCTCGACGCGCGTTCCCGTGCGCCAGCGGCGTGCGGCAATGCCAGACCGGCGCCTTCAAGGCGACCTTTCCGCCCGACGGATCGATCGCCTGCTCGCTTCCCACTAGTGCCCATACGCATTCCCCCATGATCCCGGTTTCGCTATCCACCGAGCAGCGATAGCGGAGCGGGTGAATACGGCCGTGCCTGCCCTTGCAGAACCCGGCAGGGTAAAGATTGGCGAAGTCGGCGGTCAGCCGGTTCTCGAGGTCGATAAGCCGGTTCCAGGCTTGGGCGTGGGTTGGATAGTCGACCGCGTCGATATAGGTGGTCGACTGTACGGCGCCGGCAAAGCTGGCCAGGAAGAGATCCCCGGACTTTGTTATCGGACCCTGAGAGAGGCCTGCGCGCGCGCCGTCTGCCGCTGTACGCAAAGCAGTTTGCGAGCATCGTCGACTAGTTCGTGCAATACGCGCAGGGACAACTGGGTGGTTGCATGGGTGCTACGCGTGGCGGATTCGATAACGCAGGCCATATTCTGCATCTGGGTCACGCAAGCGTCGAGGCCCAGCTCGATATCGCTGTAATTACCGCCGGCAAGGCAATGCCCGCAAAGGCAGCAAGGAGCGGCCTGGCCACGGTTACCGATATGGCGAAAGGCATGCTTGATGATGGGCGGATGGGTGGAATCGATGGATTCAGTGACGGTCATTGCGGCTCCTGGGGGAAGACCGCCGAACCGCATCAGTACGGGTGGCGGGCGTGCCAGGGTCAGAAACCGTCAATCCCATCGGAAAACCGGTAAGGCCGAAGCCTTCCTGACACGCCCGCCGCAGAAAGTATGGCAGCGGGACGCCGCAACGCCAAACCACGCGTTGCGACGTCTTTTTTCACCGCGTGTGAGCGGGATCTGACGCCCGGTCGCTACGTGTTTTGCGGCGACCCAGAAATGATGCGTCGACAAGACAAGTAACAGAAATAGGAATGGTCCGAGTTCCGGCGTTCGAAGTTCCGCGTCTGGATGACAGACAACCGGCACGTGGCGTTGTAGCCTTCGCCGCTTTATGTCCGACCTCCAGGGAAGATTGCCAACCATGAAGATTGTCCGTGCATCGCTGTTGCTGGCCTCGCTATTGCTGGCCGCCTGCGGCAGCAACGTCCGTCCCGATCGGACGCAGAATCCGCCGCCGAGCGAACCGCTGGCGAATTTCCAGCATTTTGAACTGGCGCCACTGAAGACGGCAGGGGATGTGGACGAAAAGACCGATGCAGTCAAAAGTATCGACACGCACCTGAAGGAAAAGCTTGGTGCCGCTCGCGGCTGGCTGGAGTTCGTCGACGCCGGGTGGCCGTACCTTGCGTATCGAGCCGACGATCGAGCAGATGAAATTCGTGAGCGTGACGAGTCACATCTTTGCCGGGCCGTTTGCCGGTAGTTCCGGTGTCGTGATGAGCGTTCGCCTGGTCGATACCCAGAGTGGCAAGGTCGTGGCGGAACCGCAGTTCTATCAGCGCACGCCGGGTATCGCGGGGGCTTATGGGGCTGATTACGGCATGTTGGCGCGTATCGCGACGGTGGCTGAGCAGTATATGCAGCGTAATCGCCAGACGGCGGTGGGTGGGCCGACCGGGTTGGATGGGACCGAGGAGTGATGCCTGTCCGACGGACTGTTCAAAGGGCTTTGTAGGAAAAGCCCTACAGATATTTGGGCGACACATCGATATCATCCCCGCCCGTTGAAGGGGAACCCGTAGCGCACGACGCGCCGATAGCGGAAGCCAGGGCGGTGTTTCAGAACCAGGGGCGTGACGAGTATCCGGCCTGGTTCTGTGCGCTCTTTGGGCACGGTACGAAATCCTTCCGGCATTCGATCATGGCTTCAATGCCGCCATTGGTGACATCTGCGCCGAGCAGGCCGGGTCGCCATGGGTATCGCAGGCGCCAGGGCCGGCTGAGTCCTGCCGACAGTTGCGACTCGTTTTCACTCGAATGCCGCCCCTGCCATTAGTCATGTTTCGCTGGTTTCTGGATGCCACATACTCGGACGTGAATCCAGGGAGAACCTCATGCGATCCACGCCCCTCCGTACGTGCCTTGCCGGCACGCTCCTGACCTTGCTCGCCGCGACGCCGGCCCTCGCCCAGCGCCTCGATCCGCAGCAGCAGCTCGTCATCAAGCGCAACGATATCGAGAAGCAGCTCGAGCAGGTCGCCATCATCGACCGCAAGGTGATGGTGAAGATGCGCGACGGCAAACTGATGGCCGCGGATATCTACCGGCCGAAGACCGCGGGCAAGGTGCCGGTGATCTTTTCGCGCACGCCGTACAACTTCAATTTCTGGGACGTGAAGATCGGCGCGCCGCGCGATATGTCGCGCGAGCTGGAGGCGGTGAAGCGCGGTTACGCCTACGTCGAAATGAATGAGCGTGGGCACTACTTCTCGCAGGGCGAATACGACATCCTCGGCCCGCCGCTGACCGACGGTTCGGACGAGATCAAGTGGATGTCCTCGCAACCGTGGTCGAACGGCAAGGTGGGTACCACGGGTTGCTCGTCGACGGCGGAATGGCAGCTGGCCGTCGTCGCCCAGGACGATCCGGGGCTCGCCACGTTCAACGTGCAGGGCTTCGGTGCCGGCGTCGGCAAGGTCGGGCCGTATTACGAGCAGGGCAACTGGTATCGCGGCGGCGCGGTGCAGATGCTCTTTATCGACTGGCTGTACGACGAGCAGAACCAGATCCGGCCGATGTTCCCGGCCAATACCTCGCAGGCCGACCTGATCCGCGTGTCGCGCATGTTCGACCTGGATGCGCAGTCGCCGCCGGTGGACTGGGACAAGGCGTTCTGGCACCTGCCGGTGAACGACATCATGAAGTCGGTGGGTGGGCCGCCGGGCATTTTCGATACGAAGATGCCGGTGCCGACGGGTGGCAACATGATCGCCCGCGCGCCGAACGATCCGGCCTGGACCAAGGGTGGCCTGTGGAACGAGAGCATGCCGGTGAAGAAGCCGGGCCTGTGGTTCATGAGCTGGTTCGACGTCTCGGTATCGCCGAACCTGGCCGCGTATAACTATGTGCGCAGCCATGCGCCCAAGGCGGTCGCCGACCAGCAGTACGCGGTGATCGCGCCGGTGCTGCATTGCGCCTATACGCGTGCGACCGAAGACACCGTGATCGGCGACCTCAGCGTCGGCGATGCGCGCTTCGACTACAACAGCCTGGTGTATGGCTGGTTCGACCATTTCCTCAAGGGCGAGGACAACGGCATCCTCGAGAAGCAGCCCAAGGTGATGTATTACGTCATGGGCGAGAACAAGTGGCACAAGTCGGCCACCTGGCCGCCGGCCGGGGCAAAGACGGAAGAGTTCTTCCTGAGCAGCCAGGGCAAGGCCAATACCCTCTATGGCGATGGCGCGCTGACAGCCAGTGCGGACAGCACGGATCACCCTGACCAGTTCATCTATGACCCGGCCAACCCGGTGCCGACCTTCGGCGGCGGCGGCTGCTGCCAGGGCAATGCGGTGAAGTTCGGCTCGTACGACCAGAACCCGCAGCTGGCCCGCAACGACATCCTGGTCTACAACACCGAGGCCTTCAAGGAAGGTACCGAAGTCAGCGGGCCGATCACGGTGACGTTGTATGTGTCCTCGAATGCGAAGGACACTGACTTCACCTTCAAGATCATGGACGTCGGCCCGGACGGCAAGGCCTTCAACATCACCGAGAACATCCAGCGCATGCGCTATCGCGACGGCTACGACAAGCCGCTGGCGTGGATGGAGAAGGACAAGGTGTACAAGGTGACCTTCCAGCCGATCGACACCAGCTATTACTTCTACCCCGGGCACAAGCTGCGCGTTGCGATTTCCAGCAGCAACTTCCCGCGCTTCGACCGCAACCTCAACACTGGCGGCAACAACTACGACGAGGCCAAGGGCGTGATCGCGCATAACGCCGTGCACCACGACGCCGAGCATCCATCGAAGGTGACGATCACGGTGGTGCCGCGCACGGGTGACAACCCTTAAGCGGAGACATGGCGCGAAAGGACTCGCGCCCCCAACGCCCTCTCGCCGTCACCCCGGCGGCAGGCCGGGGTCCCGTGGGCTCAGTATCCGGTCGACAGCACGTCGCCAGCGAAGGCCTTATTTCCTGAGTGTCATCGCTCAATGACGGTGGCGGCCACTGGGTCCCTGCCTACGCAGGGACGACAATGGAGGGTATGGAGTCGACCTTCAGATGGGGCATCGACTTGCTTCGATCGGCCTGCGGACTTTCCCCGGCCTGCGCCGGTATGGCGAATGCTGCGTCGCAGCATTCGCTTGGGCGCGGCCGGCAACGCCGGCTGAACCCTGCCGATAGTCATCGTTATCCGTTGCCTCGCGTTATGCCGGCTACGAGTAATATGACACTTCATTGACAGTCGGTCTGACAGGGGCCTCCTTGATGCTACGTATCGCGTTTCGCTTCCCGCGGAATCGTGTGGCCTGCTTGTGCGCGTTGGTCTTCTTCGCGTTCTGCATCCACGCGGCCGTGCTCGGCGAACCCGCCTTGCCGCAGAAGGCTTTTATCCTCGGCCTGATGCTGTGCACCTTCGGGGTGATGCTGTTCCTGCTCGGGCGCGTGGCGATCGCCCTGGTGGTCAGCGGCGGGCTGTTCCTGGCCCTGCGCTTCCTTTCGGAAATGAAGCTGCGCTACCTCGATTCGCCATTGATGGCGTCGGACTTCGTTTATTACGCGCGCACCAGCCTGATCGAGACCCTGGAGCATTACCCGCACCTGCTTGGCCTGGGTATTACCCTGTGCGTGGCAGTGCCGCCGATGCTCTGGATGATGTGGCGCTGGGACCGGCGGATCCTCGCCGGCCGACGCACCGGCACCGCCTTTGGCCTGCGCACCGGCGGCGCGCTGGCCAGCGCGCTGGCGTTCTGGGTCTGCCTGCTGCCGATCGGACCCTTCGCCCAGGTCCACGCCAAGGACGTCTGGGACAAGCTGTCCGACGATGCCCAGCTGACCAACTTCTTCGTCAACCTGCACGATTCGGATGTGCAGTTGCCCGCGCAGTCGAGCGAGGCGGAGGCCGAGCGGGACTGGGGTACGACCGCGTGGGGGCTTGCCGCCACCGCGCAGAAGCCGTACCCGGATATCGTCGAGGTGCTCGAGGAAAGCACCTTCGACCCGTCCAGCTTCGCCGCCTGCACGATCGCCGCCTGCCAGGCGAAGATGTTCCAGGTCGATGCGAACACCCGTGCCCATGGCCTGATGCGTGTGCACACCTTCGGCGGCGGCACCTGGATGAGCGAGTTCGCCGCGCTGACCGGCATGCCGCACGATATCTTCGGAGCCGGCGGCATGTACGCGCCCTACGTGCTGGCGCCGCATGTGCGCAATTCGCTGCCGATGCAGCTGCAGCGGCTGGGTTACCTGACGATTGCGATCTACCCGACCAACGGCAGCTTCCTCAACGGGCGCAATGCCTATCGCGCCTATGGCTTCGACCGCTTCTACGACGCGATCGACCTCAAGCTCGACGAGTGGGAGGAGACCGATGCGCAGATGTTCGCGGCGGCCAAGCGGGTCTACGACCAGGTCAAGAAGCCGGGCCAGCCGGTCTTCGTGATGATTCTCACGCTGAACCAGCACGGTCCCCACGATATCGACGCGCTGTCGACCCTGGCGCCGCCGTTCAATACCAACCTGCTGCCGGATATTGCGCCCGCCGAATCGCTGAACCTGGTGACCTACCTGTCCCGGTTGCACGATTCGGACGTGGCGATGAGCGCCCTGGAGAAGGATTTTCTCGATCGCCCGCAGCCGACCGTGCTGCTGCATTTCGGCGACCACCAGCCCTCGTTCAGCGGCGTGATCCGCGGCATGCCGCGCCGGGTGCCCGCCGGGCTGGAGCCGTACGAGCACTACCTCACGTATTACATGTTGAAAAGCAATTTCGCCGGTGCGGAAATGCCGAACTATCCCATGCTCGACATCGCCTACCTGCCGACCATGGTCCTGCAGGCGGCCGGCCTGCCGTCCGACCCGTTCTTCTCGGCGGCCACCGGCCTGCGTACGCGTTGCCACGGCCTCTATGTGGATTGCGCCAATACCCAGGCGCTGGCCTCGTATCACGCCTGGATCTTCGGCAAGCTGCACGTCTACGAATAGACACGCACGGAGCGGACGCCCGGTCCGCTCCATGACCGTGACCGGCTACATCCCGATCATCGATTTGCCCTGCTTGAGCACGGCACCGGCCGAACCACAGGCCAGGATCAGCGCGATGCCGAAGCACCGTGCCATGAAACCGCGTGGCCGCCTCTGCATGGTCACCCTCCTTCGCCGTTGGGAGCCCAATCTTTCCCCCGCCGGCGTTAGCATGGCGTTTGTGCACAGGGAGACCGCCGCGTGAATTCAGCCGCCAGCTATGTCCATGGTGCCAGCGCGACCCCGCTGTTGGGCGAGACCGTCGGTGCGCTGCTGGACCGCATCGCGGCACGCTGGCCGGAGCGGCCGGCCCTGGTCGTGCGCAGCCAGGGCGTGCGCTGGACCTATCGCCAGTTCCATGCCGAGGTCGAGCGCGTGGCCGCCGGTCTGCTGGCCCTGGGGCTCAAGCCTGGCGAGCGCGTCGGCATCTGGGCACCGAATCGCGCCGAATGGGTGGTCGCCCAGTTCGCCGCGCCGAAGGCCGGGCTGATCCTGGTCAATATCAATCCTGCCTACCGTTCGCATGAGCTGGAGTATTCGCTGAACAAGGTCGGCTGCCGCGCCTTGCTGCTGCCGCGCGCGTTCCGCACTTCGCACTATCTGGCGATCCTGCGCGAGCTGGCACCGGAACTCGATACCGCCGCGGCCGGCGCATTGAGCGCCGGGCGCCTGCCGGATTTGCGCGAGGTGATCCTGCTCGACGAAGAGGCCGCGCCCGGTACGCGCCGCTGGCGCGATATCGTCGCCGACGACCAGGCCATGGCCCACTTGCGCGCGGTGGAAGCCGGGCTCGGCTTCGACGATCCGGTGAATATCCAGTTCACCTCGGGCACGACCGGGGCGCCAAAGGGCGCGACGCTGACCCACCACAATATCGTCAACAACGGCTATTTCATCGGCGAGGCCATGCGCCTGGGCGAGCACGACCGGTTATGCATCCCGGTGCCGTTCTATCACTGTTTCGGCATGGTGCTCGGTAACCTGGCCTGCGTGACGCACGGTGCCTGCATGGTCATTCCCGGCGAAGGCTTCGATGCGCTGGCGACGTTGCAGACGGTCGCCGAGGAAAAGTGCACCGGGTTGCACGGCGTGCCGACGATGTTCATCGCCGAGCTCGAGCACCCACGCTTCCACGAGTTCGACCTGGGCAGCCTGCGCACCGGCATCATGGCCGGTTCGCCGTGCCCGACCGAAGTGATGCGCCGCGTCGTCGACGAGATGCACATGGCCGAAGTGACCATTGCCTACGGCATGACCGAGACCAGCCCGGTCAGCTTCCAGACCGTGCCGGAAGACCCGCTGGACCGTCGTGTCAGTACGGTGGGACGCATTCATCCGCATGTCGAGGTGAAGCTGGTCGATGGGCAGGGCCTGATCGTGCCGCGCGGTACGCCGGGCGAACTGCTGACGCGCGGCTATTCGGTGATGCGCGGCTACTGGGACGACGAGGCGAATACGCGCGCGGCGCTGGACAGCGCGGGGTGGATGCATACCGGCGATCTCGCGGTGCTCGACGAGGAGGGCTATTGCAGCATCGTCGGCCGGCTCAAGGACATGATCATCCGCGGCGGCGAGAACGTGTATCCGCGCGAGATCGAGGAATTCCTGTACAGCCATCCGAAAGTGCAGGACGTACAGGTCTTCGGCGTGCCGGACCGCAAGTTCGGCGAGCAGGTGTGCGCGTGGATCCGCCTGCGCGAGGGCTGCGAGGCGAGCGTGGCGGAAATCCAGGATTACTGCCGGCGGCACCTCGCGTATTACAAGGTGCCGCACTATGTGCGCTTCGTCGACGAGTTTCCGATGACGGTGACCGGCAAGGTGCAGAAATACGTCATGCGCGAGGCGATGGCCGAGGCGCTCGGCCTGCAAGCCGCGTCGTAGGTTCGCCGTTCCCCGTTCCGCCGGTGCTACGGCAGCTTCGAAGCAAGAACGTCGATCTTCTCGATCTTCGGCGGCGTGGCGAACAGGTCGCCGGCTTTCGCCATCAAAGCCTCGGCGACCTTGCCGGACAGGTGCGCGCTGCGTCCGGCCTCGTCGGGAAAGGCATCGAAGATGCCAAAGGTGGAAGGACCGATGCGAATGGCGAACCAGGCGATCGTCGCCGGTTCGGCTTCGACCAGCGGCAACGCGCTGACCAGGAATTCCTCGACTTCGGCTTCCTTGCCGGGCTTCGCTTCCAGGCTTACGAACAGGGCGGTGTTGACCATGGCAGATGTCCTCGGGCGGTATATTTTCCCGATTTTACTCTCGTCTCGTGACCGTTCCGTGTGGCTGTCGTATTGGCAACGCCGCAACGACCTCGTCGACGATCGCCTCGGGTTTCGCGTCGATATCCACGCGAATGGCTTCCCCCGGTCCGGGCTCCTCCAGCGTATCGAGCTGGCTGCGCAGCAGCGCCGGATCGAAGAAATGGTCCTTGCGTGCAAGGAGCCGTGCATGAAGGAGAGCGAAACCACCGTGCAGGTAGACGAACGACACATCGTCATGGCCGTCGCGCAAGATATTGCGATAGCTGGCGCGCAGTGCCGAACTGGCAAGCACGAGATCCTTGCCGGCATCGCGGCGTGCGGCCATCGCCGCGACGATCGCCGCCAGCCATGGCTTCCGGTCGTTATCGTCGAGTGCGACGCCCCGGCCCATTTTCAGCCGGTTGGCCTCGCTGTGCAGTGAATCGGCATCGAGGAACTCGCCGCCAAGCCGCCTTGCCAGCAGCTCGCCTATCGTGCTTTTGCCACTACCGGAAACGCCCATCACGACGACGATCATCCCACTTGCTCCCGCAGTACCATTGGTGGCTCACCCAACCAGGATTCTCACATGGACTGGATCGACCTTCGCAGCGACACCGTAACCCAGCCGACCGATGCAATGCGTGAAGCCATGCTGCGCGCGCCCGTCGGCGACGATGTCTACGGCGAGGATCCGACGGTCAACGCCCTGCAGCGCCGGCTGGCCGACGACCTCGGTTTCGAGTCCGCGCTGTTCGTGCCCACGGGAACGCAGAGCAACCTGCTCGCGCTGATGAGCCATTGCGAGCGCGGCGATGAATACCTGGTCGGTGCCGACGCGCATACCTATCGCTTCGAAGGCGGTGGGGCCGCGGTCCTCGGCTCGATCCAGCCGCAGCCGATCCCGCATGCCGCCGACGGCAGCCTGCCGCTGGAGCAGATCGAGGCGGCGATCAAGCCGATCGATCCGCATTTCGCGCGGACCCGGCTGCTCGCGCTGGAGAACACCTGGCATGGCCGTGCCCTGCCACGGGAGTATGTGCATGCAGCCGGTGCGCTGGCGAAGAAGCATGGCCTTGGCTTTCATCTCGATGGCGCCCGGCTGTTCAATGCGGCGACGGCCTATGGCGTACCCGCACGCGAGGTCGCCGCGCCCTTCGACAGCGTTTCGGTCTGCCTCTCCAAGGGACTGGGCGCGCCGGTCGGATCCGTTCTGCTCGGTAGCGCCGCCTTGATCGAGAAAGCGCGCCGCTGGCGCAAGGTCGCCGGCGGCGGCTGGCGCCAGGCGGGCATGCTCGCGGCGGCCGGCATGTATGCGCTGGATCACAACGTCGAACGCCTCGCCGACGACCATCGTCGTGCCGCGCAGCTGGCCGATGGGTTGATCGGCCTGCCGGATCTGACCGTGATCGGCTGCCACACCAATATGGTTTTCGTCGACGTTGCGCCAGAGCGGCTGCGCGCGTTGGACGAGCATCTGCGCAAGGCGGGCATTCGCCTGAGCATCGGCTATCTGCCGAAGCTCCGGCTGGTCACGCACCTGGATATCGACGATGCGGGAATCGCGCGGGCGATCGCGGCGTTTCGCGGGTTTTTCTTATAGCGAGGCGCTTCGCGCCATGTTTTTGACTGGGTCCCAGCCTGCGCCGGGATGACGATCCGACACCCTTCATCGTCATCCCAGCGAAGGCTGGGATCCAGTGAAGTAACCTTGGCCCGAAGGGCCAGCCGCATTCAAGGCCGCACGGTCGCCGTCAGCTTCCTTTGCAACGCATAAAGAATCGCCCCATCGGTGGCGTCCAGTGTATCCGTCTCGATCCGCCGGTAATGCCGGTGGAAGGCGATGATCGCGGCGCGTGGATTCGATACGTCGTAACCGACCAGCCGCATCGCGGCGATGCTGTCGAAGCCGGGTGGCGGCAGGATCAGCGGTTCGTCGTACCAGAGGCCGAAGCCGGCCTGGGCCAGGCGTGCCCACGGGAACAGCACGTTCGGGTCGTTCTTGCGCACGGGGGCGATGTCGCCGTGGGCGACCACCGCATCACGCGGAATGCCAAGACGCGTGGTCAGGTCCTGCAACAGGCGCAGCAGGGACTGGATCTGCGGTTCGGTGAAGGGCGCGAAACCGTCGTTGTCCAGCTCGATGCCGATCGAGGCGGAGTTGACATCGGTGATCGTGCCCCAGCGTCCCGAACCGGCATGCCACGCACGCGCGCCGTCGTCGACGAGCTGGTCGATGCTGCCGTCGGCACCGATCAGGTAATGCGCGCTGACCGGATCGTCGCTCCGTTGCGACAGCACACGCAGCGCAGCGGCCTTGGTGCCGATGGAGGTGTGGTGAATCACGATCAGTTGCGCGTGCCGCGCATTGAAGTTCGGCGACGGGGCCCAGGTCGCCAGCGGACTGCGCTGCGGCGCCGGGCCGGCTGGCACGGTGGCGCAGCCGGCGAGGACGAGCAGGGCGGTCGCTGCCGCCAGATGGCGCAGGACCGGCGTAGTCATTCGTTATGGAAATCGCTGCTGGTGATGACCCACTCGATACCGTCGCCATCGCCGCCGACATCGTCGTGCGTGGCGATATTGACGTGCAGCGCGACGCAGTCCTTGCCTTCGCCGAGCCACTGCGTTTTCCTGAGGCTGTGCCCGAGGGTTTCCAGCGCCGGTTCGAGTGCGCTCCACGATGTCGACTTCAGTTCGAGCCCCTCGTGCTGCAATCCGCCTCCGAGTACTTCGATATCGCAGAGCTTGCCGTCGAGGAAGCGTAGCCGCAGCCAGTCCTCGCCATCGGCCTGCATGTATTCGTCCTCGTCATCCCACAGCGTCTCGGCCGTGGGCTTCCAGCCGAGCATCTCGCGCAGCGCCTTGCGCGCCATGCCGAAGTAAATCTCGGCATCGCCGCAGCGGATGCCCTTCCCCGGAACCAGTTCGCAGCTATCCATAGGACTACTCTCCTGTCGGTACATGGGTTGCGTCGTGAGCATCGCGTGTGCGAGTCGATATGTCCAGCCTACGGGCGATGCTCGCGGGCGAGATAGTCCTCGCTTTGCATCTCGATCAGTCGTGACTCGGTCCGCGCGAACTCGGCGCGTACCCGCTCACCGTCATAGAGTTCGGTGATCGGCGCGGCGGCGGACAGGACCAGCTTCACCTGACGGTCGTAGAACTCGTCGACCAGCAGGACGAAGCGTTTGGCGGCGTCCTCGCTGTAGATGGTGAACTGCGGCACGTTGGCGACGATGACGGCTGGGTATTCCTTCGCCAGGGCAATGTAGTCGGCGACCGAGCGCGGTCCTTCGCACAGATCCTCGAACTCGAACCAGACGATGTTCTGCGCGCGGCGACGTACGGGGATGTCGCGGCCGTTGACGCGCACGGCGCCACCATCCTGCACCGGGCCCTGTTCCTGGCCGTTGAAAATGCGCGACAGCGAGCGCTCCGCCTCGACGCCGGGCGGCACGTGGTACACCGGCGCCTGGCTGAGCGCACGCAGCCGCCAGTCGTGCGGCGAGACCATTTCCAGCACCTTGCAATGCTTTTCGATCAGCGCGATCGCCGGCAGGAAACGCGCGCGCTGCAGGCCGTCCTTGTAGAGAAGCTTCGGTGGTGTGTTCGAGGTCGTGACCAGGACCACGCCCCGGGCGAACAGCGATTCGAACAGATTGGCCAGGATCATCGCGTCGCCGATGTCGTTGACCAGGAATTCGTCGAGGCATAGCACACGCGCCTTCGCCGCGATGCCGGCGGCAACCTCGATCAGCGGGTCCTGGCGCTCGCCAAGCGCGCGCATGCTCTCGTGCACCTCGCCCATGAAGCGATGGAAGTGCCGGCGCAGGGCAAGACCCGGTGGCAGGCTGGAGACGAACAGATCCATCAGGAAGGTCTTGCCGCGACCGACGCTGCCCCACAGGTACAGGCCGGGGATCGTCTCGCGCTCGTCGTTGCCGAGCAGGGATTTCAGGCGGCCGAACAGGCCGCCGTTGCCGGCCTGCTGGCGGGCGCACAGCGCCGCGTGCAACCGGTCGAACTCGGCCAGCACCGGCAGCTGCGCGGGATCGGCTTCCCAGCGATGTCCGGCGACGCCCTCGCGGTAGCGTTCGCCCGGAGTCGGTTGGCTTTCGCTCATGCGTGGCGTGCGGCGGGCAGCCAGTCGATCGCGGCATGCTTGACCGCGCCGCGCAGGTCCATCAGCCGCCGATGGAAGAAGTGGCCGGTCTCGGGCATGCGCACCACGGTCGGCTTGACCTCGAGGCTGTCGATCCAGTCGAAGACGGCCTGCGGATCGACTACTTCGTCTTCCTCGCCCTGCACGATCAGCCACGGGCAGTCCGGAATGGCGATTTCTTCGAATTCCCAGCGGCCAACCGGTGGGGCGATGCTGATCAGCGCGTCGGCGCGCAGGCGCACCGCGTTCTTCAGCGCGATATAGCTGCCGAAGGAGAACCCGGCGAGCCAGAGCTCGTCGTGCGGACGTACGCGGTGGACCCATGCGACCACCGCGTCCAGGTCGTCGCTTTCGCCGCGCCCGTCGTCGAAGCTGCCGGTCGATTCGCCGACGCCGCGGAAATTGAAGCGCACCGTGTCCATGCCCGATTCGCGCAAGGCGCGTTCGACCATGGTCACCACCTTGTTGTGCATGGTGCCGCCCTGCACGGGATTCGGGTGGCAGATCACGGCGACGCCGGCCCGCGCGCAGGCCGGGTCGGCAACGTCGGTGGCCAGTTCGAGCTTGCCGGCAGGGCCGGGCAGCGCGAAGCTGGACGCTTGCTCCGGAAAACGGTCCGGCGCGGATGAAAGGAGTTCGTTCATGCTTGCCATGATACCTGCAGCACCATTAATTCGCGGCGTGGAGCCGGCTTGAACGTTCTCGCGCACGCGCTGCTGGCAGGTCCCGACGAATGGCTGCGGCTGGGCGGGGTGATGGGCGACTTCGTCCGCGGCACACCCGACCCGGCGTTGCCGGCCGGCGTACGCGACGGCATTCGCCTGCACCGCGCGATCGATAGCTTTACCGATAGCCATCCGGACGTCCGCGCCTGTCGCGAGCTGTTCGAGCCGCCGTACCGGCGCTATGCCGGCATTTTCCTCGACATCTGGTTCGACCATTACCTGGCCCGCGATTTCCTGCGATGGGCCGGCGAGGACCTCGGCGAATGGTCCGATGCCCTGCGGGCGATGCTGCATCGGCACGACGGACTGCTTCCCGGGGAGCTGCGCCGTTTTCTTTCCTATATGGACCGGCAGGGCCTGCCGGCCGGGTACGCGGACCGGGCCGTGGTCGAGCGGGCCTTCCAGGGGGTTTCGCAGCGGCTGAGCCGGACCAATCCGATCGCGACGGTGTTGCCCTTGCTGGTGGCCAACGATGCCGCCCTTAACGAGCGGTTCGAGGTGTTTTTCCCGGAGTTGCGGGTATTTGCCACGGATTGGATGGCGGGAAAGGGCATCCAGGCTGCGCCAAAGACCCGCTTGCCGTCACTGGATTCCGGCCTGCGCCGGAATGACGAGTAGGTAAGGTTTTCGTCGTTCCGGCGCAGGCCGGAATCCCGTGGCGACTGACCCCGGTTTTCGCATGGGCCGCGCAAACAGCGACGCCGCCCGAAGGCGGCGTCGCTTAAGTCTGCAAGCGGAGGCTTTACTTCACCTGGTCGATCATCCAGTGCACCGTATTGGTGACCTGTTCGTCGGTCAGCGACGGGTTGCCGCCCTTGGCCGGCATCTGGTTGCCGTCCGGGCCCTTGTAGCCCTCGATCGCGTGCTTGACCAGGGTCGCGGCGCCTTCGGCGATGCGCGGTGCCCAGGCACCCTTGTCGCCGACCTTCGGCGCGCCGGCGACGCCGGCGGTGTGGCAGCTGTGGCACAGGTTGTCGTAGATCGTCTTGCCGTCGGTGGTGCCGCCATAGGCGACCTGCGCGGCGGCGGCCTTGGCGGCGGCCTCCTGGGCGGCCTGCATGGCGGCGCGACCGGTGTCGCCGGCGTAGACCCCGCCGACCGGGCCGATCCGCGCGGCGGTCTGCCTGGCCACGTTCGGGTTGGTTTCCTTCGGGATGTTGCTGTAGACGACATACGCCAGAACCATCAGGCCGACGGCCAGCACGCTTAACCCCGCGGTCAGCATGGAGAACTGCCGCAGGAAGCTCTGGTCGGATTTGCTCGGGGAACCGCTCACGCAATTACTCCAGTCAGTGGGGTGTGCCGAGTTGCCACCATGGCTTCCGGCGTGCCTGCTCCGCCGTGGGGCGACGGAACCTCGCGGGCTGCGCAGCCCGCCGGAGACGCCGTATCGCCGTCCCCGTCCAAACATTTGGGCCCTTTCCGACACGCCAGGGTGGCCCGGGGGACCCTCGCGTTGTCGTATGGACGCAACAGGGCGCGGATTATAACGGAACCATGAGGTAAGTTTCAGATCAAACGCGAGTCGATCGATAATTGGCGGCCAGGGGACCCGTGCCAGCGGTCATGGGCTACCCCTGTCAACCGGCATTGTTCAATCTCGTTGCCGTACCTCTATTCTGTGCATGGGGTTATAAAGCCCCACGCGCTCGCGCGTCGGCTCGGGGTCGGGTAGTCCGGCCGTTATTTTTCCCCTGGGGAGTGTTACATGTCGCGTTTTTGGAAAATCGCGCTGGTCGTCGTGGTCGTACTGATCATCGCCGCCGTGATCGTGGTGCCGAAGCTGTCCCACCATGGAGCCGCCGGCGGCAAGGGGGGCGATGCCAGCGCCCAGGGCAAGGACGGCAAGGACGATCCGGCGCCGGTCCCGGTGACCGTGGTGCCCGTGGCCAAGCAGGACGTGCCGGTCTACCTGACCGCGCTCGGCACCGTGCAGGCGCTCAATACCGTCGCTGTTCAGCCGCAGGTCGGCGGTCAGCTGATGAAGCTGAATTTCCAGGAAGGCCAGGAGGTCAAGAAGGGTGACGTGCTGGCGGAGATCGATCCGCGCACCATCCAGTCGCAGTACGACCAGGCCACCGCCAAGCTGCAGCAGGACCAGGCCGCGCTGGCCACCGCCCGCAACAACCTGGACCGCTCGCAGGACCTGGTCAGCAAGGGCGGCCAGCAGTACGTGTCCAAGCAGGACCTGGACAACCTCAAGAACACAGTGAACCAGGCCCAGGCCACGGTCGCCGCGGACGCCGCGGCGATCCGTACCTCGCAGGTCCAGCTCGGCTTCACCAAGGTCATCGCCCCGATCGACGGCCTGGCCGGCATCCGCGCTGTCGACGCCGGCAACATCATCTCGACCACCCAGACCATCGTCACCCTGACCGAGCTGCATCCGATCTATGTGATGTTCACCTTGCCGGAAAAGAACCTCGACCTGGTCCGCAGTTCCGCCCAGACGGCCGCGACCGGCGGCCTGCCGCCGCTGGAGGTGTCCACGCTGGACCGCATCGACAGCCATGTCGTCGCCGACGGCGGCAGCCTGGACGTGATCGACAACCAGATCGACTCGACCACCGGCACCTTCAAGCTGCGTTCGAAGTTCACCAACGACAAGACCCAGTTGTGGCCGGGCCAGTTCGTCAACGTCCAGCTCAAGGTGCGTACGGTCGCCGGTGGCCTGGTGGTGCCGGCGCAGGCCGTGCAGCGCGGCCCGGATGGCGACTACGTCTATCAGGTGCAGGGCGACAACACGGTCAAGATGACCTCGGTCCAGGTGGCCGGCGAAGTCGGCGACAGCCACGTGATGATCGGCAGCGGCCTGAAGGAAGGCGAGAAAGTCGTTACCGAAGGGCAGTTCCGCCTGAAGCCGGGCAGCAAGGTGCAGCCGCTGGCGCCGGGCCAGGTACCGGCCGGGCCGACCGACGAAGAGCTGGCCAAGGCCAAGAAGGCCGGCAACCAGCAGGGCGGCCGCCGCGGCGGCGGTCGCTGATCCCAGCTTCGATGCATTTCTAGACCAGGGATTGCCACGTGGGTTTTTCGACACTCTTCATCCGACGCCCGATCGCCACCTCGCTCCTGATGGTGGCGGTCCTGCTGCTCGGCATTCTCGGTTACCGCCAGTTGCCGGTATCGGCGCTGCCCGAGATCGATGCACCCAGCCTGGTGATCTCGACCCAGTACCCCGGTGCCAGCGCGACCACCATGGCCGCGCTGGTCACCACGCCGCTGGAGCGCAATTTCGGCCAGATTTCCGGCCTGACCATGATGAGCTCGGACTCCTCGGCGGGCCTGTCGACGATCATCCTGCAGTTCGCCATGGACCGGGACATCGATATCGCCGCGCAGGACGTGCAGGCGGCGATCAACCAGGCCAAGGGCACCTTGCCCAACAACCTGCCGTATCCGCCGGTCTATAACCGCGTCAATCCGGCCGATGCGCCGATCATGACCCTGATGCTCACCTCGGACAGCCTGCCGCTGCGCGAAGTGAACAACTACGCCGACTCGATCCTGGCGCAGAAGCTCTCGCAGGTGCAGGGCGTGGGCCTGGTCTCGATCGCCGGCAATGTGCGCCCGGCCGTGCGTATCCAGGTCAATCCCGCGCAGTTGTCCAATCTCGGCCTGACCCTGGAGGACGTGCGCAGCTCGCTGACCCAGGCCAACGTCAACGCGCCCAAGGGCACGCTCAACGGCAAGACCCAGTCCTACAGCATCGGCACCAACGACCAGCTGTCCGACGCCGAGGAGTACAAGGGCACCATCATCAGTTACAAGAACGGCGCGCCGGTGCGCCTGTCCGATGTGGCCAACGTGATCGACGGCGTCGAGAACGACCAGCTCGCCGCGTGGGCCAATGGCAAGCCCGCCGTGCTGCTCGACATCCGCCGCCAGCCCGGCGCGAACATCGTGCAGACCGTGCAGCAGATCCGCAATACCTTGCCCGAGCTGGAAAAGGTACTGCCGGCCGATGTGCACCTGAAGGTCTTCGCCGACCGCACGATCACCATCCGCGCCTCGGTCCAGGATGTGCAGTTCACCCTGATCCTCACCGTCTTCCTCGTCGTCGCGGTGATCTTCGTCTTCCTGCGCCGCCTGTGGGCGACCGTGATCCCGTCGGTCGCGGTGCCGCTGTCGCTGATGGGCACCTTCGGCGTGATGGCCTTCGCCAACATGTCGCTGGACAACCTCTCGCTGATGGCGCTGGCGGTTGCCACCGGTTTCGTCGTCGACGATGCGATCGTGATGATCGAGAACATCGTCCGCTACATCGAGCAGGGCTACGACGGCAAGGAAGCCGCCGAGATCGGCGCCAAGGAAATCGGCTTCACCGTGCTGTCGCTGACCGTGTCCCTGGTCGCGGTGTTCCTGCCCCTGCTGCTGATGCCGGGCGTCACCGGTCGCCTGTTCCACGAGTTCGCCTGGGTGCTGACCATCGCGGTGACCATCTCGATGCTGGTCTCGCTGACCCTGACGCCGATGATGTGCGCCTACCTGCTCAGGGCCGACCAGTTGCCCGAGAGCGACGAGGCGCATGAGCATGCGGTCTCCCAAGGGCGTCGCAATGCCTGGACGCGGATGGTCGACGGCTATGCCTCCAGCCTGGACTGGGTGCTCGCTCATCGTCCGCTGACGATGGCGGTCGCCGCCTTCTCGGTGGCATTGACGATCTACCTCTACATCATCATTCCCAAGGGCCTGTTGCCCGAGCAGGACACCGGCCTGATCACCGCCGTGGTCCAGGCCGACCAGAACGTCGCCTTCCCGCAGATGGAAGAGCGCACCAAGGCGGTCGCCGACGCGCTGGCGAAGGACAAGGCCGTCTCCGGCGTCGCCGCCTTCATCGGCGCGGGCTCGATCAATCCCACGCTCAACCAGGGCCAGATCAGCCTGGTGCTGAAGGATCGCGGCGATCGCGAAGGCCTGGACACGGTACTGCCGCGCCTGCAGGAAGCGGCAGCGCATATTCCCGGCGTCGCGTTGTACCTGAAGCCGGTGCAGGACGTGACCCTGGACAGCCAGGTTTCGGCGACCGAATACCAGTACTCGCTCTCCGACGTGAACTCGGTCGAACTTGCCGGCTATGCGGCGAAGATGACCCAGGCGCTACGCCAGCTTCCCGAACTCGCCGACGTCGACAACAACCTCGCCGACCAGGGCACCGCGCTGAAGCTGACGATCGACCGCGACAGCGCCAGCCGCCTCGGCGTGCCGGTGCAGACGATCGACGACACGCTGTACGACGCCTTCGGCCAGCGCCAGATCTCGACCATTTTCACCCAGTTGAACCAGTACCGCGTCGTGCTCGAAGTGGCACCGGAATTCCGTACCAGCGCCGACCTGCTGAACAAGCTCACGGTGCGCGGCAACGGTTCGGGTGCGCTGACCGGCAGCAATGCGACCAGCTTCGGCCAGGTTGCCTCGAGCAACTCGGCGACGCCCGCCGGCATCGGCAATACCGGCAACGTCGGCTTCCAGATCGGCGGCGGCGGCACGATTCCGATCGCCTCGCTGGCCTCGGCCGAAGTGACCAACGCACCGCTGGTGATCACCCATCTGCAGCAGCTGCCCGCGGTGACCATCTCGTTCAACCTGGCCCAGGGCTATTCGCTGTCCGAGGCGGTGAGCGCGATCGCCAAGGTCGAAGCGGAGCTGAACTTCCCGCCGCAGGTGCGCGGCCAGTACCTCGGCAAGGCGGCGGAATTCTCCTCCTCGCTGGGCGACGAAGTACTCCTGCTGCTGGCCGCCGTTGTCGTGATCTACATCGTGCTCGGCGTGCTTTACGAGAGCTACATCCACCCGATCACGATCATCTCGACCCTGCCGCCGGCCGGTGTCGGCGCGCTGCTGGCGCTGATCATCTGCGGGATGAGCCTGTCGGTGGACGGCATCGTCGGTATCGTGCTGCTGATCGGTATCGTGAAGAAGAACGCGATCATGATGATCGACTTCGCGATCGAGGCGAAACGCACCGGGCTGAACGCGCACGACGCGATCCGCCGCGCCTGCCTGCTGCGCTTCCGCCCGATCATGATGACCACCGCCGCGGCCCTGCTCGGCGCCTTGCCGCTGGCCCTGGGCAACGGCATCGGCTCTGAACTGCGCAAACCGCTCGGCGTGTCCATCGTCGGTGGCCTGCTGCTCTCGCAGCTGGTCACCCTGTACACCACGCCGGTGATCTACCTCTACATGGAACGCTTCTCCGACTGGCTGACCGTGCGCAAGGAACGACGGGCGCTGAACCAGGCCGTGGCGCGCGGTACCGCGTGACACCAGGCAGTCGACACGACTATTGTCGTACCATTGATCGCCGGGGGTTCACGCCCCCGGCGAAACCTTTATGTGGGATCCGCGTTGGAGGGATGGACGTCCATCCCCGACGCCTGCCGAGCATGCTCTTAGCCCAATGAATATTTCCGGCCCGTTCATCCGCCGCCCCATCGGCACCTCGCTGCTGGCGATCGGCATCTTCGTGGTCGGCATGATCTGTTACTTCCTGCTCGGCGTGGCCGCGCTGCCGAACATCCAGTTCCCGGCGATCTTCGTCCAGGCCCAGCAGTCCGGCGCCGATGCCAGCACCATGGCGGCAACCGTTGCCGCGCCGCTGGAACGGCACCTGGGGCAGGTGCCTGGTATCGACATGATGCGGTCGAACAGCAGCGAAGGCAGTACCTTCGTGCTGATGTTCTTCCAGAGCGGACGCAACCTGGACGCCGCCGCGCGCGACGTGCAGGGTGCGATCAATGCCGCCGCGCCGGACCTGCCTGCCGGCCTGCTCAGTGCGCCGAGCTACCAGAAAGCCAATCCGAACGACGATCCGATCATCGTGCTGGCGCTGACCTCGGACACGATGTCCTCGACCGCGCTGTACAACGTCGCCGACTCGCTGCTCGCGCAGCGGCTGCGCCAACAGGAAGGCGTCTCCTCGGTCGACATCGCCGGCAGCGCGACCCCAGCCATCCGCGTCGACGTCAACCTGCGTTCGCTGAACGCGATGGGCCTGTCGCCGGACCAGTTGCGCAACGCGCTCACCGCCGCCAACGTCACCTCGCCGCAGGGCTTTCTTTCCGACGGCAAGTCCACCATCGCGATCACCGCCACCGATTCGCTGCATAGCGCGGATGAATTCGCGAAGTTGATCATCGCGGTGCGCAACGGTGTGCCGATCCGCCTGTCGGATGTGGCCAAGGTCTATGACGGCCAGCAGGATGCCTTCCAGGCGGCGTGGCTGGGCGGCAAGAAAGCCGTCCTGATGTACGTCTACAAAAAGTCCGACGCGAACGTGATCGCCACCGTCGACAACATCAAGGCGCAGGTGCCCTTGATGCAGACCTGGCTTCCGGCCGGCGTGAAGCTGACCCCGTTCTTCGATGGCACGCCGACCATTCGCGCATCGCTGGCCGAAGTGCAGGTCACCCTGCTGATCAGCCTGGCGATGGTGATCATGACCATGGCGCTGTTCCTGCGCCGGCTGGCCCCGACCCTGATCGCCGGCCTCGCCGTGCCGCTGTCCCTGGCCGGTGCGTTCATGGTCATGTACATCCTCGGTTACACGTTGAACAACCTGACCTTGCTGGCGCTGGTGATCGCGATCGGCTTCGTCGTCGACGATGCCATCGTGGTCATCGAGAACGTGATCCGGCACATGGACGAAGGCGTGCCGCGATTCGAAGCGGCCCTGCTCGGCGCGAAGGAAATCGGTTTCACCATCGTCTCGATCACCGCCTCGCTGATTGCCGTCTTCATCCCGCTGCTGTTCGCCAGCGGCATCACCGGCATGTTCTTCAAGGAATTCACGGTGACCCTGTGCGCGGCGATTGCCGTCTCCGCGCTGGTCTCGCTGACCCTGACGCCGTCCTTGTGCGGGCATTTCCTGCGCGCGCACGACGATGCGAAGCCGCCGTCGAAGTTTGGCCTGAAGCTGGAGCGCTTCCACGAGCGCATGCTCGGCGTCTACCGCGCCGCGCTGGACTGGACGCTACGTCACGCGCTGGTGATGGCGTTGACCCCGCTGGCGCTGATCGTGCTGACCATCTTCCTGTTCACCATGGTCAAGGCCGGGTTCTTCCCGCCGCAGGACACCGGCCTGATCGCCGGTCGTGCCACCGCCAGCAGCACCGTTTCCTTCGGCGAGATGCAGGTACGGCAGAAACGGCTGACCGAGATGCTGCTGGCCGATCCGGCGGTGAGGGTGGTCGGCTCGCGACTGGGTACCAGTCGCCAGGGGTCCAGTGGCTCCTTCAGCATCGAGCTGAAGACGCATGCCGAAGGCCGCCGGGAAACCACCTTCGACGTGCTCGACCGGCTGAGCGCCAAGGCCGCCCTGTATCCGGATCTGAACCTGCGCCTGCGTCCGCTGCAGGACTTGCCCACCGGCGGTGGTGGCGGTAGCAGCCAGGGCGCGCAGTACTCGGTGTCGCTCAAGGGCAACGACCTGGCCGAGCTGGAGGAATGGCTGCCGAAGCTGCAGACGGAGCTGAAGAAGAACGGCAAGCTCAAGGACGTCGGCACCGATATCGACCAGGCCGGCCTGCGCCAGAACATCGTGATCAACCGCGACGCGGCCTCGCGGCTCGGTGTTTCCATCGGCACCATCGACGGCGCGCTATACAACGCCTTTGGCCAGCGTGCGGTGTCGACGATCTACTCGGACATCAACCAGTACCGCGTCATCGTCAATGCCTTGCCGTCGCTGGCGTCGACCCCCGAATCGCTGAACAAGATCTACGTGCAGTCCACCTCCGGCTCGATGGTGCCGATCACCGCGGTGACCCATCAGGAGCCCGGGCTGGCGCCAACCGCGATCGTGCACGAGGACCAGTACACGACGCTCGATGTCAGCTTCAACCTGGCGCCGAACGTCAGCATGGGCGAGGCGATGGAGATCATCCAGGCGACCGTGCACAACATGCGCATGCCCGGCGATATCCGGCTCGAGGCCGGCGGCGATTTCCGTCGCTTCCAGCAAAACCAGGGCAGCATGCCGCTGCTGATCCTTGCCGCGATCATCACCGTCTACCTCGTGCTCGGCATGCTCTACGAGAGCCTGATCCACCCGGTGACGATTCTCTCAACCTTGCCCGCCGCCGGCGTCGGCGCGCTCGCGGCCCTGCTGATCACCAATACCGAGCTATCGGTGGTGGCGATGATCGCGTTGGTGTTGCTGATAGGCATCGTCAAGAAGAACGCAATCATGATGATCGACTTCGCCCTGGTCGCCGAGCGCGAGCACCACAAGCCGCCGCTCGAAGCGATCCGCGAGGCCTGCCTGGTGCGTTTTCGTCCGATCATGATGACGACGATGGTCGCTATCCTGGCGGCGCTGCCGCTGGCGATCGGCCTGGGCGAAGGCTCGGAACTGCGTCGCCCGCTCGGTATCGCGATGATCGGCGGCCTGCTGATCTCACAGAGCCTGACCCTGCTCAGCACCCCGGCGCTGTATGTGATCTTCTCCTGCCTCGCCGCCCGCCACCGTGCGCGCAAGGAACGGCGCCGCCTGCGCAAGCTCGGTGACCGGGGTGTCGTCGCCTCGTCCTGAAAACTCACCCGGCATTGACGATGCCGGGTGTAATGCTCGTGGGTCGCAACCCGAAGGAGGGTGGACCCATGGGCAATGATACGAAGAAGCCGGACTTCTCCGGCGTCCAGTCCGGCGTGGAATCCACGGCGCCCGCCGCGCCGAAGGCCGACTTCGCCAACGTACAGTCCGGCGTCGCCTCGACCGCCGCGCAGAACTACACCGTCGTCGCCGGCGACAATCTCAGCAAGATTGCCAAACACTTTTACGGCAGGCCCGACTGGCAGCGTATCTACGACGCCAATCGCGACAAGCTCAGCGACCCGGACCGGATCCGCATCGGCCAGACGCTGACCATCCCCCCGGAAGGCGACTGAGGAGAACGGACATGACATTCCAGCAGACTCGTATCGTCGTGCTTGCGCTTGCCTGTGGCCTTGCACTGGCTGCCTGCGGCAAGAAGGAAGAGCCGGCCCCGAGCACGCCGTCCACACCGCCCGCCAGCGCACCGGCACCCGCGCCGCAAGCCGCCACGCCGGCACCTGCGTCTACCTCGGCGATGGGCATGGCTGCCGCCGTGACGGTCGTCTCGGTCGATCTGGGCAATGCCGTCGACGACAGCCAGAAGGTGACCACCCCGGCCACCCAGTTCTCCCCCAGGGACACCATCTACGCCTCGGTCGGGACCAGCGGTAGCGCTCCTTCCACCGCGGTCGGCGCCAAATGGACCTACCAGGACGGGCAGACGGTCAATGATTCGAGCACCTCGATCTCGCCGACCGGGCCAGCCTTCACCGCCTTCCACATCAGCAAGCCCGATGGGCTGCCGGCCGGACATTACAAAGTCGACATCAGCCTCAATGGCTCACCCGCATCGAGCAAGGAATTCGATGTGAAATAAGCACTTCGGTTTCCGAACAATCGTTTCAGGTCAGGGCGCGGGCGACCGCGCCCTTTCTTTTCGGCTTTCCCCTCTCCGGCGAAACCGCGACAATGGGTGGCTTCGTGGATGTCCCGTCGCCCTCGCGGTGGTTGATTTCGGCCGATCCGGCGCCACTAGCACTTTGCGCGCCGGGCTCCAGGCGGCGCATCCCACGCCCCGATCATGTCGTAGCCAGAAGAGGTCCATGCAGACAATGTCCCATACGCCGAAGATCATCTACACGCTCACGGATGAAGCGCCTTTCCTGGCCACGCAGTCGCTCCTTCCGATCATCGAAGCCTTCGCCGGCGCGGCGGACATCGCCGTGGAAACCCGCGATATCTCGCTGGCGGGTCGCATTCTTTCGCAATTTCCGGACGTGCTCAGGGACGACCAGAAGATCTCCGACGACCTGGCCGAGCTCGGCGCGCTGGCGACCACGCCGGAAGCGAACATCATCAAGCTGCCCAATATCAGCGCCTCGACCCCGCAGCTCAAAGCCGCGATCAAGGAACTGCAGCAGCAGGGCTATGCCTTGCCCGATTATGTCGAGGACGCGAAGAACGACAAGGAAAAAGAAACCAAGGCGCGTTACGGCCGGGTCATGGGCAGCGCGGTGAACCCGGTGCTGCGCGAGGGCAATTCCGATCGCCGCGCACCGCTCTCGGTGAAGAACTATGCGCGCAAGCATCCGCATCGGATGGGCGCGTGGAGCGCGGATTCGAAAACCCACGTCGCGCACATGGCCGGCGGCGACTTTTACGGCAGCGAGAAATCCCTGCTGGTCGGCAAGCCCGGCAACGTCCGCATCGAATGGTTCGGCAAGGATGGCAGCCATACCGTCCTGAAGGAAAAGACCTCGCTGCAGGCCGGTGAAATCATCGACGTCGCGGTGATGAGCCGCAAGGCGCTGGCCAGCTTCGTCGACGCGCAGATCGCCGATGCGAAGAAGCAGGGCGTGCTGTTCTCCCTGCACCTGAAGGCGACCATGATGAAGGTCTCCGACCCGATCATCTTCGGCGTCGTCGTCAACGAGTTCTACAAAGATGTACTGGCGAAGCATGCCGACGTGCTGAAGAAGGCCGGCTTCGATCCGAACAACGGCATCGGCGACCTGTACTCGCGCATCAAGTCGCTGCCGGCCGACCAGCAGGCCGCGATCGAGGCGGACCTCCAGGCCGAATACGCGAAGCGTCCTGGCCTGGCCATGGTCAATTCCGACAAGGGCATCACCAACCTGCATGTGCCCAGCGACGTCATCGTCGATGCCTCCATGCCGGCGATGATCCGCGACTCGGGCAAGATGTGGGACGCGCAGGGCAAGCTGCAGGACACCAAGGCGGTGATCCCGGATCGCAGCTACGCCGGCGTCTACCAGGCGGTGATCGAGGACTGCAAGGCGCATGGCGCCTTCGACCCGGCCACCATGGGCACCGTGCCCAATGTCGGCCTGATGGCGCAGAAGGCCGAGGAATACGGCTCGCACGACAAGACCTTCCAGATCGCCGCCGACGGTGTGGTTCGCGTGATCGACGGCGACACCGTGCTGATCGAGCACAACGTCGAGGCGGGCGATATCTGGCGGATGTGCCAGGTCAAGGACGCGCCGATCCAGGACTGGGTGAAGCTGGCCGTCAGCCGCGCGCGCCTGAGCGATACACCGGCCGTGTTCTGGCTGGACCCGGCGCGCGCGCACGATGCACGGATGATCACCAAGGTCGAGCATTACCTGAAGGACCACGACCTGACTGGCCTGGACATCCGCATCATGTCGCCGGTCGAGGCCACCGGTTTCTCGCTCGAGCGCATCCGCAAGGGCCAGGACACGATCTCGGTGACCGGCAACGTGCTGCGCGATTACCTCACCGATCTGTTCCCGATCATGGAGCTGGGCACCAGCGCGAAGATGCTGTCCATTGTCCCGCTGATGGCCGGCGGTGGCCTGTTCGAAACCGGTGCCGGCGGTTCCGCGCCCAAGCACGTCCAGCAGTTCGTCGAGGAGAATTACCTGCGCTGGGATTCGCTCGGCGAATTCCTCGCCCTGGCCGCGTCGCTCGAGCACCTCGGCAACCGTTACGACAGCACCGATGCCACGGTTCTCGCCAAGACCCTGGACCAGGCCAACGGCAAGTTCCTCGACAACAACAAGTCGCCGGCGCGCAAGGTCGGCGAGCTCGACAATCGCGGCAGCCATTTCTACCTGGCGATGTACTGGGCACAGGCCCTGGCCGCGCAGGACGACGATGCGAAGCTGAAGGCGAAGTTCACGGCGCTGGCGAAAGCGCTGACCGAGAACGAGGCGAAGATCGTCGACGAGCTGACCAAGGTGCAGGGCAAGCCAGTGGAGATTGGCGGTTATTACCATCCCAACCTCAAGCTGGTCAGCGAAGCCATGCGTCCGAGCGCGACCTTCAACGCGGCACTCGCTGCGCTGTAACCATCAAGTTTTGCGGCTGTTCCCTTCCCCCTGAGGGGGAAGGTGCCCGCAGGGCGGATGAGGGCGCTCTTGATGTTGTGTTGTCGCTGGTATGTCGGCCCCTATCGGGCCGGGTTTCGTCCGCTGCCGCGGCCGACCTACTTCTCTCAACTTCGACTTGTCCAAAAGAAAAGAGAAAACGACACCCCAGTCGCGTGCCCCGCTTCGCGGCCTTTTCGTCCCAGCCGACCTCACGCTCAAAGGGGCCCCGGGTAGAGCAAGAGCCGGCTATCGCCGTGTGTTTCACTGGATGCCAGCCTGCGCTGGCATGACAGTGAGGGGCATGAGTGCCGCGCCTTGATCTTCGCTCTTTGCTCTTGCTCGTCATGCCAGCGCAGGCTGGCATCCAGTGGCCTCGGTGGGCGGCTTTCGCCGTGCTGCTGACGGGCCATTTATTTGTCGGGAAATGCCACGACCGTCATCGGTGCGGGAAATTCTGCGTGTCGTTTCGCTGTGCCATCCGCGGGCAGCGGTGTCCAAGGCATTGCCTTGCCGAAGGTCTCTATCGACGGGAATGCGCCAAGTAATGTGAAGTCGTCGATGCCATAGGGCAGGCCTTCGGCATCCAGTGGAGCGCTGGTGTCGGCGACGTGGAAGTGCAGGTGGGGTCCGGTCGATTCGCCGGTGAAGCCCAGTCTGCCGATCGTTTGTCCGCGGCGGACGTGTTGTCCTTTTTTCACCGCGACGCTGCCGGGTTTGAGGTGTTCGTAGAATGCGTAGCGACCGTCGCCCAGGTCGAGCGCCACATAGTTGCCGGCGGCATCGCCGATCGGGACGCGGGACGGGTCGGCGACGACGGTGGCCGGTTCGGCGACATCGTCGCGGGTCGCGGCCACCGTGGCGTCGGCCACCGCGATGACCTCGGCGCCATAGCCGTACCAGTCCGCCGGTTTCGCTTCGTCGCCGCGGACATGCGCACCCTTGTCGTCGAGCCTGATCCAGTCGATGGCGAAGCGACCCGGGATATGCACCTTGCCGTTGACTGCGTACAGCACGCGGCGATGGCCGCGTTCCCATGAGGCATCGTAGACGGCGACCCATGGACCGCCGCGTAGCGGAGGCCCGAGCAGGAGCGGTGCGCGCTCGTGCACCGTGAATCCGCCGCCTTCCACCGTGGCATGTTCGCCTCCGGCGTCGTACTCGATCTTGTGCCTCAGCACCGAACCTGCGTGTGCCGTCGATAACGACAGGTAAGCCACCGCTCGCTCACCTGGTGGAATCGTCAGCTTGTTTTTGCTCCGATCCGGACGTCCAAGCGATGCCTCCAGCGCGGCACCATGAAAATCGCCGACGGATGCACCGGAGGTCGCGTCGACGACCTCGATACCCGTCAGTGTCAGGTCGTCCTGCGAGAAGTTGGTCAGGTGAAGCTCGTAGACCAGCTGCAACGTGCCGTCCGTTTTGGCGATCGTGGGCACCCATGGCACCTGGAGATCGAACGACTGACGCACGGTCGTCTGCGCCTGAAGGCACGTGCAAAACAGCATGGCTGCGCAGAAAAGCCATCTCACACCGTCTTCCTCCGGCACTGATGCCCGATGCGGCAGCGTCAACGAGGCGGGCATGCTCCGCAAGTGCCTGAAGTCAACCGGCACCGATGCCGCGGAGCGAGGCGCTTACCGCCTCGGTCCATGGCGTATGCGGCTCCTCGCCAAGCAGCTCGCGCATGCGGCCATTGGCCAGGCGCAGCGATGTGCGCCAGAGATAACGCATCTCGCGCATTTCGCGGAACGTCACGACGAAGGGCGAGGCCAGATTGACCAGCCACCAGGGAAAACGACGAACGGGCAGGTCGACGCGTCCCGTCGCCGTGCGGATGGCATCGATCATGCGCTTGCCATCGGGGTCCCAGTGGCCGGCCATATGCACCCGCTCGAAGGTCCGCAAGCGGTCTTCCATCGAGACCAGCCGTGCCATCGCCTCGGCCAGGTCGGGCAGGTAAGCCCATTGGTGACCGACACCGGGAGTGCCGGGATAGGACACCGACGTGACCGTTCTGTCTGGCTTGACCAGGGCTTGCGAGAACCAGCTGTTGGCGGCGTGCGAACCGAAGAAGTCGCCGGCGCGGACGATCAGGCTGCGCACGCCTTCCGCCGACACCTCATGCAGGCGCCGTTCCATGGCTGCACGAATCGCACCCTTGCGGGTCAGGGGGTTTTGCGGCGCGTCTTCGTCGACTTCAGCCGCCACGTCGGGTCCGTAGTTGTAAACGGTGCCGGGCAACAGGATCCGCGCGTTTTCCCGGCGTGCCGCGGCGATGGTGTTTTCCAGCATCGGCAGGACCAGGGTGTCCCAGTCGCGATAGCCCGGCGGATTGACCGCATGCACGATCAACGAGGCCCCCTTTGCGGCGCGAGCGACGTCATCGGCGACCATCGCATCGCCCTTGATCCATTCGATGTCGCCGCCTTCCATTCCGGTACGCCGGGTGAGCGCGCGGACCCGCCAGCCCCGCGTCACGAGACGCCGGGCCATTTCGCCGCCGATGCCGCCGGTGGCGCCGAGTACGAGGGCGATGCGTTGGTCGTTCATGCTGCTCTCCTGTGGTCTGGAGATAAGGTTGGCAGCCGGCAGGGAAAAACGGAATTGACTGAACTTGCATATGTGCTATAC
The DNA here is from genome assembly GCA_963847335.1 of uncultured Gammaproteobacteria bacterium. Classification (GTDB taxonomy): domain Bacteria; phylum Pseudomonadota; class Gammaproteobacteria; order Xanthomonadales; family Rhodanobacteraceae; genus Luteibacter. The sequence continues at coordinate 153,196 of CAWJZF010000003.1, forward strand.
AAATTTGCATGAACGATGCCGACATCGACTGGGACCTCTACCGCAGTTTTCTGGCCGTGGTCGAGGAGGGTTCGCTTTCCGCCGCGGCGCGTTCGCTGGGCCTGACCCAGCCGACGATCGGCCGGCATATCGAGGCGCTGGAGGCCTCGCTCGGCGTGGCGCTGTTCACCCGTTCACAGAGCGGCCTGTCGCCGACCGATGTCGCGCAAAACCTCGTGCCGCATGCGGAAACCCTTCGGGCGACGGCAAACGCGTTGCGTCGTTCGGCGACGGCGACGCGGGACGATGTCAGCGGTACGGTGCGTATTTCCGCTTCGGATGTCATCGGTGCCGAAGTATTGCCCGGCATACTCGCGGCAGTACGGCGCGAGTATCCGCGGCTCGATGTGGAACTGGTCGCTTCCAATCGCAACCAGGACTTGCTGCAGCGGCATGCCGACATCGCGGTGCGCATGGCGGTGCCGACCCAGGGTGCCCTGGTCGCGCGCAGGGTCGGCACTGTAACCCTGCGCCTTTACGCGCGAGACGATTATCTCGCGCGCTGTGGAATGCCGCAAAGCGTCGACGAACTGACGTTGCACAGCCTGATCGGCTTCGATCGCGAAACCGCCTACATTCGTGCCATGCAGGAACGCGGCTTGCCGCTGCGGCGTTCAATGTTCGCCTTGCGCACCGATAGCGACCTGGCCCAACTTGGTGCGCTGCGCGCCGGCTTTGGCATCGGCATGTGCCAGGTCGCGCTGGCGCGTCGCGATCCACGCCTGGTTCCGGTGCTGGGCGACACGGTCAGCGCAGGCCTGGAGACCTATGTCGTCATGCATGAGGACATGCGCGCCAGCCGTCGTTGCAGGGTCATGTTCGACGCACTGTTCGACGGCATGGCGGCGCATATCGCCGCGGAGCCGCCTTAACCGCCGGGAAGCCAACTTCCGGGGATGACCTGACGGAAGGCTCGGGCCATCAGGCGATGAATCCTGGTGGTCGGATGCAGGTTATCCCAGAAGACAAAGGCATCGGGTACGCAATTGGCGCGGCGCTTGTGGTCGTTGAGATAATCGAGAACCGAATTCCTTTCGATAGCCAGGCACGATGCGTCGGTATTGCTCAATCCCCACTGCCAGGGATAGTTGAGGAGGCCGTCGAAGAACGCGTAGGTATCGAACAGGCGGATTTCCGCGCCGCGGCCTGCGTTCAATTCGGCAACCATCTCACCCAGCGCCGCGTTGTAGGAGCGTACCGTTGTCGCGACTTTGGCGCCGTCGTTGCGCAGTTTAAACAGGGGTGCCTTCGATACATCCGGGAGATTGGCGATGAGAATCCGTCCTGCTCCAGCCTCGATCATGGCCTCGAGCGCGGCGCGCTGTTTTGCGATGACTTTTTCTCCGGCGCTTCCATAGGAAATAATGTCATTTGCACCGATAAGCATGACGAAGAGCGTGCGCGCCGGCTCATAGCCTTCGGCTTCTTTCATATACGTGTTCCACGACGCTACCTGGTCGATCAGGTCGAGTTGCGGAATCGGGGCGTCCACGCCGGCGGCGGCGGCGGCCCAGTTGTAAACCGGCAGTTTGATGATGTCGGACAGGTATTCGACCCACACTGGGCCGTTGCTAAGGCGGCCCAGGTACCAGGAGCCACGATGGGGCAGCATCCATTGGGTCGCGTTATAGATGTTGCCGGTGTCCGAAAGGCTGTCGCCGAAGGCGACGATACGTTCGACCGAGGTCCCGCCAGCGCCGCTGCCATTCGTCCAGACAGTGTAGTTCAGGGACAGGAAGTTGTCCGCCGCCACGAACATGGCCAGATCGCCGGGAATACCTCTGCGAGCCAGGGTCTTTTTACACGTGTCACGAAGCGCCTCCTGGTTGGTCGAGCTATAGAACATGTTGCGCCACTGAAAAATGCCGTCGGCCCACCAATAGCCGTTTACCCGGTACCAACCGCCATCGGGCTGCGTTGCCCATTCGTAGGCGGTCGTCGTCGCCAGTGGGGAAGGATCGTTCCGATAGTGGCAGCGCAGGTACGTATAGGTCGGCCTGCCCTTGAAGCTGGCGATTTCCTTATCGGTATAGGGTGTCTTCGGGAGTTCGACCGGCGAGGTGGGACCGTTGGAGGAAATCTGGGATCCCGGTTCGTAGAAATCCTGCGCATACGCAGGAGTTATCAGGAACAGGAATGCCAGGCCGGCGATGCCGAAGCGGCGTCCATGTGTATTCATGAGTGCATCCCTTCGTTGGGGTAACCCGACCGCGTCGAGGCTATCCCTTTATCGCAGCATGCAAAAACCTACCCTGTCGGGCCTGCCGCCGAGATCGCGTGGTGGCGATCATTCATGACTGGTCGTTGCTCGCTTCATCCAGTGCGGCGATTTCCTCCCCGGACAAATCGAGCCTGACGGCGCCGACGAGATCTTCCAGCTGCCCGATACTGGTGGCGCTGGCGATCGGCGCGGTGATGCCGGGGCGCGCCATCAACCAGGCCAGGGCGACCTGGGTGGGGTTCGCACCGTGTCCGCTGGCAATATCGTCCAGTGCGGCGAGCACGCGAAGGCCACGGGCATCCAGGTATTTCTTTACCGCGCCGCCACGTGCCTTGCTCTTGCCGAGGTCGGCTTCGCTGCGATACTTGCCGGTCAGGAACCCGCTGGCCAGAGCGTAATAGTTGATAACGCCGATCTGTTCCTCGCGGATCAATGGTTCAAGTTCGGCTTCGTAATCGGCGCGGTCGACCAGGTTGTAGTGCGGTTGCAGGCTTTCGTAGCGCGGCAGGCCATGCTCGGCGCTGGTCCTCAGTGCGTCAGCCAGGCGGTTGGCGCTGTAGTTCGACGCACCGATGACACGCACCTTGCCCTGCTTGATCAAGTCGTCGAAGGCATGCAGGGTTTCCTCCAGCGGCGTCTTCGGATCGTCCTCGTGCGCCTGGTAGAGATCGATATGGTCGGTCTTCAGGCGGCGCAGCGAATCGTCGACAGCCTCATGGATGTTGACCGGGGAGAGGCCGGGATAGCGCGACCATTTGCCGACCTTGGTGGCCAGGGTGATGCGATGGCGTTTGCCCGACTGGCGCAGCCATTTGCCGATGATGGTTTCCGACTCGCCACCCTCGTTGCCGGGCACCCACGCCGAATAGCCGTCGGCGGTGTCGATCAGGTCGAAACCCGCGTCGACGAAGGCATCGAACAGCCGGAAGGCCGTCTTCTCGTCGACGGTCCAGCCAAAGACGTTGCCGCCAAGGGCGAGGGGAGCGACATGCAGGGGTGAGCGGCCGAGCTGGCGTTTGATCATCGGGATGTCCTCATGGGAAAGATGGGCGGCGGGGCACAGCATGCCCAAAAAACAGCCAGGCCGACCCATCAATCCGATGACGACATCTTCATCGTCAGCAGGCCGGGCGCAGCCTGTTGCCGCACGAATCCGGGCTGTCCGCCTTCGGTTTCGTCGCCGTCTTACCGGTTACCAGGCGAGCGTCCGGTGTACCACGCTGCTTGTCGTGGTCGAGCGAACGAACGAGGTCCAGATTGGTGATATGGCCATGCATGAACAGCAGGCCGGTCCACATCGAAGCCATGACATCCCTCCCAGGATAGCCCGCGGGGCGGGGCCTGTTATTCAACTTAGAGGATGCCGAGGGCCCGAAAAAGCGATATGTTTGCAAGCCTGACTTGAGGGAAATTCAACATGTCGCGTACGCCGCTGACCCTCCTGCAAGGCTTCGTGCTGGCCGCCAGGGCTGGCAAGCTGGCCCACGCGGCCGAGCAGCTCAATGTCACGGTGAGCGCGCTCAGCCATCAGATTCGCCAGCTGGAGATCCGGGTCGGGCGCCAGCTTTTCGAGCGCGGGCCACGGGGTGTGAAGCTGACTCCGGAAGGCCAGCGCCTGCTCGACGAGGTCGGACACCATGTCGACGGCATCGAACGCGCCCTGCAGCGCTATCGCGGCCGCCGCGAGGATGCGCTGACCGTGAGCCTGATCCCCTCGGTGGCGTCCAGCTGGATGGTGCCGCGCCTGCCGCGGCTGGTGGCCCGGCATCCGGAGATCGAGATCAGCCTGCAGTCGACCACCGCCCTGGTCGATTTCGACCGCGAGCCGGTGGACGCGGCGATGCGCTACGGCACGGGCAACTGGCCGAGCCTGCGTGTCGAGCGCCTGTTCGGCGAATACATCGTGCCGGTGGCCAGCCCCGCCCTGGTCGAACGCATGGGCGGGCTGACCGACGAGGGCTTCGCGAACTGGCCGGTCCTCGGCGATCCCGGCGGCCGCTGGAAGGACTGGTTCGAACATGCGGGCGGCGAGCCGCCACGACGCTATGCGGCCACCTTCGACAATACCGAGACGCTGCATCGCGCGGCGCTGGAAGGTATCGGTGTGGCGCTGGGCAGGCTGGTGATGGCACGGCCGCTGATCGCCGCCGGCCTGCTCACGGTATTGAGTCCACGCCGGCTACGCGTGGCGGAGGCTTATTACCTGGTTTATCCGCCACGGGCGGAAAACCACGCAGGTGTTATTGCCTTCCGCGAATGGCTGCTCGAGGAGGCGGCCTGCTACGAGGTCGCACTCGATACCGAGGGCACTTAGGGAGCCTCTGATCTATTCCACGTAGGGTTCAGAAGGCTCGCACGGTGCTGCCGGCGCCGCAAGGGTCCTCAGGGGGCGGGCCTTCTGGACATCACCCCGTCATTAAATAAAAACAAGATGTTGGGGCCGTTGCTGTAAGCGCGCAGCTCGCCGCCGGGCCGCCTCGACAGACGTCCAGTCTGCCTTTTCCGACCCAACGACGATCTGCGCGCTTACAGCAACGGTGACGCCTGCGTGGAATAGATCAGAGGTTCCCTAGGGGCCTAGGGTTTCCAGCGCAAGTCGACGCCGAGCATGAACGTCCGGCCCGGCGCCGGTTCGAAATACCGCCCGTTGCCGTCGTTGACGATCACCGAACCGATGTATTCACGGTCCAGCGCATTGTCGATGCGGGCGAAGCTGTGCACGCGCCAGTGCTCGACCTCGGCTATATAGCCGGCCGACAAGCCGACCACGGTGTACGGCGGCGCGCGCGCGGTGGCGAGGTCGTTGGCCGGCACCGAACTCAGGTAGGTGCCGTCGATACCGGCCTGCCAGCCGCGCTCGGCGCCCCAGCGCAAGGCCGCATAGAGATTGCTGCGTGGCACACCGGGAATGTCGGTGCCCGCGGCGACCAGGGTGTCGGGTGTGGAGCAGCCGGTGGATACGCAGGTCAGGTACGGCGAGCGAAACGTCGCCTGCAGCCAGGTATAAGACACCTGCAGGCTCAGGTGGTCGGCGAAACGCGTAGTGAACTGGCCTTCGACGCCTTGCCGGCGTGAGCGGTCGATGTTCTGGTACGTCGTGCGTCCGCCGAGGTTGGTCGCCACCGCCAGTTCGTTGCGGCTGTCGGCGCGGAACAGGGCGACTTCGGCATCGGTGCGATCGTTGGGCTCCAGCTTGATGCCCGCCTCCATGCTGCGCGTGTGCACGGGCTGCAGGTTGAAGGCGAGGCCGGGTCCGCCGTCGCTGCGGTAGCCGAGTTCCGAGAAGGTCGGGGTCTCGAAGCCCTTGCCCCAGGTCGCGTAGAGATGCACCGTCGAGGAGGCGCGGAACAGCAGGCCGGCGACCGGCGTGGTCGCGCTGTCGTCGACGTGGCCGCTGTCGTCCGGGTTGCCGGGCGCGATGTAACGATCGGCGGTGGTGAACTTCACGTCGCTATGGCGCAGGCCGCCCATCAAGGTCCAGGCGTCGGCGATACGCCAGGTCGCCTGCGCGTACTGGTCGAAGTCGTAGACGCGGTCGATCTCGTCGCGGCGCAGGTCGCCGCGCACGCCGAGCGTCGTGCCGACGAAGTTGTTGTAGCCCTGCCGATGCTGGTGCTGGTTGTCGTAGTTGATGCCCGCGGCCAGTTCGAAAGGCCGGTCGGCGAGCAGGCCTTGCCAGGTCCAGCGCACGTCGCCGCCACCGTACTGGTTGCCGAGGTCGACCACGCCGCCGGAATTGCCCGGCTGGGTCACCTGGGTCACCACCGGAATCGACAGGTACTGCAGGACGTTGCGTTCGCCGTAGTAGCCCATCACGCGCAAGGTGTTGTGATCGTCGATGTGGTTCTCGTAGATCAGGCCGCCCTGGGTCTGCGATGCGCTCTTGCGGGTATTGAAGGTATCGGCCACCGAGGTCGCCTGGCGCGGATTGGCCTTGTACTGCGCATAGGTCAGGCCCAGTGGATCCTGCGCGCCGGGTACGTCGACCGTGTTCAGCACCAGGGTGAGTTTCTGCCGGTCGTCGATCTTCCAGCCGATCTTGGCATTGCCCGACTCGCGTCGGGCCGCGCTGTGATCGCGGTAGCCGTCGGTGCGGAAGTGGGTGAAGTCGATGTTGTAGTCGACCGGCCCATCGACGCCACGCGCATTCAGGTTCGCTCGAAGCATGCCGTCGCTACCGCCGGCCAGGCCCGCGCGAAACTCCGGCGGATCGGTGCCGTCGGCGGTGAACAGCTGGATCACGCCGCCGGATGCATTGCCATACAGCGCGGAGAAGGGGCCGCGCAGCACCTCGACACGATCGGCCGAATCGAGGTTGAAGTGCGAGACCTGGCCCTGCCCGTCCGGCATCGTCGCCGGAATGCCGTCGGTATAGAGCCGGATGCCGCGGATGCCGAAGGTCGAGCGCGCGCCGAAGCCGCGGATCGAGACCTGCTCGTCCTGCGAGTAGTTCTGCCGGTCGCGCGCGAGCACGCCGGGAACCCCGTTGAGCAATTCCGAGGCATTGACGTCGAGCGAGCCGTCCGGCCTGGCCGCCACCACGTCGATCGTCGCGGGGATGTCATAAGGAGACTGCGCCGTGCGCGTCGCGGTAACGACGATCGCGGGCAGGGTGCCGGCCGGCGGCGGGTCGGCCGCCATGGCCAGTGCGGGGAGCATCGCCAGAGCCGGGAGGTAACGGCATGAGAGAAGGGGCTTCATCATGTCCTGTCGCTACGTGGGGGCCGGAATCCTCCGGAAGGAACATCATAGCGAAGCCGGGGAGCCCCCGATCGGTTCCACGCAGGCGCGGAATCGATCGGAGGCTCGCCATGTGGACGTATCGCCATGGCGTGATAGCCTTTGCGCACCGTATAACCTCCCTCGTGATCCCGATGAAAAAGATTGCCTTCGCTCTCGCCGGCCTCTTCGGCCTCGCTGCCTGCAACGCCGCCACGCCGGCATCGGGACAGGTCGAATCCGACCAGCCCGGGCAGGTCGTGCCACCGACGAGCGCTGGTGAAATGACGGCGGGACAACTCGATCGCATTCTCGCCGGCAGCTGGCGCTCGCCGGAGAATCGCGCGCGCGACGTCTACCGCCATCCGCGCGAGAGCCTGCAATTCTTCGGCATCCGCCCCGACCAGACGGTGATCGAGATCACGCCGGGCGGCGGCTGGTACTCGGAAATTCTTGCGCCGTTGCTCAAGGACAACGGCACGTACATCGCCGCGGTCACGGCGGGCAAGGGCGCCGATGCGCTGAAAAAGAAATTCGACGGCGACGCCACCGAGTACGGCAAGGCGCGCATCGTCACCTTCGATCCCAAGGCGCCGTCGTTCGGCCCGGCCGCTTCGGCCGACCTCGTGCTGACCTTCCGCAACGTGCACAACTGGGTGATGGCCGATTCCGCGCCACAGATGTTCAAGGGCTTCTTCGATGTGCTGAAGCCGGGTGCCGTGCTCGGCGTGGTCGATCACCGTGCCGCCGCGGGCGTCGACCTGGCAGCAACCAAGGAGACCGGTTACCTGCCGACCGACTATGTGATCAAGCTCGCCACCTCGGCCGGTTTCAAGCTCGAGGGCCAGAGCGAGATCAACGCCAATCCGAAGGACACCAAGGATTATCCGAAGGGTGTCTGGACCCTGCCGCCGACCTACGAGCTCGGTGACCAGGACAAGGCGAAGTACCAGGCGATCGGCGAGTCGGACCGCATGACGCTGCGCTTCGTGAAGCCGGCGGCGGCTGCTCCGGCGCACTGACGGTCGAAGGGATGTTGATCGCGCTGAACAAGCCCTTCAACGTCCTCTGCCAGTTCAGCGACGTCGAGGGACGGCGCACGCTGGCCGGGTTCGTCTCGCAGAAAGATGTCTATCCAGCCGGCCGGCTGGACTACGACAGCGAAGGATTGCTCCTGCTCACCGATGACGGCGGCCTCGCGCATCGCCTGACCGATCCGAAGCACAAGCAGCCCAAGACCTATCTGGTCCAGGTCGAGGGTGTGCCCACCGACGAGGCACTCGACCGCCTGCGCAACGGCGTGCCGCTCAATGACGGCATGACCTTGCCGGCCACGGTCCATGCGCTCGATGCCGAACCGGACTGGCTATGGCCACGCGATCCGCCGGTGCGCTTCCGCAAGGCGATACCGACAAGCTGGCTGACCCTGACCCTGCGCGAAGGGCGCAATCGCCAGGTCCGCCGGATGACGGCGGCGGTGGGCTTGCCGACGTTGCGGCTGGTACGGATCGAGGTGGGCGGCCACAAGCTGGCCGGGCTGGCGCCCGGTCAGATCCGCATCCTGGCTCCGTAGGGCGCCCCCACCCCAGCCTTCCCCCGCAAGCGGGAGAGGGGGCAGGTTGCGGAAACTTTGCTCTTTCCCTTCTCCAGGAGGGAGAAGGTGCCCGCAGGGCGGATGAGGGCGAGCCTACGCCAGCGAACGCACCCGGAAATTCCTTCCCTTGATCTTGCCCGCGAGCAGCCGCTCCTGCGCCTTCTTGGCCAGGTCGCGCTTGATCGCCACATAGGCACGCGTGGCGAATACATCGATCTTGCCTATGTCCTTCGCATTCAGCCCCGCGTCGCCGGTCAAGCGCGCCAAGGATGTCGCCGGGCCGCATCTTGTCCTTGCGTCCGCCGTCGATCACCAGGGTCTTCATCGGCGCGAGGTTCAATACCTTGCGCGCGCCATTGATCGGTCTGGCCGGGTATCGCTCGATCGTCGCGCCCAGCCGCTCCTCGATCGCCTTGATCTTGGGCAACTCGCGCGAACCGGCCAGCACGATCGCCATGCCCGACTGGCCGGCACGGCCGGTACGACCGATGCGATGCGTATGGACGTCGGTATCGTGGGCGACGTCGTAGCTGACCACCAGCGGCAACGCGGTGATATCCAGACCGCGCGCGGCGACATCGGTGGCGACCAGGACCGAGCAGCTGCCGTTGGCGAAACGCACCAGCACCTCGTCGCGGTCGCGCTGCTCGAGGTCGCCATGCAGGGCCAGCGCGGAGAAGCCGCGACGGTCCAGCTCGGCGGCCAGGGTCTCGGTATCCTTGCGCATATTGCAGAACACCAGGGCCGACGGCGCATGTTGCGCCTGGAGGATCTGCGTCAGCGCATCGATCTTCTGCGCCGGCTCGACCTCGCACACGCGTTGCTCGATGGTAGCTTCGTCATGCGGCGTCTCGACCGTCACCTCGACCGGATCGCGCTGCACGCGCTTGCTGACCTTGCGGATCTCTTCCGGATAGGTGGCCGAGAACAGCAGGGTCTGGTGGTGCTTGGCGATGCGCCCGATGATGTCGTCGATCGCTTCCTCGAAACCCATGTCGAGCATCCGGTCGGCCTCGTCCAGGACCAGCACCTTCACGCCGCCACCGTGCAGGCTGTTCTTCTTCAGGTGCTCCTGGATGCGCCCGGGCGTACCCACGACAATATGCGGGTCATGGCTTAGCGAGGCCAGCTGCGGCCCGAGCGGCATGCCGCCGCACAGGGTCAGCAGCTTCACGTTCGGCATCGACGCAGCCATCTTGCGGATCGATTTGCTGACCTGGTCGGCGAGCTCGCGGGTCGGGCAAAGCACCAGCGCCTGCATGCGGATCGTGTCCACATCCAGGTGCTGCAGCAGCCCCAGCCCAAAGGCGGCGGTCTTGCCGCTACCGGTACGCGCCTGCGCGATCACGTCGCGACCCTCGATGATCGGCGGCAGAGCCAGCGCCTGCACGGGCGTCATTTCCGTATAGCCGAGGGTCTCGACGGCCTGCAGCAGGGCGGGTTTCAAAGCGAGGGTCTTGAAGGCGTTCATACAGCCATGATCGCATCTAACCGTCAGCGGCGCTTACCACTGGGTGCGGTTGGGCAGCAGCCCCTGCAATTCGGCGTCGGTGAGGTTGCGCCACTGGCCGGGTTTCAGGTGGCCGAGCTTGACGTTGACCACGCGCACGCGGCGTAGCTGGGTGACGCGGTAGCCGAACTCGGCGGCCATCAGGCGGATCTGCCGGTTGAGGCCCTGGGTCAGCACGATGGCGAAGCCGAATTTGGCGATCTTGCGGGTGCGGCAGGGCTTGGTCAGCTGGCCGCGGATGCGCACGCCCTTGGCCATGCCGGCGAGGAAGGCGTCGGTGACCGGCTTGTTCACGCCGACCAGGTATTCCTTCTCGTGGTTGTTCTCCGAACGCAGGATCTCGTTGACGATATCGCCGTTGCTGGTCATCAGGATCAGCCCTTCGGAGTCCTTGTCCAGCCGGCCGATCGGAAAGATCCGCTGCGCATGGTCGACGAAGTCGACGATATTGCCGTCGACGTCCTTGTCGGTGGTGCAGGTGATGCCGACCGGCTTGTACAACGCGATATAGACCGCCTTGCTCTTCGCCGCAGCCGGCGCGACGGTGCGCGCGACCACGACTTCGCCGTCGACCTTGACGACATCGCCGTCCAGCGCCTTGGCGCCGGTGCCGACGACTTCATCGTTGATCGTGACGCGGCCGGCAATCAACAGCTCGTCCGCCTCGCGACGCGAGCAGAGGCCTGCTTCGCTGATGTATTTGTTTACGCGCATATGAGAGCGGGAACGGGGAACAGGGAACGGGGAACAAACACCGGGGTCGCGGAGACGCTGGTGTTCCCCGTTCCCCGTTCCCTGTTCCCCAGATCCATCACGAACGAAGACCGACGCCGCGCTTGAGCAGGGTCAGCGCCACGATCGACAGGCCGACCACGAAGGCGATCATCACCGCGAAGGCGACGCCGACCTGCACGTCGCTGACGCCGAGCACGCCGAAGCGGAAGGCGTTGACCATGTACAGGATCGGGTTGACCAGGGACATCGTGCGCCACGGTTCGCCGAGCAGGTCGATCGAGTAGAACACGCCGCCCAGATACGTCAGCGGGGTCAATACGAAGGTCGGGACCAGGGCGATATCGTCGAATTTCTTGGCGAACACCGCGTTGACGAAGCCGGCCAGGGAGAACACGGTCGCGCCGAGCAGCACCGAGAAGAAGGTGATCAGCGGATGGACGATGTGCAGGTCGGTGAAGAACAGCGCGATAAACAGGACCAGGATGCCGACCACCAGACCGCGGGTGACCGCGCCGGTGACATAGCCGAGCAGGATCACCCAGTTCGGCATCGGCGAGACCAGCATTTCCTCGACGAAACGGCCGAACTTGGCGCCGAAGAATGAGCTGGAGATATTGCCGTAGCTATTGGTGATGATGCTCATCATGACCAGGCCGGGCACGATGTACTGCATATAGGTGAAGCCGTGCATCTGGCCGATGCGGGCACCGACCAGCTTGCCGAAGATGACGAAGTACAGCGTCATCGTGATCGCCGGCGGGATCAGGGTCTGGGTCCAGATCCGCATGATGCGCGCGACTTCGCGGCGGACGATGGTGCCCAGCGCGACCATGTTCAGCGAGGCGCTCATGCGGCTACCCCCGGGGTCTGCCGGCCATGTTCGACGAGGCGGACGAAGAGTTCCTCCAGCCGGTTGGATTTATTGCGCATGGAAGTGGCCGTGATGCCGTTCGTGGAAAGGGTGGCGAAGAGCGAATTGAGGTCATGCGAGCGGGACATTTCCGCCTCGATCATGTGCTCGTCGACGCGACGCAGGGTGACGCCCGGGACCGTCGGCAGCTGGGCCGGCAGCGAGACGACGTCGAGCACGAAGGTCTCCACGTCCAGCGTCGCCAGCAGGCTTTTCATGGTGGTGTTCTGGATGATCTGGCCGTGGTCGATGATCGCGATATTGCGGCACAGCTGCTCGGCTTCCTCCAGGTAATGCGTGGTCAGGATCACCGTGGTGCCGGCGGCGTTGATGCCGCTGACGAACTGCCACATCGAACGGCGGATCTCGATATCGACGCCGGCGGTCGGCTCGTCGAGGATCAGCAGCTTCGGCTCGTTCATCATCGCCCGCGCGATCATCAGGCGGCGCTTCATGCCGCCGGAGAGCATGCGTGCCTGATGGTGCGCCTTGTCCCACAGGCGCAGCTCCTTGAGGTATTTCTCGGCGCGCCGGGATGCCTCCGCGCGCCCGATGCCGTAGAAGCCGGCCTGGTTCACGCAGATGTCGAAGGGCTTTTCGAACTGGTTGAAGTTGATCTCCTGGGGAACCAGGCCGATCAGCTGCATCGCCGCGCTGCGGTTCTTGTGGATGGAGACGCCAAAGACCTCGGCATCGCCACTGGAGGCGTTCACCAGCGAGGAAAGAATGCCGATCAGGGTGGATTTGCCGGCGCCGTTCGGTCCGAGCAGGGCGAAGAAATCGCCTGGCTGGACGGTCAGGGAGACGCCTTTGAGCGCCTCTACGCCGTTCCCGTAGGTCTTGCGAAGATCCTGGACGTGTAGTGCTGGGGTGGTCATGGGCTGCGCCGGGGAGACAAGACTCTTATTATAGCGGTCTTTACCGCGCGCCCCAGTGCGGTATATCGACTAGAGAATTCCATGGCCGAACAGTTCCAGCTCCGCCTGGCGGACAGCTTCATGCTCGCTCCAAGCGTCCGCCACCTGGCTTTCGAGCGCGCCGACGGGCAGCCGCTGGCCTTCGTTCCCGGCCAGTTCCTCCAGGTCCATTTCCATTACGACGACGGCAAGGCGACCAAGCGCAGCTACTCGGTGGGCACGGTCGGCGACGGCGCCTCGCCGGTCGGGCGGGTCGAAATCGCGGTCAGCTACGTCGAAGGCGGCGCGGCTACCAAACTGCTCGGCGAGCTGGAGAAGGGTGGCACCATCGATGCCAGCGGCCCGTACGGACGGTTTTGCCTGATGGACGGTGACACCAACCAGCGCTACATCCTGATCGCCACCGGCACCGGCGTCACCCCGTACCGGGCGATGCTGCCGCAGATTGCCGGACTGATCCGCGCGCGCGGCTGCCGTTTCGTGCTGCTGTACGGCGCGCGCAACGAGGGCGAGTTGCTGTACGGCGAAGAGTTCGAGGCTTTCGCCCGCGAGCACGAAGGCTTCGACTTCCATGCCTGCCTCAGCCGCGGAGCGCGACCGAACCCGCGTCCGCACGACCGCCTGGGCTATGTGCAGGACGTGCTGGCCGAGCTGGAGCCGAAGGCGAACGAGGACATCGCCTACCTGTGCGGCAACCCGAACATGGTCGACGCGGCGTTTGCTTCGCTGAAGGAGTCCGGCCTGCCGGTCCAGCATATCCGCCGCGAGAAATACATTTCCTCGCGCTAGCGCGAGACGGCGTGCAGCGCCGGCTCGATCGTGTCCGGTGTCAGTCCCTGCTGTACGCGTTCGAGCGCGTACGGCAGCATCTGGGCGACGAAGTCGATGAAGCAGCGTACCGCCGGTGTCTGGCCATGGCGCGAGGGGTAGACCGCGTGGACGTTGCCCGGTGGCAACGCCCATGAAGGCAACAGCTGGACCAGCGCACCGTTGCGGATCGCATCGCGGCAGACGAAGGCGGGGAGCTGTGCCATGCCGATACCCGAAAGCACGGCCTGGTACAGCAGCTGGAGATCGTCGGTCGCCAGTTTCGGACGGTGTTCGATATGGCGTGCATTGCCGTCCGTGTCGGCGAGCGTCCAGAAGTGCCGGTTGTCCGCGGCAACGACGTCGACGCTTTCGATCCTGGCCAGCTCGGCCGGGCATGAGGGCATGCCGTGGCGTCGCAACAGCGCGGGGCTGGCAACCAGGGTCTGCGGGTCCAGGCCGAACGAGCGCACGACCAGGCTGGAGTCCTTGACCACCGGGCGCACCCGGAAGGCGATGTCGTAGCCACCGCCGACCACGTCGACCTGATGCCTGCCGATGTCCAGGTTGACCTGGACATCGGGATAGCGCTGCAGGAATTCGACCAGGAGCGGCCCCAGCAGCAGTTGGGCGAACAGGACCGGGCAGGCGACATGGATTGTCCCGCGGGGCGCGCCCTGGGCGACTTCGATCACTTGCTGGGCTTTCGCGGCGGCTTCGAGCATGACCCGGCATTGCTCGTAATACTCGCGACCGAGTTCGGTGACGCTGGCGCGCCGCGTGGTCCGCTGGATCAGGCGCACGCCGAGGGACTTCTCCAGCCGGGCGACCCGGAAACTCAGCAGCGACTTGGCCACGCCCAGGACCTGGCTGGCCGCCGTGAAGCCGCCGTGCTCGACGACCTGGACGAAATAGAAGATGTCGTTGAGATCCTGCACCCCGACCTCCACAGGCCTCCCGGACCCGTTGAACGGCAAGGCTACACCCGTCCGACGCAGGTTCCTACGGCACTGCTCGTGGTTCGATTGTTCGAGAATCTTGGACAATCAATCCGACAGGACCGCCTTACCGATCCGCCCGGCGGGGTCGATACTGCCAGCCGTTGCAGCGGATATCGCTCCGGGGTGGGGCGAGACCGGTTTGGGGACCGTGCCGTCCTGCCGCGACATCACGCAAAGCCAATGGGGATGTAAGCCATGCGTGCATCACCGCTCGGGTTCGCGGCGCTTGTTTTTGCGATATTCGCGCTTTCGGCGTGGCCGGGCGGCGCGTGGGCACAGGAAGCGGCGAGCCCGTCCTCGACGGCGCTGACCCAGAGCGATATCTCCCGGATGCTGCCGCCTACCGACATGGGCGCGAATCGCCCCAGCCCTCACGCGGGCATGCAGGCGCACCCGCCCATCGGCGAAGCCGATACCGGTACCGCCACGCCCTTCGACGCCGCGACGATCCCGGCCAATCCACTGATGCCGAACGCCGACCCGATCGGCGCCAAGACCTGCATCGCCTGCCACGCGCAGGAGAACATCCAGGCCTCGCACACGCTGCACGTCGCTTCGTTCCGCGCCGGCGCAGCGAACAGCGGTCCGCAGGCCGCCTGCGAGACCTGTCATGGTCCGGGTTCGGAACATGCGAAGAATCCCACGGCGCCCGGCTCGATCATCGCCTTCACGCACGATGCGAAGACCGGTCCGGAGGTTCAGGCCGGCGTCTGCCTCGGCTGCCATGCGGGCGGCGCGCGCCAGCACTGGACCGGCTCGATCCATGAGATGCGCCAGCTGAGCTGCACCGACTGCCACAACCCGATGGCGCGCCTGTCACCCGAAGGCGTGCTGGCGAAGCCGTCGATCAACGAAGTCTGCGCGACCTGCCATCAGGACATCCGCGCCAAGTTCAACCGCCGTTCGCATATGCCGCTGCCGGAAGGGCAGATGGCCTGCACGGATTGCCATAATCCACACGGCACGCTGACCAAGCCCCTGCTGAAGACCGATACGGTCAACGAGACCTGCTACACCTGCCACGCCGAGAAGCGTGGGCCGTTCCTTTACGAGCACGCGCCGGTGCGTGAGAGCTGCCTGAACTGCCATGACCCGCACGGCTCGAACCAGCAGACCTTGCTGGTGGCGCCGCTGCCGATGCTCTGCCAGCAGTGCCACACCATGACCCGCCACCCGAACGACCTGCAGGTGCCGTCCAACCTCGGCAACGGCTTGCATCCGGACGAGCGTCTGATGGGCCGTGCCTGCGTGACTTGCCACACGAATATCCACGGCTCGAACAATCCGTCGGGCTCACGCTTCCACAAGTAGCTCCATGAAGAGCGGGCCGATAGGGAGGAGCGAAGATGTGCACGAATCATCCGAAATCCTTCGCCGCCTTGCTCGGCATGGCGATGGCGGCATGCGCGTCGACCGCATCGGCCAGCGATACCAGTGGCACCATGCGCGTGGGCGACATGCAGTACGGCAATGTGCTCGATCCGCGCGGCTGGACGCCGATGCGCTCGCCGGCCGACCCGGACGGCATGTCCTACCTGCACGCCGGCATGTTGCGCACGCCATCGGGTGCGCTATATCCGTATCCGCCCAGGGTCGACGATGTGAAACCGCTGGGGCAGGGCTCGGACTGGACCTATGAAGGGCTGATCGAGTTCGGCTATATCCATGTCGGTGGCGACAAGAACGCCGAGTTCTTTCGCCAGTACGCCGGCTGGAAGACCGGCGCCGCGCTTGGCCTGCTGGCACTTCAGTTTGACAATCGCAAGACGGGCCAGTACGTGGAGTTCCGTGCGAGTCATCTGAGCAGCGACGACCAGTACTACCGGTTGCGTGCCGGCAAATATGGCAGCTACCGCGTCGAGGCGTTCTATCGCGATATCCCTCACGTCACGTCGACCACGGCCTACCCGCTGTGGAATGGCGTGGGCAGCACCAACCTGACCCTGCCTGCATCGCTGACTCCCGGCGACAGCACGGTAGCGGCGGTGCAGCAGGCCTCGCGCGATGCACGCCGTCGCGACCTCGGACCCCAACGTACGCGTTCGGGCCTCAGTTTCGAAGGCGCGCTGTACCGCGACTGGATCGGCTACGCCTCGATCAGCAACGAAAAACGCGACGGTACGCGCTTATGGGGCGGGCCGATGTTCTTCAACTACGCCTTCCCCAGTACCGGCTCCCCCTTCGGTGGCAACGGGGGCGCGCTGGAAACCGTGCGGCCGATCGACTTTTCCACCACCGATGTCAATCTCGGCCTGCGCAAGGTCGGCAAGGTCTGGCGGTTCAATGCGGTCTATACGGGCTCGTTCTTTCGCGACCACAAGGACAGGCTCGACTACCAGAACCCCTTCCTGATCAGCCCGGTGATCGGCGTTCCCGCCGCGGGCCTGGTCACTAACGGTGAGTTTTCACTGGAGCCGGACAATGACTATCACAACCTCCGGCTGGAGCTTTCGCGCGAACTGAAATGGCGGGGCCAGCTGTCGCTGGCGGCTGCCTACGGCACGATGCGCCAGAACGACCGCCTGTTGCCGCCGGTCAATTGCACCGGCAACCTCGGTTTCGCGGCAGGGCCGCTGCAGCAGATCATTCCCTGTGCCAACTGGAATACCAGCGCATCGCTGTCGCAACAGGATGCCAATGCGCGCATCGATACCCAGTTGCTCGATGCCAAGCTGAGCTTCCACCCGAGTACCAGTTTCGGCTGGCATACCGAGGTGCGCTATTACAAGGAAGACAACAAGACCCGGTACCTGGCATTCAATCCGCTGACCGGGCAGTACGGCTACATTTCCGAGAACGGCTCGCAGGGCACGGTGGTGCCGGGCGAGGTCGGCATCTTCGATCGCGGCTACTACAGCACCTCGAACGTGCAGATCGCCAACGTGCCCTTCGGTTATGACGATACCTTGTTCGAACTCGGCGGCGACTGGAATATCGGCCAGAAGAATACGCTGAGCGCCGTCTATACCTTCGACCACGACCAGCCCAAGCACCGCGAGCGTGACCGGTTGGACGAACAGCGGCTGAAGCTGAGCTGGGTCAGCAAGTCGCTCGGCGATGTCACCTTGCGTGCGAGCTTCGAATACGGCGATCGCGACGGCGGACGCTATAACTACGATCCCTATGCGGCGTTCTATTCGCAATCGTTGCCCGGTTATGTGCCCGCCAACGGTGTCGCGCCGACGGCCTTCACCGTCGATGCGATGCGCAAGTACGACATGAGCGACCGCAAGGAAACCAAGGGCAGGCTGATCCTGATCTATCCACTGGGCACGGCCTCGACCGTGTCGGGTACCTTCTATGGCAGCCGCGACCAGTACGGCACCCAGATCGGCCGACAGAACACCAGCACGACGGGGTTTACCGGGACCTGGGACTGGCAGCCCGCCGCGACCACCACGGCGAGTATCTATATCGGCGCCGAGTCGACCCGGTTGAAGATGTCCAACGTGGCGGATCAGGAGACCCTGGTCGGTACCCCGGCGGACGTGGATCCCAGTTTCGGCGGCGCGCTGTACCCGCTGGCGAAATACTGGACGGACCTGGACAGCGAGCGCAATTACAACGCCGGCGTGACGTTCTCGCAGGCTTTCGGCAAGGTGCGTCTGGATCTCGGCTGGAATTACTCGCAGTCGCTGTCGAAACTCAATTACACGTTCGCCTCGCCCGCCGCGCTGACCTACCCGAATGTCCCGCAAGGCGACCAGGCCTTCCCGAACAACCATTACCGCACCAGCACGTTCGATGCGAGCCTCAGCTTCCCGCTGGCGCGCAACGTCGGCCTGCGCCTGTTCGGTCGCTACGAAAGCGGCAGCTTCCTCGACTGGCACTACCTCGGCTTCGACGACACGCTGATCTACGACCATCGCATCTATACCGACGAGGGTCCGCAGACGCATTACAGCGTCAGCGTGGTGGGCGCCATGTTGAACGTGAAGTTGTGAGGAGATGCCCATGAACGCTTCGCGCCCGCTCCTCGCCCTGCCATGGCTCGCCGTCGCCGCGATCGCCATGGCCCAGGATGCGCCCAAACCCGTCCGGGTCGTCGACCTGCGCAAGGTCGAGGCGATCCACGGCGACGCCCAGGCCGGCGTTGCCAAGGCCGCGGTCTGCGGCGCCTGCCACGGGCCGAACGGTATCGGAATCGCGCCGAATTTCCCGAATCTCGCCGGACAGTCCGCAACCTACCTTTACCTGCAGCTGAAGGAATTCAAGGAAGGCGAGCGCAACGACCCGGTGATGACCGGCCAGGCCGCCACGCTCAGCGACGAGGACATGAAGAACCTCGCCGCGCATTACGCCTCGCTCGCCCACAAGGCGGCCACGCCCGGGGCCGCGAACGCGCGTGGCGCGCTGATCTTCCATACCGGCGACCCGGCCGTCGGCGCACCGCCGTGCCAGGCCTGCCATGGCCCCGATGGGCGTGGACCGCGGCCGACCTGGACCGCTTCGCCGCAACCTTCGTGGGTCACCTTTCCCTCCCTCGGCGGACAGCCGGCGTTGTACATCACCAAGCAGCTGACCGACTTCAAGTCAGGTGCGCGTGGCGGCAACACCAATGCGCGCGTGATGCATGGCGTCGCGCAAAACCTCAGCGACGCGGATATCCAGGCGGTCGCCGCGTATATCTCCACGCTGTAGCAGGGGTGTACTGGGCTTCACCGTGGGAGCCCACCCTGTGGGCGAGTCCATTGAGGCCAGACCTTCAAGCTGGCGACAATAAATACACGGCGATCAGCCGGCTCTTGCTCTCCCGGGGCCCCTTTGAGCGTGAGATCGGCGGGGACGACAGGGCCTCGTAGCGGGGAGGCATGGATCTCCCGCAGTCCCATCCTCGCATGTAAAGGGTGCTTGACACACCCCCCGGATCAGTCGCATGATTCATGTCAAGGAGGCTTGACATGGGGTCAGGCTTATCCAGGAGGACACGCCCATGCGCATTCACCCGCTCGCCGAATCCTTCAACGTCGGCACCCTCAAGGTCCAGCGCTACGGCGACCAGGGCACGCCGGTGGACCAGCCGGAAAAATTCAGGCAGGTTCTCACCGACTTCATCGACGGGATCTGAACCCATGCGCGCCGTGCACAAGCGTTACCTGCGTGAGTTCTGGCCAGCGATAGCGGCCTATGTGGTCCTGCTCCTGGGTTCGGTATGGCTGCTGCCGCATCTGGAAAGCACGCCGCTGCGGGTGTTGGCGACCCTGGTCCCGGTGATCCCGATCGTCTTCGTCCTTCGCGCGATGTTCCGCGTCATCCGCGACCAGGACGAGCTGGAGCGGCGCATCGACCTGGAGTCGATCGTCGCGGCCGGTGCGGTCGTCGGCCTTGGCTTCTTCACCTACGGCCTGCTGCTCAGCGCGAACGTGCTGCCGCAGCCGCGCGCGGAGACGGTGGCGATATGGGTCCTGCCGGCGCTGTTCTTCTGTTTCGGCGTCGCCAAGTGCCTCGTCCGCCGGTACTACCGCGGCCGATGAACAACCGTGTCCGTGAACTCAGGTCGGAACGGAGCTGGTCGCAGGCGGACCTCGCCGAGCGACTCGACGTCTCGCGACAGACCGTCAACGCCATCGAGACAGGCAAGTACGATCCCAGCCTGCCACTGGCTTTCAAGGTCGCGAAGCTGTTCGAACTCACGATCGAATCAATTTTCCTGCCCGAGGAATGAAGGGAATGAATCCACGCATCCGCATCGCGCTGGCGATCGCGATCGTCGCCATACTCGGCGGCAAATATCTCTTTTCCCGCGAAAGTTCCGGCGACGTGGAGGCGTCGGTGACGCCCGCGACAGGCAAGGCGGCCGCGCCGCGTACCTGGCGGTTGGGCTCATTGACCCTCAAGCCATGCGAACTGCCGCAACCGCATAGCGGCCTGAGCAGCGCGGCCTGGTGCGCGCCCTTCGAGGTGCCGGAAAATCGCGCCGACCCCGGTGGCCGCAAGATCACGCTCAATCTCGCCGTGGTCCGCAGCAGTGCACAGGTTGCCGCCAGCGATATGGTGGTGTTTCTCGCCGGCGGCCCGGGCCAGGCGGCTACCGAGGCCTGGCCCGCCATCGTGCCGGCGATGCAGCCGTTGCTGGCGCATCGGCATGTGGTGCTGCTCGACCAGCGCGGCACCGGCCAGTCGCATCCGCTCAGCTGCAAGGAGGGCGCCGATGCGGATGCGGCCGACGATGCCGCCGGTTTCGACATGGAAAAGTTGCGCAAGGAAACCAGGGCCTGCCTGGCCTCGCTCGCCGACAAGGCGGACCCACGTTTCTACACCACCACCGACGCGGTGCAGGACCTGGAGGACGTGCGCAAGGCGCTGGGTTCGCCGAAGTACGACCTGGTCGGTGTCTCCTACGGCACGCGCGTCGCCCAGCAGTACGCGATGCGCCATGCCGATGCCGTGCGCAGCATGGTGCTCGATGGCGTGGCGCCGAACTCGCTGGTGCTCGGCGAGGACTTCGCGGTCAACCTCGACGAAGCGCTGAAGGCGCAGTTCGCCCGCTGCGCCGCCAGTGCACCGTGCAAGGCGCGTTTCGACGACCCGTACCAGACGCTTTACCAGTTGCGCGACGCCTTGCGCGCCAACCCGCACAAGGTGAGTTTCCGCGACCCGCAGACCTATGCATCCGTCCAGCGCGTGCTCAGCGACCATGCACTGGCCACGGTGGTCCGGATGTTCGCCTATACGCCGGAGACGGCGGCCCTGTTGCCCATGTCCATCGATGCCGCCGCACGCGGCGATGTCGGCCCGCTGCTCGGCCAGGCCAAGCTGCTCACCGGCGACCTCGGCGATACCATGGACGGTGGCATGCAGTATTCGGTGATCTGCAGCGAGGACGCCGACCTGCTGACCCCACGACCGCAGGACGCGGACACCATCCTTGGCGACAAGATGATCGAGGCCTTCCGCGTCGCCTGCTCGATCTGGCCGCATGGCGACCGCCCGAAGGATTTTCATGAGCCGCTGACCGGCGCGACGCCGACCCTGCTCATGTCCGGCGAGTACGACCCGGTCACGCCGCCGCGCTACGGCGAGGAGGTGGCGAAGCATCTGTCCAACGCGCGCCACTTCGTGCTCAAGGGCCAGGGTCACAACGTGATCGCGCGCGGTTGCATGCCGCAGCTGCTGGAAAAGTTCATCGACAAGGCCGACCCGGGGGCGCTCGATGCGCGTTGCCTCGACCGGCTCGGCCCGACCCCGGTCTTTATCGGCTTCAACGGAGCCACGCCATGATCGAAGTGAAGGATCTCCATAAGGCCTTCGGCAGCGTGCATGCCGTCAATGGCGTCAGCTTCACCGCGCGCGACGGTGAAATCACCGGCCTGCTCGGTCCCAACGGCGCGGGCAAGACGACGACGCTGCGCATGCTCTATACGTTGATGACGCCCGACCGCGGCCAGGTCCTGGTCGACGGCATCGATGCGGCGACCGATGCGCTGGCCGTGCGCCGCCTGCTCGGCGTGCTTCCCGATGCGCGCGGCCTGTACAAGCGACTGACCGCGCGGGAGAACATCGATTACTTCGCCCGTTTGCATGGGGTGCCGGAAGACCAGCTGGTCGCCCGTCGCGAAGCCCTGATCGGCGCGCTGGAAATGGAAGATATCGCCGCGCGCCGCACCGAAGGTTTCTCGCAGGGCCAGCGGGTCAAGACCGCGATCGCCCGGGCGCTGATCCACGACCCGCGCAACGTGATCCTCGACGAGCCGACCAACGGCCTGGACGTGATGGCCACCCGCGCCATGCGCCGTTTCATGCACAAGCTCAAGGACGAGGGGCGTTGCGTACTGTTCTCCAGCCACATCATGCAGGAGGTCGCAGCCTTGTGCGATCGCATCGTGGTGATCGCGCACGGCCGCGTGGTCGCCGACGAATCGCCGGACGCGCTGCGCGAGCAGACCGGCGAAGCCAACCTCGAGGATGCCTTCGTGAAAATCATCGGTAGCGACGAGGGGCTTGCCGCATGAGGCCCGTGATCGCCGTTTTCCTCAAAGAAGTCCGCGAGAACCTGCGCGACCGCCGGACCCTGATCAACGCCCTGCTCACCGGTCCGCTGCTCGGCCCGGTGATGTTCATCATGCTGATGAACATCATGGTCAACCGTGAACTGCAGAAAGCCGACCAGCCGCTGTCGGTACCGGTGATCGGTGCCGAACTGGCGCCGCACCTGATCGAAGCCCTGAAGGCCAGCGGGATCGTGCCGAAACCCGGCATCGCCGAGCCGGAGACGGCGATTCGCGAACAGAGCGCGGATGTGGTGCTGCGTATCGCGCCGAGCTATGCCGAGGCATGGAACCGCGGCCAGGCGGTGCAGGTCGAGGTGATCTTCGATTCCTCGCGCCGCGATGCCACCACGCCGGTGGCACGCGTGCGCAGCGTGATCGAAGGCTACGGCCGTCGCGAGGGCGCGATGCGGCTGGTGGCGCGCGGTCTTTCGCCGACCACGGCCTGGCCGGTCCAGGTCGCCGATCGCGACCAGGCCACCTCGCAATCGCGCTCGGCGCTGATGTTCTCGTTCCTGCCGTATTTCTTCGTGTTGACCGTCTTCCTCGGCGGCATGTACCTGGCGATCGACCTGACCGCCGGCGAGCGCGAACGGCAATCGCTCGAACCGCTGTTCGCCAATCCGGTGCCGCGCTGGAAGATCCTCGCCGGCAAGCTGATCGCGATCTGCACCTTCTCCACGGTCAGCCTGCTGCTCAGCATCGCCGCCTTCTCGACCGCGGGCTTCTTCATCCCCACCGACAAACTCGGCATCGCGCTCGACCTTGGCCCGCGATTCGGCGGTTACGTGCTGCTGCTGATGCTGCCGCTGGTCGTGCTGCTGGCCGCGTTGCAATCGCTGGTCGCTGCCTTCGCCAAGAGCTATCGCGAGGCGCAGACCTATCTCTCCATCCTGATGATCATCCCGGTCCTGCCGAGCGCGATGCTGGCGGTGCTGCCGATCAAGGCGCAAACCTGGATGTACGCGGTGCCCCTGCTGGGACAGAACCTCGGCATCGTGCAGGTGCTGCGCGGCGATGCGATGACGATGGAACAGATCGGTCTATGCCTCGCCGGCGGCTTCGGCGCCGCCGCACTCGCGGTGCTGGTGACGGCGTATCTGTATCGGTCGGAGCGGTTGGCGATATCTGGCTAGAAACAAAAAATGGGGTCAGAGTCACTACCGCGGGCAAAAAATGGGGTCAGAGTCATTTTTCACGCCGACGACAATCGGTTTCAGCGAGTACTCGCCCGTGAAAAATGACTCTGACCCCATTTTTTCCTGACCCCATTTTTTCCAAAAATGACTCTGACCCCATTTTTTCCCATTTTTCAGCGTTGCAGCGCCCGCAGCGCCCAGTCGGCCACCGCCTCGGGGTGCTCCAGATGCAGGTGATGGCCGCCTTCCATCGATTCGGTATGGATTTCGGCGACGCAGTCGATGCGGATGCGCATGGTTTCGGCATCCAGGTACGGTGCCTCCGGGCGGGCCAGCAGGAGCGAGGTCGGGGTGACCAGGCCGAGCAGCAGGGACATCACCTGGGTTTCGGCCAGGCGCACGGCGGTCGGCTCGGACAGGCGCGGGTCGCTGCGCCAGCTATAGCCCTCGTCGACTTCGCGCAGGCCGCGTTCGACGATATGCCGGGCCAGTTCGGTGCTGAGGCCGCCGACCATCGCACGGGCGAGCGCGGCCTGGTCGGGGTCGGCGAAGACGCGCAGCGGGCGGCGATCCATCCGGGTGATCGCCATGGCGTTGCGGAAACGGTCGAGTGTCTGCGTACCGTCGTCGCCCAGCGGGCCGAGGCCTTCGATCAGCAGGAGCTGGCGCACGCGTTCGGGCGCGGCGATCGCGACCAGGGTGGCAATGCCGGCACCGAGCGAATGACCGAGCAGGGCGAAGCGCGACAGGCCGAGCGCGTCGATCGCCGCCAGCACCGCGCGGGCGTTGTCCGTGTAGTGGTAGCTGGCACCCGGCGGCAAATGCGCCGAATGGCCATGACCCGGCAGCTCCAGGGCGATGACGCGGAAGTGCGCCGCCAGCAGCGGCGCGAGCAGGGCGAAGCTGGCGGCATTGTCCAGCCAGCCATGCAGCATGATCAGCGGCGGCGCGTCCGGATCGCCCCAGCACTGGCCGGCCAGCTGCAGGTTCGGGATGTCGATACGGAGTTCGAAGGGTGTGATTTTCGAGGGTGTGATGTCGCTCATGGCCGGGTCGACTCGGCGCGCTGTCGCGCGGCGCGCATGGCGGCGGCGACCGCCGCCGCATCGTAATCGGCGGCGAATTCCGGCCAGCCCTGGGCATGGCGCTGGACGAGGTCGGCGAGCGTGTCGACGTGCGTGGCTTCCGCATTGAGACAGGGGATATAGCTCAGCGTTTCGCCGCCGGCCTCGCGGAAGAAGTCGGCGTTCTGCATCGCGATTTCCTCCAGCGTCTCCAGGCAGTCGACCGCGAAGCCGGGGCTGATCACGTCGATCCGGCGCAGGCCGGCCGCGCCGAGTTCGCGCACGGTCTCGTCGGTATACGGATGCAGCCAGCGCTCGCGGCCGACGCGGGACTGGAAGCTGATCAGGGCCTCCTTGTCGTCCAGGCCGAGCCGCTCGCGCAGCAGGCGCGCGGTGGCATGGCACTGGCAGAAATACGGATCGCCCGCATGCAGGTAGCGTTCGGGGATGCCATGGAAGCTCAGCAGCAGGCGTTCGCCGCGGCCGTGGGCTTCCCAGTGGCGACGGACGCTGGCCGCCAGGGCATCGATATAGCGCGGATCGTCGTGATAATCGTTGATCGTGCGCAGTTCCGGTGGCCAGCGCAGCGATTTGACGCTGTCGGCGACGGCGTCGAGCACCGAGCCGGTCGAGGTCGCCGAGTATTGCGGGTACAGCGGCAGGACCAGCAGGCGGCGCACGCCCTCGCGCTGCAAGCCGGCGATGGTCGAGGCGACCGAGGGCCGGCCGTATCGCATGGCCAGGGCGACGCGGACCGGTCCGGGCAAGCGACGGCCGAGTTCGTCCTGCAGGGCGGCAGCCAGCGCCTCGCTACCGACCCGCAGGGGCGAGCCCTCGGGTGTCCAGATCCGGCTATAGGCATGCGCCGACCGGGCCGGGCGGATGCGCAGGATCACCCCGTGCAGGATCGCCAGCCACAGCCAGCGCGGGTATTCGATCACGCGCGGATCGCCGAGGAACTCCGCCAGATAAGGCCGTACCGCCGCCGCCGTGGGCGCCTCAGGTGTACCGAGGTTAACCAGGAGCACCGCCGCGCGCGGCGGGACGTCATGGGAATAACCCGCGAGGCCGGTATAGTTGGATTTGCCTGGCATGCGCTGGGGACCGCGGTACGTGGATGGCGAAGTCTGCCATAACGCGCCGTCGTCGTCGGCGCGGTCGATGTCGCACCCGGGCATCGACCGCCATCCCGCATACGTTCCAAAGGAGACCCGCATGATCAAGATTTCGCTGCGCCGCCTGCTCGTCCTGGGCCTGATCGCACTGCTGCCGTCGATGGCCGTCCATGCCGAGGACCCGCCGCTGGTGCGCGCGCAGAACTCCGTGCGGGTGCTGAGCGAGATCATGCAGGCACCGGACAAGTCGATCCCGACGGACCTGCTGCGCGACGCCCACGCGATCGCGGTCATCCCCGACATGGTCAAGGCCGGCCTGATCTTCGGCGGCCGTCGCGGCGAAGGCCTGATCTCGGTCAAGGGCCCGGACGGCACCTGGAGCAATCCCAGTTTCATCACCCTGACCGGCGGCAGCATCGGCTTCCAGGCCGGCGTCTCATCCACGGATGTGATCCTGGTCTTCCGCACCCAGCGTGGCGTGGATTCGATCGTCAACGGAAAATTCACCATCGGCGGCGATGCCTCGGCGGCGGCCGGCCCGGTCGGCCGCACCGCGACGGCCTCCACCGACGACCAGTTCAAGGCCGAGATCTACTCCTATTCGCGCTCGCGCGGCCTGTTCGCGGGCGTAGCCATCGACGGATCGGCGCTGCGCATCGATTACGACGCCAACAAGGCGATTTACGGCGACGGCATCACCCCGCGACGCATCTTCGAGGGCGGCGTCACCAATGTCCCCGGCCCGGTCGTCGACTTCCGCGACCGCCTGGAGGAGTACACTCAGCGCTGATCCCCTTACTCCGCGCGCCCCCCATCCGGCAGCGGAAAGCGCCCCTGAGGTCATCATGAGCATTACCCATATCGTCCTGCTGCTTCTCGTCGTCGTGCTGATTTTCGGCACAAAGAAGCTGCGCAACATCGGTTCGGACCTTGGCGGTGCCGTCCGCGACTTCAAGAAAGGCCTGGATGGCGACGAGGAAGCCCGTCGTGCCGCCGAGGCCGAGAAGCTGCGCGCCGATCCGCCGGTCGCCCCGCCGGTGCAGCCGACGTCCAGCGAGGCGCCGCAGCCGCAGCGCGACAGCAACACCCACTAAGTTTCCGCGGCAATGATCGAGATCAGCTTCGGCAAGCTGCTGCTCCTGGCCATCATCGCGTTGATCGTGCTTGGTCCGGAGAAGCTGCCTGGCGCCGCGCGTACCGCCGGCGCCCTGCTCCGTCGCATGCGCAACGGCTGGGACAGCGTGCGCAGCGAAGTGGAGCGCGAAATCCAGGCCGAGGAGATCAAGCGCACCTTGCGCGAGGCGGCGGACAATGTACGCCAGACCCACGACAGCGTGCGCAGCGATCTGAACGCCACCGCCGGCCAGGTCCGCGACGCCTTCACCGAACGGCAGACGGCGGCGCGCATCGAGGCCGAAGCGCCAGCACCGACCACCGAAACCACGGTTGCCGAAACCGCGCCCCGAGACGATTTGCATGACCGCAGCTGACCCCGGCCCGTCCGGTGAGGACGGGCTCGAACAGGGGCTGTTCTCCCACCTGATCGAACTGCGCTCGCGCCTGCTGCGCGCGATCGTGACCTTGTTGATCGTGCTGCTCGCCCTGGTGCCCGTGGCCAACCGCCTCTACGCGGAACTGGCCCAGCCCCTGGTCGACCGCATGCCGGCCGGCGCGCACCTGATCGCCACCGAGGTCGCCAGCCCGTTCTTCACGCCGTTGAAGCTGGCCTTCTACGTCGCCCTGTTCGTCAGCATGCCGATGATTCTTTACCAGCTGTGGGCCTTCGTCAGCCCGGGCCTGTACCGGCATGAGAAGCGCCTGGCACGCCCGCTGCTGGTCGCCGCGCTGGTGCTGTTCTACGCCGGCTGCGCCTTCGCTTATTTCGTCGTGCTGCCGGCGGCCTTCAAGTTCCTGACGGCGGTGACGCCGCAGGGCGTGCAGATGATGACCGACATCACGCACTACCTCGATTTCGTGATGCTGATGTTCTTCGCCTTCGGCCTCTGTTTCGAGGTTCCGGTGGCGGTGGTCATCCTCGCCGCGATCGGCGTGGTCGATGCCGAGAAGCTCAGCAAGGGCCGCGGCTACGCCATCGTGGGTGCTTTCGCGATCGCTGCCTTCATCACGCCGCCGGACCTGATCTCGATGATCATGCTCGCCGTGCCGATGTGCCTGCTCTACGAACTCGGCCTGCTCGCGGTGCGCTTCCTGCTGAAGCCGGTTGCCCCATCGAGCGATCTGCGGCCGCCGCTCTGATTGCCGGTTGTCCGGCTCCCGTTGCCACAAGGAAGTAGCATGGATATTTCATCCGCCCACGGCATGCCTTTCATCGCCGGCGTTCTGCTTGGCGCATCGCTGATCATCGCGATCGGTGCGCAGAACGCCTTCGTGCTGCGCCAGGGACTGTTGCGCCAGCATCGCTTCCCCGTTGCGCTCTTTTGCGCCCTGTCCGATGCCTTGCTGATTATTGCCGGCGTGGCCGGGCTCGGCACCGCGATCGGCAGTCATCCCACCTTGATGACGGCAATCGCCATCGCCGGCGCGGCGGTGCTCGCGTGGTACGGCATCTCAGCATTTCGCCGCGCGCTGCATCCAGTGGCGATGAACGTCGACGGCAATGCGCCGCCGGCAAGCCTGTTCGCGGTGCTGGCGACCTGCGCGGGATTCACCTGGGCAAACCCGCACGTTTATCTCGACACCGTGGTGCTGATCGGAAGCCTGTCAGCGGCCTATCCGGTGTTCGGCCAGCGCATGCTGTTCGGCGCAGGCGCCGTGTTGGCCTCATTCGCCTGGTTCTTCAGCCTGGCCTATGGCTCGCGTGTGCTGATTCCCATCTTCCGCAAGCCGATGGCGTGGCGGGTACTCGATGTAACGATCGCCCTGGTGATGTGGGCGATCGCCGCGCAGTTGCTGCTGCGGTTCCTCCATCCAGCCTGAGAGCTTGTCCCTTCTCCCGGAGGGAGAACGTGCCAACAGTGTGGATGAGGGCGAACCAGACGAAGCGGCACCCTGGCTCCCCCTCACCCCGACCCTCTCCCTCCGGGCGAGGGAGACAAGCGGCAAGTGCGCGATGCTTATCCCTTCTCCCAGCGGGAGAAGGTGCCCGCAGGGCGGATGAGGGCGAGCCAGACGGAGCGACGTGCTACCTGGCCGCGCGATTCAGCGACAGACCCTTCAGTACATTCAACGCCTGCGACAGCGCGTAATCCTGGATCGCGAGCTTGCCGTCGTCGTCCGCGCTGTTCTTGTCGTCGGCGCTCGCTTTCTCGTTGACCAGGTGGTTCGGCAGATCCGCCTCGGAACCGATCAGCTGGGGCGGTGTGTCGCTCTTGTTGACCGCGAGGTCGGCGAGGGCGATGTCCGGCTTGATGCCTTCGGCCTGGATCGATGTGCCGTTCGGCGTGTAATAACGCGCCGTGGTGATCTTCACCGCATGGTCCTGATCCAGCGGCAGTACGGTCTGGACCACGCCCTTGCCGAAGGTGCGGCGGCCCATGATCAGCGCGCGATGATGGTCCTTCAGTGCGCCTGAAACGATCTCGGCGGCCGAAGCCGTGCCGTTGTCCACCAGCACCACCATCGGCGCGCCACCCAGCAGGTCGCCCGGATGCGCGTCGAAGTGCAGGTTGGCATCGGGCAGGCGGCCATGCGTGGTGACGATCACGCCGGACTCGAGGAAATCGTCGCTGACGCCGACCGCGGTGGTCAGCAGGCCGCCAGGATTGGAGCGCAGGTCGAGTACGGCACCCTTCGGCTTACCGTGCTTCTTGATGAAGTCGCCAAGCTTCTTCTCAAGGTCCGTCGCGGTATCTTCCTGGAACTGGCTCAGGCGGATATAGACGTAACCGGACTCCAGTTCGCGTACCTTCACGCTGGTCACGGCGATACGTTCGCGGACCAGGTCCAGGTCGATCGGCTTGTCCGATTTCTCGTGGACGATGGTCAGCCTGATCTTGCTGCCCGGATCGCCGCGCAGTTTCTTGAAGCCCTCGTCGATGTTTTCCGAGTCGATCGGCTTGTCGTCGATCTTGATGATGGTGTCGCCCGGCTTGATGCCGGCGCGCGAGGCCGGCGTGTCGTCGATCGGCGCAATGATCTTGAGCGTGCCGTCCACCTCCAGCACCTCGATTCCGAGGCCGCCGTACTGGCCGGTGGTGTCCTCGTCCAGTTCAGCCAGGCCGTCCTTGTCCAGGTATTCGCTGTGCGGGTCCAGGCCGGTGAGCATGCCGCTGATCGCCGCCTTCATGATGGTCTTGTTGTCGACCTTCTCGACATAGGCCTGGCGGACGATCTGGTACACGCGGGTGAAGTTGCGGACGTCGTCGAGGTCGACGCGATCGGCACCCGCCGCCGTGCCCGACGATGCCGCGGCATCGGCTGGCGGCAGCGCCGCCGTGGAGGACGAGGCGGGTGCATCCGGCTGCGGCAGGGGCTTTTGCGGCGCGGCCTGGGCGAAGGCATTCCCGGCCAGCGCCAGCAGCAGCGGCGCGGAGCCGGCGAACGCGATCCGGCAGGCGCGCGTGAGGGTGGAATGACGCATCCGTAATCTCCGAAAGTCTTGCATTTATTTCCGCTTGCTCAGCCACGACCGCGGATCGACCGGCTTGCCGTTCTGGCGCAACTCGAAGTACACGCCGCCATTGGCGCCGTTAGGCGCCGCGGCCGTGCCGACGGACTCGCCGGCCTCGACCATGTCGCCCACGCCATGCAGCAGTGTCTCGTTGTTGCCGTACAGGCTCATCCAGCCGTCGCCGTGGTTCAGGATCAACATCATGCCGTAGCCGCGTAGAAAGTTCGCGAAAACCACGCGTCCACGGGCTACCGCATGCACTTCGCCGCCACGCGTGGCGACGATGGTGACGCCGGCGCCGTATTCATGGACCGCACCGGCCGCCGGCCAGGGCAGGTCGCCGCGCAGGTTGGCCGCCGGCGCACCGGCCGGGGTGCCCTTGGGCGCCGACGGCGCGCTGACCCTGGGGGCCTCGTCGATGACCTTCTGCAGCCGGGCGACCAGGGCGTTCATCGCCTGCTCGTCCTGCTTCAGCGCGGCCAGCCGCTGGGCCTGGTCCTTGTATTTCGCGTCGGTGTCGGCGAACAGCTTCTGCTGCTGGCCGCGCTGCGCCTCGAGGGCCTTCGCCCGCTGTTCGCGTTCGGCCTTGGCCGTTTCAAGCGCCTTCTGTTCGTTGGTGATGGCCAGTTCGACCTCCTCGAGGCGCGAAAGATCCGCGACCAGGCCCTTGATCCGCTCGACCCGGTTTTCCTGGAAGTAGCGCGAGTAGGCCAGGGCGCGGGAAATTCTTGCGATGTCCTGGTCGCCGAGGAGCAACTGCAGGTCCGAGCCGCGACCGAGGCTGTAAGTCGCCCTCAGCAGGTCGTCCAGCGCGCCACGCTGGGCCTCCAGCCCTTTCTGCAGGGCGGCACGCTGCTCGCCGAGCTGGGCGAGGTCCTGCTGGCGGGCGGCCAGTTCGTTGTCGGTGTCGCGAACGGCTTTGGCGGCGGCGGACAGCTGCTCGGCCTGCTTTGCCAGGACAGCGTTGGCGCTGTCGCGCTGGTTGGCGGTGTCGCGCTGTTCCCTGGTCAGGGACTCGATGCGCGTGCGTACGTCATCCAGTTTCTGCTTCGCCTCGGCCTGCTCGGCCTTGGGCTTTGCGTCCTGGGCGGCCAGGGCGGAGCCGGCGAGGGCGCAGGCGAGGCTGCCCGCCAGGCAGCCTCGCAGCAGGAAGGGGAGGAGTCGGGGCGTTGGGTGCATGCCGGGATTATCACTTATTCATGGGCCTTCGCCGCGGGGTGGTATGCAGGAAAACGGCCGCCCTGTCGGACTCCTGGCAGCCTGGTCTGGCGCGATGCCGCCCGCGTCGCACGGGTCGGCGCGATTTGGACGTCCAAAACATTTTGACGCATTGCCGCAAATATGCGTAAAGTGGGGCGCATGCCTCTCGCGCTCCCTTGGCGGCTGCCTTTTATCGCCGCAAGGGACGGGTCTGCCTGGAAACACCCACATTGTTCTACCCAGCACAGCCTGATGCCAGGAGGAGGCGATGGTGACGCAAGGAAATCCGCGCCTCTACGACGAGGCGTTCGAACACGACAGCTGCGGTTTCGGGCTGGTCGCGCAGGTCGACGGCCACGCCAGCGCCGCGCTGGTCGATACCGCGTTCGCCGCGCTGGCCAGGCTCTCGCACCGTGGCGGCGTCAACGCCGACGGCATCAGTGGCGACGGCTGCGGCGTGCTGATCCACCGGGCCCACGACTGGCTGCGCGCGCTGGCGGCGGAGGCGGGTATCGCCTTGTCGCCACGTTTCGCGGCCGGCCTGGTCTTCCTCGATCCGGCGGGCGACGACTCCGGTGCGCGCGAACTGGAGCGCCAGCTCGTCGAGGCCGGCGCGATCGTCGCCGGCTGGCGCGACGTGCCGGTCGATCCGGCCGCCTGCGGTCCGCTGGCTGCCTCGTCGATGCCGCGCGTGCGCCAGGTCTTCGTCGATGCCGCGGCGTCGATGGACGATGAGACCTTCGAGGTCGCGCTGTTCCGCGCGCGTCGCCGCGCGGAAACCGCCCTGGCCGGCGATCCGCAGTTCTACGTGGTCTCGCTGTCGTCCCAGGTGATCGGCTACAAGGCCATGGCCGCACCGGGCCACCTGCGCCAGGTCTACGCGGACCTCGCCCATCCGGCACTGGCCGCCGACGCGGTGGTCTTCCACCAGCGCTTCTCGACCAATACCTCGCCGCAGTGGCGGCTCGCCCAACCGTTCCGCCTGCTGGCGCACAACGGCGAGATCAACACGATCCGCGCCAACCGGCGCTGGATGCAGGCCCGTGCGGCGGTATTGCGTTCCTCAAAGGTCGACCTGACCGACATCGGCCCGCTGGTCCGCCAGAGCGGTTCGGATTCGGAGAGCCTGGACAATGCGCTGGAAGTCCTGCTGACCGGCGGGATGGACCTGCTCACCGCGATGCGCGTGCTGGTGCCGCCCGCCTACGCCGCGCGCGAGGACCTCGACGAGGATCTCGCCGCGTTCTACGAGTATTACGCATTGCACTGCGAACCCTGGGACGGTCCCGCCGGCCTGGTGATGTGCGATGCGCGCTACGCGGCATGCACGCTCGACCGCAACGGCCTGCGTCCGGCGCGCTGGGCCTTGTCCGATGACAATCATCTGATCGTGGCCTCCGAGGCGGGTCTGTGGGACGTGCCTTCCTCGCGCGTGGTCGCCAAGGGCCGGCTCGGGCCGGGCGAGATGATCGCGGTGGATTTTCGCGAGCATCGCCTGCTGCACGATGCCGACATCGACGCGATCAACCGCCAGCGCGCACCGTTCCGCGACTGGCTGCGCGCCGGCGTGAGCTACCTGGAGTCCGACCTGATCGATCCCAGCCTTGCCGCCGAGCCCTTGCCCGCCTCCGAACTGAAGCGCTACCAGAAACTGTACGGGCTCTCGCGCGAGGAAAGCGAGTCGGTGCTGAAGGTGATCGCCGAGACCGAGGCCGAGGCCACCGGCTCGATGGGCGACGACACCCCGATGGCCGTGCTCTCGCGGCAGATCCGCCCGCTGTTCGACCGCTTCCGCCAGGGCTTCGCCCAGGTCACCAATCCGCCGATCGATCCGCTGCGCGAGCGGCTGGTCATGTCGCTGGTGACTCAGATCGGCCAGGAGCGCAACATCTTCGAACTGGGGCCGGAGAACGCGCGGCAGATCCTGCTCAATTCGCCGGTGCTCTCGCAGCGCAAGCTGCGCCAGATCCTGGCGCACGCCCGAATACCAGGACACGCCGCGCTTCGACCTGATGTACGGCGCCGACGAGGGCCTCGAATCGGCGATCCGCCGCATCTGCGACGATGCCGAGGCGGCGGTGCGCCGCGGCGTGAAGATCGTTTTCCTCAGCGATCGCTACCCGCAGCGCGACCTGCTGCCGATTCATTCCCTGCTCGCGGTCGGCGCGGTGCATTCGCGCCTGATCGACGCCGGCCTGCGTTGCCAGTGCAATATCATGGTCGAGACGGCGACGCCGCGCGATCCGCACCATTTCGCCTGCCTGCTCGGCTTCGGCGCGACCGCGATCTATCCGTGGCTGGCCTACCAGAGCCTGTTCGACCTCGGCCGCAGCGGGCATATCCGCAATGGCGAGGGCGCCTCGCGCGAGATCGGCCGCAATTATCGCCGCGGCATCCGCAAGGGCCTGCTGAAGATCCTGTCGAAGATGGGCATCTCGACCGTTGCCGGTTATCGCGGCGCCCAGCTGTTCGAAATCGTCGGCCTGGCGCCGGAAGTCGTTGCCCTGTGCTTCGCCGGCACGCCGTCGCGTATCGGCGGTTCCGGTTTCGCCGACCTCGAAGCCGAACAGCGCGTGCTCGCCGCCGAAGCCTGGGACGAGGCGCAGTCGCTGCGCGCCGGCGGCTTGTACAAATATGTACACGGCGGCGAGTTCCACATGTACAACCCGGACGTGATCGCCAGCCTGCAGGTGGCGGTGCGCACCGGCGATCCGGCCGACTACCGCCGCTACGCGCAATACGTCGATACGCGTCCACCGTCCGCGCTGCGCGACCTGCTCTCGCCACGCGCCGGTACGCCGGTGCCGCTGGATGAGGTCGAGCCGGTCGAGGCGATCCTGAAACGCTTCGACTCCGCCGGCATGTCGCTCGGCGCGCTGTCGCCCGAAGCGCACGAAGCCTTGGCGATCGCGATGAACCGGCTCGGCGCACGCAGCAATTCCGGCGAAGGCGGCGAGGATCCCGCGCGCTACGGCACCGAACGCGCCTCCAAGATCAAGCAGGTGGCGTCCGGTCGTTTCGGCGTGACCCCGGCTTACCTGGTCAATGCCGAGGTGCTGCAGATCAAGATCGCCCAGGGCGCCAAGCCCGGCGAAGGTGGCCAGCTTCCGGGGCACAAGGTCGACGCGACCATCGCGCGACTGCGTTATGCCAAGCCCGGCATCGGCCTGATTTCGCCGCCGCCGCACCACGATATCTATTCGATCGAGGACCTCGCCCAGCTGATCCACGACCTGAAGGAAGTGAATCCTTCGGCCCTGGTCTCGGTGAAGCTGGTCGCGCATGCCGGCGTCGGCACCGTGGCTGCCGGCGTGGTCAAGGCCGGCGCGGACCTGATCACCGTCTCCGGCCACGATGGCGGTACCGGCGCCAGTCCGCTGACCTCGATCAAGTACGCCGGTACGCCGTGGGAGCTCGGCCTGGCCGAAACCCAGCAGACCCTGCGCCTGAACGACCTGCGCGGCCGCGTCCGCCTGCAGACCGACGGTGGCCTGAAGACTGGCCTGGACGTGATCAAGGCGGCCATGCTCGGCGCGGAAAGCTTCGGCTTCGGCACCGGCCCGATGGTCGCGCTCGGTTGCAAGTACCTGCGTATCTGCCATCTGAACAACTGCGCGACCGGCGTCGCCACCCAGCATCCGGTCCTGCGCCAGAAGCATTTCATCGGCCTGCCGGACATGGTGATGAATTACTTCCGCTTCGTCGCCGAGGACGTGCGCGAGCATATGGCGCGGCTTGGCGTGCGCAGCCTGGCCGAACTGATCGGGCAGAGCGGTCGCCTCGAGCAGCAGCCGGGCATCACGCCCAGTCAGCGCCAGCTCGACCTGTCGCCGCTGATTTCCGAAGACGGCCTCGGCAGCAGGGTCGATTCCGCCTGCACGCTGGCGCGCAATCCGATGCGCGATCCGGCGTCGCTGGCCATGCGTATCGCCGCGGACACCGACGATGCCGTCGCCAACGGCACGGGTGGCGGCTTCCGCTATCCCATCGCCAATACCGATCGCGCGATCGGCGCGCGCCTGTCCGGCGAGGTCGCCCGGCGCTGGGGCGATACCGGCATGGCCGGGCACCCGATCCTGCTGGCGCTCGAGGGCAGCGCGGGGCAGAGCCTCGGCGCGTGGAATGCCGGCGGGGTGCAGATCGACCTGGTCGGCGAGGCCAACGATGGCGTCGGCAAGGGCATGGCCGGCGGGCGCATCGTGGTGCGGCCGCCGTCCGATTCGCCCTTTGCCAGCCAGGACGCGGCGATCATCGGCAACACCTGCCTTTACGGCGCCACCGGCGGCGAGCTGTATGCGGCCGGCCGTGCCGGCGAACGTTTCGCGGTGCGCAATTCCGGCGCGCTCGCCGTCGTCGAAGGCGCGGGCGACCACTGCTGCGAATACATGACCGGCGGCATCGTCGCCGTGCTCGGCGGCACCGGGCTCAACTTCGGCGCGGGCATGACCGGCGGCTTCGCCTATGTGCTCGACCTCGAACGCGACTTCGTCGACTGCTACAACCACGAGCTCGTCGACATCGTGCGCATCTCGCCCGAAGGCATGGAGCATTACATGCAGCATCTGCGTGGCCTGATCGCGCGCCATGTCGAAACCACCGGCAGCGCCTGGGGCCGTCATGTGCTCACCGATTTCCGCGGCCTGCTGCAGCGTTTCTGGCTGGTCAAGCCGAAGGCCGCAAGCCTCGACGCGCTGGCCGTGGAACTGAGGAGCGCCGCATGAGCAGCAAGGACTTCCGCTTTCTCGAGGTGCCGCGGCAGAACCCGCGGACCGTGCCAGTCGCGATCCGTGTCCTCGGCTACGGCGAGATCGCCGGCGACTTCGCCTCGTCCGAGGCGGCCACGCAGTCGGAGCGCTGCATCGACTGCGGCAACCCCTACTGCGAGCACGCCTGCCCGGTGCATAACTACATCCCGAACTGGCTGAAGCTGGTCCAGGACGGCCGCCTGTTCGAGGCGGCGACCTTGATGCACGAAACCAACCCGCTGCCCGAGATCTGTGGTCGCGTCTGCCCGCAGGATCGTCTCTGCGAAGGCGCGTGCACGCTGGAGCAGGGCGAGTTTGGCGCGGTCACCATCGGCAGCGTCGAGCGCTGGGTGACCGACGAGGCATTCCGCCAGGGCTGG
The DNA here is from genome assembly GCA_963847335.1 of uncultured Gammaproteobacteria bacterium. Taxonomy (GTDB): domain Bacteria; phylum Pseudomonadota; class Gammaproteobacteria; order Xanthomonadales; family Rhodanobacteraceae; genus Luteibacter. Next base: position 189,850 of record CAWJZF010000003.1, read on the forward strand.
CGCCCGGACCTGTCGCAGGTACGCGAAACCGGCCGGCGCGTCGCCATCGTCGGCGCCGGCCCCGCCGGTCTTGCCTGTGCCGACCGCCTGCGCCGCGCCGGTATCGCCGCCGATGTCTTCGATCGCCAGCATGAGATCGGTGGTCTGCTCACGTTCGGCATCCCGCCGTTCAAGCTGGACAAGGCCGTGGTGCGTACGCGTCGCGACGTACTCGAGGGCATGGGCGTCAAGTTCAGGCTCGGCGTCGAGATCGGACGGGACATCGCCTTCGACGAACTGCTCGAGGGCTACGACGCGGTCTTCGTCGGCACGGGCGCGTATACCTATGTCGATGGCCAGCTCGACGGCCGCGAGCTGCAAGGCGTGCATGATGCCTTACCATTCCTGATCGCCAATACCGAACGCCTGTTGCGCGACGAGGCCCCGGAAGCGGCCTACGACATCGCCGGCAAGCACGTCGTCGTGCTCGGCGGCGGCGATACCGGCATGGATTGCAACCGCACCGCGATCCGCCTCGGCGCCGCCTCGGTCACCTGCGTCTACCGCCGCGACGAGTCCAGCATGCCCGGCTCGCGCCGCGAGGTCGCCTACAGTCGCGAGGAAGGCGTGGAATTCCTGTTCCAACGCCAGCCGCTGGCCCTGCTCGGCGAGAACGGCCAGGTACGCGCGGTCAGCGTGGTCGAGACCCAACTGGTGGATAACGGCGACGGCCGGCCTCGCCCGCGCAATGTGCCCGGTAGCGAGAGCGAACTGCGCGCCGACGTGGTCATCCAGGCTTTCGGCTTCCAGCCCAGCCCGCCCGCATGGTGCGCCGACTATGGCGTCGAGCTCGATGCCAGCGGCCGGATCGTGGTCGGTGCCGACGGCCGCTTGCCGCTGCAGACCTCGCATGAGCGCATTTTCGCCGGTGGCGACAATGTCCGCGGGGCGGACCTGGTCGTCAGGGCGGTCTTTGACGGCCGTGAAGCCGCAGGCTCGATCGTCCGGATGCTGGCGTCGGCGATGGCTCGCGTCGCCGCCTGACCTTTGGCTACCATTGTCCGGGCCCATCCCGGACAATGGTCCGCATGCCCCAGCCGAGTCCTGCCGCTCCATGTGCCTGATCGCCTTTGCCTGGCGAGCACACCCGCGTTGGCGCCTGTTGCTGCTCGGCAACCGGGACGAGTTCCATGCGCGTCCCACGGCGCCGCTCGCACCCTGGCACGATCACCCGGACATCGTCGGTGGCCGGGATCTGGAAGCCGGTGGCACCTGGCTCGGTGCCGCGCCGCACGGCCGGGTCAGCGCCATCACCAATGTACGCGACCCGGGCGCCAGCCCCGACGGCCTCTCCCGTGGGCTGATCGTCGCCGACTACCTGCGCAGCACCATGCCCGCCGCCGAACATGCGCGCGAACTCCAGGACACCGCCTCGCAGTACCGCCCGTTCAATCTGCTCACCTTCGACGCGCGGCAGGCGTTCTACCTGGGTAACCATCCGCAGGCCCGTGCCCAGCCGGTGGATGCCGGCATCCATGGCCTGTCCAACGCGGACTTCAATGCTCCCTGGCCGAAGACGAGGATGCTCACCGAGCGTCTGGGGCAGTGGATCCAGGTCGGTGGCGTCGACGATTTCGAAAGCCTGTTCGCCATGCTCGCCGACAGCGCCGGCTGGCCGGACGACATGCTGCCCGATACCGGCGTCGGCATCGAGCGGGAACGCGCCTTATCGAGCGCCTTCATCGTCGGCGAACACTACGGCACGCGGGCCAGCACCATCGTCGCGGTAGACCACGACGATGCGATCACCATCGTCGAACGCCGCTTCGGCCCCGGCGGCATCGCGCTGGGCGAAACCGCCATCGGCCTGGGCGGCGACTAAAGCGTTTCCCTTCGCCCCATGGGGAGAAGGTGCCCGAAGGGCGGATGAGGGACGCCGACCTGTCGGCGTGCTTTGGACTGACATGCCGCCATGTCATCGCGGCATACGCTGCCCGTCCCTTCCGGATGGAAATGCGCCATGGGCAAGCGATGCCATGTCTTTCTGCTTACCTTGCTGGTTTCCAACGCGGCCATCGCCGCCGATTGCCCCCGCTGGACGCCGGAGCAGGCGCACCGCGAAATCGCCGTCCTGCACGAACGCATCGAAAGCTGGGATATCGCTTACCACCGCGATGGCCTCACTCCTGTCGCCGATACGATCTACGACCAGTCGGTGGACATGCTTGCCGCCTGGAATCGATGCTTTTCCCCAGGCAAACCGTCATCGTCGTTGCGTCGCGCGCGTGGCACGCAGGCGCTTCCCGTCGCGCAGACCGGTCTGGACAAGCTTGCCGACGAACGTGCCGTCGCCGACTGGATACGCATGCGCGACCAAGGCGATCTGTGGGTGCAGCCAAAAGCCGATGGCGTGGCCGTTACCCTCCTCTACGAGAACCGCCGTCTGGTCCTGGCCTTAAGTCGCGGGGACGGCGCGTATGGCGTGGACTGGACCGGGCAGGTTGCGAAGATCGCCGCGGTCCCGAAGCAGCTGCATCAGGGTCCGGCAAGCGTCGTCCTGCAGGGCGAACTGGTCTGGCGTCTGCGCGGGCATGTGCAGCATCGGGATGGCGGCGTCGGTGCGCGTGGCAAGGTCGCCGGCGCAATGGCCCGGCATCGCCTCGATGCGCACACCGCGGCGCGCATCGATCTGTTTGTCTGGGACTGGGTCGATGGCCCGGCCGATATGGATGCGCGCCTGCTGGGCATCGAACGCATGGGTCTGAAGACGGGCGGATCGATGACCGAGCGCGTTTCCGATGCCGCCGACGTCGCGCGATGGCGGCAGCGCTGGTTCAACCAGCCGATGCCCTTCGCCACCGATGGCATTGTCATTCGCCAGGGGCGTCGTCCCGCATCGAAGCACTGGAAACCGGCGCCACCCCGCTGGGCCGTCGCGTGGAAATATCCGCCTGCCCAGGGCCTTGCCCATGTCCGCGCGATCGAGTTCACCATCGGCCGTACCGGCCGCATCACGCCGCTGCTGATCGTCGATCCCGTACGTGTCGACGACCGCACGGTACGCCGTGTCGGCCTCGGCTCGGTCGCGCGCTGGCGCAAGCTCGACGTGCGCCCCGGCGACCGTGTCGCCATCGCCCTGGGTGGATTGACCATTCCGCGCGTGGATTCGGTGGTCTGGCGTGGACTGGACCGGCCCGAAGTCGTACCGCCCGATCCACGGCGCTATCACGAACTCAGCTGTTGGCGCTGGTCGTCCGATTGCGCATCGCAGTTCATTGCACGGCTCGCATGGCTCGGTCGACGGGAAGGGCTGGAAATCGACGGTGTGAAAGAGGGGACGTGGCGTGCTCTGGTCGATGCCGGGCTGGTTCGCGGCGTTCTCGATGCATTCTCGCTCGATGCGGCGCAATTGGCCGCTGTTCCGGGCATCGGCGAGAAGCAGGCAGGTGAACTTGCCGAACGTTTCGCCCGTGCGCGGAAGCAGCCGCTGGATGCGTGGTTGCGGGCATTGGGCATACCGGCGGCAGATTTTGCCGGCGATGCCACGTTGGAAGAACTGAAGTCGCGCGAAGTCGGGGACTGGAGGTCCAAAGGTGCCGGGCCTTCCGAGTCGCGTCGACTGGTCGCGTTCTTCGCGCATCCGGAAGTAGCCGCGATCCTCGCGGGACAAGCGAAACCCTAGGATCACCCTCGCCGTCATCCCGGCGCAGGCCGTGGGCCAGTGGCGATCACCGACCACCGAGGCCACTGGATGATTCGCGCCTGCGGCGCTCACCCTTCGGGCCAGCTTCGCTGTTCTTGGTCGCTACGCTCCCGGCGTCCAGCCTGCGCTGGTATGACGAGCAAGAGCAGAGCGCGGCACACACGCCTCCTCACCGTCACCCCGGCGCAGGCCGGGGTCCAGTGGCGACCACCGACCACTGATGCCACTGGATACCAGCCTTCGCTGGTATGACGAGCAAGAGCAGGCACGGCACCCATCCCCTCACCGTCACCCCGGCGCAGGCCGGGGTCCAGTGGCGACCACCAACCACTGACGCCACTGGATACCAGCCTTCGCTGGTATGACGAGCAGAGAGCAGGAGCAGCGCGTCGCCCACCCCCTCGCCGTCACCCCGGCGCAGGCCGGGGTCCAGTGGCGACCACCAACCACTGACGCCACTGGATACCAGCCTGCGCTGGTATGACGAGCAAGAGCAGAGCACGGCACACACCCCCTCACCGTCACCCCGGCGCAGGCCGGGGTCCAGTGGCGACCACCGACCACTGACGCCACTGGATACCAGCCTTCGCTGGTATGACGAGCAAGAGCAGAGCGCGGCACCCATTCCCCTCACCGTCACCCCGGCGCAGGCCGGGGTCCAGTGGCGACCACCGACCACTGATGCCACTGGATACCAGCCTTCGCTGGTATGACGGTCAAAAACAAGTCGAGCGACACAGGTCAGCCGCGAATATCCCCATCCACATAGAACCACCGCCCATCCTCGCGCACGAAACGGCTCAGTTCATGCAGCCGCTGCGCGCTGCCGCCACCGACGCGTGAGCGGGCGACGAACTCGACCGTGGCGCGATCGCCATCGGGCCGATGCTGCTTCACGCTCAGGCCAAGCCATGTCGGCGCCGGCACCTGTGCAGCCAGCTCCAGCGCGCGTGGTCGCGTCGATGGATGCCAGGTCGCCAGCAGGTAATCCTCAAGGCCGAGCGCATACGCGCTATAGCGCGAACGCATCAAGGCTTCGGCGGTCGTCGCGGATTCGCCATCGTGTAAAGGTTTGCAGCAGTCGATGTAGCGGGACGAACCGCAAGGGCAGGGGATACTCACACGCTTTCCGCGACAGGTCGAAAGCGGCATTGTAGCGACTCAGCGGATTTCGCCCGAGACGATCAACGGCGCGAGGCTGTAACCCATGTCCTGCGCCCGTGCCTTCAGGTTCTCGAACGTCACCCGGTCGATCGACGGATCGCGGGAGAGTATCCAGAGGTACTTGCGGCGCGGTTCGCCGACCATGGCCCAGCGGTAGTCCTGCACATCGAGCGCGATCACCCAATAATTCGCCCAGACAAAGGGCAGCCAGCCAAGCCACCACGGCGCGAACCGTACCTTCAGTTCCGCCGGTTTGCGGCGCCGGCCGGAACGGACCAGTCCATCTGCGGCGATCGTTCTGCCGTCTTCCCTGGTGCAGACGTTATGAACTTTGATCGTGCCGTCGCCGTTGGCGCTGTAATGGGCGATGACCTTGCGGTCGCAATGGCGCTCGAAGAACACCGGCAGGCGCGCGATCTCGTGCCAGGTGCCGAGATAGCGCTTCCGATCCAGCCTGGCAATCGCTTGCACGGGTACGGACGACGTATTCGCGGCGGCCATCAGGCCCAGCAAGGCAAGGGAAAAGCGCATGTCGGCATCCTCCGGCGACATGCGCATCAGAGGCCGGTATCCGTGAATCGCCCGTCAAGGGCGGCTCAGGCGCGGCGCTGCCAGACCACGATGCGGTTGTTCGCCGGCATCGGCAGGTTCTCGATCATGGCGAAACCGGCCTTGCCGGCCAGGGCGTCCACCGCCCCGATATCGCGGATGCCCATATGCTCGCCACGTTCCTTCAGCCAGTCCTCGAAGGCGGCATTGCTGTCGCTGGTAAAGCGCCCGTTCTCGTTGAACGGCCCATAGACCACCAGCTTCGCGTTGTCGCCGGTGACCGTCGGCAGCATCGCGAACGTTCGCTCGACCTGGGCCCAGCTCATGATGTGCAAGGTGTTCGCGGTAAACACGGCGTCGAAGGTCGCCGCGGGCCAGTCGCCGTCGACATCCAGCAATAGCGGTGCCGGCGTATTGGCCAGCCCGGCTTCCGCCAGCCAGCCACGGATACCGTCCAGGTACTCCTCCCGATCCGATGTCTGCCAGATGAGTTGCGGCAGGCTGGCGGCGAAATGCACGGCGTGCTGGCCGGTACCGCTACCGATTTCCAGTACATGCGAACGGTCCGCGAAATGCCCGGCAAGCACCTGGAGGATCGGATCGCGGTTACGCGCACACGATGGCGCGTCCGGCAGCTCGACGCGACTCACGCGGGGCGACCGCGCAGCAACCGGGCCGGCAGGAACAGGATGCCGCGCAGGAAGGCGAACAGCGCTTCGAAGGTGATGCCGACCAGGCGGAACGGCAGGCTGATCAGCCACACCAGCGGATAGATCACGATGACCAGCAGTGCCAGTGGCCAGCAGAGGACGAACAACAGGACCCAGAGCAGGAAAGCGACCATGGTGGCTCCTCAGGCGAAGGGATTCACGCCGATCAGGCGTGTATGCAGGAAGAAGGCGAAGACCACGAAGAAGACGATGCCGAGCAGCACGGTGATCGCATCGCCGCGCACGGTGCCCGCGGGATAGGTCACACCCAGCGCACGGTCGCGGCGGCGCGAAACAATGAAGTCGACGACGGCCCAGATCAGGAACGCGCCGAACAGCACGAGGTCGTACTGCATGCCAGTGGCCAGCAGGTGGCCGAAGGCCCAGACCTTTACCGCGAGCAGCATCGGATGGCCGAGGCGCGCCTTGATGTGGTTGTTCGGCACGTAGGCGGCAAACAGCAGGATCGAGGCGACCAGCACGAACAGGCCGTTGAGATGGCGCAGCGCGGCGGGTGGTTCATAAAGCATGACCGGGTGCAGCCGCGCCTGGCCGAAGCCGTAGCAGATCAGCACGAAACCGACGATCGAGACCACCGCGTACAGTCCCTTCCACGGCATCATGCCGAGGCGCGCGACCTGTCGGTCCCGCCAGGCGGGCGCGAAAATGCGCAGCGAATGGATGCCGAGGAACAGTACGAGACCTAGGATCAGTACCGCCATGGGTTTGGCCTGGGTAACGGGACAGGCGCAAGTATGGACCAGGCGGCCGTCCGCGGCCTAGGCCGGGAGTCATCCTTGAAGCGTGACGACCCTCACCACCAGCGCCACGGCGCCCTCGTCCAGCACAGCGCTTGCCCTGTCGGGCGAGGGAAGCCAGCTGTCGCCGGCAGGTATCGAGTCGGCGCCAATGCGCACGACGCCATGGGCGCAGTGCAGCAGGACGCTGTCGGTGGGGACCCGGCGTTCGCCTCGTCCAGTCCAGACCTCCACCGTGCCGCGCGCGGCAGCACGCCGCACCATCAGGTTGAAGTCGCGCGTCGCGCCGCCGGCCAGCACGACATCGACTCTGGCCTCGCCGGGAAAGGAAAACGGGGCAAACGCGGTGGTCAGCGCATATTCGCGAGCACCGTCCAGTGTCATGGTGAAGCCTGCGCCGTCCAGCAGTGCGATGGTGCGATCCACGCCGGGGAATAAGGAGAACGGCGTGGCATCCGTGACGTCGGCGATGCTGATCCGCCAGACAAAGCTGTCGGCGTCCGCGCCGACCGGATACACCGCCAGCTCACGCGTGGTGCCAAGTCCGTTCTTCCACGGCACGGCACGCAGCGACGAAGCACGCAACACGCTCACGCGGCGCGCTCGATGGAACGGGCGAACGGCGGCAAGGCCTTGAGCATGCCCGGACCATAGCGCTTCAGCACGACGCGGCGGTCGAGCAATACGATGCGACCGGTATCCGTCTCGGTGCGGATCAGACGGCCGCAGTACTGGGTCAGCAGGCGCGTCGCATCCGGCACACTGACCTCGATGAACGGATTGCGCCCGCGCGATTCCAGCCATTCCGCATAGGTCGCGCCGACCGGGTCGGTCGGTACCGCGAACGGCAGTTGGGTGACGACAACGGTTTCGCAGAGCTTGCCCGGGAGATCCAGGCCTTCACCGAACGAGGCCAGGCCGAACAAGGTGCTGCCCTTGCCGGCTTCGACATCCTCCCGATGCTCGGCGATCAGCTGCGCTTTGGACAACGAACCCTGCGCGCGCACCTTGCGCACGTGTTCGATCGGCAGCACCTGCAGCACGCGGTCGAGCTTGGCGCGCGAAGTGAAAAGCACCAGGTTGCCGGCCATCCAGTCCAGGTTCGCGGCCAGCCATTCGGCGACTTCGCGCGCATGGCCTTCGCGATCGTCCGGCAAGGTGCGCAAGGCGGGCACTTCAAGCCTGGCCTGCCGCTCCAGGTCGAACGGCGAGGGCAGGCTGATCGTCACCGCCTCGTCCGGCAGGCCGACCGCATCGGCGAAACCGCGGAAATTGCCGCCGGCGCTTAAGGTCGCCGAGGTCATCACCACGGCGGCCGCGTTGTCCCAGAGCACGCTGCGCAGCAAGCCGCCGGCCGATACCGCGGAGGCGTGGCAGACGAGCTGCTGCTCCGGCGTCATCGTCACCCAGCGCGCCATCGGCGGACCGTTCTCGCGATCCTCGGCCGACCAGGCGTACCAGGTGCGCACCTGCCGTTCGAGGCGCTCCAGGGCAATGCCAAGTTCGCGTGACAACGCCTCCTGGGTCGGGCCGCCCGCTTCCATTTCCACCACGGTGCGGCGAACCGTGCGCAGCCAGCGCTGGATATCGCGGGTGAGCAGGTGCAGCGCATGCGCGTGCATGGCCCAGTTCTCCGGCAACTGGCCGAGCGAGGCGCGGAACACTGGCTCGACCTCGCTGGACGAAGGGGTCCAGCCCATGCGGATTTCGGTTTCGATCTCTTCCAGCGCGCCGGACAGCCCGGCGAGCTTTTCGTCGCCCGCCTCCAGCGTGAGGTTGCCGATGCTTTCCTTGTCGGTCAGCGAGTAGGCGGCATGGATCTGGTTCTGCAGCTTGCCGAGCCGCCGCGAAGCCACTGCCAGGTGCACGTCCGAGGCACCGCGATCGATCGCTTTCGCCGGCACATGGTGTGCCTCGTCGAAGATGTACAGGGTTTCCTCGGGCTTGGGCAGGATCACGCCGCCGAAGGTGTCTTCGTCGCGCGGCATGGTCAGGTCGGCCAGCACCAGGTCCTGGTTCGCCACCACGATGTCGGCATCGCCGATCGCGCGTCGGGCGACGAAGAACGGGCACACCGCGAAGGCGCCGCATTTGCGCCCCGTGCAGCCACCGGCGCTGGTCGTGACCATGCTACGCGACCAAGTCGGACAGCGGTTCCGGGCTGGTGTCGATATCGCCGTTCCATTCGCGCGATTCGAAGGCTTCGCTGAGCTTGGCGACGGCCTGGGTGTCGCGTGCCGCCGGCGGCCGCGACCATAGCGTGAGATCCGCGTCGAAGGCGAAACCGGTCTGTGCCGTGGGCTCGGCGCTGGCCATGCGCAGGTTGCGCGGGCACAGGTAGCGTTGCCGGCCCTTGGCCAGCGCGACTTTCGCCTCGACGCCGCACAGCGTCAGGTATTGCGGGATATCCCGTTGCACCAGCTGCTCCTGCAGCGCGACCGTCGCGGTGGCGATCAGCAGCTTTTTCTTCTGCTCCCGCGCGACTTCCAGCCCGGCGATCAGGTAGGCCATCGACTTACCGGTACCGGTCGGCGCCTCGATCACCGCCGCGCCCGCCGGTTCCGCCAGCGCCTTGGCTACCTCGGCAATCATCCGCAACTGCGACGAACGCCCGCGAAAGCCGGGCAAGCCGTCCTTGAGGCGCGCATAGGCGGCGCGGATATCGGCTTTGGTGGCGTCGGTGAGCATGGGTTTGGCTGAAGGGTGACGGCGTAGGTTATCAGACGTACGGTAACAAGCTATCGCTTGTATTTAGAAAGAACAAGCTATAGCTTGTAATGTACATTTAACAAGTCATGACTTGTATGTTCAGTAAACAAGCTGTACCTTGTAATGCACGGCAACGCTATCGTTGAGTCCGGAAGAGAGGTGGTATGGATTACGCCGTGCGAACCCCCACGCAGCTCGCCTCGATTCTCGCTGCTTTCCGCAAGCAGCGCGGTCTCAGTCAGGCGGAACTGGCGCAGCGCCTGGGTATCACCCAGCAAGCTTTGTCCGAGTTGGAGCGCGAGCCGCAAACGGCAAGTACGACACGCGTGATGCAGTACTGCGCCATGCTCGGCGTCGAGATGGTATTTCGTGACTATGAGGATGTCGCGAAAGCCTCGTCGAAATCCACGCCGAAGGCCCGCTGGTAAAAGAAATGCCAAGGAAGAGCAACGTGTTGACGATATGGATGAACGGGCAACGGGTTGGCCAATGGTCGATCGGATCATCGCGCACCCAGTTATTTACCTACGATCCGACCTGGCATGCCTCAGCCGAGGCACGTCCGCTTTCCCTGTCGATGCCCTTCGTGGCCGGCAATCGTCCGTTCCGGGGCGGTGTGGTCGAAGCCTACTTCGACAACCTGCTCCCGGACAGCGACGCGATTCGCAAGCGTATCGCCGAACGCATGCACGCTGCCGGTACCGATGCTTTTTCCCTGCTGCGCGAGATCGGCCGTGACTGTGTTGGCGCGATCCAGGTGCTTCCCGACGGCGAAACGCCGGGCGATGTCTTCAGTATCGACGCCAGGCCCCTCGACGAGCATGATGTTGCCCGCGCGCTGCAATCCGCAGCCGGCGTGGCAGCGCTTGGCCAGAGAAACGACGACGAATTCCGTATCTCACTAGCCGGCGCGCAGGAAAAGACCGCTTTGCTGCGGGACGGCGACCGGTGGTGCATGCCGCAGGGATCGACACCGACCACGCATATTTTCAAACTTCCCCTGGGCCGTGTGGGCAATATGAGTGCTGACATGAGCGGTTCGGTGGAGAACGAATGGCTCTGCTCAAAGATTCTCGAGGATTTCGACATTCCCGTTGCCCATTGCGATATGGGGATATTCGACAGGCAGAAGGCACTTATCGTCGAGCGATTCGATCGCAGGCTCGCCGATGATCGCAGCTGGTGGATCCGTTTGCCGCAAGAGGACATGTGTCAGGCGCTGGGTATCTCGCCATTGCGGAAGTATGAAGCGGATGGTGGTCCAGGCATGGCCGATATCTTCCAGTTGCTCGAAGGATCCACCCAGGCGCAGGAAGATCGGCGGCAGTTCTTTCGGGCGCTGGTGCTCTTCTGGATGCTTGCGGCATCTGACGGCCATGCCAAGAATTTCAGCCTTCGCATTGATGCGGGTGGTCGATACCGGATGACGCCACTTTACGATGTGCTTTCTGCATGGCCCGTCACCGGACGAGGTGCCAATCAGTTCGACTACCGTAAGTTGAAAATGGCGATGGCGGTTCGCACGACCAATGTGCACTACAAATTTTACGAGGTAAGGCGCAGGCATTGGAAATCCCTGGCCATACGTTACGGTATGGGCATGCAGGCAGACGAATTGCTGGACGAGATGGCATCCAGGGCCACGAGCGTGGCTGATCGCGTGGGCCGACTCCTCCCGGCTGGATTTCCGGAACGCGTCGCCATGGCGATTTTCAAAGGTATGCGGGAATCCGCGGTAACCCTGGTTTCGGGCTGACCCAAGCCAGGACTGCCATGTCGCCGTTCGGCGACATGCAACCCATGTCGTCGAACGGCGACATCGGGCCGGACTATTTCTTCGCTTTCGCCAGCGGCGTGGCCGATGCCGCGGCTGCCTGGTCCCAGGTGGCCGTCGCTACCAGCTGGTCGATCAGGCCTTCGATGGCCCAGAGTTTTACCGGGCCGGCGGCGCCATAGTTCCACACCACCTTGTCGTTGGCGCCACGGCGCACCCAGGTGAAGGCGGAGGGCATGTCGGTGACCGCGTAGACGTAGCCGGGGGCCAGCTTGTCGAACTGGGCTTCGTCGATATAGCGGAGCAGGTTCTTCAGCGCGGCCGGATCGACCGTGCCCGTGCCGCTGCCCAGGTGGGCGACGTTGGCGACGCCGTTGTAGCGGAAGCGACCGCTGCGGTTGATCACCACGGAATACGTCGGGCATTTGGCGCTACATACGGTGCGCTGCAAGCCGATCAGGTCGATGTCCGACGACATGGCATCGCCGGCCGCGGCGGCGTTGACGGTTGGCGCGGCCTGGCCGTAAAGCTTCTGGTGCATGGCGATCAGGTCGCTGCTGTCCGGCGCGTCCTTCCGGTCAGCGGCGATGGCCAGGCCGGACCAGGTACAAGCCAGCAGGGCGATCGACGCCCAGGTCAAACGACGTGCGTTACGCATGATCCACTCCCCGAGATGACGGCCCGCCGGGTGGACCCGGTCAGGGCTTGTTGGGGCCGGATGGCGATATCGGGAGGGTGCTGCGGTTCCTGAAAACCGGCGGCGCCCGTGTCCCCACACGAACGCCGCCACGATGGGCTCCACCGTTGATCCCCCTCGCGCGACGGCCGCCAAGCCCCCTTATCCGGCCCGTCGCGGAGCGGATAGTGCGGTGGCGCGCCACTACGCACAATAGGATTTTTTCAGGTGTCGACGGCCTCCACGCGCAAGGCCACGGGTTGCCGGATTCCTCAATGGCGTCGTAAGCTCGGACGGTGCCCGCCCACATGCCCGCGCGGCAAGGCAGCACACGACGCGATGGAGTATCGCGAACATCGGACATGCGTCCAGCTACATCACTGGTTTTCCACGGAGGGAAACGATGATCGATCTTGTCAACACCATCAATGGTTTCGTCTGGAGTCCGGCATTGGTTTACCTCTGCCTGGGTGCCGGCCTGTACTTCAGCATCCGCTCGCGTTTCGTGCAGTTGCGCGGGGTTCCCGAAATGTTCCGCCTGCTGCTGCGCGGGCGTGCCTCGTCGATGGGCGTGTCGCCGTTCCAGGCCTTGTCGATGGCGCTGTCCAATCGCGTCGGCACCGGCAATATCGCCGGTGTCGCCACGGCGATTACCTTCGGTGGCCCGGGCGCGGTGTTCTGGATGTGGATGGTGGCGTTCTTCGGGGCTTCCACGGCCTTCGTCGAATCCACCCTGGCGCAGATCTACAAGGAGCGCGATCACGAGGGTCGCTATCGCGGCGGACCGGCCTATTACATCGACAAGGCGCTGGGACAGCGCTGGTACGCCTATGTCTTCGCCGTGGCGACCATGATCGGGTCCGGCATTTTCCTCTGCGGCATCCAGGCCAATACCATCGTTTCCAGTGTCGGTACCGCATGGCAGGTGCCGGCATGGGTGACGGCTGGCGCGGTGATCGGCCTGCTGGCCCTGGTGATCTTCGGCGGTGTGCGGCGCATCGCGCGTTTCGCTGCCATGGCGGTGCCCTTCATGGCGCTGGCCTATATCGGCGTAGCCCTGGTGCTGATGGTCATGAACGCGGCGGAGATTCCGGCCATGTTCGCCCTGATCGTGCGCAGCGCTTTCAATATGGAAGCGGCTTACGGCGCGATCGCGGGACTGGCCGTCGAATGGGGCGTGAAGCGTGGTGTGCTGTCCAACGAGGCGGGCATGGGCTCGGGCGCCCACCATGCCGGCGCGGCCGAAGTGGATCATCCCGCGCAGCAGGGCTTCGTCCAGGCCTTCTCCATTTATGTCGATACCTTGCTGGTCTGCACCGCGACGGCTTTCATGCTGCTGCTGACCGGCGCCTACAACATCGTCGGGCCGGACGGCGCGTCGATCGTGGAGAACCTGCCCGGTGTCGAGACCGGCCCGGCCTTTGCCCAGGCCGCGATCGAATCGCTGCTGCCGGGCATGGGCTCGCGTTTCGTCTCGATCGCGCTCTTCATGTTCGCCTTCACCACGATCGTCGCCTGTTATTACGTCTCCGAGACGAGCCTTGCCTACCTGACTCGCGACAAGCCGCGTGCATGGCTCATGCAGGGCTGGCGTGCCCTGGTCCTGGTCGGCGTGGGGTATTGCGCGGTCAACCCCGCGCCGCTGGCCTGGTCGCTGGCCGATCTTGCCGTCGGCGTGATGTCATGGCTGAACATCGTCGCCATCCTCATCGTGCACAAACCGGCCTTCCTGGCGTTGCGCGACTACGATACGAAACGACGCACGGGCCAGTCGATCGACTTCGACCCGGAGAGCCTGGGTATCGCGAAGGCGGACCTGTGGGCGGACAAATTCCGGAAACGCGCTGCCGATGCCTGATATCTACGCAACACCACGCAGCGCTTTTCGCCGCAGGTAATCCACCAGCGCGGCGGGGTCCTGTTGCCCGGACGCCCAGGCGACGTAGCCGTCCGGGCGTACCAGGTAAACAGCATCGCGTTGCAGGCCGGCGGTGCCGGCCTGCGGACGCCACGGGAACGCATGTGCGGCAAGATCGTGCCGCGTGCATTCGTCGCGTAGCGCGGGTTGCAGGTCGCCATACACGTGGACCTGCCAGTCCAGCGAGCGCAAGGGCGCGAAGTTGTCGCCGTCGCGCGCTATGTCGACCCATGGCAGGCGGTCGCCGCCGTGAACCTTTCCCGCGCTTCCCTCGCTGAGCGCGCTGGCGCGGTACTCGATGCGTACCTGCGAGACCAGATCGAACATCAGGCGGCGCAGGGTTTTGAACCTGACCAGCGTCGGCATGACATGAGGCACGATCCAGCCACGCAGCATCCGGCTGCCGATCCCCAGGCCGATCACGTTCTGGAACGCGCGATCGGTGGTGGCGACCAGCGATCGCGCAAAGGCGATCCGTTCCGTTTCGTAGGTATCGAGCAGGGACGCACCGGCATGGCCGGCGAGCACGTCGGCCAGTTTCCAGGCCAGGTTGAAGGCATCGCCGATGCCGGTATTCATGCCCTGGCCGCCGACGGGACTGTGCACATGGCCGGCATCGCCCGCGACGAAGCAGCGGCCGGCGCGGAAACGATCGGCCACGCGGTGGTGTACGCGATAGGACGAAAACCAGTTCAGCTCCTCGACCCTGACCCCCGACAACTGTTCGACCCGCACGCGGATATCGTCGAAGCTGAGGTCGTCGCGGGCGGACAAGGCCTCCGGCACGACGCCGATCAGGCGCTGCACGCCACGGCTGCGCACCGGTAACACCAGGACGAAGCCCTCGGCGTCGAGATTCATGGACAGGTCGACCTGGAACGGGCCTGCCACCTTCACATCGGCGACGTAGAACATATGTGCATAGGTGCCGCCGGGGAAACCCAATTGCAGGCTTTCCCTGACGACGCTGCGCGCTCCATCGCAGCCGCACAGATAGTCGATCTCGACAGTTTCGCCACTGGCCAGCGTGGCCCGGACGCCAGCGGCATCCTGGGTGAGCGAGTCCAGTGCGGTGTTCCATTCGACCTCGAAGCCGAGCTTGCGCAGCCGTCCGACCAGGAAGCGTTCGTGATCGTCCTGCGGATAGCCCAGGACGAAGGGGTAGGGACTGATGCCCGTACCGATGTCCTTGATATCGATCGCCGCGGCTTCCTTGCCATGCTTGCGGATATGCAGGCGTTCGATGCGTATGCCTTCGGCCACCACCGCTTCGGCGAAGCCGAGCTGGCGATAGAACTCCAGCGTGCGCGCCTGCACCACCATCGCTCGGGACGCCTCGCCCGGCCCGGCCTTCTTGTCGACGATCCGGAAGCGCACGCCGCGTGCGGCCAGGCCCAGGGCAAGCATCAATCCGGTGGGGCCGGCGCCGACGATGAGTACCTGGGTTCCGGACGTGGCCACGCGGCGCTCCTTGGGTTGGCGGAAGGCGATGCTTTACCTGGGAAGGGTGCCGCCCCAGCTGGTCGGGTCGACGTCGGCGATCGTTTGCGAGAAGGTCCATGCGTGGCCGCCGATATCCACGGCGCTGTACTGGCGCTCGCCATAGGGAAAGTCGGTCGGCACCTGCACGATGCGCGCACCGTGTTGCCGGGCGCGTTCACAGTGCGCATCCACGTCATCGAGGCGAACCATCACCGCGTGACCGAAGCCGGCGGCCTCAAGGGGTGCATTCCTCGCCGTATGCGTGCGCATGACCACCACCGAACCTTCGCCGAAGGACAACTGGGCGCGATGGTCGCCGATCCGCAGTCGCTCGACGAAGCCGAAGGCGCGGCACAGCCACAAGGTGGCGACGCGGACATCGGCATACGCCAGTTCGGGGATGATCGTGCCTTCAGGCATCGACCGGTTGGTTGGCTCGCGCGTGACTTTCATGGCGTGGACTCCGTGAACGTCGGGACCGCGGTACCTCGCGGTAACCGGTCGGATCATACAGCCGCGCGATGTAAGCGTTATGTCGAAGCGGGTTTCGTTCCGGGAAAGCGTCGCCGGCTGGCCCGACGAGGGCTTTGCGCCTGCGGACTGGCCTCCACGTCGCGTGATCCACGGGGTGAGCCCGGACGCTACGCGTTTTTACCGACGCCGCGGCGCGCAGGCCCGGAGTAAACTCCGCTTCACCCTGGCAATATGGCCGCGAACGGGAGAGCCCCATGTTGCAACTTCGACCGAACTGCGAATGCTGCAACAAGGACCTCCCCGCCCAATCGGACGAAGCACGCATCTGCTCGTTCGAGTGCACCTTCTGTGCCGCCTGCGCCGACGACAAACTTCACGGCGTCTGCCCGAACTGCGGTGGCGAACTGGTCGCGCGCCCGCGCCGCCCCGACGACAAGCTCGCGAGCTGGCCCGCATCGACCGAACGCGTCTTCAAGCCCGCCGGTTGCCGCCGCTAGTTCAGGGAAAAAAGGGGTCAGAGTCATTTTCCACCCGAAGGTTGTTGGTCAGACCAGAAGCTCATCAGTGGAAAATGACTCTGAGTCTTTTCCCCGAAAGTTGTTGGTCAGACCAGAAGCTCATCAGTGGAAAATGACTCTGACCTTTTTTCCCAAAGCGCACATACATCACCGCCGTCAACAGCATCGCCGCCAACGCCAGCGCCGAGGCGATAAAGAACATCGGCGGATAACTACCTCCCGTCACCAGCCAGCCGCCCAATGGCCCGGTGATGCCCAGCGCCACATCGACGAATACCGAATAAGCCGCCAGCGCCGCACCGCGATTGCTCAGGCTGACCCGGTTGACCGCCTCTACGCCAAGCGCGGGAAAGATCAGCGAAAAGCCGATGCCCGTCATCGCCGCGCCGATCATGGCGACCCCCGCCGCCGACGCACTCGCCAGCACGATCAGCCCCAGCGCTTCGAAAACCAGCGAGACCATTGCCACACGATAACCGCCAAAACGCCCGATCAGCCGGCCGAAGACCAGTCGAGAGCCGACAAAGCAGATACCGAACGCACTGAGCGCCGGCGCCGCGCCCTGCCAATGCACGCTGGCGTAGTACAGGGTGATGAAGGTGGCGATCACGCCGAACCCGACCGAGCCAAGCGCCAGGCCGATACCGTGGGGCGTCACCCGCAGGAAGACGTGGCGCATCGGCATCCGCTCGCCCACCACGACCTGCACGCCTGGCCGACGCCAGGCCATCAGCAGGGCCAGCGCCATCAGCAGCAAGCTGCTCGCGCCGATGGCGGGAAAACCGAAGCTGTTTGCCAGCAGCACGCCCAGCGGTGCACCGACCGCGAGCGCACCGTAGGTGGCGATGCCGTTCCAGGAGATCACCTTCGCCGTATACGCGGCACCGACCCGGCCGATACCCCACATGATGCAGCCGGTGCCCACGCAGCTCTCACCCACGCCAAGGGCGAGGCGGCCAGCCAGCATCAGGCCCAGCGACAGCCCCGGCACATGCTCGAGCAGGCCGGCCAGCAGCATCAACAATCCACTGAACGCGCAGCCGATCAGGCCGACCACCGCCGTGTGCCTGGGGCCGGCGGTATCCGAACTGTTCCCGGCGAACCCGCGGCTGAGCAGGGTGGCGACGTACTGGATGCTGATCACCAGGCCGGCCACCACCGCGCTGTAACCCAGGTCGTTGTGCACGAAGGGTGGCAGTACGGCCAGTTGCAAGCCGATCACCAGGTAGGCGAGGAAGGTGAACGAGACGATCGGGATGATCTGTCCGGTGACCCCGAATCGATGGCCACGGACGCCGGTCTGGGAACTCATGGAATGCTGCACGGCACCAAAAATGCAAGCATACCTGAGCCCGCCATCCTCAGTCGCGCATGAAGCCCAGCAGTTCGTTGGCCTGGTCCTCGCTGAGCGCGTTGGCCTCGACCAGGAACATCACCGGCTCACCCGTCATGACGTTGAGCAGCATCGTGGTCGCCTCGTGCGTGAACTGCCCGACCAGCTCATCGCCGAGCGAAAGCCGCCCACACACAAGCGTGCCGACGGTAAAGCCGCCGACACGTTCGATCAAAGCCGTCTGCAATTCCGGGTGGTACCACGTAACGACACCGCGCAATGGCCTGCTTCCAGACGTGGGGGAGCAACCGTGTGGGGACACGGAAAGCGCCATGCTACGCCGACGAACGCATCCATCGATTAACGCAGCGTATCCAGGCAGCGCATTGGCGAATGCAAGGAAATAAGACGCAATAATGCGAAATACTTACCCGGGCCGATCGCGAATAGTTTCGCGCCGGCCTCTCAACCTCCGCGGCCAGATCGTTGCGTCCCGGCCAGCGTCAATGCTGAGTCCATTGCGCCCAATTCCCGTAAAGAATTGTGTCGCCCGGCCGCTAACGTGGGTGTCGGCGAGGCGGTTCGTCCTTCGGGATCGAGGCGACCGTCGACGACAAGGTCGCCAGGTCGGCCGATATCGGGCTCGGGGTGCAGTATGTGGCGCAGGTTCGCAGGCAGGTTCGGGCAGCTGACGCTGAATGCACGCGTCTGGCTGGTCATGGTCATCGTGGTCGGCGGGCTGGCCTCGCTGAGCGCGGTGTCCGTGGTGGATAGCCGATCGGAACAGATGCAGGCCCTGGCCGGCACCCTGCGCAAGCAGGTGGAAACCGCCACGTCGATCCTCGAGGACTATCGTAACCGTGCCCAGAAGGGCGAACTGAGCGAGGCCGACGCCCGCAAGGCCGCGCTCCGTGACATTGTTGCCCTGCGCTGGGACGAAGGCACGGGCTACGTCTTCGCCTTCGATTCCGGGCTGGTCCTGGTCGAACACCCCTTGCGCGGCGATATGGTCGGCAAGAGCCTGCACGACGAGGCCGATGCCAGGGGTTTCCATCACTACCAGGCGATGTTGGCCGCCGATCTGAAGGACGGCTCCGGCCTGGTGCGTTACACCCAGATCATCCCGAAGACGAAGGAGGAGAAAGACAAGATCAGCTTCTCCGGCTGGTACAAACCCTGGGATATCCACCTGGTCTCCGGTGCGTACTTCGCGGATATCGATGCGGCCTTCGCACGGCACCTTGTTTCCGGCCTTTCGCGCGCCGCCCTGATTGCCCTGCTGGTGGTCGCCATTGTCTGGCTGTCGATGCGCAGCATCCGTCGCACCATCGGCGGTGAGCCCCATGCGGCCGTATCGATGGCGACGCGCATCGCCGAGGGCGACCTGCGCCAGGACGGTGCCATGTACGAGGACGGCAGCCTGCTCGATGCGCTGCAACGCATGCGCGGCCAGCTGGCGACGATCGTCGCCGACGTGAAAGGTGGCGCCCATGTCGTCTCGAACGCGGCGGGCGAGCTGACCATGAGCAACGACAACCTGTCGCAGCGGACCCAGGAGCAGGCATCCAGCCTCGAGGAATCCGCGGCGTCCATGGAAGAAATGACCGCCACCGTGCGTCAGAACGCCGAAAGCGCCAGCACCGCCGACCGTATCTCGCGCGACGCGCGCGTACAGGCCGAGCGCGGCGGCGACATCGCCGCGCGGGCCATGGCAGCCATGGGCGATATCGGCGATTCCAGCAGCAGGATCATGGACATCGTGAACCTGATCGACGGGCTCGCCTTCCAGACCCATCTGCTCGCGCTCAACGCATCCATCGAAGCCGCGCACGCCGGCGACCAGGGCCGCGGCTTCGCCGTCGTGGCCTCCGAAGTGCGCCGCCTCGCGCACTCGAGCGCAACGGCCTCGAAAGACATCAAGCGACTCGTCGCCGAAAGCAGCGAACGCGTCAGCCTCGGTCGCGACCTGGTCTCGCAATCGGTCACCGCGCTCGGCGAGATCGCCGTCAGCATCAAGAAGGTCACCGACATCGTCGCCGAAGTCGCCGCCGCCAGCCTCGAACAATCCACCGGCGTCGATCAGGTCAACCTCGCCATCGCGCAGATCGACGAGGTCACCCAACAGAACGCGGCGCTTGTCGAAGAAGCGGCGGCGGTGGCGAAACTTATGGAGGGCCAGGCCGGCGCGCTTAGCGAAATGGTCGCCAGGTTCAAGCTCGATGGCGACAAGCCGCTTGCCAGTCCTCGTAGCGAGTCCTTCGAGCCTGCGGAGCAGGAAGGACACTTTTTACTGGCGTATTCCTGAGGAAGACTGGCGCTTTACGGCGTGACACCTTTGGTCGAGACCGTCGGCTGCGAATCCTTGACCTCGAAGCGGAACAGGTAGTCGAGGCTGAATGGCTTGTTCGTGCGGCTGACTTCGCGCAAACCGCCGCCGCTGGTTTCCTGTTGCTCGACGACGGTCATCGGCGTGTACTGCCATTTCAGCGCGGCTTCGCGCACGGCGGCGAAGAATTCGGCGTGGTTGGCGTCGGTGGATTTCGGGAAGAAGTCGAGTACGTCGGAGACGCGGCCTTCGCCGTCGACGACGACCTTGGCGCGGATCTCCTGCGGCGTAAGGTTCTGGCTGGCCAGAGCGGTCGGGTAGGTCGGCGCGACCTGCGAGGTCAGCTGCGCGCCGAACGAGGACTGGCGCGGGGTCATCTTGTAACGCTGCGTGCTGGCGTCGTTGACCTGCTTTCCGTTCACCGACGTTTCCGCCGGCGACTTGTCCTGCTTCACTCCGGCCGGCTGGCAGGCGGCCAACATGGCGACGACGGCGGCGGCAATGAAGCCGCGGGTGCTCTGGCGCATTGGATTCCCCTCTCCCCTGTTCAAGTTGGGCGATGATGCCAGCAAGGCCTTGCCGTGCCTATGGGGTTGGCCGGCCATGGCGTGACGCAGTGCAGCACGGTTAGTGGCCAGATTTGCCGTTGGCGGTACCGCCGTCCACGACCTCGATCGTCTTGACGTTGCGCACCCAGCGGGCGGGACGGCTGTCACCGGGGATGACCAGTCGGAAGGGACCGTCCTCGGTCAGCGGTTTGCCGTCGTGTTCGCCGGCCAGGACGATAGTGGCGCCGTGGTTGAAGTCCGGATCGAAGTCCGTCAGGGCGAAGACGACCTGATAGCCATCGGTGGCGGTCACCCGCACGTAAGACGCCATGGCGCGGCCGCGAAGCTGTTTTCCGGTCGGTGCGCCAGCCTGCTCGAGGATGGCGGCGAGGTTTACGCCTTTCCATCGTGATTTGGCCGAGTCGTGTGCGGCGGCCATGACTTCGGTCGGGGGCAGTTTTGCCAACAGTGTGCGGTCAATGATGGTGTTGGCTTTGCCCGGTACGATGATTTCGATGGTCCCGGCAGGTGCGGCTGCCGTGGCAAACGTTGGCGCGGCAAACAGGCCGGCTGCAAGAACCCAGGAGATCGCGCGTGTCATGAAAGCCCCTTCGGTCGTTGGAGATGACTTCTCTTACCTGCATCGCGCGGAGGTGGCAAGGCATGGCCCCGCAGGTCGCGTGGGCGCGTATGCCGAGGTTTGTCAGCAGGGAAGAATGGCCCGGGTTGATACCCACGACCACACGCCCCAAGTCCCTTGTGGGTCGGGAAAGCGGGCGGATACCATGCCGGGCGCCCCGGTACCCGGTCGTCCACAAGGTTTCCCCCATGCAGCCAACAGCAATGACGCCCCGCAGCCCGACCGAGGCCGCGGAACCGATCGTTTCGATTTCCGGGCTGGGCAAGACATATAAAAGCGGCTTCCAGGCGCTGAAGAACGTCAGCCTGGATATCCGACGTGGCGAGATCCTCGCCCTGCTGGGGCCCAATGGCGCCGGCAAGACCACCCTGATCAGCATCATCTGCGGCATCGTCAACCCTAGCGTGGGCACCGTGCTCGCCGACGGGCACGACATCGTCAAGGATTTCCGCGCCGCGCGCGCCAAGATCGGCCTGGTTCCGCAGGAGCTGTCCACCGACGCCTTCGAAACGGTATGGGCGACGGTGAAGTTCAGTCGTGGCCTGTTCGGCAAGGCGCCGAACCCTGCCTATCTGGAAAAGGTCCTGCGCGATCTGTCGCTGTGGGACAAGCGCGATTCGAAGATCATGACCCTGTCCGGTGGCATGAAGCGCCGCGTGCTGATCGCCAAGGCACTGTCGCACGAGCCGCAGATCCTGTTCCTTGACGAACCCACCGCCGGCGTCGACGTCGAACTGCGCCACGATATGTGGCAGATGGTGCGCGAACTGCGCGAGAAGGGCGTCACCATCATCCTGACCACGCACTATATCGAGGAGGCCGAGGAAATGGCCGACCGTATCGGGGTAATCAGCAAGGGCGAGCTGATCCTGGTCGAGGACAAGGACGTGCTGATGCGCAAGCTCGGCAAGAAGCAGCTTACCCTGCACCTGCAATCGCCACTGGAGCACATTCCCGGTGCGCTGGCGGATCTGCCGCTGGAACTGACCGAGAATGGCGCGGCCCTGGTCTACACCTTCGATACGCAGAGCGAGGAAACGGGTATCGCCCCCTTGCTACGCCGGCTCGGCGAGCACGGTGTCGATTTCAAGGACCTGCATTCCAGTGAGAGTTCGCTCGAAGACATCTTCGTCAGCCTGGTGAGGGCGCGCGCATGAATGTCCACGCGATCCGCGCGATCTACCGTTTCGAAATGGCGCGCACGTTCCGCACCCTGATGCAGAGCATCGCCTCGCCGGTGTTGTCCACCTCGCTGTACTTCGTGGTCTTCGGCGCGGCGATCGGCTCGCGCATGGGCGCGATCGGCGGCGTCAGCTATGGCGCCTTCATCATTCCCGGCCTGATCATGCTCTCCCTGCTCAACGAGAGTATTTCCAACGCCTCCTTCGGCATCTACATGCCGAAGTGGTCGGGCACGGTCTATGAACTCCTGTCCGCGCCGGTGAACTATATCGAGGTGGTGATCGGTTACGTTGGCGCCGCGGCAACCAAGTCGGTGGCGCTCGGCATCCTGATCCTGATCACGGCGCGGGTCTTCGTGCCATACGAAATCGCCCATCCCGTATGGATGGTCGCCTTCCTGATCCTGACCGCGGTGACCTTCAGCCTGTTCGGTTTCATCATCGGCCTGTGGGCGGATGACTTCCAGAAGCTGCAGGTGATCCCGCTGATGGTGGTGACGCCGCTGACCTTCCTCGGTGGCAGCTTCTATTCGATCAGCATGCTGCCGCCGGTCTGGCAGAAGATCACCCTGTTCAACCCGGTGGTGTACCTGATCAGCGGCTTTCGCTGGAGCTTTTACGGTGTTTCCGACGTCAACGTCGTGGTCAGTGTGGGGATGACGCTGGCTTTCCTTGTGCTCTGCCTTGTTGCTGTGTGGTGGATTTTCCGCACCGGGTACAAGCTGAAGTCATAGGGCCGCCTGACGCCTGAACCCCTCACCGTCATTCCGGCGCAGGCCCACTGCTGTCCGGGGAAAAGATCGAAGAACGCCGATCCGGTACTGGAGGGGAGCTCGAAACCCCTCACTGTCGCCCCTGCGCAGGCAGGGGCCTGGTGGCCGCCGTCCTCATCGAGCGATAGCGCGGGGAAAATAAGCGGCTTTGCTGGCGTGAGGCTGGCGACCGAACACTGAGCCCACTGGGCCCCGGCCTGCGCCGGGGCGACGAGCAAAAGCCCGAGGCCTCGCTTCACGGGCAACCGTCGCCAACGAGTCACCAACCGATCTTCCTGTCCATGGCGCCTTATCTCGCAACGGATAGCCGCGGATGGCCCGGATTTTCCCCGGACAGCAGTGGGCCTGCGCCGGAATGACGGTGAGGGGTTGTGATTGTCTAACACGCGCGGCATCGCCTAGCATCGCCGCATGCTGTCCCATACGCCCCTGCTGGCCCGCCTGCGTCGCCGTTCCATCGGTGCGGTGATCCTGTTCGCGTTGCTGTTCGCGACCAGGCTGGCGTTCGCGACGGTCTGCATGACGGATGGGGTAGGCGACATGGGCGTTTCCGCCGTCGTCGTCGATGCGGATGGTGAACAGGCTTGTCCGCACCCGGGCGGCTGCCATTGCGCCTGTGGACATGCAACGCCATTGCCCGCGACCGTATTGCCGACCAGTGGCTCGGTTCCGGCACCGTCGACATTCCACCGCTACTCGGAAGAGTACGTCGCCCTGCCGACGCCCAGTTTGCTACGCCCTCCCATCGCCTGAAGGCACGTGTTGAGGTCGATCGCCATCGTGCGATCGGCTCCATGTCCGCTTTCAGGAGATTCCCATGTTCCGCTGGTTCGCGATGCTATTCGGCATCGCCTGTCTGTTCGTGTGCGCGGCGGCAGCCGCCGTGCCTTCACTTTTGCCGCCCTCGCTGGCCGCCGCGCTACGCGCAATATGGGATGAAAGTCCCGAAGTAGCGCAAGCGCGCGCCGAAGTCGATGCCGCGCGCTTCCGGGCCCGTGCCGCGGCGCGGCCGCTGTACAACCCGGCCTTGTCGCTCGATGCCGAGAACGCCGATGTCGACCGGCGCACCGCCGGGATCGGGCTGACCCTCGATCTTTCGGGCAAGCGCCGCGCCCGTGGTGAATTCGGCGATGCCGGGCTGCGCGTCGCGGAAGCCGGTTATGCAACGGTTCGCCGGGATGTCGCCTTGCGCTGGCTGAAGGCGTGGTCGGCGGTATCGCTGGCCGAGCGTCAGCTCGCGCTCGGCGAAAGCCGACTGGCGTCGATGACACGTTTCGATGACCTGGCCGAGAAACGTTTGAAGGTGGGCGATATCAGTCGCCCGGAGCGCGATCTGGCCGGGCTGGCACTCGGCGAGGCATGGGCTCAGCAGGCCGGGCTTATTGCCGACGCAGCGAGCGCCCGGGCGTCGCTTGCGGTCATTGGCGAGCGCGCGGCGATGAACCTGCCGCCTCTGCCCGCCGGCCTTCCGCCATCCGCCGCGAGCGTCGTGCCGCGCGATATCCGCGACCTGCCCGAGTGGGTCCAGGCACAGGCGGAAGTGCGCCGCGCCGAAGCCGGGGTGGATATTGCACGACGTGATCGCCGCCCCGATCCGACGGTAAGCCTTACCGGCGGCACGGTGCGCAACGGGTCGCGCCAGGACGCCGTGGTCGGCGTGAGCGTATCGATGCCCTTGCCGATGCGGAACAACGGGCGCGCCGAGACAGACGCCGCGCATGCCGACGTCGCCGCTGCTTCGGCCGGCGTCGCCACGCGCGAACTGGCACTGCGCGCCCGCCTGCGTGAGAGCCAGGCGCGTTACATGGCCCTGCATGACGCTGCCACGTCCTTCCGCGCCGGCCGTGCTTCCGCTTTCGCCGAACGCGCCGCCTTGCTCGAGAAGCTATGGCGCTCCGGCGAGATCGCCACCTCCGACTATCTGGTCCAGCTCAAGCAGAGCCTGGATACCGCGCTGTCCGGCCTTGCCCTGGAAAACCAGGCGTGGCAGGCGTGGTTCGACTATCTCTCTGCCGCGGGTCGCCTTGTCGACACCACGGGCGATGCCGCCGAGGAAACCTCTCCATGAAATCGTATCGACTGCTCGTGCTGGCGTTCGCCTTTCTTACCTTCGCCGCCTTGGCCGGGGACGGCCCTGAGGACGATCCACTCCTGCTGGACGCCACTGCCGTGAAGGCGGCTGGCATCGTTGTCGCCAGGGCCAGCGAGCGCGCCTTCGACGACGAGATCAAGGCACCTGGCGAGGTCAAGGCCAATGCCTATGACACGGTGCTGGTGTCGCCACGGATGCCGGCCCAGGTCGTCGCCCGCAAGGCCCGGCTTGGCGATGTCGTGAAAGCGGGGCAGCCGTTGGTGGAATTGTCCAGCATCGACGTCGCCGAAACGCAGGGGGCGCTGATCGTCGCCGAGCAGGAATGGCAGCGCGTGGCGTCGCTGGGTAAAGAGGCGGTGTCGGCTCGGCGCTACAACGAGGTGCGGGTCGCGCGCGACCAGGCGCGCGCCAAACTTCGCGCCTATGGCGTGCCGGATGGACAGATCGCCGCGATGCTTCGTGCCGGCTCCGCACAGGCGGACGGCACGTTCTATCTGGTCGCGCCCGACGCGGGGCGGGTCGCCAGCGACGATTTCATGGTCGGTGCGTGGGTCGAACCGGGCACGACGCTGTTCACCCTGGTCAAGGAGGGTTCGGTATGGGTGGAGGCCAGGCTCGCCCCGGCCGATGCCGAACGCGCGAAACCCGGGGCCAGGGCACGGGTGCTCGCACATGGCCAGTCGATCGAGGGCACGGTGGTCCAACGCTCGCACCGGACCGACGAACGGACGCGTACCGAATCGGTGCGCCTGATCGTCGGCAATGCCGGCGACCTGTTGCATGACGGTGAGCTGGTCGATGCACGGATCGCCGTTGCCGGCGGCAAGCCGCGCCTGGCGGTTCCCGACGAAGCCATCGTACTCATGCAGAACCAGGCAACGGTCTTCGTCGACCTCGGCAAGGGACGTTTCGAGCCGCGCCCGGTGCGGACCGGCGAGACGCGCAATGGCTGGACCGAGATAGGGCAGGGCCTGTCGGTCGGCGAAACCTACGTCGAGAAAGGTGCCTTCGTGCTCAAGGCGCGCATGCTCAAGTCGCAGTTGGGAGAGCACTGATGCTGGTTCGCATCGTCGATCTCTCATTGCGTTACAAGGTGCTGGTGCTGATCGCCGCCGTGGTGCTTGCGGTACTCGGCTGGCGCGCGCTGCGCGACATTCCCATCGATGCCTTTCCCGACGTGACCCCGGTGCAGGTCAATATCTACACCGAGTCAGCCGGCCTGGCCGCCGAAGACGTCGAGACCCTGCTGACGACGCCCGTGGAATCGGCGCTGGCCGGCCTGCCCAGGGTGCAGGAGATCCGCTCGGTCAGCCTCTTTGGTCTTTCCTATGTCGCGGTGTACTTCGCCGACGATATGGATATCTATTTCGCACGCCAGTTGGTGAACGAACGCTTGCAACAGGTTGCCGACCGTTTGCCCGAGGGTTACGGCAAGCCGGAGATGGGGCCGAATACGTCCGGACTCGGCCAGGTGTTCTGGTACACCGTCGAACGCGCCGACGACACGTTGAAGAACGCGCCATCGGACATGGACCTGCGCACGCTGCAGGACTGGACCATCCGTTTGATCCTGCGCACGGCGCCGGGCGTGGACGACGTCACCTCCTGGGGCGGCCAGGAGCGTCAGCTGCAGGTGCGCATCGATCCGCTGAAGCTGATCGCGCATGACCTCGGCTTCAGGGACGTGATCGGGGCCTTGCAGTCCAACAACGCGCAGGTCGGTGGCAACTATGTGGATATCGGACCCGAGCAATACCTCGTCCGCGGACTGGGTCTGGTCAGGAACGCTTCCGATGTGGGCGACATCGTACTGAAGACCGAGGACGGCACGCCGGTCACCGTGCGCGATGTGGCCGAAGTGTCCGACGGCGGTGCGCCACGCTTCGGCGCGGTGACGCGCGATGGCAAGGAAGTCGTCATGGGCCAGACCTTGTCGCGCATCGGCGAGAACGCCCGGACGGTGGTGGATGCGGTCAGGGCGAAGCTGGCAACGGCAACGAAGGCCTTGCCCGAAGGCATCGTGGTCAAGCCGGTTTACGAGCGTACCGACCTGGTGAACGCGGCGGTGGGAACCGCGGTGCGTGCCCTGGTCGAGGGTTCCGTGCTGGTGGCGATCGTGCTATTCCTTTTCCTCGGCGAGCTGCGCAGTGCCCTGGTCGTCATCGTGACTTTGCCGCTGGCGATGCTGATCGCCTTTATCTGCATGGGCCAGGCCGGCCTTTCGGCCAATCTGATGTCGCTGGCGGGACTGGCCATCGGCATTGGCATGATGGTCGACGGCGCCGTGGTAATGGTGGAGAACGCCTTTCGCATCATGGCCGAACGACGTGCCGAGGGCAGGGAAGTCGATCGCGCCGCGGCGGTGCTGGAGGCCGCGCGCGAAGTAGCCAAGCCCATTGCCTTCGCGATCGCGATCATCATCGTGGTGTTCCTGCCGCTGTTCTCGCTTGAAGGCCTCGAGGGCAAGATGTTCAAGCCGATGGCATTCAATATCGCCTTCGCCATGGCGGCCTCGCTGGTCCTCTCGCTGACCCTGGTCCCGGTGCTGGCGGCGCTGTTGCTCAAGCCGAAGGAAGATCGCGACACGCGGGTAGTGGCCTGGCTCAAGCGCGGCTACGGACGTTTACTCGAGACCGCATTGGCGCATCGTCGTTCGGTCGTCGGCATCGCGGCCGCCTGCCTGCTCGGCAGCCTCGCCCTGTTCCCGTTCCTCGGCAAGGAATTCATGCCCAATCTCCGTGAGGGCGCGATCATGTGGCGCGTGATGTCGATTCCTTCCGCATCGTTGGATGAGTCGATCGCGCTGTCCCATCGTGTCGCCGCGACGATGAAAGAGCAGTTTCCCGAGGTGGAAACCACGCTGTCGATGATCGGCCGGGCCGAGAAAGGCGAGACTGCCGATGTGAACTACATGGAGATCTATACGCCGCTGAAACCGAAGGACGAATGGCGCAAGGGGCAGACCCTCCAGACGCTGGAGGCCGGTATGCAGGAAGCTTTGGAAAAGGCGTTGCCGACCGCGGTCGTGAGCTTCACCCAGCCCATCCAGATGCGCATCGAGGAGCTGATCTCCGGTGTGCGCGCCACGCTGGCGCTGAAGATCTATGGCGACGACCTCGCCGGGCTCGACAGCCTCGCCGCCGGCATGAAGGCCGCGCTGGCCGGCGTGCCCGGCGTCGCGGACCTGGCACTGGAAGCGAACCTCGGCAAGCCCCAGATACGCATCCAGGTCGATCGCGCGGCCCTGGCCCGCTACGGCATCAACGCCGACGACGTGCTGACCGTGGTCAGGAACGGCATCGGCGGCGATGCGGTCACCACCATGTTCGATGGCGTGAAGCGCTTCGAGGTGGCAGTCAGGCTGGACGATGCATCGCGTGCTTCCGTGCGGGCCATAGAGACCATTCCGCTGAAAAGCCCGGGCGGGGCGATCGTCTCGCTGGCGCAGGTCGCCACGGTGAGTACCGCCGAGGGCTATTCCTTCATCCGCCGGGAGCAATTGCAACGGTATGCGGTGATCCAGATGGACGTGCGTGGACGCGACATCGACGGCTTCGTGAAAGATGCCAATGCGGCCATTGGAAAGTCGGTAAAGCTGCCAACCGGTTACTGGACCGAATGGGGTGGCGCGTTCGAGAACCAGCAACGGGCCCTGCAGCGGTTGTCACTGATCGTACCGGCGACGATCTTCTTCATCTTCATCCTGTTGTACACCGCGTTCAATTCACTACGGCACGCAACCCTGATCCTGGCCAACGTACCTTTCGCGACCATTGGCGGCATCCTGGCGCTGGCGATAACCGGGCAGTATCTGTCAGTGCCATCGGCCATCGGTTTCATCGCGGTCTTCGGCGTGGCGATGTTGAATGGCATCGTGCTGGTAAGTTTCCTCAATGAGTTGCGCGAGAAAGGCCTCAGTCCTCGTGCGGCGGTGCTCGAGGGTGGTCGCCTGCGCCTGCGGCCGGTGCTGATGACGGCGAGCGTCGCGATCCTCGGCCTGATGCCCATGCTGCTTTCCTCCGGCGTCGGCGCGGAAACACAACGCCCGCTCGCTACGGTCGTGGTCGGCGGCCTGATCAGCTCGACCTTGCTCACCCTGGTATTGCTACCGGTGCTTTACGAATGGATGGAGGCGCGGGCCATGCGACGGTCCGCATGAACTTGCGCTCCCGACCGTGACCTATGCCACGTGACAGTCGCCCCGGCAGTTACTTTACTCGATGGTCCCATGCCTTCTGGCCCACGTCGTTGTTGGGGAATGCCGTTGATCACGTTTCGCCCGTTGCTGTCCGTTGCCCTCCCGCTCGTGGGCCTGGTCGCCACCACCGTCGCCGTTGCCGCCGCGGGACCGTCGGCCAGCGTGAATCCGCTGATTGGCACGACCAACGGCGGCAATGTGTTTCCCGGCGCCGTGGTGCCGTTCGGCATGGTGCAGTTCAGCCCGGAGGCCTCGCCGCTGCCTGGAAAGAAACGACCGATCGCGGCACCTGGCGGCTACGAATACCGCGCCACGCGGATCCGCGGCTTCAGCCTGACCAATGTCGAGGGCTGGGGTTGCGCCGGCGGTTCGGGCGACGTGCCGATCATGCCGGTGACGGTCAAGGTTGCCGGTTCGCCATCGGCGGACTTTCGCCACGCCTATGCCGTGGGCTTCACCCATGCGAACGAACAGGCGCGCGCAGGGCATTACCACGTCACCCTCGATAACGGCGTGGCCACCGACCTGACCACCTCGCTGCATACGGGCGCGGCGCGCTTCGCCTTCCCCGCGGGCAAGCCAGCCAACCTGCTGCTGCGCGTGTCCGATTCGGAAGTCGGCTCGTCAGCGGCGCAGGTTTCGGTCGATCGCGTCGCGCAGCGCGTGACGGGGCAGGTAACCAGCGGCAATTTCTGCGGCTATATCAACAAGACCGACAACCGCAGCTATTACACGCTGTACTTCGTCGCCGAGTTCGACCAGCCTTTCGCCGAAGTCGGTAGCTGGCAAAACGGTAAGGTGTCGCCGGGCGCGGTCACGGCATCGGGCGGAACGGGTTACGGCAAGAAAGGTTTCCCGGACCCAGGCACCGGTTCCGGTGCCTGGGTCGGTTTCGCCCATGCGAAGGCCACCACGGTCAACGTGCGCATCGGTCTTTCCTATGTCAGTGCCGCCAATGCGAAAGCCAACCTCGATGCGGAGAATCCGCAGGGCACCACGTTCGTGACGGTTCGCGATGCCGCGCGCGATGCCTGGGACAGGAAGCTCGGCCAGATCGCGATCGAGGGCGGTAGCGACGAGCAGCGCACCGTGTTCTATACCGCGCTGTACCACGCGATGATGCACGCCAATGTCTTCAGCGACGTCAACGGCGAGTACGCCGGCTTCGACGGCAAGACGCACAAAGTGGTGGCGCCGCAGAAGGCGCAGTACGCCAACTTCTCCGGCTGGGACGTATACCGCTCGCAGCTGCCGCTGGTGACCTGGCTGGATCCGAAGACCGGCAGCGATATCGCGCAGAGCCTGTTCAACCAGGCAACCCAGAACCATGGCGTATGGGATCGCTGGACCCATAACAACGGCGGTACCCACGTCATGAACGGCGATCCGGCGGCCGCGGCGGTGGCGGGGGTCTACGCTTTCGGCGGGCACGATTTCGATGTGAAGGCCGCGCTCGATTCGCTGGTGCATGCGGCCGACCACCCGACCGCACTGGATACCTCGCACGACGGTTGCGAAGTCGAATGCGTCGGCCAGCGTCCCGGCCTCGATGCGTGGCTGCGCCTGCATTACATCCCGGTCGGCGCGCCGTCCTGGGGCCCCGCCGCCGATACGCTGGAAACGGTGGCCGCGGAGTTCGGCATCAGCACCCTGGCTGGCCGCCTCGGCGATGCCGCGACGGCGGCGCGGTTCCTGGAGCGCGCCCAGTACTGGCGGAACCTGTGGAACCCCAAGGCGGCGCCGGAAGGCGGCTATATCCAGAACCGTAATGCCGACGGCAGCTGGGCGCTGGCGAAGGACGAGGAAGCGAACGAGAAAGTCGCCCATCCGTTCGTGCCGTCGACAGGCGACGGTTTTGTCGAAGGTACGGCCGCGCAGTATGTGTGGATGGTGCCGTTCAACGTAAAGGGCCTGTTCGACGCGATGGGTGGGCCGGACAAGGCACGCGCTCGCCTCGATCGCTTCTTCTACCAGGCCGACGGCAGCTTCGCGGTGACCAGGGCGGGGCCGCTGCATGCCGAACTGAATAACGAGCCTTCGATCGGCACGCCATGGCTCTATGCCTACGCTGGCCAGCCGTGGAAGACCCAGGAGCTGGTGCGCCGCGTGATGGACACGATCTGGGTGAACGCGCCGAACGGCATTCCAGGCAACGACGACCTCGGCGAAATGTCCTCGTGGTACGTGTTCGCCGCGCTGGGCATGTACCCGGCCGTGCCGGGTCGCGCCGAAATGGTGCTGGGCAGCCCGATCTTTACCCGCGTGACGATCCATCGCCCGGATGGCGATGTCGTCATCAACGCGCCGCAGGCAGGTCCCGGCAAGCCGTATGTCACCGCGCTGAAGGTCGACGGCAAACCGTCGACACGGCCGTGGTTGCCCGAGTCGTTCGCGCTGAAGGGCGGCACGCTGGACTTCGAGTTGTCCGACAAGCCGAACAAGGCCTGGGGCGCGAGCGCGGAAGATGCGCCGCCGTCGTTCGACGTCGGCAAGAAGCGGTAAGCCAACAGGATTCGCCTGCAATCAATCCAGCGTCAGCACGACCTTGCCGATCGCCTCGCGGCTTTCCAGGAAGGCATGCGCTCGCGCACCGTCGCGTAGTGCGAAGCGCGCGGCGATACGCGGTTGCAGGCGACCGCTGAGAATCTCACCGAACAGGGCCGCTGCGCGTTCACGGCGAACGGCGCCGCTGGTGAGGACGTTCCACAGGTCGCCACCGGTGAGGGTCAGCGAGCGGTCCATCAGCAGGCGCGGGTCGACCGGATCGGGATCGCCCGCGGCCATGCCGTAGAACACCACGGTGCCGCCGGTGCGCGCAGCGGCGAGGCTGTCGCCGAGTGTCCGGCCGACCGAGTCGTAAACGACATCGGCGCCGCGACCGTCGGTGAACTGGCGCACACGATCGACCATCCCTTCGTAACCGATGGCGAGATCGGCACCGGCAGCGAGCGCCGCCTCGTGCTTTGCCGCATTCGAGGCAATGCCGATGACGCGTGCGCCCTTCGCTTTCAGCATCTGGGTCAACAGCAGGCCCACACCGCCGGCCGCCGCATGCACGACCGCGGTCTGGCCAGTGTGTACTCGGAAGCTTTCGGTGACCAGGTACTGCGCGGTCAGGCCTTGCAGCAAGACCGCGGCGGCGGTGTCGAAATCGATGCCACCTGGCAGCGGCAGCAACTTGTCGGCGTCGACGACCACGTATTCGGCATTGGCATGCGGCATATCGGCGAAACCCACCCGCGTGCCCGCGGGTAGCGCGTCGGCGCCGGCCGCCGGTACGTCGATGACGCCGGCGCCTTCGTAGCCGAGGATCCACGGTGCCTGTCCACTGAGGTGATAGGTCCCGTTGCGACGATAGACATCGGCGAAGTTCAGGCCAGCGGCATGCATGCGCACCAGGGCCTGGCCGGCGTGCGGTGCGGGATCGGGCAGCGTGTCCCAGCGAAGGACATCGGAGCCGCCGAAGCGATCGAAGATCAGGGCATGCATGGCGTTTCCGTCGGTTGACTCGCGGACCCGGATGATACGCCGCTAAAGCTTGCGCAATGGATCGAGCAGCGAAGAGAGCCCGTTGTGGTCGAGTTCCAGCATCAGCGCGAGCAGCTGGCCGAGTTCGCCGGGAGGAAAGCCCTTGCGTGCGAACCACGCCAGGTAATTGCCGGGCAGGTCGGCGATCAGGCGCCCTTCGTACTTGCCGAAGGGCATGCGGCGGGTGACGAGTAATTGCAAGTCTTCAGGCTTCATGGCGTGCTAGGTTGGTGTCGTGCGTAACGCGCACTTTGCCATGTCGGTCGCGACGCGTCACGGCGCAAGTCGACAGGCAGGACCATCGGACGGATTCTCAGGAGAAATGCATGAAGCAGACCATTTCGATTTTCCTTGTCGCCATGCTGGCCTTGCCCGCCTGGGCAGGCGATAGCGAAGAGCGGCATTTGATCACCATCGCCGATGGCAATCGTGGCGACAAGGCAGCCGTCGATATCGGTGAGCCCGGGCCATCGCAAGGTGACATGTTCGTCTTCGACCAGCCGTTGATGGACAAGGATCGCAAGGACATTGGCAGCAACAGCGGTTATTGCGTGTCGACCCAGGTCGGTGTGTACAGCCAGTGCCAGTGGACGTTGACGATGGCCGACGGCGCTATCGTCGTGGCCGGTCAGGAAGCCGAGCAGGGAACATCGGTAGTGGCGGTGATCGGCGTGACGGGCCACTACGAAGGTTTTACCGGTGAAATGACCTCCACGCCCAACGGGGATGGCACGTTCACGCAGGTGTTGAGGCTGCACCGGCCCTGACGGTATCAGCGGCCAGGGCTGACGAGCGCGTTATGCGACGGTGGTCACCCATCCGTCGAATTCGGCTAGGATCGCCGCTTTCAATGGAAACGACCCTCATGTCCAGGAACTCCAAGACCAGGCGCGACGCGAAACGCAAGAAAGCGCCGAAGCGTTTCACCCGCCGTATCGGTGCGCCGATCGAACCGCATGGCGAGATGCGCGACAGCGCCGGCAATCTTGTGGCCGGCGTCGGTCGCCAGGGCGAGGACTGGGTGCTTGTGATCGGCGACCAGGTGATCGGTGGCGGCACCAATGCGGCCGACGTGATGGTCATGCTCGACCAGCTGGCCGACCTGCGCCAGAAGGAAGGCCATACGATGGTCAATGCGTACTCGCCGACCCTGCAGGCCGAAGCGGAACGGGCCGCGCGCGCGGAAGGCATGACGCTGGACGAGTACATCGCGAAGAGCCGCGAGGAACTGGCCGAGCCGGAAGAAGTGTCTGACGATGACGCGGAAGCGGACGAAAAGTAGCACTTGAGATTTCCCTTCTCCTGGAGGGAGAAGGTGCCCGCAGGGCGGATGAGGGGGAGCCGGACAACGCGTCACGCTGGTTCCCCCTCACCCCAGCCCTCTCCCTCCAGGAGAGGGAGAAAAGCTCACTGCCATTCTCTACTCTGGACGAACTCGAAACTTACGGCTTGCCGAGGAAATCCATCTTGCCAACGCCGACGCCGGCGTCGCGCAGGATTGCGTAAGCGGCCGTCGTGTGGAAGTACACGTTCGGCATGACGAAGCCGAGCAGGTAGGCCTGGCCGGAGAATTTCAGCGCGTCGCCCGTGTGCTGCGGCAGGACGATCTCACGTGTTTCGCTGCCGTCGATCTGCGCGGCGGTGAAGCTCTTCACGTAAGCGACGACCTTGTCGATGCGTGCATACAGGTCGGCGAAGCTGGCTTCGTTGTCTTCCATCTTGATCGGATCGGTGCCGGCCAGGCGAGCGGCGGCGCCCTTGGCCATATCGGTCGCGATCTGTACCTGGCGGACCAGCGGGAACATGTCCGGGGTCAGGCGCGTGTGCAACAGCACTTCGGGCGAGATCTTCTTCGCCTCGGCGTGGGCCTCGCCCTTCTTCAGCACGTGGGACAGGTTCTCGAGGGCGCGGACGAGAACGGGGACGCTCGCCGAATACATCGTGATGCTCATGGATCGTTCCTTGGTGGGGTGGTGGTGAAGCGCGTGGATGTTGCGCGCGCCGCCAGTACGGTACCGGCGACGAGCAGCAACGCGGAAAGCACGAAGGCGGCGCCCGGCAGGTGCATGGGCGTCCCGGCGGCGATGGAGAAGGCGAAGACCTGGGCGAACAGATAGGGGCCGAAGATGCCGGCGAAGCTGCCCAGGCTGGTGACCGCGCCCTGCAGGCGACCCTGTTCGTCGGCGGCGACCTGGTGGGTCATGATCGACTGGATCGGCGGCCCGGAAAGACTCCACAGCGCCATCAGCGGGATGCCCAGCAGGAAGACCCAGCCCTCGGTGGCCAGGCCCATCAGCGCGAACGAAACCACACCGAAGCTCATGCCGGCGATCAACGTGCGCCGTTCGCCGAAGCGGGCGGTCATCTTGCCGGTCAGTACGACCTGGACGAAACCATCGCAGGCGCCGACCAGGGCGAGCACGTAGCCGACGGCCTGGGGACCCCAGCCGTAGCGGTAATCCGCATACAGCACGAAGACGGTCTGCAGTACGTAGTGGGCCAGGTACACCAGGAACATCACCACGGCCAGGCGCAAGACCTGGGGATAACGGCGCAGCAGTTTCAGCGAGCCAAACGGGTGCGCGCTATGCACCTCGAAACGCACGCTGCGATGTTCCTTCGGCAGCGACTCGGGCAGGATGAAAAAGCCGTACAGGAAATTGGTCAGCGCCAGCCCCGCGGCGACCCAGAACGGCAGGCGCAGATGGATCCCGCCGAGAAAGCCTCCCAGCGCCGGACCGACGATAAAGCCCAGGCCGAACGCGCCGCCGAGCATGCCGAACGCCGCGGCGCGCTTCTCCTTCGGGGTGATGTCGGCGATATAGGCGTTGGCGGTCGTGAAGCTGGCCGCGGTCATGCCGGAAATGATCCGGCCGACGACGAGCAGCCAAAGGGTCGGCGCGAGCGCCATCAGGATGAAGTCCAGGCCGAGGCCAAGATTGGACAGCAGGATCACCGGACGCCGGCCGAAGCGGTCGGACAATGCCCCTTGCACCGGCGACGATACGAACTGCACCACGGCAAAAAGCGTACCGAAAATGCCGACCCACCAGGCCGCATGGGCCACGCCGCCACCGACCATCTGCTCGATCAGATGCGGCAGCACCGGGATAATGATGCCGAAGGCCAGGATATCGATCAGGACGGTAATGAAAATGAAAACGACCGCCGCGCGACGCCGGTGTTCCTGGATCGGGTGGGTATCCGTCATGGGCCTTCCCTGAGACTCAACTGGCGAACGATACTCGCAATCGGGTCGGGCGGGGATAGGCAGTCGAGGCAAGATTTTTCGATTTTTATGCTCCCGGGCGTCCACTGTGCCAGCCCGTCCACGTGGCGTGGACGGGCATGCATCGTGGACAAACTAGGCCTGAGGCGGCTGGGCCAGTTCCCGCGCGTTGAGGTAGCCGTCGTGGTTGCGGTCGAGCTTGTGGAACTGGAGGATCAGGTTGCACTGGAAATCCTCGATCGTCGTGCGCCGGGCATGGCTGCCCTGCGGCATGTCGCTACCGTCCAGGACGCCATCGCCGTTGACGTCCATGCGGCGGAAGCCCTCGCTCATATAGTCGACGTACTCGACCTGGCTGACCTTGCCATCGCCATTGGCATCCATGCGTTGCAGGTACTCGGCGGGCGTGCGCGGAAGGTCCTGCGCGATCGCGGTGGCGACCAGCATCGACAGACCGATGGTCGTCGCGATGCGGCGGGTCACGCGGTCAGCGACCGTTGCCGACGAAGCGGAGGAACTCGCTGCGCGTGCGCGGATCCTCGCGGAAGCAGCCGAGCATCTGGCTGGTGATCATCGATACGCCGCGCTTGTGCACGCCGCGCGTGGTCATGCACTCGTGGCTCGCATCGATCACCACGCCGACGCCGCGCGGGCGCAAGGTCTCGTCGATGCATTGGGCGATCTGCGCGGTGAGCTTTTCCTGCACCTGGAAACGGCGGGCGAAACCGTCGACCACGCGGGCCAGCTTGCTGATGCCGACCACGCGGTCGGTCGGCAGGTAGCCGACATGGGCGCGGCCGATGATCGGCGCCATGTGATGTTCGCAATGGCTTTCGAATTCGATGTCGCGCAGCACGATCATCTCGTCGTAGCCGTGGACTTCCTCGAAGGTGCGACGCAGGTATTCGGCAGGATCGGAGCCGTAGCCGGCGAACCAGTCCGAGTAGGCCTTGACCACGCGCTTGGGCGTGTCCAGCAGGCCCTCGCGCTTCGGGTCGTCGCCGGCCCACAACAGCAGGGTCCGCACGGCCTCTTCGGCCTGTTCGCGGGTCACTGGCGGTTGCTTGGCGTCGTCGCTCATGGCGGGTCCTGGGGCAAGGGATCGGCCATTGTAGCGGGGGCGGATGGCCAATGGAGGCCAACGCCCCCGGTATCACGCCGCCCGGCGGGCGTCGCGAGGCGGCATGCCGGTCCAGCGCTTGAAGGCCCGACGGAACTCACGCGGATCGCTGAAGCCCAGTTCGTTGCCGATGTCGGCAACGCTGAGCCGTCCGGCATGCAGCAGTTCCAGGGCACGCTCGGTACGTACCCGGTCGTGGATCTCGCGAAAGACGCGGCCGCTCTCGGCCAGCTTGCGGCGCAGCGAGCGCTCGCTGAGGTTGAGGGTACGGGCGACATCGGGCAGGCGCGGATGTTCGCGCAGGTTGCACCGCAGCTGGCGCTCCACCGCGGCGACGATCTCGCCGTGGGCGGTGCCTGCCGGCGGCAACTGCTGCATGCACAGGGCCAGCGCCTGCTGGGTGGTGCGCGCGTTGTGCCCCGGCAAGGGTTCTTCGAGCCAGCGCGAATCGAAGACGATGCGGTTGACCGGTGCGCCGAAGCGCAGTTCGCACTGGAAGAAATCGACGTATTGCTGCGCATAGGCCGGTTTGGGGTAGGTCAGCTCCACGCGGAGCGGGCGCAGGCGGGAACCCACCAGTTCTCTCGCCACGGCCAGGCAGCTGGCGAACAGTTCCTCGCAAAGAAAGGGCAGCAGCGCGCGCTCGCCGAAGCGGGGCCAGACGACCAGCGCGGCCTCGCGCGACCCGGCCATCTCGAAGCCGATATCGACCAGCGACCCGCAGATCCGGTGATGCTCGATGCCGATCCGCATCGCGTCGCCGAAGGTGCGCGAGGTCATCATGGCCAGGCCGAGCAGGCCGAAGCTGCCGAGGTTGCCCTCGCGACCGCAGCGCATGCCCAGCGCAGGGTCGCCGATCGCCTGCATGGCGCGGCGGATCACGATGCTGGCCTGCCGGTAGGACACGCGAGAGTTCGGGTCGGCGATCTGCGCCGGGTCCAGCGACAGGCCGACGAACCAGGGGGCGCTGTCGATACCGTTGTCGATGGCGTACAGGGTCAGCCCGGCCAGGATATTCGGTGGAATTTCGGCAGCCGTGTACCGCGGGTCGTCCACGCAGGCTCCCAGGTCGCTGATGCCGGCCAGGCCGGTGGTATCCGTCATGTCACCGCCTCCCCGCGGCCCCGCCCTGCGGCGATTTGCCACTATTACATAGCACGCGTCCGCGCCGGGCCGTTAACGCAACGCAGCATGGTGTGGTCGAATAGCCCGAATGGCTAAAGGGGTTGGCGCGAATGGACCGGTTCGACCTGCTGGTGGTGGGCGGTGGCATCAACGGCGTCGGGATTGCCCGCGACGCCGCCGGGAGAGGCCTGTCCGTACTCCTTTGCGAGCAGGACGACCTTGCCGCGCATACCTCCAGCGCCAGCACCAAGCTGATCCACGGTGGCCTGCGCTACCTGGAGCAGTTCGAATTCGCCCTGGTCGGCAAGGCGCTGGCCGAGCGCAGCGTCCTGCTGAAACTGGCGCCGCACATCATCTGGCCATTGCGCTTCGTGCTGCCACACCAGCCGCACCTGCGTCCGGCCTGGATGATCCAGATCGGGCTGTTTCTCTACGACCATCTTGGCCGTGCCTCGAAAAGCCTGCCCGGATCGCGGCGCATCCGCCTGCAGCGCTATCCGGTCGGCGAGCCGCTGCGCAAGGAATTCCTTACCGGCTTCGTCTATTCCGATGCCTGGGTCCAGGACGCCCGGCTGGTGGTGCTGAACGCCATGGATGCGGCCAGTCGCGGCGTGCGGGTGCTGACCCACACCCGCTGCGAGCATGCCTACCGGCGGTCGGACGGCTGGACCGCGAGCCTTGTCGGCGCGGACGGCATGCGCGAGGAGGTGCAGGCGCGCGCCCTGGTCAATGCGACCGGGCCGTGGGCGGTACGTTTCCTGGACGAGGTCGCCGGTGTCGATCACAGCCATTCGGTGCGCCTGGTCAAGGGCAGCCACATCGTGGTGCCGCGCATGTTCGCGCATGACTATGCCTATATTTTCCAGCAGCCCGACCGGCGCATCGTCTTTGCCATTCCCTATGAACAGGATTTCACCCTGATCGGCACGACCGATCTGGAGTACCACGACGATCCGGCCGCGCCGTACATCGATGGCGAGGAAATCGAGTACCTGTGCGCCGCAGCCAACCGCTACTTCGAAAAGGCGATCGCATCGGCCGACGTGGTCTGGCATTACAGCGGCGTGCGCCCGCTGCTGGACGATGCGCATGCGAAGGCCTCGGAAGTCACCCGCGACTACCTGCTCGACCTCGATACCCGCGCCGCCCCGCTGCTGAACGTGTTCGGCGGCAAGCTG
Source organism: uncultured Gammaproteobacteria bacterium (assembly GCA_963847335.1). GTDB lineage: Bacteria > Pseudomonadota > Gammaproteobacteria > Xanthomonadales > Rhodanobacteraceae > Luteibacter. Next base: position 229,535 of record CAWJZF010000003.1, read on the forward strand.
ACCACGTATCGCCGACTCGCCGAGGAAGCGCTGGATCGGCTGGCTCCCGTGCTTGGCGTACACGCGAAGGCGTGGACAGCCGATGGCCCGCCCTTGCCCGGCGGCGACAACGCGGACATCGCCGGCCAGGTCGATGGCCTGCGCAAGGGCCGCCCGTGGCTGGCCGAGGCACATGCCCATCGCCTGGTGCGGGCCTATGGCACGCTGGCCGGGGAGGCTCTGGGCAACGATCCGGGCGAATGCTTCGGCGCCGATCTCCATCGCGCCGAGGTCGACTACCTGCGCCGCCATGAATGGGCCCGCACGACCGACGACATCCTCTGGCGCCGGAGCAAGCTCGGCCTGCGCATCGGGCCGGAGGGCGTGGCACGATTGCGCGCATACCTGGACACGGTGGGATGAAGGTCATGGAAAAGCAGTACATCCTCGCCATCGACCAGGGCACCACCAGCTCGCGGGCGATTTTGTTCGACCATGAAGGCCGGGTCGCGGGCATGGCCCAGCGCGAGTTCGCGCAACTCTTCGAACGGCCCGGCTGGGTCGAGCACAATCCGCGCGAGATACTGACCAGCGTGCTGGTGACCGCCACCGAGGTACTGAATGAAGCGCAGGTCGAAGCCGGTCAGGTCGCCGCCATCGGCATCACCAACCAGCGCGAAACCTGTGTGGTCTGGGAGCGCGCCACCGGGCAGCCCGTGCACAACGCGATCGTCTGGCAGTCGCGGCAGACCCAGGAGATCTGCGAGGCGTTGAAGGCGGCCGGCCACGACGACATGGTGCGGGCGAAGACCGGCCTGCTGATCGATCCCTATTTCTCCGGGACCAAGGTCAAATGGATCCTCGATCGTGTCGATCCGAAGCGCGGGCGAGCGCGGCGCGGCGAACTCATGTTCGGCACCATCGACACCTGGCTGATCTGGAACCTGACGGGTGGCAAGGCGCATGTCACCGATTACACCAATGCCTCGCGCACGCTGATGTACGACATCCATGCGCGGCGTTGGGACGAGGCACTGCTGGACATGCTCGACGTGCCCGCGGCGATGCTGCCCGAGGTGCGTTCGTGCAGCGAGGTCTATGGGCATACTGTTCCGCGATATTTCTTCGGTCGCGAGGTGCCGATCGCCGGCATCGCCGGCGACCAGCAGGCGGCACTCTTTGGCCAGGCCTGCTTTGCGCCGGGCATGGTCAAGAACACCTACGGCACCGGTTGCTTCATGCTGATGAACACCGGCGAGAAGGCGGTGGCATCGAAGCATGGGCTGCTTACAACGATTGCCTGGGGCCTGGACGGCAAGGTCGAGTACGCGCTCGAGGGCAGCATCTTCGTCGCCGGCTCGGTGGTGCAGTGGCTGCGCGATGGCCTGCGCCTGTTCGCCAACGCGCGCGATTCGCAGGCCTACGCGGAACATACGAAGGATAGCGGCGGCGTCTACGTCGTTCCCGCCTTTGTCGGTCTTGGTGCGCCGTACTGGCGCAGCGATGTGCGTGGCGCGGTATTCGGCCTGACCCGCGGTACGACCAAGGAGCAGTTCATCCGCGCCGCGCTGGAATCGATCGCCTACCAGACCCGCGACGTTCTCACGGCGATGGAGGCCGACGCCGGTTTACACCTGACCGAATTGCGTGCCGACGGCGGCGCGATCGCCAACGACTTCATGGCGCAATTCCAGAGCGACATCCTCGACGTACCGCTGCTACGACCGCAGGTCGCGGAAACCACGGCACTGGGCGCGGCGTATCTGGCCGGCCTGGCGGTCGGCTTCTGGGAGAACCGCGAGGACATTGCCCGGCACTGGGCAGTCGACCGGAAGTTCGTGCCGTCGATGACTGCCGGTGAGCGTGAGCGGCTTTATGCGGGCTGGCAGCGAGCAGTTGCTGCGACCATGGCGTTCTCTGCGTGAGGTGTTGCGGCCAACTGGTCGCCGCTCAGGCAGAGGCGCTACGCGCCGTCCATGATGACGAGCAAGAGCTGCGGCCTTCGCCTTCGCTCACCGTCACACGGCGCAGGCCTGGGTCCAGTGGCGAGCACCGACCACTGACGCCACTGGATGATTCGCGCCTGCGGCGCTCACCCTTCGGGCCAGCTTCGCTGTTCTTGGTCGCTACGCTCCCGGCGTCCAGCCTGCGCTGGGATGACGATCAAGGGCGAAGAGCAACGCGCGCCACGCACACCTCTCACCGTCATCCCAGCGCAGGCTGGGATCCAGTAAAACACACGGCGATCAGCCGGCTCTTAAGCTCCACCCGGGGCCCCTTTGAGCGTGAGGTCGGCTGGGACGACAAGGCCGCGAAGCGGGGTCGGCATGGATGCCGACCGTTTACGACCGGACAGGGATGTCCTGCCGTAAACCCCGGCCCAGCCGGCCGCCCCGCGCAGCGGGCACGCGATTGGGGTGTCGTTTTCTCTTGCCTACTTCTCTTTTTGACCCTCCACGTCAGGATAGTTGTCGCCTCGTTTGATTTCTTAAATCAGAATGGAAGGCGGCATCGAGCGAGTGGATGAAATGGGTACGGTATACCGCCGAGCAGCGGCAGTGGGCGATCAGCCAGATGGGTCCGCCCGTGAACCGGACGATCCGGTCATTGGCACTGGCCACGGGCATTACGGAAGTCTCGTTGAGGACCTGGCGGAACGCGGCCTTGATCGAAGGATCACTGGTGCGTAAAGACGGCAAGCAAAGCGAACGCTGGTCCGGTCCGGAAAAATTCCGGATCGTGGTGGAGAGTGCGCCATTGAACGAGGCGGAGCTGTCGGCGTATTGCCGTCAGAGGGGCTTGCTGCCCGACCAGATCCAGCAGTGGCGTACGGCCTGTGAGCAGGCCAATGCGCCGATGACCACCTCGCAAGGGGTGGTCAAACCCGACAGCGCGATGGCCCGCGAGCGGATCAAAATGCTCGAACGCGAGCTACGGCGTAAGGACGCGGCGTTGGCGGAAACCGCCGCGCTACTGGTCTTAAGAAAAAAAGCCGAGGCGATCTGGGGCAAGGAAGAGGACGAATGATCTCTCCCTCAGATCGCCATGAGGCACTGGTCCTGATCGACGAAGCGGTCGCCGCCGGCGCCCGCCTGGAGCCGGCGTGCGCGATGCTAGGCCTGAGCATCCGCACCACGCAGCGATGGCGGCGAAGGCCGGAGGATGGGCGGCCCCTGACCGGTCGCCCCGCGCCAGCCAACCGGCTCAGCGACGAGGAGCGCCACCACTTGCTGGCGGTGGCCAACGCGCCGGCGCACGCACGCATGACACCCCACCAGATCGTCCCGAAGCTGGCCGACGAAGGCATCTTCCTGGCCAGCGAATCGACGTTTTACCGTGTCCTCAAAGCCGCCCAGCAAACTCATCACCGGGGGCGGAGCAAGGCGCCCCAACGCCGTGCGCCGACGACCCACCTGGCGACAGGCCCCAACGAGGTCTGGTGCTGGGACATCACCTGGATGCCGAGCACGGTGAAGGGGCGCTACTTTTACTGGTACATGGTCAAGGACATCCACAGCCGGCTGCTGGTGGCCAACGAAGTGCATGAGAACGAGTCGGGCGACCATGCCAGCGACCTGCTCCGGAAGGCCTGCCTGCGGGAACGGACGGTCGGCCGACCGCTGGTCCTGCACTCGGACAACGGCGCAGCGATGAAGGGCGCGGTGATGCTCGCCACGCTCTACGAGCTGGGCGTCTCGCCCTCGTTTAGCCGCCCGCGGGTAAGCAATGACAACGCCTACGCCGAAGCGCTCTTCCGCACCGCGAAATACTGCCCGCTCTGGCCGGAACGGCCCTTCGACACCCTCGAGGAGGCCCGCGTCTGGGTCAACCGCTTCGTCGCCTGGTACAACCACGAGCACCGTCACAGCGCGCTCAACTACGTCACCCCGAGCCAGCGTCATACCGGCCAGGCCGATCAGCTGCTGGCGAACCGCGCGGCACTCTACGCTGCCGCACGCGAACGGCAGCCGGCACGATGGACAGGCCAGACGCGCGACTGGACCCTCGATAGCGAGGTTTATCTCAACCCGGAACGACCGCCACTAAAGCAGGCGGCATAACGGACGACGCGACAACTACCTTGACGCACGCCGTTGACAAGAAAAAGAGAAGTAGGTCGCCCCCGGCAGGGGTCGAAACCACGGCCAGATAGGGGCCGACACGATCGCGACAACACAGCAACAGCCCCTCATCCGCCCTACGGACACCTTCTCCCAAAGGGAGAAGGGAATAACCCGGGCGCTACTCGCCGATCGTCAACAGCGAAGCATTGCCGCCGGCGGCCGTGGTGTTGATCGTCAACGTACGCTCATTGGCGAAGCGGAACAGGTAATGCGGACCGCCGGCCTTCGGGCCGGTACCCGACAGGCCCTCGCCGCCGAACGGCTGCACACCCACCACCGCGCCGATCTGGTTGCGATTGACATAGCAGTTGCCGACGCGCGCTCGGCTCTGGATGTATTCGACCGTATCGTCGATGCGGCTATGGATACCGAGCGTCAGACCGTAACCGGTCGCGTTGATCTCCTCGATGACCTTGTCCAGCTCGCTGGCCTTCCAGCGGATCACGTGCAGCACCGGACCGAACACTTCGCGCGTCGAGCAGGCTGAGCGAGGGGATCTCGTACGCACGCGGGGCGAAGAACGTGCCGTTCGCGGTGCCCTCGTCCATGGCCACTTCGCCGATCTTCGTTGCCTCGCGATCCATGCGCGCGGCATGGTCGACGAGGATCTTGCGCGCATCCTCGTCGATCACCGGACCGACGTCGGTCGAGAGCAGGCCCGGGTCGCCGACCTTCAGCTCGGCCATCGCGCCGGCGAGCATCGTCGATGACCTTGTCGGCGATGTCGTCCTGCACGAACAGCACGCGCGCGGCCGAGCAGCGCTGGCCGGCGGACTGGAAGGCGGCCAGCGATCACGTCCTTGACGATCTGCTCGGGCAGCGCGGAGGAGTCGGCGATCATCGCGTTCTGGCCGCCGGTTTCGGCGATCAGCGCGGCGATCGGCGCATTGCGCGCGGCGAGCGCGCGGTTGATCGCCCACGCGGTTTCGGTCGAGCCGGTGAAGGCGACACCGGCGACGCGCGGATCCTTCGTCAGCGCGGCGCCGACCGTGGCGCCATCGCCCGGCAGGAATTGCAGCACGTCGGCGGGCACGCCGGCGTCGTGCAGCAGTTTCACCGCGGCGTAGCCGATCAGCGTGGTCTGCTCGGCGGGCTTGGCGATCACGGCGTTGCCGGCGGCGAGCGCTGGCGGCTGACCTGGCCGAGGAAGATCGCCAGCGGGAAGTTCCACGGGCTGATGCAGACGAAGACGCCGCGGCCGTTGAGGAACAGCTGGTTGCTCTCGCCGGTCGGGCCGGGCAACTGTTCCGGATGGCCGAACAGACGGCGCGCCATGGTCGCGTAGTAACGCAGGAAGTCGGCGGCCTCGCGGATTTCGGCGATCGCGTCGGGAATGTTCTTGCCCGCTTCGCGCACGCACAGCGCGATGAATTCGCCGCGACGGTGTTCGAGCTGGTCGGCGGCGTGCTCGAGGATCGCGGCGCGGCTGGCGGCCGGCAGACGGTCCCACGCCGGCTGTGCGCTGCACGGCGTTGGCCAGCGCGCGGTCGACGTGCGCGGCATCGGCGTTGCACGCTTGCCGACGATGCGGCGACGGTCGGCCGGGTTGGTGACCTCGACGCTGGCGCCGTCGGCGATGGCGCCGGGCACCAGCGGCTCGGCCTTCCACGGGCCGCTGTGATGATTGACGGCTTCGGCGAGCGCCTTCAGCTCGTTGTCGTTGGCAAGTTGACGCCCATGGAATTCTTCCGAAGTTCACCGTAGAGATTCACCGGCAGCGGGATGCGCGGGTGCGGAATGGAGGCGAAGCCGCGCACGGTTTCGCAGGGATCGGCGACCAGTTCGCGCATCGGCACGCTTCGTCGACCACGCGGTTGACGAAGCTGGTGTTGGCGCCGTTCTCGAGCAGGCGGCGCACCAGGTACGGCAGCAGGTCTTCGTGCGTGCCGACCGGCGCGTAGACGCGGCACGGCACGTTGAGGTTGTCCTTGCCGATCACTTCGGCGTAGAGGTCCGTGCCCATGCCGTGCAGGCGCTGGTATCTCGTACGGACGGCCTCTGCGCCAGATGGTGGATCGCGGCGATGGTGTGCGCGTTGTGCGTCGCGAACTGCGGATAGATCGCGTCGGCGCCGGCGTCGAACAGGCTGGCGGGCGCAGGCGAGGTAGGACACGTCGGTGTTCGGCTTGCGCGTATACACCGGATAGCCGGTCAGGCCGCCTTCCTGCGCGCGCTTGATTTCGGCGTCCCAGTACGCGCCCTTGACCAGGCGCACGTACCAGCGACGGCCGGCTGGCGCGGGCCTTCTCGGTCAGCCAGTCGATCACGAACGGCGCGCGCTTGTGATACGCCTGCACGACGAGGCCGAGGCCGTTCCAGCCTTCGAGCGACGGATGCGGCGAACACGTCGCCGATGATGTCGAGCGAGAGTTCGAGGCGATCGGCTTCTTCGGCGTCGACCGAGAGCGCGATGCCGTTCTTCATCGCCAGCTGCGAGAGCTCCAGCAGCTTCGGCGCCGAGTTCGCGACGGGCGCGCTCGCGCTTGGCCACTTCGTAGCGCGGGTGCAGCGCCGAGAGCTTCACCGAGATCGACGGCGCCTCGAGGCTGTTCGGCGAACGGCGCCGCGCGCGCCGATCGCGTTGATCGCGTTGCGGTAATCCTGCTGGTAGCGCTCGGCCGTCTCCGCGGTCAGCGCGGACTTCGCCGAGCATGTCGTAGGAGTAGCGATAGACCGCATGTTCTTTCTCGGCGGAGCGGTCCAGCGCCTCGTCGATGGTGCGGCCCATGACGAACTGGTGGCCCATGATGCGCATGGCCTGGCGCACGGCGAGGCGGATCACCGGCTCGCCGGCGCGGCCGACCAGGCGGCGCAGCGCGCCGGTGAAGTCGTGGCGCGTGTCGTCGGCCAGGTTGACCAGCTTGCCGGTCAGCATCAGGCCCCAGGTCGAGGCGTTGACGAAGAGCGACTCGCTCTGGCCGAGGTGCTTCTTCCAGTCCGCGTCGCCGAGCTTGTCGCGGATCAGCTTGTCGGCGGTGCGCCGCTGTCCGGAATGCGCAGCAGCGCTTCGGCGACGCACATCAGCAGCACGCCTTCCTCGCTGGACAGGTCGTACTGGCGCATGAAGGATTCGACCGCGCTCTGGTCCTTGGCGCGGGCACGCACCCGCGACGACCAGGCCGGCGGCGCAGGTCGATCACCTGTTCGCGCTCGACGGCGGGCAGGGTGGCCTGGGCCAGCAGGTCGTTGACCGCTTCGGTCTCGTCGCGCAACCAGGCGGCGGTGATGCGCGCGCGGGCCGGCTCGACGCCGTTCGGCAGTTCGGGGCTGAGAATGGAGTCGTTCACTGAAGGCTCGGTTGGGCCGCGGGCGGCTGGGGAGCGCAGGATTGTACGCGTTGGGGGTCCTTCGCCGGGAGTGCGATCGATGTTCCGATCGTCAGCCCGCCCGGATCGCCCGCGGCAAAAAACCGCACCGGGGCGTTGTTGGCAGGTTCCTGCGAAAGGAAAAGGGCGCGTCAACCTTGCCGGTTCCGCGCCGCAGCCCTATCATTCCGCTGTTCCAGGCACGCTGGATTGCCATGATCGTGCTCCGACCGACCGTCGACGGGCTTCCGCGCGTGTTGTGGCTCCGGCCCAATCGCACGCTGAGCCGGCGCGGTCTGCGTCGGCTGATCGGGTGTCTGGCGGCGATGGCGTTGACGACGGCATGGCTCGGAGCGTGGCAGGGGAACGTATTCGCTCCGCTGTTCGCGCTGGTCGAGTCTTTCGTTCTGGCATTCGCGCTCGGCGCGGCCTGGCGGGCCGGCAACCGGGGCGAGCGCATCGTCATCGATCCGGACTCGCTGGAGGTCCGGTCGGTGCCGGGTCGTCGACCCGTCCGCTTCCAGCGTTACTGGGTGCGGGTGCGACTGGTCCCGGGCGACAGGCGGCAGCGTCTGGTGCTCGTGTCGCACGGCAAGGAGTTGGAAATCGGTGCCTTCCTCGGCGAAGAGGAGCGCATCGAGTTGTCGAGGAAACTCATGGTGCTGCTGGCGGAATGACCGTCCGGCCGCGCAGGTAGGTTCAACAAAGGTGCAAGACATGACATCTGGCGGCATCAGGCGATCGGTAACGGCATGGGCGGCAGCTGCCTGCGCGTTGTTCGGCGGCGCGGCATGGGCGAATCCCGAGCCAAACCAGCTGAACATGACGCAGGGCGCGAGCGAATGGTCGCCATACAACCTGCACATGGTTGGCCTCTGGGTGTGCGTCGTCATCGGCATCGTCGTGTTCGGCGCGATGTTCATCGCGATGTTCCGCTTCCGCAAATCGCGCGGCGCGGTCGCCGAGAAGTGGTCGCACAGCACCAAGCTGGAGCTGATCTGGACGGTGACCCCGGTGATCATCCTGATCATCCTGGCCAAGCTGGCCACGAACGGCCTGGTCACCTTCGCCGACACCACCGGCTCGGAAATGACCGTCAAGGTCACCGGTTACCAGTGGAAGTGGCGTTACGACTACGTCGACTACAAGGGCAAGGCGGTCGACCAGGTCGGCTTCATGTCCAAGCTCGAGGAGTCCAGCGACCGTACGCGCCAGCTGAAGTCGAACATGGATCCGTCCAAGGTCCAGGTCGACGGCTACAACACCTATCTGCTCGACGTCGACAAGCCGCTGGTCGTGCCGATCGGCACCAAGATCCGCTTCGTCATCGTCGGCGGCGACGTCATCCACTCCTGGTGGGTGCCGGCGCTGGGCTGGAAGATGGATGCGATCCCGGGCATCGTCAATTCGGCCTGGACCAATATCAAGGAGCCCGGCGTCTACCGCGGGCAGTGCGCCGAGCTGTGCGGCCAGGACCACGGCTTCATGCCGATCGTGGTCAAGGCCGTGCCGAAGGCCGAATTCGAGCAGTGGCTGACGACGCAGCAGGACGAGGCGAAGGCCGCCAAGGCCGCCGCCCAGACTGCACAGACCGCTCCCGCCCCGGCCAATCAGGGCTAACCCGAACATGTATTTGCAGGTAGAGGTGTAAGGCCATGGCGCACGCAGCCACCCACGACGATCACCACGATCATCACGGCGCGCCGAAGAATTTCTTCCAGCGCTGGGTCATGTCCACGAACCACAAGGACATCGGCACGCTGTACCTGGTGTTCTCGCTGTTGATGTTCTTCATCGGCGGTTCCTTCGCGATGGTCATCCGCGCGGAGTTGTTCAAGCCCGGCATGCAGCTGGTGCAGCCGTACTTCTTCAATGAAATGACCACGATGCACGCGCTGGTCATGATCTTCGGCGCGATCATGCCGGCGTTCGTCGGCCTGGCCAACTGGATGGTCCCGTTGATGGTCGGCGCGCCGGACATGGCGCTGCCGCGCATGAACAACCTGTCGTTCTGGATCCTGCCGTTCGCGTTCACGCTGATGCTGTCGACCCTGTTCATGCCGGGCGGCGGCCCCGCCGGTGGCTGGACGATGTACCCGCCGCTGTCGCTGCAGGGTGAGTCGACCGCCTATGTGATCTTCGCGATCCACCTGATGGGCATCAGCTCGATCATGGGCGCGATCAACATCATCGCGACCATCCTCAACATGCGCGCCCCGGGCATGGACCTGCTGAAGATGCCGGTCTTCGTCTGGAGCTGGCTGATCACGGCGTTCCTGCTGATCGCGGTGATGCCGGTGCTGGCCGGTGCGGTGACCATGCTGCTCACCGACAAGTACTTCGGCACCAACTTCTTCAATGCCGCCGGCGGCGGTGACCCGGTCCTGTTCCAGCACATCTTCTGGTTCTTCGGGCATCCCGAGGTCTACATCATGATTTTGCCGGCCTTCGGCATTATCTCGGAGATCATCCCGACCTTCGCCCGCAAGCCGATCTTCGGTTACCGCGCGATGGTGTTCGCGATCGCCTCGATCGCGTTCCTGTCGTTCATCGTCTGGGCCCACCACATGTTCGCGGTCGGCCTGCCGATGGGCGCCGAGATCTTCTTCATGTACGCGACGATGCTGATCGCGGTGCCGACCGGCGTGAAGGTGTTCAACTGGGTGTCGACGATGTGGGGCGGCTCGATGACCTTCGAGACGCCGATGCTGTTCGCCATCGCGTTCGTCATCCTGTTCACCATCGGCGGCTTCTCCGGCCTGATGCTGGCCCTGGCCCCGGCGGACTTCCAGTACCACGACACCTACTTCGTGGTCGCGCACTTCCACTACGTGCTGGTCACCGGTGCGGCGTTCTCGATCATCGCGGGCGCCTACTACTGGCTGCCGAAGTGGTCGGGCCACATGTACAACGAGACCTGGGGCAAGATCCATTTCTGGTCGAGCGTGATCTCGGTGAACGTGCTGTTCTTCCCGCAGCATTTCCTCGGCCTGGCCGGCATGCCGCGCCGTATCCCGGATTACAACGTCGCCTTCGCCAACTTCAACATGATCAGTTCGATCGGCGGCTTCTGGTTCGGCGCCTCGCAGCTGATCTTCCTCGGCGTGATCATCCATTGCGTGTGGTTCTCGAAGAAGAAGGCCGCGGACCGTTCATGGGAAGGCGCCAAGGGCCTGGAGTGGACCGTGCCGTCGCCGGCGCCGCACCACACCTTCGACGTGCCGCCGGTGATCCACGACGACGAACTGGCCCATGGCCACGTCGAAGACTGACGCAGATACCGATATGACCCTCGAAGCATCGCAGGAACAGTGGATGAAGGTGCGCAAGACACGCGCGCGCCGCACGGCCCTGGTCGCAGGCGGGTTCGCCATCGCGGTCTTCGTGCTCTCCATCGTGCAGATGCTGAAGGCCTGAAGGGCAAGTTTCCCGGCGCCGGAAGGCGTCGGGCGGAAGTAAACCAAGAGACATCCACGGGAACACCACCATGGGTCATCAGCAAGACGCATATTTCGTACCGAGCAAGAGCTACTGGCCGATCGTGGCCGCTGTCTCGATGTTCATCACCGTGTTCGGTGCCGCCCACTGGCTGAACGCGGAGCCCGGCCAGGTCGGCTTCGGCAAGACCACGTTCTACGTGGGCGTGCTGATGATCCTCGGCATGTTCTTCGGCTGGTTCCGCTCGGTGATCAGGGAGTCGATGACCGGCAGCTACAACGCCCAGGTCGACCGCTCGTTCCGCATGGGCATGATGTGGTTCATCTTCTCCGAGGTGATGTTCTTCGCCGCCTTCTTCGGCGCGCTGTTCTATGCGCGCATGTTCTCGGTGCCCTGGTTGGGCGGCGAAGGCCATGGCGTGCTGACCCATCAGTTCCTGTGGGAAAACTACGCTGCATCCTGGGGCGCCGCCGGCGGCGGCGGTCCGGCCGGCGAGGGTGGTGCGTTCCAGACCATCCCGGCCTGGGGCCTGCCGCTGGTGAACACGCTGATCCTGCTGTCCTCCGGCGTGACCGTCACCATCGCCCACCATGCGCTGAAGGCGGGTCACCGCAAGATCCTGCTGATCGGCCTTGGCCTGACCGTGCTGCTCGGCGCCAGCTTCCTGTACTTCCAGTCGCATGAGTACATGGAGGCCTACGAGCACTTCAACCTGACCCTGAAGAGCGGCGTCTACGGTGCCACCTTCTTCATGCTGACCGGCTTCCACGGCCTGCACGTCACCCTCGGCACGATCATGCTGGCGATCATCTGGATCCGCTGCGCGATGGGCCATTTCACCAAGGATGACCACTTCGGTTTCGAAGCCGTCGCCTGGTACTGGCATTTCGTCGACGTGGTCTGGCTGGCGCTGTTCCTGTTTGTTTACGTGCTGTAAGCCGCGTAGATAGCCAAAGAAAGAGGCCCGCCATTGGCGGGCCTTTTTTTGCTGTCGTGGACCGCGGCCGAATTGCCGCAGGCCAGGCGCCAACTCCCCCGGGGCGTTAGAATTGCCCGACCCCGTGCGGGTGCAGCCAGCCCATGAAGATGCCCAGCGCGACCATCGCGATGAGCAGCAGGGAGAGACCGATGCGTCGGGTGAGCGCCCAGACCGTGCGCTTGCTCGAACCCTTGTCGGTCATCATGAAGTACAGCGCCTGGCCGAGATTGAACAGCACGACCAGCAGCAGTATCACCAGCGCATATTTATAGATGGTTTCCACGTGATCGTTCCGCTCGAATTCGACAGCCGCAGTATAGCGGCCACCTCCTGGTGCCCGGCGTGATCCGGTTGCGCCGTCCCACGTGGTTTGCTGTCGCACTTACCGTCGCCGGGGTGCTGCTGTTCGTGCGCCTGGGCATATGGCAGCTCGATCGCGCCAATGAGAAGGACGAGCTTCTGCGACTGTATGCCGCATCCGCCTCGGCCCCGCTGGAGCCCTTCTCCGCGGTAGAGAGCGCCCCGCCGGGCGACCGCTACCCGCGGGTCGCGGTGGAGGGCGAGTTCCTGCCCGATCGCGACTACCTGCTCGATGACCAGACCCACGCCGGCCAGGTTGGCGTCCACGTCTACGCCCCGTTCCGGCCGCGTGGCCGGGACCAGCTGCTGCTGGTCGACCTCGGTTTCCTGCCCAGGGATACCAATGCATCGGGGGCACCGCCCCTGCCGCCACTGCCGGCCGGCGAGCGCACCGTGACCGGCATGTACGTGCCGCCGCCGGGCATCGGCGTGCGCATGGGCGGCAACGGGTTGGGCGCACAGAAGACCTGGCCAAAGCTCAGCATCTTCGTCGACCTGAAGCAGATCGGCGACGATCTGGGCACGTCCCTGTATCCTCGCGTCCTGCTGATCGACCCGGACCCGGCGTCGATCTATACCCGCGACTGGACGCCGGGCTTCATGCCGCCGGCGCGCCATCGTGCCTACGCCTTCCAGTGGTTCACCTTCGCGTTGGCCGCCGTGGTCATCTTTCTCATCCTGCATCGCAAGCGACGCCCGAAACGGACCGACTGATATGAACGACCCGCGCCCATCCGCCCCGCCGGCCAAGCCCCAGGGCCGCTTCAAGCTGATCCTGATCGGTCTGGTGTTCCTGGCGCCTGTGGTCGCCGCGGGCATCCTGACCCTGACCGGCTGGCAGCCGACGGCGCAGGGCAATGGCCTGCCGATCTCGCCACAGCGCAGCTTCGAGGGCGTCAACATCCAGCTGGCCGCGGGCGGGCAGTACGCCTGGCGCGACAGCGACCCGCGGCTGACCCTGGTCGCCTTGCCGGGTCCGGCCTGCGCCGCGCGCTGCATCCAGCAGCTGACCCTGATGCGCAATGCGCGGATCACGCTGAACCGCAACGCCGATCGCCTGCGCCTGCTCTACCTTGGCCCGGCGCCGGCAGGCGGCGATGCGGACAAGGTGATGCCGGACTGGCAGGTCGGTACCGATGTGGACAGGAAGCTCGAGGAATTCCGTCCCACCGAGCCCGATTCTGTCGCGGCGGTGTTCGTCGAATCCAATACCACGGCGCTGGCGTATTACCCGGCCGGCTTCGATCCCACCGGCCTGCGCAAGGACCTGCAGAAGGTGATCAAGTGATGACATCGCGCAGCGCGAAAATCCTTCGTGGCCTTGCCCTCGTTGCGGCGGTGTTCGCCTTCTGCCTGGTGATGTTCGGTGCCTTCGTGCGCCTGTCCAACGCCGGCCTGTCCTGCCCGGACTGGCCGACCTGCTATGGCGAGGCGACCTGGCCCGGCCATGCGCATGAGATCGCGCAGGCCAACCAGGATTTCCCCGATCGCCCCTTTGAAACGCACAAGGCCTGGCGCGAACAGGTACACCGTTTCCTTGCCGGCACGCTCGGCGTGCTGGTGCTGGCGATGGCCTTGCTCGCGGTATGGCGGCGCTGGCTGGCCTTCGCCGCGATCCTCGTCTCGGCGGCGTTCGCCGCGGTGGGCGTGGGCATGTACATGCGCGGCGAGCATGTCGTCTCGTCCGTGCTTTCGGCCTTCGCGATCGGGCTGCCATTACTGGCCGCCGCAAGCCTGCGCCGGCCCGGCGCGTGGCGGATCAGCGTGGTCGCGCTCGGCGTGATCATCTTCCAGGCCATGCTCGGCATGTGGACGGTGACCTTGCTGCTGAAGCCGATCGTGGTGCTTGGCCATCTGCTCGGCGGGCTGTGTACCTTCGCCCTGCTGGCCTGGGCCGCGCTGCGCTTCGCCGGGGTCGGCACCCGCGACAACAAGTTCGGCGCGCTGCGCACAGTGGTCGGCTTCGGCATCGTCCTGCTGGTCTGCCAGATCGCCCTCGGCGGCTGGACCAGTTCCAATTACGCGGCGCTGGCTTGCGGTACGGATTTCCCCAAGTGCCTTGGCCAATGGTGGCCGGCCACCGATTTCCACGAGGGTTTCGTGCTCTGGCGCGGCGTTGGCGTCAACTACGAAGGCGGCGTGCTCGACATGGCCGCACGCAGCGCCATCCAGATGGCACATCGCATCGGCGCGCTGGTCGTGTTCTGCTATCTGGGCTGGCTGTCGCATCGCCTGGCGAAGCGTGGCCTGCGTGGCGCCGGCATCGCGATCGGCGTGGTCCTGCTGACCCAGGTCGGCCTCGGCATCGGCAATGTGCATCTTGGCCTGCCGCTACCCGTCGCGATCCTGCACAACGGTGTCGCTGCGCTGCTACTGTTCACCCTGCTGTATGCGCTGGCGCGCACGCAGCAGCTACCGCCGGCGGAGCGCTATGCAGCCGCGCCGCAACCGATGAGGCGCTGACGTGTCCAAAGCGGCCGAGTATTACCAACTGACCAAGCCGCGCGTCGTCGCGCTGCTGGTGTTCTGCGCCGTGATCGGCATGTTCCTCGCCGTGCCCGGGATCCCGCGCTGGCAGGCGCTGATCTTTGGCACCCTGGGCATCTGGATGGCCTCGGCATCGGCCGCGGCGTTCAATCACCTGATCGACCAGCGGATCGACAAGGTGATGGCGCGCACCGCGCATCGCCCGCTGGCGACGGGGCAGCTGACGCCGCTCCAGGTCTTCGTCTTCGCGATGACCCTGGGCATCGTCTCGATGCTGATCCTCGCCTTGCTGGTCAATCCGCTGACCGCGGTGCTGACCTTCGGCGGCCTGATCGGCTACGCGGTGGTCTACACCGCGTACCTGAAGCGCGCGACGCCGCAGAACATCGTGATCGGCGGCCTCGCCGGCGCGATCCCGCCGGTGCTCGGCTGGACGGCGGTGACCGGCTCGCTGCATCCGTACGCCCTGCAGCTGTGCCTGATCATCTTCGTCTGGACGCCGCCGCACTTCTGGGCGCTGGCGATCTTCCGCCGCGACGACTACGCGCGCGCCCAGGTGCCGATGCTGCCGGTGACTCATGGGGTCGAGTACACGCGCTGGCATGTGCTGTTCTATACGGTCCTGCTATTCCTGGTGACCTTGCTGCCGTACTTCACCGGCATGAGCGGCCTGCTGTACCTGGGCAGCGCCGTGGTCCTCGGCGGCGGGTTCCTCTACTACGCGATCCGCCTGCTGAACCCGCCCGACGAGCTGTTCTCGATGAAGGTATTCAACTATTCCATCGTCTACCTGATGGTGTTGTTCGCCTTCCTGCTGCTCGATCACTGGCTGGTCGAGCCGGCGGCGCAGGCGGGTTTCGGCCTGCAGCCGGTGGTCTGATCCCCGGGAGGGGCTCCCAGGGGAACGGGGAACGGGGACAGTGGGGGTCACGGAATGCCTGCGCTCTGAGGGTGCGCGCAAGGAGTGACATCCCGGCAACCTCTAGCTCGCCCGTTCCCTGTTTCCCGTTCCCTGTTCCCCTCTCAAAAAGGCCCAAAGCTTGACACTGCCGCGCTGCAGCACGACAATGCGCGCGCCCCAGCGCGTCCGCGTCGCGGGCAATCCTGTTGAAACATCAAGGCATATGGACGTCTACCCTAGTCGACGCGCCGACATCCGCGAGCATCGGATGACGGCGCTGAACAAACTCATCGCCTGCGGCGACCGTTTCCGGTCGGCCGGCGCTTTCCTCGACTAAGGGAAAGGCCGGCTCGCCCTCGACGGTTGCCCATGGCAATCGTCATTCCGAGGAGCGAGCCATGAAGCTCAATCTAGATATGTCCGGCGCCCGCATGTTCGGCCGCCGTCTCGCCTTCGCGCTGGCCCGCCGGCGTTCCCGCGATGCGTCCCCGCGCACGATCACCGTGCCGCGTCCGCGTGCGCTAGAAGAAAGCCTGGCGAAACCGACGAGTCGCAATCTTTCCCCGTCATGATCACCGATTTAGCCAACGGGGCGTCCTAGGGAGCCTCTGACCTATTCCACGTAGGCGGCATGATGTCCAGAAGGTCCGCCACCGGTGCTGCCCGGCGCTGGCAAGGGTGGCTCCCTTACCAAGCCGGGCGGCGCCGGTGGCGGGCCTTCTGGACATCACCCCGTCATCTATAAAGATGATGTTGGGGCCGTTGCTGTAAGCGCGCAGATCGCCGCCGGATCGGCTCGAAAGACGTCCAGTCTGCCTTCGCCGACCCAACGACGATCTGCGCGCTTACAGCAACGGTGACGCCTGCGCGGAATAGGTCAGAGGCTCCCCAGGACCGTCCCGGCCACTATCGATCCAGATGCCGGTCGTATTCCGGCGCGGAACGCCAGCCCCCACTGACGTTTGCTCGCGCCTGCGGCTGTGTCGCGCCCCAGGAAAGCGAGTCATGAAGAAGAACCAGGCGCCCGTCGTCACCGCAGCACGCAGCACCGTCTCCCACTACGCCCACAGCCTCGCCGTTGAACTGCTGACCGAGTTCGATACCAGCCTCGATGGCCTCGACGAGGGCCAGATCGCCGAGCGGCTCGACCGCGACGGCATCAATGAAGTCACCCACGAGAAGCCGCCGCACTGGTCGTTGCAGCTGCTGCGTGCGTTCAAGAACCCGTTCATCATCGTGCTGCTGGTGCTGGCCATCGTGCAGATCTTCACCGAGCCCGATGACTTCACCGGCCCGGTGATCATCGCGGTGATGGTCGGGATCAGCGTGCTGCTGAGCTTCACCCAGGAATTCCGTTCCTCGCATGCCGCCGAAAAGCTCAAGGCCATGGTGCGCAATACCGCCACCGTGACCCGGCGCGCCGAGGACGGCCATGCCGAGCGCATCGAGGTGCCGGTCGAGGAACTGGTCGCCGGCGATATCGTCCACCTGGGTGCCGGCGACATGGTGCCGGCGGACCTGCGCCTGCTTGGCGCCAAGGACCTGTTCATCAGCCAGGCCATCCTTACCGGCGAATCGCTGCCGGTGGAGAAGGCCGCGCCGCATGGCGGCGAAAGCGCGGGCGAGGGCGGCAACCCACTGGACCTGCCGACCATCTGCTACATGGGTACCAACGTGGTCAGCGGCACGGCGACCGCCGTGGTCCTGGCGACCGGCGGCCGTACCTACCTGGGCTCGCTGGCCCATACGCTCTCCGGGCAGCGCGTGCAGACCAGTTTCGACCGCGGCATCAGCAGCGTCAGCTGGCTGCTGATCCGTTTCATGGCGGTGATGGTGCCGATCGTCTTCGTCATCAACGGGCTGGACAAGCACGACTGGCTGCAGGCCTTCATGTTCGCGCTCTCCGTCGCCGTGGGTCTCACCCCGGAAATGCTGCCGCTGATCGTCACCGCGAACCTGGGCAAGGGCGCGCTGGCCATGTCCAAGCGCAAGGTCGTGGTCAAGCGCCTCAACGCGATCCAGAACTTCGGCGCGATGGACGTGCTGTGCACGGACAAGACCGGCACGCTGACCCTGGACAAGATCGTGCTCGAGCGCCATCTGGACCTCGATGGCGACGAATCGGACGAAGCGCTGGAATACGGCTATCTCAACAGCCGCTTCCAGACCGGCCTGAAGAACCTGATGGACAAGGCGGTGCTGACCCATCGCGACCTCGAACACAGCGCCTCGCGCTACCGCATCGTCGATGAGATCCCCTTCGACTTCCAGCGCCGGCGCATGTCGGTGATCGTCGCCGATGGCGATGGCGATCACCTGCTGGTGTGCAAGGGCGCGGTCGAGGAAATGCTGTCGATCTGTTCGCAGGCGAAGATCGGCGACGAGCTGGTGCCGATGACCGACGAGAAGCGCCGCGAGATCCGCGCGATGACCCGTCGCCTCAACGAAGACGGCCTGCGCGTGCTGGTGGTGGCGATCCGCCGCGAGCCGGTGCATCCGCGTCCCTACGGCATCGCCGACGAGACGGAACTGACCGCCGTCGGCTGCCTGGCCTTCCTCGATCCGCCCAAGGATTCGGCGGCCACGGCCATCCGCGCGCTCAATCATCACGGCGTGGCGGTCAAGGTCATCACCGGCGACAACGAAGCGGTCACCCGCAAGATCTGCTCGGAAGTCGGCCTCGACGTCGCGCATTCGGCGCTCGGGCGCGACATCGAAGAGCTGGACGACGATGCGCTCGACGCGATGGTCGTGCGCACCACCGTGTTCGCGAAGATGTCGCCCCTGCAGAAGGCGCGCGTGGTCAAGTCGCTGCAGCGCATGGGCCACACCGTGGGCTTCCTCGGCGACGGCATCAACGACGCGCCCGCGCTGCGCGAAGCGGATGTCGGCATCTCGGTGGATACGGCGACGGATATCGCCAAGGAGTCGGCCGATATCATCCTGCTGGAGAAGAACCTGATGGTGCTGGAGGAGGGCGTGATCGAAGGGCGCGTCACCTTCGGCAACATCATGAAGTACATCAAGATGACGGCGAGCTCGAACTTCGGCAACGTGTTCAGCGTGCTGGTCGCCAGCGCCTTCCTGCCCTTCCTGCCGATGCTTCCCTTGCAGATCCTGGTGCAGAACCTGCTCTACGACCTGTCGCAGCTGTCGATCCCGTTCGATCGCATGGACGATGAATACCTGCGCAAGCCGCGCAAGTGGGATGCCGGGGACATCGGCCGCTTCATGGTCTGGATCGGCCCGGTCAGCTCGATCTTCGACATCACCACGTTCTACCTGATGTGGCACTTCTTCGGCGCCAACAATGTCGCGCACCAGTCGCTGTTCCAGTCCGGCTGGTTCATCGAGGGCCTGCTCTCGCAGACCCTGATCGTGCACATGATCCGCACCCGCCGCGTGCCCTTCCTGCAAAGTGTGGCCTCCGCGCCGGTACTGGCACTGACCAGCCTGATCATCGTCGTCGGCATGCTGATCCCCTTCAGCGGCTTCGGCGCCAAGATCAACATGACCCCACTACCGGGCATCTACTTCGCCTGGCTGGCCCTGACCCTGGTCTGCTACTGCGTACTCACGCAGCTGGTGAAGCTGGTCTACATCCGCCGCTACGGTCGCTGGCTATAACGCCGGAGCCGCCGCGACTCTCATCCCGCATCTTGAACAGTGCGGGATGAGAGTCCGCTGATGTCCTGGACCGAGCGGATGCGTCGAGCGTTTGTTCGAGCTTCTGGCAATCGCCGCGGACACTTCGGCGTGCCTTGCGGGAGGGCAGAGCGACCTTATTATGAATATATTGTCTGTCAGGATTGACATTTAGATTTTATTGTCTAGTATTTCAGACATGGATCCGACAACCTTGATCGCCGACCTGGGTAGCCAGATCCGGCAATTACGCAAACGCCGGGGGCTGACGCAGGCAGCACTCGCAGAGCGAGCGGGTATGGCGCGCTCGAAACTCGTGTTGCTTGAACAAGGACGTGGCTCGGTCGCCATGGAAAGCTATGCGCGCGCCATTGCCGCCCTGGACGCAACCTGCCGGCTGGAGCCCGCGCAGCGGCCGACGATCGAGGAACTGGGCGAGATCTATGGCGAATGAGATCGAAGGCATCGCCCAGGCGCGTGTGCTGACGCCGCAAGGCTTCAGTGGCGATCTGCACGGCGATACCGACGATTACGAATTCCGCTACACCGGCAGTACGTCCGACGTTGCCATAAGCCTGACGATGCCGGTGCGACGCGATGCGTACCGAAGCCGTCAGTTGCTGCCGATCTTCCAGCAGAGCCTTCCCGAAGGCTTCGTGCTGGAGCAACTTCGCCTTCGCCTGGCCAAGGTGACCCGTCTCGATCCCATGCTGTTGTTGACCCTGACCGGGCATGACGGTGCGATTGGTCGATTGCAGGTGACGTCGCCGCAGATCGAACGCTTCTTGCAGGCACGCAACCCGGCGTCCGGTGGCGAGCGGCTTTCGGAGATCCTTGCCTGGAGCGGCACGGAGAACCTGTTCGACGAACTGGTCGATCGATACCTTTTGCGTACGGGCGTGTCCGGCGTGCAACCCAAGGTGCTGGTGCCCGAGCGAGGGGAGGCGGCATCAACGGCGACGGCGATAGCCGGCGACCTCATCGTCAAGAGCGGCCAGGCACAATATCCGGGCCTGGCCATCAACGAGTTCGTATGCATGTCGATTGCCCGTGCCGCGGGCATCCCGGTGCCAGAATTCTTCCTTTCGGACAACCACGATCTCTTCGTCATGCGCCGTTTCGACCGCGGGCCCGACGGCGTCCCGCTGGGCTTCGAAGACATGGCCACGCTGATGGGTCTGGGTACCCGGCAGAAGTACGAAGGCAGCTACGAACGTCTGGTGAAAGTCGTTCGCAACAACTGCACCGCGGAGCGGGCCAGGGACTCATTGGCGCAGTTGTTCGACATGGTGGCCTTATCCGTGGTCGTCGGTAATGGCGATGCGCACCTGAAGAATTTCGGTCTGCTCTATACGCACCCGGCGGTTGACGATGCGCGGATGGCTCCGGCGTACGACATCGTCAACACGACAGCCTATCTGCCGGATGATGCGCTTGCCCTCACGCTTGGTGGCAGCAAGAGTCTTCCCGGGGCGGGTAAGCACCTGCTGGAACTGGCGAGGCGATGCGACATCGAATACCCGGAGCGACGCATTGCGGAGCTGATACAGATCAGCGCCGCGCAGATCGATGCCCATGGGGTTTTGCTGGACGAGGTTCCCCAGATCAGGCATGCGTTGCACACATCGATGCAATCGGCGGATTCCGAATCCGGCGGCCACCCTTCGTAGTCGAGCGCTTTCGAGACATTCCCGGTCTGAATGGCTCTCCCTGATGGATCCCCATGGAAATCGTCTACACCGTACTGATCCTGCTGCTGGTCGTCGCCCTGTCCGGTGCATTGCTGCACCTGCTGCCGTTCAAGCTGCCGTTGCCCCTCGTGCAGATCGGGCTTGGTGCGCTGCTGGCCTTGCCTGTATTCGGTCTGCGTGTGGACTTCGACCACGACCTGTTCTTCCTGCTCTTCGTGCCGCCGCTGCTGTTCGCCGATGGCTGGCGTCTTCCCAAGCGGGAGTTCTTCCTGCTGCGCGGGCCGATCCTGACCATGGCGACCGGGCTGGTGCTGTTCACCATCGTCGGTGTCGGTTACTTCGTGCACTGGATGATCCCGGCGGTGCCGCTGGCCGTGGCTTTCGCGCTGGCGGCGGTGCTTTCGCCGACCGATGCGCTGGCGATCACCTCGATTTCCGGGCGGGGCACGATGCCGCCGCGATTGAAGCATGTGCTCGAAGGCGAGGCCTTGATGAACGACGCCTCGGGACTGGTCGCGTTGCAGTTCGCCATCGCCGCTGTGCTCACCGGACAATTCTCGGTCGGCGACGCGGCGCTGCGCTTCCTGTTCATGGCGATTGGCGGCGTGCTGGTCGGTGCCACGGTGACCTGGCTGTTCAGCCGTGTGCGGCGCCGCTTGTTGCGTTGGGGTAACGAGGCCGAGCCCGCCAGCCAGATCGCCTTGTTGCTGCTCCTGCCGTTCGCCGCCTACCTGATCGCCGAGCGCGTGCAGGTCTCGGGGATTCTTGCCGCGGTCGCGGCGGGCATGATGATGAATGTCGTCGATGTCATGAAAGGCAGCCATGTCACCGTGCGTATGCAGAACGTCAGCGTGTGGGGCATGGTCGAGTTCGTCTTCAACGGCATCATCTTCCTGCTGCTTGGCCTGCAGTTGCCACGGATCCTCGGCAACGCGCGCGTCGACCTGGCGCAGGCGGGCGGTGGCGAGCTGTGGCATCTGCTGGCCTATGTGCTGGCGATCACGGTTGCCCTGATCCTGCTGCGCTTCGTCTGGGTCTGGGTGTCGATACGCTTTGTGTGGTTGCGCACGCTGCGCCGCGGATTGCCGCCGGCGAGGGTCAGCAAGCGGCTGGTCTGGGCCGCGGCAATGGCCGGCGTGCGCGGCGCGATCACCCTGGCCGGCGTGCTTTCGATTCCCCTGCTGATGCGTGACGGCACGCCCTTTCCGGCGCGCGACCTGATCGTGTTCCTTGCCACCGGCGTACTCCTGGCCACGCTCATCCTCGGAAGCATCAGTTTGCCCATGCTGCTGAAGAACCTGCGCCTGCCCGGTGAAGATCCTCGCGTGCGCGAAGAGCGGTTGGCCCGCGGGCTGGCGGCCGAAGCGGGCATTCGCGGCGCGACGGAGGCACAGGCGCGGATCGGGGCGGATCAGGACGAAGCGGGTATTGCCCTGGTCGCGCGGGCCGCCGCGCGTGTCGTCGCCGATTACCAGCAACGGCTGGCCGCGGCGGGCGAAGAGGGGGAGCTGCCGGTCCAGGCCCGACGCGAGTCGGAATGCGAACGAAGCCTGCGGCTCGCTGCCGTGCGTGCGGAAAGAGCGGCGTTGAACGCGCTACGTAAATCGCAGCGGGTCAACGACGAAACGATGCGATTGCTGATACGCGAGATCGATCTTGCCGAGGCTTCGCTGATCGCCGGTACCCATTGAGGTAAGGGACTCGCACAGGGTGCTCCTACAGGGCTTCGTCCAGGACGACTACAGCTTATCGTGCGTTGCTCTTGCAAGCTTTCGCCGGCCCGATGGGGGCTGTCCGACGAGGCGCGAGACCATGCATGCATCGATGCCGTGCTGTTTCCTGTTCGCCGCATTTGCCGGTGTCGCTCAAGCTGCTAGTTATGTCGACGCGGTCGACTATCCCGATCACGAGCAGGGCTGGCATCGCTTCCACGACCTCGAGAGGCGGATGGTCCGCGACTTCGACGATGTTTGCGGCGACACCTTTTGCGAAGGCGACTACAGCCATATTCAGCCCTTGCGCTATCGCTGCTCGGTGGAGCGCGAAACAGGGATCATGGGCGAATGTGTATGGGTCTTCGAGGCGAGCGAACAGACGATCGATCCGCCGAGCGGGGACATCGCCGTGGATGCGCCGGTCTGGCGATGCCGCACACCGCTGGCGAGCGGGACCCATGTCGAGGACTTCTACCTGGCACTGAAGGCCGGGCGCGGTGCGATTCACGCCAGGCTCCCGATGAACGGTCGGAGCAT
Organism: uncultured Gammaproteobacteria bacterium; assembly: GCA_963847335.1. Lineage (GTDB taxonomy): Bacteria > Pseudomonadota > Gammaproteobacteria > Xanthomonadales > Rhodanobacteraceae > Luteibacter. The sequence continues at coordinate 252,696 of CAWJZF010000003.1, forward strand.
TTATGACGGCCTGGTTGATTGCCTCTAGGGAACCTCTGATTCCACGCGGGCGTCACCGCTGCTGTTTGCTCGCGAATCGTCGACATCCGCGCGTTGCAGAAGGTATTCGCGGGCCTCGCTCCGGGGATGGTTCTCCCTGTTTCGAGGATGGCATCGAATCGCCGCTGGGCGGTTTTCCGGAATTCCTCGATACGCTCCTCAGGCCTGTTCAACATGGCATCCGGCTCGACCGTGGTGGTTTGTCGCATGGGAAATCCTTGTTCCAGACGGGATGTCCGGTGAGGTCGATTCTTCGTCTGCGAGGACTAGCGCGCGTCGCGGCCGCTATTGGCCTCGAGGCAGGCCGCACGGCGACGATGGCGCCACCAGAGGACGAGGGCGGCGGCGACGAGGAGGCCGCCGAGTACCCAGAGGCTGGTCTGGCCGCGCTTGATCCAGGTCAGCAGCCAGTCGTGATGGTTGGCGCCGAAGTAGCCCAGGTAGACCCATAGCGGCACGCTGATCAGGGCGGCGAAGCCGTCGAGCATGAAGAAACGCAGGAAGGTCACGCGGTGCGTCGCGCCGGCGGTGAGGTAGACGGCGGTGCGCATGCCGGGCAGGAAGCGGGCGAAGAACATCATGCGGTTGCCGTAGCGCTCGAACTTCTCCTGCACCCTGGCATAGCGCGCGGGAGTTAACAGGCGCGCCACGAAACGCCATTTGAGGATACGGGTGCCGTAGTGATGGCCGAGCAGGAACATGGCCGAGTCGCCGGCGAGCACGCCGACCATGGCGACACCGACCATGACATGCACATTGCCGTAGCCCAGGCCGGTGATCACGCCACCCGCGACCAGGGTGATGTCCTCTGGCAGCGGCGCGCCGGCGCCGCACAGCAACAGGGCGAGAAAGACGGCCGCATAGCCGTTCTCGCCGAAAAGCATCACGAGTCGTTCGAGCAGATCCATCAGCGTCGTGCGTCGCCGGGCCAGGCCGGCGTTCCTGGGGAACAAGCGCGCAATAATCCCATGGATTGCGCTCCGGGCGGGTTGAGACCCCTCATTCGGCGGCGGCCCGTTGGACCCGCGCGGCCAGCAGGACGCGGAGCTCGGCTTTTTCGGTATCGTCGAGCGTTCCGCTGCGACTTTTCTCGATCAGCGCGTCGCGGCGCTGGAGGGTGGCCTGGGCCTGCATCTGGGCGAGCGCGCCGAGGAATTCCTCACGCTGCATCTCGGCCTCGCCGACCACCTCGGCCTGCACCAGCTTCTGCAGCGAGACATATTCGGGACGATCGATGAAATGCTCGATCAACGATGCCGGGTTGATTCCCGGCCGCGCGCGGGCCACGTCGATCAGCTCGGCGAGCAGGGCGACGCCGGGCTTGTCCCAGCGCAGGAACGCATAGGGTGGGGCGACCAGGTCGGCGAGCGTCGGTTGCGCGAGCAGCAGGGTGATCGCGCTGCGGACCAGGCTGCGCTGGACATTGGGCGTGCGCGCGGCCGATCGCCGTGGCGCCGGTTCGGCTTCCAGCACGGCACGCGCACCGGTGCGCCGTTCCAGTTCCTGCGCCATCAGGTCGCGGAAGGCGCCGTCCGGGAATTTCGCGATCAGCGGGCGGGCGCGCTCGGCCAGCCGCGCGCGGCCGTCGAGGTTGGTGATGTCCACGTCGCGCGCGAGTTCGGCGAAGAAGTATTCCGACAGCGGCATCGCTTCCTTGATGCGCTTTTCGAAGCCGTCCTTGCCCTCCTTGCGCACCAGGGTATCCGGGTCTTCGCCGTCGGGCAGGAACAAAAAGAAGGCCTGGCGTCCGTCGCGCATGCGCGGCAGGACCGATTCCAGCGCGCGCCACGCGGCGGCGCGACCGGCGCGGTCGCCATCGAAGCAGAACACAACGTCGGGCGCGGCACGGAACAGGACTTCGGCGTGGTCCGGCGTGGTCGCGGTGCCCAGCGTCGCCACCGCGATCGGCAGTCCCGCCTGGTGCAGGGCGATCACGTCCATATAGCCCTCGACCACCATGATCCGGGTCAGGCTCTGGTTGGCTTGCTTCACCTGCCACAGCGCGAACAGTTCGCGACCCTTGTGGAACAGCGAGGTCTCGGGGGAGTTGAGGTATTTGGGGCTCTGTTCCGACGAGAGCACGCGGCCACCGAAGGCGATCACGCGCCCGCGGCGATCGAGGATCGGGAACATCAGCCGCTCGCGGAAACGGTCGTAGCGATTGCCGCGCTCGTTGCTGGCGACCATGCCCGCTTCGTTGAGCAGCTGGTTGCGCTTTTCGCTGGTGCCGAGTGCCTTCATCACGCCGTCGAAGCCGGCTGGCGCCCAGCCGATGCGGAAGGCCTTGACGGTTTCCTCGTCCAGGCCGCGCTTGTCGCAATAGGCCTTCGCTTCGGCGTTATGCCGCAGCTGGTCCTGGTACCAGGTCGCCGCGCCATCGAGCACGGCGTAAAGATCGGTCTTGTCCTCGCGCGGCGCCGCGTCGCGGCCGCCTTCGTAGGGCACTTTCAGGCCGACCGACTGGGCCAGTTCCTCGATCGCGTCGGGGAATTCCAGGCGCTCGTATTCCATCAGGAACTTGATCGCGCTGCCGTGCACGCCGCAACCGAAGCAGTGATAGAACTGCTTCTGCGGACTGACGTAGAACGAAGGCGAGCGCTCGTTATGGAACGGGCAGCAGGCGGTCCATTCCTTGCCGGCTTTTTTCATCGGCACGCGCCGCTCGATCACGTCGACAATGTCGACGCGGGTCAGCAGTTCGTCGATGAAGCTGTCGGGGATACGGCCACGCATGATGAGTAGGATGCCATGCGGCTGTCGACAAAGGGCGGAGAGCGGAGCGGAGCGGGGTCAGAGTCAATTTCACGGGCAGGCGAAAAATGGGGTCAGAGTCACTACCGCGGGCGAGTACGCGCTGAAACCGACTGTCGTCGGCCTGGTAGTGACTCTGACCCCATTTTTTGCCCGTGAAAAATGACTCTGACCCCGCTCCGCCCTCCGGCTCAGGCCAGTTTCGCTTTGATCTTCTGCGAGACGGCGGCCATGTCGGCCCGGCCGGCGGCCTTTTCCTTGACCTGGGCGACCACCTTGCCCATGTCGCGGGCGGTGCTGGCACCGGTTTGGGCGATGGCGGCGTCGATCAGGGCGTCCAGCTCGGCCTCGTCCAGCTTGGCCGGCAGGTAGGCGTCGATGATGCCCATTTCATAGCGCTCGACATCGGCCAGGTCCTGGCGGTTGGCGGCGTCGTACTGGGAGACCGAGTCGCGGCGCTGCTTGAGCATCTTCTCGAGCACGGCCAGGACCTGGGTATCGTCCAGTTCGATGCGCTCGTCCACCTCGCGACGCTTGATGTCGGCCAGGATCAGGCGGATCACGCCCAGGCGCGCCTTGTCGCCGGCGCGCATCATGGCTTTCATATCTTCGGTAAGCTGACTTTTCAGTGTCATTCTTCTTCCTCCGGAAATGCGAAAAGCCGGCCTTACCTTCTGGCAAGGCCGGCTCCAGAAAGCCGACATACAGGCAGCGGCTGCGAGAACCCGCGCCGGCTGCGTTTCGCGACCCGCCCGGAAGGGCGGGGGAAACTCAGTACATCCGGGTCCGGCGCGTGGTATCGCGCGAAAGACGACGCAGGTGACGCTTCACCGCGGCAGCACGCTTGCGCTTACGCTCCTGGGTGGGCTTTTCATAGAATTCGCGCTTACGCGTTTCGGCCAGAACGCCAGCCTTCTCGCAGGTACGCTTGAAGCGGCGCAGGGCAAGCTCGAAAGGCTCGTTCTCGCGGACTTTAACGCTCGGCATGGAAACTCCACTTAAGTAAACTGACCCGTGAACCCGGGCGAGCCGTGGATTATAGCGTGAGCGTGATGGAATTTTCAAAGCCAGTACTCGGGATCGAAACCTCCTGTGATGAAACCGGGGTGGCCCTGCTGCGCTGGGACCCGGTCCAGCCGGGCCGCGGACTGTTGTCCCATGCGCTTTTCAGCCAGATCCGGCTGCACGCGGACTATGGTGGCGTGGTCCCGGAACTGGCCAGTCGCGACCACGTACGCAAGCTGCTTCCGCTGGTCCGCCAGGCCCTGGCCGAGGCCGGACTGACCGTTTCCGACCTCGGCGGGGTGGCTTATACCGCCGGTCCAGGCCTGGTCGGGGCGCTTCTGGTCGGGGCCTCGGCGGCGCGGGCGATGGCCTGGGCGCTCGGCGTGCCGGCGATCGGCGTGCACCATATGGAGGGGCACCTGCTGGCGCCGCTGCTGGAAGACGACCCCCCGGAGCCGCCCTTCGTGGCCCTGCTGGTCTCCGGCGGGCATTCGATGCTGGTCGAGGTCAAGGCGATCGGCGAGTACCGGATCCTCGGCGACACCCTGGACGACGCCGCCGGCGAAGCCTTCGATAAGACCGCCAAGATGATGGGCCTGCCCTATCCGGGCGGTCCGGCGCTTGCCGCGCTGGCCGGACAGGGCAGGCCGGGCATCTACCGCTTCTCGCGGCCGATGACCGACCGGCCCGGCCTGGATTTCAGCTTTTCCGGGCTGAAGACCCAGGTCCTGCTGGCCTGGAAGGCCAGCGACCGGAGCGACCAGACCCGCGCCGATATCGCCCGCGGCTTCGAGGAGGCCATCGTCGACACCCTGGCGATCAAGTGCCGGCGTGCCTTGCAGGCCACCGGCGCGAAGCGGCTGGTCATCGCCGGTGGCGTCGGTGCGAACAAGCATCTGCGCCGTCAGCTCACCGAGGCGGGCGCCGCCGACGGCTTCCGCGTCTATTTCCCGCGGCTGGACTTTTGCACCGACAACGGCGCGATGATCGCGCTGGCCGGCGCCATCCGCCTGACCGCCGGCCAGCACCAGGACCAGACCGTGCAGGTCTTCCCGCGCTGGAGCCTGGAAAGCCTGCCGCCCGCCGCCTGATTCGCCGCAAGGAACGTTTCGTCCATGGATATCGTGTTTATCGAGGAACTGCGCGTCGAGGCCGTGATCGGCATCTACGCGTGGGAGCGTGAAGTGCGTCAGCCCCTGCTGCTCAGCCTGGAGCTCGGTTTCGACAATCGCCGGCCTGCGGTCAGTGGGGATGTCGCCGAGGCGGTCGATTACGCCACGGTCACGGCCACCCTCCGCGACTGGGTGGCAGCCAGTGCTTACGGCCTGCTCGAGCAGCTCGCCGAGGACTGCTGCGCCATGCTCGCGGAGCGCTTCGGCGTGCGTTCGGTGATGCTGCGCGTGGACAAGCCGCTGGCGGCGCTGAGCCTGGGCTGCGCGCATGTCGGTATCCGCATCGAGCGCCGGTTCGACTGATGGCCCGCCGCTGGCTGCTCCTGCTCGGTTCCAACCTGGCCGACGATGCCTGTCTGCGCGAAGCGTCGGCCGTGCTTTCGGCGATCGGCGACGTGGATGCGCTGACGCCGATCCGGCGCTTTCCCTGCGACGACGGTTCCCCCGGCGAGTACCACAACCTGCTCGTCGCTCTTGCGGTGGACGCCGGGCGCGAGGATATCGGTGAGCGCCTCAAGCAGCTCGAAGCCGCGCTGGGTCGCCGCCGCGGCGATTCGGGCGAGGTTGCGATCGACATCGATATCCTGGCCAGCGCCGGGGAGGGGGCCTGGCAGGCCGACGCGCACGCGCTGGCCAAGGGCGAGTTCGCACGGGGTTCCGTGCGGGCATTGCTCGACGAAACCGGGATCCGCGGCCTCGCCTGATCAGATGTGCAGCAGGCGGCCGCCGTCGACCGCGAGGGTGATGCCGCTGCAATAGCCGGCATCCTGCAACAGGAAGCGCACCGCGTCGGCGATGTCCTGTGGCGTGCCTTGCCGGGCGAGGGTCGTGCGTTCCTCGATCATGGCGGCGGTTTCCGCTTTCTCCGGGTTGGTCGACCACAGCACGTTGCCCGGCGCCACCGCATTGACGCGCACATCGGGGCCGAGCTCGACCGCAAGCACCCTGGTCAGCATGCCGATCGCCGCCTTGCTCATGCAGTAGACCCCGTGGCCGGGCAGGGGGCGTTCGGCGTAGATGTCGACGATATTGACGATCGCGCCATGCGCTTCGCGCAGATGCGGTGCCGCGGCCTGGCTGAGAAAGAACGGCGCGCGCGCGTTGGCGCCGAACAGTTCGTCCCATTGCGCCGTCGTCGCGCTGCCCATCGGCGTCGCGTAATAGGTCGAGGCATTGTTGACCAGCGCATCCAGTCGTCCGTAACGCGCGATCACCGCGTCGACCAGGGCCGGCAGACGACCGGCATCGACGAGCTCCGCCTGCACCGCGAGGGTCGAACCCGGTCGCGCCGATTCCAGTTCCGCGCATAGCGCGCGCATGTCGTCTTCGGAATGGCGATAGTGCAGGGCGAGGTCGTAGCCGGCTGCATGCAGGGTACGCGCGATGGCCGCGCCGACACGCCGCGCGGCGCCGGTGACCAGCGCGACCGGGCGATTTACGGGGGCTGCGGTCATCGGCTTACTCCACGGGCATCGCCTGAGACGGGCAAGTCTATCGCAAGCCGATGGCGGGCATGACTGCCAAATCTCCGCTGGCCCGTCGGCGAAGCCTCTGCTACAAACCACCTTCCACAAACAGCCTGATTGACGCCAAGCCTCAGCGATACCTCACCGTCATCCCGGCGCAGGCCGGGATCCAGTGGCGTCGGGCTCGCCTGAAGTGATGACGCCACTGGATTCCGGCCTGCGCCGGAATGACGAGCAAAAAGCGGGCGGCTCCGCTGAGAGACTCGACGCAATCAGGCCACCACAGGGGGCTACGTCATGGCTGGAAAATTCGCACGAAGTTGGGACCTGATCAAAGCGAGCGCGGCGATACTGCGCGCCGACAAGGTGTTGATGGTGTTTCCGCTGTTCTCGGCGATCGCCTCGGCGATCGTCGGCATCAGCTTCCTGTTGCCGATCGCCTCGCTGGCGATCCATGACGGGCCGCGCACGGAAGGTCATCCGATGACGCCGATGTTCTATGTGTTCCTGTTCACGTTCTACCTCGTGCAGTATTTCGTCATCATCTTCTTCAACACCGCCCTGGTCGGCGCCGCGCTGATGCGCCTGGATGGCGGCACGCCGACGGTGCGCGACGGCATGCAGGTCGCGCTGTCGCGTCTGCCGACCATCTTCGGTTATGCGCTGATCTCGGCCACGGTCGGCATGTTCCTGCGTGCGCTGCAGGAGCGGCTGGGGCTGATCGGCCGGCTGATCGCCGGCATGCTCGGCCTCGGCTGGACGGTCGCGACCTTCCTCGTGGTACCGGTACTGGCCAGCCAGAACATCGGCCCGGTCGACGCGGTGAAGCGCAGCGTGGAACTGCTCAGGCGCACCTGGGGCGAGAACCTGATCGGCACCGTCGGCATGGGCTTCGTCTTCGGCCTGATCACCTTCCTGACCGTCATCGTCGGCATGGCGCTGGTCTTCGGCGCCGCCGCCTCGCAGTCGGCCGCGCTGATCGGTCTCGTCTTCGTCCTGGTGGTGCTGGCGGTGGTCTGCATCATGTTGATCCAGACGGCCCTGCACGGCATTTATTCGGCGGCTTTGTACCGCTATGCCGAATATGGCGACGCCGGCGAAGGCTTCGACAAGCTCCTGCTGGAACAGGCCTTCCGTCCGAAGAGCTGATTCAGAACGCTTCGTGAGAACGGGCCGGCTATGACCGGCCCGTTTTTTTTGCGGCGGTGCTCTTGATCGGAGCCTTCTTCGCCGACGCCTTCTTCGCCGGCGCCTTCTTTGCCGCGATGCGCTTCTTTGGCGCGGCTTTCCCCGCGGGCGCCTTGCGCGCGGCGCTGGTCTTGCTGGCCGCCACCTTCTTCACCGACTTGCGCGCGGTCGCCACCTTCGACCGTGCCGGTGCGTCCTTGTCGTCATCGGCGGTCTCGACCTCGCCGCTGAACAGCTCGATGGCGTTCCTGGCGACCTGGCCGGTGTCGTAATAAGCATAGGCGCCCACCCCCAGCGCGCCGACGATCGGCATCCAGCGCGAGATGCCCTTGCCGACCGCGCGCCGCGACACGCTGATGCCGATGCGCTCGGCCAGCCGGGCCAGCAGGCTGCCGGCGGCGCGGCGAAAGACCAGGCGGTCGCCGACACGGATGGCGATATCGCGAAAGGCCTGGGCGGCGGTATGGCGGAACAGGCACCAGAGCATCTGCTCGCGGCCAAGCACCGCGGTCTTGCCGTAGACGGCGGCGATGTCGCTGACCATCTGCGCCTGGATTTTCCAGATCGCGACCAGTTCGGGCAGCACGGTCAGCCAGCCCAGGGGGCCGGGCGGCAGGGCCAGGGAGCCCGCGGTCAGGGCGGCACGGTTCGCCGACTTCGCCGCGACCTGTCGGGCTTCGGCCTCGGCATCGCGGGATTTGGGCAGGTCGCTGCCGGGGATCCGGCTGACGAAGTCCAGGATGGCCTGGGCCACCTTGCCGATTTCCTGTGGCGCGGAGGCGGCCACGATTTCCTTCGATTCGCCTTGTTTTCCACGAGCCATCGCTATCTCCGGGGGGCGCCTGATCGACATATCAGATGTAACGGGTTTTGCGTGAGCCGGCCATGAAAGGGAAAGCCTTGTGAAAGTTTGCCTCGTGAGAATGTCCCTCTTTGATTCGTGATGTTATAACATTGCGAAAAGTCCCCCGAAATAAGGTCACCGATGAAACCGTCACTGCTCGCCTTATGCATCGCCGCGGCCTGCGGCCTCGCAACACCAGTGCTTGCCGCCACCACCGACCCTGCCACGACCCCGCCCGCCAAGGGCGACGATCCGCAGAGCGCGACCAACCTGGAGTCCGTGGACGTCACCGCGAAGCTCGATGCCGCGCGCAACAGCCTGTCGCCGGACACCGGGAGCAGCCAGTACGTGATCGACCGCAAAGCGATCCAGGCCCTGCCGCTGGGCGCTTCCACCCCGCTGAACCAGGTCATCCTGCAGGCGCCGGGCGTCGTCCAGGACTCGTTCGGCCAGCTGCATGTGCGCGGCGACCACGCCAACCTGCAGTACCGCATCAACGGCGTGATCATTCCCGAGAGCATCGGTGGCTTCGGCCAGTCGCTCGATGCGCGCATCATCGACAACGTCAAGCTGCTCACCGGCGCGCTGCCGGCCCAGTACGGCGACCGTACCGCCGCCGTGGTCGACATCACCACGCGTTCCGGTGGCAAGGACACGGTCGGTGGCAGCGTCGGCATCACCGGTGGCACGCTCGGCACGCTGAACCCGAACGCCTCGCTGTTCGGTTCCAGCGGGCCCTGGAGCTATTTCGTCACCGCGAACTATCTCGAAAGCGACATCGGTATCGAGAACCCGACCGCCAGCCGCAAGCCGATCCACGACCATACCAACCAGGTCAAGGGCTTCGGCGATATCTCCTACCTGATCAACGACGACACCCGCCTGAGCTTTCTGTTCGGCGTCAGCAACAACCGCTTCCAGATCCCGAACAACCCGGGCCAGACGCCGACCTTCGGTTACCTGGACGTGACCGATTTCAATTCCGCCCAGCTCAACGAGCAGCAGCGGGAAAAGACCCGCTTCGGCGTACTTGCCCTGCAGGGCAAGATGGGCGATACCGCCTATCAGGTGTCCGCCGGCGTTCGTTACAGCAGCCTGGATTTCACCCCGGACGAGATCGGCGACCTGATGTTCAATGGCGTCGCCTCCACCGTGGACCGTACCAACCGCGCGACGACCCTGCAGGCAGATTTCTCCACGCCGCTGGGCGACAACCACACCTTGCGCTACGGCCTCTACGGTTCCTACGAGCACGCCCAGAGCAATAACAACTCGCTGGTTTTCCCAGCCGATGCGGACGGCAACCAGACCAGCACGGTGCCGATGAACATCGTCGACGCCTCGCGCGTGATCGCCCGCACGTATGCGCTGTACGTGCAGGACGAATGGAGCATCGGCCAGAAGTGGACGGTCAACTACGGCCTGCGCGCGGACAAGTACAACGCCTTCGGTGCGGAAAGCCAGCTCAGCCCGCGTCTTGGTGTGGTGTACCAGGCGACCGACAGCACCACGATCCACGCGGGCTATTCGCGCTACTTCACGCCGCCGGCGACCGAGGCGATCACCACGCAGTCGATCGAGAAATTCGCCGGCACCACCAATGCCCTGCCCAGTACCGGCAACAATACGCCGCTGACCGAGCGCTCGAATTACTACGATCTCGGCATCTCGCAGAAAATCGGCCCGTCGCTGACGATCGGCCTGGATGGCTACTACCGCAAGGTCAACCGTCTGCAGGATGAAGGCCAGTTCGGCGCCGCCGTGGTCTTCTCGACCTTCAACTACGACTTCGGCCGCGTCCGTGGCGCCGAGTTCACCCTGAACTACGACAACGGCCCGGTCACCGCGTACTTCAACTTCGCCTACAACCGCGCGGTGGGCAAGCGCATCATCACCGGCCAGTACAACTTCAGCCCGGAAGACCTGCTTTACGTCTACGACAATTTCATCCACCTCGACCACGACCAGAAGCTGACCTCGTCGGGCGGCATCAACTACGCCGTCACCGATACCACCAAGGTCGGCGCGGATTACCTGTTCGGCTCGGGATTGCGCAAGGACGGCGATGTGCCCAATGGCCTGTCGATGCCGTACTACTTCCAGCTCAACCTGAATGTGTCGCACGATTTCAGCTTCGAGCAGTTCGGCAAGCTGCATACGCAGCTTGCCGTGATCAATGTGCTGGATCGAACATATGAACTGCGCGACGGCTCAGGCATCGGCGTCGGCGCCCCGCAGTTCGGCCCTCGCCGCGGCCTGTTCCTGTCGCTGCAGAAGGACTTCTAGTCCGCTCATCGTCATTCCGGCGCACCTGCGCCGGGATGACGATCAAAAGCGTGGCAACTTACATCGCGGCGGAAATATCCGCCGCCGCGCGGCACAATTGCTGCGCCACGGTCGCCATGTTCATCGAGGCGCCACGTCGTTCGATGAAGGGTACGGTCAGGGCGCAGACGGCGTGGTCATGCTGCAGGATCGGCGCGGACAGGTCGGTGACGCCGTCGACCACATGGCTGGCCTCGCTGGCATAGCCGCGCTTGCGAATCGCGGCGGCGGTCGCCAGCAATTCGCGGCGATCGAACTTCGGTTTGTCCGCGGCGATCAGATCCAGCCAGCGCTCGCGGATTTCCTCGCCCTGCCAGGCCAGCAATACATGCCCCGAGGCCGATTGCGACATCGGCCGCCGATGGCCGACGCGTACGACCAGGCCGATCTCGCCCGGCGGATCGATTCGCGCGATGACCACGATCTGCTCGCGCGATGGCACCACCAGATGGCAGGACTGGTCTACCTCGTCGGCCAGCCGGTGCATCACGGGCAACGCGGCTTCGACCACGCTCTTCATCGGCGGCTGTTCCATGCTCAGCCGGAACAGGCGGGGCGTGATCGTGTAATTGCCGTCACCGTCGCCGCGGGCGATGTAGTCGCGTTCCTCCAGCACCTGGAGCATGCGGAAGATTTCGCCGCGGGAGCGGCCGACCCCTTCGGAGATCTCGGCGATGCTCATCGGCGCGGGCGCGGCCGCGAGCAATTCGATGATGTCCAGGCCCTTGTCCAGGGCGGGCGCGCGGTATTTCGGAAGTTCGGCTGGCATCGGATTCGCAGCGTTGGAAAGGTCACAAGCTTGCCGTAGTTTGTCCGCGGTACGCCATGGTCCGGCGGATGCTGCGCTGCAGCTTGTGGTGCAGGTGAACTATACGTTCATATTTGCACATTCCCGGAGCAACGCGCATGCCGCAGGCGACCACCGCAATCCTCGACGCCGGCAAGCGGGCGTCGGCCTCGATACCCCGATCTTTCCTGCCGCTGGCCCTGATCGTCAGCCTGTTCTTCCTCTGGGGTGGCGCCAACAATCTCAACGACGTACTGGTCGCGCAGTTCAAGAAGGCTTTCACGCTCTCGGATTTCCAGGCGGGCCTGGTCCAGAGCGCCTTCTACCTTGGCTATTTCCTGGTGGCGATGCCTGCCGGCGTGTTCATGCGTCGCTACGGCTACAAGGGCGCCGTGGTGTTCGGGCTGGCGCTTTACGGCATCGGTGCCCTGCTGTTCTGGCCGGCCGCCGGTGCCGCCAGTTACGGCATGTTCCTGTTCGCCCTGTTCGTGATCGCCAGCGGTCTGGCCTTCCTGGAGACCTCCGCGAATCCTTTCGTCACCTTGCTCGGGCCAGCGGAATCGGCGGCCTTCCGCCTGAATCTGGCGCAGGCATTCAACCCCCTCGGTTCGATCACCGGGGTGCTGATCGGTCAGCACTTCATTTTCTCGGGCATCGAACACACGCCGGCGCAGCTCGCAGCCATGGATCCGGCCGAACGGCTCGGCTACCTGCACGCCGAAGCGAACGCCGTGGGCCTGCCTTACCTGGTCATCGGCATCGTCGTGATCGGCTGGGGCCTGTGGATTGCCATGACGCGCTTTCCGCCCATCCACGAAGCACACGAGCCGGCGCCCACACGCCGGGGCGTACTCGGGCGCCTGCTCCGCGACAAGGGATTCATGGCGGGCGTACTTGCCCAGTTCTTCTATGTCGGCGCCCAGGTCAGCGTCTGGAGCTACATGATCCGCTACGTGCAGGCGACCATGCCGGGAACGCCGGAGAAGACCGCGGCGAATTTTCTTACCGCGTCCCTGGTCTGCTTCATGGTCGGCCGTTTCGCCGGTACGGCGCTGATGAAGTTCGTGCGCCCGGCGCGTTTGCTGGCATGCTTCGCCGCGGCCGATGTCGCCCTCGCGGCATGGGCGGCCTTCGCTCCGGGCGCCCACGGCGCCTACGCCCTGGTCGCCTGCAGTATCTTCATGTCGGTGATGTACCCGACGATCTTCGCGTTGAGCGTCGAAGGGCGCGACGACGACGAGCGTAAAATCGGCTCGGCCGTGCTTGTGATGTCGATCGTCGGCGGTGCGGTGTTGACCGCCGCGATGGGCGCTGCCTCCGATGCAGCCGGCATCGCCCAGGCGATGCTGGTGCCGGGCGCCTGCTTCGTCGTGGTGGGACTGTTCGCCTGGCATCACTGGAATCCCGCGCGATGAATCGATACTGCTTCGCGCTCGATCTGCGCGACGATGCGCAGGCGATCGCCGGGTATGAAAGCTGGCATAGCGCCGACCGGATCTGGCCGGAGATCGTCGCCTCGATCCGCCGGGCGGGCATCGTCGACATGCAGATCTATCGCACGGGCAACCGGCTGACGATGGTGATGGAGACCACGGACGATTTCGACGCGGGTGCGAAAGCCGCCGCCGATGCGGCGGACGAACGCGTGCAGGCATGGGAGGCATTGATGGCGACCTTCCAGCAGCCGTTGCCCTGGGCTTCGCCCGGGCAGAAGTGGGTGCCCATGCAGCGGATTTTCAATCTGCCGTGATCGCGCCGGTACCTGGCCGCGCGACTCAGTAAATCGGCGGCTCGCCCGGCGGTCGCGTCTTGAACCGCTTATGCACCCACAGGTACTGCTCGGGCGCCTCGCGTACCATCTGCTCGATCACGCCATTCACGCGCGCGGTATCGACAGCGGCATCGTCACTGGGGAAATGCTCCAGCGGTGCACCAAGGCGCATCGCATAGCCTTGCCCATGCGGCAGGCGCCGATGGAAAAACGGAATGACCACGGCGTTCGACATGCGCGCCAGGTGGTGGGTCGCAGTGATTGTCGCGGCGGGTACGCCGAAGAACGGGGCGAAGACATTGTCCTTGCTCCGCATGTCCTGGTCGGGTGCGTACCAGAGCGTGCCGCCGGCGCGCAGGTACTTCACCGTGCCGCGCAGGTCGTCCTTGTCGAACATCGCGTCGGCATAGTCCAGGCGCGAGCGAAGCACGACGTATTCGAAGACGTCCGAATCCATGCGCCGGTACATGCCGGCGATCAGGATGCGGTACGAGACCAGTCGCGCGCACAGTTCCAGGTGCGAGAAATGACCGCCGACCAGGAGGACGCCACGGCCCTGTTCGCGTGCGGCCTGCAGGTGCTCCAGTCCCTCGATCTTTACCGGTACGCGCCCGATGGCGCGGTCGCTGCCGAGCCAGCCGAGCGCGAACTCCATCAGCATCATGCCGATGTCGCGCAGGTTGGCCTTGACCAGTTCGCGCTGCTCGGCGGGGCCGAGCTCCGGAAAGCACAGTGCGATATTGGTCGCGGCGATGCCCCGGCGCTCACGGTTGAGGATCAGGGCCAGGTTGCCGATGACGCTGCCGGTGGCCATCAAGGCGCGATAGGGCAGGTGTGCCACCAGCCAGATCACACCCACGCCGATCCACGCCGGCCAGTGTCCTGGCCATAGCAGTCGGCGGTCGAAGCGGGGTCGTGGAGTGCCAGGCATGGCCGGCCATTGTAGCGGCCCGGCGCGGGCCGCGCCCGCTATACTGCGGCGCTTGCCGAAAGGGGCCGCGCTTTGCGCTATCTGTACACCTTAGCCATGTACCTGGTCACGCCGCTGATGATGCTGCGGCTGATGGCGCGCGGCATGCGTTACGGCGACTACCATCTGCGCTGGCGCGAGCGCTTCGGCTTCTTCGACGCCAAGGGCCTGAAGGGCAGCCTCTGGGTCCATGCGGTCTCGGTGGGCGAGGTCAATGCGGCCGAGCCCCTGATCAAGGCCCTGATGGCGGCCTACCCACAGGCGCCGCTGGTGGTGACCACGGTGACCCCGACCGGCTCCGATCGCGTTCGCCAGCTGTTCGGCGACAGCGTCTTCCGTGTTTACCTGCCTTACGACCTGCCGTTCGCGGTGAAGCGCTTCTTGCGCAACGTGCGTCCGCGGCTCGCCGTGATCGTGGAAACGGAGATCTGGCCGAACCTGTATTTCGCCTGCCGCCGCCACGGTATCCCGCTGCTGATCGCCAACGCGCGTCTGTCCGAGCGTTCGCTGCGCGGCTACCGGCCGGGGCCGTTGCGTTCGCTGGTGCGCGCGGCGCTGCGTTGCGTGAGCCATATCGCCGCGCAATCGCGCACCGATGCGGCCCGCTACCGGCTGCTCGGCGCCGAACCGACCCAGCTCAGTGTTTGCGGCAACCTGAAGTTCGACATGCCCGTGCCTTGCGACGCCCTGCGCGATGGCGAGGGTTTCCGCCAGGCCTGGGGCCGGGGGCGGCCGGTCTGGATTGCCGCCAGCACGCACGAGGGCGAGGAAATGTTCGTGCTCGAGGCGCACCTTGAAGTATTGAAACGCCTCCCTGACGCCCTTCTGCTGATCGCTCCTCGTCATCCGGAGCGCTTTCGCGCGGTCGAGAGCGCGGTGCGCAGCCTCGGCTTCCAGGTCGCCTCGCGGAGCATCGATGGCGCACCCTCGTCGACCACGCAATGCTTCGTGATCGACGCGATGGGTGAACTGTTGCGCTACTTCGCCGCCGCCGACGTCGCCTTCGTCGCTGGCAGCCTGGTCCCGATCGGCGGACACAACGTGCTCGAGCCGGCGGCGCTGGCCAAGCCCGTGCTGGTCGGGCCGTATACCTTCAACTTCGAAGAGATCACCCAGACCCTGGTCGACGAAGGTGGCGGCGAACGTGTCCCTTCACCCGAGGCGCTCGGTGAGCGCGTCCTTGCCCTGTTGCGCGACGAGCAGCGGCGCACCCGCATGGGTATCGCCGCCAAGCATGTTTTCGACAGCGAGCGTGGTTCGGTCGAGCGGGTGATGCGGCTGATCGACCGGATGCTCGAGGAGTAAAAAAAGGGGTCAGAGTCATTTTTCGCGCCGACGACAGTCGGTTTCAGCGAGTAGTCGCCCGCGGAAAATGACTCTGACCCCTTTTTTCGCTCGCCCGTGGTAGTGACTCTGCTCCCTTTTTTCCGGCCAAAAAAGAAGGCGCCCGTGAGGGCGCCTTCTTTTGCATGGCCTGCCGACTTACTGCAGCAGCGCGTTGGCCGCTTCCAGGTCCTTGACGTCGATATTGCCGGCGGTCTGCTTCAGCAACAGCTTGTTGAGGATGAACTGGTGGCGGGCGAGCGAGTAGTTGCTCTGCGCCTGGGTCAGGTTCTGCTGGGCGATCAGCACGTCGACGATGGTACGGGTACCGACTTCGAAACCGGCCTGAGTCGCATCGCGGGCGCTCTGCGCGGAAATCACCGCGGCCTTGGTCGCCTCGACTTCGCTGATCCCGGCGACCACCGAACGGAAGAAGTTCAGCGTGTTGCGGACCACGCCGCGACGGGTCGCTTCCAGCGAGTCCTGGGCGGCATCGCGGTTATAGATCTGCTGACGGACCTGCGACTGGGTGGCGCCACCGGAGAAGATCGGCACGTTCAGGGTCAGGCCGACCGTGGTCTGGCCGCGACCGTTGCTGTTGTTGAGGTTGTTGTTGATGTCGCCAGAGGAGTCCTGCAACCAGCTGTTGTTCCGGCTGTACGTGGCGCTCGCGTCGACGGTCGGCAGGTGGCCGGCACGTGCGGCGCTGATGCTGTGCTCGGCTGACTCGACGGTGTACTGCGCGGCGGCGATGGTCGGGCTGGTCTGCACGGCGGTGTCGACCCAGGCCTTGGCATCGTTCGGCGAGGGCGGATCCATCGGCAGGTCTTCGCGCAGCTTCTTCAGATTGTCGGCGGGCGAACCGGTGATCTGGGTCAGCGCTTCGCGGGCGTCGGCCAGCGTGTTCTGTGCGGTGATGACCTGGGCCACGGCGGTGTCATGCTGGGCCTTGGCATCCTGCACGTCGGTGATCGCCGACAGGCCGACGTCGAAACGCTGCTGGGCCTGCTCGAGCTGGCGCGACAGCGCCTGCTCGTTGGCCTTGGCGAAGGTCAGCGCATCGTCGCTGGTCAGCACGGTGAAGTAGGCCGTGGTCACGCGCGTGGCCAGTGCCTGCAGTGCCGCCTCATAGGTGGCGTCCTGCGCGCTCAGCTGCGAGTGCGCCGCCTGGAGGTTGGCGATCTTGCTGAAGTCGAACACCGTCTGGCTGACCGAGCCCTGCAACGTACGCTGGCGGGTATGGCCGTCGGTCGTGCCGATAATCGCGCCGGTGGTCGGGTCGCGGACGATCTGCCGGTCCGAGCCCATGAACTGGCTCTGGCTGATGCCCAGCGAGGCGTTCACCTGCGGCAGCAGCAAGGCGCGCGACTGCACGACGGTTTCGCCGGTGGCCAGGCGGGTCGAGTCGGCCTGCGACAGGACCGGGTCGTTGGCCCGTGCCTGGCGGTAGGCGTCGAGCAGGTCTTCCGCCTGGACCAGCATCGGGCACGCCGCCAGTGCCAGCGCAACGGTGAGAAGCTTCAAACGCATGGTGTCGCCTCGGGTAAGGGGGTGAAAAAGTGGATCAGAGTACGAAGCGCCTGGCCGGCGCGGCATGCGCCAGGTAGGGCAGATCGGTCTCGAACAGGGATTCTTCGCGATAGCGACCATCGCCTTCGTGGGTCAGCAACAAGGCCTGCTGCGCCGGCGAATCGCCGCGCACCACGAACATGCGGCCGCCGGTCTTCAGCCAGCGCACGAAGCGCTCGGGCACGATATGGACGGCACCGGTAACGACCACCGCATCGAAAACACCCCGGGGCTGATACGCATCGACCGCTTCGGCGACCTCGAGCCGCACATTGGCGATACCCGCCTTGCCCAGGCGCTCGCCCGCGGTGGCGATGAAATCGGCATGGATGTCGACGCTGGTGACCTGGCGGGCGAGTTTCGCCATGCAGGCGGTGAGGAAGCCCGCGCCGGTGCCGATTTCCAGCACCTCGTCGGTGTCCTGCAACTCCAGCGCCTGCAGCACGCGGCCTTCGACCACGGGTTTCATCATCACTTCGCCATGACCGAGCGGCAGGCCGAGGTCGGCGAACGCCATGTTGCGGTGGGCGGGTGCGACGAAATCCTCGCGGCGGACCTGGGTCAGGACGTCGAGTACGCGCAGATCGAGGACTTCCCACGGCCGGACCTGGTTTTCGACCATGTTCTGGCGCGCCTGCTCGAAGTTCATAGCCATCTGTGCGTCCCGTGCGAGTCGGTAAAAAAGGTCAGAAATGATAAGTGCTTAGGCGCGGTCCGACAATGCCAAGGCTGCGGCTTTCATACGCGTTCACGAAGTGCCGGAAGTCATCGCGCTCACCTGACGGACGTCATGCCCGCGACCACGGATACCCCTTTCCGGCACCTGCAGCTTACCCCGTTGGCACTGGAAAAAGCCGCAGGCACACCCCATAAATGCTAAGGTGATCAGGCGCTAAGTCGCGGACGCTGGCCTTCGAGGGCCGCCGTCGCCGGCAGCATGTCGAGCGCCGCGTCAACGTTCGCATACAGGCTGCCATCGAGGCGCCGGATGCGACCGAGCAGGGACTCGTCGCCACGGCTGACACCGGCGACGCAGAGCCAGGCCAGCCAACGCGCCAGGCGCCCGAGCTCGACCGTCCCGAGCGCCGACAGCGTGGCGCGGGCGGTGAAAGCCTGCCTTCGCGCGGGGGCGCCGGTCTGCTCGATCCAGAGCGCGATCGCGCGCTGGGAGTGGCGGTAGCCGGGGCTGAGAGTCAGTTCGACCGAGGTGGGCATATGGGACCAGTGCTTTTTGCTGGTGTTCTGGAAATAACTAAACCGACGCGTATAATAAAGCCATGTCTTCTGTTTGTGAAGGTGCCAGCATGAACGCCAGCCCGAAAATGAAAGCTCAGGGTCCGGGGCGTCCGAAGGATATGGAGAAGCGCGCGGCCATTCTGGACGCCGCCAAGGCGCTGTTCGTCCAGACGGGCTTCGGCGGCACCAGCATGGATAACGTGGCCGCGGCCGCCGGCGTGTCCAAGCTCACCGTGTACAGCCACTTCGGGGATAAGGACAACCTGTTCCGCGAAGTCGTTCGCGCCCATATTCAGGATCGCCTGCCGGACGACATGTATGCCGCTGTCCCCGGTGGCGATATACGCATGCGCCTGGTCAATATCGCCCATGCCTATGCCGGCGCGGAGACCAATTCGGACACGGTCGGCACCTTCCGCGCCATCCTCAGCGACTGCCAGCAGGGCGGCAATCCGCGCTTCGGCCGGTTGCTCTGGGAAGAAGGCCCGGCGCGCACCCATGCGCTGATGCAGAAGCTGCTGCAGCAGGGCGTGGACGATGGCGCCCTGGTGATTGCCGACGTGTCGCGTGCGGCGACCCAGTTCCAGGCCCTGCTCAAGGGCGACCTGCTGCTGCGCCGGCTGTTCGGCTGCGAGGATTGCGTGGTGAAGTTCGCCGACGAGGTGACTGCCAATGCGCTGGCCGCGGTGGACATGTTCCTGCTGGCTTACAGCGCCGACCGGTACTGACAGAGCAGGGTTCGGGGCGAAGTAGCGAGGGCGCCTGGCCATGCGCCCAACGTCGCCCTGCCGCCCCTGGATCCACCCTCGCTACTTGCCCCTGATCCCCTCCGCAAAAGCTCCGTTCGCTCTGGGCCCGATTTTCTGCTTGAATAGGCGGTGAAGCGGGGGTGCCTGGTACAGGCTGAGAGAGTCCCTTCGAACCTGATCCGGTTAATACCGGTGTAGGGAGCTTCGTCCGCAGGCCAGTTCCCGCCTGCGCGCGGACCCGTCGCTTCGTCCATTCCCCTCCAGGACGATAAGCCGATGAATGCCATGCCCTCCGATCTCGCGCTCGCCGCGCAGGAACTCTCCGAATCCGTGACCCGGCCGATTTCCGGCTCGCGCAAGGTCCATGTGCAGGGCAGTCGTCCGGATATCCGGGTGCCGCTGCGTGAAATCCGCCAGGCGCAGACGCCGACCCTGTTCGGTGGCGAGACGAATCCGCCGATCACCGTCTACGACACCTCCGGTCCGTATACCGACCCGGATTACACCGTCGACCTGGCCGCCGGCCTGCCGCCGGTGCGCGCCGCCTGGATCGCCGAACGCGGCGATGTCGAGCAGCTGCCGGAGCTGAGTTCCGAGTACGGCCGCCAGCGCGCCGCCGACCCGAAGCTTGCCGCCTTCCGCTTCACTGGCCTGCGCGCACCGATGCGCGCAAGGGCTGGCGCCAACGTCACCCAGATGCATTACGCGCGCCGCGGCATCGTCACCCCGGAAATGGAATACATCGCGATCCGCGAAAACCAGCGGATCGCGGCGCTGCATGGCAGCGCGCTGCTCGCCCAGCACCCCGGTCAGTCGTTCGGTGCGGCGTTGCCGAAGCTGATCACCCCGGAGTTCGTCCGCGACGAAGTCGCCCGTGGCCGCGCGATCATTCCGGCCAATATCAACCATCCGGAAGCCGAGCCGATGATCATCGGCCGCAACTTCCTGACCAAGATCAATGCCAACATCGGCAACAGTGCGCTCAGCTCCGGCATTGCCGAGGAAGTGGAGAAAATGGTCTGGTCGATCCGCTGGGGCGCGGACAATGTGATGGACCTGTCCACGGGCAAGCACATCCATGAGACCCGCGAGTGGATCATCCGCAACTCGCCGGTGCCGATCGGCACGGTGCCGATCTACCAGGCGCTGGAAAAGGTCGACGGCGTCGCCGAGAACCTGACCTGGGAAATCTTCCGCGACACCCTGATCGAACAGGCCGAGCAGGGCGTGGATTACTTCACCATCCATGCCGGCGTGCTGCTGCGCTTCGTGCCGCTGACCGCCAAACGCGTCACCGGCATCGTCTCGCGCGGCGGCTCGATCATGGCCAAGTGGTGCCTGGCGCACCATAAGGAAAACTTCCTCTATACGCACTTCGAGGACATCTGCCAGATCATGAAGGCGTACGACGTCTCCTTCAGCCTCGGCGATGGCCTGCGCCCGGGATGCATCGCTGACGCCAATGACGAGGCGCAGTTCGGCGAACTCGATACCCTCGGCGAACTGACCCAGATCGCCTGGAAGCATGACGTCCAGGTCATGGTCGAAGGTCCGGGCCATGTGCCGATGCACCTGATCAAGGAGAACATGGACCGCCAGCTGGAGAAGTGCCACGAGGCGCCGTTCTATACCCTCGGGCCACTGACCACGGATATCGCGCCGGGCTACGACCACATCACCAGCGCGATCGGCGCGGCGATGATCGGTTGGTTCGGCACGGCCATGCTCTGCTATGTCACGCCGAAGGAACATCTCGGCTTGCCGAACAAGCAGGACGTGCGCGACGGCATCATCGCCTACAAGATTGCCGCGCATGCGGCGGACCTGGCCAAGGGCCACCCCGGCGCGCAGGTGCGCGACAACGCACTGTCCAAGGCACGCTTCGAATTCCGCTGGGACGACCAGTTCAACCTCGGACTTGACCCGGACAAGGCGCGCGAATTCCATGACGAGACCTTGCCGAAGGACGCGCATAAATCCGCGCATTTCTGCTCGATGTGCGGGCCGAAGTTCTGCTCGATGAAGATCACCCAGGACGTGCGCGATTACGCCGCCGAACACGGTACGGACATGTTCCACGCGGTCGAGGACGGCATGGCGGAGAAGGCCGCCGAGTTCCGCGCGCAAGGTGCCGAGGTGTATCGCAAAGCCTGATTCGCGAACGCCTTTCATTCGCGCAACCGTTCACCTGTTCTTTCCATCGGCGCGCCTAACGTGGCCGGGCCAGCCGACTCCCTAGGTGTCGGCGCAGCCCATTCCCACCAACTCACCGAGGAGGCAGGTCATGGCCAAGAACGCCAAGCCGTTCGCGACCGATATCGAAAACATCCGCAAGCGTGCGCGTGAGCATATCGACAAGGGCGCGGTCACCAGCGGCTACAAGGCCGACCGCGCGACGGTGGTGAAAGTCTTGAACGAAGCGCTGGCGACCGAGATCGTCTGCGTGCTGCGCTACAAGTATCACTACTACATGGCCCCGGGCATTCATTCGCAATCGGTCAAGGCCGAGTTCCTCGAGCACGCCAACGAAGAGCAGGTGCATGCCGACCGCATCGCCGAGCGCATCACCCAGCTCGACGGCGCGCCGAACCTCAATCCGGAAGGCCTGCTCAGCCGTAGTCACTCCGATTATGTCGAGGGCACCACCCTGGTCGACATGATCAAGGAAGACCTGGTCGCCGAGCGCATCGCGATCGACAGCTACCGCGAGATCATCGACTACATCGGCAGCGACGACCCGACCACGCGCCGGATCATGGAAGAGATCCTCGCCCAGGAAGAAGAGCACGCCGAGGACATGGCGACCCTGCTGGAAAACCTGGGTGCCAAAGGCTGAGCGCTAAAGGCTAAGCTAGGCCATCCGCACAACGCCTGGAGCCCGCCATGGAAGCATCGCCCGTCACGCCGCGTCGTCGCCGTCCGTACTTCACTGTCATCCTGACCCTTATCGCCCTGCTGGTCGTACTCAACCTGGCGGTGATGTGGTGGTGGGATACCGAGCCCCCCGCGTTCGATCCGGTGGCCGGCACCACGGTGCGCATGAATGAGCTGAAGCATCCGGTCAGCACCGGTGCGGTGACGACCTTCACCCTGATCCGCTCGGTGGAAACCCTGCTGGACAAGCGTGGCGGTTACCTCAGCAACGACCGGCTGCCGCCCGGCGTCTTCCTGGACAATATCCCGAACTGGGAATTCGGCTCGCTGACCGCATCGCGCGACCTGGTCAGGGCGATGCGCAACGACTTCAGTCGTTCGCAGACGCAGTCGGCCGAGGACAAGGACCTGGCCGAAGCCGATCCCTTGCTTTCCAGTCCCAACGACCGGTGGTTGCTGCCGAGTTCGGAGAGCCAGTACCGCAAGGCGATCGACCGCCTTGACGATTACCTCGGCCGGCTGAGCGATGCCGAGGGCGGCGGTGCGCATTTCTATGCACGCGCCGACAACCTTGCCGATTACCTGCAGATCGTCTCGGCCCGACTGGGTTCGCTGTCGCAGCGCCTGTCGGCCAGCGTCGGCCAGGTGCCGCTCGCCGCGGCGCCGGATGCCAGTCCCGCCGACCTCGATGGGTCGGCCCGGACCGCCCCGGGTGGCGGGCTGGTCAAGACGCCCTGGACGAAAATCGACGACAACTTCTACGAGGCGCGCGGTTATACCTGGGCCCTGCTCGAGCAGCTGCGCGCGATCCAGCACGATTTCGCGCCGATCCTGCGCAGCAAGAACGCCGACGTCGGCCTGCAACAGGTGATCCGCGAACTGGAAGAATCCCAGAAGTCGCTGGGCAGCCCGGTCGTACTGAATGGTTCGCCCTTCGGCTTCTTCGCCAATCACTCACTGGTGATGGCGAACTACGTCTCGCGGGCGAATGCCGCGATCATCGATCTGCGCGAGCTGCTGCGCAGGGGGTGAAGAGCAGGGATCAGGGTCAAGTAGCGAGGGCGCCAGGATGCGCGCCCTCGCTACTGATCCCTGATCCCTGTTGTATCAGGCGTTATCGGCCTTGTACCGCCCCATGCCAGCGACGATTTCCGCCTTGGCTTCCACCGCGCCGACCCAGCCGTCGATCTTGACCCACTTGCCCTTCTCCAGATCCTTGTAGTGCTCGAAGAAGTGGCCGATGCGCTCGAGCCAGTGGCCCGAAACCGCGGCGATGTCCTTGATGTGGGCGTACCCGGCGAAGATCTTCTCGACCGGCACCACCACCAGCTTCTCGTCCGCACCGGCCTCGTCCGTCATCTTCAGCATGCCGACCGGATGGCAACGGATCACCGAGCCCGGCACCAGCGGCAGGGGCAGGATCACCAGCGCGTCAAGCGGGTCGCCGTCGCCGCCCAGGGTGCCCGGCACATAGCCGTAGTTGCACGGATAGCGCATCGGCGTGGACAGGATGCGGTCCACGAAGATCGCGCCGCTGGCCTTGTCCACTTCGTACTTGACCGGCTCGGCATCCTTGGGGATTTCGATGATGACGTTGATTTCGTCCGGCACGCGACGGCCGGCGGGGACGAGGTGAAGACCCATGGGAAGCCCTTGCTAATGGGGAAAAACGCAAGGATACAGCACGGAGCATGTCACTTTCGCCAGACGGAGCCGCTTCCAGGCTCCGTAGGCTCGCCCTCATCCGCCTTCGGCACCTTCTCCTTCCATGAGAAGGCAGAACCCCCTCGCCCGGAGGGAGAGGGCTGGGGTGAGGGGGAGCCTACGAAGCGTGGAAGCGCCAGATCCGCTATTTCAGATGGTCCCAAAGGTACGTGTAGGAAAGCGCATTCATGAAGGCCGACTGCTTGTTGTCCGCCGCCGCGCCATGCCCGCCTTCGATGTTCTCGTAGAAGCTGGCGTCGTAGCCCAGCGCCTGCATCTTCGCCGCCATCTTGCGCGCGTGCACCGGGCCGACGCGGTCGTCGCGGGTCGAGGTGGTGAACAGCACCGGCGGATATTTCACGCCCTCGCGGACGTTCTGGTACGGCGAGAATGTCTTGATCCAGGCCCATTCGGCCGGCTTGTCCGGATCGCCGTACTCGGCCATCCACGAAGCACCGGCCGACATATGGGTGTAGCGCTTCATGTCGAGCAGGGCGACCTGGCTGACCACGGCGCCATACAACTGCGGGTACTCGGTCAGCATATTGCCGGCGAGCAGGCCACCGTTGCTGCCGCCCATCATGCCCATATGCTGCGGCGAGGTGATCTTGCGCGCGATCAGGTCCTCGGACACCGCGGCGAAATCCTCGTAGGCACGCGGACGGTTCGCCTTCAGCGCCGCCTTGTGCCAGCGCGGGCCATACTCGCCACCGCCGCGGATATTGGCGATGACATAGACGCCACCTTTCTCCAGCCAGGCCCGGCCGACGCCGGCCGAGTACGCCGGCTGCAACGAGATCTCGAAGCCGCCGTACCCATAGACCAGGGTCGGGTTATGGCCGTCAGCCTTCATGCCCTTCGGCGCGATCTCGAAATACGGCACGCGGGTGCCGTCTTTCGACTTCGCGAAGTGCTGGCTGACCTCGTAACGCGAGGCATCGAAGAAGGCTGGCGCATGCTTCAGCGCCTGCTGCCCGCCATCGCCGAGCGTGCCGTAATACAGCGTGGTCGGCTGCAGGAAGCCACTGACGGTCAGGAAATACTCGTCGCTGTCGTCGGCATCCACGCCGGCCGCCTCGATCGTGCTGAGCGCGGGCGCGCCGCCAAGCGGTTCGCTCTTCCACGCGCCGCTCTCATTCGGTGTCAGTACCTGAAGCTTGCTGACCACGTTGTCCATCACGTTGACGATCAGCTTGTGCCGCGTCCACGAATGACCGGACAGCGAGGTCTCCTCGTCGGGCTCGAACAGCACGGCGATATCGCGCTTGCCGGCCATGTAATCGTCGAACTTCGCGGCGAGCAGCGAGCCGGACTTATAGGTCTTGCCGCCGACTTTCCAGTCGCTGCGCGGCTCGATCAGCAGCCATTCGCGCTCGACATCGGTATTCGCATCGTTGGGCACGTCGATCTTGGTCAGCTTGCCGTCCTTGCCGCGGACATAGGTCTCGCTGTCGTAGAAGGCCAGCGCGCGCGACACGAAATCGCGTTCGAAGCCGGGCGTGCGGTCGCGGTAGGCCGAGATCGACATATCGGTCGGCTTGCCTTCGTAGACCGTCGTGGCCGAGGCCAGCGGCGTTCCGCGCTTCCATTCCTTGACGATGCGTGGGTAGCTCGAGGTGGTCATCGAGCCCGGGCCGAAATCGGTGGCGACATAGATATGATCGTCGTCGATCCAGGCGACCTGCGATTTTGCCTCGGGCAGGGTGAAGCCGTCCTTGATGAACTCCTTCGCGGACAGGTCGAATTCGCGCACCACGTCGGCATCCGCGCCGCCGCGCGACAGCGAGACCAGGCAGCGACGATAGTCCGGCTTCAGGCATTGCACGCCGTGCCAGACCCAGTTTTCCTTCTCGGTTTTCGCCAGGGCATCCAGGTCGATCACGGTTTCCCAGGCCGGCTGGTCCTTGCGGTACTCAGCCAGGGTCGTGCGCCGCCACAGACCCTTCGGATGGGCCTTGTCGCGCCAGAAGTTGTAATAGTGATCGCCGATCTTGCTGACGAAGGGAATCCGCGCTTCCGAATCGAGTACTTCCAGCAGGCGCGCCTGCAGGGTCGTGAAATCCGCGCCTTCGGCGTATTTCTTCACCGTGTCGCCGTTGCGCGACTTGACCCAATCCATCGGCTTCGCGCCATCGATGTCGTCGAGCCAGAGGAAGGCATCGTCGCTCGCGGCGTGAGCGGTCGGGGCGGGGGCGGGTGTGTGATCGTTTGCGTAGGCCATGCCACCCAAGGTAAGGGCGAGGGTGGCGGCAATCCAGTGTGCGACTTTCATCGGGCGAACTCCTCCTGATCCAGCCGTCATCTATGGCAGAGGACGACGGTCGATGTCTACTGGGTCTGGCGCGGGCTGTCGTTGCCGATGCCGACCAGGGGCGAGCTGAGCGTGGGGCGGGCACCCAGGCTGCCGGCCGGATCGCCGGTAATCACGGGATTGAGGCGCAATTCGGTACCGGCCGGCAGGCTGGCCATGAGGCTGGCGCGCAGGGCCCGGTCCTCGGTTTCGCCATAGCGACGCACGGCGAAGGTAAGGTCCAGCGCGCCGCTGTCGTCCATGTGCATGTCCAGGACGCGGACCGAGGCATCCCCGTAGGTCGCCGTCAGTGCCGAACGCACCGTCGAAAGGGTCAGACGTTCGCGGGCGATCGTGCCGAGCGTATGGGTCAGCGGCAGGGCCAGCGGCAGCAGCACCGCGACGCCGAGCGCGGCCTGCCAGACCACCGCGCGTCGCGTCGACGCGCCGCTGAAGCCGTACCAGGTACACATCAGGGTGACGCTGAGCGCGATCGTCGCCAGATTGGTGGCGAACAGCAGCAGCGCGCCGCGCGCCATCGTCCACTCGCCGACCGATACCCCATAGCCGACGACCGCCATCGGCGGCATCAGCGCCGTGGCAATGGCCACGCCGACGATGGTGCCGCCGCGATTGCGAATGGTGGCGTAGCCCCCGGCCAGGCCGGACAGCGTGGCCGCGATCATGTCGAAAAGATTCGGGTTGGTTCGCGCCAGGATCTCCGGCGTGGCCAGCCGCAGGGGCGAGAGACGCACGATCAGCATCGCCACCAGCAACGACAAGGCCATGCCGGCCACCAGTGCCCCGATCGAACGCAGGACGCGCGGCGGGTTGAGCGTGGCCAGGCCGAGCCCGAGGCGGACGATCGGACCCATCAGCGGCGATACCAGCATGGCGCCGATGATCACCGAGGCCGAGTTGCACAGCAGGCCGATCGTGGCGATGCCGGCGGCCATGGCGCACATGAAAAGGTAGCCGGCGTTGAGCACGCCATCCTCGTCCATGCGGCCGCTAATGTCTCCGTGGTCGACACCGGCATTTCGCCGGGCCCACCACTGTCGGGTGTGCGCGTACATCCTTCGCTCTCCTTGGCTCCCACGCACGGGCGTGAGGGTCGTGTTCTCCATGAATGCTCCGGCTTTGCGAGCCGGGCGGCGCAGCATTATCGGACAAAATCGATAGATTTTCCGCGTTCCCACCTACCTGGTAGCAATTGTGTCAGGACCTCGCCCGTGCCTGTTCAGACAAGGTGTATAGAGCGTGCCGGCTTCACCCAGTTAGCGGAAAAAGATCAGATACAGTCCTGCGAGGACGCCGACGATCTGAGCTGCCATCCATCGCCGCGCCAAGCCTGGGTCTTGTTTGCGAACCTCAGGAAATATCGACCAAAAATCAACAAGCTCACCTTTGCTCTTTGTGGAA
Source organism: uncultured Gammaproteobacteria bacterium (assembly GCA_963847335.1). Taxonomy (GTDB): domain Bacteria; phylum Pseudomonadota; class Gammaproteobacteria; order Xanthomonadales; family Rhodanobacteraceae; genus Luteibacter. Next base: position 280,181 of record CAWJZF010000003.1, read on the forward strand.
AGCAATTTCCGATAAACCACGGAACTGTAAAGGCCGCAGGCAATCAGGATCAGGGTTGCGCACGCTGTTGGCCATCCCCGATGAAACAGATTCATAGTCGTCGCCGAGATCGCCCAGGCTGGCGATCAGTCATTTTGGGGCGTCGATTATTTCGACAGGTCTGCCTGCTGTCGAATGACAAATAATCCACGGAGGAGCGGCCCTCGGGTGCTTCGCAATGAAAAACGCCCCGGCAGGCCGGGGCGTTTTTCAGCAAGGCTCTCGCCTCAGAGCAGTGGAATCAACAGCAACGCAACGATATTGATGATCTTGATCAGCGGGTTCACCGCGGGACCCGCGGTGTCCTTGTACGGGTCGCCGACCGTATCGCCGGTGACCGCGGCCTTGTGCGCGTCCGAGCCTTTGCCGCCGAAGTGGCCGTCCTCGATGTACTTCTTGGCGTTGTCCCAGGCGCCGCCACCGGTGGTCATCGAGATCGCCACGAACAGGCCGGTGACGATGGTGCCGATCAGCACGCCGCCGAGTGCCTGCGCACCCGCCTCGGCGCCGCCGAGCGCCTTGAAGCCGAACATCACCACCACCGGGACGAGTACCGGCAACAGCGAAGGCACGAGCATTTCGCGGATCGCCGAGCGGGTCAGCATGTCGACCGCTCGCGAATAATCCGGCTTGGTCGTGCCCTCCATGATCCCCGGGATGTCGCGGAACTGCCGGCGCACCTCCTCGACCACGGCGCCGGCCGCGCGGCCCACCGCTTCCATCGCCATCGCACCGAACAGGTAGGGAATCAGCCCGCCGATCAGCAGACCGATGATCACGTAGTGGTTGGACAGGTCGAAACGCACCTCGGCGACACCAAGGTGCACACTCAGGTTATGCGTGTAATCGGCGAACAGGACCAGGGCAGCGAGGCCCGCCGAGCCGATCGCATAACCCTTGGTCACCGCCTTGGTGGTATTGCCCACCGCATCCAGCGGGTCGGTGACGCCGCGCACTTCCGGCGGCAGGTCGGCCATCTCGGCGATGCCGCCGGCGTTGTCGGTGATCGGGCCATAGGCGTCGAGCGCGACGATCATGCCGGTCATGCTGAGCATGGCGGTCGCCGCGATGGCGATGCCATACAGACCGGCCAGCTCGTAGGCGCCCCAGATGGCCGCGCAGACGGCGAGCACGGGCAGTGCGGTCGACTTCATCGACACGCCGAGGCCGGCGATGATGTTGGTCGCATGTCCCGTGGTCGAGGACCGGGCCACATGCTGCACCGGTCCATACTCGGTGGCCGTGTAGTACTCGGTGATCACCACCATGGCGCCGGTAAGCACCAGGCCGATCAGCGCGCAGCCGTAGAGGTGGCCGACGCCGTAGGCCGAGTCGCCCATCAGGGCCGAGGTGATCGGCCAGAAGGCGATCGCGGCCAGTACCGCCGAGACGGCGACGCCCGCGTACAGCGCGTTCATGATCTTGCCGCCGCCGGTCTTGACGAAGAACGTGCCGATGACCGAAGCGACGATCGACGCACCGCCCAGCACCAGCGGGAACAGCACGCCGTTGGTGCCGGTCTGCTCGGCCATCACGCCGCCTAGCAGCATGGTCGCGATCAGGGTCACCGCATAGGTTTCGAACAGATCCGCCGCCATGCCCGCGCAGTCGCCGACATTGTCGCCGACGTTATCCGCGATCACCGCGGGATTGCGCGGGTCGTCCTCGGGAATGCCGGCTTCGACCTTGCCGACCAGGTCGGCACCGACGTCGGCGCCCTTGGTGAAGATGCCGCCGCCGAGGCGGGCGAAGATCGAGATCAGCGACGAGCCGAAGGCCAGGCCGATCATCGAATGCAGCGCATGGGTCTGTTCGTAGCCCAGGTGGATCAGGATGCCGTAGTAGCCGGCGACGCCGACGAGGCCCAGGCCCACCACCAGCATGCCGGTCACCGCGCCACCGCGGAAAGCGACCGCCAGGGCAGAAGAAAGGCCGCTTCTGGCGGCCTCTGCGGTGCGGACGTTGGCACGAACCGAAACGTTCATGCCGATGTAGCCGGTAGCCCCCGAGAGGATGGCGCCGATGGCGAAGCCAATGGCGGTCCCCCATTCCAGGGCCAGGCCGATGATGATGAAGAGAACGATGCCGACGACGCCGATGGTCGTGTACTGGCGGTTGAGGTATGCCTTGGCACCTTCCTGGATGGCCGCGGCGATTTCCTGCATCCGCTCGTTACCAGGCGATTTGGCCAACACCCAGCGCACCGACAGCGCGCCATACAGAATCGCGACGAGAGCACACCCCAGCGCGATCCATAAACCGTACTGCTGCAGCATCGAAGCCTCCCCACTCGTGTTGTGAACCACCCCGGCCGGGGTGGTTAACCTTGAGTATAGGCAGACGCCGACGGATATAACGTTGTGCGGCGCAACGTATCTGCCGTCAGTAGGCCGTGCGCAGCTCCAGGAAGGGCTTCTCTATGGTTCGATAAGTAAGGTAAGAGAGGGCCAGTACGCAGGGCAGATACAGCACGAAGCAGAGGAAGAACGGATTGTTCGCCATCGTCTCGCCAAGGGCGGTGCCGGCCATTGCCTTGAAGGCATCGGTCGCTCCCGCGCCCGACAAGGCATCCCGGACAAACGAGTGCAGCAGGTAAATCGAGAAGCTCAAGGTTCCACCGAAAGACAGGGCGCGGCTCCAGGGTGCGTGCGTGCTGTGCATGAATGCGCGACTGTAGAGCAGGACGAGCATCGAGCAGAGCAAGCCTGCGACGATGGGGTATGTGGTCGCGTCGAAGATATCCGCGAGGTAGTAGAGGAACACCCCCATGCCGGCCACGTAAGCCAGGCATACGGCCTTCGAATGCGCGAGCATGTCCAGCGCCGAACCTTCCTTGATCCGGTACATGTAGTGCGCCGTCAGCATGCCGATCAGAAAAATGTCGAAATTGCCAAGGACCGCGTAGTTGAGCTTGATCGCGAGCGCCTTCCAGCCGAGGCTTTCCATGAAGGCGTGATAGAGCCCCAGGCGGAACAAGGCGATAAGCAGGATGGCGCGCCAGAGGAAGCCGGCGCCCTCCTTGCGGTAGAACCGGTAAAGGAACGGAAAGAGCAGGTAGAAGATGAATTCCACGCCGACCGTCCACCAGTTGAAGCTGAGCTGTCGATATCCCCAATCGCCCGCGTGCCACGAAACCTCGCCCGTTCCCGGCAGGTTGAGGCCCAGGAGGTTGACGTAATCGATCGTGGTGAAGTCGTCCATGACCACGATGGTGAGGAAGAACAGGAAGATCACCAGCGGGTAGATACGCAGGAAACGGTTCTTGATGAATTTCCCGTAGTCCAGCTCGCTACCGGCCTTTTCGGTGGCGATGATGAAGAAAAGGTATCCACTCAGCGCGAAGAACAGCGGTACGCCGATATCCAGATGAAGCGCCTTTACCACCGGTTCCCGAACCAGGTGGAAGACGACGATCATAAGCGCGGCGAAGAACCGCAGGTGATCGAGAGCCGGCATGTAGCCGACGTTCTGGCCTTTCATCGGAGGCCTCCCTGGCGATGGCTACGAGCCAGGGCGGGGAGGCGCCAATGGGCGGGTGAAACGTCCCTGTAAAACATGCCGAAACGACGCATTGCTCTGATCCTTGAGCGGTTGAAGGGCGCCGGAGTGTCGCAAGCGCGCCGTTCGCTGGAAGTTAAGCATTGCGGGCCGGCATCCTGCCTGTCGTCGGCCGGCTACGCACCGCCGCCGGGCGCGATGCGTAGCCATTGCCGGTCAATTGATCGCGATGTCCAGAATGACTCCCGTCGCGATGGCAACAAGGAGGAAATCGTTGTCGGCGCGCACCCAGTGATAGCCGTACGGCGGCGGACGCAGACGGTAATAACCGTAGTTGCCGACCACGTAGGGGCGGCCGTAGTAACGGTGTCCGCGCACCCAGTGGCCGTGACCACGGACATAGACCGGTCCGTGACCGTAATAGCGGCCCGGCGCCGGCCTGTAATAGCCGTGGCGGCGATCGTCGTGCCAGCCGCGATTGTCATGGCGGTAGTCGCGCCGATAGTCGCCGCGACGATTATCGTGGCCACGACGATCGTCGTGGCTGCGATCGTGACCGTTCCGGCCGCGATCCTGATCGTCGCGCGGAGCGGAGGTGGCCGGCATGGCGACGACGGCGGCGAGGCCGAGCGCCAGGCTGGCGAGTACGGTGCGGACAGTGCGCATGGGGTGTCTCCTCTGGCGGCACCATGAGGGTTGCCGTCGGAAGTGACTGTAGATTCGTAAGGCTGAACGGATCGGCTTATGCGCCGAAGCAGCTTTATCCGGCCGTCAGCTTCGCTTTGCCGTCCGTTCACCTGTGTCCGGGCGACGCTGACGAACGAGGGCCGCGCGTCGATCGTCATGCGGGCGCAGACCGCATGACGGTGAGGGTCAGCCGAATGTCGCCAGTTTCTTCTTCACGCCGACGTTCTTCAGCGTCACATACTGCGGCAAGCCATCCTTGCCATACGGCGGCGGCGCCTCGCCCTGGATCAGCGGCGACAGGTAACGGCGCGCCGCGGCGGTAATGCCGAAACCGTCGCGGGTGAGGAAGCCGTTCGGCATCATCTTCTCGCGGTTGGCGATCTTCGCCAGTGGCGCCGGTTCGATCTTCCAGCGATACGGCGCATCGGACGTGCGCACGATCACCGGCATGACCGCGTTCATGCCCTGCGCCGCGTACTCGACCGCCGCCTTGCCGACTGCATAGGCCTGGTCGGCGTCGGTCTTCGAGGCGATGTGCCGTGCCGAGCGCTGCAGATAGTCGGGCAGGGCCCAGTGGTATTTGTAGCCAAGCTTGTCCCGGACCAGGGCGGCCAGCACCGGCGCGGCGCCGCCAAGCTGCGCGTGGCCGAAGGCATCGCGGCCCCCGGCTTCGGCGAGGAAGGCGCCGTCCTTGTTCTTCACGCCTTCGGAAACCACCACGGTGCAATAGCCGACCCGCTGCACGGTTTCCTTCACCCTGGCCAGGAAGGCTCGCTCGTCGAACACGCGCTCGGGGAACAGGATGATGTGCGGCGCCGCGTCCTTGCCCTCGCCGGCGAGGCCAGCCGCCGCCGCGATCCAGCCGGCATGCCGGCCCATCACCTCCATGATGAACACCTTGGTCGAGGTCTCCGCCATCGAGGCCACGTCCAGACTGGCCTCGCGGACCGACACGGCGGTGTACTTGGCCACCGAGCCGAAGCCCGGGCAGCAGTCGGTAATCACCAGGTCGTTGTCGACCGTCTTCGGCACGCCGATGCAGGCGATCTGGTAACCGAGGGTCTTGCCGATCTGCGACACCTTATAAGCGGTGTCAGCCGAATCGTTGCCGCCGTTGAACAGGAAGTAGCGGATGTCGTGTGCGCGGAAGACCTCGATCAGCCGCTCGTACTCGGCCCGGTTCGCCTCCAGCGACTTCAGCTTGTAGCGGGCCGAGCCGAACGCGCCGCCCGGTGTATGCCGGAGCCCGGCGATCGCCGCACGGGTTTCCTTCGAGGTATCGATCAGATCCTCATGCAACGCACCGAGGATGCCGTTGCGCGCGGCATAGGCCTTGATACCCTTCGCCCGCGCGGCCTCGATGACGCCGGCCGCGGTGGCATTGATGACGGCGGTGACGCCGCCGGACTGGGCGTAAAGCAGTTTTCCCTGGGCCATGCTGGATTCTCGCTAGTTGGGGACCCCTGGGAGCGTAGCGCGACTTGATGTCGCAGGTATCCGACGGAAGCCGGTTTCCAGCCCTTGCCAGGGTTTCGACCCGATGACACTGGTTTGACGCAGCCCCGGCGCAACCGTTACTTTGGCACCCATTTTCTTGGGTTCGTGACCCGGCGGCATTTCGCCCGGGCGGACGGACGTTACGGAGCATTATGCGACTCGTGCTACTCGGCGCGCCCGGTTCGGGCAAGGGCACCCAGGCCACGCGCCTGAAAGACAAACTTGGCGTGCCGCACATCTCGACCGGCGACCTGCTTCGCGCCGCCGTCGCGGCCGGCACCCCGCTCGGGGTGAAAGCCAAGTCGGTGATGGACGCGGGCCATCTGGTCTCCGACGACATCGTGCTCGGCATGCTCGAAGACCGCCTCTCCCAGCCGGACGCCAAGGCCGGCTTCATCCTCGACGGCTATCCGCGCAACCTGGCCCAGGCCGACGCCCTGGACAGCCTGCTCGCCCGCCTGGGCCAGCCGCTGGACGTGGTGATCAAGCTCGAGGTCCCCGGCGAGGCGATCATCGGCCGCTGCGAGTTGCGCTTCAAGGCGGAAGGCCGCGCCGACGACAACCCGGATACCGTGCGCAAGCGCCTGGACATCTACGCCGAGCAGACCGCGCCGGTGGCCAATTTCTACGCCCAGCGCGGCAAGCTGAAAGTGGTGAACGGCGTTGGCGAGATGGACGAGGTCAGCCAGCGCATCCTCGACGTCCTGCAGGGCGACACCACCGCCGCGCACGGCTGAGCGACAAGGCGTGCGCCTGCATATCCTGGGAATCTGCGGCACCTTCATGGGCGGCGTGGCCGCCCTCGCGCGGGAACTCGGCCTCACCGTCGAAGGTTCCGACGCGAGCGTCTATCCGCCGATGAGCACCCAGCTCGAGGCGCTGGGCATCGGGCTGATGGAAGGCTATAGCGCCGATCACCTGAAGCCCGCGCCCGACCTGGTCGTGGTCGGCAATGCCATGGTCCGCGGCAACCCGGCCGTCGAGTACATGCTCGACGGGCGCCTGCCGTACATTTCCGGCCCGCAATGGCTGGGCGAGACCCTGTTGCCGGGCCGCGACGTGCTCGCCGTGGCCGGCACCCACGGCAAGACCACGACGACCAGCCTGCTGGCGCACCTGTTGGAAAGCGCCGGCCTGGCGCCCGGGTTCCTGATCGGCGGGGTGCCCGGCAACTTCGGGGTCTCGGCGCGGTTGGGGCAGGGCAAGCCCTTCGTGATCGAGGCCGACGAGTACGACTCGGCCTTTTTCGACAAACGTTCGAAGTTCGTCCACTACCGGCCCTCGATCGCCATCCTCAACAACCTCGAATACGATCACGCCGACATCTTCCCCGATGTCGCCGCGATCCAGCGCCAGTTCCATCACCTGGTGCGCACCGTGCCGGGCAACGGCCGGCTGATCGTCAATGCCGAGGACAAGCATCTGGCCCAGGTGCTGGCGATGGGCGCGTGGACCCCGGTCGAGACCTTCGGCATCGAACGTGGCGACTGGCGCGCGACCCTTGTCGAAGCCGACGGCTCGGCATTCACCGTGCACCGCCAGGGCGAGCTTGTCGGCGAGGTCCGCTGGTCGCTGCTTGGCCGGCACAGCGTGATGAACGCCCTGGCCGCCCTGGCTGCGGCGACGGCCGCCGGGGCCGATCCGGTGGCCCTGTTGCCGCACTTCGCCACCTTCCAGAGCGTGAAGCGCCGCATGGAGCTGATCGGCGAACACGAGGGAACGACGGTCTACGACGATTTCGCCCACCATCCGACCGCGATCGCCACGACCCTCGCGGGGCTGCGCGCGAAAGTGGGCGACCGGCGCATCGTGGTCGCGCTCGAGCCCCGGTCCAATTCCATGCGCCTTGGCGCCCATGCCGACGCGCTGGCGCCTTCGCTGGCCGATGCCGACGCCGTGGTCTTCCTGCATCGCCCCGAATGGCCCTGGGACGCGAAGCGCATCCTCGATGCCCTGGACGATCGCGGCAGCACCGCTGCCAGCGTGGATGGACTGATCGACCAGCTCCGTTCGCGGGTGCGGCCGGGCGACCATGTCGTCTTCATGTCCAACGGTGGCTTCGAAGGCGCGCCGCGACGCTTCTTTCAGGCGCTGCGGGGTTAGACTCGGGCGTATGGCCGCGTCCACGCCCGCCCTCGACCTGCCGCTGTTTCCGCTGAGCAACGTCCTGTTTCCGGGCGGTCAGCTGCAACTTCGCATCTTCGAGCCTCGTTACCTCGACCTGGTCCGCGAATGCGCGCGATCCGGTTCGGGCTTCGGCGTGTGCATGATCCTGGACGGTCGCGAAGCGGGTCGCCCCGCGGTGCCGGCGGCAGTGGGCACGTTGGCCAGCATCGTGGACTTCCACACCCGCGGCGACGGCCTGCTCGGTATCGTCGCCACCGGCGGCGGCCGTTTCCGGGTCACCCGCACCCGCGTACGCGCCGACGGCCAGGTCCGCGGCGACATCCATCCCTGGCCGGACGAGGACGTGTTGCCGGTACCGCCGGAATTCGGCCTGTTGCCGACCATCCTCGAACGCCTCGCCGAGCAGATGAACCCGCCATGGCATGACGAGCCGCGCAGCCGTTACGACGATGCGAGCTGGGTAGGGTTCCGTCTGGCCGAGCTGCTTCCGCTCGACGCGGAAGAGTGCCAGCACATGCTGGAACTGTCCGATCCGCTGCAACGGCTGGCCGAGCTGCGCGACATCCTGCCGAGGTTCCAGAAGGCGTAAAGGGTCAAGCGTGAAGCGCAAGTAGAATCGTCGCGTGAGGCTTACGCTCTTACGCTTCACGTGCCCCCATCAAGGATTCCCATGCCCACCCTCGCAGGCAAAACCCTCTTCATCACCGGCGCCTCGCGCGGTATCGGCCTGGCCATCGCGCTGCGGGCCGCGCGCGACGGCGCGAACATCGTGATCGCGGCGAAGAGCAGCGTCGCCAATCCGAAATTGCCGGGCACCATCCATACCGCGGCCGCGGAGGTGGAGCGCGCCGGCGGCAAGGCGCTGGCGCTGAAGGTCGATATCCGCGAGGAAGCCGAGGTCGTTGCCGCGGCCGCGCAGGCGGCCGAACATTTTGGCGGCATCGATATCGTGATCAACAATGCCAGCGCGATCTGGCTGGCCGGTGTCGAAGGCACGCCGATGAAGCGCTTCGACCTGATGCAGCAGGTCAATACGCGTGGCACGTTCCTCACCACGCAGGCCTGCCTGCCCTATCTGAGGAAGGCGGCCAATCCCCATGTGCTGATGTTGTCGCCGCCGCCCAGCCTCGATCCAAAATGGTTCAAGGACCACACCGCCTACACCATCGCGAAGTTCGGCATGAGCCTGTGCGTGCTCGGCATGAGCGCGGAATTCGCCGATGCGGGCATCGCCGTCAATGCGCTCTGGCCGCGGACCGTGATCGCCACCGCGGCCATCGCGATGATCGAAGGGGTGCAGGCGGCGAACTGTCGCAAGCCCGAGATCGTCGCCGATGCGGCGCACGCGATCCTGACCCGGCCCTCGCGTGAGCACAGCGGCCGGTTCTTTATCGACGACGAGATACTGGCCCAGGCAGGTATCACCGACCTGTCAACTTATGCGGTCGATCCGACCAGACCATTGCTGCCGGATCTCTTTCTCGACTGAGCGCGAAAGTCCGTTTTTTGATGAAATCCCCGTGAAAAATCGGCTTTGGGAATACCTCCTTTGTCTTATGGCCGCAATGCACCCGAACGTATAGTGTGTGAAGCTCGTCACGCTTTTACGCACTCAAGCGTGACGATTGGGCTTGCTGGTGAGCAGGGGGTGGCCAGCGGCGGGTCCGGGTACTCGGCGCGTGCTTTATGCATGCGGCGGGGAGGAGGGGACATGACACGGCAGGATGTTTCCGGGCGCAGTGTCGTCTGGTTTGGCAGGCCAACCGCGGAAGAACAGGTTGCCCTGACAACGGCGGGGTGGCGGACCATGATCGCCAATCCCGGTGAAGGTAACGCGGGAGCCACCGGCTACGGTGCCGCGGTAGCGGTTGTCGTCGACTTGCGCGGCGACGGCGGTGAAACCATGCTTTTGTACGAGCGATGGATGGCAGGCCGCCGAAGCCTGCCCTGGATCGCATTGACCGCGTCCGACATGTCCACCGCGGAGCCGCGGGTCAGGCGCTTGCTTTCCGGCTGCGCGGATCTGCTCGTCGATCCGGTCGACATCGTCCAGCTTTGTGTCGCGCTCGGTCGCGCCACGAAGCAGCCCGCGTCTCGCGCCGGCGACACCCAGCTTGCCGTGATGACCGGAACCAGCGCGGCGATCCGCAGTTTGTCCGAATGCATCCGCAAATTCGCGCCGGTGGAATTGCCGCTGTTGATCACCGGCGAGACCGGCACCGGCAAGGAAATGGCGGCGCGTGCGCTGCATCGCCTGTCGGCGCGCAGCGGACGTCCGTTCGCCGCGATCAACTGCGGCGCGATGCCGGCGAACCTGATTCAGTCCGAACTGTTCGGCCACGAACGCGGGTCGTTCACGGGCGCCACCTCGCGACGCATCGGCCATTTCGAATCGGCCGCGGGCGGTACCGTCTTCCTCGACGAGATCGGCGACCTGCCGCTGGATGCCCAGACCAATCTGCTGCGGATCCTGCAAGAGGGCACGCTTGAGCGGGTTGGCAGCTGCCAGTCGATCCATGTGGATGTGCGCGTGCTTGCCGCGACCCATGTCGACCTGGAAAAAGCGGTCGCCGACGGGCGATTCCGCGAGGATCTGTTCTATCGGTTGAACGTGCTGCGCCTGCGCATGCCGCCGCTGCGCGAACGCGCCGGCGACATCGAACTGCTGGCCCAGCAGTTCCTCGAGGCTTTCCGCGAAAGCTACAGCACGCGTGCACGCGCCTTCAGCGCGGGGGCTCGCCGGGCGATGAACGCCTTCGCCTGGCCGGGCAATGTGCGTGAACTGATGAACCGGGTGCAGCGCGCCGCGGTGGTCGCCGACGATGCCCTGATCACCGCCGCCGATCTCGAACTCGACCAGGAAGATCCGGACCTGGCGCGGCGGCCGACCCTGGGCAGCGCGCGCATTTCCGCCGAGCGCGAGGCCATCGTCGATTGCCTGCGCGCGAGCGCGTTCAACATCAGCGAATGCGCGCGCCGTCTGCGCGTCTCGCGGGTTACGGTCTATCGCCTGTGCAAGAAGCACCGCCTGGCCCTCGACGAACTTCGCTGATCGATCGAAAAAGAAAACTCCCGGTCCGGTCGGCGGACCGGGAGTTCCCGTTCGTTCACCCGGCTTGGCAGGATCGCCGGATGAGCAAACACCGTTGTGTCACTGAACCGGTGGCGAGGCAGCCGGCGCCACGGTGATCGCGCGCAGGCTGGACGTGTTCGAGGACACATTGATACCGAAAGTGTTCGGGGCGCCGAGCAACGCGTTGTTCGCCGGCAGTGCGTTGCTGGTTACATTGACCATGACCAGTTGGCTGGTGGCGACGGCACAGCACAGGCCGCCACGGCCATTGCTGGCGCTTACGTTGACGCCGATCGGAACCGTCAGGTCGGCGGCGGTCGGGCCGCTATCCAGCACGGCCCGGTTCGCAGGCTGTCGGGTGGCCAGCGCGTCCGAATCGCCAACGGCGAATGCCCGGTGCGCACTCTCGTATACGACGCAGCGACGCTCGGCCTCGATCGGCCCCCGCGCCATTGAGGGCGACGCATCGTCGACCGCGGTTGACGAGAGGTAGGCATACCGGTTGGCGTCGTGTCCGTCCTCCGCCGGCGCATGACCGGCCAAGGTCGCGGCAAGGGCGAATACGCCCAGACGCCAGCTATCTCTCATTTTCATTGGCCAGCGCCCTTTGCCTCACCCGGACAGGGTGTGGCAATCGCCGTGCCATTCGTTCATCTTCTTGTTTTCGTTGCGAAACCTGAAGATTGCCGGGGTGGCGGCGGGCACTTCTGTAGACGCGGCGTTACACCCCTCGATCCGGCGGCGGGGTGGAAACCCAGTCGCCGCGCGGCCTCCAGCCCGGCGGGTCGGATGTAACGCAGTCGATACACCCGCCTTGCCATGCGTTGTTCGCCGCGTCGTCGCTGGCTACGATGGGCATCCTGCCGGACGGCTGGGGTGTAACCGTGAGGTTTTACCCGTCGTCGCGCAGCCAGGTCGACGTCGGACTTCACAGCGTACCGTGCGACCCCTTTTCGATCCCCAAGGAGTCACACATGTCCCACGACACTCCCACCGCCGATCTGATCGGGCTCGGCAAGCGTTACTGGCTTCCCATCTACCGTCCGCGCGAAGTCGTCCTCGACCATGGCAAGGGCGCGCGCGTCTGGGATACCGAAGGGCGCGATTACCTGGATCTTGGCGCCGGTATCGCGGTCAACGCCTTCGGCCACCAGGATCCGGATCTGGTCGACGCGCTGGTCACGCAGGCCGGCAAGCTCTGGCATGCGAGCAACGTCTTCTACACCGAGCCGCCGCTGCGCCTTGCCGAGGAACTGATCGCCGCCGCGCCGTTCGCCGAGCGCGTGTTCCTGTGCAATTCCGGCAGCGAGGCCAATGAGGCGGCAATCAAGCTGGTCCGCAAGTGGGCGACCGCCCAGGGACGTACGCCGGATCGCCGCGTCATCGTGACCTTCCGCGGCTCCTTTCACGGCCGCACCCTGGCCGCGGTGACCGCCGGTGCGCAGCCGAAGTATCACGAAGGCTATGAGCCGCTGCCGGCCGGCTTCCGCTACGTCGATTTCAATCAGTTCGAAGCACTGGAACTGGCGTTCGCCGCCGCCGACGTCGCCGCGGTGATGCTCGAGCCGGTGCAGGGCGAAGGCGGCGTCATGCCCGCGGCGCCCGGATTCCTGAAGCATGTGCGTGAGCTCTGCGATCGTCATGGCGCGCTCATGGTGCTCGACGAAATCCAGTGCGGCATGGGTCGCACCGGCAGCCTGTTCGCCCACACGCACGACGGCGTGGTGCCCGATATCGTGACCCTGGCCAAGGCGCTCGGCGCCGGGTTCCCGATCGGCGCGATGCTGGTCGGGCCGAAAGTCGCCGAGATCATGCAGTTCGGCTCGCACGGCACCACCTTCGGTGGCAATCCCATGGCTGCCGCCGTGGCCCGCGTGGCCCTGCGTAAGCTCATCTCGGCCGAAATACAACTCAATGTCGAGCGCCAGGCCAACGTCCTGCGCGCGGGGCTTGCGAAGATCGACAAGACGCTTGGCCTGTTCGCCGAAGTGCGTGGCCGCGGCCTGATGATCGGCGCCGTCCTCGCCGACGCCTACAAGGGCAGGGCAGGAGAGATCCTCGATGCCGCCGCCGCCCACGGCCTGCTGATCCTGCAGGCCGGCCCCGACGTGTTGCGCTTCGTGCCGCCGCTGAACATCACGGACGAAGAACTCGCCGAAGGCCTGGTCCGCCTCGAGGCTACGCTGACCTCATTCGCCAGCAACGCCGCCGCCGCGTAGCTGGCGAAAGGCGGAAACGGGGAACGGGGAACGGGGAACGGGAGAGTTCGAGGTTACCGTGCTTTACTCCCTGCGCGAGACCTCGGTGCGCAGGTTACCGCACCTTCGACTGTTCCCCGTTCCCGCTTAACCCCTGGCTGCATCCTTGAACGCCCCACGCGCCGCCTCCAGCGTCGCCGCAATCACCTCATCGTCGTGGGCGCTCGACACGAAGCCCGCCTCGAACGCCGAGGGCGCCAGATACACGCCCCGATCCAGCATGCCGTGGAAGAACCGGTTGAACGCGGCGATGTCGCCCGCACTCGCCTGGGCGAGCGTCTCGACCTTTTCCCCGGTGAAGAACAAGCCGAACATCCCGCCCACGCGATTCACACTGAATGGCGTGCCGGTCTCCGCGGCGACCGCGAGCAAGCCATCGGTGAGCAGCCGCGTTTTCGCCGCGAGCCGGTCATGGAAGCCCGGTTCGGACACCAGCTCGAGCATCGCCAGCCCGGCCGCCATCGCCACCGGATTGCCAGACAGCGTGCCCGCCTGGTAAATCGGCCCCGACGGGGCGATCTGCGCCATCAGGTCGCGACGCCCGCCATACGCGCCCACCGGCATGCCCCCACCGATGATCTTGCCGAAGGTGGTCAGGTCCGGCATCACCCCGTAATGCGCCTGCGCGCCGCCGAGCGCGACCCGGAAACCAGTCATCACCTCGTCGAAGATCAGCAGCGCACCGTACTGCGTGCACAACTCGCGCAAGGCCTGCAGATAGCCTTCCTTCGGCGCGATGCAGTTCATATTGCCGGCCACCGGCTCGATGATCAGGCCGGCGATCTCGTGCCCCTGTTCGGCGAACAGCGCGCGCGCCGCATCGGTATCGTTGTACGGAATGGTCAGGGTCAGGTCGGCCGAAGCCTTGGGCACGCCCGGCGAGGTCGGCACGCCGAAGGTCAGCGCGCCGGACCCGGCCTTCACCAGGAAGCTGTCGCCATGGCCGTGATAGCAGCCCTCGAACTTCACGATCTTCGAGCGCCCCGTCGCGCCGCGCGCCAGGCGGATCGCCGACATGGTCGCCTCGGTACCCGAATTGACCATGCGCACCATCTCGATCGACGGAATCAGCCTGACGATGGTCTCGGCCATGGTCACCTCGGCCGCGCAGGGCGTGCCGAAGGACAGGCCGTTCTTCACCGCGCGCTCGACTGCTTCGCGTACCTTCGGATGGTTGTGCCCGACGATCATCGGGCCCCAGGAGCCGACATAGTCGATATAGCGCTTGCCTTCGACGTCCCACAGGTACGCGCCATCGGCGCGCGCCGTGAAGAACGGCTCGCCGCCCACCGACTTGAAGGCGCGTACCGGTGAATTGACGCCGCCGGGCAGCACCGCCTGCGCGCGCTGGAAGAGTTCGTGGTTGCTCATCGGGAAGATTCCTGGGGAGAGGCGAACAGATCGGTGAAGCGCAGCGCCGCCGACTGCACGTCGTCCGCGCCGAACACGGCGGAAACGACGGCCAGATAGTCGGCACCGGCGTCGATCAACAGCCGCCCATTGTCCGGGGTGATGCCGCCGATCGCCACCAGCGGAAGGCCGATGGCGACAGCTTGCCGCAGCAGGTCGATCGGCGCGCGCAAGGTGTCCGGCTTGGTCGGCGACGGGAAGAACGCCCCGAACGCCAGGTAATTCGCGCCG
>CAWJZF010000003.1:300000-1320864 GCA_963847335.1 uncultured Gammaproteobacteria bacterium
CGTTCCGTAGGCCTGTGAAGGTGGATTGAGAAGTCTGCTGGAGGTATCGGAAGTGCGAATGCTGACATGAGTAACGATAAGGGGGGTGAAAAGCCCCCCCGCCGAAAGCCCAAGGTTTCCTCGCGCAACGTTCATCGGCGCAGGGTGAGTCGGCCCCTAAGGCGAGGCAGAAATGCGTAGTCGATGGGAAGCAGGTTAATATTCCTGCACTTTTCTTAAGTGCGATGTGGGGACGGAGAAGGTTAGGTCTACCAGGCGTTGGTTGTCCTGGGGAAAGGAGGTAGGCGGTGATCTTAGGCAAATCCGGGATCACTTACGCCGAGCACCGAGACGAGTCCTATGAGGACGAAGTGACTGAGACCACGCTTCCAGGAAAAGCCACTAAGCTTCAGCTTAAGAAAAACCGTACCGCAAACCGACACAGGTAGGCAGGGTGAGAATCCCAAGGCGCTTGAGAGAACTCGGGTGAAGGAACTAGGCAAAATGGCACCGTAACTTCGGGAGAAGGTGCGCCCTTTGGTGTGGTCACGTGCGTGACTGAGCATCGAAGGGTCGCAGTAACCTGGCCGCTGCGACTGTTTATCAAAAACACAGCACTCTGCAAACACGAAAGTGGACGTATAGGGTGTGACGCCTGCCCGGTGCTGGAAGGTTAATTGATGGGGTCAGCCGCAAGGCGAAGCTCTTGATCGAAGCCCCAGTAAACGGCGGCCGTAACTATAACGGTCCTAAGGTAGCGAAATTCCTTGTCGGGTAAGTTCCGACCTGCACGAATGGCGTAACGACAGCGGCGCTGTCTCCACCCGAGACTCAGTGAAATTGAAATCGCTGTGAAGATGCAGCGTTCCCGCGGCAAGACGGAAAGACCCCGTGAACCTTTACTATAGCTTTACACTGAACGTTGAGTTCTTCTGTGTAGGATAGGTGGGAGGCTATGAAACCAGGACGCTAGTTCTGGTGGAGCCATCCTTGAAATACCACCCTGAAGTGCTTGACGTTCTAACCTAGGTCCGTAATCCGGATCAGGGACCGTGTATGGTGGGTAGTTTGACTGGGGCGGTCTCCTCCCAAAGAGTAACGGAGGAGCACGAAGGTACGCTCAGCGCGGTCGGACATCGCGCACTGTGTGCAAAGGCATAAGCGTGCTTGACTGCGAGATCGACGGATCAAGCAGGTACGAAAGTAGGTCTTAGTGATCCGGTGGTTCTGTATGGAAGGGCCATCGCTCAACGGATAAAAGGTACTCCGGGGATAACAGGCTGATACCGCCCAAGAGTTCATATCGACGGCGGTGTTTGGCACCTCGATGTCGGCTCATCACATCCTGGGGCTGTAGCCGGTCCCAAGGGTATGGCTGTTCGCCATTTAAAGTGGTACGCGAGCTGGGTTCAGAACGTCGTGAGACAGTTCGGTCCCTATCTGTCGTGGGCGTTGGAGATTTGAGGGGGGCTGCTCCTAGTACGAGAGGACCGGAGTGGACGTTCCGCTGGTGTTCGGGTTGTCATGCCCATGGCATTGCCCGGTAGCTACGAACGGAAGTGATAACCGCTGAAAGCATCTAAGCGGGAAGCACGCCCCAAGATGAGATCTCCCGAGAGCTTGACTCTCCTAAAGGCACCATCAAGACTAGGTGGTTGATAGGTCAGGTGTGGAAGCGCAGCAATGCGTTGAGCTAACTGATACTAATGAGCCGTGAGGCTTGACCATATAACCCCAAGACGCTTCAACTGGTCTTAATACACGTTCCGAGCATTTCACCTCGACGCTTGTCACTCGTTTACACCCCATGTGGAGCCGGCGCTCAAGAGCGCTGCTCCCACCCCTTCCCTGGCGGCCATAGCGGCGTGGTACCACCTGATCCCATCCCGAACTCAGAAGTGAAACGCGCATGCGCCGATGGTAGTGTGGCTCAAGCCATGCAAGAGTAGGTCACCGCCAGGGGCTTTATCCGAAAACCCGCTACGAGCAATCGTGGCGGGTTTTTTCTTTTGCTTTTGCAACGTCGTAGACGACCCGCAACAGGTCACCGCCAGGGGCTTTATCTAAAAACCCACGATCAAGTGATCGTGGGTTTTTTCTTGTCTTTTGCTACGCCGTAGACGACCCGCAACAGGTCACCGCCAGGGGCTTTATCCAAAAACCCGCTACGAGCAATCGTGGCGGGTTTTTTCTTTGCTTTTGCTACGTCGTAGACGACCCGCAACAGGTCACCGCCAGGGGCTTTATCCAAAAACCCGCTACGAGCAATCGTGGCGGGTTTTTTCTTTGCTTTTGCTACGTCGTAGACGACCCGCAACAGGTCACCGCCAGGGGCTTTATCCTAAAAACCCACGATCAAGTGATCGTGGGTTTTTTCTTTGTCCGATTTTTGCGGAACCCGCACGCTCCCTCTTCGTCATCCCAGCGCAGGCTGGACGCCGGGAGCGAAGCGACCAAGAACAGCGAAGCTGGCCCGAAGGGTGAGCGCCGAAGGCGCGAATCATCCAGTGGCCTCGGTCCGCGTGCACGAGCCGGCGTCCGAGCGCTGTCGACTCAATGCACCATGACGCCACTGGACCCCGGCCTGCGCCGGGGTGACGGTGAGGTGTAACCGATGTCCCCGCACAGACCTTCCAGAGCCGGCGTCCGAGCGCTGTCGCCTCAACTCACCATGACGCCACTGGATGCCGGCCTTCGCCGGCATGACGATGTGGGGGCATGACGATGCCGAGGCATGACGCCATCCGGAAGTGCCGGCCGAGACCGGCATGACGAGCGCAATCAAACCTGCGACCTCGCGCCACCATCTATCCGCAACATCTTGCGGTTATCATCGGCGGCCGTCCCGATTGATGGAATCGCATGACTACGGAACCCCGCCGCCTGGCCCAGATGCCGTACCTGATCTTCTCCTCGCGCTGGCTGCAGCTGCCGCTCTATCTCGGCCTGATCGTCGCGCAAGGCATCTACGTGGTGCAGTTCGTCCGCGAACTCTGGCACCTGATCGAAACCTCCCTACTGCACGGTGGGATCGACGCCAATGTCGCCGACCAGAGCGCCGAGACCACGATCATGCTGACCGTGCTCGGTCTGATCGACGTGGTGATGATTTCCAACCTGCTGGTGATGGTGATCGTCGGCGGCTACGAAACCTTCGTCTCGCGCCTGCGCCTGGAAGGCCACCCGGATCAGCCCGAATGGCTGTCCCACGTCAACGCCACCGTGCTCAAGGTCAAGCTGGCGATGGCGATCATCGGCATCTCCTCGATCCACCTGCTGGCGACCTTCATCAAGGCGAAGAGCCTCGACGGCGAAACCATCATGTGGCAGATCCTGCTGCACCTGACCTTCGTGCTGTCGGCCCTGGCCCTGGCCTTCATCGACCGGATCATGGTGGGCCAGGGCAAGGCCGCGGCCGCCCACTGACGCATCCGGTCTTCCCGCGAAGAACCAAAAAAAAGCGCCCCGCAGGGCGCTTTCGTATTCACCGGCCAGCGCCACTCAAACCAGCGCGTACCCGAACTGCTCATGGAACTCGGCAGCGAACTCGTCATAGGTGAACCGCTGGTTCTGCGTACCCGGGTGCTCGACCTTCAGCGCGCCCATCAGCGACGCCATGCGGCCGACGGTAGCCCAGTCCATGCCCTTCATGATGCCGAAGATCAGGCCGGCCCTGTAGGCGTCGCCGCAGCCGGTCGGATCGACCACGCGGCGCTCGCGGGCCGGTGGGATCTCGATCGTTTCGCTACCGAGGTGGATCTGCGAGCCGCGCGGGCCCTGGGTGACGATATAGGCCTGGACCCTGGCCGAGATCTCGGCGGCCGACCAGCCGGTGCGCTGCTGCAGCAGCTGCGACTCGTAGTCGTTGACGATGACATAGGTCGACTTGGCGATCATCGCCCGGAATTCCTCGCCCGAGAACAGCGGCATGGCCTGGCCGGGGTCGAAGATGAAGGGGATGCCGCGGGCATGGAACTCATCCACATGCTGCAGCATCGCGTCGCGACCGTCCGGGGCGACGATGCCGAACTTGATGTCCGGGATGTCGCGCACGTGGTTCTCGTGCGCGCTGGACATGGCGCCCGGGTGGAAGGCGGTGATCTGGTTGTTGTCCAGGTCGGTGGTGATGAAGCACTGCGGGGTGAACTGGTCGGAGAATTCGCGGACCGATTCGAGCCGGATCCCGTTGCCTTCCAGGTGCGCACGATACGGCGCGAAGTCCTGGCCGACCGTGGCCACCGGCAGCGGGTCGCCACCCAAGAGCTTGAGATTGTAGGCAATATTGCCCGCGCAGCCGCCAAACTCGCGACGCATGCGCGGCACCAGGAACGACACATTCAGGATATGGACCTGGTCCGGCAGGATGTGATTCTTGAACTGGTCCTGGAACACCATGATGGTGTCGTAAGCCAGGGAACCGCAGATAACTGCTGTCATGCGTAGCAACCCGAAGTAGAGGGTGGAGGCGATCCGGGCGCGAAGTGGCGGCCGGCGCCGGAACGGAAGTCCGGCAAAGAGACGAATCGTACCCGTAAAGGGGCCACAAGGCGACTTCGGACCCCATGCTGCCGAGCGGGCGGGCGGCCCTCGAAACGGTCGGGAACATGCGTGCATCGTCCGGACCTGGAAGGCTTTCTTAACGACTTCGTGCTTGCGCGAGCGTTGACCCATCACTAGACTGCCACGCTTACTTTTCCCGGGTTTCTGGCGTACGCCGCATCATGTTCAAGAAGTTTCGCGGACTCTTTTCCAACGATATCTCTATCGATCTCGGCACCGCCAACACGCTTATTTATGTGCGCGGGCAAGGGATTGTTCTCAACGAGCCATCGGTCGTCGCCATCCGTCAGGATCGTGGCCCGGGTGGCCCGAGGACGATTGCCGCCGTCGGTAGCGATGCCAAGCGCATGCTCGGCCGCACCCCGGGCAATATCGCCACGGTCCGGCCGATGAAGGACGGCGTGATCGCCGACTTCACCATGACCGAGGCGATGCTGCAGCACTTCATCAAGCAGGTGCACAAGTCGCGTCTGCTCAGGCCGAGCCCCCGCGTGCTGGTCTGCGTGCCCTGCGGCTCGACCCAGGTCGAGCGCCGCGCGATCAAGGAATCGGCCGAAGGCGCCGGCGCCCGCGACGTGTTCCTGATCGAGGAGCCGATGGCCGCCGCGATCGGTGCCGGCATTCCGGTGCACGAGGCGCGCGGCTCGATGGTCCTGGACATCGGTGGCGGAACCTCCGAGGTCGCGGTGATCTCGTTGAACGGCATCGTCTACTCGCAGTCGGTGCGCGTCGGCGGCGATCGCTTCGACGAAGCCATCATCAACTACGTGCGCCGCAACCACGGCACCCTGATCGGTGAATCCACCGCCGAGCGCATCAAGCTCGAGATCGGTTGCGCGTTCCCGCAGAGCGAAGTGCGCGAGATCGAGATCTCCGGGCGCAACCTCGCCGAGGGCGTGCCGCGCATGTTCACGATCAACTCCAACGAAGTGCTCGAAGCGCTGCACGAACCGCTGTCCGGTATCGTCGCCGCGGTGAAGGCCGCGCTGGAACAGACGCCGCCGGAACTGTGCTCCGACGTCGCCGAGCGCGGCATCGTGCTCACCGGTGGCGGCGCCTTGCTGCGCGACCTGGATCGGCTGATTTCCGAAGAGACCGGCCTGCACGTGCAGGTGGCCGACGATCCGTTGACCTGTGTCGCGCGTGGTGGCGGACGGGCGCTGGAAATGATCGACCAGCACGGCAGCGATTTCTTCGCCTTCGAATAAATCGCAGCAGTGCCGAGGGGGCATTACCGTATCCGGTCGGCTCGCCTCGCGAGGAAAAACGACGACGCGTCCCTGGGGTCGCGTCGTCGCCACGAAAGGACGCGGCGCAAGGCGATCCGCGATTCGCCAGCAGTTCACCAGCGGCCGCACCCATGCGGTTCGCGGCCCGGATACGACGCCAGCATGCAACGCTCCCTCCACCGCTTTCCGACGACTGCCTCCTCGCGCCGCCGCGGTGTTCGTGCGGGGGCATGCTAGTCCGTGGCCCTTTCCCGTGACAGCTCCTCGCCGCTGTTCGCCGGCACCGTTGCCGGCACCCTCAGGCTGATCGTCTATCTCGCGCTGGCCAGCGTGCTGATGGTGCTCGACCATCGTGGCAGCTGGCTGCCGGCGCTGCGTAGCGGCGCCTCGCTGGTGATCGAGCCGGTCTATCGCATTGCCGGCCTGCCGTCGGTGGGCCTGCGCGCCGCCACCGTCGCCTTCGCCGACCGGCAGAAGCTCACCGAACAGAACCAGCGCCTGCGCGAAGACCTGCTGCTGGCCAACGCCAAGCTCAACCGCATGGCCTCGGTCGCCGAGCAGAACGAGCGGTTGAAGGAACTGCTCGATACCCAGCACAGCCTCGCCCTCAACGTGCAGCTCGCGCGCCTGATCGGCGTCGACCTCGGTGCGTATAGCCACCGCATCGTGCTCAACCTGGGCGCCCGCGACGGCGTGAAGCCGGGCCAGGTGGTGATCGACGCGCACGGCATCATGGGCCAGGTCATCGACGTCATGCGCACCACCTCCACGGCGATGCTGATCACCGATCCCAACCACGCCATTCCGGTGACCATCGAGCGTACCGGCCTGCGTACCGTGGCCTACGGTTCGCGTGCGGGCGACATGCTGCTCCTGCCGAACATCCCGGTATCGGCCGATGTGCATGCCGGCGACCGCCTGGTCACTTCCGGCCTCGGCGGGCGTTTTCCGCCGGGCTTCCCGGTTGGCGAAATCCACGACGTCGCGCAGACCCCGTCGGGCATGTTCCTCGCCGCGCAGGCCACGCCGGCGGCCGATATGGATCGCAGTGACGACGTGCTGTTGTTGCACGACCTGGCCGAGCCGGCCGGGCCGCCAGGCCCCGCCGCGGCGGTGGGGCCGCCCGCCGATATGGCATCGCCACCGGTCCCGACCGCGGCGACCCTGCCGTCGGTGACCTCGCCGCGCACCACGCCGGTCCCTTCGCATAGCGCCGCGCCCGCGCCGGCCTCCACGGTGAACCCATGAACCGCCAGCGTGTCCGCCTGCTCTGGTTCTCGGCGACCCTGTTGCTGTCGCTGTTGTTGATGCTCATTCCCTTGCCCGGCCCGATCGCGCCGTTCAAGCCGTATTGGCCGGCCCTGGTCCTGCTTTACTGGTCGCTGCAATCGGCCGAGCGCGTCACCCTCGGGCTGGCCTTCTGTATTGGCCTGGGCGCCGACCTGTTCGACGGCATCATGCTTGGCGAGCAGGCCCTGCGCCTGACCGCGATGGTCTTCATCGCGCTGCGCTTCCGCTCGCGCCTGCGCTTCTTCCCGATGTGGCAGCAGTCGCTGGCCGTGCTCGGTCTGCTGCTCAACGACCGCGTGCTCCTGTTGCTGATCCGCGTACTCAGCGGTGAGTCGGTGCCGACCGCCGAATACTGGCTGTCGCCCTTTGTCGGTGCCGCGATCTGGCCCTTCCTGTTCCTGCTGCTCGACGACCTGCGCGCGCGCCTGCGCATTCACGAGGCATGAAAAGGCGGCATCTCTCGCTGAAGGAAAGCCGCGGCGAAAACGCGCTGTTCCGTCGCCGTGCCTACGCCGGTTTCGCGCTGATCCTGCTCGGCCTGGCCGCGCTGATCGGCCGTTACGTCTACCTGCAGGTCTACCACCACGACGAATTCGCCGCGCGTTCCGAGCAGAACCGGATCAAGCCGCGGGCGATCCCGCCGGCGCGCGGCCTGATCTACGACCGCAACGGTGTCCTGCTCGCCGACAATGTGCCCGCGTTCCGCCTCGAGGTGACCCCGGACCAGATCGGGAACATGGACGACATGCTGGAAAAACTCGGTCATGTGATCCCGCTCAGCGACGACGACATCGTTACTTTCCGCAAGCAGGTCAAGCTGGGTCGGCGCTTCGAAGGGATTCCGCTGAAGCTGAAACTGACCGAGGACGAGATCGATCGGTTTTCGGTGAACCGATGGCGTTTCCCTGGCGTGGATGTGGTTCCCTACCTGACCCGCCGTTACCCGCTCGGCCCCCTGATGGCGCACGTCGTCGGCTATGTCAGTCGGATCGACGTCGACGACCTCGAGCGCCTGGACGAGGCGCGCTACAAGGGCACCACCCACGTCGGCCGCACCGGCATCGAGCGCAACTACGAAGACCTGCTGCACGGCACGCCGGGTTACGAGCTGGTCGAGGTCAACGCCGACGGCCGCGTCCAGTCCGTGCTCGATACCACGCCACCGGTGCCGGGCAAGAACATCTACCTGACCATCGACGTGCGCATGCAGAAGGCCGCCACCGACGCCTTTGCCGGCCGCCCGGGCGCCGCCGTGTCGATCGATCCGCGAAACGGCCAGATCCTGGCCTTCGTCAGCGTGCCCAGTTACGACCCCAACCTGTTCGTCAACGGCATCAGCCACACCGACTACACCACGCTGACCACCGCGCCCGACAAGCCGCTGATCAACCGCGCGCTGAAGGGTACGTATCCACCCGGATCCACGGTGAAGCCGTTCATCGCCCTTGGCGGCCTCGCCCTGGGCGTTCGCCGCCCGGGCGACACCGTGTTGTCGACCGGCGAGTTCTGCATTCCCGGCCAGACACGCTGTTACCGCGACGATACGCGTGGCGGCAACGGTACGGTCGACATGGTCCGTGCCATCCAGTTGTCCACCAATACCTATTTCTACCGGCTCGCCCTGGACATGGGCATTGACCGCTTCAGCGAATGGATGGGCCGCTTCGGCTTCGGCAGCAAGACCGGCATCGACCTGGTCGGCGAGTCCGAGGGCATCCTGCCGTCGCGCGAATGGAAGGCGAGGACGCATCCCGGCAAGGCCAGCGCCTGGTATCCCGGCGAGACGGTCATTGCCGGCATCGGTCAGGGTTACTGGTCGGTGACCCCGTTGCAGCTCGCCCACGCCACGGCAACCTTTGCCGGTAAGGGTATCCCGTACGCACCACACCTCTTGCTCGACACGCAGGATGGTGTCGACAGCCAGAAGGTTCCGGCCGTATTCAACCCGACCGGTCCATCGCTGATTCGCAAGCCCGAGGACTGGGCGGTGGTCAACGCGGGCATGATCGCCGTGATCAATGCCGGCACGGGTTTCAGCTACGGTATCGGCAAGGGCTTCCCGTACCAGATCGCGGGCAAGAGCGGCACCGCGGAACGCTTCTCCCGTACGTCGAACGCGTATGAGGACCAGAGCAATTTCGCCCGCCTGGCAACCCGCCACCGCGCGCTGTTCATCGCCTACGCACCGGCTGAGGATCCGAAGGTCTCGGTCGCCGTCCTGCTCGAAGCCGGTGCCTGGGGCGCGAGGGATTCCGGCCCGATCGCGCGCAGCATCCTCGACGAATGGGTGGTGACCCAGGGCGGGCCGAAGCCGACCGCCATTGCGCCGTCCGATGCCATCACCACCGAGCCGGTCCCGGGCGATGCGCCCGCCGACAACGAATCGGTGGCACCCGCCAGTTCGGCGCCGACCGACGAGGGGGATTCGCCACCATGATCGCCAGCATTCCCGCTCGCCTGCGCCGCTTCGGCCTGCGCATGCTCAAACGCCCGCGGCTGGACCTGCCCTTGCTCGCGGCCTTGTTCATCCTTGCCTGCGTCGGCCTGGTCACCCTGTACAGCGCTGGCGGCGGCAACCTCTCCCTGGTCGGCGGCCAGGCGGCGCGCTTCGTCCTCGGCGCGATCCTGCTGATGGTGATCTCGCGGGTGCCGCCGCCGGTGCTGCGCACGTGGACGCCGTGGTTGTATGCCGGCAGCACCGCCTTGCTCGCCGTCGTCGCTGTACTCGGCGAGGGCCGCGGCGCCTATCGCTGGCTGGACCTCGGCTTCATGCGCTTCCAGCCGTCCGAACTGCTGAAGCTCACCATGCCGATGATGGTGGCCTGGTACCTGCATCCGCGGCAGCTGCCTCCGGGCTGGAAAGACACCATCGCGGTCGGCCTGATGATCGCGGTGCCCGCGGCCCTGATCGCCGAGCAGCCCGACCTCGGCACGGCCTTGCTGGTCGCCGGTGCCGGCGCCTTCGCGTTGTTCCTCTCCGGCATGGCCTGGTGGCGGATCGGTGCGCTGGTCGCCGCGGTCGGCGCCTCGATCCCGGTGGCCTGGCACTTCCTGCACGAATACCAGCGCAACCGCGTGCGCACCTTGCTCGATCCGGAATCCGATCCCCTGGGCAACGGCTGGCACATCATCCAGTCGCAGATCGCGGTGGGCTCGGGGGGCGTGTTCGGCAAGGGCTGGCAGCACGGCACGCAGTCGCGCCTGGAATTCCTGCCCGAGCACACCACCGACTTCATCTTCGCCGTGTTCTCCGAGGAATTCGGCCTGGTCGGCGTGATCGCCCTGATCGTGCTCTACGCCTTCATCATCGGCCGCTGCCTGTGGATCGCGATGAACGCGCGCGACACGTATTCGCGCCTGCTCGCCGGCGCCATCGGCATGAGCTTCTTCGTCTATGTGCTGGTCAACGGCGGCATGGTCGCCGGCATGTTGCCGGTGGTCGGCGTGCCGATGCCGATGATCAGCTACGGCGGTACCTCGGCGGTCTCGCTGCTGACCGGCTTCGGTGTGTTGATGTCGATCCACGCGAATCGCAAGTTGCATGAATGAAGCCGTGCGAATGCCAGATAAAGCGCCCCGATGGCGACTGGTTTCGCGCGTTTCGCATGTTAGGCTTCGTGACATGGCCGACGTCCGACCGACATCACAAAAACATTTCGTGTTTCGTGCCGTATCGCGCCGTGTCGCCGGCACGCTGCTGATCCTCCCGCTCCTCGCCGCCGCCTCATCGGCGCAGGCGGAAACGCATCCGGGCGAAGCGGCCCTGGTCGCCGAAGTGGCGAAGGAAACCGGCAAGGATCCGCGCCAGCTCACCGCCATCCTCGACGGCGCAAAAAGGCAGCAGAGCATCCTCGATGCGATGAGCCGCCCGGCCGAAGGCAAGCCGTGGAAGGACTACCGCCCGATCTTCATGAACGAGAACCGGATCAAGGCCGGTGTCGCGTTCTACGCCCAGCATCGCGCGCTGCTTGACCGCATCGGCAAACAGTACGGCGTGCCGCCCGAATACATCGTCGCCATCGTCGGCGTGGAGACCTCCTACGGCAAGGACACCGGTCGGTACAAAGTGCTCGACGCGCTGGTGACCCTGGCCTTCTATTACCCCAAGCGCGCGCCGTTCTTCCGCGAACAGCTGAAGGTCCTGCTGAGCCTGCCGTCGAATCATCTGGCCGGGCCGCTGGACACGCTGACCGGCTCCTACGCCGGCGCCCAGGGCTGGGGCCAGTTCATGCCCTCGAGCATCCGCGACTTCGGCGTGGATGAGGACGGCGACGGCCATATCGATATGCGGAACTCCTTGCCGGACATCTTCGCCAGCATCGCCAATTACTTCGCCCAGCATGGCTGGGAGGCCGGTGGCCCGGTCGCCGCGCGGGCCCAGCCCGATGCGCACCCGCATGCCGTCCAGCCGCCCGAGGACTACAAGCCGCGCTGGTCGATGGAACAGTTCACCGCCTGGGGCTATGCGCCGCTCAGTCACCAGGATCCCGGCCGCGACGCCAATCTGATCCAGCTCGAGGGACCGATGGGCACCGAATACTGGTTCATCTTCCAGAATTTCCAGGTGATCACCACCTATAACCGCAGCCCGCTCTATTCGATGGCGGTCGACCAGCTGGCCGGCGAGATCCGCGCCCGCGCCGGCAAGGCGAGCGCCGTACGATGAGGGCGCGCCATCGGGGGAAGGGCGCGCTTTTCCATCTGCCACGCCTGCTATGCGCGCTGGCCGTGCTCGCCACCGTGCTGGTGCTGGCCGGCTGCGGCGGCAATCGCACCAAACCGTCGCGAAGCGCCGGATCGCGCCCGGCGCCGTCCGGATCGTCCGGTCGCTACGACGACACCAGCCGGCCGCAAAGCAGCCGCTACCACGCCGACTCGGACAGCGTGCCCACCGAGATCCCGGACATCAGCAACATCCCCGAGCCCGTGCCCAAAATCGAGCCGCGCGCGCTGTACGGGAATAAGTCGCCCTATACCGTGCTTGGTCACAGCTATAGCGTGCTGCCGTCGCCGGCCGGTTACGTCGAGCGCGGCATCGCTTCGTTCTACGGCAACAAGTTCCACGGTTATAAGACTTCCAGCCTGGAGAACTACGACATGTACCAGTTCTCCGCCGCGCACAAGACCTTGCCCTTGCCGAGCTACGCGCGCGTCACCAACCTGGAGAACGGCAAGAGCGTGATCGTGCGCGTCAACGACCGCGGCCCCTTCCATGAAAACCGCATCATCGACCTGTCCTTCGCCGCCGCGGTGAAGATCGGCGTATGGCCGAAGGGCACCGGCCTGGTCGAGGTGCGCGCGATCGATCCGTCGCGACCGAACGACATCCCGGCGCCACCGCTGGCCAGCGCGAATCCGGCACCGGCCGTCGTTCCGCCGCCGCGCAGCATCCAGACCGCGCCGCTCGCCGATGCGCGACCGGCCCTGTCCACGTCCCTGCCGCTGCCGGCCCCGGCCACCTCGACCATGGAACCCGCCGCGCCGCTGGCGGTCCCAGTGGCTGGACCCAAACCGACGATTTACCTGCAGGTCGGCGCGTTTTCCGACGTCGCCAACGCCTCGCGCGTCGCCGACCAGCTGAACCGCGCCGGCCTCGGCCCGGTCAGCCTGATCGAAACGACGGTCAATGGCCGCAGCGTGCGGCGGGTGAGGGTAGGGCCGCTGGCCGACGTCGACACCGCCGATCGGGTGACTGAACAGATCGCCGGCATGGGCCTGCCACGGCCGCAGGTCGCGGTAGACTGACGCGCCTTTACGCGGCTGCGCGCCGCCGCATCACGAATTCAAGACTACGGATTGCCGAAACGATGACTTTGTTGCCCCGCTCCCTGTTTGCCTTCGCCGCCGGCGCGCTGCTGGTTGGCGCCACCTTCGCGCAACAGACCCCGCCGACCCCGCCGCCGATCCCGCGCCCCGTCGTTCCCGACGCGCCGGTGCCGCCGCCGCCGGATGTGGAAGGCAAGAGCTGGGTACTGATGGATTACGCCACCGGCCAGATCCTCGCCTCGAAGGAACCGGACCTGCAGGTCGAGCCGGCCTCGCTGACCAAGGTGATGACCGACTACGTCGTCTCGGCGGAAATCGCCAACGGCAAGATCCACCTCACCGACCAGGTCAACATCAGCGAGAACGCGTGGCGCAGCGGCGGCGCCGGTACCGACGGTTCCACCAGCTTCCTGAAGCTGAACAGCCAGGTCCCGCTGAAAGACCTGCTTAACGGCATGATCATCCAGTCCGGCAACGATGCCGCGATCGCCCTGGCCGAGCACAGCGCCGGTTCCGAGTCGGCTTTCGCCAACCTGATGAACGCGTACGCCAAGCAGCTCGGCATGACCGAGAGCAACTTCGTCAACGCCTCCGGCTACCCGGTCGGCAACCACTATTCCAGCGCCCGCGACATCGCCATCCTGTCGCGCGCCCTGATCCACGACTTCCCCGAGGACTACGCGATCTCCGCGATCAAGGAGTTCGAGTGGAACGGCATCAAGCAACACAACCGCAATACCCTGCTGTGGCGCGACAACAACGTCGACGGCATCAAGACCGGCCACACCGCCGCCGCCGGCTTCTGCCTGGCCGCCTCGTCGAAGCAGGGCGACTCGCGGATGATCGCCATCGTGATGGGCGCCGGCAGCGACAAGGGCCGCGCCGACTCCGCGCTGGCGCTGATGAACTACGGTTTCCGCTTCTATGAAACCCACAAGCTCTACGAGGCGAACAAGCCGCTGGCCACGCCCAAGCTCTGGAAGGGCGCGGAAAACGCCATCCCGCTCGGTGTCTCCGCCGACGCCCTGGTCACCGTCAAGCGCGGCGACTATGAGAAGCTCAAAGCCACCATGGACATCCCGGCGACCCTGATCGCGCCCTTCAAGAAAGGCCAGCAGGTCGGTACGCTGCGCGTCACCCTCGACGGACAGCCGGTGCTCAACGCGCCGCTGGTAGCCCTCGCCGAAGCGCCCCAGGGCGGCTTCTTCTCGCGGCTGTGGGACACCATCATGCTGTGGTTCCATAGCGACGGGGACAAGAAGCCAGAGGGCAAGTAATGAAAGACATCGACTCGATCAAGCCGGAGACGGAGGGCCAGGGGTTCCAGTTCCCCGGCCTGTTCGAGATGACCGCGATGGGCAATGCCTCCGCGCACCTGGAAACCCACGTCCCGAAGATCCTCGCCGCCATCGGCCTGAAGGTGCTGCATGAAACGGTAAGCACCCGCCAGTCCAGTGGCGGCAACTTCGTCTCGGTCACCGTAAGCTTCGAATGCCCCACCCGCGAAAAGTACGACGAGGCCCACAAAGTCCTCCGCGACGACCCGGAAATCCGCTACACCCTATAAAAAGCGAAGGCACCCAGAACGCATGTCCGAAGCGGCGTATGGTTCCTTCTCCCTCCGGGAGAAGGTGCCCCGAAGGGGCGGATGAGGGCGTCCGAGCGCCCTCTAACCCAACGAAGCCGGGGCGGATGAGGGCGTCCGAGCGCCCTCTGATCGCATCGAAACAGCCTGAGGGCACCCGGACGCCCCCATCCGCCCCTGCCGGGGCACCTTCCCCCGAAGGGAGAAGGGTTTAAGACACCCTTGCACCTTCACCGCGCCGCCCCGAAATCAGGTTCTTCACTCCCCGGACGCTCCCGATGTCCCTCCCGCTCAACGTACGCCGCCTCGGCCGCCGCCCCTACGAACCCGTATGGAAGGCGATGAGCAGCTTCACGGACAACCGCACCGAATCGACCACCGACGAGCTCTGGGTGCTGGAGCACGACCCGGTCTTCACCCTCGGCCAGGCCGGCAAGATGGAGCACGTGCTCGCCCCGGGCGAAATTCCCGTGGTCCCGGTCGATCGGGGCGGCCAGGTGACCTATCACGGCCCGGGCCAGATCGTCGCCTACCCGCTGATCGACCTGCGCCGCGTCGGCGTGGGCGTGCGCGAGCTGGTCAACAAAATCGAACAGGCCATCATCGACACCATGGAGCACTGGAATATCGGTGCCGAACGGATCGAGGGCGCCCCCGGGGTTTATGTGAACGGCGCCAAGGTCGCTGCCCTCGGCCTGCGCGTCAGGCGGGGCTGCAGCTTCCACGGACTGGCCTTCAATGTGAACATGGACCTGGCGCCGTATCGCCGGATCAATCCCTGTGGCTACAAGGGTTTGGAAGTCACGCAGGTGCTAGACTTGGGCGGCCCGTCGCGCCTGGCCGACGTCGAGAATGTGCTGGTGGAGCAGTTTTGCCGCCAGTTCGGTTTCGACGCCGTGCCCTCCGCGCCCACTATCCCCGAACTCCCGGCCCGCGTAGCGGTCTGAGATTTCTCAGTTCAAAAAAGCCCATGTCCTCGATCCCGAACAAATCCATTCCCATCGCCGTGGTCGACAAGCCCGGCGAGAAAATGCTGGGCAACGACAAGATCGGCCTGAACCGCGCGAATTTCGACACCACCGTGCCGACGCTGCGCAAGCCGAGCTGGATTCGTGTGCGCCTGCCGCAGGGCAACGCCGTGCAGCAGCTGAAGTCGCGCCTGCGCGAGAACGCGCTGGTGACGGTGTGCGAGGAAGCCTCGTGCCCGAACATCCATGAGTGCTTCAGCAAGGGCACCGCTACCTTCATGATCCTCGGCGAGGTCTGCACGCGCCGCTGCTCGTTCTGCGACGTCGCCCACGGCCGGCCGCAGCCGCCCGACGCGCTGGAGCCGGCGCGCCTGGCCGAGACCATCCGCGACATGCGCCTGCGCTACGTGGTGATCACCTCGGTCGACCGCGACGACCTGCGCGACGGTGGCGCCGAGCATTTCGCCTCGTGCATCCGCGCAGTGCGCCATGCCAGCCCGGATATCCGCATCGAGATCCTTACCCCCGATTTCCGCGGCAAGGGCCGCATGGAGCGGGCGCTGGAAGTGCTCAGGGACTTCCCGCCGGACGTCTTCAACCACAACCTGGAAACCGTGCCGCACCTGTACCGCGAAGTGCGCCCGGGTGCCGACTACCAGTGGTCGCTGGACCTGCTCAAGCGCTTCGGTGCGCAGCATCCGGAGGTTCCGACCAAGTCCGGCATCATGCTCGGCCTCGGCGAAACCTGGGATCAGGTCATCGAGACCATGCAGGATCTACGCGATCATGACGTCGACATGATCACTATTGGGCAATACCTGCAGCCGACGGCGCACCACCACCCGGTGGTCCGCTACTGGACGCCGGATGAATTCGAGGCGCTGCGTGAAGCCGGCGAAGCGATGGGTTTCCATCACGTCGCGTCCGGTCCGCTGGTGCGCTCCTCCTACCACGCCGACGTGCAGGCGCACGCCGCCGGCGTCGAATAACGCAACGCATCGAGGCTTTGATTTCATGACCTTCCGTCCCGCGTTAGCCCTGGTGCTGGCACTCAGCGTCGCCGGCGTCCATGCACAGCAGCAGGCCGCCCCCGATGCGTCGGAGGCGGCCACCTCGCCGCCGGAGAAGAGCAGGAAGGTTTCCACCTTGCCGCTCCAGCCCACCGCGGCCGAAACGCAGGCCTCGCAGCTGTCCGCCCGCTTCCTGACCCGCTTCCACTACCAGACCCAGCCGCTCGACGACGCGATGTCGGCCAAGATCTTCAAGGCCTACTTCGACGCCCTCGACAGCGAGAAAGTCTTCTTCACCGAAGAGGACATGGCGAAATTCGAGCCGCTGCGCACGACCATGGACGATGCGATCTGGAACCAGGACCTGTCCGGTCCCTTCGCGGTGTTCAACCTGTACATCACCCGCGCCGTCGACCGCATGACCTATGCGCGCGGCCTGCTGGCCAAGGGTTTCGACCTCAACACCAACGAAAGCTACAACTACGACCGCAAGAAAGCCGCGCTGCCGAAGAACCAGGCCGAGCTCGACGACGTGTGGCGCAAGCGCACCGAGAACGACTGGATGCGCCTGAAGCTGGCCGGTAAGAGCGACGACGACATCCGTAAGACCCTCGACAAGCGCTACGCGAACTACATCGCGCGCGTGCGCCAGCTCGACGACGAAGACGCCACGCAGGCCTTCATGACCGCGTACGCCGAATCCACCGACCCGCACACCGACTACCTCGGCCCCCGCGCGGCGGACAGCTTCGACATCGCCATGAAGCTTTCGCTCGAGGGCATCGGCGCCGTACTCCAGGCCCGCGACGACTACACCGCCGTGCGCGAGCTCGTGCCCGCGGGTCCGGCGTTCAAGTCCGGCAAGATCAAGGTCGGCGACCGCATCGTCGCCATCGGCCAGGGCGAAACCGGCCCGATGGTCGATGTCGTCGGCTGGCGCCAGGACGACGTGGTCAAGCTGATCCGCGGCAAGAAGGACACCACCGTCCGCCTCGAGATCCTGCCCGCCGACGTCGGCATGGACGGCAAGCACCAGGTCATCAGCCTGGTCCGCAAGAAAGTGACCATGGAAGACCAGGCCGCCAAGAAAAAGGTCATCGAGGTCAAGGACGGCGACGCCACGCGCAAGATTGGCGTGATCGACCTGCCGGGCTTCTACCAGGACTTCGGCGCACGCCGCGCCGGCGATGCCAACTTCAAGAGCGCCTCCCGCGACGTCGCCAGGCTGCTTGGCGAGCTGAAGCAGGAGAAGGTCGAGGGCGTGGTCGTGGATCTGCGCAACAACGGCGGCGGTTCGCTGTCCGAAGCCACCGAGCTCACCGGCCTCTTCATCGACAAGGGCCCGGTCGTGCAGGTGCGCGACGCGCGCGGCCAGATCGAAGCGCAGGGCGACGACGTCGGCGGCATGTCCTGGGACGGCCCGATGGCCGTCCTGGTCAACCGCGGTTCCGCGTCCGCCTCCGAAATCTTCGCCGCCGCCATCCAGGATTACGGCCGCGGCCTGATCATCGGCCAGCCGACCTTCGGCAAGGGCACCGTACAGAACCTCGTCGATCTCGACCGTTTCGGTCGCAGCAGCAACGAGAAGCCGCAGTACGGCGAACTGAAGATGACCATTGCCCAGTTCTTCCGCATCAACGGCGGTTCGACGCAGTTGAAGGGCGTCGTCCCCGACCTGCAGTTCCCGTCCAATGGCGATGAGAAGGACTTCGGCGAGTCGACCTACGACAACGCACTGCCGTGGACTCAGATCCCCGCCGCCGATTACGCCCCGGTGGCCGACCTGAAGCCGCTGTTCGCACCGCTGCTGGCCAAGCACGATGCGCGCGTCGCCAGGTCGCCGGCATGGAAGCTGATGCTCGACGAGCTGGCGCAGTACAAAAAGATGCGCGAGAAGACCGACGTCTCACTGAACTTCGCCGCCCGCCAGGCCGAGCGCAAGGATTTCGACGCCATCCAGGCCGACTTCCGCGCCCGCCGCAAGGCGCTGGGCGGTGACGCCAGCGTCGACGCCGATGCCGCCGCCACCGGCGACGACGGCCTCAACGCCAACGAGCGCAGCCTGAAGTCCGAACTCAAGCAGGAAGACGACGCGAAGAAGGCCAAGGACACCGAGCTCGACGAAGCCGCCCACATCGTCAGCGACGAAGTCGTCATGATCAAGGCGGACCCCAAGCTCGCCTCGGTCGTCCTCCCCTACAACGGCCGCAAGATCGACAGCGCGCCACCGCAAACCGCGCTGGCCATGCCGACCCCGCCACCGTCCTCCGGCGACGACGCGAACTGACGAAAACAGCGCCCTCGAGGCGCTGTTTTTCCATGCGGTGAGGGGGGCCACGCAACCCTCGCTCTCTTCGTTGGTGAATCAGAGGGCGCTCGGGCGCCCCCATCCGCCCCTTCGGGGCACCTTCCCCCAAGGGGGAGGACCTCACGCCGCCTCGGCTGTGCCTTCAGGGAGCCTTTATCGGCGTTTCGCTACGGCGGCGTCAGAGACGCTTGCCGAGCAGTTCTTCGAGCTTGCGCTGGTCCACCGCGAACTTGCGGATGCCATCGGCCAGCTTGTCCGTGGCCATCGCGTTCTCGTTGTGGCCCCAGCGGAATTTCGCCTCGGTGAGCTTCTCCGGTGCCGTCTCGCGCGCGCCGTTGTCCTTCAGCGCGACCGGCAGCTCGTCCTGGGTCTCTTCCAGTGCCTTGAGCAAGTCCGGCGCGATGGTCAGGCGATCGCAGCCGGCGAGCGCCTGGATCTGGCCGATGTTGCGGAAGCTCGCGCCCATCACGATGGTTTCGAAACCGTGGCGCTTGTACCAGTCGTAGATGCGGCGCACCGATTGCACGCCGGGGTCTTCCGCCGGTGCATAGACCTTCTTGTCGGTATTGGCGACATACCAGTCGAAGATGCGGCCGACGAAGGGCGAGACCAGGAACACGCCGGCCTCGGCGCAGGCCACCGCCTGCTCGAAGCTGAAGAGCAGGGTGCAGTTGCACTGGATGCCTTTTTTCTCGAGCTTTTCGGCCGCGCGGATGCCTTCCCAGGTCGAGGCGGTCTTGATCAGGATCCGGTTGCGCTTGACCCCAGCGTCTTCATACATGCCGATCAGCCGTTCGGCCTTGGCGATGGTCGCGTCGGTATCGAAGGACAGGCGGGCGTCGACCTCGGTCGATACGCGGCCCGGCACGATGTCGAGGATCTTGCGGCCTACCGCGACGGCGAGGTAATCGCTGGCGTCGACCAATTGCTGATCGCGCGCGTTGCCGCGTGACTTCGCCCAGGCGCAGGCCTCGTCGATCAGCGGCGAATAGGCCGGGATATCCGCCGCTTTCAGCAGCAGCGATGGGTTGGTGGTCGCATCGACCGGCTTGTACTTCGCGATCGCCTCGATATCGCCGGTGTCGGCGACCACGGTGGTGATTTTGCGCAGCTGTTCGAGTTGGGAAGTCACGTGGGGATTCCGTCGGCGTCAAAGACTCATTCTCGCGCCGATTACCATCCATGCCAAACCGTCGCCGCGATGTGAGGATCAGGTATCCAGACCGAAGAAAGCCTCGGCGGTACGCGTGCTGGCCGCGGCGACCTCGGCGGGCGTCTGGCCACGGTCGCGTGCTACTTCGGCGCAGATATGCGCCAGGTACATCGGTTCGTTGCGACGGTGGGCCGGATGCGGCCGCACCGTGCGTGGCAGCAGATACGGCGCGTCGGTTTCCAGCATCAGCCGGTCGGCGGGGATTTCGTGAACGAATTCGCGCAGATGGGTGCCCCGGCGCTCGTCGCAGATCCAGCCGGTGATGCCGATATGGCAGTCCAGGTCCAGGTAATCGCGCATCGCCTCGCGGGTATCGGTGAAGCAATGCACGACCGCCGCCGGCACCTTGTCGCGGACCTGGCGCAACAGGGCGAGAAAATCCTGGTGGGCGTCGCGCTGGTGCAGGAACAGGGGCATGCCGAGGTCGACGGCGATCGCCAGTTGCTTCTCGAAAACGGCGAGCTGGACCTCGCGCGGCGAGTAGTTGCGGTTGTAATCCAGGCCGGTCTCACCCACGGCACGGACTTCAGGCTCTGCCGCCAGCGCGCGCAGCCGGGCGTCGGTCGCCTCGTCGTAGTCGATGGCGTGGTGCGGATGCATGCCCGCTGTCGCAAATAGTTGCGATGGAAACTTGCGAGCCAGTTCCAGCGCGTGCTCGCTGCCGTCCTTCGACGCACCGGTCACGATCATCCGGGCGACGCCATGCCCGGCCGCTCGTTGCAGCACAGCATCGAGATCGTGCCGGAACGATTCATGCGTAAGGTTGGCGCCGATGTCGATCAAATCCATGTTTTTATTCGCATTCAGTGGTGGTATTGAAAGCGCCGCCGGGGTCCGTGCGCCCGTCCGTGCGCCGGCGCATTGACGCTCTGCGGGTAGCAGGGGTGTCTTGTTCTATCTGTGACCCACTTCGTAAATTCCTACGCCAAATTATTGACGGGCCCTCTTGCCGCTGCTAGTTTCGAAAGAACGGGCGTCAAGTTCTTGACGTTCAGGGGTTGGAAAAGGCAGGGGTGACTTTTCCCACGGGGAGCGTCCGGACGGGCGTAGGAACTGGCGACCGGCAACCGGTCGGCAGGCAGTGCTACCTGGCGGGGGTACGAAATGGTAATTCGTTTGCACAAGGCTTTGCTCGCGTGGCCATCGGTTCTCGCGGGACATGTCGTCCTCCACCACCCCTGTCGTTCGTTCCGCCATTCCGCGCCGCGCCCGTGCGCCGCGCCGGGGCCATACCAGGCCCCCACGTAAATCCACCGATCCAGACCTCCCGGTACGTCGATGCGTGAGCGTCGGCGCACCGCGGAGTCGCTCACTCACGGTTTTGGCAACAGCGATTCGTGTGTACGGCAATGGGGCGTCGGGGTTTCTCGACGCTACGACGTGCGGGGCAAGGGTCTCCGCATCATCAACGGGAGGAACGACGATGAATTCCAGATTTCTGGCCCAGGCACTTGGCCTGGCGCTTTCGGGCACGCTGGTCGCGGGGGCGGCCATGGCGGGCGAAACACCGAAGGCCGAGCCTGTGCAGTCGGTAACCGTGCAAGGCGTACAGGTCGCGATCGATCCGGCCACCGGGCGGTTGCGCGAGCCCACCGCGGCCGAACGCGCCAAGCTCTCGGCGGCGATGCTCCAGTCGCAGTCTTCGCTGGCCACCGGCGGCAGGCCGCGTAACGAAGCGGAGGCGCGGTCGACCTTCGTCAAGACACGTCTTTCCAGCGGCGCCACCGTCACCCGCGTGACCGTGCCGCAAAACCTTACCAACAGCGTGGTCGCCGAGCGCATGCCCGACGGCGGCCTCAACGTGCATCACGACGATGGCCATCCTGCCCAGGCGAAAGCGCCGGAGGTGACACGATGATCCGCCGCCATGTCCTCTTCACCGCGCTGATCGCGGCCGGCATGCTCTGCGCCGCAAGCGCCGTCTCCGCCGCCGAGATCAAGATCGTCAACCAGGACGTCGGCACCGGCAAGGGCCTGGACGATCCGACCCCGGCCGCACCGGTCGGCGGCAACCCCTCCACCACCCGCGGCAAGCAGGCGCTGACCGTGTTCCAGTTCGCCGCCGATATCTGGGGCGCCGTGCTGCAGAGCGACGTGCCCATCGTCAACAACGCGACCTTCAAGGATCTGAGCTGCGACGCGACCTCGGGCGTACTCGGTTCCTCGGGCACCACGTTCATTTTCTTCTTCGACCCGGGTAACGTTCCGGCCGGCGCGGTGGCCAACACCTGGTACCACTCGGCGCTGACCGATGCACTGGCGCACGAAGACGGCGCGCCCGGCGAAGCCGACATCCAGAGCCAGTTCAACGGCAAGCTTGGCAGCCCCGGTTGCCTCGAAGGTTCGTCGTGGTATTTCGGCCTGGACGGCAAGACGCCGCCCGGCTCGATCAACTTCCTCAACGTCGTGCTGCATGAAATGGCCCACGGTCTGGGCTTCTCCGGCTTCGGCAGCCTGACCACCGGCGCGCCTTTCCCGGGCGACGACGGCATCGGTCGGCCGGATATCTACTCCAGCTTCGTTTACAGCGATACCCAGGCGAAGAAGTGGTACGACCTGACCAACGCGCAACGCGTCACCGCCGCACTGGACGACGGCAAGCTCGTCCTTACCGGCGCCACGGTCAGGGCCGAGGCACCGCTCGCCCTCGGCCAGCCGCATGTGCTCAGGATCAGCGCCCCGGCCGCGGCGGCGGGCGACTACGAGTACTCACAGGCCGCGTTCGGTCCGGCCGCCACCTCGGCGAACCTGTCCGGCGCCATCGTGCAGGGCCTCAGCGGCACCGCCACCGATGGCTGCGCGGCGTTGACCAACGGCGCGGCGGTCAGTGGTCATATCGCCCTGATCGATCGCGGTACCTGCGACTTCACGGTGAAGTCGCTCAATGCGCAGGCCGCGGGCGCGACCGGCGTCATCCTGGCCAACAACCAGGCCGGCGCGATCACCCCAGGCGGTTCGCCGACGCAGCCGGTCAACATCCCGGTGATCGCGGTCAGCCAGGTCGATGGCAACAAGCTCAAGGCCAACCTCACCGGCCTGACCGGCGCCATCGCCAATGGCACCGGCCTTGCCGGTACCGATGCCGCCGGCAACGTGCAGATCTACGCGCCCACCGTGCTCGCCCAGGGTTCGTCGTTCTCGCACTACGACACGCGCCTGACCCCGAACGCGATCATGGAATACGCGATCAGCCAGGACCTGGTCGGGCAGATCGACGTCGACCTCACGCCGGCCCTGTTCAAGGACATCGGCTGGAGCCTCAACACCACGGGCCAGAAACTGCTGACCTGCAATACCGGTGTGCCGACCCTGGTGCCCGGTGGCGTGATCATCGGCGCGAACATCGTCTCCAACGCCAAGGTCCTCGCCGGCGCGGCGGCCAATTTCGCCGCCTACAAGACGGGCATGCTCGCCTATGCAGCGCAGTTGTCGACGGATGGCCTGATCACCAGCGGACAGGCTGCCAGCCTCAACGCCTGCCTCACCGATGCCCAGCTGCAGGCGCAGTTCGATGCCTGGGGCGCGGGCAGCAACCCGGGTACGCCGGCGATCGCGTTGTCGCGCAACGTGGCAATCGGCGGCCAGAGCGGCGCGGCCGGTGCTTCGCTGCTCTACACCCTGGTCGTTCCCGCGGGCGCGACCAACCTGACCCTGCGCACCTATGGCGGATCGGGTGACGTCTCGACCTATGTCAAGAACGGCGCCGAGCCTTCGTCGACCGTCTACGACTTCAAGTCGGAACGACCGGGCAACAGCGAGATGACCGTGATCGCCAGGCCGGCCGCGGGTACGTACTACCTGAAGGTAACCGGTGTGAAGGCGTTCTCCGGCGTCACCGTGCTGGGTACGTACACCCCGTAAGGGAAACCAGGGAAGTCCCGGCCCTGGCCGGGACTTCCTTCCCATACGGTGACGTCACACATTGACGAAAGGCACTCGCGTCGGGGGGCGCGGGCGGTCGCGACAGCGGCCATGCACAGAAAGGATCTCGCGTGGAAAGGGGAAGGGCAGAGGAAGTATCCGCAGGGTACAAGGCGCCGGCCGTCCGGCGAACGACGTATGGCCGTCCATACGTACAGGGAACACCCATCCATTCAATGGACCGCGCGGGCATGGCGACATACGTCGCCGCTTTCGCGTGTCCGGCATTCATCGCAAGCGGCGCCGGGATGAACGCATCCCGGCATCCATCGTTCGCATACGCGGGAAACCGTGGGGAGGAGTTGCTGTGAACAAGATCTATAGCAAGGTGTGGAACAAGTCGCTCGGCATGCTGGTCGTCGCTTCCGAGCTGGCCAGGGCCGATGGCAAGGGTGGCCTCTCCCGGCGTATGCGCGGCGCGGTCGCCGCCGTTTCCCTGATCGCCGGCGGCATGCTGGCGGGCCCCGCACAGGCGGCCAATGTATGCGACGGCAACTTCGGCCCCAACGATCCGATGGCCGCGGGCGTTTCCTCCTTTGCCTGCGGTGCGCTGGCCAAGGCCAGCGGCAGTTTCGCGACGGCGCTCGGTAGCGATTCACGCGCCACCGGCACCGCGACCACGGCTGTCGGTCAGGACGCACGGGCCACGGCGACCGCGGCGACCGCGGTCGGCCAGGCCAGTCGCGCCGCCGGCGTGGCGAGCACGGCCGTCGGTCAGGATGCGCGCGCCAGTGGCGATAACGCGACGGCGCTCGGCGCGACCAGTCGGGCGAACGCCAACGACGCCACCGCCATTGGCCAGGACAGCCGCGCCAATGCCAGGGCGAGCACGGCCATCGGTACCGGCAGCCGCGCGACCGCGAACAATGCGGTCGCACTCGGCGCTTCCTCGGTCGCCGATCGGGCCAATACGGTGTCCGTCGGCAGTGCAGGCGACGAACGGCAGGTCGTCAATGTCGCGGCGGGCACGCAGGATACCGATGCGGTCAACGTCGCGCAGCTCAATGCGCTCGGCGACAGCGTCAGCGATGCGCAGCATTATTTCAAGGCCGAGGGCGCCCACGATGGTAGCGACGATGCCGCGATCAGTGGCGACGGCGCGGTGGCGGCGGGCAAGAACGCGAATGCGCAAGGCGAGGAGAGCATCGCGGTCGGCAGCAGCGCGCAGGCGATCGGCAATGCGAACACCGCCATCGGTGGCGAGGCGATTTCCGCCGGCATCGGCAGCACGGCGGTCGGCCAGGGCGCGATGGTCTTCGGCGACTCCAGTGTGGCGCTTGGCCAGGGCGCCTATAGCGAAGGTTTCGCCAATACCGCGCTGGGTGCGCATGCCACGGCCGATGCCGACCAGGCGGCGACGGCGGTCGGTGCGCTCAGCACCGCATCGGGCACCGGTTCGACGGCGCTCGGCGGTGGCACGACCGCGTTCGGTCCGGGCAGCCTTGCCGCCGGCTTCGGCGCCAGATCGATCGGCGAAGCATCGGTTGCGCTCGGCGCGTACTCGACCGCGGTCGGCGATTTCAGTATCGCTAACGGTATCGATGCGCTTTCGCTGGGGGCGTCGTCGATCGCGATCGGCAATTTCTCCACGGCAGTAACAGACGGCTCGGTGTCGATCGGCGAGCACAGCGAAGCGGCGGGCGACAACAGCGTTGCACTTGGCGCGAAAGCGAAGGCGAATGGCAACGACGGCAGCGCCATCGGTGCGAATGCCGTTGCCGACGCGGACGGCGCGACGGCAACGGGCTCGGGCAGCATCGCCGCTGGCGTGCAGAGTTCGGCGTATGGCGCACAGAGTTTCGCCAGCGGCGATTATTCGACCGCGGCAGGCTCCGGTAGCTTTGCCGGCGGTACGGGCGCCAGCGCGTTC
Source organism: uncultured Gammaproteobacteria bacterium (assembly GCA_963847335.1). Taxonomy (GTDB): domain Bacteria; phylum Pseudomonadota; class Gammaproteobacteria; order Xanthomonadales; family Rhodanobacteraceae; genus Luteibacter. The sequence continues at coordinate 325,700 of CAWJZF010000003.1, forward strand.
GGCAGCGGCGCGGTTGCCGTTGCGGACAATGCCACGGCGACGGGTTATGGCACGGTTGCAAGCGGTCAGAACAGCGCCGCGTATGGTGCCGGCGCGCAGGCGACCGGTCCGGCGAGTGTCGCCGTGGGTGGCACGGCGGTGGACGAAGACGGTAATCCGCTGCTGGTCGATGCCGATGGCAATCCGATCGAGACCGGCGCGACCAGCGCCGGCGTCGGTGGTACGGCGGTCGGCGCGGGCGCGCAGGCAAGCGGCTTTGCCGCTTCGTCCTTCGGTGTTGGTGCCTTCGCCAGCGGTGCGCAGAGTACGGCGGTCGGTGCGGTGGCCAATGCGATCGGCGATTACTCCACGGCGGTCGGCACGCAGAGCGTCGCCGGCGGCGCGGGAAGTGTCGCGGTCGGTGAAAGTGCGCAGGCGACCGGCGATGAAAGCGTCGCGGTCGGTGGCAGCGCGCTTGGTGGCTTTATTCCGGCGCGGGCGACCGGCACGGGTGCCTCGGCATTCGGCGCCGGTGCATGGGCCACGGAGGACTACGCCACGGCCTTGGGCTGGAACACGTACGCCGCGGCGGTGAGCAGCACGGCGGTCGGCGAAAGTGCCTTCGCGCTGGATCTCGGCGCAAGCGCGATCGGTGCGCAGTCACGGGCCAGTGGTGTGCAGTCGACCGCGGTCGGTGCGGTATCGGAGACCGAAGGGGACTTCGCCTCGGCGATCGGCAGTGGCAGCTTCGCGGCGAACACGAATGCGACCGCGGTCGGCGCACTTTCCGGCGCGCTCGGTGCGAACAGCACGGCAGTCGGTGCGAACAGCGCGGCGAGCAGCGACGGCAGCACGGCGGTAGGCGAATCGGCGACCGCCGATGGCGAAGGGGCGACGGCGGTCGGCCAGGGCAGCATCGCCGCCGGCGTTCAGAGCGCAGCTTTCGGTACGCAGAGCTTCGCCAGCGGCGATTACTCGACGGCCAACGGCTCGGGCAGCTTCGCCAACGGTACCGGCGCGAGTGCCTTCGGCAGCGGTGCGGTGGCCGCAGCGGAACAGTCCACGGCCAGCGGCTTCAATGCCGTGGCCAGCGGCCAGAACAGCGCGGCGTATGGTGCCGGCGCCCAGGCGACCGGTCCGGCCAGTGTGGCGGTCGGCGGTACGGCGGTGGACGACGATGGCAATCCGCTGTTGGTCGACGCCGATGGCCATCCGATCGAGACGGGCGCGACCAGCGCGGGTGTCGGCGGTACGGCGGTCGGCGCGGGCGCGCAGGCAAGCGGCTTCGCCGCTTCGTCCTTCGGTGTCGGCGCATTCGCCAGCGGTGCGCAGAGCACGGCGGTGGGTGCGGTGGCCAATGCGGTCGGCGATTTCAGCACGGCGCTCGGTACGCAGAGCCTGGCGCTGAGCAGTGGCTCGGTGGCGGTGGGTTCGGGCGCCAGCGCGGCGGGTGAAAACAGCATCGCGATCGGCAATTTCGCCGAGACCGGTTTCAGCCTGTTCGGCATCGAGAGCGCGAACGCGGTCGCCCTGGGTGCCGGCAGTTGGGTGCTTGGCGACAACAGCACGGCGCTCGGCACCAATGCCTGGACCGTTTCCAACAATGCCGTGGCGATCGGCGCGAACTCGTTCAACGACCGCGACAACACGGTGTCGGTCGGCGATGTCGGGGCCGAGCGGCAGATCACCAATGTCGCCGCCGGTACGGAGGCGACCGATGCAGTGAATAAGGGCCAGTTGGACGACATCCTCGGCGGCGCCGTGGATGCCAGCCACTACTTCAAGGCGACGGGCGTGGGCGACGGCAGCGATGATGCGCTGGCGCTGGGCAATTACGCCACGGCCGCCGGTTCGGGTGCCTTCGCCAACGGTAGCGGGGCCTCGGCCTTCGGCAGTGGTGCCGTGGCCTCGGCGGATTACGCCACGGCAACCGGCTACGGCAGCGTGGCCACGGGCCAGAACAGCGCGGCTTATGGCGCGGGCGCGCAAGCGACCGGTCCGGCGAGTGTCGCTGTCGGCGGTACGGCCGTGGACGAGGACGGCAATCCGTTGCTGGTCGATGCCGACGGCCATCCGATCGAGACGGGTGCGACCAGCGCGGGTGTTGGCGGTACGGCGGTCGGCGCGGGTGCGCAGGCAAGCGGTTTTGCCGCTTCGTCCTTCGGTGTCGGCGCGTTCGCCAGCGGTGCGCAGAGTACGGCGGTGGGTGCGGTGGCCAATGCGGTCGGCGATTTCAGCACGGCGCTCGGTACGCAGAGCCTGGCGCTGAGTAGCGGCTCGGTGGCGGTGGGTTCGGGCGCCAGCGCGGCGGGTGGCAACAGTATCGCGATCGGCAATTTCGCCGAGACGGGCTTCGGCTTGTTCGGGATCGAGAGCGCGAACGCGGTGGCTCTGGGTGCGGGTAGCTGGGCCCTTGGCGACAACAGCACGGCGCTCGGTACCAATGCCTGGACCGTTTCCAACAATGCGGTGGCGATCGGTGCGAACTCGTTCAACGACCGCGACAACACCGTCTCGGTCGGCGATGTGGGTGCCGAGCGGCAGATCACCAACGTCGCCGCCGGTACGGAAGCGACCGACGCGGTGAACAAGGGACAGTTGGACGGCATACTCGGCGGCGCCGTGGATGCCAGCCACTACTTCAAAGCGAATGGCGTGGGCGACGGCAGCGACGACGCGCTGGCGATCGGCGATTACGCCACCGCGGCCGGCTCCGGTGCGTTTGCCAACGGTACTGGTGCCTCGGCTTTCGGTAGCGGGTCGACGGCGACGGCGACGAATGCCCTCGCTGCGGGCTATGGCAGCGTGGCTAGCGGCCAGAACAGTGCCGCTTATGGTGCCGGTGCGCAGGCAACCGGTCCTGCCAGCGTAGCGGTCGGCGGCACGGCGGTGGATGAGGCGGGCAATCCGCTGTTGGTCGACGCCGATGGCAATCCGATCCAGACCGGTGCGACCAGCGCCGGCGTCGGCGGTACGGCGGTCGGCGCGGGTGCGCAGGCAAGCGGTTTTGCCGCTTCGTCCTTCGGTGTCGGCGCATTCGCCAGCGGTGCGCAGAGTACGGCGGTGGGTGCGGTGGCCAATGCGGTCGGCGATTTCAGCACGGCGCTCGGCACACAGAGTCTGGCGCTGAGCAGTGGCTCGGTGGCGGTGGGTTCGGGCGCGAGCGCGGCGGGTGGCAACAGCATCGCGATCGGCAATTTCGCCGAGACGGGCTTCGGCCTGCTCGGGATCGAGAGCGCGAACGCGGTAGCCCTGGGTGCGGGTAGCTGGGCCCTTGGCGACAACAGCACGGCGCTCGGTGCCAATGCCTTTGTCCTGGCCAATAACGCGGTGGCGATCGGTGCGAGCTCATTCAACGACCGCGACAACACCGTGTCGGTCGGCGATGCGGGCGCCGAGCGGCAGATCACCAATGTCGCCGCGGGTACGGAAGCGACCGATGCGGTGAACAAGGGCCAACTCGACAACGCCACCGCCGCGACGGCCGATGCCGGTCATTACTTCAAGGCGAACGGCGTTGGCGACGGCAGCGACGACGCGCTGGCGATCGGCAATTACGCCACGGCCGCCGGTTCCGGTGCATTCGCCAACGGTAGCGGTGCATCCGCCTTCGGCAGTGGTGCCGTGGCCTCGGCGGATTACGCGACGGCAACCGGCTACGGCAGCGTGGCCACCGGCCAGAACAGCGCCGCGTATGGTGCCGGCGCGCAGGCGACCGGTCCGGCGAGTGTCGCCGTGGGTGGCACGGCGGTGGACGAAGACGGTAATCCGCTGCTGGTCGATGCCGATGGCAATCCGATCGAGACCGGCGCGACCAGCGCCGGCGTCGGTGGTACGGCGGTCGGCGCGGGCGCGCAGGCAAGCGGCTTTGCCGCTTCGTCCTTCGGTGTTGGTGCCTTCGCCAGCGGTGCGCAGAGTACGGCGGTCGGTGCGGTGGCCAATGCGATCGGCGATTACTCCACGGCGGTCGGCACGCAGAGCGTCGCCGGCGGCGCGGGAAGTGTCGCGGTCGGTGAAAGTGCGCAGGCGACCGGCGATGAAAGCGTCGCGGTCGGTGGCAGCGCGCTTGGTGGCTTTATTCCGGCGCGGGCGACCGGCACGGGTGCCTCGGCATTCGGCGCCGGTGCATGGGCCACGGAGGACTACGCCACGGCCTTGGGCTGGAACACGTACGCCGCGGCGGTGAGCAGCACGGCGGTCGGCGAAAGTGCCTTCGCGCTGGATCTCGGCGCAAGCGCGATCGGTGCGCAGTCACGGGCCAGTGGTGTGCAGTCGACCGCGGTCGGTGCGGTATCGGAGACCGAAGGGGACTTCGCCTCGGCGATCGGCAGTGGCAGCTTCGCGGCGAACACGAATGCGACCGCGGTCGGCGCACTTTCCGGCGCGCTCGGTGCGAACAGCACGGCAGTCGGTGCGAACAGCGCGGCGAGCAGCGACGGCAGCACGGCGGTAGGCGAATCGGCGACCGCCGACGGTGAAGGCGCGACGGCGGTCGGGCAGGGGAGCATCGCCGCCGGTGTACAGAGTACGGCCTCCGGTACGCAGAGCTTCGCCAGCGGGGACTACTCGACGGCCAATGGCTCGGGCAGCTTCGCCAACGGTACCGGCGCGAGTGCCTTCGGCAGCGGTGCGGTGGCCGGTGCGGGCAATGCGACCGCGACCGGTTACGGCACGGTGGCCAGCGGCCAGAACAGTGCCGCGTATGGCGCCGGCGCCCAGGCGACCGGTCCGGCCAGTGTGGCCGTCGGCGGTACGGCAGTGGACGACGATGGCAATCCGCTGCTGGTCGATGCCGACGGCCATCCGATCGAGACGGGCGCGACCAGCGCGGGTGTCGCGGGTACGGCGGTCGGTGCGGGCGCGCAGGCGGGCGGCTTCGCTGCTTCGTCCTTCGGTGTCGGCGCCTTCGCCAGCGGTGCGCAGAGTACGGCGGTGGGTGCGGTGGCCAATGCGGTCGGCGATTTCAGTACGGCGGTCGGCACGCAGAGCGTTGCCCTCGGCGCCAACTCGGTAGCCCTGGGTGCGAACTCGTACAACGACCGCGCCAATACGGTGTCGGTCGGCGACATCGGCGCGGAACGGCAAATCACCAACGTTGCCGCCGGTACGCAGGCGACCGACGCGGTGAACAAGAGCCAGCTCGACAACGCTACTGCCGCGACGGCGGATGCCGGTCATTACTTCAAGGCGAACGGTGCCGGCGACGGCAGCGACGATGCGCTGGCCACGGCGGACCTTGCCACGGCGGCCGGTTCGGGGGCGTTCGCCGGTGCGCAGGGGGCCTCGGCCTTCGGCAGCGGCGCGGTGGCGACCGGCGCATTCGCCACGGCCAATGGCTATGGTGCGGTGGCGACGGGCGACAACAGCGTGGCGAGCGGGGCCTCATCGCAGGCAACCGCCGAATACGCCACGGCGGTCGGCGCGGAAAGCGAGGCGACCGGCGAGCAGAGCACGGCGCACGGTGCCGCCAGCATCGCCAGCGGCGACGGGTCGGTAGCGACCGGTGCCTTGAGCGAGGCCTCCGGCCTGGAGTCCACGGCGAACGGCTACTTCTCGTCGGCCGGCGGACTGGGGGCGACAGCGATCGGTGCCGAATCGGTGGCGAGCGGGCAAACCGCGCTGGCTGCCGGTATTGCAGCATCGGCTACGGCGGACTACTCGACCGCGGTCGGCGGCCTGTCCACGGCGGCGGGGATCAACAGCACCGCCATCGGTAACGCGGCGACCGCATCGGGTCTCAATGCGGTCGCTCTTGGTGCCGACTCGGTGGCCAATCGCGCCAACTCGGTATCCGTCGGCAGCCTGGGCAAGGAGCGGCAGATCACCAATGTCGGTGCCGGTACGCTCGGTACCGATGCGGTGAACAAGGCGCAGCTGGACGCCATCGGCAGCAGCAGCGTCACGGCTGGCAATGCACTCGCCGCAGCGCTGGGCGGCGGCGCCAGCATGGGCGCGAACGGCTTCATCGGACCGGTATTCACCGCCCAGGGCGGTAGTTACAACAGCGTATCCGGGGCGATTGGCGCATTGGACGGCGCGATCACCTCGATCAATTCGCGAGTGGGTACCCTGGAGAATGCGCGTACCGGACCGATCCCCGCACCGGCTCCGCAGAACAACGCGGTCGGCGGCACGGGCAATGGCGTGGCCATCGGCGATGGCAGCCATGCCAGGGACACCGGCGACCTGGCCCTTGGCAGGAACGCCAATATCGAAGCCGACAACAGCACGGCGGTCGGCACCGGCGCTTCGGTGAGCGCGGCGGCGACCAACGCGGTCGCCCTGGGCGCGGGCTCGGTGGCCAACGAGGCCAATACCGTGTCCGTCGGCGCCGTCGGTACCGAGCGTCGGATCACCAATGTGGCCAGGGGAGCGGCGGCGACCGATGCGGCGACCGTGGGTCAGGTCGATGAAGCATTGACCACGGCGAAGACCTACGCGGATGCCGGCGACGTACAGACGCTGGGCAAGGCCAATGCCTATACCGATTCGAAGATGAGCAACGCGGTTACCGGTGCCACGTTCGATGAGTTCCGCAACGACACCAACCGCCGCTTTGGCGATATGGATACCAAGGTCAACCGGGTCGGAGCCATGGGCGCGGCGATGTCGCAGATGGCCTTCAGCACCCAGGGCATCAATACGGCCAACCGCATGGGCGTGGGCGTCGGCGGCTACCGCGGTGAGGCGGCGCTGTCGGTCGGTTACTCGCGTGCCATCTCGTCCCGGGCCAATGTGACCTTCGGTGCGGCAATCAGCGGCGATGAGACCGCCGGCGGCGTGGGTGTCGGTTTCGGCTGGTAACCCGCCCCGGCGTAAGACTGACGCCCGGCCACAGGACAGGCCGGGCGTTTTTTTGCGCTTTCGCTGGCGAGACGCCGCACGCAAAAGTCGCATCCGCATGCTGGAACTTTCCCCGCAGGTCGCCCGCTGAGCCCCGGTTGTGCTACCAATGGCGGCCGAGGTCGGTCAACGATGACGTATTCATCCACGGTAGGCGAAACAGGAGGCCGCATGTCGGCAGGGCTCGTGCCGAAAGGCGCGCACAAGGACGATGCCAGCTTGGCGACGGACTCACTGGATATCTGCGCGGCCCTGGTCGCGCGAGGCCGTGTCAAGGACGCGGACCTGGTCCGTGCCCGTCGTCTGCACGAGGAATCGCCCGAGGGCACCCTGACCACGCTGATGGCGACCCTGGGCCTGGTCTCCGAGCGGGATCTGGCCGAGACCTGGGCGGAATTGCTGGGCGTGCCGCTGCTGGCCGCGCGCGATGCGCCGGAGCTGCCGCCGACGGATATCGAGATGTCGGTGCGCTTCCTCAAGCAGTACCACGTGGTGCCGGTGCGCCGGGGCGAGGATGGCGTGGCCCTGATGGTGGCCGATCCGTCCGACCCGTACCCGTTGCAGGCCGCGCGGCTGGCCACCGGCCGTGAGATCACGCCGCTGATCGGCCTGCGCTCGGAGATCGACGACCTGATCGAACGTTATTACGGGCAAGGGCGCTCGGCGATGGGCACGATCGTGGAGAACCTCGATGGCGGCGTCGCGGTCGAGGACGATGTGGAGCATCTGCGGGACCTCGCCTCCGAGGCGCCGGTGATCCGCCTGGTGAACCTGATTTTGCAGCGCGCGGTCGAGCAGCGTGCCTCGGACGTGCATATCGAGCCGTTCGAGAACCGGCTGAAGGTGCGTTACCGGATCGATGGCGTGCTGCATGAAGTGGAAGCGCCGCCGTCCAGTTCGACCGCGGCGGTGATCTCGCGGGTGAAGATCATGGCGCGGCTGAACATCGCCGAGCGGCGGTTGCCGCAGGACGGGCGGATCCAGTTGCGCGTGCAGGGCAAGGAGCTGGACCTGCGTGTCTCGACGGTGCCGACCAGCTTCGGCGAGTCGGTGGTGATGCGTATCCTCGACCGCGAGTCGGTGGTGTTCGACTTCGCCTCGCTGGGCTTTACGGACAACTTCCAGGCCCGCTTCGTCGAGGTGCTGGACCGCCCGCACGGGATCCTGCTGGTCACCGGGCCGACCGGTTCGGGCAAGACCACCACGCTCTATACGGCCTTGTCGCAGATCAACACCCCCGACGTGAAGATCATCACCGTCGAGGACCCGGTCGAGTACCAGATCGAGGGGATCAACCAGATCCAGGTCAAGCCGCAGATCGGCCTGGACTTCGCCGGGGCCCTGCGCTCGATCGTGCGCCAGGACCCGGACGTGATCATGATCGGCGAGATGCGCGACCTGGAAACCTGCCGGATCGCGATCCAGTCGGCGCTGACCGGGCATCTGGTGCTCTCGACCCTGCATACCAACAGCGCGGCCGGTGGGATTACCCGTCTCCTGGACATGGGCGTGGAGGATTACCTGCTCGGTTCCACGATCAACGGCATCCTCGCCCAGCGGCTGGTCCGCCGGCTGGATCCGGCGACGGCGATTCCGTACGAAGCGCTGCCGGAAGTGGTCGAGCAGTTCGAGCTGGAAAAGTACACCGACGAGCGGCCGATCCGGCTGTGGAAGCCCGGGACCAGTGCGACCAACCCGACCGGGTACCGCGGGCGGCGGGCGATCATGGAATTCCTGACCATGAGCGATCCGCTGCGCCGGCTGGTGATGCGTCGGGCCGATGCGGGCGAGATCGAGCGGCAGGCGCGCTCAGAAGGGATGCGCACGATGTATGAGGACGGGATTGCCAAGGCGGTGATGGGCGTGACCACGCTGGAGGAGGTGTTGCGTGTTACGCAGGAGGCTTGAGGCATGTTCCCTTCTCCCCGGGGGAGAAGGTGCCCGTAGGGCGGATGAGGGCGCCCGGGCGCCCTCATCCGCCCCTGCCGGGGCACCTTCTCCCAGTGGGCGAAGGGAAGGGCCGGTGGTGTCGTGACCCAGTACCGTTACCGCGCGATCAGTGCCGCCGGCGAGGCGCTGCAAGGCCAGTTGTGCAGGCGGCTTGAGAAGGTAGCGCTGACGAATCGCTGTGGTCGTCACTGGATCCCGGCCTTCGCTGGGATGACGGTGAGGGAAGAGGTGTACTCGGCGTCGCCTTACCCTTGCTCGTCATCCCGGCGAAGGCTGGGATCCAGTGGCCTCGGTCACCGGGTGCCCTCATCCGCCCCTGCCGGGGCACCTTCTCCCGCAGGGAGAAGGGAAGGGCGGGTGGTGTCATGACCCAGTATCGCTACCGCGCCATCAGCGCCGCCGGCGAAGCCCTGCAGGGGCAGATGGAGGCGAGCAGTGTCGAGGAGGTGATTGCCCGGTTGCAGGATCAGGGCCACACGCCGCTGGATGCGCGGCCGGCCGATGCCAATGGCGGCGGCGCGGGACTCGCGGCGCTGTTCCAGCGCGGCCCGTTCACCGGCGACCAGCTGGCCCAGTTCACCCACCAGCTGGCGACCCTGCTCGGCGCCGGTCAGCCGCTGGACCGCGCGCTCGGCATCCTGCTGGATCTTCCGGAAAGCGACCGGGCGAAGAAGCTGATCGAGCGCGTCCGCGACCGCGTGCGCGGCGGCACCACCTTGTCTTACGCCTTGGACGAGGAGCACGGGATCTTCCCGCGCCTGTACATCTCCCTGGTCCGCGCGGGCGAGGCGGGTGGCTCGCTGGACGATACGCTGCGCCGCCTCGCCGATTACCTCGAGCGCGCCCAGCTGCTGCGCGGCAGCATCATCAATGCCTTGATCTACCCGGCCTTCCTGATGGTCGGGGTACTCGGTTCGCTGGTCCTGCTTGCTCGCCTACGTCGTCCCGCAGTTCGTGCCGATCTTCGCCGACATGCAGGTGCCGATCCCGTGGATCACCTCGGCGGTGCTGGCCCTCGGCGAGGCGATCAGCGGCTGGTGGTGGGCGGCGGTGCTGCTGATCGTGCTCGGTATCGCCGGCTGGCGGATGCGCATGCGCGACCCGGCGGCGCGGCTGGCCTTCCATGCCCGCCTGCTCACCATGCGCCTGGTCGGCCCACTGCTGCTGAAGGTCGAGACCGCCCGCATCGCGCGCACCCTGGGCACCCTGCTGAAGAACGGCGTGCCGCTGCTCTCGTCGCTGACCATCGCCCGCCAGGTCACCGGCAACCGTGCGCTGGACGATGCGCTGGCCCAGGCCGCCGAGCAGGTCAAGGGCGGCGCGGGTCTTGGCGTCGCCCTGGCCCAGTCCGGCCGCTTCCCGCGGCTGGCCCTGCAGATGGTCCAGGTCGGCGAGGAGGCCGGGGCGCTGGACACCTTGCTGCTGAAGGTCGCCGACACCTTCGACATCGAATCCAAGCGGGCGATCGACCGCCTGCTCGCGGCGCTGGTCCCGGCGCTGACCATCGTGATGACCGTGCTGGTGGCGATCATCATGGCCGCGATCCTGTTGCCGCTGCTCAGCCTCACCAGCAACATCCAATAACCCTCACCGTCATCCCAGCGAAGGCTGGGATCCAGTAAAAACATCGCGCGCAGCGCACAACACCCAAACCCGTACCGAGGTTCCCATGTCCCACCGCCGCTCCCTCACCCGTGCCGCCGCCCGCGGCTTCACCCTGCTGGAAATGCTCGCCGTGATCGTGCTGATCGGGATCATCGGCGCGGTGGTCGTGACCCAGGTCGGCAAGAACGTCGACAAGGGCAAATACGGCGCGGGCAAGGCGCAGCTGACGACGTTGAGCCAGAAGGTCGAGAACTACGCGCTGGACAACGGCACGCCGCCGCAAATCGCTCGACGACCTGATCACCAAGCCGGCCGACGCCAGCAACTGGACCGGCCCGTACGCCAAGCCCTCGGACCTGAAGGACCCGTGGGGCCATGCCTTCGGCTACCAGTACCCGGGCGAGCACGGCAGCTTCGACCTGGTCTTCTATGGCCAGGACGGCAAGGCCGGTGGGGACGGCTTCAGCGCCGACCAGGGCAACTGGCAGTAACCCATGCGCGCCCGCGGCTTCACCCTGTTCGAGATGCTCGCGGTGATCCTGCTGATCGCGCTGATCGCCGGGGCGGTGGCGATCCCGATCTCGCAGGGGCTGGCCAGTGCGCGGGTGAGCGCGGCCAGTGGGGAGCTGGCCGCGGCGCTGCGCTGGACGCGGGCGCAGGCGATCGTGAAGGGGGAGGAGCAGGCGCTGGAAGTGGATACCGCGAACGGCACCTACCAGGCGCCGGGCCGGCCCGCCGGCCACCTGCCGCAGGGCATGAAGCTCGGCCTCACCAGTGCGCGCGAGGACAACGTCAACGACCACACCGGGCGTATCCGCTTCTTCCCCGACGGCAGTTCCACCGGCGGGCGGATCACCTTGCAGCGCGGCCAGCGCCAGTGGCATGTCAACGTGTCCTGGCTGACCGGCGCGGTCGCCGTGGTGGATACCAAATGAAACGGCGGGCCCGCGGCTTCAGCCTGCTCGAGGTGATCGCCGCGATCGCCGTGCTGGCGATCGCGTTCGCGGCATTGATGCAGGTTGCCGGCGGGTCGCTCAGCCTGACCTCGCGCGCCACCGAACGGACGCAGGCCGCGCTGTGGGCGCGTTCATTGCTCGACAGCGCCTTTGTCGTCGACCCGGTGCGCGAAGGCAGTAGTGAAGGTCGCTTCGACGACCGCTATCGCTGGCGTCTGGCGGTGGCGCGCTGGCAGCCGGAAGACGATCCGGCATCCGACGGCGACAATCGCCTTGTGTATCGGCTCGACCTGGACGTGCTCTGGGGCGAAGGAACGCAGGAACGCAGCGCGCACTTCAGCACGCTGCGCATGCCCGGCAATGGACAGCCGCGCGCGCCGGGTCGCCGACTATGAAACGAACGCGCGGCTTCAGCCTGCTCGAAATCCTGGCGGCGCTGGTTCTCCTTTCCCTGGTACTGCTCGGCGTCTACTCCGGTATCCGCACCGCGACGCGCATCGTGCGCAGCGGCGATGTCGCCATCGAGCGCGTGGACCAGGTGCGCTCGGCGCAGCAGTTCCTGCGTCGCGAGCTGGCCCAGACGGTGACCATCGCCTTCGATCGCAACGACAACGGCGACGGCATCGTGTTTTCCGGCGGCGAACGCGAGATCCGTTTCGTCGCCCCGCTGCCGGGATACCTCGGCGCGATGGGTGCGCAATTGCAGACCTGGAAACTGGTCGACGACGACAACGACAACCGCATGCGCCTGGAAGCCAGCTTCGCCCTGCTGCCGCCGGACGGCAGCGACCCGAAGCCGATCGGCGAGCCCGAGGTCCTGGTCGACGGAATCCGCAAGGGCAGTTTCGCCTTCCGCGGCTTCGACAAGGAAGGCAATCCCATCGACTGGCAGTCGAGCTGGGACGACGACCGGCGCACGCCGTCGCTGGTCCGGATCGACCTGGACCTCGATGGTGGCGTTACCTGGCCGACGCTCGACGCGCCGCTGCGGGTCGATCCCACGGCGACGGTCGGTCCCGTCTCGCTGACGCGTGGCCTGCGCGGCCCGGGGTTCGTGCGATGAGGCGCCCGCAGCAAGGCGTCGCCCTGTTGATCGTGCTGTGGGCATGCACCCTGCTGGCGATCCTGCTCGGCGGCTTCGCCATGCTGGCTCGGACGGAAGGGATGCAGGCGCGCTTCCAGGCTGCGCAGACCCAGGCCCATTACGCCGCCGAGGCGGGCCTGATGCGCGCCATCTACGGCCTGCAGGCGCGCGACGAAACACATCGCTGGATCGCCGACGGGCGCGTCTATCCGTTCCGGTACGACGGCGCGTCGGTGAATGTCACGGTGACAGACGAAGATGGCAAGGTCGATCTCAATACGGCGTCGGGGCAGATACTGACCGGTCTGTTTCGCGCCGCCGGGGTCGAGAACGGCAAGGCCACGGCCTTGTCCGCCGCGGTGCAGGACTGGCGCAGTTTCGGCGATGCGGCACAGCCCAATGGCGCCAAGGCACCCCAGTACGAGGCCGCGGGGCGCAGTTACGGGCCCCGCAACGGACCTTTCGCCACATTGGAGGAGTTACAGCTCGTGCTTGGTATGGATGCGAAGACCTATGCCATGGTCGCCCCGGCGGTGACCATCTGGTCCGGTCGCGAACGGCCCAATCCGGCGCATGCGCCGATGCTCGCGCTGGCCGCGCTGCCCGATTACGACGCGGCCGCCGCCAGCGAGATCATGGCGCGGCGTACGGGTAATGCCGGCGCGGGAGTAGCGGGAGGTAATGGAGTAACGCATAGTATCCGGTCGGAGGCTACGCTGGCCGATGGCACCCGCGCGGTGCTCAGGGCCACGATCCGGTTGCGTGGTATCGGTGCCGCCACGCAGCCGTATGTCGTTTTACGCTGGTTGGAGGGAGACGGGGAATGAGTGCATGGCAGGACGCTTTGCAACCTTCGATGGATCGCCTGCGTCGCGGCTGGCGAGGCTCGCCGCTGCCGGGCTTTTTTGCCTGGTGGGGCGGTGAGCTCAGGAGCTTCCTGCCGGTCCGCTGGCAGGCGGCGCTGAGTGGCGGCGAACGCTGGCATCTGCTGGAGCGGCACGACAGCGGCTGGTCGCTGCGCCTCGCCGGCGATCCGGTGGCGCTGGCGACGATCGACGATGCGCTGCCCGATGCCAATCAGCTCGCCGCGCTGCGCGCCGCGCTGGCAACGGTCGACCGCGAGGACCTGCGTGTCGCGCTTTGCCTGCCGGCACCGACGGTGCTGCGGCGAAGACTCGCGTTGCCGCTGGCGGCTCGCGACAACCTGCGCCAGGTCGGCTCCTATGAAATGGACCGGCAGACGCCGTTCCGCGCCGACAGCGTGTATTTCGATGTCCGTGAGACCGGCGGTGCCGCGCCCGCGGGCAAGTTCGCCGCGGAACTCGCCGCCGTGCCGCGCACGCAGCTCGATCCATGGCTGACGCGCTTGCGTGAGATCGGCTTCGGCATCGATGCGGTCGATGTCGGCGAAGCCGCGGGACGTGCCGGTCTCGACCTGTTGCCGCCCGAGCAGCGTCCGCGTCGCAGCAATCCGCGACGCCGGCTCAATCTTGCCCTGGCGGCCGCTGCCATCGTGCTGCTGGTACTTGGCATGAATGCGTGGCTGCACAACCGCGAGGCCGCCCTCGCCGCCATGCAGGACAAGGTGGACGCGATGCACACCGACGCCCAGCGTGTCGTCGCCTTGCGCCAACGCCTGAGCGACAGCGCCGGCGCCGCCGGTTTCCTCGCCCAGCGCAAGGCGAAGGCGACCTCGCTGCTCGCCGTGATCGAGGATCTTTCGCGCCGCCTGCCGGACGATACCTGGCTGGAGCGGCTCTCGATCGACAACGCCGGGCAGATCGGTTTCCAGGGCCAGAGCCCGCAGGCCGCGCGCCTGGTCGACACGCTCAAGGGCTCCACCCTGGTCGGCGAACCGAGCTTCCAGGGCACCATCCAGACCGACCAGACCACGAACAAGGAACGCTTCTACATGGTCGCCCACGTGCGCCAGCCGACTCCGGAGGCCGCGCATGCGCCTGAGGCCCGTTGAGTCGCGCATCGCCGCGCTGCTGCTGTTACTGGTCACCGTGGTGATCGGCTACTTCGTGCTGGTTCATTGGTGGTTCGTCGCGCCGCAACTGCAGATCGCCTCGGACATGGACGATCTGCGCGATACCGAGCAGCGTTACGCCGCGGCGATCGCCGAGCGCCCCCTGCTCGAGAAGCGCATCGCCGCGCTGTCGGCGGGGCAGACCGACAGCAACGCTTTTCTCCCCGAGGACGACCCGAACGCCGCCGCTGCCGGCCTGATGCAGCGCGTGGTCGATGTCGCCGCCGCCCACCAGGGATCGGGTCCGTGCGAAGTCGTGCAGAAAATGCCCGTGCCGGGCCAGGACAAGGCCGGCGATCCGTATCGCAAGGTCACGGTCAATATCGCCTTGCGCTGCTATGTCGAGCCGATGGCCGCGGTGCTGCATGACCTGGAAAACGGCATGCCCTACCTCTTCATCGAGGACTTCAGCGCGTACCGCAATCCGATGGCGGCGCGTAGCGCGGTCGCCACGCCGCTGGACGTGCAGTTCAGCGTGGCCGGCTACGTACGCCAGGCGGTCGCGCCGGTCACGGCACCGGGAGCGAAGCGATGAACGCGCTCGCCCAGCGTCGCCTCACGCCCGTCCTCGCGGTGGTCTGCGTGCTGTTCGGAGTCGCCGTTATTGCCATGCTCGCCGGCGTCGGTCGCGGTGTGCACTGGAACCCCACGCCGCCGGCCGAAGTCGCCAGGGAGCCCGGCAAGGCGGCGCAACTCGCGCCGCCGAAACCTTTGGGGACCTATGTCGATATATGGCAGCGCCCGCTGTTCACCGCCGATCGCAAACCGATGGTGCCGCCGTCCGGCGACGCACAGGGCGCGAGCCTCGGCGACCTGGAGCTGACCGGGATCATCATGACGCCAGGCCTGCGCATGGCCTTGCTGCACGATCGCACCGGCAACCGCGAGGTCCGCGTGCGTGAAGGCGCGGCGCTTCCCGACGGTCGCTGGATGCTCAGCGCGTTGAGCGCGCGCAGCGCGACCTTCGACAGCGGCGGCGAAAAGAAGGAACTCGCGCTCAAGGTCAGCGCGCCGACGCCGAGCAAGCCGGGCACCGCGCAGGCACCGGGCGTGCCCTCGCCGATGCAGTCACCGATGCAACCGGCACAGCCGGTACCGATGGCGTCACCACCAAGTACGGCGCCAGTCGCGCCGCCACCGCCGAGCCCGGAAGAAGCCCGGCAGAAAGCCCGAATCGAAGCCTTGAAAGCCGCCGTGCAGAAGCGGCGCGCCGAACAGGCAGCGCAATCGGCCAACGATGGAGTACGTTGACCCATGTCCAGATTTTCCCTGCTCGGCGGTCTTGCCCTGACCGCCGGCCTGGCCGGTTGTGCCAGCCTGCCTCAACCAAAAGACGACGGCTCGCTGCAGCGCGAGGCGATTGCCGGTACCGAGAAGCCGGCCCCGGCCCCGACCATCGTCAGCCACCCGACGGAAACAACCTCGGCCGCAGTGTTGCCGCAGATCAGCACCGGCAGCGGCCAGTTCATCCAGCCGTCCGCGCTGGCCACGCCTCGCGCCAAAACCCAGGGTCCGGGCACGGTCGTACTGAATTTCGAGAACCAGCCGGTCGAGGCGGTGGTCAAGGCCATCCTCGGCGACCTGCTGCATGAGAACTACACGATCGTGCCGGGCGTGCAGGGCAATGTGTCCTTTTCGACCTCGCAGGCCGTGACCAACGAGGAGGCGCTGCCGATCCTGGAGACGCTGCTGTCGTGGACCGGCAATGCGCTGGTACACAAGGAAGGGCGCTACGTGGTACTGCCCGCGAAGGACGCGGTGGCCGGCAACCTGGTACCGAGCCTGGGCGCCTCCGCGCCGGCCGGTGGCCTGCAGGCGCGGCTGTTCCCGTTGCGCTATATCAGCGCAACGGAGATGCAGAAGCTGATCAAACCCTTCGCGCGCCAGGACAGCGTGCTGCTCGCAGACACGACGCGCAACGTGCTGGTGATGGCCGGTACGCCGGACGAACTGGCCAATTACCAGAGCACGATCAAAATCTTCGACGTCGACTGGCTGCGTGGCATGTCGGTCGGTGTGTTCAGCCTGCAGCGTGCGAATGTCGCCGAACTGATGCCCGCGCTCGACAAGCTCTTCGGCGCGAAGGGCGACACACCGCTGGCCGGCCTGCTGCGTTTCATTCCGATCGAACGGACCAATGCCCTGGTCGTGATCAGCCCGCAGGCGTCCTATCTGACGGAAGTGCGCGGCTGGATCGAGCGCATCGACCAGGGCGGCGGCAACGAGCCCCAGCTGTTCGTCTACGACGTGCGCAACGTGCAGGCCAGCGACCTGGCCGGCTACCTCGGCGATATCTACGGCAACGGCAAGTCCGGCGGTGGCGACAGCGGCGGCAAGGTCGGGCCGGGGCTGAGTGCGGGCTCGCTCGGCGATACCGACGATGCCTTGGGTGGCAATACCAACAACTCGGGCAGCGGCCTGGGTAGCGGTGCCGGTGGCTTTGGCAACTCGGGTGGCGGTCTCGGCTCGGGAAGCCTCGGCTCCAACAGCGGCACCGGGTCGTCGAATGGCCTGGGCGGCGGCCTGTCTGGCGGCTCGTCAGGCAGTAACGATCCGCTCGGCGACGACAGTTCCAAAGGCAAGCGCAGCGGTGGCGTCACCACCGGCGACGGCATTCGCATCAGCGCGGTCGACGCGAACAACCAGCTGATGGTACGCGCGCGTCCCTCGCAGTGGACCGAGATCGAGTCGGCGATCAAGCGTCTGGATACCGTGCCCCTGCAGGTGCAGATCGAGACGCGCATCCTCGAGGTGCAGCTGACCGGGCAATTCCAGTTCGGCGTGCAGTGGTACCTGGAAGGCTTGACGGGTTCGACCGACGGCAAGCCCACCCAGCCCGGCAACCAGCAACAATGGGCATTGGGCGGTGGCGGTGCCGCGTTCAATCCCAATCCGGGCGTCAATGGCAAGGCCGGCGACGCGTTCTTTTATTCCTTCGTCAACAACAATTTGAGCGTTGCCTTGCGTGCGCTGGAAGTAAGCGGCAACTCGAAGATCCTGTCGGCGCCTTCGCTCGTGGTGATGAACAACCAGAAAGCACATATCCAGGTGGGCGACCAGATTCCTGTCACTCAGACCTTCGTAAATACAGGTGCAAATACGGATAACACCGTCGGTCAGGTTCAATATCTCAATACCGGCGTTATCCTCGATGTGCGTCCACGGGTGAATCCGGGTGGTCTGGTCTATCTCAATATCAGCCAGGTAGTCAGCAAGGCCGATACCACGACGGCAGCGGCTAACCCACCCATTTCGCAGCGCGAAGTGTCGACGCGAGTTGCGGTGCAGAGCGGGCAGACCGTGTTGCTTGGCGGCCTGATCCAGCAGGACGAGTCGCAGACGGACACAGGTATCCCAGGCCTGAACAGGATTCCCGTGCTCGGCCGTCTTTTCGGTACGACCAGTCGTAGCCGGAATCGCACTGAGCTACTTGTGTTGATCACTCCAAAGGTCATCACCAATGGCTCCGACGCCAAGCAGATCACCGACGAATACCAACGCAAGTTCGAGTCGCTGGCGCCGCTGCGTCCGAAGCCCGTCGAAGGCACGGTAACGACGCCGATACGTCCGTAAGGCGATATCGCCGCGCTCTCGCGTAACATGCGCGCGCATGAGCGCTTTTCCGATCTCCCCCCTGCTGCCGCGGATCCTCGACGCCTTGTCGGGGCATCCGCGGCTCGTGCTGGAGGCGCCGCCGGGCGCGGGCAAGACCACCCAGGTGCCATTGGCCCTGCTCGATGCGGGCTGGCTGGAGGGGCGTCGCATCCTGATGCTCGAGCCGCGGCGGATTGCTGCCCGCGCCGCGGCGGAATTCATGTCGCGCCAGCTCGGCGAGGAAGTGGGGCATACCGTCGGGTATCGCATCCGCTTTGAATCGCGGGTGAGTGCGGCGACGCGCATCGAAGTGGTGACCGAGGGCATCCTTACCCGGTTGATCCAGGGCGATCCGGAGCTGTCCGGCGTCGGTGCGGTGATCTTCGACGAGTTCCACGAGCGACATCTGGCCGGCGATCTCGGTGCGGCGCTGGCTTTGGATGTACAGGCGACCCTGCGTCCTGACCTGCGCCTGCTGGTGATGTCGGCGACCCTGGATGGCGAGCGTATCGGGCGCTGGCTGGACGCGCCGCGGATCAGCAGTCCCGGTCGCAGCTTTCCCGTGCGCATCGACTACCCGCCAGCGCGCACCCAGGAAACCGTCGAGCAGCATCTGGCGCGCATCGTGCAGCAGGCCTTGCGCGAAACCGATGGCGATGTCCTGGCATTTCTGCCGGGACGGCGCGAGATCGAGCGCACGCGCGGCATGCTCGAGCGCCAGCATGAATCGGTCGAGGTATTGCCCTTGCACGGCGAGCTGTCGCTGGTCGAGCAGCATGCGGCGCTGGCGCCGGCCGAACCGGGCGATACGGCGCGTGGTGCTGGCGACCAATGTCGCCGAATCCAGCGTGACCTTGCCGGGCATCCGCGCGGTGGTCGACAGCGGCCTGGCCCGCGAGCCGCGCTTCGATCCGAATTCCGGTTTCACGCGGCTGGAGACCGTGGTCATTTCGCAGGCTTCCGCCGACCAGCGCGCGGGTCGCGCGGGTCGCGTCGCCGAAGGTGTTGCCTACCGCCTTTGGGCGCAGAGCCGGCGGCTCGAGCCCTCGCGCAGCGCGGAGATTGCCCAGGCCGAACTGTCGGGCCTTGTCCTCGAGCTTGCTGCCTGGGGCAGTGAAAACCTGTCGTGGCTCGATCCACCGCCATCCGGCGCGATGGCACAGGCGCGCGAGCTGTTGCAGCGTCTGGGTGCACTGGATGATGCCGCGCGGATCACCGCGGTCGGCCGCGGCATGCTGGAACTCGGCGCCACGCCGCGTCTGGCTGCCGCCGCCTTGCGCGCGCCACCGGAGCTACGCGGCCTGGTCGCGGATCTGCTCGCCTTGATGGAAGCGCGTTCGCCCCTGCGCGGCGAGTTCGCGCGCAATGACGACTTCCGCGTACGCGTCTCGGCGCTGCATGTATGGCGAGATGGCGGGGCCCGCGCAGCGCGTGGCGGTGGCGCCGATCCGGGCGCACTCGCCGCGGTGGAAAAGGCGGCTTCGGGCTGGCGTCGTCGACTCGAGGTACGTAGCGGTGCCAGTGGCGTGCCGCATAGCCATGCGGTCGGCGATCTGCTGCTGCATGCGTTTCCCGATCGCGTCGCCAGACGCGATGAAAACAATCCGCTGCGCTATCAGCTCGCCAACGGACGCGGTGCGCGACTGCATGAAAACACCGCGCTGCACGGCGAGCCGTGGCTGGTCGTACTCGACCTGCGTTTCGAAGCCCGCGATAGTCTGATCTACGCCGCCGCGCCGTTCGATCCGCGCACGCTCGAGCGCGACTATCCGTCGCGTTTCGTCGATGAGCGAGTATTGCGCTGGAACGACGAGCGTGACGCGGTGGAAGCCTTTATCGAGCGGCGCTTCGATCAGCTGGTGCTGGAGCGACGTAGCGTGCCGGTCGGCCCTGCAGATGCCTTGCCGGCCCTGCTCGCCGTGATTCGCGCACGTGGTATCGGGGCCTTGCCATGGAGCGAGACAGCGCGTCGCCTGCGTGCGCGCATCGCCGCCTTGCGTAGCTGGCGTCCCGAGCTCGCATTACCCGATGTCTCGGATACGGCCCTGCTGGCGAAGCTGGACGCATGGCTGGCCCCCCATCTGACCGGCAAGCGCAAGCTCGACGCACTGCAACCGGCCGAGCTGTCGCAGGCGCTGTCCGCCATGCTCGACTATGACCAGCGGCGTGCGCTCGATGCGATGGCGCCGGACGAACTGCGTGTGCCCAGCGGCATGAGCCGTCGTCTCGAATACGCCAGCGATGCCGATGACCCGGGCGCATCGCCGGTACTCGCGGTCAAATTGCAGGAGCTGTTCGGCCTGGCCGATACGCCGCGCATCGCCGACGGCCGCACACCGGTGACCCTGCACTTGCTCTCGCCCGCGGGCCGGCCGATCCAGGTGACCCAGGACCTCAAGGGTTTCTGGGAGCGGACCTATCCGGAAGTGCGCAAGGAACTGAAAGGCCGCTATCCGAAGCATCCCTGGCCTGACGACCCATGGTCGGCGGTGCCGACACATCGAGCCAAACCACGAGGTACCTGAACGTTCCACCGTCCCCTCACCGTCGCCCCGGCGCAGGCCGGGGCCCAGTGGCGACAACGCTCATTGGGCCTTGACCCTGCACGATTTCGCTCTTTGCGAACGTGATCGCCACTGGATGCCGGCCTGCGCCGGCATGACGGCAAGATCAGAACGAACCCGCATCTCCCGGAAACGTCACCGGACTCTCATAACCATCGGCGGACACCGCGCTGACACCGAAGAACCAGTCGTCGATGACGACGTTCTTCAGCACCAGGCTGCTGCCATCGCTGACGTAACGTTGATGCTCCCATTGCGGTGCGAGCGTGTCGCGCCACCACACCCGGTAACCGGTCGCGCCCGGCACCGGCTTCCACTTCACCGTGGTATCCGAACTGACCGCGCCGTCGATGGTGATGTCGGTCGGCGTCGCCGGGGCCGACGCCATCGCGGCCATGGTCAGCGCATTCAGCGTGGTGACCTTCGCCAGGTAGCCGAAGTCGACGCCGTCGATGGTGTCGCCATAGGCGATGCCCTTCTCGGTGCGCAGGTCCTGGTGTTGGCGGGTGTAATTCTCATGCGCCTCGGTCACGCGAACCGCCGGGTAGCCCGCTTCGACGAAGGACACCTGATCGCCGCCGCGACCATAGCGGTCGGTACGGTAGACCATGCGCACATCGAAGCCGGTCATGTAGCGGTCGGCGAGGTCGGCCATGTAACGGGCGACATTGCGCGACGGCGAGTCTACTTCGCCGCCGTGGTAGCGGCGATACTTCGCCTGCTCCAGCGTTTCGTTGCTCTTGGTGCCTTCGGAGAAGATCCGCACGGTGTGATTGTCGATCGTACCGTCCTGGCCTTGCGAATTGCCGACGATATCGTTGTTGAGGTCGGCCTGGACCTGCCAACCCTGTGCCTTCGCGTAATCGGCCAGCACCTTGCCGCCGTAAAGGCCTTGCTCCTCACCCGACAGTGCGGCATAGACGAGCGTTGCCCTGAACTTGTACTTCGAGAGCAGCCGGGCGGTTTCCAGTACGGCCGCCACGCCTGAAGCGTCGTCGTTCGCGCCCGGCGCATCGCTGGTGGCGTTCATCACGTCGGTAACGCGAGAGTCCAGGTGGCCGGTGATGATGACGACGCGTTTGGGATCGCTGCCTTTCTGTATCGCGACGATGTCCATCACTTCGGTCGGTTTCGGCACGCGCTTGCCGGTGACGGTCTGCGACGGCGTCACCACCGTGATACAGCCGCCGCAGTCTTTCGCGATGGCTTCGAATCGGGTCTTCACCCAACGCCGCGCGGCACCGATGCCGCGGGTGTCGGAGGTCGTGTCGGACATCGTGTGCCGTGTGCCGAAGGCCACCAGTCGGGTGATCGTTTCGCGTAATGCATCGCTGCTTGGGGCGTCGGCTATCTTAGTGAGCATGGCATGGTCGCGCGATGGCGCTTCGGCGGCGTTGATGCTTGCGGTGGCGAGCGTGACGGCGGCAGCGAGGAGGATGGCGCGCATGCGGTGGCCCTGGTGGTGTTGATCCTTGAGTGTATGGTTTTTTTGTACTCGTTGTCGCGATCTTGTCGGCCCCTGTCGGACCGCGTCTTTGCCCCCTGCCGGGGTACCCCCTTTCAGGGAGAAGGGACGAGCGGGCTCAGTAGAGGTCGGCCGGATCCACATCGATCGACCAGCGCACCTTGCGCGCGGAGGGCAGTGCACTTACCGCTGACTGCCACGGCCGCAGGCACGCATGCAACCGCGCACGCGTATCCGCCTCGATCAGCAGCTGCCCACGATGACGCCCCGCGCGCAACGGCATCGGCGCCGGCATCGGGCCGGCGATGCGCAGGCCGTCGGGGTCGCCGATGACGTTCGTCGCTTCGGCAAGGAAAGCATCGACCTCATGGCGGCCGAGCGCGTCGGCGCGCAGCAGCGCCTGATGGCCATAGGGTGGCAGCTGCAGCAGCTTGCGCTCGGCGAGCAGGTCGCGGGTCACCGCGGCATAGCCTTGCTGCAGCAGGGTGCGCAGCATGGGATGGTCGGGATGATGGGTCTGCAGGATCACGTTGCCGGGCTTGCGCGCGCGGCCGGCGCGGCCGGCGACCTGCACGATCAGCTGGGCCAGGCGTTCGCCGGCGCGGAAGTCGACGCTGTGCAGGCCCTCGTCGACACCGACGATGGCGACCAGGGTGAGGTTGGGCAGGTCATGGCCCTTGGCCAGCATCTGGGTGCCGACCAGGATCGCCGGCTTGTCGTCCTTCAGTTCGTCCAGGATCGACTCGAAACTGCCGCGCCGACGCGTCGTTTCGCGATCGATGCGCAGGACCGGAACCTCCGGGAAGCGCGCGACCAGGGCCTCCTCCAGTCGTTCGGTGCCCTGGCCTTGCGGACTGAGGTTGTGCGAGGCGCAGGTCGGGCAGGTTTCCGGTACGCGCTGCTGCAGGTCGCAGTGATGGCAGATCAGCCGTTTGCGGCCGGCATGCAGGGTCATCGGCCGTTCGCAACGCGGGCAATCGGCGTGCCAGCCGCAGTCGTAGCAAAGCAGGACGGGCGCGTAGCCGCGGCGATTGCGGAAAACCAGTACCTGCTCGCCGCGCTCGATGCAGGCGGCAACGGCGGCAAGCAGGATGGGCGAGAGACCATGGTCGAGGCGCTGCGCGCGCATGTCGACGATCTGCACGCGGGTGGGCTGCGAGGCGCCGGGGCGGGCACGCAGTTGCAGGCTGCGGTAGCGGCCGGCCTCGACATTGGCCAGGCTTTCCAGCGATGGCGTCGCCGAGCCCAGCACCACCGGTACGCCAAGCGTGCGGGCACGGACCAGGGCCAGGTCGCGGGCGTGGTAGCGGAAGCCTTCCTGCTGCTTATAGGAGCCGTCGTGCTCCTCGTCGACGACGATCAGGCCGGCCTGCGGCAAGGGCGTGAACACCGCCGAGCGGGTGCCGAGCACGACCCGGGCACTGCCGTTACGCGCGCGCAACCATGCGCGCGCGCGGTCGCCTTCGGAAAGGTTCGAGTGGAGGACCTCGATCGCGACGCCGAGGCGCTCGCGCAGGCGGCGCACGGTCTGCGGCGCCAGGCCGATCTCCGGCACCAGCAACAGGGTCTGCTTGCCCTGGGCCAGGGCCTGTTCGATCAGGGCGAGGTAGACCTCGGTCTTGCCGCTACCGGTGACGCCGTTCAGCAGGAAGGGCTGGAAGGTTCCGAGGGTCTGGCCGATCGCGGCGACGGCGACGGCCTGTTCGTCGCTGAGTGCCGGTGCCGGAGCGGAGGGGCGGGGCAGGGCGAGCTCATCGAGTTCGAGCTTCTCGACCAGGCCGGCGACCGCGAGTCGTCGCGCGGCGTCGCGCCAGTTGTCGATCGTCAGCTGCAGGTCGACGGCGGCGCGCGGTCCGTCGGCCAGTGCGCGCAGCAGCTCCAGGCTGCCTCCGCGCCGGCTGCCGGCATCCAGGGCACTACGCCCGGCCAGGGTCAACGCCCAGGCCTCGCGGCCGAGGGCGGGCAACGGGCGCGGTTCGCGCAGCGCGATGGGTAGCGCATTGGCGAAGGCTTCGCCCGGGGCGCCGAGCCAGTAGTCCGCTGCCCAGGCGACGTTTTTCAGCAGTTCCGCGTCCAGCAAGGGCTCGTCGTCGAGTAGCTCGATAGCTCGCTTGAGCCGATGACCGTCGACGGCCGCTTCGGCATGCGGCTCGACCACCACGCCTACCAGCTGACCCTTGCCGAATGGCACCAGCACCCGTGCGCCCGCGCTCGCATCACCGGCTGGGGGCGGCAGGTAATCGAACAGGGTCGGCAGCGGTACGGGCAGGGCGACGCGGATTACGGATGGCATGTCGGGGTCGAGTGTAACCGGGGGCCCGGGATCCCGGCATGGCATTCGCCGGGCTGATCAAAAAAGCGCCAGCGACTAATCGGTGCGCATCATGGTCTTGGACACAAAACGCAGGCCATGTCACAGGATTGAAGGGTAAGTCCCTAAGCTTGCGGGGCTTTCCTCCTTATCCACAGGACCTGTGGATAAGTCTGTGGATGGAGGTCGGATCAAGTGGTCCAAAGGCCCGTTTTGACGGGCTTCGCTACATCTTGCGCAAGTTTTAACCAAGCTGAAATATAGTTATAAATCAATTATTTGGAAAAACTCATCGGCCAATGTTCACATGTTTGTCGGAAAGTATTGACATTCCGGCGAGGCTCTTTTGACGCTGTGCACAAAGTGGGCCGAAGGGCCGAATTTTTCCTAGAGATCGTGATTAATTTTCTATGGATCGTGATTAAGGAGTCCCTGACTCTGATCCACCGGTGCTGCCCGGCTTAATGGGCCAGGCTCACCATCAGCGCGATGGTCACCGCGAAGCCGAGCAGCCAGAAGTAGCAGGAGCCCACGAGCCAGTACTTGAACAGGGTCATGAACCAGCCCTGGCGATAGACCCGCTTCTGCATCAGCAGCAGGTAGACCGGAATCCACAGGCCCATCGCCAGCTCGACCCAGCCCAGGCCGCTGGCCAGCCAGGCGGCGTGCGGGTGGACCCAGCCGGCGACCAGGCCCAGGCCGACCATCAGCAGCAGGGACAGGAACATGAAGGCGTGGCTGTGCAGGGCCACGATGACGTGCTCCATATAGAGCCGGCGCCGGAACACGTAGAAGATCTTCAGCAGGATGGCGAACAGCGGCAGCATGATGAACATGGTCTGCGGCAGCACCGCGAACAGGCCGTCGACCGTGCGCCTTGCCGCCTCGCGACGGGCCGGGCCGCCGTTGGCCATGTCCTCGACGTTGTGCTTGATATGCATCATGCCGTTGGTCAGCCGCGCGTTGAACGCGTCCGGTAGCCACGGGATATCGATGGCGTCTTTCTCGTTCAGCCAGCTCGAGTGCATGACTTTCCTGTCGCCGCTGCTCTCGATCGTGTCCGTGAGGTCATTGGAAAGCGGTTCGCCGCCGAGCTGGGCCAGGCGCGCGTTGGCGGCGCTGCGCATGTCGGCATCCCTGGCGCGCATCGCGACCTTGGCCACCTCAGGCACGTTCGGGTCGACCATGGCCTGGTGCCACTCGTTGTAAGCGCGGCGCACGTCGCGGGGCTTGTCGGCATCGGCGAAGTCGTCCTTGGTGTCGGAAACGACCGTGTTGGCGTCCGAGCCGTCCCAGCGGCTGTTCATCGAGATGGCCAGATGGCTCAGGAAGAACGCCAGCAGGCAGAACACGAACATCAGCCGGAACGGTGCCACATAGCGCACGCGGCGTCCGGCGAAGTATTCCAGGGTGAGGTAACCGGGCTTCAGGTACAGCGCCGGCAGGGTATGGACGATGCGCTCGTCGACATGGAACAGGATGTCCATGGTGTCTTCGAGCATATGCGACACCGGCCGCACCACGCTTTTCACGGACTGGCCGCAGTCGTGGCAGAACTTGCCCGCCAACGGCGCCCGGCAATTGGCGCAATAGGTGACCGGTGCCGGCTCGACGACCGTTTCCGGCTTCACCGTTTCGATCGCTTTCCCGTCGTCCACGCCCGTGCCTTCGTTCACCCCGATCCCCCTTCGATGCGAGGCCGGATGATGGCATGGGACTGGGGAACGGGGAACAGGGAACAGGGAACGAAAAAGTCATTGAACGCTTGATGTCGCGCGCCCGCCTCGGGCCTCAAGGCTTCAAGGCTTCAGGTTTCCGTGACTCAAACGTTCCCCGTTCCCCGTTCCCGACTCTCCCAGGGCCCCCACCCACCCATGCACTACAATCCCCGGTCCCCTGCCTTCCTTGTAGCCCACCCATGTTCCATCCCGACCGAGCCCGCATGCGGCGAGAGATCGGCGCCACGATCCGTCTGGCGCTGCCGCTGGTGCTCGCCCAGTTGAGCGCGATCGGTACCAATGTGGTCGACGCCATGCTGGCCGGGCACCTGAATGCGCACACGCTCGGCGCGGTCGCGGTGGGCACCAGCATCTGGTCGCTGGCGATCGTCAGTGGCATCGGCATGATGATGGCGGTGCCGCCGTCGGTGGCGCACCTGGATGGCGCCGGGCGCCGTCCCGAAATCGGTGCGGTGTTCCGCCAGGCCATCTGGCTGGCCCTGATGATGGGCATCTGCCTGTGGTTCGTCGTGCGCCACGCCTCGCCCCTGCTCGACCTGATCGGCACGGCCCCGGGCCTGCGCGCCGACGTCAACGGCTTCCTGCACGCGATCAGCTGGGCGGCACCGGCGCTGACCATGTACTTCGCGGTGCGCGGGCTGTCCGAGGGCCTGTCGCTGACCGTGCCCTCGATGTGCTTCAGCTTTGGCGGCCTGATCGTGCTAGCGCCGCTCGGCTACGTCCTGATGTACGGCAAGTTCGGCCTGCCGGCGCTAGGCGCCCGCGGCACCGGCATCGCCACGGCGATCGTACTCTGGCTGGAGATGCTCGGCTTCATGACCTTCGTCCTGAACCACCGCAATTACCGCGGGCTCGGCCTGCTCGACCGCTTCGACTGGCCGCGCGCGCGGCTGATCGGCGAACTGCTGCATATCGGCCTGCCGATGGCGATCACCTTGCTGATGGAGGGTGGGCTCTTCGTCGCCGTGGCCCTTGCGATCAGTACCCTGGGCGAGGCGGTGGTGGCCAGCCACCAGGTGGCGATCAACGTCGCCTCGTTCTTTTTCATGATCCCGCTTGGCCTGGCCATGGCGATCACCGTGCGGGTCGGCCATGCCGCCGGTCGCGGCGATCCGGTTGGCGTGCGTTACGCCGGCTTCTGCGGCATCCTGCTGACACTGTTCACCCAGGTCATCTCGTCGGGAATCATGCTCGGCTTTCCGCACTTCATTGCCCAGGTCTATACCGGCGATACCGTGGTGATCGCCCTGGCCGCCCAGTTGCTGGTGCTGGCCGGGCTGTTCCAGTTTTCCGACGGTATCCAGGTAGCCTCGAACGGCGCCTTGCGCGGCCTGAAGGACACCCGCGTGCCGATGTTGCTGACGATGATTTCCTACTGGCTCATCGGCATGCCATTCGGCTGGTGGCTGGCCTTTCACCA
Source organism: uncultured Gammaproteobacteria bacterium (assembly GCA_963847335.1). Classification (GTDB taxonomy): domain Bacteria; phylum Pseudomonadota; class Gammaproteobacteria; order Xanthomonadales; family Rhodanobacteraceae; genus Luteibacter. The sequence goes on from CAWJZF010000003.1 coordinate 353,242, forward strand.
GGGGCTCGGCGCGCGCGGCATGTGGATGGGGCTGATCGCAGGGCTTAGCATGTCGGCCATACTGCTCTTCGTCCGTTTCTACCGAATCGCGCGCGACGTCCGCTGGCGTGGCGCACCCCTCCCGGAACTCCCATGACCGATCAGCCGCACAACGCCTCGCTACCGCCCGAGCTTCCCGTCCAACGAAGGGTGCCGGCCCGGCGTTCGGGTTTCGGCGGCTTCCTGCTGGGCCTGGGCCGCGGGATCAACATCACCCGCCTGATCATCATCAACCTGGTGTTCTTCTTGCTGTTGTTCCTGTTGCTCGGCGGCCTGTTCCTGGGCGGCAGTTCGGCGCGCAACCTCCAGGGCGGCACGGTGCTGGTGATCGACCCGGAGGGGCAGCTGGTCGAGCAGTACACCGATCCGGTGGCGCGCGCGCTCGGCGGCCTGACCGGCCAGCGGCCGAAGCAGGTGCAGGTGCGCGACCTGGTCGGGGTCATCGACGCGGCAGCGAAGGATTCGCGTATCGGCCGCATCCTGCTCGAGCCGGACCAGTTGCACGCCGGTGGCTTCGCTGCCTTGCGCGAGGTCGGCTCGGCGCTGGATCGCTTCCGCGCCGCCGGCAAGCCGGTGATCGCCTGGGGAGCCGGCATGGACCAGGGCCAGTATTACCTTGCCGCGCACAGTGACCGTGTCCTGCTCGATCCGCAGGGCGGCGTGATGATTACCGGGCTGGCCAACTACCGGCTGTTCTACAAGGACCTGCTGGACAAGCTCGGCGTCGACGTGCATCTGTTCCGCGTCGGCCAGTTCAAGTCGGCCGCCGAGCCCTTCATCCTCGACCACGCCTCGCCCGAATCGAAGGAAGCGGACAGCTTCTGGCTGGGCGGCCTGTGGTCCAGCTGGATCGGCGACGTCGCCGCGCTGCGCAAGATCGATCCGGCCGCCTTGCGCGCCGACATCGACGAGCTGCCGCAGCGCATCGCGGCCGCGCACGGCAACCTGGCCCAGCTCGCGCTCGAGCAGCGCATGATCGACGGGCTCGCCACGCCGACGGAGATCGAAGCGATGATGCGCCGCGACGGCGTGCCCGCCGGCAAGCGCGACCAGGGTTTCCGTCAGGTCGGATACGAAGCCTATGGCGCGGCCATGGCCGACACCAGCCTGCTCGAACCGGGCGTAACCGTGGTCGTCGCCGAGGGCGAGATCGTCGGCGGCAAGGAAGCGCCGGGCAGTATCGGCGGCGAATCGACCGCGGCATTGATCCGCGCCGCGCGCAACGATCGCCGCACCAAGGCAATGGTCTTGCGCGTGAATTCGCCGGGCGGCGAAGTCTATGCGGCCGAACAGATCCGCCGCGAAGTCGAACGGACTCGCGAGTCGGGCATTCCGGTGGTCGTCTCGATGGGCGACATGGCGGCCAGCGGCGGCTACTGGATATCGATGAACGCCGAACGGATCTTCGCCGAGCCGAACACCATCACCGGTTCGATCGGCATCTTCGGCATGTTCTATACGGTGCCCGATACCTTGCAAAAGATCGGCGTGCGCAGCGACGGCGTCGCCACCGGCCCGATGGCCGGCGCATTCGACGTTACCCGGCCGCTGGATCCGAAGGTCGGCCAGGTCGTGCAGAGCATTATCGACAAGGGCTATCGCGACTTCGTCGGCAGCGTGGCCAAGGCGCGCGGCAAGGATTTCGCCAGCATCGACGCCATCGCCCAGGGGCGTGTCTGGACCGGCCAGCAAGCACTGGACCGTGGCCTGGTCGACCAGCTCGGCGGCCTCAGCGATGCCGTCCGCTATGCGGCCACCGAGGCGAAGCTCGGCAAGGATTTCCATGTCCGCTATGCCGAGCAGCCGATGGGTTCGTTCCAGCGCTTCCTGGTGAATTTCGGCGACAGCGCCAGCGTGCGCATCGCCCGTTCGGCCGGGCTGTCGCTGCCCTCATGGCTGGCGATGGTGCCGCAGCTGGCGCCCGAACTGAAACTCTTCAGCCAGGCCCAGCCGGGACGCCCGCTGGTTTACGCCTATTGCTTCTGCGCGCCGCGGTAGCGGGTCATCGACCTATTGGGAGGCGGCGTCGATCGCCGCCTTCTGCGCCCTGGCCTGATCGTCCACGGTCTTCTGCACGTCCTTCGCGCGCTGCTCCTTTTCCAGCAGGGGATCCAGCGGCGAGGCGATGTGTTCGGCCTTTGCCTGCGGTTGCGGGGGATCGGCTGGCGGCGGTGGTTTCGAGCATGCGCCGAGCAGGGCGACCGGCAGGGCGAGGGCAAGCAGGGACGAAAGACGCGACATGGCGGTTCCCGGGCGACGATGCCGGAGGAGTGTTGCGCCATCGGCTCGACACGGCAAGCGGTGTAGGATGCGCCGACTCCGAAGGAAAGACGCGATGCACCCACGACTCGCCAACTGGCGCCTCGACGGCCGCACGGCCCTGGTCACCGGCGCCAGCAAGGGCATCGGTTATGCCTGCGCGCGCGAGCTGGCCATCCTCGGTGCCGACATCCTGCTGGTCGCCCGCGACGAGGTGCACCTGGAGCAGGTGCGCGCCGAACTGGCCGAGGAATGTCCCGCGGTCGATGTGTTGGCGATGGCCGCCGACCTCACCGACCACGAGGACCGCCTGGCGGTCTTCGACTGGATCGCCGACCTCGGTATGCCCTTGTCGATCCTGGTCAACAATGTCGGCGGCAACGTACCGAGGCCGACCCTCGATTACAGCGAGGCGGAATACCGGGCGCTGTTCGACACCAATGTGTTCTCGGCGTTCGAGATGTGCCGGCTGGCGCATCCGCATCTGGCCCAGCACGGCAACGCGGCGATCGTGAACATCGGTTCGGTATCGGGCATGACCCATGTGCGTACCGGGTCGCCCTACGGGATGACCAAGGCCGCCCTGCACCAGCTCACCCGGAACCTGGCCTGCGAATGGGCCGAGGATGGCATCCGCGTCAATGCGGTCGCGCCGTGGTACATCCGCACGCAGCGCTCCGAGCCGGCCCTTGCCGATACCGAATACCTCGAGGAAGTGATCGACCACACGCCGATGGGAAGGATCGGCGAGCCGGAGGAGGTGGCCGGCGCGGTGGCCTTCCTCGCACTGCCGGCGTCGAGCTACGTCACCGGCGAGATCGTCGCCGTTGACGGCGGCTTTCTGCGCTATGGGTTCTAGTTGACGCGAAGTCGGCGTTTTTTGCCGAAAACGGCATGAAAGTGCGGCAGCTGTGGCAACCTATCCGACTATTTGTACCGACAAAGGCGCGTTCGAGTGGTGGAACAGAAGGGGGCGGAGGCCCGGGTGGAAGCTGATGCCCTGGCGCGAACGACGCAACGCGCGGCGTTCCTGCGCCGGATCGCGGGCCCACTGCTGTCGATCCTCATGCTGTGCCTGGCCCTATGGGCGTTGCACCGGCTGGCCAGCGAGGTCAGTTATCGCGAGGTAGGGGCTTATGTCCATGGCCTGAAGAGTTGGCGGGTGGCGCTGGCGATCGCGCTGACCGGCGCCGGCTATGGCGTCATGACTTTTTACGACCGCTTCGCGCTGGCCGCGATCGGCCGGGAACTGCCCGCGAGTCGGGTCAGCCTGATTTCCTTCATCAGCTATGCCTTCAGCAATACCGTGGGCATGGCCCTGCTGATATCCGGCTCGATCCGCTACCGCTTCTACGTGCAGTCGGGCCTGTCGGCGACCGAAATCGCCCGCGTGGTCTTCCACACCACCGTCAGTTTCTGGCTGGGCCTGTTCGCTCTGGCGGGCGTCACCCTGCTCGCCGTGCCGCTGCCCGAAGGCCTGCCCCTGGTCTCGCTGCGTATTCCGCTGGGTCTGGCGCTGTGCATCGTGCCGCTGGTGTGGATGTTCTGGCGCAGCGCGATGAAGCGTCCGTTGCGCATCTGGCGGTTGCGCCTGGACCTGCCGATGCCGGCCGCCGCGGCGCGCCAGATCGTAGTCGGCGCGCTCGACTGGGCGCTCGCCGCCGGCGTGCTCTACGTGCTGATGCCCGACGCGGTGGATGCCGGGTTCGGCCACTTCCTGGCGATCTTCGTAATCGCCCAGCTGGCCGGCCTGATCAGCCATGTACCGGGTGGCCTCGGTGTGTTCGAGGCGGTGTTCCTCGCCGGCTTTGGCGCGACCACCGGTTCGGGACTGGAAGCGGCCGTGCTCGGCGCGCTGGCGATGTTCCGCGCGATTTATTACCTGTTGCCGCTGTTCGCCGCGACCGTGGTCGTGGTCTTCCGCGAATTGCGCGGGCTGGCGCGCAAGACCGGTCTCTCGCCCTGGTTCGCCGACCTGCTGCCACCGTTCTTCGCCGTGCTGACCCTGGTTTGCGGCGCCGTGCTGATCTTTTCCGGCGTCACCGCCGCGCTGCCGGCGCGCATGGAAGTGCTTCGCCACGTGCTGCCGCTGCCGGTCCTGGAGGTCTCGCATTTCCTGAGCAGCGTGATCGGCATGCTGTTGCTGATCCTGGCTCGCGGCCTGCAACGCCGGCTGGATGCGGCCTACGTACTGACCCTGGTCCTGCTCGTCGCCGGCGCGGTGTTCTCGCTGCTCAAGGGCATCGACTACGAGGAGGCGACCCTGCTTGGCCTGCTCGCGCTGGCGCTGGCGCCGGCGCACCGGCATTTCTATCGTCGCGCCTCGATGTTCAGCGCGCCGTTCTCGATCGGCTGGTCGGTCGCCATCGTCGCCGTGCTCGCCTGCGCAGGCTGGCTGGTGATGTTCAGTTTCAAGCAGGTCGAATACACCGACGAGCTCTGGTGGCAGTTCAGCTTCTATCACGGTGGCGCCTCGCGCGCGCTGCGCGCGCTGGCCGGCATCGCCGCGGTCGGTCTGCTGTTCGCGCTGGCCAACCTGATCCGTCCCGCGCGCTCGCGCCGACCGCCTCCGGACGAGGCCGAAATCGCGCGGGCACTGCCCCTGATCAAGCAGTTTCCCTCGGCGCAGGCGCATCTTGCCCTGATGGGCGACAAGAGCCTGCTGTTCGATGCGGCGAACAAGGCCTTCATCATGTATCGCATCGAAGGCCTGAGCTGGATCGCCATGGGCGATCCGGTCGGTGCCGACGACACCGCGCGCCAGGAACTGGTCTGGAGTTTCCGCGAGCAGTGCGAGCGCGCCGGCGGCTGGCCGATGTTCTACCAGGTGCGTCCGGAAGACGTGGATCTCTATCTCGACGTCGGCATGCATCTGCTCAAGCTCGGCGAGGAGGCACGGGTGCGCCTGGATGCGTTCAACCTCGACGGCAAGTCGCGCAAGACCCTGCGCAACACGGTAAACAAATTGCAGCGCGATGGCCTGCGCCTGGAGATCGTGCCGGCTGAAACGCTGCAGCCGTTGCTGCCGCGACTGAAGGCCATCTCCGATGCCTGGCTGCGTGCCAAGCGCGTGCGCGAGAAGGGCTTTTCGCTGGGCTCGTTCGACGCGACCTATCTGCTACGCACGCCGATGGCCGTGGTCTGGCAGGGCGAGGAACCGATCGCCTTCGCCAACCTGTTCCTGACCGAGAACAAGGAAGAAGCGTCGGTCGACCTGATGCGCCACACGCCCGATGGGCCGGCCGGCATCATGGATTACCTCTTCATCGAACTGATGCAGTGGGCGAAGGGCGAAGGCTATCGCTGGTTCAATCTCGGCATGGCGCCGCTGTACGGTTTGCAGAACCGTCGCAGCGCGCCGCTGTGGACCCGCTTCGGCGCGATGGTCTTCGGTCGCGGCGAGCGCTTCTACAATTTTCGCGGACTGCACCGCTACAAGGACAAGTTCGATCCGGAATGGGAACCTCGTTACCTGGCCATCCCGCGCGGCATCGCGCTACCGGTCGTCCTGGCCAACGTCGCCAGCCTGATCTCCGGCGGCCTGTCCGGTGTAGTGCGTCGATGAAACCTCGCTGGATCGTCTTTATCGTGCTGGTCGTGCTCGTCGCCGGTTTCCTGCTGGCCTGGCATCCGTGGTCGCGCCTGAGCATCGACCAGTCCAGCGTCGTGCTCGAAGCCACGCCGGGCGTCGCCGCGCCCGCGGGCCGCGACGACGTCATGGCGGTGGTCTATTCCGGCGACGGCGGCTGGGCCGACCTGGACAAACAGCTGGGCAACGATTTCGCCGAAAGCGGCATTCCCGTGCTCGGCATAAGCACGTTCAAGTACTACTGGCACGAACGCTCGCCGGAAGCCTCCGCGCGCGACCTGGACGAGATCATGACCCGCTACCTGACGCGCTGGAACAAGAAGCGCATCTGGCTGGTCGGCTTCTCCTTCGGTGCCGATGTGCTGCCGTCGATCGTCGAGCGGCTGAGCCCGGCCAACCGCTCGCGCATCACCCAGATGGTCCTGCTCTCGCCGAGCCACGACGTGAACTTCGAGATCGAACTGGAGGGCTACATGATCAGTGGCTGGTTCGCCTCGCACGTGAAATCGCTGTTCGAGTGGATCAATCCGGTCCGCCATTACGATTCCAAGCCGCTGCTGCTGGCGCTCGACGGCCAGCCGCCGGTCGTCTGCTATTACCCGAAGAACGAAGACACCGATTCGGTCTGCGACGATCCGGGTCTTCCGCCGTGGATCGTCGTCCATCCGATCCCCGGCGACCATCACCTCGGCGGCGACTACCACGCGCTGGCGCGGCGGCTGCTGGACGGAATGCCTCCGCGCTGACACAAACGGCCCGATCCATGGCATGGTTCGCCGATGCCCAATCCGATCCCCAACACCACCGCCTATATCCGCCGCCTGGGCGTCTGGGACGCCGCGATGATCGTCATCGGCGGCGTCATCGGCGCGGGTATCTTCCGTACGCCGGCGACCGTCGCCGAACGCACTGGCTCCGGCTGGGCCCTGCTGCTGTTGTGGATGGCCGGCGGCGCGCTGACCCTGGCCGGCGTGCTCAGCTATGCCGAACTGGGTGCGCGCCGTCCGCAGGCCGGCGGTACCTATGTGTACCTGCGCGAAGCCTTCGGCGGCTTGCCGGCCTTCCTGTTCGGCTGGACGATGGCGCTGATCAATTACCCGGGGAGCGTGGCCGCGGTGGCGACCACCTTCGCCGATTACGCTTGCTCGGCGGTCGGCCTGCCGCATGAATGGGTGAAGCCGGTGGCGGTCGGCGCGATCGCCTTCATCGTCGGCGTTAACCTGTTCGGCATCCGTGCCGGCGCCTGGATGCAGAACCTCTTCACCATGCTCAAGCTGGCGGCGATCGCCCTGTTGATCGTGGTCGGCCTGGTGCTCGCGCGCGGGCACTTCGGCCTGGCGCTGGCGACCGATACCTCGCATGCGGCGGTATCGCCGGGCACCTTCATCGGCGCGCTGTTGCCGGTGCTGTTCGCCTATGGCGGTTTCCATTACCTCAACGACCTTGCCGGCGAAGTCCGCGATCCGCAACGGACCTTGCCGCGGGCGCTGGGCCTGGGCATGGCCAGCGTGGTCGTGTGCTACGTGCTGGTGAACTTCGCCTACCTCGCGGGCCTCGGCCATGCCGGCCTCGCCGCCAGCGTCGCGCCGGCGGCGGACCTGATGCGCGGTCTGTTCGGCACCTCGGGCGGCACGCTGATCGCGGTCGGCATCGCCTGTTCGACCTTCGGCTACTGCAGTATCGCTATCGCCGGTGGCGCGCGCGTGCTGCAGGTGATGAGCGCGGACGGCATGTTCTTCAAACCGGTGGCGCGTATCGAGCCGCGCACGCGCGCACCGCAGGTGGCCCTGGTCGCGCTCGGCGCCTGGGCGATCGTGCTGACCCTGTCCGGCAGCTTCGGCGCCTTGCTCGATTACACGACGGTCGGCGAGTGGCTGTCGCATGCGGCCGGTATCGCCACGATCTTCTGGTATCGCCGGAAGCTGGCCGCCGAGCCTTCGCCGTATCGCGTGCCGTTCTATCCCTGGCTGCCGATGCTCTTTGTCGTCACCGTGCTCGGGGTGATCATTGCCACCGCGATCGCCGAACCGGCCAATGCGGGCATGAGCCTCCTGATCATCGCCTGTGGCGTGCCGGTGTACTGGTTCTGGCGGCGCCGCCAGGCCTGACTTCCGCCCCGCGACGGGACGGAAGCCAGGTCGATCTCAAAGCTGGCGCATGAAGGTCACCAGATCCTGTTTCTCCTGCGCCTCCAGCTTCGTGCCCAGCACGAGGTTGAAGTACTCGACGGTGTCTTCCAGGGTCAGCAGACGGCCGTCGTGCAGGTAGGGCGGCGAATCCTTGATGCCGCGTAGCGGGAAGGTTTTTATCGGGCCATCGGCATTGGCCATCATGCCGTTGATCAGCCGCGGCTTGTAGAAACGTTCCGCGCGAAGGTTATGCATGCTGCCGTCGGTGTAATACGGCGGCGTGTGGCAGGTACTGCACTGGCCCTTGCCGAAAAACACCGCCTGTCCACGAAGTTCCGCCTCGGTCGCTTTCGCCGGATCGAGCTTGCCGTCCCAGCCGAGCTTCGGTGCCGGCGGGAAGTCCAGCAGTTCCTGGAACTCGGCCATGTCGTGGACCTGGCTGCCGCGGTCGAGAATGTTCACACCCTTCTTGGTCGCCAGCACGGGGTCGCCGTCGAAGTAGGCGGCGCGCTGCTCGAACTCGGTGAAATCCTCCACGGTCTTCAATGCGCGTTGCGAGCCGAACAGGCGCTGGATATTCACCCCGCGCAGCGAAGGCGTCTCGATGCGATGACGAAACTCCTGCGGGCGGATATCGCCGACCAGGTGGGTGGCGCCGTTGGTATGGCCGTTGGCGTGGCAATCCAGGCATGCCACGCCGAGGCTGGGCCGCGCCGAGCGACGGTCGCCGGTGGCATTGAACTGCTGTTGCGGAAACGGCGTGACCAGCAGGCGCAGGCCCTCCAGCTGCTTCGGATTGAGGATGCCGTTGAACAGCGCGTAGTAGTTGTCGAGGGTGACCAACTGCCCTTTCGAGACATCGCCGAGGTCCGGCCGCGTGGTGAGGTAGATGCCGGCGGGGAACTCGGGAAGGAAGGTATCGGGCAGGTCGAAGTCGAGGTCGAATCGCGTCAGGTCGCGATTGTCCTGCTGCTTGATCCGATCGATTTCGAAGTGCGGGAAGAGCATGCCGCCTTCCGGGTGATTCGGATGCGGCAGCGGCAGGAAGCCCTCGGGGAACAGGTCTTTCGCCTTGATCTCGTCCGGACTCATCGCTGCCAGTGCATCCCAGCTGCCGCCGGATTTCAGCTTTACCCGCACGCCTTCCTGCACCGGTTTGCCGCGCGACATGGTGACGCCCGGTGCCGGCCGGTCGGCGAGGTCGTAGCGTTGTTTGAGCAGGTCCTGTTGTCGTCGCTCGATGCCTGCTTTCGCCGAGGACATGCGTGACATGGTGGTCTGGAAATCCGGTTCGACCGTCGGCGAATAGCTACTCGGCGGTGTCGCGTTCTTCGGTGGATCGGCCGGGTCGCTGTGGACCGCCGCCGATACGGCGAGCACGGCGGCGATCGATACCGCCAGCCGCATGCCGCGTGTCATTGTTGCGCGTTTCATCAGGAGTCTCCCCGTGGCTGTTGCCAGTGGTTTTGGCGTCTCCCCGAGCCCGGCGCCACCCATGAAACTAGGCCGATCACATTCATTGTTCTAATCGATTGATACTATGATTTCGATAGTTTTTGTGAATAACCTGCGATGTATGCCAAAGTGCCGCCCCATGAACTTCCTCCGTCATCTGCTGCTCGCCGCCGTCTTGCCGCTCGCGGCTTGCTCGCACGCGGAATCCTCCACGATCGACCTCGCCCATCCGGATGCCAGTTGGCATCTCCAGGCCGATTCGGTTCAGGCCGGCGCTGTCCTGCCCGCTGCCGATGGCGTCGCGCAGGCACCTTTCGCGTTCCAGCCCGCAGCATCGCCGCGTGTGACTGTGACCCCCGCGTCCGGTGGCTGGAACTGGTCGGGAAAGCGCTCCCTTCATCTGCGTGTGCAGAACGGCATGCCCTGGGCGGTGACCCTGGTCGTCGAGGTCGCCGATAAAGCGCAGGGACGATTGCGGGCGACGGTCGGTATCCCGGCCGGCCCGCCGCAAACACTCGCCTTGCCACTGGCGGCGACGTCGCCACGGGCCTTCGGCATGCAGGTGGGTCCGCCGATGCCGTTCGACGATGCCGGCAAGCCCACGCTCGTGGCGACCGCGGTCGAAGGTTCGCTCGACGCGGCGCATGTTGCATCCGTGACTTTGTCGATGCCGTCGCCAGCGGCGGCGCAAACCCTGCTGTTCGGCAAGCTCGATGTCGGTAGCGATGACGACCTGCGCCATGCGTATACCGGTATTGTCGACAGCTACGGGCAATTCACGCGGGCTACCTGGCCGGAGAAGATCACCGGCGACGATGCATTGAAAACGCCGTCGCCAGCGGTGACAGCCATGGCGGGAATCGATCGCTACGGCGGTCGCATGGGCATGCCAGCGTCGAAGGCCAGTGGCTGGTTTCGTACCGAGAAACGCGATGGTCGCTGGTGGCTGGTCACCCCCGAAGGTCATGCGTTCTTCTCGCTAGGCGTCAACGCGGTGGTTGCCGACGGCGGCCGGACCTATGTCGAAGGTCGCGAATACATGTTCACCGGGTTGCCGGGGAGCGATGGTCCGTTCGCCGCGTTTTACGGCCATGCCGACAGTCGCAGCGACCAGGGCTCGCAGCGCGACAACGGGCTCAATCACGGCCGCTGGTTCGATTTCTACGCGGCGAACCTGTATCGCGCGTTCGGCAAGGACTGGATGGGCGCGTGGCGACAGCGCACGCTCGACCGGCTGGTATCGTGGTCGTTCAATACGCTGGGCAACTGGAGCGACCCGGCGCTGCCGAAAGCCGGTCGCATCGCCTACACCGTGCCGGTGCTGATCTCCGGCGACTTCAACTCGGTGAGTACCGGCTACGACTACTGGGGGCGCATGCCAGATCCGTTCGATCCGCGCTTCGTCGAGGCCACGCGCAAAGCGGTGGCGGTTGCGACGAAGAACGTGCGCGACGATCCCTGGTTGCTCGGCTACTTTGCCGACAACGAACTGGCGTGGGCCGGCATGGGACCGCAGGGGCGCTGGGCGCTGGCGGTCGGCAGCCTGAAGCAGGGGCCGCAAAGTCCCGCCAAGCAGGCCTTCGTCGCGCAGCTACGCCAGAAATACGGCGATGCTGGAAAACTCGGTGCGGCATGGGGCATGTCGATCGCATCGTGGGACCAACTGGTCGCCGCGGATTTCGCTGCGCCGGAACCTTCGGAGGCAAGGCCGGCAATCGTCGACGACTACATCGCCTTCCTGCGGTTGTATGCGGATACGTACTTCCGCACCGTTGCCGAAGAGCTCAAGCGCGCCGATTCGCATCACCTGTTTCTCGGAGGTCGTCTGGCCGTCCGCACGCCCGAGGTCGAGGCCGCCTGCGCGCAGTGGTGCGACGTGGTCAGCATCAATATGTACACCGATCTGCCGGAACACGGATTCGATGTCGCGGCCTTCCGCAAGATGGACAAGCCGGTGCTGATTTCCGAATTCCATTTCGGCTCGGCCGATCGCGGGCCTTTCGGTAGTGGCGTGGCGGCCGTGGCCAGCGAGGGCGAGCGGGGCAAAGCGTATGCGAAATTCGTCGATGCGGCCGTCGCCAGCGGTGTCGTTGTCGGCACGCACTGGTTCGAGTACGTCGACCAGCCGGTGACCGGACGGGTCCTCGACGGAGAGAACAGCCATATCGGCCTGGTCGGTATCACCGATGTGCCATTCGGAGACTTCGTGCGAGATGTGCGGGTGGTCAATCGCCGGGTTCTGGGGCTCGCTCCGTAGGATTCCCTCATCCGCCTTCGGCACCTTCTCCCAGAGGGAGAAGGGACAAGCTCGCGGTGCTGGTGGCCTTGACGTAGGCTGCCCTCTCCCAGCGGGAGAGGGTTGGGTGAGGGAGAGCCTACAAAGCGGAACGTCTGAAAGCGACTGCTTGGCGCCGGAGCGTTGGATACGCTGCTTCGAATGAAGCAAGATGAAGCCATTCGCCGCGCAAGACGGCTACGCCACCAAATGGCTGATGCAGAGCGCAAGCTCTGGCGTTACCTCCGAAATTCCGGCGTGGCAGGTCATAAGTTCCGCCGCCAGCACCCCATCGCAGGCTACATCGTCGACTTCGTCTGCATGCGCAAGCGCCTTATCGTCGAACTCGACGGCGGCCAGCACCTCGATCAAGTCGACTACGACGACAGGCGCCGCCAGAAACTGAAGGACGCGGGTTTCGAGACGATCCGCTTCTGGAACGACGATGCGCTCCTGCGAACGGACATCGTCCTTCAGGCGATCCACAAAGCTATCGCCCTACCGCCGTCGCCACCACCATCGCGATCACCATGATGATCGCTACCGTCATGCATGCGCTGGTCGGACGGATGCGGCGCGCATCGATGCGCGGCACCAGCCACCACAGCAGTCCGGCGCCGGCGATCATGTCGACGACCAGCGAGGCGCGCATCCAGGGCAGGGCGAAAATCGACACGCCGGCGGCCTTGCCGTGCTGGCTCATGATCACGAAGCCGCCCATGGCGACCGCGGCCAGGGCCCAGAGCAGGCAGGCGAAATAGGCACGATTGAACACGACCGGCGTTCTTTCCAGCCAGCGCAGGACGAGCCAGGCGACGATGGCGGGCAGGACCGCGCCGACGCTGCTGTAGAGCACCCACCAGATCAGGCCGCTCAGCAAGGTGAGGATGGTGCTTGTCACGTTAGTCCCTTGAATCGATGTCGATGCCGAAACGGCCGAGCAGCTTGCCGGCCAGCCACGCTGGGCCGATCAGCAGATAGGTGAGGTCGGTGAGGAACGAAGGCCGGCGGCCTTCGATCGTATGGCCGACGAACTGGCCGATCCACGCCGCGACGAAAACGCCGAGGGCGGTCCAGCCGAGCATCGCCGGGCCGAGCCAGCGGTAGAGGCCTTCGGTCAGCAGGGCGAGCACGATGAAGCTGCCGGCCATGGCCAGGCCGACCGCGCGCGAGAGCCGGTAAAAGTAGAAAACGAAGGCCACGAACATCGCGGTGACCGACCAGAATCCCGGCCGGCCCAGCCAGTGCGGCACCGGTACGATCCACAGCAGGGCGACCGCGCACCAGGTGATCGCCGGCACGCAGATCCAGTGGATCGCGATATTGGTCGGGTGCCGGTGATCGTTGCCGTAAGGGACGAACCAGTGCTGGGCGTCGCGCATCAGTCGAGTCGGATGCCGGCAAGACGATCGAGCGCCTCGGCGTATTTCGCGGCGGTCCCGGCGATGACCTCGGCGGGGACGCGCGGGCCAGGCGCCTGCTTGTTCCAGCCGAGCGTCTCCAGGTAATCGCGCACGAACTGTTTGTCATAGCTTGGCGGGCTGATGCCGACGCGATACTCCTCGGCGGGCCAGAAGCGCGAGGAGTCGGGCGTGAGCATCTCGTCCATGACGTAGAGCCTGCCGTCCTCGTCGGTACCGAATTCGAACTTGGTGTCGGCGATGATGATGCCGCGCTCGGCGGCATAAGCGGCCGCGAAGCGGTAGATGGCCAGGGTCGCCTCGCGCACCTTGTTCGCCAGCTCGGTGCCGACGGCGTTCACCACCGCATCGAAACTGACGTTCTCGTCGTGGTCGCCGACGGCGGCCTTGGTCGACGGGGTGAAGATCGGCTCGGGCAGCTGCTGCGCCTGCTTCAGGCCCGCGGGCAGCGCGATACCGCACAGGGAACCGGTAGCCTGGTAGTCCTTCCAACCCGAACCGATCAGGTAACCGCGGGCGATCGCCTCGACCGGCACGGGTTTCAGCCTTTTGGTGACCACGGCGCGCTTTGCGTACAGCGCACGGTCGACGCCGGCCGGCAGGACTTCGTCCACCGGGGCGCCGGTGAGATGGTTCGGCACGATGTGCGCGGTTTTGGCGAACCAGAAGTTCGAGATCTGGGTCAGCATCTCGCCCTTGCCGGGGATCGGATCGGGCAGGACCACGTCGAACGCGGAAAGCCGGTCGCTGGCCACCATCAGCAGGCGATTGGCCGGCAGGGCATAGACGTCGCGGACCTTGCCCCGGTGGATCAGGTCCAGGCCAGGCAGGTCGGATTGCAGCAGGGTGGTCGGCACGGGCGGCTCCGCAGGGCGATCAAGGGGGCGAAAGGCGGCTATTGTACCGGCTCGACGCACCCGCCCGGCTCCCAGTGACCGCGTGTCGCGGGGGCGGGAGGCCTGATGGCTGCTAGAATTCGCCGCCATCACCCCAATGCTCAGCCGATGCGACGTCTTCCGATTGCGGCAACCCTGATCGCCGCCGCCTTTACCGCTGTTGCCGCGACGCCGGAAAAGCCGGCGCGCCTCGGGCTGTGCGCGGCCTGCCACGGCAGCGACGGCATGGCGACCATGGCCGGCGCGCCGAACCTGGCCGGCCAGCGCCTGGATTACCTGCGCGCCGCCCTGGCCCAGTACCGCGACGGCCGTCGGGATGTCGCGGTGATGCGGGCCGCGACAGGGCCGCTCAGCGACGCCGAAATCGACCAGCTCGCCCGCTGGTTCGCCGCCCAGCCGCCCCGACCACAGGCCAGTCCATGAATTTCACCGGCATGCTGATCGGCGCCGCCGTCGGCTTATTCCTGATGCACAACGTCTTCGGCGCGCTGATCGGCGCGGCCCTGGGCTTCATGTTCGACGCCAGCCGGCAGCAGCAGCGCCGCCGCGAGGTGCCCGCGGCGGGTGGTTTCGTCGCCCCGCTGTTCGCCCTGATCGGCGCGGTGGCCAAGGCCGATGGCCGGATTTCCGAAGCCGAGATCGCCATCGCCGAGAGGCTGATGGGGCGGATGGGCCTGGACCAGGCGCAGCGCCGCCAGGCGATCGAGAGCTTCAACATCGGCAAGCAGCCGGAATTCGACGCCACCGATGTCATCGACCAGTTGCGTCACTGGGTCGGTCATCGCCGCGACCATGCCTTCCCGGTACTGGACGTCGTCATCGAGACGGTGCTCGCCGAGGGCAATCCGCCGCCGGAAAAGATGCAGCTGCTGCGTCAGCTCGCCTTTGCGCTGCGCATCAGCGACATGGAACTGATGGCGCTGATGGCGATGAAGGGCTATGCCTGGAACGCCCACGGCAGCGCCGGCGGACGGCGCCAGGGCGGTGGCCAGTACGTCCCGCCGCAGCGCAATACGCAGGGGCCCGATCCGTACGCCATCCTCGGCATCGATCGCAGTGCCGACGACCGCGCGATCAAGCGCGCCTATCGCAAGCTGATTTCCGAACACCATCCCGATCGCCTCGGCGACCTGCCCGAAGACATGCGCAAGCGCGCCGAATCCCGCGCCAGCGAGATCAATGCCGCGTACGAGCGGATCAAGGGCGAAAAAGGATTTAAATAAAACCAGGTAAGAGCGCACCCTGTGCGAGAAAAGCCAACGAAGCGTAGAAGCCGAAGCCCGCATTACCCAGGACATCCCATGAGCAAGCAGCCCCCCGTCATCGCCCCCTCCATCCTCTCCGCCGATTTCGCTCGGCTCGGCGACGACACCCGGGCGGTACTCGAGGCGGGCGCGCAGTGGGTGCATTTCGACGTGATGGACAACCATTACGTGCCGAACCTGACCATCGGCCCGATGGTGCTCAAAGCCTTGCGGGACTATGGCATCACCGCGCCGATCGACGTGCACCTGATGGTCAAGCCGGTCGACCGCATCGTCCCGGATTTCGCCAGGGCCGGCGCCACGGTGATCAGCTTCCATCCGGAGGCCAGCGAACATATCGACCGCACCATCGGCCTGATCAAGGACGAAGGTTGCCAGGCCGGCCTGGTCTTCAATCCGGCCACCCCGCTGGCTTACCTGGACTACGTCCTGGACAAGCTCGACCTGATCCTGTTGATGTCGGTGAACCCGGGTTTTGGCGGTCAGAAGTTCATCCCCACGACCCTCGAGAAGGTCGCCCAGGTCCGCGAAATCATCGATCGCAGCGGCCGGCCGATCCGCCTGGAAGTCGATGGCGGCGTCAACGCCGGGAATATCGGCGGCATCGCCGCGGCGGGCGCGGATACCTTTGTCGCCGGCTCGGCGATCTTCAATGCCCCGGACTATGCCCAGGTGATTTCCCGCATGCATGGGGCGATCGCGGGCGCCTGATCGATTGGCGTGGTAGCGTTGGTCCCACTCGGGGGAGCTGAGCGGGGTCATCGACATGAAGATTCTCTCTGAAGTGAGCGTCCTGGTGTTCGCCGTGGCCTTGCTTGGCGGCTGTGCGAACAATGCTTCCAGGCCGGAACCGTTACCCGGTCACGAGGTGGAGGTTTCCGAGGCTTTGCTGCCCTGTCCGGATGGGCTGGAACGCTTCCTCCCCGGCGAGTACTACTTCTGCGACGGGGCCCGGGATTACTGGGTGGGCAACATGAATCGCGCGGTGCAGATGCTCGGCTACTCGGCGGAGTGGGCGAACAAGCCCGCGCAGTTCGCGCTGGGCATCATGTATTTCAACGGCGATCGCATTCCCGCCAACCGCCCGCTGGGCATCGCCTGGCTGGCCATCGCCGCCGAGCGGCACGATCCCCATTACGAAGCGGTCTTCGTCTCGGCGTTCAGGAGCGCTACCGCGCAGGAACGCGATCAGGCGAATATCTACTGGCGCTCGATGAAGCCGGTCTACTCGGACAAGGTCGCCGCTGTCCGCGCCATCAAACGTTATAACCGCGCCATGTCGCCGATCTACGACCTGGCCTGGACCGGTGGCGGCAGCATCTATATTTCAGGCCTGACCCCGGGCACTTCCGGACTGGCCCTGGAGCGCCTGCTGCGCAAGGGTCGCGACCAGGCCCTGGGCGATGTGGATGGCACTGTCACGGTCGGCGACATACCCATGGTGACGCTGGGGTCGCTGGTCGGCCCGGCATCCGACCAGGCCCGGTGAGTCGCAAGAAAATGCGTTTCTGCGGCATATACACCGTTTGACCCATGTCGATCGAAGAATTTGCGTGCTAGGTTTCGCAGTACCCGGGGGGGGGCTGCTCGGAGACCATCGATATGAAGACGTTTCGCAATGCGATCGCTTTATCGTTCATGGCTGTCTTTGTCGTGGGTTGTGCCAGCACCACATCGCGGCCGGCTTCGCCACCGGCCCAGCAGCTGGCGGTATCCACCTCGCCGCTGCCGTGCCCGGACAGCCTCGAGCGTTTCCTGCCCGGCGAGTATTACTTCTGCGCCGCCGCCCAGGATTACGAAAAGGGCCGCATGAACAGCACGGTGCAGATGCTCGGTTATTCCGCCCAGTGGGCAAACAAGTCGGCCCAGTACGCGCTCGGCATCATGTATTACAACGGCGACCATATCGCCGCCAACCGACCCCTCGGCATTGCCTGGCTGGCCCTGGCGGCCGAACGCCACGATCCCCGGTACGAGGCCGTATTCGTCTCCGCTTACCGGTCCGCGACCGCGCAGGAGCGAGCCGATGCGAATACGTTGTGGTTGCAGCTCAAGCCCGTTTATGCCGACAAGGTCGCGGCTGTCCGTGCCGTGCAGCGCAACGACCGGGAGCTTTCGCCTGTCTACCGTTCACTCGCTACGAATGGCGGCAGCATCTATCTGGCTGGCCTGAATATCGGTAGCTCGGAACTCGCCTTCGAGCAGCTGGTACGGATGAATCGCGACACCGCGCTCAGGGATGTGGACGGCACGGTCACCGTCGGCGACGCGCCGATGGTGCAGCTCGGTTCGCTGGTCGGCCCGCCGCCGACGGATCGGTAAACAAAAAAATCCCCTCGCGCCGGGCGCGCGAGGGGTATCGAAACGGCCTGTTCGGGCCTCGGAGTCGGATCGTCAAGCGGTTGCGGGTATCAGACCGGCTGCCACAGCGGATCGGGCTCGCCAGCCCAGGCGACGGGCGGGGTTCCTTCCTCGCCCGTCGCACCCGCGCCTTCCACGGCGATAGGGATGAAATCGTCGGTGTCCATGCTCAATGCATCCCGAAGACGATACCCAGGAGCAGGGCGCCGATGGCCAGCGCCACGCGCAGCGGCTCGAAGTTCCGGCTCAGTTCCGAGTCGTTGTCGGCATTCGGTTTCATGGGATGTCCCTGGCTTTGACGCTTGCCATTCAAGCGCCGCCGCGGGCGCGGCAGGCGTCGCCGAACGGCCATTGCGGCGATGGCTTATGGCGAAACGCGGGCAAATGCGCGCGACGGCTTGCGCGGCGCCCGTTTGCATAGCAGGCTGCGCACGCCGCCACCCCCATCGGAGCACGTGCATGGCCCGCAGTATCGCCATCGTCGAGGACGAACCCCTGATCCGCGCCAACTACGTCGAGGCGCTCAACCGCTTCGGTTACGAGGCGCGCGGCTACGGTTCCCGCGGCGACGCCTCGGTCGCCTTCGCCATGCGCCTGCCGGAGCTGGTCATCATCGACATCGGCCTCGGCGACGAGCCGGAGGGCGGTTTCGACCTCTGCCGCGAACTGCGCGCGAAGTCGTCCACCTTGCCGATCATTTTCCTCACCGCGCGCGATTCCGATTTCGACGTGATCTCGGGCCTGCGCCTCGGCGCGGACGACTACCTCAGCAAGGACACCAGCCTGCACCAGCTGGCCGCGCGCATCGCCGCGCTGTTCCGGCGCATCGAGTCGTTGAAGGCCCCGGCGTCGAGCGAGACGGTGATTGCCCATGGCCCGCTGAAGCTCGAATCGGAGCGGATGCGGGTGACCTGGAACGGCGCGGAGATCCCGCTCACCGTGACCGAGTTCTGGATGGTGCATACGCTGGTCCGTTTTCCCGGCCACGTGAAGAACCGCGACCAGCTGATGCGCGAGGCCGAGCTGGTGGTCGACGACGCGACGATCACCTCGCACATCAAGCGCATCCGCAAGAAGTTCATCGCCATCGCGCCGGAGTTCGACGCGATCGAGACCGTGCATGGTGTTGGCTACCGTTGGACGCCGTGATGCGCCACCTGTTCGTGCTGTGCTGTCTGCTCGCTGGCGTGACGGCGGCACACGCTGACGACGGCGTCATGGTGTACGGCAAGGCCGGTAGCGCGCCGGGTTGGGCGCTCCTTGGCGCCGTGCCGGGCGGCTGGACGAAGGATTGCTGCCAGTATGCCAGGGCCATCGGCGTCGACCTCGTGCTATATCGCGGCGAATGGACCGGCGATCCGGATCGCGTGATGGTACTCAACGTCTGGCCGCGCAAGCTGCCGACCCTGGATGCCGAATGGCAGGACGACCAGAAGGCCTATCTGAAGCGTGACCCGCGAGCCAAGGTCTCGCCATTCCCGGTGGCCAATGCCGCGATGGCCTGTCATGGCGTGCTCTACCAGGGCGCCGACCAGGTCGACGATGCGGTGGTGTTCTGCGAACCGGACCCGGCCAGCGGCATCCGCCTGAGCTGGTCGATGACGATCAAGGACGCGGATCCCTCGCGAAAGGAACTGCTTGCCCAGTTCAGCCAGGTCGCCGGACACGCGCGATACATGACGTACGAAGCGAAGCATTGACACCGGTTAGCATGGCGCCATGAGCCTGCGTCGCAAACTCCTGCTGGTCGCCCTGTGCACGCTGGCCCTGCCGCTGGCGGGATGGCTGTACGTGCGGCAGATGGAAACCCTGTTGCGCGAAGGGCAGGCGCAGGCGCTGACCGCTTCGGCACGTGCCCTGGCGCGCAGCCTTGTCGTCGTCGATGCGCCCTTGCCACCCGCCGACGGCGGCTGGTATGTGCAGCAGGCCAGCCAGCCGATCACCATCGACGGTTACGCGGACGACTGGGCGCCGTTGACGCCATGGATGCAGCCGCTGGGAAAGAACGGCAAGCTGCTGCTTGCCGAGGATGCGAACTGGCTTTACCTGTATGTCGACGTGCACGCACCGCGCCGCGTTCGCGCCGATGGCGACGATCGCCTCGTGCTCGGCGCGGATCACATCGTGCTGGCGCTCGGCAACGGCAATGGCAGCCGTCGTTACCTGCTGGCCAGTTCGGCACCGGGGCCGGTTATCGCCGTGCCCCAGGACGATCCGGTCGCCGGCCTGCCGGACCGGCTCACCGCGCAATGGCAGGAAGACGGCGGTGGTTATCGCATTGAACTGCGCGTACCGCGCACGCCCGACCTCGATCAGCTCGGCATCGGTATCTTCGATCCCTCGCATCATGACGCCGACCCGCTGGCAGCGCCGGTGAGGCCGTTGCTGGCCTTCTCATCGACCCTGTCCACCGAACTGGGCGAGCTGGCGCCCGAAGGCGTGCGCGTACGCTTGCTCGCGCCACAGGCGTGGTTGCTCGCGCAGAACGGGCGTATCGACTTGCCCGACCAGCCGGCAAAGGACCGGCCCGGCTGGTTCGCCTCGCTGATCTACCGCAGCCTGCTGGCGACCCGGCTGGATCCGGCCGATGCCTGGGCCGAGGACTCGCCACGGGTGGATCTGCCGGAAGTCCGCGACGCGCTGGCCGGCACCCCGGCCACCTCCTGGCGTGCCGGCGAAGGTCGCGGCAGCGTCGTGCTTGCCGCCGCCGTGCCGGTCACGACCCACGGCTCGGTGCGTGGCGTCGTCCTGCTCGAGCAGCCGAGCCGCGCAGTGCCGCTGCTGGCCAACCGTGCGCTGTTTGGCCTGTTGCTGGCCAGCGTCGCCGCCCTGCTGGTCGCCGGCGGTGCGTTGCTCCTGTTCGCCACGCGCCTGACCCTGCGCCTGCGTCGCCTGCGCAATGCGGCCGAGCGCGCCCAGGCGAACGACGGCCGTCTGGACGGCCCGTTCCCGCTGATCGACGCCGAGGACGAACTGGGCGATCTGGCGCGCAGCTTCGCCACCCTGTTCGATGTCGTCGGCAGCTATACGGATTACCTGCGCACGCTGGCCTCCAAGCTGTCGCATGAACTGAACACCCCGCTGGCCATCGTCAAGTCCTCGCTGGACAACCTCGACCACGCCGGCCTCTCCGCCGAGGCCCGGCCGTATCTCGACCGCGCGCGCGATGGCGTGGCGCGACTGGGCGCCCTGGTCCGCGCGATGAGCGAAGCCAGCCGCATGGAGCGCGCGATCGCCGCCGCCGAACCCGAGGACGTCAACCTGGTCGATGTCGTGCGCGGCTGCGCCGCGGCCTATCGGCCACTGGCTGGCGACCGCCGCGTCGAGTGCATCGTCCCCGACGTTCCGCTGACCATGCACGGCGCCCCCGAACTGATCGCCCAGGCACTGGACAAGCTGTTCGACAACGCTCTCTCGTTCACCCCGCCCGGCGGCTGGCTACGCCTGACCCTGGTCGCCACATCCGATGGCGCCGACCTCGAACTGGCCAACGAGGGTCCGCCGCTACCGGCGGCGATGCAGGGTCGTCTGTTCGATTCCCTGGTCAGCCTGCGCGACAAGGCCACGCCCGGCGACGCGCCGCACCTGGGCCTGGGCCTGTACGTGGTCAGGCTGGTCGCCGAACGCCATGGCGGCAGCGCCAGCGCAAGAAATCTCGATGACGGCAGCGGCGTGGCGTTCACGCTGCACCTGAAGGGCATGGCCAGGCAACGCCTGGGCTAAGCACTCAACAAAAACGCCGAAACCACGATCAAGTTGCCCAGCGGGTAGACCGAAGCGGCGTGTGGTCCCTTCTCCCTCCGGGGGAAGGTGCCCGAAGGGCGGATGGGGACGCCCGAGCGCCCTCTGACTCCCCTAACGAAGCGAATAGAGCCGCAAAGACACAGAACGCATGCCCGAAGCGGCGTGTGGTTCCTTCTCCCCTCCGGGGGAAGGTGCCCGAAGGGCGGATGGGGGGCGCCCGAGCGCCCTCTGACTCCCTAACGAAGCGGACAAGCAACTACAAGCACCCTCGAGGCGCATCGAAACAGGCTCGAGGGCACTTGATGTTGCTTCGTTTGACGTAGAGGGCGCTCGGGCGCCCCCATCCGCCCCTTCGGGGCACCTTCCCCCGGAGGGAGAAGGAACCTCACGCCGCTTCGGGCATTTGCACTGGCTAGAAGGAACCTCACGTCGCTTCGGCCACTCCTTCCGGTTTCCTTTTGCGGTGACCTCGCGCGGCTTGTCGTTCGTCGGCGAGGTTGCGCGTTCTTGGTACGATGTCGGGCTCCCCCGCCAAGAGCTCCGCCGTGATCTCCCGAGACGAATTCGACGCGTTGACCGCGCAGGGGCATACGCGCATACCGCTGGTACGCGAGGTGTTTTCCGACCTCGACACGCCGCTGTCGGTGTACCTGAAGCTGGCCGACGGCCCGTATACCTTCCTGTTCGAATCGGTCGAGGGTGGCGCCACCTGGGGACGTTATTCGATCATCGGCCTGCCGGCGCGGCGCGTGTATCGCCTGCGCGGCCACGAGCTGGAAGATCGAGGAATGCCGGAGAGGTCGTCGAACGGCGTCACCTGGACGATCCGCTGGGCGAGATCGAAAGGCTGCGCCTGCAGTACGACGTGCCACGGCTGCCGGAGCTGCCGGATTTCACCGGTGGCCTGGTCGGCTATTTCGGCTTCGAGACGATCGGCTATATCGAGCCGCGGCTGGCACAGTGGGACAAGCGCGACGAGCTCGGCACGCCCGACGTCCTGCTGATGCTCGCCGAGGAAGTCGCCGTCTTCGACAACCTCAAGGGCCGCCTGTACCTGATCGTGCACGCCGATCCGTCGCGAGCCGCAGGCGTACGCGGAAGCCGGGCGCCGACTCGATGCGCTGGCTTTCCGCCTGCGCCAGAGCGGCGCTGTCGTACCCGCAGATGCTGCAGCCGACCGTGCTCGACGAGGCCGACTTCAAGTCCTCGTTCACCCGCGAGGAATACGAGGCGATGGTGCGCCGCGCGCAGGAATACATCCTCGCCGGCGACATCTTCCAGGTCGTGCCTTCACAACGCCTCAGCGTCGGTTTCAACGCGCGCCCGGTCGACGTCTATCGCGCGTTGCGCGCGATGAATCCGTCGCCGTACATGTACTTCATCGACATCGGCAGCACCCAGATCGTCGGTTCGTCGCCGGAGATCCTGGTGCGCCTGAAAGACGGCCGCGTGGTCCTGCGTCCGATCGCCGGCACGCGCAGGCGAGGCGCCGACGAGGCGGAAGACCAGGCACTGGAAGCCGAACTGCTCGCCGATCCGAAGGAGCGCGCCGAGCACCTGATGCTGATCGATCTGGGCCGCAACGATGTCGGCCGGGTCAGCCGTACCGGCAGCGTCGAGCTGACCGATGCCTTCGTCGTCGAACGCTATTCGCATGTGATGCATATCGTCTCGCAGGTCGAGGGCGATATCGCCGACGGCCTCTCCTACATGGATGTCATCAAGGCGACCTTCCCGGCCGGTACCGTGAGCGGTGCGCCGAAGATCCGCGCGCTGGAAATCATCCAGGAGCTCGAGCCGTTCAAGCGCAACATCTACGCCGGCGCGATCGGCTGGATCGGCTGGTGGGGCGACGCGGATACCGCGATCGCGATCCGGACCGCGGTGATCCAGGACGGTCGCCTGCACGTTCAGGCGGGCGGCGGTATCGTTTACGACTCCGATCCCGCCGCGGAGTGGGAAGAGACCATGAACAAGGGGAGGGCATTGTTCAGAGCGGTCGCGCAGGCGGCCAAAGGACTTTGAGAAAGTGAAAGAAAAGATCCAGAAACGAGGCCTGCTGGCGGCGACCGCGCTGGCTGTCTGTGGCCTTGCATCGACGGCGACCGCCCGCGCCCCGGCGACGACGCCCTGGCCCGACAGTTTCGAAACCCGCGCTGCAGGCACTGGCCATCCTGCAGGGCTTCAACGCCGACCTGCTCAGCCATCCCAGTGCGACCCTGACCATCCAGCGCTGGTGCGATACGCATCATCTGGCGCCGGTGGCGAAGATCGTCGCGCACCAGGTGAAGAACGCCGACAAGCCCTTGCCGGAAGGCGCGCGCGCCGAGCTCGGCATCGGTCCCGACGAGCCGGTCCGTTATCGCCGGGTGCAGCTGGCCTGTGGCGAACGCGTGCTGTCCGAGGCGGATAACTGGTACGTGCCTTCGCGCCTGACCGCCGATATGAACCATCAGCTCGACAGCAGCGATACGCCGTTCGGCATCGTGGTGCAAGCCGCTGAATTTCCGCCGGCAGACGCTCGACGCGCGCCTGCTGTGGCAGCCACTGCCCGAAGACTGGGAAATGCATGCCTCGTTGCCGACGATCCCGGCGGGGCCGCTGGTCGTCCCGCACGACGTGCTGCAACATCGCGCGGTATTGCGCGACGAAGGCAACCATCCCTTCAGCCTGGTCGTCGAGACCTATACCTCCGAAGTACTCGCCTTCCCGCTGGCTCACTCGGCCAGGGCGTCGTCCAGCGCTTTGTAGAAGCGTTCCGGTGCCTGGATCATCGGTGCATGACCCAGGCCATCGAGCGGGATCAGTTTCGCGCCGGGAATCGCGTGCGCGGCCTCCTTGCCAAGCTC
This sequence comes from uncultured Gammaproteobacteria bacterium, assembly GCA_963847335.1. GTDB lineage: Bacteria > Pseudomonadota > Gammaproteobacteria > Xanthomonadales > Rhodanobacteraceae > Luteibacter. The sequence goes on from CAWJZF010000003.1 coordinate 377,524, forward strand.
GGCATAGTTGCCAAGCCTGGCCGCGACCTCCGGGGGCGTGCCTTCCTTGCCGATGGCGGTACGGTCGGCCTGGCCGATGATCAGCACGGTCGGTACCTTGATATGCGGGAACTCGTGCACGACCGGCTGGGTGAAGATCATGTCGTACGTCAGTGCGCCGGCCCAGGCCGAGGTTTCTCGGCCATCGCCTTCATACATGCCGGCCTGCAGCAGCACCCAGCGATCGTAGTCGGGGCTCCAGGTGCCGCCGTAGTAGATCTTCTGCTCGTACGCCCTGATCGTCGCGTAGCTGGTCTTCAGCTCGCCCTTGTACCAGGCATCGACGCTGCGCCACGGCGCCCCCTTTGCCTGCCAGTCTTCCAGCCCCAATGGATCGACCAGGACCAGCTTTTCGACCGCTGCCGGGAACATCAGGGCGTAGCGCGCACTGATCATGCCGCCCATCGAATGCCCGACGACCGTGGCCTTGTCGATACCCAGGCTGGCGAGCAGGGCATGCGTATTGGTTGCCAGTTGCTGGAGGCTGTACTGGTAGTCGCCCGGTTTGGACGATTTGCAGAAGCCGATCTGATCCGGCACGACGACGCGGTAGCCGCGGTCGCGCAGGCGCTCGGCGGTGGCGACCCAGTACGGCGCGCAGAAATTCTTGCCGTGCAGCAGTACGGCGGTATGCCCGTTCGGTTTCGTCGGCTCGATATCCAGGTAAGCCATCTGCAGCGACTTGCCCTGGCTTTCGATCGGGAACCAATGCACCGGATACGGATAGTCGTAGTGCTCCAGGCGCGCGCCGAGGGCGATCACCCTGGGCGCGTCGTCCGCCGACGCGGTGCCGGCGAAAAGCGTGGCGAGAAGGCTGGCGGCGAGGAGGATGCGACGCATGACGACGATTCCGGGTGGGGTGCCCGAAGCGTAGCGCAGTTCATGTTTCGCGATGCTTTCGCCGGTGTCAGAGATGGTTTTTCGCGATGGCCAGCGCGGTGGGGTAGGCACGGTGCGGACGCATGGTCATTTCACCGGGAAGTTGTGGATGAGCGTCTGCGATGGGCCGATGCGCAAGGTGTAATGCCACCACTCCTGTGGGTAATTAGCGAAGCGGCCGGTTTCCATGGCCTTGAGCAGGCGCTGGCGGTTCGCGTGCTGCGCGGGGGTGACCGATGGGGAGTCGGTATGGGCCAGTGGATCGAAGAAATCGAAGTCGGTACCCATGTCGAGCGGCTTGCAATCCTTGCCGCCCGCGGTGCATTGCATCAGGGTCAGGTCGACGGTCGCGCCGCGGCTATGCCCGGACACGGGCGCGATGTAATCGCCGAGCAGGGCGCGCTTGTCCAGGTTCGGATAGTGCGCGGCCTTGGTCTGCTGGTCGCGCAGGTCGCCTGCCCAGCGGACGAAGGCCTGCACGGCGCGCGCGGGACGATAGCAATCCCAGATCTTCAGGCGCATGTCCTGTTTGCGCAGCGACTTCTCCACCTGCTGCAGGGCCAGCGCCGCCGACCGCACCAGGTAACAGCGTGGCGCCTCGTATCCGTCGACGGGAGCACCGGTGAAGTTGTCGCTACCGGCGTAGTGGATATCCTCGGCGATATCCGGCACCAGTTCGCGGATGTCGATCATGCCCGCCTCGATCGGCGTGCGCGCGGGCGAGATCATCGTGGCCGGCTCGCGGGCGCCGGCCGTCCCGGCGACGGCGAGCACGAGCAGGGTGGCGATCGGCCAGCGACTAATGGCAATCGCCGCTGCGGCTGAAGTCGAGGTCTTCGAAATCGTTGCTGAAATCGGCATCGGGGTCGACCTTGGTCAGGTGGAGATGCGAAACGGATCCCTTGTCCGCCGGCACAAGGTCGACCCATGCTTCGGTGTCGACGGCCGGGTTGTTCCACTGGACGAGCGTACGCTTGCCCACGCGTTGCAGCACGCCAGTCATCATCGGCGAACGCGCGGAGACCAGGCTTACCCCGTCCTTCACGGGACAGATCGAGACTTCGCCGAACCACGGATCGCGCCAGATCCCGAGATAGGATCTTGCCTCGTCCGGCGTTGCCGCCTTGCGTACCGAGGTATCGGGTACGTGGCTGGCCTTTGGCGCAGCCCCGGCGGCCTTCATCCTCTGGGCATACCAGGCCACGGTGCGGTCTTCACCCGGCGCGGTGAAATGCTTGAGCAGCGCTTCGGCAAGTGCGTCGCGCGCATCCTCGCTGCCGCCATTCATCATGATAACGAAGCCCGATTGCTGCTTCGGCAACATGCTCAGCGTCGAGTACATGCCCGACAGCGTGCCGGTATGCGAGACGCTCCACTGGCCATCGACGTCGGCCAGCCGCCAGCCATAGCCGTACGCGTAAAGATGGGTATCGTTCCATTCGCGGCGGCGCTGGCCAACCGGCATCGGCATCTGCGCCGACCACAACGGCTCGCGCTGGGCGGGAGTCAGCCAGGCCAGTTCGGCCGGCGTCGGGGTCAGCCAGTTGCCGGCCCAGCGCAGCATGTCGTCGAGACTGCAGCGCACGCCGCCGGCCGCCGCCGAGGTGATCGCCGGCACGGTCTCGCCGTCGGCATTGGTAACCACGTTGTGGTCGTTGTCGCGCCGATGTGGCTGGGCCACGTTGCCGACGGCATCGCGCCGCCATTCACCGATCTGGCAACGGTCCAGGCCCATGGGCTTGAAGACCTCGCGGCGCAGCAGGGTCTCGTACGGCGCACCGCCCGCGGCGGCGGCCACCTCGCCCGCCACGACATAGAGCAGGTTGTCGTAGGCGTAGCGCGAACGGAAGCTGTGCGCGGGCTTCAGATAGGCCAGGCCGGCGAGGATGTCCTTGCGGGTAAAGGTATTCGGTTCGGGCCAGAGCATCAGGTCGCCCGCCCCTTCGCGCATGCCGCTGTCGTGGATCAGCAGGTCGCGCACCTGGATCTCTCGGGTGACCCAGGGGTCGTACATGCGAAACGAAGGCAGGTATTTCGTCACCGGGTCGTCCCAGTGCAGCTTGCCGGCGGCGACCAGGCGGGCGAGCAGGGCGGTGGTCATCGCCTTGCTGTTCGAGGCGATCTTGAACAGCGTGTCCTTGTCGATCGCCTGCCCCGACCCGGCGATGCGCTCGCCGGCAGTGCGTTCGTAGACGAGCTTGCCATGGTCGATCACGCCGACGGCCAGGCCGGGCAGGTCATAGCGCGACATCGCCTCGTCGAACAGGCGGTCGTACGGCGAGGCCGCTTTCTCCACCTCGCCCCAGACGCGCAACAGGTTGCCGCTCCATATCTTCGCGATATCCGCGTCGCTGAAGCCCCGACGACGCAGGCCGGCGGTGACGTTGCGTGTTTCGGAGGCGTCCATCCAGCCGGTGATCTCGCCACCGCCGTCGAAATCCGAGGCGATGCCGACATGGTCGATGCCGGCGACCTTGACCATGTGCTGGATGTGGTTGAGGAAGTCCTCCAGGGTCGCCAGCGGATACTTCTGCTGGATGCGCTGCATGCCCTCGGCATAGGCGGGCAGGTAGTCGTCCTTCTCGCTGTCGTATTTGGCATCGCCCTGGGCCTTGGCGATGTCCTTTTGCAACTGCTTCTCCGCCGCCTCGCGGGCCGGGTCGATCTTCAGGAACTCCTTGTACGCCACGGCCTGGATCACGCCGCCCTTGGCGGCGATGGCGCGAAGCAGGTCATCCGGCAGGTTGCGCGGATGCCTGGTCAGCGCGCGCGACGAGGAGTGCGAAGCAATGATCGGCGCTGTCGACAAGGCGAGTACGTCGCGCACGCAGGCGTCGGAGGAATGCGAGACATCGACCATGATGCCGAGCGCGTTCGCGCGCCTGACCACGCTGCGGCCGAAGTCGCTGAGCCCGAGGTTGCTGTCCGGCTTGTCGCCGAGTTCCTTCTTCGGGAGCGAACTGCCGCAAAGATCGTTGTTGCCGACGTGGGCCAGGCCGACATAGCGGGCACCGCGCGCATAGGCGGCATCGAGCCGTTTCAGGTCATGGCCCAGCGAATAGCTGTTCTCGATGCCGATCATCGCCGACAGGCGCCCCGCGTCCTTGTTTTCGCGTACGTCCTGTGGCGTGCGAGCGAGGCGGATGCGATCCGGGTAGCGCTGCACCATCAGGTCGATGGCATCGTATTTCTTTGCCGCCTGGGCGACGGCCCTGGCATAGCCGGCCGGCGTCAGCGGGCCCTGCTCGACATAGATGATGAAGAAGGCGGCATCCAGTCCGCCGCGCTTCATTTTATCCAGGTCGACCTTGAGCACGCTGTCCTTGCCGGCGTCGAAGCGCGGCTCGGTCATGTAGCCGAAGGGAATATCGACATGGGTGTCGAGGGTCAGCGGACGATCCTGCTGCGCGTGGAGCGCGCCACAGGCGACAAGCAGGGAAAAGGCGACGCTACGGATCGGTTTCATAGGCTCTGCCAGTGGTCCGCCGCTTGCTCGCCGGCGATCATCTCATCGAAGCTCTGCCGGCGTCGAACGACGGATACTTCGGGGTCGGCTTTCATCGATGCGTTCCTTCAAAAAGAAGGCGGCCCGCAGATGCGGGCCGCCGGGAGGAAGGACATCAGAAGTCCACCGAAACCGTCAACTGGCCGAAGCGCGGGGACTGGAAGCGCTGCGGTTGCAGGAAGGTGCTGCTGGTCCCGCCGACCGAGGTCTGCAGGTCCTGGTCCACGCCCAGGATGCGCTGCTGGTTGAGCAGGTTGTAGATCGCGAACTTGACGCGCAGGTTGCTCTTTTCGCTGACCGGCGTCAGATAGGTCAGGCTGGCGCCTAGGTCATAGGTCCATGGGGTGCGCCCGTACTTGCCGCGCGGCGACTCCTCGTAAACCCGATCCTGCGAGCGCACGGCGTCACAGTTGGCCACGCAGATGAAATAGCTGTGGTAGACCTTGTTGTCGTACGGGTCGCCAACGCCGTAGCCGGTGATCGGGCTGCCCGAAAGCACGCTAAGGTCGGCGCCCACCTGCCAGTGCCTGTTGATGGCATAGGTACCGCGCAGCTTGAACTGGTGGCGATGGTCGTTCGGCAGGTAGCCGCTGGAGAGATTGACCCAGGGATCGTCGAAGTTTTCGGTGCGGCCGGTGTCGTCGAAGTTGGTATCGGAGTTCACCGGACCCTCCGCATTGCCGCGATTCCAGGACAGCACGTAGGAGGCATTGAAGGCCCATTTCTCGTCCCAGGCGCGATCGACCTGGAATTCCAGCGAGCCGTACGTGCGCTTCGGCTTCTTCCAGCCGCGCTGGCCAAGGTAATTGTCCTGGGCATCGAACATCGCCCAGCCTTCCCTGGACGTGTCGACGGTGACCCAGCCATCGGCCGTGCCGTCGCAATTGGTGTCGCCCCACACGGAGACCTTCTTCCCCGGATTGGCCATGACCCATCCGATGTAACCGTCAGGGCCGCATTTGCCGGTCGCGCTTATCTCCATGTCGTCGATCGCGTTATGCAGCTTGCGATAGGTGCCACTGACGCCCCAGGACCACTTGTCGGTGATCGCCTGCTGGAAGCCGAGGATGGCCTCGTCCTGATAGACCGAATCCATGTTGCGGTCGACCTCGGAGCGCAGGTCGCCGACGGTGCCGTTGCCCTGGGAATCGTCGACCGGACCGATTTGCGGGCCGAGGATGGGCATCGCATACGGCAGACCGTTGCGGTCGAGGATCTGGTAGCCGTCGAACCCGTAGTAGGTGCGTTCGTCGAGCAGGCCGCCGGCCTGCTTGATGCTGATCACGTTGGCCACCGGCAGGTAATAGCGGCCGAGGTTACCGAAGATCTTGGTGGTGCCATCGCCCTTCACGTCCCAGGAGAAGCCCAGGCGTGGCGCGATCATATTGTCCATCTTGATGTAGCTGCGGCCGTCGCCGTCCTTGTTGTCGAAGGCATCGCGACGCAGACCGACGTTCAGCAGGAAGTTCTGGGTGATGTTCCAGTTGTCCTCGACATAGAAAGCCGAATTGGTCGTTTCGAAGTTGCCGGCGACTTCCTGGCGACGCGCGCGCACATAGGCGGTATAGCCGGCCGGCACGACGCCGCCGTTCTCCAGGGTGGCGCCCGGCGTGGTTTCGTAGATGTTGTAGTAGTAACCGCCCGGGCCCGGATAGCGCTGCTGGAAGTCGGATGTATCGACCTCATGGTCGTAGCCGAAGCGCACGAGGTGGTCGCCTAGCGTCCATTCGAAGTCGGCGCGGCCCTGCTTGCGGGTGTCGTTGAGTTTCTGGATGGCGGTGCTGGAACTGCAGCCGAGCGAGACGCCGTCCGGCGGCGGCACGGCGGTTTCGCGTACCGGATTGCAATCCAGGTCGCTCTGCGCACGGGTGAACGTCTCGTTTTCGTTCTTGCCATACATCAGCTTCATCGACAGGTCGTTGGTGAGGTAACTGGTCCAGGTCAGGGCCCAGTTCTTGCCGCCGGTGTCGCTGTAGATCTCGTCCTTCTTCGAGTCACTGGTCCTGTCGGTGGCCAGGTTGTAGTCGTAGACCTGGCCGACGTTGGAGTCCTTGTCGGAAAAGGCCATGAACTCGAGCAGGTTCTTGTCGTTGATATGCCAGTCGATCTTGGTGCCCCAGAAGCCGCTGTCCGTGTCGTTGAGGGTCAGCGTGGTGCCCTGGTCGTTGGTGTTCTGCGGGGTATAGCCGCGCGCCTCGTACATGGCGAAGAAGAACAGCTTGTCCTTGATGATCGGGCCGGACGCGAACACGTTGAGCTTGGTCCGCGTGTAGTTGTCCTCGCTCGAGGTCAGGTAGCGCTGGCCATTCCAGTAATGGTTGTTGGCCTGGGCCTGCCAGTCGCTCGGTTCGAAAGTCAGTTCGGTGCCGAACTTGAATTCGTTGGTGCCCGAGCGGGTGACCGCATTGACCACGCCGCCGGTGGTACGGCCGAACTCGACCGAATAGCCGCCCGTCTTGACCTGGAATTCCTGGTAGAACGCAAAGGGGGCCTGCGAGAAGCCGTTGCGGTTGTAGAAATCGGTAACGTTCAGGCCGTTCACATAGAACGAGTTCTCGGCGACCGACGAACCGCCGAAGGAGATGCCACCGAAACTGGCATTGCCTTTGTTCACCCCCGGGGCAAGCAGGGCGACCGCTGCGACATCCTGCTCGACCGGTAACCGGGCCAGCTGTTCGCGGCTGATATTGGTCGCCGATTCGGTGGAGGTGACGTCGACCGCCGAGACCACGCTGGATGCGGTGACGCTGACGCCTTCCAGTTCGGTGGCACCTGACTTTTCGCCGACGTTGACCGTGGTCGCGTTGCCGAGGCTGACCGTGACCTGCAGCGGTTCGCCAACGGGTTTGCCATCCTTGCTGCTGTCCAGCGTGTAGTGGCCGACAGGCAGGTACGGGAAGCGGTAATTGCCGGTCGAATCGGCGGTGACCGAACGGGTAAGCCCGGTATTCGGGTCTCGTATGGTAACCACTGCGCCAGGAACAGTGCGGCCGACCACCGAACCGTCGGTGTTTGCCGCGTGCACCGGCTGCCAGGCCGCCAGGCACAGGCCGATCGCCATGCAAAGTGCGCCATGACGCAAGCCGCGCCGGTTCTTGTTCATCTCCCCCATCTCCCACTCCCCGATAGATGTTGTCGATACCGCCATGAATGGCCTGGTCTAACCGCCAGCGTTCCCCTGCGCCGGTGTCACCGTGTGCCACTGAAAGTCGTAGTCCCACTGATCGAAATACAGGTTGCCGCCCTTCCACTCGACTTCGCCGCGCTGCGAATCGACCGTCTCGGAGCGGAAGAACCGCTTCGGCGGAACGAAAGGTTGCGAATAGTCGTCGTTGAAGGCGATGCGGTACGCATCGAGGCCGCCGAGGTAGAACCACTCGAGCGTGCCGTCGCCGGGCCGGGCGTTCGTGCCCGGATGCAGGCGGCCGAAGGTGACGTCGACCGGCACCCAGCCGTAAGGCGCGAGGTAGACCTGCCCCCAGTCGTGGATGTTGTTGTACTTGCCGTCGGAGAAGATCCAGCCGGACTGCCAGCGCGTCGGAATGCCGTTCATGCGCAGCAGGGTCATCAGCAGCAAGGTCTGCTCGCCGCAGTCGCCGTGGCCGGCATGCAAGGTGTAATCGCCGATATTGGAAATCGTTGAGTATTCGCGCGCGCCGGCCCAGGGAATCGGGTCGACCGCGGCGAAAAGCTTCTGCGCGATCCGATAGGGATTGGTCTCGTTGCCGACGGCCTTGCGTGAGAACTCGCGCATCGCCTCGGTGAAGACGATATGTGGGGCGCGCTCGGCAATATAGGGAGCCAGCTCGGGCGTGATCGTCGCCTGCACGACCTTTGCCGGGTCGATAACGTGGTATTGCGCGAAGATCGTCACTTCATAGGTGATCGAAAACGTCGTCGGCTTGCCGGCCTGCGCAGGTCGTTCGAGAAACGCGGTGCGTTGCAGGGCCGATTCCGGAGCAACCTCGGCTTTCGCCGGCACGCTGCTGAGCAGGTGAATGTTTTCCTGCTGGCCGGGAATGGCACGCGGGTAGGGGATCCACGCGCGCACGGTTTCGCCGGCGGGAACGGCATCGGCATTCACGGTGACGATCTGGGTGACCTGCATGCGATGGGGCAATACGCTGCTCTTGCCACTGGCGAGCGCGGCGGCACGCACGGCGCGGTGGTGCGCATTGAGCGTTTCATTCGGGCCGTCGGTGATCGGCGTCTGCAGCTTGCGTCGCGCCACCGCCTCGGGGCTGATGCGGAACAGGTTGCCCGGCGCGCGCTTGAAATAAAGCGTGCGGCCGTCGATGGTCTGTTTTTCGAGCAGGCCCGCCGCGTCCCAGCGCGAGAACTCCGCGTCGGTAAGATCGGGTATCTGCTTGCGCAACTTCGCCTTGACCGCCTCGGCGTCGAGGGTGAAGTCGATCAGGATGCGGCGCATGCGTTCGCGCTGGAAGGTGAGCGCCTCGCGTGTATCGGCGGGCAGGTCCGGCTGGGCGAGCGCGGCGGCTATATCGGCTTCGGCGGCCTTGAAGTGCCCGGCATCGATCAGGTCGATGGATTGCCGGAGCGGATCGATGTCGGTCGCCGCCATGGCACCGGGCGACGTGGCAAGCAAAAAGGCAAGGATGCCGATACGACATCGGCGTCGCCATGACAGAGGGCGGTACCGCATTCACTATGAGCGTCCCCAGGGAAGAAACCGTCGGATATGACGTCCCGAAGTCGTTGTGTAACATGCTTGCAAACCGTGGTCAATAATTTATGCTTCCTGTGTTATATACAGGAATAGCTATTCCAAAACCTGCCGCGGCGGCGGTTTACCAAAGGGGACGCATGATCCAGTCGGTATGGCCTTACCTCGCCGTGATGTTGCTGGCTGCCGGGCTCTGGCCCGCGATCGAGCGGCGCTACAACTGGCGCTTCTTCCAGATCCTGCCGCCCATCGTGCTGACTTACCTGATGGTGACGGCGCTCTCGGTGGGTGGCCTGTGGTCGGCCAGCGAGGAGATCCACGCCGCGCAGGGCATGCTGGTGGCGCGGCTGGTGCCGGCGCTGTTATTCCTGCTGATGATCAACTGCGACTTGCGCGCGATCTTCGCGCTGGGACCCCGGGTACTCGCGGTTTTTGCCTGTACGTCGGTCAGCCTGTTCACCGCCTTCGTGGTCGCCTGGCTGATCTTCCGTCACTGGCTGCCGGGTGATGGCTGGAAGCCGCTGGCCTCGCTCAGCGGCAGCTGGATGGGCGGTACGGCGAACATGATCGCGGTGAAACAGGCGGTCGGCATGTCCGATACCTCGCTGGCGACGACCCTGCTGACGGACGCGCTCTGTTATTCGATGTGGGTGGTCGTGCTGTTTTCCGTGGCGCGACTGGCGCCCGCGTTCAATCGCTGGACGCGGGCAACGTCCAGCGCGGACATGGTCGTGGCCGAGCCGGTGGCGCGCGGCCCGGCGACGTCCGACAGCGTGCTGCTCTGGCTTGGCATCGCCTTGCTGGTCGCGGCAGGATCGGCCTGGCTGGGCGGTCTGTTGCCCCTCTCCAGCATGGTGTCGGCGACCACCTGGACCATCCTGATCGCGACCATCGCCGGCCTGGTCGCGGCACACACGCCGCTGGCCCGCTTGCCCGGTGCCGGCGCCGTATCGAGCGCGCTGCTGATCAGCGTGGTCGCCGTACTTGCCTCGCAGAGCAGTTTCGCCGGTATCGCCGCCGCGCCGATGTACCTGCTCTGCGGCGTCACCGTGATCGCGATCCACGCGGTCCTGCTGGCGCTGGCCGCGCGACTGTTCCATTTCGACCTTTACCTGTGCGGTATCTCCTCGCTGGCGCATATCGGCGGCGTCGCCGCCACACCCGTGCTGGCGGCGACCTACTCACGCTCGCTGGTGCCGGTAGGCGTCCTGCTGGCCCTGCTCGGTTATATCCTCGGCACGGGTTTCGGCCTGGTGGTGGCCTCCGTGTTGTCGAAGCTGGCTTTGTAAGGATGGATGGAATGAAACGCATGCGACTTTCCCTGCTCGCCGCGACCCTGGCCCTTGCCTTTGCCGGAGCGGTCCAGGCGCGGGAGGCCATGCCGGTACCCGCCTCAGGCGTGATCGGTATCGGCGACGCGCAACTCACGCCGGAGTTCTGGGTCGGCAAGCTGGCCGACGCCAACCGCATGGTGCTGGACACCGCGGCCATTGCGGCACTCAACGCCAAGGTACAAAGCCTCGACCCGTCGATGCACGAGGTCCGCAACCTGCCGGCGACCTTGCCCCAGGAGCAGGTGAAAGGCTGGATCGAAAAACTGTCGAAGCGTCCCTCGGGCGAACTCTTCGATGTCGCCGGCAAGCCGGTGCCGGCGGCAACGATCGACGCGGCGATGGCGAACCTGGCGCTGGATGCGATTCCCGCGCAGACACCGACCCGCTACGGCCTGGTCGTGCAGCGTGCCGCCTTGCGTGGCTACCCGACCGATCTGCGTGTCTTCAGCCACAGCGGCGATACGGATATCGATCGCTTCCAGGAAAGCGCGCTGTTTCCCGGCGACCCCGTGGTCATCGCCCAGGCCAGCCGCGACGGGCGGTGGTTGTTCGTGGTCAGCCCGCGCTATGCGGCGTGGACCGCACGCGAAAACGTCGCCGAAGGTAGCGCGAAAGATGTCTTCGCCTATGTGGACAGCAAACCGTATCGCGTCATCACCGGCGCCAGGCCGCGTACGGTGTTCACGCCTGAAATGCCGGCCGTCTCCGAACTGCAACTGGACATGGGCACGCGCGTGCCGCTGGATACCGCGCTGCCCGCCGACCAGCCGGTGAACGGGCAGGGGCCGTATACGTCTTACACCCTGACCTTGCCGGTACGCCACGAAGACGGTTCGCTTGGCTTCAGCCCCGCCCTGTTGCAGCGCAACCAGGATACGGCAGCCGATTACCTGCCGTTGACCCGGGCCAATATCATCCGCCAGGCCTTCAAGTTCCTCGGCGAGCGCTATGGCTGGGGCCACGCCTATAACGGCCGCGACTGCAGCGGCTTCGTCTCCGATGTCTACCGCAGCATGGGCGTGCAGATGCCGCGCAATACGCGCGACCAGAGCATCAGCCCCGGACTGGAGCACCGCGCGTTCACCGATGCCGACAACCACGAGGCGCGAACCAGGGCGGCCATGGCGCTGGAAGTCGGCGACCTGGTCTATATCCCCGGCCACGTGATGATGGTGATCGGCAAGGTCGACGGCGAACCCTACGTCATCCACGACACCGGTGGCATGAGCTACCGCCAGGCCGATGGTTCGATGCGCCGGATCAAGCTCAACGAGGTTTCGGTCACGCCGCTGCTGCCCCTGATGTTCAACGACCACCAGTCCTATGTCGACCGCATGACCAGCATCGTCCGCATTCGTCCCTGATCCCTCCCAGCCACGAAAACGGGAACACTTTCGTCCTCATGAAAATCACCGACATCCAGTTCGGCATGCTGCGGGTACCGCTGAAGACGCCGTTCAAGACGGCGCTGCGCACCGTCAACATGGTCGAAGACATCGTCGTCATGGTGCACACCGACACCGGACACATCGGCTACGGCGAGGCGCCGGCCACGGCGGTCATCACCGGCGACACCCACGGCTCGATCATCGATGCCATCCGTCATTACATCTCGCCGCGCCTGATCGGCCAGGACATCGCCGACCTCAACCGCAATCACCCAGCTGATCCAGGGTGCGATGGAAAAGAATTCCAGCGCCAAGGCGGCGGTGGAAATCGCCATCTACGATCTCTGGGGGCAGCTCTACGGCGCGCCCTTGTACAAGCTGCTCGGCGGCGGCGACCCGGCGATCACCACCGATATCACGATCAGCGTCGACTATATCGACAAGATGGTCGCCGATTCGATCGATGCGGTGGACCGCGGCTTCGAGTCGCTGAAGATCAAGGTCGGCAAGGACATCGGCGTCGATATCGAACGGGTACGCGCGATCTACGCGGCGGTCGAGAACCGGGCCCTGCTGCGCCTGGACGCCAACCAGGGCTGGACCGCCAAGCAGGCGGTCTACGCGCTGCGCACGCTGGAAGATGCCGGGGTGCGCCTGGAACTGGTCGAGCAGCCGGTGAAGGCGCGCGACCTGGCCGGTATGCGCTATGTGACCGAGCGGGTGCACACCCCGATCATGGCCGACGAGAGCGTGTTCGGGCCGATGGAGGTGATCGAACTGATCCGCATGCGCGCGGCCGACATCATCAATATCAAGCTGATGAAGACCGGCGGCATCTCCAATGCCATCCGCATTGCCGATATCGCCGCCATGTACGGCGTGGAGTGCATGATCGGCTGCATGCTGGAAACCAGCATCAGCGTTGCCGCCGCCGTCCATGTGGCGGTGGCCCGGGCGGACGTCATTACCAAGGTGGATCTCGACGGGCCGTCGCTTTGCCAGTACAACCCTGTCGACGGTGGGGTGATCTTCAACGAGTCGGAGATCTCGGTGACCGATGCGCCCGGCCTGGGTATCCGCGAGATCCGCGGACTGGAAAAGGTCCACTGAGAGAGCCTGAATCGCCATGTCGCCCCTGGTCAAAATCCGTTCGGAACGCGACCGCATGTCGGCGGTGGAGCGGCGTATCGCCGACTTCATCCTGGAGAATTCCCTCCTGTTGCGCGACTACTCCTCGCAGCAACTGGCCAACGCGCTGGGCATCAGCCAGTCCAGCGTGGTGAAGTTCACCCAGAAACTGGGCTTCCGGGGCTATCCGGACCTCAAGTACTCGGTCGGCGAGGCGATTGCCCGCGCCGACCACGGCGACGAGGACGCCACGGTGAGCGCGACTCCCGGCGCGAGGAGCCAGATGCAAGCCAGCAACCTGTGGCGGCGCAAGACCGAGGCGGAGGAGGCGACCCGGCTGATCAACGCGCGGGAGACCATCGACGAGGCGGTCGAGGCGATCCGTACGGCGGGGCGTTCGGGCAAGGTCTTCATCATCGGCCTTGGCGAGGACGACATCTATGCGCGCGGCTTCGCCCTCAAGCTGTCGCTGATGGGCATCCTCACCGTGCACAACTTCGATACCGCGCGGATGACCGCGGATGTCTCCGCGGCGAACGCCGGGCGACGTGCTGCTGGTGTTTTCCGAGCACGGCCGGCATCCGGCGCTGTACAAGATCGCGCGGTTCTTCCGCGAGCGACGCGGGCGGGTGATCACGGTATCGCGGCATACCTCCAACCCGCTACGCACCCTGGCCGATATCGCCTTGCTGGTCTCCGCGCATGACGATCGTCCGTACATCCAGTCCCGTGCTTTACCAGTCGTCGCTGCAGCACCTGCTGGACGGCCTCTTCGTGAATATTTGCGAAGGCGACGACGACTGCCACGCGCAGCTCGTCGCCAATCTCGACCGTATCCAGCAGATGCTGGAACCCTGATCGCCAAGGACATCTCACGCATGCCATCGCTTTCCCGTTTGTCGCGTGCCTGCACGTTCGCGGCGCTGGTCGTCCTTGCCGCGGGGTCCGTACCGGCGGCCGACGCGCCCCTGGCCTGGTCCGGCGCGAAACAGATGGTGCTGGTGACCGTCGACGGCTGGAACGTGGACCACGGCACGTTGCGCACGTATGAGCGCGACGGCAAGACGTGGCGGGAGACGGCTCCGTCCGCGCCGGTGACCATCGGCAAGAACGGCGCGGCATGGGGGCTTGGCTTGCATGACGCGCAGCCCGACGGACCGGTCAAGAAGGAAGGAGACGATCGCAGCCCTGCCGGTGTTTTCCGCATCGGCCTGGCCTTCGGCTATGCCGACAAGAACCTCACGGCCATGCCGTATCGCGCGCTCCAGGTGTCGGACTACTGCGTCGATGTCAGCGCTTCGCCGCTTTACAACCAGATCGTCGATACACGAAAGGTCGGCGAGCAGGCCGTGGCCGGCGCTACCGAACCGATGCGCCGCGACCTGCATTTCGACGGCGATCATGCCTATCGGATCGGCTTCGTGATCGAACACAATGCCGGTGGGCAGAAGGCCGCCGGCAGTTGCATCTTCGCCCACCTGTGGAAAACCCCGACGACGCCGACCGCTGGCTGCACCGCGATGACCGACCAGGCCATGGAGCGCCTGCTGGCCTGGCTGGATCCGAAGAAGATGCCGGTCTTCGTGCTCTTGCCGAAGGATCAGTACGCGCGCCTGCGCACGAGCTGGAAGCTGCCCGCGCCATGAGTCCGACCACGCGGGTACTGATCGGCCTGGTGGCCGGTGCCGTTGGCGGTCTCACGCTGGCGTCAATGTCGCCGGTGGCCGCCATCCATGTGGCCGACTTCGTGCAGCCGATCGGCAAGCTGTGGCTGAGCGCCCTGCAGATGACCGTGGTGCCGCTGGTGCTGGCCCTGGTCGTGATCGGCGTGAATACCGCGACCGACGCGGCGGCCTCGGGCCGTACCGCGCGTCGCGCGATCGTCGTCTTTATCGTGCTGCTGGCGCTCGGCGCCGCGGTCGCCGCGCTGGCCGCGCCGCCCTTGCTGGCGCTTTTCCCGCACAGCGCCGCACTTACCGAGGCCCTCAATAGTGCCGTGGCATCGCATTCGCCCGTGACCGCCGCACCGATCGGCTGGGCCGACTGGCTCAACGGCATCGTGCCGGCCAACGCGATCATGGCCGCGGCGCAAAGCGCGATGCTGCCGCTGGTGGTGTTCGCGCTGTTCCTCGGTTTCGCGTTGACCCGCATCGAGCCCGTGCGTCGCGCCCTCGTCGTCGAATTCTTCCAGGCCATCGCCGACGCGATGATCGTGATCGTCCGCTGGGTGCTGTGGCTTGCTCCTTTCGGGGTCTTTGCGCTGATCCTGGCGGTCTGTGCGCGCGCCGGGCTGCACATGCTGAGCGCGCTCGCCGTCTACGTGCTGGTCGAGTGCATCGTCTATCTCGCCGTGACCCTGTTGATGTTGCCGGTGGCCATGGTCTGGGGCGGGGAAAGCATCCGCCGCTTCGCGGTGGCGATCGCGCCGGCGCAGGTCGTCGCCGCCAGCACGCAGTCATCGCTGGCCTCGCTGCCGGCGATGCTGGAAAGCGCCGACCAGCGCCTGAACTACCCGCCGCAGGTCACCGCCCTGGTCCTGCCGATGGCGGTGTCGCTGTTCCGCCTGACCAGTCCGGTGCAATACATCGTCTCGGCGTCGTTTATCGCCTGGGCTTATGGCATCGACCTCGGCGTCGCCCAGCTCGCGGCCGGCGCGGCGCTGGCGGTGGTGATCAGCCTCGGCTCGGTCGGCCTCCCCGGGCAGGTCACCTTCATCGCGACCAACCTGCCGGTCGCCCAGGCGATGGGCCTGCCGCTCGGCCCACTCGGCCTGATGCTCGCGGTCGATACGCTTCCCGACGCCCTGGCCACCCTGGGCAATGTCACCGCCGACCTCACCGCGACCAGCGTGGTCGCCGCACAGTCCCGCAAGGACGAGGCATGAACGCGAACACCGACTTCGATGTCATCGTGATCGGCGCCGGTATCGCCGGTGCTTCGATCGGCTATTTCCTGGCGCCGTACGCGCGCGTGCTGGTACTCGAGCGCGAAGCCTATGCGGGCATGCATTCGACGGGGCGATCGGCGGCCCTGTTCAGCGAGACCTATGGTTCGCCGCAGGTGCGCGCGCTGACCCGCGCCGCGCGTCCGTTTCTCGACCATCCGCCGGCGGGGTTCGCCGCGCACCCGCTGCTGGTACGGCGTGGCGCGCTGGTGGTCGGCAGCACCGACCAGGCCGACGCCGTGCATGCGGAGTTCGATGCGATCCGGCCGTATACCCGTGACATCGAGCTGCACGACAGTGCGCGTCTTCGCGCCGCCGTGCCGGTCCTGCGTCCGGAGGCGGCCCACGTCGGCATCTTCGAGCCGGGCGCGGCGGATATCGACGTCAACGAACTGCACCAGGGTTTCCTGCGTGGCATGCGCGCGCAGGGCGGCGAGCTGCGCCTGAATTCGGATATCCGGGAGATCACGCGCCACCAGGGTACGTGGTCGGTCCGCGATGCCGAGCGCAGCTATCGCGCGCCGCTGCTCGTCGACGCGGCCGGCGCCTGGGCGGACATGGTCGCCGCGATGGCCGGTGTCGCGCCGCTGGGCCTGGAGCCACGACGCCGTTCGGCCTTCCTGTTCGATGCGCCGGAAGGCCTTGCCACGGCGGGATGGCCCTTCCTGACCAGCATCGACGAGAGCTTCTATTTCAAGCCGGACGCCGGCCTGTTGCTCGGCTCCGCGGCCAATGCCGACCCGACGCATCCACACGACGTGCAGCCGGAGGAATACGACATCGCCCTCGGTATCCACCGCATCGAAGAGGCGACGACGATGTCGATCCGCCGGCCGAAGCGGACCTGGGCCGGGCTGCGTTCGTTTGTCGCCGATGGCGATCTGGTCGGCGGATTCGATACAACCGGTGAAGGGTTCTTCTGGGTCGCCGCGCAAGGCGGCTACGGTATCCAGACCTGCGCGGCGATGGGCGAAGCCTGCGCGCACCTCTCCCTTGGTCGTCCGCTGCCGGCCCATCTGGTGGACGCCGGTCTGTCTGCAGACATGCTCAGCCCCGCGCGCCTGTCTCGCACCTGATCGTCGTACCGGCGCGGCCGCTACGACGGTGAGCTGGCAGGTCGAATGGCAGTGTTGTCGATCCGGCGACCGCGCTATACAGCGCACACGACCAAACTCTGGGGGTAACGTATGGGGTACGCAAAAGCCTTGTCCGCGGTTCTCGCCATCGCGTTGCTGCCATTCGTATCGGCCATCGCCGCTGACGATGTCGCGGCCTTGATCAGGAAACAGTCCCAGGAATTTTCGGATGCATCGGCCTCCGGCGACGCGGCGGTACTGGGGCGATACCTCGACGACAACGTTGTCTTCATGAACGAAAGCGGCGAACTGGCGACGAAGAAGGACATTGTCGAAGGCGCCGCGCCGCCAGCCCCCGGCACGAACAACACCCTGGTGCAGACCGACTTCGACGTGAAAATCCACGGCAATGTCGCCGTGACCAGCTTCACCGATGTCTCCACGGTCCACTTCCATGGCCAGGAACTCCACGCGAAATACCGCTCGACCGAGGTATGGCAGCAGGAGGGCACCGCGTGGCGGATGATCTCCAGCCAGACCATCGCCCTGCAGGACGATCCACCGGCCGTGAAGCTACCGGCCAGCCTCCTCGACCAGTACGTCGGCACGTATCAGGCTGGCCCGGATTTCCGCTTCGTCATCGCCCGCCAGGGCGGCGAACTGACCGGCGCTACCAACGGCCAGAAGGCTTTCGTCATCAAGGCCGAACTGGCCGACGTCCTGTTCACCCCCGGCCAACCCCGCACCCGCCGCATCTTCCAGCGCGACGCCAGCGGCAAGATCACCGGCTTCGTCAGCCGCCGCGAGGGCCACGACCTGGTTCTGAAGCGGGTTTGAATGCTTCATAAGAGAGACAATCTGGCGAGGGCGATCGAATTCGCGAAGTACCTTTTCTGTCGCGGCCTCGCTGCTTACTCTTCCCATAGTGTGGGCTCGCTAACGAAATCGAAGGTCAACTGGAAGGGCGCCCTCAGGCTACGGAAACGTCGCCACGCCCTGGGGATGAGGTGCTGGTTACCTTCCCAGGGCAATGCTAGCGGATGTTGATGCTGCGCATGCCGACGCGCTTTGGCAAAGCATCTGTAGCAGTATGAAATCGATATCAGCAGGAGACTTGCTACCCGGGGCACCTTCTGTCCGCAGTAGTTGATCAGCTGGACATACGCACCGGCCTGGGTTTGATGAAATGGGGGCTCCCCGGTCAATAGCGTTGCCAGGCTCTCGGTATCGATCAAGACATTCAGGGGGTTGTCATGGTCGCCCGTGGACAGCCTTCCCAGTAAGAAGTGGGGCTTATCCCCGGAATCATCCGCGCTGGATCCATGGTCGAGCTTGATCGCATGGCGTACATTTTTTTCGGTGTAACGCACGAAATGCTGAAACAGGTAGCTCAGTACCAGTCGTTGGTCGTCCGCATCATCGAAGCATAGGGGGGAACCTCTGCTTGCCTGAATGTCGTAGGCCGTGAGCCATGCCTGCTGCTGTACGTCATCGAGCACATACTCGCCCCGGGTTGCCCTGGCAATTCTCGATAGATCCTTTTGACGTGCGACCAGAAAACGTTCGTAGGCTGTTGGGGGCATAAGGCTCGAGGACCTCCAGAATCGGCGCCGCCATCAGACACCCAGGTCCTTGCAGCGAAATGACAACCTCGCGAATCTGGCGGGTAATACAGGATGCCCTGGTCTGATCGCCGTCAGACACCGGCCATGGATCTGGCGGTCCGATATTCGTCATGCTCGAAGGCGGACTCAAAAGGATCCAGCTCCGTCCCTTGCATACCGATGGAGCGCCCGACTTCGCGCCAGCGCGAGGTGGCCCGCACAATCTCTCCCAGCATCAGTCTCGCCGACGCCTGGGCGATGCGGAAGTAAGGCGCGGTAGACATCAGCGCATCAATGGACGACGTTGGCCCGGTGTCTTCCGATATCCAGGTCTTCAGTTCATTGATTCGCTCAGGAAAGGGGTTGATGTCGAAGGCCGGTGCCAGTCGCCATCGCCCATCCCGTGTGTGCAGGAAACCATGGTTGTGCAGATGGTCGTCGACATTGGTGATGAGGATGGAGAATGCGATGCGTCGCCAGAGTTCCTCGACGTCGGACTGCGGCTGTTCACCGTTCTGGCGGAGGGCATCGACAATTTCGGTATAGGTGTGTGTCGAACCGTCGTCATCGACGCCCAGCATCGTCGCAGCCGAGATGTACATCAACCTTCCGCCGCCTGCGGGCCGGTCGAATCTCCGGATCAAGGCTACTGACATACCTTCGCTGTCAATCAGGCGCGCCTCGGCTGCGTCTATTCCCGCGTGGCTCGCCAGCATTAACGCGAGCACTTCTCCCTTGGTGACCGCGCGGTCGTCGCTGACACTGGGGAACTTGCCGATCATCAATGTCCCGTCGTCGTCGATCACCGAGCATTTGGGCCTCAAGCCACCCAGGGATGTGCCGCGTCCGCGCAGATAGGCGAGGTCGGCTGCGGTTTCCGTGTGGGTTTCTACGGCGCGGGAGGCGGCAAGGAGGGCGCCGAGTTCAACCAGTGGTGGCGCCGTACGTCTTCCTTCTTCCGCGGCACGCTGAAATATGCCTGTTTCGTCCTGAAAGCGAAGCGCTCCAATCCGACAAGCATCATCGACTGATAGCAGGTAGTCGAGATCGTTGAGCGGAGGTCGTGTTGTATCTGTACCTGTCTGTCGAGCTTGCTGGCGTCTCTTGCCATGGTCACGAAGTATGACCTGGCGACCCCAGCCATCAGGCTCGCTATCCGCGATCGCACCGTGGAAGATCGAGCCGTCGCGAGGCTGTGCGTGGAATTGCATGCCTGCCACGAGAGGCAGGCCGGGTTCCAGGGCGAAGCGACCTGAAGCGGTCAGCCAGTCGGGGTGATACTCAAATCCTGCGTGTTGCCGGGCACCCTGGGCATCGAAGCGAAGCGTGCCGATTTGACGTGGTGTATCTCCCAAAAAGACGCCGATAGTCCTTTTCATAATGCTCCTGGTTTGCTTTTTATCCGTACGCGCTGGGGCAACCGGGCGGTTTCGAGAAGCATGCCGGTGTCATCATTTCGAATGTCGGCGACATCGGACAGCGCATTCGAAAAGCCGAGCACGAAGAGACTCATGGCGTAGATCCCCATCGACACGCTCGGGCTGCCTTTTTCGACCTTGAGATAGGTAGCCTTGGATACGCCAATCCGCTCCACCATCATGTCCACGGTCAATTGACGCTTGCGCCGTGCGTCCCTGATGTCGCTGCCTAGCTTTCCCAGGCCCCGACGAACTTTGGGCGGAAGTACATCCACTATTGGTGAGCGCATGATATGGTCTCATTAAATAGCCCTTAACTCACTTAAGGGCTACATTATTAGCCCTTATGCCTTTCATTTTGGCCACTGTCAAGGGTCCGACGACGGTATCGAGGGCTCCAGCGCCTCCTGTTCGACGCGGACGGGGTGCGTCAGCAGGTCCGTGGCTACGGCGGCCCATCCGGCGATTCCGGCCCATCGAATCATCTGGGCCAGAGTCGCGGCTGAGGGTGGCGAAGCTGTCCTGGTGCCGGCCGGCAAGGTCGAAGGGGCCATACGCCACGGCTGCAGCGAATGGCCTAGGGTTTCGGCCACTTTCGCCAGTGTGGCGGCAATACGGAAGCCCCCTTCGTCGATGTCGCCCCAGTGGAAAACCGGGGTCGTCGGCGAGAGTGACGCGAGCACATTGGCATAAAGGGTCCGCCAGCTTGGTGAGGGCATGCCGGCGGTATAGAGGATCACTCCGCCGGCATGGCCGAAACGGCGGGCGGTGTCGTGGAAGGTCGCGAGGTTTTCGATGGTCAGCAGGAAGCGGGCCTCGACGTGGATGCTCTTCACTGAATCGGCGGGCAGGCCGATGTAAGGGCGGCACAGCCGCACGGGACCGTCGTCGAGTTCGGCGACGCCTTGTCCCGCGATCAGTACGGGTTGGGGTTCACGGCGCAGGCCAAGCGAGCCCCAGATGTCGTCCTGGGAGAGCCCCGATGGCGCGAGCTCGCCGCTGGTCAGTACGTCCAGCCACGGGGTGAGCTTTTCCAGGCGCTTGCTGTCGCCGAACAGGCGCACGCTTTCGCGACGAACGATCGCTTCGCCGCGTTCGATCTGTGTCCGCGCCGTCACGGCGAGAATGGCGTCGCGCAGTTCCTCGACGGCTCCCGGTCCGGTGCCGCGGACTTTCCGGCCGAGTCGCCATTGTTCCAGCACCTGCGCAACGATCGGGAAGGTCGCCTGCCATGGTTCGAGATCTCTGGCCGCTTGCGTCGTCCTGGTACTGATGAGGGCTACGCCGAGATAGTCGCCGAGCCGGTCGAGGTCGAGCACGCGGAGTCGTTTGATCGTGTCGCGATCGCCCACGCGCGCGCGTTCGACGTCGACAATGCCGTCTCGCTCCGCGAGGCCGATCTCGGCATGGAAGCTGTCCAGTTCGCCGAGGCTCGAGAGCGCGCCATATTCCGGGCAGGAGCTTGCCGTCATCGGCAGTTCGATCTGCTCTGGGGCCGCTTTGGCGCGCGCCCGTTCGGCGCGCGCAAGCAATCGCTCAAGTACCTGTCTGGCGGGCGTCATCGGCGGTTTTTGCCTCATTCATCCGCGCGATCTCGCGATCCAGCAGGTCAGGATGCACGGCGAACTGGTCGCTTTCCAGCAACTGCCTGCCGGCGTCGGTAACAACGGTGCGTTCGATCTGCAGCAGCGGGCCGTCGCGGAACAGTTCGATGTAACTGTCGAGTACGCCGGTAAGCGTGCCCTGTGCGGTATCCGGTGCGGCGAGGATCAGCTGCAGTCCGAGCGAGCGCAGGTAGTTGGTTGTCGCACGCGCATTCTGCGCGTCGATCTTGTCGCCGAATTCGTCGAGCATGATCACGCCAAGGCCGCCGTGCTGGCCGTCACGTCTTGCCGTAGGCCGCAGCCAGCGCCGCGCCGGCGATGACGTAGAGCGGCGCACGGTGTTCGCCGCCGGAGCCCGAGCGCATGCGCTCGCTGAGCGTGCCGATCACCGTTTCGTCCTGGCGGATACCGACTTCGAAACTGAAGAAGCGACGGTAGTCGTCGAGTGGCGAGGGATGACCTGCCCTTGCGGGCCGACCTTGTCCTCGATGATGTCGCGGAAGACCGCGGGCACTTCACCGGCGCTGCCGAACAAGGTGTCGGTCTCGCCGACATCGGCCGCCTTGTTCGATGAAACGATGCAAGTCCTTGAATTCAGGCGCGACTTCGTAACGGAACTGGTAGCGCTCGTCGTTGGAGAATGCCGGGCTGCGCTGCAGGGTGCGGTTGAGCGTGTTGATCTGGTGCCGCAGGCGGGTGGAAGTTGTCGTAGAGCGCGGAGGCCACGTTCGAGCGGAAGGTATCGATCGCCGTGGCGTAGGCCTCGTCGGCGGCGGCCTGGTGCTCGACCAGTTCGGTGTTCTTGAGGTGCCCGATCTCCTCGAGCAGAGGCGATCGCCGCGCGCCAGTCGGCCGGCTCGAGGTCGAGCGTCAGGCCCTGGTCCTTGCCGTACTGGGCTCAGTCCCGCCCAGGCGGCCGGCAGGATGCTGGTTGAGGTCGCGGTCGCTCGTTGTCGCGCGCGCGATCAACGCAGCGCTTGAGGCGCTCCTCGAGGTCGGCCTCGCGCTCGTCGAGCTCCTCCGCTGGTGCTCGACGAGGATGGCATCGACATCGGGATGTGCCGACGGCCTCGCGGGCCAGACGTGCGATCGGCGTCGCTTGGCCTTCAGCGCGGCCAGCATGGCCTGCGCCGTGGTCTCGGCGCCTTCCGGTGGCAGCGCGTCTTCGCCGACCAGCGTTGACCGACAGTTCTTCCAGCTCCTTGCGGCGGTGCTCTGAGCGCCGTGCGCCTGCTCGGCTCAGGCGAACAGGTCGGGGCTGGTCTGCTCGGCCTGGTTGTCGCAATTGCGAGCGATAGCGCGCCACCGCCTCGCGATGCGCCAGCATCAGCCCGTGCACGTCGCGCGCGATCGTCTTCGGCCTCTTCGATGCGGGCACAAGTTCGCGGACGCACTGGCGCTGGCGGTCTCCACTGCGGCTTCCAGCGCCCGCGCGTTCCTGCTCGGCACCTTCGAGTTCGTCGCGCAGCAGCTTCAGGCGATCGCGATGCTGGACGCGCCGATCTTCAGCTCGGTGAGCGCCGGCAGGCGACGGCGTTCGACGCCGCCGCCCTTGACGACCAGGCCGTCGCTGACTCAGCCCATGTCGCGCGCGCACGACTTCGGCTTCGGTCTCGACGCAGCGCAGTTCGCCCAGCTGCTTGCGCAGGTAGGCGAGGGCATCGGCGATTTCGCCGTTCGAGCAGACGCTGACCAGGTCCTTCCGACAGGCTCGGCGTCGCCGCGGCCCTGGCGAGCCTGCGAGGTCAGGGCAAGCTTGACGCCGTAGACCGAGCGCGTCGCCCTGCAGCGAACGGTAAAGCCGCACTGCGCGCTGCTCATGCTCGGCGGGAATCAGCAAGGCATCGACGTGGCTGCGCAGATAGCCTTCGATGGCCCGCTGCCAGGCTGGCGTCGGTGACCTGGACCAGGTCGCATACCGGCGTGGCGGTGATGCCTTCGTCGGCGAGGTAGCTCGATCAGGCGGCTGACGTCGGGGCGCAGTTCGGCCTGGCCGGCGGCGACGCGCTGCTGGTTCATGCGCGCGGTATTGGCACGATCGCGTGCGGCTTCATGCGCGGTGCGACGTTCGTATTCGTATTGCCTGGCGGCCTGGATGACCGGCTGCGCCTGCTCCAGCGAACGTTGCAGCGTGTCGTGCAATGCCGAGGGCTCACCCGGCATGTCTGCCTCGGGCGTCGCCTGGCTGAGGCTGGTGTAAAGCGATTGCCATGGTGCCGCCGTGGTCGCGAGCAGGCTGGCGTCGATCGCCAGGCCATCCAGTCGCGATACGGACTGCAACGCGTCACGCGTCGCAGCCGCGCTATGCAGAAGCTGGCGCACGATCTTGCCCAGTTCGTTCTTGTCGCGACCGATCAGCTGTTCGAACGAGGCCTGGTCCTGGTAACCCGCGGTGCCCTGCAACTGCCGGTTGACCTGCTCGTACTCGCCCTCGGCTGTCTCCCGATCGCTGTGCGCCTGTTTCAGGTCGCGGCCGATGCGTGCGTGATGGTCGCGAGCGTGCTCCAGCGCGTCCTCGGCCTGGCCGACCGCGCTGCCGTGCTGCTCCAGATCGTAGCTGGCCTTGAGTGCGCGATACGAGGCCGCGCGCGTGGCATGGCGGGACACCGTGCGATAGCCGCGCTCGACGTTCTCGGCTTCGTCGATGCGTCGCGCCACCTGCTCGATCTTCTCCTTGATCAGGCGGAAGCCGTCGAGCAGGGTGCGGAACTTGCCGATCTCGGTCGGCCGGTCTTCGGCGACCAGGGTGCGCACGAACAGGTCGACGTCGGTGACGCGCTGCAGGTTCAGCGCGTTCTGGAAGGCCTTGCGATAGGCGACCGGCATCCAGAAAAGCGCGGTCGGTCCCGGGCTCAGCCGGAGCAGCAGGTCCTTGACGAAGCGGTCGCTGCCGGTGTGCAGCTCGGCCTTGCTGCCTGCATCCTTGCAGCGCTGGCGATCAGTTCGCGGAAGCGCCCCACTCCAGCGGCATTGCTGGCCCTTGACGTTTCGAGATGGTCGTCGAGCGTCAGCGCCACACCGGACAGCAGGTACAGGCCGTGCACACGATGATCCGGTTCCTGCGTGGAGGCGCCCAGGCGCGATGCCGGCGGTGAGCGTCTCGCCGGTGGTCTGCTCCTCGAAGACCAGGCTGATATAGGTCGATGCCGTTTCGCGCGCGCGCCCCTCGTCGCCGGCACGGTAGACGCCAAGGCAATAATCGCGGATGGTACGGGCGCGTGGCGGCCGCCGGCCTGCGCATTGAAGCGGATCTGGTTGCGGTCGCCGCCCAGCATCACGATCTGCAGCGCGTCGAGCAGGGCGCTCTTGCCCGCGCCGTTGGGCGCGATGATCGCGGTGGTGGCGTCCAGTTCCAGGGTCTCGCGCCTGGAACAGGAAGAACTGGACGAGATGGACGCGCTTAAGCAGGAACATGGTCGTCCTCTTCTTCGATCTCGTCGCCACGCGCGTGCTGGTCCAGGCGCTGCAGCCATTGCTCGCCGACCAGGTCGACGATGGCCGGCCGCACCCGGAGCGAGAAAGGTTGCGGATCGTCCGGGTTCGCCGTCGATGGTGCGGCACATGCCGCCAGCGCCGGAACGTCTTCAACAGCACGCGCAGCGGGCCAATCTCGGGCATCGGCCGCCCGGTCAGCGCCTGGTAGCTTTCCTGCAGCTCGGGCAGGTCGACCGTCGCTTCGCCGTCGTCCTCGATACTGGCCCTGGCGCATGGCCTCGTCATAGCGCTGGCGCAGGACCAGGATCAGCAGTGTCTCTTCCAGCGACACCGGGTGCCTTCGCGTGCATCGGCAGGGCGACCAGGTAGCGATGGTGCGCGCTTCGTTCCAGGCGGACGCCAAACGGTTCGAGCGCGGCGGCGAAATCGGACAGGTAGGTCTCGAAAGCTGGTAGGCCGTGCGCGCCATGCGGTCGGAGCTGATAGAGCACCTGCTCGGTGATCATCCGGTACGCGGCGCGCTCGAAGTCCTGCACCGTGTAGATGCCGTTGGACGCTGGCTGAGCGTTTCCCAGGATCGTTTCATGAGGCTCTCCTCGCCCGGTGCAGTACGAAGCGGGTCGAATGTAGATGGTCGTGCGCGGCGTGCTCGCCGTGCAGTAGCTCGACGCGGAAGCCGCCGCATCAGCCGGTGCAGCGGGTCGTCGCGACGCAGGCCGCCCTTCCGGTGGCTGCGCAGGGCGAGCGTGATCAGGGTCTGGTAGGCACGAAGGTCTTCGATGGACGCGATGCTCAGCGCCTCGCAGGCGACGCTCGGCTGGTTCACCA
This sequence comes from uncultured Gammaproteobacteria bacterium, assembly GCA_963847335.1. Taxonomy (GTDB): domain Bacteria; phylum Pseudomonadota; class Gammaproteobacteria; order Xanthomonadales; family Rhodanobacteraceae; genus Luteibacter. The sequence goes on from CAWJZF010000003.1 coordinate 403,390, forward strand.
GATGCCGGCGACGTAGCGTGCCATATCCTCGGGCAGGACCAGCCGCGCGCGTTTCATGCTTTTTCAAAAGGTGCAGCCGCGCGAGCTGCTCCGGCGTCGGTACGTGCGCAATGTTGGCGGTGCGCGGAATCGGGCGCGGACGCTGGCGTGGTGCGCGTAGCCGGTTTTCCTCCATCAGGGGGCCCGGGCCGACCGGCAGCCGCAACTCGTCTTCCGGTGCCTGGAGCACCGCCCGGCAGGCACGGCGCAAGAGCACATCGAGTTTCGCCGGCGCACGCAGCCGGTAATCCAGGAAGGCGAGGGCGCGTCGATTGGCCTGGCGCACGTCATCGTCGAGGCGCGTCAGGTATTCGTCGATGCGGTCGATTTCGCGCAACCGGCGCAGGCTGCGTTGCAGGCGCAGTTCGGCGCGTTCCCGGTCGCCCGCCGTGCTCCTGGCCGCGTACCAGTCGACGAGCGACTCGCGCAGCGGCGAGTATTCGATATCGCGCACCATGCCGAGGATGGAGGTGCGGCGGGCGAGCGGATGGTCGCTCTTGTGCAGGTCGGCGTAGTCGCCGACGAAAAGCTCGCCGACATAGCGCTCGAACAGCTGGCGCGCGAACTGCGCCGTGGTCTCGGCCTTGCTGAGTTCGGGCATCAGGTCGCGCACCTGCACGCTGACGGCCGAGACATAGGAAAGCAGCTGGCGCGACTGGTCGGCCGCCTCGTCAAGCGTGTCGCCGCCGGCCTTGCCTTCGGCGACCTGGCGCAGCTGTAGTTCGATCGAGCGCACCTTGGCGCCGAGGAAGGCCGGACCGCGCTCGGTGAATTCGATCAGCGTGTTCAGCAACTGGGACACGACGTGCGGCATCGACACCATCTCGCGCACGCCGATCCGCTCCTGCCGCAGCCAGCCGGCGAGCCGGAACCGGTCGTAGATGCCGTTGGCCCGCACGGTCAGCGGCGCATCCGGGGCGACACCCTCGTCGTCTTCCCATGGGTCGTCGGTCAGCAGATAACGCTCAAAAGCCTGGGTAATCTCGCGCCGGGCAAAACCGATGCTAGGCGGGATCGGCGCATCCGGGCCGAAGAACTCGTCGAACAGCCGGCACAGCAGACGCCAGTAGTGCAGTTTGTTCGGCGAGGCCAGCGGGCCGAAAAGGCCCTCGGGAACGATGCCGAACAGTGCGGGAACGCGAGGGATGCCGTCGAGGGATCTCGCTTCGGAGTGGCTTTTTTCCATGTCAGGGCCTGCCTCCGCGTTCTGCTCGTTCTGTCGACCATCAAGTGTGCGATGAAAAGCCCGCCGGGTCATCCCTGCTACTGGGCGGGTAGGGCGGCGCGTCGCTTGCCATGGAAGCGATCAATGACTAATATGCAGTCAATGACTAATATGAAGTCAATGACTAATGGGGGCGCCATGGCGACCATGACCATCCGCAATATCGACGACCAGCTCAAGGCCCGGCTTCGTGTGCAGGCTGCCGTGCATGGGCGTTCGATGGAGGACGAGGCTCGTGACATCCTGCGCGCCGCGCTCTCCGTCGAGCCGATCCGGCCCGTTTCCCTGGTCGACGCGATCCGCGCGCGTATGGCCCCATTGGGCGGATTCGATGTGGCATTGCCCGCGCGAGATCCTGTCCGCGAGCCTCCGGAGCTCGGCGCGTGATTGTCCTGGACACGAATGTCCTTTCGGAAACGCTACGACCCTTACCCGATCCTCGCGCGCTGGCGTGGCTGGGCGCGCAATCGCGGCTGGCGCTGTTCACAACCACCGTGACGCGAGGCGAACTGTTCTACGGCATACGTCTGCTGCCTGACGGGCAGCGCCGAACGGCGTTGTTGAGCGCCGTCCAGGCGATCTTCGGCGTGGATATGGCTGGGCAGGTGCTGGGTTTCGATGGCGAGGCGGCCGATATCTATGCGGAGATCGCCGCGGCCCGCAAGGCGGCCGGCAGGCCGATCAGCCAGTTCGATGCAATGATTGCGGCCATCGCCCGGTCCAGAGGGGCGAGCCTGGCGACACGTAACATCAAGGATTTCGTGGATTGCGGCATCACTGTCATCGATCCGTGGAATGCGTGAGGCGGCATGGCCGGTGGCGCGTTCGCCCGTTCGTTGGATAATGGTCGCCCGGACGCTGGCGATCAGCATTGCCGCCCGGCGGTTTTTGATCGTTTTTTTGCAATCGACAGAGTGGTGAAGCTGTGCTTTTGATGATCGACAACTGTCATCGGCATCCAGGTAAATCCATGGCAGTCTGTGTGTTCGCATAAAAGAGCTAAAAAACAATGGTTTCTATGCCGCAAGCATCCGCAATCGTCCATTGTAGCCGGTGAAATAGCGGGTACCGTTGCGGGTATCGAAACACGATACCCGCATTATGTCGCTGACTGACGCCAAGATTCGCAACACCAAATCCGGTCCGAAACCCATCAAGCTGGCGGATGGTGGCGGCCTCTATCTCGAAGTGCGTCCTACCGGGGTGAAGCTCTGGCGCTTCCGATACCGCATTGCTGGCAAGGAGAACGTCTTCGCCATCGGGGAGTATCCGAGCATCGCTCTTGCCGAGGTGCGAGCCGAGCACGGTAAGGCGCGGGCACTGGTCAAGCAGGGCATCCAACCGTCACACAACCGACAGGCCGCACGATTATCGAACCATGCGGCGAACGCGAACACGTTCGGGGCTGTTGCGAAGGAGTGGATTTCCAAGAAGTCTCCGAGCTGGACGCCCTACTATCTGCGCCAGGTGGAGCGGTTCCTGGAGTCAGATGTCTTTCCTTATGTGGGCAAGTTGCCGATTCGCAGCGTAACGGCGGCACATCTGCTTGAAATTATCCGTCGCATCGAAAGCCGAGGAGCAGAAACGGTTGCCTTATTGGTTCGCCAGTGGTCTTCGGCCATCTTCAGATATGCCGTTGCCACACTGCGCGCCGATGGCGATCCTGCCGCCGCATTGAAAGGGGTCATTCATCGCCCGAAGGTCGAACATCACAAGCCACTGTCACGCAGTCAGATCGCCGACTTCATCAAGGCGTTGGAAAAGTACGGTGGGTATCGCACAACTGTAATCGCACTACGACTGATGTTGCTTACCTTTGTTCGCACCGTCGAGCTTCGCAATGCCGAGTGGTCGGAGTTCGACCTGGATAACGCCGAGTGGCGGATACCCGCAGAGCGCATGAAGATGCGCGAACCGCACATCGTTCCGTTGTCGGAGCAGGCGGTAGGTTTGTTGCGTGAGTTGCAGACCTATACGGGCGGGCGTGATGCCTTGTTTCCGAACTACCGCAGACCAAACGAGAGCATGACCGCGACTACATTGAATCGCGCACTGGAGCGCATGGGATTCAACGGCAAGGGCAGCATCGGTTTCTCGGCTCACGGCTTCCGCGCCACGGCGTCGACTATCCTCAATGAGATGGGCTATCGCTCAGACGTGATCGAGCGTCAGCATGGCGCATGCCGAACGCGACAAGGTACGTGCGAGCTACAACCATGCTGAGTACATGGATGAGCGCAGGGCGATGATGCAGGAGTGGGCGGATCTCTTGAATGACCCGGTGCGCTGCACTAGGAAAGGTGCCGCATCCCAGAAGGTCGCAACTTCGATTTAAAAGCACACTGCTCACCGAATGATGCTCGGTCATGGCCATCAGGGCGGGGGGCGATTCGTTGGCGTTTCCCCCATACGCTTGTTCTTTCCGCAGCGACGGGCTACAAAAGCAGCAGTCTCATCTGAACAGTGCAAGCCCTGCACCAAGCGGGCATTAGGGGAAGGCCAGCGCCGGTGATCGCAGGTTTTGAGACACTGCGGTTCCATCGTGCCCGATGTCACAATGCGTGGAACATGCGTACAAGGATTTGGGGAGCGAGGTAGCGATGGGATTTCTGACCGAGGACGAGCGCGGGCAGCTGCGCATTGAGTCGATGATCCTGCACGTGGTGGGCGAGGAGGAGTTTGACCCTCAACCGGCCCGTTTGGTCGAGCATGCCAACTTCTTCATCGGCCGCATCCTGGACACTGATGCAGCGGCCGTTTATCAGTTCGAAGAAGTATCCGGCTCAAGGGACCGACTCCAAAACAGCTCCTGAACAATCGATGGGGTACGAATCGTGCGCGTCGTTTCACACGCCAGCCCTGTCATTTGCCGAAAAACGGCGGGGCGTCCGTAGGTGTTTTCAATCGATTGGGTGCACGCAATGCGCCGAGCCTTTTGGTCCTGAAAGCCATCTGGATGAGGCGCAGGTGCGGGGCGCATTGGCGTAGTACGTCCGCTCACTCTCCCCGATGAAACTTTCTTCATCCGGAGATACGTCGCTCCGCTGATGCCGGCGATCGTTGTGCGGACGCCGCCGCAAGGAAACTGACCATCAGCAGTGTGGAAGTGGAGATGCGTGGGTCCTGATAAAGGGTGGCCTAAATCATGCCCTGCACCGAAACGTCAGTTCCAGATCCTGCTCGCCCAAGCGACTCGTGCCATGGGTTTTCGTCTTGACCGCTTGCATCTTCTGGTTCTGCCCGGCGCAGTAGTCATTCGCGGCCTGGAACGTCTGGAGGCGGATGTCCCTCCAGTTGGTGGCGTAGCTGGGCTTGCCGACCACCAGGTAGGTCCCCTCGCCGGCGGGCGTGACCGTACTGGTCTTGATGGTCACCGGCACGCAGGCTGTACAGACAACGGCCAGCATAGCCGCAACGGCATATCGGTTCATTGGCTTTTCCCTTTGGCCGGCACGATGCCAGGTCAGGTAATCATAACTCCGCGGCTCGTCCCGCCTAGCGGCAAAGAACCGTTGCTGACACACTCCACCACGGTACTGCGCGCCCGTAGCCGCCGCGCTTAAGCATCGGGGAACCAGGGGAATAACGGATGACCAGGACAAACCTCGCCGCGATGTGGGCGATCGGCAGCCTTGTGCTGGCGGCATCGGCATGCGCGGAACAGGCACCCACCAAGCCCATCATCACCGACCCGGTCTACACCAAGCCCTACCGGCTCGTCGATGTCGGCGGGGGCCGGCGCATCAACCTCTATTGCCGCGGCACCGGGTCGCCTACCGTCATCTTTTCCGCCGGCGGCAACGACTCGAGCATCGCCTGGGCGCTGGTGCAGCCGGCGATCAGCAAGACGCATGCAACCTGCTCTTATGACCGCGCCGGACTAGGCTTCAGCGACGCTGCGACCCGGCCGGGCACGTCGGCTAATGATGTCGATGACATACACAAGGCGCTGCAGACCGTCCACATCAAGCCGCCCTATCTCCTGGTGGGCCACTCGATGGGGGGCATGGCGGTTCGCGTCTTCGCCGATCGATATCGCAACGAGGTGGTCGGCATGGTCGTCGTCGACGGCGCGCATGAAGATCAATCAACGCGGCTAAAGACCATTGCGACTCCTGAGGCCCTGGTGCATTGGGATGACGAGGCAAACGATACGTCCTGCATGGATGCCATCAAGGACGGTGAAATTCCGAAGGACTCGCCCGTCTATAAAAAGTGCGTCGGCGAGCCTGATCCCCGCTTCAGCAAGGCGATCAACGACGTCATGCTGGAATACACCGCCAAGGCGAAATACCAGGCAGCCAACAGGTCGGAAATGCATAACTTCTGGGGCGGCGCAAGCGCCGACGAGACCCGCGCCACTCGCCGTGATTTCGGCGACATGCCGATCATCGTGCTCACGCATGCCCCGCATGCGCCCGCGAAGGGAATCACCCAGCAGTTGCAGGACCAGCGCACCGTGATGTGGGAACAGTTCCAAAACGAAGTCGCCGCCATGTCGACCCACGGCGTGAACGAGATCGTGCCGCGGTCAACTCATCTCATCAACTACGACCGGCCCGAGATCGTCATTGATGCGATCCACCAGGCGTTGGCTATTGCTGCCGGGCAGGCGAATCGACCAGCGGCGACAAAGTAGCAACCAGTCACTTGCCCTATCAGCTTGACTCCGCCGTACCACCCACCGCCTCACCAGGTGGAACGCGCATGCGCTTGCCCAGAAAGCGCTTCGCGAGCCATCCGCGGACGGGCACGTCGTAGAGCTTGAGGCAGGCATAGGCCAACGTAATGGCGGCGATAATCAGCAAAATGCCGTATCCCACGCCCTGCGCAACGGTCGGATGATGTGACGCGGCCCACTGGGTGTAGATGTAGATAAGTGGGTAGTGGGTGATGTAAAGCGGATAGGACAAATCCCCAAAGAAGCGCGCAAGGCGGGTGGAAAAGCCATTCTGTTCGCCCGCGCCTGCACCGATGGCAACAATGATGGGGAAGACGATGATGATGCACGCTGCTTCGAAGGCGCCGTTCATCCACAGGTTCCCTGCCCCGCCAATGCGCGGCACGCAAAAGACGCCGATCAAAAGCGCGCTGCAAACGGCAAAGGCGCCCGGAATGCGGACGGTCTTGCCAAGTCGCATCAGCAGCATGCCGGCCATGAAGGGAAAGAGCATGCGTCCAAAACCAATGTGCAGCTGGGTCGCATTGACGGACCAGCCCCCAATAACGTCACCGCCCTTGCCAAACACAGCCACTTCGATCAGCAAGCATGCGGCAAGGAAAACCAGCAAGGAAAGCACACGGATGGACAGCCTGCGCAGAACCAGGGCGTAAAGGATGTTGGCGATGTACTCGAAAAACAGGGACCAGGCCGGCCCGTCGAGCGGATGCATCTCGTCCCAGCCCCGGATATCCATCGACGGCGGAATGGGCAGCAACGTGTAGCCGATGAGCATCACGGCGATGACCTTGATCACACTCATCTTTTCAATCATTGGGAAGGCGTCGCCAGCCTGCAGGTAATACAGCAGCGCACCGACGGTCATGCCCATGATGACCATCGGCTGCAGGCGAATCAGCCGGCGTTTGTAAAAATCCCAGACCGACAGCTTCCCCCAGCGATCGTCATAGGCGTAGGCGATGACAAAACCGGAGAGCAGGAAAAAGAAGTCGACGGCAAGGTAGCCGTGGTTTATCGGCTGCGTCAGCGGATGGTTGGGGTTGTACGCTTCGAAGGTGTGGAAGATAACCACCATGAGCGCGGCAACACCGCGAAGGCCATCGAGCAGTTGGTAGTGGCTTTTGGGCGCGGATGCCGCAGCAATTTGATTAGTCATGAAGGTCCGAAGTTTACGTACTTCCCCTGATAATACGGCGCTTGCCGAGCTTTGTTGCCTGAGGTTCTGGCTAATCCCCTCGCTGCAGAATAATGCGAAGTTCCTCAACATCCAAATCCCGCTCCAGCTCATGGAGCACTTCGTCTTCGATCAGCCCAGCGCGGTGGATGCGAATCAGCTCGGTGCGTCCCGCGGCAATGGCAATCAGGACGACGTCGAAATGAGCCCGAACGCCTTCCATAAACACGTCCGCGTCTTCGGAGTAGCGAGTGGTGATTTCCGAGCGCTTGCGATATTCCTCTAACAGGCGGGGATGGATCAACGTACCGTCTGGTGTGTAGGCATGCAATTCGACAGCCTCGGCCACGGCACGGGCAATGGCGGCTTCCGATGCGGGCAGATGCATCTTCGCCAGGGGATCCTGATCCACCGGCCGAATCCGGTTAATGAGCCAACCCAGGCTTGTCCCCTGCACGACAACGGTGGCGAAGATCACCGCAAACGCGGTAACCAGCATCAAATCCCGGCCTGGCATGGACTCCGGCAACGTAAGCGCCACCGCCAGCGTTACTACACCTCGCATGCCGGCCCAGCTCAGCACCGTTGCCTGCCGCACGCCCAGCGGCCGGGCGCGCTTCAACCCCATGCCGCGGAGTGCTGCGAGCAGGCCGTCCACGCCAAAGACCCAGACGAAGCGCGTCACCGTGACGGTCAGCAAGACGCCGAGCACGGGAATGGCCATTCTGGTGTAGACGGCCTCGATTCCGCCGATACGATCGACCACGCCGCGCAGCGAGAAACCGATAAGGATAAAGACGAGGGCTTCCAGGACAAATACCACGGTCTCCCAGGACGCGCTGCCGCGAAGCCGAACCTGCGCCGGGAAGATGACATGCTGATACCAGCCCAGCACAAGCCCCGCTGTGACCGTCGCTATCACGCCGGAGCCATGGGCTGCCTCGCCGACGATATAAGCGACCCAGCACATGAGCGTGCTGACCATGACGATCAGCGTGTGATCGCCCAGGCGACGAACCACGAATATCCAGGCCCCCGCAACGGCAAGGCCCGCAACGATCCCGCCAACAGCAAGGAAGAAGAAACTGGAGACAGCCGCACCAGCATCAAACATGCCGCTCAGCGTTGCCGCCACGGCGAAGCGAAAAAGCACCAAACCGGTTGCATCATTGAGCAGGCTCTCCCCTTCCAACAGCGCCGACAGCCGACGGGGAAGCTTCACTCGCGCCAGCACGGCACGCGCCGAGACGGCATCCGGTGGCGACACGATCGCCCCGAGGGCAAAGCAGGCAGCCCAGGGAAGGCCGGGGGCGAGCCAGGTATGAGGGAGTAGGGCCGCGTGGATGCTCATATGCCATCACTCCATACGGGATTTGGCCTGCGCGTGAGAACATGGGGCTTCCTAGGCCAAAATTGATGCGCGGCCAGCAAAAAAATTGCGGGTATCCTTGCGGGTATCGTGAGCTGCTTTGGAAAATGTAGATCAATAAAATCAGATAGATAGGCTTTATATGCTGCTAATGATCGACAACTACGACAGCTTTACCTTCAACCTCGTCCAGTACCTGGGGCAGCTTGGGCAGGAGGTGAAGGTGCTGCGGAACGACGCGATGACGGTATCGTCGATCCGTGCGATGCGGCCGTCGCACATCATGATTTCGCCGGGACCCGGTACGCCCGACGATGCCGGGGTGTCCCTGGACGTGCTGCGCGAGTTGTCCGGCGAGATTCCGATCTTTGGCGTCTGCCTGGGGCACCAGGCCCTCGGCCAGGCCTTCGGCGGCAAGGTGATCCGGGCTCGTGAGATCATGCACGGCAAGACCTCCGAGGTGCACCATCTCGGCCAGGGAGTTTTCGCCGGGCTGCCCAATCCGTTCGTGGCGACCCGTTACCACTCGCTGGTGGTGGAGAAGGACTCGGTGCCCGATTGCCTCGAGGTCACCGCCTGGACCGAGCGCGCCGACGGCAGCCTCGACGAGATCATGGGCCTGCGCCACCGCAGCCTGCCGGTCGAAGGCGTCCAGTTCCATCCCGAATCGATCCTGACCCAGCACGGCCACGACATGCTGCGCAATTTCCTCGGCCTGCCGCTGTCGTTGGCCGCATGATCACGCCGTCCGAGGCTCTCCAGCGCACCATCGAGCACCGCGAGATCTTTCATGACGAGATGATCGAGCTGATGCGCCAGATCATGCGCGGCGAGGTCAGCCCGCTGATGACGGCGGCGATCATGACCGGTCTGCGCGTGAAGAAGGAAACCATCGGCGAGATCACCGGTGCGGCACGCGTGATGCGCGAGCTGGCCACCCCCGTCGACGCCCCGGCGCACGACCACTTCGTCGATATCGTCGGCACCGGTGGAGACGGCGCATCCAGCTTCAATATCTCGACCGCGGCGATGTTCGTCGCCGCCGCGGCCGGAGCGCGGGTGGCCAAGCATGGCGGCCGCAGCGTTTCCTCGAAGTCCGGCAGTGCCGACGTACTCGAGGCCCTCGGTGCCTCGATAGACCTCAGCCCCCGGGCGGTCGCCGCCTGCATGGCCCAGACCGATATCGGCTTCATGTTCGCCCCCAACCACCACCCGGCGATGAAGATCGTCTCGCCGGTCCGTCGCGAGATGGGGGTACGTACGCTGTTCAATATCCTCGGGCCCCTGACCAATCCAGCCGGCGCGCCGAACATCTTGATGGGCGTTTTCCATCCGGACCTTGTAGGTATCCAGGTCCGCGTACTGCAGGCGCTTGGCGCGCGGCACGCGCTGGTGGTCTGGGGGCGTGACGGCATGGACGAGATTTCGCTGGGCGCGGCGACCCTGGTCGGCGAGCTTCGCGACGGCGTGGTGCGCGAATATGAGATAGAGCCTGAGGATTTCGGCCTGGCCATGGCCTCGAGCCGCAACTTGCGCGTCGAGGACGCGCAACAGTCCAGGCTCATGCTGCTCGAGGCACTCGATGGCACGCCGGGTGTGCCGCACGATATCGTTTGCCTCAACGCGGGGGCGGCGCTGTATGCTGCCGACGTGGTCGGTTCGATCGGCGAAGGCATCGAGCGCGCGCGGCAGGCAACCGCCAGCGGCGCGGCCCGTGCAAAAATGGAGGCCTTCGTCGCCGCGACCCGGCGTCTGGAAAATACGTAGCACGAGCGTATCGCCGCGCGGCGGTACGCCTCCGGAAAAACCACGGAAGACTGTCCCATGACCGACATCCTCGATCGCATCCTTGCCCGCAAGGTGGAAGAAATCGGCGAACGCAGCGCGCGCGTGCCGCTGGCCGAGCTCGTCCGCCGTGTGAAGGACATGGGCGATACCCGCGGCTTCGCCGCCGCGATCGACGCCAAGCTCGATGCCGGCCTTGCCGCGGTGATCGCCGAGGTGAAGAAGGCCAGCCCGAGCAAGGGCGTGATCCGTCCGGACTTCCATCCGGCCGAAATCGCGCGCAGCTACGAAGCCGGCGGCGCGGCCTGCCTGTCGGTGCTGACCGACGTCGACTTCTTCCAGGGCAGCGAGGCCTATTTGCGCGAGGCCCGGGCGGCCTGTTCGCTGCCGGTGCTGCGCAAGGACTTCGTGATCGACCCGTACCAGGTCTACGAGGCGCGGGCGATGGGTGCCGACTGCATCCTGCTGATCGTCGCGGCACTGGACGATTCGGCCATGATGGACCTCGCCCTGCTGGCCGCCGAGCTCGGCATGGATGTGCTCGCCGAAGTACACAACGAAGACGAACTCGAGCTGGCCCTGGCCACCCCGGTGCCCCTGATCGGCGTGAACAACCGCAACCTGCGTACCTTCGAGACCTCGCTGGACACCACCACGCGCCTGCGCGACATGGTCGACGTCGACCGCGTGCTGGTTGCCGAGTCCGGCATTCACAAGCCCGAGGACGTGCAGCGCCTGCGCGCCGCCGGCGTCCACGCCTTCCTGGTCGGCGAGGCGTTCATGCGCGCCGCCGATCCCGGTGCCGAGCTGCGACGACTTTTCGGCGGCGCCTGACCTCATGGAAACAGGGGCCATGATGGCGGATGCCGATGAGGCATCCGCGGCGTCGGCGCGCATCGTCTTGTTCGATTTCGATGGCGTCATCGTGCGTGAAGACAGCTTCGAGACCTGTTATCCGCGAGCGCCTGCACGGCGCGCGCTGGCGGCTGTTGCTGGTCATGCCGGTATTGCCGCTCCTGCCCTTGCTGCTGCCGACGGTCTTCGGTCGCAGCCTGATTGCCCGGGCCTTCGTCCGTGCCGCCACGTTCGGCTGGGGCGAGGCCGGCTATCGGCGCCGGGTCGCCGCCTTCGGGCGTGCCTATGCGCGCCGGCCCGGTGTCTTCCTGCGTGACGGGGTGATCGCGCTGCGCCGGCACATCGCCGCCGGCGACCGGGTCTATGTGGTTACCGGATGCGAGCATTCACTGGCCGAGGCGATCCTCGACGAGGTGCGGCTGGAAGGCGTCGAGCTGGTCGCTTCGCGCGTGCGCGGCGGCTGGTTCGGCTTACGGGTGCTGTCGCACAACGTACGGCAAGGCCAAGGTCGCCCGGCTCGCCACCCTGGGTAGCGTGGCGCCATGGGCCTGTGTCTACAGCGATTCGCTGGCCGACTTGCCGATGCTTCGTGGTGGCGAGGAGGCCGTGCTGGTCAATGCCAGCGAGAAGGTCGCGAGGAAGGCTTCGCGCGCGCTCAAGGAGCGCATGCGTGTCGTCCACTGGTTCTAACCGGTCGCTGCGTCGCAAAGGGCACGGCCTGCCCGCCGGGATCTTGCCGTCGGCCGGGCCGGCGCGTTAGGTTCAGCGGTCCCCGCCGTCGAGGTTCCCGCATGCCATCGTCCCCCGCGCCGGAAGTCCGCATCGTGCCGTTTGAACCGGCGCTGCGCGAGCACTTCTACCGCCTCAATGCCCAATGGCTGGAGCGCCACTTCGTCATCGAGGAGATCGACCGGCAGATGCTCGGCGATCCGGAATCGCGGGTACTCGCGCCTGGCGGGGCGATCTTCTTCGCGATGCTGGGCGAGGAGGTGATCGGCACCTGTGCGTTGTTGCACGAGGCGCCGGGCGTCTACGAGCTGTCGAAGATGGGCGTGGACGAGGGCTACCGCGGGCACGGTGCGGGCCGCAAATTGCTCGACGCGGCGATCGCCCAATTCCACCGGCGCGGCGGTACGCGGCTGTTCCTGGAGTCGAACAGCATGCTGACCACGGCCCTGGGCATGTACGAGCGGGCCGGCTTCGTCATGCAGCCGACGATCCGCGAAGGCTCGCATTACGCGCGCGCGGACGTATACATGGTCTATGAGGGCGGCACGCACTGAGGCGCGCCGCCCGTCAGGGTCTTCAGCGGGTGCCGCGGACCACGATGGTCTTGCCGGTCACGTCGATCATGCCGCTCTTCCTCGAGCTGCTTGAGCACGCGGCCGACCATCTCGCGCGAGCAACCGACGATGCGGCTGACTTCCTGGCGCGAGATGCGGATCTGCGTGCCATCCGGATGGGTCATCGCGTCCGGCTCCTGGCACAGGTCGAGCAGGGTGCGCGAGACGCGGTTGGTGACGTCCATGAAGGCCATCCGGCTGACCTGGCGCGAGGTGCGCAGCAGACGGTTGGTCAGCTGGGCGCCGATCGCGAACAGCAGCTTGGGGCATTCGCTGGCCAGCGGACCCTCGAGCAGCTGGAACAGGCGCTCGTAGCTGATTTCGGCCATCTCGCACGGCGTGCGGGTGCGCACCAGCGATTCGCGCTGCGCCTGCTCGACGAAAAGGCCCATCTCGCCGATGAACTGGCCGCGGTTGATGTAGGCGAGGATCAGTTCGCGGCCTTCCTCGTCCTCCGTGCAGACCGCCAGCGAGCCCTCGACGACGTAGTAAAGGGTGTTCGCCGGGTCGCCCGGACGGATGATCGCGGTCTTGCCCGGGTAGCGTCGACGATGGCACGCGGCGAGAAAGCGCTCCATCGAGGCGGGGTCGGGTGCGAAGCCAAGTGGGGCTTGTGAGCGTTCAAAGGCTTGTTGAAGCAGATATTTTAGTTGTGCCACGGTTGCTTCCATCTTTCCAGCGACGTTGGCTGGCCCCCCCGTACAGCCGGCCTCGGGCCCGATCAACCGGTGCCCCCCTTCTCTAACTGCGCGATTATTACAGAGTTCTTCGCAAACCGGTTCAATTCCCGGGCGTCTTGTCGCATAATTTGCGCCCTTCCGGGCCAACCCTGCTGTCGCGAACTGGTAACAAGGGTCGCGAAGACTAGTCCACTTACATCTTTTTTATTTCTGCGGGGACCCTTTGGTGCTAACCCGCGTCTACTGCTGGCCGCTACCCCGCGGCCTCGGAGAGCCGCCGTGGTAAAACCGCTTCCCCGCCTTCGCCTGCAGGGTTTCAACAACCTGACCAAGGCCCTGAGTTTCAATATCTACGATATCTGCTACGCGGTATCGGAAGACCAGCGCCAGCGCTACATCGAGTACATCGATGAGCAGTACGACGCCGACCGCCTGACGCAGATCCTGACCGATGTGGCCGAGATCATTGGCGCCAACATCCTCAATATCGCGCGCCAGGACTACGACCCGCAGGGTGCTTCGGTGACGATTCTTATCTCCGAGGAGCCGGTGGTCGAGAAGCTCGGCCGCGACACGATCTCCGGCGCGGTCGTCGCCCACATGGACAAGAGCCACATCACCGTCCATACCTATCCGGAAACGCACCCGCACAACGGCATCGCGACCTTCCGCGCGGACATCGACGTGGCCACCTGCGGCGTTATCTCGCCGCTGAAGGCCCTGAACTACCTGATCGACAGCTTCGAGTCGGACATCGTCATTGCCGACTATCGCGTGCGTGGCTTCACCCGTGACGTGAAGGGCAAGAAGCACTTCATCGACCACAAGATCAACTCGGTGCAGGACTACCTGGCCAAGCATATCCGCCAGAAGTACGAGATGTTCGACGTCAACGTGTACCAGGAAAACATTTTCCACACGAAGATGCACATCAAGGACTTCGACCTGGACACCTACCTGTTCGAGGCCACCGCCGACGATCTCTCGTTCAAGGAGCGCCAGCGCATCGAGTCGTTGCTCCGCCGCGAGATCGAGGAACTGTTCCATGGTCGCAACCTGATGTGATCGACGAAACCCCGCCGCGAGGCGGGGTTTTTCGTCGGGGTATGGCGAAAGTCGCAGCGCATCGCCACGGGATGCCGGCCTGCGCCGGCACGACGGGTAGGTGGAATGTCGTCATGCCGGCGCAGGCCGGCATCCAGTGACCGTGCATCGGAACTCGCGATGCCTCCATCACGGTCCCCGCGCTAGCGTTTCTCCATGCGTGGATGGCTGCTCTTCGCCCTGTTGCTGGCCCTCGCGGCCCTGGTCTGGTCGCGCGGCTGGCACCCGCCCGACCGCTACAACCCGTGGGCGCCGCTCGACCTGCGCGCACCGCCCGACCTCTTCCTTCGCTACAAACTGGCCCGCCTGGACGCCGATCCGCCGCAATGCAATGCCGCGCTCAGCGCCGCCGGCGCAACATTCCAGCCGGTCCCGGACCGTGACGTCGGCAACGGTTGCGGCTGGCATGACGCAGTACGTCTGCGCGGCACCGGCACGGCCATGTTGGCCACGCCAGCCCTGGTGACCTGCCGGTTGGCCGCCTCGTTGGTATTGTTCGATCGCCAGGTGCTGCAGCCAGGGGCGCGCGCGTCGTTCGGCAGCGCTGTCCGCACCATCGAGCACGCCGGTAGCTTCGCCTGTCGCAATCTCTATTCGCAGGCGGGCGCGGCGCGCAGCCGTCATGCCAAAGCGGAGGCCATCGATGTGACTGGCTTCCGCTTTGCCGACGGGCAGCGAATCACGCTGGCCCGGGACTGGCAGCCCGTCGGCAAGCCAGGAGCATTCCTGCGCGGGCTACAGCAAGACGGCTGTCGCTACTTCGGCACGATCCTCGGCCCGGACTACAACCCCGAGCACAGCACTCACTTTCATATGCAATCCGGCGGCAGCGGCCTTTGTCGCTAAATCCGGTAGGCAACGGCCTTCATGACCTTCGACATCGCCTTCATTACCAGCGGGATCGGCAGCGGCAGGTCGACGCCGCCCCGCGACTGCGCCTGCTCGGCATGGCGGATCTCATCGGCCTGCATCCGGGCGAGGATGGCGCGCGAACGCTGGTCACCTGCCGGCAGGCTTTCCAGGTGTTCCGCCAGATGGGCCTCGACCTGGCGCTCCGTTTCGACGACGAAACCCAGGCTGACCGGGTCGCCGACCGTGGCGGCGGCGACCCCGATCGCATAGCTGCCCGCGTACCACAGCGGGTTGAGCAGGCTGGGGCGGCTGTCCAGTTGCTTCAGGCGCGCGGCGCACCAGGCCAGGTGATCGGTTTCCTCGTCGGCCGCATGCAGGAGATGGGCGCGGATCTCGCCGGTGCGTGCAAGCGCGGCCTGACCGACATACAGCGCCTGTGCGCAGACTTCGCCGGTATGGTTGATCCGCATCAGGCCCGCCGCATGGCGGCGTTCGGCATCGTCCAGCACGGCATCGGCCACGACGTCGCCCGGCGAGGGCCGGCCCGGCTCCGGTGAGCCGGCGACCGCTTCCATCGCGCGCTCGATGCCGGAAAGCAGCCGGTCCAGGGGCGAAAGCGTGCGTGCGGTCATGAAGTTTCCAGTTGGCGGGCGAGCAGGGTCAGTGGATGCAGGTGACGGACGCGGCTGGCGCCCGACATGCCGGCGGCCAGATGCAGCCGGCAGCCGATATTGGACGACAGCAGCCAGTCCGGCGCCAGCGCGGCGACCTGGCCCAGCTTCTCATCCCTCAACGTGGCGGCCCGCGTCGGGAATTCGAGCATGTGCGTGCCGGCCGCGCCGCAGCAATACGGCGCCGCCGGCAAGGCCTTCAGGTCGATTCCGGGAATGGCTTGCAGCAGCTGGCGCAGGGCGTCATCGCTGCGCGCGACATTGGCCTGGGTGCATGGCACATGCAGGGCCACCCGTTCGTCCAGCGGTTTGAAGCGCAGCGTGGCGGCATGCGCCGCAATCAGCGTGGTGGCGTCGTCGACGGGCGTGTCGGGCAAGGCCCGGCGCAGCGTGGAAAGGCAGCCCGGGGTCACCGTGACCAGGCGGTCCGCGCCGAGGGACGTCCACGCCTCGCGGACCTGTTCGGCTGAGTGCGCGGCGCCATCGGCCAGGCCGCCGTGCGCATCCATCGCGCCACAGCAGAACGCCGGCAACACGCTGACCCGGAACCCGGCGGCACCCAGCAGCCATTCGGCTGCCCGCTGGGCATCGGCGTCCTCGACGCTGGCCACGCAGCCGGGAAAGATCGCCACATGGGCTTTTCCGACGTCCGTGGGAACAGGGAGGGGCAGGACCGTCCTTTGACGATTGCGCGGCACCAGGCCGAGCGCCGCACCCCATGCCGTTCGTGCCGGCCGGCGCCGACCCAGCCGGCCGAGCAGGTTGCCGACCCGACTCCTCTTTATGAGGCGCAAGAGAAAGGGGCGCTTCAGCGTTGCCGTCAGCGCATGCGGATAGTCCGGTCCAGGCCCCAGCAGGGCCCGCGTCTGGACCAGCAGGTCCCCGTATTTCACATTCGCCGGGCAGACCCGCTCGCAGCCCATGCAGCCCAGGCAATGGTCCAGGTGCAGGCGCAGCGCGGGTTCCGGGGCGACCGTGCCGCGGGCCAGGGCCGCCGCCATGGCGATCCGGCCGCGCGGGGATTCGGCTTCCTGGCCGTCCAGTCCATAAGTAGGGCAGAATGGCAGGCACAGCCCGCACATCACGCATTGATCGGCTAGGGCAAGAATCGTACTGCGGGTGTCGACGGCCATGCGGATCATGCTATCATCGTCGGCCCGAAGCCCACTGGCTTGTGGGCTTGCGTGATGGAAGGGAATTCAGCTATTCTCTCGCGCCTTTGATCCACCGATTTCGTGTACCGCCCCCGCGGCGGCAGACTAGGTATTCCGAAATGAAAACGTTCAGCGCCAAGCCGGAAAGCGTCAAGCGCGACTGGTTCGTGGTAGACGCCACGAACAAGACGCTCGGCCGTCTGTGCACCGAAATCGCGCATCGTCTGCGCGGCAAGCACAAGCCGGAGTTCACCCCGCACGTCGATACCGGCGATTACATCGTCGTGATCAACGCCGAGAAGGTCGCGGTCACCGGCGCCAAGCTGGATGACAAGAAGTACCACCGCTTTACCGGCTATGTCGGCAACCTGAAGACGATGAGTCTCAAGGATCTGCTGGCGACGCACCCGGAGCGCGTGATCGAGATCGGCGTGAAGGGCATGCTTCCGAAGAATCCGCTGGGCCGTGCGATGTATCGCAAGCTCAAGGTATACGGCGGCACCGAGCATCCGCATACCGCACAGCAGCCGCAGGCGCTGGAACTCTAAGGAACCGATATGGCGATTCAGCAGAATTACGGCACCGGCCGCCGCAAGACCTCCGCAGCACGCGTGTTCCTGCGCAAGGGCAGTGGTGGCATCGTGGTCAACGGCAAGCCCATCGAGCAGTTCTTCGGCCGCGAGACCTCGCGCATGATCGTGCGCCAGCCGCTCGAACTGACCGAGAACACCAGCAAGTTCGACATCATGGTGACCGTCGCCGGTGGCGGCATCACGGGCCAGGCCGGCGCTATCCGCCTCGGCATCGCCCGCGCCCTGGTCGAATACGACGAAAGCCTGAAGTCGCCGCTGCGCAAGGCCGGTTTCATGACCCGCGACGCCCGCGAAGTCGAGCGTAAGAAGGTCGGTCTGCACAAGGCACGTCGCGCTACCCAGTTCTCCAAGCGCTAAGTTTCTTCCGGGGCTTGTTCCCGGAAAGCGCGACACCGTACGGCGCACCAGGTCAGAGCGCTTCGCACGGCAGTTTTTTGGGAGATCGTCTAACGGTAGGACAACAGTCTCTGACACTGTTTATCTAGGTTCGAATCCTAGTCTCCCAGCCAGAACTAAAGAACCCGCCCTCGTGGCGGGTTTTTTTTTCCAACCGCCATGTGCGAAATACGAGTGCGCCTTCGCGGTAGTTCTGGCCCGTGACGTGGCAGCCCTTGATGATTTGACCATTTGGACATATATTCTGTCCAAATGGGTTGCGAGGACGACACAATGCGAACCGCCGAGTTGCAGGGTGCGATTCTGAGCCTGACCACGCGTACCGACGCGGATCTGATGAAGGCGGTTCGCAAGGGCCTGCCTGCCAGTGCCATCACCGGCATTTCTTCGCTGGGGTACAACTTGCAGTCGATCGTCGAATTGGTGGGGCCGCGTACAACGATTCAACGCAAGATCAAGGAACATCTGGTACTCGGTTCCGACGAATCCGATCGCCTTGCACGGCTCGCGCGAATCGTGGCGTTGGCCGAGAACACTTTCGGCAGCCGGGAAAAGGCACAGAAATGGCTTCAGCGTCCTTCCAGGCAACTCATGGACCATGAAGCTCCGATCAAATTGCTCGATACCGATCAGGGAGCGCGACTTGTCGAGGAGCGCCTTGTCCAGATAGCGCACGGCATGTTCGCTTGAGGTTGTGGCGCCTTTCACGCTTTCCGACGTTGGCCGGAGAAGGGGGGCTGTATGCCTCGGCCCGCTGGCACAACATCGGCCGCCCCATCCTCTACGCCGCCACGCAGCCGCCGGGCGCTCTCGTTGAAATCATGGTTCATCTCGACCTTGACCCCGAGGAAATCCCCGAAGATTACTTTCTCGTCGGTATGGATGTTCCGGACCCGCTGGTTGCATCGGCGCCCGCGCCGGCGCTGACCGGCGGGTGGCGACTGGATCTGGACGAGACGCGTAGCGTCGGCGACAACTGGCTGGCCTCAGCGGGCAGTCTTCTGTTGCGCGTTCCCAGTGCGATCATTGACCAGACCGACAATCTGCTCATCAATCCGGTTCATCCGGATATGAGGCAAGTGGCCATCGGATATCAGAAGATATTCGCGTTCGATGCACGACTGATCCGATAGGCCGCCGTCGCGTTTCATGCCATCCCCTGCTTGAGGCTAACTCGACGACGCTGCGGGCGATTCTCTGTAGGACAAATCTGAAATGCCGCTGTTGCGTTCGCTTCGACTTGTGCAGACGCCATGCGGAGATGGCGAAGTGGACGGTCAGCGATTTTTCATATGTAATTCGTGTAACCCCCGACAGGACGTCGCTCCATGGCCAAGGTGACCACTTATACCGTCGACTCCACGATGGAGCGCTCCATCGACGAGATACGACAGTTTCTCGGGGCGTCCAGCAACGGGGAAGTCATCCGGCGATCCATCGCCTTGATGAAGTTAGCTGTCGATTCGGCGGACGAGCAGAAACGGATCGAGATGATGGACAAGAAGGACGGCGTCATGCAGAGAATCCCGCTCGCTCCGTGAAGGCCTACATCTGGTGAGGTCTGCGCCTTCGGCAAACCAGGCTTTCGCCTAGGGCCATCTCGTCGGTCGACAGCGATGATCGAGGCGGCTGCAAGGACAGGCGCATGGTCAGGGTTGTCGACAAGCAACTGCCGGATACGGTGGGCGACGCGCTCAGCCAGGCCGCGCTCCGCCGGCAGCGCTGGGTGATGGTGCTGGTGGCGTGCGGCATCTTCGTGGCATTGAACCTGGTCGTCACCCTGCTCATCTTCATGCAGCTGGATTTCGAGAACGACGCGATTCTCGCGAGCGCGCTGATGCCGGCGGACCGCACCGTCACGCATAACGTGTTCATGGTCCTGATCGGCGCGACCGTCGTGCAGACGGGCCTGGCGATTCGTACGATTACGAACAGCCTTTTCGGTGCCGCTCCGCATCACGATGCCTGATGTCGCTTCAACGTGCGCCGCCTCCCCGTCGACGCCATCGCCCCGACAACAGTGCGTCACGTCGGGATGAAGCGGTGCACGATTTCGCACAATCGACGGTAGGGGACATTCTTACGATTGATGTGCGAATGATTCGCATCTACAATGCGCGTTCTTTCGACACCGTTGTCTTTATGCGTCCCCTATGTCTTGCCATGGCCGCGGCAGTCTCCGTCGGCACGATGCCCTGTGCTTCCCTCGCCCAGCAGGTGGTGGCCGCCAATCCGGCGGCTTCGGACGCGGCCACGCCACAGGCGACCAATCTCCAGGGCGTACAGGTCGTCGGTGACTGGTTGGGCGACGCTGCCGCGCGTGACGTCAAGGATCATCCGGGCGCGCGCACGGTCATCCGTAGCGAGCAGGTACGTGAGAGTGGGGCGATCAACCTGCGCGACGCCCTGCGCCAGGTGCCCGGCGTGCAGGTACAGGAGAGCAACGGTACCGGCGGCAGCGACGTGTCGTTGAATGTGGGCGTGCGTGGTCTGACTTCCCGGCTGTCGCCGCGCTCGACGATCCTGCTCGATGGCGTGCCGATCGCGGTGGCGCCTTACGGCCAGCCGCAGGTGTCGATGGCACCGGTGGCGCTGGGCAACCTGCAGGCGGTCGATGTGGTGCGCGGCGGTGGCTCGGTGCGTTACGGGCCACAGAACGTCGGCGGCATCATCAACTTCGTGACGCGCGAGATTCCGAAGGACTTTGGCGGCGGCGCCGGCGTGCAGATGCAGGGTGGGGAGCAGGGCGGGATCCGTACGCAGAGCAATGTATTCCTCGGCGGTACGACGCCGGGTGGCCTGGGCCTGGCGCTGCTTTACAACGGCGTGAAAGGTCCGGGCTATCGCGAGCGCGAAGACAACGAGCGCATCGACGATGTGATGTTGAAGGCGACATACGCGTTCAGCCCTGCCGACGAGCTCAGCGGCAGCCTGCATTATTACGACGGGCAGGCGGGGATGCCGGGCGGGCTTTCCCAGGCCGACTACGATGCCGACCCGTTCCAGTCGCGTCGCCCGTTCGACGATTTCCACGGCACGCGCAAGGACGCCGTGCTCCGCTACCGTCATCGCGACGATCGTCGCAGCTTCGAGGTGCTGACCTATTACACGGACAGTTTCCGCGGCAGCCATATCGAGACGATCACCCAGGACCCGAAGACCGGGCTGTACTCGCACCAGTTGATGGCCTATCCGCGTTACTACCATACCTTCGCGATCGAACCGCGCTATTCGCAGTTGTTCGACTGGGGGCAGGTGACGCATGAAATCAGTGTCGGCTATCGCTATCTCAACGAAGCGATGCACGAAAGCACCTTCCGAAATGCGAAGTACACGTCGCCGCTGAACTACACGCCTTACGATACGAATCCGTACAGCGGCCCGTACACGCTGACCGGCAACAATACCGGCGGCACCGAGGCCAATGCGGTCTATATCGACGACACCATCAACGCGGGCAACTGGACGATCACGCCGGGACTGCGCTACGAGCGCATCGATACCTGGTGGCAGGCCCACCCCAGCAAGACGGTCATCGTCGCGGGACCGGGCTATCGGCGCGAGAAATATTCCAAGCCGCTGCCGTCGCTCAATGTGATCTACCGCCTGACGGATTTCTGGAACATCTACGGTAATGCCGAGACCTCGTTCGGCAGCCTGCAGTACTTCCAGATCGGGCAGAAGGATTCGACCAACCAGTTCGCGCAGGGGCTGGAGCCGGAAAAGGCGCGTACCTATGAACTGGGCACGCGTTACGACAACGGTGGCTGGGGCGGCGAAGTGTCGTTGTTCCGGATCAACTTCGACCATGAGCTGCAGTTCGTCGGAAAGCTGCCAGACGTTCCCGATTCCTATGACGGCTGGACCAGCCTGGGCGCCACCACGCACAAGGGCATCGAGTCGGCCGCGCATGTCGACCTCGGTCACTATGACGACCGCCTGGCCGGACTGAGCCTGTGGGGCACGGCGACCTACACGCACGCTTTCTACAAGTTCGGTTCCTTCGCCGGCGAGGACCTGCCGTTTTATTCGCGTCGTACTGCCAATATCGGCCTGCGCTACCAGCGCGCGGCGTGGACCTTCAACTTCGATGCTTTCGCGCAGTCGCGCCAGCATTCGCCGGGCACGCCGAGCTTCGATCCGGGCGCGCCGACCGAGTACGTGCGCGAGGGCACGCCCGAGGGCGACCTGGGCGATATCCCTGGCTGGACGACCTGGAATACGCGCGCCGAGTACGCCTTCGGTCCGTCGATGTCGAACCTGCGCCTTGGCGTGGGCGTGAAGAATATTTTCGACCGTCGTTATTTCACCCGTTCCACGGACAATAACGACGGCATCTATGTCGGCCAGCCGCGCACGTACTACGTGCAGGCGTCGGTGGATTTCTGAGGATCGATCGATGACCGCGACGCCCCGCACGCCACGCCGTGGCCGCCTCGTACTGAAGACCCTGCATCTGTGGCTGGGCATGAGCCTGGGCGTGGTGTTGTCGCTGGTCACCCTGTCCGGTGCGATCCTGACCTTTGAAGGGCCGTTGCTGCGGGCCATGCATCCCGAATTGCTGGGGCATCCGCTACCGTCGCTGGCGGTGCAGGGCCAGTCGCTGGCGAAAATCCTCGGCACGAAGGAAGGCAGGCAACTTCGCGGTATGTCGTTGCCCGACGCGGAATTGCCCGTATGGGAAGGAAGTATCGCCGGTGGCGACCGCGTCTATTTCGACGCCGGCGATGGCCACCTGCTGTTGCGCCGTAGCGGACGCGGCGATCCGCTGCTGTTGCTGCTCGATTGGCATACCCATTTGCTCGGCGGCAAGACCGGCGAAACGATCCTCGGGATCGTCGCCTTCACGGGCTTGCTCATGCTGCTTTCGGGTATCTATCTGTACTGGCCCGGCCGACGCCGCATGTGGTCGCACCTGCGTCCCCACACGCAACCGGCGACCTTGCGCTGGGCGAGCTGGCACCGCATGGTCGGTGTCGTCGCCTTCCCGCTATTGCTGGTGATGATCGGCACGGGGACGACGATGGCATATCGCGGTGCCGTGCGCACCGGGCTGGCCCAGGTCTTCGGCGAGCCGACACCGGCCAGGCCGCCGAAGCTCGACTCATCGGTCGATACGGTCGACTGGTCGAAGTTGCTGGTGGCCGCGCAGGCCGCGGTGCCGGATGCCGAGTTGACACGGTTGACCCTGCCGCTGCGTGACCACTCTCCCTTGGTCATGCGAGTGCGCAGGCCGGGCGAATGGAATCCGAGCGGGCGCAGCACGCTCTGGCTCGATCCGGCCACGGCCCAGGTTGTCGGTGGTGAGGACGCAACGCGCCTCGGCCAGGGTAGTCGCCTCAACAACGGGCTGTTCCCGATCCATTCGGCGGCGGTCGGCGGTTGGCTCTGGCACGGACTCGCGGCCTTTACGGGCTTGTTGCCGAGCTTCCTGCTGGTGACCGGCATCCTGTTCTGGTGGCGCCGTCGACATCGCTGCAGACCCTGAAGCCGATGGTTATCGCTGTGACAGGAAGGCATGACCGACCGCACGGCGGAACAGCCCTGCGGTCTCGGAATAGCGACGTGCCGCCGAAAGGCGATGCGAGAAGGCGGCGAAGGTGATTGAGCCGCCATCGACGTCGATGGGGCAATCCATGGTTTTCGCGTCGACGAAGACTTCGGTGAAATCTTCGAGGACATCCCGACAGGCGTGGACATTCCGAGCACCGCGACCCGGCAGGCACTCGCTTCGATCCGTGTCTATCCCGGCCGGGATGCCTATTTCACCCTGTACGACGATGACGGCATCAGCAACGACGACGAGCGCGGCACGGGCAAGAGCACCTATCTGCACTGGGATGACAAGGCAGGAAAGCTGACGGCGATGGGCGGGCAGGCGGTTGCCGTCGACAAGCTGCGGCAGGTCGTCGGCAAGTAGTATCGCGAATCAGGTCACGTCGCTGCCGGGACGGATATTGATACCCAGCGACGTGGCCAGTTCGCGCATGATTTCGTTGTCGCGCGTCGAGGTCATCCAGCCCGCGCAGGTATCGTCGTCGGTTTCCCAGGACCACAGGGTGTAACCGTGCTCGGCGAGGCGGTCGTAGGCGGCGGCGAACAGCGAGGCTGCGTCGATGTCGACGTGGAAATCGTCGTCGTCCGGGTCGCCGTCCCAGTCGATATCCAGGTTCCAGCGAGAGGCCAGTTCGTCGATGGCCTGCACCAGGGCGCGTGTATCGTCCGCATCGACACGGAAACCCGAACGCCAGTCGATCACCCGTCCGACGACCTGGACCGGATCGATGTCCTCGTCATCGGCTTGGGCGATGGCCTCCCGATAGGCTGAAAACTGCTGGAGCGCCGTCTCCTCGTCGCCCGGATTGATCAGGACCAGCAAGTGCCAGACCGACGCCTCCAGCAGGTCGCCGCCTTCCAGCGCTTCGTCGAAGTCATGCCCGGCATCGAAATCGTCGTCGGAGGGGCTCATGGGACGGTTCACCGGTCAGGATCGAAGTCGCCATTGTCGCCCACGAACAGGTGTAGCGCAGCGTACTGCAGCAACATGATGGTCTTGCCGTCGACGATCTCGCCGCGGCGGACCATGGCGAGTGCCTCGTCGAATGCCAGCTCGAGTACCTCGATGTCCTCGCCCTCGGCCTCGATCCCGCCACCGGTGCCGATCCTGGATACCGAGTCGTATTCGGCAACGAAGAAATAGAGTTTCTCGGTGACCGAGCCCGGGCTCATGAACGCCTCGAAAACCTTGCGTACTTCGCCGACGCGGTACCCGGTTTCTTCTTCGACCTCGGCGCGGATACGCTGCTCGGGCGTGGCGTGATCGAGCAGGCCGGCAGGTGCCTCTACCAGCATGCCGTCATGGCCGTTGACGAAAGCGGGGAAGCGGAACTGCCGGGTCAGGACCACCCGGCGCGTCGAGAGCTGGTAAAGCAGCAGGGTGGCGCCGTTGCCGCGGTCGTAGGTTTCCCGTTGCTGGCGCTGCCAGCTGCCATCGGCGCGGCGGAAGTCGAAAACTGTCTTCTTCAGCAGATACCAGTCGTCGGACAGCACCTGGCTTTCAATGACGCGGACGCGTTCGGCAGTTTCGTGCATGGCACCTGTTCTCCGGGGGTGGACAATCGGTGTGGAAGACACTATCGTGCAGTTTCGTGCAATGTCAATGAATTTCGTGCATACCCATGCTGACTACCCACCGTAAGCAGGCTATCCTCGTTGCTCTCGAACGCGACGGCCAGGTCATCGCCAAGGCGCTGAGCGAGTCCTTTGGCGTATCCGAGGACACGATTCGCCGCGACCTGCGTGAGCTGGCCTCCGAGGGTTTGCTGCAACGGGTGCATGGGGGTGCCCTGCCATCATCGCCGGCCGCGGCCGACTTCGCGCACCGTCAGCAGATCAGCACGGACGCCAAATCGGCGATCGCCCGCAAGGCGGCGACGCTGATCCTGCCGGGACAGGTCGTGATTCTCGATGGCGGCACCACGTCCGTGCAGCTGGCGCGACAACTGCCGCCGACGCTCAAGGCAACCGTGGTCACGCACAGCCCCAGCGTCGCGGTCGAACTGGTCGATCACACCGGCATCGAGGTCATCCTGATCGGCGGACGCTTGTTCAGGCACTCGATGGTCGCTGTGGGTGCCGCGGCCATCGAAGCGATCGGACATATCCGTGCGGATGTCTATTTCATGGGCGTCACCGGCGTGCATCCCGCCGCGGGCCTGAGCACGGGCGACCTCGAGGAGGCGTATATCAAGCGCGCACTGGCCTCGCGCGCGGCGGAAGTCGTGGTGCTGGCTTCAACCGAGAAGATCAATGCCGCTTCAGCCTACGTGATCGCGGATGCATCGTCGGCAAATATCCTTGTGGTGGAACGCGAAACGCCGGAGACGATGACCGCGCCCTTCGTTGCCCTGGGAATCACCGTCCTGCGCGCCTGAGCGCATTGCTGACAAGGGCGAGTGGCGCCTCGAGCTTTTGATCGTCATCCCAGCGCAGTCCCATTACTGTCCGGGGAAACTATCGGAGGAGGCCATTGCGGCGGCAAGCGAGTAGTTGGATACCCTCATCGTCATCCCAGCTTCGCTGTTCTTGGTCGCTACGCTCCCGGCGTCCAGCCTTCGCTGGGATGACGATGAGGGGTGCCGGTCGGAGTGGCTAGTACCTCTTCTGCTCGGTTCGATCGACGACGAAAAAGTTCCCCCGGACAGCAGCGGGCGCAGGCCTGGGCCCAGTGGCTGGTCGAAGCTTCATGCCAGCAAAGCCGCTTGTTCTCCAGCGGCTATCGCTCGATGAGGACGGCGGCCACTGGGCCCCTGCCTGCGCAGGGGCGACGGTGAGGGGCTTCAGGTTTGGCGGGGAGTGCCCTCATTCCGCGCTAATCACCATCGCCGCGAGTTCGTTGCCGTTCGGATCGGTGAACTGGAAGCGGCGACCGCCGGGGAAGGCGAAGATCGGGCGAACGATCGTGCCGCCGGCGGCGACCACGGCGGCAAGTGTGGCTTCCAGATCGTCCACGGCAATGACGGGTAACGGTGCCTTGCTGGCTTCGTTGGTATCGCCCTGCAGGCCGAGGTCGACGTCGCCGGTCATCGTGGACGCGTAAGTCGGGCCGAAGTCGGTCAGCTGCCAGCCGAATGCCTCGGTATAGAACGCCTTGGCCGCGCTGATGTCGCGGGAGGGAAGCTCGAAGTAATTGGGGCGTGCCATGGTGGTTCCGACGTGGGCGCGAATCGCGCGGAACGCCGAGTGTAACGCCGGCCAAACGGACTAGCCGCCCGGCTGGCTTGTTGGTGCCTGATGTCGCGCGTAACGTCGATCATGCTCCCCGGCAGGAGAGCAAGCCGCGACGGCGACGGACATCGCCACCGCGACGCGCGACAGGCGGCGTCGTGCTGCCGAAGCACCTGCATGCCTCGATCGCGTGCTGAGGGAGGGCGGGGGCCGAACGCGGGTAGGCGTACGGCCTCCGTTCTTTCGTCTTTCGTTTGCGGTCAAAGCTCGCGGTCGCCCACGAGCACCACATCCGCCGGACGCGCCGCGAACAGGCCGACGCAGACGACGCCGGTGATCTGATTGAGCTTTGCCTCGAATCCGACCGGGTCGGCGATACGCCAGCCGTGCACGTCGATGATCCAGTTGCCGTTGTCGGTGACCACGCCGTCGCGCCACACCGGCTGGCCGCCAAGGCGGGCGATCTCGCGGGCGACATGGCTGCGTGCCATCGGGATGACCTCGATCGGCAGCGGGAACGCGCCGAGCGTGGCGACCAGCTTGCTCGAATCGACGATGCAGACGAATTTTTCCGAGGCCGCGGCGACGATCTTCTCGCGGGTCAGCGCGGCGCCGCCGCCCTTGATCAGGCAGCGCTTCGGATCGCATTCATCGGCACCATCCACGTACAACGCGAGCGGGCCGGCGGCGTTGAGGTCGAGTACCGGGATGCCATGCGACTTCAGCCGCTCGGTGGAGGCTTCCGAACTGGATACCGCGCCTTCGATACGATCCTTCACCTTCGCCAGCGCATCGATGAAGAAGTTCACCGTGGAGCCGGTGCCGACGCCGATCACGCCTTTCTCGACATAGCGGATGGCGGTTTCGCCGGCGAGGCGCTTTTCGTTGGCTTGGCTCATGCGGGGTGTTTTTCCAGGCGGAGAATGAAGTCCCAGTCGGCCTTGCCGACCGGCATCACGGACAGGCGGCTGCCGCGCTGGACCAGGGGCATCTCGCCCAGTTCCGCATGGCCCTTGAGCTCCTCGAGCGTGATGGTGCGTTTGAGCTTGCGCTCGAACTTGACGTCGACCAGCATCCAGCGCGGATCTTCGCGCGAACTCTTTTCGTCGAAGTACTTGCTCTTCGGATTGAACTGGCTTTCGTCCGGGTAGGACGGCGAGGCCACCGTGGCGATACCGACGATGCCGGGCACGGCGCAGTTGGAATGGTAGAAGAAGATCTTGTCGCCGACCTTCATGCCGTCGCGCATGAAGTTGCGCGCCTGGTAGTTGCGCACGCCGTCCCAGGATTCCACGCCTTTGCGTTGCAGGTCGTCGATGGAGAATGCGTCCGGTTCGGACTTCATCAACCAGTATTTCATTCGGCAACACCCGTGCAGTCGATCAGTTCGCGGTCGGTGGCAATGTAGTCGAGCGGTACGTCCCAGTCGGCCGTCTCGATGGCGTCCAGTTCCTGGAAACCGTAGGCGACGCCGACCAGCAGGGGCCTGGCCGGACGTACTTCGCTTTTCAGGAATTCGAAGCTGCGGTCGTAGTAGCCGCCGCCGAATCCGAGGCGGTTGCCCTTGCGATCGAAGCCGAGCAGGGGCACCAGGACCAGGTCGACCTCGTCCGGACCGACCGACTCTTCCCCCGGCAAGGGTTCGGGAATACCGAAGCGATTGGGTTGCACATCGTCGCCGGTTGCCCATGGCGCGAAGCGCATGCGACGGTCGTCGCCGACGATGGGCAGGTAGAAGCGCTGGTCGCGCCCGGCCAGCGGTGCGATGGCGAGATTGAGCGGCAGTTCGCCGCCGGTCGCCCAGTAGCCGGCGATGCGCGCGTCGGTCAGGTAATCGGGGAGTTGTTCAAGCTGGTGGCGCAGGCCCTGGGCCGCGGCGATGCGCTCGGCGGGCTTGAGCTGACGGCGCCGCTTGGCCAGGTCGCTACGCAGGTCACGCCGTTCGTTCGGATGCATTGGCATGGGTCGGTACGCCCGGTTTGGAGAAAGATGGGGAGTTGCCGTCGAGCCCCTGCACGGAAGTCTACCAACCGACGTAAGCACGGACCGGTGAAGATCAGCCGGTCGGCCAGATAAGGAGTGGCGTTCTCCGCGATGCCGCTGCGCACCAAACGACCTTGATCCAAAGGATCAGGTGGGAGGGCCACATGGTCTCAGGCTTTCCGCACGCGGCGGACATGCACACCAACCATGATTAGCCGACCCGGGGTCGTATGTAGGAACAAGGCAAAATGTAAAGTGCGCTGGCGAACACCGCAGGGAACGCCTGTCGCTATTTTACGGGTGCCTCGAGCGCCGCTTCAAGCTTTCTTCGCATCTGGACCAGTCCATCGGTCAGCACACGTTCCTGCGATTCGTGCTGCGCTTTCAGGCCGAGCAGCTCATGGGCGATGCTGACGGCCGCCAGGACGGCCACGCGGTCGAAACCCGGCGCCTTCGCGTTGGCTTTAAGTTCGCGCATCTTCCCGTCGAGGAAATTCGACGCGGCGATCAGGCCGGCGCGTTCCTCGGGCAGGCAGGCGATATGGAACTCGCGATCGAGTAGCCGCAGCAGGACCGGTTCGCTCTCGCTCAAGGCGAATTCTCCAAAGCTTTGAGCCGCTGGATCATCGCCTCGACGCGGCTGCGTGCCTGCTCGTTGCGGGCCATCAGGCCGGCGCGTTCGCTGGCCAGCTGTTCCTGGCTGTGGCGAAGGCTGCGATTTTCCTCGTTGAGCCGCCGAACGGTTTCGACGAGCCGGTCGAGCATGGCGCTCATGGCTTCGATTTCGGCTTTGACGGCATCGGGTGTCGACATGGCTCGAACTATAGCAGGAGGTTGGACGGCGGACAGGGCGTCGAACCAGCTTTTTCGCGTCGACGCCGGCCGCGCGATAAACTGCCGGTTTCCGTTGCCAGGAGTCGCGCCATGTCGACCAACCCTCCCGTCGATCATGCCGGGCTCGCCGACCTGCTGGCGCGGCTGCGGCTGGGTACCAGCGCCAGTGAGTTGCATGGGTCGCTGTCCGGTTTCATCAGCGGCGGGGGCCGCTTCGGTTCGGGGTCCATCCTTGCCGCCTTGCAGCTGGAAGCCGGCGAACTGCCCCCGGGCGCGGACGACGAAGCCTTGCTGCAGCGACTGCGCCGGCAGAGCGAGGCGGCGCTCGACGATTCGGACCTCGGCTTCCAGCCCCTGCTACCGGACGATGAAACCCCGTTGCCCGAACGCGCCGAAGCGCTGGTCGACTGGGTCCGCGGGTTCCTCGGCGGCTTTGGCCTGGCCGGGGCAGATGCGCATGCGAACCTGACCGGGGATGCCCGCGAGGTACTCAAGGACATGGGTACGATCGCCGCCTCCGAATTCGACTTCGGCGACGACGATGAAGACGAGGACGCGCTGATCGAGGTGACCGAGTTCGTCCGCGTCGGTGCCTTGTTGCTGCACGCCGAACGCAGCCATGCGCAAGCGCCGTCCAGCGGCACCCTGCACTGAGGTGATCACGCCCGCCGAATACGTCCGCCGGCGTCGCCAGCTGATGCGCATGGCCGGCGAGGATGCCGTCCTGCTGGTCGCGGCCGCCCCGGAGCGCATGCGCAATGCCGACGCGCCCTGGCCGTACCGGCAGGACTCGGATTTCCATTACCTGACCGGCTTCCCCGAGCCGCAGGCGGTACTGGCCCTGTTGCCCGGGCGTGCCCATGGCGAAGCCGTGCTGTTCTGCCGCGAGCGCGATGCCGGGCGCGAGCGCTGGGACGGCGAGCGGATCGGCACCGATCGTGCGGTTGCCCTGTGCAAGGTCGACGATGCGTTTCCGATCGACGATATCGACGACATCCTGCCCGGCATGATCGAGGGCCGGGCGCGGGTCTATTGCCACTTCGGTCGCGAGCCGGAATTCGACACCCAGCTGCTGGGCTGGATGCGCCGCCTGCGCACCCTGCGCGGCGGTGGCGTGGTGCCAAAGGATCTGGTTGCCCTGGGGCATCTGTTACACGACCTGCGCCTGTACAAGTCACGCGACGAACTGGCCCTGATGCGCCGTTCGGCGGACGTGGCCGCCGAGGCGCACCTGGCCGCCATGCGTGCCGCGCGTCCGGGCGTGGCCGAGTACGAGGTCGAAGGCGAGTTGCTGCGGGCGATGCGCGGCCGTGGCGCCGTGCCGGCCTTTCCGCCGACCGTGGCCGGCGGGGCCAACGCCTGTGTCATGCATTACCAGGCCAACCGCGCCAGTTTGCGCGATGGCGATCTCCTGCTGGTCGATGCCGGCGCCGAGGTCGAGTGCTACGCCTCGGACATTACCCGCACCTATCCGGTCGGCGGACGCTTCTCCCGTGAGCAGCGTGCGCTGTACGAAGTCGTACTCGAAGCGCAGCTGGCCGCGATCGAAGAAGTCCGCGCCGGCCATCCGTTCAGCGCGGCACACGATGCCGCGGTCGGCGTGATCGCCGAGGGCCTGTGCGCGCTGAAACTGCTCAAGGGCAGTGCGGCCGAGGCAATCGCCCAAGGCAGCTACAAGCGCTATTTCCCGAGCAAGACCGGCCACTGGCTGGGCCTGGATGTGCACGATGTCGGCGACTATCGCGTCGACGGCGAGCCGCGCGTGCTCGAGGAAGGCATGGTGGTGACGGTCGAACCGGGCATCTATGTGCCGCCGGACGACCGCAGCGTGGCCGAACGCTGGCGCGGCATCGGCATCCGCATCGAGGACGATGTCGCGGTGGGCAGGGATGGCCCCGAGGTGCTTACCGCCGCGGTGCCGAAGCATCCTGGGGAACTGGAGGCCTTTCTCGCAGACCGTTAGGTGCCTTCAGTTGGAGGATGCCCCTCGCGGATGCGGTTTGCCTCGTCGTCCGCATGCACCTCATACCAGATCGCATTGAGGATGCCGAAGGTGCAGGCCAGGCCGAGGCCGAGAATCCAGGCGAAATACCACATGGTCAGCTCCCCTCAGTACATGTTGTGCGACTTGCGCACGTGGTCGAGCGTGACGCGGCCGCGCATGACGCGATACGCCCAGCCGGTGTACAGGATGATGATCGGCATGAAGAACACCGTCACCGCGAGCATGGTCAGCAAGGTGCCGCGACTGGACGATGCATCCCAGACGGTCAGGCTGGAGTTCGGGTCCAGGCTGGATGGCATCAGGAACGGGAACAGGGCGAAACCCGCGGAAAGGATCGTACCGGCGACCATCACGCTGCTCGACAGGAAGCCGCCGATGCCGTGCCTGCCGACCTGCCAGTTGCACCCCCAGCGCGCCGAACAGGCCGAGTACCGGTGCGATCCAGAACCAGGGATGGGTCAGGTAACCGGCGAGCCATGTGCCGCCGATCGCGACCTGCTTGGACAGCGGGTTGGAGATCCCGTCGGTCACCACCGGTCCGACGATGGCATGGCCGGGCAGGCCATAACCGAGCCAGATGCCGGCAAGGACGAAAAGCACGATGTAGACGAGGCAGGTCCAGCCGGGCGATGCGCGCCGCGCGCGTCGGCGATCTGGTGGTCGGCCTTCAGTGCCGCCCAGCAGGCGCCGTGCGTGAGCAGCATGCTCAGGCTGACCAGGCCGGCGAGCAGCGCGAAGGGATGGAACAGCGCGCAGAAGCTGCCGTCCCAGGTCATGCGCAGGTCGGCGTCGTAGCGGAACGGGCAGGCCGAGGAACAGATTGCCGAAGGCCACGCCGCAGACCAGCATCACTACCACGCCCGAGGCGGTCAGGACCCAGTCCCAGACATTGCGCCAGCGCGGGTCGTGCGATCTTGCTCGCGGAAAGTTGAAGCCGACCGGGCGCAGGATGAAGGCCAGCAGCAGGACGAACATCGCCACGTACAGGCCGGAGAACGAAGCCGCATACAGCAGCGGCCAGGCGGCGAACACCGCGCCGCCGCCGAGGATGAACCAGACCTGGTTGCCTTCCCAGGTCGGCTCGATCGGTTTCGAGCAGCACCACGACGCTCGTCTTCGATCGCGACCGAGCACGCGCAGCAGGGCGGCGACGCCGAAGTCGAAGCCGTCGGTGATGGCAAAGCCGATCAGCAGGATGCCGATCAGGGCCCACCAGATCACACGCAGGGTTTCGTAGTCGAACATGGCGTTCTCCTCAGGCGGTCTGCGCGGTGGCGGGTGGTGCGTCGTGGCGTTGCGGCCACATGCCCAGGCCGTCCGGGCCCTTGCGGGCGAATTTCAGCATCAGGTACCGCGTCGACGACGGCGAGCACGGTGTAGAACAGCACGAAGCCGCCCAGCGACAGTCCAGACCTGGCCCGCGGTCACCGAGGACACGCCCAGCGCGGTCGGCAGCACGCCTTCGATCGCCCACGGTTGGCGGCCGTACTCGGCGACGATCCAGCCCAGTTCCGCGGCGATCCACGGCAGCGGCAGGCTCCATAGCGCCACCTTCAGGTACCAGCGTTGGCGCTTCCGAGCTGTCGCTTGCTGCGCCTGCCAGAACGAGAAGGCGAACAGCAGGATGAAGTACATGCCGCAGGCCGACCATGATGCGGAACGACCAGAACAGCACCGGCACGTTCGGGATGGTGCTGTCGGCGGCCTTCTGGATATCCGCGGGCGTCGCCTTGCGCGGGTCGTCCATAAAGCGCTTCAGCAGCAGCGCATAACCCATGTCCTTGTCATGCGCGGCAAGGGTGGCGCGCGCCTGTGCGTTGTCCTTGTCCGCGCGAAGCACCAGCATCGCGTCGTAGGCCTGGATGCCGGTGCCGATGCGCAGCTTGGCGTCCTCGACCAGGTCGGCGATGCCCGGGATCTGCTGGTCGATCGAGCGCGTGCCGATCAGGCCCATCACCCAGGGAATGCGGATGGCGTAGTGCGGTGCGTGTGTTCTCCGATGTCCGGCAGGCCGAACACGGTGAACGACGCCGGCGCGCGGTTCGGTTTCCCACATCGCCTCGATCGCGGCCATCTTCATCTTCTGGTTTTCCGAGACCGTGTAGCCGGATTCGTCGCCGAGCACGACGACCGATAGCGCCGCGGCCAGGCCGAAGCTCGCGGCCACCGTCATCGAGCGTTTGGCGAAATCGATATTGCGCCCGCGCAGCAGGTACCAGGCGCTGATCGACAGCACGAACATCGCACCGATCATGTAGCCGGCGCTCACCGTGTGCACGAACTTCGACTGCGCGACCGGATTGAAGATCACGTCCTTGAAGGAGGTGACCTCCATGCGCATGGTCTGCGCAGTTGAATGCCGCGCCGACCGGATTCTGCATCCATGCATTGGCGATCAGGATCCACAGCGCCGACAGGTTGGTGCCGAAGCGCGAGGAACCAGGTCACCAGCAGGTGCTTCGATCCGCGACGAGCCGGTCCCAGCCGAAGAAGAACAGGCCGACGAGGGTCGATTCGAGGAAGAACGCCATCATGCCTTCGATCGCCAGCGGCGTGCCGAAGATGTCGCCGACGTAGTGCGAGTAGTACGCCCAGTTCGTGCCGAACTGGAATTCCATGGTGACGCCGGTGGCCACGCCCATGGCGAAGTTGATGCCGAACAGCACGCCCCAGAACTGGATCATGCGTTTCCAGACTTCGCGACCGGTCATCACGTAGACGCTTTCCATGATGGCGAGCATCAACGCCAGGCCGAGCGTCAGCGGAACGAACAGGAAGTGGTACAGCGCGGTCAGCGCGAACTGCAGGCGTGAGAGCGTGACGACATCGGGGTCGACGATCATGGCGAGGGTTCCGGTGACGGCGAAGGTGGGGTCGCGTCCGCACGGGGCGCGAGCACGTGTTCGATGGCGTTGGGTGTGGTATCCGGCCGCGGGACAGGCCGGATGGCGACGTACCAGATCAGCATGAGCACGGCGATCTTGACGACGACGATAAGCGCCAGGTCGCGGAAAAGCCGCCGCAACGGCCTGCGGCTGGCCGGGGCTTGCGTGGTCGAAGACTGGCTAACGACTACGGTCATGGCAGCAAGGCATCCGCATCGCCCGGGACGGGCGCCCCGATTCCTCGTCATGGTACGCCCGGCGCCAAGGTAGCGCCGCGCGGTGCTTTGTCGCAACCGTAGATCTACGCGGAAGGATTTGTCGTTACCCTAGTAACACACGCTCATGACCCAGGGACCCCATGCCACCCTCCGCCAGACCCCGCTACGGTTCCGTGGATGCGCTGCGTGGCCTTACCGTGGCCGCGATGCTGCTGGTCAACGATCCGGGCGACTGGGCACACGTGTACTGGCCGCTGGAACATTCCGCGTGGAACGGCTGCACGCCGACCGACCTTATCTTCCCGATTTTCCTGTTCATTGTCGGCGTCTCGATCTCGCTGGCCATCGTGCCGCGCATCGAGGCCGGCGCGGAGCGGGCGCCCATCGCGCGTACCGCCCTGTGGCGGGCGGCGCGCATCGCCGGTCTTGGCTTGCTGCTCAATCTTGTCGCCTGGGCGATGATCGCCGAAGTGCACCTGCGCCTCCCCGGGGTGCTGCAACGCATCGGCATCTGCTTCGCCGTTGTCGCGCTTCTGGCCATCCATACGAAGGCGCGCACGCAGTGGATCGTTTTTGCCGTCCTGCTGGTCGGCTATGCGTTGTTGCTGCATGCGGGTGGATCGCTCGAACCGTGGACCAACCTGGCCAGCCGGATCGACAGCACCGTGCTCGGCCACTTCGTCTATGAAACCGATCCGGCCAGCGGTCGCGGGCACGATCCGGAAGGCTTGTTGAGTACCTTGCCGGCGATCGCCTCGGCCATCCTCGGCCTGCGTGCGGGCGACTGGCTGCGGCGCGGCGAGGTGCGCACGATCCTGATCGCCGCCGTCGTGGCGCTGGCCGCTGGCGGACTATGGTCGCTGATCCTGCCCCTGAACAAGAACCTCTGGAGTTCGTCCTATGTGCTCTGGACGGGCGGCTTCGCCCTGCTCGCCCTGGCGCTGGCGCACTGGCTGATCGATCGGCGCGGCGTGCACGCACTGGGCCGGAGCTTCGGCGTCAATGCGATCGCCGCGTACGCCGGGTCGGGGCTGATGGTTTACCTGCTGATCGGGCTTGGGCTCATGAAGCCGCTGTACGAGCATGGCTTCGCCGGCTGGATGACGCCACTGTTCGGGCCGTATGTGCCGTCGGTGGCGTACGGGCTTGTCTTCGTGGCGTTCTGGTGGCTGGTGGTGCTGTGGCTCGATCGGCGGCGGATTTACATCAAGGTCTAGAGCGCCCTCATCCGCCCCGCGGGCACCTTCCCCCTTGGGGGGAAGGGAAGAGCCCGGTCTTCGCTCAGAGTGAGGCGAAGGCGTCGCGGGTGAGGTTTTCCGGCGCGCCGTCGGTGCATACCACATCGTCCTCGATCCGGATGCCGCCGTACTTGCGGAAGCTGTCCACGCGGGCCCAGTCGATATCGTTGGCGAAGGGTTTGTCTTTCAGTTCGGCGAGCAGCATGTCGATGAAGTAGAGGCCCGGCTCGATGGTCACCACCATGCCCGGGTCCAGCTTGCGGGTCAGGCGCAGATACGGATGCCCGTTGGGTTTGGCGATCGTGCCGCCGCGTTCGCTGGCGTGGAAACCGGCGACGTCATGCACCTGCATGCCGATGCCGTGGCCGAGGCCGTGCGGGAAGAATGCCGAGGACACGCCGGATTCGACCGCGCTCTCCGCGCTCATGCGGATAAAGCCATGCTCGCGCAGCACGCCGGCCAGCACATGGTGGGCGTGGACGTGCAGATCGGGATAATCCTGTCCCGCGCGCACCTTTGCGACGAAGCCTTGCTGGGCGATATCGACCGCATCGATCAGGGCCTGGAACTCGCTTGCTTTCGGCGCGGCATAGGTACGCGTGATGTCGCTGGCGTAACCCGCGGCGCTGGCGCCGGCGTCGATCAGGAAGGAGAGGCTTTCCGCCGGCGGGCGACGGTCGAAGTTGGTGTAGTGCAGTACGGCGCCGTGTTCGTTCAAGCCGACGATGCTCGCATACGGCAGTTCGGCGTCGATCTGGCCGACGGCCTTCAGGTACGCCATATGGATACCGAATTCGCTTTCGCCCGCACGGAACGCCTGTTCGGCGGCACGATGGCCACGCGTGCCGCGACGGCTTGCCTCGCGCATCAGTTCCAGTTCGTACGGCGTCTTGTACGCGCGGTGGTAATGCAGGTAATCGACCACGGCTTGCGGATTGTTCGGCACCACCTTGTCGAGCGCGGCGTACTGGTCGCCGATGATGGCGCGGCGCGTATCCTCACCCGGCAGTTCCGCCGCGGCGTCGGCCCAGTGCCGGACCACGACGATCTCGAAATACTCGACCCAGTAGCCCGTCGGCGCTTCCGGCACCACATGCCAGTAATCGCGCGGCTGCAGGAAGACCAGCTTCGGTTTCCTGCCCGGCGTATAGACCAGCCAGCTGCCAGGTGCGTCGGTGAGCGGCAGCCAGTGCTTGAAATGCGGATTGACGACGAAGGGATAGTCCTGGTCGTCGAGGAATTTGGTCAGCGGTCGCCCGGCCGGCACGACCAGATGGTCGAAGCCGCCGGCCGCCAGCGCGGTATCGGTGCGCTCGCGCAAGGTGGCAAGGTGCTTGGGGTAAAGCTGGGCGAGCGCGGAAGGCATGGGCGGCTCCGGGAGTCGTGAGGCAAACCGTAATGGTGCGCTACCGGCGACGGGGCGCCAAGTGCGGGAGAGCGTGAGTCGGCCGCGCAGCGGCCGACTCACGCTTCACCCCCCATAGACCACGGCGAAATCGCCCGCCACATCGCCCAGCAGTTGCCGCCATTGCAGGGCCTGGTGGCTTCCGGGCTGATCGACCAGCACGCGCAGGTGACAACCCCACAAAGTGATGCCGAAATGGCCCGCGGCGAAGTCGTGGCCGGGCGAGCCCCATTGCGGCAGGGGTGTCCACGCCGCGCAGGCGGGGCAGGCCAGGAAGGCCGAATCCGGCGCGTCGCACCAGATCGCCAGGGCCTCTTCCAGTGCGTCGCTGCCGTCCTCGCCGGGGACCACGACGTGGCTGCATTCCGGGCATCGGGCACCAAAGTTGCCGCGGGTACGGCTGTACAAGCCATTTTCGCCGCCGCCTTCCAACAGGACCGCCTTTCCGCCGTCGTCCCACCAGCGATGGCCGCTGGCGTGGATCTCCACGGCCACGACGCGCTGCGCGTCGGCACCGGCAAAGCCCGGAAAGGCGTCCAGTACGAGGAAGCGCGGCGCGTCGTCGCCGTAGAGGACGGGGTCGATCGCCTGCATCCCGACCAGGCGGCGATACAGCGCCATGGCGGCGGCGGGGGCGTCGTCCCGTTCCAGTTGGGTGTCGACCAGGGTGGTCGTGTCGTCGTTCATGACCAGGCTTGCGGTGGCGCCTCATCTTGCCGCGTAACGCGACAATGCGCAAAGCCACGGTGGCTGTCAGCCCGCCAGGTCGGGGCCGAGCCACGCTTCCATGATGCGGGTGTCTTCTTCGCCGGCGGCGACGATGCGATAGCCCGACCAGTACTGGCCCGGCGCGGCAGCCGGTTCGTGCCACTGCTCCTGGATGCCGAGCTGGATCGTATGGCGCTGGCCGTATCCGTCGGGAAGCGTCAGCGAGACCTGGTAGACGGCGTCGGTCGCCGGTGCGCGAAAGCCGATCAGCATCATCCCGCTGGTGGAAAGATTGCCGAGCTGGCCAATCACCTGCTCGCTCATTACATCGGTGACCGGCATCGGCGAGCTGGCGCGCTTGCGCGGCGCGCGACGGTGTTCGACCTCGCTCATACCGGCCTCGTCATGGTGTCGCCCGTCATGCCGCGGGCGCGGCGCAGGCTGCCGGCCACGGCCTGCCAGGCACGATCGATCAACGGCAGGCGCGTCTCGGAAATTTCATGCGCATCGCCGCTGGCCATCAGGCGGGCCAGCTGGGTCAAGGTGTGGTCGTCGCAGCGCACGCCGCGCTGGTTGACGAACAGGCAGCGCCCGGTGGACGGCGAGAACCAGGCGAGCTTGCGTCGCGCGGTGCTGCCGTCCGGCTGGACGAACTCGAACCAGGTGCCGAAACGCAGCTGGCGCAGGTTGTCGAAGACCGCCTGCGCGCGCACGTCGAGCTTTTCGGGCGGCGGCAGGACCGGCTCGTGCACGGTCGCGCTTTCGCCCAGGCGTGGCTGCTGCTTCAGCCGCATCGCGACATCGGTCACGGTCGGCCGGTCGTCGTCGACGGGTTTCTCGAGCAATCCGCGGGCGACCTGGGCCGCTTCGTCGGAGAGCATGCCGATCTGCTGCAAGCCGTCCTCGACGTCCGCGCGCAGCCTGGTCGGGTCGGAGACAGGGTGGCGGCCCAGCAGCTGGTCGGTGGTTTCCAGGCAGGCGATGAAGGCGTCGCCCTGCTCACCGCCGCGCAGGAGGTTGAGGGCGAGCACATCGCACCAGGTCCGCTCGAGCAGCATGCGCAGCACGCCGCGTGGCGCACGCGGGCCAACCCGCTGGGCGACCAGTTCGGAGGCACGCTGGCGTGCCTGTTCCAGGCGATCGCGGCCTTCCATCGCCTCCATCTGGCGGCGCTCGGCGACCTGTGCCTTGCGCGCCAGGTGGGCGACATGCTGCTCGATCTCGAGCACCCATGCCGGGTCGATCGTCTCGGAGCGACCGGCCCGGGCGACCAGGCGCTCGAGTTTCTCGATCAGGCCGCGGTCGGTTTCGCCGTCGGCGGTATCGAGCCAGTCGTGGGCGACCTCGGTGACGGTATTGAGCAACTGCCGTGCCGGATGATCGTGGTGGTCGAAAAAGCCACGGTCGGCCACGGCGACACGCAGCATCGGGAACTGCAGGCCGCCCAGCAGGGAGCGGCCGTTGCCGCTCTGCTGCAGCTCGCGAGCCAGGTTCTCGAACAGCATGGCGGTCAGCTCGACGGTGTCGCCATGTTCCGGCGTCAGCGTGGCCGGCGGTGCCCCGGCGGGACGGTTGTGATTGAGCTGGGCCAGCAATTCGTCGCGCAGGCGCTGCGCGCTGCGGATTTCGCGCGAGGCCTGGTCGGCGACTTCGGATAGATGTCCCTGCAAAGCGTGCAGGGCCGTCTGCAGTTCGTCCGGCGTGGCCAGTTGTGCATGGTCGCCGGTACTCGCGCTACCGCCCAGCGAGCGCTGCGCGAGCAGGTCGCGCAGGCTTTCCAGCACGGTGATGCTTTCGTGGCGCCAGCCGCCATCCGCGGTCGCCGGGCTCGCCGGCGACGGTTCGCCACGGGCTTGCCGTTCCATGGAAGCTGCCGTTTGCCGTTCCACGGCAGGTGCCGTGACCGGCGAAGTGACCTTCGCCTGCGGATAAGCCCGCAGCGCGGGCAGGATGCCGCGGGTGCGATAGCTGTCGTTCAGGACGCGATACAGCGCTTCGCTGGCGCTGATCAGCTTGCTGTCGAAGGCCTGGAAGAGCAGCAGCCGATGTTCTTTGGGCAGGTCGAGCGGGGCGGTCGCGGCGCGCAGGGCGTTGGTCAGCACACGCGGACCCGGCGGTAGTGCCTCGCCCTCGAGCGGCGGTGCCGCGGCGAACAGCGCCATGCGGTAACCGAGTTCGAACAAGGCGGTGGCGTTCCTCGCCTCGCCGCGCGAGGCCATGCTGGCGAGCGCGTCGCTCTGCTCCTGCTCGGCCGGATCGACCAGGGCCAGCGGCAGATGTTCGTGCGCGTGATGCCCGGCCGCGGGCGTACGACCGAGGTGCTCGAAACGCTCGCTCAGGTGATCGACGAAGCGCTGGCGAAAACCGTCGGCCTCGCGCTGCACCACGTTGCGGCTTTCGAAGCAGGTCTGCTGGTCGAGGTGGTTGCGGGCGCGATCGGCCTGGGCGAACAGGCGATGGTCGAACTCGGCCAGCGATGCGCGCAGCGGCGCCTCCACCCAGGCCAGGCACATCGACAGGCCATGCTCGACCTCGCGCCGGGCGCGCGGCGACAAGGCCGCGTAGGCTCCCGGCACGCTGCCTGGGATGTCCTGCGTGTGGCTGTGCGGTTCGGCGCTCATTGGAAGGCCCTCCCCGGCCCATGAAGGCAGTTTAGCGGTTCCCGACCCGGGCGCCACCACGCCGTTTGGCCAGTGTCGACCGGCCGATCCTGCTGTAACTACGCCAGGAACGAGGCAATGACGTCGTTGAGGAAACGCTGGCCCAGGGCCGTTGTGCGCAGCATGGCCGGGTCGTCGGCCAGCCAGCCGCGGGCCACGCCGGAGGCCACCGTGGCCTCGATCGCGAAGGCTGGCAGGCCGGTCCGTTCGACGAAATCCGCCCGCGGGACGCCATCGACCAGGCGCAACGCGTTCAGCATGTACTCGAACGGCAGTTCGACGGCCTCGATCGTGCTGTCGCCGCCGATCCGCGCCGGGCTGCCGGCCGCGCCGAGATAGGCATTCGGGTGGCGGTTTTTCCAGCGGCGATGGACTTGCCCGCTGGCGGCATCGCTGATCTTGCCGTGCGCGCCGGCGCCGATACCCAGGTAATCGCCGAACCGCCAGTAATTGAGGTTATGCGCGCAGCGCCGATTGTCCCGTGCATAGGCGGAGATCTCGTACTG
The DNA here is from genome assembly GCA_963847335.1 of uncultured Gammaproteobacteria bacterium. Classification (GTDB taxonomy): domain Bacteria; phylum Pseudomonadota; class Gammaproteobacteria; order Xanthomonadales; family Rhodanobacteraceae; genus Luteibacter. Next base: position 444,480 of record CAWJZF010000003.1, read on the forward strand.
GCGATAGCCGGCGGCGGCGAGCCTCGACTCGCAGGCTTCCTGGATCGCCCAGGCATCGTCATCGTCCGGCAGCGGCGGGGGATTCACGGCGAAGGCGGTATTCGGTTCCAGGGTGAGCTGGTAGTGCGAGATATGCGTCGGGCCGAGGGCGATGGCGCGGTCGACGTCGTCCAGCGCGCCTTCCAGGGTCTGCTGCGGCAACGCATACATGAGGTCGAGATTGATGTTGGCGTAGCCGGCGTCCTGCGCCTGGCGCACCGCGTCGCTGGCCTCGGCGGCCGAATGGATGCGACCGAGCCGGCGCAGCTTGTCGTCGTCGAAGCTCTGGATGCCGAAGGAAATCCGGTTGACCCCGGCATTCAGGTACCCGTCGAAACGACCGTGCTCGACCGTGCCCGGGTTGGTTTCCAGGGTCACCTCAAGGCCCTCCTCGAACGGCAGGCGCTCGCGCGCGCCGTCGAGAAAGCGTCCGACCAGTCCGGGCGAGAACAGGCTGGGGGTGCCGCCGCCGAAGAACACGCTGACGATCGGGCGGCCCTTGAGCGCGCGACCGAAGTCACGCAGGTCGGCGTCGAGGTCGGCGAGCAGGGCGTCGATGTAGCCCTCGTAAGGCGGTACGCCGCGCAGCCCGTGCGAATTGAAGTCGCAGTAGGGACACTTCTTCACGCACCACGGCATGTGCACGTACAGCGACAGCGGCGGCGCGAGCAGGGACATCAGCGCTGGGCGAGACGGGCGCGCAGCGCGGCCAGGGCCTGGCCGCGATGACTGAGCCGGTTTTTCACCGACGCTTCCATTTCCGCCGCGCCCTGGGTGTGGCCGTCGGGCATGAACAGCGGGTCGTAGCCGAAGCCGCGGTCGCCGCGCGGCGCGGCGAGGATGCGGCCGTACCAGCGCCCTTCGGCGATCACCGGCGCGGGATCCTCGGCATGCTGCAGCAGGACCAGGACGGCGATGAAGTAGGCGCCCCGCGCATCCGCGGGCACGCCGTCGAGGGCGCGCAGCAGCTTCGCGTTGTTCCCCGCGCTGTCCCCGTGCACGCCCGAATAGCGCGCGGCATACAGGCCCGGTGCGCCGTTCAGCGCGTCGACGCAGATACCCGAATCGTCGGCCAGCGCCGGCAAGCCGGTCTGGCGCGCGGCGTGGCGCGCCTTGATCAGCGCGTTCTCGACGAAGGTCAGCCCGGTTTCCTCGGCGTCCTCGACGCCGAAGGCCGATTGCGCGACCAGCTCGATGCCGCTGTCGCCGAGCAGGTCGTGCAGTTCGGCGAGCTTGCCCTGGTTGCCGGAGGCGAGAACGATGCGCTTCATGACAGTCCTGAAAATTCCGCTGCGTAGTCGACGCGGCCGCGATAGTCGCCCAGTCCATCGACAGTCAGCGGCAGCACCATGAAGGCGTTGCTGTCGCCATGGTTAAGCCCATGCGTCGAGGCGCGGGAAAAGCCGAAGCGGGCGTAATAGTTCGGTGCGCCGAGCACGACGATGGCGCGGGCGTCGGCGACGAAGCAGGCACCGATACCTTCTTCGATCAGCGTATGGCCGATGCCTTCATGCTGGTGAGACGGCAGTACAGCGACCGGGGCCAGGCCGAGGGCCTTGCCGTCGTCGCCGTGCTCGATGGTTACCGGCGAGAACAGCACATGGCCGACGATGGCACCTTCATGCTCGGCGACCAGTGAAACCGGGGCGCGGCCGGCATCGTGCAGGCGCCGGACCAGGGCGGCCTCGTCGTCGCGGGCGAAGGCCGCGCGATGCACGGCGAGAATCGCCTCCAGGTCGGCGGACGTCGCCGCGCGGATATCGACCTCGCTCATGCGCTTTCCAGCGCCGCGCGCTGGGCGACGACCAGCTCGGCCACGCCCTTTTCGGCGAGGGCGAGCAGGGCGTCCAGTTCGTCGCGACGGAAGGCGTGGCCTTCGGCCGTGCCCTGCAACTCGATGAAACCGCCGCCGTCGTTCATCACCACGTTCATGTCGGTATCGCAGTTGGCGTCCTCGGCATAGTCGAGGTCGAGTACCGGCATGCCCTGGTAGATGCCGACCGAGATGGCGGCGATCGCGCCGACGATCGGGTTGCGCTTGATCACGCCGCGTTTCATCAGCACCGAGACGGCGTCGACCAGGGCCACATAGGCGCCGGTAATGGCCGCGGTGCGGGTGCCGCCGTCGGCCTGGATCACGTCGCAGTCCAGGGTGATGACCCGCTCGCCGAGCGCGGCGCGGTCGACGCAGGCGCGCAGCGAGCGGCCGATCAGGCGCTGGATTTCCATGGTCCGGCCGCCTTGTCCGCCGCGCGCGGCCTCGCGCTGGGTGCGCTCGGTGGTCGCCCGGGGCAGCATCCCGTACTCGGCCGTGACCCAGCCCTCGCCCTTGCCGCGCAGCCACGGCGGAGTGCGCTCCTCGACGCTCGCGGTGCACAGCACGCGGGTGTCGCCGAACGAGACCAGCACCGAACCTTCGGCATGGCGGGTGAAGTGGCGCTCGATGGAGACGGCGCGCAGCTGGTCGGCGGCGCGACCGCTGGGGCGGGAAATATTCATTAAAAATCGCTATTTGGGCAAGGCGGGTGGGAAAGTTTACCATTGCCGCCTTTCCCGCCGTCCAAAAGCAGGCTTCCGATGATCAGCAGCATGACCGCCTACGCCTCCGCCGAGCGGGCCGGCCCATCGGGGACGCTGACCTGCGAATTGCGCACGGTCAACCACCGTTACCTGGAAATCACCCCGCGGCTGCCCGAGGAATTGCGCAACTTCGAGAGCCTGCTGCGCGAGCGGATCGCCTCGAAGCTGTCGCGCGGCAAGGTCGATGTCACCGTGCGCCTGCGCAGCGACGGGCAGTCGGTGGAGAACCTCAAGGTCAACGGCAGCCTGCTCGGGCGGCTTTCCGAGCTGGCGCTGGACATGGAGGCGCGCTTTCCGCGCATGCGGGTCGACTTCACCGAGTTGCTGCGTTTTCCCGGCGTGATGCAGCAGGCCGAGGTCGATGCCGACGAGCTGCAGGCAGCCCTGCTCGATGTGCTGGACCGGGCACTGGTCGCCCTGGGCGATACCCGTGGCCGCGAAGGCGGCAAGCTTGGCGAACTGATCGCCGGGCGGCTGGACGCGATCGAGCGGATCGTCGCCGATGTCCGCGTCTGGCTCCCGGAGATCCAGGCGGCGCTGCGCGCGCGTCTCGAGGCGCGCCTGGGCGACATCCGCCAGCCGGTCGAACCGGGCCGGCTCGAGCAGGAACTGGTGCTGCAGATCACCCGCGTCGATGTCGACGAGGAACTGGACCGGCTGTCCACCCATATCGGCGAGGCGCGTCGCGTGCTTGCGCTGAAGGAACCGGTCGGTCGTCGTCTGGATTTCCTGATGCAGGAATTCAATCGCGAGGCGAACACCCTGGGCTCGAAGTCGGTCGATTCGCGCACCACCAACGCCGCCGTCGAGCTGAAGGTGCTGATCGAGCAGATGCGCGAACAGGTGCAGAACATCGAATGAGCGCTTTCCAGGACACTCCGGTCGGGAGCAGGCCGGTCGAAGGCACGCTGTTCGTGGTCGCGGCGCCTTCCGGCGCCGGCAAGTCGACCCTGGTCAACGCGCTGCTCGAACGCGAGCCGGCGATCTCGTTGTCGGTGTCGCACACCACGCGGCCGCCGCGCGCGGGCGAGGAATACGGGCGCCACTATTACTTCGTCGAGCGCGACGGCTTCGAGCAGGAAATCGCCGATGGCATCTTCCTCGAGCATGCCGAAGTGCACGGCAATCTTTATGGGACCTCGCGCACGGTGGTCGCCGATGCGCTCGGCGAAGGTCGCGACGTGCTGCTGGAAATCGACTGGCAGGGCGCGCGCCAGGTGCGCAAGGGCAAGCCCGACTGCGTCAGCGTATTCATCCTGCCGCCATCGCGCACCGAACTGGAACGCCGCCTGCGTGGGCGCGGTTCCGATGCGGCGGATGTGATCGAGCGGCGGCTGTTCAATTCGCGGGAGGAAATCGCCCACGCGCACGAGTTCGACTTCATCATCGTCAACGACCGTTTCGAGGATGCCTTGTCCGACCTGCAGTCGATCGTCCACGCGGTGCGACGCCGCGCGACCCTCCAGTGGCGGCGCCACGAGGCGCTTGATCGAGGAACTTCTCCAGGTCTGAGGAACTTACCGCCAGCCGGGCGTTCCATCTGGCTACATACGCGACATGCTATTTTTGCCCCCTTTGGTGCCGATCGACTCCCATGACCGAATCCGCTAGCCCAACGCCCGTCGCCGAGCCGCTGGTACGTATCCGCGGCCTGACCACGGTGCTCAACGGCAAGACCATCTTCGATGCGATGGACCTGGATATCCCGCGCGGCAAGGTCACCGCGATCATGGGCCCGAGCGGTACCGGCAAGACCACCCTGCTCAAGCACATCACCGGGCAGATGCGCAGCGATGCCGGCGAGGTCCGGGTCGATGGCCAGAACGTCCCATCGCTGTCGCGCGATCGTCTGTTCGAACTGCGCGAGCGGATCGGTTACCTGTTCCAGAACTCCGCCCTGCTCACCGACTTCGACGTGTTCGAGAACGTGGCCTTCCCGCTGCGCCAGCACACCGAAACTGCCCGAAGTGCTGATACGCAATATCGTGCTGACCAAGCTGCAGGCGGTGGGCCTGCGCGGTGCCGCGCGGCTGATGCCGACCGAGCTTTCCGGCGGCATGGCCCGGCGCGTGGCCCTGGCCCGCGCGATCGTGTTCGACCCGGCGCTGATCCTCTACGACGAGCCCTTCGTCGGCCTCGATCCGATCGCGCTCAACCAGGTCCTGAAATTGATCCGTACGCTGAACCAGACCCTCGGCATCACCAGCGTGCTGGTCGCCCACGAACTGGCCGCCGTGCAGCGCGTCGCCGACCATGTCTACCTGATCGCCAACGGCAAGATCGTCGCGCAGGGCGACCCGGCCACCCTGGCCAATGACGGTTCGCCGTGGACACGCCAGTTCTTCGGTGGCGAAGCCGACGGCCCGGTGCCGTTCCAGTATCCGGCCGGCGATTACGCCACGGCGCTGGGTTTCCCGGGAGCGAAGGCATGAGCGACGCGGATGGATCGTGGCGGCATCGTCACCCAGAGCCTCACCCAGATCGGCGCCTGCGGCCTGTTCCTGCTGACGCTGCTCGCGGCGATGCCGAAAAGCATGCGGCATGGCCGCGAGACGCTGCGCCAGCTCTGGTTCGTCGGCGCGATGAGCCTGACCATCATCATGACCTGCGGCCTGTTCGTCGGCATGGTGCTCGGGCCTGCAGCTGTATGACGTGCTGTCGATCTTCGGCGGCACCTCGGCGACCGGCACGGTGGTCGCCATCGCGATCTATCGCGAACTCGGTCCGGTGGTCACCGCGCTGCTGTTCGCCGGCCGCGCCGGTACCTCGATGACCGCCGAGATCGGCCTGATGCGCGCCACCGACCAGCTCGACGCGATGGAAATGATGGCGGTCGATCCGATGGCCTATGTGGTTGCGCCGCGTTTCCTCGCGGGCGTCATCGCGCTGCCACTGCTGACCGCGGTGTTCTGCGCGATGGGCGTGTTCGGCGGGCATCTGGTCGGGGTGACCTGGCTGGGCATCGACAACGGCACGTTCTGGTCGAACATGACCGCCACCGTCGATGTCTGGAAGGACATCATCGACGGCGTGGTGCTCAAGAGCTTCGCCTTCGGCATCGTCGTGTCGCTGATCGCCGTGTTCCAGGGCTACACCACGCCGCCGACCAGCGAGGGCGTCGCGTATGCGACGACGCGCACGGTGGTCGCCTCGTCCATCGCGATCCTCGCGCTGGACTTCGTGCTCACTTCGTTCCTGATCTGAGGCGGGTACATCATGAATTCTTTCAAGACTTCATCCATTCGAGGAACGTGCCGTGACCCAGAGACAGTCCTATGCCGTCGGCACCGGCCTGTTCATCGTGCTCGGCTTCGCCGCACTCGGCCTACCTGGCGACGCAGACCACCTCGGTGGCCAACTCCAGCCAGGGCGACAGCTACACGGTCGAATCGCATTTCGCCAACATCGGCCAGCTCAAGGCGCGCGCGCCGGTGAAGGTCGCCGGCGTCCGCGTCGGTTCGGTGCAGTCGATCGCCCTGGTTCCCGGCAAGGAAGAGGCGAAGGTGATGCTGTCGATCGACAAGCGCTATGACGACATTCCCGACGATTCGGTGGCCACGATCTTCACCAGCGGCCTGCTCGGCGACCAGTACGTCGGCCTCCAGTTCGGCCACTCGAAGAAGGCGCTGGCCGATGGGGGCGCGATCGGCTTCACCCGGCCGGCGCAGCAACTGGAGGAAATGCTCAGCCGCTTCTTCGGCGGCGGCAGCGCGGCGGACCGCCTGGGCGGCACCTATGCCGTGACCGGCCACTTCACCAATGTCGGCGCGCTGACCCCGGGCGCGGCGGTGAAGCTCTCGGCGTACCGATCGGCAGCGTGCAGTCCGTGGTGATCCAGCCCGGTCAGCTGCGACGCCTTCGTCACCCTGGCGATCGACAAGCGCTACGACCAGATCCCCGACGACTCCGCCGCCGCCGTATTCACCAGCGGTTTGATCGGCAGCCAGTATGTTGCGATCCAGCCCGGCGGTTCGCCGGACATGCTCAAGGACGGCGATGAGATGGTGCTCACCCAGTCCGCCTTGCAGCTGGAAGACCTGATCGGCAAGTTCCTGGTCACCGGTTCGCCGGGCGACAAGAAAACCGATACGACTACCGACGCCGGCAACGGCGCCAAACCCGAATCATCCGCCGGCAAACGTTGATCCGGCTCGAGGAGATACACCTCATGTTGCGCAAGCTGGCTTTCGCTCTCGCTATCGCACTCACGCGGCGCGGCATCGCTACCCGCGCTCGCGCAGGACACCGCGGCTGCCGCGGCACCGGCTTCAACCCAGTCGCCGCCCGCAGATCGTGCAGTCCATCGCCAATGAACTCGGCACGGCCATCGAAGGTCACCGCAAGGAACTGCAGGGCGACCACGACAAGCTGATCACGGTCATCGACGACATCTTCCTGCCGCATTTCGACATCGACTATGCGTCGATCCTGGTACTGGGCCAGCACGCCAGGACGCCACGCCGCGAACAGCGCGAGCGTTTCGCCAAAGCGTTCTACAACTCGATCACCCACCGCTATGCCGAAGGCCTGCTCAATTACTCGCGCGGCCGGGTGAAGGTGCTGCCGTTCAGTGGCGATCTCAACGACAAGCGCACCGTGGTACGCACCCAGGTGATGCTCGACGACGGCAAGTCGGTGTCGGTCGACTACGCCTTCCGCAAGAGCCGCAGCGGTGACTGGAAGGCCTACGACGTGATCATCGAAGGCATTTCGTACATCACCAACTATCGCAACCAGGTCGACGCCGAAATCCGCAAGGATGGCATCGACAAGCTGATCAGCAACCTGGAAACCGAGTGGCGACAAGGCGCTGGACACGTTGGAGAAGGACGCCGGACAGGCCAAGGCGTCGAAGTGACGTCCGCCGGCCTTCCGCTATCGACCAGGGCGCGCCGGACACCCTCCGGGTGTCCGGCGCGCTCACGTTCGATACCGCCGCAGCGGCGCTGGCCGAAGCCCAGGCGGCGTTGTCGCACGCGGCCTCGCCAGTGGCTCGACCTGGCGGCGTCAGGCAGTCGACAGCGCCGGGCTCGCCGCGTGCTGGCGCTGCTGGCGCACGCGCCGAACGCGGGGCAAGACGCTCGCCGTGCGCCCACACGCCGGAAGGCCTGCAGGCCCTGGCGCGCGTCTCAGCGTAGCGTCGAAGGCCTGCTTCCTGTAGGAGCCTGCGCCTTCTGTGGCGCGATCATCGCGATAGCGTGCCTGCCGGCCCGCTGCCCGGCATCGCCGCTGAAGCGGCTCGTCCTTCCTGAGTCAGACAAAAAGGGCCACTCGGCCCTTTTTTCAGTCCTTCGCGGCGGTGCTGGCCAGGCTTGTCCTGCTGCGTTCCCACTTGTGCTGCTCGTCGAGCAGCTCGTCGGGTCGAAGCTCTTGTCGTTCAGGCCCTGCATCTGCTCGATGACCTCCGCCGGCGGGTTGCCGTCGTAGATCTGGTACAGGCGCTGCTGGCGGTAGGCGTCGCGGATGAACACGTAGGGGTCGTAGGCCGAGGCGAGGAAGCTTTCCGCATCGATGCCGCGCGAGCGCAGGGTCACGAGGTAGAGCACCTGACGGCACGTATTCCTGGCCGTACTTGTAGTCGTGGTTGCGCGCAGTAAATAGCTGAGCGGATCGAAGAAATAGCTGTCGACCGGCAGGCGCCAGACGTCGCGCACGGTGGTCGGGCCGACCAGGGGCAGGACCAGGTAATCGCCCTCGGGGACGCCCCAGCGGGCCAGGGTCACGCCGAAAGTCGTTGTCTTCCAGCGGAATGCCGAGCTGGCTGGCCGGGTCCATGAAGCCGCCGACGCCCAGGGTCAGGTTGACCAGGAAGCGGCCGCTGCTCTGCAGGGCCTGGACTTCGGGCGAGCCTGGAGCAGGTCGTTGGCGACCGTGATCGGCAGGCGGATATTGGTGAAGAAGTCGCTCATCGCGCGGCGAACCGGCGGATTGGTCACCTTCCGGTAGCCCACCGCGACCGGGCGGATGACCGCCTTGTCGAGCGCGTCGTTGAACGCGTACATCTTGCGGTTGAATTTCTCGAGCGGGTCGTCGGTGCGCGGCCTGGAGATGGCGCAGCCGCCGAGCAGGAGGACGAGGGCGATCAGCGGCAGGGCGCGACGCGAACACATTGGCGGGTATCAGAGGCTGGCATCCGTGTGACTTGGCGCGGGGGGACGATCGCTTTAGTGTACTGCGTGGTTTAACTAATTTGCACCAGGGGGATGCCCGGCCAGCCTGGCCAGGAACCGCGCATCATACGCCCTGCGGTCGATTGCCAGCCAACCCTGGGCGCCGGTACACTGCTCGGTCAGAAGTATCTTTATTGTCAAGGATTTGAAATGGCCCGTATCACCGTCGAAGACTGCCTAGAGGTAGTCGACAACCGCTTCGAGCTGGTCCTCATGGCGACCAAGCGCGCACGTCAGCTCTCCAAGGGCGCCGAACCGATGATCGACGCGAACAATGACAAGCCGACCGTGCTGTCGTTGCGCGAGATCGCCGAAGGCCGCGTCAACCTCACGATGATCGACGAGATCGACCGTGCCGAGCGCGAGCGCGCCGAGCGCGAAGCCCTCGAATGGGCAGCCACGGAAGTGGACGACGATCTCTCGAAGGGCGGGGATGACTGATGGTCCCGGGTCATTGTTGGCCCGGCACTGAAACCAACGCGAAGCATGCGCGGGTAGCGACCGCGCGCCCGAAGACGATACACAGGGAGGGCGTCGCCTGACGCGGCGCCGCGATGTCATGGAAGTCACACCGCTCACAGCACCGCAGGCTGCCGAGGGCATCCCGCCTTACGTCCAGGCGCTCGAGGAACGGGTAGGCACCTACCTGCCGCCGGCCCAGGTCGCGCGCGTGCGCCGCGCTTATCATGATCGGCGCCGAAGCCCACGCCGGACAGACGCGCAAATCCGGCGAGCCATACATCACGCACCCGGTGGCGGTGGCGCATATCCTCGCCGAGCTCGGCCTGGACGCCGAAACCATCATCGCCGCGATCCTGCACGACACGCTCGAGGACACCGGGCTGGGTCGCGCCGAGCTCGCAGGCGAATTCGGCGACGCCGTGGCCGAGCTGGTCGACGGCGTCACCAAGCTGGACAAGATGCAGTTCAGCAGTCGCCAGGAAGCCGACGCGGAAAGCTTCCGCAAGATGCTGCTGGCGATGGCGCGCGACCTGCGCGTGATCCTGATCAAGCTCGCCGACCGCCTGCACAACATGCGTACGCTGGGGGCCAAGGACGGCGAATCGCGTCGCCGCATCGCGCGCGAGACGCTGGAGATCTACGCACCGATCGCGCAGCGCCTGGGCATGAACAAGTTCAAGGCCGAGCTGCAGGATCTCGGCTTCCGCGCGCTGTATCCGGATCGTCACCGCATCATCGGCGAACGTATCCGCGCCGCGCTCGGCAACCGCCGCGAAGCGATGGCCAGGATCGAGGTGGCGCTGGAAGGGCGACTTGCCGCCGAGCACATTCCCGGTCGCGCGGTCAGCCGGATCAAGTCCGCCTGGAGCATCTATTCGAAGATGCGCAACGAGCACAAGACGTTCGCGCAGCTGATGGACGTCTACGGCTTCCGCGTGGTCACCGATACCGCGATCGCATTGCTACCAGGCGCTCGGCGCCGTGCATGGGCTGTACAAGCCGGTCGATGCGCGCTTCAAGGATTTCATCGCCATTCCCAAGGCGAACGGCTACCAGTCGCTGCACACGGTGCTGCTCGGGCCGTTCGGCGCACCGATCGAGATCCAGATCCGCACCGCGGAGATGGAATCGGTCGCCGAGCGCGGTGTCGCCGCGCACTGGGCGTACAAGACCGACTCGGGCCCGGCGAACAGCGCCCAGGCGCGCGCGCGCGAGTGGCTGTCCGCACTCGCCGACAGTCAGGCGAATACGCCGTCGGCCGCGGAGTTCCTCGAGAACGTCAAGATCGACCTGTTCCCGGACGAGGTCTATCTGTTCACGCCGCGCGGCGAGATCTTCTCGCTGCCGCGCAATGCCACCGCGCTCGACTTCGCCTACGCCGTGCATACCGACGTCGGCGATCACGCGGTCGCCGCGCGCGTGGACAAGAAGCTGGTGCCGTTGCGCACGCGGCTGAATTCGGGACAGCAGGTGGAGATCATCACCGCGCCGTCGGCGGTGCCGAACCCGGCATGGCTCGAGGCCGTGGTCACCGGCAAGGCGCGCACCGCGATCCGCCAGTACCTCAAGCACCTGCAGCACGAGGACGCGGTGGATTTCGGCCATCGCATGCTCGATCGCGCGCTCGACGCGCGCGGCACCAGCCTCGATGCGGTGCCGCCGACGACGCTGGATCGTTTCCTCGAGGAAGCGAAGGTCAAGCGGCTCGAGGAATTGCTCTCCGATATCGCGCTGGGCAACCGCATGCCGGACCAGGTCGCCACGCAACTGGTGGGCATGCTCGGTACCGGCGCGGAAAAGTCGCCGGCCACGCTGCATGTCGCCGAGAAGATCCGCATCAGCGGCGCCGAACGTGGCGTGCTTAGCTTCGGCAACTGCTGCCATCCGCTGCCGGGCGACGAGATCATCGGCTTCCTGTCCTCGGGCAAGGGCATCGTCGTGCATCGCGTCGAGTGCCCGAACGTGGTCGAGTTCCGCAAGTCGCCGGAACGTTGCGTGCGCCATCGAATGGGACCGCGACGTGCGAGGGCGATTACCGTGCCGAGCTGCGCATCGAGGTGCTGAACCGCCCCGGCGTGCTGGCCACCGTCGCCGCCGCGATCGCCGCGGCCGAGTCGAATATCGAGAACGTCGAGTACATCGAGCGCGACAGCTCGGCGGCCACCCTGCTGTTCGCCATCGAAGTGCGCGATCGCAAGCATCTGGCCGATGTGATGCGCCGCGTAAGGCGCACAGGCGTTGTCAGCGGCGTCTACCGTCACCCCCTGTAGAAGCGCTCCGGCGCTCCTACAAACGCCGCGACGTGGGATAGACTCCGGGTATTCTTTAGCGGAGGTTTGAGTATGTCCCGCAGCATCATCGCCACCGACCAGGCTCCCGCCGCCATCGGCCCGTATTCGCAGGCCATTCGTGCCGGGCAGACCGTGTATTTCTCGGGCCAGATTCCGCTCGACCCGGCGACCGGCGACCTGGTCGAGGGCGATATCGCCACGCAGGCGCGGCGCGTGTTCGACAATCTCACCGCGGTCGCGAAAGAGGCTGGCGGCTCGCTGGCCGATATCGTCCGCGTCGGCATCTACGTCACCGACCTGGGTAACTTCGCCACGGTCAATGCGGTGATGGCCGAGTACTTCCAGCAGCCGTACCCGGCGCGTTCGACCATCGAGGTTTCCGGCCTGCCCAAGGGCGCCGCCGTCGAGGTGGATGCGATTCTCGTGCTGGGCTGAACATGCGAGCCGCGCGGCCGCCCGCATGCCGGTAAGCAAAGCACCCATCGAAAGCGGCGACGTGGTCGGTCGCCGGCCGGTGACGAGCCTGTCCGGCGTCGGTCCGGCGCTGGCCGACACCCTGGCGCGACTCGGCTTGCACCAGTTGCAGGATCTCTGGTTCCACTTGCCGCTGCGTTACGAGGACAAGACCCGGGTCACGCCGATCGGCGATGCGCGTGCGGGCGACCGCGCGCAGGTGGAGGGCGTGGTCGAAGCGGTCGAACGCGGCTTCCGCTACCGGCCGCAGCTGAAGGTCGTGATCGGAGACGAATCCGGACGCAGCCTCGTCCTGCGTTTCTTTCACTTTCGTCGCGCCCAGGTCGAGCAACTCGCGCCCGGCACACGGCTGCTTTGCTACGGCGAGGTTCGTTACGGCGCCCAGGGTCTGGAGATCGTCCATCCGCAGTACCAGCGGGTGGAGTCGGACCTGCCGACCGTGGTCGACGAACGGCTGACCCCGATTTATCCGATGACCGAAGGTCTGGGCCCGAAGCGGCTCGCCGCGGTGATCGACAAGGCGCTGGCCCTGCTGCCGGCGGACGAGCGGCTGGAGCTGATTCCCGCCGGGCTCGCCGGGCCGCTCAAGCTGACATCGCTGCGCGCGGCGCTGCTCTATGTGCACCGTCCGCCACCGGACGCGGACCTGACCCGGCTCGGGCTTGGCATTCATCCCGCGCAGCAGCGGCTCGCCTTCGAGGAGCTGCTGACGCAGCACCTGATCCTGCGTCGCATGCGCGCGGCGGTGAAGAAGCGACGCGCGCCCGCGCTGAAGAGCGCCGGGGAATTGTCCGCTCGCCTGCTCGCATCGCTGCCGTTCACGTTGACCGCGGCGCAGGTGCGCGTCGCCAGGGAGGTCACGCGCGACCTCGTGCGCGCGCACCCGATGCTTCGCCTGGTCCAGGGCGATGTCGGCAGCGGCAAAACCGTGGTCGCGGCGATGGCGGCGCTCAGCGCCGTGGAAAGCGGCTATCAGGTTGCCCTGATGGCGCCGACCGAACTGCTTGCCGAACAGCATCTGCGCAACTTCCGTGCGTGGCTGGAACCGCTGGGCATCGAAGTCGAGTGGCTGGCCGGCAAGGTGCAGGGCAGGGCACGTCGGGCCGCGCTGGAGCGCGCCGCCGGTGGCGCGCACGTGATCGTCGGCACGCATGCGCTGATGCAGGAAGGGGTCAGCTTCGGCAGGCTCGGCCTGGTGATCGTCGACGAGCAGCACCGCTTCGGCGTGCATCAACGGCTGGCCCTGCGCGACAAGGGTGCCGCCGCCGAACGGGTGCCGCACCAGCTGGTGCTGACGGCGACGCCGATCCCGCGCACGCTGGCCATGAGCGCGTACGCGGACCTCGACGTGTCTTCGATCGACGAGCTGCCGCCGGGACGCACGCCGGTCGTCGACCATCGCGATCTCCAATGCGCGGCGCGGCGAGGTGATCGAACGCATTCATGCCGCCTGTGCCGAGGGGCGGCAGGTGTACTGGGTATGCACGCTGATCGAGGAATCCGAACAGCTGAACGCGCAGGCCGCCGAGGTCGCGCATGCCGAACTCAGCGCCGCGCTCGCCGGCGTTACCGTCGGCATGATCCACGGGCGCCTGAAGCCGAAGGAAAAGCAGGCGATCATGGATGCCTTCAAGGCCGGCCAGATCGCCGTGCTCGTCGCCACCACGGTGATCGAGGTCGGCGTGGATGTGCCCAATGCCAGCCTGATGGTGATCGAGAACAGCGAGCGGCTCGGACTTGCCCAGCTGCACCAGCTGCGTGGCCGCGTCGGTCGCGGTAGCGTGGCGTCCAATTGCGTGCTGCTTTACCAGCCGCCGCTGTCGCGGCTGGCGCGCGAGCGCCTGCAGGTGATGCGCGAGACCAACGACGGCTTCCGTATCGCCGAAAAGGACCTGGAGCTGCGCGGCCCGGGCGAGGTGCTCGGTACGCGCCAGACCGGGCAGCTTCAGTTCCGCATCGCCGACCTGGCCCGCGACGCGCACCTGATGCCGGACGTGCAGCGCATCGGCGAGGCGATGATGGCCAGGCATGCCGACATCTGCGAACGGCTGGTCGAGCGCTGGATCGGCGACGCCGCCCGCTACGTTCATGCCTGAGCGATTGTCTGCGGCCGTTTCGCGTCCTATCCTGCCCGGCCCCCTCGGGCGACTTCCATGACCAAGCCGCAGCTCCTGATCGATACCGACCCCGGCGTGGATGACGCGCTGGCAATCCTGATGGCCCATGCGCATGCCGACGTGGTTGCGCTGACCGTCGCCGCCGGCAATGTCGGCCTGGCCCATACCGTGCGCAATGCGCGCAAGCTGGTCGAACTGCTCGGCGTCGATACGCCGGTATTCGCCGGGTGCCCGATGCCGCTGGTGCGCGCACCCGCCGAGGACGCGGCCTTCGTGCATGGCCGGGATGGCTTCGGCGATATCGGCTTCGACGAACCAAAGCCCAGGGTCCAGCCCGAGCATGCGGTTTCGGCGATCCTGCGCTTGACCCGCGAGCGCCCGGGTGAGCTGACCCTCGTCGCGCTCGGGCCGCTGACCAATATCGCCCTGGCCCTCCGGCTCGATTCCGCTTTGCCCACGCGGCTGAAGCGGCTGGTGATCATGGGCGGCGCGGTGACCGGTCATGGCAATACCGGCCATGTCCCGGCGGAATTCAATATCGGCTTCGACCCGGAAGCCGCCCACGTCGTGTTCGAGGGGTTTCCCCATTTCGACCTGGTCGACTGGGAAGCCACCATGCGCCATGGTTTCGCCGATGAGGTGCTCGATGGCTGGCTGGCCGCCGGCGACGCGCGCGCGGCGTTCTTCAAGGCGATTGTCGGGACCGCCCGTGCCTATAACGCCAGCCACGAGCGCAAGGGCTTTATCGCCGCCGATGCCCTGGCGATGGCCGTGGCCCTGGAGCCGGATATCGTCACCCATGGCAAAACCCGGCACGTGGCCGTCGAACTGGATGGGCGGTTGACCCGGGGCGCCACGGTAGTGGACTGGTCCGGGCGGCTGGGCGGCGCGCCGAATGCCCATATCGCCCTGACCGTGGATCAGGAGCGTTTTGGCCGGATGATTTCCGGCGCTTTGGGGGCAAGTAGCTGATTTTGAACTATTGCAGGGGCGAATCTTGCGATGGGTCGCGAGCTGAGGTTACAATACCGCTCTTATTCACCCCGCTTTCAGAGCCTGCCATGAAGCAAGATATCCATCCGAAGTACAAGCCGGTGGTGTTCCAGGACCTGTCGTCCGAGTTCTCGTTCCTGACGAAGTCGACGATGTCCAGCAAGGAAACCATCAAGTGGGAAGACGGTAACGAATACCCGCTGATCAAGGTGGATATCTCGAGCCATTCGCACCCGTTCTACACCGGCAAGCAGAAGACCCTCGACGTGGGTGGCCGCGTCGACAAGTTCCGCAAGCGCTACGCTGCGGCCGGCAAGAAAGAAGACTGATATCGGTCCGTCGTGTCCTCCCTCCGGGATGGTCGCGACACCTGCAAGATATCCCGAACGTGGGGCGAGTCTGACTCGCCCCACGTTTTTTCGTGCGCCCGATTCAACCGTGCTTCAACGCCTTGTTCAATTGCTGCATGTGCGATAATGACCGGATTCGGCCGCACCGGCGGCCGCGTGCCGGCCTTCCCCATGCCGGCGCTCACATCACAACTACCACCAGTCGTTCCCCCATCCGGCGACACTGGTGCAGACTGAAGGAGCTTCGCCGTGTCCGACGCCAAAATCGTCAAATTGGTCGATGAATCCAACAAGCGCAGCAGCGAGTTGCCGCTGGTCAGCGGGACGCTCGGTCCCGACTGCATCGACATCGGCACGCTGTACAAGGACACGGGTCACTTCACCTACGACCCGGGTTACGGCAGCACCGCCAGCACCAGGAGCGCGATCACCTATATCGACGGCGACGAGGGCGTGCTGCTGTACCGCGGCTACCCGATCGAACAGCTCGCCGAGAAGTCGACCTTCCTCGAGACCTCGTACCTGCTGCTGAACGGCGAACTGCCGGACAAGGACCAGTTCGCGAAGTTCGAGCACGACATCACGCATCACTCGATGATGCACGAGAACCTCAAGTTCTTCCTGCGTGGCTTCAACCACGACGCGCACCCGATGGCGATGCTGGCCGGTTCGATCGCCTCGCTGTCGGCGTTCTACCACGACAAGCTCGACGTCGATAACCCGGAAGACCGCAAGCTCGCCGCCATCCGCCTCATCGCGAAGATGCCGACGATCTCCGCGGCGATCTACCGCCATTCGATCGGTTGGCCGACGCGTTACCCGCGCAACAACCTCGAATACGTCACCCGCTTCCTGCACATGATGTTCGAGGTGCCGAGCGAGCCGCTGGAACTGAAGCCGGTCGTGGCCAAGGCGCTCGACCTGCTCTTCATCCTGCACGCCGATCATGAGCAGAACGCCTCGACCTCGACGGTTCGCCTGGTCGGTTCGACCGGCGCCAACCCGTACGCGTCGATCGCCGCCGGTATCACCGCGCTCTGGGGTCCCGCCCACGGCGGCGCCAACGAGGCGGTGCTCAAGCAGCTCGAGGAAATCGGCACGGCCGACAAGGTCGAGACCGCGGTCAAGCGGGCCAAGGACAAGAACGACAGCTTCCGCCTGATGGGCTTCGGCCACCGCGTGTACAAGAACTTCGACCCGCGCGCCAAGATCATCCGCGAGATGTGCCACAAGGTGCTGAACGATCTCGGCGTCAACGACCCGCTGCTCGAGGTCGCGCTGAAGCTGGAAGAGGCCGCGCTGAAGGACGACTACTTCGTCGAGCGCAAGCTCTACCCGAACGTCGACTTCTACTCGGGCCTGATCTACAAGGCGCTGGGTATCCCGACCGAGATGTTCACGGTGATGTTCGCCATCGCCCGCACCTCCGGCTGGATCGCCCACTGGATCGAGCAGCACGAGACCCCAGGCTCGCGCATCGGTCGTCCGCGCCAGATTTATACGGGTGCGGATGTGCGCGATTACGTGCCGTCGACCAAGCGCTGATTTCAAGCGTTATGGTTAAAGAAAACCCGGGCATGGCCCGGGTTTTTTATTGGTGCGCCCGGCAGGGCGCACCTGCTTGGAGGTGAAAGTCCTCTACCCACCCGGCAAGGGGAAGGGTTAGCGGAAGGCAAGGGCATTTCGGGCGACCGGGTGTCCGGAGGAAGCCGGAAGCAAAGCGCTGGCCTGACGAACAGGAAGCGGATACGAGGCGACGCATCGGGGTGAGGCAGCCAATAAGGCCAAAGCCCGGTACTTGCACAGACGATGCGGCGTATATCCGACAGGCATAAGCGGGAAGGCAGGTGCGTCATACCCGGGGAGATCTCGCCTCATGCCTGAAAGGGCGACGCCGCAAGGCGGAGCGAGAAGTCAGCCGAGGCCATAGTAGGTGCGGTACGACCGAAGGGCCGAACACGAGAGACCGCGATTAGGACGGCTAAACCTCGATGATCGACGACGATGCAGAAGCCCGGGCAACCGGGGCCGGTGACCCGGAGGCGGGACAGTATCCCGTGGGCGGGATGCATGGTGCGGAGTCGGTCACGGCGGTAGCCGGGCAAACGAAAGCGGAGGTGCCACGGCTGATGGAAGCCGTGGTCGAACGCAGTAATGTGTGGTCGGCGTATCAGAAGGTGGTTCGCAACGGTGGCGCACCGGGGGTCGATGGCCTGACGGTGGGATCGTTCAAGGACTGGCTGAAGATGCACTGGCCCGGCGTGCGGGCAGCGCTTCTGGGCGGTGAATACATGCCGACGGCGGTGCGCGCGGTGGACATCCCCAAGCCTTCGGGCGGGGTGCGGACACTGGGCATCCCGACGGTACTGGATCGGCTGATCCAGCAGGCGCTGCTACAAGTCCTCCAACCGATCGTCGAACCGACGTTCTCCGCATCGAGCTACGGCTTCCGGCCGGGGCGCAGCGCCCATCAGGCGGTTCGTGCTGTCAAGCAGTACGTGCAGGACGGCCGCATGTGGGTGGTGGATATCGATCTGGAGAAGTTCTTCGACCGGGTCAATCACGACATCCTGATGTCGCGGGTGGCCCGGCACGTCGAGGATACGAGAGTACTCAAGCTGATCCGCCGTTATCTGGAAGCGGGCCTGATGCGTGACGGGGTGGAAACGGTACGGGACCGGGGCACGCCGCAAGGCGGGCCACTGTCGCCGTTGCTGTCGAACATCCTGCTCACGGACTGGGACCGCGAACTGGAGAAGCGTGGTCACGCGTTCTGCCGCTACGCCGACGACTGCAACATCTACGTCCGCAGCGAGGCGGCGGGCCAACGCGTGATGGCGAGCATGAAGGCGTTCCTTGGTGAGCGCCTGCGACTGCTCGTCAACGACGCGAAAAGTGCCTGCGCACGGCCTTGGAGACGTACGTTTCTGGGATACACCCTGACCTACGTCGGTGGTCGAATCAGGCTCAAAGTTGCGCCAAACAGCGTGACCCGTCTGACCGGCCGCGTACGTGAGCTGCTGCGTCAGGGGCGTGGGCGAAGCCTGACCCACACCATCGAGACACTGAATCCGGTGCTTCGAGGATGGGTCGGCTACTTCCAACTCAGCGAGAGCAAAACGGCATGGAAGGAACTCGACGGATGGTTGCGGCGTCGGCTGCGCTGCCTGATATGGCGGCAGGCCAAGACGCGTCAGCGACGCACCGCGATACTGCGCAAACGAGGGTTAGAGGTGGCCAGGGCCTGGCACTCGGGTCACAACGGGCAGGGCCCGTGGTGGAACAGTGGTGCCAGCCATATGAATCAAGCCTTCCCCAAGGCCTTCTTCGACCGGCTGCGACTGGTCTCAATGGCCGATAGCAGCCGGTATCTCCAGCGTCACTCGTGAACCGCCGTATGCGGAACCGCACGTACGGTCGTGTGGGAGGGGGCCGGGTCTGCCGGCTCCCTACCCGATGGTTTCGCGAAAACCAACCGGCGGGGCAATGGGACTTAGCGGTCCGCCTCGGCTATGTCTTCCTCGGTAAGCAACGCCTCGACCATGCTGCGCGAAGCGCGTCGCAGTGGCCGCTCGTCCACGCGATCAAGCGGCGGCTGGCGCAGCGAATCGTGCGGCAGCACCGTCAGGTCGATCGCAATCCCGTCCGCATTGAACAACAGGACCGGATACTCGGACTGCTCGTCGCGGGTCAGGCGCAGTCGTCGTGTCTGCAGGTCGAAGGGAATGCCCTGTTCGGTGAGGAAGATCTGTACCTGATCGGCGTCGTCGCTGAACAGGTGCAGGCAGACCGCGGAGTGCTCGTCGGCGGTGCCTTCCAGGACGGCACCGACCAGGCGAGGTTCGAAGGCGGAAAAGAAGCGCATCGCCTCGATCGCCGCTTCGCGCCGTACACGCAGGGCCTGCGGCTGGCTGTCGGCCTGGAAGATGCGCTGGTGTTCGCGCAGCGCGTCCTCGATCTCGTTGTTGCGTGGCAGGGCCTGGGTGTCGAAGACGCCGAGCCGTTCGGCCGCCTTGATCTTGGCGTGGTGGAAATCGCGGATGCCGTGTTCGCTCATCAGGCGCGCCGCTTCCTGGGCGACGCGCAGGCGGTTGCGCTGGCTGCGATCCTGCGCGTGAATCCGGTGATGTTCGCCTCGTGCCATGACTGACCCCCGTCTCTCGACTGAAAACCGCGGATTGGGCAGGCCGGCCCTCGCAAGGGCCTGGCTCCCGTCAGAAGATGTCGTACGCGTGTTCCTGCTGGTCCTCTTCCTGTTTCTGGGTGGCCTGGGTACGCAGGCGGTCGACGTCTTCCACCTTCATGATTTCATTCATACCACCTTGCGACGGCAGGCCCGACGACGGATCGATCTGTACGGTGGCGATGCCGGGCGGCATCGGCAGGGTGCGCCGAGGGTTGGTCCTTCAGCACCGTGCCCATGTAGTCCATCCAGATCGGCAGGGCGGCCTTGGCGCCGAATTCGCCCTTGCCCAGCGAGGTGAAGTCGTCGAAACCGACCCAGACGGCGGCGACCAGATGGCCGTTGAAGCCGACGAACCAGGCATCGCGGTGGTCGTTGGTCGAGCCGGTCTTGCCGGCCAGATCGTCGCGGCCGAGATCCTTGGCGGCGAAACCGGTGCCGCGCTTGATCACGTCCTGCATCAGCGAGGTGACCAGGTAGTCGTTGCGTACGTCGATCACCTGCGGCGCGAGCTTCGGCGGCTGGCCGTCGTCGTGGGCGTCCGTCGGGCAGCACGGCGTCGCCGACGCTGCCGGCTGCCGCGGCGGTACCGGCGGCTGGCGGGCGTCACCGTCTTGGCCAGCGGCGTCGACGGTGGCGGCGGACCGGGCGGGGTGGTGTCGAGCAGTCGCTCCTGGCAGGTCGCGGCAGGCGCGCGGCGGGTTGGCCTTGTAGACGGGCTTGCCGTCGCGGTCGTCGATCTCGGTGATGAAGTACGGCGTGACCAGGAAGCCGCCGTTGGCGAAGACCGCATAACCGCGCGCCATGCTCATCGGCGACACCGAGGCGGTGCCGAGCGCCAGCGACAGGTTCTGCGGCAGCGAGTCCGGAGTCAGAAGCCGAAGCGGGATGACGTAGTCGCGGACGAAGCGCACGCCGATGGCGTCGAGCAGGCGCACCGAGACCAGGTTCTTCGACTGGACCAGGGCCTCGCGCAGGCGCATCGGCCCGTCGAACTTGTCGTCGTCGTTGGATGGCGTCCACATGCCGTCCGGGCGTGACGGGTCGGGGAAGACCACCGGCGCGTCGTTGACGATCGAGGCCGGCGTGAAGCCGCGTTCGAAGGCCGCCGAATACAGGAAGGGCTTGAAGCTCGAGCCGGGCTGGCGCGCCGCCATCACGGCGCGGTTGAACTTGCTGCGCAGGAAACTGAAGCCGCCGACCAGGGCCCGGACCGAGCCGTCTTCGGGATCGAGCGAAATCAGCGCGGCCTGCACGGCCGGGATCTGGGTCAGCTCCCATTCGCCCTTCTCATCGCGGGTCAGGCGAATCACGTCGCCGCGCTTGAGCACGGCGTCGACGGTCTTCGGCGTGGCGCCGACGCGGGTGTCGTTGACGTAGGGCGGGCCCAGTCCACCGCGCCAGGCCCAGCGTCACTCGTCTCGGTTCGCCGAGAGGTAGACGCTGGCCTCCTTGGCCGATCGACCTGGGTGACGATGCCCGGCAGCATGCCGGCGACATCGGTGTAGCCGGCGAGAACGCGGTCCAGCGACTCGGTGCCGGCCTCGGCCGCCAGTTCCTCGTGCGCTTCGGGGCCGCGGTAGCCATGGCGACGGTCGTAGGCAGGACAGGCGCGAGCGCAAGGCGTCGTTTGCCGCCTGCTGGCCGCGTGCTGGTGACCGTGGTCTTGACGACGTAGCCTTCGGTGAGCGCGTCGTTGCCGAGCTTGTCGAGGATCTGCAGGCGGACCATTTCGGCCAGGTAAGGGGCGTCGACCTCGATCTGCTGGCTCATGCGGATAGGCGTCGTTGGGCTCGGCGACCGCCTGATCGTACTCGGCCTGGGTGATGAAGCGGTTGCTCAGCATCTGGCCGAGCACCCAGTTGCGCCGGACCAGCCCGCGCTTCTGGTTGTTCAGCGGGTTGACCACGGAGGGCAGCTGGAAGGTCGAAGCCAGCGTCGCGCCTTCGGCCACGGTCAGCTGGTCGAGGGTCTTGCCGTAGTAATACGACGCGGCGGCGGCCACGCCGTAGGAGCGGTGGCCCAGGAACATCTTGTTGATATAGAGCTCGAGGATCTGGTCCTTGCTCAGCTCGTTCTCCATGCGCAGGGCGATGAACATCTCGGTCAGCTTGCGCGAATAGAGCTTTTCGGGGCTGAGGAAGAAGTTGCGCGCCACCTGCTGGGTGATGGTCGAGCCGCCAGGGCCCTTGTCGCCGCCGGAGACGATCACGTGGATGCCGGCGCGGGCGATGCCGTGCCAGTCCACGCCGGGGTGGTTATAGAAATTGGCGTCCTCGGCCGAAAGCACGGCGTTCTTCAGCCGGGCCGGCACGTCGGCGATGCGCACGGGGATGCGTCGGGTCTCGCCGAAGGACGCAATCAGCTTGCCATCGGCGCTGACAGCACCCGCAGGCGGCACCTGCATGTGGTAGTCCCGAAGGACGGCCACCGAGGGCAGGCGAGGGGAGATCAGCCAGTAGGCGACGCCGATCGGCGGCCAGGAGCAGGAGGATGCCGGCAAGGGCCAGGATCAGCGCGTAGCGCAGCAAACGCTTGAGAATTCGCATGGAAGTGGGTGTTTTCGAGACAGGTCGAAATCGGGGCCGAGTATAGAGGGTTGGCCGCATCCACGGCAGCGAACCGAGCCCGTCCAGGGGTTCCCGGGGACTGGGCCAGGGCTCATTCGCCCAAAAGGGACCCTGTTCCTAAAGTTGTGATTCAGTTCCTGTCGAGCAAGCCCGTTGCCCCCGTTGCCAATCCGTTAAGTTTTGGATCTAATGCACCAGCGCCCAATACATCATTCCGATAAGGCGCGCGGGGTAAGGGGGACAACGTGGGGCTCTTTACACCCAAGACGGCGCCGCTTGATCGGCGTCGACATCAGTTCGACCGCAGTCAAGTTGCTGCAGCTCAGTCAGGCCGGCGGTCGCTATCGCGTCGAACATTATGCCGTCGAGCCACTGCCTCCCAACGCCGTCGTCGAAAAGAATATTGTCGAGGTCGAGGCCGTGGGTGAGGCGATTCGTCGCGCGCTGGCCCGTTCCGGTTCCAAGCTGAAGCACGCGGCTGGCGGCCGTGGCCGGCTCGGCCGTGATCACGCGCGTCATCCCGATGTCGGCCGACCTGTCGGAGGATGATCTGGAAGGCCAGATCCAGGTCGAGGCCAACCAGTACATTCCGTACCCGATCGAGGAAGTCAGCCTCGATTTCGAGGTCCTCGGTCCGGTCCGCGACAACCCTGAGATGAATAACGTGCTGCTGGCGGCATCGCGCACCGAGAACGTGGACATGCGCATTGCCGCGCTCGACCTGGGCGGTCTGGCCGCGCGGGTGATCGATGTCGAGGCGTTCGCGATGGAAAACGCCTTCGGCATGGTCGCCGACCAGCTTGTCCGTGCCGCGCGACGCGCTGGTCGCGATGGTCGACATCGGCGCCACCATGACCACCCTGGCCGTGCTGAAGAACCAGCGCACGATCTACTCGCGCGAGCAGGTCTTCGGCGGCAAGCAGCTCACCGACGAAATCATGCGCCGCTATGGCCTGTCCTACGAGGAAGCCGGCCGCGCCAAGCGCAAGGGTGGCCTGCCGGAGTCCTACGAGAGTCGAGGCGCTCGAGCCGTTCAAGGAGTCGCTGATCCAGCAGGTCAGCCGCCTGCTGCAGTTCTTCTTCGCCGGCAGCGAATACAGCAAGGTCGACCAGGTCGTGCTGGCCGGCGGCTGCGCGTCGATCGACGGCATCAGTGAAATGCTCGAACAGCAGCTCGGCGTGCCCTGTTGCGTCGCCAACCCGCTGGCCCGCATGGCCCTGTCCAGCCGCGTGCAGGCGCAGACGCTGGCGCAGGACGCCCCGGCGCTGATGATCGCGGTCGGACTCGCCATGAGGAGCTTCGACTGATGGCACAGATCAACCTACTTCCGTGGCGTGCCGAGCGGCGCAAGCAGCGCGAGCGCGAGTTCTACATGCAGCTCGGCGTGGCCTTCGTGGCGGCCGATCGTCGCCCTGATGGTCTGGTCGTTCTGGATGGATGCGCGCCTGGACAACCAGGACCAGCGCAACACCTACCTGCAAGCGCGAGATCAAGCAGCTCGACGAACGCATCGCCAAGATCAAGGATCTTGAAAAAGTCCGTTCGCGGCCTGCTCCAGCGCAAGCAGATCATCGAGCAGCTGCAGGCCAACCGCTCGCAGATGGTCCACCTGTTCGACGAGCTGGTGAAGACCATTCCGGCCAGCGCGCGCCTCTCCGGCATGAAGCAGTCGGGCGAGTCGATGTCGCTCGACGGCGTGTCGCAGTCCAACTCCAGCGTCGCCGACTACATGCGCAATATCGAGGCCTCGCCGTGGATGGGCCATGTCGACCTGCGCAAGACGGAAAACAGCGCACGACGGGACGCGCATGCCGTACAAGTTCGGCCTCGACGTAAAACTGCATCGCCCCGGTGACGACAACCAGGACGACGCCTCCAAGCCGATCATTCCGGCGGCCACCAGGCCCGCGGATGCCGCGACACCGGCGCCAGCCGGTGCCACGCCGGCCGCCGCCCCGGGCCAGGCTCCGGCGACGACGCCGGCCGCGGTGCCGCCCACGGTCGCCGCCATCGCCAAACCGGTCGCGGATGCGCCTGCCGCAACGCAGGCCAAACCGACTCCCGCCAGCACGGTAGGAGCCAAGCCATGAAATTCTTCGACGATCTGCGCAACCTCGACCGGCATAACGTCGGTGGCTGGCCGAAATCGATCAAGCTGTTCTTCACCGTCCTGGTCTTCGTCGTGATCATGCTGGCCGGCTGGTGGTTCCATATCAGCAACCAGCAGGACGACCTGGCCACCTCCGAGGGCAAGGAAACCCAGCTCAAGGGCGAGTTCTCGCAGAAGCAGGCCAAGTCGGCCAACCTCGAGGCACTCGAGCAGCAGCTGGCCGAGATGCAGGACATGCTGCGCCAGCTGCTGCGCCAGCTGCCCAGCAAGACCGAGATGCCCGAGCTGCTGGTCGACATCTCGCAGACGGCGCTGGCCGCCGGCATCGAAACCGAGCTGTTCCAGCCGGGGCCGGAAACGCCAAAGGACTTCTACGCGGAGAAGCCGATCACCCTGAGGATGATCGGCACCTACCACCAGTTCGGTACCTTCATCAGTGGCGTGGCCTCGCTGCCGCGCGTGGTGATCCTGACCTTGCACGACGTGTCGCTGACCCCGAAGACCGCGGCGGCCAAGGGCGGCGATCCGGTCCCGGGCGGCATGCTGGTCCTGCAGGGCACGGTCAAGACCTATCGCTACCTCGAGGATGACGAGACGCCCGCCGGCTCGCAGATCAAGGTCGGCGCCAAGGGCAAGCCGGCAACAGCGGGGGCAAAGAAATGAACAAGCCAATGCCGCTCCGTGCCTTCGTCCTCGCCGCGATGAGCGCGCTCGCGCTCGCCGGCTGCACCAAGGGCACCTCGGACCTGCGTGAGTGGGTCGCCCAGGAAAAAGCCAAGAAAGGCGCGCCGATCCCGGCCCTGCCGGTGATCCGCACCTTCGAGACGTTTGCCTACCAGGCCCAGGGCAAACGCGATCCGTTCAGCCCGAGCTCGGCCGAGATGCAGAACGACAGCGTCACGTCGGGTCCGCGTCCGGACGAGAACCGGGCCAAGCAACCGTTGGAAATGTTCGCGCTCGACAGCTTGAAGATGGTCGGCACCGTGGGTGCGGGTGCCGGCATGGAAGCCCTGGTCAAGGATCCGGGCGGAGTGATTCACCGCGTTCACCGCAATGAATACATGGGGCAGAGCTATGGCCGTGTCACCGGCGTCGCCGAAGACCGTATCGATCTGGTCGAACTGGTTCCGAATGGAACCGGCGGCTGGATGGAACGCCAGGCCAGCATGGCGCTCGGCGAGAAATGAGAACCCATCGGGGATGATGCACATGACGACCAAGACCAATCATCTGCCGGGCCACGCGATGCATCGTATGCGTCGCTGGTTTCTGGGGTTGACTTTCGCCGGCGCGGCCGCTTTCGCCGGAACCGCCGCCGCGGCCAGCTCGCTGCAGAACGTCACCTTTGACGCGCAGCCGGGTGGACGTATCGAACTGAAGCTCAGCTTCAGCGGACCGGTACCGGAGCCGAAGATATTCACCACCAGCAACCCGCCGCGCATCGCGGTGGACCTGGCCGATACCACCAACGCCTTCAGCACCCGCCACCTGGACATCGGCAAGGGCTCGACCGCCGGCGTATCGGTGGTCGGTGCCGGTGGCCGTACCCGTGTCGTCATCGAACTGTTCCGCGAGTCGGCCTATCGCACGCACGTCGAGGGCAACGACCTCTTCGTCACCGTGAACAACGGACCGACCGGCGCGACCACGACCACGGCCGTGGTCTCCGACCCGACCAAGGCGCTGCCGTCGAACACCAGCGGGCCGGCGATCTCGAACGTCGACTTCCGGCGGGGGCCGAACGGCGAAGGCCGTGTCCTGGTCACCCTCGGCGGTGCCGGCGTGAACCCGGAAATGCATCGCGAAGGCGACCGCGTCATCGTCAGCCTGGACCGCGCCAACGTGCCGGCCAAGATCGCCCAGCGCCTCGATGTGCTCGACTTCGCCACCCCGGTGCAGTCGATCGACACCAAGGCGGTAGGCGGCGGCGCGCGGATGGAAATCCGCACCAAGGGTGAGGTCGAGGTGTCGGCCTACCAGAGCGCCGAGGAATACGTGGTCGAGGTCGCGCCGAAGAAGGCGCCGGCCAAGGACCCGAAGGCCAAGGGCGCCGAGCCGACCTATAGCGGCAACCGCGTGACCTTCAATTTCCAGGACATCCCGGTGCGTTCGGCCCTGCAGCTGATCGCCGACATCTCGGGCCTGAACCTGGTCGCCTCCGACAGCGTCGGCGGCAGCGTCACCCTGCGCCTGGTCAATGTGCCGTGGGACCAGGCACTGGACGTGGTCCTGCGCGCCAAGGGCCTGGACAAGCGCCGCAGCGGCAACGTGGTCTGGATCGCGCCGCAGGGCGAGCTGGCCAGCTACGAGCAGAGCATCGCCGACGCGCGCCAGAAGGCCGAGGACTCCGCTGAACTGGTGTCCGACTACGTGCCGATCAGCTACGGCAAGGCGGACGACATCGCCAAGCTGCTGACCTCGGGCAGCATGCAGTCCACCGGCGGTGGCGGCGCGGCCGGCAACACGGCGCGCGGCTTCCTCTCCGCCCGCGGCAGCGTGTCGTTCGACGAGCGCACCAATACCCTGCTGATCAACGACAACCCGGAGAAGATCCGCGAACTGCGCGACCTGATCGGTGTGCTCGATCGTCCGGTCCAGCAGGTGCTGATCGAATCGCGCATCGTCGTGGCGACCGATACCTTCAGCCGCGACCTCGGCGTGAAGTGGGGCGCGCAGGCCTTCCGTCAGAACCCGAGCGGCCAGGTGATCACCACCACCCCTGACCTCAATGCCGGTGCCACCGGTACGACCGCCGGCGGCGCGGCCGGCCTGGCGACCAATGTGCACAACGCACAGAACGGCCAGACCAGCACGATCACCTACCCGGGCGGTTACAACGTCAACCTGCCGGTGACCAACCCGACCGGCAGCCTCGGCCTGGCGATCCTCGGTGCCAACTACCTGGTGGACCTGGAGCTTTCGGCCGCCCAGCACCGAAGG
This sequence comes from uncultured Gammaproteobacteria bacterium, assembly GCA_963847335.1. Taxonomy (GTDB): domain Bacteria; phylum Pseudomonadota; class Gammaproteobacteria; order Xanthomonadales; family Rhodanobacteraceae; genus Luteibacter. The sequence goes on from CAWJZF010000003.1 coordinate 471,760, forward strand.
CCAAGAGCGAAGTCATCTCCAGCCCGCGCGTGATTACCGCCAACCAGCAGGAAGCGGTGATCAAGCAGGGCCAGCAGATCGGCTACGTGACCTACCAGGCCAGCAGCAGCGGCGGCGGTGCGCAGAACGCCACGGTCCAGTTCAAGGACGCCGTGCTCGAACTGCGGGTCACCCCGACGATCACCGCCGACAGCCGCGTCTACCTCAAGATCAACGTGAAGAAGGATGCGCTGGCCGCGATGATTCCGTGCCCGGGTGGCGGTTCCGTGCCGCAGATCGATACGCGTGAGATCAACACCTCGGTGCTCGTCGACAACGGCCAGACGGTGGTGCTCGGCGGCATCTACGAGATCACCAAGACCGACACGATCAGCAAGGTGCCGGGTCTTGGCGACATCCCGGGTGTCGGCTTCCTCTTCCGCAACACCTCGCGGGAAAGCGACAAGGCCGAGCTGCTGATCTTCGTGACCCCACGGATCCTCAGCGAAACCCTGCAGTAAGTGCCTGAATGACGGGCGGAAAGGGCGGCCTATGGCCGCCCTTTCGTTTTGTGCGATAACGATGGACGTTAAACTTCCCGTCACGCCCGTGGTCTGAAGCCTGTTCCCCCGTCAGCCATTCCCCGCAAAGAGTTCGCGTCATGGATATGCCTCCCGCCACCTCGCCCACCTCGCAGCAGGACGCCTTTTCGCGGCTGCGCGAGGACCTGAGCCGCGCCATCATCGGCCAGCCGCATCTGGTCGAATGCCTGCTGATCGCCTTGCTCGCCGATGGCCATCTGCTGGTCGAAGGTGCGCCGGGACTGGCCAAGACCACGGCGATCAAGGCGCTGGCGACCCGCATCGACGCGGACTTCCACCGCATCCAGTTCACCCCGGACCTGCTCCCGGCCGACCTGACCGGCACCGATATCTTCCGGCCGCAGAGCGGCAGCTTCGAATTCGAGCGCGGCCCGCTGTTCCACAACATCGTGCTGGCCGACGAGATCAACCGCGCGCCGGCCAAGGTGCAGTCGGCCCTGCTCGAGGCGATGGCCGAGCGGCAGATCACCATCGGCCGGCGCACCTGGCCGTTGCCGGAACTGTTCATGGTGATGGCGACGCAGAATCCGATCGAGCAGGAAGGCACTTTCGCACTGCCCGAGGCGCAGCTCGATCGCTTCGTCATGCATGTGACGATCGGTTATCCGGACGCCGAGGCCGAACTGGCGATCCTCCGCCTGGCCCGCGACCAGGCCCGCGAGGCCATGCACCCGTCGCCGGCACCGCTGCAGGCGCTGAAGCCCGACCGACGTCTTCGCCGCCCGCGACGCCGTGCTCGCCGTGCACATGGCGCCGGCGCTGGAGCTCTATATCACCCAGCTGGTCCTTGCCACGCGTAACGCCGGCGTCCTACGGCGCGGAACTCGCCCGCTGGATCGCCTGGGGCGCGAGCCCGCGCGCGACGATCGCTCTGGATCGCTGTTCGCGCGCACACGCCTGGCTGGCCGGCCGTGACTTCGTCTTGCCCGAGGACGTGCATGCGATCGCCCACGAAGTGCTGCGTCATCGCGTGCTGCCGAGTTACGAGGCGGAAGCGGAGGGCGTGCGCATCGATTCGGTGATCGACCGCCTGCTGGACCTCGTGCCACTGCCGTGAGCGCCGTCCTGCCGACCCAGGCCGATGGCGACGGTCGCGTCCATGTCTCGCTGCGCGAACTGATCGCGCTCCGCGCACGCGTGGCCAGGGTGCCGCCGCCGAAGGTCATCGCGCGTACCGCGCGCAGCGGGCAGCGTCCGAGCCGCCTGCATGGTCGTGGCATGGACTACGCCGAATCGCGCGTTTACCAGCCCGGCGACGATGTGCGCCGGCTCGACTGGCGGCTGACCGCGCGCAGTGGCCGTCTGCACACGAAGCTGTTCCAGGAGGAACGCGAAGGCCGCCTGCTGGTCCTGCTCGATACCAATGCCGGCATGCGCTTCGGCACCCGCGAGCGCTTCAAGTCCGTGCAGGCGGCGCGCGCCGCGGCGCTGGCGGCGTGGTACGCGGTGCGTGGTGGCGATCGCGTCGGGGCCCTGGCCTTCGGCACGCAGCATCATTTGTTGCGGCCGCTGGCTGGCGCACGGGGCGCGCTTGCCGTCGCCGGCGCGCTGGCCAGCTGGGACGCACAGCCGCCGGCGTCGACCGGCGAAACGCTTTCCGACGCCTTGCAACGCGCCGCGCGGCTGATGCATGGCGCCAGCCGCGTGCTGCTGATCAGCGATGGTTTCAGCGGCGACGATGCGGCACGCGGGCATCTGCTCGAGTTGATGCGTCGCGCCGAAGTGCGCGTGCTGATCGTCGCCGACCCGATCGAGATGGCCTTGCCGCCATCGGGCCGTTATCCGCTGGCGCACGAGGGCGAGCACTACGATGTCGTGCTCGAGGGCGATCGCCAGCGCGAGGATTTCCTGCGCAAGCTTTCGAGCGGCCGCGATCGGCTGGCGACCCTGGCCGCAGAGCATGGGCCTGCGCCAGCGGACGATCGATACCACGGCCGATCCGATCGAAGCGGTCGCCAGCCTGCTCGGCGGGAACCGTCGATGAACGCGCCGCCGAACGGGCCCGAGCTGCGCGATATCCATCTGCCGCCGCCGCCGTCGTGGTGGCCGCCGGCACCGGGCTGGTGGTTGCTCGCCGCCCTGATCGTGGCGCTGGCGGTCGTCGCCATCGTGCTCTGGCGGCGCCGCGTCGGCCGTCGCCGTGCGATGGCTGCCGTGCTGCTTGAACTCGATGCGGCCGCAGGCACGCTACGCCGGCGACGGCGATCGGCAGGCGCTCGCGGCAAGCGTGTCGCAACTGCTCCGTCGCATCGCCAGGCAGCACGATGCATCCGCCGCCACCGTGCGCGGCGCCGCCTGGCTGACCCTGTTGCAGTCGCTGGCACCGAAGCTCGATATCGCCGCCCTGGCTGCGCTCGACGAGGCCGTGTACCGGCCCCGCGCGGCCGGCGACATACCCTCGATGCTGTCGACCGCGCGCCGCTGGATGCAGGTCGCATTCGCGCGAAAGACACCCGTGGCGAAGGCGAAGCGCACGGAGGCGGCCGATGCCCTTGCCTGAGTTCGCCTGGCCATGGATGTTCCTGGTGCTGCCCCTGCCCTGGCTGCTGCGCCGTTGTCGCGCCGGCGCTGGAGCCGCAGCGCGCGCTTAATTTGCCGCATCCCGGGTTGCATCTGGAAACCGCCGCCGCGGCGGGTCGTTCGCTCGGTCCCGCGCTGCTGCTGAGCCTGGCCTGGCTGTGCCTGGTCGTCGCGGCCGCAAGGCCGCAATGGATCGGCCCGCCGCAGGCGCAGGAGCGCAGCGGCCGCGCCACCATGCTCGCAGTCGATCTGTCCGGCAGCATGTCGACCGACGACATGACCCTCGCCGGGCAAGCGGTCAGTCGCTTCGCCGCGGTCGAGGCGATCGCCGGCGATTTCATCAGCCGGCGCGCGGGCGACGAAGTGGGTCTGATCCTGTTCGGTTCGCAGGCTTATCTGGTGACGCCGCTCACCTACGATCTGGATGCGGTGCGCGCGCAATTGCATGGCTCGGTGGTCGGTTTGCCGGGCCGCGAGACGGCGATCGGCGATGCCATCGCGGTCGCGGTGAAACGGCTGGCGTCCTTGCCCGAGCAGGCACGCGTCCTCGTCCTGCTGACCGATGGGGTGAACAACGCCGGCACCATCGAGCCGCGCGATGCCGCGCGCACGGCGAAGGCCACGGGCGTGCGCGTCTATACGATCGGCATCGGCGCCACCCAGATGCGTGTGCCGGATTTCTTCGGCAGCCGTGTGGTCAATCCCTCGGCCGATCTGGACGTCGGCATGCTCACCGACATCGCCACGCAGACCGGTGGAAAGTTCTTCCGCGCCACCGACAGCAACCAGATCGCCGAGGCCTATCGCGCGATCGACGCACTCGAGCCGGTGCCGCATGGTGGCCAGCCGCTCAGGCCGCACTACGAACTGTTCCGCTGGCCGTTGCTGCTGTCGATGCTCTTGCTGATCCTCGCGGCCGTGCCGCGATACCTCGGTCCACGTCGCACGGTGCGCGCATGAACGCCGCGCTGTCCGCTTTCCATTTCATCGATCCGCGATGGCTGCTCCTGCTGCTGGTACTGCCCGTGCTGCTGTGGATCGTCTCCCGACGCAGTGGCGAGGAACGCCTGCTCTCGCGGCTGGTCGACCCGGTCCTGTTGCCGTTCCTGCTCGACGGCCAGGGCCGCGCACGGCGCTGGCCGGCGGCTGCCTTCGCCCTGGCCTGGATCCTGGCGAGCCTGGCGCTGGCCGGGCCAAGCTGGGACCGGCAGCCGCAACCGCTCTACGCCAGTCGCGGCGCGCAAGTCGTCGCGCTGTCGATGTCCAGCCACATGCTGGCACGCGATATCGTGCCGGACCGTCTGAGCCGTGCGCGCTACAAGGTGCGCGATCTGTTCGCGGCCAACAGCGATGGTCAGAATGCCCTGATCGCCTACGCAGGGGAGTCCTTCGTGGTCGCGCCGCTGACCTCGGACGCGCACAGCGTCGATGACCTGCTCGATGCGCTGGCCCCGGACACCATGCCGGTCGACGGCGACGATGCGGCGAAGGCGATCGAACAGGGCGTCGACCTGGTCAAACATGCCGACGCGAAGGGCGGTTCGCTGGTGCTGGTGACCGATGGCGCCGGCGCGCGCGCCATCGACGCCGCGCGCCGCGCGCGCGATGCCGGCGTGCGCGTCTCCGTACTCGGCATCGGTACCGCGCATGGCGCGCCGATCGCCGACAGCGACGGTGGATTCCTGAAGGACGAAAACGGCGCCGTGGTGATGGCCGCGCGCGACGAGGCGGCGTTGAGTGCGCTGGCCAGGGCCGGTGGCGGTCGCTACGTACCGCTCGCCACCGATCGTTCCGATGTCGATGCCTTGCGCGCGGAACTGGTGCGCGACGTCGACGCGGACACTGTGAGCGGCCAGCAAGGCAGCGAATGGCAGGATCGCGGACCGTGGTTGTTGTTGCCCTTGTTGCCGCTGCTCGCGCTGGCCTTCCGTCGCGGATGGTTGATGGTTCTCGCCCTGGCGTTGTTGCCGCTCGCCTCGCCGCAGGCACATGCCGACGGCTTGCAGGATCTGTGGCGTACCCGCGACCAGCAGGCGGCACAGGCCTTGAAAGCAGGCGATGCGAAGAAAGCACAGCAACTGGCGCGCGATCCGGCGCTCGCGGCTTCTGCCGCGTACAAGGCCGGCAATTTCGCCGACGCGCAAACCGGCTTCGCACCCCTGCCGGGCACGGATGCGCAGTACAACCTCGGCAATGCGCTGGCCCGCCAGGGCAAGTACGAGGACGCCATCGCCGCCTACGATCGGGCGATCAAGGCCAGCCCGGCGAACGCCGACGCGGTGGCCAATCGCAAGGCGGTGGAGGACTGGCTTAAACAGCAGAAGCAGCAGTCCGACCAGAACGACAAGGACCAGAAGCAGGGCCAGAACGGCCAGGGCAAGTCCTCCTCCGGCCAGGACGATGCGAAGAGCGATCAGTCCAGCCAGGGCAAGCAGGGCGAGCAGGGCGACAAGGACAAGAGCGACGCGCAGAAGAGCGACAAGCCCGGCGCGCCGAAGCAGGACGGCAAGCAGGGCACGGGCGAGGACGATCCGGCCCAGGCGGCCGAGCAGAAAGCGCAGGCCGAACGCGCCCAGCAGGCGCTGAAGGAACAGATGGACAAGGCCATGGCCGAGCAGGGCAAGAAACCCGCGGACCAGCCGCACGAGCTGGGTGCCGCCGCGTCCGCCGACGATCCGGATTCGAAACTGCCCGCCAATATGCGCCAGGCCCTGCAGCGCGTCCCCGACGATCCGGGTGGCCTGCTGCGGCGAAAATTCATGCTCGAGCATCAGCGCCGCCAGGGCGCCAACGTGGAGGAAGAGCCCTGATGTCGCGTCGTCTTTTTGTTTTGCTGATGCTCTGCCTGCTGCCGCTGGTGTCCTTCGCGCAGGCGGCGGCGCCGCGCGCGACGCTGGATCGCACCGATGTGCACCTGGGCGAAACGGTCACGCTCAACATCACCATCGACGGCGCGGTCGACGCCACGCCGGACCTCGGGCCGTTGACACCGGACTTCGTCATCCTCGGTACGTCGAACAACAGCAGCCTGAGCATCGTCAATGGCCAGCGCACGGTGCGCACGACGGTCGGCGTCGCTTTGCGCCCGCTACGCGAAGGCAACCTCACGATTGCGCCGATTTCCGTCGGCGGCGGGCAGACCCAGGCCTTGCAGCTTCATGTCAGCCAGGCTGACGCCGCTACGGCGGCGGCCACCGGCCCGGTCTTCCTCGAGGCATCGGCCGATCCGGCGACCGCCTATGTCGGCCAGCAGGTCGATTTCAGCCTCCGCCTGTTCTACGCCACCAGCCTGACCGACGGCAGCCTCGGCGACCCACAGGCGGACGGCGTCGAGATCCGCCGGCTCGGCAACGATGCGAACTTCACCGCCGAGCGCAACGGCCGCCGCTACAACGTGGTCGAACGCCACTATGCGGTCTTCCCGCAGCGCGCCGGCGAGATCGTCTTCAAGCCGGCGACTTTCCGCGGCGAAGCCGCCGACCCGAACGATCCCAATGCCTTCTTCGGCTCGACCAGCCCGGTCGGCGCGGTTTCCAATCCCGTCTCGCTGACCGTCAAGGACCGGCCCGCCGCGGCGGGCGACGGCGCATGGCTCCCAGCCCGCGCGCTGACCCTGACCCTGGACGGCCTGCCCGCCGACGGCAAGGCCCGGGTCGGCGAGCCGCTGACCCTGACGATGCGCCTGCGCGCTACCGGATTGCCCTTTGAGACCCTGCCGGCACCCAGCCTGCCGAAGATCGACGGCGCGGACGTCTATCCGGACAAGGCGGTCACCGGCACCGGCAACGACGACCACTGGCTGCAGGGACGGCGCGAGCAGAGTTTCGCGGTGGTACCGAGCCGGCCGGGCAGCCTGCAGATCCCGGAAACCACCGTGCGCTGGTGGAACATTCAGGCCGACCGGCTCGAGACCGCGAGCATCCCGGCGCATACCCTCCAGGTGGAGGGTGCTGCCGCGGCGGCGCCGGCCGGGAATGCGCCGGCCGGCGTGACGCCGACTGCGAATGCGGCAGAGGCATCCAGCCAGCCCCATCGTCCCTGGAGCGACCTTGGTCTGGTCAGCCTGGCACTTTGGGCGCTGACGGTCGTGGCCGCCGCCGTGTACTGGTTCATGCGCCGCCGGCCCAGGACGCCCCGGGCCGCTGCGGTGGCTGCCGCCCCCACGAGCGCTCGTGGGCTGCGCCAGGCCTTCCTCGCCGCCGCCGCCGGCGGCGACCTGGCGGCGCAGGAGGCGACCCTGATGGCCTGGGCCCGGAGCGAACGACCCGCGCTGCGCTCGCCTGGCGAGGTGTCCGCGGCGCTCTCGTCCGCGGCCCAGCGCGCGGCGATCGAGGCCCTGGGACGCGCCCGTTTCGGCGGGTCGGCGGCTCCCGCCGGCGACGCGCTGCGGCAGGCCTTCGAGAAGGGCTTCGCCTGGTCGTCCGCCACGCCGACCGGCCAGGGTCCGCTGCCGCCGCTCTATCCCCGCTGATCGCTGCCATCAGTACCGGGCCGTATGGGGTTCGAGCCTGCTCCATGGCGGCCCCGAAGCGGTTACGATGGCGGCATTGCCTTACAGTGCGCGCCGCCCATGCCCAAGACGCCGAAAGCTGAAGACATCTCGTTTGGTTACCTGCTCAACGATGTCACCCTGTTGTTTCGCAAGCATTTCGACCGGCGCGCGGTGCGCTTCGGCCTGACCCGTGCCCAGTGGCGCGCGTTGAAGGCGATGCACCGCGATCCGGGCATGCGTCAAAACGAGCTTGCCGAACGCCTGGAAATGGAGCCGATCGCGGTCGGCAGGGTTATCGACCGGCTGCAGGCCGCCGGCTTCGCCGAGCGCCGTCCCGATCCGAAGGACCGCCGCGCCTGGCGCCTCTACGACACCGACCAGGCCCGCAGCGTCATCAATGACATGGAAGAGATCGGCCTGGGGCTTCGGCGCGACGCGACCGTCGGCATCTCCTACGAAGACCTGCTGAAGACCTACGAGACGATGACGCGGATCAAGAACAACCTGCAGGCGATGGATAAGTCGGATATCGGCACACCCTGACATCTTTTCGTGATATCGCTGTCAACGGGAAGTCAGGCAGGGCGTTTACAAAGCCGATTGCCCTAAGAAAATCCAGCCCGATAACGGCATACGCGACGACTCCCCGGGCGTCCGCGGAAGGACGCCGGAGACCCCATGCAACAACGTTCGTTATGGAAGAAGTCCGTTCTCCTCATCGTCGTGCTGGCCCTTGTGGCCGCCGCCGTTTTCTATCTGCGCGGCGGGCATGACGCACCGGCCGGCGGGAAAGGCAAGACGGCCCAGGGCACCATCATCCCGGTCAAGGTCGCCGCGGCGACCCGTAGCGATATCGACCTGTCCCTCAAGGTCATCGGCCGCGCCGAAGCCTACTCCACGGTGAACCTGCGCTCGCGGGTCGATGGCCGGCTCGATTCGCTGGCCTTCACGCCCGGCGCGCATATGAAGAAGGGCGAGCTGATCGCCAAGGTCGATCCGCGCCCCCTGCAGGCGGCGCTTGCCCAGGCGCGCGGCAGTGTGGCGCGCGACCAGGCGCAGCTGGTGAAGGCGAGGGCCGATCTGGCCCGGTTCACCGCCATGCTCGACAAGGGCTTTGTCTCGCACGCCGATTTCGATCTGTACAAGTCCAATGTCGGTGTGGCCGAAGCCGCCTTGCAGAGTGATCGGGCCGCGGTCGAGGCAGCGGAGACCCAGCTGGGCTTTACCACCATCGTTGCCCCGTTCGACGGGGTCGCCGGAGCGGCGCTGGTTTATCCGGGCGCGTCCCTGACCGCCGATACCACCGATATCGTCGTGCTCAACCAGGTCGAGCCGATCCGGGTGACCTTCTCCATCCCCGAGGACAGCCTGCCGGCGGTGCGCCTGGCGCGCCAGCGCGGCGATGTCGTCATCAGCGTGCGCCTGGGCGGCGACGCCGGCCCGCCGCTGGAGGGCGTACTCGAATTCATCGACAACGGCGTCGACGCGACCACCGGCACCATCGTGCTGAAAGGCCGCTTCGCCAATACAGACGGGCGCCTGGTGCCTGGGCAGTTCGTCGATGTCAGCCTGCCGACCACGCGCATCGCCAACGCGATCAGCGTGCCGGTGATCGCGCTGCAGAGCTCATCGAACGGTAACTTCGTCTTCATCCTCAAAGCGGACAATACGGTCGAGCAGCGACCGGTCACGATCGGCCCGAGCACCGCCGACCGTGTGGTCATCGACAAGGGTGTCGACGAAGGCGAACACGTGGTGACGGAGGGGCAGCTGCTCCTGGTCGCCGGCACGCACGTGCGCGTGAGCTGAGGATCGCCCGATGAACCTTCCGGAGCTTTGCATCCGCCGTCCCGTGATGACGACGCTGCTGATGGCGGCGCTGGTGATCTTCGGCATCGCGGCCTATCCGAAGCTGCCGGTGAACGAGCTGCCGAACGTCGACTTCCCGACGATCAATATCAGTGCGAGCCTGCCGGGCGCCTCGCCGGAAACCATGGCCTCGTCCGTGGCGACGCCGCTCGAATCGCAGTTGTCGACGATCGCCGGCATCGATTCGATGACCTCGTCGAGCTCGCTCGGCTCGACCACGATCACCGTGACCTTCCAGCTCGACCGCAATATCGACGGTGCGGCCGCGGACGTACAGACGGCCATTTCCTCCGCGCAGCGCCAGTTGCCGCAGAACATGCCGACGCCGCCGACCTTCCGCAAGGTCAACCCGGCCGACGCACCGATCCTGTACCTGACCATGCGCTCGGCGACCCTGCCGATGTCGACGGTCGACGACTATGCCGAGACCGAACTGGCGCAGCGCCTGTCGATGGTCGATGGCGTCGCCCAGGTCAATGTCTACGGTTCGCAGAAATACGCCGTGCGCGTGAATGTCGACCCGGACCGGCTCGCCTCGACCGGTATCGGCATCGACACGGTGCGCGATGCCGTGGCCAATGCGAACGTCAACAATGCCACCGGCTCGCTCAATGGCAGTCGCCAGCTGCTTTCGATCCGTTCCGATGGCCAGTTGATGCGTGCGGCCGACTACGGCCAGGTCGTCGTCGCCTATCGCAACGGCGCGCCGGTCCGGCTCGCCGACATCGCCTCCTCGCGCGACAGCGTGCAGGACGACCAGAAGGCCAGCTGGTACAACGGCGACCGTTCGGTCACCCTGGCGATCCAGCGCCAGCCCGGCGCGAACACCGTGGCGACGGTCGACAGCATCCTCTCCCTGTTGCCGGGCTTCGCCGAGACCTTGCCGCCATCGGTCAAGCTCGAAGTGTTGTACGACCGCTCCGACTCGATCCGCGACTCCGTGCACGACGTGCAGTTCACCCTGGTCCTGGCCGGCATCCTGGTCGTGCTGGTGATCTACCTGTTCCTGGGGAACGTCTCGGCGACGCTGATCCCGGCGGTCGCCCTGCCGATCTCGGTGCTCGGCACCTTCGGCATGATGTTCGCGCTGGGGTACAGCCTGGACAACCTGTCGCTGCTGGCGCTGACCCTGGCGGTGGGTTTCGTCGTCGACGATGCGATCGTGATGCTGGAGAACATCATCCGGCACATCGAGGCGGGCGAGAAACCGTTCGAGGCGGCGGTGAAGGGTGCCAACGAGATCGGCTTCACCATCTTCTCGATGACCTTGTCCCTGGTCGCCGTGTTCATCCCGGTCATGTTCATGGGCGGCATCATCGGCCGCCTGTTCCATGAATTCGCGGTGGTGATCAGTGTCTCGATCCTGATCTCCGGCTTCGTCTCGATCACGCTGACGCCGATGCTGTGCAGCCGCTTCGTCCGTCACTACGACCACGACAAGCGCAGCCGCATCGTCATACTGTTCGACCGCGGTTTCCTCGCCGTGCAGAACGGCTACACCCGTTCGCTTGCCTGGTGCATGCGCCGTCCGCGGATCGTGCTCGCCAGCTTCGCGCTCAGCCTGCTCGCCACCGCGCTGCTGTTCGTGGTGGTGCCCAAGGACTTCATTCCCGCCGGCGACAGCGGCCAGCTGCGCGTGACCACCGAGGGCCCGGTGGATATCTCCTTCGAGGCGATGTCGGCTCGCCAGCAACTGCTGGCCGAGATCGCGCGCAAGGATCCGAACATCGACGGCGTCATGTCCACGGTCGGTGCCGGCGGCGCGCGCGCCACGGTCAACTCAGGTTCCCTGTTGCTGATCCTGAAGCCCGCTGGCCGCGGCCGGCTTGGCATCGACGAGATCGTCCAGGAGCTCCGGCACAAGTTCGCCGAGGTGCCCGGCATGCGCACGTATATCCAGAACCCGCCGGCGATCCAGATCGGCGGGCGACAGTCCAAGGCGCAGTACCAGTACACGGTGCAGTCGACCGATCTCGGCCTGCTCTACGACTGGTCGGGCAAGCTGGTCACCGCGTTTCAGAAACTGCCCGGCTTCCAGGACGTGACCTCGGACCTGGACCTGAACAGCCCGACCCTGATCGTCAAGGTGGATCGCGCCAAGCTCGGGCCGCTCGGCCTGACCATGGCCCAGGTGCAGGATGCGCTGGGTACGGCCTTCGGCGAAGGCCAGATCTCGACGATCTATGGCGCCTTCACCCAGTACTGGGTGATCCTGCAGGTCGAGCGCAAGTTGCAGAGCGACCCCGCCGTGCTGTCGCGGCTGTACGTCACCGGTTCCAGCGGCAAGCTGATCCCGCTGAACACGGTGGCGACGTTCGACCGCCAGCCCAAGGTGCTCACCGTGAACCACCAGGGCCAGTTGCCGGCGGTGACGGTGTCGTTCAATCTCGCCCCGGGCGTGTCGCTCAGCCAGGCGGTGGCGAGCATCGACCAGGCCGCGGCCGGCATCGGCTTGCCGCCGTCGATCAACGGCAGCGTGCAGGGTACGGCGCAGGCTTTCCAGGATTCGGTCAAGGGCATGGGCCTGCTGCTCCTGCTCGCCGTGTTCGTGATCTACCTGGTGCTGGGCATCCTCTACGAGAGCTTCATCCATCCGCTGACGATTCTCTCCGGCCTGCCGGCCGCCGCGGTCGGCGCCCTGCTGACCCTGGTGGTGTTCAACGCGGCACTGGACCTGTTCGCCTTCGTCGGCATCGTGATGCTGGTCGGCATCGTCAAGAAGAACGCGATCATGATGATCGACTTCGCGCTTGAACATCAGACCGGTGAAGGCGTGACCCCGGAGCAGGCGATCTACGAGGCCTGCAAGGTGCGTTTCCGCCCGATCATGATGACGACGATGGCCGCCTTCGCCGGCACCCTGCCGATCGCGCTCGGCGTCGGTGCCGGTGCCGAAACGCGTCGGCCGCTCGGCCTGGCCGTGGTCGGTGGCCTGGTCGTCTCGCAGGTCCTGACCTTGTACCTGACCCCGGTGATCTACCTGTACATGAACCGCCTGCAGGATCGCCTCGCGCCGCGCCGGCAACCCGATCATGAGCCCGCCACGGGCGCCGCCTGAGACAAAATGACGCCTATGCCTTTCGGTGTAGGCGATGCCGTACAGGGCAGGCGTATAGTCGAACGGGCCATGTGCCGCGACCCCTTTCCCACCGCCGATATCCGCCACGGAGAGCCTCCGCCGGCAGGACGATGAAGCCGGTTCCGCGCCTCGCGGCCGGCCGGAACCGACGATGCTGACGCCGCACCGATTCCCACGGTTTCGGAGCGAACTCCCATGTCCATCGACGAAGAAAAACTCAATGCCTTTCTCGGCAAGGCGGTTGGCGACCTCGGCGCCGCATTCAGCGCGGTCCTCGTCCTGCTCGGCGACGAACTGGGCCTGTACAAGGCCCTGGCCAAGGCGTCGCTGACACCGAAGGAACTGGCCGATCAGACCGGTACCAGCGAGCGCTATGTGCGCGAATGGCTCGGCAACCAGGCCGCCGGCGGCTACGTCGACTTTGATGCGGCGAGCGGTACTTACCGGCTGAACGAGGTCCAGGCGCTGTGCCTGGCCGATCCCGGCGGCCCGGTCGATCTGCCCGGTGCCTATGAAATCGGGAGAGCGTTGTTCCACACCTATCCGCGCGTGCGCGACAACTTCCGCAGCGGTGCCGGCATGGAGTGGGGCGAGCACCATCCCTGCCTGTTCCATGGCACGGAACGGTTCTTCCGCGCCGGCTACAACGCGCATCTCATCGGCGAATGGTTGCCGGCGCTGGACGGCGTGGTCGCCAAGCTTGGCCGCGGCGGCAAGGTCGCCGACATTGGCTGCGGCCACGGCGCGAGCACGGTGCTGATGGCGGCGGCGTTTCCCACCACGCAGTTCATCGGCTACGACTATCACGCGCCGTCGATCGACGTCGCCCGTGAAAGGGCGAAAGTGGCGGGCGTGAAGAACGCGCATTTCGAACAGGCCGATGCGTCCAGCTACAAAGGTCGCGATTTCGACCTGATCGCCTTCTTCGATTGCCTGCACGATATGGCCGATCCCGACGGCGCCGCACGGCATGCGAAAGAGGCCCTGAAAGCCGATGGCACCTGCATGGTCGTCGAACCGTTCGCCGGCGACAGCACGGCGGAGAACCTCAACCCGGTCGGCCGCGTGTACTACGCCGCCTCGTCGATGATCTGCGTGCCCGTATCGCTCGCGCGGCATGGTCCCGCGCTCGGTGCACAAGCCGGCGAGGCGCGCCTGCGCAAGGTCCTGGTCGACGCGGGCGGCTTCAGCCAGATGCGCCGCGCGGCACAGACGCCGTTCAATATCGTGCTGGAGGCACGTCCCTAACCGATCTCATCGAGGCACTCGCCGAGCAGGCGGGTGGCCTCGAGGATTTCCGCCGGCGGCAACCCCGCATAGCCGAGGATCAATCCTTCGCGCTCGGGCGGAATCTTATAGAACGGCCTGATCGTATGCAGGCCGAGGCCTCGGTGATGGGCCAGTTCGACCAGGGCTTCCGTGCGCGTCCGATCCAGGTCGCGCAGCCAGCCGATCACATGCATGCCCGCGGGGGCGCCGAAGACCTCGATGCGTTCGCCCGCGTAAAGACGCAGGCCTTCGATCAGCGCATCGCGTCGTTCCTTCAGCGACTTCGCCGCCTGGCGCAGGTAGCGCTCGAAGCCGCCGTCGGCGATGAAGTTGGCCAGCGCTGCCTGCTCGATGGCGGGGCTGCCGAAGTCGTTGAGCCACTTTGCCGCGATGAAGTCCTCGCGCAAGGCCTTGGGCACGACCATGTAACCCATGCGCAACGAGGGGAACAGCACCTTGGAAAAGGTGCCCACATAGATCACCCGGTCGGTATGGTCCAGTGCGCGCAAGGCCGGCAGCGGTTGCACGTCGTAGCGGAATTCGCCGTCGTAATCGTCCTCGACGATCCAGCTGTGGTGTTCGTAAGCGTAGCGGAGCAAGGCCAGTCGCCGGGGCGAGGAGAGCATCGAGGCGCCGGGAAACTGGTGCGAGGGCGTGCTCAGGATCAGCGCCGGGGAACCGTCGGGCAGTTCTTCGCAGATCAGGCCGTTCTCATCGGTGGGCACATGGAGCACATTCGCGCCATGCGTGCGCATGATTTGGTAAGCGGCGAAGTAGTGCGGGTCTTCAACGACTACGGTGGCGCCTGGATCGACCAGGACGCGTGCGCATAGCGAGTACGCCTGCTGGCTGCCATTGACGATGATCACATCGTCTGGCGCCGCGACGACGCCGCGGCGCCGCGCCAGGTAATCGCACAGCACTTCACGCAGCGCGACCAGGCCTTGCGAGCCCGGGTAGCCGGTTTCGGTATAGGCAGCCGCGCGGGTCAGTTCCCGGCTCCACTGGCTGCATAGCGCGGGCTGGATCAAAGGGTCGGCGTATTGCAGGTTGTAGCGCAGCCCGTGGTGCCGGCGGCCGAGTGGCCGGTCGACGCCTTCACGCATGCGCGTCGTATAGGCCGATGGCGCGGGCACTTCGGAGGGGGGCGTGGGCAGGACCGCGTCCGCCGGCGCACGCAGATGGGCGACGAAGCTGCCCGAGCCGGTGCGGCTGTCGATAAAGCCTTCCGCGTGCAGCTGCTCGTAGGCGGCGAGTACCGTGGTCCGTGACAGGCCGAGTTCCACCGCCAGTTCGCGGGTCGCCGGCAGTCGCGAGCCGGCGAGCACGCGCCCGCCGAGGATGGCCGATTTCAGCGCGCGGGTCAGTTGCCCGTGTCGTGGACCCTGCCCATCCAGTTCCAGAAACACCCGAGAACCCCCAGTTCGGCCATGACGGTCGTAAGAACCAGCGAGCAATCAATGTCGGGGATGTGCCGGGCCGGCGTCAATGGGCCTAACCGCCTAGCCCTCCCTGATGGCGCGAAGGAGCGCCTTGCGGAGGGATAAGACCGATTTCTGCAAGGCCTGGAGCCTGGGGCTGACTAGACTAACGTCCGTACGAAATGGAGTTCACCTATGTTTCATACCAACACCTTGGCCGGAGCAGCCCCGACGGCGTCGCCTCCCATCACGAGCCAGCCGGCAACCATGCCGTCTTCACCCATAGCCGCCCTGCAAACGGTACAAAATTCAGCGAATTCCCCCGCGCTGCAGACGGTCACCGAAGGGCATGGCGTAGGTTCCATGGCCTCATCTGAGGTGAGCGGTGGATGTGATGCGGTATTCAACGCTGACATGCAGGCTTATGCGGCAAGCCAGAACACACCGGAGAACCTGGCGCTCTGGACCGGCACGGCCATCGCCTCACTCCGGGATCCCGACTTCCTGGCCGTCATTGGGGCCGGTGAGTGTGTTCGCAACGAAGACATTGGCGCGAAATGGGCGACATGGTTGGAGAAGTCCAGGTCGCCCTTTGGTGGCGTGCTTCAAAAAGAATTCTATCGGGCCGGCCGAATCCGCCTCGAGCTGGATCCTGATGACGGATCGAATGGTGGGGCGATCCCGATCTTCCTGCCCCTGATAAAAGCGGCCCAGCCCCAAAGCTGAGCCGCCCATCGCCCTCAGTCCTGCGCGCCGTCCTTGGCGAAGGCCTTCGACGCTGAGCCGAAGTTGCCGTCGGCCTGGGCGGCCATGTACGAGAACACCGCGTAGACGGCCACGTTCTGCGCCATATCCTTCGGATCGATCTTGTCCAGGGTGTCGTTGGCGTTGTGGTGGTAGTCGAAATAGTAGGTGCCGTCCTGGGTCAGCGACAGCGCCGCCATGCCCTTGCCGTGCATCTGCGACAGATCCGAGCCGCCGCCGCCGGGGCGGGCGGCGTCGTAGGCGACGCCCATCGGCGCCAGCACCCTGGCGATCTGCTCGATCGCGCCGCGCGCCTCGGGCTTCACGCTGGCGCTCATGCGCCAGACCTTGCCCGAACCGAAGTCCGATTCGGTGCCGAGCTGGTGTTTGGCGACTTCACCCTGGTGCTTGTCCGCATAGGCGCGGCCGCCCCACAGGCCCATTTCCTCGTTGGCGAAGGCGATCACGCGGATCGTGCGGTCCGGGCGCTGCGGCATGTCCTTGATCAGCTTGGCCGCGGCCATGGCGATCGCCACGCCGGCGCCATCGTCGATCGCACCGGTGCCAAGGTCCCACGAATCCAGGTGTCCGCCGATATCGACGATCTGGTCCGGATGCTTGCGGCCGGTGACCTCGCCGATCACGTTGGCGCCGGTATAGGAGCCGTTGAAGCCGACATCGAGGTCGAGCTTCAGCGTCACCGGTTTGCCTTTGGCGAGCACGCGCTCGAGCTGGTCGGCGTCGGGCAGGGACAGCGCGGCGGCGGGAATCGCCTTGGCCGGGTCGGTGAAGCCGGTGACGCCGGTATGCGGCGTGCGGCTGTGCGCGTCGGTGCCGGCCGAGCGCAGCAGATAGGCGGCGGCGCCCTTTTCGGCGGCGACCACGGCGCCATGGGTGCGCGTGGCCGAGCCCTTGCCGTAGTCGTGGCCGTCCTTCAGGCGCTCCATATGGACGTTCACGTAGACGATCTTGCCCTTGACCGTGGCCGGGTCGGCGGCGACCAGGGCGTCGAGGTTGTCGAAGGCGACCACTTCGGCGGTCAGGCCGCCGGCCGGCGTGCCCGCCGAATAGCCCAGCGCGGTCAGCGACAGCGACTGCGGATACGGCGAGACGATGGCGCCGTGCTCGCTGCGGCGCTGCCACAGCGGATAGGTCACCGGCTCCGTATAGACCTTGTCGAAGCCCAGTTCCTTGAACTTGGCCACCGCCCAGGCGACGCCGCGGGCGTCATTCGGGCCGCCGGCCAGACGCGCACCGACCTCGGTGGTCAGCGATGCGACGATCTCGTAGCCGGTGTTGTCGTTCAGCGCATGCTCGCGCAGCTGCTCGGCGGCGGTGACGGCCGCGGCCGGGATGACCGTGGCTTTCTCGGCGGCACCGGCCGACAGGGCGAGGGTAAGTCCCAGGGCCAGGGCCTGAAGACGGAAGACATGACGCATGTGTAACCCCAGGGTCGAAGAGAACCCCGATTATGACGGCATGCGTATGGGGGGCGGGCTAGGCCGGAAGTCACGGTCTGGGCGGGAACGGGGAAGGGGAAGGTAGTAAGAGCGGGAACGGGGAACAGGGAACGGGAAACAGTGACGATCTCAGAATGCCTGGGCTCTGAGGGGGCGCACAGGCCATACCCATCAGGCAACCCTGGTCTCTCCTGTTCCTGTTCCCCGTTCCCCAATCCTCAGCGATTCTGCTGACTCTTCAGCAGATCGCGAATCTCCGTCAGAACGACCACATCGGGCGGCACG
Organism: uncultured Gammaproteobacteria bacterium; assembly: GCA_963847335.1. GTDB lineage: Bacteria > Pseudomonadota > Gammaproteobacteria > Xanthomonadales > Rhodanobacteraceae > Luteibacter. The sequence goes on from CAWJZF010000003.1 coordinate 489,480, forward strand.
ACAGGTGCGGCTTCCTGACGGCTGGTCAGGCGATTGATGCCCTTGACCAGCAGGAAGATCGCGAAGGCGATGATCACGAACTGGATCAGCGTATTCAGGAACGCACCGATCTGGATCGCCACCTCGGCTTTTTTGGTCGCCGCGTCGGCCGGGCTCAGCACCCATTTCCACTGTGCGAAATCGACCCCGCCGATCAGCCAGCCGATCGGCGGCATGATGATCTGGTCGACCAGGGACGTGACGATCTTGCCGAAGGCGCCGCCGATGACCACACCGACCGCCAGGTCGATGACGTTGCCGCGCATGGCAAATTGTTTGAACTCGCCGATAAAGCTCATCTGACCTCTCCTGGACGTGACGGACCGGTGGACTTTACCCCAGCCCGCCTTCCTGGTGACGTCAGACGACGGTCCCTTCGAGGGTGGCAAAGCCGGCCAGCTCGGCGTGGAAACGGTCGCCGCGATTCAGCGCGGCCACGCCGGCCGGCGTGCCGGTGAAGATCAGGTCGCCGGCCTTGAGTTCGAACAGGGTCGACAGCGCCGCGATGATCTCCGGCACGCTATGGATCATGTCGGCGAGAGGCGCCTGCTGGCGCAGCTGGCCGTTCACGCTGAGGGTAATCGTCGTCGCGCCGTCCGGCGCGCCCATGGTTGCCGGGCGCAGCGCCGAAACCGGCGCGGAATGATCGAAGGCTTTTGCCGTGTCCCACGGCGAGCCCTTGGCCTTGGCCTGCGCCTGCAGGTCGCGGCGGGTCAGGTCCAGGCCGACCGCGTAGCCCCAGACCAGGGCGCCGGCATCGGCGAGGGCGATGTTGCTGCCGCCCGCGCCCAGCGCGACCACCATTTCGACTTCGTGGTGCAGGTCGACGGTGGCGGACGGGTAGGGCAGGTCCTTGCCGTCGGCAACCACGGCGTCGGCCGGCTTGCAGAAGAACATCGGGCTGGACTTGTCGACGGTCGCGCCCATCTCGCGGGCGTGCTCGGCATAATTGCGGCCGATGCAGAACACGCGGCGGATCGGAAAGCGCTGGTCGCTGCCGACGACGGGCAGGCTCGGAACGGGTGGGGCGGGGATGATGTAGGTCATCCCCTAAGATTACCGCAGGCGACGCGATGAATCAGCGTGCGCGCCGACGGAAAACAATGTCGAACATCGGCGTCCAGGTCTTCCCGCCGTCGCGTGACCATCGTGCGATTTCACGAACCTCTTTTCCTTGCGGCTCCCAGGAGACCTCGATCGTCCTCTGCCCGTTCGCGTCGCGATCGACGCCGGAAAGCACGATGCGCCTGCCCTGTTGCCTGCCCTCCAGGATCAGCAGCTCGCCACGGTTGGTGACCCAGCTCTGGTGCCAGAGCCTGCGCGTCGCGTCGTAGGTCGTGAAGCTCTCGCCACGCATGCCGTCGTTCTGACGGTAGTCCTCGCGTATTGCGCAACCGTCGAGCATCGGGGTGATCGTGTTGCGCGCGACCGGGGGCTTGCCCGGCGCATCGGTGTCGAAGGTGTCCCAGTCGCCGAGCCAGAAATCGAAGCCGCGATGCATGGCATCTGCGCACGTGGCGGGCTTGTCCACCGCATGGGCCGACAGGGGCGCGAGCACCAGCAGGCAGAGCAGCGAATAGAGGGCCGGTCGGGTCATCGTGTGGCTCCGGTGCGTGTCAGTTGCCGCGACGCCAGCACCAGCGCGCGAACAACGCGATCGGGATGCCGACGAGGACGATGTGGGCGAACAGTCCGTTGGCCAGCACGATGCCGTTGGGGAATGCCTTTGGGGGCATCGCCGACAGTGGCAGCACGATGGCATTCATCACGATGTAGAGCAGCAGGCCGTAGATCGCGCCGCAGAGGATCGGCCGGTCCGCCAGCAACCCGATGCGTCGCGCCGCGAAGATGTAGACGATCGCCATCACTGCCATGATCGCGTAATGCAGCACGATCCCGAGCGTCGCGGTTCCCGCACCACCGGTAAACGAACGGCTTCCGAGCAGGCCGGCGGCAATGGACTGGTAAATGGCGAGGAGTGGAATGCCGTGCAGCCCGAAAAACACGCTGGCGTCGAGCAGATCGAGCGTGCCGGCGACGAGGGTCGCATACACGACGGCCTTCACTGCGGGCTTCATGACAGGCGATGTGGACGGTGCAGCCGTGATCGGAGAACTCATGGTTTCTCTTTGTCGGGAGGTAATAGCTGTCTAGGCATACATATCGCTGCGCAGTTTTCATGCCAGCGAAGCCCCGTATGCTGCCCAGCGGAGTGCGCGGTTAAAAAGGTCCAATACCGTCGTGCTGGAAGAGGCCAATCTGTATAGCGGGGATGACAGCTGTCACTGTCGGCGGTTGATGGCCTGCCATTAACCTGTCGGGCGAAGTCGATCATGCTGACCTGAAGACGGTAGCGGCCAGCAACAGGGAACCCAAGGGGCGGCAATGAGCAACGCGGAACTGCTGAAACAGCTGCGCATCGAGAAAACGCAGCGCGAGGAACATGGCGGCGGAAGTGGCCGCAAGATAGCGATCGTCCTTGGTGTCGTGCTGCTGGTGCTGGCGGTCGCGGCGGCCGGCGGCTGGATGTTGCTGGGCAAGCGTGCGCTGCCGGTGCAGACCGCACAGGCGACGGCGCCGACGGCGCAAAGTGGCGCCGGTGCGGTATTGCAGGCCACCGGCTATATCACCGCGCGCCGCCAGGCGACGGTGTCGGCGCAGATCACCGGCACGCTCACCGAAGTGCTGATCGAGGAAGGCGACCGCGTGCAGAAGGGCCAGATCCTCGCGCGTCTGGAGGACAACGGTTACCGTGCCTATCTCAACGCGGCCAAGGCGACCGCGTCGGCGAGCATCGCGCAGACCGCGCAGGTCGCCGCGCAGCTCGACCAGGCACGGCGCGACGTGGCCCGGCTGGATACACTGGCCGCGCGCGGACTGGTTTCCAAACAGTCCGCGGAGCAGCAGCGCGCGCAGAGCGATACCCTGGTCGCGCAACTGCATGCCGCGCAACGGCAGGCGCAGTCCGCGGACGCGCAGGTCGCCGTGGCCCAGGTGAATTTCGACTACACCGTCGTCCGTGCGCCGTTCTCCGGCGTGATCACCGACAAGTCCGCCCAGGTCGGCGAGATCATTTCGCCGCTGTCCGCCGGTGGCGGCTTCACCCGTACCGGCGTAGGCACCATCGTCGACATGGATTCGCTCGAAATCGACGTCGACGTCAACGAGGCCTATATCGGCCGGGTCAAGCCGGACATGCCGGCCGAGGCGGTGCTCGACGCGTATCCGGACTGGAAGATCCCGGCCCATGTCATCGCCATCGTGCCGGCCGCCGATCGCGGCAAGGCCACGGTGAAGGTGCGCGTGGCGCTCGACAGCAAGGACGACCGCATCGTGCCTGACATGGGCGTGCGCGTGTCCTTCCTCGACGCGAAGCCGGTCAAGGCCGAAGTGCCCAGGGGCGTGCTGGTGCCGGAAAAGGCGATCGTCCAGCGCGATGGCAAGAGCGTGGTCTTCGTCGTTGCCGATGCGCGCGCGAAACAACGCGTCGTACAGCCGGCACCGGAGAGTTACGGCAACCTGCGCCTGTTGCCCTCGGCGGTGAACGCCGGTGAGTCCGTGGTGGTTTCGCCGCCGGACGAATTGCAGGACGGCGCCGCCGTGGAAGTCCAGAAAGCACCGTAAAGACATTACCTTGCCGGCCTGCCGCCGGCTCATCGATCGGGAGAGGGTTCATGGGCACGCTTATCGATATTCGTGATCTGAGCAAGGTCTACGAGCGCGGCAAACAGAAGGTGGAAGTGCTTCACGGCATCAACCTGGCGATCGCCGAAGGCGATTTCCTGGCGCTGATGGGACCCTCAGGTTCAGGCAAGACGACCTTGCTGAACCTGATCGGCGGCCTGGATACGCCGACCGGCGGCAGCCTTTCCGTGGGTGGCGAGCGCATCGACCAGCTTGGCGGCGGTGCATTGGCGAAGTGGCGCGCGACCCACGTCGGCTTCGTCTTCCAGTTCTATAACCTGATGCCGATGTTGTCGGCGCAGCGCAACGTCGAGCTGCCTTTGCTGCTGACCCGGCTTTCCTCATCGCAGCGCAAGCAGAACGCCGCGATCGCGCTGAAGCTGGTCGGCCTCGACGGGCGTTCCACGCACAAACCTGGCGAGCTGTCCGGCGGCCAGCAGCAGCGCGTGGCGATTGCCCGCGCGATCGTCTCCGACCCGACCCTGCTGGTCTGCGACGAGCCGACCGGCGACCTGGACCGCCAGTCCGCCGAGGAAGTACTCGGCCTGCTGCGCGAGCTCAATCGCGAGCATGGCAAGACCATCGTGATGGTCACCCACGATCCGAAGGCCGCCGAGTACGCGAACCACACCTTGCACCTGGACAAGGGCACCCTGGTCGAGCAGGCCATCGCCTGAGGAGCGCACGATGAAATACCTTCATCTGATCTGGGCGGCGCTGTTCCGGCGCAAGACCCGCACGATCCTCACCCTGGTGTCGATCATCACCGCCTTCCTGCTCTTCGGCATGCTCGATGCGGTGCGTACCTCGTTCAACCAGGCGGGGCAGAGCGCCAACGGAGCGCAGCGCCTGCAGACCGGCGCGAAGCTGTCCTTCATCCAGCCCCTGCCGCAGGCGCTCGGTGCGCAGATCGCCCAGGTGCCGGGCGTGAAAGACGTGACCTATGCGAACTGGTTCGGCGGTGCCTACCAGGATCCGCACAACCAGGTCTTCAGCTTCGCGGTCGAGCCGAACTATATCGACCTCTACCCCGAGATCGAAGTCAGCGCGGCGGAGCGAAAGGCCTTCGAGAACACGCGTACCGGCGTCCTCGTCGGCGAGAAGCTCGCCGAACGCTTCCACTGGAAGGTCGGCGACAAGATCCCGATGCAGTCGACGATTTTCCCGAACCGGCAGGGCGACAAGAACTGGAGCTTCGACGTCGTCGGCATCATGCATGCGAAGGACAAGAAGTCCGGGGGCTTCTTCGACCAGCAGATGCTCCTGCACTGGAAATACTTCGACGAGACCACGCCATACAACCAGGGGCAGGTGGGCTGGTATGTCACCCGCGTGACCGACGTGAACCAGGCCGATCGCGTGGCCAAGGCCATCGATGCGCTCTCGGCGAACTCGGATCATGAAACGCGTACGCAAACCGAACAGGCGGCGACCGCGAACTGGATGAAGCAGCTGGCGGACATCGGCCTGATCGTCGGCTCGATCATGGGCGCGGTGTTCTTTACCCTGCTCCTGCTTTCCGGCAACACCATGATGCAGGCGGTGCGCGAACGGACCAGCGAGCTGGCGGTACTGAAGACGATCGGCTTCACCAGCGGCAGCGTGCTGGCGATGGTGCTGGCCGAATCGATCCTGCTGGTCCTGCTCGGCGGCGTGATCGGGCTGGGCCTGGCCTCGCTGATCGTTCCGGCGATCTCCGCCGGCAGCGGCGGCATGTTGAACCTGCCCGTGGTCGGCGCGAACAGCTGGGTGCTGGGCATCGTGCTGATGGTCGCGATCGGCCTGCTGGTCGGCCTGTTGCCGGCGCTGCGCGCGATGCGCCTGAATATCGTCGATGCACTGGCCGGTCGCTAGGAGAACGAGATGAGAATACTGATCAATATCGGCCTTCTCGTGCTGCTGGCAGCCGTGCTGGCCGCGTGGATTGTCCTGCCGTGGCAAGGCGCGCTCCTGCTCGCGATCCTTCTCGCCGCATGGATGCTGTTTACCCGCCGCGGCAAGCAGGCCGCCTCGGTCACCGCCGTCGGCATCAGCACGCTTCGCCAGCGCCTCGGATCGGCCTCGGTCATCGTGATCGGTATCGCCGGCGTGGTCGGCGTGCTGGTCGCCCTGCTGGCGATGGGCGAGGGCTACAGCCAGACCCTGCGCAAGACCGGCAGCGCCGACACGGCGATCGTGATGCGTGGCTCCTCGGCATCGGAAGTGATGTCGGTTCTCGACCACGACAGCGTTACCCTGATCCCGCAGGCCGATGGCATCGCCAGGGACGCCAAGGGCCAGCCGATCGCCTCGGCCGAACTGGTGGTCGCGGCCAACCTGCCGGTCAAGGGGGGCACCGCGGACGACGAGGGCAGCGTGCAGCTGCGCGGCGTCAGCGCGCAGGCCTGGGCCGTGCGGCCGGAAGTGAAGATCATCGAAGGCCGCAACTTCGCTCCCGGCATGCGCGAACTGATCGTCGGCAAGGGTGCCGCACGGCAATTCGCGGGCCTGGTGCCGGGCCATGAAATCCGCCTGGGCAACCAGGTCTGGACCGTGGTCGGCGTGTTCTCCGCCGACAACGCGATGGACTCGGAAGTCTGGGGCGACGCCGGTGTGGTCGCCGGTACGTATCGCCGCGGCGGCAGTCGCGCATCGGTCACCGTGAAGCTCGCCGACCCGTCGAAATTCGACGCCTTCAAAGCCGCACTGGAAGGCAACCCGCAGCTCAAGGTGGACGCCGAAACGACGATCGACTACTTCAACAAGCAATCCGAAGGCACGGCCAAGGTGATTCGCATCATGGGCATCGCGGTCGGCCTGATCATGGCGATCGGCGCGATGTTCGGCGCGCTGAACACCATGTTCGCCGCGGTCGCGGCCCGTGCTCGCGAGATCGCCACGCTTCGTGCGATCGGCTTCCGTGGCCTGCCGGTGGTCGTCGCGATCATGCTGGAGACGATGCTGCTGGCCCTGATCGGCGGACTGATCGGCGGCCTGCTCGCGTGGCTGATCTTCAATGGTTACAGCGCATCGACGCTCGCCGCCGGCACGGTCGGCCAGCTGAGCTTCCAGCTCAAGGTCACCGGCGAGTTGCTGTGGACCGGGTTGAAATGGGCGCTGGCGATCGGCTTTATCGGCGGACTGTTTCCGGCGGTGCGTGCGGCGCGTCTGCCGGTGACCACGGCATTGCGGGAATTGTAGAAGGGGGAACGCTCAGTCATCGCCTGCGCAGTCATCGTCAAGGACTGGCCGGTCAATGAGCGAGCGGCAGGTCGCGACAGATCGTTGCGCCGATATGACAGCTGTCGGCGCAAGGCCAGAGTGGGTCGTCGACGTCTGCAAGGACGTCGACGTTCTCCCATTCGAGGATCGCGATCATGCAAAACCGTTCTTCCTGGCGGGCGATGTCGCCCGGTTACATGGTTCCCTTGTGCATCGCCATCGCGGTTGGTGCGGCACGGCCTGCCCACGCGAATGACGACGCCTCGCGTTCCGCAGCGCCCCTGAGGGTCGCCGACATTGTCGCTACCGATGAGCGGTCGATGGGCTTCCAGCGAGGGCACGAGGATCCCGTGCTGAAATTCAACTATCCGGGAGCGACATTCCTGCGCCTGCATTTCGCGATGGCCGATATCGGTGACGATGCCGAGATGCTGATCGCCAACGGCGATCGCAGTGAGGTTCATCGCGTGAAGCGTGCCGATATCCTTCGCGACAGCGGGAACGGCGGCTACTACGCCATGTCGCTGAGCGGGGATGAGGTGACGGTCCATGTCGTCGGCGGGCAGGCAGGGGACCCCTATGCGCTGCACGTCGACAAGGTCGACGTCGGCTTTGGCGACCTCATGCGTCCGTTGAACATCATCGGTCAGGACCAGCGTGAGCGTGCGGTATGCCTGAAGGAGCGGAACCCGGACGTGTATCGGCGGGCCCAATCGGTGGCGCGTGTCTACGGTCATGGTTATTACGGCACCGCCTGGCGCGTGGGCCCGGGTAACCACATGCTGACGAATCATCACGTCATTGGTAATGACCAGAATCCAAAAGATTTCGAGATCTGGTTCGGCTACGAACATGACCGGTGCGTCGGCAGCCACGACACGACGAAGGGAAACAAAATTCGCGGCGATCGCCGTCTCGCAGGTGCGTATGAACTGGATTTCCAGTTGTTTACCCTCGATCCCACGGTCTTTTCGTCCGGCCAGTTGGCGCAGTACGGGTATCTGGGCCTGGACATATCGCCCCTGGGCAAGGGCACGCCGATTTACATCCCCCAGCACGGCGGCGGCAATCCGCGGCAGATTGCCACGATTTCCGATAATGGCGAGACATGCGTGATTATCGCGACGCCGGGAGTACTTCCCGCTTTTCAGTGCGATATCGAGGGTGGCAGTTCCGGTTCGCCGGTGATCGACCGTCGTAGCCACCGCGTCCGCGCTCTGGTCCGTTCGGGTTTCGCCGAGTACAACCAGGGTGTCGGTATCGAATATATCTGGCCCCGCATACAGTCGCATTTCCCCGGTGGTATTCCCGGAGGAGGTTGATCCTCGACGAAGGCTGCGAGAGTTGTACGACGTAGCTAAGAGGCTTTCCCCGTAGTCGGTGAGGGAAGAGAAGCTCCTGCGATGGGTCATACGCCGATACGAATCCTGTCGGGTCAGGTCCAAGTTAGTTCGCCGACGCTCGCAGGGAGCGTCGGCGTTCACTCACTCAAGGATCGTGACCATGAAATGGAATGTCTTCCGGCGAGCGATGGCTCCCTGCCTTCGCCTGCTTCCGCTAAGCCTTGCCATTGCCGTAACGGTCGGTGGCTCGCCGACCGCCCTGGCCGATACGGACGCCCCCGTCTCGACGGGACTTGTCCGGGTAGCCGACATTGTCGACGCGGATTACCGTCTATCCGGATTCCAGCGCGGTTTCGCCAATCCGTCGATGAAAATCGGCTATCCGGGCGCGACCTTCCTGCGCCTGCATTTCGCGGCGGTCGACATTCCCGACGATGCCGAAGTCTCGATCGCCAATCGCGATCGCAGCGAAGTCCATCGCTTTACCCTTGCGGATGTCGTCCGGGAGGCGGGCGACGACGGCTACTATGCGATGTCCGTGGGCGGGGACGATGTGACCGTCGAGGTCATCGGTGGACAGGAGGGGCGTTCCTACGCGCTGCATGTCGACAAGGTCGATGTCGGATTCGAGGAGCTGATGCGTCCGGGCGCCATTATCGGCGGCGACCAGCGACAGCGGGCGGTGTGCTTGAAAAACAGCGATCCGGACGCTTATCGTCGTTCGCGTGCCGTCGCTCGCGTCTATGGATTCGGTTACGTGGGCACCGCCTGGCGGGTTGGCCCGGGCAACCATATGCTCACCAACCACCACGTCATTCCCAATGACAGGAATCCCCGTGATTTCGAAATGTGGTTCGGCTACGAGCACACCCAGTGCAGCGGCAGCAACGCGACCGCCGCGGGTACCAAGGTGCGTGGCGATCGACGCCTGCAGGGCGATCCCGGGCTCGATTTTCAGTTGTTCACCCTCGATCCGGGCACATTCCCCACCGTGGGCCAGTACGGTTACCTTGGACTGGATGCCTCGCCCCTGGCCGTGGGTACGCCCATTTACGTGCCGCAGCATGGCGCGGGGCAACCGCGTCAGATTGCCAGCGTCTCCGACGATGGCCGGCAATGCCTGATCACCGCGAAGGCGGGTACGAATCCCCGTTACTTGTGCGACACGGTCGGCGGGAGTTCCGGATCGCCGGTGGTCGATCGCCGCAGTCATCGCGTTCGGGTGCTACATAACTCCACCATAGGTAGCGCGAACCAGGGCAACGGTATCGAATTCATCTGGCCGCGCATCAGTGCGCATTTCCCTGGAGGCGTGGTTCCCGGCGGCAGCTGATCGAAGACCGGGCAAGGCCGCCTGCCGGCCTTGCCCTTCGTCAGGGCATCACTGGGGGCACGTAGTGCAGGGTGAGGCCGAGCAGCCAGAGCAATCCCAGCACCAGTGGGATATGCACCAGCAGTTGCATGAAGGTGAAGCCGACGATGTCGCGCGCCTTCAGTCCCAGGACACCGAGCAGGGGCAACATCCAGAACGGATTGATCAGGTTCGGCAGCGCCTCGGCCGCGTTGTAGACCTGCACGGCCCAACCCAGGTGCACTTTCAGGTCATTGGCGGCTTGCATGACGTAAGGCGCTTCGATCACCCACTTGCCGCCGCCCGAAGGCACGAAGAAGCCGAGGATCGCCGAATAGATGCCCATCACCAGGGTGAATGTTCCGGTCGACGCAATGTGCACGAAGAGGCTGGCCAGATGATGGGCGAGGGTGTCGCCGCCGCTACCTTTGGCCTGCGTAAGCAGGGCGGCGATGCCGCCGTATAGCGGAAACTGGATCAGTACACCGGTCGTACCCGGCACCGCGCGTGCGACCGCGTTGAGGAAGCTGCGTGGGCGCCAGTGCAGCAGCAGGCCGACGGTGAGGAAGAGGAAGTTGTAGGTGTTGAGGTTGGCGATCGCCGTGATCGCCGGCTTGCTGGCGAATTCGTGGAAGAGCCAGCCGAGGCCGAGCAGGCCGATCAGCACGGAAAGCAGGGGACTGTATTCGAGCCATTCGCCTGGTCGCTTGCGTGGCGGCAGTTCGGGCACGGAGGTACTTTCCTCGATACCGAAATCCTTCGCCGTGCGCGCGTTTGCCGACGATGGCGCGGTGAGCCAGCAGACGATCAGGGAGACTCCGATCAGGATCGCGGTCAGCAGAATCGACTGCCACAGGAGGATCGTCTGGCTGAAGGGCAATACGCCGGTGATCTTAAGCAGGGCCGGCGGCATGCTCGCCGGATTGGCCTGCAGCTGCGCCGCCGACGAACTCAGGCCCATCGCCCATACCGCGCCGAGTCCGAGATAGGCCGCGGCACCGGCTGCGCGGTAGTCGAGTTTCAGATCGTCGCGGCGCGCCAGTGCACGTACCAGCAGGCCGCCGAATACCAGGGAGAAGCCCCAGCTGAGCAGCGACGCCAGCATGCTGATCAGGCCGATGTAGCAGACCGCGCCGCGGCCCGTGCGGGGCACCCGGGCGAGTACATCGATAAAGCGCGCGACGATCGGCGCGGTCGCCACCACGTAGCCGCCGATGACGACGAAGGCCATCTGCATGGTGAAGGGGATCAGGCTCCAGAAGCCGTCGCCGAACGCGGTGACGGTGGATGTCGGCGTGGCACCGAGCCAACAGCGTGGCGATGGCGACGATGATGACCGCGAGGGCGGCGAATACGTAGGCGTCGGGGAACCAGCGTTCGGCCCAGGTGGCGCAACGTAGTGCGGCGCGCGCGAGGATGCCTTCGCGTGTGGGTTGCATGCTTTTCCCTTGTTCGCCTGGTGAGGTGATGGTGTGCCGGTGGGCTGGGAAGATCAAGATCGCGCTTGGAGTTGTGTTCGGCGTTTGTGTCGGCGCCTAGGGCGCCGGTGTTTCGGCCCCTGCCGGGCCCGACCTACTTCTCTTTTGAATGGCCAAAAGAGAAGTAGGCAAGAGAAAAGGCCACCCCAATCGCGTGCCCGCTGCGCGGGGCGGCCGGCGGGGCCGGGGTTTGCGACAGGACATCCCTGTCCTGGCGCAAACGGTCGGCATCCATGCCTCCCCCGCTTCGCGGCCTTGTCGTCCCCGCCGACCTCACGCTCAAAGGGGCCCCCCGGGAGATCAAGAGCCGGCTGATCGCCGTGTGCTTGTGCGAGCAACAGCGAAGAGCAGGGCGCGGCACTCACGTCCCTCATCGTCATCCCAGCGAAGGCTGGGATCCAGTAGCGTCAGTGGTCGGTTATCGCCACTGGGCCCCGGCCTGCGCAGGGGTGACGGTGAGGGGAGTGTGTGTCGTGCGTTGCTTCTCGTGATTGTGAGAGGCGTCGCATGATTGTTGTGACCGACGTGGCACCGATGATCGATTTCTGGTTGTTCCCGCTACCCAGTATGCGAATAATCCATCGTCGCATTAGCGACCGGGTTTGACAGCTCGTATTCATACAGGCGCATCGAAGCGCCGTAAAGGCGCTTTGATGCGTTGTGGAGTCGCTTTGCCATAAGCTTATGGTGGGCGTGCCGGGAGGGCTTAGGCCCTGCCGGGTTCCTGTATGACCGGTCTGTCAACCTGGCACGTCCGCCACCCACTGTGGGTGGCGGCCTCCAGACAGGGACCGTTATGTCTGCAACAAACCCACGCGATGTGGCCGGCGATCTGATCGGTCGCCTCATTCTCACCTTCGGCGATATGGAGCACCAGGTGAGCCTTTGCCTGCATCGCCTCGCTGCCACGCCCGAGTTCGCGCTGTTCACGCCGATCGCCGACACGCTGGTGTTGAAACAGAAGCTCGATGTGTTCAAGGACATGGTCGTCGCGTGCTTTGCCGACTCACCGGCATGCCTGGACGAATTCGTGCGCTGGCATCGGAGGCTGTGCAAACTGCGTCGTCGCCGCGACGGTCTCATCCATGGCTATTGGGATCCCGACATCAACGCGTTGCGCCCGATGAAGTTCAAGAAGCATTCGACGATGACCTGCAACCTCGCCGAACTTCGCGAGGAGTGCCGGCGTACGGAGGTATTGCGCGACACTTTCGCCTCTGGCGTGCACGCTGGCTCGTTTAAGGCGGAAGGAAGTCGGCTGACGAGCCGAAGAGATTGAACCGTCGAAACCAGCGGATAGAACGGACTCGCGAACAGGATTCGCCCACATGGCGCCGGTAGCGCTTTACGCCCTGCGGGCCTTGGACAGGGTGATGATGCCGACGCCGATCAGGATGATGGCCATGCCGGCGAGGTCGAAGGGGCCGACGTGTTCGCCGGCGAGCATCACGCCGAACAGGACGGCGACCGGTGGGTTCACGTAGGCATAGCTGGTCGCCAGCGCGGGGCGCACGGTTTTCAGCACGTACAGGTAGGCGCTGAACGCGATGATCGAGCCGAAGACGATCAGGTAGCCGACCGCGAAGGTCGCGCGCACGCCGGGATGTTCCGGCAGGCGTTCGCCCGAGATGCAGCGCGACCAGGATCAGTGCGACGCTGCCGCACAACATCTGTGCCGCGGTGTTCATGGGGCCCTTCGGCATGTCCTGCCGTTTGCTCCAGACCGAGCCGAAGGCCCAGGCTGCCGCCGCGACGATCAGGGCCAGTGCGCCGATGCGCGAGCCGGACAGGCCGGCGCCGAGATTGAGCACGATCACGCCGACGAAGCCGACCAGCAGGCCGACCGTCTCGCGACGTTGCGGCCATTCGCCGTACATGCCGCCGAACACGGCCGCGAACAGCGGCATGCTGGCAACCGCCACCGCGGCGATGCCCGAGCTCACCGATTCCTCGGCGAAGCAGACCAGGCCGTTGCCGAAGCCGAGCAAGAGGATGCCGGTGACCGCCGCGTTGCCCCATTGCCGGCGCGTCGGCAAGCCGACGCCACGCAGGCGCAGCACGCCGAACAGCAGGGAGCCTGCGATCAGGAAGCGGATGCCCGCCAGGAGGAAAGGCGGATAGCTTTCCAGCGCGTAGCGGATGCCGAGGTAAGTCGAGCCCCAGATCACGTACAGCGCGAGCAGGGCCAGTGGCACCAGCCAGCGCGGATCGGCCAACGACTTCGCGTCGACGTTGGTCGTTGGGGTACTGGTGGCGTGGTTCATGACGACTCGGGATCGGGGAGCGATACCGCACCGCGGTACCGGAACGCACACGATAAAGCCGCGAGGCGTATTCCGGTAGCGAGGCGTTTGCCGGTCAGCCTTGAGCAGGATTCATGCCCGGCGCTTTTCGGCATCCAGCAGGCGCTGCTTGCGCTCCACGCCCCAGCGCCAGCCGCCAAGTGTTCCGTCCTCGCGGACGATGCGGTGGCAGGGCACGATCAGGGCCAGCTTGTTGCTGCCGCAGGCGCGGCCGATGGCGCGTGCCGCGCGCGGTACGCCGAGCTGCGCGGCAAGCGCGCCATAACTGAGCGTCTCGCCCTGCGGGATGCGGGTGAGCGCTTCCCAGACGCGCCACTGGAAGGCGGTCGCGGCGATATCCAGCGGAGGCATTGCCGGTGCATCCGCGTCGCTCCAGCCCAGTTCGCGCGATACGCGGGCGATGACGGCGTCCAGCCATTCTTCGCGACCGGCATCGACGCGCTGTCGCGTGGCCAGCGGAAATTCGTCGGCGAGGCGCGCTTCGAGTGCGTCGTCGTCGTCGCCGAGGGTGACGGCGCAAATGCCGCGTTCCGTGGTCGCGACCAGCAACTGGCCGAGCGGCGTGGCGGTCGTCGTGTAACGGATCGACGCGCCCGCACCGCCGGCGCGATAGCTGGCCGGGGTCATGCCAAGCAGGCGGTTGCTGTTCTCATAGACCCGGCTGCCCGAGCCGAAGCCGGCCTCATAGACCGCGTCGGTAACCGGCTGCGCCGTCGCGCAGCGAGGCCTTCAACTGGCCGAAACGGCGGGCCCTGCCGTACTCGGCCGGACTGACGCCGTAGCGGCGGCGGAAGATGCGTTGCAGATGGGAGGGGCTGAGCCCGGCCGCCGTCGCCAGCTCGCCGAGGTTCGGCGCGCTGTCGCTGCGTTCGATCATGCGTCGGACGCGCTCGAGGGCGTCGTCGGTCACGGGTTGATCCTGGCGCTGTGTCGTCGTCATCGCGTGTCTCCTGATGGCGACCAGTTTGCGACGGGGACTCCCCCGTCACCATCCGGATCTTGCTCAGTGCGGAACGTGGCGGCCGTTCAGTACCACGAACTCGCCTTCGAGCACGTTCGGATCGCGCGTGACGTTGCCCGCCACGGGCACGGCACCGGCGCGCGACAGCTTCCAGTGGCGCCAGGCCAGCAACAGGCCGCCGCCGACCACCAGCACACCGAGCACGACCACACCGAACACCAGCAGCACGCCAAGAACGGCCAGGCCGATCACCAGCGATAGCAGGCGCATCAGCGGGTGGCGGGGGCGGCGGGCGGGCGGCAGGACGAAGCGCATCGGAGGTTCCACGTTTGGTTAAAAATCCGTATATGTCACAATGACATGCATACGAAGCCCTACCTTGGGGCCAAACGGTTCGAGAGACAAGTGCCCATGGATGCTACTTCCACGGCAGGCATGCTTTGCCGGCTGGACGATATTCCCGATGGCGGCGCGATCGCGGTCGACGCCAGGCTGGCCGACGGCGAGGAGTCGCTGATCGTGCTCCGCCGCGGCGACGATGCGCATGCCTTCCTCAATATCTGCCCGCATGCCGGTCGCCGCCTGGACTGGGCGCCGGGCAAGTTCCTGCTCAAGGACGGTGTGCTGGTCTGCGCCGCCCATGGCGCGAGCTTCGCCGCCATGTCGGGCGAGTGCACGGCCGGACCCTGCCGCGGCGATCGGCTGCGCGCGGTCGCGGTTGGCGTATTCGATGGCGAGGTCAGGCTGTTGGTGTGGGACTAGCTGGGGAGCGGGGAGCGGGGAACGGGGAACAGGGAACGGGAGAGTCTGCGATCGCCTGAATTTCCTGCCTCCCCTCGTGCCGCGAGGTGACAAGCGCTCCGTGAGCCCACTGTTCCCCGTTCCCCGCTCTTCACCGATACATCAAATTGATCGAGACCAGAGTCAGCGCGAGCACGATCAACGTCAGCGGCAGACCGACCCGCAGGAAATCCTTCGCGCGGTAACCGCCGGGGCCGGCGATCATCATCAGCGCCGGGTGGCCGGAGGGCAGGAGGAAGGTGTTCGACGAGGACACCGCGACGATCAGTGCGTACGCGGACGGATTGCCGCCGGTGGTGACGGCGACGCTGATCGCGATCGGCACCATCATCACGGTGGCGCCGACGTTGGACATGACCTGGGAAAATATCAGGGTGAGCACCGCAATCGACAGCTGCAGGGTCCACTGCGGCGCGCTGCCGAGGAAGTGCAGCACTTCCTGGGCGATCCACGAGGCGGTGCCGGTGGAGTCCATCGACCAGCCCAGCGGAATCAGGCAGGCGGTGACGAAGATGGTCTTCCAGTTGATCGCCTTGTAGGCCTCGTCCATGTTCAGCACGCCGGTCAGCAGCATGCCGACCGCGCCGGTCATCATCGCCACCGAGAGGTCGAGGTTGGTGAACAGGGCCAGGCACTTGGCCAGCACGAAGAAGAACACCGCCTGCCAGATCTTGCCGGGCCGCGCTTCGTCCTTGGGGATATCGGTGACCACGACCAGGTCGCGGTCTTCCTGGGCCAGGACCAGGTCGCGCCAGTTGCTGTGCAGCACCAGGGTGTCGCCGGCGCGCAGGCTGACCGCGCGAACGTCCTCGCGGAACACCTCGTCGCCGCGGTTCACCGCCAGCACCGAGATGCCGTAGCGCTTGCGCAGGCGCAGTTCGCCGACGGTCTGCTTGATGAAGCGGGAGCTCGGCGGAATCACCGCCTCGGAAATACCGGCGCGGGTGGTGTTGAACTGTTCGCCCAGCTGGCGCATGCGCAGCGACACGCGGCAGAGCTGGTTGTTGGCGAAGGTCTGGATCGCCTCGCGCGGGGCCAGCACGCCGAGGATGGTGCCGACCCAGATCATCTGGTCCGAGGGCGGCGCCATGCGCGATTCGTTGCCGTTCTTGATCGCCAGGATCAGCGGCGCGCCGTGCAGCTGCTCGACCTCGCCGATGCTCATGCCGACCAGCGGACTTTCGGCGGTCACCGTCAGCTCGGCTGGATCGCCGGCGATGCCGTAGGTTTCGGCGAAGTAGCTCTCGGTGCGGCCAGGGGTGACCTTGAGGCGCTCGTCCTCGCGCTCGGGCAGCAGTTTTTTCCCGAAGAGGTAGAAGAACAGCACGCCGGCCACGGCCAGGACCAGGCCGACCGGGGTCACGCTGAACAGGCCGAACTTCGGGATCGTGTGCGCGCCGGGGGGCAGGTTGCTGTTGGCGCTGGCGATCAGGTCGTTGAGCACGATCAGCGGCGAGTTCGCGATCAGGGTGGTATTGGTCGCGGTAAGGATGCAGAAGGCCATCGGCAGCAGCAGCCTGGCCATCGGTACGCCGGTGCGCGCGGACAAGCGGCTGGCCACCGGGATCATCAGCGCGGCCAGGGCCTGGCTGGGGATGACCGCGCTGAACAGGCTGGTCACGCTGTTGATGACCACGCCGAGGCGCGATTCCATGCCGCGGGCCATGCGCATGACGAACGCGGCGGTGAGGTTCAGCACGCCGGCCCGGTCGAGGCCGGCGCCCATGATCATGATCGCGATGATGGCGATGACGGCGTTGCCGGCGAAGCCATTGAACACCTGCTCGCCGGGAATCAGCCCGGTCAGGCCGATGGCGACGACCACCAGCAGGGCGACCAGATCGGCGCGGACCCACTCCAACACCAGCATGAGCATGGTGAAGCCCACCAGCCCGAGCACGAGCATCATTTCGGGTGTGAGCGTGAGTGGCACTAGCCGGCGGTCCTGGTCCGGTCGGGGTCGTCGCGAAGTATACGCGTGCAAAGTGGACCGGCGCTGAAAGCGCCGTCTCGCTTTCG
This sequence comes from uncultured Gammaproteobacteria bacterium, assembly GCA_963847335.1. Lineage (GTDB taxonomy): Bacteria > Pseudomonadota > Gammaproteobacteria > Xanthomonadales > Rhodanobacteraceae > Luteibacter. Next base: position 506,660 of record CAWJZF010000003.1, read on the forward strand.
CTTGCCAGCGGCTATCGGCTGAGGTTGCCCAAGGCGAGGTCGACCACCTCGTCGCCCCGGCCGCTCATCACGGCTTTCAAGGCATAAAGGCTCAAGCCCTTGACCTGTGCCGCGGTGATCTTCGGCGGCATCGACAGCTCGTTGCGGTTGCAGACGACGTCGATCAGGGCCGGCCCCTCGTGGCCGAGCACATCGGCCAGGGCGGCGGCGAGGTCGCCGGCGCGCTCGACCCGGCGGGCGTGGATGCCCACGGCATGGGCCATCGCGGCGAAGTCGGGATTCTTGAGGTCGACCCAGGTTTCGAGCAGGCCGGCCGTCTTCATTTCCATTTCGACGAAGCCGAGCGTGCCATTGTTGAAGACGACGATTTTCACCGGCAGCTTCTGCTGGACCAGGGTCAGCAGGTCGCCCATCAGCATGGTGAAGCCGCCGTCGCCGGAGAAGGAGACGACCTGCCGTCCGGGCCAGGCGCTCTGTGCGCCGATGGCCTGCGGCATCGCATTGGCCATCGAGCCGTGCACGAAGGAGCCGAGCAGGCGCCGCCGGCCATTCATGCGCAGGTAGCGCGCCGCCCAGATGGTCGGCGTGCCGACGTCGCAGGTGAACACCGCATCCTCGTCGGCCAGTTCGCTGGCCAGGCGGGCGACCTGTTGCGGGTGGATCAGGTCGCGATCGGGATGGATCGCGGCCAGATCGTCCAGATCCGCGCGGGCGCGGGCGTAGTGCGCGAGGCAGCGATCGAGGTGACCGCGCAGGCGCTTGCGTTCGATGCGTGGCAGCAGGGCTTCCAGGGTCGGCCCGATGTCGCCGGCCACGCCGAGGTCGACATGGCAGCGGCGCCCGATGACTTCCGGGCGCAGGTCGATCTGGGCGATCTTCGCGTCCTCCGGATAGAACTGGCGATACGGGAAATCCGTGCCCAGCATCAGCAAGGTGTCGCAGTCTTCCATGGCGTAGTAGCCCGAGCTGAAGCCGATCAGTCCGGTCATGCCGACGTCGAAGGGATTGTCCCATTCGACATGTTCCTTGCCGCGCAGCGCATGCACGATGGGCGACTTCAGCGCTTCGGCAAGGGCGAGCACGCTCTCCCGGGCACCGGCGCAGCCACGCCCGCAGAGCAGGGTGACCCGTTTGCCCTCGTTGAGCAGGGCGGCCAGCGCATCGAGTTCGCTATCGTGCGGAACGACGATCGGTGCCTTCGGCAGCAGGCTGGCGACCGGTGTCGGCTTCCTCACCGGCGAATCGCGCATCGCCACGTCGCCGGGAATCACGATCACCGCGACGCCTTGCTGACTTACCGCGGCACGGATCGCCGTATCGAGCACATGCGGCATTTGCGCGGCATCGGCGATCACCTCGCAGTACACGCTGCACTCGCGGAACAGTTCCTGCGGACGGGTTTCCTGGAAAAACCCGCTGCCGATCTCGGCGCCGGGAATCTGCGCGGCGATCGCCAGCACCGGCGCGCGCGAGCGATGGGCGTCGAACAGGCCGTTGATCAGGTGCAGGTTGCCTGGCCCGCAACTTCCCGCGCACACAGCCAGTTCACCGGTCAGTTGCGCTTCGGCACCAGCGGCGAAGGCGGCGACCTCCTCGTGGCGCACGTGCACCCAGTCGATCTTGCCGCGGGCGCGCAGGGATTCGGTGAGCGCATTGAGGCTGTCGCCGACGATGCCGTAGATCCGCTTGACGCCCGCTTCCTGCAGGGTTTCCGCGATCAGGTCGGCGATGCTTTCGATCGTCATGGCAACGGTTCCGGTCGGCAAGGGTCCGGCCGTTATGCACCACGCTCAGTCAAGACGATGTTTAGCGGCGCTCGTAGAGGAAATCCCAGACGCCATGGCCCAGGCGCGTACCGCGGCGCTCGAAATGAGTCTCGATGCGCCAGTCGGGCTTCTCCGCGGCAAGGCCCGGACCGAGGCGGTTCGTCCAGTCGGCGGCGGCCTCCATCACCTCGCGCATGTGTTCGGCGTAGGCCTCCCAGTCGGTCGCCAGATGCAGCAGGCCGCCAGGCGCCATCCGCGTGGCCAGCATGGCGACGAACTCGGGTTGGACGAGGCGGCGTTTGTTGTGGCGCTTCTTGTGCCAGGGATCGGGGAACCAGATGCGCACCTCGGACAGCGTGCCGGGGGCGACCTCGTTCTCCAGCACTTCCACCGCGTCGTGCCTGTACAGGCGCACATTGCCCGCGTCCCGCTCGGCCAGCGCGTTCATCACGCGGCCGACGCCGGGGCCGTGCACCTCGACGCCGATGAAGTCGCGTTCGCGATCATGCTCGCTGGCCCAGGCCAGCGCCTCGCCGTTGCCGAAGCCGATTTCCAGCACCAGCGGTGCGCTGCGCCCGAAGGCCGCGGCGAAATCGCGTTCGCGGCCCAGGTAATCGAGTCCGTAGCGTGCCCAATGCTCGTCGAAGGCACGCTGCTGCGCCGGGGTCATGCGACCTTCGCGCAGCACGAAGCTGCGGATGCGCCGCAGGTAGGGCGCGTTGCCGGCCTCGTGTTCGTCGTGGCTCATGCGCTCAACCGACCAGGCCGTCGACGGGGCTGGACGCCGAGGCAAAGCGCTTGCGCGGAATGCGCCCAGCGAGGAAGGCGGCGCGACCGGCTTCGACCGCGAGCTTCATGGCATGCGCCATCAGCACCGGATCCTTCGCACCCGCGATCGCGGTATTCATCAGCACGCCGGCACAGCCCAGTTCCATCGCGATGGCGGCGTCCGAGGCGGTGCCGACGCCGGCGTCGACGATGATCGGCACCCGGGCGTTCTCGATGATTTCCAGCAGGTTGTAGCGGTTCTGGATGCCCAGGCCCGAACCGATCGGCGCGGCCAGCGGCATCACCGCGACGCAGCCGATCTCTTCCAGGCGCTTGGCCAGGATCGGATCGTCCGAGGTGTAGACCATCACATCGAAGCCGTCGGCCACCAGGGTTTCGGCGGCGGCGAGTGTCTGCACCACGTCGGGGAACAGGGTGCGCTGGTCGCCGAGCACTTCGAGCTTGACCAGCTTGTGGCCGTCCAGCAGCTCGCGCGCCAGCCGGCAGGTACGTACCGCGTCCTCGGCGGTATAGCAGCCGGCGGTATTGGGCAGGATGGTGAAACGGTCCGGCGGCAAGGCGTCGAGCAGGTTCGGCTGGCCGGCATCCTGGCCGAGGTTCACCCGGCGCACGGCGACGGTGACGATCTGGGCGCCGGCGGCATCCGTGGCGCGGCGCGTCTCGTCGAAATCCTTGTACTTGCCGGTACCGGTAAGCAGGCGCGAGCGATAGGCCTTGCCGGCAATGATCAGGGTGTCGTCACCGACATGGGCGAGCTGGGTCATGGTGGTTCCTGTCGAGCGGTCGCCACGGCGCGGGCGGGGCGGGGATTAAGGTGTGCTCAACCGCCGCCGATGGCGTGGACGATCTCGACCTGGTCGCCGTCGGCGAGGCGATGCTCGCCATGCCGGCTGCGCGGGACGATGTCGCGATTGACCTCGACGGCCACACGCCGTCCGCCATAACCGGCTTCATCGAGCAGGCGGGCGATCGACGTATCGGGGGCGCAGTCGCGCGGACTGCCGTTGAGCACGATTTGCATCCGCGTAGTGTAACCGGCCCGTGCCGGGCGTGGTTTCAGCGGTGCGGGTTGCCGTTGCCAGGATCGTTGCCGATGCCGTTGCCGGGGTGGCGATCCGGCGATGGCTGGCGCGGCGGCGCGACCTTTACCTGCACCGGGCCGATCGGTTTGGGATGCGTTCCCGGCGGCGGCACCGCGACGGTGACGCGGTTGCCCGGTTCGCGCGGCGGACGCGGACGGTGATCGTTGCGGCCGTCATGACCGTCGTGACCGTTATGGCCGCCGCGGCCGTCGTTGCCATAGCGGTAACCGGGATAGTAACCGCCGTAACCGCCGTAGTCGCCATACCCGCCATAGTCGCCGGCATAGCCTGGCTCATAGCCCTCGTCGCCGTCCTGGTCGTCATATGCCGGCTCTTCCGGTGCGTCCGGCACGTCGACGACGTGAAATACGGGCGGTTCCGGCAGGGCCTGGCTTGGATCGATCGGACGCGCGTCCTCGGCCGGCGTCGTTATGACGCTCAGCCCCGGCCTGGGCACGCTCGACTGCGCCCACACCGCGAGTGGCGCGAAGGCACAAGCCAGCGCCGCCATTGTCCATCGCCCGCGAAAGCGGGATCCCGAGCCGTGCATCGTCCTTCTCCGACGTAGGTCAGACAAAGCAATTATCACGCTCCCACCCGGCCAGTGCGCGTGCCGCCGCACGACCGTTCAGCCAGCCGCCACGGAAGTGTTCCCCGCATGCGAATCTCGGGTTAACATCCCATGCCGACGCGGGTGTAGCTCAATGGCAGAGCTGTAGCTTCCCAAGCGTGCGACACGAGCCGTGTGCGCACGTTCCAAAGGTAACCACGGCCTTACAGCGTGGTATCCCATGCCCCAAGCGCTTCGGCGCCCAAGGCGGGTCACGGCCCAACCGTGAAAGGAAGTCGACTGGTCACCCATACGGGCCCAGTCGAGCACACGGCGAATGCCGTGCCAGTAATTGTCCGACATTCTCACGAGTGATCGGACCCGGTGTTCAGCCACCGGTCACCTAAGAGCAGTGCGGGGTTGGTAACGACCCCGTGCCAAGCGCTCTGACAATGTAGCCACCCAGACGGGTACGTCGTGCCCGCGAGGGACCGGCGTGACCTCGGAAGATGTATCCGAGTAGGCGCTAGGTTGTGTTGCAGGGTTAGTCCCCACGAACTGCCGCTTTAAACGTCGTCAAGCTAGCTGGGCCAAAGCATCTGATAGGCCCTACCCAAAATGGGACGAGGTCGGTCATTCCCCTGCTTGGTGGGAATGCGCTGATTCAGTACCTCCGGCGAAAAGGCAGAACCCTCGCTCCACTGTTACTTGCACGGAACGTGGAAACCCCGATAGGCTGTCGACACGTGTCATCGTCGACTAGACTTTCCGCAAGGAATGTCGAAGGCTTAGCGGGCACAGGATTGCGGAGCAAGCGAATGCCCGGCTGTAATGGCTGGGATAGGGGATGAAACGATCGCCCCGACCCGAAAGGGTGCAGACTTCCGCATGGTGGCCTGTCGCTAGACAGGTCTGACAACCCCCTCCCGTCGGGATGACTATTCCCGTCTGGGAATACGTCCATCCCTTTCGGGTCTGGGCGGGTGTAGCTCAATGGTAGAGCTGTTGCTTCCCAAGCAACTGACGAGGGTTCGATTCCCTTCACCCGCTCCACTTGGAGGACTGATATGGACGCTACCCCCGGTAGTGATGTCGCCTCCGCGCGCTGGTCAAGTTGGCACACGATTTCGTGGTCTGACGCACACCAACACGTTCGGAGGTTGCAGGCACGCATAGCGAAGGCGGCAAAGGAAGAGGATTGGCGCGGCGTTTCACGGCTGCAAAAGCTCCTCGTCCGCTCAACGAACGGTAAAGCAGTCGCCGTCCGTCGAGTCACAGAAAATCAAGGCCGCAAGACACCTGGAGTGGACGGCCTCACATGGTCTACACCCCAGGACAAGTGGCAAGCGATAAAGGCGCTAAAATCTAGGCCCTACTCGCCCAAGCCTCTTCGTCGCATCCACATCCCGAAGGCTAATGGCGGGAAAAGGCCGCTTGGCATTCCCACGATGAAAGATCGCGCAATGCAGGCGCTTCACTGGCTTGCGCTCGATCCCGTCGCGGAAACGCACGCGGACCTCAACTCGTACGGTTTTCGTTCGGGTCGCTCCACCGCAGACGCCATCGCCCAGTGCCACAACGCACTGAGTCGATCCGGTTCTCCGCAGTGGGTACTCGAAGGCGATATCAAGGGTTGTTTCGACAACATCAGCCACGAATGGCTATGCAGCAACGTCCCCATGGACCGGGGCACGCTGTCGAAATGGCTCAAAGCCGGATACCTGGAGGGTCGGAAGCTGTTCCCGACCGACGCAGGAACCCCTCAGGGCGGAATCATTTCTCCGACCCTAGCCAACCTCGCGTTGGACGGCATGGAACGGTTGCTTAAAGAGAACCTTCCTCGCCGGGCAAAGATCAACTTCATTCGGTACGCGGACGACTTTATCGTTACCGGGGCCTCGCAAGAGATCCTCACGACCAAGGTCAAACCGCTGCTCGTGCGGTTTCTGGCGGAACGGGGTCTCACCCTCTCCGCTACGAAAACGAAGATCACGCACGTTTCCGAGGGGTTTGATTTTCTCGGGTGGCGTGTGCAGAAACACAAAAAGTTCCTGCGCATAGTCCCATCGCCCACCAACGCCAAGCGGTTTTACCGGAAGGTTCGAGACCGTATTCGCGAACTTCGTGGTGCTCGACAGGACTCCGTGATCTATGCCCTAAATCCGCTTATTCGGGGATGGGGGAGCTACCATCACGTCGTCCATGCGAAACGCCCATTCGCGAAGATGGATCACCGGATCAACCAGACGCTTTGGCGCTGGTCTACCCGCAGACATCCCATGAAAGGTCAGAAGTGGATCAAACGTCGGTACTTCCGGCGCATCGAATCCCGCGACTGGCTCTTCCGGACGGATGAAGCCGCCTTGATGCACCTCTCCACCATACCGGTGAAGAAGCACATTAAGGTACGGGCCGACAGCAACCCATACGACCCAGCCGACGAAGCCTACTTCGACGAGCGTCTTACGCGTCGAATGAAGGCAACCCTGCATGGACGCAGACGTCTTGCTTGGCTCTGGCAACGACAGGAAGGTAAATGCCCGATCTGCCTCACCAACATCACTCAGAAGACGCAGTGGCATGTCCACCATGTCGTCTGGAGGGTGTTCGGGGGGACTGATCGGACCACCAACCTGCAGTTGCTCCACCCGACCTGTCACGCGCAGCTTCACGCCCGTGCCGGTCGTTTGTTTGCCGCCGCCCCCACCACTGAACGGTAGGGGTTCTAGGCTGCTTGAGCCGTATGAGGCGAAAGTCTCACGTACGGTTCTTAGGGGGGAGGGTGGCCGCGAGGCCACCTTCCCACCCGACTACTGACGAGGGTTCGATTCCCTTCACCCGCTCCACAACCTTGTCGGTTCCCGCTTCCTTATCCGGCCCTCTACCAGCCGCCCGGCGACCAGGCGAGGCTCGCCGCTACCTGCATGGCTGCGGCACTCTTCCCTGTGTTTGCGGCCATGAGACAGGGGAATGTCGTGGTTGCCGCCTGTTCTTCGATGAGGTCCGGTTCTGGTCCCGGGAATGCCTCTGAGATTCCGGGCAACAGAACCTGTCGGTGCAAGACATCATTGCCTGGGGCTAGGCGGCGAGGTTCGCTTCCAAAACATGAGCATGGATCATATTGTGCGCTTTACGTTCGATAATGTGCAGAATATGATCCTCGATGTTCGGAAGCCTCATGATGTGCTATATTTAGCCCATATCTGGATTTAAGGGGTCTTTTATGGCTCATAGTATGTCATCAGCCGTTGGCAGCGCATCCGCGAAGCCGTTTGCGCGCGAGCCGTTCGAAGTTCGGACGATGTGCGAGAGCCTCGGCCAGCACATCCGCACTGCCCGTGTGCGGCGCGCGAGGACCCAGGACGACGTTGCGGCTGCGTGTGGCATTACGCGACGCACGCTGTCTCGCCTGGAACAGGGCGACACCGGGGTCTCCTGGGGTACGGTGCTGTCCGTGCTGTGGGTGCTCGGACTATTGGATTCGGCGCGATCGCTTGCCGATCCCGATGCGGACCGGCACGGCAAGATCCTCGAAGCCGCGAAGCGGCCATTGCGCGTGCGCGCCGAAAAACTCGATAACGACTTCTGACGGCGATGGCGGACAATCAGCAGTGCTATGCCTATATCCAGTTGCCTCGTCGATACGACTGGGTTACGTGCGCATCGCTCAGGATCAGGGAGTTGGCCGCTGGCGAATTTCTCGGGGAATGGGTCTCCGGACGCCGGCGCGTATGCGCGCTACGCATTGCTCTCTGGCCTGACCATCCTTGACGCGGAAGACGGATATGTCGGGCGTGAGCGCTGGTCCTACGTGTTGCTGGCCCAGGAATTGCGGAGAAGGTCCAGTGCTCCGCACGCTGATTGTCTGGAGCTCTTTCGACGGATGGTGTTCAATGCCATGGTCACGAACAACGACGACCATCCGCGCAACCACGCCATGCTTCGAACGCCGCAGGGATGGCGGCTTTCGCCCGCTTACGACATCGTGCCCGTTGCACTGGTGTCCCAGGAGCGCCGCGACCTTGCCCTGACTGCAGGTCGCTTTGGCCGCACGGCAAGTATTTACAACCTGGTTTCCCAATGCGATGAATTCGGACTGTCGCATGATGAAGCCCTCGCGGAGATCGCGCGCATGCGCAGTATCGTCAGCGGATGGCGCGAGATCTTTGCGCGCATGGGGATGGATGCCAGATCGCTGGAGATGCTGGAGGGAGCCATCTTGCCGCCTTCCTTTGACTACGCGGAACCCATCGGCATCTCGTGACCCACGAAAAGGCAGGTGAAGTGGGCCGACTCCTCAGTGCAGATGATCGTGCAGCAGCAGGCAGGTGTGCCGGTTGTCGAAGTCGAAATAGAAGTCCATGTCCTGCAGTGCGCCGCGTCCGAGTGCGTAGGCCCAGGGAACATTGGCATCCTTGAATACGGCGAAGGTCATGCGGATCGGCTGGCCGGCGATGACGACATCGGCCGTGGCGCGACTGAAGGCGGCTTCGTGGGTGGTCGGGCCGATATCGCCCAGCGCGAGGTGGCCGCGGGAGCGGCTGGTCACTTCCTTCAGTGCCGCCTGGTTGCCGTTGAGATAAAATTCGTCGCCGGTATCGAGCAGCGTGACATGCGGGGCGCCGTTGATCGACAGCGCAGTCACCATATGCAGGTCGCGGCCGTCCCGATTGCTGGCGAATAGCATCGGCTCGGTGCAGGCCGGGCGCTCGTCGTCCTGGCCGTAAACCTGGATGCTGCTGCGCGTGATGCGGATGGCACCGAGGCGCCTGAGTACGTTCAGGCCGATCAGCCGCTGATGGCCGGGCACTACCAGCACGGGAACGTCCTGCATGGTGACGCCGGCGAATGCCAGCTTGTCGAGCAGGCCGTAATGCGACTGCATGCCGGTGGTCAGGAGACCGTTGGTGCGTCCGTCAAGGCCTAGCATGCGTACGCCCAGGTCACGGGCGGTTTTTTCGTCGAGGGTGATGTCGTAGGAACCGGTATCGACCGTCACGCGAAGCGAATGGCCGTTCGCGGCGATCGCGATGGCGGCTTGCGTGCCCTGGTCCGTGTCGACCAGGGGAATACTGAATCCCGCGGCCGGGCTTTCCGTGCGTAGCGGCTCGAAGGATACCGGTGGTCCGTAACCGTAGCGTCGCGCCGTATCCACATCGGCCTGGTCGGCCTCCCGGTCCTTGCCTGCCAGGCGCAGGTTGCCGTTGGCGAAACGCTCGCAGAACAACGCCACCCCGGGCTGGCTGGCATGCAGGCTCGTCGCGCAGAGCTTTGCATCGGCGCTGGCCTCGTCGAAATGGCCGTGGATACGCTCCAGGGCCATCGCCGCCAGGACATGGGTCGCGGGGTCGTTGCTGGATTGATACAGCTGGCTCAGCGCGGGGATATCGGCCTTGACCAGGGCTTCGGCCACCGCCTGCAGCGTTTCGTGGCTGACCCGCGAGGACGGCGTCGTCGTGGCGTCCTGCGAATGCGTACCGGGCGAAAGGGCCGCGGCCACCGCAAACGCCAGGCCGGTCATCATCCTTCGAACACTCAAGATATTCCCCTTTCCCTGTGATTCCTGGCGAGTTTATGAGACCGGATACGGCAGGACAATGACAGCCGCTCATGGCATTGCAGGTTTCTTTCACATAACCCATGCACCGGATCGGAGCTTCCGCTGAACGACGGCCGCGCATCGTCCAATTGCCGGTTGAATCCACGCGCGTCCTTCGGCATTCTGTGAGCCCGGGGCGAGGCCCTGGTATCCCGGATCGCGTTCCCCTCGATCCGTATCGGTCCCCATCCAGCAGTCGAGCGCGCGAGATCATGGCGAACGTCATCACCCTCGGCTGGCGGGAGCGTCTTTCGATGCCGCCTTTCGGAATCGCCTCGCTGAAGGCGAAGCTGGATACCGGCGCGCGCAGTTCATCCCTGCATGTCGAGTCGCTGCAGGTCTTCGAGCGCGAAGACGGTACGTGGTTGCGCTTCCAGGTGCGCACGACCCGCCGGGGTGGCCTGTCCGCGCCGTGCGAGGTCAGGGCCACGGGCCGCCGCGCCGTGACCGATTCGGGTGGGCATGTCACCACGCGCTGGTTCATCGTCACCGAGATCGAACTGGCCGGCGTCCGTATCCCTGTTGAAATGAACCTGACCGATCGCCGGCATATGCTTTTTCCGTTGCTGCTCGGGCGCACGGCGCTGGCGGGGCGTTTCAGGGTCGATCCGACGCTTTCCTACACCCGGTCGCCCCTGCGGGCGGCCACCATGGACTCTCCATGAAGATTGCCATCCTGTCGCGCAACGCGCGGCTGTATTCGACGCAGCGGCTGGCCGAGGCCGCGCGCAAGCGCAAGCACACCGTGCGCGTGCTCGATCCGCTGCGCTGCTACATGAGCATCGGGCCGCAGGCCTTCGCCATCCACTTCAAGGGCAAGCCGCTGGCCGGGATCGACTGCGTGATCCCGCGCATCGGCGCGTCGAGTACGTTTTACGGCACGGCGGTGCTGCGTCAGCTGGAACTGATGGGCGTGTTCACGCCCAACCCGTCCGATGCGGTGCTGCGCGCGCGCGACAAGCTGCGCTGCCTGCAGCTGCTGGCCGCGCAGGGCCTGGACATGCCGATGACGGCGTTCGGCGACAACCCGGACGACACCTCCGACCTGCTGGCGATGCTCGGCGAGCCGCCGCACATCATCAAGCTCAACGAGGGTACCCAGGGCCAGGGCGTGGTGCTGGCGGAGAAGCGCTCGGCCTCGCAGAGCGTGATCGAGGCTTTCCGCGGGCTCTACGCCAATTTCCTGGTGCAGGAATTCATCCGCGAGGCCAATGGCAGCGACCTGCGCTGTTTCGTGGTCGGCGACCAGGTGGTCGCCTCGATGCAGCGCTCCTCGGCGCCCGGCGAGTTCCGCGCCAATCTCCATCGCGGCGGCACCGCCACGGCGGTCGAACTGACCGAGGCGGAACGGACGATGGCCGTGCACGCGGCCACCGCGCTCGGCCTGGCCGTGGCCGGCGTCGACCTGTTGCGCTCCTCGCGGGGGCCGCTCCTGCTCGAGGTCAACGCCTCGCCGGGGCTGGAAGGGATCGAGGCGAGTACCGGGGTGGACGTGGCCGACGCCATCATCGTCCATTGCGAAGAACAGGTCCGGCTCCGCCGCAAGCCGGCCGAGCGCAGGCGAAAGATCGTCAAGGCCTTGAAATAAAAGGGTTTGTTTCTCTTTTAACAACCATTTAAACGGTCGTGGCGTACAAAGGAATCACTGTGAACCCCTTCGACATGGGTTTACGGTATCGGGGCAGTAGTAGCTTGGGCCCAAGCGAGACGAACCTTACGTCGTCTCCTTGGGCCTTTTCTTTGCGTGTCATCCGGGCGCCCCGCCGGCTTCCCATTCAGTCACGTGGCTGTCGGGCACCGGCAATCCCCGTTAAGCTTCACGCACCGTTATCCCGCGACCGCACATTGGAGCGCCGCATGCGCGTATTGGTGATCGAAGACAACAACGATATCGCGACCAACATCGGGGATTACCTCGAAGATCGCGGACATGTCGTCGACTTCGCCGGCGACGGCGTCACCGGCCTGCACCTGGCCGTGGTGCACGATTTCGACGTCATCGTGCTCGACCTGACCCTGCCGGGGATGGATGGCCTGGACGTGGCCCGCAAGCTGCGCCACGAAGCGCACAAGCAGACTCCGGTGCTGATGCTGACGGCGCGCGACGCGCTGGAGCAGAAGCTGACCGGCTTCGAATCCGGTGCCGACGACTACATGACCAAGCCGTTCGCCCTGCAGGAGCTGTCGGCCCGCCTGGAAGTACTCGCCCGCCGCGGCAAGGGCCCGCAGAGCCGCGTGCTCAAGGTCGCCGACCTGACCTACAACCTCGATACGCTGACGGTGACCCGCGAAGGCAAGTCGATCCAGTTGAATCCCATCGGCCTGAAGTTGCTGCAGGCGCTGATGGAAGCGAGTCCCTCGGTGGTGACCCGCCAGGACCTCGAGCAGCGCGTGTGGGGCGAGGAACTGCCCGACAGCGATTCGCTGCGCGTCCACATCCACGGCCTGCGTGCGGCGATCGACAAGCCGTTCGAGAAACCGCTGATCCACACCCGCCACGGCATCGGGTACCGCATGGTCGATCCGGATGCAGTCCAGGCGTAAGCTCCGTTTTCGCCTGATCGTCTCGTTCGCGCTGTTCGGATTCGGCCTCAGTGCTCTGTTCGCGTTCGCGGCGCTGAATATCCGTGCGCGCGTGGAAGACCAGCTCATCAGTTCGGGCTTGCTTGACGATGCGAAGTGGGCGAACGAGCAGGCGCGCCTGCATCCGGATTCGCCCGGCTCCGGTTCGCGCCTGCTGACCGGTATGGTCAAAAGCGACCGCACTTTGTACAAGGCCCCGCTGGCCTGGCAAAACCTGCCGACGGGCGTGCACGACATCCATGAGCCGGATCCGGTCACGCACGAAGATCATCATTACAAGCTGGCCGTATACCGCGAGGGCGGCATCATCAGCTTCCTGCGTTACGACGTCTCGCGCGAGGAGCTCGGCAAACAGCAGCTGGTGATCAGCGTCATCGGCGCCGTGTTCGTCTTTGGCCTGCTCTCGCTGGCGCTTGGATTCTGGCTCTCCTCGCGCGTGTTGCGTCCGGTCACCGAGCTCGCCGAACGGTTGCGCGACTTCCGCCGAGTCGGCAAGGCCGAGCCTCTGGCCCCGCACTTTGCCGATGACGAAGTCGGCGAACTGGCCCAATCCCTCGACAATTACGCGGCGAAGCTGACCGAGATCGTCGCGCGCGATCGCGAATTCAATTCCGACGTCAGCCACGAACTGCGCACGCCACTGGCGGTGATCGCCAGCACCACCGAACTGCTGCAGGGTTCGCCGGATCTCACCGACAAACTGCGCGAGCGCCTGAAGCGCATCGAGCGCGCATCGCGCCAGGCGACGGAACTGATCGAGGCGCTGCTGCTGCTTTCGCGTGCCGAACGCCGTGGCCCAACGCGTGGCGAAACCACCGACGTGGCCAGGGTCGCCGCCGATGTGATCGAAAGCCAGCGTCCGCAGATGAGCGGCAAGCCGATCGACATCGAACTGATCGCGGCGCAGACGGTCACGGTGAATGCGCCGGCATCGGTACTGTCCGTCGCGCTGACCAACCTGATCGGCAATGCGATCAAGTACACGATGCAGGGCAAGGTCACCGTGCGCGTCATCGACGGCCGCATCGAGGTGGCCGACACCGGCCCGGGCATCAAGCCGGAAGACGCGGAGAAACTCTTCCAGCGCGGCATTCGCGGCGAAGGTGCCGCAGGCGGCGGTGCCGGCCTCGGCCTGGCGATCGTGCGGCGGCTATGCGAACTCTACGAATGGGATGTTTCGCTGCGACCGCGCGAAGATATGGCGGGCGCGATCTCGACGATCGATTTCAGGTGAGCGGGAGCGTAAGTCGGCCGCGTAGCGCGGCCTGCAAGTCGCGAGCTTCGCTCGCTGCGAGACGTCAGTAAAAGCTGGCGCTTGTCGCTCGCGCTTTTACTGACGCATCACAGCTCGCTTGCGAGCGACTTGCAGGCCGCACAGCGGCCGACTCACGCTCTTCGACTTACAGGGGCTCGAGCCAGCCCCAGCGATCGGCCGTACTTCCATTGAACAGGCCGAAATACAGTTCCTGCAGACGACGCGTGACCGGGCCGGCCTTGCCGCTGCCGACCGGCTTGCCGTCGACCGAGCGGATCGGGGTGACTTCGGCGGCGGTACCGCACATCAGGATCTCGTCGGCGAGGTAGAGGTATTCGCGCGGCAGGTCGCGTTCGATGACCTCGATGCCTTCCTCGCGCGCCAGCGTCGCCAGCGTATGCCGGGTGATACCGGCGAGGATCGACGCGCTGGCCGGCGTGGTGTGCAGGGCGCCATCGAAGACCAGGAACAGGTTCTCGCCCGCGCCCTCGCTGAGCAGGCCGGTGGAAGCCAGCGCGATGCCTTCCCCAAAACCGAGGCGACGCGCTTCGCGCGCGATCAGCTGGCCGGAAAGATAATTGCCGCCGGCCTTGGCGCCGGCCGGAATCGTGTTCGGCGCGAACCGCTGCCAGCTCGACACGCAGGCGTCGATGCCGGTTTCCAGCGCTTCGGGCCCGAGGTAGGGACCCATCGGCCAGCTGGCGATGGCGACATCGGTCGGGCAATCGGCCGACAGGCCAAAGCCGCCAAGACCACGGAAGGCGACCGGGCGCAGGTAGGCGGCGGTCAGCTCGTTACGCTTGACGACCTCGCGGCAGGCCGCGATCAGTTCGTCCGGCGTGTACGGGATGACGATGTCGTAGATCTTCGCCGACAGGTACAGGCGCTTGATGTGATCGGTGAGGCGGAAGATCGCCGCGCCATCGGGCGTGACGTAGCTACGGATACCTTCGAAAACCGACGACCCGTAGTGCAGCGCATGCGCCATCACATGTACGGTGGCCTCGCGCCACGGCTTGATTTCGCCGTTCTGCCAGATCCATTCGGGGTAGTTCTGCGACATGCTGGAGGCCTCCTGGGGGACCGCCCATGATAGCTGGTGGCGGCTTTCGGGGCTCCGTTTTTCGCAGGCCAGGCTAGCCGGGCGGGGTCAGCCAGAGGCAGCCGGCATGCCGCACGATGCCGAAGCGGGTCTCCTGCGCCGCGCCGGCCATGCCGGTATGCAGCCGCAGGTCGCTGGAGGGGGCCTCCTCCTCGGCCTGGGCCTCGCCGAAGTCGAGCAGAGGTTGCCGGGTCAGGTTGTTGAGCGTCCGGATGTCGGCGACGGTCCCGGCGGTGCCCCCGTTCCAGAGGATCAGCCCGGCCAGCCGGTTGGCATCGCGGGCCGCGAAGGCGTCAACCACGGCCTGGCGCAATTCGCCGCGGGTCGCCGCGCACAACACCGGAACGGTCGAGATCAGGCCGGGCGCCGCGGCCGGTGTGGCCGCGGCAACGGCGTCCGTGGCCTGGACGCTGGCACAGGGCTGGTCGGTGAACACCTGCCGGCCGTTGGCGTCGACACAGCGCCTGATCGGGTTCTGCGCGTGGGCGACCGACGCGGCAAGGCAGAGCAGGAGAAAAAGGAGGAGGCGAGGCATTCGCCGAGCATAGTCCCTGCCCGTGACGGCGATTGTGCCCAGCCGCACTTATAGCCGTTCGAGTACCGCCAGCGTCGCCTTGGCACGGTTGATCGTATAGAAGTGCAGTCCCGGTGCGCCGCCGTCGAGCAGGCGCCGGCAGAGCTCGGCGACCACGTCCGCGCCGAGGTCGCGCACTGCCGTCGCATCGTCGCCATGGGCCTGCATGCGCTTGACGATCCAGCGCGGGATCTCCGCGCCGCAGGCTTCGGAGAAGCGCCGCAACTGGGTGAAATTCGCGATCGGCATGATGCCCGGCACGATCGGGATGGTTACGCCCAGGCGGGTGACATCGTCGACGAAACGGAAATACGCATCCGCATTGAAAAAGTACTGGGTGATCGCTCCATTGGCGCCGGCATCGACCTTGGCCTTGAAGTGGCGGAGGTCATCCAGGGCGTTATCCGCCTGCGGGTGGATTTCCGGGTAGGCAGCCACTTCGATATGGAAATGGTCGCCGCTGTGCTCGCGGATAAAGCTCACCAGTTCCGCCGCGTACCGGAAGTCGCCTGGTGTGGCCATGCCCGAGGGCAGGTCGCCGCGCAGCGCGACGATGCGCCGGCAATCGGTCTGCCGGTAGGTATCGAGCAAGGCGGCGATCTCGGCGCGGGTGCCGCCCATGCAGCTCAGGTGCGGGGCGACATGCAGGCCATGCTCATGGCGAAGATGCCGCACGGTCTCGTCGGTATAGCTCAGCGTCGAGCCGCCGGCACCGAAGGTCACCGACACATAGTCCGGCGCATGGGGCTTCAGCCGGTCGACGGCGGCGTCGAGCTGGGCCTTCTGCTCGTCGGTCTTGGGCGGAAAGAATTCGAAGCTGATCGCCGGCATGGGCAGGTCCGTGGCATCCAATGCCCGCGAGTATATATCTTTCCATGGAGATGGAAAGATAAGGTTGGCCATGCACCGGCCTGTCCGGCCGGCGCATGGTCACCGGCTCATCGGAAGGCGGCGATTGCGGCGGACCGCTCGTTCAGTACGCGGGCGTTGTTGCTCTGCTGGGCATTGCCTGCCGGCACGCCATTGATCCGGTTACTGGGCGACGACCAGACGTTGTACCGCGTGCAACCGCCTGGGCAGTCGTACGACATGATGGTTCGCGCCCTGGCACCCTGGTGGAAATAACCGTGCCCGTACGCGTAGGTGGTATTTACCCCAGCCGCCGGGTCATGCGTGGCGCCATAATTGTGGCCAAGTTCGTGGCCATAGCTGTAATAACCGGTCGCGCAGTCCTTTGTGGCAACGGTAAATGCCGATGCTGCCGATGCGTTGAAATAACCCACCCCGCACGCATCGCCACCGGCGACGATGAGGGTGACCATGTCGGCGCTCTTCTCGTTGCGTCGCTGGTGGATCCAGTCGATCTGGCCGTCATTGGTTTGCGTCAGGGCCGCGAGGTCTCGTCCGAGGCCGCCGGTATCCCGGTATTCGGACGCGTAGACGGTGTCGATCATCTCGATGCGGTGCCCCACGCCGCTATTGGCGTAACCCTGGTTCGTTTCGGCGACCGCCAGATGGGCGAAGCCGACAGGATCGCCGAGCGCCCGTCTCGCGTTGTCGCTGAGAACGATCATGACCCGCGTCCGCGAGCGGTCGGCTGGCGCATCGCTCGCACGCGCGGGTGCGCCGACTCCCGTGTCGTCGAACTGTCGGCACGCCCCCGACAGGATGGTCCGCCGGCATACGCGAGGTATCGACTTCGAACACGGCATGCCCACCGCTCGATAATGGTCGAACGGCATACAGCTTGCCGTTGACGTGCAGGCTGCCCGTGATCATGCCACCGTTGCGTACCAGCACGACCTCGTTCGATGCCTTGTCGATGGCATCGTCACCGGAGATCCTGAACATGGCACCTGGGATGGTCGTTGCGTCCCGCCAATGGCCTTGCCATGTCACGACACCGTCAGGCTGGATATGCGCTTCGCTGCGTACTGCAGTCAGGTCGATGCCGGGGGCGACATTGATCCGAAGCTCCGTGGCGCCCTCCTGAATCAGATCGGCGGCTGCGTTTACGCGGCTTGTCCATCCCGTGGATGTCGCCTCGAGAATGGCCTCGAGCGCGGCGTCGCTTTGCGGTGCCATGGAAGCCGCGGGCAACGGTGAGAACAGGGGCGTGGAGGCCTGGCTGGACAGCGGAGCGGTGAGTGCGCTCGCGATGAACAGGGCCAGCAAGTGTTTCGGTCGAAGCATGAGGGTTCCTCTTTGAATGCGCATGCCGCGGGTTTGCGACTAGTCATTCTTGTAGGAGGCCCTCCGCGCGGCTGTCGGTGCCGCACCTCGATCCTTGTGAGGACGACGAATGTGCTGTCCCTGCCTTGCGGCCGGAACACTGTCGGGCGGCAGCCCGGCGTTGCATCGAAACGTGCGGACGGCGTATTTCTACCCCTTTCAGGCAGGACGGCACCAGTGTGGAGATGCGCGTCCGGCCGTCGTTCACGCATCAGCGAAAGCCGGCAATAACGTCCTTGCGTTGATCCACGACACGCTGGTTGTGATGCTTCTGAGCCGTACCCATCACTGCGCCCTGATAAGTCAGGTTCGGGCTCGACCAGAACAGTACAGGTGGGCAGCGACGGCCGAAACGGCATGGATAGGTCATGATCGTGCCCCAGTCGCCCCGTGGGTGATGGTAGCCATAACCATAGGGATAGGGAGCCTGCCCCGCGTTGGCTACGTCGTGAGCGGCGCCGTAGTTGTGACCTAATTCGTGAGTGAATGTGAAGTTCGATGTGCAGTTGGATTCGGTGACGGAAAAGGCGAAGCTGGCATCGCGATTGCCCCAGGCAATACCGCAACTTTGCGCACGGCTGTTGACAATCAGCGCCACGAGATCGGCCTGATGGGTATCGCGCAGTGCGTGCACGTTATCGATGACGCCATCGCGGTAGGTAAGCCGATTCAGATTCGTGCTCAGGTTGTCCGATTCGTTGTAATTCAGTTTCACCGCCGAGGGACCGGCCATTTCCAGCGAAACGTCGATCTTGCTGTTGGCAAAGGCCTTGTTTGTCGTCTCGACGAGGAGCCTGCCATGTGCAACGACGTCGGCGATCGCCCGTTGCGCACCGTTGGCGTACAGGACGAGGACCTTGGTCCTGTCCTTGTCCACTGCCCGTGCGCCCATGTCCGGATCGCCAAAGGATGCTTCGGTGGTTGGGGGCGAGCGCATCAGCGCGAGATCCTCTTCCGTGTGCGGCGGAGGCAGGCGTGAAACGTCGATCTTGGTGACCGCATGGCCGCCCGAGCGCAGCGGGCGGATGGTGTAGGCGTTTCCTGCGATATGGATATCGCCGGTAATCATGTCGCCGTGGCGAACGAGCAAGACGTAGTTCATTACATCATGGTGGACCTCGCCCGGTCCGGGCGTGGCAAGGCCGGCACGATGCAGTTCGGCGGCCTCGAAGCGGCCGTGCCAGACGGTGGTTCCATCGGGCGCATCGTAAGCGGCGGTGCGAATGGCGGCGACCTCCACATCGGCAGCCAATTGAAGCTGCATGGTAGGCGTGATCTTGTCGACTAGCGCGGCGTGGGCGTTGACTTGTCGGGTATTGACCGAGGCCGGATCGTCCATGATGGCCTGGTACGTAGGGTCTGCCTGGGGCGCGGTCATCATTGCAGGCAGCAGGCCGAATAGTGAAGGATTCGCGGCGAACACGAGCGCCGGTGAAAGCAGCACGCCGGTTATCGTCGTCTGGAAAAAGCTTCGAATGTGGCTCATGGGATATCCGTATGGTTGGTATCGAGATGGTGTAGCTGGGCAGTACCTCGCCCCAATTCGATAGTCGGTGCCCATCGATGTTCACGATATCCACCGCGTACCCGGCTTTGCGTAAGCATTCCCGGATAGGCCGCCAGGCCAAGCACAACAAAGGCAGCCCGAAGACTGCCTTTGTGTCACCTCGCCGGGATAACCCTGTCGCTCCGCTATGACCTTTTCCGTTTCAGGCAAGGACCATCAGCGAAAGCCGGCTACGATGGCCTTGCGCTGGTCCACAACCCGCTGGTTGTGGTGCGTATGGACCGTGCCCATCGGTTGCCCGTTCTGGAACAGGTTTGGGCTCGACCAGGCAAGAAGCGGCGGGCATCCGCGCCCAAACCGGCAAGGGTAGGCCATGACGGTTCCCCAATTGCCTTGTGGCTGGTGATAGCCATATCCGTACGAATAGGGAGCCCTGCCGGCATTGGCGACATCGTGCGCCGCCCCGTAGTTATGGCCGAGTTCGTGGGTGAAGGTGTAGTTGCCCGTGCAGTTGTACTGGGTCACCGAAAAAGCTTGCGACGCATTGACGTTGATCCAGCCGACACCGCAACTCCGCAACGGCTTGTTCGGATCATCGACGATCAGGGCGACGAGATCGGCTTGATGGGTGTCGCGCATGGCATGGACGATGTCGATCACGCCGTCCTTGTAGGTGACACGGTTGAGGTCCGTCGCCTGGTCGCCGGATTCGTCATACTCGATCCCGAAAACCGATGGCCCGGCAAGCTCGATCGCCGTGTCGATCTTGCTGTTCGCGAAGGCCTTGTTGGTAGTCTCGATGAATAGCCTCCCCAGGCCTGTCATGTCGGCGACGACGCGCCGCGCGCGTTTGGCATACAGGATCATCACTTTGGTCTTCGTCTTGTCGAGAGCCCGGTCCGACGAGGTGCCGGTATTGTTCGGTGGCACATGCTCCGCGGACGCGTCTGCCGTCGAATTCATCAGTTCGAGCTGGTCGTCGGTATGCGGCGGGGGCAATCGGCTGGCATCGATCTGGGTGATCGCATGGCTACCGGAGTGCAAGGGGCGTATCGAGTAGATATCTCCACCGACGTGAATATCCCCTGTAATCATGTTGCCGTTGCGCACGAGCAGGGCATAGTTCATCAGGTCGTGTTCCGCTTCGGTCGTGCCGATGCTCGGCATGCCAGCCCGTCGCAAATCGTCGACATCGAAACTACCGTGCCATACCGTGGTGCCATCCGGCGCATCATAGGCATCGCTTCGAGTGGCGATTACTTCGATGCCTGGTGCAAGCGCAATACGCATGGAAGCACTCCGCTTGTCGACCAGCGCGGCGTCTGTCCGCACTTGCCGCGTGACACCCGAGCTCGGGTCGTTGAGGATCGCAAGCAAGGCGGGGTCGTCCCTGTCGAATGTCATCATCGACGGTAGGGGATGGAACAACGCAGGTTCAGTGGCGAGGGCTACTACGGGGAACGGCAGGGAAAGAGCGATGGCTGCGGTAAGGGCGCTTCGAATATTTTTCATATGAACCTCCATGTGATCCGGTCGTGTCGGGATGCCGCGCGAGTACCGCGCTGTCGCGTAGCCATAATTAGCGCTACTCGTTTGGCGGACAATGCGCTGGACGTATGGCTGCCCGTAGTCGCTTGCCGATGGGTAAACCGGCTCCTGCGAGGGGTCGATGTCGTCCAAGTCCCGATGCATTCGCGGCAAAGCGAAGGATTTCCACGGGTTCCGAAAGGAAAAGGGCGCACAGTGCGCCCTTTGGGCTGGGCGGAAGTTTCAATTATCGAAACGCGGCGACTGCGGCCTTTCGCTCCTTGATGACCCGCTGGTTGTGATGGGTATGCGCGGTGCCCGCTGGCCACTTTTCTTCCCAGCGCAGGTCCGGGCTTGACCATATGAGGGAGGGTCCACACAAGCGGCCGATATCGCAGGGGTTGCCCATGATTGTCGAGAAATTGCCCGCCGGATCGTTGTATCCGTGACCGTACGGGCGCCGGGGATTTCTGTCTCGCTCGGGGTGGTGACCCGCGCCGTAGATGTGCCCAAGTTCGTGAGTGAACGTGAATAGTCCCGTGCATTGCCAGGAGGCCGTCATATAGGCTTGATCTGCGCGGGCTTCCTGCTCGCCAAGGCCGCAATGCGAGTTATATTTATCGTCGGTAATCACGGCTACGACGTCGGCACTATACGAATTGCGCCACTTGTTAGTGGTTTCGTTATCTGCTATCCAGGACAGATGGAAGTGGTGCGGCAACGATTCGTCAAGATCGCTATGGAAGACGCCGGGCGCTGCCATCTCGATGCTATTGTCGATCTTGCTATTGACGAACGACCTGTTGGTTACTTCGATCAGG
Organism: uncultured Gammaproteobacteria bacterium; assembly: GCA_963847335.1. Taxonomy (GTDB): domain Bacteria; phylum Pseudomonadota; class Gammaproteobacteria; order Xanthomonadales; family Rhodanobacteraceae; genus Luteibacter. The sequence goes on from CAWJZF010000003.1 coordinate 528,047, forward strand.
TGCCTGGCAAAGCCGAGCAAGTCGCGAACGGCTCTCTCCGCGCGGTCCGTGTAGAGGATCAGGATCTTTGTCCTGGATTTGTCGAGCGTCGAATCGCTTGGCGGGTCCTGGTCATCCAGGGTGCGGGTTACGACGCTTCGCGTGGTCGATGGGGGTGTCGCTATTCCGGGTTGATGGTCGGTGTGTAGAGAAGGCAGTCGTGTGGTATCGACTTTCGTAAGCGCATGGTCGCCGGAATGCAGGGGGCGTATCTCGTAAATTTGGCCGCCGACACGGACTTCGCCCGTGATCATGTCGCCGTTGCGCACGAGTAGCGTGTAGTTCATTACGTCCTGCTCCTCGCGCGTCATGCCGAGGCTCGGCAAGCCGGCCCGTTGCAGATCGTCTGTGTCGAATCTGCCCCACCATACGGTGGTGCCATCCGCCTCGTCACGAGCATCACTTCGGATAGCCTTGACCTCGATGCCGGGAGCGAGTGCGATACGCATGGACTCGGTTCGGGTGTCGACCACGGTCGCAAAGGCGTTCACGCGTCGGGTAACAATCGAGGCGGGTCTCTCGATAATGGCGAGCAGGGCTGGGTCACTCCTGTCCAGGGCGATCATCGATGGCACCGGGTTGAACAGTGCCGGATCATTGGCAAGGGCGAGCGTCGGAGCCAGCAAGGCGATAACGACGGCCGCGGTGGGTACGCTGCGCAAGTTTTTCATGGAACCTCCATGTGACAGGTGGGTGTCGGAATGCGATGCCGGCGTCGTGCCAGCTGCTATTCCAATTCCATGGTCAGATGTTTGCGCTCCACGGCGCAGTAGCCGGTGCGCATAGGTGTCCGTAGTCGTTTGCAGGCGCGAAACTTAGGTCAATGACAAAAAAGGCGGCCCGAAGGCCGCCTCTTTGCTCTACTTCATAACCGCGAAGATCAGTAGCGGTAATGGTCCGGCTTGTACGGGCCTTCCACCGGCACGCCGATGTAGGCGGCCTGGTCGGCCGTCAGCGTGGTCAGCTTCACGCCGATCTGCGCCAGGTGCAGGCGGGCGACTTCCTCGTCCAGCTTCTTGGGCAGGCGGTAGACCGTCTTCTCGTAGGTGTCCTTGTTCTTCCACAGGTCGATCTGCGCCAGCGTCTGGTTGGAGAAGCTGTTCGACATGACGAAGCTCGGATGGCCGTGGGCGCAGCCGAGGTTGACCAGGCGGCCTTCGGCGAGCATGTAGATGGCGCGGCCCGAGGCAAAGGTGTAGCGGTCGACCTGCGGCTTGATCGTCTCGCGCGAGACGTCCTTCGCCGTGTTCAGGCGATCCATCTGGATCTCGTTGTCGAAGTGGCCGATGTTGCAGACCAGGGCGTTGTTCTTCATCGCCGCCATGTGCTCGAGCGTGATGATGTCCTTGTTGCCCGTGGTGGTGACGTAGATGTCGCCGATGCCGAGGGTGTCTTCGATCGTGGTGACCTGGAAGCCTTCCATCGCGGCCTGCAGGGCATTGATCGGATCGATCTCGGTGACGATGACGCGCGCGCCGAAGCCCTTGAGCGAATGCGCGCAGCCCTTGCCGACGTCGCCATAACCGCAGACGACGGCAACCTTGCCGGCGACCATCAGGTCGGTGGCGCGTTTGATGCCGTCGGCCAGCGATTCACGGCAGCCGTAGAGGTTGTCGAACTTGCTCTTGGTGACCGAGTCGTTGACGTTGATCGCGGGAACCAGCAGCAGGCCGGCTTCGGCGAGCTGGTACAGGCGATGCACGCCGGTGGTGGTTTCTTCGGAAACGCCACGCCACTCGGCGGCGACCTTCTTCCAGAAGCCCGGACGCTCCTTGGCGACGCGCTTCAGACAGGTCCTTGATCACCTGCTCTTCGTGGTTGGCGCCGGGGCTGTTGACCCAGTCGCGAACCGTTCTCGAGCTCCAGGCCCTTGTGGATCAGCAGGGTGGCATCGCCGCCGTCGTCGACGATCAGCTGCGGACCGGTCTGGCCCGGGTGGGTGAGCATGTCGAGGGTGCAGTCCCAGTACTCTTCCAGGGTCTCGCCCTTCCAGGCGAAGACCGGCAGGCCGCCGGCGGCCATCGCGGCGGCGACGTCGTCCTGGGTGGAGAAGATGTTGCACGAGGCCCAGCGCACCGAGGCGCCGAGTTCGCGCAGGGTCTCGGCGAGCACGGCCGTTTCCTTGGTGACGTGCAGCGAGCCGGACAGGCGCACGCCCTTGAGCGGCTTTTCCTTGGCGTAGTGGGCGCGGATCTGCATCAGGCCCGGCATTTCCTCTTCCGCCATGCGGATGCGGCGGCGGCCGAGTTCGGCGAGGGACATGTCGCGGACGTTGTAGTCGTTCGCGGCGGTATCTTTGGTGACAGCGTTCATGGGCTTTGGCTCCGACTGGTTACGGGGGCGCGGTTGGTGCTGTTACCGCGCCGAGCCTGGCCGTTCCTGACGGTCGCAGCGCCCCTCGGCGGGCAAGACAAGGCCTCGATTATATCCTTTCTTCCGGATGAATGGATAAAGGCAGAAAATTCGGTAAGGTGGGGTTCGACCCGGGTATGAGGACGATCATGGAAACGCCGCGCGACAACGAATTCCTCCCCCACGACGGCCCTTTGCGCGAGGACGTCCGCCGGTTGGGCGCCCTGGTCGGGCAGATGCTGGCCGAGCAGGGTGGCAAGGCATTCTTCGAGCAGGTTGAGACGGTGCGGACCGAGGCGATCCGCCGTCGGCGCAGCGGTGCCGCGGTCCAGGCCCTGGCCGAGCCGTTGACCGGGCTGGATGCGGCCGCCGCCGAGGCGCTGGCGCGGGCCTTCGCCACGTATTTCCAGGCCGTGAACACCGCCGAGCGCGTGCATCGCATCCGCCGCCGTCGCGACTACCAGCGCGAGGGCGCCGCGCCGCAGCCCGAATCGCTGGAGGCAGTGCTGGCCGGCTTGAAAAAGCAGGGCGTCGGGCGCGAGGAACTGCTGGCCCTGCTCGGGCGCCTGGATGTCGAGCCCGTGTTCACCGCGCATCCCACCGAGGCGGTGCGGCGGTCGCTGCTGGAGAAGGAGCAGGAAATCGTCCGTGCCCTGGTCGAGGAATTCGATCCGACGCGCACGCCGCAGGAGCGTCGCGACGACGATGCACGCATCCTGATGGCGCTGTCCGCCGGCTGGCAGACGGCCGAGGCCTCGCCGTGTGCGACCGAGCGTGCAGGATGAATTCGACCATGTCGGGTTTTACCTGGCCGAGCCGATCTATCGCGTGCTGCCGGCGCTGTACGAATCCATGCAACAAGCCTTTGCCGACAGCTACGGCGCGGTCGACGAGCTACCGCGCATGCTGCGCTTCGCCACCTGGGTCGGCGGCGATATGGACGGCAATCCCAATGTCGGTGCGGAGACGATCGCCGCCAGCCTGGCCGCGCAGCGCAGTCACGTGCTGGAGCGTTACGCCGAAGACGTCGGCGAGCTGGCGCGCCTGCTCAGCCAGACGGACGATCGCGTCAGTATCGACGAGCGTCTGGGCAGGCGACTGGAGGATTACCGAGACCGCATGCCGGAAGCCGCCGCGCGGATCCGTCCGCGCCATGCGGACATGCCGTACCGCTGCTTCCTGAGCATGGTCGCCGCGCGCCTGCAGGCCACGCTGGGCGAGCAGGCCGCTGCCTATGCGTCCGCCGACGAGTTCATCGACGATATCGCCCTGGTCGAAAAGAGCCTGCTCGGTCATGGCGGTGCGCACGCGGGTGCATTCGCGGTGCGCCGGCTGCTCTGGCGCGCGCGGACCTTTGGTTTCCATCTGGCCCGGCTGGACGTGCGCCAGGACGCGCGTGTCCACGATGAGGCCTTATCCGCGCTGCTCGACGACACGCAGTGGACCCAATACGACAACGTCAAGCGGGTGCGCCTGCTCGGTCCCTTCGCCGGTGGCGAGCGCAGTTTCGTTGCCGGCGAGGACAACGAGGCCGCCACCTCGCTGCGCGACGTGTTCGCGACGATCGCCGACGCGCGCAAACGCTATGGGCCCGAGGCAACCGGCCTGTACATCATCAGCATGGCCGAATCGGCCGCGGACGTGCTCGCCGTCCTCGCCCTGGCACGCCGCGGCGGTCTGCTGGAGAACGGTCGCGTGCCGCTCGACGTGGCCCCGCTGTTCGAGACCATCGACGATCTCAAGGAGGGACCGGCAACTTTGCAGGCCTTGCTCGACGATCCGGTCTATCGCGCCCATCTGACCGCACGCGGCGATCGCCAATGGGTCATGCTCGGTTATTCGGACAGCGGCAAGGACGGCGGTACCGTCGCCTCGCGCTGGAGCCTGCAACGCGCCCAGGTGGAGATGCTCGAGGTTGCCAAAACCGCCGGTATCCGGCTTGCCTTCTTCCACGGTCGCGGTGGCTCGGCCAGTCGCGGCGGTTCGCGGATCACGCCGGCCTTGATGGCCTCGCCGCGCGGCTCGGTCGGCGGCGTGCTGCGGGTGACCGAGCAGGGCGAAGTGATCCATCGCAAGTACGGCACGCGCGCACTGGCCCTGCGCAACCTGGAGCAGACTGTCGGCGCCGTGATGCGCGCCTCGCTGCGGCCGCGTATCGCCGAGTCGCGCGAGGACGCCTGGCGCGAGGTGATGGCGGATCTTTCCGACCGCAGTCGCGTTGCCTATCGCGCTTTCGTCGAGACCGAGGGCTTCGTCGATTATTTCCGTGGCGCCACGCCGATCGATGTGATCGAAAGGATGACGCTGGGCTCGCGCCCCGCGCGCCGTCGCAGCATGAAGGGCGTGGAAGACCTGCGCGCGATTCCCTGGGTGTTCGCCTGGACCCAGTGCCGCGCCGTGCTTACGGGATGGTATGGCCTGGGCAGTGCGCTTGAGCAGGGGGCGGCCGGGCACGGCGAAGACACGCTTGCCGAAATGGCGCGCGAGTGGCCTTTCTTCACCACGATGCTGGATGACGTCGAAATGGTCCTGGCCAAGGCCGACCTGGCCATCGCCGAGGCGTTTTCGAAGCTGGCCGGCCCGCTGCACGAAACCTTCTTCCCGATGATCCGCGACGAGTTCGAACGGACGGTGCACTGGGTGCTGAAGCTCAAGGGCGCGAACGAGCTGTTGCAAAGCGATCCGCGCCTCGCCGTATCGATTCGCCTGCGCAATCCGTATGTGGATCCGATGAGCCTGCTGCAAGTGGACCTGCTCAGGCGCTGGCGCGCGACGAAAGGTGAGGACGATGCGTTGTTGTCCGCATTGGTCGCGTGCGTGAACGGCGTCTCTCAAGGCCTGCAAAACACCGGCTGAGCATTGCGTGAAAATCCAATCCCCTCACCGTCACCCCGGCGCAGGCCGGGGTCCAGTGGCGACCGCGTCCATCGGGCAGGACGATGCAGGTTTATGTGCTGACACGCGCGGCTTTCATCGTGTACTGAGGCCACGGGATGCCGGCCTGCGCCGGCATGACGATCAAAGGCTTTGCAGCCTCAGGATGCCGAGACCTCAAGTTCTTCCCAGCGTGCGAAGGCCTTCTCGAGTTCAGCCTGCAAGGCGGCGATGGCTTCATTCGCTTTCACGATGACCGCGCCATCCTGCTGGAAGAAGCCCGGTGCATTCATCGCCTCGGTGCGCGTCGCGATATCCGCTTCCAGTTGCTCCAGTTTCGCCGGCAACAGATCCAGCTCGCGCTGTTCCTTGAAGCTGAGCTTGCGCTTCGGCGCGGCCGCGACGACCGGCGCCGCGGCTTCGCCGCGGGCGCGCTGGTTGCCGCCGAAGCGACAGGGCGCTGGCGCACCCAGTCGCTGTATCCGCCGACGTAGTCGCCGACCTTGCCGTCGCCCTCGAGGACCAGGGTGCCGGACACGACATTGTCGAGGAAAGCGCGATCATGCGAGATCAGCAGCAAGGTCCCGGAATATTCCCCGAGCAGTTCCTCGAGCAGTTCCAGCGTCTCGACATCGAGGTCGTTGGTCGGTTCGTCCATCACCAGCAGGTTGGAGGGTTGGGCGAACAGCTTGGCCAGCAGCAGGCGATTGCGCTCGCCGCCGGACAGGCGGGTGATCGGGGCGCGCGCACGCTCGGGCGAGAACAGGAAGTCCTGCAGGTAGCCGATGATGTGCTTGCGCTGGCCGTTGAGCTCGATGTACTCGCGGCCTTCGGCGACATTGTCCAGCGCGTTCAGTGAATCGTCGAGCAAGGAGCGATGCTGGTCGAAATAGGCAATTTCCAGGCCGGTGCCGAGCGTGACCTCGCCTTGCTGCGGTGTCAGTTGGCCGAGAAGTATCTTCAGCATCGTGCTCTTGCCCGCACCATTCGGGCCGATGATGCCGATCCGGTCGCCGCGCATGATCGTGGTGGAGATATCGCGCAGCAGGGTGCGGCCGCCGTAGGCCTGGGTGATGTGCTTCGCGTCGATGACTTTGCGGCCGCCGGCCTGGGCGGTGGCGAGGGTGATCTTCGCCGTGCCGCCGACCTCGCGGCGCTCGGCGCGCTCGTTTCGCAAGGCCTTCAGTGCGCGCACGCGGCCTTCGTTGCGGGTGCGCCGGGCCTTGATACCCTGGCGGATCCACACTTCTTCCTGGGCGAGCTTCTTGTCGAACAGCGAGTTCGCCTGCGATTCGGCGTGCAGGCGTTCCTCGCGGCGGCGCAGATAGTTCTCGTAGTCGCCCGGCCAGCTGGTCACCTGGCCGCGATCGATCTCGACGATGCGGGTAGCTAGTGAGCGCAGGAAGCTGCGGTCATGGGTAATGAAGATGATGCTGCCGGCGAAGTTCTTCAGGAACTCCTCGAGCCAGGCGATCGCTTCGATATCCAGGTGGTTGGTCGGCTCGTCGAGCAGGAGCAGGTCTGGCGCGCGGACCAGGGCCTGGCCAAGCAGGACGCGGCGCTTCATGCCGCCGGAAAGCTCGGAGAAATCGCTGTCCTCGGGCAGTTCCAGCCGGGTGATCACCTGCTGCACGCGGGCATCCAGATCCCAGCCGTTCTGCGCCTCGATTTTGTGCTGCACGTCGCCCAGGCGGTCAAAATCGCCGCTGGCGATCAGGTGGTGGTATTCGGCAAGCAGGTGGCCGAGCTCGCCAAGACCCGCGGCAACGACGTCGAAAACGCTGCCCGCGGTGTCCTGCGGCACTTCCTGGGTCAGCCGGGCGACCCGCGTGCCACCCTGGACGCGCACTTCGCCGTCGTCGGGGTGCAATTCACCCGCGATCAGTTTCATCAGGGTGGATTTGCCGGCGCCGTTACGCCCGACAATACAGACGCGCTCGTTGGTTTCGATCGAAAGATCCACCTGTTCGAGCAGGAGCGGGCCGCCGACGCTGAAGTCGAGCCGTTGGAGTTGGATAAGGGACATCCGCGTATTGTAGCTGGGCGCGGGCCGGTCCGTAGCCCCCAAAAAACGGCCGCCGTGGGTGCGGCGGCCGAACTGGGGAGGTCTGAGCCGGGGAATTGCGGGTCGCCGGCGTTTTTCTGGTTATTCTTTACGGAAATAATTCAGAGCGAAAAGTCGTAACGCGCGCCGAGGCGGACGTAGCGGGGCGTCTGGTAGCTGATCGTTCGCAGGTAGTTAATGTCCTTGGCGCCCGAGGCCGTTTCGCCGCGTTCATAGACAGACAACGATCGTTGCTGGCTGAACAGGTTGAAGATGTCGGCTGTCAGTGCGAGCTTGCCCTTGCCGAATGCGGGCATGTACTGCGCATTGACGGCGATGTCCCAGGTCCAGGGTAGACGCCCGCGCGAGCCGCGCGGTGACGGTTCGCCGTCGCAGTAGAAGTACGCGGGGCCGTAGCCGATCACGTCGTTGGGGCCCAGGCCGAAGCAGTTCTTCGGGCGGCCCGAGGCCACCGTCAGATTGCTGCCGAACAACCAGCGTTCGTTGGGTTGGTAATAGCCGAATGCCTTGACCACATGTGTGCGGTCATTGGGCAACGGACCGTTGGCGCCCTGCATGATTTCCGGCGAATCCCAATCCTGCGTCACCGAAGGATCCAGCTGGCCGATATCCGACTTGAGCAGGCCCTCGGAGTTACCGTAGCTGCGCGAGAAAACGTACTGGAATTTGCCGTACCACTGCTGGCTGAAGCGATGTTCGAGGTAGGTTTCCAATGCGTAGTAACGGCGCTTGAGGGCAGGGAAGCCCAGGTCTTCCTTGGAAAGGTTGAACTCCCGGTAATCGCCTTTGCCGGAGGTGTCGATCAGGAACGAGTTGCTTTCGCCCGGGTTGAAGATGAAGCAACGATCGACATTGGCATTCGTCAGGTCGATATCGTGCTTCGCGGCATAGCGTTCGAACGGTCGGCTGTCGCAGAAATCGTCGATCGAACTCTTGAGGTTGCGATAGATCGCCTTGGCGCCGACGACCCAGTCGTCGCCCAGCTGCTTGTCGAAACCGAGGATGTACTCGTCCTGGTAGTAAGCCTTGAGGCCGCGTGCCGCCACCTGTTTCGGGTCGGGTGTGCTGCCGTCGGCTCCGTTGGAGTAATGGATATCGGAAATGGGCTTGGCGCCGGTGGGCACGCCGGTGATCGGATCGATGCCTTCGAAGGAGTACCACTCCCGCTCGAAGAGCGAACCCGATGCGCCGCGGATCGCTACGTTGGAAGGTATCGCCAGGTGATAACGACCAGCATTGGCATAGATCTTCAGCTGGGAATCGCCGAATACATCCCAGCTCACGCCGAGGCGGGGAGCCAGCTGGTGTCGTTGTTTTACGTAGACCTGGCCATCGCCGTTCAAGTTCTTGAACTGCTCGTTGCGAAGGCCCGCATAGAGCATCCAGTTGTCATTGACCTGCCAGTGATCCTCGATGTACTGAGCTTCCTGGATCGTGCGCGCGCGGGCTTCGCTGACGAATTTCTGGCGCAGAACCATCTCGGTGGCACCAGGAGGAATGGCCAATTCAGGGTACGCGGTGAGCAGGTTCTTCAACGCATCTGGAGAGGTGGGGATCCTGTTGTATTGCCAGAAGTTGTTTCCTTCGTAGCGGCTGCCACTGAAGGAGTCGAGTGACTGGTTGTCCACGCCCGCACGCAAGGTGTGGTCGCCGATTTGGTACTCAACGTCAAGGCGCCAGCTTCGGGTCTTGTCGTAGGCGCCGGGTGCCAGGAGGCTGCTGCCGAGTACGCCACAACCCGTGACGGGTGTGCCGCCACGCACATCGCCGATGATCGGGCAATCCAGACCCGAGATGCTATCGGTCGTATCTCTGTGCTGGCTGCTGCTGCGACCGTACAGTGCATTCACGGTGAGGTTGTCAGTCAGGTAACCGGCGTATCGGCCGATATAGACGTTGCCGCCGGGCGAAGAGCCCGCGGTCGAAACGTTCTTCAGGTCTTCACGGCCGCGGTAGTTACCGCGTTTGCCAGTGTTGTAGTCGTACGAGTACACGTCGTTCGTTGCTGCAGTGTTATCGCCGATACCGGTGAATTCGAGACTGTGGTTGTCCGTGATATTCCAGTCGATCTTGGTCAGCCATCGGTTAGCGCGGGCGTTGTTCTGAACCTTGGTGTTGTTGGCAACGCTTCCAACGATGGTGTCTTTGCTCTGGGTGATGTCGACGGCACCATAGAAGAACAGCTTGTCCTTGATCAGTGGGCCGCCGAGATAGGCTGCGTACTCAAAATCCGTACCTTTGTTTCTGCTCCGATCCTGATAGAGCTGGCCTTGGCGATAAATGTTGCGTGGAGAATCGGCCAGGTATTGCGGCGTCCACAGCATCTGTGCGCCGCCTTGCCAGGTATTGCCGCCTCGACGAGTGACGATTTCCACCACGCCACCCGTCGAACGTCCGTACTCGGCGCCGTAGCCGCCGGTGTAGACCCGCTGCTGATCGATCGCATTGAAGGGAAGGGCGACGGACCCCAGGCCCGTCAACGCGTTGGTCACCGAGAAACCATTGATGTAGTACTGGTTCTCCGCGGCGGAGGCGCCGCCAAAGGAGGCGACGTTGCCGTAGCGCGAGTCGGCGGCGACGGTACCCGGCGCCAGCAGAGCGGCGGCGGTGGTGTTGCGCGCGAGCGGCAGTTTCTGCAGCTGTTCGGAGGTGATGACCGTGCGTGAGTCGACCGAGGAGATATCGATCGCGGGTAGCGCATTGGCGACCACGGCGATGCCTTCTAGCTGCTGCGAGGCCTCGGCGATAAAGCTCACGTCGGTGCCCGAGCCGATGTTGACGCTGACGTTGTCGCGGGTGCCGACCGTTGCGCCATCACGCTGCAGGCTCACTTTGTAGCGGCCCACTGGCAGGGACGCGGCACGGTAACGGCCCTCGGCGTCGACGGCGATCTCGCGGACCAGGCCGGTGTCGATGTTCTCGACCCGCACCTGGGTATTCGCGGCCGCATGGGCGCGGCCGAAGATCACGCCGGACGCGTTCGACTGCGCGAAGCGCGCCGGCGGAGGCAAGGCTTGCCGCGACGGCCAATGCGATGAGGGAGTGGCGAAAGGTTCGTTGGACCTGCGGGGGATGCTTGGGCATATGGCTTCTCTCTTCCCTGTGATGAAGGTCCCGCACGACGGGACCGGCGACTTCCTGGCGCGCGAACGGAACCGGGGCGCGGCAAGACGCGCGATGCACGGAGGAACCGGGAAGAGGCAGGCACGGCTGCACTCGGGAAAGCGGCGGAGGCATCCTCATTGCCCTGGCCAAAGACTTTCAGGAACTGCCCGGTGATCCGTTTGGGCCGTGAAGCATTCGCATCGTTGCGACTTGCGTTAAACCTGCGATTCCATCCGCATGAACTTACGAGTCGGTGCCGACATTAAGAAAGGCGCGTACGGATGTCAACGCTTTTTTCACGTTTGAAAAAAAAGCCCCGCCGAAGCGGGGCTCTTTCACGACACTGTTTCGTGCTGCTTACTTGTGCTTGCCGCCGAGGCCGGCAGCTTCGCGCAGGGCGTCGGCCTTGTCCGTCTTCTCCCAGGAGAAAGCGGTGAAGACGTTGCCGTTGGCATCGGTGACTTCGTACGGCTTGCGGCCGAAGTGACCGTTCGATGCGGTCGCCTGGTACATCGGGTGCACCAGGTCGAGCATCTGGATGATGCCGTACGGGCGCAGGTCGAAGTGCTTGCGGATCAGCTTCTCGATCTTGTCGTCGGAGATCTTGCCGGTGCCGAAGGTGGTCACCGAGATCGAGGTGGGCTCAGCCACGCCGATGGCATAGCTGACCTGGATTTCGCAACGGTCGGCGAGGCCGGCGGCGATGATGTTCTTCGCCACGTAGCGCGCGGCATAGGCTGCCGAACGATCGACCTTGGACGGATCCTTGCCCGAGAACGCGCCGCCGCCGTGACGGGCCCAGCCGCCGTAGGTGTCGACGATGATCTTGCGGCCGGTCAGGCCGCAGTCGCCCACGGGGCCGCCGATCACGAACTTGCCGGTCGGGTTGATGTGGAACTTGGTGCCCTTGTGCAGCAGCTTGGCCGGCAGCACCGGCTTCAGGATCAGCTCGCGCACGCCTTCGATCAGGTCCTTCTGCTTGACGTCCGGATCGTGCTGGGTGGAAAGCACGACGGCGTCGATGGCGACGGCCTTGCCGTCCTCATAACGCAGGGTGACCTGGCTCTTCGCGTCCGGGCGCAGCCACGGCAGGGGCGAATTCTTCTTCTTGCGGACCTTGGTCTGCTGCTCGACCAGGCGATGCGCGTAATGGATCGCCGCCGGCATGTATTCGGCGGTTTCATTGGTCGCATAGCCGAACATCAGGCCCTGGTCGCCGGCGCCCTGTTCTTCGGGCTTCTTGCGGTCCACGCCCTGGTTGATGTCCGGGGACTGCTTGCCGATCAGGTTCAGCACGCCGCAGGTCTCGCCGTCGAAGCCGACTTCCGAGCTGTCGTAGCCGATGTCCAGGATGACCTTGCGGGTCAGCGCCTCGAGGTCGATCCACGCGCTGGTGGTGATCTCACCGGCGACGATCGCCACGCCGGTCTTCACCAGCGTCTCGCAGGCCACGCGGGCGCGCTTGTCCTGCGCCAGGATGGCGTCGAGGACGGCGTCGGAGATCTGGTCGGCGATTTTGTCCGGGTGGCCTTCGGAGACCGACTCGGAGGTGAAGAGGTAGCTGCTCATCGCGGCATATATCCTTCTTTACGGATAAAGAGATGAAAGGGGGCGCCATCATACATGGCGCCCGTCGGGTTTGCAGCCGTCTAGGCTAAACCCGATGCATGGCAATTGCATGCACATTCATGTCCGGGGCGCCTCCCGGGCGCTTCAGGCGGTCAGGGCCAGCTCCTGGCGAAGCTCGCGGGCGGCCGCGACCATGGCCTCCAGCGCCGGCTCGACCTCGGCCCAGCCGCGGGTTTTCAGCCCGCAATCCGGGTTGACCCAGAGCTGGTCCGGCGCCAGGACCTCCAGCGCCTTGCGCAGGAGGTGCGACATGTCCTCGCGGCCGGGAATGCGCGGCGAGTGGATGTCGTAGACGCCGGGGCCGATGCCGTTCGGGTAGCGGTAGCGGGTGAAAGCATCCAGCAGTTCCATCCGCGACCGGCTGGTCTCGATCGAGATCACATCGGCGTCCATCGCGGCGACCGCCTCGATGATGTCGTTGAACTCCGAGTAGCACATATGCGTGTGGATCTGGGTGGCGTCGCTGACGCCACCAGCGGTGATGCGAAAGCTCTGCACGGCCCAATCCAGATAGGCCGCCCAGTCGCCGCGTCGCAAGGGCAAACCTTCGCGCAAGGCGGGTTCGTCGATCTGCACGATGCCGATACCGGCGGCCTCCAGGTCGCATACCTCGTCACGCAACGCGAGCGCGATCTGCCGGCAGACATCGGCGCGGGGCAGGTCGTCGCGGACGAAGGCCCATTGCAGCATGGTGACCGGCCCGGTGAGCATGCCCTTCATCGGCCGCGTCGGTCAGCGACTGTGCGAAGGACGACCAGCGCACCGTCATGGCGCGCGGACGGGAGACGTCGCCGAAGATGATCGGCGGCTTGACGCAACGCGAACCGTAGCTCTGCACCCAGCCCATCTGGGTGAAGGCATAGCCTTCGAGCTGCTCGCCGAAATACTCGACCATGTCGTTGCGTTCCGGCTCGCCGTGGACGAGGACGTCGATGCCGGCCTGTTCCTGGAAGGCGACGACGTGGCGGATCTCGTCCTCGAGCAGGCGTTCGTAGTCGTGGTCGGCCAGCTTGCCGGCGCGGTTCGCGGCACGGGCAGTACGCAAGGTATCGGTCTGCGGAAACGAACCGATCGTCGTCGTCGGCAACAAGGGCAGCCCGAAGCGTTCGGCCTGGGTCAGTCGCCGTTGCGCATGGCCGGACCGGCGCAGCGTGGACTGCGAGGTGAGCTGGCGCGTGCGGGCGCGCACCTCGCGACGCATCGCTTCGGGCGATGTCCGCCGTTGCGCGATGACCTCTCGCTGCGCGGCGAGTCTGCCGACGGCGTCGCTATCGCCGTCGGCGGCATCGACATAGGTGCGCAGTTCGGCGATCTTCTGCAGCGCGAAGGACAGCCATCCCAGCAATGGCTGTTCGAGATGACGCTCCGAGGCCAGATCGACCGGCACGTGGAGCAGCGAACAGGAAGGCGCCACCGACAGCCGCGACGGCCCGCGTTCGCCGAGTGCCCGCGTCAGCAGCGAATGCACGTTGTCCGGATCGCTGCGCCAGACATTGCGGCCGTCGACGATGCCCAGCGACAGCGCGCGGTCCTTCGGCCAGCTCGCCAGGACCTCGTCGAGCTGTTCCGGCGCCCGGACCAGGTCGACATGCAGGCAGGCGACCGGCAGCCTGGCGATCAGGGGCAGGTGGTGGGCGATGCCGCCAAAGTAAGTGGCCAGCATCAAGGCGGGCGACACGGCCTTGCCGAGAATCGCATAGGCATGGCGCCAGGCATCGTGCGCGCCATGGTCCAGGTCGAGCACCAGGCAGGGCTCGTCGATCTGTACTTCACCCACGCCTTCGGCGACGAGGAGGGCGAGCAGTTCCACATAGACCGGGAGCAGACGATCGAGCAGGTCGAGCGCAGCGCTGCCATCGACCGTCTTGGACAGCAGCAGGAACGACACAGGCCCCAGGATTACAGGACGCGCGGCAAGGCCGAGCGCCTTTGCCTCGGCGTATTCGCCGAGCGGCTTGCGCGGGTCCAGCGAGAAGCTCTGGCCAGCGTGCAGCTCCGGTACGAGGTAGTGGTAGTTGGTGTCGAACCACTTGGTCATTTCCAGCGCGGGAAGATCCACGCCGTCGCGCTGGTGGCCGCGGGCCATGGCGAAATAGCCGGCGGTCTCGTCGCGTCCGACCAGGCCGCGGTAGCGATCGGGTATCGCACCGAGCAGCACGGCCATATCGAGGACATGGTCATAGAGCGAGAAGTCGTTGACCGGCACCACGTCGGCCCCGGCCTGTGCCGCCGCCATCCAATGCGTGCGGCGCAAGCTTGCCCCGGTGGCGTGAAGCTCGTCGGCGCCGGTATCGCCACGCCAGTAGCTTTCCAGTGCGCGCTTGAGCTCGCGTCGGCGGCCGATGCGCGGAAAACCCAGATACGTAATCGAAGTCATGAAACGTTTCCTCAGTTGCGGGTGGCAAGAGAGGAACGAAGGAGCGGCAGCACCACGGTGCCGGGCATGCGAGGCCCGGCACCGGAGTGCCTGCGACCTTCGCCCCCGCGGGCGAACCGGCGCCGGGGCGCCAGGTCGAACGGAGGCTTGCGCCTCCGGCCACGGCAGGTCTTCGGACTCGCGGACAAGGGGCCTGATCGGCCCGGCCTACTGCCCGTCGCTTCCCGGAACCATCGGTTCCAGTGCCTGTGACGGGGTTCGTTTCCGCTTACCGCTGCGGGGCAGTGCCGGATTCCCACCGGCTTCCCTTTTAACTTCATCTTTCTATCAAGATATAAAGATGAAGACCGTTAGCGGTGCAGAAGGTAGGCGTCTGGACGGCCAAAGTCAACGGCCCGGATGGGCCGGTCTCAGATCCGGGTCAGCAGGCTGGGCGGGGCGTTGTCCAGATAGCGGCGGGTCCAGGTCACCCGGCTGCCGTCGTCGAGGCACAGCCGAAACTCGCCGTCGGGCCAGGGCGCGACCTCGCGGATCGCGGCCAGGCGCACCACGGTGGAGCGATTCACCCGCACGAAGCGGGCCGGATCGAGCCGCGCCTGCAGTCGTTCCAGCGTGCCGCGCAGGCGATGGCAACGGCCGTCGGCGTGCACCATCAAGTAATTGCGATCCGCCTCGACGCGGCTGATCTGGGTCGCGGCGATCAGTTCGGCACGGTCATCGGCCTGCACCAGCAGGTGTTCGGCCCAGGTCGTCGGCTCCGGCAAGGCCTGCAACAGCCGTTCGATCCGGCCGGCCATCGCGTCGCGCGGTGACAGGCGTTCGCGCATACGCGCGAGCAGGCGATCGAAACGCTCGGGGCTGACCGGTTTCAGCAGGTAATCGAAGGCCTGCACGCCAAACGCCTGCAAGGCGTAATCGCCATACGCGGTGACGAAGACGATCTCGGCGGGCAGCGGATCGCCGAGCGCCTCCAGCACGGCGAAGCCGTCCATGTCCGGCATGCGCACGTCCAGGAAAACCACGTCCGGTCGCTCGCGATGGATCGTGGTCAGCGCCTCGCGGCCATTCGCCGCCTCGCCGACCAGTTCGACGCCGGGCGCATCGGCAAGATAACGGCGCAGCTTCGAGCGCGCCGGCGCCTCGTCGTCCACGATGACCACACGCAGGCTCATTGCGGTTCTCGCCTGAGCGGCAGCCACAGGCTGACGACGGCGCCGCCGTCCGCATGGCTTTGCAGGCGCATGCCGGCCAGCTCGCCATACAGATGCCGCAAGCGCGACTGGATATTGCCAAGGCCGATGCCGAGCCCGGGCGTGGACGCCGCGTCGATGCCCGCGCCATGGTCCCGCACATGCAGGTCCAGCCGGTCGCCGCTCGCGCTGGCGCGGATTTCCACGCACCGCGCATGATCGTCGCCGGCGTGCTCCATGGCGTTCTCCACCAGCGGCTGCAGGACCAGGAAAGGCACCCTGGCACGCTTCAGGTCGTCGGGCACCTCAACATCGACGCGCAGATGGTCGCCGAAGCGCGAGCGCTGGATCGCCAGGTACAGGTCGAGCAGGCGCAACTCGTCGGCAAGCGTGTGTTCCTGGATGCTGGTGCTCAGCGTCGCGCGCAGCAGCTCGCCGATCCGCGCGAGCATCTCGTCGGCGACGCGCGGTTGATCGTAGAGCGTGGCCGATACCGCGTTCAGCGCGTTGAACAGGAAGTGCGGGTTGAGCTGCAGGCGCAGCGCCTCGAGCCGCGCCTCGGCCAGCGCCGATTCCAGCCGGACCGCATCCAGTTCGCGTTGGCGTCCCGCGCGGAACTGGTCGAGCAGCCAGGTGATGAACACCACCAGGCCATACAGCACCAGGCCGAGCGGCGCCTCCATCAGGTATCGCCACGGCATGTCGCCGTAGTCGTAATGGCCGAGGCCGAGCAGGGCGAAGATCAGTTGCCGCGAACCCCACATCAGGCTGGTATGGGCCACGCTGAAGCAGATGAATACCCCGGCGTGGGCCCAGGCCCAGGGGAACGGGCGGGGAAGGGCCCGGATGCGTCGCGCCGCGTACGCGATCAAGGGTAGCAGCGCGACGAAGGTCCAGGCACCGGTCAGTTCCTCGACCATGCGCGGCGTCGCCGAGGCCGCATAGCCGCGGGCGACGCTGTTCAAGGCCATATGCGCGCCATTCAACAGGCCGACCGCGGTGGCGATGGCGAACCCGATCGGCCACCAGTAGTAGCGGTTCGACCGGAAAGGCACGGCCCTTGAAGAAATAATCCTCATGTTCGCGGCTGTGTACCACGAAGCCACGGAGAGCGACAGCGCGGCCCCACGGTGCAGAACAGGTGCTTCATCGATGATCCTCGGTTCCGATGTGGGCGAATGATGCATGCGCCAGACATGCCACGTCCCCCGATAAGGGACGAAGCTCGCCAGCGCGGGGACGAACCCGGCGGCCGTTCGCCGGCGACCCATGCTGTCCGTGGACCGGCGCTAAGATGACCACATAAGGGGCGAGCGGAGGCGGGGATGTGGAAGCGGGTGGTCGGCTATGGGGCATTGCTGGCGGCGGGGACGCTGGCCCTGCAGTGGCTCGACTACCAGCGCCTGGCGCGGATGCATTCGGGCGATATCTACGTGTTCCTGGTCGCGGCCGCCTTCCTGGTGCTGGGCATTGTCCTCGGCGTGCGGGTCTTCGCCGCGCCGGCGCCGGTCGCCTTTGACGGCAACCCGAAGGCGCAGGCGGCGCTGGGCCTGAGCGAGCGGGAACTGGAGGTGCTGCACGAACTGGCCGCCGGCCGCTCCAACAAGGAGATCGCCGCGCACCTCCACGTGTCGCCGAACACGGTCAAGACGCATGTGGCGCGGCTGTTCGAGAAATTGGGCGCGAGGCGGCGCACCGAGGCGATCCGCCGGGCGCGCGAGCTGGGGATCGTGCCCTGACGCCGGATGATTCGGGGCGGGATTATTCGGGGTGAGCAGGCCCAAATCACCCATTCGGGCGATTGCCGGGCGGCGCCGGATCGCGGTCAATAGCGGCTCAACCCACCACTCAAGGAGTAACACCATGTTGCGGACCATCCTGAAATACGGCGTGATCGCGGGCCTGGTCGTCGGTGGGTTCGAGGTCGTTACCTTCACCGCGTTCTCCGGGATGCCGCCGATGACATACGGCCTGCTGATCGGCTATACGACCATGCTGATCGCACTGAGCGCGGTGTTCGTGGGAATCAAGCATCACCGGGACGTGGACCGGGGCGGGGTGATCGGGTTCTGGCCGGCGCTCGGGGTCGGGCTGGGGGTCAGCTTCATCGCCGGGATCTTCTACGTGGTCGCCTGGGAAGCGGTGCAGGCAATGACACACATGGATTTCGCCGGCTCCTATGCGAAGGCGATGATCGAGAACGAAAAGGCAAAGGGCGCGAGCGCCGAGGCGCTGGCGAAGCTGAGCGCCGACATGGCGGCGTTCAAGGTCCAGTACGCCGACCCGATGTTCCGCCTGCCGATGGTCTTCGTGGAGATATTCCCGGTCGGCGTGCTGGTGTCGCTGGTCTCGGCGGGCCTGCTGCGAAACAGCCGGTTCCTGCCCGCGCGGCGCGGTTGAGTCCACAACCCGAAGCGAACATTCAAACAGAGGAGGATAGATGAGGCTCTGGACCGTTCTAGGGGAGAGGGGAGATTGGCTGGATGTCGCTCCCTGTGCGCGCCCTCAGAGCCCAGGCTTTCCGCCGCCTTCACTGTTCCCTGTTCCCCAGAAACTTATTTCCACGAATTACTCGAATCCGTGTAGAACCTTTTTATAGCAGCATCGATCGCCTCTGACCGGCGTTTTCCTCCGAGGAGACAACACATGAGCCCGACTAGCAGGCATGCGAGAGTGGCGGGGCTTTTCTATCTGTTGCTGTCGATGGCCGGCCCTTTTCGCCTCATCTATGTTCCCAGCGCCCTGTTCGTGGAGGGGGACGCATCCGCGACGGCGAGCAACATCGTCGCGCACGAGACGCTCTTTCGCCTCGGCATCGTTTCCGAGTTGTTCTCCGGGGTGTTCGGTATCTTCCTCGTGCTGGCACTTTATCGATTGTTCAAGGGCGTGGACCAGAAGCACGCGGTGCTGATGGTGGTGCTGGGCGTCATGCCAGATGCCATCTACTTCTTCAATGTCCTGAACGACGCTGCGGCGCTGATACTCGTGCGCGGTGCCGACTTCTTGTCCGTCTTCGACAAGCCTCAGCGGGACGCCCTGGCCATGCTGTTCCTGCGCTTGCATGACCAGGTGATCGTCGCCGCGGAGACCCTGTGGGGTCTGTGGCTTTTTCCCCTCGCGATTCTTGTGTACAGGTCGCGTTTTCTTCCGCGCTTCCTGGGCATCTGGCTGGTCATCAACGGCATCGCCTATGTGGCCCTGAGCCTTACCGGCTTATTGTTGCCGCAATACGGGAATATGCTCTCCAACATTGTCTTCCCCGCGCTGCTCGGAGAGATCGCTCTCATGCTATGGCTGCTCGTGATGGGCGCAAAAGAGCCGGTCGCGAACGCGCCCGTCTCTTGATACGCGTGCCCGCTTTTGGCCTTTAGCAAACGTTGCGGGCACCCGAGGCGCGCATTAGTCATTCGATTGCGTGATGGTCATAGCTAAACGCTCGCGTGATGCGCCACCCATCAGGCGTCTGCTGCCAGACAAACATGAACTTCGCGGCGCCAAAACACTTCCCGGATTTGATCTCGCAAAAGATCTGGTCGCCTTCTTCAATCGCACCGAATCCCTTGATGGGATAGACCTTGAGGGTCCCAGGCGTAAGTCTGCGACGAAAGTTTCCGCAGACATTCTGGCGAGTCGTGTCGATGTAATCTTTCCTCGTCCAGCTGACGCCGCCGTTGTCGTGATAGAACTCGACGTTCGGGTCCATGAAACTGGCATGCTTCTGGAGTTGTTCGGGGACTTCGCAGTGATTGAAAGTGCCGAAGAACTCGCTATCCAGTTCTGAGACGGTTCGATACAGGGCGTCGTGGCTCGATGCGTTCCCGTGAGTCGCTTGTCATCCTGCTGCGCCTGAAGGCCCGGTGCGGCGAGGGCAAGGGTCATGGCTGTCCAAAAAGGGGAGGGTTCTCATTCTTGTGTCCTTGAGATGGCCGGGCGACCATATTTCCATGAAAACGAGTTGGCGGGGTCGGATATGGCATGGGAGGAGATGCCACAAGGATCCCAAGCCAAATCGCATGTCCACGAATCACGTCTCTGCTGCCCGAAGGTAGACGGCGCACTGTCCTTCGCCATGAGCCATTGGTCATGCCACGCCCTGGTTGCATACTTGAGGATGAGACGGAATCGCCAGTCCTCCACCCAGATGACAAAGCCGCTGGCGGTCCTGTTGGGCAGACCCGGGGACCGGCGCGAACCCGGCAATTCATCGACTTCATCCCGACTCGATTGCACGAACAGTCCGTGCCCAAAGACATGGTGCCGGAATCCACGGCTTGAGGTTATGTTGTGACGATCTGTGCCGTCCCTCCACGGCACGCTTTCCACTCGCCCCAGGACATTCATGCGCACCGGTCGTTCCGTGTTATCCACGCTTGCCCTGGCCACCGCCCTGTCCGCCACTCTCGCCGGCTCCCTGGCGCATGCGCAGACGGCGCCGTTGACGTCGGATATCCCGGCCACCTACACCGCGACGACCGGTAACTTCGATTACGTCAAGCGCGAGGTGATGATCCCGATGCGCGACGGGGTCAAGCTGCATACCGTCATCGTGATCCCAAAGGGCGCGAAGCACGCGCCGATCCTGCTGACGCGGACGCCGTACAACGCCAGCGGACGCGCGGCGCGCGCTGAGTCGTCAACGATGATGATCGACGCCATGCCGCAGGGCGACGATGTTTTCGTCCAGGGCGGTTATATCCGCGTATTCCAGGATGTCCGCGGCAAATACGGTTCGGAAGGCGAATATGTGGTGACCCGGCCGTTGCGCGGCCCGCTCAACAGCAGCGAGGTCGATCACTCGACCGACGCCTACGACACCATCGACTGGCTGGTGAAGAACCTGCCCGAGTCGAACGGCAAGGTGGGTATGATCGGTTCGTCCTATGAAGGCTTCACCGTGGTGATGGCCCTGGTCAACCCGCATCCGGCCTTGAAGGTCGCCGCGCCGGAGAGCCCGATGGTCGACGGCTGGATGGGCGACGACTGGTTCCACTACGGCGCCTTCCGCCAGCCTGCCTTCGCCTTCATCGCCGGCCAGACGATCAGGAAAGGCATGGGCAAATCCCTCGACCAGGACGGTCTGGACGATTATGCGACCTTCCTGCGCGCTGGCTCCGCTGGCGACTACGCGCGCGCCGCCGGCCTGGAGCAACTGCCGTTCTGGCGCAAATTGCACGAGCACCCGGCCTATGACGGCTTCTGGCAGGGCCAGGCGCTGGACAGGGTGATGGCGACCACGCCGCTCAAGGTCCCGACCATGTGGCTGCAGGGCCTGTGGGACCAGGAGGACATGTGGGGCGCGATCCATAGCTACGAAGCGATGGAAGGCCGCGACAAGGGCAACGACAGGAATTACCTGGTGATCGGCCCGTGGCGGCATGGCCAGGCCAGCCGTGACGGGGCAAGCCTCGGCGCCCTGCAGTGGGATCGCGACACCGCGCTGCAGTTCCGCCGCGATGTGCTCAAGCCCTTCTTCGACCAGTACCTGGTCGATGGTGCGCCGCGCGCGGATACCCCGCCGGTCTTCATCTACAACACCGGCGAGAATCACTGGGATCGCTTCAAGCGGTGGCCGCTGAGCTGCGATGCGGGTTGTCCGGCGAAACCCAGACCTCTTTATTTCACCGCGGGCGACAGCCTGTCCTTCACCGCACCGCAGGGTGGTGGCGAAGCCTTCGACGAGTACGTTTCCGATCCGGCCAGGCCGGTGCCATACGCGCCCCGCCCGGTGAGCTTTGGCGACTCACTGTCATGGACCACATGGCTGGTCCACGACCAGCGCTTCGTCGACGGCCGTCCGGACGTGCAGACCTACGAAACCGCGCCGCTCACCACGCCGCTACGCATCTCCGGCGCGCCACAGGTCAACCTGTATGCGTCGACCAGTGGCACGGACAGCGACTGGGTGGTCAAACTGATCGACGTGTATCCGGACCAGGTCGCGTCCAACCCGACCATGGGCGGCTACGAGCTGCCGGTCTCGCTGGATATCTTCCGCGGTCGTTACCGCGAAAGCTTCGAGCATCCGCAGGCGATCGCGGCGAACGAACCACTGCTGTACAAATTCGGCCTGCCGACCACGAACCACGTGTTCCAGCCCGGCCATCGGATCATGGTCCAGGTGCAGTCCTCGCTGTTCCCGTTGTATGACCGCAACCCGCAGACCTATGTACCGAACATCTTCGATGCGAAGGCCGCCGACTACCAGAAGGCCACGCAGAATATCTGGCGCGAACCGGGGAAGGCCAGCTTCATCGACCTGCCGGTGGTCGATACCGCGGTAGTGAACAGCGCCCAGGCACATTAGCCTGCCCCTGTTCCCTTGGGGGGGGGAGGTGTCCTGGTAACCACGCCAAGGCAGGCCGGATCGCCGTAAGATCCCGGCATGGGCATCCTGATCAATATCGATGTCGAGGACCTTGCGCGAGCGGAGGCGTTCTATACCTCGGGTTTCGGCCTGGTCCGGGGGCGACGCCTCGGCGACAAAGTGCTGGAACTCCTCGGCTGGGAAGCACCTGTCTATTTGCTGGAAAAGGCAGCAGGCACGATCGGCGCAGGCGACGATCCCCGTCACTACAATCGGCACTGGACGCCGCTGCACCTGGATGTGGTCGTCGAGGATATCCAGGCGGCGCTGGCTCGCGCACTGAAAGCCGGTGCACGAGCCGAGGGCCCGATCCGCGATGCCGACTGGGGTCGCATCGTGCTTCTCGCCGACCCGTTCGGGCATGGCATCTGCCTGGTCGAGTTCAGTGCGAGAGGGTATGACGCGATTGCGACGGGGTCTCCCGTTTGAGGGACCTTCGGTAGCGGACCTTACGCAGCGAGCGCGTCACCCATGTCAAGCGCGGCGAAATAGTCGCGGGTCAGGCGCAACTGGTCGACCGCGGTTTCGGCGAGGTTGACGACATGGCGGAAGGCGGCGTTCTCCGCACGATCCTTCGCATACCAACCCAGGTGCTTGCGCGCGATGCGCACACCTTGCAATTCGCCATAGAACGCATAGAGGTGCTCCAGATGCCCGCAAAGGATCCGGCAGGCTTCGTCGGCTTCGACATTCGGCAGGTGTTCGCCCGTCGCGAGATAGTGCGCGATCTCGCGAAAAATCCACGGGCGCCCTTGCGCACCACGACCAATCATCACGGCGTCGGCGCCGGTCAGTGCAAGCACTTCGCGGGCGCGCTCCGGCGTGACGATGTCGCCATTGGCCAGCACTGGAATCCGCACCGAGGCCTTCACCGCGGCGATCGTCGCGTACTCGGCCTCGCCTTCGTACTTGTCGGCGCGCGTGCGCCCATGCACGGCCAGCGCGGCGATGCCGCTGTCCTCGGCGATGCGCGCGATGGTTAATGCGTTGCGATGGTCGCGGTCCCAGCCGGTACGGATCTTCAGCGTGACCGGCACGTTCACGGCGGAGACCACGGCGGCGAGGATCCGCGCCACCAGCGGTTCGTCCTGCAGCAAGGCGGAGCCCGCCCAGACGTTGCAGACCTTCTTGGCCGGGCAGCCCATGTTGATATCGACGATCTGGGCGCCCTGGTCCACGTTGTACCGGGCCGCATCGGCAAGCATCGCCGGGTCGTAGCCGGCGATCTGGACGCTGACCGGGTCCGGTTCCCCCGTATGGTCCATCCGCTGCAGGGACTTGCGGGTTTGCCACAGCCGCGGGTCGGAATGCGTCATTTCGGACACGGCCAGTCCCGCGCCGAGCTGTTTGCACAGCAGGCGGAAGGGCTTGTCGGTGACGCCGGCCATCGGTGCGAGCACCACGGCCGGGTCGATGCGGTAGGGGCCGATCTGCATAAGTGCATCATTGTAACGGGGAATCGGCGAGAAGCCGTTATGATGGCGCCGTTGACACTCAACGCAGGGGGCGTCGGTCAATGTCACGGGGGGCCTGGGGCCTTTGCCTGATCGTCGGACTATGGCTGCCAGCACTGGCGGCCACGCCGGCCGTGGGCGCGTCAATAAACCAGTTGCGCGGACCTTCGGTTACCGACCCGCATGGGACGATTGCCAGGGTTCGCCATGAGCTCGACGCCGCCGGCACCGCCAAGCTCCTGGTTTCCCTCCGGCGGCACGCCCTGTTGTGGGGCATGGGCACGGCTGCTATCAACGCGAATGACGATGCCGCCCTGACCGAGTCCCTGGCGCGCCTGGACAGCATGGCCACTGCGGCGAACGATCCGGTCGCGACGGCCGCGGCCGGGTTTTTGCGCGCGCGCCACGACATTGCCAATGGCCTGGGCGACAGCGACGGTGGTGGCCTGAGCGAGGCCCTCCAGGCCGCCGACCGGGTCCTGGGCAACGGCGACCCGGAGATCGCCGCCTGGGCGCGGTTCCAGCTCTGCGACGCCTTCGCGCTCGATGACAAGGCCGATAAGGCTTTGCAGGCTTGCCGCCAGGCCGAAACGGGATACGCCGCCCTGGGCGATCGCTGGGGTGTCGCCGATGCACTCAACGATGAGGGTATCGCGCTGCTATCGCTGGGCCGGCACGCCGAAGCGGCAACGACGTTCGAGCGGGCGCGTGACGGCTTCGGCCGCATCGGCGCCGACGAACTGGCGGCGATGGTTGGTGACAACCTGGCGCAGGCGTATCTGAACCTGGGGCGCGCGGCCGAAGCCTTGCCGCTATCGCAGGCCTCGCTCAAGCGCGAACTGGCCGCCGGCCGGATCAGCGACTCGCTTTTTTCCAGCGCCGACATAGCGCGGGCCGAGGCCGCGCTGGGTCACTCCCGGCAAGCCTACGTGCGCATTCGCGACACCGTGGCACGGGCGCGCGCGGCCGGTATCGGTGGGCAATTGACCGACCTGCTGAAAACGGAGAGCGAACTGGCCGAACAGGCCGGAGAGTTCAAGCAGGCACTTGCGGACATGCGTGAAGTGCTCGCGTTCGACAATGCGACCAATACGCCGAAATTGCGTGCGATGGAAGCCGAGCTCGAACAGCGCTATGCGGCACGCGAGAAGGAATTGCAGATCGGTGAGCTGGAGCATAGCAACCTGCTCAAGGACCTACAGCTGAAACGGGAGCAGATCGAGGCACGAGCCGAACAGCAGCGGCAGAAGATGATCAACCTGATCGTGGTCCTGATCGCCAGCGCCATGGTGGCGATCAGCGTGCTCCTGTTTAAGTTGTGGCGCGAACAGCGTCGCCACGCTTCGGAGTTGCGGGCGCAGACGCTGCGCGACCCGCTTACCGGTATCGATAACCGCCGCGCATTCCAGCAAAACGCGCTCGGCCTGATCGATACGCGTCGCATCGCCGCGACTCATCCACTCGCCCTGCTATTGATCGATATTGATCATTTCAAGCGGATTAACGACAGTGTGGGTCATCCTCAGGGCGACCTCGTGCTGCTGGCGGTGTCGGGCTATCTCGCGAGCCATGTCGATGCGTCTTGCCATCTGGCGCGAATCGGCGGGGAGGAGTTCGCCGTGCTTTGCCCCGCTTATGGTGTCGAGGTGGCCATGCGCCTCGCCGAGAAGCTGCGTGAAGGCGTGGCGGCCTTGCCGCTAATCGAGGGACTGAAGGATTTGCGCGTGACCATCAGCATCGGTGTCGCGATGTTCGACGACGTTCACTGCCATGACCTGTCGAGCTGGATGCGTGCGGCGGACAGCGCGCTGTACTCGGCAAAGGCGTGCGGGCGCGACAGGGTCGTTCAGAGCGAGGCGGCTTAAGTTTGGCTGTCCGGTCGCGACGACACTTGCCTGGACCGGGATTTTTCAGTGGTGCATACGCCGGATGTATTACGTAAATCGTCGAAGTACATCGATTCGTGTCGGCATCGCGCTAGCTGCACCGGCACGCTCGGTACTCATCGCGGCAACACGATTGGCCTGAACTAAGGCATCGCGAAAGCGGCCATCGGCGTTGCTGGCCAATGCCGCGGCCAGCGCACCGTTGAAGGCGTCGCCGGCGCCAGTGGTGTCGACGACGTTGGCCTTTTCGGCGGGCACGCGGTACACGGCATCGCCGTCGCCACGACGGGTGTTGCCGTGGGACACGAAACAACCGTGGCTGCCCAGGGTGATCACGACCGTGGTGTCATCACCGAAGCGGCGGGCGAGGGCGTTGAGGGTCGTGTCGTCCATGCCGGCGACGGTGTCGGCGGTGAGGTCGATATTGAGGAAGCGTCCGCACAGGGTCGCGAACTCACCTTCGTTCGGTGTGAGTACGTCGGCCATGGCGAGCTCTTTTACCGTGAGGTCGGGATGTACGGGTGCCGGATTGACCACGCGCAGGATGCCTCGTTCGCCTGCCATGGCCAGTGCCATCGCAATTGCCGGCATAGCGTTTTCCATCTGCACCAGCAGCACGCGCGCGTCGTTGAAAACTTCGCGCTGTGTCTCGACGAAGTCCGGGCTCAACTGTTCGTTGGCGGCCAGTGCGACGACGATCTGGTTCTGGCCCTCACCGTCGACGATGATGCCGCAGGTGCCGGTGGCGACCTTGTCCAGGATCTGCCAGCGCGCGTCGATGCCTTCGCGGCGGGCGATAGTTTGCGCGGTTTCGCCAATGGCGTCGTTGCCGAGTGCGCCAATGAAGGCGGTCGGCACATCCTGGCGCGCGCTGGCGACGGCCTGGTTGAAGCCCTTGCCGCCGGGGCCGGTCATGAAGTCGATGCCGCGGCGCGTTTCGCCGGGCTGGGCGAAACGGTCGACGCGCCAGACGTGATCCTGGTTGTAGCTGCCGACCACGACGACGCGGGCCATCAGAAGCCTTCCAGCACGCCGGCGATGGTGGCCGTCATGAAGGTGGCGATCGAGCCGCCGAGCACGGCGCGCAGGCCGAGGCGGGCGAGGTCGCCGCGACGGCTGGGTGCGAGGCCGCCGATGCCGCCGATCTGAATCGCGATCGAGGAGAAGTTGGCGAAGCCGCACAGCGCATAGGTGGCGATCAGGCGGCTGTGCGGCAGCAGCTGGTCCAGGTGTTTGGCGAGGTCGGCATAGGCCACGAACTCGTTGATCACGACTTTTTCGCCGATAAAGCTGCCGACCAGGGTCGCGTCCTGCCAGGGCACGCCGATCAGCCAGGCGATCGGGGCGAGCACCCAGCCGAAGATCGTCTCCAGGCTGAGGTGCACGTCGTGACCGGCCAGGCCGCTGAACCAGTGGTTGAGGCTGGCGTCGGGACCGCCGATCGTGCCGATCCACTGCACCGGGCCGTTGATCAGGGCGATCAGGGCGATAAAGGCGAGCAGCATGGCGCCGACGTTCATGGCCAGCTTCAGGCCATCGCCGGCACCGCTGGCGGCCGCGTCGATGACGTTGGCGGTGGTTTTCTCGACCTCGATCTTCACCGTGCCGCGGGTCAGCGGCTCCTGGGTTTCCGGGACCAGGATCTTGGCCAGCACCATCGTTGCCGGCGCGGCCATCACGCTCGCGGTGAGCAAGTGCTTGGCATAGAACAACCGCTGCACCGGGTCGTCGCCGCCGAGCATCGCCACGTAGGCGGCCATCACGGAGCCGGCGATATGCGCCATGCCGCCGATCATTACCGTCATCAGTTCCGCTTCGGTCATGCGTTCCAGATACGGCTTGATCGTCAGCGGCGCCTCGGTCTGGCCGATGAAGACGCTGGCGCAGACGCTGGTGGTCTCGGCGCCGGAGACGCGCATCACCTTGGTGATCACCCAGGCCATGCCCTTGACGATCTGCTGCATGATGCCGATGTGGTAGAGCACGCCGGTCAGCGAGGCGAAGAAGACGATGGTCGGTAGCACCTTCACCGCGAAGATCACGCCGAACTTGTCCGAGTCGAGCAGGCTGCCGAAGATGAAGCGCGAACCGACGTCGACATAGTCGAGCAGGTGCACGAAGCCGGTGGCGATGGCGTTGAAGATGTCGCGGCCGAGCGGCACCTTCAGCACGATCGCGGCGAAGATCACCTGCAGGACCACGCCGGTGACGACCAGTTTCCAGTCGACGACCCGCTTGTTGTTCGAGAAGGCGAAGGCGATGCCCAGGAGCACCGCGAGGCCGAACAGGCCGAACAGAATGTGGCCGACTGTATCGAGCATTACCTTTCATCCCCGTGGAAGGCCGGGGAGCGTCCCTGGACCGTCAGAAAGGCGCGAGGGTAGAGGACCGGCGGCGGCCCGGCAAGGTCGGGCGCAAGGCGCGGGGCCATTTACCGGGCGGGGGGCCGTGGCGTAGCCTCCCAGGCTCCCCGTTCCCGCCGTCGAGCGCCCGCCATGAGCCTGTTCCTGACCATCGCCCTGGTCCATCTGGTTGCCCTGTCGATTCCGGGGCCGGATTTCTTCTTCGTCTCCCAGATCGCCATCAGCCGGTCGCGCCGCGAGGCGCTTTACGGAGTGGTCGGGATCGCCCTGGGCGTGGTGGTCTGGTCGTCGCTGGCCCTGCTCGGCCTGCAATGGCTGCTGCACCGGGTGGTCTGGCTGGAGCGGGCGATCGCGATCTGCGGTGGCCTCTATCTGTGCTGGATGGGTTTCCAGTTGTTGCGTGGCGCGCTGAAACCATCCATCCCGGCCCCGGAGGTCGCCACGCCGTCGCCGACCTCGGGCTGGCGGGCCCTGCGCATGGGCCTGGTGACCAACCTGGCCAACCCGAAGGCGGCGATCTATTTCGCCAGCATCTTTTCCGCCTTCCTCAACGATGGCGTGTCCGCCGCCTCGCGCTGGGGCCTGTGGACCCTGGTCGCGGTGGAAACCCTGGCCTGGTTCACCTTCGTCGCCGCCATCTTCGCCCTGCCGGCGATGCGTCGCGGCTACCTGCGTGCCGCCCGCTGGATCGACGGCTGCGCCGGCGCCGTGTTCGTCGCCTTTGGCCTGCACCTGGTGTTTGCCCGCCGCGCGGCCTGAGTCAGCCCGCGACCGGACATCGTTTCGCAGCTTCGGCAGCCCTCGCCGGCGTCACCCTGTGGCCTTGCACTTACAGGGGATCTCGCATGCAGGCTGTCGGCTTTTTTACCCGGGCCCTGTCGTCCGTCGACGAGTGGGCCGCACTGCGGGCCGGCCGGCATGGCCGCCCGGGGGTCTTTTTCCATGAGTTCGTCTGCTTCGGGCTGAAGCAGGCTTCGGCCTGCCTGTTCGGCGGGATCATGGTCGCCTTGCTGTTGCTGACCTTCGCCTTCTATCCGGCCGATGCCTGGCTGGCACGCTACGACTTCCTCGTCCTGGCCGGTCTCGGCATCCAGCTGGCCTTGCTGGCCCTGGGACTGGAAACCCGCGAGGAGGCACGGGTCATCCTGCTCTTCCATCTGGTCGGCACGGCGATGGAGGTGTTCAAGACCGCGATGGGCTCCTGGGCGTACCCCGAGGCCTCGGTGCTGCGTATCGGTGGCGTGCCGCTCTTTACCGGCTTCATGTACGCCTCGGTGGGCAGCTATATCGCGCGGGCCTGGCGAGTGTTCGACTTCCGCTTCACGGGGCATCCGACGCTACCGGCCTGCATCCTGCTTTCAATGGCGATCTATGCCAATTTCTTCGCCCATCACTATCTACCGGATGCGCGGCCGGTGCTGTTCCTGGCCATCGTCCTGTTGTTCGGGCCGGCATCGGTCCACTACCGCATCCGTCATGTGCACCGGCGCATGTCCTTGCTGCTCGGCCTGGTCCTGGTGGCGCTGTTCATCTGGTTCGCCGAGAACATCGGCACCTATAGCCGCGCCTGGATCTATCCATCGCAGCACGCCGTCTGGACACCGGTGCCGTTCGGCAAACTGGGCGCGTGGCTGCTTCTGCTGGTGATCAGCTACGTGATGGTCTGGGCCGTTCATGCCAGGTCGACCGTGATCGGCATGAAACCCTAGCTCAGGCGTTCCTGGCCGGTGGCGCTTCGCTGCCGATAGCGATGCGCACGGCGGCCTGCGCATGCAGGGCGGCGGTATCGAAGACGGGCAGTACCGAGTCCTCGGGCGAGAGCAGGAGCATCAGTTCGGTGCAGCCGAGGATCACGCATTCGGCGCCGCGGCTTTCCAGGGTCCGGATGATGGCCTGCAGGCGGTGCCGCGAGGCGTCGACGATCTTGCCCAGGCACAGTTCGTCATAGATCACCGCGTGGACAATCGCCCGATCGGCGTCGTCGGGAACGATCACCTCGAGATCGTGCCGCGCCTGCAGTCGTCCGCGGTAGAAATCCTGTTCCATCGTGAAGCGCGTGCCGAGCAGGCCGACCTTGCGGAATCCGGCCCGTTCGATTGCGGCGCCCGTGGGGTCGGCGATATGGACGAGCGGGATATCGACCGCGTCCTCGATCGCTGGCCAGAGCCGGTGCATGGTGTTGGTACACAGGAAAAGTACGTCGGCGCCACCGGCGGCCAGCTGGCGCGCGGCGTCGGCCATGCGCAGGCCGAGCTCTTCCCAGCGGTCCTCGTGCTGCAGGTGCTCGATATCGTGGAAGTCCACCGTCAGCATCAGGCTGCGCGCGTTGTGCTGGCCGCCCAGCGCCGCCTTGACGCCCTCGTTGATCAACCGGTAATACGCGGCCGACGATTCCCAGCTCATGCCGCCGATCAGTCCGATCGTTTTCATCGTGGTCAACTCCGTCTTTCCAGGCGATCGACCAGGATCGCCGCGAAACGTTCGGGTTGTTCGATATCGGCGGAAGTGCCCGCAGTCGGGAAAATGCACGATATCGGCCTGTGGCACGTATTCGAGCAGGGATGCGGGGTCGGTGTCACGGTGTGAGCGGTCCTGACCTCCCGCAGATCACGGTGCATGGCACGGTCACGCCGCAGAGCGAGCTCATTTTTTCACGGGCAAGGCCCTGCACGACGCCGGCGAGGCAGAAGCATGCGCCCTCGTTGAAGGCGGTCGCCGTTTTGTCGCGAAACGGTGCCGGGTTGGTCGTTCGCGGCAGTGCCGTGGCGTACCAGTTCCGGGCCACCTTGCGGCGCAGGAGCCACGCGATGACCTGGCCGAGCCCAGGTACGCGCAGCGGCCCCGGAATGATCCGGTCCGTCCATGCGTGCTTCGATCACCCAATGATGGCCGTTTGCGACAGCATCGCCAGCCGGGATATCCGTTGCGGCGCCAACACGGCAGTGCGCAGCGCATAGAAACCGTTGGCGCAACTGAAGGCGAGGGTCGTGGTCGCGATATCCAGTCCGTCGAGCACGCCAAGCACGGCACGCGCACCTTGATCCAGCAAGTGTTCGTAATCGTCGCGCGGAAGCGAGTGGCCGAAGCCGGGCATGTCGAAGCAGACCACCCGCCAGTGTGGCGACAGCAGCCCGATCAGGCTCTCATAGTGCTCGATGACATTGGGTCCATCGGGAACCATGACGACACAGGGTTTTGTCGAGCCGGAGTCATACACCCGCACGACGCCGACCGGTGTGTCGACGCTGCGGGTAGGCAACGTGCCGTTGTTGTTCGGGATGCGTCCGCCGGCCGAAAGCCGAGCCAGCACACTATCGATGAATGAGCCGATCATCGTGAATCCCGGTGGAGGGAGCTACAGGTGGTTGATCCGGAAATCCGAAACCAACGGAAAGCCACGATCTTTAAGGCGGCAGCAGCTTCCCGGGGTTAAGAATGCCATCCGGATCGAAGGCCTGCTTGACGCCGTGCATCAGGCCGAGGGTCTCGGCGGACAGGGCCAGCGGCATGAAGTCGCGTTTGGCGATGCCGATGCCGTGTTCGCCGGACAGGGTGCCGTCCAGCGAGATCACCAGGGCGAACAGTTCATGCAGGCAGGCTTCGGCGCGTTCGCGCTCGGCATCGTCGCGCGGCAGCAGGTTCACATGCAGGTTGCCATTGCCGGCGTGGCCGAAGCTGACGATCAGCACATCGTGCTGCTGGGCCAGGCGCTTGATGCCTTCGACCAGGGTGGGCAGGCGGCTGACCGGGACGACGACGTCCTCGTTGATCTTGTTCGGCGAGATGGTGCGCTGGGCCTGCGACAGTGCCTTGCGTGCGGACCAGAGCGCTTCGGTTTCCTTGTCGGTTTCGGCGATGCGCAGTTCGATCAGGCCCTCGCCGCGCGCGGCGGCGGCCACCGCATCGGCCGCGGCGGCGAGCGCGGCCGGTTCGCCATCCACTTCGACGATCAGCATCGCGCCGGCTTCCGGCACGCTGTCGCCGGCATGGGCTCGGGCAAGTTTCAAAGCGATGTCGTCGATGAATTCGAGCGCGCATGGCGTCACCGGCTGCGCCATGATCCGTGCCACGGCGTGCGCCGCCGCGTGCACGTCGACATAGGTGGCGCGTAGCGTGCGCAGGGCGCTCGGCTTCGGGGTGAGTTTCAGGGTCGCCTCGGTGATCAGGGCAAGCGTGCCCTCCGAGCCGATCAGGAGGCGGGTCAGGTCGTAACCGGTCGCGCCCTTGGTGGTGTAGGTGCCGCAGCGGAATGACGCACCGGTACCGGCGACCGCGCGCAGGCCAAGGGTGTTTTCGCGCGGGCTGCCGTACTTCACCGCGCGTGGGCCGGCCGAATTGCAGGCCAGGTTGCCGCCGATGCTGCACCAGGGCGAGGAACTCGGATCGGGTGGCCAGAAGAAACCGTGCGGCGCGAGCGCTTTCTGCAGGTCGCCATTGAGCACGCCTGGCTCGACGATGGCGAAGCGGTTGTCCGGGTCGATGGCGACGATGCGGTTCATCCGCTCGAAGCTGACCACGACGCCGCCGTCGACCGGCACCGTTGCGCCGGTCGTGTTGGTACCACGGCCGCGGCCGATCACCGGTACGCGATGTTCGCGACAGGCACGGACCAGGGCTTCGACCTGTTCATGCGTGGTGACGAAGGCCACCGCATCGGGCAGCGCCTGGCGGCGCGAATTATCGTAGGCGTAGCTCACGCGCTCGGCCTCGCCGGTGCTGAAACCGGCGCCGAGGACGTCGCGAAGGGTCTGGGCCAGGGCCTGGGGGAGGGCAGTCATTACTGCATGATAGTCCCGCCGGGGCTCAGGTCCAGCCAGAGCGGCGATAGGGTCTGCTTTGGGAAGCGGACGGTCCACTAAATTGGTTTCAGGAAGGTATCAGGGCTTGGCTCTCATGCCGGAACTTTCCTTTAGCTCTCAGTGAATAAGGTGAAGATAGTTTCTTCGGTAAGGTCCTCATCGGGTCAAATCCACAGTAGCGAACCTTGCTACTCCGGTAAATTCGAACGAATCAGACCTGCGGTATCAGCAAGTTGCCTGGAAGAAACTTGAGCTCGCTCTCGACGCTGAGAATCTTCGCTTGGATCGTGTGAGGTGCCTCTTCGACGCCCGGCGCCATCGAAAGTTGCAAGCTGTGGCGGGCCTATGCCCCAATCGCTCCCCTTCTGTCGCGGCACGACATGAAAGTGGAAGTGAGGTGTTTCTTGCCCACTAAAGACCCCGTTGTTTTGAAACGTTAGTATTCCGAGGGGCTGATACGTCTTGACAAGCGCCTGTGCGACTCTCTTCGCCGAGACCATTATCGCCTCGCATTCCTGATGAGAAAGATCGAGCAGCGTAGCGATATGCCGACGTGTGATAACGCAACACTGGCCGAGTTCGAATTGCCAAGGATTTATCACGGTGAGCGTATGCTCGCTCTCATCTACGATCGCCCATCTTTCTTTGCGACCTGCCACTTCACAAAGGTCACACGGATCTCTTACGGGAAGTTCAATCAATTGTCATCTCCGATGCGGCCGAACTACCTAGTAGCCGGATCCATGGGTCCGGTAATGACTCATCCACAGCACACCGTGTGGTGGGTAATCCCAATGATACATCTCGATCTTAGGGCTGCTGGGTCTGGCTAACGAGCCGACGTATAACCGGAGTCAGCGACAAGCCCGCAGAGCGAGGCGGAGCGTATGAAGGAGACGCGACGTCCGCTTCGGGTTGGAAGCGGACGTTGCTTTGAAAGCGCGCAGCTCAAGGCCTCCCTAGTCCGGCAGGCTGACCACCGACTTGAAGCCGCCAAAGATCATGCGCTTGCCATCGAAAGGACAGTCACTGGCGGCCTCCATGCGCGGGTCTTGCATGAATTTCGCCATGCCGGCATCTCGAGTGGCCTTGTCGGGCCATTCCACCCAGGAGAACACCACCGATTCATCCTGCTCCGCCTGCACGGCGCGGCGGAAATCGGTGAGCTTGCCGTCGGGCACGTCGTCGCCCCAGCACTCCACCACCCGGATGGCGCCGAACTCCACGAAAATGGCGTCGAAGGTACGGGCGTGCGCGATGAACTTTTCGCGGTTGGCGTTGGGTACGGCGATCACGAAACCATCGATATAGGACATGATTGTCTCCTTGGCGTGAACGGTGGCCGGTATGGTCACCTTCATGTATACGACGAATGAGCGCCTGCGGGATCGACACGGGGCATCTGGAGAAGCTGTCCGCCATGGGTCGGAAGCGGGCCTTAGTCCTTGCTTGCCCCAAGTTTGCAGCTGAAGTATGACGGTTCTCAGCTTGGGAGAAGGTCATGATGAGCCAACGTCCAGAAGCAGAGAGTGATCCATGCCCAAGGGGGCGGGGGTGACATGGGATTGAGAATATCGAGAGTCCTCATCGGCCTTTTGCTGGGGCCAGTCTTGCCATGCTTCCTTGCCTCGTTCCTCTTAGGCCATTCAAGCTTGGAAACTGCCTTGCGTGCCGCCTGGTCACTGATCGTGATGTCCTGGTTGCTAAGCGTCATCCTCGCTGTCCCGGCCTATACAGCTCTGCAAAAGTCCGGCTACGTAAGCCCTGCAAAATCGCTATGCTCTGGCTTCATCATCGGGTTCGCGACGTCCGCGGCGGTAGCGTTCCTTCGGGCTCATGGCTGGAACGCCAATGAGGTATGGCACGTGCTATGGGCTTGCCTGGGGTTTGGCGCCCTGGGATCAGCAATAGGCCTGGCGTTTTGGGTGGTGGCGTTCTGGACGCCACGCCGAAATTGTCGCCCGCATTCATCGGACTGATGTCCGCTTCCGGTTGAGTCCACCAGGTGCAATCAACATGAAATTCAGCGATCTTGAAGAGTCAGCACTACAGCTAAACGAACTCTACGAACAGCTTGAGATCAAGAGGTATGGGCGCATCTGGACCACAGCAGAACTTGCGCTTGGTTTCGTAGGGGACGTAGGCGATCTGGCAAAACTGATCCAGGCAAACGCAGGTATCCGAAATATTGAGGACTGCAAAGCCAAACTTGGTCATGAATTGTCGGACTGTTTATGGTCGATTGTTGTTCTTGCAAATAAGTGTGGCATTGATTTAGAGGCGGAGTTTGTCAAAAACACCAGAGAGCTAACCGAGTATGTATCCAGCGAGCTGGGCACATGATAAAAAGTTACGCAGCGACGAATTCGGCGCCACTTTGCGTCATCTAACTCGCGCGTGAACACGGGCGTCAGGCGATCAAAGGACGACGGCGGACTTTTGAGTGTCCTCTTTCGACTGTGGACTCAACCCACCGCGGACATTGCCGCTGGCGGAGCGACGCCCCCCGATTGGCGGAGCTCAACTTCGTGTTGCCATGGGTACCCTGCCGCGAGCAGGGCAAGGCTGGAGGCGATGCCCGGCGTGGGTACGTTTTGCCTTGGCTTGGCCACGGTGGACGATTAAATAATATTCATGATTTTCGTTCAAAGAAATGTCATGTACAGCCGATGCCGAGGGCATTCGAGTTCAATTCAACTCGACCACCTGCCTTCAGGAATCGATATGCGCCGCCCCCTCGATTTTTTGACTATCCGTAGCACGTTGATCGCTGGCCTTGGACTATGTGCACTCATCATGCTTGGCATCGGAGCCGTCGGGCTGTTGGGCGAGCGCGCGAGCAACGCGAATACGGCGGATATCTACCTTGGCGACGTACAGCCGATGCTTCAGATCGGCAAGGTCCGTCAGAGCATGTACGAAAACCGCCTCGTACTCTTGCAGACCCTGCTCGGCCATGATGCCGGCGCCGTAGTCGCTACTCGTGCGCAGCTCGCAAAGCGAGATGATGCGGCGACGGCGGCATGGTCTGTTTACTATCCGCTGATTTCCAGCGATGACGAGCGAGCCGCGGCCGACGCCTTCGTCGAAGCACGCCATCGCCTGGATATCCTGAATCGGCGAGTCCTCGAAGAGGCGTCGAAGGGCACCTTCGATGCTGCAGCGGCCAATCGTGATGGGGAGTACGCCCAAACCTTCAGTGCCATGATGGGGCACATCGATACACTCTACGCGGAGAACGAAGGCCAGGCCCGGCAATCATTCCAGGCCTCCCAGGCATCATACGCACGGACGCTGACCGAAACGCTGGTCGTGCTGGGCGCCGGCTTCCTGGTGGCGATGGGACTTCTGATCTCGATGCTGCGCGCCATTTCCACGCCGATCAATCGCGCCGTTTCGCTCGCCGATGCCATCGCGTCCGGCCAACTTCACCACCCCGTGGTGGTGGAACGTCACGACGAGATCGGCCGTCTTGTGCGCGCGCTGCAGCGCATGGACGGGCAGCTCACCCGCATCGTACGAGAGGTTCGCCAGGCGGCCCAGTCGGTCTCCAGTGGATCGCGGCAGATTGCCCAAGGCAACGACGACCTGTCGCACCGCACGCAGGAGCAGGCCTCGAACCTCGAGGAGACGGCCGCATCCATGGAAGAAATGACCGCGTCCGTGCGTCTGAATGCCGAAAACGCGCGTCAGGCATCCGGGCTTGCCCGCGGCGCACTGGACCGTGCCGAACAAGGCGGCCAGGTTGTCACCGAGGCAGTAGCGGCCATGGACTCCCTTCGTGACGCCAGCGCCCGCGTAGTGGACATCGTCGGCCTCATCGACGGCATTGCCTTTCAGACGAATCTGCTCGCCCTCAATGCCGCGGTGGAAGCCGCTCGCGCAGGCGAACAGGGCCGAGGGTTTGCCGTGGTGGCGAGCGAGGTACGAGTCCTGGCGCAGCGCTCCTCGACCGCGTCCCGCGAAATTCGTGGGCTGATCATGGACGCATCGGAGAAAGTCGAGGCGGGAACGGCACTGGTGGGTGCGTCGGGTGACGCGCTGACCGACATTCTCGGTCGAGTGCGCCAGGTCACCGAGCTGGTTGCCGAGATCGATGCGGCCAGCGGCGAGCAGTCCACGGGAATTGGCCAGGTGAATAGGGCAATGACCACGCTGGATGACATGACTCAGCGGAATGCGGCGCTCGTTGAAGAGGCAGCCGCTGCCAGCCGCGCGCTGGAGGAGCAGGCCGCCGAACTGATGACGCATGTCAATTTCTTCACTATTGCGGATGACTCCGCGAGGGTCGCCGGATAGCGTCGGCATGTGTCGGCGGCCCCTGCTGCGATGCCGCACTCATGGGCCGGAGGACTACGGCGCCGGGGATGACGCCTCGGCCGACTGAGCCTCCAGGAACACAGCCAATTGCGCTTCGAAAGCGCGCTGGTAGGCGGGCCGTGCTCTTCCGCGGGCGACGTAGGCGGCGAGGTTCGGATACTCGTCCACCATGCCGGAGCTTTCCAGCCGCAACAGTACCGTCACCATCAACAGGTCGCCCGCGCTGAACGCACCATCCAGCCACTCGGCATGGCCAAGGCGGCGGGAAAGGTCGCCAAGCCGCTGGCGCACGCGCTCGTCCAGGATAGCCTGGCGCTGCGCGTACCAGCTCTGCTGACGCTCAAGAACCCAGGCCAGGGAACGTTCGAAGATCGGGGGTTCCATGGTGTTGAGTGCGGCAAACATCCAGCTGATGGCACGCATACGCGCGTTCGCATCGTCCGGCAGCAGGCCCGCGTGGCGCTCGGCCAGATGGAGCACGATCGCGCCCGACTCGAACAGGGCGAGATCGTCTTCCTCATAGGTCGGAATCTGCCCGAAAGGATGAAGCGCCCGATGCTCCGGCTGCTTCATGTCGCTGAAGGAAAGGAGGCGGACCTCGTAAGGCTGGCCGACTTCCTCAAGCGCCCAGCGAACGCGTACGTCGCGCGACAGCCCCTTGCCGCGATCGGGTGAACTTGCAAATGCGGTAATGGTCGGGGTCATCGGTTGCCTCCAGTGGGTTCAATGTCGTGACGGTGCGTTACGAAGTTCATGGCAGAAGCCGTTCCTTTCTTATACCGACGAATGGCCTGACCGGAAATCGACAAGAGTCCAGGATTTATTTTATCCCCGGCCGCAGTGTCCGCTTCTGGCCAACCCAAAGTTGATCTCCGGGGCAGCCATCGACGTCCGGCTTTGGCCGGATTGTTAGCCGGACGCAGGCCGGGTAGAGTTTCAAGGGTTCGGTGCTTCAGGGGTTGCGTTCAGCAAAGTGCGCGCAGATGCATAACCGGACATGCACCTCCGTCTATCAGCCAGTCAGGGCGCTCCAAATGCCAGCGAACGCAAACTTCGGCGAGTACGAGATTTCCACGGATCGGCAGCGCATCGACATCGCAGCCGTTCACGCGTTTCTGACCCAAAGCTATTGGTCGCCAGGTATTCCAGCCGGGGTTGTTGAGCGTGCTATCGCAAACTCGCTTTGTTTTGGCGTGTACCTCGGGGCGCTACAGGTAGGCTTCGCTCGTGTGGTCACCGACAAGGCAACCTTCGCGTACCTCGCCGATGTCTACATAGTTGAGTCACATCGAGGCAAGGGCCTGTCAAAGTGGCTTATGGAGTTCATCACGGGCCACGAAGCATTGCAGGGGCTCAGGCGCTTCCTGTTGGCAACCAGGGACGCACACGGCCTGTACGCCCAGTTTGGTTTCGAAGCGCTGGCCAACCCGTCGCGAATGATGGAAAGTCTCAAGCCCGATGTTTATCGCCAGGTGCCCTGACCCTTCCATCGGGAGGACTTGCCCCGGCAAGCCGGGTCAAGCCGCACATGTCAAACCTTGAACCGCATCGGGGAGCCTTCAGCCGCGCCGGGCGGCCTCGATCGCGGCGATATCGATCTTGCGCATTTCCATCATGGCATCGAACGAGCGCTTGGCTGCCGCCGGATCAGGATCGGTGATGGCGGCAATCAGCGCGCGTGGCGTGATCTGCCATGACAGGCCCCACTTGTCCTTGCACCAGCCGCATTCGCTTTCCTGGCCGCCGTTTCCGACAATCGCGTTCCACAAGCGGTCCGTTTCGGCCTGGTCGTCGGTCGCGACCTGAAACGAGAATGCCTCGGTGTGCTTGAACGCATCCCCGCCGTTCAGGCCGAGACAAGGAATGCCCAACACGGTGAACTCGACCGTCAGGACATCGCCCTTTTTGCCTGCGGGATAGTCGCCAGGCGCCTTATGGACGGCTTTCACCGCGCTGTCAGGGAACGTTTCAGCGTAGAACGATGCAGCGTCCAGCGCGGTGCCGTCGTACCAGAGGCATATCGTGTTCTTTGCAACCATGTCGGCTCTCCCAAGCGTGAGCGGATACGTGCATTCGAGCTGCGCAGGCAGCCCGACAACTCGAACTTGGGTACATACCATGCGGCGCGTGTATAAACGATCACGCCGCCTAGCGCGCCTCGAAGGCGGCGCGCAGCCATTGCATGTCCTCGCTGCTGCCCTCGCCATGGAAGCCGACGACGTCGAAGCGGCAGGGGCGGCGGGCATGGACCGGATGGGCGATCAGGAAGCATTGCGCGGCCCGGATCAGCCGGGCCTGCTTCGTTCGCGTGACCGAGGCGATGGCGCCGCCGAAGCGCAGCGAACGTCGGAAGCGCACCTCGACGAAGACCACGGCGGCGCCGTCGCGCATGACCAGGTCGAGTTCGCCGAAGCGGGTGTTGAAGTTCCGCGTGATCACGCTCAGGCCGGCGCGGACCAGGGCCTCGCAGGCCTGCTGTTCGAAGCGGTCGCCGGCGAGGCGTTTGCTGGTGAGGGGTTTGGGCATCGGATCACGATAGCGTCCACGCTATGCGTGATCCTGTGGGCCACGACGAGGTGGTAGTGTCAGCCGTCGCCGCTTTCGATGGTCGGCGCGGTGGCCGGGGCTTCCAGTTCCAGGCTGCCGGCCACCGGACGGGCCACGCCATCCTGGAAGCGCGCCCAGATCAGCACGCGACGGACGCGGCCGAATTCGTCGGTGACCAGCTGGCCGGTGGCGCCGGCCAGGTAGCTGCCCGGGTGCGCGCGCATCCAGTCCACGTACGGCGCCAGGCCCCACGCATCCATGCCGAAGGCGAACAGGCGCGCGGCAACGCCACGGGTGGACGGCATCGACGCGTTCAGGTCGCTGCGGCGGGGCAGGCCGGGTTGCGCGTCGAACAGCCAGGGCGCGTCGCAAAACTCGACGCCCTCCAGATCGTGGTCCGCGGCCGCATCGTCGACGCCGCCATAGACATGCGAGGTGCCGAACACCGGCATCGTGTTCCTGGCCAGGCGCAGCTGCGGGATGAACAAGCGTGCCTGCTGCGGCTTCATGCTGATGAAGACGCCGTTCTTGTTCTCGACGGGCGTCTGGCCGTCCGCAGCGGCTGCAGCCGCTGCGGCGGGCGGCGGCGTCGTTTCGGCGGGGCTGGCCGCCTTGATGTCGTCGGCGAAGTTAACCGCGCCGTTCTGCAGGGTAATGTTGCTGTCGATATGGCCGCCGCGGGCCTCGAACTCGGCCTTGAAGGCGCGCCCGGCGCGACGGGCGAAGTCGTCGGTGGATAGCGCCATCATCGCGCCGGTCAGGCCCTTGTCGATCATGTGATCGGCGACCTGGGCGCCTTCGGTTTCCGGCAGCAGGCCGAATTCGTTGGCGTTCGACGGCGGCAGGGTCTTGTCGTTCGGGTAGTTCAGGGTCAGCAGGGGCACCGGCAGCGGGCCCTTGGCGAAGATCGCCGAGACCCCGTCGCGGCTGAGCGGCCCGATCACGAACTGCGCGCCTTCGGCGACCGCCTTGTCGTAAGCGGCCACCGCATGCGCCGCATCGCCGTCGACGTCGTAGACGCGGACTTCCGGGCGCGGCGCGTTATTGCGGCCGGCATCGAGGTAGGCGGTGAAGAAGCCGTCGCGGATCGCGCCGCCGGCACCGGCCAGCGCGCCGGATGTCGGTAGCAGCAGGGCGAGCTTGCCGGGTACGCGATAACCTTCGCGGATACCGGCGTTGCCGTCGGCGCCGATGGTGCCGACCGGTTGGCCGAGCACCGCGGGCGGGCGGGCGATGGCGACGCCGAGCTGCGACAGTGCCTCGGCGATCCACGGCTGCATGCGATCGCCGGCGGGCAGTTCCCCGGCGCGTCCGGCCAGCGGATCCTTGCCGAGCTTCATCAGCAGGTCGACCACCTGCTTGCGGTTCTGCTCGCGATCCAGGCCGCTCAGCTGCGCGTCCAGATCCACGCGCGTGTTCGCCGCGCTCCACAGATCGCCGGCGGCAGCCTGTGCCCTGGCGCGCAATTCGCCCATGCGCAGGCGCACCGGCAGGGACACGCTGGCCGCCGGCGTGCCGGTCAGGGCCAGCGCGCCGGCCGCATCGTTGTTCTTCAGCGCGATTTCGGCCTTGAGTATGTCGAAGCGCAGCGCGTCCTCGCCTTCGAGGTGCTGGCGGCGGACGTCGGTGAGAACC
This sequence comes from uncultured Gammaproteobacteria bacterium, assembly GCA_963847335.1. Classification (GTDB taxonomy): domain Bacteria; phylum Pseudomonadota; class Gammaproteobacteria; order Xanthomonadales; family Rhodanobacteraceae; genus Luteibacter. The sequence continues at coordinate 569,046 of CAWJZF010000003.1, forward strand.
GTGGCGCTGCGATCGAGGGCGCCTTCCTGGCGGTAGGCCTCGGCGGCGAGCAGGCGGTAATAGTCCGCGTAGGTGGGATCCTGCTGGGACAGCGCCAGATAGGCCTGCGCGGCCTGGTCGTACTGGCCCTTGGTGAACAGCGCCTGCGCTGCCTGGGCGTCGACGCTCGGCGGCGGCGGGCCGTGCGGGCCGCCGACGATCGCGCAACCGGCGAGGCCGAGGGCCAGAAGCATTCCCAGGCCCGTGTTGCGTACGCTGCGCATGCATTGCTTCCTTCTGGGGTCGATGTGGGGCAAGCGCGCCGCCCCATCCCATCGGCCGCGCGTTCTCTGACCGGGAATCATAGCCGATCGTGTCGCGAGCCCGGCCAGAGCGGCCGTCGGCGCGTTCAGCGGGTCCCGGCTTACACTGTAGGGCTACGCGGCGATGTGATCGGGTCCGCGCAAATTCTTGTAAGGAGCGACATGATGGCGGCGACAACGGGAACTCTGTGGGTGGTCGCCACCCCGATCGGCAACCGCGACGATCTCACCGCGCGGGCCGTGCAGGTGCTGCGCGAGGTGGCCGTGATCGCCGCCGAGGACACCCGGCACAGCCGGCCACTCCTTATGCACTACAACATCGACACGCCGATGAAGGCGCTGCACGACCATAACGAGCGCGACGAGGTCGACGCCCTGGTCGCGAGGATCCTGGCCGGCGAGAGCATCGCGCTGATCTCCGATGCCGGTACGCCGCTGATCAGCGACCCGGGCTTCCGCCTGGTGCGCGCGGCCCGCGCGGCCGGCGTGCGGGTGTCGCCGGTGCCGGGCGCCTGCGCGGCGATCGCCGCACTGTCGGTGGCCGGCCTGCCCAGCGACCGCTTCGTCTTCGAGGGCTTCCTGCCGGCGAAAAGCGGCGCGCGGCGCCAGCGCCTGCAGGAACTGGCCGGCGAGACGCGTACGGTCATCTGCTACGAGTCCTCGCATCGCGTGCTGGAGAGCCTCGAGGACATGCGCGATGTGCTAGGCGCCGAGCGCGAGGTCGTGCTGGCGCGCGAGCTGACCAAGATGTTCGAAACCGTCGTCGGCGAACCGGTGGGCGACCTGGTGGTGCGGGTCGCCGCCGATCCGAACCAGCAGAAGGGCGAATTCGTGCTGATGATCGCCGGTCGCCCCGGCGATGCCGACGACAAGCTCGCCGAGGGCCTGCGCGTATTCGCGATCCTGCGCGCCGACCTGCCGCCGGCAAAGGCGGCCAAACTGGCGGCGGCGATCAGCGGCGCGCCGCGCAAGCTGCTTTATGGCGGCGCGGAGTAGCTCGGCGGCGACGAGTTGTGCGGACGCGGCACGGCGCATGTGATCGTCATTCCCGCGTAGGCCCAGCGCTGTCCGGGGAAGCGTTTGCCGGTCATCGAACTGAGTACGAAACGCGCTAGCCACTACGATCGGCACCCCTCATCGTCATCCCGGCGCAGGCCGGGATCCAGTGACCTCGGTGTCGAAACGAGCGAGACACAGCAAGTCGCTTCCGGTGCTAAATCGCTCGATAAGGGGGGTCGCCACTGGATCCCGGCCTGCGCCCACTGCTGTCCGGGGAAAACCCGGGTCATCCGCGGCTATCCGTTGCGAGATAAGGCGCCATGGATAGGAAGATCGGTTGGTGACTCGTTGGCGACGGTTGCCCGTGAAGCGAGGCCTCGGGCTTTTGCTCGTCGCTCCGGCGCAGGCCGGGGCCCAGTGGGCTCAGTGTTCGGTCGCCAGCCTCACGCCAGCAAAGCCGCTAATGTTCCCCGCGCTATCGCTCGATGAGGGCGGCGGCCACCAGGCCCCTGCCTGCGCAGGGGCGACGGTGAGGGGTTTCGAGTTCCCCTCCAGTGCCGGATCGGCGTGCTTCGATCTTTTCCCCGGACAGCAGTGGGCCTGCGCCGGGATGACGGTGAGGGGGTGTCGGTTTCCGTCCAACGTATGGGTGGCACTACCGACGTGTACAATGGCCTGTGGAGTCGGCCGGACAGTCGCGTCGCGCGTAAGCGCATCGAGGAAAGTCCGGGCTCCTCAGGGCAGGGTGCCAGGTAATGCCTGGGCAGCGCGAGCTGACGGCCAGTGCAACAGAAAGCAAACCGCCGATGGCCCCGAAAGGGGATCAGGTAAGGGTGAAACGGTGCGGTAAGAGCGCACCGCATGCGGGGACAACGTCGCATGGCACGGTAAACCCCACCCGGAGCAAGACCAAATAAGGGGACGATGACGCTGCCCGCCGAGTCCCCGGGTAGGTTGCTGGAGCCTGACGGTGACGTCAGGCCGAGAAGAATGACTGTCGCGTCGCAAGACGTACAGAACCCGGCTTACAGGCCGACTCCACACCTTCTTTAGCAAGTAAGCGGCGGACGTCAGCGAACCTGGCGTTCGCCGTCTTTTTGTGGGGCGAGGAACTGAATGCGAATTCAGTCGCCATCGCCTCCTTGCCATCGAAAACGCCGCATTCCTCCGTGCACTCGCAGCAAAAAACGCCTGTTATTCAACCACCTTTGAAGCCTTCTTGATAAAGGGCTGCAAATAGCGAAGAACCTCGCCTTTCTCCTTGATTCACAAGCGAAATTCTCTTGACAGTCTCAGGGGGCGAGACTATCGTGGGCCACGGTGTGAAATTGTGGGATTTGGTGGAGTTAACAGCGAACATGTTGCAAGGCGAAACAGCCATCACGCTGGACGACAAGGGTCGTCTGACGATTCCGACTTCGTACCGGGAGTTGGTGGCGGGCGCCTGCGGCAATCGTCTGGTGGTCACCTACAACCCGTTCGAAACCGGCTGTCTCTGGTTGTTCCCCCACGACGAGTGGGAAAAGGTCCGCGACCAGGTCAACGCGCTGCCCAGCGTGAAGGCCGTCCATCGCGCCCTGCAGATGAAGCTGGTCGGTGCGGCCGCCCAGGTCGAACCGGACAACGCCGCCCGGATCCTGCTTCCCGCCAGCCAGCGGGCAGCAGCCGGGATCGAGAAGAAAGCGGTGCTGCTCGGCATGGGCAACAAGTTCGAACTTTGGAGCGAGCAGGCGCATCTGGCCAAGATCCGACAAACCATCGGTGAGGACGAGATAAGCGACGACATGTCCGATCTCCGGTTGTAACGACGCAATGACGCGAAACACATAAAAACGACGAGGTAGTGGGTGGAACGGGAGCGGGGTGCAGCGATGGCGGGGCGCGAACTGCGGCACATCCCGGTGATGCTCGACGAAGTGCTGGAGGGACTCGCCTTGCAGTCTTGCGGGCGCTATCTGGATGGAACGTTCGGTCGCGGTGGACACGCGCGGGCGATTCTTTCCCATCTCTCGGCCGATGGCCGCCTGTTCCTGATGGACCGCGACCCCACCGCGATCGTCACCGCCGAAGCCGAATTCGCCGCCGACCCGCGGGTGGCCATCCGCCACGACAACTTCGCCACCATGGCCGACTGGCCCGAAGCCGCCGAGGCTGGCCTGGATGGCATCCTGCTCGATCTTGGCGTGTCCTCGCCGCAGCTTGACGACGGCCAGCGCGGTTTCAGCTTCATGACCGATGCGCCGCTGGACATGCGCATGGATCCGACGCGCGGCGAGAGCGCCGCCGATTTCCTCGCCCACGCCGATGAGCGCGCCATCGCCGAAGTGCTCTGGAACTACGGCGAGGAGCGTTTCGGCCGGCGTATCGCCAAGGCCATCGTCGAGCGTCGCGCCGAACAGCCGATTACCCGTACCGGCGAGCTGGCCGAACTGGTCGCCCGCTGCGTGGGCCGCCGCGAACCGGGCAAGAACCCGGCGACGCGCACCTTCCAGGGCCTGCGCATCCAGGTCAATACCGAACTCGATTCGATCGAGCGTGGCCTCGATGCCGCGCTCGGCATGCTCAAGCCCGGTGGCCGGCTCGCCGTGATCAGCTTCCATTCGCTCGAAGACCGCCGGGTGAAGCAGTTCATCCGTTCGCACGAAGGCCGCGTCCAGGGCAACCGTCGCGCGCCGCCGGTCGAGGCGAAGAAAGCCCTGCTGGAACCGGTCGGCAAGGCACGGTTTCCCTCCGATGCCGAGATCGCCACCAATCCACGCTCGCGTTCGGCGGTCTTGCGCGTTGCCAGGAGGCTCGGATGAAAGCCTTCGGCGCCGTCTGCCTCCTCCTCCTGCTGATCGGCGTGCTCGGTAGCGCGCTCGGCGTGGTGTGGACGCGGCACGAGAGCCGGGTGCTGTTCGTCGAGATGACCCGCCTGCAGAACCAGCGCGACGAACTGGGCGTCGAATACGGCCGGCTCGAGCTGGAGCAGGCGACCTATGCCGAGCCCGCGCGCATCGACGCCGAGGCGCGGACCAAGCTCGGCATGCTGACGCCGCGTCCGCAAGACATCCAGCTGGTGCGCCGATGAAAGGCCGGTTTACACCCCAGCCCTCGCCAAGCCGCCGTCGCGGCCAGGGCCCGAGCACGCGCAAGCGGATGACCGTGGTCGCCGTCCTGCTCGGCCTGTGTTCGGTCGGCCTGGTCGTGCGCGCCTTCGACCTGCAGGTGGTGCGCAAGCAGTTCTACCAGGATCAGGGCGACGCGCGCTTCCTGCGCGAAATGCCGATCGCGGTGTCGCGCGGGACGATCTTCGACCGCAACGGCGAGCCGCTGGCGGTGTCCACCCCGGTCGCCTCGATCTGGGCCAATCCGCCCGAAGTGCTGGAGAACGAAGACCGCATCCCGGAGCTGGCCAAGGTCCTGCATATGGATGCGGACGACCTGAAGCAGAAGATCGTCCAGCGCAACGACAAGGAATTCATGTACCTCGCGCGGCAGATGCGTCCCGAGGACGCGCAGGCCGTGCTGGACCTGAAGATCCCGGGCGTCAGCGTGCAGCGCGACTACAAGCGCTATTACCCGTCCGGCGCGGTCAATGCGCACATCCTGGGCTTCACCAATATCGACGACCGCGGCCAGGAAGGCCTCGAGCTGGCCTTCGACGAATGGCTGGCCGGCAAGCCGGGCGCCAAACGCGTGATCCGCGACCGCATGGGCCATGTCGTCGAGGACGTCGAACTCGTGCGCGAACCGCAGCCGGGCCGCGACATCACGCTCAGCATCGACCGGCGCCTCCAGTACCTGGCGTTCAGCACGCTGACCCAGGCGCTGGAGAAGAACAAGGCCGAGTCCGGTTCCATCGTCGTGCTCGACGTGCACACCGGCGAAGTGCTGGCGATGGCCAACCTGCCCACCTTCAACCCGAACAATATCCGTGGCAGCACCACCCAGGACCGCCGCAACCGCGCGATGACCGACGTGGTCGAGCCCGGCTCGACGATGAAGGCCTTCACCATGGCCGCGGCGCTGACCAGCGGCAAGTACACGCCGACCGCACCGCTGATCGAGACCTCGCCGGGCACCTGGATGATGGGTGGCCACCCGGTGCGCGACACGCATAACTGGGGCACGCTGACGCCGACCGGGGTGATCACCAAGTCGAGCAACGTTGGCGCGGCGAAGATCGCGATGTCGCTGGACACCGACTTCCTCTACAACATGTACAAGTCCTTCGGCATCGGCAGCAGCACGGGCAGCGGTTTCCCGGGCGAAGCGGCCGGTTACCTGCCGATCGGCCGTACCTGGAAGCCGATCGAAAAATCGCGCATGGCCTACGGCTACAACCTCAACGTCACGCCGTTGCAACTGGCTGTCGGCTATGCCGCGATCGCGAACGGCGGCAAGCTGCGCGCGCCGAGCTTCGTCAAGGGTGCCGACAATCCGGAAAACCAGATCATCTCGCCCGACGTGGCGCATGAACTGGTCGCCATGCTGGAGACCGTGATGGCGCCGGGCGGTACCGGCTACGGCTTCGCCTCGGTCGCCAATTACAGCGTCGCCGGCAAGACCGGTACGTCGCACAAGGCATCGGTGCGGCGGCTATTCGGCAAAGAACTACATCTCGCTGTTCGTCGGCATGATCCCGGCCAGCAACCCGCGCCTGGTCACCGTGGTGGTGATCAACGATCCGCAGGGCGGGTTCTACTACGGCGGTTCGGTGGCCGGCCCGGCGTTCGCCCAGGTGATGGAAGGCGCGGTGCGCCTGCTCGATATCGCGCCGGACAACGTGGGTCGCTGGTACGCGGGCGATCCGGCCAAGGGTGGCGGACTGATCGGCTCGGCCAGCGCGCCGCCGCAGGCGGACGATGCCGCCGCCGAGGAGGCCGTGCCGTGACCCGCAGCATGCCCCTCAACCAGCTGCTCGACGGCATCGCCAATACCTTCGTGGCCGGCGATCTCGTGGTGAACGGCCTTGGCCTGGATTCGCGCGAGATCCATGCGGGCGAAGCCTTCGTCGCCTTGCGCGGCGGCCGTGGCCACGGCCTGGACTTCGCCGCCCCGGCGATCGAACGCGGCGCGGCGGCGGTGCTTGCCGAAGCGCCCGCGACCGATATCCGCCTCGACGTGCCGGTGATCTGGGTCGACAGGCTGCGCGAGCGCACCGGTGAAATCGCCGCGCGCTTCTTCGGCGACCCGTCCGCGTCGATGGACATCATTGGCGTGACCGGTACCAACGGCAAGACCTCGACCGTGCAGCTGATCGCGCAGGCGCTGAGCTTCCTCGGCCGGCGCGCGGCTACCGTCGGCACGCTCGGCTCGGGCATGCATGGCGCCATCGTTGCCGGCGAGCGCACCACGCCCGATGCGATCAGCATGCAGGCCCGGCTCGCCGACTTCCGCGATGCCGGCGCGACCCACGTGGCGATGGAAGTCTCCTCGCATGCACTGGACCAGGGCCGGGTCAATGCGATCGCCTTCGACGTGGCGGTGTTCAGCAACCTCACCCGCGACCATCTCGACTACCACGGCACGATGGAGGCCTATGGCGCCGCCAAGGCGCGCCTGTTCGCCTGGCCGGGTCTCGGCGCGGCGGTGGTCAACGTCGACGATCCGTTCGGCGCGAAGCTGGCCAAGGGCCTGCCCGCCGACGTGACGAAGCTGCGTACCAGCATGGCGGCGGACAGCGAGGCCGAAGTGCGCGCCCAGATCGTGGTGGCGTCGGCGAAGGGCCTGTCCTTCAACCTGGTCACGCCCTGGGGCGAGCGCACCGTGCATAGCGCGCTGCTCGGGCGTTTCAATGTGTCCAACCTGCTCAATGTGGCCGCGACGCTCGGTGCCCTCGGCGAATCCTTCGAGCGCATTCACGCGGCGCTGCAGGCGCTCGAGCCCGTGCATGGCCGCATGAGCCGCCTCGGCGGCACGGCACGCAAACCCTTGCTGGTTGTCGATTACGCGCACACCCCGGACGCGCTCAAGCAGGCCCTGCTTTCGTTGCGCGGTCATACCAAGGGTCGGCTGATCTGCGTGTTCGGCTGCGGCGGCGAGCGCGACCAGGGCAAGCGCCCGCAGATGGCCGCCATCGCCGAGCGTCTGGCCGATCTGGCCATCGTCACCGACGACAACCCGCGTGGCGAGGACGGCGACGTCATCGTGGCGCAGATCCTCGCCGGCTTCGCTCATCCGGAGACGGTGATCGTCGAGCGCGACCGCGAGGCGGCGATCCGCCTGGCGCTGTCCGATGCGAAGGCCGACGACGTCATCCTGGTCGCCGGCAAGGGTCACGAGACCTATCAGGAAGGCGCCGACGGCAAGCGTCCGTTCGACGACACGGCTGTCGCCCGCGCGGCCATGGGCCTCGCGGCCACGGAGGTGCACGCATGATGCGCCTGTCCGCCGTCGCCTTGTGGACCCACGGCCGCCTGCAGGGCGCCGATGCCGACGTCGCCGGCTTCTCCATCGATACGCGCACGCTCAAGCCCGGCGACCTGTTCGTCGCGCTGCCGGGCGAGCGTCACGATGCGCACGAATTCGTCGCCGAAGCGGCGAAACGCGGTGCGGTCGGTGCCCTGGTCACCCGCCGGGTCGATGCGCCGATTCCCCAGGTGATCGTCGACGATGCCCAGCTGGCGCTCGGCGACCTGGCCAGCGCGGTGCGCGCACAGCGCAACGTGCGCGTGATCGGCATCACCGGTTCGAACGGCAAGACCACGGTGAAGACCCTGACCGCGTCGATCCTGTCGCGCCACGGCCGTACCCACGTCAACGCAGGGCAATTTCAACAACGAGATCGGCCTGCCGCTGACCTTGCTGGCGATGCCCGCGGACACCGAATACGCGGTGATCGAGATGGGCGCCGGCAAGCCGGGCGACATCGATTACCTGGCTGCCATCGCACGGCCCGATATCGGGCTCGTCAATGGCATCGCGCCCGCCCACCTTGAGCGCATGGGCAGCGTGGAAGGCGTGGCCGAGACCAAGGGCGCGCTCTACCAGTCCTTGCCGGCCGACGGCGTGGCGATCATCAACAACGACGACGCGTTCGCCGGCTTCTTCACCGGCCTTGCCGGTTCGCGCCGCATCCTGCGCTTCGCCCTCGACCACGCCGCCGATATCGGCGCGGACATCGTCGAGATGCGCATGGGCGGCAGCCACTTCGTGCTGAGTACGCCGCACGGCGACGCCGACGTGATGCTGCCGCTCGGCGGTCGCCACAACATCGCCAACGCGCTGGCCGCGGTAGCGATCGCGGTGGCGCTCGACGTACCGCTCGACACCATCGTCGAGGGCCTGGAGAACGTGCCGCCCGTCGCCGGACGGTTGAACCTGCAGGCGATGCCGGGTGGCTGGAACCTGATCGACGACAGCTACAACGCCAATCCGGGCTCGGCCGCCGCCGCCATCGACACGCTGGCCCTGGCCACCGGCGAACGCTGGCTGATCCTGGGTGACATGGCCGAACTCGGTAGCGGCGCCGCGGCGCTGCACGCGGGCATCGGCACGCTGGCACGCGAGCGTGGCATCGAACGCCTGTTCGCGACCGGGCCGCTTTCGAAAGCCGCCGTCGAGGCTTTCGGCGAACACGGCCTGCACTTCGACGACAAGGCCACGCTGGCCGCCGCGGCCCGCGCCGCGCTGCATGCCGATGTGACCCTGCTGGTGAAGGGGTCGCGTTCATCGGCGATGGAGCAGGTGGTCGCGGCGCTGAAGGCCGGCGACGACAACAACGAACACGCTGAAAAGGGGGCATCCGATGCTGCTTGATCTTGCGGAATGGATGGCCCGGCACTTCACGTCGCTGCATCTTTTCCAGTACATCACCTTCCGCGCGATCATGGCCGCGCTGACCGCGCTCGCCGTGGCGCTGCTGCTCGGACCACTGATGATCCGCAGGCTGGCGGCGCTGAAGGCGGGGCAGGTCGTGCGCACCGACGGCCCGCAGACGCATCTGGCCAAGACCGGCACGCCGACCATGGGCGGCACCCTGATCCTGTTCGCGATCGGCATCGCCACCTTGCTCTGGGCCGACCTGCACAACCGCTATATCTGGGTGGTGCTGCTGGTGACGCTTCGCCTTCGGCGTGATCGGTTTCTACGACGATTACCTGAAGCTGGTCCTGAAGGACAGCCGCGGGCTGGCCAGCCGCTGGAAGTATTTCTGGCAGTCGGTGTTCGGCCTCGCCGCCGCCCTGTTCCTCTTCTATACGCACCAGATCCCGGCCGAGACCGCGCTTTACGTGCCGCTGTTCAAGCAGGTCGCGCTGCCGCTCGGCGGCTTCTTCGTGGTGATCGGTTATTTCATCATCGTCGGCTTCTCCAACGCGGTGAACCTGACCGACGGCCTCGACGGCCTGGCGATCATGCCGAGCGTGCTGGTCTCCGGTGCGCTCGGCGTGTTCGCCTATCTCGCCGGCAACAAGGTGTTCTCCGAATACCTCGGCATCCCGGCGATTCCCGGTGCGGGCGAGCTGGCGATCTTCTGCAGCGCGCTGGCCGGCGCGGGACTGGGCTTCCTCTGGTTCAACACCTATCCGGCCCAGGTCTTCATGGGCGACGTCGGCGCGCTGGCGATCGGTGCGGCACTCGGCTGCGTGGCGGTGATCGTGCGCCAGGAAATCGTGCTGCTGGTGATGGGCGGCGTGTTCGTGATGGAGACCGTCTCGGTGATGCTCCAGGTCGCCAGCTTCAAGCTGCGCGGCAAGCGCATCTTCCGCATGGCGCCGATCCACCACCACTTCGAACTGCAAGGGCTGGCCCGAGCCCCGCGTCATCGTGCGCTTCTGGATCATCAGCGTCGTGCTGGTGCTTATCGGTCTTGCCACGTTGAAGGTCGCTGACAGCATGTTCGGCATCGGCACATCGCAGGCAAAGCGTCGGCAAGGGCCGCGCGGCAGCTATCGACCTGCCGTTGCTGCTGGCCGCGCTCGCGCTCGCCGCGCTGGGGGTGGTGATGGTCGCCTCCAGCTCCATCGCGATTGCCGACAGCGAACATGCCGCGCCGTTCTATTACCTCAAGCGGCACCTGGTCTTCCTCACCCTCGGCACGGCCCTGGCGATCGCCGCCGCGCGCACCGAACTGAAGACCCTGGAGAAGCACAGCTTCCTGCTGCTGCTGATCGGCGTGATCATGTTGCTGTGCCGTGTTCCTTCCCGGCTTCGGCATGCGCATCAACGGCGCGCATCGCTGGCTGAACCTGTTCGTCACCAGCTTCCAGCCGGTCGAGGCGGTGAAGCTGATCCTGGTCATCTACCTCTCCAGCTATCTGGTCCGCCATCGCGATGGCGTCGAGTGGAAGCTGTTCGGCGTGATCAAGCCGATCGGTGTCGCCGGTCTGATCGTGTTGCTGCTGCTGGCGCAGCCGGACTTCGGTTCGGCCGCGCTGGTCGTCGCCACCACGGTCGGCATGGTCTGGCTGGCCGGCGCGCGCATGCGCAACCTCGTCTTGCTCGGCGCGCCGCTGATGCCGGCGCTGGCCTGGGCGGCGATGACCGAGGATTACCGCATCAAGCGCCTGACCTCCTTCCTCGATCCGTGGAAGGACCCGTTCAACGACGGCTTCCAGCTGACCCAGGCGCTGATCGCGATCGGTCGCGGCGAATGGCTTGGGGTCGGCCTGGGTTCGAGCGTGCAGAAGCTGTTTTACCTGCCCGAGGCGCATACCGACTTCATCCTTGCCGTGCTCGCCGAGGAGCTCGGACTGGCCGGTATCTGCGCGGTGGTCGCGCTGTTGGCTGCTGGTCGGTCGCGGCCTGTACCTGGGCCTGAAGGGCGTCGAGCTCGGCCAGCGCTTCGCCGGCTATGTCGCCTTCGGTATCTCGCTGATGATCGGCTTCCAGGCCATGGTGTCCATCGGCGTGAACCTCGGCGTGCTGCCGACCAAGGGCCTGACGCTGCCGCTGATCAGCTCGGGCGGTTCGAGCGTGCTGCTGACCTGCGCGATGGTCGGTGTGTTGATGCGCGCCACGTTCGAGATCGCGCGCGCCGAAGACGCCCGCCAGATGGCGACGCGGATGCCCGCAAACGAAGTTCGCCAATGCCGCCGATCCGGTGGGCGGTGACCGCGTGAGCGCGCCGGTGCTGATCATGGCCGGCGGTACCGGCGGGCATATCTTCCCGGGCCTTGCCGTGGCCGAAGTGCTGCGTGCGCAGAACGTTCCGGTGGTCTGGCTCGGCGCCGACGGCGGCATGGAGATGCGGGTGGTGCCGGGGCATGGGATCGAACTGCATACCGTTACGGTCGGCGGCCTGCGCGGCAAGGGTCTGAAGACACGTCTGCTGGCACCGCTGATGCTGGTGCGCGCGTTCATGGCCTCGCTGAAGCTGGTGCGCGACCTGCGCCCGCGCAGCGTGCTGTCGATGGGCGGCTATGTGGCCGGTCCCGCCGGCGTCGCCGCATGGCTGAGCGGTCGTCCCTTGCTGGTGCACGAACAGAACGGCGTGGCCGGCTTCACCAATCGCATGCTGGCGAAAATCGCCCGGCGGATGATGACCGGTTTCGCCGGCACCTTGCCGGACGCCTAGTGGGTCGGCAATCCGGTGCGCGCGACGATCGCCGCGCTGCCGGCGCCGGCCATCCGCCTCGCCGCGCGCACCGGTCGCGCGTGCCTGCTCGTGCTCGGCGGCAGCCTCGGCGCTCGCACGCTGAACCTGCGTGTGGCCGAAGCGCTGGCGATCCTGCCGCCGGAGACCCGCCCCGAGGTGCTGCACCAGTGCGGCGCGCGTGGCGTGGACGAGGCACGCAAGGCCTATGCCGATGCCGGCGTCGACGCGCGCGTCGTACCCTTTATCGAGGACATGGCCGGCGCTTATAGCTGGGCCGATCTGGTGGTCTGCCGCGCCGGCGCGCTGACCGTCGCCGAGCTGACCGCGGCCGGGCTCGGCGCGATCCTCGTGCCGTTTCCGCACGCGGTCGACGACCATCAGACCCGCAACGCCGCAGGCCCTCGTCGCCGCCGGAGCGGCCGAGCTGATCCAGGAGCGCGACCTGCAGGCGAACGTGCTGGCCGGTCGCCTGCGCGAACTGCTCGGCGATCGCGTCCGTCTCAATGTCATGGCTGAAGCTGCACGCACGCTGGCCAAACCCGACGCGGCGGCGTCGATTGCCCGCGACTGCCTGGAGGTTTCCGCATGACGCCCAGCCGTCTGCAAGCACACGACGACTTCATGACGTCGTTCCACCGCGTCCATTTCATCGGCGTCGGCGGCGTCGGCATGAGCGGCATCGCCGAAGTGCTGAACAATCTTGGCTACACGGTATCGGGCTCCGATCGTGCGCTCAGCCCGACCAGCGCGCGTCTGCAGACGCTCGGTATCGCCGTGCACATCGGCCATGCGGCGGAGAACATCGTCGGCGTCGATGTCGTGGTGACCTCGAGCGCCATCCCGAAGGACAACCCCGAGCTGGTGGCCGCGCGTGCCGCGCGTATCCCGGTGATGCCGCGCGCGGAAATGCTCGGCGAGCTGATGCGCTTCCGTCGCGGCATCGCGATCGCCGGTACGCATGGCAAGACCACGACGACGAGTCTCGCTCGCCAGCGTGCTCGCCGAGGCCGAACTACGATCCGACCTTCGTCATCGGTGGCCAGCTCAATGCCGCCGGCGCCAATGCGCGCCTCGGCACCGGCCAGTACCTCGTCGCCGAAGCGGACGAGTCCGACGGATCGTTCCTGATGCTCTCGCCGGTGATCGCGGTCGTCACCAATATCGACGCCGATCATCTTGAGAATTACGACGGCGACTTCGGCCAGGTGAAGAAGGCCTTCGCCGATTTCCTGCACCGCCTGCCGTTCTACGGCCTCGCCGTGCTGTGCATCGACGACGAGGAAGTCGCCGAGCTGGCCAACGACACCTCGCGGCGCATGCTGACCTACGGCATCGCCAGCAGCGACGCCGACGTGCGCGCGACCAACGTGCGTCAGCTCGGTTTCGAGATGCACTTCGACCTGCACCTGCCGGGCATGGACGGCAGCTTGCCGGTCACGCTGAATCTGCCCGGCGAGCACAACGTGCTCAATGCCCTGGCCGCGGCCGCGGTCGGCTGGCAGCTCGGCGTCGAGGTGGAAGCGATCGCCACGGCGCTCAGGCACTTCGAAGGCGTTGGCCGGCGCTTCCATCGGCGCGGCGAGATCGACGCTCGACAAGGGCAAGGCGCTTGCTGGTCGACGACTACGGCCATCATCCGCGCGAGCTCGCCGCGGTGTTCGCCGCCGCGCGCGGCGGCTGGCCGGAACGCCGCCTGGTGGTCGCTTTCCAGCCGCATCGCTACAGCCGTACGCGCGACCTGCTCGACGATTTCGCCAACGTGCTCGCCGAAGCGGACGTGCTGGTGCTGACCGAGGTCTATCCGGCCGGCGAAGCGCCGATCGCCGGTGCCGACGGTCGCGCGCTGGCGCGTGCGGTCCGCGCGCGCGGCAAGGTCGATCCGGTGCTGGTCGAGCATCCGCGCGACCTCAATGAAACGCTGCCCGCGCTGCTGCGCGACGGCGATCTGTTGCTGCTGCTCGGCGCCGGCGACATCGGCGCCGTGGCGGTCGAATTGGCGAATGCCGGCAGTTGAAACGAGGAAGCTATGAGCAGCGAGCTGACCGGCAACGACACCTTCGGCCGGACGGTGAACGATCCGGCGCAGTTCGGCCGCGTCGCCGTGGTCATGGGCGGCAGCTCGGCCGAGCGCGAGGTGTCGCTGGATTCCGGCCGCAACGTGCTCGACGCGCTGCGCGCGAGCGGCGTCGATGCGCATCCGATCGACGGTATCCCGGCCCTGCTCGATGCACTGCGCGCCGGGCACTTCGCGCGCGTGTTCAATATCCTCCACGGCCGCCGGCGGCGGCGAGGACGGCGTGCTGCAGGGCGCGCTCGATTCGCTGCGCGTGCCGTACACCGGTTCGGGCGTGCTCGGTTCCGCGCTGTCGCATGGACAAGATCCGCAGCCAAGCAGGTGTGGCAGGCGATCGGTTTGCCGACGCCGACGTTCGTGCGCCCTGCACACGCGGCGACGACGTGCACGCGGCGGCGCGCGGCGATCGGTTTCCCGCTGATCGTGAAGCCGGCCAGCGAAGGCTCCAGCGTCGGCGTCACACGCGTGTTCGACGAAGCCGGCCTCGATGCCGCCGTCGAGCTGCCGCCGCGCTATCCGCGGCGACATGCTGATGGAAACGCTGATCGAAGGCGACGAAGTGCACCGTCGGCGTGCTCGGCCGCGAGGTGCTGCCGACGCATCCATATCGTGCCGAAGGGCGAGTTCTACGATTACAACGCCAAGTACGTCGCCGAGGACACGCAGTACATCTGTCCCGGTCTCCGAGGGCGACGGCGGAAACGCGACGCTGCGCGCGCTCTCGTTGCGCGCGTTCGACGCGCTCGGCTGCACCGGCTGGGGCCGCGTCGACGTGATGCGCGACCGCCAGGGCCGCAACTGGCTGCTCGAGGTGAACACGGCGCCGGGCATGACCACCCATTCGCTGGTGCCGAAGGCCGCGGCCGTCGCCGGCATCGATTTCGCCAGACGCTGTGCTGGCGGATCCTGGAAACCTCGTTCGCCGAAGGCGAAACCGGCCACCGTACGAACGGAGGCGACGAATGAGGGGAGCCGCCGCCACGCGAATCGTCGCCTGGGGTATCGCCATCACGTTGGTGGCGCTGCCGATTGTCGGCGTGCTGCAGCGGCTGGTTCGCCGCCAATCGCTGGCCGGTGACGCAGCTGAAGGTGCGAGGCGGAGTTCACGCACGTCAGTGCCGAACAGATCCGCAGCGCCGTCGTGCCGCACCTGGGCAAGGGCTTCTTCGCGCACGATCTCGGAAAGCGTGCGCAAGTCGGTCGCCAGCGCTGCCGTGGGTGGAATCGGTCGAGGCGCGCAAGCGCTGGCCGGATACCTTGCTGCTGCGCATCTACGAACGGCAGCCGTTCGCGCGCTGGAACGACAACAAGCTGATCAGCCGCCAGGGCCTGGTCTTCGACGTCACCGGGAGCCGACCAGATGGGCGGTCTGCCGCAACTTGCGCGGACCGGACGCGCGGCTGGCCGAAGTGGTGAGCTTCTATGCGCAGGCGCAGAAGGCCTTCGCCGGTCAGCGCGCAGTTGCACATCACCGGGGTGTCGCTCACCGATCGCGGCAGCTGGAGCGTCACCACCGCAGCGGCGCGCCGAGATCGTGATCGGCGATCGCGACCAGGCCGATCGACGCCTGCGCGCGTTTCCTCGATGTCTACCCGCAACTGATCGCCGGTCGCAATAGCGAGGCTTCGCCTATGCCGATCTTCGCTACACCAATGGATTTGCCGTGCGGTGGCCCGTCCGCAGGGGTCCGATACCCCACGGCCGGCGACCGCCCGTGTCGGGAGCTAACACCACGCTCATGAAGACCAAGAACGACAAACAGCTGGTCGTCGGCCTCGACATCGGCACCTCGAAGGTGGTCGCGATCGTCGGCGAGTACGAGCCGGGCGAACCGATCGAGATCATCGGCATCGGCTCGCATGTGTCGCGCGGCATGAAGCGCGGCTCGGTGGTCGATATCGAATCGACCGTGCACTCCATCCAGCGCGCGGTCGAGGAGGCCGAGCTGATGGCCGGCTGCGATATCCGCTCGGTCTACGCGTCGATCTCCGGCAGCCACCTGGAGACCAAGAACTCGCACGGCACCGCGGCGATCCGCGATCGCGAAGTGACCGCGGGCGATCTGGAGCAGGTGCTCGAAGCCGGCCAGCGCGGTGGCGATCCCGGCCGATCGCAAGGTGCTCTACAAGGAGTCGCAGGAATACCGCATCGACGGCCAGGACGGCATCCGCCATCCGGTCGGCATGAGCGGCGTGCGCCTGGAAGCGAGCGTGCATCTGGTCACCGGCGCGGCCAGCGCGGTGCAGAACATCAGCAAGTGCATCCAGCGTTGCGGCCTGTCGGTCGACGAGCTGGTGCCGGCCGCCGTGGCCAGCGCGCAAGGCCGTGCTGACCGACGACGAGCGCGAGCTCGGCGTCTGCCTGGTCGACATCGGCGCGGGCACCACCGACATCGCGATCTATACGCAGGGCGCGATCCGCTACACCAAGTCGCTGCCGGTCGGCGGCGACCAGGTGACCAACGACATCGCCTACGGCGTGCACACGCCGACCGCGCATGCCGAGGAAATCAAGATCAAGTACGCCTGCGCGCTGGCGCAGCTGGCGCATGCCGAAGAGACGATCCAGGTGCCGAGCGTCGGCGATCGTCCGCCGCGCCGTCTCGCGCGCCAGACGCTGGCCCAGTCGGTGCAGGCCGCGCTACGAGGAAATCTTCGAGATGGTGCAGGACGAGCTGCGCCGCTCCGGCTACGAGAGCCTGGTCGCGCGCCGGCATCGTGCTGACCGGCGGCGCGTCGCGCATGGAAGGCGCGCTGGAGCTGGCCGAGGAGATCTTCCACAAGATGGTGCGCATCGGCGTGCCGCAGCACGTGACCGGCCTCGGCGACGTGGTCGCCAATCCGAATTGCATTCGACCGGCGTCGGGCTTGCTGCTGCACGGCGTCGCGCTCCGGCGGCGGCATGCGCGCGAGCGGCTCGTCGGCCGGCAGCGTGGGCGGCGTGGTCGACAAGCTGCGCAGCTGGTTCACCAAGAATTTCTGATCGCGACACACGGTTTCAGGGCATCGTACGGTACATACGGTTTATCGGTACCCAAGGGATGCGGGTGCCGGGGCAACGAGGAAGGCCCACTACCCGGTCACGGCAGGAGCCGCGCCCGGGATACAACAAAAACGAAGATCTTCGGAGGACGGGAAATGTTTGAACTCATCGAAAAGCTGGCACCCAACGCGGTCATCAAGGTCATCGGCGTGGGCGGCGGCGGCGGTAACGCCGTGGCGCACATGGTCAATGCCAATATCGAAGGCGTGGAGTTCGTCGTCGCCAACACCGATTCGCAGGCGATGAAGAGCTGCGGCTCGCGCACGCATCTCCAGCTCGGCGCGCAACGTCACCAAGGGTCTGGGTGCCGGCGCCAATCCCGAGGTCGGCCGCCAGGCCGCGCTCGAGGACCGCGAGCGCATCGAGGAAATGCTCGAAGGCGCCGACATGGTCTTCATCACCGCCGGCATGGGCGGTGGTACCGGCACCGGCGCGGCCCCGGTCGTGGCCCAGCTGGCCAAGGAGAAGGGCATCCTGACGGTGGCGGTGGTCACCAAGCCGTTCCCGTTCGAAGGCCGTCGCCGCATGCAGGTCGCCGCTCAAGGGCATCGAGGACCTGTCGCAGCACGTCGACTCGCTGATCACCGTGCCGAACGAGAAGCTGCTCTCGGTGCTCGGCCGCGAAGTGACCCTGCTGAACGCGTTCAAGGCCGCCAACGACGTGCTGCTGGGCGCCGTGCAGGGTATCGCCGACCTGATCACGCATCCGGGCCTGATCAACGTCGACTTCGCCGACGTGCGCACGGTCATGAGCGAGATGGGCATGGCGATGATGGGCTCGGGCACCGCCCGTGGCGACGATCGTGCCCAGGCCGCGGCCGAGGCGGCGATCAACAACCCGCTGCTGGAGGACGTCAACCTCAACGGCGCCTGCGGCATCCTGGTCAACGTCACCGCCGGGTCCGAACCTGACGATGCGTGAGTTCGACGAGATCGGCCGGGTGATCCACGACTTCGCCAGCGAGGACGCCACCGTGGTCATCGGCACCTCGCTCGATCCGGAAATGCAGGACGACGTCCGCGTCACCGTGGTCGCCACCGGCCTCAACCGCGCGAACGCGGCCAGCCAGCCGGTGCGCCACGCCGTGCGCACAGCAGGTCGAAATGCGCCAGCGTCCGCGTCCGGTCGTGCTGCGTACCGGCACGGGCAACGAAGTGGTCGATTACGCCCAGCCGGAGATGATGTCCTCGCCGGTCGACCGTTCCGAGCCGGCGCCGGCGAAGAACGCCGGAACCGGCGATCGACTATCTCGACATCCCGGCGTTCCTGCGCCGCCAGGCCGACTGAGCAGACAACTCACATTCACATGAACGCGTTCACTGGAACGACGCGCGGGAGCCGTCCGCAGGCACGATCGCCGCGCGCCGACCCCGCGGTCCGCTGTCCGATGTCCCGTCCGGGCGGCGGAGACGTCGGTGCGCGTGCTTCGCATGAATTGACTGATTCGGCGGAAGATTTCTTGCGATTCCTCGGATGTCAGTCGAGGCATCATTCGTCACGACATTGATATTGAGAATGCTCGCGCTACGTTTCGTGAAGGAACATGAAGCGTAGACTGTACGTGTGCGTGGTTTGTCTTATTCACGAGGTTAAGACTGTGTTAGCATCCGACCCACTTTCGGCTGCTGCCAGCACAGGTTTCACCAAAAAAATGATCAAGCAGCGCACGCTCAAGAACATCATTCGCGCCACGGGCGTCGGTCTCCATACCGGCGACAAGGTGTACATGACGCTTCGTCCCGCTGCGCCGAACACGGGTATCGTGTTCCGCCGCACCGATTTGCCGATCTGCCGGTGGAAATCCTTGCCCGTCCCGAGAACGTCGGCGACACGCGCCTTTCGACCACGCTGGTCAATGGCGATGTCCGCGTTTCGACGGTCGAGCATCTGCTCTCGGCCATGGCGGGCCTCGGTATCGACAATGCCTACGTCGACCTTTCCGCGCCGGAAGTGCCGATCATGGACGGCAGCGCCGGTCCCTTCGTGTTCCTGCTGCAGTCGGCGGGCATCGAAGAGCAGGAAGCCGCCAAGCGCTTCATCCGTATCAAGAAGCCGGTCAAGGTGCAGGACGGCGACAAGTGGGCCAGCTTCGAGCCGTTCGAAGGCTTCAAGGTCGGCTTCTCGATCGAGTTCAACCACCCGATGTTCAACAAGCGCAACTCGCGCGCCGAGATGGATTTCTCGACGACCTCCTTCGTCAAGGAAGTGAGCCGCGCGCGCACCTTCGGTTTCATGCGCGACATCGAGATGCTGCGCGAGCACAACCTCACGCTCGGCGGCTCGATGGACAACGCCGTGGTGCTGGACGACTACCGCGTGCTCAACGAAGACGGCCTCCGTTACGAGGACGAGTTCGTCAAGCACAAGATCCTCGACGCGATCGGCGATCATCTACATGCTCGGCCACAGCCTGATCGGCGCGTACTACGCGCACAAATCGGGTCACGAGCTGAACAACAAGCTCCTGCGCACCCTGATGGCCGACGCGGCCGCCTGGGAAGAGGTGAGCTTCGCAGGACGCCCGAGCTAGCCGCCGATCTCCTACGCGCATCCCGGCCCAGGCGATCTGACGCTTTAGCGCTCCCTGATGTAAAGAAGCCGCGGCCCGGGTGCCGCGGTTTTTTTGTCCTTCTCCCGGAGGGAGAAGGTGCCCGCAGGGCGGATGAGGGGGAGCCCGTCGAAGCGGCAACCTGGCTCGCCCTCACCCCAACCCTCTCCCTCCGGGCGAGGGAGGCAGGCATATCCCGTCCCGCAACCAATCGCATAACCCACCCTGCGACCACCGTCACAATGGCGTAAATGTGGCGTGAAGGGCTTGTATTGGTGCGATGCGGTCATGCTATAAACGCTCTCTCGCGAATCGAGGGGGTGGATGCCCCGGCATGGCTCGGTCGCGCGGCGTTAACGGGAGGCTAACGTTAAGTCTCGGATTCGTCTGTCTTTTTGGCCTGGGATGCCAGTTCAAGGAACAGAGCTTTCAAGTTGGGGTCTGAGAGGGAAGCAGCGGCGGCGGTCAGATGGCTCGCGGCGGTTGCTGAAAGCGGTTTGCGTCGTTCCGGAATCATTTCTTCGGGCGGCAGGGGGGCCACTTTCACGGTTAACGAACTGGCTGACGTGCCGTTGGCACGCGCGGTGGCGAGGATTTGCGTCTGCATAAGGCGCAGCCGCGACGCCCAGGCCGGGGACGGCGCCAGGAAAACGAGGCGGCCATCGCGCAGGTCGGCGAATCTGACCTGATCGCGTAGCGGTGGCGGCAACGTCTGGCGTAGCTGCGCGGTCCAGGATGTCCAGTTCACGCGCTCGCCTGGCGAGCGACGCGAAAGGGCCGCTTTCGCTCAGGGACTTAAGTCCCCGGGTTTTGCGACCGGAGTCGGGATAGGGCTGGCTGCATGAAGCCGGCAACAACTTCAGAAGTGGTAACGATGCAAATCATACTCGTGTCACGCGCCCAGAAGGCGCCGAAAACCTGGGATCTCTCTTGTTGGCGCGTGCGCCGCAAACTGATCGGCGATCGGCTCCGCCGCCATCGTCGTCTGTGCCGGTGTCGGTGCGGCGATCGCCCTGACCGTGGCCAGCCCACGGGACCGGGCGCTGTCGGACATCAAGGGTCTGCGCCAGCAGGTGGTGACCCAGAACGCCCAGCTCGCCGACGTGCGCAAACAGGACGCCCAGCGCGATCTCGACGCCCTGGCGGTCAAGCTCGGCCAGCTGCAGGCCCAGTCGACCCGCCTTAACGCGCTCGGTGAACGGCTGACCCAGGTCGGCAAGCTGGACGACGGCGAGTTCAACTTCGACGAGGCAGCCCGCCGTCGGCGGCCCGGAAGCCAACGTCGGCGATTCCGTGCTTACACCTTGCCGCTTACCCTCGATACCAGCATCAACCAGCTGGCCGGCCAGTTCGACAGCCAGCAGTCCCAGCTGCAGGCGCTGGAGAGCATGCTGATGGATCGCAGCATCGAATCCAGCCTGCGTGCCGACCGGTATGCCGGTCAAACGGCTATATCTCTTCGTATTTCGGTGGTCGTCCCGACCCGTTCAGCGGCCATAGCGCGTACCACACCGGTATCGACATCGCCGCGCCGAAGGGTACGCCGGTCACCGCCGTCGCCGAGGGCATGGTCACCTTCGCCGGTACACCGTAGCGGCTATGGCGACGTCATCGAGATCGACCACGGCAACGGCTACATGACCCGTTACGCCCACAACAGCGAGACTCGACGCCCACCCGGGTCAGCGCGTGCACGTTGGCGACGTGATCGCCAAGGCCGGCTCGACCGGCCGTTCCACCGGTTCCCACGTGCATTTCGAGGTCTGGTACAAGACGGCCGTGTGGTCAATCCGCTGGCCTTCGTGAAGTCGCAGCCACCGCTGAGACGGACTTGAAACTCCGGCTGGCCGCCGCCACCCGGACGTAGACCG
This sequence comes from uncultured Gammaproteobacteria bacterium, assembly GCA_963847335.1. Lineage (GTDB taxonomy): Bacteria > Pseudomonadota > Gammaproteobacteria > Xanthomonadales > Rhodanobacteraceae > Luteibacter. Next base: position 590,405 of record CAWJZF010000003.1, read on the forward strand.
GGAAACGCGTGCCATGGCCCGGAGGAAAGCCGGGACGGTCCGCGTAGTATGATCGTCCTTTCGTCCCGCCCGGATTGCCCGGGCAGGCGTTCCCAAGTCTTCAGATCCGGATGATCGATGTTCAATCGTGCACTGACGAGTATTTTCGGCAGCCGTAACGAGCGCGTGCTGCGCCAGCTCTCCAAGACTGTCGCGCGCATCAATGCGCTCGAGCCGGAGTTCGAGAAGCTCTCCGACGCCGGCGCTGCGCGCCAAGACCGACGAGTTCAAGCAGCGCCTCGCCAGATGGCGAGACGCTGGACAAGCTGCTGCCGGAAGCCTTCGCCGTCGTGCGCGAGGCGCGCGCAAGCGCGTGCTCGGCATGCGTCATTACGACGTGCAGATGATCGGCGGCATGGTCCTGCACGGCGGCCGCATCGCCGAGATGCGCACCGGCGAGGGCAAGACCCTGGTCGGCACGCTGCCGGTGTACCTCAATGCGCTGGAAGGCAAGGGCGTGCACGTCGTCACCGTGAACGACTACCTGGCCCGCCGCGACTCGGCGCAGATGGGCAAGCTGTACAACTTCCTCGGCCTGCGCGTCGGCGTGGTCTATCCGGGCATGGATCACACCGACAAGCACGAAGCCTATGCCGCGGACATCACCTACGGCACCAACAACGAATTCGGCTTCGACTACCTGCGCGACAACATGGCGCTCAGCAAGGAGCAGCGCTATCAGCGCGGCCTGAATTACGCGATCGTCGACGAGGTCGACTCGATCCTGATCGACGAAGCGCGCACGCCGCTGATCATTTCCGGCCCGGCCGAGGATTCCCCGCAGCTGTACATCGCGGTGAACAAGATCGTGCCGAAGCATGATCCGCCAGGAAAAGGAAGACGAGCCGCCGGCGATTATTTCGTCGACGAGAAGCAGAAGCAGGTGCACCTGTCCGAAGAGGGCATGGAGCACGCCGAGCAGCTGCTGCGCGAGGCTGGCGTCATCGACGCAGGAAAGCGGCGCTGTACGATTCGCAGAACCTGGCCGTCGTCCATCACCTCAATGCGGCGCTGCGCGCCAACGCGATCTACCAGCGCGACGTCGATTACATCGTGCGCGATGGCGAAGTGATCATCGTCGACGAATTCACCGGCCGCACGCTGGCGGGCCGTCGCTGGTCCGATGGCCTGCACCAGGCGGTCGAGGCGAAGGAAGGCGTGCCGATCCAGCGCGAGAACCAGACGCTGGCGACGATCACCTTCCAGAACCTGTTCCGCATGTACAAGAAGCTGGCCGGCATGACCGGTACGGCCGATACGGAAGCCTACGAATTCCAGACAGATCTACGGCCTGGAAGTGGTGGTCATCCCCACCCACCAGCCGATGATCCGCGAGGACAACGCCGGACATCGTGTTCCTCGGTCCAGAGCCGAAGTACAAGGCGGTCATCGAGGACATCAAGGCTTGTCACGAGCGCGGCCAGCCGGTGCTGGTCGGTACCACCTCGATCGAGGTGTCCGAGCTGCTGTCGGACATGCTGCGCAAGGAAAAGATCGTCCGCACGAAGTGCTCAACGCGAAGCAGCACGAGCGCGAAGCGCACATCGTCGCGCAGGCCGGTGCGCCCGGCCAGGTCACGATCGCCACCAACATGGCCGGTCGCGGTACCGACATCGTGCTCGGCGGCAGCCTCGACGCGGCGCTTGCCGCAGTTGCCGGAAGGTGCCAGCGATGCCGACCGCGCGCAAGCGCGCAAGGCCGATGGAAGAAGCCGCCACGAGCAGGTGCTCGCCGCCGGCGGCCTGCACATCGTCGGCACCGAGCGCCACGAATCGCGTCGTATCGACAACCAGCTGCGCGGCCGTTCCGGTCGCCAGGGCGATCCGGGTTCCTCGCGTTTCTACCTCTCGCTGCAGGACAACCTGCTGCGCATCTTCGCCGGCGACTGGGTCGGCCGCTGGATGCGATGCTTCGGCATGAAGGAAGACGATGCGCTGGAAGACCGCCTGGTCAGCCGCCAGATCGAGAAGGCGCAGCGCAAGGTCGAGCAGCACAACTTCGACATCCGCAAGCACCTGCTCGAATTCGACGACGTCGCCAACGACCAGCGCAAGGTGATCTACGCGCAGCGCGACGAACTGCTCGAAGTCGACGACGTCTCCGAGACGATCGACGACATCGTCCAGGACGTCGTCGACGACCATGGTGCGCCGTTATGTGCCGCACGACAGCATCGACGAGCAGTGGGACCTCGCCGGCCTCGACCGCGAGCTGGAGAGCGAGCTCGGCCTGCGCATCGACCTGAAGGGCTGGGTCGAGAACCAGAACGAGATCGATGCCGCCGGCATCCTCGAGCACGTGCGCACCGAAGTGGTGAGCGCATGTTCCGCGCGAAGGAAGAGCAGATCGGTCCGGAAACCATGCGCTCGCTCGAGAAGCACGTGATGCTGACCGTGGTCGACAACGCGCTGGAAGGAACACCTCGCCAGCATGGATTACCTGCGCCAGGGCATCTACCTGCGCGGCTATGCGCAGAAGCAGCCGAAGCAGGAATTCAAGCGCGAGTCGTTCGAACTGTTCCAGACCATGCTCGAGCGCATCAAGGCCGAGATCGTGCAGATGCTCGCGCGCATCCGCATCCGCAGCGACGAGGAAGTCGCGCTGATGGAAGCCGAACAGCAGCGCATGGCCGAATCGCAGCGCCTGCAACTTCCAGCATGCCGAAGCCGGCGCGATGGGCCAGGACCGGGAAGCGCTCGCCGCGGCCGCCGCCGCACCGGCGGTACTCGACCAGCATCCGAAGGTCGGTCGCAACGATCCTTGCCCCTGCGGCTCGGGCAAGAAATACAAGCAGTGCCACGGCCGCTTGAGCTGATACGAAAAACCCGCCGAAAGGCGGGTTTTTCTATGTGGAGGCGCTCACCCTTCGGGCCAGCTTCGCTGTTCTTGGTCGCTTCGCTCTCGGTGTCCAGCCTTCGCTGGCAGGACGAGCAAGAGAGAAGAGCAGAGCGCGGCTCCCATCCCCCTCACCGTCACCCCGGCGCAGGCCGGGGTCCAGTGGCGACCACCGGCTACTGATGCCACTGGATACCAGCCTGCGCTGGTATGACGAGCAAGAGCGATCAGCCGGCTCTTCAGTCCCCGCCGCCCTTTGGCTTCTGCCGGTACGACTCAGCCTCAACGGTGATGTACTCCGGCTCCGGCGTGTCCAGGCGCATCGCGGTGAGCTGTCCGCCCCACACGCAGCCGGTGTCGATGGCATAGACGCCCAGGCCGGCGAAGCGCCCGAGCGCGGACCAGTGGCCACACACCACGCGCGTTTCGCGCCGGCGCATGCCGGGCACTTCGAACCACGGATACAGCCCCGGCTTCTGCGTGCCGGGCATGCCCTTGCCTTCGAAGTCGATCCGTCCGTTGACGTCGCAGAAGCGCATGCGGGTCAGCGTATTGATCGTCGCGCGCTGGCGCTCCAGGCCTTGCAGCCGGTTCGTCCACGCGGCGGGGCGGTTGCCGAAGAGGTTTTTCAGCAAGCGCGGATGACGGTCGCTGCCGAGCTCGCGCTCGACTTCCAGCGCGGCGCGCTGCGCCTGGCGCAAGGTCCACGAGGGCGCCATGCCGGCATGCAGCATGGTCCAGCCGAGGGCCTCGTCATGGTGCAGCAGCTTCTGCGTGCGCAGCCATTCGAGGAGCACCGCCGAGTCCTCGGCGAACAGCACTTCGCGCAGTTCCGGATTGACCCGCGACTGCGCATCCTCGCGGCGCTGGCCGATCGCCAGCAGGCTGAGGTCGTGATTACCCAGGGTGATGATGCTTTGCTCGCGCAGCGAGTGGATCAGCCGCAGGGTCGCCAGCGATTCTCCGCCGCGGTTGACCAGGTCGCCGCAGAACCACAGGCGATCGGCCGCGGGATCGAAGCGCAGCTTCTCCAGCAGGCGCTGGAGCTCGGGGTAGCAACCCTGGATGTCGCCGATCGCGTAGACGGCCATCAGTCGGGGCACTCCATGTTGCGGATTCCGTAGGGCACGAACTCTTCCTAGTGCAACGTGCGGGGAATGGACAGCGTGAACTGCGGGATCGGCGCGTCGAACTCGGTGCCGTCGTCCGCGAGCATCTGGTAGCTGCCGCGCATCGTGCCCACCGCGGTTTCCAGGACGGCGCCGGAGGTGTACTCGTAGCGTTCGCCGGGCCGCATCCAGGGCTGTTCACCGACCACGCCTTCGCCTTCGACCTCTTCGATCTTGCCGTTCGCATCCGTGATGACCCAGTGACGGGCGAGCAGGCGCGCGGGCACGCTGCCGGCGTTGCGCAGGACGATGGTGTAGGCGAACACATAGCGGTTATCGGCCGGCTGCGACTGCTCGGAGACGAAGCGGCTTTCGACCTGCACGGCGATCGTGTAGGAGGACTTCTCGGTCATGCACTGAATTCCGTTGGCGCGATGGAAGACCATCGCTCGCTTGCTGGCTAGTTTAGAGCCTGTCTGAGGTCTTTGCGTGGCCCGCGTTGCGACGGTGTGCCCGCCAGGGGGTGTTGCGTGGCGAAGCGCCTGACTGGTGGTCAGGTCGAGCCGCGCGACGCCGCCTGGCGGGCACACCGTCGCAACCCTGCGGGCCGGGTCTGTTTGCCCACGTGCCGGCGTCATCGTTCGGTTACGTATCGACATACGCGCCCTCTCTCTTCCTTGTCTCGCGGGCAAACAGCTCCCGGCGCGGGCCACGCAAAGACCTCAGGCAGGCTCTGAGCCTGCGTTTGCCAACCTTACGAAATCCATTGGCGCGAGCGTCTCAGCGCGGGCGCGGGGGTCGATATCCAGGCCGCGGATGGTGGCCTCGTCGACCAGGCCCTTGAGGGTGTTGGACAGCGTCTTGCGGCGCATCGCGAAGGCGGCCTTGACGATCTTGTGGATCCTCGCCGGGTCGCCCTGGGGCAGCTTCTCGGCGGGCAGCGGCGTCATCCGGACGACGGCCGAGTCCACTTTCGGCGGCGGGCGGAAGGCTCCGGGCGGTACCTCGAAAAGCGGCTCGACCTTGCAGGCGAGCTGCAGCATCACGCTCAGGCGACCATAGACCTTGCTACCGGGTTCGGCGGCCATGCGGTCGACGACTTCCTTCTGCAACATGAAATGCATGTCGGCGATGGCGGCGGCGTGCTCGACGCAATGGAACAGGATCGGACTGGAGATGTAATACGGCAGATTGCCCGCAATGCGGATTTTCTCCACGCCCAGGTCCCGCGCCAGCGCGCTGAAATCGACCTTGAGCACATCGGCATGGACGATGGTCAGCTTGCCCACCGTCGCGGCGCGCGCGGTCAGGGCGGGGATCAGGTCGGTGTCCAGCTCGATCGCGGTCAGCTTGCCGGAGACGGCGAGCAGGGGCAGGGTCAGGGCGCCTTCACCCGGGCCGATCTCGACGACTTCGTCGGTCGGCAGCGGCCGGATCGCCGAGACGATGCTGTCGATATAGCGCTTGTCGTGGAGAAAGTGCTGGCCGAAACTTTTCTTGGGGCGGGCATTCATGCGGTTGCGCGGCTTCGCTGGATAAGGTCGATGGCCATGCGCGCGGCGGCGATCAGGCTGGCCGGATCGGCGCGACCGGTGCCGGCGAGGTCGAGCGCCGTGCCATGGTCGACCGAAGTACGGATAAAGGGCAGGCCGAGGGTGATGTTGACCGTGCGGTCGAAGGCTTCGCTCTTGAGCACCGGCAGGGCCTGGTCGTGGTACATCGCGAGCACCGCGTCGTAGCGCGAACGCTGCGCCGGGACGAAGGCGGTGTCGGCCGGGATGGGCCCCAGCAGGGTCATGCCTTCGGTGCGCAGGCGCGCCATCAACGGTTCGATGACCTCGATCTCCTCGCGGCCGAGATGGCCCGCTTCGCCGGCATGCGGGTTCAGCCCGAGTACGGCGATGCGTGGCTCGGCAATGCCGAAGCGCGCGACCAGCGCGCGGTGGACGATCCGTAGCACGCGTTCGAGCGTCGCGGCGGTAATCGCGGCGGGCACGGCGGACAGCGGCAGGTGGGTGGTCGCCAGGGTGACCCGCAGTTCCGGGCTGGCCAGCATCATCACCGCCTCGGCACCGGCGCGCTCGGCGAAGAACTCGGTATGCCCACTGAAGGGCACGCCGCCGTCGTTGATCGAGGATTTCTGCACCGGCGCGGTCACCACCGCGTCGAAGTCGCCGGACAGGCAGCCATCGGCGGCGAGGGCCAGGCTGGCGACCACATAGCCGGCGTTGCGCGGATCGGGCTGGCCGGGGACGGCGGAGACAGCCAGCGGTATATGACGGACGCGCAGCGTCCCTGGCGGGCGATGGTCTACGCGTCGGGCATCGTCGTCGATCAGGGCGATCGGGGTGCCGCAGATGGCGGCGGCGCGGACCAGCAGGTCGCGATCGGCGATCGCCACGAGATCGGCCGCCAGATCGCTGGCGGCCAGCCGGATCACCAGTTCGGGGCCGACACCTGCCGGCTCACCGGCGGTAACGGCAAGCCGTGGCAGGGTCGCGGTCACCGGTTATTTGGCCGCGGTGGCCGGTGTGCCGGCGTCGGCGGGATCGCGCAGCGCCGGAACGACGATTTCGACGTACGAGGTCGAGCGCAGTTCGCGCAGGTAATCCTCATAGGCCTGGTCGGCCTTGCGGTTGCCGATGGCCTGGCGCGCCTGTTCCTTCTGCATCTCGTCCGTACGGTCGGCCTCGCGGCTACCCAGGCGCTGCAGGACGATCCAGCCGGCTTCGGTCTGGATCGGCTTGGAGATCTCGTTGTCCTTCAGGCTGCCGATGGCCGTGGCGATGGCCGAGCCCCAGGCATTCTGCTGGAACCAGCCCATGTCGCCGCCGGCATTGGCGGTGGTGTCGTCCTTGGAGTTTTCCTTGGCCAGCTTGGCGAAGTCTTCCTTCTTGTCGACCGCACGGGTGTACAGCGCGTCGGCCTTCTGCTCGGCCTGGGCCGGGGTCACCAGCTCGGACGGTTTGATCAGGATCTGGCGCGCGTGGTACTCGGTGACCACCTGGCGGCCCGGGGCGCGCTGGTCGACCAGCTTCAGGATATGGAAGCCGGTCGGGCCACGCATGGCCGGCGAGACGTCGCCCGGCTTCATCGTGGTGATGGCGTCGACGAAGGCCGGCGGCACTTCGTCCACACGGCGCCAGCCGAGGTCGCCGCCTTCCAGCGCGTCGGACGCGTCGGAATAACGGATCGCCGCGGCGTTGAAGTCCATACCGCCCTTCAGCGCGGCCTCGGCCTGCTCGGCCTTGGCCTGGGCCTGGGCGATATCGTCGGCGTTGCCGCCGCTGGGCACGCTGACCTGGATATGCGCCAGGTGCACTTCGCCGGCCTTGTAGCTCGGGCTGTTCAGCAGGTTGGTCACTTCGGCGTCGGTCACCGTGACCGAGTCGCGGACCACGCTCTCGTGGAGCTTCTGGGCGATGATCTGCTCGGACAGCTGCTGGCGGAACGCGGCGTAGCTGAAGCCGTCCTGCTGGACCGCGGCACGCAGCTGGTCCGGGGTCATCTTGTTCTGCTGGGCGACGTTGGCCGCGGCGGCGTCGACATCGCTATCGGCGACGCGGATGTTCTGGTCGTTGGCGCGCTGCACCTGCAGCTTCATCAGGATCAGGCGCTCGAGCACCTGGCGGCCGAGCACGTCGTCCGGCGGCAGCTGCTCGGGGTTGCTGGCGTACTGGCGCTTGACCGAATGCACGGCCTCGTCCAGCTCGCTCTGCAGGATGACGTTTTCCTCGACGATGGCGACGATGCGGTCCAGCGGCTTGTTGGCATCGGCCGCGCCCGGCAGGAGCTGGGCGTGGGCTTGCGGAACCGCCGCGGCAAGGGCAACAGCGAGCAGGGAAAGGGCGAAAATCTGCTTCATCGGTAGGAAGGCCTGGAGCCGCTAAGGGCGTGTCGATAGTCGTCGGTTCGAAAGGAAGCCGGTGCTGCCCGGACGGCGTGCCGTGCGGGCGGGGAACCGGTCGGGATCTGGCGAAAACCCCGGTTATTGATAGCCAAGGATAGCACGCCGCAAATAGTCGCTCGTCTGCGGGTTGAGCGAGCCCAAGCCCTTGAATTGGAATTCAAACATGATCGCGTTCGAGGTCACCCGGGTGTAGTCGGCGACGTAGTGCCGGCCGATCAGGCTGACCGCCACGCAGCACCCCTCGTACTGCACGCCCAGGTCGGCCTCGACGGTACGGTGGGAGGGCTGGAAGATATTGTTGATGATGTCCTTCCGGGCGAATACCCACCGACCCAGCAAGCGCCAGCGATCGGAGAGTGGATAGACCGCCGAGGTGTCGAATTGTTCCGTGATCCCACGCCGGTAGCGGTAGGAGAAGTTGAGGATGCCGTCCACGCCGATGCGGCGCTGCAGGCTGACCGTCGCCAGGTCGGTGTCGCGGCCGAGTACGGCGGCGGTTACGGCCAGGGTCTTCGGATCCTGGACGAATCCATCGACCCTGTTTGGGTTCCACTGATACGCGCTGTCGAGCTTCCACTTGTCGCTCAGCTGCACGGCGAACTGGGCGACGAAATCCGAGCCGTTGAAATTGGTCGGGATGGTCGGAGTCAGGGCGGCCTGAACGCGCTGCTCAGTGAAATACCGGATCTGGCCGATGCTGGCCGATACGCGCTCAACGCCATTGTCATCCAGCAAGCGGGTCGTCAGCGCGGCGGTCAGGTTGTTCGCGTTCATCTGGCGATCGGCGCCGGAGAACTGGTTAGGGCTGAACAGCTGCCAGAAGTCGAATGACATCAGGGCGGTGTCGAACAACGGTTGGTTGGTCTGGTTGCGGTAGGGCACGTACAGGTAGTACAGACGCGGCTCAAGCGTTTGTGTGTACGAGGTGCCGAAGAGATTCGTCGTCCGGTCGAAGATCAGGCCGGCATCGACGCTGGCGATCGGAAGGGACCGGCTTGGCGTCTTATCCTTGAAGCCGAAACTCTGGTAGTCGTCCGCCAGCTCATAGCCGGTGTACCGGTAGGCGAGCTTCGGCCGGACGAACCATGCGGCGCCCTGGAAATCGGCGGACAGGTACGGATACAGATCCAGACGATTGCCGTCGACCTGGCCCGCGCCCGGAATCGGATCAGTCTTACGGAAGGCCACAGCCTCGTTATCCATGCCGAAGTCCAGCCAGGGAACGATCGGCACGTCCATATTGAAGGTCGCGCGCGGCCAGCGCTTGTACGGCACGACATCATTTGACAGGCCGGCATCGGTGTTCTGGTAGGTATCGGCGCCCAGCGACGCATGCCACCAGGTGCCATTCCCGTAGACATAGGCGCTCGACCCAAGCAGGCCGGTGGCCGCGGTATACAGGTCGTTATTGAAGTCGCGGAAGTACTGGTTGTCCGACGCACGGTTGATCGAGGTCGAGAAATACCAGCCCGACCAGGGCAGGTAGGTCGTGTCGGCGAACTTGATCAGGTAGCGCTGGTTGCTGTCGCGGTCGCTGGTGCCGCTGATGTCGTCCTCGGTGCCGTGGTCGTGCGGCAGGTATTCGACGTTCAGCGTGCCGGCGCTCTTGGCGAACAGGTAACGGAATTCGCCCGCGAGCATGGTGCCGCGCTCGCTGTAAAAGCGCGGTTCGATCGTCGCGTCGTAGTTCGGCGCCAGGTTCAGGTAATAGGGCAGGGTGAAGAACAGGCCCGAATGACTCGGAGTGACCGAAGGTCGGGTAGAGGAAGCCGCTCTTGCGCCGGTCGTCCAGCGGGAAGCTGAGGTAGGGGAAGTACATGACCGGCACGTTCTTCACACGCAGGGTGCCGCTGTGTGCGACGCCGACGCCTTCGCCCTTGTCCATGTCGATGCGTTTGGCGCGGAATTCCCACAGATGGTTGCCGACGTCGCAGGTCGAATAGGTGGCCTGCTGGTAGTGGGTCTTCTGCACGTCGAGCTGCTTGGCTTCGGAGGCGATGCCGTTGGCATGCGTATCGAGCATCTGGTAGCGGACGTTGTAGGCGTCGCTCTGGGCTGGTTCCTGGGTACCGACCATGCGGTCGGCCGACATCAGCGAGCCGGCATCCTGGTAGCGCACGTTGCCCTGGGCGTCGTAGGCCGTGGTGTCCTGGTTGTAGTGGACATCGTCGGCCTGCATCAGCTGGTCGGCGCGCTCGATGCGCACGGCGCCATTGAAGTGGTAGACCGAGGTCTGCGGGCTGTCCACGCTGGTCGCGTGGGCGTTGGTCACCGCCGTCTCGCGCAGGCTGGTGTCCTTGGTGATCGAGGGGTCGTAGAACTCGAGCATCGCGTTCGGCCGGCACATCGCATAGCTGATCGGCCGGATCGGGCACATGAACGAACCGAGCTTACAGGTCTCGGTCGGCGTGGCGTTCGGATCGACGGTCTTCGGTTTGGCCGCGGCACTGGCGGGATCGGCGTACGCGCCAGCCATGAACAGGGCGGCGGTAACGGCCAGAAGGCGGCGTGGAGGCAAGACGTAGCGAGGAGTCGGCACGGGCGCGGTCTGTTCCGTTCTAAAGGCCGCTAAGCTATCAGAAAGCCCGTCCCCACGGCAGATTCGGGCCCCCGTATGTCGTCAGAGCGCGGCTTTCCGCCCGGTCGCGTTCAGGCGCGTGGACGGCGCTCGTGCTGCCAGAGCACTTCGCCGTGGCCGCTGGCACGGGCCAGTACGCGGCAGATGACGAAGAGCAGGTCGGAGAGGCGGTTCAGATAACGCTGGGCTTGCGGGCGGACTTGCTTCGACGCGGGCCAGGGCGACCACTTCGCGTTCGGCGCGGCGGCAGACCGTGCGCGAGATGTGGCAGCACGCCGCCGCCATGCCGCCGCCGGGGAGGATGAAGTCCTTCAGCGGCGGCAGGTCGGCGTTGAATCCGTCGAGGATGGTTTCAAGGCGGTCGATATCGGCGTCCGTGATCATCGCCATGCCGGGGATGCACAGCTCGCCGCCCAGGTCGAACAGCTCGTGCTGGATCTGGGTCAGGGTTTCGCGCGATCGCCGGGTCGATCCCGTCGACGGCGACGATCACGCCGATCGTGCTGTTGAGTTCGTCGACCGTGCCGTAGGCGGACACCCGCAAGGAATCCTTGCCGGTGCGCGTGCCATCGCCCAGGCCGGTGCTGCCATCGTCACCGGTCCGGGTATAGATCTTCGAAAGGCGGTTGCCCATGGGGTCAGCGGGTCAGGCGGCCGGTCTGATCGGCGTGCAGAGTGCCGATCAGCTTGACCACCACCACGTGCAGGGTGGCACCGAGCGCGACATAGATGGCCGAAGTGCGCAGGTACGGCAGGTACCAGTCGGTCAGGTTCTCCCACCACGCGGCAACGCTGCGCGGCGAGGGCACGCTGTCGCTCAGCCAGTAGAAGCTGCCCTGCGAGATCAGCTGGCAGGCGGTGACCGCGCCCAGCAGGCAGACCACGAGCAGGCCGAGCGTGCGGGCGTTCAGACCCTTGGCGAGGCGGGCGAGCACGCTGCCGCCGAGCCACATGCTGAAGTAGGCCGGGACCAGGAACCAGTAAGCGACCGACACACAGTAATGGGCGAAGAAATCCAGGCCCTGGTTGTGGATCACCACGAAGTCGACCAGCACGGCCTCGGCCATCAGCAGCGGGAAGGCCCAGCGCGCGGAGCCGCGCAGCCAGAAACCGCCGAGGAAGAACACCGCCCAGGAGGCGTCGGGCAGCGGGCCGAAATGGTTCATGCGGGTCGCCGCCATGACCAGGGCCAGCAGGAGGAAAATGCCGACGCGCTGCTTTTGCGTCAATGCCATGAGGAACTCCGGGGATGCGTGAGACCGGCAGTTTAGCAGCCGGCGAAGGGCGTGGCGTGCATCGGGGTATTATCGATGCATGAGCGAACAACCCATTCTTATCGTTGGCGGTGGCCTGGTGGGGGCCAGCCTCGCCATCGCCCTGGACGCCGCCGGCCGCCAGGCCACCCTGGTCGAGGCCGCCGCGCCGCGGATCGATGCCCAGCCCAGTTATGACGAGCGCAACCTGGCCCTGGCCCGGGCCACGGTCAACGGCCTGCGTGCCATCGGCGTCTGGGAACACGCCGAGCGGCATGCCACGCCGATCCGGCATATCCATGTCAGCCGCGCCGGCGATTTCGGCAGCGTGCGCATGGATGCGGCCGAACTGGGCGTGGACGCGGTCGGCTGGACCCTCCCGGCACGGGAGCTGGGCGCGGCCCTGCTGCGCCGGCTGGATCAGTGCCGCCATCTCGAGCGGCTGGCGCCTGCGCGGCTGGCCGGTATCGTCCCGGGCGAGGACGGTTGGGACGCCCGCATCGACAGCGCCGATGGTTCGAGGACGCTGCGTGCCTCTTTATTGGTAGCTGCCGATGGCACCGATTCGGGCGTGCGCGCCGCGCTCGGTATCGGCTGCGACATGCACGATTACCTGCAGACGCTGTTTGTCGCGACGGTGACCCCCGAGCGCGACCATCGCGGTCGCGCCTACGAGCGCTTCTCCGACCAGGGGCCGGTGGCCCTGCTGCCGCTGGCCGAACGCCGCGCCGGCCTGGTCCTGACTGTCGATTCGGCCCTCGCCGACGATGTCGTCACCATGGACGATGCCGCCTTCCTCGCCTTCGCCCAGCAGCGTTTCGGCTGGCGCCTGGGCCGGCTGACCCGGCCGGGCAAGCGCCACCCCTATGCGATCCGCCGTGTCGCCGCGCAGGCCCTGACCGGTCCGCGCGCCGTGCTGGTCGGCAATGCCGCGCAGACCGTGCACCCGATCGGCGCGCAAGGTTTCAATCTCGGCCTGCGCGACGCGCTGACCCTGGCCGAAATGGTCGCCGCGGAAAACGACCCCGGCGATGCGTCCCTGTTGGCGCGTTATGCGGCGCGCCGCGCCGCCGATCGCGAGGCGACGATGGCGATGAGCCATGGCCTGGTCCGCCTCGCCTGTCTGGACGAAGCCGCCTTCGGTCCCCTGCGTTCGCTGGGTATGTTCGCCTTCGATCGCATCCCCGCGTTGCGCCGCGCGCTCGGCCGTCGCGGCATGGGCTTTGGCAAGGAAGCGCCGCGTGCCGTGCTGGAGAAAACGCCATGAACGCCGAGATCGCGCGCCGCCGCGCCGCCGGGCTGGATATCGCCGTGGTCGGTGGCGGCATGGTCGGGGCGGCCGCTGCGCTGACCCTGGCCCGCGCCGGCTTCGCCACGGCGATGATCGACGCGCGCGAGCCGGCCGCGTGGCAGCCGGAGGCCGAGGTCGACCTGCGTGTCGTCGGGCTGGCGCCGTCGTCGATCGCGCTGCTGGAGGATCTCGGCGTATGGACGGCCATTCGCGAGAGCCGCGCCGGTCCGTATGCGCGCATGCATGTATGGGATAGCGAGAACGGCGCGAGCATCGATTTCGACGCTGCCGACGAAGGCCATGAGCGGCTTGGCTGGATCGTCGAGAACAGCCTGGTCCAGCACGTGCTCTGGCAGGCGCTCGATGCCGCCGGCGTACGCCGCCTTTGCCCGGCCGAGGTGTCCGGCTACCAGGTGCGCGACGAGCGCGTGCAGATCGAGCTGGCCGACGGGCAGGGTGTGTCCGCACGGCTACTGGTCGCCGCCGACGGTATCCAGTCGCCGTTGCGGCGTATCGCCGGTATCGACACGAAAGGTCGCGACTATGCGCAGCGCGCCGTGGTCGCCCACATTTGGACCGAGCGATCGCATGAAGATACGGCCTGGCAGGTGTTCCTGCCGGGTGGGCCGCTGGCCCTGCTGCCACTGGCCGATGGCCGAAGCTCGGTGGTCTGGTCGTTGCCGGAGGCGGAAGCCACCCGTGTGCTGGCCATGGACGACGACGCGTTCCGCGAAGCACTCGGCGTGGCAAGCGACTTCCGCCTCGGCCGGGTGACCGGCGCGACGAAACGCGCCGCGTTTCCTTTGCGCCTGCAATTGGCCGAGCGTTATCAGGCGGAGCGTTTTGTCCTGCTTGGCGATGCTGCCCATGTGGTGCATCCGTTGGCGGGGCAGGGGGTGAACCTTGGGCTTCGCGATGTCGCCGAGTTGCGCGACACGCTGGTGGCGGCGCGCGATGCGGGCAAGGATTTTGCCGCGGAACATATCCTGCGTCGTTATGCGCGGCGTCGGCGTAGTGCCGATACGTTCGATGCGATGGGGTTCGATGGGCTGGCGCGTATTTATGCGTGGCGGGCGGCGCCGTTGGTGGCCGCCCGTGGGCTGGGTGTGCGGCTGCTGGATCGCCTCGCTCCGGTGAAGCGGCACCTGATGCGCCACGCCGGCGGCATCTGAGCTTTCCCTTCCCCCTGTGGGGGAAGGTGCCCGCAGGGCGGATGAGGGCGCTCTGGCTGTTGCTGTGTTGTCGCGATCGTGTCGGCGCCTATGCGCCGGTGTTTCGACCCCCTGCCGGGGGCCGAGTCACTTTTCTGGAATGGCCCAGAAAAGTAACCCAAAGAGGCCACCCCGATCGCGTGCCCGCTACGCGGGGCGGCCGGCTGGGCCGGGGTTTGCGGCAGGACATCCCTGTCCTGTCGCAAACGGTCGGCATCCATGCCTCCCCCCGCTTCGCGGGCCTTGTCGTCCCAGCCGGCCTCACTGCTCAACGGGGCCCCGGAGATCACGAGCCGGCTGATCGCCGTGTATCTATGACGAGCAAGAGCGAAGAGCCGGGCGCGGCACTCGACTCCCCGCACCGTGCCGCTGGAGCCGACACGAAAAAAAGAAGCGAGCTATGCTCGCCACCTTTCCCACCACGTCGAGGTGTGCCATGCGTCGTGCGGTCCTGCTCAGTGCTTTCATGTTGTTGGGTGTTGCCGGTGGCGCGAAGGCCACCATGGTTGCCAAGCCGGTCAGCTGGACCGAGGGTGGGACGACGTTTGCCAGCGTGCTGGTTTACGACGATGCGGTGAAGACGAAGCGGCCGGGGCTGGTGATGGTGCCCAACTGGCATGGCGTGAACGATATCGCCGTGGCCAAGGCCAAGATGATCGCGGGCAAGGATTACGTGATCCTGCTGACCGATATGTACGGGCAGGACGTTCGGCCGAAGAGCGACGCCGAGGCCGGTGTGGCGGTGAAGCCGCTGTATGCCGATCGTTCGCTGATGCGCACACGCGTGGCCCGTGCGCTGGCCGAGCTGAAGGCGCAGGCCGGGAAGGCGCCGATCGATCTGGCGCATCTGGCGGCGATCGGCTTCTGCTTCGGTGGTTCGGCCGTGCTGGACCTGGCGCGCACCGGTGCGGATATCGCTGGCGTGGTGACCTTCCACGGCATTCTGTCGACGGACGATCCATCGCTGGCGAAGAAGTTCAAGGGCCGTGTGCTGGTGCTCAACGGTGCGGACGATACCAATGTGCCGAACGAGCAGAAGGTGGCGTTCGAGAAGGAAATGCGCGACGCGAAGCTCGACTGGTCACTGGTCGATTACGGTAATGCGGTGCATTGCTTCACCGAGACGGAAGCGACCGACGCGACGGGGAATTGCCGTTACGACAAGCGCACGGCGGATCGTGCGTATGGGGCGATGAAGACGTTTCTGGCGAGTGCGTTCGCGGGGAATTGAGTTCGGCGTTGCGCAAAAGACGAGTCCCTCGCCACTGGATCCCTGCCTACGCAGGGATGACGAAAACCTACCTATCCGTCATCCCTGCGCAGGCAGGGATCCAGTGGCGATGCGTTACGGGTTTTGACTCAGTAAGTCCGCTCGACCGCGTAATCGGCCAGTGTGGCCAGCGCGTCGCGGTACGGCGACGGTGCCAGGCCGGCCAGTGCCTCGTGCGCCGCATGCGCATGCTCAAGCGCACGATCGCGGGTACGCTCCAGCGCCCCCGAATCGCGGATCGCCGCGATGATCCGCTCGAGCGAATCCAGCCCGCCGTGCTCGATGGCGTGGCGCAGCGAGCGTACTTCTTCTTCGCTAGCCCGCTCCATCGCATAGATCAGCGGCAGGGTCGGCTTGCCTTCGGCCAGGTCGTCGCCGATGTTCTTGCCGAGGGTGTCGGCGTCGGAGACGTAGTCGAGCAGGTCGTCGGCGATCTGGAAGGCGTAACCCAGTTCCATGCCGTAGCGGCGCAGCGCGGCGACCTGGTCGTCGGGCAGGCCGCCGAGGATGCCGCCGAGTTCCGTGGCGGCGGCGAACAGGACGGCGGTCTTGCGTTCGATCACCGCAAGATATCGCGCCTCGTCGACGTCGGCATTGCCGATGTTGAGCAGCTGCAGGACCTCGCCCTCGGCGATCGTATTGGTGGTGTCGGCGAGGATCCGCATGATCCGCATGTCGTCCAGCTCCACCATCAGCTGGAACGAACGCGAATAGAGGAAATCGCCGACCAGGACGCTGGCCGCATTGCCCCACAGGGCGTTGGCGGTCTTGCGGCCGCGGCGCAGGTCCGATTCGTCGACGACGTCGTCGTGGAGCAGGGTTGAGGTATGGATGAACTCGATGATCGCCGCGAGCTTCGCGTGCTGCCCGCCCGTGTAGCCCGCGGCGCGCGCGGCCAGGGTGTGCAGCATCGGGCGCAGGCGTTTGCCGCCGCTGGCGATGATGTGATCGGCGATCTGGTTGATCAGCACCACGTCCGAGGACAGGCGGTGGCGGATCAGGGTGTCGACCTCGGCCATGTCGGCGGCGGCGAGGGCGCGCACGCTGTCGAAGTCGGCGGGCTGGCGGCTGACGATCACTGAGTCCATGGAGTCCGGGTCGATGTGCGGCGAATCAGCGCAGATTATAGGGGCTTTGCCTGTCGTTTCGTCGTGCAGCCCGGGTGGCTCCGTATAATCGGTCGGATTGGCCTTGTTCCGTGGCTGCCGTTTCAGGATTTCCCCCCGGTGAGCAAACTCAGCAGCCTAGAACTGCGCAGCGCCCTGACCCTGGCCTGCGTGATCAGCCTCCGCCTGTTCGGCCTGTTCCTGATCCTTCCGGTGTTCTCGCTCTACGCGCAGAAGATGCCCGATGCGACGCCCCTGCTGATCGGCCTGGCCCTGGGCATCTACGGTATCGGCCAGATGCTCCTGCAGATCCCGCTGGGTCTGCTGTCCGACCGGATCGGGCGGAAGCCCGCGATCACCCTCGGCCTTGCCGTCTTCGCCGTGGGCGGCGTGGTGGCGGCGATGTCGCACACCTTGACCGGCATCGTCATCGGCCGTGCCTTGCAGGGCATGGGCGCGGTGGCCGGCGCCGGCACCGCCCTGGCCGCGGACCTGACTTCGGACGAGAACCGGGGCAAGGCGATGGGCATCATCGGCGTGTCGATCGGGATGTCCTTCCTGCTGGCCCTGATCCTCGGGCCGCCGCTGGAGGCGGTGCAGGGATTGGCCGGGCTGTTTGGCGCGACCTCGATCCTGGCCGTGCTGGCGATGGTCCTGCTCTGGGCCCTGGTGCCGACGCCGGCGCGACAGAAGGCGCCGGCCGGCGCCTCGTTCCGGGTGGTTTTCGGCATGCTCGGCGACCAGCGCATGCTGGTCCTGAATGGCTCGGTGTTCTTCCTGCATGCCTTGCTGACCGCCAGCTTCGTCGGGCTGCCGCTGTTACTCGGGGAAAGCCTGCACCTGCCGGTGGGCCGGCACTGGGAGGTCTACCTGCCGGTGATGACGATCGCCGCCTTCGTCATGGGGGCGCTGTTGCCGAGGATGCGCGAGATTGCCCAGAGCCTGCGCATCGTCGTCGGTTGCGTGGTGGCGCTCGGCCTGTCGCTGGCCGGCATGGCCGCGGTCGGCACGCACGTCGCCTTGCTGGGTTTCGCAGCGACAGTGTTCTTCTCCGCCTTCAACCTGCTCGAGGCGGCACTGCCCAGCCTGGTCTCGCGCCTCGCCCCGGCGCACCTGCGCGGCGCGGCGATGGGCGCCTATTCGACCAGCCAGTTCTTCGGCGCCTTCGTCGGTGGCGCGGTCGGCGGTATCGCCCTGGGCGCGCTTGGCCTGTCCGGCGTGTTCGCCTGCGCGGCGGCCCTGACCCTGGTCTGGCTGCCGCTGGCCATGTGGGGTGCGCGACGCATCGCTGCCGGTCCCCTGGCAGCGCCCGCTACGGGCGTGTAGAGGCCGTCTTTACGGGTTATTTACGGCGCCGTTGCTTAGCGGCGTGGATGCTTTACGAGGTTCGACTTCACACTAGGGGCTGTTTCCACCATCCCGGTGCGCACATGTACGTCTCCTCTCCACTACCCGGCGCAGCGACCGCTTCCGACGGTGTGTCTTCATGAATACCGTCGACATCGTGCTGCTGGCGGTCTCGCTGGCGCTAGGCGGCTATCTGCTGGTTGCCCTGCTGCATCCCGAAAAATTCTGAGCGCTCCGCTCACGGCCGCCGCTGCCTGGCGAACGCGCCCGCTTCCTTCGCATCACTGGAAAACCTCATGGTAATCGTCATCGCTTTCGCATTGGCGGTGCTGCTCGCATGGCCGGTCGGGCGCTATATGGCCCACGTCATGCGCGGCGACCGCAGTCGCCTGGACGTGGTCTTCGCCCCCGTCGAACGCCTGATCTACAAAATGCTCCGCGTGAATCCCGCACAGGGCATGGACTGGCGCGGTTACGCGGCGGCCTTCGTGGTCAGCAACATCACGCTGGCCATCATTACCACGCTCATCTTCATGTTCCAGGACCTGCTCCCGCTCAACCCGGATCACATTCCGGGGATGTCGTGGGACCTGTCGCTGCACACGATGATGTCGTTCCTGACCAACACCAACCAGCAGCATTATTCCGGCCAGGCGCAGCTTTCCTATCTGTCGCAGATGACCGCGATCGTGACCTTGCAGGTCGTGACGCCGGTCATGGGCCTGGCCGTGCTGGTCGCGGTGCTCCGCGGCATCTTCGGCGGCCGTAATGCGAAGACGGCGGTCGAAGGCCAGACGCGCGACCTCGGCAACTACTGGACCGACGTTACCCGCGCAACCCTGCGCGTGGTGCTGCCGATGTGCTTCGTGCTTTCGCTGCTGCTGACCTGGCAGGGCGTGCCGTCGACCTTCCATGGCGGCTGGCATGCGACCCCGGTCGACGCCAGCGCCGGCATGGCCGAGCAGGTGATCCCGGTCGGTCCGGTCTCGCCGATGGTGGCGATCAAGCAGCTCGGCACCAATGGTGGTGGCTGGTACGGCCCGAACAGCGCGACGCCGCTGGAAAACCCGACGCCGCTGTCCAACCTGCTTGAGCTGGTCGCTATCCCGCTGTTGCCGATGGCCTGTATTTTCATGGCCGGTGCCTTTATCGGCCGTCGCCGTTTCACCTTGCTGGCGTTCGCCGTGATGGGCACGCTTGCCGTTGCCCTGACCACGCTTACGGTGTGGTCCGAGCAGCAGCCCGAACGCCGCCGCGCATGCGCTGATCGCCGACGCACCGAACATGGAAGGCAAGGAGCAGCGCATCGGCCCGGTCGATTCCGCGCTGTGGGAGACACTGACCACGCAGGTCAATAACGGCTCGGTCGCTGCGATGCACGACTCGCTGAATCCGGGCGCCGGTCTGGCCACCATGTCGGCGATGCTGATGAACATGGTCTGGGGCGGCATTGGTTGCGGCCTGCTCGGTTACCTTGTGTACCTCTGGATCACCGCCTTCGTCTGCGGCCTGATGACCGGACGTACACCCGAGGTGTTCGGCAGGAAACTGGAGACGAAGGAGATCCGCCTGTTGTCGGCATTGTTGGTGCTGCAGCCGGTGGTCCTGCTCGGACTCACCGCGATCACGCTCGGCATTCCGGCGATCACCGCGAACTCGAATCCCGGTTTCCATGGGCTGTCCCAGGTCTTCTACGAATTCACCTCCGCGTACGCCAATAACGGTTCGGGCTTCGAAGGCCTCGGCGACAACACCAAGTGGTGGAACCTGTCGTGCTTCTTCGTGCTGGCCCTTGGCCGCTATCCGGCCATGCTGATCCCGCTCGCGGTCGCCGGCAGCCTGGCAGCCAAGCGCGTCGCCCCGGAAAGCAATGGCACGCTGCGCGTCGAGACGCCGACCTTCGGCTTCGCGATGCTCGCGGTGATCGTGTTGTTCGCCTTGCTGTCCTTCCTGCCGGTGTTGGTGCTCGGCCCTATCGGCGAATGGCTCAGCCTCGCCGCCACGCATTGATCGGTGAATGAATCCATGAATACCCAGGCAAGTACCCATTCGCCACGTGGCACGATGGATCGCAACGCGATCCGCGAGTCGCTGCTGGACAGCGTGCGCAAGCTGACCCCGCGCTCGGCCGCGCGCAATCCGGTGATGTTCACCGTGCTCGTTGGCACCATCATCTGTGCCGGCTATACCGTGCACGGTGCGTTCACCCATCAGCCTTTCGGCTTCGCCCTCGCGGTGACCCTGATCCTGTTGCTGACCGTGCTGTTCGCCAACTTCGCCGAGGCGGTGGCCGAAGCGCGTGGCCGTGGCCAGGCGATGAGCCTGCGCTCGACCCGCGCCGAACTCAGTGCCCGCCGGCTGCGTGCCGACGGCAGCGAGGAGGTCGTGCCGGCCACCATGCTGCGCAAGGGCGATCGCGTCCGCGTATCGGTCGGTGAAGCGATCCCCGCCGATGGCGAGGTCGTGGTTGGCGTCGCCAGCATCAACGAGGCCGCCGTTACCGGCGAATCCGCGCCAGTACTGCGCGAGGCCGGCGACCGACCGCTCCGGCGTGATCGGCGGCACCATGGTGCTGTCCGATTCCATCGTGGTGGAAGTGAGCACCGATCCGGGCGACAGCTTCCTCGATCGCATGATCGCCCTGGTCGAGGGCGCAAGCCGGCAGAAGACGCCGAACGAGCTTGCCCTGACCGTGCTGCTCGCCGCGCTGACCATCGTGTTCCTCGCGGTGGTGGTGACGCTGCCGGGCCAGGCCGCGTTCGTCAACGCGCAAGGCCGATGTCATCGTGCTGATCGCGCTGCTGGTGTGTCTGATCCCGACCACGATCGGCGGCCTGTTGCCGGCGATCGGCATCGCCGGCATGAACCGCGCGCTGAAGGCGAACATCATCGCCAAGTCGGGCAAGGCGGTCGAAGTCGCCGGCGATATCGACGTGCTGCTGCTCGACAAGACCGGCACGATCACCCATGGCGACCGCCGCGCGACGGACTTTCGTCGTCGTCGGTGGCGTGCGCGACATCGAACTGCGCGACGCCGCGCTGCTGGCCTCGCTGGCCGACCCGACCCCGGAAGGCAAGTCGATCGTGCATCTCGCCCGTGAGCGCGGCTCGATCACCGAGATGATCGGTGGCGAGTTCGTCCCGTTCAGCGCGCAGACGCGCATGTCGGGCGTCGACCTGCCGGACGGCCGGGTGATCCGCAAGGGTGCCAGCGACGCGATGCGTGCCTGGGCTGGCGAGCGCGCGATCCCGGTGCCGCCGGAACTGGTCCGGTGCCGTCGAACGGATTGCCCGTGCCGGTGGTACGCCACTGGTGGTCGCCGACGACCGCCGCCTGCTCGGCGTGGTGGCCCTCTCGGACGTGGTCAAGCACGGTGTGCGCGACCGCTTCGCCCAGCTGCGTGCGATGGGCGTGCGCACGGTGATGATCACCGGCGACAACCCGCTGACCGCCGCGGCGATCGCCGCCGAAGCCGGCGTCGACGACTTCATGGCCGAAGCGCGTCCCGAGGACAAGCTGCAGCGCATCCGTGACGAGCAGACCGGTGGCCGCATGGTCGCGATGGTCGGCGACGGTACCAATGACGCACCGGCGCTCGCCCAGGCGGATATCGGCCTGGCGATGAACTCGGGTACGCAGGCGGCCAAGGAAGCCGGCAACATGGTCGACCTGGATTCGGATCCGACCAAGCTGCTGCTCGGTGGTCGAGATCGGCAAGCAGTTGCTGATCACCCGCGGTGCGCTGACCACGTTCTCGCTGGCCAACGACGTCGCCAAGTACTTCGCGATCATTCCCGCCGTCTTCGCCGCCAGCATCCCGGCGCTTGGCCAGCTCAATGTCATGCACCTGACCAGCCCGACCAGTGCCGTGCTCTCCGCGTTGATCTTCAACGCGCTGATCATTCCCGCACTGATTCCGCTGGCCTTGCGTGGCGTGCGCATCCGGCCGATGAGCGCCGAGGCCCTGTTGCGCCGCAATCTCCTGATCTACGGCCTGGGCGGCGTGATCCTGCCGTTCGTCGCGATCAAGATCATCGATCTGCTGTTGACGCCGCTGCTCGGCGCCTGAGGACACAACCATGGCTTCCCGTTCCTATCATCGCAACGACGACGGCATCGACATGCTGCCGCTGAACCGCGGCGAGCTCGACCGCTCGGTTCCCGAGCATGCGGCACGCGCCGCCGTGATCTGGCCGTCGATCATGTTCATGGTCGTCTTCATCGTGCTCTGCGGCCTGGTCTATCCCACCGTGGCGACCCTGGCCGGCGGTGCGCTGTTCCCGAAGCAGGCCGAAGGCAGCCTGATCCGCCAGGGCGACCGCATCGTCGGCTCGTCGCTGGTGGCCCAGCCCTTCGCCGGTGACGGTTACTTCGTGCCGCGCCCCTCATCGTCCAAGTACGACCCGATGAGCATGGCCGGCAGCAACATGGCGCCGAGCAATCCGGACCTGCGCAAACTGATCGGCGAACGCGCCGCGGAAGTGGCCAAGCGTGAGGGCATCGAGGAGATCAATGTGCCGGCCGACCTGGTCACCGCGTCCGGCTCGTCGATCGACCCGCATATCTCCCCGGCCGCGGCGGCGATCCAGGTCGCCCGCATCGCCAGGGCACGCGGCATGGCGCCGGCCGAGGTCGAGCGCCTGGTCGCCGAGCACACCGAGGCGCCGACCTTCGGCACGCTGGGCCAGTCACGGGTCAACGTGCTGGAACTGAACCTCGCGCTGGATGCGGCGAAACACTGACGAGCCGGCACGCCGTGCGGCGCGATGCGCCCCACGGCGGTACCATCAGCCCATGCCCGAACCAGGTTGACCAGTGAACCCGAGCGAACGCAATGCCCGCGCCGACGCGCTGCTGGACGCCCTTGATGACGAGCGGGGCAAGCGCCTGAAGATTTTCCTCGGCGCCGCGCCGGGCGTCGGCAAGACTTACGCGATGCTTTCCGCGGCGCGCGAGCTGCAGCGCCAGGGCATCGACGTCGTCGTCGGCCTGGTGGAAACGCACGGCCGCGCCGATACCGAGGCCCTGATTGTCGGACTCGAGGTCCTGCCGCGTCGCACGATCGAGTACCAGGGCCGCACGTTCGAGGAATTCGATCTCGACGCGGCACTGGCACGCAAGCCCAAGGTGTTGCTGGTCGACGAACTCGCCCATCGCAACCTGCCGGGCGGCCGTCACGAGCGGCGCTGGCAGGACGTCGACGAGCTGCTCGACGCCGGCATCGAGGTGTACAGCGCGCTCAACGTTCAGCACGTCGAAAGCCTCAACGACCAGGTCCGTCGCATCACCGGCGTGGTCCAGCGGGAAACCGTGCCCGACGTCTTCCTCGACCGGGCGCGCGACATCGTGCTGGTCGACCTGCCGCCACGCGAACTGGTCGAGCGGCTCAAGCAGGGCAAGGTGTATCTCCCCGCCACCGCCAACCAGGCACTGAACACATACTTTTCACAGGCGAACCTCGGCGCCCTGCGCGAACTGGCGGTGGAAACCGTCGCCAGCCACGTCGACAGCGAACTGCGCGAGCAGATGCTGGCGCACGGCACGGCGATGCCGGTGCGCCGCCGCGTGCTCGCGGCGATCGACGGCTTCCCGCAGAGCGAATACCTGGTGCGCGTGGCCCGCCGCATCGCCGAGCGCCGCGGCGCGCCGTGGACGGTGGCCTTCGTCGATACCGGCGCCGAGATGAGCCGCGATCGTCGCGAACGCGTCGACGCGGCGATGCGCCTGACCCGGCGGCTGGGCGGTGACACCATCGTCCTGCGCGGCCACAACATCGCCGACGAACTGCTGGCCCATTCCGATCGCGAAGGTATCGGCCAGATCGTGCTCGGTCGTACGCGCGAGCGACCGCTGGCGCGCATGCTCGGCCGTTCGCTGACCCAGCAACTGCTGCGCCGTGGTGCGCACCTGGAGCTGGCGATCATCGCCACGCCGACCGAGCGGGCGAATTCGCGGCGGCGGCTGCGCATGCCGGGCGGTCGCGGCCGCTTGAGCGAATACGTGTTCGCCACGCTGTCGGCGCTGGTGGCCTTCGGCGTGGCCTTCATCGCCGACCGTTACCTGTCGGTGGCCAACCTGTCGCTGATCTTCCTCACCGCGGTGCTGGTCGTCGCGGTGCGCACGCGCATGGCGGTGGCGGTATACACGGCGCTACTGTGTTTCTTCGGTTACAACTTTTTCTTCGCACCGCCGCGCTACACACTGGCGATCAGCAACGTCGACGACGTGCTCGCGGTGAGCCTGTTCCTGGTTGCCGCCCTGGTCTGCAGCCGGCTGGCGACCAGGCTGTCCAGTCAGGTGCGAGGTCGTTGCGCTCGGTCCATTCGCAGACCCGCGCGCTGCTGCAGCTCGGTCAGCGCCTGACCGCCAGCACGGACGCGGCAAGCGTGCGTCACGTCGGCGCCACCGCGCTGGCCGACAGCCTGCATTGCACGGCCGCGATCCTGGCCCGCGACGATGCCGGCGTCATGGCGGTCGCGGCCGCCGCGCCCAGGAACGTCGTACTCGAAACGCATGACAGCGCGGCCGCGGACTGGTCGGAGCGCCATGGCGAGGAGGCCGGACGCTTCACCGGCACGCTCAATACGTCGCGTAGCTGGATGCTGCCGCTTGGCGGCGAACATGCGCACGGCGTCGCCGCGCTGCGCTTCGCCGAGGGCGCCGGCGAGCCCCAGCCCGACCAGCGCAGCCTGGCGCTGGCGATGGCCCAGGACATCGGCCAGGCGCTCGAACGGGTACGGCTGGCCGGCGAACTGGAAAGCTCGCGCCTGCAGGGCGAGACCGAACGCCTGCGCAATGCGCTGCTGTCGTCGGTATCCCACGACCTGCGTTCGCCGCTGGCCTCGATGATCGGCTCGGCCGGCACGCTCGCCGCCTACTGGGACGCCGTGCCCGCCGAGGAGCGCAAGCAGCTCCTCGATGCCATCCTCGGCGAAGGCCAGCGGCTGGACCGCTACATCCAGAACCTGCTCGACATGACCCGGCTCGGCCACGGCACGCTGAAGCTCAACCGCGACTGGGTCGACGTGCATGAGATCACCGCCTCGGCGGCTTCGCGCCTGCGCGCCATGTTCCCGGATACGCCAGTCGAAACGTCGATGCCCGAGGAGCTGCCTCTGCTCTACGTGCATCCGGCACTGATCGAGCAGGCACTGTTCAATATCCTCGAGAACGCGGCGAAGTTCTCGCCGCCGGGCGAGCCCATCCGCGTCGAGGCGAACGAGATCGGCGGGCAGATGATCATCGACGTGATCGACCGGGGGCCGGGCATTCCCGAAGAAGAGCGGCGGCAGATCTTCGACATGTTCTATTCGGTTGCCCGTGGCGATCGCGCACCACAGAGCACCGGTCTTGGCCTGGCTATCTGCCGCGGCATGATCGGCGCGCACGGCGGCAGCGTCGAGGCCTTGCCGGGCCTGGGCGGGCGCGGCACGACGATTCGCGTTACCCTGCCGTTGACCACCTTGCCCGCCCCCGGCGCTGCATGATCCTCCAAGGTTCGCCCGCATGAATTCCGCGCCACGCATCCTCGTCATCGACGACGAGGCGCAGATCCGCCGTTTCCTCGATATCGGCCTGCGCGCCCAGGGCTACGATGTGCTGCTCGCCGCCAATGCCACCGATGGCCTGGCGATGGCGGCCACGCAGTCGCCGGACGTCGTCATCCTCGATATCGGCCTGCCCGACCGCGAAGGGCACGAAGTGCTCGCCGAGATCCGCCAGTGGTCGCAGGTGCCGGTGCTGATGCTTTCCGTACGCGATTCGGAGACGGAAAAAGTGCGCGCGCTCGATGCCGGCGCCAACGACTACGTGACCAAGCCGTTCGGCATCCAGGAACTGATGGCGCGCCTGCGCGCGCTGCTGCGCCATCGTCCCGGCGACGGCGCGGTCTTGCCGCCGCTCTACGACGACGGTCGCCTGCATATCGACCTGGCCCGACGCGAGGTCAGCGTGGACGGCAGGCCGGTATCGCTGACCCGCAAGGAATACGGCGTGCTCGCCGCCCTGGTCGCGCATGTCGGGCGGGTGGTCACCCAGCAGCAACTGCTGCGCGACCTGTGGGGTCCGACCCATATCGAGGACACCCATTACCTGCGCATCGTCGTCGGCAAGCTGCGCCAGAAACTCGGCGACGATCCGGTGGCGCCGACCTGGCTGAAGACCGAGCCCGGCGTCGGTTACCGGCTGATCGACGCCGGATAATCCGTTTCTTCCCAGGTACGACGCATCGGCACCACGCGGCCGATCGTCGCCGCCAGTTCCGCCGCCGTATCGGCCGCCGTGCGATCGCGCGTGCCGATCGCCGTGCTGCCGTTGCCGTAAGGCGCGTACTTGTCCGGGTCGGTCACCGCGAACAGGCCGAAGGTCGGCGTGCCGCTGGCGGTGGCCAGGTGCATCACGCCGCAGTCGGCGCTGATAAAGGCATCGAGGCTGGCGATCACCGCGCCCATCTTGCGAAGATCGCGCGAATAGAACGACGGGAATCGGCCGCCAAGCTGCGAGCGACCGTGCTCGGCCAGCACATCGACGAAGAGCAGGTCCGGCCGCAGGCGCTGCAGGCTTTCCAGGCACTCGGCCCACCAGCCCTCGCCGTAACACTTGGCCCCGGTGGCATTGGCGAACACGCCCACGACCGTGCGTGAGCGACCGCCAGCCTCGCTGCCAAGCACCTGGCGCACGGCCTGTCGTCCGCGTCGCCATTCAAGGCTGCTCACGCGCATATCGAGGGCCGGATAAGGCGCCTCGTCGGGACAGGCATGCGCCTGGCGCAGCAGGAACACGCTGCGCTGCGCGTGATGCCGTGGCATGCCGGCATCGTGCGTCGCCGTATAACCGACCTTGAAGCGGGCTCTTACCGCCGCGAGCAGCAAACGGCCCGATTGCGAGCCGATGCTGGCATCGATGGCCAGATCGTAGTTCGTCCTGCGCAGGGCACCCAGTTGCAGCACGGTGGCCAACAGGTGCCGGGCAATGCGGCGCGGCAGGCAGACGACCTTGCGCACGCTGAAATGATTGGCGAACAAGGCGGTGGCCGCTTCGCCGCCGGTGACGATGTCGATCTCCGCACCCGGGTAAAGCCGTTCGATCTCCGCGACCAGTGGCGAGACCAGCACCGCGTTGCCGAGCCGGTGGTTGGGCCGGCAGATCAGGACGCGGTAAATGCCACGCCTGGGCAGGGCGCCTGGTTCGCACAGGCCGTCGCCGACCTTGCGGAACAGCCGGCTGAAAAAACCGCCGACAACGACCCGCCGACGGGCATCCCAGCGACGCTTCGGCTTCGACTGGTGGGCAGGGGCGGGGTGGCGGGGCGCGGTCGGCATCGGGGCAGGCAATCTGGAGACGATGCCTTCAAGGTACGGGCGGTCGCTGACGGCCCGACTACGGGCGTGTGTCCGCGCCAATGCAGCCAGATGACCGCGGCGCTACGGTGGCATCGGCCGGGCAGGCCTGGCACTGACGCGATGTGCGGATGTATCGGACATCGGATCGGCCGGAAACCTGGCGCCGCGCCAGGAGGACACCCGGGAACTGCGCCGGCGGAGGCCGTTTGCGCCCTCGGGACGGATCGCCGAGAATACCCGGTCCAACCCGCCCCACACGGGCACGCCGCGTGGTTAGATAGCGGCTCCAGGCCGGCAGCCCGTCGGGTCGCGGTGAAAATACAGGACAACGAGGGTATTCCATGGCACGCGGCATCAATAAAGTCATCATCGTCGGCAACCTCGGCGCGGACCCGGAAACCCGGTACACCACCAGCGGCACGGCGATCACCAGCCTGCGCCTGGCCACCAGTGAGAACTGGACCGACAAGCAGTCGGGCGAGAAGCAGGAACGCACCGAGTGGCACCGCGTGAAGCTGTTCGGCAAGCTCGCCGAGATCGCCGGCGAATACCTGAAGAAGGGTCGCCAGGTCTATATCGAAGGCAGTCTGCGCACCGACAAGTACACCGACAAGGACGGCATCGAGCGTTTCTCGACCGATATCATCGCCAACGAGATGCAGATGCTCGGCGGCAACCCGGGTGGCGGCGGTGAAGGCGGCGGCTACAGCGGCGGCCAGGGTGCCGGCGGCGGTGGTGGCGGTGGTTATCGCGATCGCCCGCAGCAGTCCCGCGGCGGCCAGGGTGGTGGCCAGGGTGGCAACGACTACGGCCAGCAGCGCAGCGGCGGCGGCAATGCCCCCCGCGGTGGCGCCAACGCGCCGCGGTCGGCCCCCCCGGCCGGCAACGAAGGCTTCGACGACGACGATATTCCGTTCTGAGGAACGGTTTCAGCGAAGACAGGTGAGTAAGCAGGGAGCTAGAGCGATGACAGTCAGGAAGTTGTCCAGAACGTCGGTAGAGTTATTGCCGGACGCAATGTCCGGCAAAGTGGGGCGGCTTTCCGATCCGGAAATGAAGTCGGCCATGCGGCGGATAGTGAAACGGTTCGCTTCGAATCGAGACGAGGCCCTTCGTTTTCTCCAGGATATCGGCGTCGCCACACCCACCGGACGGCTGACCAAACGTTACGGTGGTTGATTGATCAGTCTTTCGACTAGGCGGTTTTAGTCAGATTTTTGAATGCCATCGCCAGCGTATGTAGTGCATTGCGCGATCGGCGGTCATGCAGTGCCGAATACAGCACCACCTCGTGTGTGGGTAGCGGAGGCAATGAAAGCGCGTGGCCGATATCGATGGTGCCAGACGGCGCAGCACGCTTCGGCAGCACGGCGACTGCCAGTCCAATCGTCGCCGCGGCCCCCACCACGGCGGCGCCCCTGCCGATAAACACTTCCGTCCAGGCGATGCCGGCATTATCGAGCGCACGGACCGCTGCCGCACGAATGCTGCATGTTTCTCCCTGGGTCGATAGCGGCAAGGGTTGACCTGCACGCGGCTGCCAGTTTGGGGCAGCGATCCAGGCGAACGATTCGGCGAACAGCACTTCACCGTTGCGCCGGCGATCTTCCGACTGCAATACCAGGGCAGCATCCAGCACGCCATCGTCGTAGGCCTTAAGCACGTCGTTTGAGCCGGCGACTCGTAGCTCGATCAGCAGATTCGGATCGTGCTCGTTCATCCAACGCAACAAACCGGGTAGCTCGCTGCCTACCAGTTGGTGGCTGATGCCGATAACGAGTCGGCGCTGCTTTACTTCAAATGAGGCGATGGCGCGCTCATGTGCCCCAACCAACTCGCGCGCGGCCTCCATGAAAGCGGCCCCCTCGGCAGATAGCCGCACATGGCGCGACGTTCGCTCCAGCAGTCGTCGGCCCAGCTGGTCTTCCAACCGGCGCAATTTCAGGCTGATCGCCGATTGCGTGCTGTCCAGCGCATCCGCGGCACGGGTGAAGCTCTGCAACTCAGCGGTCAGGACAAACGCTTTGACGGCATCCAGATCGAGGGATTTCATGGCTTATCCATGTCATTTATAAATGACTGAAATATGCATTCATATGTTTTCTAAATGTATGGTAGCGCACTAAGCTGCGCCGCACATCTTCCGATCCGGCGGAACTCGCAGGTATCTAGTCATGACATCAGCAAAGACCTTTCTATTCGCCCTTCTGACTCTTCTCCCGACCCACGCCGTCACCGCCTCGGAGTCCGAAAAAATGCATACAGTGGCTGCCATCGAAGGCACCTGGACGCTTGCCTTCGCCGACGTTGAGCATCCGGATGGAACGCGCGGGCATGACTACGGCGATGCTCCCAAGGGCATGCTGCAAATCGATCATGCCGGGCACTATTCGCTGTTTATCTTCGACAGCTCCCGCCCCAGGTTCGCCGCCAATGACAGGAACGCCGGGACGCCGGGCGAATTCCGGGCTGCCGCACTAGGAGCAAGCGCTCATTTCGGCATCGTCGATATCGACTCCATGAAAGGCACGCTTGCCTTTCATATCGAGGGAGCAACGTTTCCGAATTGGGAGGGAACGACGCAGGTGCGCAGTTATGTACTGAGCGGTGACATGCTGAGCTACAAGGTGCCGCCGCGACCGAACGGCGATATCCCATTGACCGGGTGGAAGAGACTCCGCATTGATTGAGGCGTGTGTGGATAGCCGTTTTCGAGATCCCATCGTGGACATCACTGATACGGATCTCCGCGCTCGGGATCGTTCGATGACGGGGAAGGTTCGGCACATAATCCAGATATGCACTTTGAGCACTGCTTGGAGGACACTTTAGCTATCTTGTGTTCCGCCGCGAGCAGGTAGGGTAGCCTCTAATGGACCGTCTGGATGCCATGAAAGTCTTCGTCGCGACGCTGGACGAAGGAAGTCTCACCGGGGCGGGTCGCAAGACCGGTCGCTCGATAGCCGCGGTAAGTCGCGCCATTGCGTTCCTCGAAGCGCGCGTGGGGGTGCCGTTGCTGTACCGGACCACGCGATCGATCAAATTGAGCGAGGCAGGGGAACGCTATGCCGTCAGCTGCCGCAAGCTGCTGATGGAGTTGGAGGAAGCCGAGCGAAGCGCGGCCGGTGAGCGCTCCGTTCCCCACGGTACGCTGACAATTTCCGCCACGGTGTTCGCCGGGGCGGAGATCCTGCGGCCGATCGTCGATGCTTTCATGGACGAATATCCCACCGTCAACGTACGTCTGTACTTGCTGGAGCGACAGGTCAACCTGATCGACGAGGGCATGGACCTCGCGTTACGCATCACCCACCTGCAGGACTCCCCGCTCGTGGCACACAGGATCGGCGACGTACGCAGGGTTGTGGTGGCATCGCCTCGCTATCTGAGGGCGCATCCGCGCATCGCCGAGCCAGCCGACCTTGGTAAACACCAGATCATCGCCATGGACCACATGGGCCTGAACTCGTGGACCTTTCCACCGCCGGAGGGATCGTCGGTGCCTCGATCGATTTCGTTCACCCCGCGACTGGTCATCAACAGCGTGCGCGCCACGATCGCCTCGGCGGTGGAAGGTCATGGCGTGACCCGCCTGCTTGCCTATCACGTGGCATCGGAAATCAGGCAGGGTTTGCTCCAGGTCGTGCTGGCCGATGCAGAGCCGGTGCCCTTGCCGGTGCATATCGTTTCGCCTTATGGGCGTCTCTCGGTGCCCAAGGTCCGCGCATTTGTCGACTTCGCACTTCCGCTGCTGCGTTCTCGATTCGCTTTCCTAGCCAAAGAAGCAGCGACCCCACCGGCAAGGGCGATTACTACGCGGCGCGCAAAAGTGTTTACCGAATAGCAGGGATTCGCTTATCCGCTGTGCACTCCTAGATTAACGGCGTCGGCAACGCAAGCCTGTCGGCGTCGCGCCGAACGCCCTTCCATCCAGCAGTGAGACAGAGAATGAGCAGTCAACAGAAAGTCGCCGTGATAACCGGCGCATCGCAGGGTATCGGTGCAGGCCTGGTGAAGGCATTTCGCGACCGTAACTACCGGGTCATCGCCAACTCCCGTTCCATCAAGCCGTCCAGCGATCCCGATGTGATCGCCGTGCCAGGCGACATCGCGGACCGCGTTGTCGCCGAACGTATCGTGGCCGAGGCTTTGTCACGCTTCGGTCGCATCGATACGTTGGTCAACAACGCCGGGATCTTCATCGCCAAGTCATTCACCTCGTATACGGAGGAAGACTACAAGAGCACGCTGTCGGTCAATCTCGATGGCTTCCTCCACGTCACTCAGCTCGCCATCGCCGAAATGGAAAGGCAGGGCAGCGGCCACGTAGTCAACGTGACTGCGAGCCTGGTCGACAACGCGGTCGAGGGCGTGCCTTCAGTGCTGGCGGCGCTCACCAAGGGCGGCCTGAACGCGGCGACCAGGTCGCTCGCCATCGAGTACGCCAAGCGCGGGATCCGCGTGAACGCGGTGGCACCGGGCATCATGAAGACGCCGATGCACGCGCCCGAATCGTATGACACGCTCGCCAGCCTGCATCCGGTCGGACGCATGGGCGAAGTATCTGACATCGCCGAAGCGGTGATCTATCTCGATTCGGCCACTTTCGTAACAGGCGAGATTCTCCATGTCGACGGTGGTCAGAGCGCCGGGCATTGAGGCGTAACGGTCCCCGGCATGGTTGTATCCATGACGGGCTATCGGGCACGGGCTTCATTTCTACGGCAAGTCCGTGTCTTGTTCTTATGAACTATTCCAGGGGCGATACCCGCCCAGGTGAGGTGAACGATGGCTAGTGGATATTGGGTCATGACATTTCGATCGGTTTCGGACCAGGGCGGCCTTGACAGATACGCAGCCGTCGCAGAACCGGTCATCCGGGCTAAGGGCGGCCGGGTTCTGGCGGCCGATCTGCCAACTTTCACCTATGAGGCGGGCACGCCACAGCGCGTGGCCATCGTCGAGTTCACCAGTCTGGAAGCAGCTGACGCCGCGTATCGCAGCCCCGAGTATCAGGCAGCAGTAAGGCACCTTGTGGGCGCGGCCGAACGCGATGTTCGCATCGTCGAAGGCGAGTAAGGCGCTGACCGGTACCGACGTTCAATGTCCTCGCCGCTTAAAAGGCGTGCTGATGCGCACATACTCTTTGTCGAAAAAGACGGCGTTGTGCCTCCGCTGTGATCGGAATCGGGCGCTTCGACGCCCGATCGTTCACGCGTGACCATTCGCCTGGTGACTAAGACGGCCCGGGACGAGCGGTCCGGCAAGGTGGGGCGCCCCATGGGGTTTGTCATAAATATATGAATATTATGGATAATTAGGTAAGTCAACGGCTCAAGGCTATCGATGCGTTGTCTCGATCAACCACTGAGGGTGAAAGCTGCAAAGCAGGATTTATCCAAATGAGCTATCATGGAGCCTCAAATGAGCATCGAGGCAATCGGTATGGCATCCCCAACCCGCCGCGGCACAACTACTACGAAGTCGCCGCCGAAGACCCCGAAAAGAGTGGGATCGCGCGCCGTCACGAGCAAGCAGCCGGTGACGGGCCAGTATGGCGAAGTGACGTTCCATGGAAAAAAGATCGGCAAGATCGCCGAGAAGGTCGCAGGGGCATTTCGGTCCGGGGAATTTCGGACCTCAACTGAAAGGGCGGGGGGCACGATTCACGAAGGTCGCCGCAAGGGTGTCCTTGCCGATGACTCGTATGAGATCCCCTACGTAACCATCGCCAGCCGTTCGCCAAGTGAGAACTCCGATGCTGTGCGTCGAGGGATCAAGGCAGCCTTCATCAAACAATTAGCTACCGATCTCGAAATCGACCAGTCGACGCTGACGGATCACATGGGCATTGCCCGTAGCACCTTTACCCGGAAGCTCAAGAACGACGAGCCACTATCGAGCGGCGACGGCGCCATCGCGCTGGGCGTCGCGCGCATCATTGGCGAAGTTGACCGCGTTCTTCTCGAAAGCGGCGACCCCGGGCAGATGGGTACCTCGTTTCACGTCGCCGAATGGACAGGCAACTGGCTCAAGCAGCCCGCAGGAGCGCTTGGTAACCGCCGCCCCCTCGATTACCTGGACAACGCGTTTGGGCAGGAGACGGTCCTGCAGCTGATCCGACAGATGCAGACGGGCGCCTTTGCATGACGGTGCACTTATGGCGCATTGCCACAGAGGCCCCAGAGTACAAAGCAGTCGATTCAACCGGCATCGGTGCCAAGCTCAGCGGTGGGCGATGGAATCACAAGGGTGTCGCCGTTGTGTACACGGCCCCGTCCATCGCGCTAGCCGCCCTTGAGACCATCGTGCATCTCAACGCAGCAGCGCTTCCCCTGAATCGGTATCTGATAAAGATCGAGGTTCCCGACGATGTCTGGCCACATCGCCTGATCATCGACAAGGACACGGCCCCCGGCGGCTGGGATGCGGAGCCCGTCGGCCTGACTTCACTGGAATTCGGGGACGCCTGGGTCAAGACGAATACCAGCGCGCTCCTGTCGGTACCGTCGGTCGTCATACCGATGGAGCAAAACGTCCTGATCAATCCGCTTCATCCCGAAGCGGCACGCCTCGTGTACACCAACACCGGCAAATTCGTGTACGACCAACGCATCCGCACTAAATAGCCGAGCCTGGAGCCCTCGGCCAAGGGCTCAGTCGTGGAAGTCCGCGGAAATGCTGGTGTCGCGCCACGTCTCGATCTCGGCAAGGCGCTCCTTCAACTTGCGGGTTACCGCATCGAAGCCCCAGGCGCCGAGCACGAGATGGCGCGGTGCCTCGTCGACCTGGGTCAGCGCGATGATGGCTTGCGCGGCGCGCACGGGATCGCCAGCCTGTTTGCCGCTGTTGTCCGAAGTGATCTTCAGTCGCGCGCCGACGGTATCGGCGTACTCGGCAAGGTGGCTCGGTGTCTGCTTCAGCGAACGTCCGGCCCAGTCGGTACGGAAGGGGCCGGGCTCCACGCAGGTGACCTTGATGCCGAGGGGTTGGCCTTCGGCGAAGAGGGCATCGGAAAATCCTTCGACGGCATGCTTGCTGGCGGCATAGAAGCCCGAACCGGGAAAGCCGATCAGGCCGGCCACCGACGTGATATTGATTACATGCCCCGAGCGCTGCTGGCGCATGCCGGGCAGTACGGCACGTGTCATCGCGAACAGGCCGAAGACGTTGGCTTCGAACTGGTCGCGGATGTCCTTGTCGTCCGCTTCCTCGATGCTGGACTGGTAGCCATAGCCAGCGTTGTTGACGAGTACGTCGATGCGGCCGAATTTTTGCCTCGCCTGCTCGACGGCAGTGACGACCTGCGCGCCATCGGTAACGTCGAGGGCCAGGGGCAGGACATGTGCGTGGCCCGCCGCAAGATCGGCGACGCGAGTCACGTCGCGCGCGGTCACCACGGTAGGCCAGCCTCGCGCGATGGTGAGCCTGGCCAGTTCGCGACCGAATCCCGTTGAGCAACCTGTAATAAACCAGACGGGCGATGAAAGCTCAGACATTGGATTTTCCGGAAGAGACAGCGGGTCGCCATCATGGCGGCCCGCTGCATTGCTCAGGCCGCCAGACTTGCCATGTCGATGACGAAGCGGTACTTCACATCGTTCTTGATCAGCCGTTCGTAGGCTTCGTTGACCTGCTCCATGCGGATCATCTCGATGTCCGAGACGATGTTGTGCTTGGCGCAGAAGTCGATCATTTCCTGGGTTTCGGCCATGCCGCCGATCGCCGAACCGGAGAGGTTCTTGCGGCCGAACATGAAGGCGACGCCCTTGAGCGGCGGATCGAGGTCGGTCAGCACGCCAACCAGGACCATGGTCGCTTCGCGCTTGAGCAGGCCCATGTACGGGTTCAGGTCATGCGAGACCGGCACGGTATTGAGCAGGAAGTCGAAGCTGGCGGCGTGCTTGGCCATCGCGGCCGCATCGGTCGAGAGCAGGACCTCGTCGGCACCGAGGCGCTTGGCGTCGACGGCCTTGTTCATCGAGGTGGTGATCATCACCACGTGCGCGCCGAGTGCCTTGGCGAACTTCACGCCCATATGGCCGAGGCCGCCGAGGCCGATCACGCCGACCTTCTGGCCCGGGCCGACCTTCCAGTGACGCAGCGGCGAGTAGGTGGTGATGCCGGCGCAAAGCAACGGTGCAACCGCCTTGAGGTCCATGCTCTTGGGAATGCTGACCACGAAGCGTTCTTCGGTGACGATCGATTCGGAGTAGCCGCCGAAGGTCAGCTGTTCGCTACCACGCTCCTTGGCGTTATACGTCCAGGTCGCGCCCTGCACGCAGTACTGCTCGAGCGATTCCTTGCAGTTGGCGCATTCGCGGCAGGAATCGACCATGCAACCGACGCCGGCGAAGTCGCCGACCTTGAGCTTGGTCACCTTGGAGCCGACGCGGGTGACTTCGCCAACGATCTCGTGGCCCGGCACCATCGGGTACAGGGCGCCGCCCCAGTCGTCGCGCGCCTGGTGCAGGTCGGAGTGGCAGATGCCGCTGAAGAGGATCTTGATCTCGACATCGTGCTCGCCCGGTTCGCGCCGCTCGAAGGTGAAAGGCACCAGCGGGGAAGTGGGGTTATGGGCTGCGTAGCCACGGACAGTGGTCATCGGGTATCTCCAGGTTGGGCTGACCTGAGAAGTGTGGCGGTATGCCGCCGCTATCGCTAGCCGGATTCTGCGGATTTATTGCCTGATCCTGCAAGGCAGGCTGATGTGCACTCCCGGCGTGGGGCATACTATGTTGCAAGCCCGACCCCGATGGACGCCATGGACTCCCACCTTTCCGGTACGCCGATGGCCGCTATGTCGGCCGAACTCGGCGGCATTATCGCCCGCTTCGCGCCAACCGATGGCGACCATCAGGTTGCCTTGCCGCTGCTCACCCTGCATCGTTATTCCCAGGTCGGCGATCTCGCCTGCGGGATGAGCCGATCGTCTCTGATCGTGGCCGCACAAGGCGCCAAACGCATTATCGCGGCCGGCGAAAGCTACGAATACGATGCCCGGCATTGCCTGATCACCTCGATCGACCTGCCGATCATGTCGCGGATCACCCAGGCGACACCGGACACAGCCGTACCTGTGCATGGCCATGTCGCTGGACCTGGCCCAGATCGCCGCGCTGATGGCCGATATGGGCCGGCCCCGGGCCGATTCGTTCCCGATCGGCCGCCCGATCGCGGTCAGCAGCCTGTCCGAGCGCTTGCTCGATTCTGCACTCAGGCTGGCGCGCCTGCTCGATCATCCCCACGAGATTCCGGTCCTGGCGCCCCTGATAGAGCGGGAAATCCTGTTCCTCCTGCTCTCGGGCGAACATGGCCGCCGCCTCGGCCAGCTGGCCGCCGGCGAGACCGGCAGCAGCAAGGTCGCCCGCGCGATCGACTGGCTGAAGCACCACTACGACCAGCCGCTGAGCATCGACGAGCTGTCGCAGCGACTGAACATGAGTGTCTCGTCCTTGCACCACCACTTCAAGGACCTCACCGCGATGAGCCCGCTGCAATACCAGAAGCAACTGCGGCTGCACGAGGCACGCCGTATGTTGCTGGGCAGCGACGGCGACGTCGGCATGGTGGCGATTCGCGTCGGCTACGAAAGCGCCTCGCAGTTCAGCCGCGAATATAGCCGCCTGTTCGGTGCACCTCCGTTGCGGGATATCTCGCGGATTCGTGCTGCTGTGTAGGTCGGAGAATTAGGAATTCCCCGATTGACGCGCTAAGGTGCGCACCGCATCCTCCGCGCGTCGCCGCCCAATCGGCGACCGGGCCTCGAAACCCGTGTGTGCAGTGGCGTTGAAAGCGCCGCAACGCCGGCGCGTCAGCGTTGCGGCGCCCCTTTGCCAGTTTTCTGGCGGGCGTGCTGGGAGGGCTTCGGTCCTGCCGGGTTCCACTGCAACCGGTTTTCGAGCCTGGCACGTCCGCCACCCGCAATCGCGGGTGGCGGCCCCAGATGCAGGGAGCGCAATGAACTCAGCAAGCGATGGTTTCTTCATCGGTCATTCCCGGGCCCACCATGATACGAGCCAGCTGATCGGGCAGATGGTCCTGGCCTTTTCCGGTATCGAGATCGAGGTGGGAACCTGTCTCCAGCATGTGGCCGGCACCGAGATATTTCCGGTGGTCGACAAGCTGGTGTTCAAACACAAGATCGATGCCGTGCTGCAATTGATGGCGTTGCGACCTGAAATCGACCCGCGCCTACTGGCTGAGCTCCAGTCATTGCTGCAGCGTGTGGACCGCCTGCGGCATCGCCGGAATGCATTCGTGCATGGTCGATGGGATGAGCAAAGAGACCAGTTCCATCTGCTCAGGCCAGCCCGTAGATTGACGGGACGGCGCGAGGAAGTCGCATGCTCGCTCGCCATGCTGAACGAAGTAGTCGGACATGCGAATGTCTTGTTGTTGACGCTACGAAAATGGCGCCAGCACCGGCTGAACGAGTCGAGCGAAGTTACCGGCGCGAATCCTGGCAAGGGGGATTCTTCAAAATCGAAGAGAATGAATATCTGTCAAGTGGTGAATGTCCCCTGGCGTCCGGTATCGCTTGATGAAGCCGCTGCCTTTGGCCTTGTCGCGCTGGCATTCGATGGTGACGATCATAAAGCCGCGATATGGTTCAGGACGAAAAATCCCTTGCTCGGCGACATCTCGCCGCGGGATATGATCCGTTTGGGCCGCTTCGATCGTCTGCGCAAGTTCATTCTCAGTGCGATGACCGAGCAGGCGGCTGCTGCTACTTACAGAGCGGGATGAGTGCTGATTTCGCGAAGGCAGTTGCCTGTACGGTGCACCACCGTTGCGGGACATTTAGCGGATTCGAGCGGTATAGCGCGAAAAATAGGAATTCCCCGATTGACGCGCTAAGGTGCGCGACGCATTCTCCGCGCGTCGCCGCCTAATCGGCGACCGGGACTAGAGAACCCGCTCTCATAGAGGCGTTGAAAAAAGCGCCGCAACGGCGCTTTATGCGTTGCGGCGCCCCGCTGCCACAATTTTGCGGTGGGCGTGCCGGGCAGACTTAGGTCTGGCCGGGTCCTCTATGACCGGTTCTCTACCTGGCACGTCCGCCACCCGCAATCGCGGGTGGCGGCCCCAGACGCAGGGAGCGCAATGAACTCAGCAAGCGATGGTTTCTTCATCGGTCATTCCCGGTCTCACCATGACACCAGCCTGCTGATCGGGCAGATGGTCCTGGCCTTTTCCGGTATCGAGATCGAGGTGGGGACCTGTCTCCAGCATGTGGCCGGCACCGAGATATTTCCGGTGGTCGACAAGCTTGTCTTCAAACACAAGATCGATGCCGTTCTGCAATTGATGGCGCTGCGACATGCCGCTGACTTGCATCGGTTGGCGGAGCTGCAGCCGTTGTTGCGGCGTGTGGATCGGCTGCGACATCGCCGGAATGCATTCGTGCATGGGCGATGGGATGAGGGAACGGCGCGGCTGTATCTGGTCAGGCCGGCTTATGGCCGGGGGATGCGCAAGGAAATTCCGTGCTCGTTGGGCATGATGTGTGAGGAGCTCCGGCAGGCGAATGTCTTGTTGCTGGCGTTGCGACAATGGCGTAGGCGTTGGCTCGGACAATTTAGTGGTGCGGGATGGCCGGAGTAGGATCTCGGTCGAACGATGGTCGAATTGTGGTTGATAGGTGGTTTTGCGATTGCCGTAGTGCTAGGCTTTGCAACCTGAGGAGATCACATCAATGTCCGCGGCACCCCTGTTCAGCAACATCCCGACAAAAGATACGTTGGCATTTGGGCTTGGTTCCCAATTTCATCCGGAGCGTGTCAAAGACTTTCTGGAACTGAAGAAAGTCGATATCTCGCGGGTTGCAAATGTCTCCCCTAAGTCGGTGCGTTTCGATGATGCCATGCCGCTCGCCATGCGCGAACGACTCGAAGAGATTGCCGTGACCTGCAATCTTGTCGCACAGGCGTTCGACGGTGATGTTGAGAAGACCGCCTTGTGGTTCAGAGCCAAGAACCCTTTGCTGGGCGATGTTTCGCCACGGGACATGGTGCGACTAGGCCGCTTCGATCGTCTGCGCAAATTCATTCTCAGTGCCATGACCGAGAAGGCGGCCGCTGATACGCACGGAGCGAGATGAGTGCCGAGATCACGAAAGCAGCCACCGCCCATCACAAGGCGGCATCTACCGAGTGCCGCTGAGCGCCCCAGCTTACTGGAGCTCGATCGATTCTCCGCCGCAAACCTTGAGCAGTGGCAGAGGCTCTCCGCAGACCTCGACGAACTTAATGACCTGTTGTATTCCGGTGTAGAGCCTCAGCGACGGCGGCACTACGACGACATGGTGGCCACGCTGCAGTCCGTCCCGCCGCTTGAATTCTCATTCACCGGATGGACCCGGTTGGTGTCTTATCGCTTCTGCCTGAGTCCGCTGTCCGCGGCGGGAAGCCTTACGGAATACGGCGGACGCTTCAATATCGGCGCCGATGTCGAAAAGGCCATTCGATTGCCCTGGCCCGCCTTGTACATAGGCGAGAACTTCGAAACAGCTTTTCGGGAAAAATTTCAGCTCGATCCCGATGCAGAAGCGGGCGGCCTCTCTCCGGACGAACTGGCCCTGACCCCGGGAGGCAGTTTTGCCGCCATTAACCTCGACGGCCACCTGATGCAGGTTTTCGATCTGGAGCAATCCGGTACTCTGGATGGGTTATGCAAAGTGCTACGCAAGATGAAGATGCCGGCTGAAGCGCGAAAAATTCAGTGTCGTCTCAAGATGGCCGACCGCGATGTGCTTATGGTTCAGACGTCGGCCAGACTTCTCTCCGAGGTTCTGGTCCGCAACTGGCGCATTTCGCCCGTGCAGTTCGGCTTGCCCGCAATAAGCCAGATCCTTGCCGGCATCATTCTTGATGCCGGCTTCGAGGCAATTCGCTTCCGATCGACGAAGGGCGGTGGTTATTGCTTAGCAGTGTTTCCCCACAAGCTCTCCGCTGACAATTCGCATGTCGTCTTGTCCGATGCAGCGCCATCGGAAGTCGAGCATCCGCGGCTCGACATGAATTCCGCCGATGCCCTGTGTGGGTGGGAATTGTTGCGCCCCAGGCAGCGTCCCGGGAAATAGGCTGGCGGTCGGCCGTGCATGTTTCGCGATTGCCTTGCCCGTTCCGGCTCAGAACCGGTGGACATAGCCCACGCTGAATCCGGCGGGTAGCCAGCCGACGAGCAGGGAGCTTTGCCGGCGTGCGGCCCAGTAGCCGATGCCGGTGCCTATGGCGGCGCCTGCGAGTACGTCGCTCTGCCAGTGGCCGTGGACTTTCACTCGGGCGATGGCGTCGTATAGTGGCAAGGCCGCGAGTGCGTAGACGGCGGGGTGGTCTTCGCCGTAGTTGACCATGAAGGGCGTGACCACCGCGGAGATCGATGCCACTTCACCGCTTGGGAAGCTCTCGTATTTCCTGCCGCGGAAGAACTTGTTGGGGTCGTTCGTATCGGAAGGGCGTTCGCGCTGGAAGGTGTACTTCATCGCCTCGGCGGTGACGGCGGTGACCGCTACGGCGTCGAACGAGCGCCAGAACGTATCGCCGAGCTTGTCATGGTCGCCGAGGGCCAGCGCGCCGCCGACGGCGCCGATGATGGTGGCGTACTCGACGTCTTTCTGGATGCTGCGTTTCCAGATGCCACTGTTGTCGTAGTGCACCCGGTAGTCGATACCGAAGGGGCCTCCGCCGGCATTGGCGACGCAGGGCAGCGCAAGGGCACATAGGGCAAGGCACAGGGCAGGGCGACGCACAATCATTCTCTACGGGCACTTCGATAGCGACGATCAATTCCGACGCTAGCGACGCAAGCTTTTGCCATGCTTAAATTTCTGGGGCAATTCGGTGATGGAGGCTTCTTAAGGAATTCGAAAGGAAGGACGCACAAGATGAAGAGACCTATGTCAAGCGCGGTGACTCCATGATTTCTCTTGTTCTCGCCGCGGCACTTGCCGCCAGTTACACGGCACCGGCACCGATTTCGCTGCCGGAACCCGGCGGTTGGGACTACCTGACTTTCGATGAGGCCAGTCGGCGTCTCTTTGTCACGCGCGGGGATCATGTGGACGTGGTCGATGTCGATGCGGCGAAACCCATCGGCCGCATCGATGGCCTGAAGGGCGCGCATGGCGTCGCTCTCGTACCAGCGAAGAAACGTGGATTCATCACCGACGGTAAATCCAATAGCGTCCTGGTCTTCGACATGAGCACGCTCAAGACCTTGTCGGTCATACCGTTGAGCGGCAAGAAGCCGGACGCGATTGTTTTCGATCCGGCTAGCGGCCACGTGCTTGCCTTCAACGGCAACAGCCATAGCGCGAGCGTGATCGATCCGGTTTCGGCCAGAGAGATCGGCACGGTCGAGCTGCCCGGTGCGCCCGAATTCGCGGTCAGCGATGGTGCCGGGCATGTCTTCGTCAATCTCGAGGATCGCAATGCGCTGGCGCGCATCGATACGCGCAGCGGCAAGGTGGATGGCACCTATGCGCTGACTGGCTGCGACGCGCCGAGTGGGTTGGCGATCGATGCCGCGAAGCATCGGCTCTTTTCGGTATGCGACAACGAGATCATGGCGATTACGGACGCGGCCAGCGGCAAACAGGTCGCCACCGTGCCGATCGGCAAGGGTCCCGATGCCGCTGGTTTCGATCCCCGGACCGGCCGCATCTACAGCTCCAATGGTGAAAGCGGCACGTTGAATGTCATCGAGGGCGACGGCGCGGACCACTATCGCGTGACGACCACCGTGCCGACGTTGCGCAGCGCGCGAACGCTTGCGGTGGATTCGAGGGATGGCTCGGTCTTTCTTGCCGCGGCGACCCTGGCCAGCGCGCCCGAGGGTAAGCGGCCCACCGCCGTGGTTGGCAGCTTCAGGATCCTTACGGTGCCCGCGGGCGAGCTTGGCGGCAAATGACTATCGGGTCGCCAGGGACTCGCCTTGCGGGGAGTCCCTAGCGACCGGCGACGTGCAGCCAACGGGTGGAGCGCTTGATCGTGCGCAGGACGGTGAATGCTGCCGTGCCGAAGGCCAGCAACCACA
This sequence comes from uncultured Gammaproteobacteria bacterium, assembly GCA_963847335.1. Lineage (GTDB taxonomy): Bacteria > Pseudomonadota > Gammaproteobacteria > Xanthomonadales > Rhodanobacteraceae > Luteibacter. The sequence continues at coordinate 632,735 of CAWJZF010000003.1, forward strand.
ACCACATGCCATCGTCGCGCAACCACTCGGCCAGGGGCTGTCCATCGATCAGCAGATCGCGGGTGGCCTCCAGGAGGAAAAATGCCAGCGCCACACCAAGGACGCCGTTGTATTCGCGGCGAAGGATGGTGCGTCCGCAAATCGGCAGCCGGGGCGGTTGCCATTGAGAGAAATCGGGAAGAAAGGCGGGCGTGTCCGCGACCCATGCGCCATAGGTATCGCCGTACAGGTGGAAGAGATAGTGTTCTTCGGCGGCGGCGATTCGCTCGATGGCCAGGGTATACAGCATCAGGATCAGTGCGACGAACCATAGCGATGCGGTGGCCAGGGCGAAGCCCAGCACGACGACGCCATTGGCCAGGTAGAGCGGATGACGCACCAGCGAGTACGCCGCATCTGTGTTGAGCTGGCTGGCGCGCTGCTCGCGCGTATTGCGTCCCGAGGTATCGCCGGGAACGAAGCCGACAATGAGCCAGCGCAACATCAGGCCTAGTGTCGATATCGCCATGCCGGCGAGCGAGAGGTCATCTGTGGCCGCGTCGGACAGGTAGATACCCGGTGCGCCTGGCCAGAGCAGGGCCAGGCCCAGGGCGGGCAAGGCCACCATGCCCATGATGCCGCGATGACGGAACAGCCATGCGCCCTGCTGCTCGATGCTTTCGGTCATGCGTTGTCGAACCATGTACTCCACCATGCCGCCGGATGACGAAGATCACTTTGCAAGGATCCGATTAGCGATGGCTTTCATCCGGACGGCTAAAGCGCAACCAGGCATGCGCGAGCGCGGGTACGACCACGAGGTTCAGCAAGGTGGAACTGGCCAGGCCGCCGAGGATGACCACGGCCATCGGGCCTTCCACCTCGCGTCCCGCTTCGCCATTGCCGAGTGCCAGCGGAAGCAGGCCGAGCGCGGTGACCAAGGCCGTCATCATGATCGGGGTGAAGCGTTCGCGGATGCCGCGCTGGGCGGTGAAGCGATTCCAGTGCGCGCCTTCGCTGTAGACCAGATGGTCGTAGTGGGAAATGAGCATGATCGTGTTGCGCGCGGCAATGCCGAACAAGGTCACCAGTCCCACCAGCGCGCCGATGGACAGTACCGCGCCGGTCAATGCCGCGGCGATGACGCCTCCGACCAGGGCGAAGGGAAGATTGACCAGCACCAGGGCGACGCGGCGGGGGTCGGGGAAGGCCATGAACAGCAGCAGCACGATGCCGACCGCGGCGAACGCGCTGTGCAGGATCAGCGCCTGGCGTGCCTTCACCGCGCCCTCGGCGGCGCCGTTGATCTCGATGTAGTAGCCGGCGGGTAACTTCAGTTGCGCCGCGAGCGCCGCTTTCGCGTTGTCGGCGTAACCGACGACGTCGTCGGTATCGGGTTCCACCGTGATCACCATCCGGCGCCGTCCGCCTTCATGCGAGATGCTCGCCCGGCCCTCGACGAGATCGACGTTGGCGACATCCCCGAGCGGGATATTCGCACCGCTCGCGGCATGCAGAAGCAACTCGCCGACCGCTTCGGGATCCTGCCGGGCGCCTTGGTCCAGACGGACGCGTACGCCGATCGGCTGCACACCATCGTACGTTTCGGCGACCACGGTACCTTCATAGGCCATGGCCACCGCATCGAGCACATCGGTCATGCGCAGGCCGTGCGCCGCCAGGCGTACCGGGTCGGGGTTGACGCGCACGGCGGGCGCGATCGAGCGTTCGTGCCAGGCGGACCGATCCGGCGTCGGGAAGCTTTGCCAGGACCGCCACCGCCTGATCACCCAGCCGGTCTAGTTCGGACAGCCGGGGGCCATAGATATTCACCACCACCGGCGCCGATTCGCCGGACATCGATTCGCCGATGCGGTCGCCGAGGAAGGTCACCACTTCGGAGGACAGGCCGGGAAAGGCGGAAACGGTATCGCGAAGTCTTCGTTCGATCTGTTCCTGCGCGTTTGCCGACAGGGCGGGCTTGAGTTCGACGTGCAGTTCGCCGCGGTTGGTCGGCCAGGTGTCCTGCACCGCCTCGGCGCGACCGATCTGCAGCGAAACGGTCGCGATGCCGTCGATGGCAAGGATTTGCTTGCTCAGCCGTTCGCCCGACTGGGTCATTGCCGATAGCGAGGTCGCCGGTGCGCCGTCGATCTGGATGACATAGTGGCCTTCGCGAAACGAGGGCAGCAATTGCGCGCCGAACAGGCCCAGCGAAAATGCCGCCGCCACGCCGAGCAAGAGCGACAAGGCAAGCAGGCTGCGCGGAAAGCGAATGACACGGGCCAGTACGCGGTGCTGGCAGATCTTCAACCTGAGCAGCCAGCGCGGCTCGCGATGGCGCCGGTAACCGCCGAGCAGCAGGACGCTGAGCGCCGGCGTGACGGTCAATGCCACCAGCAGGGAGGCGAAGGTGGCGAGCAGGAAGGCCCCGGCGAGCGGCGCGAAAAAGCTGCCCTGCAGATCCGGCAGCAGGATGATCGGCAGGAAGACCAGGCCGACCACGAGGGTAGCGAGTACGATCGGGCGGCGCACTTCCATCGAAGCGGCGAGGATGACCTCGGCGCGCGATGTGTCGCCATGCGGCTGGCGCAGGCGACGCATGATGTTTTCGACGTCGATGATGGCATCGTCCACCACCACGCCGAGCGCCACGGCGAGGCCGCCCAGGGTCATCGTATTGATGGTCCAGCCCAGCCAGCGCATCGCCAGCGTGGCCAGCGCCAGCGACAGCGGGATGCTGACGAAGGAAATCAGCGCCGTGCGCCAGTCGCGGAGAAATACCACCAGCACGAGCAGGACCAGGGCGGCGCCGATCAGCAAGGCGTTGCGCATGTTCGCCAGGGCGATCGTGATGAAGCTGGCCGGGCGATGCAGGGCCGGCTCCATATGCACGCCTTGCGCGTCGAGCATCGGCTTGAACTCGGCGAGCGCGGCCTCGACCAGGCGGGTCGCTTCCAGTGTATTGGCGCCGTACTGGCTGGTCAGCGCGGCAAGGACGCCCGGCTTGCCCATGATGCGCGCGTCGCCGAAGGCCGGCGCGCTGGTCGCCACCACCTCGGCGACATCGCCAAGGGTCACGTTGCGGCCGGCGCGCTGGGTGATCACCGCGCTGGCCAGGGTGTCGGCCGAGCGCGCGACGCCGTTGGTTTCCAGCACGATGCGCTGGTTGGGCGTGTCGACATAACCGCCGCCACGCACGCCCGTGGCCGCCGCGGCGGCAAGTCGCACGTCGTCCAGGCTGAGCCCGAACGCGGCCAGTCGTGCCGGATGCACGCGGATCTGCCACTCGCGGATGCCGCCGCCGAAATCGACCATCTCGGCGACGCCTGGCACGGCCAGCAGGCGCGGCTTGATGGTCCAGTCGACCAGGGTGCGCAGGGCGATCGGGTCCAGCTTGTCGCTGGTGAAGCCGATCTTCAGCAGGTCCATGGTCGAGGACGTCATCGGACTGAGGCTGGGCGGTTGCACACCCTGCGGCAGGGCGGCCGCGGCGGCATTGATGCGTTCGCTCAGCAGCTCGCGGTCGCGAAACGGGTCGCTGCCGGCTTTGAACAGGACCGTGACCACGGCCAGGCCCTGGATCGACTCGGAGCGCACGACATCGACCTGGCTGCCGCCATTGATCGCGTTCTCCAGGGGCTGGGTGACCAGCCTTTCCACCTGCGTGGCCGAGAAACCCGGCGCCTCGGCCTGCACGATGACCTGGGCGGGGACGAACTCGGGAAACACGTCGTAACTCGCGCTCGTCAGGTCGATGGCGCCGCCGACCAGCAGCGCCGCCCCCGCAAGCACGATCCACAGTGCATGGCGCAGCGAAAAACCAATCAGTCGACCGAGCATGGGATCAGTCCGCCGCCGGTGTGCCGGCATCGATGGCGAGCAGGGCAGCGGCGCCGGCGACGACGACGCGGTCGCCCGGATGCAGGTCGTCGTCCGCCTCGACCAGCCAGCCGTCGGCGAGTCGCTGTTCCGTCCTTACCGGGCGGCGTTCGAAGTGCGTCGCGTCGACTTCCACGTACGTCCAGGACAAGCCGTTCCAGCGCACGATCGCCGCGCGCGGCAACAGCAATCCCGAAACGCTGCCCGTGCCATCGCGCAGGCTGCCGGAGGTGTGCATGCCGGGGACCAGGGCGCCGCCGTCGGCATCGAGCAGCCATTCCGGTTGGACGCCGGTCGCCGATTGCGGGAGCCGGCCCAGGATGGTCGCTTCGCGCACATGCGCATCGGCGGTGTCGACACTCGCCCCGGTCGGTGCCTGGTGCATGTTCTTGAGTGCTTGTGCGCGCAGCAGGACATGATCGCCGGCCACGTACGGGGCGATCGTTCGCTGCAGCGCCGCCGTATCCAGATGGCCGAACCGGCTGCCCCAGCCGAGCGTCAGGTCCGTATGCAACTGGCGGACATGCGCGGCATCGATGGCCGCCTGACTGCGCGCGGCCTCGACGGTTTTGGCGGCGACATTGGTGTCGGCATGGAACAGGGATTCGGTGCGGCGTGCCTCGGCAGCCGAGGCCGAGGCCGTCGCTTCCGCCGCGCTGAGGTCGTCCGCCAGCCTGGCCAGCGGTGCCGGATCGAGCACGTCGATGGCGGCCGGTATCTCGGTGGGACGGCTCGCTGCGGCAAGCGTGGCAGTCGTCAGGCCGAGGCTGTGCTGGGCAGTCTGGTCGACCTCGGTCGCCACGACCGGCGCCGTCATTACCGTCATCAACAGGCTTGCGACGAGCGTGCGGCAAGCGTATCGGCTCATGGCGAATGTCCTTCGAGCAGGGCGGGAAGTCGTGCCTCGTCCGCATCGAGAGGCGAGCGCAGCGCGTTTTCCAGCGCGGTCTGGTTTCGATGCCATTGGGCCAGCACGGTGAGTTCGGTCTGCGCGGCGGCGTTATCGGCAACCGTGGCGTTGAGGACCGCGGTGCGGTCGGCGGCGCCAAGTCGCAACGCCTGCGTTGTGCGTGCGAGATCGCGTGTCGTCAGGGCATGGGCCTGCCGTGCCAGCAGCCAGGCTCGCCGGGAGTTTTCGAGTTGCGCGCGGCTGAGCGCGATGTCGTTGTCCACATCGGCCTGCACCGCCTCGGCGTGCTTGCCCGCCGCTTCGCGCTGGGCCAGGGCTTCCGCGATGGGTCCCTGGTTCTGGTTGAGTACGGGAAGCGCGGCGCTCAGGCCGAGGGTAAGTTTGCGAATGCCGTGGTCATAGGTGTACCCGGGACCGATCGACAGCTGCGGATATTGCGCATGGACCTGCTGGGCCAGTTCGATCTCACGCATGTCGTAGGCGACCAGGGCCGCATCCAGGTCGGGGCGGGTCAACAGGGCTTGCCGGGACAGCCGGTCGACCTGGGTCGCCTCGACGTCGCCCGGCGTGTCGAAATCGGCCCAGGCCAGATGAATCGCCCCGGCGGCATCGAGGCTCACGTCCAGAAGGCGGGCAAGTCGCGCGCGGGCGTCGACTTCGGCAGCTGCACAGGTGGCCAGCGTGACATGCGCCTGGTTCAGTGCCTGCGATGCCGCCAGCCGGTCGCCGGAGGCCGCCTCGCCGGCGTTCACACGCACGGCGTAGGCATCGTCGAGCGCGCTGGCCGCGGCAAGAGCCGGCTGGGCGAGCCGGCATTGTTCACCGGCAACCAGCAGGTCTGCTTCCGTATGACGCAAGTCGTCACGCAGTTTCCATACCGCTTCGGTGAGGGCGAGGCGCGCGGCGCGCACATTGGCGTCCGCCAGCTTCATGTCCAGGCGCCGCCGGATTCCACCGTCGAACGCGAAGGTCGTGCTGATGCCCCACAGCCATGGCTGGCTTTCCGCGTTGGCTTGCGTGTCGCGTTCGAAGGCCAGGCCGACCGTCGGGTTCGGCAGGGCACGGGCCGTGCGCACGCCCTCCAGCGCCTGCCTGAGTTGCGACCGCGTCTGGGCGATATCCGGATTCGAGGCCAGGGCGATGACGAAGAGTTGATCGTGGCTGAAGCTGGCCGGTGGCCAGGCATCGCCCTGCCGCCATAGCCCGTTCTTCTGAAGCAGGTCGCGGATATCGGGGCTGCCGATATCGCGGTGCATGCGCGATCGCTGCATGCCGGCCACGTCCAGCGGTAACGGCTTGTAACTGGCACACGCCGACAACAGCAGCAGGATGCCGATCGACCCCAGATGACGCCACGTCATACGATGGGATCCCAGGCCAGCGGTATCTCCACCCGCACACGAAGTCCCGTCCCAAAGGACGAATCCATCAGTTCGATCCGTGCGCCATGCAGTTCGGCGGCACGCTGGACGATCGAGAGTCCCAGGCCGTAGCCGTCGTTGTTATTGCCTTCTTCGCGGTGAAAGCGCGTAAAGACCGCTTCGCGGCGCACCACGGGAATGCCGGGACCGTCGTCGCTGACCTCGATCAATACCCATGAATTCGTTCGCGTAAGGCCGATATCCACCTGGCCACCCCGGCTGACATGACGAAGCGCATTCTCCACCAGGTTGCGGATCAGTGCGCGCAGGGCGGCATCATGGCCCAGGATCAGGATACGGTCGTCGGACGTGAAGAAGCTCAGCTCGACATGTCCGTTGGCGATAAGCAGCGCCATTTCGTCGACTACCTCGGTCACGATCGGCACCAGGTCCAGTTCGCGGCGAGCATGAGCCGCCGCGCCCGCTTCCAGGCGCACCATCGACAGCAACTGTTCGATACGGCGCGCCAGGGCACCGGTACTTTTGTGCGCGCTTCGCAGGGGCTCGGCCTTGGCCTCAATCGACGTCGCCGCCATGGCGTTCTCGATGTGCACCAGGGTTGCCGCCAGCGGCGTCCGCAATTCGTGGGCAACGTCCGCGCTGAAACGCCGCTCGCGCTCGAGGCTGTCTTCCAGCCGGTCGAACTGGCGATTCATCGCCTCGATGACCGGCTGGAGTTCGCGTGGAGGATCGGTGAGGTCGATGCGCACGCGGCTACCCGGCTCGCGTCCCTGCAGTGCATAGGCGAGCTCATCCAGCGGACGCAGCCCGCGGCGCACGGCCCAGCCGATGAGCAAGGCGAGCACGGGCAAGCCGATCAACAGTGGGACCGTATGCTCGATCATGAGCGCGTGGGTGATCTCGTTGCGGCTGTCATAGCGTTCGGCAACGCGGATGACGAACGGATTCTTCGCGTCGCCCAGCGGGTCCTGCACGTCCTGCAACGTGAATATCCGCCATTCGTGGTCGTCGAAGCGGACGTTGGCGAAGCCCTTTTCCCCCGGGATGGGTGCCGCCATGCCACGCAGGTTGCTGGTGAACATGCGCATGTGTCCGGCGGCATCGAAGACCTGGAAACCGACCTCGGTCTCGAAATGGTGTCCATTGACATCGATGACCGCCGCACGGCCCGGTTTGGCGATCGAGAGCGAGGTGGCAGGAGCATGGCGGAAATACTCTCCCGCGTCGCCGGCAAGCAGTGCCTCGAGCGTCCGCGCCGACTCGGCCAGGCGACCGTCGGAGAGTTCGTCGACTTCTTCGAGCGTGTGCGAATAACTGGCGATGCCCAGAAGCACCATGACGCCGGCGACCACGGCCAGGTTCAGCCAGCGCAACCGTGCGCGAAGACTGGAATCTTTCATGCAAGATCCCGCGGAATCATGTAGCCGATGCCGCGGACCGTGCGTATGGTCTGCGCTCCGACCTTGCGGCGAAGACCGTGGATCTGTACCTCGAGCGCATTGCTTTCCACACCGCGATCGAGGCCGTAAACGGTTTGCTCCAGGCTTTCACGACGGACAATGCGTCCGGCTCGTTCCATCAGCGCGCGAAGCAGGGTGAATTCCCGCCGGGTCAAGGCCATGTGCTGGCCCTCGTGTTCCACCTGGCATGTGGCCAGATCCAGAACGAGTCCCCCCGCTTCGATGCGGTTGGCGGCAAGTCCTTGCGCACGCCGGCTGATCGAACGAATCCGCGCGCTCAGTTCCTCGACGTGGAACGGCTTGACAAGGTAATCGTCGGCGCCGGCATCCAGCCCGGCCACCCTCGCCTCGAGGGTGTCGCGGGCGGTCAGGATAAGCACCGGTGTCTTCACATGCTCGCGCCTGGCCTCGACCAGCACATCCAGCCCGTCGCGCCCCGGCAGGCCGAGATCGAGCAGGATCAGGTCGGTGCCTTCGTCGCGCATGGCCGCCGCCGCGGTGCGACCGTCGCGAATCCAGGTGACAGCATGCGACATGGCTTCCAGCGCCTGTTTGATCGCCGAGCCCAGCGAGTCGTCATCCTCGACGAGCATCACGTGCATGCGGGCATTCCCTGGCGAAACGGTATCGATGGCTGGCGGCGAGGATGGCTCATGACCGAATGGTGACTTGCCATGCTTAGGTTGTACTTAAAGGGGGTTAAGGCAGGAACGGGGAACGGGGAACAGTGGAAGTTGCGGAAACTCCTCGCCCTGAGGTCTCGCGCAGGGAGTAGAACCCAAGCAACCTCAAACTCTCCCGTTCCCCGTTCCCCGTTCCCCGTTCCCCGCTCCCTGAAGGAGGTAATAATCCTCTAAGGCTCGGCGCCTACGCTGGTACTTTCAGCCCCGGCCAGACTCCGTGACAGCCGTACCCGCCTCCGACCAGCAGCCGTCCGCAGCGAACCAGCAGCCCGCGCCTCGCCATGGGCGCCTGCAGGAACGCCGCCGCCGCCTGATGCGACGCATGGTCGATGCGCTGCTGGGGCGTGGCACGTCGCTGTGCGAACCAGGCGCGCTGCCAACGGCGGGCATCCACCGGATCCTGGTTCTGCGTCCAAACCATCGGCTCGGCAACGTGCTGCTGGTCGGCCCCTTGCTGACCGAGCTGGAACGGCTCTATCCCGGTGCCGAGATCGACGTGCTGGCCGCCGGGCCTGCGGCGGCGGAGGTGTTTTCGACTTATCCCGCCGTGCGTCACGTCATCAGCCTCCACCAGCGGATCGTCCGGCACCTGCCTTCGACGACGGCCCTGCTACATCGCCTGCGCGCGACCGCATATGACCTGGCGATCGACGCCGGTGGCGGCTCGCAGTCAGGGCGCCTGCTGCTGGCCATGACCAAGGCGCGTTACAAGATCGCCTCGTCCCGCGATGCCTCCGGGGAGGTCGGTGCGCCGGCACACATGGCGTTGCGCGCGGTGCATCTGTTGCGGCGCGCGTATGCGGGCGACGCATCCGGCCCCTGGCCGGTCATGGATATCCGGCTGACCGAGGAGGAGCGACGAAAGGGGCGCGTTCTCCTTGGCAAAGTGCTTGGCAACGAGCATGCGTCGGGCGACGACCTGACCGTGGCGATCTTCGCCAACGCAACGGGCAGCAAGCGCTATGGCGAGGACTGGTGGGCGCGGTTCATCGAGGCGCTGGTCGAACGTCATGCGCGCGTGCGCATCGTCGAAGTGGTTGCCGCGCATGCCGTATCCCAGTTGAATCTCCGGCACGCGACCTTTTATTCGCGGGACCTGCGCAAGATGGCCGCGGTCATCGCCGCCGCCGACGTCTTCGTCAGCGCCGATTGCGGCGTGATGCACCTGGCGGCCGCGAGCGGCACGCGCACTTTCGGCCTGTTCTCGGTCACCGACCAGCGCAAATACGCACCTTACGGCCGCGGCAACGCCGCGATCGACAACCGGGACGGCGATCCGGTGGCGGCAGCGCGCATCGTCGCGGCGCATTTATCGGGCCTGTTCGATCAGGGTATGTCCTGACGGGCACTGATGCGCTGCTGCCTTCGGATTGCTACTTGCCCCAGGTCGCGAACATCACCACCGCGGCGACCGTCATCACCGCCGTGGCGATCCACGCCAGCCAGCGCGTCCAGCCGGTGACCACGAACTTGCCCATGGCCTTGCGGTTTTGTGCCAGCAACAGGACCATGATCATCAGCGGCACGGCGGCGACGCCGTTGATCACCGCGCTCCAGTACAGCGCCTTGATCGGATCGATCGGCGTCATGTTCAGCACCGCGCCGATGATCATCGCGAGGACCAGTACCCCGTAGAACACCTTGGCCTGTGCCGGCTTGCGCTCGAGCCCATAAGGCTTTTGCAGGGCGCCAGCGGTAGCGTAGGCGGTGGCACCGGCAAGGACGGGCAGGGCGAGCAGGCCGGTGCCGATGATGCCGGCGGCGAACAGCCACGTCGCGAAACGTCCGGCGATCGGCTTCAGTGCGGCGGCGGCGTCGGCCGAGGACTGGATATCGGTCTTGCCGTGCGCGTGCAGGACGACCGCGGCGGTGAGGATGATGAAGAAGGCCACGAGGTTGGAGAAGACCATGCCGATGATGGTATCGGTCTCGATGCGGTTTATCGCATCAGATCCTTGTTCGGGCGCTTTCTTTAGTGGTTTGCGCTCGTCGTTGGCGCGAAGCTCCTCGACCTCCTGCGCCGCCTGCCAGCAGAACAGGTACGGGCTGATCGTCGTGCCGAGGATCGCGACGATGCCTACTGCGTAATCCGGAGTCCACTGGATGGCGGGCACGAACGTGCCTTTCAGGACTTCCATCCATGGCACCTGCGCGACGAATGCCGTGGCGACATAAGCGAACAGGCTCACCGTCAGCACCTTCAGGAACGGCGAGTAGCGTGAGAACGGAATGAAGACCTGCAGCACCGCCGACACCGCGGCGAAGCCCACGGCATAGGCAATCGCCGGTCCGCCGATCAAGAGCTTCAGCGCCGCGCCCATCGCACCGATGTCCGCCCCGAGGTTGATCACGTTGGCGGCCAGCAGCATCATCGCCAGTACATAGGAAATCCAGCTGGGGTAGTGCGTCTGCAAATTGTCGACCAGGCCCTTGCCGGTGACCCGGCCGATCCGCGCGCTGACCGCCTGGATGGCGATCATCAGCGGTATGGTCAGGAACATGGTCCAGAGCACCGCATAACCGAATTTCGCACCGACCTGGGAGTAGGTGGCGATGCCGCTCGGATCGTCATCGGCGGCGCCGGTGATCAGACCGGCACTCAGGCGCTTCAGCAGCGATGTCGAGGAGGGCGATTCGCCGGCGTCGGCCTGGGTTTTTTTCGTTCGATCGGTCATATGCCACCCACCGGGAATTCGCGTTCTATATGGGCTCGGGCGCGTGATGGACGGGTGACCAGCGATGGCCCGGAAAGGCGTGGATGTGCCCTCGACCGTGTGTTCATGAGGGACCTGCGAAAGCATGGCCCGGGACCTTGGAGAACGTCGTGGCGGATCGTGGTCTTGCGCCTGCGCAGCGTCATGAGTGACCTGCAGCGGAACTATGCTGGCGAGCGTGTCTTCCTGGTGGGCCACCAGGTGATCGTCAACTGCTTCCGCTATCTGCTCTGGCAGGCTTCGCGGCGCGGGGTGCGAGCGCCCGACAGGCCGCGCTGTGGGCGGTCGTCGTACATGCCCTGGCAGGCGACCGTCTTACCGTCGCGCAAGGGCCCGTCGGTTTCCTGGCGCACGAAATACCGGCCGAAATTCCCGCGATCCTGTTGCGGCTTGCCTGACGTCTTCCGGCGCGCCGGGGCTAGGCGCGGGACCTGCACGCCGCGTCCACATGACAGGGGATGAAGTAAGCGCATCCTTGAGGAGGGGCGAGCCATGAGCGACACGGTCGTACGAACCGGTGGCTGTGCCTGTGGCCAGGTGCGCTATGTCCTCGTTGGCGAACCCGATCGCGTCGGCGTCTGTCACTGCATGGACTGCCGCAAGCGACATGGCGCGCCGTTCAATGCTTTCGTGACGTTCCCCTTCGCCCAGGTCGCCGTCCGCGGCGAACTGGCCAAACTCCCCGGAGAGAGGGGCGTCCGTGCCGGCTGCGCCAGGTGTGGCTCGCCGGTGTTCTGGTCCGACGAGAAAGGCGCCGAGATCGAACTTCACCTGGGTGGACTCGACGAAATCGGGCAATTCGAGCCGCAATACGAACTCTGGACGATTCGCCGTGAACCGTGGGTGCAGGCGCTCGATGTGCCGCAGTATCCGGGCAACCGGCCGTCCGCTGCCCCGATCCGCACGCGGAAAACATGACCTTCCATCGTGTGGCAGGGCAACCGGGTCGAGCAGTGGCGCTTGCAGGGTCACCCCGGTCCGTGGGCGCAGCTCGCCGTTGCCAGCCACCATCTAGCTGTCATGACGGCATCTCCGGTTCAGTCATCTGCTTGCATGAGGGCACTCCTGGAGTGCCACTCGATACGTCGGTCACCGTGGAGACGTGCCTGACGATCGCCTTGGGTTTTCCGGGAACGTTTCCTGGCAAGCCCGGCGCAACTACCAGGTCAAGTCGTCGGGAACCTGGAACTGGCTGTAGTACTCATCGTCCTCGTTCCCGGTCGCGCCAGCGTTGTTGAGGCCGTGATCGAGCACGATCATGGATGCATCCCGCGTGTAGACCTTGTCCGCGGCGACGCGCGGCAACAGTTCGTAGCCCTGGTCATGGCGCGCGATTACCAGCATGCCGCTGGCGAGCTGGGCGCGCAGCGCCTCGTTGACCAGGACACTCTTGATCCGCTCGCCATCGGTAAAGCGGTAATCGATCTCGCCTTCGCGCCTGACCTTGTTGGCCTCGACGATCTGGCGGACCTGGGCGCGCAACTCTTTCGTATGCGCCTGGGCATTGCGCTCGGCGGCCAGTGCGCGATCCCGATCGGCGCGCTCGGCCTGCAGGCGCTCGGCGTCGACTTTCTCTGCGGCGGGGGCTGCGGGCGCCTTGCCCTGGCGTTGTTTTGCCTGCTCGCGCACGACCTGGGCCACCTTGGCCTTCTTGACCAGGCCGGCCTTGAGTAGCTGTTCCTGCAAGGGGTTACGCATACGGAGCTCTGTCAACGGCCGGATCGATGCCGGATTGTAGCGCCGCGGGTGAGCGGGTTGCGACCGCTGGTCCCCCATTTCCTCAGGCAATCCCTACAGACTGGCAGGTTACGTTCTTCAATACTCCGAAGCTCCCATGGCGCTCCGCGCTGCACTGCGCGCGTCAAAGGTGAACCCGAGGATCGAGCGATGACCGACGACAAGAAATTGAAGCCCAAGGATTCGGGCAATCTCCATATCAGCCGCTGCGAGGGTGAAGCATTCACTATTGGCGACGATATCGTCGTCACGGTCCTGACCATTCGCGGCAGCGCCATACGACTGTCGGTCTCGGCGCCCCGCGAGGTCGTGGTCCGACGCGGCGCGTCCGTCAGGACGCGACCTGCTCAGTAAGCGCGTTCGCCGCGCACGCGAAACGCCAGGCTGATTCGCGGTGCGACAGGCACGCGTTGCTTGGGAATGCCGTGGTCGTAATGGAGTTGGGTTTCCCAGCTCATCACCAGCAGGCTGCCGGCTTCCAGGTCCCGGTGCAGCAGGCGGCGCGGCGGCTCCTTGCTACGGATGGTCATGCGCCGCGTGGCGCCGAGCGAGAGCAGGGCGATCGGCTCGCCACGGACCAGGTCGGCGAGTTTGTCGTTATGGGGAGCGACGCTGTCGTGCTCATCGCGGTAGAGGTTCAGGCCGATGGAGTCGAATGGCGCGCCGACTGCCGCAGCGACCACAGCGGTCGCCTGGCGAAGGACATCGGGAAGTTCCGGATCGGCGAGGCTGTAATGGGCGCGCAGGCGCGGCACGTCGACCTCGCGGTCGTACATCATGCGCCGGCCGTCTTTCCAGGCGATGTTTGCATGCAGGATCGTGAACCACGCCCCGGCCGTCGCCGCGGGGATCGCGTCGGGCGTGTAGACGATGCGTCCGCTCGCATCGTCGAGCAGGACTTCCGGGCCGATAGTGAAAAGCGAAGGTTGCGACATGGCTCATTCGTAACGTTTCTGACAGATCTCGCAGTAAAAGCTGCGGCGGTCTCGGCGACCGAGATTGGCGCGGTGGAATGTGACATGGTCGCGTGGACAGATGGATTTGTTGTGCGCCAGCCAGTGTTTCCGTAGCACGAATGCTTTCTTCCAGGCGAGGAAATCGAAACTGTACTGCCTCGCCTGGGTCACCACCTCACCGAGTTTCCTGGACGGCAGGGCGCCGATCGTGGATAGCGGATGCAGGCGGATACGGAACAGCACCTCGTTCGTACGACCTTGCCGGTGAAGACGGCGGCCTGCTCGCGGAGAATGACGATGGAGGGGCCTTCGGGCATGGGCTGGATGGTCGGTGCGTCGGGGTGAGAAAGGCGTCGAGGAGACGCGAAAACTCACCGCATCGCCACTGGATCCCGGCCTGCGCCGGGATGACGAAAACCTGCCTTCTCGTCATCCCGGCGCAGGCCGGGATCCAGTGGCGAAAGGCTGGATTTTCGCCACGACGATGGGTTCACCGTCCCAGGCCCAAGCTTGGCTGGCCCACCCAGGAGTACGGCATGCGTATCGCCAGCTGGAACATCAACTCTTTGCGCGCTCGCCTCGGCCACGTGCAGCGCTGGGTCGGGGAGAACCAGCCGGACATCCTCGTCCTGCAGGAAACCAAGCTTGCGGATGCACAGTTTCCGGTCGAGGCGATCGCCGACCTGGGTTATGCATGCGTGTTCGCGGGGCAGCCGTCCTATAACGGCGTCGCCATCATGACCAAGGATATGCCGATCGAGGATGTGCAGGTCGGGATACCCCGACTGGGCGATGCCCAGCAGCGCGCGATCGCCGTGACCGTTGGCGACCTGCGCATCGTCAACCTGTACGTCGTCAATGGCGAAGCGGTGGACAGCGAGAAGTACGAGTACAAGCTGCGCTGGCTGGCGGCGGCGAAGGCCTGGTTGCGCAGCGAAGCGAAGAAACATCCGAAACTGGTGGTGCTCGGCGATTTCAATATCGCGCCCGAGGATCGCGACGTGTACAAGCCGGAGCGCTGGCGCGAGAAGATTATGTGCTCGACGCCCGAGCGCAAGGCCCTGGCGGGGATTTTCGGGCTGGGCTTGCACGACAGCCTGCGCTTGTTCCATGAGGAACCGGGCCTGCATTCGTGGTGGGATTACCGCCTGCTGGCGTTTCAGCGCGGCTGGGGCCTTCGCATCGACCTTGTCCTCGTCAGCGACCCGGTGCGCGCGCTCTGCACGGATGCCGGTATCGATCGCGGTCCGCGGTCGTGGGAACGCCCAAGCGACCACGTGCCGGTCTGGCTCGAGCTCGGGTCGAAGAAGCCGGCACGGCGGGCAAAGGCCGCGGGTCAGCCTTGAAGCTGCCGCATGACATGGTCCAGGCTCTGCTTGACCTCGTCGATGCCGGCCCAGGGATCCTTGCGTAGTCGCGCCAACCGCTTCGGCGTGTTGCCGATAGTGAAATCGTGGCCGCTCTTCAGTTTCCCGAGTTCTTCCCAGCGCAGCGGTATGGCCACTGGCGCGCCGGCGCGTGCGCGCAACGAATACGAGGCCACGCTGGTTGCGCCGCGGCCATTGCGCAGGTAATCGAGATAGATGCGGCCGTTACGCAGGCGCTTCGTCGCGGTCGCCACGAAATCCATCGGATGCATCGCGGCCATGCTGCTGGCGAACGCATGCGCGAAATCCTTGACCATCGGCCAGGGACAACCGGGATTGAGTGGTACCACGACGTGCAGGCCCTTGCCGCCGGTGGTACGCACGAATGACACCAGGCCGGCCTCGCTCAGCAACTTGCGCACCAGTCGCGCCGCCGCGATGACGTTCTCCCAGGGGACGCCCTCACCGGGATCGAGATCGAAGACCACGCGGTTCGCCCGGTCCGGATCGGCGATGGTCGAACCCCAGGGGTGAAATTCCAGGGTGCCGTTCTGTACCAGTTCGACAATGCTGTCCGGCCCGGTGGGGTAGATATAGACGGCCTGCGCGCCGGTTTCCTCCTTGAGTTTCTTCGTGCCGACATGGGACAGCCCGGCCATTTCGTGCTTCTGGAAAAAACAGGGCCTGGCCGTGCCGGCGGGACAGCGGATCACCGACGTCGGGCGGTCCTTCACGCCAGGCAGGAACCAGGTCATGACCGCCTTGTAGTAATCGACGACGTCCTGCTTGGTGATCTTGTCCTCGGCGAAAACCACCCTGTCCGGGTGGCTGATGACGATCTCGTCGGTGGGTCTGGTCTTGCGCGCGGACGCCTTCTTCGTCGCGGCGGGCGCCCGATCGGAGTCGCGCAGGTCCTTCGGGTCCTTGTCGACGCGCAAGGTCTTCAGGCTCGGCTGGCGCAACAGGTTCTGGTTGCCGATGCCACGAAAATAGACCTCGGCAACCGCCGTGGGAGGGACCCAAAGGGCACCGCGCAGCAAGGGGTCGACGGCATCGATCTCCACCGTGGGTTTGGCGGTGCCGCGCGTAGCCAGCGTTTTGCTGAGATCTTTCAGCATATCGTCGGTAAAGCCGGTGCCGACCCGCCCAGCATAGACCCAGCTTCCCCGAGGGCCGGGTCGCGCGAGCAGGAGCGAGCCGAATCCCGTCCGGCTGCCCTTGGCGGGCGTATAGCCGACCACGGCGAATTCGTCGCTTTCCAGGCGTTTGATCTTCAACCAGTCGTCGCCGCGCCCGGCGCGATAACCGGCATCGACCCGTTTGGAGACGATGCCCTCGAGCTTCTGTTCCATCGCCATAGCGAATACCGCATCGCCGTCATCGAGGAAATGCGTGCTGAAAGCCAGGTGCCCGGTCGCGCCGGCGAGCAGGGTTTCCAGCAGATCCTTGCGTTTGCGCAGCCGCGAGCGCGACAGGTCGTAGCCTTCGAGATAGGGCAGGTCGAACAACATGTAGACCAATGGCGCCTGCGCCTCGCCGGACAGCGTCTTCTGCAGGGCATTGAAGTCGCTTCGATGGTTCCCGTCGAGCGCGATCAGCTCGCCATCGAGGCGCGCGGAATCGAGTCCGAGGGCTTCGATGGCCTGGACGATCTCGGGGATTTTCCGGTTCCATGGCAAGGCATTGCGCGACCACAGGTTAACCTCACCATCGGCTATCGCAGTGAGGATGCGATAGCCGTCCCACTTCACTTCATGCAGCCACTCTGGTCCGTTCGGTGGGGCATCCTTCAGCCGGGCCAGTTCCGGCTTGAAGAATTCGCTGCTGGCTTTCGCCTTGCGCGCGCCGTCGAGTGCGGCTGCCTGCTTCGCCAGTTTTGTCCGGGAAACCGGTTTTGCCTTTGGCGGCGCCCGTTTGCGTGCCGTGGACTTCTTCGCGGCGGCTTTGGTCGCGGCACTGCGCGCGGCCCGTCGGGTGCTGGCGGCCATTTTTACATCGAGCAGGTCGTCGGCTTCGACATCGCCTGCGTAGGCGTCGTCTTCCTTGATCAGGAACCACGCAGGCTGGCGTTCTTTCTTTCCGCTACGGACCAGATGCCAGCCGCCCTTGAGCCGTTCACCGAACAGTTCGAAGTGTAAGTGCCCTTTGCGGATCTGCGCTTCGGCGTCGCCATCGGTGGACCAGACGCCATGATCGAACTGGTCGACATGGCCCTTGCCGTAACCCTCGTCGATATCGCCCTCGAAGTCGGCATAGGAGACCGGGTGGTCCTCGACTTCCACCGCCAGCCGCTTGACCTTGGGGTTGTAGCTGGGCCCTTTGGGTACTGCCCAGCTTTTCAGCGCGTCACCTACCTGCAGGCGGAAATCGAAGTGTCGACTCGATGCGTGATGCAGCTGAACCACGAAAATCGCGCGGGCCGAACCGGAGATGGAATGCTCCGGCGCGGGCTCACGGGTCTTCGCGAAGTTTCGCTTGCGGCGATATTCCTGCAGGCTCATGGCGGCACCTTGCACTCGCCGTCATGAAGCGCACGTCTAGCCCTTCTTCGTCAGGCCGGCCTGCGCCGGCATCGACGAGAGCGGGTCATGCGGCCGATGCCTGCAGTGCCGTGGCCAGTGCCGCGTCGCCGCCGACAATGTCCTTCCACGCCAGCGAGATGCCATTGCGATGGCCCTTTTCGGTGAGCTTCAGTCCGTCCGCATCGATGGTCAGCGTGTATGCCTTGCCGCCGATGTCCAGTTCGCGTCGCAGCGGTTTGTCCAGCTTGGTCATGAGATTCTCCAGGGTCGGGGTACCCTCGAACGATAAGGGTCGCGCGTGAAGGAAAAGTCAGCCGCGTTCGCCCGTAGAGCGGCATGACGTCCCGCAGACCCCGGTTTCACGCGGTTTGGCGCCAGATGAACGCCCGCTCGGACAGGAGATGGCCATGGCCACGCATGACCGGAAAGACGTCCCTCATGACCACGACAAGGCCGCCGGCCAGGAATCCGAAGAGCAGCGCAAGGCACGCAAACGCCAGGAAAGCGACAACCACGACGAGGCACTGGAGGAAACCTTTCCCGCCAGCGACCCGGTATCGCCGTTTGTTCCTGCGAAGGCGCCCGACTGACCCGGCGCGACTGAACCGAACCGACCAGTTGCGCATTCCTGCCCATCAGCCGCTAGACTAGCGCCGCCTGAGGTGACCCCCGGCCGGTATCCGGTCGTGGGTTGAAACGGGAATCCGGTGCGCCGCGCGTCGAGACACGCGTGGCAATTCCGGAGCTGCCCCCGCAACGGTAGGCGAGCAGACGTCCAGCACGAAGCCACTGTGCATCCGCATGGGAAGGCGCTGGTCGGGAAGGCATTCGATGCCTTCGCTCGCAAGCCCGGAGACCGGCCCCACGGCAAGACCCGACATGCGGTGGGCTATGTCATGGGGCTGCCGCGTCTTCATTGCCGGTACCTCAACGCTTCCTGCCGCCTGTCCCGATGTCATCGACACCGCGCGGGTAGGCGCGGCCAGGAGCTTTGCAGTGTCATTCAGTCATACGTCTTTCCGCCAGTCCTTGCTGGCGGCCGCCTTGCTTGCCGTCATCGCACCCGTCTTCGCCGACGATTCGGATACCGAACTCGACCAGATGGTCGTCACCGCCACCCGTACCGCACAGACCCAGGACCAGACGCTGACCGCGCTGACCGTGATCGACCGCGCGGATATCGAACGCCTGCAGCCGTCCTCGGTGGCCGACCTGCTGCGGCGCACGCCCGGCATGTCGATCGCCAGTAACGGCGGCCCCGGCGAGGCCACCTCGCTGTTCCTGCGCGGTACCGAATCGGACCATGTGCTGGTCCTGGTCGACGGCATCAAGCTTGGCTCGGCGACCAGCGGCACGGCCGCGATCCAGGATATCCCGGTCGACCAGATCGAGCGGATCGAGATCGTGCGCGGTCCGTTCTCCAGCCTGTATGGGTCCGAAGCCATTGGCGGCGTGATCCAGATTTTCACCCGCCGTGCCGAGGGTGCGTTCACACCGAATGCCAGCGTTGGCTTCGGCAGCTACAACACCTGGAAGACCGTCCGCCGGGTTTGCCGGCCGTAGCGACAAGGGCTGGTATTCGCTCGAGGCGACTCACGACGAAACCGACGGCATCAATGCCTGCCGTGGCCAGGCCTCGCCGGGCGCCGGTTGCTTCGTCGACGAACCGGACCGCGACGGCTATCGCAACACCTCGCTGTCCCTGCAGGGTGGCTACCGGTTCAACAGCCAGTGGGATGCCGATGCGCGTTTCTTCCGCGCCGAGGGCAGCAGCCAATACGACGGCTCGACCAGCAACGAAGCGGAAAGCGCTTCGCAGGTGGCCGGTGCGCGCGTCCACTACAAGCCGGCCGACAACGTCACGATCACCGCGAGTGCCGGACAGAGCGCCGACCTCAGCGACAATTTCCTCAACGGCGTCTATGCGAGTACCTTCAATACCCATCGCGAACTCGGATCCTTGCAGGCCGATATCGGTGCGGGCGGTGGCCTGTACAGCCTGGGCTACGACTGGCAGCGCGACCGCGTCGAGAGCAATACCGGGTACGACCGCACCATGCGGATCAATCGCGGCGTTTTCGGCCAGTGGCAGCAGGGCTTCGGTTCGCAGTCGCTGCAGGCCAGCGTACGCCACGACGACGATAACCAATACGGCGGCAAGACCACCGGCAGTGCGCTGTGGGGTTGGGACTTCAGCTCGACCATGCGCCTGACCGCGAGCTACGGTACCGCGTTCAAGGCGCCGACCTTCAACGACCTGTACTACCCGGGTTATGGTAATCCCAATCTCAAACCGGAGACCTCGCGCAACGTCGAACTTGGCTTGCGTGGCACGCAGGGCTGGGGCCACTGGTCGCTGAACGCGTTCCAGGACAAGATCGACAACCTGATCGCGTACGATGCGTCGGTAGGCCTGCCCGGCAATGTCGACCGCGCGAAGATCCGCGGCGCCGAGGCCGCGCTGGACACCCAGGTGCTGGGCTGGGCGGTGCGCGGTAGCGCGACCTGGCTCGACCCGCGCAATGACGGCGACACTTCGAGCCACGGCAATATCCTGCCGCGCCGGGCGCGGCAGATGGCGAACATCGATATCGATCGCAGCTTCGGCAAGGTCAGCGTCGGTGGCAGCTGGTACGTGGCCGGCCGTCGCTACGACGACCTGGACAATACCGCTCCGCTTGGCGGCTACAGCACGACCGACCTGCGCCTGGCCTACGCCTTCGATCCGGCCTGGAAACTGCAGCTGGCCTTGAACAACGTGTTCGACACGCATTACGAGACAGCGCAGTTCTACAACCAGCCGGGCCGCAACTACATGCTCACCCTGCGTTACCGCCCGGCTTCCTGAGCCGGCGTTCCCTTCCACCCTTGTTACAGGTCGCCACGATGAAGCCACTGTCCCGCCGGTCCTCCGGCATCCTGTTCGCCGTCTTCGTGTTGCTGATGGCCGGCACGCGTTTCGGTCATTTCGGTACGGCCGTCCATCTGCCGGATGCGTCGATGGCGGTGTTCTTCCTAGGTGGCCTGTACCTGGGGCTGGATGGGTGGCGGCGCCACGCGGGCTTTGCGTTCTTCGTACTGCTCGCCGTGGCGCTGGACTGGGCCTCGATCGCTTACGCCGGCGTCAGCGATTTCTGCGTGACGGCGGCGTACGCGTTCCTGCCACTGGCTTACGCGGTGCTCTGGTATGCCGGCAACTCGTTTGCGAAGCGTGTGGATGGCAGGCTGCCGTCCCTGCTCGGTGCGCTGGCCGTCGCCGTGGCGGCCGCTTCGCTGTCCTTCGCGGTTTCCAACGGCTCGTTCTACTGGCTGGGCGGCCGGTACGCCAACCCGCACATGGCCGAATACCTCAGCCGCCTGGCACAGTGGGGGCCGCTGTTCGTAAGGACCACGACGTTCTACGTGGCCGCCGGGCTGGCGATCCACGGTTTGCTGGCCTGGGCGGCACACTGGCGCGCTGGCCACCGCGCGGATGTCTGATCCCATGAACGGCGACCGGCCATGGGATGCGATGACGCCTGAAGAGCGGTATCGCAACCGCGCGCAGCGCAAGAAGGAACTGATCGATCGCAAGATCGCCCGGGCGACCATCGAGCGCGGCGTGCTGGTGGTCAATACCGGCAACGGCAAGGGCAAGAGCTCGTCCGGCTTCGGCATGCTGGCCCGCTCGCTGGGCCACGGGTTCCACTGCGGTGTCGTACAGTTCATCAAGGGCAGTTTTTCCACCGGCGAGGAAGCCTTCTTTCGCCGTTTCCCCGACGAACTGGATTACCACGTGATGGGCGAAGGCTTTACCTGGGAAACGCAGGACCAGGCGCGCGACATCGCCGCGGCGCAGGCAGCCTGGGGCGTCGCGCGCGACATGCTGGCCGATCCGTCCTATGACTTCGTGCTGCTGGACGAACTTAATATCGCCTTGCGCAAGGAATACGTCGCGCTCGGGGACGTGCTCGCCGCGCTGGCGATCCGGCCACCTGACCAGCATGTGGTGATCACCGGCCGCGCCGCGCCCGATGGCCTGGTCGAGGTCGCCGATACGGTGACCGAGATGCGCGTGGTGAAGCATGCTTTCCAGGCCGGTATCAAGGCGCAAAAAGGCATCGAGCTATGAGAACCTGTCCGGCCCTGCTGGTTTCCGCGCCCGCCTCGGGCCAGGGCAAGACCAGCGTGACCGCGGCGCTGGCGCGCTGGCATACCCGCCAGGGTCGCCGCGTGCGCGTATTCAAGACCGGCCCGGACTTCCTCGACCCGATGATCCTCGAGCGCGCCAGTGGCGCGCCGGTCTACCAGCTCGACATGTGGATGTGCGGTGAGGACGACGTGCGCGCGCGGCTGTATGCGGCGGCGGGCGAGGCCGACCTGATCCTGATCGAAGGGGTGATGGGCCTGTTCGACGGTTCGCCGTCCAGTGCGGACCTCGCGATCCGCCTGGGCGTGCCGGTGCTCGCGGTGATCGACGGCTCGGCGATGGCGCAGACCTTCGGCGCGCTGGCCATGGGGCTGGCCCATTACCGCGAAGGGCTCACGGTCCACGGCGTCGCCGCCAACCGTATCGGCAGCGCGCATCACGCGACGCTGCTGCAGGAAAGCCTGCCGGAGGGTCTTGCCTGGCTTGGTGCCTTGCCGCGGCGCACGGAGATGAGCCTGCCCGAACGGCATCTGGGCCTGGTCGCGGCGGAGGAACTGGGCGATCTCGATGCGCGGCTGGATGCGCTGGCCGATGCCTGGGCCGAACATGCGAGTACCGCTTTGCCGCCTCCTGTCGAATTCGACGACGTCCAGATCGAGCCGATACCGCCGCGCCTGCATGGCCTGCGCATCGCGGTGGCGCGAGACGCGGCGTTCTGCTTCCTCTATCGCGCGAATATCGACCTGCTGAAGGCGGCAGGTGCCGACTTGCGGTTCTTCTCGCCGCTGGCCGGCGACGTGCTTCCCGAGTCCGATGCCGTGTGGTTGCCGGGCGGTTATCCCGAACTGCATCTGCAGGCTTTGTCCGAACTCACTGATCTGCACACCGCCTTGCGCGCGCACATCGACGCCGGCAAGCCATTGCTGGCTGAGTGCGGCGGCCTGCTGTTCGCACTGGACGCGTTGGCCGATCGCGACGGCAACGTGGCGAACATGGCCGGCCTGTTGCCGGGAAGCGCGGCGATGCAGCCGCGCCTCGCCGCGCTGGGACTGCAACAGGTCGCCTTGCCCGAAGGTCTCCTGCATGGGCATACCTTTCATTACGCACGGGCCCGGATCGCTGCGCCGCCGCTGGCGCTGGCAAGCAATCCCAATGGCGGTCCAAGCGCCGAAACGGTCTATCGAGACCGCCGCATGACCGCCAGCTTCGTCCACTTCTATTTCCCGTCGAATCCCGGGGCGGCGATGGCCTTGTTCCTGCCGTGAGCGTCGCGCTGGCCATGCTCCTCGCGGTGCTGCTCGACGTGGTGTTCGGCGAGCCGCGGCGGGCGCATCCGCTGGTGGCATT
This sequence comes from uncultured Gammaproteobacteria bacterium, assembly GCA_963847335.1. Lineage (GTDB taxonomy): Bacteria > Pseudomonadota > Gammaproteobacteria > Xanthomonadales > Rhodanobacteraceae > Luteibacter. The sequence continues at coordinate 655,803 of CAWJZF010000003.1, forward strand.
CGGTGGTTACGCGCACTGGATCGAGTCGCGCTGGCATGCCGATCGCCGCGCTGCGGGCATGCTCGCATGGATAGGCGCGGTCGCGCCGGCGGTCGTCGCCACGGTCCTGCTCGTGCACCTGGCCGATCTGCTCGCCGGCTGGTCCGGCACCGTCGTGCGCATCGGCGTGCTCTATCTCGCGATCGGCCATGAGAGCCTTGGGGAACACGCACGACCCGTGGCTGCTGCCCTGGTCGCGGGCGATCTGGCCGCGGCACGCCTTGCCGTGGGCCGCATGGTCAGTCGCGATACCGCGCTGCTTGACGATTCCCAGGTGGCCGCGGCGGCGACCGAATCGGTGCTCGAGAACGGCAACGATGCGGTGTTCGGTGCGCTGTTCTGGTTCGCCTTGTTCGGCGCGCCCGGTGCCGTGCTTTACCGGCTGGCCAATACGCTCGATGCGATGTGGGGCTATCGCACGCCGCGTTACGAGCGCTTCGGCTGGGCCGCGGCGCGCATCGACGATGTACTCAACTTCGTGCCGGCGCGGCTTACCGCGCTCACGTATGCCCTGCTCGGCGATTTCGCGCGGGCGATGCGCTGCTGGCGTGGGCAGGCACCGGCCTGGGATAGTCCAAACGCGGGGCCGGTAATGGCCGCCGGCGCCGGTGCGCTAGGCGTGCAACTGGGCGGGGCCGCGCCATATCGCGGGATCTGGGAAGATCGCCCACCGCTTGGCGAAGGCGCCGCGCCGGATGCCGGATCGATCGAACGGGCCCTTCATCTGGTCCGCAACGGTGTCGCGCTCTGGCTTGGCGTCGCCCTGCTGATCGCGTTGATCGCGCGGGGCGTGTTGCATGCTTGAGCACGGCGGCAGGTTGCGTCGCGCGGCGCGCGAGCACGGCATCCCCCTTGATCGCTGGCTCGACCTGTCGACCGGGATCAGCCCTTATCCGTGGCCCATGCCGCCGATTCCCGGTCACGTCTGGCAGCGACTGCCCGAAGAGGACGATGGCCTGGTGGAACGCGCGCGTGACTATTACGGTGCACCGGATGTCCTCCCGGTCGCCGGCTCGCAGGCGGCGATCCAGGTCTTGCCCCTGTTGCGCGAACGCGGGCGCGTTGGCGTGATCGCGCCCGGGTACGCCGAACACGCGCACGCATGGCGCCGTGCGGGACATGAGGTGCAGCTGCGCGCGGCCGCCGACCTGGTTGGCGATACCGCCGGCGACGATGTCGTCGTGCTGATCCAGCCGAACAATCCGGGTGGCGAGCATGTCGATCCGCAAACCTTGCTGAACCTGCATGGGGCCTTGGCCGCACGCGGTGGCTGGCTGGTCGTCGATGAAGCCTTCATCGATGCCACGCCGGAAGACAGTCTTTGCCGCTACACCGATCGCGAGGGCCTGGTCGTGCTCCGCTCGGTCGGGAAATTCTTCGGCATGGCCGGTGCGCGTGCCGGTTTCGTCTGCGCCCGGAGCGACACACTGGCCGCGTTGGCTGACCATCTTGGTCCGTGGACCCTGAGCGGACCGACACGTTTCGTGCTGATGCAGGCACTGGCCGATCGTCCGTGGCAGGCGCGGGCACGTGAACATCTGTGCACGTCCGCCGGACGACTGGCCCGGATGCTGGCGCGGCACGGGCTTGCACCCTCGGGTGGTACGGCTCTCTTCCAGTGGTGCGTGACCGGACGCGCGCCCGCGTTGCGCGATGCGCTGGCGGCGCGCGGCATCCTCGTGCGCCTGTTCGAGCAACCGGCAAGCCTGCGCTTTGGCCTGCCTGGCGACGAAGCCGCGTTTGCCAGACTGGACGCTGCATTGATGGAGGTCTTGCGATGACGGCACGAGTGTTGATGGTGCAAGGCTGCACCTCGGATGCGGGCAAGAGCGCGATGGTCACGGCCTTGTGCCGGTGGCTGGTCCGCCGCGGTCGCCGGGTGGCGCCGTTCAAGCCGCAGAACATGGCCCTGAACTCGGCGGTGACCGTCGACGGCGGCGAGATCGGCCGCGCCCAGGCGGTGCAGGCGCAGGCCTGTGGCATCGCCGCGCATACCGATTTCAACCCGGTGCTGCTGAAGCCGGACAGCGATACCGGTGCGCAGGTAATCATCCACGGCCACGCGGTGACGCAGATGGATGCGCGTGCTTACCACGACTACAAGCGCGTTGCCTTCGCCGCGGTGCTGGCCTCGCATGAGCGCCTGACGGCCGACTATGACGCCGTCGTGGTGGAAGGGGCCGGCAGCCCGGCCGAGATCAACCTGCGCGATAACGACATCGCCAATATGGGCTATGCCGAGGCGGTCGATTGCCCGGTACTGCTGATCGCCGATATCGATCGCGGCGGTGTATTCGCCCACCTGGTCGGTACGCTGGCGTTGTTGTCCGAAAGCGAGCGCGCGCGTGTCGCCGGCTTCGTCATCAATCGCTTCCGTGGCGATATCGCCTTGCTGCAACCGGGCCTGGACTGGCTCGAACGACGCACCGGAAAACCCGTGTTTGGCGTGCTGCCGTACCTGCATGGCCTGCATCTGGAGGCCGAGGACGCCTTGCCGCGCGGGATCGAAGCCAGGCCGCGGGCGCGCCTGCGTGTCGCCGTGCCGGCGTTGCCGCGCATCAGCAACCACACGGATCTGGACGCCTTGCGCGCGCATCCGGAAATTGACTTGCGTTTCGTCGGCCCGGGCGAAGTGCCGCCGGCATGCGACCTGATCGTATTGCCGGGCTCCAAATCCACGCGGGCCGACCTCGCATGGCTGCGTGCGCAGGGCTGGGAAGAGGCGATCGCACGGCATCTGCGCTACGGCGGCAAGCTCATCGGCATCTGTGGCGGCATGCAGATGCTCGGGCGGCAGGTCAGCGATCCGCTGGGCATCGAAGGCGAGGCCGGGACGAGTATCGGGCTGGGCTGGTTGGATCTCGATACCGTGCTCGAACCGGGCAAGCAGTTGCGCAACGTGGCCGGCCGGCTGGCGCTTGACGATGCCGAAGTGCATGGCTACGAAATCCATTGCGGTAGCAGCAGCGGCCCGGCGCTGGCATCGCCGGCTGTGCGGATCGGCGAACGCGCCGATGGCGCGTTGTCGGCGGACGGGCTGGTGCTTGGCACGTATCTGCATGGCCTCTTCGATGCACCGCCCGCGCTTGCCGCGCTGTTGCGCTGGGCAGGCTTGGAGGATGCCGAAACGATCGATATGCACGCGCTGCGCGAGGCCAGCATCGAACGGCTCGCCGACGCGGTGGAAGGTCATCTGGACACCGGGGCTCTTTGGCGCCTGCTGGGAGACGACGCATGCACACCCTGATCCTTGGCGGCGCGCGTTCGGGCAAAAGTGCGCTGGCCGAACGGCTGGCTCGCGATTCGGGCCAGGAGGTCGTCTATGTGGCGACGGCACAGGCCCGCGACGGCGAAATGAGCGAACGCATCGCGCACCATCGCTCGCGCCGTCCGCCAGTGTGGGGCCTGGTCGAAGAACCTCTCGCGCTGGCCGATGTGCTGCGTGCCGAAGCACGTGTCGACCGCTGCATCCTGGTCGATTGCCTGACGCTCTGGCTGAGCAACCTGCTTGGCGATGTCGATGCCTCCCGATTCGAACGCGAGCGCGATGCCCTGCTCGACACGCTGCCCGCGTTGCCGGGCGAACTGTTGATGGTCAGCAACGAAGTCGGCCTCGGCGTCGTGCCGATGGGCGAGCTGACACGGCGGTTCGTCGACGAGGCCGGACGTCTGCACCAGGCCCTCGCTGCGCGTTGCGGGCGCGTGCTTTTCGTGGCCGCCGGCCTGCCTCTTGCCCTGAAAGGAACCTTATCGTGAGCCATGCGTGGTTGTTTGAAACCTGCCCGATACCCGACGCCGCCATCGAGACGGCGGCACGCGAACGGCAGTCCCGGTTGACCAAGCCCGCCGGTTCGCTCGGCGAACTCGAGCACGTCGCCATCCGTCTGGCCGCGTTACAGGGTAGCGAGCGACCGTCGGCCGACCGGGTGTGGATCAGTATTTTCGCCGGCGACCATGGTGTCGCGGCGGAGGGCGTGTCCGCGTTCCCACAGGCGGTGACCGGCGAGATGCTGCGGAACTTCGCCGCCGGTGGCGCCGCGATCAGCGTACTGGCGCGCGAGCTGGGCGCCACCCTGGACGTCGTGGATCTGGGCACCGTGAACGATCCGGGTGAACTGGCCGGCGTGCGCCGTACGCGCATCGCGCCGTCGACGGCGAATTTCTGCGAGCAGGCGGCGATGACCGCGGCCGAATGCGATGCCGCGCTCCAGGCTGGTGCCGCCAGCGTGCGCGCCGCACGCGATGCCGGCGCGCAGGTGTTCATCGGCGGCGAGATGGGCATCGCCAACACCACGGCGGCGACCGCGTTGGCCTGCGCCCTGCTCGACCAATGCCCCGAGGCGCTGAGCGGCGCCGGCACGGGCCTCGATGCCGCCGGCATCGTGCATAAGCGGTCGGTCGTCGCTCGCGCCTTGGCCCTCCACGCGGAGGCGGACGATGCGTATGAACGCCTGCGTCGACTGGGCGGTTTCGAGATCGCCGCGCTCGCCGGTGCCTTCGTCGCCGCGGCGCAAGCGGGGCTGCCGGTGCTGATCGACGGCTTCATTACCAGTGTCGCCGCGCTTGCCGCCGTGCGGCTTCATCCCCAGGTGCGTGCGTGGCTGCTGTTCTCGCACCGCTCGCACGAACGTGGCCATGGACTGGTATTGCAGGCACTCGACGCGCGGCCGCTGCTCGATCTGGATCTGCGTCTGGGCGAAGGCAGCGGCGCGGCAATCGCGGTGCCGCTGCTGCGCCTGGCCTGCGCCTTGCACAACGGCATGGCGACCTTTGCCCAGGCCGGCGTGTCCGAATCATGAGCATCGACCTGCTCCGGCATGGCGATACCGCGCAACGGAGCTATCGCGGCCAGCTGGACGATGCGCTGAGCGAGCTGGGTTGGTCCCAGTTGCGGCAGGCGGTCGATACCGGGCACTGGGACGCGATCGTTTCCTCGTCGATGCGACGCTGCGCGGCCTTCGCGCAAGAACTGGCGGATCAGCGCGCCGTGCCGTTGCGACTGGAACCGCGACTTGTCGAGTACCACTTCGGCGACTGGCAGGGTGTGCCGATCGAGACCATCGCGGCGGAGCAGGGCGACGCGCTTGGCCGGTTCTGGGCCGACCCGGTGGCCCATCCGCCGCCGGGGGGCGAGCGCTTCGACGCCTTCCGCACGCGCCTTTGCGCCGCGCTGGACGATATCGCCGTCGATGCCGCGAAGCGCCGCATCCTGGTGGTGACCCACGGCGGTGCGATCCGTTTGCTGAGGTGCTTCGCCGAACGGCGTGGCTATGGGGACATGGCCAACATCGAGGTCCCGCACGCGTCCCTGCATCCGCTGGCATGGCCGGCGAAGGTATCGGCGTGATCCGCGGCCTGCGCGTTGCACTCGGTTTCCTGACCCGGCTGCCGATGCCGGCGGGCGGTCATGGCGATCAGCGCGCTCTGGCTGCTTCGGTGGCCTGGTATCCGGCCGTCGGGCTGTTGCTCGGCGCCTTGCTCTGCGGCTTCGACTGGCTGTTGCAAGGCGCGCCCACCCTGGTCGCCGCCGCGGTATTGCTGACGGCGTGGGTGTTGCTGACGGGCGCCCTGCACCTCGACGGCCTGGCCGATAGCGCGGATGCCTGGGTCGGCGGCATGGGCGACCGCGAGCGGACGCTGACGATCATGAAGGATCCGCGCTCCGGTCCGGCCGGCGTGGTTTCGGTGGTGTTGGTGCTGCTGCTCAAATTCGCCGCGCTGGCCAGCCTGCCCCTGACCGGATGGACCCTGTTGCTGGCGCCCCTGCTGGCGCGCGCCGGTCTTACCGCGCTGTTCCTGTGGATGCCCTACGCCCGCCGCGAGGGACTCGGTACGCCGTTGCTTGCCGCGCCGCGAGGCGCCTGCCTGTTCGCGCTGGCGGCGACCGTGGCGATTTGCCTGTGCTGTGGCTGGCGAGGCCTGACCGCGCTCGGGATCGCGGCGCTGGTCTGGCTGGCCTGGCGCTACGCCTGCATGGACCGTCTGCAGGGCTTCACCGGCGACACCGCCGGCGCCCTCACCGAGATGACCGAGGCCGCCGTGCTGGTGGCGCTGGCCATCGCCGGCTAACTCAGGCCGTGGCGTGAAGCCTGGTCCACGGCGTGATCTTCTGCAGCGTTTCGGCGAGCAGGTCCTTGGCAACGGCCCGGTCGTAGTCATCCTGCAATCCGGTCCAGAAGCCCTCGGATGTGCCGAGGAACTTCGATAGCCGCAGACCGGTGTCGGCAGTCACGGCGCGTTTGCCGGCGACGATTTCGCCGATGCGCCGCGCGGACACGCCTATTTCCTTGGCGATCCGGTACTGGGTAATCCCCAGCGGCGTCAGGAATTCCTCCATCAGAATCTCGCCGGGAGTCGGGTAGGGCACGCTGCGCATGGTGATTTCCCTCAGTGGTAGTCGACGATTTCCACGTCGTGGACATCGCCGTCTTTCCAGACGAAACAGATACGGAACTGGTCGTTGACGCGGATGCTGTGTTGGCCAGCGCGATCGCCCTTCAGCGCTTCGAGGCGGTTGGCGGGCGGAATCCGCAGGTCGTCCAGCCTTGCGGCCCGATGGAGCATGGCAAGCTTTCGCATCGCCACCACTTCGATGTTGACCCAGCGACTGACCCGCATGCCATGGAACATGGCGCTTGTGTCGCGGCTGCGGAATGTCCTGATCACAAGATAGTATCGCGTTGCGTTATTAACGGCAAGCGATACTAATGCTTTCCCGAGGCCGGGTATGTCGGTGCCAGGCTCGGCGTGGGCCCTCCTGACGCCCACAAAAAAAGCCCCGTGAAGGGCTTCTTTCGTAGCAGTGGCGGCCGAACGCTCCGTTGCGCGCCTTTACAGGCGCGCGAAGGATCAGTCCTGGCTGCCGTGCAGGCGATTGGCGACTTCGGCGAGCCAGTCGTAGCCGTCGTCGCGAGTCAGGGTGTTGTCGCTCTCCCAGCCCCGGCTGTCGTCGGCGTACATCGGCTGCATATAGGAACGGTTGTCGGTATCGAAATTCATGGCGGTAACCTTCGTTGTGCGTCTTGTGCGGCGGCTTGCATGTGCTGCGCCGCGTTTCGGCACGTCCGCCGTGCCTGGCGTAAGACTTGTTTGTTTCGTGTAAAGCAAATTATACCCAAGAGACAATCTTTGTAAAACAGTCATTTAACGATCTGATTGTTTCTTTTTCGGCCTCAGTACGCTGCCGTTGAGTGTTATTTAGGGGTTAAGGACACTTTTTCAAGACCTTTTCGACAGGAAATTAACCCCAGGGTTCCCCGGTGGACAAAAATTGGCCCTTCACGGATCTTGTGCGGTTCGTGGAAAGGGGGCCCGTTCCCCGTTCCCTGCTCTAAAAAATGCGTTCCGTGCACGGGCACTGGGCTACATCTGGTAGCCCCCTGCCGCGGAGTCCCGGCCATGGCCCGACCGATCTGGACCGGAACGCTCTCGTTCGGCCTGCTCAACGTCCCGATCCGGCTGATGACGGCCGAGCGGCGCACCGACCTGCACTTCCGCATGCTCGACCAGCGCGACAACACCCCGGTGCGCTACGAGCGGGTGAACGCCGAATCCGGCGAGGAAGTGCCCTGGAAGGACATCGTGAAGGCCTTCGAGTACCAGAAGGGCAGTTACGTCGTCCTTGAGGAGGGCGATATCAAGGGCGCGGCCAGCGATGCCCACGAGACCGTGGAGATCGATACCTTCGTCGACGCCGAGGACATTCCCGCGACGTATTTCGAAAAGCCCTATGTGATGTTGCCGGCGAAAAAGGCCGAGAAAGGCTACGTGCTGCTGCGCGAAACCCTGGCCAGGACGGGCAAGGCAGGTATTTCCCATGTGGTCATCCGCACCCGCGAATACCTCGCCGCGGTGATGCCGCAGGGCGAGGCGTTGATGCTGATGCTGTTGCGCTACCCGCAGGAACTGATCGACCTGGACGAGTACTCCCTGCCGGAGAAAGCTGCTTCGGCGTACAGGATCACGCCGCGCGAAATGGACATGGCCAAATCCTTGATCGAGTCGATGTCCGGCAAGTGGCAGCCAGGCAACTATCGCGACGAATTTCGCGAGAACCTGCGCAAGGTCATCGAGAAACGGCTGAAGAACAAGGGTGTGACCGCCACGGTCGAGGACGAGGAGGAGCGTACGCCGGAGAATGCGACGACCAACGTGGTCGACTTCATGTCCCTGCTGAAGAAGAGCATCGCCGACAAGCAGCGTACCCCTGCGAAAAAGACCGCCACGAAGAAAGCGGTTAAAAAGACGATCGCGAAGAAATCCACGGCGAAGAAGGCGGCTCCAAAGAAAGCGGCCAAGAAGGCCGCCGCCAAGGCACCGGCGAAGCGCAGCCGTTCGGCCTGATGGCGACGCGAAAGGCCGGCGCGCAGGTGACCCACCCCGATCGCGTGGTTTTCCCCGGCGAGGGCATCACCAAGGGCGACGTCGCCGCGTATTACACCGCGGTCGCGCGCTGGATGTTGCCGGAGCTGGTCCGGCGCCCGCTGTCGCTGGTCCGTTGCCCGCACGGTGCCGATGGCGAGTGCTTCTTCCAGAAACACCACGCCGCGACCCTTGGCAGATCGGTTACCGCCGTCAGGCTCGAGGAGAAGGATGGCGAGCCTGCCGATTATCTCTACGTGAGTGACGCCAGGGGGCTGCTCGAGCTGGTGCAGATGAACACGCTCGAATTCCATCCCTGGGGTTCGCGCATCGATGCGCCCGACAAGCCCGACCGGCTTGTCTTCGATCTCGATCCGGCGCCAGGCGTTGCGTGGAAGATCGTGGTGGCGGCCGCTCGCGAAATCCGCAAGCGTCTGGGCGATGCGGGGCTGGAAAGCTTCGTGCGTACCTCGGGCGGCAAAGGCCTGCATGTGGTCGCGCCGTTCCGGCGTGGGCCATCGTGGGACGCGGCCAAGGCATTTTGCGAAGCCTTCGCCAGGTCGATGGTCGAGCGTCAGCCGGATCTGTACGTCGCCACGGCGAGCAAGGCGCTGCGCGAGGAACGTATCTTCATCGACTGGCTGCGCAACACGCGCGGCGCCACCAGCGTGGTCGGTTGGTCACTGCGGGCGCGCCCCGGGGCTCCGGTGGCGATGCCGGTGCGCTGGGAAGAACTGGGCCGATTGCACAGCGGTGCCGCCTTCGGCCTGAAGGCCGCGATGAAACGGGCGGACACGCTCGACGCCGACCCGTGGGCGGAGATCGGTACGTTGCAGCAGCGGCTCCCGAAGTAGCGGGAACGGGGAACGTGGAACGGGGAACGAGATAGCCTGAGGCGGCTTTTACCAGTCGCCGTCCTCTGACCTCAACGCGGCAGGCTACCGGCATCTCCGCCGTTCCCCGTTCCCCGTTCCCGCCCCTGCTAGGGCGTCCCGCCGCGGCGGAGCAGGGCCAGCACCTCGTAGCACGCGCCCATCGTGTGATAGTCGGTTTTACCGGCGGGGCTCTTCTCGTCATTCATCTTGCGGTTGTCGCGGGTCAGGATGCGGAACCAGGCGCCGTAGCGGTGATCGACGAAGTAGGTCCACGAATACTCCCAGAGGCGGTCGTACCACTCCGCGTAACGGATCTCGCCGGTACGCTCGTGAAGCAGGGCCGCGGCGGCCAGCGACTCGGCCTGGACCCAGAAATACTTGTCGTCGTCGCAGATCGTGCCGTCCGGGGCGAAGCCGTAGCACAGGCCGCCGTACTCGCGATCCCAGGAACGTTCGACGGCGACGTCGAACAGGTGCTGCGCGGTCGGCACCAGCCAAGCCGGCGCGGCGTCGGTGACGCGCAGATGGCGATCGAGGATCAGCAGCAGCTTTGCCCATTCGGTCTGGTGGCCGGGCTGAAAACCCCAGGGGCGGAACAGGTGTTTCGGGTCGTCGCGGTGGTAGTCCCAGTCGACGTTCCAGTTCGTGTCGTAATGCTCCCATACCAGGTCGTCGGCCTTGGCCGCCTGGCGCCGGGTCATGTTGTCGGCGAGCAGCAGTGCGCGGTCGAGGTAGCGCGAATCGCGGCTGGCCTCGAACGCGGCAAGCATCGCCTCGCACATATGCATGTTGGCGTTCTGGCCGCGATAGCTGGAGAACGTCCAGTGCTCGTCGGCTTCGTCGCGATAGAGGCCGGCCCCGGCGTCCCAGAAGCGGCGCTCGAGCAGGTCCCAGGTCTCGTCCATCCACGCGGCGGCCTCGTCGATCCCGGCTTTCACGGCGGTGGCGTAGGCGAGCAGGACGAAGGCCACGCCGTAGCAGTGGTTGGTGCGGTCCTCGGGGATGTTGTCGTGCAGCGTCCATGCGTAGCCGCCGGTCTCCGCGTTGCGATGCACGTCGCGCAGGTAGCGCAGGCCGTGGCGCGCGGCTTCGATGTAGTCCGGCTCGTCGAACTCGATCGCGGCCATTGCATAGTTGAAGACGAAGCGCGTGCTGCTGACCAGGTGGCGATGGCTGCGGTCGTAGACCGTGCCGTCGTCCTTGAAGTAATGGAAGAAGCCGCCGCGCGGATCGAGCGCACGCGGCTCGTAGAAAGCCATCGTCTGCGCGATGTGCGCATGCAGGAATTCCTCGGAACGGAAGTCCGGCAAAGGAACGGCGTCGTTGACGGCGGTCATGCGTGTGTCTCCAGGAAAGCGTGGACTTCGGACTCGTCGGGAATCGCGGTGAACGAGCCCTTGCGGGTAACGGTGATGGCGCCGCAGGCGGCGGCGAAGCGGAGCAGGGCGACCAGCCGCGAGCGGTCCGCCAGCAGGGCTGCCAACGATCGAGGGTCGACGCCATCGGCCGACAGCCGGCAAAGCAGGCCGCCAACGAAGGCATCGCCGGCGGCGGTCGAGTCGATCGCCGAAACGCGCCATCCATCGACGATGCCTTCGGCATCGCGGGTGAACCAGCGCAACGGCGCGGCACCGTCGGTGACGATCACGACCTGCGCGGCGCCCTGCCAGATACGCGCCAGGGTCGCGGTGTCGTCGCAGCCCTCATGCAGGAAGGAAAATTCTTCCGCGCTGAGCTTGACCAGGTCGGCGGCATGCAGCGCCGCCCACAACCGTGGCAACTGCTCCTCGCCAGCCGGCCATAGGGCGGGCCGGAGGTTCATGTCGAAGCTGATCAGCGCGCCGGCCTCGCGCGCCAGTCGCATGCCGGCAAGCGTGGTCGCGGCGATCGCCGATTCGGTCATGCTGTTCGAGCAGACATGGAACACCGCGAGCCCGTCGAAAGTCGCGGGGCCGAAGTGCCCGGCGCGGAACAACAGGTCGGCCGACGGCGGACGATAGAACGTGAAGCTACGCTCGCCATGGGCGTCAAGGGCGACGAAGGCCAGCGCGGTATTCGCCGCATCGGTGCGCGCCACATCGTCGGTACCGACGCCGGCCCGTTCGAGGCTACGCAGCAGGAAGTCGCCGAACATGTCCTTGCCGAGCATGCCGGCAAAGCGTGCGTTGCCGCCCAGCCTGGCCACGGCGACGGCGACATTCGCCGGGGCGCCGCCCGCGAAGGGCACGAAGCTCGGTGGCGCGTCGGCGGCGTCGGGCGCCTGGGGATGAAAGTCGATCAGTGCTTCGCCGAAGCAGAGGATGGGTCGCATGGTCGGGCCGTGTACAAAGGAAAACATCGGTCCGGCGCGCTATGCGCGCCGGACTTCGGATCGGTGGCGGACGCTCAGCGGGCGTCCACGCTACGCAGTTTCGAGCCGCTGAGCCCGTAGAAAATGATGTAGCCGTAACACAGGAGCGGCAGCACGAAGGCGTGCTGCACGCCGATGCCGTCGGCGAGCAGGCCCTGCAGGGTCGGCACCACCGCGCCACCGACGATGGCCATGATCAACAGGCTCGAGGCCTTGCCGGTCAGGGGACCAAGGCGTTCGATGCCGAGCGCGAAGATGGTCGGGAACATGATCGAGTTGAACAGGCCGATGACGACGATGCTGTACACCGCGGCCGAGCCGCTGGTCATCATGGTGGTTGCCACCAGCAGTACGTTGATCGCCGCGAAGGTCGCCAGCAGCTTGCGAGGAGACAGTCTGACCATCAGCGCGGAGCCGACGAAACGGCCGATCATCGCCATGGTCCAGTAAGCGGAGACGTAATGCGTGGCCTGCTGCTCGCTGAAGTTGCCGATGCTCGGCATCGACAGGTAATTGACCATGAAGCTGCCGATGGATACTTCCGCGCCGACGTAGAAGAAGATGCCGAGCACGCCGAACAATACATGTGGGTGGCTGAGCGCCTCGCGCAACGTGTGCTTTGTGTGGTCCGCCTTCTCGGTGGTCTCGGTCAGCGCCGGCAGCTTGAACAGGAAGACGAAGATCGCCAGCAGGAACAGCACCACGGCCAGGCCGAGATACGGGCCTTGCACCGACTGCGCTTCGTGCGCGCGGTAGGTCACCTGTTCGGCCATCGACAGTCTGGCGATCTCGTCGCCGCTCTTGACCGTATTGGAGAGGATCAGCAGGCCGCCGAAGATCGGCGCGATCGCGGTGCCGAACGAATTGAGCGCCTGGGCCAGGGTAAGGCGGCTGGAGCTGGTTCGCTCGGGGCCGAGCAGGGCGACATAAGGGTTCGCCGCGACCTGCAGCACGGTGATGCCGGTGGCCAGCACGAACAGCGCGCCGAGGAAGGCTTCGTAGTTGCGCAGCTGGGCGGCGGGCCAGAAGCCGATCGCGCCGATACCGGCGATGGCCAGGCCGGCGACGATGCTCTGCTTGTAGCCCAGCTTCGCAACCACCCGGCCGGCGGGCAGCGACATCAGGAAATACGCACCGAAGAAGGTGAACTGCACGAGCATGACCCGTGCGTAGTTCAACTCGAACACGGCTTTCAGATGCGGGATCAGGATGTCGTTCAGGCAGGTCAGGAAACCCCACATGAAGAAGATCGTGGTGATCACGCCCATCGCCATCGGGAAATAGGTGTAGCGGGTGTCACCGTCCGTGGGTGTTGCCGCGGAAGGTACTTGCGGCGCGGAAGCGAAGGCCATGTCTGCTCCGGTAAGAGTCGATCAGTGAGTGGAAGGAGGGCAGCTGCTTTCGCGAACTACCAGTTGCACCGGCGCGATGATCCGCGCGGGTTTGGCCTCGGCGCGATGGATGCGCTCGAGGATCAGGCCAGCCGCCTGGCGGCCGCGATCGCGCGGGTCGACGGCGACGGTGGTGAGCGGGGGCACGCTGACCGATGCCTCGGCGATATCGTCGAAGCCGGTGACGGCGAAGTCCTCGCCCGGGCGGCGACCGCGCGAGGTCAGGCCGAGCATCAGGCCCAGGGCGACCGCGTCGTTGTAGCAGACCGCCGCGGTGGGCGCGGGGTCGCGGTTGAACAACGCGCCGGTCTGGCGCGCGGCTTCCAGGCGGGTCGGCGCGCTTTCGATCATCCAGCCTGGATCGACAGTGAGACCGGCCTGCTGCATGGCCTCGGCATAACCCTGGCGGCGCTGACGGCAGGAACTGGAGTCGCGATGGCCGCCGAAGAATGCGATGCGGCGGTGCCCGAGCGCGATGAGGTGCTCGGTAGCCAGCCGCGCACCGGTCGGGTTGTCCATCTCCAGGGTTTCCCAGCGCGGCTTGCCGTCGGCATCGTCCAGTTCGCGGTTGAACACCAGGAGCGGCGTATGCAGGCCGACCGCCGAGCAGCACACGGTCGCCGTCGCTGCCTTCGGCCGGCGACAGGATGATGCCCGCCGGGCCGTGTTCGATCAGCGAGGTCAGCACGGCTTGCTGGCGCTCGGCCGATTCGCCCGTGTTTCCAAGCAGGGTGACGAAACCGGCGGCGCCGAGCGCTTCGTCCACGCCGGCCGCGAATTCGGCGAAAAACGGGTTGCCCAGGTCGTTGATCACCAGGGCGATGCTGGACGAGGTACGCCGCCGCAGGTTGGCCGCGGCACGGTTGTACACGTAGCCCTGACGTTTCAGTTCGGCTTCGACCTTGGCCCGGGTAACCTTGTTGACCAGGGGGCTGCCGCGCAGGACCAGCGAAACCGTTGCCCGCGAGACATCGCAGCCTTGCGCGATATCGGCGAGCGTGACTTTGCGCGGTGAAGGCGTGTCTTTGGGCATCGATCGGTCCTTGAGGCGATCAGCGGCGGATGAAAGCGAAGCCCACGGCAATCCGGGACTGCCAGGGGACGACTTGCGGGAATTCCCCGCAACGGTCTGGAATCATACGGGCCAAGATGAACCGATCCAATATAAAACGATCTAAAACGGTCCGATAATGGCGCGACGGCGATTCTAAGGCATCACGCACTGCAACATGCGTTGCCAAGGGAACGATGCTAGCGTTAACGTATTTAGAACGATCCAAAGCGGATCGCAAACCTGGGGATTCACCATGACCATGTTCAGCTTTCGCCGCCTGCGTCGTACCGCGCTGGCGCTCGCCGTCGCCTTTCCCGCGCTCGTCGCGATCGGGGCGCCGGCACACACGGGCGACGAAGCGGGGAGCGCGGCCTGGGCGGCCGTCGATCCGAGGATCGGCACCGGGGGTGATGGCCATACCTTCCCCGGCGCCACCGTTCCCTTCGGCATGGTCCAGCTCAGCCCCGATACGGCGATGCCGGATTTCAAGCACGCCTACAAATGGGCAGCCGGCTACCAGTACGGTGACAGCAGCATTTTGGGTTTCTCCCATACGCATTTTTCCGGCAGCGGACATTCCGATCTTGGCGACGTGCTGGTCATGCCGATCGCCGGCGAGGTGAAACTCGACCCTGGTTCGCCGGAACAGCCGGGCAGCGGCTACCGCTCCCGTTTCAGCCACGACAGCGAGCAGGCGCAGGCAGGGTACTACGCAGTTACCTTGAGCGACTATGACGTCCGTGCCGAACTGACCGCCGGCCAGCGGGTGGGCTGGCACCGCTATACCTTCCCGACGGGCAAGCCGGCACACCTGCTGCTCGACCTGCGGCCCAGCATCTACGACTACCCGGGCAAGGTGCTCTGGTCGTCGGTGCGGGTACGTGCCGACGGTACGGTCACCGGCTACCGCCAGACGCGTGGCTGGGCACCGGGCCGGCAGCTGTTCTTCGCCATGCGCTTCAACCAGCCGATGACCTCGCGCACCCTGTACAACCGGGAGCAGGACATCGTCTACAAGGGTTTTGCCGGGCCGGGCAACAACGCCGAGAGTACCGACGCCGAGGCCGGCCGGGCACTCGAGGGCGTGTTCGATTTCGGCGACCTGAAGTCGCCGCTGATGGTCAAGGTCGCCATCTCGTCGGTGAGCGAGGACAACGCCGTCGCCAACCTCGATAAGGACGGCGCCGGCTGGGATTTCGACGCCCGTCGCGCCGAGGCCCGCAGCGCCTGGGAGAAGGCCCTGGCCAGCATCGACGTCGATGCGGACAAGGCAACCCGGTCCAACTTCTATACCTCGATGTACCACGCGATGATCGCGCCGAGCCTGTCGATGGACGTCAACGGCGAGTACCGTGGACCGGACAACCAGGTGCACAAGGCCAAGGGTTTCGACTTCTACTCGACCTGGTCGTTGTGGGACGTGTTTCGTGCCCAGCAGCCGCTGATGACCCTGATCGAGCCGGCGCGCAGCAACGACTTCGTCAGCTCGCTGATCGCCGCCCAGCAGTCCAGCCCGGTCGGCATCCTGCCGGTATGGGCCTACCAGGGCCTGGAAACCTGGTGCATGATCGGCTACCACGCGGTGCCGGTGATCGCCGATGCCTATATGAAGGGCATTCGCGGCTATGACGCCAATGCCGCGCTGAAGGCGATGGTTTCCAGTGCGACCTACGCTCCGTATGGCGGCCTTGGCGATTACATGAAGCTCGGCTACGTGCCGATCGACCGCCAGCCGGAAGCGGCGTCCAAGACCGTCGAATACGCTTACGACGACTGGTCCCTGGCCCAGGTCGCCCGGGCCATGGGCAAGACCGACATCGCCGCCGAATTCACCAAACGCGCCGGTTACTGGCGCAACAGTTTCGACACCAAAACCGGCTATCTTCGTGCACGCAAGAGCGACGGCGGCTTCCGCGAGCCGTTCGATCCGGCCTCGGCCGGCTATGGCTCCGATTACACCGAAGGCAATGCCTTCCAGTACTCCTGGTTCGTGCCGCAGGACGTCGCCGGCCTGATCGTCGCGCTCGGCGGCCAGGACAACTTCGTCAAGAAGCTGGACGCGGTGTTCGACGCCAAGGTCGACCCGAAGTCGTTCGCCCATGTCGAGGACATCACCGGCCTGATCGGCTGGTACGCGCACGGCAACGAGCCGAGCCACCACCTGGCCTACCTCTATGATTACGCCGGCGCACCGTGGAAGACCCAGGGCCGGCTGAAACAGATCATGGATACCCAGTACGCGCCGACCCCGACCGGCCTGGTCGGCAACGACGACCTTGGCCAGATGTCCGCCTGGTACGTGTTCAGCGCCATGGGTTTCTACCCGGTGACACCGGCCAGCAACGAATATGCGATCGGTCGTCCGTTCGTGGCGAAGGCCTCGATCCACCTGCCCGGCGGCAAGACCTTCACCGTGGTCGCCGACCAGCTCGACGCCGCGCACCCGTACGTCGGCAAGGTCACCCTCGACGGCAAGCCGCTGGAGCGGACCTACCTGCGTCACGAGGAAATCGTTGCCGGCGGCGAACTGCGCTTCACCATGCAGGCCGAGCCGAATCGCACGTGGGGTGCCTCGGTCGGGTCGCGGCCGCATTCGATGACCGCCTATCCGACCCCCTGAAAAGGGCGAAAGCGGGATCAGGGGCGAGTAGCGAGGGCGCGCGATGCGACCTGCGGAGATCGTCCGCATTGCGCGAAAGGACAAGGTGGAGGGCTGCCCCGGCGCGCATGGGGCACGGGGCGCCCTCGCTACTCGCCCCTTACCCCTGCTCGTACGGGCTTCGTCACGAGGCCTTCACGACATTTCAGGCATCAAGCACCCCGATATTTCCAGGGCACTCGTCCTTCTGCCACCAATGGCGGGAGTGGCGGGTGCTCGCCGACGTTCGTGGGAAACCGATGTCCGTTCCAGTCCTCGCCATCCGCGGGAAGCATGCAAGAATGCCTCTCATGAACACCTGGAAAAGGTGACGGGGGCTATTGGCGCATGATCGAACGTTTCGCCATGCGATGGCGCATCGCCGGCCTGCTGCTGGCGGTGATCGCCATCGTCGCGCTTCCTTATATCGTCAACCGCGCCAGTTCCGAGGCGGCATTCGGCGCGCGCGACTGGGTCAGCCATACCGCCGAGGTCCGGGCCGGGATTTTCGAGCTGACCTCGGTGCTGCGCGACAGCGAGGCGGCGATCTATACGATGGCCGCCGGCGGGAAGCTGGAGCCGGATCTCGTCGAGCGATCGGAGCGGGCGCGCAAGGTCGCCCCCGGGGCGTTGCGCAACCTGCGCAACCTGGTCGTCGACAATCCCGCGCAGATGACCCGTATCGGCGCGCTGGAGTCGGTCGCCAACGGCCGCATCGTGCTCAACGACCAGGCGCTGCAGCGCCTGCGCACCGGCGACACGCAGGGCGCCCTGCGCTCGATGGATGACAGCCACAAGCTGTTCGCCTTCAACGACCTGACCGCACAGGTCGTCCGCGAGGAGGACGGGCTGCTGGAGGCGCGCAAGGACAACGCAGTGCAGCTGGCCAGGAACAACAGCATCGTGATGACGATCGCGGCGGTCGCACAGATGCTGCTGCTCGGTATCGTCGTCTTCGTCTCGGAGCACCAGATCGCCAAGCGCCTGCGCGCGGAGCACAGCGCCGAAGAGGCCGTGCAACGTTCCCTGCTGATCGTGCAGGCGGTGCGCGAGCCGATCGCCATGCTCGACGGCAACCTGCGGACCTTGCTGGTGAATACGGCTTTCGGCGAGTTGTATGGCGTCGACGCGGAGCATGGAGGCTCCGTTGCGCTGGCCGGGATCGGCGAGGGTGCCTGGAGCGACAGCGCGCTGCTGCAGCGACTGACCGACGTCGCCTTGCGCGACCGTGAATTGTGGGATTACGAACTGACCCAGCGCACCGTCGATGGCGTCGACCGCTTCGTGGTCATCAACGCGCGACGCCTGGAACAACCGGACAACAAGTCGGCCGTGCTGCTTACCGTCAGCGACGTCACCGCGCGCGCCCTGGTCGAGCAGCGGGCCAATGAACTGAATCGCCAGCTCGAAGGCAAGGTCCAGCAGATCTCGGACGTCAACCGCGAGCTGGAGGCCTTCAGTTATTCCGTATCGCACGACTTGCGCGCACCGCTTCGCCATATCGCGGGCTTCTCCGGCAAGCTGGGCCAGCACCTGGGCGAAGGCGTGGACGAGAAGACCACCCATTACCTGGATGTGATCGGTGCATCCGCGCGGCGGATGGCCCAGCTGATCGACGACCTGCTGGTCTTCTCGCGCCTGGGTCGCGGCGCCTTGCGCCTGCAGGCCGTGGACATGCAGTCGGTGGTCGAGGAGGCCAGGCACCTCGTTGAAACCGAGGCCGGCGACCGCAAGATCGAGTGGCGTATCGCGCCGTTGCCGATGGTGGTCGGCGACGAGAACATGTTGCGCACCGTATGGCAGAACCTGCTCGGCAATGCGTTCAAGTACACCAGTGGCCGCGAACGGGCGACGATCGAAGTCAGGATGACGCGCACGCCCGCCGGCGACTATGCATTCTCCGTCGCCGACAACGGTGCCGGCTTCGACATGCAGTATGCGGACAAGCTGTTCGGTGTGTTCCAGCGGCTGCACAAGGCTTCCGAATTTCCCGGCAACGGTATTGGCCTGGCCAATGTGCGGCGCATCATCGCCCGACATGGTGGGCGTACCTGGGCCGAGGGCGTTCCCGACCAGGGCGCCACCTTCCATTTCTCACTGCCGCCCTCCGACGCGTACGGCCGCGCCCACACAGGTGATACATGAACCATCGCGATTTGAAAACCATCCTGCTGGTCGAAGACAGCATGGCCGACGCCGAGATGGCGGTCGATGCGCTGCGCGAGGCCAAGCTGCTCAACCCCATCGTGCATGTCGAGGATGGCGTCGAGTGCATGGATTACCTGCATCGTCGCGGTCGCTTCGCCGATCGCGAGGACAGCGATCCGGCGGTCGTCCTGCTCGACATCAAGATGCCGCGCATGGATGGGCTGGAAGTACTCAAGCAGATGCGCGGCGACGCGCGGATGCGCCGCATCCCGGTGGTGATCCTGTCCTCATCGCGCGAGGAAAGCGACCTGGCGCGCAGCTGGGACCTTGGCGTCAATGCGTATGTGCTCAAGCCGGTGGATGTGCAACAGTTCTTTTCGGCGGTGCAGATGCTCGGCCATTTCTGGGCCGTGCTGAACCAGCGTCCGGACGAGTGACCAGGGTCGCGAACATGGGCAAGGGCGGCCCGTCGTCGCCATGAAGCAACTTCACCATGAGTGGAAGCGGATGTCGGACATGCAAAGTCAGGCCCACGGCAAGGTGCGCATTCTGCAAGTCGAGGACAATCCCCTCGACGCCGAGCTCGTGCTCGCCGAACTCGACCTCGACGGGCTCGAGTACGATGTGCGTCTGGTCGACGGGGAACCGGCCTTTGTCGCCGCCCTCGATGAGTTCCAGCCCGACATCGTGCTGTCCGACCTCAGCATGCCGGGCTTCAGCGGCGAACGCGCGCTGGAGATCCTGCGCGAGCGCAGCCGGGATATTCCCTTCATCTTCATCTCGGCGACGCTCGGCGAGGATTCTGCGATCGATGCCTTGCGCAATGGGGCGACCGATTACATCCTGAAGCAGAATCCGGTCCGGCTGGCTTCGGCCGTCCGCCGCGCCTTGCGCGAGGCGGATGAACAACGCGCGCGTGCGCGCGCCGAGATGGAACTGATCCGGGCGCAGCGCTTCGAAAGCCTGGCCTTGCTGGCCGGCGGGCTCAGTCACGATCTGCGCAACCTGCTGCAGCCGCTGCTTTTGGCCGGCGATACGTTGCAGGACTATTCCGACGATCCGCGGCTGGCCCGGCTTGGCGTACTCGTGCGCGACTGCGGTCGTCGCGGCCTGGAAATGGTTTCCTCGATGCTTTCGTTCGCGCGTGGCGCTCGCCGTGCGGAACAGGTCCGGCTCGGTGCGCTGCTCGACGCCCTGGGGTTGCTGCTGCAGGGCAGCGTGCCGCGTTCGATCGAAATGAGCGTGGACATCGCCGACCCCGAGGTGTCGTTCGAGGGCAATCACACCGAGTTGCAGCAATGCCTGTTGAACCTGTGCCTGAATGCGATCCAGGCCATGCCGTCCGGCGGCAAGCTGCACATCGAGACGGCGCAGGTCAACCTGCCTGAGGACTTCTTCGTGAATGGCGAGGAATCGACCGCCGGGCGCTACCTGCGCCTGAGCGTTACGGACAGCGGTATCGGCATGACACCGGAAGTGCTGCAGCGCCTGTTCGAGCCCTTCTTCACCACCAAGGAAGCCGGAACCGGACTGGGACTGCTTTCCTGCAAGCGGATCGTTGCCAGCCATGGTGGGTTGATGCGCGTGCGCAGCCGACCGGAGGAGGGTACCCAGTTCCACCTTTACCTGCCGCTGGCCAGCGACCAGGACCACGTGGGCGACACCATGCGTGGCGATGTCAGCCTGCAGGGCGAAGCGGAGCGTGTGCTGGTGGTGGTGGAAGAGGCGACCCAGTTGTCGCTGCTGGCCGATACGCTCGACGCCTACGGCTACCAGGCGGGCGCCAGCCAGAGCGGCACGGCCGCGCTGCAATGGATCGAGGCGCATGGCGTGCCGGACCTCGTCGTGATGGACGCGGACATGAACCTGTTTACCGGCGTGCGCACCCTGGCCGCCTTGCTCGAACACGGCTATACCGGCGCGGTCCTGCTGCTCGCACGTCCGGATGCGCCGCCCAATCTCGATGAGCTGCCGGCGCTGGAGCGCCTGTACGTGCTCGACAAGCCGGTGCAGTCGAAGGCGCTGTTGCGGACGGTGCGCGACGCGCTGGATAACGGCTCGTAACCGGACGTTTCAGCGGCTAGTCGATGCCCAGCTTCTTCAGCTTGTAGCGCAGTGCACGGAAGGTGATGCCGAGTTTCTTCGCGGCGGCGGTCTTGTTGTAGCGGGCCTCTTCAAGCGCCTTGGTGATCCGGTCGCGTTCGATGTTGGAGATGTAGTCCTCCAGAGGCACTGCGCCGGTGCCGGCCGGTGCCGGCTGCTCGGCCGCGACCTGGCCACTGGACGCCGTACTGCCATTCTGGCGGGCGGAACGCAGCGGCAGCATCAGGTCGGGCGCTTCGATGGTGTCGCCTTCGCACATCGCCATCGAGCGCTCAAGGATATTCTCCAGCTCACGCACGTTGCCTGGGAAGTCGTACTCCTCGAGCGCGGCCAGTGCCGCCGGCTGCAACCGGCCCTGCGGACCGCCGTTTTCGGCGGCAAGCTGGCCGAGGATGAAGCTGGCCAGGGCCGGCACGTCGCCGCGACGTTCGCGCAGAGGCGGCACGCGCAGCTCGATCACGTTAATGCGGTAGAAGAGGTCCTGGCGGAACAGGCCCTGCTCGACCAGGCCGCCGAGGTTCTTGTGGGTCGCCGAGAGGATGCGGACGTCGACCGGGATCTCATCGCGGCCGCCGATCGGACGTACCGCTTTCTCCTGGATCGCGCGCAGCAGCTTGACCTGCATGTGCAGCGGCAGTTCGGCGACCTCGTCGAGGAACAGCGTGCCGCCCTGGGCGGCCTGGAACAGGCCTTCCTTGTCGGCGTGGGCGCCGGTGAAACTGCCCTTGCGATGGCCGAAGAACTCGCTTTCCATCAGTTCGGAAGGGATTGCGCCACAGTTGACCGGCACGAAGGGACCGGCCGCGCGGGGGCCGAGTTCATGGATCAAGCGCGCGACCAGTTCCTTGCCGACGCCCGATTCGCCGCCGATATAGACCGGCGCCTGGTTGCGCGCCAGCTTGGCGATGGTGGCACGGACCTGCTGCATCGCCGGCGAATCGCCGATCAGCCGTTCGGAGGAGAGTGCTTTTTCCGCCGTGGCGCCGGCGCGACGCTCTTCGGAGAGCTTCAGCGCCGTGCGCACGAGCCGGCGCAACAGCTGGATGTCGACCGGCTTGGAGACGAAATCGAATGCGCCCGCCTTCAGCGCATTGACCGCGGCGTCGACATTGCCGTAGGCGGTGATCATCGCCACCGGGGTTTCCGGGTACGACTCGGAAATCAGCTCGATCAGATCCTGGCCGCTACCGTCGGGCAGGCGCATATCGGTGAAGCACAGGTCGTAGCGGCGCGATCCAAGCGCGCGGCGCGCTTCGCCCACGCTGCCGACCGCGTCCACGTCCAGTTCCATGCGCCCGAGGGTGATGGTCAACAGTTCGCGGATGTCGCGTTCGTCATCAATGACCAGGACGGTCTGTTTGCTCATCGGGATACTGACTGCGGCAGGTTAAGGAAGAAGGGTAACCGTGTACGGTCGTTCCGTCACGCCCGCGCCGATGCGCTGGCCACCGCCGGATTGCGTGCCGGCGGCGTCAGGGTGATCCGGAAACAGCTGCCGCCCCCGGCCACGCGCACGTATTCGAGCGCCGCCTGGTTGGCCTCGCTCATCTGGCGGGCGAGGTAAAGACCCAGGCCCGTGCCGTATTCGTGGGTGGTGAAGAACGGCTCGAAGATCTGCGCGGCGACCTTGGGCGGGATGCCCGGACCGCGGTCGATCACTTCCATGATCGGCGTGCCGGTCTCCGAATTGCGCGCTACCAGCATCACCCGCGACGGTTCGTTGGGCAGGCGCCCGTAGCGAAGCGCGTTCTGCACCAGGTTCCAGATCACCTGCTGCAGGTGCTGCGGGTCGGCCACCGCGGCCACCGGCTCGCTCGAGGCGACCGCCCGCAGCACGTCGGCGCCAAGGTCGTTGCCAAGCCGGTACTCATTGACGAAGGTATGCACCCACTGGCTGAGGTCCAGCGTTTCCGGGCGCGAGCGCTCGCGGCGGGACAACTGCAGGATGTTCTCGATGATCTCGTTGAGCCTGCCGCAATGGTTGTTGATGATCTCGACCATGCGCAGGTCGGTATCGTTCATGTCGGTCGATTCGGCCAGCAACTGCGCCGAATAGCGGATCGCCGCCAGCGGGTTGCGGATCTCGTGGGCGATCGACGCGGACAGCCGCCCGAGCGAGGACAGGGTCAACTCTTCGGCCCGGCGCGAAAGCAGGGAGGTGTCATCCAGGAAGATCAGCACCAGCGAGTCGTCGTGTGGCGCGAGTCGCGAGAACCGCGGCACCACGTCGGGAACGCCGTCGGCGAGCGCCGTAGCCGTTTCGTCGAGCTTGCCCGAGGTACGCCAGTGATACAGCCGCCGCGACAGCTCGGGCGCCACCGAGCCGAGGTCGCGCTGTTCGGCCGAAGGATTGCCCATGAGCATCCAGGCCGATTCGTTGAGCTGGTGGATGCGGTTGGCCTCGTCGACCAGGAGCACGCCGGTCTTCATGCGGCGGATGATCAGTTCGTTGACCTGGGACAGGTTGGCCAGGTCGATGCCGCGCTGCTCGGCCAGCGCCTCGGAGGCGCGCATCTGCCGGCCCAGCGCGTGGCAGAGCAGGGCGGCGGCGAAGTAGGCCAGGCCGAACAGGCCCGATTCGAGCAGTTCGCGGTCCCCCTCGACCGAGGCTCCCAGTTCCAGGAAGGCGTGGCCGGCCATGCCGATGGTGGCCAGGGCGGCGAAGAAGATCGCCAGCCGGAGCGGCAGCAGCAGCGAGCCGGTGGCGATATTGACCGCCAGCATCATGGCGATGCCGATGCGCATGTCGTGGATCAGCGATACGGCGAAGACCGCGGCGACGATGTCCACGCCGATGCCGATCGACACGTTGAGGGTCGGCCGGCTCTGGGCGGCACGGGTCCGCGCGACCATCAGCAGGGCGAAGGCCACGTAACACAGGCCCAGCACCCGCGCCAGCAGGGGATCGGGCAGGGACGGCCAGCCCATGGCCGTCGGCCGGAACGCCAGTCCGGCATAGATCGCCGCCTGGGCGAGCCGGAAGTAATTGAAAAAGAAAAGTTCGTGGCGGGCAATGGTCACGCCGCCGGCGGCGGAATGGACGTTCGACGCGGTTGTGGACACGGGTGCCTGGCGCTCGCCTGAGAGGGGCCGGGATGGCCTGCGGCAGTATAGGCCGGCCAGGCCCTCGCCTAGCAACCGCCGTGAACGGGCCGAAGCCGGCGCCCCGCCTCGCTTTGCGCCCCGGGAGGCCGGTCGCCCACCGGCCGATTTGCCCGCGCCCCTTTCCATCGGCGCGGGCTTCCGGGAAAATACCCGGCCGTATTGCGTGAAATGTCGACGTGGCATTGTCGGCCGAGCGCACTGCATGACGGCGCCGCGCAGCCCGCGCGCACCTTCCCCCATGCCCGTCCCGGCCGCCAACGGCCAGTACGCATCTGTACGTTTTTTCCGTTCGCTCGAGGTATCGAATGAATTTCCACGAGTACCAGGCCAAAGAACTGTTCGCGAAGTACGGCATCGCCGTGCCTCCGGGCAAAGTCGCCAACTCTCCCGACGCCGCCGTCGATGCCGCCAAGCACCTTGGCGGTTCGCAGTGGATGGTCAAGGCACAGATCCACGCAGGCGGCCGCGGCAAGGCCGGCGGCGTCAAGTTCTGCCGCAGCCTGGACGATGTCCGTGCCGCCGCCAAGGGCATGCTCGGCACCAACATGGCAACCTACCAGTCGGCCGGCCGCGCGCTGCCGGTGAACCTGGTGCTGGTGACCGACGCGACCGACATCGCCCGCGAGCTGTACCTGTCGATCCTGGTCGACCGCGATACCAAGGCCATCTCGTTCATCGCCTCCAAGCACGGCGGCGTGGATATCGAGCAGGTCGCCAGGGAAACGCCCGAGGACATCCACACCTTCACGGTCGATTTCGTCGAGGGCCTGCAGCCGTACCAGTGCCGCCAGCTCGGTTTCGCGATGGACCTCAACGTCAAGCAGGTCGGTCAGCTGACCAGGATCATGCTGGGCCTGTACAAGCTGTTCAACGAGCAGGACCTCGCCCTGGTCGAGCTGAACCCGCTGGCCGTACTCGAAGACGGCAACCTGGCGGCGCTCGACGGCAAGGTCGATTCGGACGACAACGCCGAATTCCGCCATCCGGACCTGGCCGCCATGCGCGACCTGACCCAGGAAGACGCGGCCGAGGCCGCCGCGGTGACGCATAACCTCAACTACGTGACGATGGACGGCACGATCGGCTGCATGGTCAACGGCGCGGGCCTGGCCATGGCGACCATGGACGTGATCAAGCTGGCGGGCGGCGAGCCGGCCAACTTCCTCGACGTCGGCGGCGGCGCCACCAAGGAGCGCGTGACCGAGGCGTTCAAGCTGATCCTGTCGTCGGACAAGGTGAAGGCCATCCTGGTCAACATCTTCGGCGGCATCGTCCGCTGCGACCTGATCGCCGAAGGCATCATCGCCGCGGTCAAGGAAGTGGGTCTGAAAATCCCCGTGGTGGTGCGCCTGCAGGGCACCAACGTCGAGAAGGGCCGCGAACTGCTGGCCAACTCCGGCCTGGCGATCACGCCAGCCGACGATCTCAACGACGCGGCCCAGAAAGCCGTGGCTGCGGCCAAGGGCTGAGGAGCAAAGCATGAGCGTTCTCGTCAACAAGAACACCAAGGTGATCGTGCAGGGCTTTACCGGCCAGCAGGGCACCTTCCACGCCGAACAGGCGATCGATTACGGCACCAAGGTCGTCGGTGGCGTGACCCCGGGCAAGGGCGGCAGCCAGCACATCGGCCTGCCGGTCTTCAACAGCGTCAGGGAAGCGGTCAAGGGCACCGGTGCCGACGCGTCGGTGATCTTCGTGCCGCCGCCGTTCGCGGCCGACTCGATCCTCGAGGCGATCGAGGCGGGTATCAAGGTCATCGTGACCATCACCGAGGGCATCCCGGTGCTCGACATGCTGCGCGTGAAGAACGTGCTCAAGTCGCATCCGGATACCGTGCTGATCGGCCCGAACTGCCCCGGCATCATCACTCCCGGCGAGTGCAAGATCGGCATCATGCCCGGCCACATCCACAAGCCGGGCAAGGTCGGCATCGTGTCCCGCTCGGGCACGCTGACCTATGAAGCGGTCTTCCAGACCACCAACGAAGGCCTTGGCCAGTCGACCTGCATCGGCATCGGCGGCGACCCGATCAACGGCCTGAACTTCATCGACTGCCTGAAGATGTTCCAGGACGATCCGCAGACCGAAGGCATCATCATGGTCGGCGAGATCGGCGGCAGCGCCGAGGAAGACGCGGCCGAGTTCATCGCCCAGTACGTGAAGAAGCCGGTGGTTTCCTTCATTGCCGGCGCCTCGGCCCCGGCCGGCAAGCGCATGGGCCATGCCGGCGCGATCATCTCCGGCGGCAAGGGCACGGCGGCAGCGAAGTTCGCGGCTCTCGAGAAGGCCGGCGTCACCACGGTGAAGTCGCCAGCCGACCTCGGCAAGACGCTCGCGGGCCTGATGAAGTAATCGGCTCGAAGGCGAAGGAAAAGGCCGCGGCATGCCGCGGCCTTTTTTTTGGGAACGGGGAACGGGGAACAGTGGAGGTCGCGGTATGTTTGAGCTCTGAGGGTGCGCGCAAGGAGTGAGATGCAGCAACCTCAAACTTTCCCGTTCCCCGTTCCCCAAGTCGACGACCGCGACGCATCGCCGTCACGATCCGCAAGCGTTTCAACGGGCAGGACGGGTCTGCCTTATCATGGTGGGCCCGTCCCCGGGTTTCAGGATCCGTGCATGACCGCCTTACGTATTGCCCTGGCTCAGTTCGACTTCCCGGTAGGAGCAGTCACGGCCAATGCCGGGCGGGTGCGTGAACTGGCCGCGCGAGCGCGCGACGAGCTCGGCGCTTCGCTGGTCGCCTTTCCCGAACTGACGCTATCGGGCTATCCGCCCGAAGACTTGCTGCTCCGCCCGAGCTTCCTCGAAGCGGTCGACGATTCGCTTGCCGCGCTGGCAAGCGACATCACAGGTGTCGTCGCCGTGGTCGGTCATCCGCTGGCGCAGGGCGAGGTGTACAACGCGGCCAGCGTGCTGCGCGAAGGCGCCATCGAGACCACATACCGCAAGCAGGCGCTACCGAATTACACGGTGTTCGACGAGAAGCGCTATTTCCGTCATGGCGACCGCAGTTGCGTGCTGGACCTGGACGGCGTCCCGGTGGGCATGCTGATCTGCGAGGACATCTGGGAGGCCGAACCGGCCGCGCATGCGGCCGAAGCCGGTGCCCAGCTGCTGATCGTGATCAATGCCTCGCCGTACGACCAGCGGCAAGCGGCGACGCGCGAGCGATTGCTGGCGCAGCGTGCGCGCGATAACGACGTGGCGATCGCCTACGTCAACCTGGTCGGCGGGCAGGACGACCTGCTCTTCGACGGTGGATCGTTGCTGGTACAGCGCGACGGCAGCATCGCCGCGCGCGCGCCATCCTTCGTCGAGGCGCTGCTGGCGGTCGATTACGATCCGGCCACGCGCCAGCTCACGGCGATCGACTGGCCGCCGGAAGGCGACGTTACGCCCGAAGCCACGCTGTACGCCGGCCTGGTCCAGGGCGTGCGCGACTATATCGACAAGAACCGCTTTCCCGGCGTGCTTCTGGGCCTTTCGGGCGGTATCGATTCGGCCTTGACCCTGGCCATCGCGGTCGACGCGCTGGGCGCGGACCGCGTGACCGCGGTGATGATGCCCACGCGATACACCTCCGATCTCTCGCTGCGCGAGGCCGAGGCCCAGGCCGAACAGCTTGGCGTCGAGTACCACGTGCTGCCGATCGAAGGTATTTACGAGTCTTTTATCGGTACGCTGGCGCCAGTGTTTGCCGGCCGCGCGGCTGACACCACCGAGGAAAACCTGCAATCGCGCGCCCGCGGCGTGCTGTTGATGGCAATGTCGAACAAGAGCGGCAAACTGCTGCTTTCCACGGGCAACAAGAGTGAGATGGCCGTCGGCTACGCCACGCTGTACGGCGATATGTGCGGCGCCTACGCGCCGCTGAAGGATTTGTACAAGACCGTGGTCTATGCCGTGTCGCGCTGGCGCGCCGCGGTGGACGGTTCGATTCCGCTGGCGGTGATCGAGCGTCCGCCTTCGGCGGAGTTGCGCGCGGACCAGACGGACCAGGATTCATTGCCGCCCTACGACGAGCTCGATGCGATCCTCGAGCGCTTCATCGAAGGCGAGCAGTCGCGAGGCCGATATCGTCGCCGCCGGCTTCGCCGAGGCGACCGTGCGTCGCGTGGTGCGACTGGTCCTGGTCAACGAGTTCAAGCGTCGCCAGTCGGCGCCGGGTCCGCGGGTGACGACCAAGGCCTTTGGGCGCGAAAGGCGCTATCCGATTACTTCGGGTTGGGCGTAAGCCTGTCTCCCTCTCCTGGAAGGAGAGGGTTGGGGTGAGGAGGAGCCAGGGTGTCGCTTCGACTGGCTCGCCCTCATCCGCCCTGCGGGCACCTTCTCCCTCCAGGAGAAGGGAAGAGCCAAAGAAAAAAAGCCGGCGATCGCTCGCCGGCTTTTTCTTTGCAACGTCCTGTCGGTCAGTGGTGACCGGAGAACGGGATCATCCGGCGCCAGATCGACTGCTGGTGCGGCCACTTCGGGTCGGTCAGGTACGGATGGTCCGGGTAGTTCAGGGCCAGCACCTGCCGGGTCTGGTCGGCCAGGGCCTTGCGGTCCAGCTCCAGGTAGCTGCGGGTGAGGATGGCCAGTGCATCGGCGGTCTGCGGCGACTGCTGGTAGTGCTCGATCACGTACTGGGAGCGGTTCGCCGAAGCAACGTAGGCATGGGTACGGATATAGAACGTGGCCACGTTGATTTCGAACTGGGCCAGCTGGTTGCGCAGGAAGATCATGCGCTGGCGGGCATCGGCCGCGTAGGCGCTGTTCGGGAAACGGCGCGAAAGCTGGCTGAAATCGTCGAACGCGGTCAGGTTGAAGCCCTGGTCGCGCCGGGTCGAGGCGCCGTCACGCTGGATGTAGCGCTCGAGCAGGCCGCCGGTACGGTCGAAATTGATCAGACCGCGCAGGTAATAGGCATAATCCACATGCTTGTGGGTCGGAAACGTCTTGATGAACCGGTTGATCGTGGAGTAAGCATCGTCCGGTTTGTTGTCCTTGTACTGCGTATAGGCCAGGTCGATCTGGGCCTGCTCGTTGAACTCACCCGAGGGAAAACGCGCGATCAGGCGCTGGTAAGCCTTCTCGGCTGCCCCATAATCGGCGTGCTCCATGGAGTTGTGGGCATTGCTATAGAGCTTGTCCACCGGCATGTTGTCGATGGTGTCGCCCTTATGACGAAACATCGAGCAGGCGCTCACCGTGAAAGCAAGAGCGAGCAGAATAATCAGCTTGGTAGCGCGCATTGAGAGAGTTCGGATGCTTGAACGAAATTGCATGATAGCCGAAACCGGCTGCGGGCCGGGGATGCGTCCATGACCCTCCTCCGGCATGAGGCCCCGGTGCCGGTCACGGCCGCGGGACGACGCTTCGACCAGACTTTGGCCGAGATGTTCCCCCAGTACTCCCGCTCCCGCCTGACCGGCTGGGTCAAGGCGGGCCAGATCCTGCTCGACGGCAAGCAGGCCGCCCCGCGCCATCTCCTGCATGGCGGGGAGCTGGTGGTGCTCGAGGCGGAACTGGAGACCGAGGTCCAGGCGGCTCCTGAGGCCATGGACCTGGCCATCCTGTTCGAGGACGACGACCTCATGGTGCTGGACAAGCCAGCCGGGCTGGTCGTCCACCCCGGTGCCGGCAATCCGGCCGGCACGCTATTGAACGCGCTGCTGCACCATGCGCCGAAGCTGGCCGAGTTGCCGCGTGGCGGCATCGTCCACCGGCTGGACAAGGACACCTCGGGCCTGATGGTGGTGGCCAAGTCGATCGCCGCACATACCGGACTGGTTGCCATGCTGGCCCGCCATGACGTGCAGCGGCAGTACGAAGCCGTGGTGCTGGGGACCCGGGTCGCCGGCGGCACCATCGACGAGCCCCTGGGTCGCCACCAGCACGACAGGCTGCGCCAGGGCGTGCGCGACGAGGAGGATGGCGGCAAGCATGCGGTCACCCACTACCGTATACGCGAGCGTTTCCGCGCACATAGCGTCATGCAGTGCAACCTGGAAACCGGCCGGACCCACCAGATCCGCGTGCACCTGGCGCACATCGGCCATCCCATCGTCGGCGACCCGCTTTATGGCAATGGCCTGCGCCTGCCGCGCGGTGCCACCCAGGCGTTGGTCGACGCCCTGCGCGGGTTCCGGCGCCAGGCCCTGCATGCGGAGAAGCTGGCCTTCATCCACCCGGTCAGCGAAGAGGCGCTTTCGTTCGACTCGCCGCGACCGGCGGACCAGGACGGCCTGATCGAAGCGCTTCGTGCCGATACCCTGGCGCATCCGGACGACTAGCCTCATGGTCGACGATCGCTGGATGCTTCCCGATTGGCCGGTGCCGGCGAACGTGCGCGCGGTGGTGACCACGCGCGAAGGGCCAGGTGTGTCCGTCGCGCCCTTCGACCGTTTCAATCTCGGCTCGCGCTGCGGCGACGATCCGGTGGCGGTGGCGCATAACCGCGCGGCGCTGGTGACCACGCTGGACCTGCCCACGTCGCCGCGATGGCTGCGCCAGGTGCATGGAGCGGCGGTGGTCGGAAAAGCGGATGCGGGGGGCGAACCCGCAGCCGACGCAGCCTATGCGCGGGCAGGGAATGACGTGCTGGCGATCCTCACCGCCGACTGCATGCCGGTGCTGTTCGCCAGCGACGATGGCGAGGAAATCGCCGCGGCGCATGCCGGCTGGCGTGGGCTCGCCGGCGGTGTACTCGAAGCCACGGTCGGTGCGTTCACCGCGCCGCCGACGCATATCCTCGCCTGGATGGGGCCATGCATCGGCGCGGCGTCGTACGAAGTCGGCGATGAGGTGCGGGAAGCCTTCGTATCGCACGATGGCGCGGCGGCCCGGGCCTTCGCGCCTACGCGGCCCGGCCACTGGCGTTGCGACCTTTACGCGCTGGCACGGTTGCGCCTGCGGGCCGTCGGCGTATCGGGCATCCATGGCGGCGGTTTCGACACCTTCACCGATCGGCGCCTGTACTCGTATCGACGCGACGGCGCGGGAAGCGGCCGTTTCGCCAGCCTGATCTGGCGAGGCTAAAGCGCGGTCAGCTGCGCCGGCGCATACATGTCGGTGGTGGTCCGGATCGGTTCGTTCAGTGCCTTGAGGAAGGCGTTCCGCCAGACGGTGATGTCGTTTTTCTCCAGCACGTCCATCATCGACTGCCAGCGTTGCCGGCGTTCCTTCAGCGGCATGTCCAGCGCGTGCTTCAGCGCCTCGGACACTTCGTCCAGGTCGAAAGGGTTCACCAGCAAGGCCGCGCCCAGTTCCTGCGCGGCGCCGGCGAAGCGCGAGAGCACCAGCACGCCCGGATCGGCGGGATCCTGGCAGGCGACATATTCCTTGGCGACCAGGTTCATGCCGTCGCGCAGCGGCGTGACCAGGCCGACGCGGGCGATGCGGAAATAACCGGCCAGCATCTTGTGCGGGAAGGATTTGTTGACGTAGCGGATCGGCGCCCAGTCCGGCTCGGCGTACTGGCCGTTGATATGGCCGGCGCTGCGTTCCAGCTCCCGGCGCAACTGGCGGTATTCGGGCACGTCGGAGCGCGACGGCGGGGCGATCTGCAGCAAGGTGACCTTGCCGCGCATCTCCTTGTAATCGCGCAGGAAGCGGGCGAAACCCTCGAAACGCTCCGGCAGGCCCTTGGAATAATCCAGCCGGTCGACACCGATGATCAGTTCACGCTCGTTGAGGCTGGCCCGAAGTTTCTCGACCGCGCCACTGTCCTCGGCGCGATGAGCCAGCTCCACCGCCTCGGCGGTATCGATGCTGATCGGGAACACGCCGGCGCGGAAGATGCGCCCGTTGGCCGCGCGGATGCGTCCGCCGGTGCGCATCGCCGCACCGAGTTCGTGCAGGAAATAGTCCTCCAGCGCGCGCAGGTCGCGCTGGGTGTGCAGGCCGACCAGGTCGTAGGAGGCCAGCGGTTCGAGCAGTTCGCGGTGACGGGGCAGGGTGATCAGCAGGCCGGCCGCGGGCAGGGGCGTATGCAGGAAGAAGCCGATGCGGTTCTCGACGCCGCGCTCGCGCAGCATCGCGGCGAGCGGGATCAGGTGATAGTCATGCACCCAGATCGCATCGTCGTGGCGGATCAGCCGGGCCAGTTTGTCGGCGAAGATGCGGTTGACGCGCAGGTAGCCTTCCAGATGGTCGCGCCGGTAATCGACCAGGTCGCCGCGATAATGGAATAGCGGCCATAGCGCGCGATTGGCGAAACCGCTGTAGTAGTCGTCGTGGTCGCGCTTGGAAAGATCGATGGTGGCGTAGCTGATGTTGCGGTCGCTGACCTCATGGATCTCCGCGCCGCTTTCGGCGGCCAGATTGCCGCTCCAGCCAAACCACAGCCCGCCGCGTTCCTGCAGGGCGGCGTTCATCGCCGAGGCCAGTCCGCCGGTCTGGGTCTGTCGCGGCAGGGCCACGCGATTGGAGACAACGATGAGGCGGCTCATCGGGCGGTCCCGGCGACGATGCCGTCGATGCGATCAGGGTTTTCCGGGAATGGGTTCGTCCGAACCGGCATATCTCGTGATTCCTTGCGGTGGCGCGGCTAATGCGCTGTCCAGCCAAGTATGAACAGCGGCGGGACTAGACAATGTGAAATAGGCATCCGTCGGTACGCGGGAGCCGACCCGGATACTGATGCCGCCATGCGCGTTGACGGCGCCGAAGGCATGCTCGTCGGTCAGGTCGTCGCCCACGTAGACCGGCACCCGGTCGACGAAGGGCGCGGTGGTCAGCAGGTCGGTGACGGCCTTGCCCTTGTCCATGCCGCGTGGCTTCAGTTCGTAGACGTGGCTGCCATGTTGCAGCTCGAAATCGGGAAAATCCTTCACCAGGGTGGTAGCCGCGTGGCTCAGCGCATCTTCCTGATGGGGCGCTTCGCGGCAATGCAGGGCGATGCACGCGCCCTTGTCCTCGATGCGCACGCCGGGCAACGCATTGGCTACCCGTAGCGCCGCGGCGCGCAGGGCCAGGATGCGCGCCGGGTCGACGGGGAGGCGCTCGATCGCCCCATCGACACTCCGACGCTCCAGTCCATGCAGTCCTGCCGCGGCCCAGCACGGTCGACCGAACAGCCGGTCCAGGCCGTCGATGCTGCGTCCGCTGACCAGGGCCAGCGCGCCGCCGAGTCGTTCGTGCAGGGCATCCAGGGTCCGCAGGAGGCCTGGCTCGACCCGGACAGCGTCGGGGTCGTTCGCAAAATCCAGCAAGGTGCCATCGACGTCGAGGAACAGGGCGCTGGCCAGGTCGGCGACCAGGGGCGACGGCCCGGGCAGGGCGGACATACGTAGATGTTCGGTGGCGGCCATGGTGGGATTGGGCTCCAATGACTCGCTCGATCATGCACGGTGGTGTGTGAAGAAGACCTTCAGTCGGCCGCCACGCTTGAACCGCCGCACCGGGAGCCTCACTTCTGGCCACAGAGGCGGCGCACGCTGCCATACCATTCCGGGGACACCATCATGCGCATGGACAAACTGACCTCGCGCTTCCAGCAGGCGCTGGCCGACGCCCAGTCGCTCGCCGTGGGACGCGATCACAACCTGCTCGAACCCGCCCACGTGCTGGCGGCACTGATCGACCAGCAGGGCGGCTCGACCGCGCCCCTGCTGACCCAGGCCCACGTCAACGTACCGGTGCTGCGCCAGCGCATCGTCGAAATCCTCGACCGCATGCCGAAAGTCAGCGGGCAGGAAGGCCATATCAATGTCGGCAACGACCTGACCCGCCTGTTGAACCTGACCGACAAACTGGCCCAGCAACGCGGCGACCAGTTCATCGCCAGCGAACTGTTCGTTCTGGCGGCGCTGGACGACAAGGGCGATGTCGGCGCGGCACTGAAGGCCGCTGGCGCGACCAGGGACCACATCGAAGCGGCTATCGAGAAGATCCGCGGCGGAGAGAAAGTGCAATCGGAGAATGCCGAGGACCAGCGCCAGGCGCTGGAGAAATACACCATCGACCTGACCGAGCGTGCCGAGAGCGGCAAGCTCGACCCGGTGATCGGCCGCGACGAGGAAATCCGCCGCACCATCCAGGTGCTGCAGCGGCGCACCAAGAACAATCCCGTGTTGATCGGCGAGCCCGGCGTCGGCAAGACCGCCATCGTCGAAGGCCTGGCCCAGCGCATCATCAATGGCGAAGTGCCCGAAGGCCTGCGCGACAAGCGCGTGCTCTCGCTGGACATGGGCGCGCTGATCGCCGGCGCGAAATTCCGCGGCGAATTCGAAGAGCGCCTGAAGGCCGTGCTCAATGACCTGGCCAAACAGGAAGGCCGGGTCATCCTTTTCATCGACGAACTGCACACCATGGTCGGCGCCGGCAAGGCCGACGGTGCGATGGATGCTGGCAACATGCTCAAGCCCGCGTTGGCGCGCGGCGACCTGCATTGCATCGGCGCGACCACGCTGGACGAGTACCGCAAGTACATCGAAAAAGACGCGGCACTCGAGCGTCGTTTCCAGAAGATCTATGTCGGCGAACCCAGCGTCGAGGACACCATCGCCATCCTGCGCGGGCTCAAGGAGCGCTACGCCGTGCATCATGGCGTGGAGATCACCGATCCGGCGATCGTCGCGGCGGCGACCCTGTCCAACCGTTACATCCCCGATCGCCAGTTGCCCGACAAGGCCATCGACCTGATGGACGAGGCGGCCTCGCGCATCCGCATGGAGATCGACTCCAAGCCGGAAGAGCTCGATCGCATGGAGCGTCGGCTGATCCAGCTGAAAATCCAGCGCGAGGCGCTGAAGAAGGAGAAGGACGACGAGTCGCGCAAACGGTTGGCCGACCTGGAGGCCGATATCGGGAAGCTGGAACGCGAGTTCTCCGACCTCAACGAGGTATGGAAATCGGAAAAGGCCACCCTGCAGGGCGCGACGAAGATCAAGGAGCAGATCGAGCAGGCGCGCCTGGAACTCGAAGCCGCGCAGCGCCGCCAGGACTACGCCAGGATGAGCGAAATCCAGTACGGCAGGTTGCCGGAGCTGGAGAACCAGCTCGCCGCGGCACAGCAGGCCGAGCAGAAGGGTTTTACCCTGCTGCAGGATCGCGTGACCGCCGAGGAAATCGCCGAAGTGGTGGCGCGCTGGACCGGCATCCCGGTCAGCAAGATGCTCGAGGGCGAGCGCGACAAGCTGTTGCACATGGAAGAGGCCCTGCATGCGCGCGTGGTCGGCCAGGACGAGGCGGTGCGCGCGGTCTCCGACGCGATCCGCCGTGCCCGCGCGGGCCTGTCCGATCCGAACCGTCCGTATGGCTCCTTCCTGTTCCTTGGCCCCACCGGCGTCGGCAAGACCGAGCTGTGCAAGGCCCTGGCCGATTTCCTGTTCGATACGCAGGACGCGATGGTCCGCATCGACATGAGCGAATTCATGGAGAAGCATTCGGTGAGCCGCCTGATCGGCGCACCGCCGGGCTATGTCGGTTACGAGGAAGGCGGGTACCTGACCGAAGCCGTGCGCCGTCGTCCGTATAGCGTGATCCTGCTCGACGAAGTCGAGAAGGCCCATCCGGACGTCTTCAACATCCTGTTGCAGGTGCTCGACGATGGTCGCCTGACGGACGGGCAGGGGCGCACCGTCGATTTTCGCAACACGGTGATCGTGATGACCTCGAACCTGGGCTCCAGCCTGATCCAGGAGCAGGCCGGCGACAGCGAGGCCGACTACATGCAGATGAAGGCCTCGGTGCTCGGTGTCGTGCAGGCGCATTTCCGCCCCGAGTTCATCAATCGACTCGACGAGCTGGTGGTGTTCCGTCCGCTGCAGAAGAGCCAGATCCGCAAGATCGCGCGCATCCAGCTCGACTACCTCGGCAAGCGCCTGGCCGAACGCCAGCTCACGCTGGAAATCACCGACGAGGGACTGGACCTGCTCGGCAATGCCGGTTTCGATCCGGTCTACGGCGCGCGTCCGTTGAAGCGTGCGATCCAGCAACAGCTGGAGAATCCGCTTGCCCAACAGATACTGTCCGGCACGTATTCGCCGGGCGACACCATCCACGTGCATGTCGAAGGCGGACACCTGACCTTCCGGAAATCCTGAGCATGGCCGGTCCCATGATCGCCGACGCGCTGAGGCGCCTTCGCGCCAGCCGTCCGCTGGTGCACAACATCACCAACGACGTGGTGGCGAACTTTACGGCGAACGCCTTGCTGGCGATCGGTGCGTCGCCGGTGATGGCACCGGCGGAAGAAGAGGCCGAGGACATCGTCGCCATCGCCCAGGCGCTGGTGATCAACATCGGCACGCTCAATACGCCGCATCTGGAAGGCATGCGCCGCGCCGTCGATGCCGCCAACGATCGCAGCGTGCCCTGGGTCTTCGATCCGGTCGCCTGCGGCGCGAGCGCGTTTCGGCGTGACGCATCGGCGGCCCTGCTCGCTGGCAAGCCGACGGTGATCCGCGGTAACGCCTCGGAGATACTGGCGCTAGCCGGGTCGTCGGTGGGCTCGAAGGGTGTCGACAGTTCGCACGGTTCGGGCTCGGCGCGCGAGATCGCCATGCAACTGGCCGCCACGCTGAACTGCGTGGTCGCGGTCACCGGCGAGGTCGACTACGTCACCGATGGCACGCGCACGGTCGGTATCGCCAATGGCGACGTGATGCTGACCCGGGTGACCGGTACCGGTTGCACGGCGACGGCGCTGGTGGGTGCATTTCTTGGAGCAGGGCTCGCGCCGTTCGACGCGACGGTGGCTGCGCTCGTATCGCTGGGCGTGGCGGCCGAGTTGGCGCGACCGGAAGCGAAAGGACCTGGCAGCTTCCAGATCGCGTTGCTCGATGCGCTTGCTTCGATCGACGATGAGACGTTGCGAAAACACGCTCGCATCACCTGACCCTCACCGCCATCCCGGCCTGCGCCGGGATGGCGGTGAGGCATCGGGTTACTTCCAGCGATAACCGATCTTGCCGTAGACATACGCACCATTGAAGCCGAACGGCGAGCTGCTGCTATACGGCAGGATCCCCGAAGTGCTGTTCGCCGCGATGACCTGATCCGGGTACGTGTCGAGCGCGTTGTCCGCGCCGAGCGTGAAGGTCCAGTTGTCGAGGTTGTAGTCGGCTGCGAGGTTGAGCACCCAGTCGGCGCCGAAGGTCTGGTCGTTGGCCGCGGTCGTCGCGCTCAGCACGGTGAACTTGCCGTAGCGGCTCAGATCGGCGCGAAGTCCCCAGTTGCCGACACGGTAATTGCCGCCGAGGGTGAACTTGTCCTTCGGCGAGCCATCGGTGATACGGCTTTCCTCGACCCGGCCGATGCGCTGCAGGGTCAGGCCGTCCTGCGACAGCTGCGGCGGATTGGGCGCGATGCTGAGGATATCGGTCTTGTTGTAGTTGTAGCCGAGCGTGAGGTCGAGTGTGCCACCGGCAACGAGCGTGCGCCAGCTGCCGATCACGTCGATGCCGCGTGTGCGGGTATCCACGGCGTTGGTGAAGTAGCGGCCACCGTTGACGCCGGGGAAACCATTGGCCGCGAGAAAATTGGCGACCGCGGTACCGGTGAGGTTTTCCGAAAGAATGATCCGGTCGCCGATGCGTATCTGGTAGGCGTCGACCGTGATCGCCGTGCTGTCGGTCGGCTGCACGACCAGGCCAAGGCTGTAGTTGGTCGATTTCTCGGCCTTGAGTTTTTGCGCGCCAAAGGCCTGGGCCACTGGGTCGTTCACCGGGAAGGTGCGCACTTCGAATGGCACGCTGCTGATGAAGACGGTGGAGGTGGTCGAGTAAAACTGCTGGGCCAGCGACGGCGCGCGGAAGCCATTGGACGCGGTGGCGCGCAGGGCGATCTTGTCGTTGAACGCGTAACGGCCCGAAAGCTTGCCGGAGATCGTCTTGCCGAAGTCGCTGTAGTTCTCATAGCGTGCCGCCACCGAGCCGGACAGCTTCTCGGTCACGTCGCCGTCGACTTCCAGATAACCGGCGTAGCTGTGCCGGCCGTTGGAGCCCGAGTCCGACGGGCGGAAGCCGGGAAAGACCTGTGAGCCGGTCTTGAAGTACGAGGTCGGATCGCCTGGGCTGATCCGGTAGTCCTCGCTGCGCTGTTCCAGCCCGTAAGCGAAGGTCAGTGGACTGTGCAGCCAGCTGACGTCGAAGTCTTTCGAAACGTCGAGGTTGAACAGTGTCTGCGTATTGGTCAGCGTGCCCGCATAGAAATGCCGCGGGCTGGTGACGCCCAGGTCGGTGTTCAGGCTGTTGTTGACGTCGAACTGCAGGCTGTTGGAACCGTAGTTGCCGCTGACGTCCCAGCGCCAACCGCCGCCGGTGACACCGCGCGCGCCAGCGACCAGGGAGCGGTCCTTCGAGGTGGTGTCGATCAACGGCAGGAAACCGATCGGGTAGATCGCCCGGATATTGCGGCTGTCCAGTCCAGGCCGCCAGAATCCAGCCGCGTCGGCATTGCGGTTGCTCGCGCTGCCGAAGGCGTAAAGCGTGGCATCGGCGATCTTGTATTCACTGTTGAAGAAGCCGGACTGGTGCTTCACCGCCGGATCGCCGTAGCGCTGGTTCACGCGCCCGTAGCTGGGGTCGGCCGGGTTGCGCAGGTCAGGTCCGGCACGGTTGGTGTCGTCGTCGTTGCCGGCCTCGGCGGCGATGCGTAGCCAGCCATCCTGGCCGAGATGGAAGCCGATGTCCCCACCGCCATCGCGCTGGATACCATCGCCGGCGCTGTATTTGCCGAAGGTCGTGTTGACGCTGCCGCCTTCGGCGCCGCCCTTGAGCACGATATTGATCACGCCGGCGATCGCGTCGGAGCCGTACTGCGCGGCGGCCCCATCGCGCAGCACCTCGATGCGCTCGATCGCCTCGATCGGGATGGCATTGAGATCGACGGGGGACGAGCCGCGACCCTGGGTGCCGTTGAGGTTGACGATCGCCCCGGTGTGCCGGCGCTTGCCGTTCACCAGCACCAGGACCTGGTCGGGCGACAGTCCGCGCAACTGGGCGGGGCGGGAGGCGTCGGTGCCGTCGGTCAGCGACGGGCGCGGGAAGTTCAGCGACGGCAGGAGGCGCGAGAGCGCGGTGGCCAGCTCCGTGCTGCCGGTGGATTGCAGGTCGCGGGGACTGAGCACGTCGATCGGCGCCAGCGATTCGCTGGCGGTGCGGCCGCTGGCACGGGTGCCGGTGACGACGACGGTATCCAGTTGCGCCGCTTTCTTCTGGTCGGCCGGCGGAGCGTCTTGGGCAAGGCTGGCCGATGTGCCCAGAACGAGCGCGACGGCGACGGAAAGCCTGGCCACGGTGGCCCTGGCGTGGAACTCGATCATGCGAATCTCCCCGTGCGGCAGCGAATTGCTGCAATGCAGTAACCCGACCGTACGTCACGATTGGCTCGAGGTCAATAGCCGTATAGACGTCCAAATAACCGTGAAGGGACGATTTCCGTCCCTGGAGCCGGCAGGGCCGCCGTTGGGTCGCCCCATTGAAAAACCCGATTTCGGCCAGATAATGCGCAGCTGACGCCCCGCGTCGAAACCCTTGTTGGAACTACCTCGATGCCGATCTACGAATTCCAGTGCCAGGCCTGTGGCCACCGTTTCGAGCGCCTGCAGAGGATCTCGGACACCGATCCGGACACCTGCCCGTCCTGTGGCGAGCCGCGTGTGGGCCGCATGCTGAGCGCGCCGTCCTTCCGCCTGGCCGGCAGCGGCTGGTACGAGACCGACTTCAAGAAGGAGGGCGACAAGAAGCGCAACCTGGTCGATGCCGGCGACGCGCCCAAGCCCGTGGCCGCCGAATCCAAACCTGCCGAAGCCAAGCCGGCGGCCCCCGCCAGCCCCGCCGCGGCCGACTGACCGGACCGGATCGCCGCCCGGGCGCAGTTTCCTGCGCCCGTTCAAAGACGGTTGCAGGAAACTGCGCTAGCTTCTCGCCCCGATGGACTCACTGGGGTTAGGAGTGGCAATGCGACGTATGACCAACGTGTTGACCGGTGGCCTTTTAGGCGTACTGGGTGGACTTTTCGTCTTTTCGATGCCGGCGTCGGTACACGCGCAGAATCGAGGACCGATCGAATGCGGAAGCTCGGACAACCGCTTTGCCCGTTGCCCCGTGCCCTGGCGTGACGCGGAGATGGTCAACCAGACCTCCAAGGCGCCCTGTATCCGTGGTCGCACCTGGGGCATGGACCGTGACGGCCTGTGGGTCGACCAGGGCTGTCGCGGGCGTTGGGTCGCGGTCGGCAGCGGCTACCAGCGGCCTCCGGGCAACGGCTGGGGCCCGCCTCCCGGTCCCGGCCGTCCGCCAGGTTATGGCCAGGGCGAGCACCGCATGCTTTGCGGCAGCTCGGACAATAAATACAGCTTCTGTGCGGTCGACATCGACCGCGGCGATGCCCAGCTGATCCGCCAGGATTCCAGGGCGGCCTGCACCGAGGGCTATAGCTGGGGCGTGAATCGTGGCGGCGTATGGACCGACCACGGCTGCCGCGGCCTGTTCCTGATCCAGCGCCGCCGCTGAGCGACGCCATACGGCGTCGGGCCGTCCAGGAAGGACGGTCCGGCACTGTCGTCCGCAGGCCCGCCGCGTGCTAGCATTTCCGGTCTTTTCCCCATGCTTTCCGCCGCTGGCGCGGCCCGGAGTTCCAAGCGCATGCGTACGCACTATTGCGGTCTCATCGATGAGTCGCTGATCGGCCAGAACGTCACCCTTTGCGGTTGGGTGAACACGCTTCGTCTGCAGAGCCACGTGGCTTTCGTCGACCTGCGCGACCACGAGGGCCTGGCCCAGGTCGTGATCGAGCGCGAGAACGCCGGTGCCTTCGCCGTCGCCGGCGAGCTCGGCAACGAATTCGTCCTGCGCGTCACCGGTTCGATCCGCCGGCGCGTCAGCGTCAACGACAAGCTGAAGACCGGCACGGTCGAGCTGGTCGCGGACACGGTCGAGATCCTCAATGCGGCCCGTGACCTGCCGTTCGCATTGCACGAGACGCCGAACGAGGACCTGCGGATGACCTATCGCTACCTCGACCTGCGTCGACCGGAGATGCAGCAGATGATGCGCCGGCGCACCGCCCTGGTCCGCTCGCTGCGCCAGTACCTGGATGCCGCCGGCTTCCAGGACATCGAGACGCCGATCCTGACCAAGGCCACGCCCGAGGGCGCGCGCGACTACCTGGTGCCCAGCCGCGTGCACCCGGGCCAGTTCTACGCGCTGCCGCAGTCGCCGCAGCTGTTCAAGCAGATCCTGATGATGGCCGGCTTCGACCGCTACTACCAGATCGCGCGCTGTTTCCGCGACGAGGATCTGCGCGCCGACCGCCAGCCCGAGTTCACCCAGCTCGACCTGGAGTTCGCCTTCGTCGAAGAGCGCGACGTGCAGGACTTCGTCGAAAGCCTGATCCGTCATGTGTTCAAGGACGTCGTCGACGTCGATCTGGACGCCAGCTTCCCGCGCATGACCTGGGCCGAGGCGATGCGTCGCTTCGGTTCGGACAAGCCGGACCTGCGTATCCCGCTCGAGCTGACCGACGTCGCCGACGCGGTGAAGCACGTCGAGTTCAAGGTGTTCTCCGGTCCGGCCAATGACGCCAACGGCCGCGTTGCCGCGCTGCGCGTGCCCGGCGGCGCCGACCTCAGCCGTCGCGAGATCGACCTGCTGGCCGAATACGCCGGCAAATATGGCGCCAAGGGCCTGGCCTGGATGCGGATCGACGAACTGGCCAAGGGTCGTGATGGCCTGACCTCGCCGGTCGCCAAGTTCCTCGACGACGCGGCACTGGAAGCAATTTTCAAGGCTACCGGCGCGGCGGATGGCGACCTGCTGTTCTTCGGCGCGGGTTCGTGGAAGACCGTCACCGACTTCATGGGCGCGCTGCGCATCAAGGTCGGCCGCGATCGCGGCATGGTCGCCAATGAGTGGAAGCCGCTGTGGGTCACCGACTTCCCGATGTTCGAGTACGACGAGGAGGAACAGCGCTTCGTCGCCCTGCATCACCCGTTCACCGCGCCCCGGGTCGACGATGCCGCGCAGCTGCGCGCCGATGCGATCAACGCGGTCAGCCGTGGCTATGACATGGTGTTGAACGGCAACGAGATCGGTGGCGGTTCGATCCGTATCCATCGTCCGGACATGCAGAGTACGGTGTTCGACCTGCTCGGCATCTCGGCGGAGGAGGCCGAGGCCAAGTTCGGTTTCCTGCTCAAGGCGCTGCGCATGGGCGCGCCGCCGCACGGTGGCCTGGCTTTCGGCATCGACCGCATCGCCGCCCTGATGGCCGGCACCGAGTCGATCCGCGACGTGATCGCCTTCCCGAAGACGACCAGTGCGCAGGACCTGATGACTGCCGCACCGTCGATCGTCTCCGACGCGCAGCTGAAGGAACTGCATGTGCGCGTCGCCGGCGAAAAGGTGGCCGGCTGACCGGGCCGTCCCATGACCGATCCCCAACACGTCATCCTGCTGCACGGTTTGTGGATGCGTGGCTTCGCCATGGGGGTCCTCCAGCATCGGCTGGTCGAGGAAGGCTTCAAGGTTCACCGCTTCGAGTACATGAGCGTTGCCGCGCCGCCCGAGAAGGCGATCGCGCGGCTGCGCGAGCGCATCGCCGCACTGGCCCCGGCCACCGTGCACGTGGTCGGGCACAGCCTCGGCGGCATCCTGGCCCTGCTGGCCTGTGCCGAGGACGGCAGCCTGCCGCCGGGGCGCATCGTCTGCCTGGGGTCGCCACTGAACGGCAGCGCCGCTGCACGCGGCCTGACCGGTCACTGGGGTGGCGACATGCTGCTCGGTCGCAGCCGCGAACTGCTCGAGCATGGCCTGCAGTCCTGGACCGGCGGCCGCGAGGTCGGCATGGTTGCCGGACGCATGCCGATGGGGCTGGGCGGCATCCTCGGCGAACTTGACCGCGAAAATGACGGATCCGTGTCGGTCGCCGAGACCCGGCTCCCCGGCCTGGCCGACCATTGCACGGTGGAAACCAGTCATACCGGCCTGCTGCTTTCCGCCGATGTCGCGCGCCAGGTCGTCGCTTTCCTGCGCGCAGGCCACTTCGAGACGGCTCCTGTCGACAAAACCGGCGCCGGCCCCGAATTGCGGGTAAAATCGCCCGCTGTTCGTCATGATCATTGGCAGGAACTGAAGTCATGGGTAGAGGCCCGTCCATCGAAGGTCGCAAGAACGCCGAAGACGCCAAGCGCGCCAAGGTGTTCACCAAGCTGATCCGCGAGATCACCCTCGCCACGCGCGCGGGGGTGGCCGATCCGGCCGGCAATCCGCGGCTGCGCGCCGCGGTGGACAAGGCTCTATGCGGCCAATATGACCCGCGAGACCATCGACCGCGCGATCAAGCGCGGCTCGGGCGCCGACGGCGGCGCCGACATGCAGGAGCTGCGCTACGAGGGCTATGGTCCGGGCGGCACCGCGCTGATCATCGACTGCGTCACCGACAATCCGGTGCGCACCGTGGCCGATGTGCGTCATGCGTTGTCCAAGCATGGCGGCAACCTCGGTACCAACGGCTCGGTGGCCTTCCAGTTCGCCCGTACCGGCGAGCTGGTGTTCGCTACCGGCGGCGACGCCGCGCAGGAGGAGAAGGTCCTTGAAGCGGCGCTGGAAGCAGGCGCCGACGACGTGATCAATGCCGACGGCGAGAGCACCGTGCTGTGCGCGCAGGAGCATTTCGAGGCCGTGCGCCAGGCGCTGGCCGCCGCGGGCCTGGTCGCCGCGCGGGCCGATGTGGTGATGCGTCCGGGCAACCGCGTGGCGGTGCCGGCCGAGGCCGAGGAAACCCTGCTCGACCTGATCGACTGGCTCGAAAGCCTCGACGATGTGCATGAGGTCTATCACAACGCTGACATCAAGCTGGCAGGCGGCGGCTAGTGACCTTTTCCGGCGGGACTCGGGACCCGGGACTCGGGACCCGGGATAAAACCTGCGTTCTGGCGGACTTCGCGATGTCTGGCATGTGTACTCCCTTTCGGTGAAAGTCCCTCCCGTCATGACGAAGGCTTCTTCCCCCGAGTCCCGGATCCCGAGTCCCGAGTCCCGCCCCATACGCATTCTCGGCATCGACCCGGGTAGCCAGCGTACGGGCGTCGGCATTATCGACGCCGGCGCCGACGGCAAGCTGGTGCATGTCTACCATGGCGCCGTGACGGTGGCGGGCGAAGCCAGCTTTCCGTTGCGACTGAAACGCATATTTGACGAATTGTGCGGCATCATCGCCGCCCATGGGCCGACGGAAGCCGCGATCGAGCGAGTGTTCATGGCGCGCAATGCCGACTCGGCCCTCAAGCTGGGGCAGGCGCGCGGTGCCGCGATCTGTGCCGTGGTCAGCCAGGGGATAGCGATGAGCGAATACGCGGCGACCGAAGTAAAACAGGCGGTGGTCGGCAGCGGCCGCGCCGACAAGGTCCAGGTACAGCACATGATCGGAATCATCCTCGGCGTCAAGGGCGCGATCCAGGCGGACGCGGCCGACGCGCTGGCCATCGCCGTGGCGCATGCGCATACGCGGGCCAGTATCGAGCGGGTCGGGTATCCCGCGCACCGCATGGAGACGCCGCCGATGATCGGTCG
The DNA here is from genome assembly GCA_963847335.1 of uncultured Gammaproteobacteria bacterium. GTDB lineage: Bacteria > Pseudomonadota > Gammaproteobacteria > Xanthomonadales > Rhodanobacteraceae > Luteibacter. Next base: position 700,368 of record CAWJZF010000003.1, read on the forward strand.
GTTACGTGGCACCCTGATCAGCAAGCAACCGCCGTCCCTGCTCATCGAAGTCGGCGGCGTCGGTTACGACGTCGATGCGCCGATGTCGACGATTTACGACCTGCCGGTCCTCGGCAAGGAAGTGATCCTGCTGACGCACTACGCGGTCAAGGAAGACGGCGTCGCCCTCTACGGGTTCCTGCGGGAATCGGAGCGCGCGATGTTCCGCAACCTGCTGAAAGTCAGCGGCATCGGCGCGAAGATCGCGCTGGCCGTGCTCTCCGGCGTCGCCACCGACGACCTCGCGCGGCTGGTTCATGCAGGCGACGTCGTAGCGCTGACCAAGATCCCTGGCATCGGCAAGAAGACCGCCGAGCGCATGGTGGTGGAATTGCGCGATCGGGTGGATCCGACCGGCGTGCGTCTGCCCGGTGCCTCGATGAGCTCCGGTGCGCAACCGCTCGATCCGGTCGGCGAAGCCACCGTGGCGCTGCAGCAGCTCGGTTACAAGCCCGCCGAGGCTTCCCGTCTGGTGCAGAAGGCCGCCGCCGAGGGCGACGGCGCCGAGGCGATCATCCGCAAGGCGCTGCGCGTCGCGCTGGGAAATTCCGCATGAGCCCGACGCTGCCCCACGGCACGCAGCACGCCGAACACAAGCGGCGCATGGCCGCACTGGCGCTTGGCGCGATCGGTGTCGTCTTCGGCGATATCGGCACCAGCCCCTTGTACGCGATGAAGGAAACGCTCGGCACCCACGGCATGACGCCGGAGCCGACCGCCGTGCTCGGCGTGCTGTCGCTGATCTTCTGGTCGCTGATCATGGTGGTGTCGCTGAAGTACGTCACGTTCGTCATGCGCGCGGACAACAAGGGCGAGGGCGGCATCATGGCGCTGATGGCGCTGGCCCAGCGCAGTGTCGGCGGCTCGCCGCGGGCGCGCTGGGTACTCGCGGCGATCGGCATCTTCGGCGCGTCGCTGTTCTACGGCGATGGCGTGATCACCCCGGCGATCTCGGTGCTCTCCGCCGTCGAGGGCCTGGAGATCGCGGCGCCCGCGCTGGAAAGCTATGTCATCCCGATTTGCCTGGTGGTACTGGTCGTCCTGTTCACCGTCCAGCGGCACGGCTCGAGCACGGTCGGCAAGGCCTTCGCGCCGGTGATGACGCTATGGTTCATCGTGCTCGCCATCCTGGGCATGCGGCAGATCCTCGCCCATCCGCAGGTGCTGGTAGCGCTCAACCCGATCCATGCGGTGAACTTCTTCCTCTCGCACGGCAGGCAGGCGTTCATTGCGCTCGGCGGCGTGGTGCTGGCGTTGACCGGCGCCGAGGCGCTGTACGCCGACATGGGCCACTTCGGCAAGAAGCCGATTCGCATGGCCTGGTTCGGCTTCGTGTTGCCGGCGCTGCTGATCAATTATTTCGGCCAGGGCGCGCTGTTGCTGCACGACCAGACCGCGATCGAAAACCCGTTCTACAAGCTGGTTCCGGAAAGCCTGCTTTATCCGATGATCGCGCTGGCTACGCTATCCACGGTCATCGCGTCCCAGGCCGTGATCTCGGGGGCGTTCTCGATGACCCGCGAGGCGATGTCGCTGGGTTATTCGCCGCGCATGGCCGTGGTACATACCTCGCGCGAGATGTCCGGGCAGGTGTTCGTGCCGTGGATCAACCGCCTGCTGATGGTGCTGGTATTCCTCGCCGTACTCGGCTTCCGTTCATCGAACAATCTCGGTGCGGCTTACGGCATCGCGGTCACGGGCACGATGACGATGACCACCCTGCTGGCCCTGGTGGTGGCGCGCAAGCACTGGGGCTGGCACTGGTCCGCGGTCATCGCCACCGGCGTGCTGTTCCTGATCATCGACTTCGCCTTCTTTGGCGCCAACGCGCTGAAGATCGCCCACGGCGGCTGGTTCCCGCTGGTACTGGGCGTGATCATCTTCACCATGATGACGACCTGGCACCGCGGCCGCGAACTGGTCGTGCGCGAGATCAAGCAGTCCGGCCTGGCACTGGAACCGTTCATCGAGAACATCGCCGATCATCCGCCGCTACGCGTGCCGGGAACCGCGATCTTCCTTACCGCCAACCAGAACGCCGTGCCGCACGCGATGCTGCACAACCTCAAGCACAACAAGGTGCTGCACGAGCGCAACGTGATGCTGACCGTCGAGATGCTGGAAACGCCGATGGCCGATCCCGAAGAGCGGCTGGAAATCGCCGACCTCGGCGGCGGCTTCTTCGGCCTGCAGGTCCGCTTCGGCTTCGCCGAGGACCCGAACATCCCATTGACCATCGCCCGCTGCGCCGCCGAAGGCCTGGTCTTCGACATGATGGACACGACCTTCTTCCTCTCGCGCGAAACCATCGTTGCCGACGAACGGCGGCCGGGCATGGCGCTGTGGCGGGACAAGCTCTTCGCCTTCATGGCCCGCAATGCGCTGCCGGCGACGGCGTTCTTCCAGATTCCCGGGAACCGGTTGATCGAGCTGGGCGCGCAGGTGGAAATCTAGAGCTGAGCTTCGTTCAGCGGGCCCGACGCCGTGCCGATTCCTTCGTTATAGCGCGCTGACGCCGTGGCGCTTTTAGTTAGATGCGCTGCGCGCTTTTTCTTCACTGCGCGCAGCGCTCCGCTTACGAGCGGCACGGCGTCGGGCCCGCTCAACGAAGTAACCCCCCAGGCACCTTCACCAATCCCCTCCGCCATCATGCCGCCCATGTCCGGCCCAAGCGGCTGGCCAAATTAAGCAGCGTTTTTGCGACGTCTTGGGGAAAACCCCACATGTTCTAGCGACAAGTGCTTTCGCCTGCCATCGCTCAGGGATGACGCTCGGGGCCGACAGGCCTGATCAAATACCCTTACTGAGACGTATAGCCTTGGGCAGCCCATCATTCGTGGGTTCTGCAGGGCATTGGGATGAAAATTGCGACCGCTGTCTCCGGTCTTGTTCTCTTCTTGTTCGCATCTGAGGCGAGCGCCGGCATCAAGTGGTTAAGCCGTGCCAACTGTATCGGGTTCGTAAACGAGTCGATTACATACGACCGGCCGGAACTGGTCCAGCATCTCATGGCAACCAGTAGCAAGCATGTGGGTTTTGTCGCCAGTTTCGGCCATGAGTTGTTCTCGCCGATGGCGTTCACATGGCGCTCTCGTGCCGGCGACCAGTTTGATTCATCGCGAAATACGGTAACCGGTTTACACACATTCACGGACTATTCGAACGTATGGTGGTCTTTGCGCACGGTTGCGACGAACTGCAATTTAGGGGAATTTTGAAATGAACACATCACGGAAGATGATTAGCCTGCTCCTTGGCCTGGTAGTGACGTCAATCGCGAATCCAGCTATTTCAGCTATTGAGCCGGTGCTGACCGGATCGAAGGCCGGTCCCGTGGCATCGCTAAGCGAGTTCAATCCCGAAGAGAAAGAGCTGGCCATTGCCAGCGGCATCGATTTCGCGAAGATGAAATTCGACAAAGGCCTTCACATTGTCCCGCTAGAGGATTCGCAGTTCGTTGGGCCGCTCGCTGACGAAATGGCGAGGTCCATCCAGGAGCAGAAAGAAAAGGGCTTTCATGCGGCCGCGAACATACGCGTTCCGGATCTTCGCCAGGCCGTTTTGAAGTCTGGGCCCGACGTGGGCGGGGACGCGCGAACCCCCATGCGACGGTTCTCTTCGACAAGCGATATTCGCCCCGGGCTCTTTGCCGAACCCCGTTCGATCGTGGGGACACAACTTGAGTCGGCGCGTTTCGCCGAGGCAACGACCGCCGGTGGATTGAAAGAGGGCAAGTGGACCGGGCTATCTCGTGTATTCGATGTGGCGGGCCTGGGTCTGGTGGTCTTCGATGAAGTCGATTACGTCGCTTCCGAGGCGGCCATTACCGTGATCGAAGAATGGATCAACGTGGACGTGAATGGCCATCCCGGCATTGCGAAGACGGCACGCTCCGAGGACGGGCGGACGCTGGTATCCGTTGCATGGACCACGGACAGGTTCTCGCTTTCGCTCATGTTGCAACCGACGTACCCGGACAATATTGCGAGTAACCAGCAGGCGCTGCTGGCGATTGCCCGGGATATTGGCGATTAAAATGGCACGAATGCGCCGGGCTTGATCAAGCTCGCGATCATGCGCGCACGGCCCCAACGGACTCGCGATGCACGAGCCTTGTTGGAGCGCACCCTGTGCGCGAGCCCTTTGAGGCCAGACCTGCAAGCTGGCCAAAATAAGCACACGGCGATCAGCCGGCTCTTGATCTCCCGGGGCCCCGTTGAGCAGTGAGGCCGGCTGGGACGAAAAGGCCCGCGAAGCGGGGGTCGGCATGGATGCCGACCGTTTACGACCGTACAGGGATGTACGGCCGTAAACCCCGGCCCAGCCGGCCGCCCCGCGAAGCGGGCACGCGATCGGGGTGGCCTCTTTGGGTTACTTTTCTGGGCCATTCCAGAAAAGTGACTCGCGCCCCGGCAGGGGGGCGAAACCACGGCGCCCTAGGCGCCGACCCCATCGCGATACGTCGATCTCGTGGGAAGCGAACCCTGTTCGCGAGTCCTTTGGGGCAGTGACTTTCCAACCGCTGGCTTAGTCCCCTGGCCACCTTCACGAAGCCCTCTGCCATAATGCGCGGCATGACCGAGCACCGCATCGTTACCTCTGTCGCCGCCATGGACGACGAGGCGCTGGAAGCCAGTATCCGGCCCAAGCGGCTGGCCGAGTATCTCGGCCAGCAGGCGGTGCGTGAGCAGATGTCGATCTATATCGAGGCGGCGCGGCGGCGGGGTGGGGCGCTGGACCATGTGCTGATCTTCGGGCCGCCGGGGCTGGGCAAGACCACGCTTTCCCACGTCATCGCCAACGAACTCGGGGTCAATGTGCGTTCGACCTCGGGACCGGTGCTCGAGCGTGCCGGCGACCTGGCGGCGCTGCTGACCAACCTCGAGAAGAACGATGTGCTCTTCGTCGACGAGATCCACCGGCTGTCGCCGGTGGTCGAGGAAGTGCTCTACCCGGCCATGGAAGACTTCCAGATCGACATCATGATCGGCGAGGGGCCGGCCGCGCGTTCGATCAAGCTCGACCTGCCGCCCTTCACCCTGATCGGTGCGACGACCCGTGCCGGCCTCCTGACCGGGCCCTTGCGCGACCGCTTCGGCATCGTCCAGCGACTGGAGTTCTACAGCGTCGACGAGCTGACCGCGATCGTTCGACGCGCGGCGCGCATCTTCGACATCGCCTGCGACCTGGAGGGGGCGATCGAGATCGCCCGCCGCTCCCGTGGCACCCCGCGTATCGCCAACCGCCTGTTGCGCCGCGTACGCGACTTCGCCGAGGTCCGCGCCCAGGGCCAGATCACCCACGAAGCCGCCAGAGCGGCGATGGACATGCTGAAGGTGGATAACGAGGGCTTCGACGAGCTCGACCGGCGTCTGATGCGCGTCATCATCGAGAACTTCGACGGTGGCCCGGTCGGCGTCGAATCGCTGGCCGCGGCGCTCAGCGAGGATCGCGGGACGCTCGAGGACGTGGTCGAGCCCTACCTGATCCAGCAGGGGTATCTGATCCGCAGCGCACGGGGCCGCATGGCCAGCGCCAAGGCATGGCGCCACCTGGGCCTGGTCCCGCCGACACGCCAGTCGATGGCCCCGGACCTGTTCGGGCCGGAGGCTGGGGAGCCGTGACGATGCTCGAATCCTTCACCTGGTCGGTCCGCATCTACTGGGAAGACACCGATGCCGGCGGCGTGGTCTACCACTCCAATTACCTGCGTTTCATGGAACGGGCCCGGACCGAGTGGCTGCGTGCCCAGGGCATCGACCAGATGGACCTGCGCGATTCGACCGGGCTGGCCTTCGTGGTCCGCGACATGCAGCTCGATTTCTTGAAGCCCGCCCGGCTGGACGATGAACTCCAGATAACGGTCCTCGTCAAAGAACGGCGCGCTGCCAGTATGCTGTTCGCCCAGGACGTCACCCGTGCCGACGGTCTGCTGCTGGTGCGTGCCCAGGTCCGGGTCGCCTGCGTCGACCTCGAGGCCATGCGGCCGGTACAGATACCCGGCAACCTCTTCGCCTGACCCCTTCGGTCAGGCGAAACCTTGCCATTCACAACGATTTACGGAAGAGAGCCTTCAAGCGATGAACGGTGGCGTAAACATTTTCAAGCTCATTGCGGACGCAAGCGTACCGGTGCTGTTGGTCATGCTGGTGCTGCTGGTGTTCTCCTTTCTCTCGTGGGTGATCATCATCCGCAAGTACTCGCAGCTGAAGCAGGCACACGAGAACGCCGAGACCTTCGAGGACCGTTTCTGGTCCGGCGGCGACCTCGCCGCGCTGTTTCGCGAGGTCGGCAACCGGGACGGGCAGCACGGCATCGAGACCGTGTTCGAAGCAGGCTTCCGCGAATTCGCCCGCCAGCGCCAGCGCAAGGCGACCGAGAGCGTCCGCGTGATCGAAGGCGCCGAGCGCGCGATGCGCGTGGCCGGTACCCGCGAAATCGGCAAGCTGGAGCAGAATCTCGAGTTCCTCGCCAACGTCGGTTCGATCAGCCCGTACGTCGGCCTGTTCGGCACCGTGTGGGGCATCATGGGCGCGTTCCAGGGCCTGGGCGAAATGAAGGACGTGACCATCGCCGTGGTCGCGCCGCATATTTCCGAGGCGCTGATCGCCACCGCCATGGGCCTGTTCGCCGCGATCCCGGCGGTATGGGCCTATAACCGCTACGCGAACAAGGTCGAGCGCCTGGCCTCGCGTTACGAGGTGTTCCAGGAAGAGTTCTCCTCGGTACTGCAGCGGCAGATCCAGCAGAACGACGACCTCGCCTGAGCCCGGAGCGACACGACCATGCGCACCGCTCACCGCCGGCATAAGCGGAAACTGAAATCCGAGATCAACGTCGTGCCATACATCGACGTGATGCTCGTGTTGCTGATCATCTTCATGGTGACCACGCCGATGATGAACCTCGGCGTCGACATCCAGCTGCCGCAGACCAATGCCAAATCGTTGCAGGACAAGAAGGATCCGGTCGTGGTCTCGGTCGACGAGACCGGGCAGATCTACCTGACCGCCAACGGCACCAAGCGCGAGCCGGTATCGGTCGAGGAGTTCAAGGCCAAGATCACCGCCTTCGAGCACCAGAACCCCGAGTTGCAGGTGCTGATCGCCGGTGACGAGCGTGTCGGCTATGGCAAGGTCTACGCCATCCTGCCCATCCTGCAGGAAGCGGGCGTCTCCAAGATCGGCCTGATGAGCCAGCCGGAGTCGGGCGCTAAGAATGGCAAACAGTAACGGCACGCCTCGCGCGGTCGTCCTTGCCGCGCTGCTGCATATCCTGATCGTGGCCTTCCTGGCCCTGAACATCATGCCGTGCTCGAAATTCGAGGAGTTCTATACCTGGGCGGAGCTTCCGGCCAGCCTGAATCCCATGAAATGCCCGGCACCGATCCAGTTGCCCGGGCAGATTATCGACGCCGTGCTGATCGGTCCGACCGGCAGCCCTCCACCGAAGTCCGCAAAGGTCAAGCCCGTGCCGGATGCGACGCCGCCTCCGCCGGCGGTGCCCCCGCCGCCGACACCGCCGCCGCCGGAAAAGCCCGACCTGAAGACCTTGCCGCCGGTGCCCAGGCAGCCGGACCTCAAGGACCAGGAGAAGGTGGTCCAGGACGCCCTGGTCAAGGCCGAGGATGCCAAGCGCGAGCAGGAAGAGAAGCAGCGCCAGCGCCAGGCCGAAATCGACGCCGAGGCGCAGAAAGCGCAGAAGCAGAAGGAGGTCGACGAGATCTTCAAGCAGCTCGATGCCGCCAAGTCGCAGACCAAATCCGCCGAGAACAAGAAGAAACAGGCCGAAGAGCAGCTCAAGGACCTGGCCAACGCCAAGGACAATGCCAAGGCGGACCTGCCACCAGCGGACCAGGTGCAGACCGGCAACAACGGCGCCGATACGGGCCTGCTGGGCAAGTACCAGGCGGCCTTGCAGAACGCCGTGACGACCAACTGGCTGCGTCCGGAGAACATGCCGAACGTGCCCTGCATGGTGCATATCGTGCAGATTCCGGGCGGTCAGGTGCTGAGCGCCAAGGTCGACCCGAGCTGTCCGTACGATGAGGCCGGGCGCGCTTCGATCGAAAATGCCGTGCTTCGTGCCCAGCCGTTACCTTATGCGGGTTTCGAGTCGGTCTTCCAGCGCGACCTCAGTTTCACGTTCCGCCCGCAATGATCGGCCGGAATTGACGGGCTGGCGCGGGGCGGGCATTCCAGCCCGGGCCGCGCCGGTTCAGATCGCGGTCACGCTAGCCGGCGAGGCCGCGTTACCATGCCGACAGCCCGGATGGCCCGAAACCCATTGCCAGCAGCCCCTGCATCCCTTTCCCCTTTGAAGGTCGAATGAATCAGCCCATGCGCACTATGAGCTTCCGCCTAGCCACCCTCCTGCTCGTCCTGGCCGCCTTCGTGGCCGGCCCGGCCGCCGCCCAGTCGCTCAACGTGGACATCGTCGGCGGTCTGAAGACCGCGACCCCGATTGCCGTGGTGCCCTTCGCCCAGGCCGGCGGCGCGCCGCTGCCGACCGACATCGCCGACGTGATCCGCGCCGATTTCAACCGCTCGGGCAAGTTCCGCTCGCTGGACAAGGCCGACATCGTCGAGATGCCTTCGAAGGGCAGCGACATCAAGTTCGCCACCTGGCGGCTGCTCAAGCAGGACTACATCACCATCGGCCGCATCAGCGATGCCGGTGGCGGGATGATCCGCGTCGAGTACGAACTGTGGGACGTCAACCGCCAGCAGAGCCTGCTGGCCCAGGCGTTCACCGCCCCCGAGGGCGACCTGCGCGGGGTCGCCCACCAGATCGCCGACCAGATCTATGAAAAGATCACCGGCGTGCGCGGCGCCTTCTGGACCCGCATCGCCTATGTCACCGCGGTGGGTGTCGGCAGCAACACCAAGTACTCGCTGATCGTCGCCGATTCGGACGGCTTCAATCCGCAGGTCGTGGCCCGCTCGAAGGAATCCCTGCTGTCGCCGGCCTGGTCGCCGGACGGCCGCAAGCTGGCCTACGTGTCCTTCGAGAGCGGCAATTCGGCCGTCTATCTGCAGGACATCGGCACCGGTGCCCGGCAGCTGATCGCCTCCCATCCGAAGGGCATCAACAGCGCGCCGCACTTCTCGCCTGACGGCAGCAAGCTGGCCGTGACCCTGTCCTATGTCGGCAATCCGGAAATCTTCCTGATCGACATCGCCAGCCGCAAGGAAACGCGGGTCACCAATAATTTCGCGATCGATACCGAGCCGACCTTCACCCCGGATGGCCAGAGCCTGGTCTTTACTTCGGACCGCTCCGGACGGCCCCAGCTCTACCAGACCTCGATCGCCGGCGGCAATGCCGAGCGGATCACTTTCCAGGGCAGTTTCAACGCCAGCCCCTCGATCAGCTTCGACGGCAAGCAGATTGCGATGGTGCAGGGCAACGGGAACGTGTATCGTATTGCAATCATGGACCGCAGTTTGGGTGGCCAGGTTCGCTTCGTGTCGCCAGGCAACGTCGACGACGCCCCCAGCTTCGCTCCGAACGCAAGCATGCTGTTGTACGCCGCATCCCAAGGTACCCGCGGTGTGCTCTACGCCGTTTCGGCGGACGGACAGGTCAGGCAACGCCTCGTGCTTTCGGATGGCGATGTGCGCGAACCTGCCTGGGGTCCGTACCGGCAGCGTTGATGTCATTGATCGATCTGGCGCCACTCGGCAACGCGGGCGACAGTGAAGGTCCTAAGGAAAGGGCGCGGTTATCCGCGCCTTTTGTGCGGACCGGAGTTTTGCGGCGGCGGACGGCATTCGTCTCGTCGTCGTGTCGTTGGCAGGAGTACGGGACAGTGCTCCGTCGACGCGTAAGGCAAAAAAAACAGCCGGCCCACCGGCGGTGTCTGTCCCGTAACCGTAATCGACTGTCGGAACTCAACTGTTGAAGGAACGTCCCATGAATAAGACCGTTCGCGTCACCCTGGCCGCCCTGCTGTGCGTCGGCGCGGTCGCCTGCTCCAAGAAGCAGGAAGTCAAGCCCCAGCCGCAGCAGCCGGTCGAACAGACCGCTGCCCCGATCCAGAGCGATGGCCGCTACACCCCGGCCGACCTCGACACCGACGCTTGCCTGCGTCAGCGCGTGGTCTACTTCGATTTCGACAAGAACGAAATCAAGCCGGAATTCCAGCAGATCATCGCCTGCCACGCCAAGTACCTGCGTGACCGCCCGTCGGCCGCCATGACCCTCGAAGGCAACACCGACGAGCGTGGCACCCGCGAGTACAACCTCGGCCTCAGCGAGCGTCGTGGCAATGCTGTCTCCAGCGGCCTCCAGGCTGCCGGCGGTTCGGCCAGCCAGCTGAACGTCGTTGCCAAGGGTAAGGAAAACCCGGTGTGCCGTGAGCACAACGATGATTGCTGGGCCAAGAATCGTCGCGTCGAGATCATCTACACCGCGAAGTAATGAAGAAGACTCTGGCCAATAGTTTTGCAGCCAGGCTGGGTGTGGCGGGCGCTATCGCGTCCGCCACGCTTTTCGGCCTGCCGGTGCATGCCCAGGACTCGCGTCTGAGCCTTGCCGACCGTGTGGCCCGCCTTGAACAGCAGGCGCAGGCCAGCCAGGGCAATGTCGGCGTGGTCAACCAGGTGTCCGATCTGCAACAACAGGTCCAGCAGTTGCAGGGCCAGATCGAAGAGCTCCAGCACCAGAACCAGCAACTCCAGGACACCAACAAGTCCCAATACGTCGATCTCGATTCGCGTCTTGGCCGGCTTGAAAAGGGCGGTGCGCCCGCTGTCGGAGGCAATGCCCCGAGCGCATCCACACCCACGAATTCCCCGACGCCGGCTCCGGCCGCCGTCAATGCCGCGCCCGCGGCAGCCGCACCCGCGGCAGCCGCCGCGAACGCGGGCAACAACACGGCCGCTCCGACCGATCCGGCCGCGGCGCAGGCCACGTACGACGCCGCGTTCAAGTCGCTGCGCGCCGGCGACTACGCCGCGTCCTCGCGCGGCTTCCGCGACTTCCTGCAGAAGTACCCGGACAGCACGCTGGCACCCAATGCCTATTACTGGCTTGGCGAGTCGTACTACGTGACGATGAACTACCCCGTGGCGCTGGAGGCCTTCCAGCGGCTCGTGACCCAGTTCCCGCAGAGCGACAAGGTGCCCGACGGCCTGCTCAAGGTCGGCTACTGCCAGGTCGAAATGAAGCAGAAGGACGCCGCGATCGCCACGCTGAAGTCGGTGTCGACGAAGTATCCGGGTTCGAAGGCCGCCGGCCTCGCCCAGGAGCGTCTGCGTCGCCTGCAGCAGTCGGCGAACTAAGATGGCTGGCGGTACCGCGGGCCTGGCGGACATCTCGCCGGCGACGCCCGTCGGCGATCGGTTGAAGATCACCGAGATCTTCCATTCGATCCAGGGCGAAGCCGATGCGATCGGCTGGCCCACCGTCTTCGTCCGCCTGACCGGTTGCCCTTTGCGCTGCGTCTGGTGCGATACCGAATACGCCTTCCACGGCGGCCAGTGGCACGAGATCGACGCGATCCTCGCCGAGGTCGCCAGGCATGGCGCGAAGCATGTCTGCGTCACCGGCGGCGAGCCGCTGGCGCAGAAGCGCTGCCTGCTCCTGCTCGAGCGCCTGTGCGATGCCGGTTACGAGGTTTCGCTGGAAACCTCCGGCGCGCTCGATATCGCCGCCGTCGATCCGCGCGTGCGCAAGGTCGTGGACCTGAAGGCACCCGATTCGGGCGAGAGCGCGCGTAACCTCTGGTCCAACATCGATCACCTGAATCCGCACGACCAGGTCAAGGTCGTCGTCGCCAGCCGCGGCGATTTCGAATGGGCGCGCGATATCGTGCTCGAACGGAACCTGCCGGCGCTCTGCATGGTGCTGTTCTCGCCGGTGCACGGCAAGGTTGCGCCGCGCGAGCTCGCCGAATGGATCCTCGCCGAGCGCCTGCCGGTGCGTTTCCAGATGCAGCTGCACAAGCTGCTATGGAATGATGCGCCCGGTCATTGAATCAAAGAAGTCATTCGCCCATGAGCCAGTCATCGACCTCCCCACGCAGAGCCGTCATCCTCGTTTCCGGAGGCATGGATTCGGCCGTCACCATCGCCATGGCGCGCGAGCAGGGGTTCGAGGTGTATGCGCTGAGTGTTGCCTACGGCCAGCGGCATAGTTCCGAGCTGGTCGCTTCGGCGCGGGTCGCCGCCATGCTCGGCGCGGTCGTGCACAAGACCGTGCACATCGACCTGCGCAGCATCGGCGGCTCCGCGCTGACCGCGGACATCGATGTGCCGGACGAGGGTGGCGAGGGCATCCCGGTGACCTATGTGCCGGCGCGCAACACCATCATGTTGTCGATCGCGCTCGGCTGGGCCGAGGTGCTCGGCGCCAACGACATCTTCTGCGGCGTGAACGCGGTCGACTATTCCGGTTATCCGGATTGCCGGCCGGCCTTTATCGATGCCTTCCAGGTGCTGGCCAATGTCGCCACCAAGGCGGGCGTCGAGGGCGCCGAGATGACCATCCACGCGCCGCTGATGAAGATGGGCAAGGCCGATATCGTTCGCGAAGGCCTGCGCCTGGGCATCGATTTCGCCGCCACCGTCAGCTGCTACAACGCCGACGAGGAAGGCCGCGCCTGCGGCCACTGCGATGCCTGTCGCCTGCGCAAGCAGGGCTTCGACCAGGCCGGCGTGCCGGATCCGACCTACTACGCCTGAAGCCAGGCAGGTGGAGTGGGGAACGGGGAACAGTGAGGATATCGGTAACCTGCTGCCTTGAAGTCAGAGGCAACGCGACTGCTTAGATCCGCTCCAGACCATCCCGCTCCCCGTCCCCTGTTCCCTGTTCCCTGCCTTCGGGTTGTGCCTGCCCGAACCAGCCACTAAACTAGGCGGCTCTTTGCGCATGGGTCGTTAGCTCAGTTGGTAGAGCAGCGGACTTTTAATCCGTAGGTCGACAGTTCGAATCTGTCACGACCCACCATGCGCCCCTCCGGTTTCGCCGGAGCAGTCCCCGGGCATCGGCAGTTTCCTAACGAGCGACGCGCGAGGTCGCTTCGGCGACGGCCTGCATCAGCTGTGCGCGATCGAAGGGTTTCATGAGCAGGATGGCGGTCGCCGGCAGCGGCGGCAGCACGCTCGCGCGGCGCGCGGAAATCACGATGATCGGCAGGTTCGGGCGCGCCGAGGCAGCCATGCTCAGCAGGGCACCGCCGCGCGGTTCGTCGGGCAGGTCGGCGTGCGCAATCAGCAGGCTGAGATCGGGCAGGTCGCGAAACGTGCGCGTGGCGTCGCGATACGTCATCGCCGCATGCGCGTCGTATCCCGCGTCGCTCAGCGCCAGGGCCACCACCTCGGCGACCATGCTGGCGCGATCGACCACGAGTGCACTGCCGCAGGAGATCGTCATCGGTCGAGTCTACCCCAGCCAGCGGCCGGCGGAAGAGTTGGTCGGATGCCCTTGAATCCTCGTCCCGAGGGGTGCAGGATGCGCCCCAGGGGGAGGGTGCCATGACGATATTCCATATGCTCGGCAGGGGCGCGGCGGTGTCGCGCGGTTTTCACGTGCATCTGGCGGACAACGGCTTCTCGCTGTCGCGGGACGGCCAGGTCTGCCTCAGGCGTTTCTATCCGGGACTCGACGGCGGCGCAGAGGCGCGGCGGTTTCTCTGGCGGGAGGCGCTGGCCTGGATGGGTGAGTTCGTCGCCCGTCGCTGACGGCTCTTCAGAACGGCAGTCCGGGGATCGCGACGCGGCGTATCGGTTCGGGACGATCCCTGTCCCTGATCAGGCGCATGCGCCTGAGCACCGCGAGATGGGTGGCCTCGGCGAAAATTCTCCCTGGCGCCATAGCCGCTCAGAAGTGCCAGGTCACGCCGATGGTCGGGCCCGACAACGACATCCGCTCTATGAAGGAATCGTCGTCGCCCTGATACGTCACATAGCGCCAGGCAAGGGACACATCGCCCCAGTGAAACGCATAGCCCGCGCCGAGCGCGATCTGCGAAGTGAAGTCCGAGCCACCCGCGCCGATATCGAAGTAATAAGGAAAGAACCAGGGTCCGCCGCCGGGGGTCCACCGGCCACGTATGCCAATCAGCGCGTCTGTCACGTGCGTGTTCTCGGCAAGATGTCCACTATCGGCGATGCCGAAGCGATTTCCCGCGAAACCGAAATTCCAGCTGAGGTTCCCCTTCAGCCAAAGATAACGTCCACCGAACAGCAGGTCGGTATACCCCTCTGACCCATGGCCGAGTGAATAAAGACCGGCAAGGGTGACGAAGCCCCCCTTCAGTCCGGTGCGCGTGTCCAGCGAGGCGTCGCCACCGACATTTTCGCCACCGATGCTTCGGAAGCGGCTTTTCTCGTTATCGAACTTGACCCAGACGAAATCGCCATACATCCCCCAGTCGCCCTTGCGAACATCGCCGTCGATCATCAGCGCGCCACTGAGATTGCTCAGGATGTCGCGGTCGGTTTTGTCATGCACTTCGCTGCCCTGATACGAGTAGCGAGACTTTGCCGAAACGCCGGGAAGCCAGAGGTAGGGCGTGATGCTGCCATGCCAGGCGCCGTCCCATGGGTCGACATCGGCTGCGTGCGACGGCAACGCAACGAAGCTTGCGGATAACACGGCTAACAGGCAGAGCGCCTTGCGCGCGATGGGTAAAATCACCTTCCTTCTCCAGCGTGGGAATCGGCGGGATTATCCGTTTGCCGGGCGGTCGACAGACAGCGAACTACTACTTACCGCCACCGGGTAATTCTACGGTGAGAGGACCGATGGCCCTCACGCATAGGTACTTTTACGCAAGCCGGTGACCCGGCGCGCTGGCATCATATCGACGTTGCCGGTCGGATCGACCCGCGGCTCCCGGGGGCACGGCATGCAAAGACATCGCTGCAGGCGGCTATCGATCAAACGGATGTCCATGAGCTCCGGACTACGCATCGGTAGCGCTCCGCTGTTCGCCCTGATTCTCGCCGTATGTGCCAGTGCCGGTTGCACACTCGGTCCGGATTACACCCGGCCGACAGTCGACGTGCCCCGAACCTATCGTTTTGGGAGCGAGGCGACAGCGGTCGCGTCGTTGGCGGTCGTGCCTGCCTGGTGGCGCGGGTTTGGCGACCCCGAGCTCGATGCACTGGTGGATGAAGGATTGGCTGCCAACCATGATCTGCGCATCGCCACGGCACGCGTGGACGAATTTGCCGCACGCGTGGTTGCCACGCACGCGCAGGGCCTTCCCCAGGTGGGTTACGGCGCTGGCGCCAGTCGTCAGCGTACGAGTCGGAGTGCCGTGCCGCTTCCTTCCGGTACAAGCCCGGTAAGCAACAGCTACTCCGCGCTGCTGTCGGCGAGTTGGGAACTGGACTTGTGGGGTCGCATTCGGCGTGAGGACGAGGCTGCGCGCGCCGATCTTCTGGGGACGGAAGAGGCGCGCCTCGGTGTGGCCCTGACCCTGGTGTCGACGATCGTTTCCGGCTACGTCACGCTGCTCGATCTGGATCGTCAGCTGGAGATCTCCCAGGCGACGCTGGAAGGCCGCAAGCGCAATGTCGACGTGTTCCAGATGAGGCTGGACGGCGGCGCGGTGTCCGAGTTCGAGATGATGCAGGTCACCGCGGAGTACGAGACCGCCGTCACCACGATCCCGGTGCTGCAGCAGGCCATAGCGCAGCAGGAACACGCATTGTCGGTACTGATCGGCAGGAACCCGGGCCCGATCCGGCGCGGGCGCAGCTTGCAGAGCCTGACGGCACCACCGGTGCCGGCCGCCCTGCCGTCCGATCTGATCGCCAGGCGCCCCGATATCCTGCAGTCCGAACAGCAGTTGATCGCGGCCAATGCCCTGGTCGGCGCGGCTCGCGCGCTCTACTTTCCCACCTTGGCGCTGACCGGCTCGGGCGGGCGTGCCAGCAGGGAACTCAGCGACCTGTTCACCGGGCCGGCGCGCACCTGGTCGTTCGCCGGGCAGTTGCTCGGGCCCATTTTCGCCGGCGGGGCCATCGACTCGGCCAACCGGCAGGCGCAGGCACGCCGCGATCAGGCACTGGCCGCGTACCAGCAGACCATTCAAAGCGCTTTTCGCGACGTCGACGATGCCCTGGTCGCCATCCAGGGCAGGCGCGCACAGGTGGCCTCGCTGGAACGTCAGGTGGCGGCGCTGCGGCGTGCCGTGGAACTCGCGCGCGAGCGCTACGACAACGG
Source organism: uncultured Gammaproteobacteria bacterium (assembly GCA_963847335.1). Lineage (GTDB taxonomy): Bacteria > Pseudomonadota > Gammaproteobacteria > Xanthomonadales > Rhodanobacteraceae > Luteibacter. Next base: position 716,586 of record CAWJZF010000003.1, read on the forward strand.
CTACACCGACTACCTCGAAGTACTCGATACCGAACGCAGCCTGTTCTCGGCTGAATTGTCGTTGAGCACGGCGCGCGGCGATGGCTACCGTTCGCTGGTGGACCTGTACCGCGCATTGGGTGGCGACTGGATCGAACAAGTCGCACCGCTGCCGGTAGCGCAGCAACAACCGGCCACAGAGGGCGGCATCGACGCGGTGCACGTGTCCAGGGCCCACCTGTCCCATCCGTGATGCCAGCGACGAGAGCGCCGATGCCAACCGAGCCACAAACCAATCCCGAAGCAACCGCTTCCGCGCCTTCCGGTGACGAGCCCGCGAATACACCATCGTCAGCCTCGCCACCCGATGCCGCGGCGGCAGGCGCGCAACGCGTCCGCCGTATCGTGCGCGCGACCCTGGTCGTGCTGCTCGCGCTCTTCGCCTATCACGTCGTCGCCGACCGGATCACGCCGTACACGTCACAGGCGAGCGTCGATACCTTTCTCGTGCAGATCGCGCCCGAGGTCAGTGGACCCGTGGTGGCGGTGGACGTGCCCGACAACAGTCAGGTGAGAAAAGGGCAGGTGCTGTTCCGGATCGACCCGTTGCCATTCCAGATCGCGCTACGTGCGGCGCAGGCGAACCTGGCCGTGGCGACGCAGGGCGCCGATGCCGCGGTGGCCGACGTGCGCGTCGCCGATGCCCAGCTCAGCCGGCAGCGCGTGGATCTGGCGGCGAGCCAGCAACTGGGGAAAATCGTGCTCGACCTGTCAGCCAAGCGGGCGTTGGCGGAAACCTCGGCCATCCGCGCACGCGCCGATATCGACAAGACGCGCGCCGAGTTGGGCCGGGCCGAGGCCGAGGCCGAACGCGCGCGCATACGCCAGGGCGAAACCGGCAGCGACAATGCACAGATACGCCAGGCGCAGGCCGCGGTGGAGCAGGCCCAGCTCGACCTGCGCCATAGCACCGTGGTCGCCCCGGCCGACGGTGCCATCACCAACTTGCGCTTGTCCACGGGGCAGTTCGCCAGCCGTGGCCAGCCGGTGTTGAGTTTCATGGCCGGCGGCCAGCGTTGGGTGACCGCGGCGATGCGCGAGAACCAACTGGGCAACATCGCCGCGGGCAACCGCGCCTACGTCGCCTTCGACGACCGTCCCGGAGAGGTGTTTCCCGCGCATGTGGAAAGCGTCGGCTGGGGCATCGCCCAGGGTGACGACACACCGACAGGACAGTTGCCCACGGTCGACGCGCCGGCCGGCTGGCTGCGCGAACCCCAACGTTTTCAGGTGCGCATCGTGCTCGACCCCGTCGACGCGTCGCGGGCGCTTCCACCCGGCCGCAGCGGGGCGCAGGCCAATGTCGTCGTCCTGACCCGCGAGCGCTCGCTGCTGAATCCGCTATCGCGCCTGTGGATTGCCATAGTCGCCTTGCTGAGTTACCTGCGATGAGCGCGAAGCCCGCCAGCGCACCGTCGGATGGGCAGGCCGAAGCCAGGCTGCACGCCGTGCTGCGTTTCGCCGCGGGAACCACCGCCGCCTTCGTGCTGTGCGAGTGGCTGCAATGGCCGCCCAGTTTTCTGGCGCCGGTGCTCACCGCGGTCCTGCTGGCCAACCTGCCAATGCGACCTCCACTGAAGATGGGCGTGGCCTTGCTGGTGACGATGTCGGTCGCCGCACTGTTCGCCTTCCTGCTGGTATCGCTGTTTCGCGATATACCCGCGGTGCTCTTCGGGCTGATCGCGTTATGCCTGTTTCTCGCGTTTCACACCATGGCTGGCGGGCGGGCTCGCTTGCCCGCCATGTTGCTCCTGATCTGCCTGGCGACGATCCCGGTCGTGGCAATGATCGCACCGGCCCAGGCCGGCTTCCTGCCGATGGCGATGATTCGCGGCATCGCGCTCGCGCTGCTGGCCATCTGGGCCGTCTATCTGCCGTGGCCGCGCGCGCCGGTACCCACGCCCACGCCCGCGGCGATGCCGGGCGCGACCACGCCGCTGGCGATGGCGTTGCTCTCCACCGCGATCGTGTTGCCGTTGATGCTGGTCTATTTGTTGTTCGGCCTGGCCGATGCGTTGCCGGTGCTGGTCGCGACGGTGATGCTGGTGGCCAATTTCGACTTGCAGCGCAGCCGCCTGCACGCGGCGGGAATGATCCTGGGCAATCTTGCCGGCGGCCTGCTCGGACTGCTCCTGTACGGCTTGCTGCTGACCACGCCGACCCTGCCGTTCCTCGCCGGCCTGTTGTTCGTGGCGCTATTGGGGTTTGGCCAGCGCATCGTCGCCGGCGGGCCTTCGGCGGCGGTGGCCCTGATCGCCTGCAACACGATGTTGATCATCCTCGGCTCGGCGATCGCCTCGGGTCCGGGCTCGTTCTCGCTGTGGCTCGTGCGCCTGTTCCAATTCGTCCTCGCCGGGATGTTCGCGGTCGGCATGATGAACCTGGTCTGGCATCGCGCCACCCCCAAGCACCCGGTCATGCCACCGCCCGCCACGCGTTCATCGGGATCCCCGCCGTATAACCCGCATGCAAAGGAGGCACCGCCATGACCACCGTTTCCGCACCGGTTCCGCCGGCTTCGGCACCCGCCGACCCACGCCAGAAGCGACGCCTGATCATGGGCGTCGCGGTGTGGATCGCCGGCTGGGGGCTGGCCCTGGCGCTGATCCCCCTGGTTAGGGCTTCCGGCCTGGCCGACGGGCTCAAGGTCACCATCAACGGCATTCTCCTGGTCGGTTTCCCCAAGCTGTTCCTGGTGATCGCGGTGGCGATCATGGGCAAACCGGGATTCGCGTACCTGAAGTCGCTGATAGCCTCGCATTTCCGTCGCCTGGCGCCGCCGGCCACAGTCAGCCCGATGCGTTACCGCATCGGGCTGATCCTGTTCGTCACCCTCATCGTGCTCAGTTCGATCGGGCCTTATATCGCCGCCGATCTGACCCCGTTGCGGCAGCAGCATCCACGGATCGTCGCGATGCTGGGCGACCTGCTGATCCTGGTCAGCCTGTTCCTGCTCGGTGGCGACTTCTGGGACAAGCTGCGCGCGTTGTTCATCCGCGATGCCAAGGCGGTGTTCCCGGCGAAGTAGGTACTTTTGCGTAAGTCCGGTACGCAGAAATGCGCTGGCGCCCTGCCGCGGGTTCGCCGCAAGCTCGATCCGGGGAGGGCGTGAAGCCATCCCTGGCCTTTCGCCCCGGTCATGGTGGACGCACGGGAGTGCAGCGATGAAGACGTCACGGCGATACTGGTTCCTGCGGGCGTGCCTGACGCTCGTCCTGGCGCTGCTGTCCGGCATCGTCGTGGCGCAGGACGCCAAGGGCGGGGACAAGGTCTTCAAGAAAGAGCAGCTCGACCAGATGATGGCGCCCGTCGCCCTTTATCCCGATGCCTTGCTCTCGCAGATACTGATGGCGGCGACCTACCCGGGCGATGTCGCCGAGGCCGCGGCATGGTCGAAGGCCAACCCGAAGGCACAGGGCGATGCCGCGGTGAAGCAGGTGGCCGACAAGGCCTGGGATCCCAGCGTGCAATCGCTGGTCGCCTTTCCCGAGGTGATGGCGCAGATGCAGGCACACCCGGACTGGGTGCAGAACGTCGGCGACGCCTTCCTCGCGCAACCGGAGGACGTGATGGACTCGGTGCAGAGGTTGCGCGCCCAGGCGCAGAAGGCCGGCAATCTCAAGACGCAGCGAACAACAGAAAGTGATCGTGCAGGAGGCCACGCCGCAGACCACGGTGATCCAGATCGAGCCTGCCAATCCCGAAGTCGTCTATGTGCCGAGCTACAACCCCACGGTCGTCTACGGCGCCTGGGCGTACCCGACCTATCCGCCGACCTATTGGCCACCGCCGCCCGGTTATTACCATCCGGTGGCCACCGGGATAGCGGCCGGGCTGGCCTTCGGTACCGGCATTGCGATCGCCAATTCCCTTTGGGGCGGTTTCAACTGGGGGCACAACGACGTCAACATCAACGTCAACCGCTACAACAACATGAACGTCAACAACCGCATCAGCGGCAACGGCAACGCCAAGTGGAACCACAATCCGCAGAATCGGCGGGGCACGCCCTATCGCGACAATCGCAGCCGCCAGCAATTCGGCCAGGGCGTCGGCGGCGCGGATCAACGCCAGGCCTACCGTGGCCGCGATACGGCACGTGACTCCAGCCGGCAGAACGCCTTGCAGAGTTTCGATAAGCGCACCGGCAACGGCTCCGCGGCCAACCTTCGTGACAACGCGGGCGACCGTGGCGGCAATCGGGGCGATAACAGTGCCGGTAGCCGCGACGTTGCCCGCAACACCGGTGGCGACCGGGCTGACGCGCGTGGTAACGCCGGTGGCGCCAATCGGCAGGCCGGCGCCGGCGCAGTCGCCAGGCCGGCGCCGGCGCCAGTCGCCAGGCGTCGGCGGCGCATAACAACGCATTCAGCGGTGCGAAGTCGCCGGGCACATCCCGGGACCAGGCCAATCGAGGGCAGGCCAGCCAGCGTTCGATGAACACGTCGCGCGGCGCTGGCGCCTCCGCCGGTGGTCGCCAGGTTTCCCGTCCCGCGCCGTCACGTGGCGGCGGACGCCGTCGTTGAGGATCACGCCATGAACTTTTCCATGCCCGGTCACGGGCTACGCGTCCTGGTGCTGCTGATCGCCTGTCTTCCGACGGGTGGGGCGTGGGCGCAGGCCACTTACCCGGATGCCGCCGCGGCGACGGAAGCGTTTGTCCGGGCCGTTCGCGCAGGCGATCAGGCCGGGCTGCGGACCGTACTCGGTCAGAACTGGAAGGAATACATTCCGCTGGAGGGTATCGATCGCGACGATGTCGATGCGTTTCTCGCCGGTTACGACAAGCGTCATCGTATCGCCGAAGCGGAGGGCAAGTCGCACCTCGTGGTGGGCCAGGAGGACTGGGTCCTGCCCATTCCCCTGGTCAAGGGTACCGCCGGCTGGCACTTCGATCTGGACGGCGCGCGCGAAGAGATACGTCTGCGCCGGATCGGCAACGACGAACTGGCGACGATGCAGGCCATGCTTGCCTATTACGATGCGCAACGCGAGTACGCGTCGAAGGAGCGCAATGACGACGGCGTGCTCGAATACGCGCAGAAGCTGTTGAGTACGCCGGGCAAACAGGATGGCCTGTACTGGGCCGATGCCTCCGGCAACGACGAAAGCCCGCTCGGCCCGCTGTTCGCCGACAACGCAACCGGCACGGATTTCCACGGCTACCACTACCGCATCCTTACCGCGCAGGGGCCGTCGGCACCCGGCGGCGCCTACGATTACATCGTCGGCAAACGCATGACCAACGGCTTTGCCCTGGTCGCGTGGCCCTCGCGCTATGGCGATACCGGCGTGATGAGCTTCATGGTCAGCCATGACGGCGAAGTTTTCGAGAAGGACCTCGGCAAGGATGGCGCGAAGACGGCACAGGCAATGAAACGCTTCGATCCGGATAGCAGCTGGCAGGAAGCGAAACCGGCTCAATGAGCCGTCCATCCCACGGGAACCCTCATGCGCGAACAAAGCCTGCTCAACGTCGTTCCCGAACTGCCACCCGAGGTCGCCCAGTCGATCCAGGGCAAGGACGGCGGCACGGCGGCGACCCTGCTGGCGATCTACCGCACGCGCCTGGGCGTGCGCCGTACCGACCTGGGGGACCTGCGTTCGCACCTTGCGAATGAACGTACCCATCTTGCCTACGTGCGGACAGCGGTATCCTTGATCAGCTTCGGTATCACCCTGAACCGCTTTGCAGCCTTCCTCGAGCAGCAAGGCACGCTTCGTGCCGGGGAGCGCGCTGGTCACCTCTTGCGCGACACCGGCAACATTGGCGGCGGCATGGTCCTGCTCGGCCTGATCCTGGCTGCCTGGTCACTGTATCGCTACCGCCGCGTCGGTGACGATATCCGGAATTCGACTTTTCGGCCGATGGACCGCGCCGTCTACATCATGACCGTCCTGCTGATCCTGCTCGGCGGCCTCAGTGCGGTCTGGCTGTTCCTTGTCTGAGTATCCGGTGCGTTCCGCACCATGGTTTCATGGGAGGAGAAGGCAATGAAAATGCGCATATTCGTCAGGGCCGCGATACTCGTCGGCGCGATCGCCGTCGCCCAGGCCGCCACGGCGGCGCCGGTCGAGTGCAAGATGCGATTCGATCTTTCCGGCTGGTCGGTGATCTACAAGCGCACCACCGGGACGGGAGTGGTCACCTGCAATAACGGATCCACGATGAAGGTGAAACTCAGCGCCCATGGCGGCGGCCTGAGTGTGGGCCGTTCGAAGATTACCGGCGGGCTGGGCAAGTTCACCGGCGTGCACAGCATCAACGACGTGCTTGGCGGCTATGCACAGGCCGACGCGAGCGCGGGCGCGCTAAAGTCGGGTACCGCCCAGGTGTTGACCAAGGGCACCGTGTCATTGGCGCTGTCCGGTGCGGGCGAAGGCATCGATCTTGGTGTCAGCGTCGGTGGTCTGGAGATATCGAAGGTTGAGTGAGGGCGGAAAAGCGTAAGTCGGCTGCTTCGCCGCCCGCAAGTCGCTCACTTCGCTCGCTGCGAGATGTCATTAGAGCCGTTGGCCTTAGGGAGCCTCTGAATAGATCAGAGGCTCCCTGGGCTCCGTACGCTCATCGAACCAGAATCGTCGCCCAGTCCCGCTTCATATCGACCACAATAAACCCGTATCTCTTCGCCGCGTCCAGGGAATAGTTGTCCTTCTCGGCGTAAGCGAATTCGCGGGTCGCGTCGTCGTGGTTGACCAGTAGCTGGAGTGAGGGACCCTTGCGGTCTTTCGAATACTGCATCATGGCGATATCGCCCTTGCCGCCGACATTGCCGCCGACGATTGCCGGGCGCTGGCCGATGGCCAGTTCGATGGCCGGTGGCTTGCCCTCGCGATCGTTGGCATGGGCAAGCTTGCCGGTATAGACGAGCACGCTGCGTCCGTCGCGTTCGACGAACCGGGTGGCTACGTTGCTGCCGATCACTTGCTGCGGCGGAATACCGAAGGTCCGCTGGGAGAACTGGCGCGTGAAGAGTACCGGGCTGCCGCTGCAGATCCAGACCTGGAAGCCGTTCGCGCGAAGATAATCGAGCAGCTCGAGCATCGGTTGGTAGGCGAGTTCGGGATAGGGCTTGCCGAAGCGCTCGTTCTTCGCCCCGTCGAGGACTTTTCGCATGTCGGCGCCGGCGTCCTCGACGGTCTTGCCGTCGGTGATCGCGGCGACGATCTCGGCGAGCCCCGCTTCTCCGCTGGCCTGGACGCCGGCGATGTCGCCTTTGAGCAAAGCGGCGATGGCGGGCTTCTGCTTCAGTGCGGGGTTCTTCGCCACGGCCTGCTTCAGGTCGGCGAACAGCGGCATCGCCGCGGCCGGCAGCGGTTTCTCGGGGATCAGAGTGCCATCCATGTCGAACACCGCGATGCGTTCGGCGGCAGGTATGAAACCTTGCGCTCCCTGCGTCGTGGCCTGCTCCACGAAGGTCACGATGGCCTTTTTTGCCGGCGTATCGTTCCAGGACGGTAAGGGCTCCGCCGCGTGGACCATAAAGCTTGCCAGGCAGAACAGGGCACAGGCGACGTGCCGGATCATGGCTGTGCTCCGGGATGCGCGGCCGATGCAGGTCGTGGCGGCACTGCCGGCTTGACCGGTTTCGCCACGGTCCGGTGCACGGCGGCGAGCGGAGCCGGCCTGGGCCGCGGATGCGGCGCGAGGGTGATGAAGAACGCCGCGGCGATCAGTGCCAGGTAATGACGGGGCTCGACCAGGGAATGGCTCATCGGGGACTCCACGCAAGGCTCGGCGTCGGCTCAGTCGACGGTATATCCACGACCTTTCATGCACACCCCATAGGCGTTGTTGAATGTCTGCATCGACTGCGACTGCTGGTTGGTCGCCGCGGCATTCTGCGCACGCTGGTCCTGCCTTGCACGTGCCCCACCGGCGACCACGCCGGCCGTGGCGCCCACGGCAGCCCCACGCCCCGCATCGTCGTTGGCCACGCCACCGATCACGGCCCCGGCCGCCGCGCCACGCACGGCGCCGCGGGCGCGCTGGCCGCCGCCGACCGCCGGGCCGGTCTGCTGCGGTGCCGGTTGCGAAGCTGCCGCGGGGTTGATCCCGGTTTCGTTCTGTGCCCAGGTCATGCAGGCGCTCTTGTCGGTGGCCTGTTGCGAGGTGCTTTGTCCCGTTGACGGATAGGCGACCGGTGGCTGTTGGGCGATCGCCGCGGTCGTGGTCGCGACGAACAGGACGAGCAGAAGTCGGATAGACGTTTTCATGGCTGGCCTCATGGCGGTTATTTCGGAAAAAGCATGGTGACGACGAAGCGATAGCCCCATCCATGCGGGCCGGTATCGGTGGATGCGATCCAGTAGCGGATGCCGCCGGTGAAGCTCACCGGCTGCTTGCCGAAGCGTGTCAGTTTGGCGACGGAAAGATTGACCGGGACCGTGGCGTCGTGGCCGTGCCAGTCGTAGCTGGACTCCAGGTTGGTGCCATAGGTCCAGGCCGTCGGCGTGGTGAAGGAAAGGAAGGGCTGGAGGAACATCGCGCTCACCGGCGGCCGGTCGCTGTACTTGCCCTTGACCGGGGCGACTGACCAGATCTGGTTGACCAGCACGCCGTAGGTCCAGCCGTGCGCCTGCCTCAGCACGAGGCCGGTCGGGCCTGCACCCCATTTCTTGCCGCCGAGCAGTTCGTCCGAGGCGGTCGGTATCAGCAGCGCCGGGCCCAGTCCCCAGATCGCGCCACTGCTGCCGACCGCGCGCGGCGTGAAGAAGAAGCTCTGGGTGATATCGCCGATACCATGCTGGCTGCCACTATCGGGCGCGATGTCGGCCTGGCTGACCACGGGAAGGATCGTGCGCGAGATGACGTTCCAGTCCTCGTTGAGCTGGATCGGAATGACCGGCTGGATATTGACGTAGTTCTTGTGGCCGTCGCGCGCCGGGCCGATGCTGCTGTCGTAGTTGAACTGCAGCGGGACGCTGATCAGCGAAGCCACTGGATTGGACAGTTTCTCGGCCAGTTTCGCCGCGTCGTCGCCACCGGCGGCCGACTGTGCATGGGCGGCACTGAAGACCAGGAACAGCGGCAGGATCGCCAGCGGTCGTTGCATCGCATCGCTCCGTGGGCAGCCAGGGATCAACGCAGGATGCCGTCGGCCTTGAGTTTCGGAATAAGGGTTTGCGCGAGTTGGGTGGTCGCCTTGGGGATGTTATTGGTGGCCACGGCCTGGGTGGTGACGGTCCACACGAGGGCCTCGGACTTCGCATCCCATACGCTGGTCTCGAGCGTGACCAGATCGTATTGGGTGACGTCCGGCGTCGACGCCCAGGCAGAGCCATACCAGCCGTAGAAGCGGCCGTAACCCGGACCGCTGGGAGTAACGTTGATCTTTGTTTCGACGCGTTGCACGCGGGTCGCCAGCACGGCTTGCGCGCCGCTGGACTTGATCAGCGTGCCCAGCTGAACCGACGCGCCAGCGCCGGCTGGAATCTGCGTATAGCTCGCCGAGGCCTTGATGCCGGCGGCCTGCAGTTGCTGGGAGAAGGTGTCCTCGAAGACCCTGCGCATGGTGTCGCTACGGGTGATGCCGACGACGAGGACACTGTCGGCCGGTGGGCCGGACCACGCCGGGTCCTTCCACGCGTTGCTGACAGTGACCGAGGAGCAGGCACCGATGGCGACGATCAGTCCGGCGGCGAGCAGGAGCGGCAGTTTCATGTCGGTTTCCTAGGACGGGTAGTGGCGGGTGGAAAGAGTCCCGCCCGCCAATCCCGGCCGGGGGGGAAGGCCCGGCGAGGGAACCCGGCTGGCGGGCGGGAAATCCTGACGGCGCCCCGCACCGTCGCTCCCCGCCAGTGGATACCGAAACGTCGCTGTGCGGTAGCGAAGAGCTACCGGGAAACGGACCGTATTTCTACGCAATCACGACAGCCGCGAACGGTTGCTATCGACCCGGATCAGGCCGAGCCGCTCCGCTTCGCGGACCAGGGCGATGCTGCTGTGCACGCCGAACATGTCGAGCAGCGACTGCCGGTGGCTTTCCACGGTGCGGACCGAAATGCCCAGTTCGCTGGCAATTTCCGCGGCGCGCCTGCCCTGGGCCATTCGCTCGATGACCTCGCGCTGGCGGCGGGTCAGCTTATGCGTCGCCGCCGGCGCCTGGATCAGGTTCGCCATCAGGCTGGGACTGAGATAGTTGTTGCCCAGTTGCACTTCCGCGATGGCGGCGCACAGTTCCGCGCTGGCCGATTGCTTGAGTACGTAACCCGCGGCCCCGTACTGCATGGCCTCGCGCACGGTCAGGGGTTCGTCGTGCATCGACAGCACGATGAACGGTACCTTCGAGCCCTTCGCCCGCAACTTGCGCAAGGCCTGCAAGCCGGTGAGTCCGGGCATCGCGATGTCCGAGACGACGACGTCGATCCCGCCCATCAGCACGCGGCGTACCAGTGCCTCGCCGTCATGCACGATGGAGACCTGGCCGACCATCGGCTGGAGCAGGCTGGCCAGGCCTTCGGCAATGCACCGGTGGGCATCGGCGAGAAGGATATGCGGCGACCCAGGCATATCGGGCGTGGCAGGCGTGTTCAAAGCGACAGGCTGAGGTTGAGGACCAGCGGTTCACCCTTGATGCGGTTCTTCACGTCGAACTCCTTCAGCCAGCGGACCGTGAGATCGACCTTGCTTTCCTTGCTGAAGGTCTTGCCGTAGTTCAAAGCGGGGCCAACCCCGAGCGAGCGCCCGCGGAAGCCGTCCAGGCGGTCCGCGGTGGGGCCGTCGTCGTCCTCGATCTGTTGTATCCAGCCGGCGGTCAGGCCGAAGCCCCAACCGCCCGGCGTACGTTTCATGGCCAGGGCATCGAGCCGGAAGACCGCGCCATTCTGGTAGTCGGTGTCGTTGTTTTTCGAATAAAAGTCGACGCCGGCCAGTGCGCTGACTTCAATCGTTCCCTTCTGGAACAGGTGCGTGTAGCCGACCGCGGGTGAGAACGTCCAGACGTTCAGTCCCTCGTTCGCCAGGCGTCCCTTCTCGTAATTGGCGGTGGGCGCATAGATGTACAGGCCGAACGACCAGTGCTCGACCTGGCTGACGTGGTAGCTCGCGATCACCGGCGCGAAATACAGGTCGAACAGGCCCGATGCCCGGTCGGTGGTACGGCCGGCCAGACGCCCGAGCGAAAGATCCGCGGAAACGTTCGGCCGGATGTAGGGCACGGTGAACATGCTGGCGAAATTCCAGCGGCCCTGGCCGGTGTTCCAGATATAGGCGAACGTCGCGGCGAAAAGATCGACCTTCGCGTGCAGGTTCACCGCGGCGACGCCGGCGATCGGCACCTGGCGACTGCCGCCGATGCTGCCGTCGTAATTGACGTAACTGAAGGAGAACTGCAGGCCGGGTGTCGGCGGGATGATGCCGATGTACGGGGTGATCTGCGCGCCGGTGATCGAGCGGCCCATCGCCCCCTCGGTGGCATGGGAGGCCGGGGCCAGCGCCAGTACCGCGACCGCAAGTGGCGCATACGAGCGTAGTCGTTTCATCGGCGTCGATCCTGCTCATGATCACGGGTCAAGATTGGGCGGCGGGACGATGCTTGGTAAGCGCAGTTCCACGGTGCGATGGCACCGTAAAACTACGGACGTGGTCGCAGCAGCGAGCCGAAAGTCAGGTAAACCGCGCTGCGCCCGCCCGCGGCATAGCCGTAACCGAGGAAGACCGGACCCAGTGGCGATTCGAGCCCGGCGAAGACGCTGCCAGCGTAGATCAGCGAGCCGACGCTGACCTCGCTCTTGCTGTGCCAGGTGTTGCCGGCCTCGAGGCTCGCGCCCACGTAAAACGGCGTGGCGAAAATCGCGTCCAGCCTGCCGGTGCGCCGGTAGAGCACCGCGCGCCCCAGGGCGCTCTGGTTGCCGAACAGCGAGCGCTCGCTCAGGCCGGACAGGTTGAGGAATCCGCCGAGGAAGTCCTGGGCCTCGACGAAATTGGTGTTGTCGATCGCGCTGGACATGCGCAGCCCGAGCAGCAGGTGATAGCGTCCGGTGCGCAGGCCCCAGTCCGGTACCCAATCGGCGGTCAGCCGCGCGACGTCGCCTTCGACCTTGCCGCCAAGGAAGGGTCGGTACATTTCATAGCCCAACTGGACGTGGCTGCCGTGGGTGGGAAACTGCGCGTTATCCAGGCTATCCCAGTCGAGGCCGAGCCTGACGCCTGAGAATTCCGAGGTGCCATTGGGGAAGTCGGTGGGGCTGCCGATACGCCGGTCGACGATATCGCGGCCGCGGGTAACCGTGGCCAGCACGCGCCAGTAAGAGAAGGGCGACCAGCCCGTCTCCACGCCGATATTGCGCCGGTGAATGCGGTATTCGGCCAGTTGGGTGTTGCCGCCGTCCGTATAGATCGGGGCGTCCTCGTTGCGCCACACCGCGAAGGGCATCACGTAGGCGCTCGCGCCCTGGCCCATCGGCTGGTAGAACTCCGAATGGATACCGCCTATGCGGCCGGCCCATAGGGTATTGCGCCATTCGCCGCCAAGCCGGTTGAGGTTGGTTGCGGTGATTTCGGCCGAGAGCAGGTATTCGCTGCGACCGGCGAAATCGTCGTCGAGCTGGAAGCCGAACTTGCCATAGATGGGTCCCCAGGGTTTGTCCGTCGGCGAGATCAGGATGCCGCGGCCGGAAGCATCCTGGCGCAGGTGGTAGTCGATCTGCTGATAGTTGCCGCGGCCATAGATCGCACCGATCTGGTCCTCCAGCCGGTTCGCGTCGAAGGGCTTGCCGACATCGCTGGCCAGTTGTTGCTCGACGAACGGCGCGGTCGCGGTGCGTGTGGCATCGACCTTGAGGAAGGCGACCAGGGCCGGATCGAATTCGCGCTGGCGGTGTCCGGCCTCGTAGGCGGCCCAGGCCCGCGGCGACACCGACAGTTCCCGCAAGCGCGGCACGGCAGCCTCGGCGGCGGCGCGCCCTGTCGCCACCGCTTCGGCGGCGCGGTTGAATTCGCCGGCGCCGAGCTTGCCCAGCGCCGGCTTGATCAGGATGTCGTCGGGGCGCAGTGTCGCCAGCTGCCGTTCGGTCTTCTCGACCATCAGGGCGCTGACCATCTGGTTGAGCAGGGCGACCGGGTTGGAAAGTGTTTCCTCCTCGGCCAGCGGCGAGCCGACGTCGACCACGATCAGGCGTTGCGCACCCATCTGGCGGATGACATCGATCGGCACGTTGTCCATCAGGCCGCCGTCGACCAGCAGCTTGCCGTCCACATTCGTCGGTGCGAACGCACCGGGCACGGACATGCTCGAGCGGATCGCCAGTGGCAGGTCCCCGCTGGCGAAGACCACCGCCTTGCCGGCGACGATATCGGTGGCGACCGCGCGGAAGGGAATCGCCAGCTGGTTGAAGTCGTGCACATCCCAGGTCGATATCAGCAGGCGGCGCAGCAGCAGGAGCAGCTTCTGTCCCTGGACGAAGCCGGCCGGGGTGACGATGCGCCCGTTCTTGTAACCGACTTCGAAATCCAGCAGGTACCGGTAATCGGCATCCTTGCGCCGCATCGGCATTTCGATGCGGTCCGGATCGTCGGAGAACAAGGTCTTCCAGTCCAGCGTGGTGACGATGCGGTTCATCTCGTCGGCCGTATAGCCGGCCGCATACAGGCCGCCGACGATCGAGCCCATGCTGGTCCCGGAGATGCGGCAGATCGGGATGTGCTCGCGCTCGAGCACTTCGATCACGCCGATATGCGCCGCTCCGCGGGCGCCGCCGCCGCCGAGGACGAGGCCGACGCAAGGTGTGTTGGTGGGCGCATCCCACGCCCGGCCGGCGCCGGAAAACAGGGCCATTGCTGCCATGACAAGGGTCAGCAGCAGGCGGGACGGCGTCGGCACGATCGCTCTCCGGTGAGGTTGCCCGAAGCGCGCTGGCCTCGTGCGGACAGTGTCCTTGCAGGACATCCGCCTGGGCAGCGAAGAAGCACCATCGCCGGCTAGGTACTTTTACCTAGGGAGCCTCTGATCTGTTCCGCCTGCGCGGAACAGATCAGAGGCTCCCTGGCCCTACCGCCTACGCGGCCTTCACATCGGGATGGCGATATCCGATGTATTTACCTTTGCCTGTTGCCGCTATGATCGGCCGGGATGTGCAGTGCGTGGTGCGGGGCAGCGATCCGATGCGGGGGCATCGTGTCGTGAAAGGGGGGTCGTTGCACTCGATCTTGCTTCGGGCGAGGGGAACGCATGCTGAGGTCAGCCGCATCGGAAGCTTCGCTTCCGCTGGCATGGGGTGCCGGCCTCTTCGTGGGCGGCTTCGTGTCGCAGCTTGCGTCGGTCGCGCTGTGGAATCCGCACGCGGCAGTCCACATGGTCTGGTTTCCCGGAGCCCTCCTGCTGGCCGCCTTGCTGACCGCGCCGCGCACCTGCTGGGCGGCGAGCGTCATTGGCTTGCTGGTCGGTGTCGCCGCTGCTGCCTTGCTGTTCCGCCTGCCGGTCGCGGAGGTGGTGCTTGTTCTCGCCCCTGTCGCGGTGTCGGTTCCGGTCGTGGCCTTCGTCATGCTGAGAAGGTTCGTCGATGCCCCCGTATTCGAGGACTTCGGGCAGTTGGCGCTTTTTCTCGGCCTGGGCGTCCTCGCCCTTCCGTTGTTCAGTGCCAGCGCCGCCTACCTGCTCGGCATCCACACGTCGCTCAGCGGTCTGGTGATCGGCGACTGGCTGAACGTGGTCCTGGCCCATGCGCTCGGTTATGTCCTGTATGTACCGGTCTGGGTCAGCCTGGTTTACCGCCATGGCGGACTTCGCCGCAATCGCGAGCAATGGTCGTCCCTGGCCGTCGCCCTCGCATCCCTGGTCGCGCTGTGGTTTGTCTGGCGTGAATTCGGTGTCGACACCATGATCAAGCCGATCCTCCTGCTCGCGCCGGTACCCATCGTGGTCTGGGTCACGCTGCGCATGCGCATGGCCGGCACGTGCGTGACGATGCTGGTGATCGCTGTCGTCGCAGCCCATCTGAGCCTGGAAGGCAAGGGCCCGTTCGTCGAGGACGATATCGCCGTGACCACGCTCAGCCTGCAGCTATGGGTATTGGCCTTGTCGATGGCCTCGTTGTTGCTGGCGACCCTGATCGAGCAGCGAAGGGCCAGCCAGCAGGCCCTGCTCGATACGCATCGGGAGGTGCGGGAACTGGCCGGCCGGCTGATTGCCGCCCAGGAGCAGGAGCGCGCGCGGATCGCCCGCGACCTGCACGACGATATCAACCAGCAGCTGGCAGCCGCCTCGATCCAGCTGAGCGCCATCCGTCGACACGTCGACGAGCAGACCCGGGGCGAAATCAGCCAGCTGCAAAACCAGCTGATCTCCCTGTCCGACGATATCCGGCATATTTCCCACGATCTACATCCGAGTATGTTGCGCCAGACCGGCTTGGTCGCGGCACTGGACGGGCTGAGCGATGTCCAGCGTCATCCGTGCAGCCCGAGGATTGACTTGAAGATTTCGCCGAAAGCGGACAATCTCCCCGATACGGTGGCACTTTGCCTTTACCGTGCTGCGCAGGAAGCGCTGGGGAACGCGATCAAGCATGCAGGTTCGCGACGTATCGAGATCACGCTGCAGGTTGGCGAGGTATTCGCGGAGCTGGTCGTTGCCGATGACGGCAAGGGTTTCGTGCCCACCGTCGCCGGTGAGTTCGGCATGGCCGGACTCGGTCTGATCAGTATCGATGAGCGGGCGAAGTTGTTGGGGGGGAGCTTCGACATTCGTACGAGCTTGGGAAAGGGAACCAGAATATGCATACGCATTCCAGTACGGCTGAGTCAGGCATAAACGTCGCGGCGCTACCCCGGCTGGTGATCGCCGACGATCACCGCATGGTTGCCGAAGGCATCGAGCGATTGCTCGATGAGGACTTCGATCTTCTTGAGATCAGCGCGGACGGCAACGCCCTGATCGACGCGGTACGCCGCCACCGGCCCGACATGGTGATCGCCGACATCAACATGCCCGGCGCCAACGGCCTCGATGTGCTCAAGCAGCTTCGCGCCGAAGGCTTCCGCACGCCGTTCATCTTCCTCACCATGCATGCCGAGCCGGCGCTCGCCGCCGCGGCGATGCGTGCCGGCGCGAATGGCTATGTGCTGAAGTATTCGGCGGGCGAGGATCTGCTGACGGCGGTGCGCCAGGTATTGCATGGCGGCACCTATGTCACGCCGTCGCTGGGTGCGCGCTATATCAGTGGGCAATTGCAGGAGCTGCACAGCCTTACCGCCAAGCAGCGGGAAGTGCTGCGCCTGGTCGGGCGTGGCCTGCGCTCCAAGCAGATCGCTTCGGATCTTGGCCTTTCGGTGCGCACGGTGGAGGCGCACAAATACACGATGATGCAGATCCTCGGCGTGCATTCCACGCTCGAACTCGTGCGTCGTTCCGAGGAACTCGGCCTGCTCTTTTGAATTACCTATGCCGGAAACGGCGTAGTTTTACTTAGGGGTATGACAGTTCAATTTCGCTGGTGCGGCGTCGTTCGCAGGGTGAAGCTTTGGCGTAGCTTAAGTCTCGCGGAGCAGCCGGCGCATGAAGCGAGCCACGATCATTCTGGCCGACGACCACCCGAACGTCGCCGAGCAGATCCGCCATCTGCTCGACGACGCGTTCGAAGTGGTGGCTGTCGTCGGTCACGGCGAGGCGCTGGTCAAGGCGGCCGCGCGGCTGCATCCGGATGTAGTGGTCACCGATATCAGCATGCCTGGCATGGACGGCATGGAGGCTGCCCGCGCGATGCTGGACCGCAGCCCGGGCCTGTGCGTCGTCTTTATCACGGTGCATGACGATCTGGCGCTCGCGCGCAAGGCGATGGCGATCGGCCGGGCCTATGTGCTCAAGGCATCGGCGGGCGAGGAGCTGGTGGATGCCGTCAATGCGGTGCTCCGTGGCGGCCGCTTCGTTTCCGCGGCGCTCGGGCCGCTCGGTCAATCCGGCGAACGACGTCCGACACCGCCGGCCCCGTAGTTTTACCTAAGAGGCCACGGTACTTCCTCGCTGTTGCCTCCGTCCGCGCAAGGCGATCATCGTGAGGCGGGCCATGCCGGTTTGCCCGTCCGTCGTCGTCATGGCGATTCGCAGCCGTCTCGTCCCCACCCCGGACGAAACGTGCCAGCGACGACGGGCGGGGTTTCGCCGGCGCCACTGTCATCCCCGGGAGTCACGCATGAGCGAGGAAAGCGTCGCGCAGGCCCACGTCCTCGTCGAGTGGTCGGCGCTGGGCATCGAACTGCTGGCGATCGTGCTCATCGTCACGGCAATCAGCTTTTCCACGGCGGTCTATGTCTACGGGGTGGCAACGCGTCCCGGCTATGGCAACCGGCACTACGAGTTGTACAAGCGACGCCTCGGCCGCGCGCTGTTGCTCTGCCTGGAGATCCTCGTCGCAGCCGATATCGTGCGCACGGTCGCGCTGGACTCGACCTGGCGGGGCGTGCTCTCGCTGGGCCTGCTGGTACTCGTGCGGACCTTCCTCAGCTGGTCGCTTATCCTCGAGGTGGAAGGTCGCTGGCCATGGTCCAGGCAGCCCGCTCCGGGAACCGAATCCGTCGCGAACGGAGTACCGTCCTGATCGTCTTTCCGAGGCTTCCCATGGCACAGGCAAATGCACTTCCCGATGTCGAGGTCGAACAGGACACCGCCACACAAGGCATGTGCTGGATCCCGGCGGCGACGTTCCGCATGGGCTCGGAACGGTTTTATCCC
This sequence comes from uncultured Gammaproteobacteria bacterium, assembly GCA_963847335.1. Taxonomy (GTDB): domain Bacteria; phylum Pseudomonadota; class Gammaproteobacteria; order Xanthomonadales; family Rhodanobacteraceae; genus Luteibacter. The sequence goes on from CAWJZF010000003.1 coordinate 734,294, forward strand.
GAGGAACAGCCGGTGCATCGCGTTCGCGTGGATGGCTTCTGGATCGACACGGCGCCGGTGACCAATGCACGGTTTCGCGCCTTCGTCGACGCCACCGGTTACACGACGTATGCGGAACTTCCGCCACGCGCCGAGGACTATCCCGGGGCACCGCCGGCGATGCTGCAACCGGGCTCCCTGCTTTTCGTCAAACCGCCAGGACCGGTGCCGATGCGGATCGAGCAATGGTGGCGATTCGTCTTCGGTGCCGACTGGCGGCATCCGTACGGGCCGGACAGCGACCTGGACGGCCTGGAAGACCATCCGGTCGTGCATATCGCCCTGGTCGACGCCGAAGCGTACGCGGCGTGGGCGGGCAAGCGGCTGCCGACCGAGGCGGAGTGGGAGTTCGCCGCGCGCGGCGGCCTGGATCAGGCCGACTATGCGTGGGGCGAGGAGCTGATGCCGGACGGTGTGCCGCTGGCGAACGTCTGGCAAGGCCGCTTTCCGTTCGAGAATCTCGGCGAGGACGGCTACGAGCGGACATCGCCGGTCGGCGCTTTCCCGGCCAACGGCTACGGGTTGCTGGACATGATCGGCAACACCTGGGAGTGGACGCGCGACTGGTTCGAACCGCGGCATGCCGACTGAGGTGACCAAGGCCTGTTGCGTGCCGGCCAATCCGCGCGGCGGCGTGGAAACGGCGAGCTACGATCCGCATGCGCCGGGACTGAAGATACCGCGCAAGGTACTCAAGGGCGGCTCGCACCTGTGTGCGCCGAACTATTGCCAACGTTATCGTCCGGCGGCGCGGTATCCGCATCCGGTGGATACCTCAACCAGTCACATCGGCTTTCGTTGTGTGAGGAACGCCAAGGCTCAGTAGCGGTCGATGCGCTGGATCGGGATGTCCACTTCCTGGGCGACACCATCGACATCCAGGCGCAGGTGGATGCTCGAGGGTACGCTCAGGCCGTCGATCAGCGAGACGTTGTCGCGACTGACCTCCCAGCGCAGGTCGAGCGGGTAGGTCGTGCCGACGACATCCTTGCGATAACCGGTATCGATGGCGGGGAAACGGTGGTCGCCGATGCGCCATTCGGCGTCGGTGACATGGATCTTATGCGGGCCCGGGCGGGCCCAGAGCGCCGGATACACCGTGCGGTCGCTACGGTCGATCACCAGCGGCGCCATCGACAAGGCCCAGCCGTCGCGTTCGAGGACGTAAGCGCCTTCGGCCGTCTTGCTCCAGCCGACGGGCGCGTACACGGCCTGGTGCAGCGCGCAAGCGGACAACGCGAGCAGGGCGAGCAGAAGGATGGTTCGAACGGACATGCGCGTCTCCGGCACGCGATCTGCGGCAAGTCTGCCAGAGCGGTGCGGGCGCTGTATTCGGTAGATTTACTAGCCGGCCTGGCGGAATACCGCATGCACCGGATGGCCGGGCCGGTGACGGACGGCCGCGCCGCGCAGGTCGATCCAGAACGTGCTGCCGCGGCCCGGCTCGGAACGCACGCCTATGCGGCTGCCGAGCACCGTGGCGATACGCTGGGCGATGGCCAGGCCCAGGCCATAACCGGTGGTGCCGTCGACGGCGGCGTTGAACTGCACGAATTCATCGAAGATGCGGCCATGCTGGGTGGCGTCGATGCCGACGCCGTTATCGCGGATTTCCAGGCGCACGCCGTCGCCTCGCCGGCGCACCGCGATCAGCACGCGACCATGCGGGGCGCTGGCGATCGCATTGCTGGCCAGCCGGTGGACCAGGGCGGCGAGAAGGACGGGATCGCTGTGGATCAGGATGCCGCCGCCGTGCCAGACCAGTTCGACGTCGCGCTGGCTGGCCTGCTGGCCGAGGCTGGCGTATTCGCGTACGAAGACGTCCGAGGCAAGGAAGGCCATCGGTTGCGCCTTCACGATGCCGGCGTCGAACCGCGAAAGTTCGACCAGTCCGTCGAGCAGGCGGGTCATCGTCGCGACGCTGTTGCGCATCTGCCCGAGTACCGCACGCTCGCGCGTGCCCGCACCCGGGTGCAGGCCGGCGATGAACAGCTGAAGGGCCTGCAATGGCTGGCGGAAATGGTGGCCGACGGTGGTCAGGAAACGGTTCAGCCGCAAGCTGCCGGCAAGCGGCGATTCGCGGTCGTAAAGGGCGGCGATGCCTTCGCCCAGCCGGTCGATCTCGGCGATACCCGAACGCGTCGGCTCGGTGGCCACGGCATCGGCGTTTGGCCGTCCAAGCCGGTTCAGCTGGTCGGCGATGGCGTCGAGCGGCCTGGCGATACGCAAGGTCTGGCACCACATGCTGAGGAAGCCGAGCAGGAACAACCCGAAGACCATCGCCGCGCCGACCCACGCGGTCGTCCGCACCTGGCCATGCAGCGGGCCGCCATCGAAGATCGCGGTCAACTCGCCGGTCGGGGTGACAGTGACGGCGCGGCGGTTTCGCACAGGTGCCTGTCCGGCCTCGGCGCCGACGACGATCAGCACGCCATTGGGGCGCCGCAGTTCCAGCAGGTGCATGCCGTCCGTGCGCCCCAGGGCTTCCTGCAAGGCCCGGCGCATGGATGTGTCGTCGAGGCCCGACGGCAGGCTGGCCGCGATCCGCATCGTATCGATCGCGGCATTCGCCCGCGCCTGATCCCTGAGCGAGTGCACGCGCAGCGCGGTCGTCGTGACGGCGAGCACCAGGGCGGCGATCAGCAGGGGTAGCACGCCGCTTACCAGCAAGTGCCGGCGCAGGCTTACAGGCAGCCTGCCGGCGGCCGTGGACGGCGTGGTGTGCATGGTGAGGCCGATGTGACGAGGTCCAGGCCACTGTAGAGCCGCCGTCGGCGCCTCCGCGATAGGCAATCGGGCTTACCGCTTATGGCCTAGGTTCTTGCGACCTGGTCGGTGCATGGTTGAAGAGCAGGGGGAAGGGGCGAGTAGCGAGGGCGCTTGATGTGGAACGTGGCGATCGTCGGCGTCGCGCGAAAGCAGCGCCCCGGCGCGCGGCTGTGCGCCCTCGCTACTCGCCCCTTTCCCCTGCTCTTTATTGAACCACAGCCCGTCAGTGCTGTCGCAATTGACCGATCAACGCCTGATGGTCCGTCTCGATCTTCCGCAGACGGGCCGCCCTGGCCGACTCGCTGACCCAGCGCGCCGTCTTCGCGCGGCGGCTTTCCAGGGTGTATTCGATATCGGCGAACGGCTCGAGCTGGCGGTTGTCGGCTGGCGCGAAGCCGCTGATGTCATGGATGAGCTTGAGGTTGGCTTCCTCGCGCGCGCCGTCCTTGCCCTGGCCGTAGGTGGTCAGGAAGGTGGCGATCCGCGCGCGCAGCGCGGCGGGCAGATCGGTGCGCACGACGATCACCGCATGCGGGATCAGCGCTGAGCGCCAGAGGATGCGCAAGCGCGCGAACTGGTCGGGGAAGCGTTCGGCGAAGCGTTCCATATCGGCGCTGTTGTTGGTGGCGACATCGGCTTCGCCGTTGGCGACGGCCAGCGCATTGTTCTGGTGGTTGTCGATGTGTGCGTTGGCGAAGAAGGTGTCCGAATCCACGCCGCGCGAGGCGAACAGCTGGGTCTCGGGGACCAGGTATCCGGATACCGACAAGGCTTCGCCACGGGCGAAGCGCCAGCGGCCCTGGCGCGCGAAAAGGTCGTCCAGTGAGTGGATCGGCGAATCGGTGGCGACAATGAGCAGGGCGTAGTAGCCCTTGGACTGGTCGCCGCGGGTGAGCTGGGCGACGACCTGCATGTTCTGCCGGGTTACCGCGTCCAGGGCCAGCCGGCCGGAAAGGAAGGCGACGTCGACACGCTGTTCGCTGATCGCCTGGGCGATGCCTTCATACGTGGTGACCGAGACGCTGCGGATCGGGCGGTCGAGCGCCTTGTGCATGTCGTCCAGCATCGGTCGCCAGGCCTCGAGCGATTCGGCGGGGCCGCCGATCGGCAGGATGCCGAAGGTCAGTGGCGCTTTCGGGTCCTCGTCCTGGCCTTTCTTCGCGCCGCCGGCGAGAGCGGCCGGCAAAAGCGCGAGCAGGAACAGGCCGCAGAAAAGCGGTCGTATCCGGCGCTCCCGACCCTGACCCCGTTCGCCTCGCATGCTTGGATTTTCCTGGCAAGGTAGCGGCGGAGCATGGGCGGACCTGGCGCCCCGCGCATGACCGCCGTCGATTACATATGGCGCAGTTGCTGGGAGGCGACCAGTGCCTCCAGTCGATTGCGTACGTGCAGGGCGCGGAAGATGGCGGCCAGGTGGATCTTCACCGTGCCCTCGCTGATGCCGAGGTCGCGGGCGATCACCTTGTTCGGCTTGCCGTGCGCGAGCAGGCGCAGCACGTCCATCTGGCGCTCGGTCAGCAAGGCGCGCAACTGACTTTCCAGCGCCGCGACATTGGCCGCGTCGGCCGCCGGCACGCCGTGGCGCCGGCGCCGGAGGCGCCATTGGCCGTCTGCGGGTTCAGCATCATTGGCGGGATATAGGTGCCGCCGGACAAGACCAGCCGGACCGCCCCCAGCATGACATCCGGCGAGTACGCCTTGGGGATGAATCCGTGCACCCCGAGCCCGAGCAGTTCCTGGATGATCGCCGGGTCCTCCGAGCCGGACAGCACGACGACGGGCGCGCCGTTCATCGCCTCGACCGTCTCATGCAGGTGCTGGTGCCCGCGCGAACCGGGCATGGCCAGGTCGACCAGGGCAAGGTCGATGACACCGTTCGCCGCGACCGCCGCGCGCAATTCATCGACTGTCGTCGCTTCGACGAACTCGACGTCGGGACCCAGTTCGGCCAGCTTCAGCCGGACTCCCTCCACGATCAGCCGATGATCGTCCGCGATCAAGATGCGCATGCCTTATCTCCCCTCCTGCCTTGAAACCGACCCCGTTGGACCGGCTATTTCCCCGCGTCAGAACATAGTCTCACGGCGCACGCGTAGCAACCGTAAACACAACAGCTTTGTCAGGTGGTCCGGCGAACGGCCCTGGCGTCGTTGGCCGCGTTCCAGGCGGTCACCATGACCTCGCGCAACTGTTCGGGCGACACCGGTTTGTACAGGACCGGAATGCGTGCCGCGTGAATTTCACGCAGACGGTCGCTGCGGGTCTCGCCGGTGATCAGTAACCGGGCGAACGGCGGCGGGTCGCCCTCGCGACGCCGGTAATGGCGGTCCAGCGCGGCCAGGATGTCCAGGCCGCTGCCGTCCTGCAGGCGCAGGTCGGAAATCACCATGTCCGGCGGCCGGGTCCAGGCGTAGATCGCCTCCAGCGCCTGCTCGCGGTCGCGGGCGACGGCGACGTCGCAACCCCAGCTGCCGAGCAGGAAACGGATGCCGGAGAGAATCGCCGGATCGTCGTCGACGACCAGGACACGCATGCCGGCAACGTCCTGTATCGGCAGGCTCTCCACGGTCGGTCGCGACACCGGTGCCCGGGCCACTTCGGGCAGGGTAAAGCTGAAAACGCTACCGCGGCCGAGCTTGGAGGCCACCGTCACGTGCGTCCCGATCAGGTCGGCCAACCGGTGCACGGTGGCCAGGCCGAGGCCGAGGCCGCGCCGCCCGGCGCCGTCGCGCCGACCGTGATCCCCCTGCGCGTCGACCCGGAAGAACTCGTCGAAGATGCGTTCCTGGTGCTCCGGGGCGATGCCGCTGCCCGTATCCCAGACGTCGACGCGCACCGTGCCCGCGCGGGCACGCGCCGCCACCAGTACGCCGCCGTCCTGGGTATAGCGCAGCGCATTGCTGACCAGGTTGTTGAGGATCCGGGCGAGCATGGTGCGGTCGGCGCGCACCCAGCGGTCGGTCTTGCGCACGACCAGGCGCAGTTCATGCTGCTCGGCGATCATGCGGAAATTGCGGCTGACCTCGTCGAAGACCTCGTCCAGGCTGAAGTCGCGGAACTCGGTCTGCATCGCTCCGGTTTCCAGCCGCGAGAGGTCGAGCAGTTCGCTGAACAGATGATCCAGCGCCTCGACGCTCTCCTGGATGTGGGCGATGCGGTCCAGGCGTGCCGGATCGTGCTCGTCCACGGCGAGACTGGAGGAGAACAGGGTCAGCGCATACAGCGGCTGGCGCAGATCGTGCGAGGCGGCGGCGAGGAATCGCGCCTTGGCCACGCTGGCCTCCTCGAGCGCGGCATTCTTGCGCGCCAGTTCGGTGGTGGCGAAGTCGATCTCGCGTTCGAGGCTGCGCTGCGCGTCCTCCAGCCTGGCGGCGGCGGTATTGAAACCCTCCTGCAGGTCGCCGATCTCGGTGTCGTCGGTGACCGCCACGGCGACGCCGCGTTCGCCGTGGCCGAGTTTCTGCACGGCGATCGCCAGGCGCCGGAGCGGCGCGCTGATCCAGCGTGCCGACTGCCAGCCGATCAGGGCGGCGAGCAAGACGGCTCAGGCCCAGCCAGGCGAATGCGTTGCGCAGACTCGCGCGCTGCGCGGCGACCGCGTCATCCAGGCTGACTTCGATCATCACCGCGCCCTCGCGCGAGGGCCACCGGCTTTGCCGACGATGTCGCGGATCACCGTGGTCGTCGCCGCGCCGGTCTCCACGTCGCTGTCCTGGTCGGCGACGATTTCGCCGTCGAGCGCGCGGATCTGCACATGGGTGACATGGGGCAGGTGACCGATCGTGGCGGCGATGCGCCCCAGTTCGCGGCGCTGCATTTGCTGCAAGGGCTCGGCCGAGATCGAGGCGGCCTGGCTGGCGATCGCATCAGCCGTGATCCGGCCCATTTCGCGCAGGCTTTCCAGCTGGTGGCGGGTGAGCAGGGTGACCAGCAGGATGGCCGTCAGGCTCATCGGCATCAGGGCGACGAAGGTCAGGCGCTGGACCAGTGATGTCCGTCGCCATAGTCGTTCGGCCAAGGAAGCCTTGCCCTCGTGCATGAAAGTCCCCCGCTGCATCCGTTCGTGTGCAGCAGACTAACGCAGAAGTCCACCCGCCGTAGTCAATGGCGATCGGCGCGCCGTGCCGCCAGCCGTGCCCGCAAGGCGTTGAACCCCAATGGCATGAGGGCCAGCAGGGCCAGGGCCCCCAGCGGGAGCAGGATATGCTTGTCCACCAGCAGGCCGAAGCCGAACGGCTGGCCGTTGCGAAGCGCCTCGCCCAGTCCCGCCCCGACCGAGGTTTCGAAGATCAGCGACACCGTCCCACCCAGCCAGGTCGCGCCCAGGAACAGCCACAGCGGGCAGCGCAGCCATGCCAGGCCGACGGTCATGGCGCCGAACGGCATCACCGGGATGAAGCGCAGGGCCAGGGTATAGCTCACCGGGTGCGAGGCGAATCCGTGGCGCAACCGGGCGACCAGTGGCGGTGCCGGCCGGGTGCCGCCGCCGAAGGCGTAGCGGCTGGCAAGGTAGAGCAGGAGCGAGCCGAGGGTGAGCGCGACCGACGAGTAGATGGTCCCGTCGACCACGCCGAACAGCAGGCCACCGGCAAAGATGATCACCACCGTGCCCGGCACCCCGGTCGACACCGCCATCGTCAGCAGGCCGATATAGGCCAGCCGCGACAGCCACGGATACTCGGCGATCGACGCCTTCAGGCCATGCCGGTCGGCAAGCAGGTTGGCCGGGTGGAAGCGATCCAGCACACCCGATGCCACCAGGACGATGCCGGCGGCGACCAGCAGGAGCAGGGGCAGGGCGGCGCGCCAGCGGCTCAATATGCCGGTCCGCTTTCGCCGTAGCGGCGCAATACGTCACGCGCCCGGTCGCGCAGGATACCGGCACGTACGGCAATGCCGCGACGTTCCAGTTCGCCCGTCCAGTCCGCCGGCAGCGGGCCTTCGTCGAATTCGGTCAGCTCCTCGACATCGGCTGAACTGGCGCCGATCAGCAACGCGTCGATGCCGGCCCAGACGGTGGCGCCGTAGCACTGGCAGCACGGCTGCGCGCTGGTCGCCAGCGAAAAGCTGCCGCCGCCTGCATTGAGCCGATAACGCTGCAGGCGTTGCTGCGCGGTCATGTACGCCATCATCTCGGCATGGGCCGCCGAACAGGCCTGTGGCACGACACGGTTCACGCCGATCGAGATCAACCGGCCTTCGCCATCGAATATCGCCGCGCCAAACGGTCCACCGCTCCCGGCGGTGACATTCCGATCGGACAGTTCGATGGCCAGGGCGACCTTGTCCTCGTCGGTCGCATAGGTCCGCGACGGGTCGACCGCTTCGTGGACCCAGGCCGGCAAGGTGAGGTGGACTTGTGCGTAAAGCATTACTGACCGGCCTGCTTTGCCCACGAATCGCGCAGCGTCACCACGCGGTTGAAGACCGGCCGATCGGCGGCATGCTCGATCCAGTCGGCGACGAAGTAGCCGAGGCGCTCGAACTGCATGCGCTCTTCGCGCGCGGCGGTCGCCGCGACCGGTTCGACATAAGCCTCGACGACGCGCCGCGAGGCGGGGTTGAGGTGGTCCTTGTAGGTCTTGCCGTCGCTGTCGTCGTCCGGGTCGACCACGTCGAACAGCCGGTCGTACAGGCGTACTTCGGCCGCCACCGCATGCCGCGCGCTGACCCAGTGGATCGTGCCCTTCACCTTGCGGTCGGCGCCGGGCATGCCCGTGCGGCTTTCCAGGTCCAGGCTGCAACGTACCTGGACAACCTCACCGGCGGCGTCCTTGACGATCTCGTCGCAACGCACGATGCCGACGCCGCGCAGGCGTACTTCGCCGTCGGGCTTCAGGCGGTGGAAACCCTTCGGCGGCACCTCGGCGAAATCCTCACGCTCGATCCACAGTTCGCGCGAGAACGGTACCTGGCGGGTGCCGAAGCTTTCGTCCTTGGGATGGTTCGGGAAAGTCAGCGACTCCTCGTGGGCATCGCCGAGGTTGGTGATGACCAGCTTCAGCGGATCGAGGACAGCCAGCCGGCGCGGCGCGACCGCATCGAGGTCCTCGCGCACGCAGCCTTCGAGTACGCCCATGTCGATGGTGCTGTTCTGCTTGCTGATGCCGACGCGTTCCCAGAACAGGCGGATCGAGGCAGGCGTGAATCCGCGGCGACGGACGCCGGCGATCGTCGGCATGCGCGGATCGTCCCAGCCGTCGACCAGGTTTTCCTGGACCAGGGTGAGCAGCTTGCGCTTGCTCATCACCGTGTAATTGAGGTTGCCGCGCGAGAACTCGATCTGCCTGGGCTTGCTCGGCACGGTCTTCAGGCCGACCTCGACCAGCGACTGCCAGAGCTCCGGATGATTGCGCAGGTCGACGTTGTCGACACACCAGTCATACAGCGGTCGGTGGTCTTCGAATTCCAGCGTGCACAGCGAATGGGTGATGCCTTCGAGCGCATCGGACAGGCAGTGCGCATAGTCGTACATCGGGTAGATCGGCCAGGCGTCGCCGGTGTTCTGGTGGTGGACCTTGCGGATGCGATAGATCGCCGGATCGCGCATGTTGATATTGCCCGACCCCATGTCGATCTTCACGCGCAGGGTTTTGGTGCCGTCGGCGAACTCGCCCGCGCGCATGCGCCGGAACAGATCGAGGTTTTCCTCGACGCCGCGCTCGCGATACGGCGAGTTGCGCCCCGGCTCGGTGAGTGTGCCGCGGTATTCGCGCATCTCCTCGGCGCTGAGGTCGTCGACGAAGGCCTTGCCGTCGGCGATCAGTTTCAGCGCGGACCGGTAAAACACCTCGAAGTAGTCGGAGGCGTGGCGCAACTCCGCCCAGTCGAAGCCCAGCCAGGTCACGTCGCGCTGGATCGCATCGACGAACTCGACGTCTTCCTTGCTCGGATTGGTATCGTCGAAGCGCAGGTTGCAGATGCCGTTGAAGTCGGCGGCGAGGCCGAAGTTCAGGCAGATCGACTTGGCATGGCCGATGTGGAGATACCCGTTCGGTTCGGGCGGGAAGCGCGTGTGAACCACCGTATGCTTGCCCGAGGCCAGGTCGTCGCGGACGATCTGGCGGATGAAGTTCTGCGCCGGCGCGGGCTGCGTCGGCGTGGAGGAGGGCAGGGTGGGCGATTCGGTCGACATCTGGGGGACTCGGGTGGACTGGCGCGTCAAACGCCAAAGTTTACCTTCTTGCCGTGTCCCCCGCGCGACGGCTTGCCGCGTCGGCCATTGCGGGGTAGCGTGCGGCCATGCGCATCATTTATCACGCCCAGTCGCTGATCGACGCCCATCTGGTCCGGGACGCGCTGGAGCGGGCGGAAATTCCCGCCTTTGTCTCCGGCGAATTCCTGACCGGCGCGGTAGGCCAGTTGCCGGCCCTGGATTTCGTCGCGGTGATGGTGCCGGAGTCCTGCACGGAAGCGGCCGAGGGCGTGATCCGCGAGGTCGAGGCCGCCCTGGTCGAGGCCCGTGCCGCGCTGGCCGATGACGACTGCGGCGGTTTCCAGCCGGCAGCTGGCTGAGTTCCTTTCACCCGAACGCCAGGTCCCGGCGCAGGCCGGGACTGGATTTTCGCGACCATCGAGGACTTGCGTGCACGATATCGAAGCCCTGATCCGCGACGTCGCGGATTTCCCCAAGCCCGGCATCCTGTTCAAGGACATCACGCCCCTGCTGGCCGATGCCGGCGCCTTCGCGCACTGCATCGATGCGCTCGCCGGGCCCTGGCGCGATGCCGGCATCGACATCGTCTGCGGGATCGAGTCGCGCGGCTTTATCTTCGGTGCCGCGCTGGCGCATGCGCTGGGCGCCGGTTTCGCGCCGCTGCGCAAGGCCGGCAAGCTGCCGCCGCCGACCGTCGGCGTCGAGTACGGGCTGGAATATGGCGCCGACCGCATCGAGATCGGCGCCGACGCGCTCCATTCCGGGCACCGTGTGCTGGTGGTCGACGACGTGCTTGCCACCGGCGGCACGCTCGATGCCGCGCGTCGCCTGCTGGCCATGCTCGGCGCGCAGGTCGTCGGCGGCGCGGTAGTGATCGAACTCGAAGCGCTCGGCGGCCGTGCCCGCTGGCATGGCGACAGCCCGCTGCTGTCCTTGCTGCGCTATTGAAGCGCGGCCGCGCGGCCGCATATTTCACGGACTCCCCCTCTGCAAGGAACCACGACCATGCTCGGTATCGGTGCCTTCAAACAACGCCTTCCCGCAGCGGCCGATGCGCTCCCCGGGCGCGATACGCCGGTGCCCCTCAATGACCGCCATTTCGTCAATGGCCGGTCGCTGACCGAGGTGCCCGCCGGCGCCAAAGTCGTCTATTTCGGCATGGGCTGCTTCTGGGGTGCCGAACGCATGTTCTGGAGCCTGCCGGGGGTGATTTCGACGGCGGTCGGCTACGCGGGCGGGTTCACCCCGAACCCCAGCTATCGCGAGGTCTGCACCGGACAGACCGGGCACGACGAAATCGTCCGCGTGGTCTACGACCCGGCCAGGATCGACTTCGACACCTTGTTGAAGACCTTCTGGGAAAACCACGATCCGACCCAGGGCATGCGCCAGGGCAACGACACCGGCACCCAGTATCGCTCGGCGATCTACGTCGACGATGCCGCACGGCTGGCCGATGCCGAGGCCTCGCGCGAGGTCTACCAGAAGCGGCTGGCGCAGTCCGGCTACGGCGCGATCACCACCGAGATCCGCCTGGGCGTGCCGTTCTACTACGCCGAGGACGAGCACCAGCAGTACCTGGCGAAGAACCCGGCCGGCTATTGCGGCATCGGCGGCACCGGCGTCACGTGCCCGATCGGGCTGGGGGCGTAAGACTCGGGATCCGGGACTCGGGACTCGGGACTCGGGAAAAGCAGGCATCGATAACGGCCAGGGCACGCTTTGCTCTGGCGTCAGAGCAGGCAATTTTCTGGACGTGACCGGCTCTTACCGAGTCCCGGGTCCCGCGGCTACCCGTTATCGCGCTCAACCGTGATGCTCTCCACATAGACGATCTCACAGGCACCCGCGCCGGTATCGTCGCGGGTGCGTGAGGTCTGCCAGGCGCGGCCGTCGTCGCGTTTCGCGTCGACCAGGAATCCTTCGATGTGCACGACCTGGCCGCTGTGCACATCGTGCAGGGCGCGCTCGACGTCGGCATCGGCGGGGACCATGTGCATGTTGGCGCTGGATTCCTCGATCTCGCGGCGCGGGATCGGGAAATCGTCGACATACCAGTAGTAGAAGCGGTTGGATTGCGAGATGCGGATCTTCTTCAGCACGTCGTTTTCCGACATGCGGTTCCAGCCCAGGGCCAGGTCGACCGGCACGATCGGGGCGAGGTCGTCGTACTCATAGTCCTCGCGGGACAGCACGCGCGCGGTCAGCTCGAAGCTGGCGCGGACCTCGAGGGTAAACTTGCCGCGGCGCATGCTCGGGCCGGCTCCCGAGGGCAGGTCGTCCTCGACCGGCGCCCCGGCGGCCAGCACGCCGTCGGGGGCGCCCAGGGGCCTGCGGTGCCACCAATGCACGCCTCCCCATGCCGCCAGCAAGAGGAGTACGGCCAAGACAAGTTTTCGCATGTATGGCTCAGTTCCTGGAAGCGTCGTCGTGCTGCGTGGCGCAGTCGGTCGCATCGAATAACGCGGCAGGAACGCTTCGGATGACGTCGGCGAGCTTTTCCAGGAAGGGCGTGGTCGAGGAACTCTTGCGCCAGACCATGGCGATACGCCGGCTGGGCGGGGTCCCGGCGAACTCGATCAGCTCGACATTGGCCGCCTGCGAGGCCGGCGGCTTCACCGCCAGGACCGGCAGCAGGGTGATGCCGACATCGGCCGCCACCATCTGCCGCAAGGTCTCCAGGCTGGTCGCGCGGAAGCCGGTTTTCTCGCCCGCACCGGCCATATGGCAGACCTCGAGTGCCTGGTCGCGCAGGCAGTGGCCGTCCTCGAGCAGGAGCAGGGTCTGGTCGGTGAGGTCGGCCAGTTTCAGCCGGCCGCGGTGGGTGAGCGGATGACCCGACGGTACCGCGAGGACGAAGGGCTCCTCGAAGAGGAATTCGGTATGCAGGCTTTCATCGTGCAACGGCAGGGCGAGGATGCCGGCGTCCAGGGTGCCCTCCCGCAGCATGTGCAGGATCTGCTCGGTCTTTTCCTCGCGCAGCAACAGTTCCAGGCGCGGGAAGCGCTCGCGGATGCGCGGCACGATATGCGGCAGCAGGTAAGGCCCGAGGGTCGGGAAGATACCCAGGCGCAAGCTGACCGACTCCGGGTCGCGGGTGCGCCTGGCCACCGCCTTGATCTGCTCGATTTCCGAGAGCACGCTTCTTGCCCGCCGGGCGATCTCGGTCCCCGCCTCGGTCAGCAGGACCTTGCGCGGAGCCCGCTCGACGAGGGCCACGCCCAGTTCGTCCTCCAGCTTCTTGATCTGGGTGGACAGGGTGGGCTGGCTGACGAAGCTGGCTTCGGCCGCCCGGCCGAAATGCCGGAATTCGGCCAGGGAGACCAGATACTGGAGATCGCGGAGGTTCATCGGACGACCGTGGTTTTGTAATAGTCGAAGCCTATCACATACGATTTAGCAATTGATTTGAGAAATGATGGCTGGCGTCGTAACGTTGACGCCGGTATCGCCCCCATCCAGGGAAGCACAAGCTACCCATCCCACCAGGAGAGTCCACATGCTGACCATCGGCGACAAGTTTCCCCAGTTCAACCTGACCGCCACCGTCTCCATTGAGAGCCTGGAGAAGGCGTTTTTCCCGATCACCAATGACACCTACAAGGGCAAGTGGCTGCTGGTGTTCTTCTACCCGAAGGACTTCACCTTCGTCTGCCCGACCGAGATCAAGGGTTTCGGCGACCTGAACGAGCAGTTCGCGGATCGCGACTGCCAGGTTCTGGCGGCCAGCACCGACAGCGAGTTCGTCCATCTGGCCTGGCGCAAAGACCACAAGGACCTGCGTGACCTGCCGTTCCCCATGCTCGCCGACATCAGGAAGGACCTGACCTCGGCACTGGGCATCCTGAGCGACGAGGGCGTGGCCCAGCGTGCGTCGTTCCTGGTCGATCCGGAAGGCATCATCCGCTTCGTCTACGTCACCGACGGCAGCGTTGGCCGCAACCCGGCCGAAGTGCTCCGCGTTCTGGACGCGCTGCAGACCGACGAGCTTTGCCCGTGCAACTGGCACCAGGGTGAAGAGACTCTCAAGGTCGCGTAAGAGCGTGAGCGCCGGCGAAGCCGGCGCTCACGCTCCGGCAACCCTCACCCCTCCCCGGAGTTACCCCATGTCTCTTGCCGAACTTCGCGCCAGCCTGCCCGACTACGCCAAGGACCTGCGCCTGAATCTCGACGCCGTGCTGAGCGAAGCCGGTGCGCCGGGACTGACCCGGAAACAGATCGCCGTGATCGCGCTGGCATCCGCAGTCGCCTCGCGTTACGTGCCGCTGACCGAGGCGATCGTCGCCGAGTCCGCGAAGCACGCCAGCGCCGAGGAACTGAACGGCGCGCGCGCCGCCGCGGCGATCATGGGCATGAACAATATCTACTACCGCTTCGTGCACCTGGTCGGTGACGAGGAATACGGCACGCTGCGCGCCAACCTGCGGATGAACGTGATGGCCGCGCCCGGTGGCGAGAAGGTCGATTTCGAACTCGCCTCGCTCGCGGTGTCGGCGATCAACGGTTGCGGCAAGTGCCTCGAATCGCACGAGAAGACCCTGCGCAAGCACGGCCTGTCAGCGCAGCCGATCCAGAGCGCGGTGCGTATCGCCTCGGTGATCCATGCCGTGGCCGTCGCCCTCGAGCAGGCAAAAGCCGCCGGCTGAGCCTGCTTTCGTGGGAGCCTGACCTGCGGGCTCCCACCGGCAATCCTCAGGCGTCGTGGATGCCCGGCCTTCCGTCTTCGACGCGGAACGTGCGTGTCGTGGTGCACGCGCTGTCATGCTCGCGCACCGAGGCCATGCTGCGCGCCGCCACTTCCAGCGCACCGGGTACGAGATCGAAAAGCAGATAACCGCGATGCTCGCTGTCGCCATAGCGCGCATGCGGGTTCGCTTCAATACGTTCGGTGAGGTTTTTCTGCGGCATGCCCGGCGAGGTGATCGAGGTGCCGACGAATTCGCTGGCGATGGTCGCCGAGGACGATCGTGCGAAATCCGCCTTGACGTCGCAGGCGATGGTGCAGTGGTAGTCGCCGCCGAGGATGACCGGATTGCTGGCTTTCGATGCGATCAGGTCATGGACCAGCCGCTGGCGCGCGCCGGGATAACCATCCCACGCATCGGTATAGAACTCAGGTCCCTTCGCGCTCGGTCCCGGCAATGGCGAGAACAGCGTTTCCTGCACGATGAAATTCCAGCGCGCGCGACTCTCGCGTAGCTGTTGTGCAAGCCAGCGTTCCTGTGTCGTACCGAGAATGGTGCGACTCATGTCCGTGCGCTGCGGGCATTCCGAATCATGCGTATAGAAATTGCCGCCACCCATCCCCGGTGGCGAACATACCTCGGCCGAGCGGTACTGGCGATCGTCGAGTACATGAAAATGCGCCAGCTGTCCGGCCTGTAGTCCACGGTAGATCGACAGGCCGCGGTCCCTGCCGAGCGTCCCCATCGGCAAGGGCTGGTGTTCGAAATACGCCTGCAGGGCATTGGCGCGGCGCAGAGGGAAATTCGGATCGAGGTCCTCGCCGACGTCGCCGCCCCAGTCGTTCATCACCTCGTGGTCGTCGATCGTCAATACCCATGGCGCGGCCTGGTGCATGGCCTTGAGGTCGTCGTCCAGGTGGTATTGCGCGTAACGCGTGCGATACCCCGCAAGATCGTACGGTTCGCTGCTCGCATGCATGCGCACGCGGTTGGCATCGGCGGTGTATTCGTAGATGTAGTCGCCGACGAACAGCACCAGGTCCGGGTTGTCGGCGAGCATGTGCCGGTAGGCCGAGAAATAACCCAGCTCATAGTGCTGGCACGAGGCCAGGGCGAAGCGCAGCTTGTCGACGGCCTGGTCGGCCGAGGGCAGGGTACGCGTACGTCCGGTCGGACTCACTTCGTTGCCGGCGATGAAGCGGTAGAAATACCAGCGGTCCGGTGCCAGTCCGTTCACTTCGATATGCGCGCTATGCGCCATCCCGGCCATCGCGTGCCAGTCGCCGCTCTGCACGATCTGGCCGAAATGTTCGTCGGCCGCCACTTCCCAGCGCATGCGCACGTCTTCCACGCCCATGCCGCCGCCATTGAACGGGTCGGGACACAGGCGGGTCCATAGCACCACGCTATGGTCGGTCGGTGTGCCCGAAGCGACACCGAGCTTGAACGGGTAGTCGGAAAAGAGAATCTGCCGGCCGGCCGCGCGCGCTATCGGCATCACCCAGGGCAGGGTGGCGGCGACCAGCGCTGCCTTCAGCAGCCGGCGCCGGCGCAGCGATACCGGCAGGTCGCGATCCATCTCGCGCTTCTGGCACAGGAAAAGGTCGGAACGGTCTGGCACGTTGCACCTGCACTTGTAATGATTCGGAACATGGAATGTAATGTTATATCGTTACGGATTTATGAGCGGTCGCCACGGCCATCCATGGGGAATCTATGAAACGCACATTCTTCGCCGCCGTCGTCGGGCTGTTCTGCGTCGGCATCGGCTCCGCCTGTGCCGACGAGGGCATGTGGACACTCGACCACCTGCCGGTCAGGCAGATGCAGGACCGCTACGGATTCACGCCGAGCGAGCAGTGGATCGACCTGGTTCAGCACGCCGCCGTACGCCTGGCGGAGGGTTGCTCCGGGTCCTTCGTGTCCGCCGATGGCCTGGTGATGACCAACCACCATTGCGCCAACAGCTGCCTGTCGCAGCTGTCGAAGAAGGCGAATTACATGGCCGACGGTTACGCGGCCAAGGGCGAGGACGAGCCACGCTGCCCCGAGGTCGAACTCAACCAGCTGGACAGGATCACCGACGTCACCGACCGGGTGAATGCCGCGACCAAAGGCAAGGACGGCGCCGGGCGAACCAAGGCCGAGCGTGCGATCAACAGCGCTATCGAGCAGGAATGCGTCGGTGGCGATGCCGGCAAGTGGCGCTGCGACGTGGTCACGCTCTACCACGGTGGCCGCTACGCGCTCTACCGCTACCGTCGTTACCAGGACGTGCGCCTGGTCTTCGCACCCGAGCAGGGCATCGCCTTCTTCGGCGGCGATCCGGATAATTTCAATTTCCCGCGCTATGACCTCGACGTGACCTTCTTCCGCGCCTATGTCGATGGCAAGCCGGCGAAGACACCGCAGTTCCTGCAGTTCGATCTCAAGGGACCGAAGGCGGGCGACATGACCTTCGTCGTCGGCAATCCTGGATCCACGCAGCGCGACGTGCCGTGGACTTCGCTGCGTTATCTGCGCGATCGCTCGCTGACGCCGTTCTTCGGCTACCTGTCCGAACAGCGCGGCCAGCTATGGCAGTACGGTCGCATCGGCGCGCAGCAGGCCAAGGAAGCGCAGGACGCCCTGTTCGGCGTCGACAATTCGCTGAAGGTCTTCAAAGGCTGGCTGGAAACATTGAGCGACGAGAGCTTCGCCGCGAAGAAACAAAAAGACGATGACGCGCTTCGCCAGTGGATCGCCGCCGATGCGACGCGTCGCCGGGCGTATGGCGATCCCTGGGCCACGATCGATGCCGCGCAGCAGCGCGCCGCCGATGTGCGCGACCGCTACAACATGATCGAGCGTGGCCAGGGCTTCGGCAGCGAGCTGTTCGACGATGCGAGGAACCTTGTCCGCGGCGCGGCCGAGCGGACAAAGCCCGACGGCGAGCGGATTCCGAGCTTCCGCGATGCGAACCTGCCGGCGATAGAACAATCCCTCGCCTCGACCGCGCCGGTCTATCCCCAATACGAGGAAACCGAACTGTCCTGGACCCTGGAAAAAATGCGCCAGCGCCTGGGCGCCGACGATCCGTTCGTCCACGAGGTATTGGGGTCGAAGTCGCCCGATCAGCTCGCCCATGAACTGGTGACCGGCAGCAAACTCGCCGATCCGGCCGTGCGCCAGCAGCTATGGAAGGGCGGGGCAAAGGCCGTGGATGCATCCAACGATCCGATGATCGCGCTGCTGCGCAAGATCGATCCGGAAGCCCGTCGCATCCGCAAGCAATTCGAGGACGAGATCGAGGCACCGACCAAGAAGGCCAACGAGGCGATCGCCCGCGCGCGCTTCGAGCGTGACGGTACGTCCAGCTATCCGGACGCGACCTTCACCCTGCGCCTGAGCTATGGCAAAGTCGTCGGTTGGCAGGAGAAAGGAGCGGCGGTCGCACCGTTCACCGATTTCGCCGGACTGTACAGGCGAGCCACCGGCGCCGATCCGTTCAAGTTGCCGGACAGCTGGCTCAGGGCGCAGCCCGCGCTCGACCTGTCCACGCCGATGGATTTCGTGACCGACAACGACATCATCGGCGGCAACTCCGGTAGCCCGGTCATCGATCGGGACGGCCATGCGGTCGGCCTGATCTTCGACGGCAATATCCATTCGCTCGGCGGCGACTTCACCTTCGACGCGAACAACAACCGCGCCGTCGCGGTGGATACGGCGGCCCTGGTCGAAGCGGTACGCAAGGTCTACAAGCTTCCCGTACTCGCCGACGAACTTGCCAACGGTCACCGCTAGCACGCACCGTGGGTCCACTGGATCCCGGCCTGCGCCGGGATGACGAAAACCTGCCTATCCGTCATCCCGGCGTAGGCCGGGATCCAGTGGCGATGCTTTACTACAGGCGTATCGCCTGCCCGTTACAGTGTATAGCTGGCCATGACCGAGACATTGGCGAAGGCCTGCGTGCCGACGATACGGACGTAATACGTCGTCGCCTGCGGCGAGGCGATCACTACCGCCTCGCTGTTGCCAGGCTTGATCGATCGGAACTGCGCATCGCCGCCATCGGCGGAGGGCGCGGCGCCGGCACGGACGAAGAACGATACGTCGCCTGAGCCACCGAAGCTGCGCATGTTGAGTGCGCGCGCACCCGCGGGCACCTCGATCGAATACAGGAGCGATGCGTCGGTACCGCCGGCTTGTCCACCGAGGATCGTGCCCGGGCTCAGCGGAATGGCTTCGTCATCGTCGCCGCCACCGTTGCCGAGCGCTTTGTTTACCGCAGCGTAGGCATCGACGATGCCGGATCCGATCGGCCGATCGATGGCGACAGGGAAGCGACGTGCCGTGCTGGTCAGTAGCGTCTTCATGGCAGCCGGGGTCGGTGCGTCCAGCCCGGCCTCCTTCGTTGCCGAGAGAATCAGGGCCACGGTGCCGGCGACATGCGGCGATGCCTGCGAAGTACCGGCCATGCCGCCGTAGGTCGCGGCAGCCGGCGTGGTCGTGCCCTCGTTGAGCGCCGACCAGACGAAGCCTTCAGGGTTGGCCGGCGTGCCGCCGCTACCGTCGTTCGGAAAGATCCCGCCGCCCGGCGCCGCGATCGTCACACCGGTACCGTAGTTGGAGTAGAACGCACGCCTGCCGGTAATGCCGTTCGAGCCGACCGCAATCACGCCCGGGCAGTTGGCCGGCGAGAAGTTCGCCACGTCGGCATTGCTGTTGCCGGCGGCGACGACGACGGTGGTGCCGCGCGAGATGGCACCGGCGATCGCCTGGCCGGTGACGTCGCTTCGGCCGAACAGCTACCGACACCGCCAAGGCTCATATTGATCACCTGCGCCGGGTTCGCGTTATCGGGCACGCCGTCGACATGGCCACCGGAGGCCCAGACGATGCCGTCGGCGATGTCCGAGGTGTAGCCACCGCAATGGCCGAGCACGCGCACCGGCAGGACCTTCGCCTTGTGCGCGATGCCGGCCATGCCGATGCCGTTGTTGGTCAGTTCGGCGATCGTGCCGGACACGTGGGTGCCGTGCCAGCTGCTGTCTTCGCCGGGGTCGCCGGGATTGCGGCACTCGGCATAGACATCGCCCGTGGTCCAGTCGCCGGTATCCCAGCCACCGGCGACACGGCCGTCGGTGTCGCGACCGGAGACAAAACTGTCGACGATGAAATCGTAGCCGGCGTCGGCGAGGGAAAGGTCCATATCGGGGTGCTGGGTGATGCCGGTGTCAAGTACGGCAACGGTGATGCCCGTGCCGTCGGCCAGGTCCCACGCGTTGTTGACGTTGGCGCCACCGGTCGGGTTGGAGAAATGCCACTGGTATCTTGCATAGAGCTCGTCGTCCGGCGTGAACGCGCGAGGCATGGCATCGGCGGTCGCCCTGATGTCGCGCACGGCGTGCATCAGCAAGTCGGGTTCGACGTGGGCCACGGCGGGGTCGGCGGCGATCTGTTGCAGCAACGCGCTCGACTCGGCCTGGTCGAGCTTGCGCGAGGTGCGGACCAGGTCGGCGCCGACCGCGAGCTTGCGCTGGTAGGTGACGGAAAGAGGGGCGATCGTAACGCCGGATGTCGGGTGCATCGGGCGGTCGAGCCCGGCGCGGCTCATCGCGGCGCGAAGGTTCTGTAGCGCGGCATCGCGGTTGCCCTTCTCGTTGCTGCCGTCGCGATAGGTGACGATGAAGCGGTCGTTGGCGAGGTTTGCCGTGGTCGGCTGCGCGACGGTCGCGAACGCGGTGGGAGCACACAGCGCCAGCGCGGCGGCAAATGTCGCCAGTGGAAAGGTGCGGATTGAAGTCATGCGTGGTTCTTCCATGAGTGATGCCTGCGCGTTTCGCGCGCAGGCATGTGGTTGCAGGAATACCCGCCGGTCGCCCGGCGAGCGCCTGGGATTACCAGCCGAAGCTGGCGCCGACCGTGCCGGACGACTCGCCACCGCCGGCAATCGATCCGCCGACGAGGATCGCGCCATTGCCCGGCAGGCGATGGGCATAGCCCACCGCGAGTGCGCCTTGCCCGTGATAGCCGCCGACCGCCGCGCTGACACGATGGTCGGTACCGGGCGCCGCGGCGATCGCGCCCGCCATGCCGGCCATCGCCGTACCCATTGCACCGACACGATTGAGCTTCGTGTCGAAGGTCCGGAAACGATTGTTGACGTCCGTCTTGAATGAATCGAAGTCCGACCTGCTGACCAGGCCGGCGGTCTTCTGGTCGGTGTACGACTTCGCATCGGACAAGGTCTTCTGGTCGCCGGCGTCGGCATAGGTTTTGGCCGTGGCCAAAGCGTCGTCGACCTGGCTGACGTTGGCCGCATCGGTGGGCGCGACACCATGGGCGACATTCGGCACGACGGCCGAAGTCGCGGCGGGTGCCGGACGTGGGGTCGTTACGACCGACTCCCTGCCGGGACCCGCGACCGGGCCGTTCTCCAGCCCGCTGACGCGACCGTTGAGGCTGTCGATCGCCCCGTCGAGCGCGCCCAGCGCACCGCCGACGTTGTAGTAGCTGCCACCCTGCACGCTGTAGACCGGACCCATGAGGCCGCCGGCCGTCATCGCCGCACCGCCACCGAGCATCTGCGCCACGGAGTCGCCGAAGGCGAACAGCTGACCGCCGTTGATCGCGTCGGTCCCGCCGGCGACGAGCCTGCCGCTGGCGACATTGCCCACGGTGGTGCCGTCGGCACCGGCGAGGGTGATGCGGCCCTTGCCTTCGTCGTCGTACTTCACGGTATTGGCGATGTCGCCGCCGATCTCGCCCAGGGCGTCGTTCAATTGCCCCACATTCACCGCGTCGGTATTCGCCGAACCCGCCTTGACGTGGGTGACCTGCCTTTCCTTGCCCGCGGCACCCACCGACACGCTATTGGCGCGGTCGGCGATCGAACCGGTACCGAGCGCGACGCTGTTGGCCGCATTCGCGCGCGATCCGGCACCCAGGGCCATGCCATTGGCGGCCGTGTCCAGGACCCGGGCGTCGTAACCCACCGCCGTCGATCCCGATGCTCTTGCCTGTGACCCGGCGCCGATCGCCGAGGAGGTGGCGGCGAGCGCCTGGCTGTTCGCGCCCAGCGCGGTCGAATCAGTCTGTTCGGCGAGGGCATTGCTGCCGACCGCCGATGCGTTGATCCGCTTCGCCTTGCTCCCCGCGCCCAGTGCCGTCGTGCCATTGGCCGTCGCGGCACTGTTCGCGCCACTCGCCGTGGCGGCGATGCCCGAGGCCAGCGCATCGTCGCTGCCGTCGTTGGCACCGGTGGCCTTGAAGTAACGCGTGGCGCCAGCGACCCCGCCGACAGCATCGTTCAGCTGGTCGAGGTTGACCGCGTCGGTGCCCTTGTCGCCGGCGGCCACGTTGACGATCTGCCGTTCCATGCCGACCCGGCCCACCGAGACACTGCGATCGCGATCGGCGACCGAACCGGTACCCAGCGCGACGGCGCTGATACCGGAGGCGGTGCTGTAGCTACCGAGGGCCGTCGCATCGGCGGTGGCTGCGCGGGAAGCGAAGCCGACCGCCGTGCCGCGATCGCCGTCGGCCAAGGCCGCCGAGCCCAGCGCAGTCGAGGCGCCGCCGTTGGCGGTGGCGGCGCGAGCAATCAGCTGGTGGGTGAGCGGGTCGACGTAGGCACCCATGCTGCCGATCGCCGTGGCTCCGGCGGCGTTGGATTGCGCGAAGGCACCGAGCGCAATGCCGCCGCTGGCCTGGGTTCCCACACGGGCATACGAGCCGATCGCGATCGCGCTGTGCGATCCGCTGCCGACATACGCATCCGTGCCGAGAGCCTGGCCGAAATTCGCGGCCGCATCCACGCCACCGCCAGCCAGTGCCATGGAACCGAAGCCCAGGGCCTTCGAGCCGCCGCCGAGCGCGGTACTCAGTTCGCCGCTGGCGGTTGCATTCGCACCGACAGCGGTGCTGTTGTCGCCCACCGCCAGGGCGGCGTAACCATTGGCCGTGCTGAAGGCACCGATGGCATTGGCGCCGCTGCCGAAGGCGGAGCCGCCATCGGCAAGGGCGAACGCGCCGGCGCCTGCCGCCGTGCCGTACTGGCCGGATGCCAGTGCCGCATCGCTGCCATCGGGGCTGCCACTGGCGGCGAAGTAACGGGTGCCCGCCGTCGCCGCGTCCAACTGCGACTTGTTCACCGCATCGGTGGCTTCGGTGCCTGCAGCGACGTTGCTGATCTGTCGCTCCATACCGGCACGACCGATGGAAACACTATTCTCGCGGTCGGCCATCGAGAGCGCGCCGAGCGCAACCGAACCCGTGGCTGTCGCCGTTGCGCCGGCGCCCATCGCGACGGCATCGACTCCCGTTGCCGTACTCAACGTACCGATGGCCGTGCTGTATTCGCCCGCTGCAAAAGAGCGCGCGCCGATGGCCGTCGCACCCTGGTCGCCGGCCTCCGCGCCGGCACCCAGCGCGCTGCTGGCGAAACCTTCGGCGGCCGTCGCGTAGGCGATACCCTCGAACACCAGCGAGCCACCGATAGCGAGGCTGGCGTCGCTGCCTGCCCGACTCGAACTACCGATGGCGATCGCTGAATTTCCGACGGCCCTGGTGAATGAGCCCATGGCCATCGAACGGCCGCCCTGTGCATTCGCGCCCACGCCCAGGGCAACACTGGAATCGCCCGATGCGTCGCTCAAGGCGCCGATAGCCGTGCTTTCAATCCCGCCCGCCGAGGCGGCATGGCCGAACGCGGAGCTGCTGGTTGCCATGGCCTTCGCGTAGGCGCCGGCCGCGGTTGCGCCATCGTCGCCTGCTACCGCGTCATCGTCGGTGGCGCCGGCGAAACTGACGGCCTTGAAGTAGCGATTATTCCCGATGTTTCCCGCGACTTCGTCCAACTGCGACTTGTTCACCGCATCGGTGGCTTCGGTACCGGCGGCGACGTTGACGATCTGGCGGGTCTGGACGACGCTGCCGTCGTTGGCGATGGCGTTGCCCACCGATATCGTATTGGCACGATCGGCGAAGGCATGTACACCGAGCGCCACGGCGCCGTCGGCTTCGGCCCGCGCGCCCGCGCCAAGCGCCAGGCTTTCCGTGCCCGTTGCGCTGGTTCCGGCACCCAGGGCGACAGCGTTGCGGCCGGCGGCCCATGCCGATCCAATGATCGTGGCTTCGCCGTCGGCCGGCTGGTAGCCGCCGCCGATCGCGATGGCACCGCTGCCTTCGGCGCTGCTCATGTTGCCGACAGCGATCGCCGCCTTGCCCTGGACGATAGCGCGCGAACCCAGGGCAACGCCTTGTTCGCCGATGACGGCGGATTCGGCGCCTACCGAGGTCGCGCCATCGACCAGCGCCGAAGCGAAAGGCCCCACCGCCGTGCTGAAGTCACCTGATGCCTCTGAATAGGCACCCATGGCGATCGAGGCGCCGTCGCCGTTGGCGAGTGCCTCGGAGCCGAAGGCACTGGAATACAGGCCGTTGGCCTTTGCGTTCGCACCGACCGCGCTGCTGTTGCCGGCACCGGCCAGGGCTCCATGGCCGACGGCCATGGAATCCTTGCCAAGCGCCTGGCTGGAACTGCCCGCCGCCACGGCGAAGTCGCCGCCGCTGATCGCATCGTCGAACAGGCCCACGGCCTCCACACCGTTGGCCTTGAAATACCGGCTGACGCGTGCGGTGTCCCCAGCCACGGTATCCAGCTGCGATTTGTTGACCGCATCGGTTGCCTCGGTACCCGCGGCAACGTTGGTGATTTGCCGCTGCAACTGCGCGTTGCCTACCGAGACGGTATTGTCCCGATCGGCCACGGTATCCCAGCCGAGCGCGACCGCGTTCTTGCCGTCAGCCTGCGCCAGCGAACCGATTGCCACGCTACGCCGGCCGGCCGCTTGCGCACCGGATCCCAGTGCCACGGCGTTGCTACCCAAGGCCGCGGCATTTCGATCGATAGTGGCAATGTCGTCATCGAAGACATTCACGCCGCCAATCGCGATCGAGCCCGCGCCGGTAACGTTGCTCGCCGTACCGATGGCGATTCCACGGTCCGCGCCACTGTATGCACCGGTGCCGAGCGCGATGCTGTTCGGCGATGTGGCGGTCGCGAACGCACCCAGTGCCATGCCGCCGCCGCTATCGCCATCGGTGGCCTTTGCGCCATAGCCGAAGGCCATGCTGAAGGGGCCCGCTGCCGTGGCCGTGGATCCGAAGGCCGCGCTGCCATCGCCGTTCGCCAGGGAATTCTCACCCATGGCGATCGATGCGATGCCCTCTGCCAGGGCGCCATGTCCAGTCGCCACCGACCCGGCACCATTGGCCTGGCTGCCACTGCCCGCCGCGACCGCGTAGTCGCCGCCAACAATGGCATTGTCGAACAATCCCGGGCCTTCATGGCCGTTGGCCTTGAAGTACTTGTTCATCCCGGCCGCGTCGCCGGCCATGGCATCCAACTGTGCTTTGTTGACCGCATCCGTGGCCTGCGTACCTGCCGCGACGTTGGTGATCTGGCGTTCGCTGCCGGCGCTGCCGACCGAAACGGAATGCTCGCGATCGGCGATCGAGAAATCGCCGAGGGCGGTCGCATTGTTCGCCATCGCCTCGCTCATGGCGCCGAGTGCGAGCGCGTGTTCGCCGCTCGCACGGGCACCCGCACCCAGGGCGACACTTTCGGCGCCGGAAGCGACGGTGCTGCGGATTTCAATGCCGCGGCCGGCATAGAGTCCGCCGATGGCTACCGCGGAGTTGGCCACCGAAGCCGCGTAAGTGCCGATGGCAAGCGCGTTCTGGGCACCCTGGCCGATGCCTGACAGGGTACCGATGGCCAGGCCATTGAGTGCGCCGCTGCCGACACTGGCGGCCAGACCGATCGCCTGGCCGCCGCTGGCGCGGTCGCCGACCATGGCTAGCGCACCGATAGCGGCACCGCCTTCCGCGCCCGCGCCGACGTTGCTCATCAGGCCTTGCGCGATGGAATAACTGGCATTCGTCCCGGCGCCGTTACCAAGCGCTATGCTGTTTTCGCCGCTCGCCACGCTGCCGTAACCGATCGCGCTGGCGTAGTCGCCTAGCGCCACGGCGCCATTGCCCAGGGCGGACGTGCCGACACCGCTGGCAAAGCTGCCGCCGCCGACGGCGGTGGCGTAGTCGCCATCGGCCTGGCTCTGGTCGCCGAATGCGAGACCTTGCTCACCGAGTGCATGTGCCGAACCACCAAGGGCCACGGCGCCGTCGGCTTCGGCGATCGCCTGGTCGCCTAGTGCCACCGTTCGCGCGCCGAGGGCGGCCGAGGCATTGCCGATCGCGACGCTGCCGCCGGCGATGGCGGTGGATACCTCGCCGATCGCGATGGCGGCCTTGCCGACGGCCAGTGCGTCATGGCCGGTGGCGATGCTGAAATCGCCGATGGCGGTGCTGTACGAGCCGTTCGCGACCGTCGCTTCGCCGGCCGCGATGGCGTTGAAGCCAGCGGCATAGCTGCCCGGTCCCGACGCGCTGGCCAGGCCACCGACCGCGGTCGAGCCCATGCCGGACGCGCTGGAGAGCGCGCCAAGCGCGGTCGCCGCCTGTTCGGCGGAGGCTTCGGCCATGGAGCCCACGGCGGTATTGCCCAGGCCGCTCGAATACGCGCTCTGGCCGATCGCCACACTGGCATCGCCGAAGGCCAGGCTGCCCTGGCCGAACGCGCTGGCACCGAGGCCGGTGGCCATGCTTTCCGCGCCTACCGCGGTGGCCGAGTTGGCGATCGCCCAGGCGTTGCTGCCGATGGCGACCGAGCCTTCGCCGCTGACCGTGGCGTCGTCGTCGCGCTCGCCGCGGCCGGTGGTCTTGAAGTAGTCCGAGTCGAAGTGGCCGTCGCCCGGCTTGACCTCGGCGAGGACCATGGCGTGTTTCCACGGGGCCAGCTTCGCAGCATGCAAGACGATCGGTGGCGTGCCGTCATCCCTGGTCTGCTCGGTATCGCTGGCATGTGCGCCGGAGACCGCGGCGCCGGTCATCATTACCACGGCGAGCAGCGCGCGCGCATCGCGCACCACGCCACTTTTTCCGCTCCTGCGCGCCAGTTCCGACGCCACGACCAGCCTGCCCAGTCCCTTGTTCCAGATCTTGCTGTAAATCCTGTTCACCAGCATTGCTCCCTGACATGACGGTTAGGTAGGGCACGCGTCGCGTAACGGGCTTGCCCGTTCGACGATTGCGATACCGTGCCCTGCGCGGTCGCCGTCCTATCGGTCGACCGCGACACCGGGGCCATTCCGGGCCCTGTGTGCCATGAAGCATTGAGGCTGTCGTGACGCATGTCACGCACGCTTTCCAGCGAAAACCATCGATAGCTAACGCAAGCCAACGGCGACCGTCGCTTGCTCAATGTTTCCATCGGTGCCACAAATAGCGTTCGATCGACCGACAAGGAGTCGTCTTCATGCTTCGATCAATGCGCGCGATCCGCGACTGGCTTGAGCGCGTACCCGTTCCGGATCCGCTGTCCCGCCGCCATGCCAGCGCGATGCAGTTGCTGCTGCTGTTCATCGGCATTCTGCTGCCGATGAATTGGGCGTATCACCTGGGCGTGGTCGGGATGACCGCGTGGCGGGGGCGCGACGTGCTGATGGTCGCCGATCTCGCCACGGCGATCGCCGCGCTGTGCGGCTTCGTGCTGATCCGGCGCGGCCGCTTCCGTCGGGCGATCATGATCTTCCTTGGCATCCTGCTGCTCGGTCTTGCGGCAAGTTCGGGAGCGACCGGATTCCACGTGTTGATGCTCGACCAGTCCGCGACCGTGGTCAGCCTCGTCATCGGCGGCCTGGTGCTCGGCAGGCGCGCATTATGGACGACCCTGGGCCTGCTCTTCGCGGTCTTCGCGGTTGGCATGCTCGCCGACGCCAGGGCCCTGGTTGCGATGGGCAGATCACCCGGCGCAGCCTTCGGCAATGCGCCCTCGGTGTTCCTGAGCTACCTGGCGATCTGCATCGTCATCGATTGCTGCGTGGCTGCCATGCGCGAGAGCCTGGATGAATCCAACGAACGCGGTCGCCGTCTGAAGCGCGAGATGGCCGAGCGTGAGCGCGCGCAGAATCAGCTGGTGCACGCGCAGAAGATGGAAGCGGTCGGCCGCATCGCCAGTGGCGTTGCCCATGATTTCGATAACGTGCTGGGTGTGATCCTCGGTTATGCGGCCCGCCGCGAGCGACTGGCCGATTCGGGAACGGCAGCCCTGCTCGATGCGCTCGGCGGTATCGAACTGGCTGCGCGCCGCGCCTCGGCGATCAGTCGCAAGCTGTTGACCTTCAGCCGCAACGAGGTGACCACGCCGGAGACCTTCGACGCCGTGGTCGCGGTGACCGAATTGACCCCGATGCTGCGCCAGCTTTTCGGTCCCGCGATCCGGATCGCGGTGACCACCGCGTCGGGCCTGCGCTGCCCGGTACGGATGGATCGCGGGCAGTTCGAGCTGGTGGTGCTTAACATCGCCGCGAATGCGCGCGACGCGATGCCCGACGGTGGGCATTTCGATGTCCTGATCGATGGCGGAGCGAGGTACGTCGATATCGCGCTCAGCGACGATGGCGTCGGCATGGACGAGGAGACGCGCACGCGCGCGTTCGATCCGTTCTTCACCACCAAGCCGCGCGGCAGTGGCACCGGACTCGGACTGGGCGTGGTGCGCGAACTGGTCGAAGCGGCCGGTGGCGATGTCGGGGTGGTCAGCGTCCCGGGCCAGGGCACCCGTTTCGAGTTGCGCCTGCCCGCAGTGGCTAGCCAGGGAGTTCCCGATCTATTCCACGAAGACATAGCCGGAACCACGAACCGTCAATAGCGGCAGCGCCGATGCGCTTCGGGCGGCGACCTTGCGACGCAAGCGGTAGATCAACATCTCCAGCCGGTGCGGGTCGAACTCGTATACATCCCGCGATAAGGCGGCGATGAGCCTCTCGCGTTGCACGGCGACACCGTTGGCCGCGAACAGCACCTGGAGTACGCACCGTTCGGGCACCGAAAGGGCGATCGTGGTCCGGTCCGGTGCGACGAGGCACCAGCCATCCGTATCCACGCGCCAGCGGCCTGCCTGCGCGTCGCCGGCGTCGGCGGGTATGCCGCCGGCCGCCCGTTCCGGTTCGAGGCGGCGAGCCAGGCTATGCAGGGTGCCAGCCAGTATCTCGACGTCGACCGGCTTGGAAAGGAAGGCATCCGCGCCCTCGTGCAGGGCGCGGATATGGTCCTGCCTGCCGCGGTTGCCGGTCAGCATCACGATCCCGATGGGCAGGATCTCGCGCAGGTGGCGGGCCACGGTCAGGCCGTCCTCGTCGGGCAGGCCGATATCGAGCACGACCATGTCGAAGCGGGTCGACAGCATGCGCCGGTACAGCTCGGCGGCGGTGCCGCTGCCGGTGACGTCGAACCCGAAATCCTCCAGGCCGGGGATCAGGATCCTTTCCCGCAATTCCTGGTCATCTTCCAGGACGGCAACCCTGAGCGGACGCGATTCCTTCGCGGTCGATACGGCCAGGACTGAATTCATATGGCGACTTCCAGGATAACGCTGCACCCCTGCCAGTCGAATATAGCAATTCACCTGCGCAATGACTCGACCATGCCTTCTGGCACTGGGTCAAAGGTCATGGGTGTCCCTACGGTGGGTGGTCACTCACAGAGGGAAACCCCATGCGTCGTTTCGTACGTCCCCTGGTACTCACCGCACTCGCTGCATGTTGCGGCGCGGCATTCGCCGCAGGCGCGGATGCGCCGCCGCTGGGCAAGCTGCCCCGTTGGGCGGAGCCGGAATCCTATGCGCTGGCCTTCAAGGTCGACCCGACCCAGGAAGCCTATAGCGGCACCACCACGATCAAGGTCAAGCTCAGCCAGGCGTCCGATCACCTGTGGCTGCACGGTCACGACCTGAAGGTTTCCAGGGTCACCGTCACCGATGCCGCCGGCAAGGCGCATGAGGGCAAGTACACGGTGGCGGCGGAGAAGGAGGGCGTCGCCCGGATCGACTTCGGCGGCAAGCTCGAACCGCAGGAGCTGACCCTCGCCATCGAATTCACCGCGCCGCTGAACAAGCAGCTGCAGGGCCTGTACAAGGTGACCCACGAAGGCGTCCCCTACGCGATGACGCAGATGGAGCCGGTCTCCGCGCGCTACGCGTTCCCGGGCTTCGACGAACCCTCGTTCAAGACCCCGTTCGATCTCAGCCTGACCATTCCGGCCGCCGACGTCGGCATCGCCAATACCAGGCAGATCAAGGAAGAGAAGGCCGGCGAAGGCTGGAAGACGCTGACCTTCTCCACCACCAAACCGCTGCCGACCTACCTGGTCGCCTTCGGTGTCGGTCCGTGGGACGTGGTCAAGGGCCCGACCATCTCGCCGACCGAATACCGCACGACCCCGACGGAACTCCGTGGCATTGCGGCGAAGGGCGAGGGCCATCGCATGCAGCATGTACTCGGCGAGACCCAGTCGATCATCCATACGCTCGAGAATTACTACGGCTTCGGCTATCCGTTCGACAAGCTCGACCTGCTTGCCGCGCCGGACTTCTCGGCCGGTGCGATGGAAAATGCCGGCCTGGTGACCTTCCGCGACTTCCTGCTGCTGATCGATCCGACCTCGCCGGCGCAATATGTACGTGGTTCCTTCAACGTCAACGCGCATGAGCTGGCCCACCAGTGGACCGGCGACACCGTGACCATGCCGTGGTGGGACGATATCTGGCTGAACGAAGCCTTCGCCACCTGGATGCAGCAGAAGGTCACCGAGAAGGTGCACCCGGAATACCGCGCCGACCTGGACCGCCTGCGCGGCGCGCAGGGCGCGATGAACAACGACAGCCTGGTCAGCGCGCGCAAGATCCGCCAGCCGATCACCGGCAATGGCGATATCGAGACTGCGTTTGACGGTATCACCTACCAGAAGGGTGCCGCCGTCCTCGGCATGTTCGAAGGCTACGTGACGGAGCCCGTGTTCCAGAAGGGCATGCGCGCGTATATCGCCAAGCACAAGTTCGGCAATGCGACCGCCGACGACCTGGTCGACTCGATCGCCGAGGCCGCCGGCCAGGGCGACACGTTCAAGCATGCCTTCAAGAGCTTCCTCGACCAGTCCGGCGTGCCTTACGTCACCACCGAGGTGAAGAGCGAAGGCGGCAAGACCGTGTTGCATCTGAGCCAGAGCCGTTACCTGCCGGTTGGCAGCACCGGCGATGCCAAGCGCATCTGGGGCGTGCCTGTGTGCGTGCGCTACGGTACGGCTGGCGGCAGCAAGGTCCAGTGCGAACTGCTCGACAAGGCCACCGGTGCGATCGTCCTCGATGGCGCCAGCTCGCCGACCTGGGTGCTGCCGAACGCCGATGGCCGCGGCTATTACCGTTTCGGCGTGACCAAGGCCGACCTGGCCAGCCTGAGCAAGGTCATTGACACGCTCGGCGACGCCGAGCAGATCGCCTATGCCGATGCTGTCAGTGCCGGCTTCAAGCATGGCGACCTGGATGCCGGCGATGCGCTTGCCGCGCTCAAGCCGCTGGCCGCGTCGAAGACCCATGAAGTGTCGACCGCGCCGATGGGCCTGTTGAGCTGGATCATGGACAACGAAGCGAAAACCGATGCGCAGCGCGCGCACATCGCCGACTGGGCCAAGCAGGCCTACCTGCCGAAGCTGGAGCAACTGGGCTACCGCAAGAAGACCGGCGAGCCGGACAGCGACGCGGTGACCCGTACGGAACTTGCCGAATTCCTCGCCGAGGACATGAAGCTGCCCGAAGTGCATGCCGAACTGCTCAAGCAGGGCGACGCGGCGCTGAAGGCGAAGGCAGATGGCCGGCTCGATCTCGATTCGGCCGACCCGGACCTGCTCGGCCTGTCGCTCGCCGCCGCGGTGGAAGAGCACGGCAAGCCGGCCATCGATGCGCTGATTGCCGAGATGCCGAAGAACAGCGATCCGCAGAAACGCAATGCGATGCTCGCCGGCCTCGCCGCCAGCGGCACCAGTGCGACCGAAGCCGACCGTGTCCGCGACTTCGCCCTCGGCAAGGACGTGAAGGTCGGCGAGATGGCCGCCATCCTGCGTGGCGGTCGTGAGAGCCAGGCATCGCGCGATGGCCTGTGGAAGTGGTTCACCGGCAACTACGACAAGGTCGTGGCCCGCACCGGCAGCTTCGCCGGCGGACGCATGCCGGCGATGGCTGGCGGCGGTGGCTGCTCCAGGCCCGAGGCCGATCGCCTGACCGCGTTCTTCAAGCCGCGCCTGAAGGAAGTCTCCGGTGCCGATCGCGGCCTGGCCCAGACCACCGAGCAGACCTTGCTCTGCGCGGCGCTGAAGGCCAAGCAGGATCCGGCGGCTATTACGCGCTAATCCATCCGCTCATGGGTGACTGAATGCCGGGCGGTTTACCGCCCGGCATTTTTTTTCGGGCAGGGAACGGGGAACGGGGGAAGTTTGAGATTGCCTGGATGTCACTCCCTGTGCGCGATCCTCAGAGCCAAGGCTTCCTCGCCGTTCCCCGTTCCCCGTTCCCGCAACAGTGTCAGAGGGCTAGCGAACCCTCGATACAGGTGATCGCATTGCCGCCAACCCAGATGTCGGCACCGATCCGGTCCACGTATACGCGCCCGTTGCGGCCAAGCACCGTGCCCTGGCTGACGACGTAGCGGTCGGGGGCCATTCCGGCACCGATCAACCACTGTGCGATACCTGCATTCAGACTGCCGGTGACCGGATCTTCCGGCATACCGTCGCCGGGAAGGAAAGCGCGTACCTCGAAGTCGGCATCGCCGCCGCTCCAGGGTGCGACAACGCCCACCCGCAAGCCTTTCAGGGCGGTGTAGTCGGGCATCAGGGCGAGTACGTCCACGCGATCGCGCAGCATGACCGCCACCCAGCCGGGACCGTTGTCGGCCCAGGCGGAGGCGACGATCGATCCGCGTTCGATACCCAGCGCGCCGGCAATGCGCCCGACCAGCGATTCGTCGACCGGGCCGTCGCGGAGCAGGGGCGGTGCGGCGAACGCCAGCCGGTCGCCATCGCGGCGGATACGGATCAGGCCGGCGCCACATTCCTGCACGACCTCCGTGCCATGCGGTCGTCCACCGGCCTCGAGCCAGGCATGGCAGCTACCGATCGTCGGATGACCGGCGAAAGGCAGTTCCTGTTCGGTGGTGAAAATGCGCACGCGGTAATCGGCGACGGGCGTGGTCGGCCGGAGCAGGAACACCGTTTCGCTGAGATTGGTCCAGTTCGCGAAGGCGGCCATCTGTGCGTCGCTCAGTGCATCGGCGTCGAATACCACCGCCAGGGCATTGCCCTTGACCGGTTCGCTGGCAAAGACATCGACCTGTTTGAAGGGAAAGCGTTTCATGGATGATCTTCCTTGGTTGTGGCCATGATGAATTGCACGGCGTCGGCCAGGCTGGAGGGCTGGCTTCGTGGCGAACGCATGGCCAGCAGCACGCCCATATGACCGACGCCAGGATAAAGCTTCAGCATGACCGCCTCCTCGTGTTGGCGCAGGTGGCGTGCCAGGCTTTCGGCATTGGACGGCTCGACCTCGTGGTCCGCCGTCCCTTGCAACAGGAGCATCGGCGGCTCGTCGCCGTCGACGAAATTGACCGGCTGCGAACGTGCCTGCTCCCCGGGGGTACTGCCGAACATGGCGGTCTCGTCCCTGTTCAGTGGCAGGAAATCGTAGGCTCCCGCCAGGCCGACGACGCCGGCGAGCTGGCGCGGCTGGATACCGACGTCGCCAAGCCATTCGCCATCGGTGGCAAGCAGGGCGGCGATCTGGCCGCCGGACGAATGGCCCATCAGGAAGATCCGGCGCGGATCGCCCTGCCATTCGCGTGCATGCGCGTGGACGTAGGCGACGGCGTTCGCCGCGTCGCGCATGAAGCCGGCCATGACCACCGCCGGCCATTTCCGGTAATCGGGAATGACGGTGACGATGCCTTCGCGGGCCAGGCTGCGGCCCAGCCACCGATACCACGCACGCTCGCCGCGCTCCCAGCTGCCGCCATAGAAATACACGACGACCGGCGCATCGCTGGCCTTCGTGGGGATATACACATCCAGGGCCAGCCCGTGCGCGGGATCGAAGACGATGTCATTGCGCGCGACCACGTCCACCGCGCTGCTACGTGCGTTGACCACGCCGTAGAAGGCACCCGCGCAGCCGCCCAGGAGAAGGGTGGCCGTAAGCACGACCGCTGGCGCAAAGGCATGCAGCGCGCGTAAGCAGGCGTGGCGGACTGGGGGCATGGCGTCAGGCTTCGTGAGTCGTGCGTAGCCTACAATGATGGCATGCCCGGCCCATCGTTCCCCACCGTTCGCTCACTGCTCGCCGATGCCACGCGCGAAATCGGCGAGCGGGTCGACGCCGAGCTGCTGATGGCCGACGCGCTCTCGCGCTCCCGAAGCTGGTTGTTCGCACACGCGGACGACCTGGTCGCCGCGGCTGGCGTCGAGGCATTCGCATCGCGTGTCGCGCGTCGTCTGGCCGGCGAACCGATCGCCTACATCCTGGGCCGCCGCGGTTTCTGGTCGTTCGAGCTGGCCGTGACTCCGGCCACGCTGATACCCCGTGCCGAGACGGAACTGCTGGTCGAACTCGCGCTGGAGCGTCTGCCGCGAGACCGGGCGTGCCGGGTCGTGGACCTCGGCACCGGCAGCGGCGCCATCGCGCTGGCCATCGCACGCGAGCGACCGCTGGCCGGGATTGTCGCCACCGATGCCAGTGCGGACGCGCTCGCCGTCGCCGAAGGCAATGCGCGCGCGCTCGGCCTCGACCGCGTGCGTTTCGTCCATGGCGATTGGCTCTCGCCGCTCGGCGGCGGGCGATTCGACCTGATTGTCAGCAATCCCCCGTATATCGAGATTGCCGACGAACATCTCGGACAGGGCGACCTTCGTTATGAACCGATGACCGCCCTGGCGTCCGGGCGGGATGGGCTGGACGATATACGTCGCATCGTCGCCGACGCGCCGGCGAATCTCGTGTCGGGTGGCTGGCTGCTGCTGGAGCACGGCTGGAATCAGGGTGGCGCTGTTCGCGAGATGTTCGCTTCGCCCTGGGAAACGGCGACCACGCATGTGGATCTCGAAGGACGGGATCGAGTGACCCTGTCCAGGCTTCGCGCCTGACAGAAAATATCGGATGGGCGAGTAAGCGTGTAACGCGCTTTCTGTCCGATAGTTGCAAATCGTGATGCAAATGCATACGGCGATGAGGACCGCTGCCCGAAGCTCCGGCAGTCTTTGCCTGCTGCCGGACAGGCATGGCTGGCAAGGACATCCCGTCATTCGAGAAACAGGAGTTTCTTATGCGATCCAGGACAAGAATTGTCTGCGCGATAGTCACCGCGCTGGCTGTCGGCGGATTTACCGACCGCGCCAATGCGGCGATTTGCGAAGGTGTCGACCCGTGGGCCGCCACCACGATATACAAACCAGGCGACAGGCTTGCCTACAAGAACCACCTGTGGGAAGCGAAGATCGACATCTGGAATGCCGCTCCGGATCACTGTCCCGCGTGCGATTACTACACCGATCTCGGGGCCTGCGATGCGACCTCCAACCAGCCGCCCACAGCCGTGCTCTCCAGTCCGGCTGCCGGCGCGAAACTCAAGCTTGGCGAGGCGGTGACCGTCACCGCCCAGGCAAGCGATGCCGATGGCAAGGTGGTTTCGGTGGAGTTTTTCGCCAATGGCAAATCCCTGGGTGTGGATGCGGCGGATCCCTTCGCGGTGAGCTGGATGCCGGGGACGAAAGGAAGTCATGACCTCACTGCGGTAGCCACGGACGATGCCGGTGCGACCGGCAGGTCGATGGCGGTCGGTGTCACGGTCCAGGACGATACGACCGAACCGCCGAAGCCGGAGGGCATGCGCAATATCGGTTATTACCCGCAATGGGGCGTATGGGATCGCAAGTTCGAGGTCAAGAACATAGATACGAACGGTTCGGCGAAACTGTTGACCCATATCAACTACGCATTTGGCAACGTTCGCAATAACGTGTGCGAAGTGGGCGTGACCCAGGCCAACCAGCCGGACGGTAGCGGCGGCGATGCGATACGCGATTACGTCTATCCGTACACGGAAGCGACCAGTGTCGCCGGTGTCGCCGACGCACATAACCAGCCATTGCGCGGTAGCTGGAACCAGCTCAAGCAACTGAAGGCGAAGCACCCGCAGCTGAAGCTGCTTATCTCACTGGGTGGCTGGACCTGGTCGCGTGGCTTCCCCGAGGCCGCTCGCCCGGAAAATCGCGAGAAGTTCGTCGCGTCCTGCGTCGATGCCTATATCAAGGGCAATCTGCCCGTGATCGATCCATGGCAGAGCGGTTCGGTGGCTGGCGGTCCCGGTGCACTGGCGGGCGTCTTCGACGGTATCGACGTCGACTGGGAATTTCCCGCGTCCTGCGGCATCGATCCGGATAACTGCGGCAAGCCGGAAGACACGGAAAACTTCACCGCATTGCTGGTCGAGTTTCGCAAACAGCTCGATGCCGTCCGTCCGGGCCTGCTGTTGACGACGGCGATGGGTGCGGGTGTAGACAAGATCCGCGTCACCCGTCCGGGCGATTACCACCGGTCGCTCGATTACATCAATGTGATGGCGTATGACTTCCACGGGGCCTGGGAGAACTCGACCAACTTCCATTCGTCCATGCGCGCGCCGGCCGGCGATCCGTCGACAGGCGATGTAGCCATGTACAACGCCCATGACGCGATCCGGGCATTGAAGGAAGCCGGCGTGCCGACGTCGAAGCTGAACCTGGGCATCGGCTTCTATGGTCGGGGCTGGAAGGACGTAGCCAACATCAACCATGGCCTGTTCCAGAGCGGCACGGCGGCCGCCGGTACCTACGAGGCGGGTGTGGACGACTACAAGGTACTGAAGAACCTGCCGTACCCGCATTTCTACGATGCGGCCGGTGCCCATTGGGTCTATGGCAACGGCACGTTCTGGAGCTACGACGATCCGACGAACATCGCGACCAAGATGGAGTACGTGAAGTCGGAGAACCTGGGCGGCGCCTTCTCCTGGGATCTGAGCGGCGACGACGCGGAAGCCAGCCTGATGAAGGCCATGGCCACGGGCCTTGGCCTGCCGGGCGATTCGAAGTAATCGATGGTGTGCGGGAGAGTGTCTCCCGACGTGCTGCCGTGGCGCGCGAGGCTCGCGCGCCACGGATTCTTCAGCCGGTGCTGGCGACACTCGCCGGCATCATCGATGCGAAGCGCGTGCGTATGGCGTTCCTGATACCGGGCAGGTCCAGTCCGGCCATCGTCAGCACTTCCTCGCGGCTGCCGTGTTCCAGATAGGCGTCCGGAAGGCCCAGGTGCAGGATCGGCATGACGATGCCGTGCGCGGCCAGGCATTCGGCCACGCCCGAGCCGGCGCCGCCGGCGACGGCATTGTCCTCGATGGTGACGAAGGCGCTATGTGTCTTCGCCAGCTCGAGCAGCAAGGCTTCATCGAGCGGTTTGACGAAGCGCATATTGACCAGGGTCGCGTCGACTTCGCCGGCGATCACCGCGGCCTGCGCGAGCATGGTGCCGAAGGACAGGATGGCCAGCCCGTGATGGCCACGGCGACGCACCTCGGCCTTGCCGATCGGCAAGGTTTCCAGTTCGCGGCTGAGTGTCGCGCCCGGACCGGTGCCGCGCGGATAGCGGATGGCGGCGGGGCCGTGGTAATCGAAACCGGTGCTCAGCATCCTGCGGCACTCGTTTTCGTCGGCCGGCGCCATGATCACCATGTTCGGCAGGCAGCGCAGGAAGGTGAGGTCGAAGCTGCCCGAATGGGTTGCGCCGTCCGGACCGACCACGCCGGCGCGGTCGATGGCGAAGGTGACGTCGAGGTTCTGCAGGGCGACATCGTGGATCGCCTGGTCGTAGGCGCGCTGCAGGAAGGTCGAATAGATCGCGACCACCGGC
Source organism: uncultured Gammaproteobacteria bacterium (assembly GCA_963847335.1). Classification (GTDB taxonomy): domain Bacteria; phylum Pseudomonadota; class Gammaproteobacteria; order Xanthomonadales; family Rhodanobacteraceae; genus Luteibacter. The sequence goes on from CAWJZF010000003.1 coordinate 771,816, forward strand.
TTGGCGCCTTCGCAGGCCATGCCGGCGGCGAGCGTCACCGCATGCTGCTCGGCGATGGCGACGTCGAAATAGCGCTGTGGGTATTCCCTGGAAAAGCGGACCAGGCCCGAACCTTCGCGCATCGCCGGGGTGATCGCCAGCAGGCGCTCATCGTGCGCGGCCATGTCGCACAGCCAGTCGCTGAAGATATCCGTATAGGTCGGCTTGGCCGGGGCGGATTTCTTCACCAGGCCCGCGGTCGGGTCGAACGGGCCCACCGCGTGATATTCGATCTGCGCCTTTTCGGCCGGCTCGTAGCCCTTGCCCTTGGTGGTGATCACATGCAGCAGCTGCGGCCCGGGCAGGCTCTTGACCGTGTGCAGCGCGGTCAGCAGTTGCGGCAGGTTATGGCCGTCGATCGGGCCGGTGTAGTGGAAGCCGAGTTCTTCGAACAGGGTCGAGGGCACGAACATGCCTTTGGCATGTTCCTCCCAGCGGGAGAAGAACCGACCCATGAAGGATTTCTTCGGGATCGCGCGCTTGGCCCGCTCGCGCCAGACATTGAGCGTCGGGCTTGCCATCGCGCGCGCCATCATCTTGGTCAGCGCGCCCACGTTCTCGCTGATCGACATGCCGTTGTCATTGAACACGACCAGCATGTTCGGCTCGACGTCGCCACCGTGGTTCAGTGCCTCGAAGGCCATGCCGGCGGTCATCGCGCCATCGCCGATCACGGCGACGACCTTGCGGCGGTCGCCTTTGCGTTGCGCGGCGATGGCCATGCCCAGCGCGGCCGAGATCGAGGTGGAGGAGTGACCCACGCCGAAGCTGTCGTATTCGCTTTCCTCGCGGCGCGGGAAGGGCGCCAGGCCATCCTTCTTCTTGATCGTGGTGATGCGGTCGCGTCGACCGGTGAGGATCTTGTGCGGGTAGCACTGGTGGCCGACGTCCCAGACCAGGCGGTCTTCCGGGGTCTCGAAGACGTGGTGCAAGGCGACGGTCAGTTCGACCACGCCCAGTCCGGCGCCGAAATGACCGCCCGAGGAGGCGACGGCCTCGATCAGGTAGCCACGCAGTTCGTCGGCGATCGCGGGCAGTTCGTCCTCGCCGAAGCGACGGAGATCCACTGGCGTTTGGATTTGCGCCAGGTGCGGGTAACGGGAAAGGTCGGTCATGTGCCTATTGTTCGTCCTGCCGTCGGGCGGGGCAAGGGTCGAACCGTGAAAAACCTGGGACGGATCGCCCGGAAACCGCTTGGGGGCGTCGTCCGGCGCGTCCCGGCGTTCAGGCCGGGCGGCGGTTCTTCGGCAGGTGACTGACCAGGAATTCCATCTGGTCGGACAGGATATTGCGGTTGGACAGGATCAGGTGCTCGACCCAGCTCGGCCGGTAGGGCACGGCCAGCAGCGGCATATGGGCCTGCTGCGGGGTACGGCTGCCCTTGCGCAGGTTGCAGGCCAGACAGGCGCTGACCACGTTCTCCCACTCGTCCTGGCCCTGCTTGGACAGTGGCAGGACATGGTCGCGGGTCAGTTCCTGGCGCGCGTAGTGCTCGCCGCAATACAGGCAGATATGCCGGTCGCGGGCGAACAGGGCGGTATTGGTCAGGGCCGGGGCCGGATCGATCGCGTGATCCTTGCAATGCCCGGTGCTGGCGACGATCGGGTGCAGGCGCAGGATGCTCTGCTCGCCGCTGTGGCGGTTCATCCCGCCGTGTACCGTCAGGCACGCATCGCCAAGGGTCCAGGCAACTGCGTCCCGGACATAAAGGCAAACCGCATCCTGCCAGCTGATCCAGTCCAGGATCCGGCCGGCCGCGTCGAGGGACAGCACGCGCGTGGCATGCAGTTCGGCGACCTGGGCGGTTCCGGGGTGTGGCACGACTTCCCTAAGCATGTGTTTCGTCCTTCACCTTGGCGAAAGAGCGTTCCAGCAAAGCCAGCTCCGTATGTGCGCGGCGCCGGGGGTTAAGCCGGTCCGTTGGCCCAGCATAGCCCAGAATTGCTGCATTTCGCATACAACGGTATGGATCGTGCAAGGCTGCCTGTTCCGGTCCGCGGGGGTTTCGCGCCGGGCCCAAAGCGCTGATATAGTGGGCTTTCGACTGGAAGAAACCTGCCGCGTTTGGAAGGGGAGCCGGGGTGGCGACCCAGGCACGGCGGGTAAAGAGGATTCAGAACGTGGCTGAAGTGCTTTTCTACGAGCGTCCGGTGCCGCTCAACCGTACCGCCCATCGCGACCTGCGGCTGAAGGCCGTCAACAACGTCCGCTTCGCCCAGAAGGTGCATTCGGTACCGCTGACGGGCGTCGAGTTCGCCCCCGCGTCGCGCGATTTCCCGATCCTGTTCGCCGGCACCAGCATCGAGGACGCCGGTCCCATGGCCCTGCTCGGCCTGCGCCAGGGCGAGAACCTGTTCGTCGGCGACGATGGCTTCTGGGAATCGGGCATGTACATCCCGGCCTTCGTCCGCCGCTATCCGTTCGTGCTGGCCGAGAAGCCGGCAGGGCAGCCCGGTGACGACTTCACCGTGTTCCTCGACGAAGCCTATGCCGGCTTCAATGGCGAGGAAGGCGAGCGCCTGTTCAACGAGGACGGCACCGACGCGCCGGCGCTGACCAACGCGGTCAACTTCCTCGGCGAGTTCCAGGATCACGTCGCCCGCACGCAGTGGTTCATGGGCAAGCTGCGCGAGCACGACCTGCTCGAGCCGCGCACGATCACCCTGCAGAAGGAAGGCAAGGGCCTGAACCTCAACGGCCTGTTCGTGATCAACGAAGAGAAGCTGCGCAAGCTCGACGAGAAGGTCGCCCACGAATTCCTGCGCGAAGGCGCGTTCGGCTGGATCTACTCGCACCTGGTGTCGCTGGCCAATATCGACCGCATGGCCGCGCGCCTGGACAAGCGCGAGCAGGCGGAAGAGGCTTCCAAGGGCAAGAAGAACTGATCGGGGTTATCCGGTCACAAAAAAACCGGTGCTTTTGCGCCGGTTTTTTTCTTCGATGAGCGGGGCCGACGCCGTGGCGATTCCTTCGTTATAGCGCGCTGACGCCGTGGCGCTCTTAGTTAGATGCGCTGCGCGCTTTTTCTTCACTGGGTGATTCGCGCCATCCATGGCGCTCACCCCTTCGGGGCCGGCTACGCCGTTCGCGCCTGCTCCTGCAGGCGCAGTCCAGCCTTCGCTGGGATGACGTTCGCCTGTACGTACGCGACCGGCACGCGACGGAGAGCAGACCCTTGCTCTCCGCTGAGCGCCTCGACGTACGAGGGGGCCTATCGTCATCCCAGCGAAGGCTGGACGCCGGGAGCGTAGCGACCAAGAACAGCGAAGCTGGCCCGAAGGGTGAGCGCCGAAGGCGCGAATCACCCAGTGAAACACCGCGCGCAGCGCTCCGCTTACGAGCGTCACGGCGTCGGGCCCGTTCAACGAAGGAGATGCCACGGCGTCGGGCCCCCTTCAACGAACCGGCTTGGCCAACCGCAGCAGGTCCGCGCCGTACCCATTGTTCTCATACATCTCCCGCGCCCGTTCATTGCCCGGAAACACCGCAAGCGTCACGAACTGGCAGCGATGTTCCCTGGCCCATGTTTCGGCGTGGGCGAGCAGGACCTGGCCGACGCCGCGGCCTTCATGTTCATTGGCCACGGCCAGGTCCGAGATATGGCAGTTGGTGCGGCCGTTGAAGAAGTCCTGCGTCTTCTGCAGGTGGACGAAGCCGACCGGCTGGCCATCCTCGTCCTCGGCGACGAACAGGAAACTGTTCGCCGGCTGGTCGTCCAGATGCCGCGCGAGATCCGCGCGGATGCCTTCGATGCACTCGTTGCGCCGTCGCCATCCCGGCAGGGGGAAGTCGACGAAGCGTGGGACCAGGCCGAGGATGAAATCGTCATCGTCCTCGGCCAGACGGATCAGGAAACCGCTGTCACTCATGTGGGCTACCGTGGCGGGGTGGACCAGATTGAATGGGGTTCTACACCTGAAAGGCCTCACAGCGCTAGTCGGTCGATCGCTGCGCGACCTGCGGTAGCGTAAGTCGGTCGCTACACGACCTGCAAGTCGCTCGCTGCGCGAGCTGCAAGACGTAAGTAAAATTGCGCACTTACTACTTACGTCTTACCGGCTGCGCAGCAGCCGACTTACGCTCCTAGAGCACTTCAGGCAGCGAGGCGACGCCGGCGTTGATCGCCGCCAGATGCACCTGCGTGCGCGGCAGGATACGGGTGAAATAGAAATTCGCCGTATCGCGCTTGGCCTGCCTGAAGGTTGCCGTTTCCGCTGACGCGTCCGCCGCGGCGACGCTGCGAGCCCAGAAGTAGGCGAGGGTCACATAGCCGGAGTAGTAGAGGTAATCCACCGCGGCGGCGCCGACTTCTTCCGGGTTGGCCTGGGCGCGCCGGGCCAGCTCCTGGGTCAGGTCGCCCCAGGTCTTGGTCGCGATGGCGAGAGGGCCGATGTACGGCTTGAGTCCTTCCGCGCTGGCATGCTGCTGGCAGAACGCGGCGATCTCGGTGAGGAAATGCTTCAGGCCCGCGCCCTGCAACTGGAGGATCTTGCGGCCGAGCAGGTCCAGCGCCTGGATCTGGGTGGTGCCTTCATACAAGGTGATGATGCGTGCGTCGCGGACGAACTGCTCGATGCCGTTCTCGACGATATAGCCGTGGCCGCCATAGATCTGCAGCGCCTCCTTGGTGCATTCCTGTGCCGCTTCGGTGAGCAGGCCCTTGGCGATCGGGATCAGGAAGGACAGCAGCTCGCCAGCCTTGCGACGCTCGTCGGCATCGCCGCCGCGGGTCTCGATGTCGCTCTGCAGCGCCGCGTAGCAGGCCAGCACGCGACCGCCCTCGACGAAGGCACGCTGGGTGAACAGCATGCGCCGCACATCCGGATGCGCGGTCAGCGGGTCGGCCGGTTTGTCCGGGAATTCCGGGCCCGACAGCGCGCGCATCTGCAGGCGCTCGCGTGCGTAGTTGAGACTGTTCTGCAAGGCTCGTTCGGCCAGGGCCAGGCCCTGGATGCCGACGGCGAGCCGCGCGGCATTCATCATGGTGAACATCGCCTGCAGGCCCTTGTGCGGCGGGCCGATCAACCAGCCCTCGGCACCGTCGAAGTTCATGACGCAGGTCGCCGAGCCGCGGATCCCCATCTTGTGCTCGATGGCGCCGGCGGCCAGCGCGTTGCGCTCGCCCATCGAGCCGTCCTTGTTCACCTTGAACTTCGGCACCGCCAGCATCGAGATGCCGCGGCTGCCGGCCGGGGCATCGGGCAGGCGGGCCAGCACCAGGTGGACGATGTTCGCGGCGAAATCATGCTCGCCCGCGCTGATGAAGATCTTGGTGCCGGTGACCTTGTAGCTGCCGTCGCCGACCGGCTCGGCGCGCGTCTTCAGCAGGCCGAGGTCGGAGCCGGCCTGGGGCTCGGTCAGGCACATGCTGCCGGTCCAGCGGCCCTCGACCAGGGGCTTGAGGAAAACCTCCTGCTGCCATGCGTCGCCGTGGTGCTCGAGGGCATCGGTGGCGCCTTGCGACAGCAGCGGGTAGATACCCCAGGCCACGTTCGCCGAGTCGATCATTTCCTTGGTCAGCGCGCCCAGCACATGCGGCAGGCCCTGGCCGCCGAAGCGCTCCGGCGCGGTCAGCCCGGCCCAGCCGCCCTCGGCGTACTGGCGATAGGCCTCCTTGAAGCCTTTGGGCGTGGTCACCGTCGCGGTGGCCTTGTCGTAATGGCAGCCTTCTTCGTCGCCCGAGGCGTTGAGCGGTGCGAGCACCTGTTCGTTGAAGCGCGCGGCCTCGTCGAGGACGGCGTCCATCAGGTCGCGGTTGTGCGCCTCGCCGCCAGCCAGTTTCGCCAGCACGGTTTCGGCGCCAAGCACGTCGTAGAGCGCGAAGCGCATGTCTTTGAGCGGGGCGGAATAGAGCGTCATATGCGTCTCAACGGTAAGTGTCGGGGATGCCGGGGACCGGCGAGAGCCAGTCCTTGTCATGGAAATCGAATGAGCGCGGCTTGTCTTCCTGCTCGGGCTTCGCGGTGATCGACCCACGGATGGTGTAGGGCAGGGAACCGGCGCTGCCCTTGCCGGCGATCGCGGCCAGCGCCGCGGCCATCTCATGGGTTGGCAGCAGATCGAGCGTGACGACATCGGCGGCGAAAGCGGGGATGTCCAGGTCGACCTTCCGGTCCAGCAGCACCGGCCCGAGATCGGCCACCTGCAACTGGCCCTGCAACGTGCCGAAGTCCATTTCCCCATAGCTGTTGTTCTGGATGCGCAGTTCGATGTGCCACATGCCACCTGGCCTGGCCACCAGCTTCTGGATGGTCACGGCCGGCGGGAACACGCTCTTCTTCTCCGGCCCGCAACCGGCCAGGACGAGGAGCAGGAGGGCGAACACGCAGGGCAGCAGACGTTTCATGGCACACCTCAAACGATTGTTCGGATGGTAGCGGGCGAGGGCGGCGCGTGTCGACGCGGTCCGGCGTTTGAAACGCGAGGGAGCGTCCGGTCGGAAGCTTGCCCTGGCCGGTTCCCATTGCGCAGCGCAACAGGCATCATCGTGGGCCGCTTCCGACCTGTTGCCCGATCATGACCCGACGTATTGCCGCCCGCCGCTCGCCCATCCATGGAAATGGCGTCTTCGCCACCGCGCCGATCAAGTCCGGCGACGAGGTCATCGAATACAAGGGCGATCGCATTACTCACGCCCAGGCGGACAAGCGCTATGGCGACGGCGGCGAGACCGGACACACGTTCCTGTTCACCTTGAACGAGAAATTCATCGTCGTCGGCGACAGCCATGGCAACAGCGCGCGCTGGATCAACCACAGCTGCGACCCGAACTGCCAGGCGATGATCGAGGAGGCGACCGAAGGCAAGCCGACGCGCCACGATCGCGTGCTGATCGAGGCGATCCGCGATATCGCGCCGGGCGAAGAACTGACCTACGACTACGGCATCGTTCTGGACATGCCGCACACGGCGCGTTTGAAAAAGCTCTGGACTTGCCGCTGCGGCTCGGCCAGGTGCATCGGTACGATGCTCAAGCCCAAGCGCGCCAGGGGCTGAACCGCCGGCAGGTCCCGGGCATCGCGCACCGGGCCTGCGCGATGCTTTTGGCGATTACATGTCCGGATAATCGATCTCGACCACCTCGATGGCGATGTCGCCGGCCGGCCGGTGCCAGCTCACCTCGTCGCCGACCTTCGCGCCGAGCAGCGCCCGCGCCAGCGGCGACACGTAGCTGACCTTGCCATGCTCCGCATCGGCCTCGTCCTCGCCGACGATGCGATAGGCATGCCGCTCGCCTTCCTCGGTGACCACCGTGGCGCGCGCGCCGAAAGCGACACGGTCGTGCGGCTGCTCGGCCGGATCGATTTCGGTCGCGCTGCCCACGCGCGATTGCAGCCAACGCAGGTCCCGCTCCAGTGCGGCGATCACCGAGGCCTTGTCCACCGAATCGCCGCCGGCCTGCACCCGGTCGCGCTCGGCAAGCAGCCTGTCCAGCCGCTCGCGCAACGCGGCAAAGCCATGCGGCGTGACGTAATTGGGATGCTCGCTGATCGGGATGTCCGGCAGCTCGTCGGTGTTGGGCGTGTCCTGTTCCTTGACGAAAGCTCGGCTCATCGTGAAGTCCTCGGTGAATACTCGTATTCATGCGCCAGACCGCGTGAGCGGCGTGTCGTTCCCGGATCAATCCTCATCGACCTTGGGCTTCCATGCCTCGCTCAGGCGCTTCTGCACGGGCGAGGGCACCGGTTCGTAGTGGCTGAAATCCAGCGCATAGCGGCCCCGGCCGCCGGTGATCGCCTTGAGCTCGATCGGGTAGTCGGTGAGCTCGGCCAGCGGTACCTGGGCCTTGATCACGATCTCGCCACCGCGCAGCGAGTCGGTGCCCATAATGCGCGCGCGCTTGGCGGCGAGCCCGCCGGTGACGTCGCCGACGTGCTGCTCGGGGATAGATACCTCGAGGTCGACGATCGGTTCGAGCACCTGGGGCCGGGCCAGGGCGACCGCGCTCAGGAAGGCCTTGCGCCCGGCGCTGACGAAGGCGACTTCCTTCGAGTCGACCGGGTGGTGCTTGCCGTCATAAACCGTCACGCGGACATCCTGGATCGGGAAGCCGGCGATGGCACCGCCGTCCAGTGCCTGGCGTACGCCTTTCTCGATGGCCGGCATGAACTGGCCGGGGATCACGCCGCCCTTGGTCTCGTCGGCGAACTGGAAACCGTCCCCGCGCGGCAGCGGGTCGACGCGCAGGAACACCTCGCCGAACTGTCCGGCGCCGCCGGTCTGCTTCTTGTGCCGGTGGTGACCTTCGGCGTGCGCGCCGATGGTTTCGCGGTAGGCGATCCGCGGCGGGTGGGTTTTCACCTCGACGTCGTAGCGCGACTTCATCCGTTCGATCATCAGTTTCAGATGCAGGTCGGACAGCCCGCGGATCACCGTCTCGTTGAGTTCCTTGTGGTGTTCGACGCGAAAGCAGGGGTCTTCCTCGGCAAGTCTCGCCAGTGCCTGCGAGAGCTTCTGCTCCTGGCCCTTGTGCGCCGGTTCCACGGCCAGGCCGAACATCGGTTGCGGAAAGGCGATCGGTGCGAGGTGGATGGTGACCTCGTCGTGCACATCGTGAAGCACCGCATCGAAATGGATTTCCTCCACCTTGGCCACCGCGGCGATATCGCCGGGAACGGCCTCGTCGATCTCGATATGGTCCTTGCCCTTGAGCCGGAACAGATGGGCGACCTTGAAGGGCTTGCGGCCATCGTCGACGAAGACCTGGCTGTCCTTGCGCAGTACGCCCTGGTAGACGCGGAACACGCCGAGCTTGCCGACGAAGGGATCGTTGACGATCTTGAACACGTCGGCGACCACATGGCGCGCCGGGTCGGCGTGGACGTCGACCGGTTCGGGGTCGCCGCCCTTGCTGCACTCGAACGGCGGCGGCGTGGTCTCCGCCGGATTGGGCAGCAGCCGTTCGATCACCTCGAGCAGGGCCTCGACCCCGCTGCCATCACGGGCACTGACGAAGCAGATCGGTACGAGATGCCCCTCGCGCAGGCATTGCTCGAAGGCGTCATGCAACTCCTGGCGGCCGAGTGCGGCCTCGCCATCCTCCAGATAGTGTCCCATCACCGATTCGTCGATCTCGACGACCTGGTCGAGCATGCGCTGGTGCGCCTCGGCGAGCGACGAGAAGTCGGTGCCGCCTTCGGCGTGAAAAAAACAGTCGAGGACCTTGCGTCCGCCATCGGCGGGCAGGTTCACCGGCAGGCATTCGTTGCCGAATTCCTCACGCAGCGCATCGACCAGGCCCGGCAGGTCGGCGTTTTCGACGTCGATCCGGTTGACCACGATGATCCGGGGCAGGCCACGCAGCTTCGCGTGATGCATCATCCGTCGCGTGCCATGCTCGATGCCGTTGGCGGCGTTGACGACGATGGCGACGGTATCGACCACCGCCAGTGCCGACAGCGCCTGGCCACGGAAGTCCGCATAGCCGGGGGTATCGATAAGGTTGATCCTGCTGTCCTTGCGCTCGATGGTGGCGATGGCCGTGTCGATCGAATGGCCGCGGGCCTTTTCCTGCGCGTCGAAATCGGAAACCGTGCTGCCGCGTTCGACGCTTCCGGCGACCTGTATCGCACCGCCGGCCTTGAGCAAGGCTTCGAACAAGGTGGTCTTGCCGACGCCGGCATGACCGGCCAGCGCGATGTTGCGGATGTGTTCCGTGTTGTACGACACGATGCGACCCTCCCGGATAGGTGCCCGGCGTGGGGATGGCGCGGCGTCTGATCGGCGTCGCAACCGTCCGCCGCGCGGGCGACATGACGATGGCGGGCGTCACGGTCGTCCGGGGCGGGCGCCTGGCGCGGGCGCGGGGACGGTCATGGCGGGAACGGCGCCGGTAGCGCGCCGTCCCCATAGCCTTCTCCTAACCGGCCCGGGGGTCAAGCGCCCGCTGGCTGGATCGAATCCCAGGAATTCCATCCCGTCCCGGTTGTCTTAGCTGCGGTTTATCCATCACCGTTTATCCTTGCGGATTGTCTCCGGAGTCATCCCGCGCGCATGCAGCACCCCGGCAAGGCCCCGTCCGACCAGGTCGAGCACCACCGTCTCTCGCTCGACGAGGACGGTGCGCATGGCCCTGGCTTCGCCATGCTCGATGGGCCGACCCGCGCGATGCTGCACGAGTTGCACTGGCGGCGTCCTGCGCGCGACAGCCGGCGGTTCGTGGCCGGCGTGGTGCTTACGATCGTCGTGCACGCCTTGCTGGTGCTCTTCGTCAGCTACGAGATGATGCCGCGCGTCGAGCCGCCGAGGGTCTTCCACGTCAGCGACGAGGATGTACTGCAGGTGCGGTTGGTGGATGCGCCAGCACCGACGCCGCCCCCCGCCGCGGTCGCCGTGGAACCCCCGCCCCCGCCACCCCTGCCGAAGATCCTTTCGCCGGAGGCCACGCGGCCGATGCCGCCGCGGCCGCCGCCGCGCGAAGCGCCGGCCAGGGACGCAATGACCGCGACGGTCCAGGCCCCGGCACCGGCGACTTCCAGCCCGCCCCAGTTGCACCTGTTCGGTAGCGACGGCCGGGTCATCATGCCCACGGCCACGCCCGGCAATGGGGCCACGCCCGATTACGTGCAGAACAAGCCGACCGGCGACAGCCAGGTGATGGAGCACCAGCGCCCGGTCAAGTACACCGAGACGCGCTTCGAGAAGGACTGGGCACCGAAGGACGAGACCGTCTTCGATTCCGGCGTACGCCATGTCGTGGACGCGACCTCGCTGAAAAAGACCTTCGGCATCGGCGGCTCGCGCTTCAACTGCGCCACCGTGCTGTTCGTGCTGCCAGTCGGCTGCAGCGGCGAGGCGCCGTCGAAGGGCGCGAAGAAGGACGGCGACGAGCGCCTGAGCATGGCCCCGGCCAATCCCCTGGTGAAGGACCTGCCGTCCGACCCGAACCGGCCGGTGCCGCCGACCGAAGCGGAGTGCATCGCCATGTTCCGTGCGGACAAGCCGCTGCCGCAGGGCTGCGCGACGGATATCCCGATCAAGGCGATGGACCAGGCGAACGAGGAAATCCGCCGCCGCACGAGGTGAATTGTCAGCGGGCCTTGCAGCCGCCACACTTCGCCCATGCCCACCTTGCCGCGTCCCGACAGCGAACACGCAATCCGCAGGCGTTCGTTGCCCGGCTCGCCGCGCGCGGCGGCCGAGGGTGCGCTCGTCTATCGACGTCGCCTGCGCCAGGTGCCGCGCGAGAGCAAGCTGCGCATCGCCGCCTGGGTCGGCACCCTGCTCATCCACCTGGGGGTGGTGTTCATGATCATCCTCGGGCCGGCCTACGACTGGCAGCCGCGGCCGATGGTCAGCGACGCAGAGGCGCTGAAGATCCGCCTGATCGACAAGGCGCCGCCGCCGGTACCGCCGATCCGCGGTACGCCTTCGCGGGCGCCGGTCCAGGGCAAGCGCGCGGCAACCTCGGCGACCGCGGCCACGGCCAGTCGCAAGCCCTCGCCGCGCCCGAGTGCCGCGCCCTTGCCCGCGATTGCCGCGCCTGTGCCGGCACCGCCTGACGTCAAGCCCGATATCCGCGTCTCCGCGCCGGCGCCCAGTGTGGTCGCGACGCCGGAGCGTCCGCAGCAGACCTCGAGCGCGCCGCCGCCGCAGCCCGAATTGCAGCCGGTGCCGAAGCCCGACCAGGCGCCGCCCGACCTGGCCATCGAAACCCCGCCGCCGAAAGTCGTGCCGCCGGCTTTCCAGCCCGAGCCGGTGCGCAAGCCGCAGGCCGAAGGCCTCGAGGCGATGCCGCCGCCACCGTCGCTGGCCATGCCGCCGGTCCCCGTCGCGCCTTCGAAGATGGCCGAGTCGCCGCCGACCCTCGTCGCCGAAAGCGTGCCCAGGCCGCCGACCACGGCGATGACCCTGGCCAGCGTTCCACGGCCGGACGTGGTGGAAACCTCGACGCCGCCGACGCCCCAGATCGAAAGCGTGCCTCAGCTCGCCCTGGCACCGACCGCGCCGGTCCCCGACGTCCAGCGGGAGAAGCTTTCCGTGCCGCGCGAAACGATCGCCGCGGTGCCGCCGGCCGAGGTCAGTGCGCCGCCGGCCGAACTGGCCGCGGTACCCATCGACGACAGCAGCCTGCGTCCGGCCATGGCCGCGCCGGCACCGACCCCCGACGCGGGCAAGCTGAATTTGCCGAGTGCCGCGCCATCGCGCGTGCAGTCCGCCCGTGCGACCGCGGAGGCCGAGGCGCAGGCGGCCGACGCCAGCGCTGCCGCGGCGACGGCGGCCGCCAGCGACGCCGCGCAGGAGGCCAGTGCCGCCGCCGACGCGCAGGCCGCGGCGACACCGTCCAGTGGCAGCGCCGTGGAGCCGGTGACGGCACCGGGCGGTACCGATGCCGGCGTCGCGACGATCAGCGCCAATCCGGGTGTGCCGACCGGCAGCGATACCGGCACGCGTCCGACCGGTGCCAGTGGCACGTCGACCTCGGAAGCCTCGTCCAACGGCAAGGCGGGCGTCGAACCGGGACTGGCCAACGGTGGCGACAAGCACGGCGCGGTCGGTGACTACATCCAGCTCAAGCCGCGCGGCAATACCGATGTGATGACCCGCGGCCGCGTGCAGATCGACTACAAGCCGACCCGCTTCGACGATGCATGGACGCCCAAGGGCGAGAGTTCGGTGGATACGGCGCTTCGCCACGCGGTGGAGAAGACCACCACCAGCCATACGTTCAACCTGCCACGTGGTGTCCGCATCAGGTGCACGCTCACGCCCTTGCTGCCGATGGCGATCTTCGGCTGCGGTGGCGCCGACCCGCCACCCGGGCCGGTGGCCCAGGAGGTGTACAAGGTGAACACCCTGGCGCCGGCCAATCCGGTGGCCCAGGCAACGCCAGCCAGCGTCACCGTCGCCGCCGTGCCCGTACTCGACAACAGCACCATGTGCGCCACCGCGCGCGTCGCCGGTGGACCGTTGCCGCCGGGTTGCGACGCGGACGTGCAGGTGAAGATCGCCGCGCCGAAGGCCGGCGACTCATGGGTCCCGGCGAGCGATCAGTTCAAATAACGCGTCGGCGAGGGACGGGTGATTTAGCGCAACCTGGCCAGCTCGCGTAGCAAGGGCAGGCGCCGCACCCTGATGGCCGTCGCGCGGAACACCGCGTTGGCCAGGGCCGGAGCGGCCGAGGGCATGCCGAGCACGCTGGCGCCGGTGGGATCGGCCTCGGAAGGAACGACGATCACCTCGATGTCGTTGGGCAGCTGCACCGCATTGGTCATGCCGTACTCGCGAAGAGTGTGCTGCTGGACCTGGCCATCCTTGACCGTGATCGACAGATTCAGCGCGGTCATCAAGGCGTCCATCGTCGCACCCATGGCCTGGGCCTCGAGGCCCAGCGGATTGACCGCGCGGCCGACATCGACAGCGCAGACCGCGCGCTCGACATTGATCGCATCGCCGTTGTTCGAGACTTCCAGCGCGTGCGCGACATACCCGCCGAAGGCGTAGTGGCAGGCGATGCCCAGACCGTTCTCGCTGCGCAGCCAGCGCTTCCAGTCGATGCGTTCGGCAACCAGCCTGAGCACGTTGGCCAATCGACCCGTGTCCACGGTCGGGCCGCCGCGGCCGTTGTACGGCAGTCGGGCCGGATCGCCGAGCAGACCGAGACGGAAGGTCAGTGGGTCCTGCTTGAGCGCGTGCGCGATCTCGTCGATGAAGCATTCGACCGCGAACGCATTGGTCACATGCGGTGCGCCGCGCCATTCGCCGCGCGGCAGCAGGGAGTCCAGTCCATACCAGTCGCTGCGGAAGTTGGCGACGAGGCCGGCGGGCAGGGCGTCCGCCATCAGCTCGGTCGTCCACAGCCGGTCGGGGGGTATGCCGCGGCGTACGGCGGACGAGGGGCTGGCCATGCGCTGGTGCCAGCCGATGATTCGCCGACGTCCATCGATCGACGCATTCAGGCGATGCACGGCGAGCGGACGATAGAAATCGTGGCCGAGGTCTTCGTCGCGCGTCCACAGCAGCTTGATCGGACGGTTCTTCAGTTTGTCGGGCTTGTCGGCGACCGCCAGCATCACCGCTTCGGCGAGGTGGTCGTGATCGAGCCGGCGACCGAAACCGCCGCCGCCGCGCGGTACCTGGATGTCGATCTGGCCCGGACGCAGGCCGGTCAGGCGCTGCACGATGGTGTAGGCCTGGCGCGGCGCCTGGCTGGCGGTGATGATCGATGCGCTGTTGCCCGGGTCGATGCGCACGATGCAGTTCAGCGGCTCGGCCGTGGCGTGGGCGATCCAGGGCTGGTAGTAGGTGGACTCGAGCGCGCGCGCGGCTTTCTTGCGCGCGGCGACGATGTCGCCGTCGTTGCGCACGGTGCTGGTCGGCGGCGCATTGGTGTCGAAGAACGCGTTGGCCTGTTGCTCGAGCGTCGCCGCGTTGACCTCGGTGCGCTCGCCCGGCTTCCAGCTGATCTTCAGCATCGCCCGACCCTGCAGGGCGGCCCAGGTGTTTTCGGCAAGGACGGCGACCGCGGGCGCTATCGGCGTCATGCCCGGCGCCTGGTCCTTTTCCGGTCCCACCTGCAGCACCTGGACCACGCCGGGTACTTTCAGCGCGTCGGCCGAATCGATCGATTCGAGATGGCCATCGGGCCATGGGCAGCGCGACAGCACGGCGACCAGCGCGTCGTCCGCCGGATGGTCGATCGCATAGACGAGCCTGCCGGTGACCACCGCATGGGCGTCCACATCGCCGACGCTCCTGCCGATCAGTCGATAGGCATCGGCGTTCTTCGTCGCCGGCGCCTTGTCCGGCGGGGTCAGCTGGGCCGCTGCGGCGGACAGCTCGCCATAGCCGAGGCGACGACCGTCGCCGGCGATGACGAAACCATTCTCGGTATGCAGGCTCTCGGCGGCGACGCCGAAGCGGCGCGCGGCCGCCTGCAGCAGCAGCCAGCGGGCGAGCGCGCCAGCCTGGCGCAGGTCGGCCCAGGCGGCGGGAATGCTGGTGGCATCGCCGCTGCGCTGGCGCCCGTAGGTGAAGCGCGGTTCGCCGTTGCCGTCCTCGACGCCAAGGCCGAGCGGCATGACCACGACGCGCTGCCAGTCGGCGTCGATTTCCTCGGCGATGATCCGGGCCAGCGAGGTCGACGTGCCTTCGCCGTTGTCCGGGTCGCGCACGCCAATGAAGATGCGGCCATCGCCGTCGACGCGCAGGTAGGGACCGAGCTGGGTCCAGGTATCGCCGAGCAGGGCCAGCGGCGGCGGACGGTCAAGCGCGGCCGCGGTGCGCACGCCGACCAGCAGGGCGCCGGCGGTGCCGGCCATCACCTGCAGGAAGCGTCGGCGCGACAGCTTGATGGAACCGGCCATTATTTCCTGTCCTTCATCGCCAGGGCGGCGCGCTTGATCGCCTTGCGCACGCGCGGATAGCTTCCGCAGCGGCACAGGTTGCCGATCTTGTCGATGTCCGCGTCGCTGGGATTTTTCTGTCGGGCGAGCAGGTCGGCCGCGGCCATCAGCTGGCCGGGCTGGCAGTAGCCGCAGAGGATCGCGTCCTCGTCGATCCAGGCCTGCTGCAGCGGATGCAGCGTGCCGTTGTCGTCGGCCAGGCCCTCGACGGTGGTGATGTGCTTGCCTTCCAGGTGCGCCATCGGGGTCGTGCAGGCGGTCACCGCGCGGCCGTCGACCAGCACCGTGCAGAAACCGCACTCGCCCTTGTCGCAGCCATACTTGGCGCCAGTCAGCCGGAGCACGTCGCGCAGATACCACAGCAGGGGCATCTGGGCGTCACCGGTGTGGCTGTACCGCTTGTCGTTGACCATGAGCTCGATGCCTTGCCGGATGGGTTCGGGCCGGATCGTCTCGGTGGTCATTGCCGGCAACGGTGTCCCTGCCGGCAGGCCTTGCTGCGCCATGAATCTCTCCTGCTGAACGACGGATTGTCGCATCAGCCCGTTGGATTAACCTGCCACTTTACTGAACAGGCGGCGCCAGATGAAGTAAACCGGCACGCCGACAAGCACGATCAGGCCGATCATCCCGGCGTTTTTTGGCCCGGCGATGGCCGTGGCGACGACCACGGCCAGCACCGTGGCCAGGAAGATCAGCGGCAACCAGGGGTAGAGCGGTGTGCGGAAAGCCGGCGCCGCGGTATCGCGGCGGCGGTACCAGAACAGGGTGGCCACGGTGATCGCGCAGGCGGCCCAGTCGCCGAAGGTGGCGTAATCGAGCAACTGGCCGTAATTGGCCGACAGGGCCAGCACGATGGCCCAGCCGGTAAGCAGGCTCAAGGCCACGTTCGGTGTGCGGTAGCGCGGATGCAGCCGGGCCACGCTGCGGAAAAACATGCCGTCCTCGCCCATCACCTGGAGCACGCGGGCGCCGGCGACCAGGGTGATATTGCAGAAGCCAAGTGTCGAGATCGCGATGCCGATGGCGATGATCTTCGCCCCGGCGGCCCCGAACACGCGGCTCATCACGTCGGCGGCGGGTGCCTTGCTCGCCGCCAGTCCGCTGTGGCCGAGCACGGCCAGGTAGGCGAAGTTGGTCAGTACATAGGCGACGATCACCACCAGCATGCCGAGCACCAGGGCGCGGGGCAGGGTGCTCTGCGGCTTCTGTACTTCGCCGGCGAGATTGTTGAGGTAGGTGAAACCGCTGTACGCGAACAGCACCGGCAGCAGTGCGCCGGCGAAACCCACGCCCGAGGTCAGCACGTCCGGTGCCAGCGCCTGCGCGCTGCCGGTACCGGCGAAAGCCAGGCCGGTGACCACCAGCACGGCCACCGCGAGCAGTTTCAGCAGGGCGAACAGGTTCTGGATCTGCGCGCCGAGCTTGATCCCGAACAGGTTGATGCCGACGACGAAGACCAGGGCGCCGACGGTCAGTGGCCTGGTCAGTGTCGCCGGCAGGTCGAAGGCCGAGGTTGCGTAACTGGCGAAAATCGTCGCCACCGCGGCGGCGCTGCCCGAGTAGATCACCAGCAGCATGGTCCAGCCGAACAGGAAGCCCGGCAACGGGCCGAAGGCTTCGCGCAGGTAGACGTAACTGCCGCCCGCCTGGGGCCGACGTGCGCCCAGCTCGGCGTAACAGAGCGCGCCGATCAGGGTCAGCAGGCCGCCGGCGATCCACAGCGAGAGCAGGACCAGGCCCGACTCGGTGCGCTGCGCGGCGATGCCCGGATTGAGGAAGATGCCGCCGCCGATAATGCCGCCGACGACGACCAGTGCGGCATCCATGAGCGTAAGACGGCGGACGTAGCCGCCGGAAGGGTTGGGCGATGACATGCGGTGGGCTCGGATGGACGAGGGCGCAGCATGGCGGGGCGGGCGGGTCAGGGCAAGTCCGGCCAATCGCCTCGTCGGCGACGGCGGGAATGAGCGATTTATGCAAGCGGGAGGCTGCTGCGGCGGAAGAAGATGGTGTCCCTCCCTCAAAATGGAATCGACATGTCAATCCCTGCCGCGCTGCCAGTGAAAGTCGCCGGACCGGAAACTCCGAAGGCTCCTCCGGCGGGCAAACCGCTTACCAGACTGAGCAAAGGCTTCGTTTCCGCTACGAACGTCCCGATAGGGACACGAGTCTTTGCCGCATTTGGCAACGTCAGTGCTGGGATCAGATTGGCGGCTTTGCGTGGCGACGTAAGGAAGCTCGAAACCTTTTACAGCGAGGCGACGAAGAAACACAAAGCTGCCAAAGAGAAGCTCGACGGAAAAAAGGAGGACGTGGTCGCGGCCGCAACCACGGAAAAACGGCTAAGCGACTACGACCGCGGTGAAGCCCTGAGCTATGAGTCGCAAAAATACAAGAATGAAAGCATGATCCAGCATGAGGCGGCGTGCCGCGATCTTCTCGTCGCCCGACTAAAAGTGACGGAACAGGGAAAAACCGTCGATAGGTATCGCGGCCACATGGCTCTCGCTCTTCGGTCACTAAGGAGTCTGGGCGTAGAGATTTAGCGCGGGCTGATCGCCAGTGGGCATCCATGATGTTGGTGGGTTCATTTCGGCCCATGCGTTACGATCCCCAGGCACCCGATTCGCACCGTAAAGGCGATACCTATGGAAAGGCCTCCCATTCGACTGCGCTCCGCGCTCAACCACTTCATCTCCAGCGAATCGGCCGGTGGTATCTGCCTGATGGTGGCCGCGGCGCTGGCCCTGATCGTGGCCAATTCGCCGCTGGCGGGGACGTATTTCGCGGCGTTGCACACCTATGCCGGCGGGCTGAGCATCCTGCACTGGGTCAACGACGGCCTGATGGCGATCTTCTTCGTCTTCGTCGGCCTGGAGATCAAGCGGGAATTCCTCGAGGGCGCGCTGGCGACCTGGTATCGCCGCGCCCTGCCGGGCATCGCGGCATTGGGTGGCGTGGTCGTCCCCGCGGCGATCTACGTGGCGTTCAACGCCGGTCATCCGGCGGCCTTGCGCGGCTGGGCGATCCCGACCGCCACCGACATCGCCTTCGCCCTGGGCATCCTCGCCCTGCTCGGTTCGCGCGTGCCGCCGTCGTTGAAAATCTTCCTGACCGCGCTGGCGATCATCGACGACCTGGCCGCGGTGGCGATCATCGCGGTGTTCTATACCGCCGATATTTCCCTGCCGGCGCTGGCCGGCACCGCGGCGACGACCCTCGTACTGTTCGCCCTGAACCGGTTCGGCGTGAAGTCCTTGCTGGTTTACCTCGCGATCGGCGCGGTACTCTGGGTCCTCGTGCTGAAGTCCGGCATCCATGCGACGGTGGCGGGCGTGGTGCTGGCGCTGGCGATCCCGCGCGCACCGAAAGGCGAGCGCATGGTGGAAGGCAATTCGCCCTTGCTGAAGCTCGAACATGCCCTGGCGCCCTGGGTCGGTTTCCTGATCCTGCCGGTGTTCGGTTTCGCCAATGCCGGCGTGTCCTTTGCCGGCATGACCGTGGGCGACCTCATGCACCCGTTGACCCTGGGCGTCGCCCTGGGCCTGTTCCTCGGCAAACAGGTCGGCGTTTTCGGCGCGGGCTGGCTGGCGATCCGTTTCGACCTGGCCGAAATGCCGCAGGGCGCGAACTGGCGGCAGCTGTATGGCGTCGCGCTGCTCTGCGGCCTGGGCTTCACCATGAGCCTGTTCATCGGCCTGCTGGCCTTCGACGACCCGCACCTGCAGGACACGGTCAAGCTCGGCGTCCTGGGCGGTTCCCTGCTGGCGGCGCTGGGCGGGGTCCTGGTGTTGCGCGGCGGAAAGAAGAAGGTCGTCGCATGAGCCCGCCGCCGTTGCGTTTTCCCTGATGCAGCGCAACACTGCGGGTTTATTTGTCTCCCGGCACCGATCACCGTGACTGCATTCGAATTCGAGCCCCTGCCCGCCAACGCCCCGTGGATCGTCATGAAGTTTGGCGGCACCAGCGTCGCCACGGCGGCGCGCTGGCGCAACATCCTTGAGCTGGCCGCTTCGCGCCGCGCCGAAGGCGCCCGCGTGCTGATCGTCGTCTCGGCGCTGTCCGGGATCACCGACGGGCTCAAACAGCTGTGCACGCACGCCGAGGCGGTACGCCGGACCGAGGCGGCCAAAGCGCTCAGCGACCGGCACCACGGCCTGCTCGCGGACATGGCGCTGGCGCTGCCGGAGACCTTGGGTGCACGCCTTGGCGACCTCGCCGAACTGGCCGTCGATGGCCCATTCGTGCTCGGCGAACTGGCCTGGCAGGCCCAGGTCCAGGCCCACGGCGAACTGATGTCCAGCGCGCTCGGTGCCGCATTCCTGAGCGCGAACGGCTTGCCGACCGCATGGCTGGACGCGCGCGACTGCCTCGCCTCGGTGGCCTTGCCGAACCAGAACGAGCGCACCCGCCTGCTCTCGGCGATGGTCGAGGCGCGCCCCGATCCGGTGCTGAGCGAACGGCTGGCCGCCCTGGGCGAAGTGTTCATCACCCAGGGCTTCATCGCGCGCGACGCCGACCAGGCGCACCGTGCTGCTCGGCCGTGGCGGTTCGGATACCTCGGCGGCGTACTTCGGTGCGTTGCTGAATGCCTTGCGCGTCGAGATCTGGACCGATGTGGCCGGCATGTTCACCGCCAATCCGCGCCAGGTCGCCGGTGCGCGCCTGCTGCAGCGCCTGGACTACGAAGAAGCCCAGGAAATCGCCTCGACCGGCGCCAAGGTGCTGCATCCGCGCTGCCTGTCGCCGCTGCGCGAACCGCGCGTGCCGCTGCTGATCAAGGACACCAACCGTCCCGAACTCGAAGGCACCGAGATCGGCCCGGAGGTGCGCGAGCACGCGCCGAGCATCAAGGCGATCAGCGCGCGCAAGAACATCACCCTGATCTCGATGGAATCGATCGGCATGTGGCAGCAGGTCGGCTTCCTCGCCGACGTGTTCACCGCGTTCAAGCGCCACGGCCTGTCGGTGGACCTGATCAGTTCGGCGGAAACCAATGTCACGGTGTCGCTCGACCCTACCGAGAACCTGCTCGATTCGGACGCCGTCGCCGCGCTCGCCGCCGACCTGGCCAAGGTCTGCCGGGTGAAGGTGATCGCGCCCTGCGCGGCGATCACCCTGGTCGGCCGCGGCATGCGTTCGATGCTGCACAAGCTGTCCGGCGTGCTCGCCGAGTTCGGCCAGCTGCGCGTGCACCTGATCTCGCAGTCGTCGAACAATCTCAACCTGACCTTCGTCGTCGACGAGGACGTCGTCGACGACATGCTGCCGCGCCTGCATGAGCTGCTGATCGGTGCCGGCGCCTTGCGCACGGACGATTCGGTGCTGTTCGGCGCCGAGCTGGCAGGCGCTGTATGGCAGCGGCGACGCGGCACGGCCGGCCGCTGCCTGGTGGCAATACGAACGCGCGCGCACTGCTGGCGCTCGCCGACCAGCGCACGCCGCGCTACGTCTACCATCTGCCGACGGTGCGCGCGCAGGCGCGCCGGCTGAAAGCGCTGGGCGCGGTCGATCGCGTGCATTACGCGGTCAAGGCGAACACGCATGCGGGCATCCTCGGCGCGCTTGCCGAGGAGGGCATGGCGTTCGAGTGTGTTTCGCCGGGCGAACTGGCCGCGGTCGCCGCGGCCGTGCCGGACAGCGCGCCGCTGCTGTTCACGCCGAATTTCGCGCTCGCGCCGCGACTTCGTCGCCGCGCTGGCGACGCGCGCCACGATCACCATCGACGCCCTCCATCCGATCGAGCACTGGGGCGAGCTGTTTGCCGGTCGCGAACTGATGTTGCGCGTCGACCTCGGCCGCGGCCTCGGTCATCACGACAAAGTACGCACCGGTGGCATCGGCAGCAAATTCGGCCTGCCGATCGAACAGATCGATACCTTCCTCAAGCTCGCCGATGCCGCTGGCGCGCGCGTGATCGGCCTGCATGCGCACCTGGGCTCGGGCATCCTCGATGCGGCGCACTGGGGCGAGGTCTATGCGCAGCTCGCGGCGCTGGCCGAGCGTATCGGCAGTATCTCCGTCCTCAATATCGGTGGCGGACTCGGCGTGCCCTCGCATCCGGGCGAGGCGCCGCTGGACATGGTCGCGCTGGACCGCGTGTTGACCTCGGTGCGCCAGAGCTATCCGCAGTTTGCCCTGTGGATCGAGCCGGGTCGTTACCTGGTGGCCGATGCCGGCGTGCTGCTGGCGAAGGTCACCCAGGAAAAGAACAAGGGTTCGGGCGTGCGTTACCTGGGCCTGGACACCGGCATGAACAGCCTGATCCGGCCCGCGCTGTACGATGCCTACCATGAGATCGCCAACCTGAGTCGCTTCGACGTGCCCGCCACGACGATGTACCAGGTGGTCGGTCCGATCTGCGAGTCCGGCGATGTCCTCGGTTCGGACAGGCGGCTGCCCGAATCGTATGAGGATGATGTGATCCTTATCGCCCAGGGCGGCGCCTATGGCGCGGTCATGGCCTCGACGTACAACCTGCGCGACGCCGCCGACGAGGTGCTGCTGCCATGAGCGAGCCGATGGATCCCCGCCAGTCGCGGAGCTTCCGCTTCGTCCGCCACGGGTATGCCGATGGTGTCGCCGAGCTGGTCTATGCCTTCGACGATGGCGTCGAGCTGATCGAGCGCGTGAGCTTTCCCGATGCGCCGACCCTGCCGGCCGAACGCCGCGAAGCGTTCGACGCGGCCTTGTCCCTGCTGCACCTGGTCGCCGGCGTCAGTTACTACAAGGCCGGCATCCCGGCGACGATCGAGGTCGCCGGCGCGGTGCCGGACGCCGCGACCGCGGACCTGCTCGATGCGCTGTACCTGCACGGCCTGGCCGAATTCGCCTATCGCAACCGCCTGGACCTGCGCGGACGCATCCGTTTTCCGCGCCAGGGCACGACGCGCAAGGCGCCGGCGATCGGCCTGCCGAAGCGTTCGCTGGTGCCGGTCGGTGGCGGCAAGGATTCGGTGGTGGCGGTCGAGGCCCTGAAATCGATCGATGCCGAGGCGACCGCGGTCTGGGTCGGCAATTCGCCGCTGATCGCCGTCTGCGCCGGGCGTACCGGCTTGCCGACACTGAACATCTCGCGCGCGCTTGCGCCGGGCCTGTTCGAACTCAACCGGCTCGGTGCCTGGAACGGGCACCTCCCGGTCACCGCGATCAACTCGGTGATCCTCGCCGTCGCCGCGATCCTCTATGGCTATGACAGCATCGTCTTCGCCAACGAGCGCTCGGCGTCGGTGGCCACGCTCGAATACGAAGGGCAGGAGATCAATCACCAGTGGAGCAAGGGTTACGCGTTCGAGCGGACCCTGCACGACTACCTGCACAGCCACGTCGCCGCCGACCTGGACTACTGCTCGCTGCTGCGCCCTTACGCGGAGCTGGCGGTAACCAGCGCATTCGCCCGGCTCGGGCATGCGTACTTCGACGTGTTCTCCAGCTGCAATCGCAACTTCCGCATCCTGGGTCCGAAGCCAGCCGATCGCTGGTGCGGTCAGTGCCCGAAATGCCATTTCGTCTTCCTCGCGCTGGCGCCGTTCATGCCCAAGCCGCGGCTGGTGGCACTGTTCGGGCGTAACCTGCTCGATGACGAGACGCAGTCGGACGGCTTCGACGCGCTGCTCGAATACCGCGACCACAAACCGTTCGAGTGCGTCGGCGAAGGTGCCGAGGCGCGCGCCGCGATGTTCGCCCTGAGCGAGCGACCCGAGTGGCGCGAAGATGCACTGATCGACCGCTTCCGCCGCGAGATCCTGCCGCAATTGCCGGTCGCCGAGCTCGCGCTGGAGCCCTGGCTGGAACCGGGGGCTTCGCACCTGGTGCCGGTTCGCCTGCGCGGAGCGCTGGATGCATTGGGCTGATCTTTCCGGCAAGCGCATCGCGGTCTGGGGTTTCGGCCGGGAGGGGCGTGCCGCGCTGGCCGCGTTGCGCCGGCATGTCGGTGGCGAGCTCACCTTGTTCTGCAGTGCCGATGAGTCCGCGGAAGCACGGGCGTTCGACCCCGCCCTGGATGTGCGCGCCGGCACGCCGGATGGCAATGCGCTGGCTGCGTTCGATCTCGTCGTGAAGTCGCCGGGCATTTCCGCGTACAAGCCCGAACTGATCGACGCGCAGTCGCGCGGCACTCGCTTTACCTCCGGCACCGCCCTGTGGTTCGCCGGTCACGCCGGCGCGCGCAGCATCGCGGTGACCGGGACGAAGGGCAAGAGCACCACCAGCGCGCTCATCGCGCACCTGGCGCGCAGCCTCGGCGTGCGCACGGCGCTGGCGGGCAATATCGGCTTGCCCCTGCTCGAACTGGATGACGCCGAAGCCGGGCTCTGGGTCATCGAACTGTCGAGCTTCCAGACCGCCGAGGCGGCTGACGTCGATCTCGGGGTGGTCACCAGCCTGTACGAGGAGCATCTCGACTGGCACGGGTCGCGCGAGCGCTATGTCGCCGACAAGCTGAAACTCGCCGATGTCTCGGGTCGCTTGCTGGTCAATGCGGGCCAGGCCAGTTTGCTGGCGGCGACCGCCGCGCATCCGGCGCGAACCGTGTTCGGCGAGGCCGCGGGCTGGCATGTCGTCGACGGCTGGATCGCGCGCGGCGCGGAACGTCTCGCCGAGGCTTCGGTGCTTGCCGCGCCGGGCCTGCACAACGCGATCAATGCCTGCGCGGCACTGGCCGCACTGGAACTGCTCGGTTACGACGCACGCGCCGCGATCCCCGCCCTGGCCACGTTCCGCCCCTTGCCGCATCGCCTGCAGCCGCTCGGCGAACGCGATGGCCTGAGCTGGGTCAACGATTCGATCAGTACCACGCCGCTGGCGACGCTGGCCGCGCTGGAAAGCCTGCGCGGCCAGGAGATCGCCCTGATCGTCGGCGGGCACGATCGCGGGCTGGACTGGAGCGTCTTTGTCGACGCGATGGAATACCTGCCGCCGAAAGCCATCGTCTGCCAGGGCGCGAACGGGCATCGGATCGCCGGGGCCCTGGCCGATGCTGATGTCATCGGCGTCGAACGCGCGGCCAATCTCGCCGAAGCGGTCGCCATCGCGCGCGCTCGTCTCAACGGGCATGGCTGCGTGCTGATGTCGCCCGGCGCACCCAGCTTCGACCAGTTCCACGACTACGCCGAGCGCGGCCGCTGTTTCGCCGATCTCGCCGGCTTCGACGGCCAGGCCATCACCGGCATCGAAGGCCTCGGCATCGCCTGACGGCGACGGCAGCATCTTGCGATCCTGAACGATGGCGAGTTGAGCGAGCGGGCGACGTTGCATGCCGGAAGCCCCGGGCGCAGCATCAAGGCAGGCCATCCCCGAGGTCCAGCACCATGTCCAGGATTTTCCTGCTTCCCCTGTTCGCCGCCATGGCGACCTTCGCCGTCCATGCCCAGTCTTCGATTCCCACACAGACCGGCCAGGACGCCCGGACCGACAAAGCCGCGCCGGCCGATCGCGCGCTCTCCGATCGCAACTGCGTGACCGACACCGGCAGCATGATCCGTTCGACCAAGCCGCGCTGCCTGCCGGTCAACGGCCGCAGCTACAGCCAGGATGACATCCAGCGGACCGGACAGACCCACCTCGGCCCGGCTTTGCAGCAACTCGATCCCAGCATCACCGTGCGTGGACGCTGAGAGCAGGGGCCCCTATCCCCTTGCGCTACTTCTCGTAGCGGTAATTGAGGCTGGCGCGGTTGAAGTCGGTGGCGTTCTGCGCCTCGAAATTCCAGCGGTGGTTGAACAAGTAGCGCAGGGTGATCACCTGGCCCGGTTCGAACAGGCCGACGCCGTAGCTGAGGTACAACTTCGGCGAGAGGTATTTGCCGACGGTGAACGCGGAGGTGCCGCCGAGCGCGTCGTTGTTCGACACGCCAATGTCGTCGATACCGATCTTGCTGCCGACGCTCTTGGCCAGCAGGTCGCCGGCGGCCGAGCCGAGCGCCTGCGCGGCGGCGCCGACCATATTGCCTTCGCCGCCCTTTACCTGTGACAGCGGTTTGCCGGTGACCAGATAGGACAGGGCGTCGGATTGTTCCATCACCGGGTTGGAGAACACGGTCAGGATCGGGCGCGCCGCGGTGCCGGAAACATAGAGGCCGACTTTCTGGCCGTCGCCGATCGTGGCGTTCGGGTTGAGCGTGCGCGCGGCACGAATATTCAGGCCGGGATTGTCGATCGGCGTGCCGGCGAACAGCAGCTGGCCCTGCTCGATATGCAGGTCCTGTCCATAGGCCTTGTACGTGCCGTCGACGCGGATCTGGCCCTGGCCGGTGGTGACACGGCCGGGGCGTTCGCGCACATCGAGCTGCCCGCTGATGCGGCCGTCCAGGCCGAAGCCGACCAGATGGGTCTTCTTGCCAAGCTCGACGCTGAGATCGGCGGTCAGCGGAAGCGCGGAGCCGGCCTGTTGCTGCTGTTTCTCGTCGACCACGACCACATCGGACGAGGCCTTGTTCGCGCGGGCGCCGGGCAGCCTGGACACATCGACGTCGGCGCTGTCGAGGGTGAGCTTGCCAGTGATGCCGATACCCTCGGCGGTGTGCTTGACGGTCATGTCCGGCGAGATGACCACCTTGGCCGAGGGGATATCCGCGGCGAGGAACGTGCTGCCGCCGATATGCAGGTCGGTGGCGGCGCCCTCGCCGATGCCGGCGACCCCGGCGACCGCGAGCTGGCCTTCTCCTGAGCGCAACTGGCCGTCGATACGGAAGGTTTTCGCGTCCGTGGTGGTGACGACGATACGGCCATCATGCAATTTCAGTCCCGCGCCCGGTACCTCGGCGGCGAAGCCGGCCAGCACGGCCTGGCCGGTGACCGCGGGTGTCGCCACGGTTCCGGCGAGACCGAAATTCGCATCCAGCGATCCCTTGACCTCGGCGACTTCGGCGGTGAACAACTCGACGAAGGCGAGGTTCTTCAGGTGCATGCGCACCTGCCCGCTGAGCGCCTGCGCGGCACCGGCGATGCCGACGTCGGCGTCCAGCGTGCCGCCATCGTTCAGTCCCGCGCGCACGGTGATGCGCTGGCTTTCCGGCGACAGCTGCGCGTTGCCGACGAGGTTGTCGTAGACCAGCAGGGGCTGGTCCGGGCGATCGGTATAGGCGATCGAGCCGTGGGTCGAGGTGATGCTGGCCTGGCCGGTCAATGCGCCGGCCGCGGTGCGGCGGATACTGCCGTCGCCTTCGAGGATGCCTTCGGCACGCACCGGCATCTCCGAGGATCCAGCCGCGCTGGCCAGCAGGGCCAGCGGCATGCGGCGCAACCGGTACGAGGCATCGAGGTTCCCGGCTTTGTCCTGCTTCGCGGCGACGCAGAGCGACGGATCGCCGGCGGTCAGGCACAGCTCCGAGAGGCTGGCCGCGCCGTCGTCCCAGGACAGTTGCGAGGCCTGCTGCAGCCGCCAGCGTGGCAGGCCTTTGAGGTCGATGTTCAGGGTCGACAGCGTGCCATTCCAGGCCTGGCCCTTGAGCCCGCCGGTGAGCGCCAGCGCGGTGGACAGCTGCGGGCCGTTGGCATCGAGATTCAACCGATGGCTCTGCGCGGTGCCATTGGCGTGCAGGCGGATATGGTCGAATGGCATGCCGGCGACCGTCGCGCTGCCGGTATCCAGGTCGAACCTGCCACCGGGCTTGCTGATGTCGGGTACATCGGCGGCCAGTTGCAACTGGTCGATCTTCTGCCCCGCATAGACGACGTTCTGGCCTTGCAGGTTGCCCTTGACCGCCAGCGCGGGCCACAGGCCGCGGACATCGAAGCGGCCGTCCAGACGGCCACCCGCATCGGGCAGCCAGTCGCCCAGCGAGGCGATGGAAAGCACGAGGTCGGCGTCGTTGCTGCTGTCGCCGCGCGCCTGAAGTTTGACCGTGCTGGCGCCGGAGGCGACATCGAGCATGCCGTTGACGACCCGGTTGGGTTTCAGCGTGAGCTTGCCGTTGCCGCGCAGCGGGCGCTTGCGCAGGTTGCCCTCGAGCTTGCGCAGGTCGAGCGTGGCCTGCGGTCCCTGCTTCGCCAGCGTGCCGTCGGTGGCCAGGTCGAAGTCGAGCGAGCCGTTCCAGTCGGCGAGCAACTGGCCCGGATCGAGCTTCTGTGCCTTGGCTTCCATTTGCCAGCCCAGCTCTGGATCCAGGGTCAGCGTGCCCTTTGCCTGCATGCCACCGGCAGCTTGCCGCAAGTCCAGCGAATGCAGGGTGATCAGTTTCGGCGTGCCGTCGAGGTCGAGCGCGAGATTGGCCATACGCCCGGGCGGACCGGCATCGACCTTGCCGTCGACGTGGTATTGCCCGGCGCTGCCGCGGAAGGTGATCGCGCCCTGGCTGGCAAGGTCCTGGCCGGCGAGGTCGGCCGGTAGCAGCAGGTCCTGCCAGGCGAGCTTGAGATCGGCCGCGACCGGCCTGGCATCCAGCGCGACGACACCACTGGCCTTCACCGAACCCTTGATCTGTTTCGAGCCGAGGGCGAGTTCGTCGATGGTGAGCTTGCCGTAGTCATGGTCGAAGCGGGCCTTGATCGGCGCGAGCAGGAAATCGTAGTCGTTCAGCCCCACATCGCCGCTGAGATCGGCGCCATAGCGATCGCCGTTGCCCTTCAGCGAGAGTCCCAGCGACTTCAGGGCGCCCTCGCCGAGCAGGGGCCTGGGGTCGAAACGCGGCACGTCGATGTGTCCCGTCCAGGCGAAGTCGCCGCTTTGCACGAGGTCGACGTCGAGCGCGGCCAGCATCGGCAAGGTGATCTTCGCCGCGACATGCGCGCTGGCGCCGTCGCTGTGCGCCTCGATGCCGGCTGCATAGTCGACCTCGCCGATCTTCCAGGCGACGTCGGCCTTGCCGTTGCCGCGATAGCCCTTGCCGATCGCCAGGTCGCCGCCAAGGTCCGCGCGGCCATCCGGCGCACGCAGGACAAGCTTGCTCAGTTCGATGCCCTTGCCGGTCCATGAGCCGGCGAGGTCGAGCGTGGTGGAGGCGAAGACGGGCTTGCCTTCCTGCACGATGTCGACGCGGCCGACATGCACGCGATCGAGCACCATGTCGATCGGCGCTTCCAGCGTGATCGGACCGGAAGGCTCCGTATCCGGCTGGCTTTTCGGCAGGGCGACATCGACGCCGTCGACATCGAGGTCCAGTACATGCGCACGCTTGCGCAACAGCGGCCACAGGCGCAGGTCCAGATGCGCCCTGGCGACCTTGACCACCATGCCCTTGTTGTCGGCATAGCGGATGCCGGTCAGGTCCAGCGGGCCGGCCAGACGGCCTTCGGCCTGCTGCACGGTGAGCGCGCCGCCGGTGAAACCCGTGGCGCGGGCAAGTGCGAAGCGCAATCCCGGGCCGGTGCCGAGCAACCACCATGCGCCCAGGACGACGACCAGCAACAGGGCGGCGATACCGATGGCGATGCGGATCATCCATTTCATGCGCGTGCTCCTCCCTGAGCGATGGGTGCGGTATTCATGCTCATAAGTCAGGCCCGATCACCAGGTGCAACTGCACGCCGTGCTCGTCCTTGTTGTGCACGGGGACGCCGAGGTCGACGCGGATCATGCCGACCGGCGAGAGCCAGCGTACGCCAAGGCCGGCGCCGATCTTCGGCCGGTAATCGGTACCGGCGAAGGCGTTGCCGGCGTCGACGAAGGCGGCCATGCCCCAGTTGCGGGTGAAGTAATGCTCGACCTCGGTGCTGCCGACCAGCAGGTTGGGTCCACCGATGACCCGGTCGAACTCGTTCTTCGGGCCGATGCTTTCGTAGCCGTAGCCGCGTACCGAGCGGTCGCCGCCGGCGAAGAAGCGCAGCTGCGGGGGCAGGGCATCGAAGTCGTTGGTCTTGGTGTAGCCGGCGGTGCCGCGCAGGATCAGCCGGTTGTTGCCGGCGAAGGCCCGTATCCATTTGGCATCGGCGGTGAGCTGGCTGAAGCTCGCATCGGACAGGAGGTTGCCGACGGTGCTGCGCGCGGCCAGGGTGATCGACCAGCCGCGGCGTACGAAGGTCGGGTTGTCGCCGGATTTGCGGGACAAGGAGACTTCCGGATAGACCAGGGTGCTTTGTCCGTGCTCGATGCCGAAGGCATTGTCCGGTTCGCCGCCTTTCTGGCCGACGGTGAAGGTGCCGGACAGTGCATGCACGCCGATCGTGCGCGTCCAGCCGTGCCAGAGCCGGGTTTCGTTGGCGACCAGTTCGAAGGTGCGCGACTTGGAGGTGTCGGTGTCCGAGTCGCGGAAGTTGGCGCCGAAATTGAAGCTGCGCTGGTTCGTGCCCGGCATCGGTATCGTGTAGAGCGTGGACACGGTCTTCAGGTTCTGTGCGAGTACGAGTTCGTTTTTCCACTTGTGGCCGCGGTCGTTGACCCAGCGCTTCTCGATGCCGCCACGCACGCCGACGCCAGTGTCGGTGCCGACGAAGGGGCCGCCGGTATAGATCGTGCGCTTCGCCGGCGCGAGTTCGACGTTGACGTCGACCACGCCATCCTTCGCAGCGTCCACATCGGGAATGACGTTGACCACGGAGAAATAATCCGCGCCGTTCAATGACTGCTGCAACTGCAACAGCTGATCCTGCGCGAAGTAGTCGCCCGATTTGAACGGCAGGTAGCGTTCGAGGAAGGCCTCGCGGAACTGCGAGCCCTTGAAGCGCACATGGCCGAAGCGATAGCGCTTGCCCGCGGTCCAGGCCAGGTCGATGGTCGCCTTGCGCTCGGCGCGGTTCACCTCGACCCGATGGGTGACCAGCTTGGCGTCGAGGAAGCCGGTCGCGGTGAGCGCGGCGCCGATCGCATCGCGCGCGGCATCGTACTGGCCATCGTTGAGCGGTTTGTCCTTGATCGCCTGCATCGCGCGGAGGGTGCGGCGCAATTGCGGCAGTTTCGCCGCGGTATCGTCCAGGCCGATATTCACCGCCGTCACGATCACCGGTTCGCCCGGTTTCACATGAAGGACGACGCGCCAGTCCTTGCCCACGGGCTGCAGTTCACCGTCGACCTGCGCCTCGTAATAGCCGTAGGGGCGGAGGGCGGCCTTGGCCTGGTCGGGCGCCTTCTCATACAGGCGGCGTGCCTGCGCCGCGCTGAGATCGCGCGTGGCGTACTGGCTTAGCTCGACGGAAGAGAGGATCGCGCCCTTCATCGCATCGTCCACGCCGTCCACGACAAGCTGGACACCCGCGTGCGCCCATGCCGATAGCAACAGCAGCGGCAGGGCCAGCAATCCTCGGCGTCGGGCGATTCGGCGCATACATCCTGTTCCGTTCGTGAGTCTTCCCCCGGGGCAGGGGATCGCTGGCATGGACTCCGTCCATGTCGCGCCAACCGTCAATAAGCCGGCGGGCGCCGCTAAGTTAGCGCTTGGAGACTATAAGGTCACTATTTCCGCCAAAAATTGTTCAGCCGGCTTCGTCACCCGCGCGATGCGCGATCCATGCACCGACCAGGGCCGACACGTACGGGATCGACTGCGCGGCGAGGATCGCCATCCACAGCGTGCCCTCGATATAGGTCGTGCCGTAGGCCTTGGCCATGCCGAACACGGCGAGGGCGAGGGCGATCGCCATCATGCCTTCCTCGCGCACC
The DNA here is from genome assembly GCA_963847335.1 of uncultured Gammaproteobacteria bacterium. Classification (GTDB taxonomy): domain Bacteria; phylum Pseudomonadota; class Gammaproteobacteria; order Xanthomonadales; family Rhodanobacteraceae; genus Luteibacter. The sequence goes on from CAWJZF010000003.1 coordinate 802,733, forward strand.
GGGGCGAACGCGGCGAAATTGCTGCCGCCCAGGCGCCGGCTCTTCGCGGTGACCACGAAGGCGGTCTTCTCGCGGGTCAGACCGTGCAGGATGCCGCGCGCGATCGCATGCGACAGGCCCATGCTGGCCAGCGAGGCCATCAAGGTGTCGCGCCAGCTGCACGGGACACGCGCACGGTAAAGCACGATGCCGAAGATCGCCTTGGCGAAGAAGAAGCCGATCACCGGGATCAGGAACAACTGCATCGGCAGGTTGAAGATCTGCGGGAAGGCGATCATGCCGGCGGTCCAGAAGATCGCCATCATGGTGAAGATCAGGTGCAGCGCGTCGGCGAACCAGCTGAACCAGCCGGTGAGGAAGTGGAAGCGCTGGCCGGCGGAGAGCGGGCCACGCCGCGTCATCCAGCGCCAGCGCCCCTTCAGGATCTGCATCGCGCCGAAGGCCCAGCGGTAACGCTGGCTCTTGTATGCCTTGAAGTCGGCCGGGGTCAGGCCCTTGCCCATCAGCTCGTCGACATAGACCAGCTCGTAGCCGGCATGCATCAGGCGCAGGCCGAGCTCGGCATCCTCGCAAATCGTCCATTCCGACCAGCCGCCGGTGCCTTCCAACGCGGAACGCCTGACCATGGTCATGGTGCCGTGCTGGATGATCGCGTTGCGCTCGTTGCGATGATGCATGCCGATGCGGAAGAAGCCGTCGTATTCCCAGGCGGTCATGCGGCGGAAGGTGTTGTTCTCGAAGTCGCGGTGCGCCTGCGGGCACTGCACCACGGCGACCTTGCTGTCGTGGAAGTAACCGGTAAGGCCGGCCAGCCAGTCCGCGCGGACTTCGTAGTCGGCGTCGATCACGGCCACCACCTCGGCACGCGGATCGGTTTCGGTCAGGCCGAAGTTCAGCGCACCGGCCTTGTAACCGGGCCAGGGTTCCAGATGGAAGAAGCGGAAGCGGGAGCCGAGCTTTTCGCAGTACTCCTCGATCGGCTTCCAGACCGCCGGATCCTTGGTGTTGTTGTCCAGCACCAGCACTTCGAAGTTGGCGTAGTCGAGCGCCGCCAGCGAATCGAGCGTGATCATGACCATCTCCGGCGGCTCGTTGTGGCACGCCAGGTGGATGGAAACGAAGGGCTGGCGCTCCGGCGGATCGTGCGGCAGCAGTTCGGCGTGGCGCATCCAGCGGCGGCGCCAGAGCACTTCGGTGAACTCGAAGCCGTTGATCAGCAGGATCGACAGGATCGCGATCTGCGCCGGGAACAGCAGGATCAGCATCGCCCAGTCGAAGGGACTGAGGTAGAAATTGAAGGGCAGGGTCGCCGACCAGACGATCAGGCCGCAGGCCAGCTGGATCAGGGCGAGGAAGAAAAACAGGCCAACGAGCTTGAATCGCGCGAAACGGCGCGCGAACAGCAGCATCGGCACGAAGGCCAGGAGCGACGCCGCCAGCGCCTTCCATGGCCAGCTGGTGTCTTCGGTCACCGGGCCGATGAACGGGAATTTCAGCTGGCGGTCGGCGTTGAACATGCCCCAGTACGCGCCGGTGCGGCCTTCGCCGAGGCCTTCCTTCCACGGCTGGTCGATCGCTTCGAGCACGTAGTAGTCGATGTTCTGCGTGCGCGCGGCGTTGAACCACTCGCGCAGGAAGATCGCCTCGTTCGAGACCGACGGGTAGGCGTATTCGAAGCGGTCGCCATTGGACGGCCAGCCGATCTCGCCGACCACCACGTGCTTGTTCGGGTATCGCTGCTGCAAGGTCGTGTAGCTGCCCAGCGTATCGCCCAGCGCATGCGGCCGGTCGATGCCGTTCCAGTACGGGAACAGATGCACGGTGATGAAATCCACGTGCTGGGCCAGCTCCGGGTATTTCATCCAGATGTAGGTCGGTTCGGCGACCGAGACCGGCTGGCTGATCGCGGCGCGGACGCGGTCGACGTAGGCGATGACCTGCTCGATCGGAACGTCGTTGCGGAACAGCACCTCGTTGCCGACGATTACCCGGGTAATCGTCTTCGGGTAGCGCCGGGCCTGCGCGATCAGCGCATCGATTTCCCGTTCGTTGTTCTCGATCCGGCGGTCGATCTGCGCGCCGGCCATCACGTCCAGGCCATTCTTCTCGGCCAGGCGGATGACCTGTGGATTCTCCAGCATCGAGTAGGTGCGGATGCGATGCGAATACTGGCGGACCAGGCGCAGGTCGCCCTCGATCTCCGCATCGGTCGACACATCGCCCTTCATCGGGTTCTGGTAGCGCTGGTACGCACTGAAGGCGAAGCCGCCAATCTGGCCATGCCAGTCGTTGGGGCCGTGCGGCATGTTGCCCAGGAACCACAATCCGAAATTCAGGGCCGCGACCACGATGGCCAGCAGCAGCGCTGATAGGAAAGGATGGCGTGGCTCGGTCGTGGTTACGGCGCTCAAAAACTGGTCCCGGACCCAATGGCCCCCCAAGATAACCGGGAGAGCTTAACGAAGCGATGGCATTGGCTCAACGCGCCGGCACAAACCCGGTCAGGCCCAACTCAGTGTAAGCCCCGGTCGGACGGGTCCATCGACAAGCTTCGGAGGCACCTAAGCGTCGGCTTAGGACGCTTCCATTACACTTTCGCGTCATTTGCCGAGAAAATCCCGAGCATGCGCAAGCTGACCCTGCGGTTCCTGGTAGCCGCGTTCCTGCTGCTGACCCTTTGCCGGCTGGCGTTCTCGCTCTGGCAATGGTCGCGGGTCGGTCCGGCAGGCGGCCTGTGGCCGATCCTGTCCGGCGGCCTGCGCATCGATGCCAGCCTGCTGGCCATGGCCGTGGCCTTGCCCGCCGTGCTCTCGCCCTGGTTCGGCCACCGCCCGCTGGCGGTCCGGTTGACCTCCTGGTGGTACAAGCTGATGTGGTTCCTGCTGGTGCTGCTGGAGGTCGCGACCCCGCAGTTCATCATCGAATACGACACCCGGCCCAATCGGATGTTCGTCGAGTACCTGGTCAACCCGGTCGAGGTCTCCTCGATGCTCTGGCACGGCTACAAGGCCGTGCTGGCGGTCAGCCTGGTCCTGCTGGTGCTGGCCGTCTGGCTCGGCCAGCGCCTGTTCTCGCCGCGCCCGCTCGACCCGCGCATGCGCTGGATCTGGCGCCCGGTGTTCTCGATCGTCGCCTTCGCGGTGCTTTTCCTCGCGGCTCGCGGCTCGCTGGAGCACCGTCCGATGAACTCGGCGACGGTCGCCTTCAGCGCGGACAGCATGGTCAATACGCTGCCGCTGAATTCCTTCTACAACGTCGCCAACGCGATCCTGGCGATGCAGAACGAGCGCAATGCCTCGGATATCTATGGTCATATGACGTCGGACGAGATGACCGCGATCGTTCGCCAGGCCGCTGGCTTCGAGGGCGCGCCGATCGATCCGCGCTACCCGACCCTGCACAGACAGAGCGCCAGCGTGACCCGGGCGAAGCCGCTGAACCTCGTGATCATCATGGAGGAGAGCCTCGGCGCCCAGTACGTGGGCAGCCTCGGCGGGCAGAACCTGACGCCCGAACTGGACAAGCTCGGGCGCGAAGGCTGGATGTTCGGTCGTGCCTATGCCACCGGCACCCGTTCGGTACGCGGCCTGGAGGCGATCAATACCGGCTTCCTGCCGACCCCGGCCGAGGCGGTGCTGAAGCTGCCGCGCTCGCAGCGCAATTTCTTTACCATCGCCCAGCTGCTCGGCGGCTTCGGTTACCACTCGCGCTTCGTCTACGGCGGCGAGGCGCATTTCGACAATATGCGCGGCTTTTTCCTCGGCAACGGTTTCAACGAGGTGGTCGACGGCTCGTCCTTCGTCAAACCGGCCTTCGTCGGCTCATGGGGTGCGTCCGACGAGGACATGTTCAATGAGCTGCACAAGCTGCTGATGGCCGACGGCGACAAGCCGAACTTCACCCTGGCCTTCAGCGTCTCCAACCATACGCCCTGGCAGTACCCGGAAGGGCGCATCGTGCCCGAGGGCAACCCGGCCAGCGTGGACAATACGGTGCGTTACTCGGACTGGGCGATCGGCCAGTTCTTCGCCCGCGCGAAACAGTCCCCGTACTGGCAGAACACGGTTTTCCTGATCGTCGCCGACCATGATTCGCGCGTCTTCGGCGCCAGCCTGGTCCCCGTCGAGCACTTCCATATCCCGGCCCTGATCCTCGGCGGCCAGGTCCAGCCGCGCCGCGACGAACGCATCGTCAGCCAGATCGACATGGCGCCGACCCTGCTCTCGCTGATGGGCATCAGCAGCGAGCATCCGATGCCCGGCGCCGACCTGACCGTGCGCGATCCGGATCGCGCGATCATGCAATACGGCGACAACTACGGTTACATGAAGGGCGACAAGGTACTGGTCCTGCTGCCGCACAAGCCCGCCCAGGAATTCGCCTACGACGGCAAGGTCACCCTGACCCCGACCGTGGTCGATCCCGCGCTGGCGCGCGAGGCGCTGGGCCATGCGCTGTGGCCAAGTTGGGCGTATCGGGAGGAGCGCTATCGATTGCCAGAGGGTGGGGTAAAATAAAAGTCAATATATTGATTATTAATTGGCAATTTTTTACTTTGCCACCAATATATTGTTATTTATTCTTGATTTGTTCTGTCCATGGCACCATCCTTCGTGAAGCTCAATCCGCATCTGCAGGTACGCCATGCCGAGTCTCGATCTGGCCACGCCCCGTGAAATCGCCACGTTGCTGGGCGGTAACCTGCGCGCCCAGCGCTTGGCGCAAAACCTTCGCCAGGACGAATTGGCCGCGCGCGCGGGTGTGGCTGTTGGCACGGTGCGGAACCTTGAAGGCAAGGGTCAGGCATCGCTTGAATCACTCGTGCGGGTAGTGTCTTCACTCGGCCTCGCCGCCGAGTTCGATGGCCTGTTCGCGCCGAAGGTCAGGTCGATCGCCGCGATGGAAAAAGCAGCGTCGCCGCGAATACGCGCACGCGCGTCAAGGCGATCTTGAAAACGCTTACCGTGGTTTACGACGGCTGGGGCGAGCACTGGCCCCTGGGGCGGCTCGCCCATGATGGCCGCACGTTGCTTTTCGAGTGGTCGCAGCAGGCGCTGCGTGAAGGAATCGAGCTGTCGCCGCTACGGGTTCCGTTAGGCGCCATGTCGTACGGCGAATTTCCCGCATTCCAGCAGCACTTGCCTGGGTTCGTCGCCGATGCGCTTCCCGATGGATGGGGCATGTTGCTCATGGACCGGCTGTTCCGAAAGCGTGGCATCGCCACAGCGGGTGTCTCGCCGTTGGACCGCCTCGCCTTTCTTGGTGACCGCGCAATGGGAGCGCTTTCGTTCGAACCGGCCGATGAGGAACCTCTGCAGCCGGAAGAGGTGGAACTGCTTGCGCTGGCGAGGGAGATGCGGGACGTGGTTGCCGATACCAGCGAAAAAACGCTTCGGCACCTGGCTCTCATCGGCGGCTCGCCGCAAGGTGCGCGTCCGAAGGCGCTGGTGAACTTCGATGTCAACGACGGCGCCATGTCGACAGATGAAAACGCGCCCGGTGAGCCATGGCTGATCAAGTTCCAGGCAGGCGACGAACACAAGGAGGCCTGCGCCATCGAGGCTCTTTTCGCCGACCTGGCGCGTGCCTGCGGGTTGGACATGCCCGAGTCGCGATATTTCGACCTTGACGGGCAGCTTGCCGCCTTTGGCGTGCGTCGTTTCGATCGTGAAGCCGGCTCGCGGGTACCCATGCACACTGCGGCGGGCGCACTCCATGCCGATTTCCGCATGCCCTCGGTCGATTACACGACGCTGTTGCGATTGACCCGGCGGATGACCCACGACGAGCGCGAAGTCGCCAAGGCGTATGCGCGCTGCCTCTTCAATGTCGTCTTCAATAATCGCGACGACCATCCGAAGAATGTTTCCTTTCGTCTGAACGAGCAGCGTCTGTGGCTACTGTCACCGGCTTACGACCTGACCTTTTGCGAAGGGCCGGGGGGCGAACACCAGATGGATATTTGCGGCGAGGGTAGGGCGCCCACGCGACGGGACCTGTTGCGGCTTGCTGAAGAAGGCGGCGTCGACCGTTTCTTCGCTACTCGTGCCATCGAAGAGATGGCTGGCCTTGCCGGTGAGATCGGTGTTCGTGCCGACGCGTTCCCGATCAGGACGGCGACGACGAAGTCCCTGATTCGCCACATTGAGGTGAATCGTCGAAGGCTGCTTGCCTGAGCATCTGGGTGGATTGTCGCGAAAGGAGCAGCACGCAAAAGAGTGCCTCCCCACAAGGTCGCGGCGAACCTTGTGGGAGCAATGGTCTTTTTCAGGTGGTCAGAAAAGCCCGTGATCATGAGTGCCCGGCCCCAAAGGACTCGCCTACAAGGTGGGCTCCCACAGGGGCGCGAACACCATCATCGGTGGGAGCACCCTGTGCGTGCTGCTCCTTTCACGGGGTATTCCAGCGCTTGGTTCTTTCTATTTGAGCAGCGAGCGCAGCATCCAGGCGGTTTTCTCGTGTTCTTTCAGGCGGCCCGTGACCATATCCGCGGTGCCCTCATCGCCGCCGGCGTCGGCGGCCTTGATGGTGTCGCGGGAGGTGGCGGCGGCGATTTCATGGCCCTCGACCAGTTGGGCGACCATGGTTTTCCACTCCGGCACGCCAGGTTCTTCCTTGATCGAGGTCAGCTTGCCGAACTGGCTGTAGGAGCCGGGAGCAGCGATATCGAGGATGCGGATGCGCTCGGCGACCTCGTCGGCGGCCAGCCACAGTTCGTTGTACTGGACCTCGAACATCGCGTGCAGGCTGTTGAATTGCGGGCCGGTGACGTTCCAGTGGAAGCTGTGGGTCTTCAGGTACAGGGAATACGTATCGGCCAGCAGCTTGGACAGATGCTTCGCGATCGTTTCGCGGTCTTTCCTGGCAATGCCGATGTCAATGGCCATGGGATGCTCCTGAGGCTAAGAACAGGCCTCAAGGCTAGTCGGATGCGACGACGGTTGGAAATGGACAGTTCCGATGCCATGCATAGGCTCAAGCTATCATTAGCGGTCCCATGAACGACACGACTCCCCAGGCGCGTACCGCGACACCCGATCCTCGCCTGCGAAAGCTGCGCGAGGCGCTCTCGCATGTCAGTAGCCGCGATTTCGGGCGGCTGGCCGGACGCTGGAAGACCTTGTCCCGCAAGGGCGCGGATGTCGCGAAGCTCGACGCGCTGGCGGCCGATATCGCCACCTCGGCGGCTCGCCGGGCGAAACGCGCGGCGAACAAGCCGCCGCTGCGGCTGGACGAATCCCTGCCGATCACCGCGCGCGCCGAGGAAATCATCAAGCTGATCCGCGAGCACCAGGTCGTGGTACTGGCAGGCGAGACCGGTTCGGGCAAGACCACCCAGCTGCCGAAACTGTGCCTGGCCGCCGGTCGCGGCGAGGCGGGGCTGATCGGCTGCACCCAGCCGCGACGGCTGGCCGCGCGCTCGGTAGCCAACCGCGTCGCCGAGGAACTGGGTACCCAGGTCGGCGACAAGGTCGGTTTCCAGGTGCGTTTCAGCGAGAAAGTGTCGGACAACGCCCTGGTCAAGTTCATGACCGACGGCATCCTGCTCGCCGAGACCCAGTCCGACCCGTGGCTGTCCAGTTACGACACGATCATCATCGACGAGGCGCACGAGCGCAGCCTCAATATCGATTTCCTGCTTGGCTACCTGAAGCGGCTGGCGGCGAAGCGGCCTGAGCTGAAGATCATCGTCACCTCGGCGACCATCGATACCGCGCGTTTCGCCGAGCATTTCGGCAACGCGCCGGTGGTCACCGTCGAGGGCCGTACCTATCCGGTCGAGGTGCGCTGGCGCCCGCCCGATCGCAGCGATGCCAACCTGATCACCCAGCTGGGCGAGGCGATCGACGAGATCACCCGCGACGATCCGCGCGGCGATGTGCTGGTCTTCCTGCCCGGCGAACGCGAGATACGCGATGCGCATCTGGCGCTTTCGCGGCGGCAATACCGCGAAACCGAGATCCTGCCGCTGTACGCGCGGCTCTCGGCCAACGACCAGGACCGCGTGTTCAAGCCGGGTCCGCGCCGTCGCGTGGTGCTGGCGACCAACGTCGCGGAAACCTCGCTGACCGTGCCGCGGATCCGCTACGTGGTCGACTCGGGCACGGCACGGGTGAAGCGATACAGCCAGCGCAGCCAGATCGAACGCCTGCATGTCGAGCCGATCTCGCAGGCCGCCGCCGACCAGCGCAAGGGGCGCTGCGGACGCGTCGGCCCGGGTATCTGCTATCGCCTGTACGAAGAGGCCGAGTTCCTGTTGCGTCCGGCCTACACCGACCCGGAACTGCTGCGTTCGTCGCTTGCCAACGTCATCCTGCGCATGCTTTCGCTCGACCTCGGCGAAGTGGAGGACTTCCCCTTCCTCGAGGCGCCCGATCCGCGCGTGGTCGCCGATGGCCATCGGCGCCTGGCCGAAATCGGTGCGATCGACGAGCGCCAGAAACTGACCGCGATCGGTCGCACCCTGGCACGCCTGCCGATCGACGTGCAGCTGGCGCGCATGCTGGTCGAGGCGAATGGCCTGGGTTGCCTGCGCGAACTGATCACCGTGGTCGCCTTCCTCAGCATCCAGGATCCACGCGAACGCCCGCCCGAAGCGCGCGGCCAGGCCGATGCCGCGCATGCGCTGTTCGCCGATCCGAAGTCGGACGTGGTCGGCGTGCTGAACCTGTGGCGCGAGCACCATGCCGCCGCCGAGGACATGACCCAGGCAAAGCTGCGCGACTGGTGCTCGCGGCATTTCCTGAGCTTCATGCGCATGCGTGAGTGGCGCGAGCTGCACCGCCAGCTGTTGCTGGTGGTGCAGGACATCGGCTGGAAACTGACCGGTGTCCCTGTGCCGGTCAGCGCCGCGCCCGCTGTGCGGATTGAGACGCGTCGTGGCCGCAAGGCCGCTGAACCGGGCAAGGTTGCACCCGAGGCAGCGAAGCCGAAAGCCGAAGGCGAGGCGTTGTACGAGGCGATCCACTGCAGCCTGCTCTCCGGCCTGCCGACCCAGGTCGGGCACAAGGACGAGAAGGGCGTTTATCGCGGCACGCGCGAGCGGCGCTTCCAGCTGTTCCCCGGCTCGGCCGTGTCGAAGGCGCCGCCGACCTGGGTCTTCGCCGCGCAGATCCTCGATATCGGCGGTCGCGTATGGGGCATGATGAATGCCCGCGTCGAGCCGGTGTGGGTGGAGAAGCAGGCGGCGCATCTGCTGCGCGCGACCTGTCGCGATGCGCATTGGTCGCGCAAGCGTGGCCATGTGGTTGCCTACGAACAGGTGAGCCTGTTCGGCCTGATCCTGGTCGAGCGCCGTCCGGTCACCTTCAATAAACAGGATCCGCAAGCCGCGCACGGGATCTTCGTGCGCGAGGGACTGGTCCGTTGCGAGATGGACAGCCGTAGCGACGTGGTCCGCGCCAATGCGCGCGTCCTCGAACAGGCCGCCGAGATCGAGGCCAAGCAGCGACGCGCCGGCCTGCTGAAGAGCGACGACGAACTGGTTGCGTTCTTCGAGGGCAAGCTGCCGGAAGACATCACCGATGTGCGCGCCTTCGATGCCTGGTATCGAAACGCGGCGCCGGCCGCACAGGCCGCGCTGCGCTGGACCCTGGCCGACGTGATGGCCGGCGGCGCCGGTCTGGATCCCCATGCGTTTCCGGCCACGCTCGATCTCGGCCAGCACCGTTATCGCCTCGAATACCGCTTCGTCCCGGGCGATCCGGCCGACGGCGTGACCCTGAGCCTGCCGCTGGCCTTCCTCAATGCCCTGCCGGTGGCGCGCCCGGAGTGGCTGGTCGCCGGCCTGCTGGCCGACAAGGCCGCCGAACTGATCCGTGGCCTGCCCAAGGCGCTGCGGCGCAATTTCGTGCCCGCGCCGGATTTCGCCCGCGCCTTCGTCGAGGCCGAGGCGCCACGCGACGAACCGCTGGCGAAGGCGCTTGCCGGTTTTCTCAAACGCACCACCGGTGTCGCCGTCGATGCCGGCGATTTCGCCGATGTCGAGCTGCCGCCGCATCTGCGGATGCGCTTCCGCGTGCACGACGAGCAGGGCAAGACCCTGACCGAGGGCCGCGACCTGGCCGAAATCCGCGCACGCTGGGAAGACAAGGCGCGCGAGGCGTTTTCCCGCAAGACCGACCTGGAACTCACCCGCGAAGACGTTGCCAGCTGGGATTTCGAGTCGATTCCCGACGAAGTGCGTTCCGAGGCCGGGCTCACCGCGTATCCTGCCCTGGTCGATCTTGGCGAAGCGGTCGCGCTGCGCGTTTTCGAGCGCTCCGTCGAAGCACGCGAAGCCCATGTACTCGGCGTCGAGCGTCTGCTGCGGCAGGCGCTGGCGCCGGAGATCAAGCGTGCGCGCCGGCAGTTGCCGATCGCCAATGCCTTGTCGCTGAAGTACGCGCCGCTCGGCAGTGTGGACGGTTTGCGCGAGGACCTGGTCGAGAGCGGCTTCGCCGACCTGGTCGCCACGCAGCGCATGGATGTCCGCACCCACGCCAGCTTCGAGGCCTTGCGCGTGGCCTTCGCCCGCGACCTGTTCGGTGCGGCGGTCGAGCGGCTGAAACTGGCCGAGCCGATCATCGAGGCCCAGGCCGAACTGAAGCCCTGGCTGGAGCCGCCGCTGATGGGCTTCGCCCGGGCCAGCTACGACGATCTGCGCGAACAGGCCGACGCCTTGTTACGGCCCGGGTTCCTGCGCGAACTGCCGGCGGAGCGGCTGGCCCATTACCCGCGTTACCTGAAGGCGATGCGCCTGCGCGCCGAACGCCTGCGCCAGGACCCGGCCCGCGACCAGGCGCGTATGCTGCAGGTGCTGCCGTACTGGCGCGCCCTCTTGCAGGCCCATGCGACCGCATTCGACGCGGTAGCATGGCGGGAACTGCGCTGGCTGGTCGAGGAATGGCGGGTTTCGCTGTTCGCGCAGGAACTGCGTACGGCCGAACCGGTGTCGGCCAAGCGGCTGGCCAGGGCGCTGGAGTCGGCCCAGGCGGGCGACTGATTATCCGATCGAGCGTTCATATGAGTTCCGCGGCGACAAGCAACGGCGACACGGCATCGGCAGGCAGCCGCCTGCCGGCGACCGAGCGCGCGCGAATCGCCGCGACGCAACTGCCCGCCGCGCAGCGCTCGGTCTGCGAGACCGTGCTCGAACTGCTGCAGCAGCTCGGTTGCGACGACGAAACCTCGGCCTCGGCCTTCTGGTACGCCATCCTGCAGAGCGATCCGGAGCGCTTCGCCGCGCACAAGAGCGAGCTGCCGGCGACCCTGCTGCGGCTGGTCGAAGGGCAGCAGGCGGCCGAGAAAGTCTGGGTCCTGCATGCGCAACACCATCAGTCCAGCGGCGCCGAGGGCCTGCGACGACTGTTGCTGGCGATCATCCGCGACCTGCGCGTGGTCTTCGTCCTGCTCGCCCGCCAGCTGGCCCTGATGCGCGCGGCGATGGCCCTGCCCGACGGCGACCGTCGCGCGCTGGCGCAACTGACCAGCGATATCCACGCGCCTTTGGCCAACCGGCTGGGTATCTGGCAACTCAAATGGGAACTGGAAGACCTGTCTTTCCGTTACCTGGAACCGGATACCTACCGGCGTATCGCCAGGCTGCTCGACGAACGCCGCGCCGACCGCGAAAGCTTCATCGCCGACAGCCTGGACGAATTGCGCACCGCACTCGGCATCGCGGGTATCCACGCGGACCTGGCCGGACGGCCGAAGCACATCTTCTCGATCTGGAAGAAGATGAAGCGGAAGAGCCTGGATTTCTCCGATCTCTACGATATCCGTGCGGTGCGCGTGCTGGTCGACAACGTTGCCGACTGTTACGCCTCGCTCGGCGTCGTCCATTCGCTGTGGCCGCACCTGCCCGGCGAGTTCGACGACTATGTCGCACGACCGAAGGGCAACGGTTACCGTTCCTTGCATACGGCCGTCCTCGGTCCGCAGGGCAAGACCCTCGAGGTGCAGATCCGTACGCACGAGATGCACCGCGCCAACGAACTCGGTGTCGCCGCGCACTGGCGTTACAAGGAAGGCGGCGGCGCCGACGCGGAATTCGAGGCGAAGATCGCCTGGATGCGCAAACTGCTCGAACCTCGCGGCGAGGACGAGGTGGCGGAACTGGCCGCCGGCTTCCAGACCGAACTGATGGAGGACCGTGTCTACGCGCTGACGCCGAAGGGCGAGGTCGTCGACATGCCGCGCGGCGCCACCGTGCTCGACTTCGCGTACCACATCCATACCGAGGTCGGTCATCGTTGCCGCGGCGCCAAGGTCAACGGGCGCATCGTGCCGTTGACCACGGCCGCGCATAGCGGCGATCGCATCGAGATCCTCACGACCAAGCTGGGTGAGCCGAGTCGCGACTGGTTGTCCATCGCACCACGGCTTCCTGCAGACCTCGCGCGCCAGGGAAAAAGTGCGCGCATGGTTCCGTCGCACCGCGCATGACGCCAATATCGCCGCTGGCCGTAGCCTGCTCGAGCGGGAACTGCGACGGATGGCGATGGGCGATATCGACGTCGGCAAGCTGCCGGCGCATTTCAACCTGAAGAGCCACGACGAGTTGCTGATCGCGCTGGCGCTGGGCGAGATCACCGGCGGCCAGATCGCCCGCGCCTTGCAGGAGCCAGTCGAGCCGGAGGTCACCCAGTCCGGCTTGCCGGTGTCCTCGCGCGAGGCGCAGCGCGATCGCGGCGCGCTCAGCATCGAAGGCGTCGGCAACCTGCTGAGCACCCTGGCGCGCTGCTGCCAGCCGCTGCCGGGCGATCCGGTGCGCGGCTTCATCACCCGTGGTCGCGGTGTTTCGGTCCATCGTGCCGACTGCGCCAGCCTGGCCCGCCTGGCGCGCCGCCAGCCCGAGCGGGTGATCGAGGTGAGCTGGGGCAGGGTGGAAGTGCAGGCCTATGAGATCGATATCGAACTGCGCGGCTACGATCGCAAGGGCCTGCAGAAAGACGTCACCAATATGATCAGCAATACCGGCCCGCACATCGTCGCCTCGTCCAGCCGCGTGCATGTGCGCACCTCGGAGGTCGAAATGCGCTTCACCCTGCGCGTGCGCGACTACGAGCAACTCTCGACCCTGCTCGGTCGCCTGAATGCCCTGCCCAATGTCATCGACGCCCGACGCCTTGGTGGCCGTTAGGCATTGTGGCCAACGGCATCGGCGTGACCGGTGTGCCGAATGCGATCGATGGGCGCAGCCGATTGACTGATACTCGCCATAAGCTATACTTGGTATATACGTTATATATACCGGAGATGATCATGGCCAAAGAAGCGATGTTCACCCTCAAGCTTGAAACCGTTTTGCGGGACAATTTCATGGCCGAAGCGGAAGCAGCCCATCGGCCGGCCTCCCAGCTCGTCCGCGAGTTCATGCGGAATTTCGTGCAGCAGCAACGTCAGGCGCGCGAGCACGACGCCTGGCTACGGGGCGAGATTCAGCAAGGCATGCGGGAAGCAGACGACCCGGCCGTTGAGCGGATTTCGCATGACGACGTTAGTGAGAACTGGCAGCGGCAACGTGCCGATCTGATGAAGCGTGCAGGTAGGAAAGACGGGTGAGGGTCGAATGGCTCCGCGCTGCAGAACACAACCGTGAAACGCAGCTCGCCTACATCGGCGAGCGAAACCCCTGGGCGGCAATCGACCTGGGCGACGAGATCGACGCGGCCGTTTCGCACCTGCCCCACCACCCGCACAGCGGCCGGCCGGGCAGGGTGCCGGGAACGCGCGAGTTGGTGGTAGGGCCTTATGTCATCGCTTACCGTATCGAACCGATGGCCATCGTGATCCTGCGTCTGCTGCACGGCGCGCAGCAGTGGCCAGACGAGTTTTAAAGAGGAAGGCTGGCAGGTACATCCCCGATGTCATCGATGCCTGGTGTCTGGGCGGTTAGCAGGACGTCGTGTGCCCAATACACAAAGACAGCCATGTCTCGATGTCGTCCACTGCGTCTCCAGACCCTCACGCCGCAACTTTCGATGTCAGTGCGGGTGGCGGGCGGGCCAGGACACATACCGAAATAAGAATCGTCCTACTACGTCACTTGTGATGCCGAGATCGGGATGACGGACAACTCGGGTATCGCGTTGTAATCTCCGCGGGTTTACGTCGATCCATCAGGGAAGATCGCCATGCGTGCACAGGATTCGTGAAATGGAACTGGAACGTTCGATCGATGCGGGTGAATTTACCTGTCTTCTGCAGGATTGGCGCAAGGGTGATGCGCGAGCGCAGGATCAACTGTTCAATCTGATCTACCACGAACTCAAAGGCATCGCGATACAACGGCTCTCGCGATCCGGCGCAATGGCCCTCGATTCCACCGAGCTCGTCAACGAAAGCCTTTTGCGTCTTCTTGAGCGGGTGCCGGATGCAAAGAGTCGCGAGCATTTCTTCAAGATCGCCGCCACGGCCATTCGCTGCACCCTGATCGATCTCTGCCGGCGGCAGCACGCCGGGAAGCGTGGCTCGGGCATGAGCCCGGTTACGCTGTCGCTCGCGGATCACCACGCGGTGTCGGGTTCGCAGTGGCTGGAAGTGGAAATGGCCTTCGTCGAACTCGATCAGCAGGACCCGCGCAAGTGCCGGATCGCGGAACTGGCCCTGCTGGTGGGCCTGAGTCAGCAGGAGATTGCCGACACCCTCGCGATATCCCTGTCGACCGTCGAGCGCGACCTGCGCTTCGTCAAGGCCTGGTTGCGCGAGCGGATGTCGCCATGATGCGCGAGCGGTTCCAGCACATCGAATCGCTGTTCCATGCCGCGCTGACACAACCCAGGGATCGATGGCCTGCGTTCCTGGAAACGAGCGAGGCGGACGCCGACGTCCGGGCGGCGGTCCTGCGCATGCTCGAGCACGCACAGGACGACGACCCGCATCCTGTCCAGGCGGAATTGCGGCGCATCGGATTGTCGCTCGATGCGATGCCAGAATGGATCGGCTCCTACCGATTGCTGCGCCACCTCGGCGAAGGTGGCATGGGCAGCGTCTTCCTCGCCGAGCGCGACGTGCAGGGCGCCGTCCAGCGTGTCGCCTTGAAAGTGCTGCATGGCCTGCCCACGGCGGCGGGCAGGCGGCGCATGGCGCGCGAACGCGAACTGCTCGCGGGGATGAACCATCCGCATATCGCGAGCCTGATAGATGGTGGCGAAACCACCAACGGGCAACCGTTTCTGGCGATGGATTATGTGGACGGGGCCGCGCTTCCGGATTTCCTGGAGGCCAGCACGCTCGCGTTATCTGACCGCATACGTCTTTGCGCGCAGTGCTGCGACGCGATCCAGCACGCGCACCAGCACCTGGTCCTCCACCGGGACATCAAGCCGTCCAATATCATCGTCAGCGCGGACGGCACGCCCGTCCTGCTGGATTTCGGGATCGGGACACTGCTGGAAGAAAGCCGTTCCGGCACGCACACGGTCACGCTTGCGTTTACCCCGGGTTACGCGGCGCCGGAGCAGCGGCGCGGTGAAGCGGCCACCACCGCGACCGATGTCTTCGGCCTGGGCGCCTTGCTGTTCGATGTCCTGACCGGCCTTCGCCTGCCGGACCGACGTGACGGCGACATGCCGGTGCCGCTGCCGAGCAGGCAGCCTGTCGCGCCCGCCCTCCGGCGCGAATTGCGCGGCGACCTGGATCGCATCGTCCTGAAAGCGACCGCATGCGCGCCGCGGGATCGCTATCGCACGGCGGCGGCCTTGTCCGACGATCTGCACCGCTATCTTCGTGGTGAGCCGGTCGTGGCGGCTCCCGATTCACGGGTCTACCGCGTGCGCAAGCTCGTCGGCCGGCATCGCTGGGCTGCCACCGCGGGCGTGGCCATCGTGTGCATGGCCAGCGCCTTTGTCTGGCGCCTGGATGTCGAGCGCCAACGTGCCGTGCAGGCCGAGAAGGCTGCCGAGCTCGAGGCCGGCCATGCCGGCGCCTCGCGTGATTTCCTGGTCTCCGTGCTGTCCGCTTCCGATCCGCAGGCGGGCCGGGGCAAGTCGATCACGGTCTCCGGGTTGCTCGCTGCAGCAACTTCGGAACTACGCAACGGACGCCATCGGGACAGACTCACGGGTGCCGTCACCTGGCTCACCGTCGCCGAAATCTACAAGAGCGTCAACGATCCCAAACCGGGACTGGAAGCGGTGGATGCCGCCGCCGACCTGCTCGGGCAAGCGAACGACACCGATCGCGAACGGCAGGCGCGGATCCTGGAAACCCGGGGTGTGCTATTGGGGCAGATGGAGCGGTTCGCCGATGCCAGGCGCGTCTTGCAGGACCTGATCGCGCTGCGCTCTGTCAACCACATCGATGCGCTCGCGCTCGCCGCAGCAGGACATCCTCCTGGCCTGGCTGTATGAAGGCAGGGGAGACAGCCAACGTGCGATAGCGCTGCTCGATTCGACGTTGGCGAGATTGCCCGAGAGCGATGCCGCCTATGCGACCTGGCGCTGGGTCGCGTTCAAACAGCGCGGCTCGGCATACGGCGATTCGCGCCAGTTCGCGCAGGCGTGGCCGGACTTCGAGCGGGCGCTGCGATTGGCCGCGGAGGATACGGGAAAGACATCGCTGGAGTACTCGCAGATCCAGGCGCGCCATGCCCAGGTGTTGATTGATGCCGGACGGCTGCATGACGCCGCGGCGGCGCTCATCGGCGCCAGGCGCGTGAGCGAGGAACGCCAGGCGGGGGCCTATACGGCGATCTGGGTCAGGCTGGCCGAACTCGATGCCCAGCTGGCGCAGGCACGCGGGCAAGCGCCGCTGGCCCGGCGGCATATGGCCGAGGCGTTGAAACTGGCTGCGAGCGAGCGCACCGCCGACCCGGTCAAGCTCGCCAAGGTCAGGCTGCGTGCCGCCGACCTGGCCTTCCAGCAGCACGATGTCGATCGTGTGCGTGAGTTATTGGGCGAGGCGATGCCGGCACTGGATCGGGAAATGTCGCCGCAGGCGCCCCAGCTGGCGAGGGCGCGATGGCTGCAGAAGATGGTATCCCGGTGAGAAAGGAGCCCCGCTGTCGCGGGGCTCCGTTCGCTTCCTGCTTCCCGGGTCAATTAAAACGCCGCGATGACCGACTGGACGGCTGCGTTGACATAACCGCACAGCTTGCCGCAGGCGCCAGCGCCACTGGCATAACCATTCATGTCGGCCACCACCACCTGCCCGATGGTCTCCCACGGAATGCCGCGCCGTGCGGCCCCATCGCCGAGCGGCCGGTCCTTCGACCACAACTCGATCGAATGCCGGCCCGTGCTGATCACGCCCAGGACCGCCAGGTCGCCGTCCGTGCGTCCCAGCGCCTTGATGGCTTGCGCTTCGATGTCCTTCAGGCCCTTGTCGGCCTCTTCAGGGCTTTTTGCGTTAGTGAGGACCCGGTCCATGTATTCGAAGTAGGCGAACTGCTGTTCGTTGTATTGCTCCCGATACGGCTTCAGGCCTTCCGCAAGCGACAGTTTGGGATCCGGTCGCGTGGCGTTGGCCATTTCCGTGTGCTTGCGGATGAATTCTTCCGGGTCGCCGTCGGTGGGCATGCCGCAGGTGTAGACCACCACCTCAACCGGTGTGGGTTTGCCGGTCGGCGAGTAGTTGGCCGCCATGCATCCGGCGTACGCGTTGTGCGCGACGCCGACGCCGTTCATTGGGTTGTCGCTGTATTTTTCGGCCGAGACGAAGTCCTGGGCGAGGGCCGGCAAGGAGATCAGGGAAAAGCCGATGGCAAGAAGGGAGGAGCGATAGTTCATGGCATGTCCTTATGAAGAGATGGTCAGTGGAAACCGGCATGATCGACGTGCGCCTTCCATCATCCGGTCATCCATAGATCGCAATCCGGACGTGAAACCCTTCATGAGCCGTCGTCGGGGGCCTGCCTTGCCGCTGGATGAACGCCCCGGGGCGTCCACGGGGTCGCCACGCCCCCCGGTGCTAAGCTTCGCCGAATGACTCACAGACCGGTGATATGAGCGGACGCCGAGACTCCCAAGACCGTGGCCCGCGCGGCCGCACCGAGCCGACCCTGGGCAATCTGGACCTGGATGCGCCCGAGCGCCCGGTGCTGCCGGACGATGGTCTGCCGCGGGTCACGATCGATGCCTCCGAGCGCCGCGCTTACGCGCCGCCACCGCGCCAGCCCTCCGGTCGGCGCGGCTGGCTCCTGCCCCTGGTCCTGCTGCTGGCCATTGGCGGCGGCACGACCCTGTGGCTGCAACAGGACCGTCTGCGCAACCTCGTGCCCAGCACCGAACTCAACGACTTACTCGGCCGTGCCAATGCCGCGCTCGGTGCCGGCAAGCTCGACGGCACGGACGGCGAGAGTGCCCGTGAACTGTTCGAAGCCGCGCGTGCCCTGCAGCCGGATAGCGACCAGGCCCGCGACGGCTTGCGTCAGGTCGGCCAGGCCGAAGTCGCCAGGGCGGACGCCGCCTTGCACGCCGGTCAGTACGACCAGGCCGATGAAGCCCTCAATGCCGCGCGCGAACTGCTGGGCGGCGGCAACGATGTCGAGCGCCTCGGCCAGGAACTGGCGGCGGCGCGCAATCCGCAGGGGCAGACCGAAAGCCTCGTCGACCAGGCCCAGCAGGCATTCGCCGCCGGCAAGCTCGATGGCGACGACGGTGCCGGCGCGCTGTACAAACGCGTGCTCGATGCGGACAAGACCAATGCGGTCGCGGCGCGAGGCCTGGACAAGGTCGGCGACGCGCTCGCCGCGAAGGCGAAGCAGGCGATCGCCGCCGGCGACAAGGCCGGTGCCTCGACCATCATCGATCGGATCGCCGCCCTGGTCCCGGGCTATGGCGACCTGCCGACCTTGCGCGCGAGCCTCGCCGAAACGAAGAAGCAGGACGACGAGTCGCTCAACCAGCTGATCAGGCAGGGCGGTGACGATATGCGCGCCGGCCGCTTTACCGGCGACGGCGACGACAATGCGCTGGCGCGTTTTCGTGCCGTGCTCGCCGCCGATCCGGACAATACGCAAGCCAGGGCCGGCCTTGGCCAGGTCGCCCAGGCCCTGATCGTGCAGGCCAATGCGGCGATCGACGGCGGCGACCAGGCGCAGGCCTCGCGCCTGCTCGAACAGGCCACGGCACTGGCCCCCAAATCCGCCGAACTGGCCGCGGCGAAGGCGCATCTGGGCGGCATGACCAGGGCGGGCGCGACGACGGCGGCACCGGACGACGACACCGCCGCGGTGGCCCAGCCGGCGATCACACCTGCCCAGGCCGCCGATGTCGCCCGCAAGGTGAGCGATGCGCAGGCGGCCGCCAATCGCGGCGACATCATGACGCCGCCGGGCGAGAGCGCGTACGACCTCTATCGCGGCGCGCTGGCCGTCGACGGCAATAACCAAGCGGCACGCGCGGGCCTGCAGAACCTGCCCGCCCTGGTCGAGCGGCAGTTCGGGCAGGCCTTGAACAACGCCAACCTGGTTCGCGCCGACGACCTCCTGGCGACGCTGGCGGATCTCGCCCCGGGCGACGCCGGTCAGGCGGGACTGCGCCATCGCCTCGCCTCGGCCTGGGTCGACCAGGCGGTCGAACGCGCCAATGCCGGCGATCGGGTTGCCGCCGGCGAAGCGCTCAACCATGCGCGCCGCCTCGAGCCGAACGACCCACGTCTGCAGGACGTATCCGCGCGCCTGTCCGCCGGCCGCTGATCGCGATGGCCAAACTGCTATTGCTGGGCGCTTCCAGCCAGATCGGCCGTTTCATGTTGCCGCGCCTGCGCGCGGCCGGATACGAAGTCATGGCGGTCAGTCGTCGCGAGCGCGTCGACGGCGACGGTGTCGCCTGGTACCGGGGGGAGCTGCCGAACGGGATGCCCCGGTTGCCGCCGCTCGATGCCATCGTCAGTTTCGGTCCGGTGGACCATCTGGCGCTGTGGTTATCCGGCGTGACCCTCGAGGGGGCGCCGCATATCATCGCCACCAGTTCGATGAGCGCCGAGAGCAAGCGCGAATCGCCGCTACCCGTGGAGCGCGCGATGTCCCAGGTATTGCGCGATGCGGAATCGTCGCTGGCCACCGCGTGTGCGCGCCAGGGGCTGGCCTGGACCCTGTTCCGGCCGACCCTTGTCTACGGCGCGGGCATGGACAAGAGCCTGACGCCGATCGCGCGATGGGCCATGCGTCAGCGGCTATTCCCCTTGCCGGCCGGTCGCGGCCTGCGTCAGCCGGTACATGCCGACGATATCGCGCAGGCCGCGATGGCCGCGATCGGCAACGCGGGGGCCGCCGGGCGCATTTTCTCCCTGGGTGGCGGCGAACGGCTGACCGCCGCCGACATGTTCGCCAGGGTGCGCCGCAGCCTGCCCGTGGCGACCCTTCCTTTGCCGATGCCCAGCTGGCTGATGCGGGCGGCGGCCATGGCCATACCGTCGGCTCGCGGGCCTGTTTACCGGCTCGATGACGACCTGATCGCCGACAATAACGATATTGAGCGGGTACTTGGCATCCGCCCGCGGCCATTCGCGCTCGACGCCGCCTGCTGGCGCACCGATGCCGGCTGAACGGCCGTTACCGACGGGCTTTTGCCCGCGATCGGCCTCTTTGCGTTCAGATGGCCGCCGGGTGGCTACCCCTATGATCCCCATCGTTATCAAGCAGAGGATGACCTCGCGTTGGCTTTCCTGACCCGTTTGCACTCGTTGTTCCGCGCCGTCTGGCCGTGGCTGCGGATCCCGTTCTGGCTCGTCATGGGTCTGGTCTTCGGTTTTCTGCTCCCCTACACCCTGGTGTTGAATTCCCGCGTGCAGGATCGCTTCAACGACCTGGTGTTCGCGGTGCCGACCCGCGTCTACGCGCGCCCGTTGCCGCTGGCTCAGGGTACGGCGATGACGCCGGCCGCGCTGGAACTGGAGCTGACCTTCGCCGGCTACAGCAGCGACGGCCACGGCGAGGTGCCGGGCAGCTACGCGAAGGATGGCTCGCGCTTCGTCATTTCCTCGAAAGGCTATGCGGGGCCGGACGGCGGCGAACTGCCGCATCGCGTCCGCGTGAGCCTGGGCAACGGCCAGGTGACCTCGGTGCAGGACGTCGCCAATGGCAAGCCGGTCGATGCCACGCATCTGGATCCCGCGCGCATCGCCACGCTCTACGGCGCGCAGCAGGAGGAGCGGCGGATCGTCCGTCTGGCCGATGTGCCGCCGCTGCTGGTGTCCGGCCTGCAAGCGGTCGAGGACCGCGATTTCAAGAATCATTTCGGTATCGATCTGTTCGCGATCCTGCGCGCCAGCTTCGCCAACATGCGCGCCGGGCACACGGTGCAGGGCGGCTCGACCCTGACCCAGCAGCTGGTCCGCAACCTGTTCCTGGATCGCAGCCAGAATCTGATGCGCAAGGTCAACGAGGCGATTCTCTCGGTGCTGATCGAGGCGCACTACAGCAAGGGACGCATCCTGGAGGCCTATGTCAACGAGGTTTTCCTCGGCCAGCAAGGCAATCAGGCGGTGCACGGTTTCGCCGCCGGCGCCGAGTTCTATTTCGGCCGTCGCATGGAGGACCTGCGTCCCCAGGAAGTCGCCCTGCTGGTCGGCATGGTCAAGGGACCGAGCTATTACGATCCGCGCCGCTACCCCGATCGCGCGCTGTCACGACGCAACCTGGTATTGCAGCAGTTCTACGATACCGGCCTGCTCGATGCCGCCGGACTGAAGGCCGCGCAGGCGTCGCCGCTTGGCATCGCCGCCAATGCGCAGTTGCCGCACAACCGCTTCCCTGCCTTCATGCAGCTGGTGCGTGCGCAGATCACCGCCGACTTCGACGAGGCGGCGTTGCGCGATGGCAGCCTGAGCATCTTCACCACGCTCGATCCCGCGGCGCAGCTCTATACCGAGCAGGCACTGGTGACGACAATGAAGGGCCTTGGCAAGCGCGGCGATGAGTCGCAGGGCGCGGCGGTGATCACCGACGTCAAGACCGGCAGCGTGCTTGCCGTGGTCGGCAGCAAGGATCCGGGCGACCAGGGCTTCAATCGCGCGCTCGACGCGCGGCGCCCGATCGGTTCGCTGGTCAAGCCGCTGGTGTATCTCGTGGCCCTGGCGAATCCGGCGCGCTGGTCGCTGGCGAGCACGCTGGACGATTCGCCGATCAATATGCGCCAGCCGGACGGCAAGCCGTGGACACCGCAGAACGACGACCATGAAAGCCACGGCATGGTGCCGATGGTCGACGCCCTGGTGCATTCGTGGAATCTTGCGACGGTGAACCTGGGCATGCAGGTCGGGGTGTCGCGGATCAAGGCCTTCCTCGAGTCCTTCGGGCTCGAGGAGGTGAACCCGAGCCCGTCGCTGCTGCTTGGCGCGGTGGATCTCTCGCCGTTCCAGGTCGCCCAGCTTTACCAGTACATCGCCGCCGACGGCCATGCGCTGCCGCTGGTCGCGGTACGCGGCGTGGTCGACGCAAAGGGGCAGACGATCAAGCGCTACGAGGTCAAGCCCGGCAAGGGCGAGTACCAGACGGCCGCGCGACTGGTGACCTGGGCGATGCAACAGGTCACGGTAAGCGGCACCGCCAGCGCGATCGGCAGTTCGGGCCTGTCCTGGCTGCACGCGGCCGGCAAGACCGGCACCAGCGACAAGCAGCGCGACAGCTGGTTCGCCGGGTTCACCGGCGAGCATCTGGCGATCGTCTGGATGGGCCGCGATGACAATGCCCAGACCAGCCTCTACGGCGCCACCGGCAGCCTGCGGGTCTGGCAGGAACTGTTCCGCAAGCTGCCGACGCGACCGCTTCCGGTGGCGCTGGGCGACGGGCTGGAGATGGCCTGGATCAATCCGCAGGACGGCAAGCGCACCGAGGCGAGCTGCGAGGGCGCCCGGCAGCTGCCCTTCGTTGCCGGCTATGTGCCGGCGGCCGAAGAGGGCTGTTTCTGGCAGCGATTCAAAGGTATGTTTGGCGGCGATGCCAACGCGCCGGCCCCCGCGTCGACCGCGCCCACGGATTGATGGCGCCTTACCCATGACCTTGCCTTTGCGTTTGACCACCGGATCGACCATGCGCCAACTTCGCCTCGCCCCGTTCGCCGCCATCGTCCTGCTTGCCGCCTGCAGCCAGCCCGCCCCGCCTCAGGCTACCCGGCCGAACCAGCCGGCCCACGACGCGGTCGCCTCGATCCGCGCCGCGGGCGAGCGCGAGAGCTCGGCGATCGACGTCGCCGCCCTGCGCGATCCGGGCGTGCAGCATCTGCAGGACGGTGCGCATGCCGACGATCTGGCCGGGCGTTACAGCGACGCCGCGGCCAAGCTCGACAACGCGTTGAAGCTGGCCCCGGATTCGCCGGACATCCTGCAGGACCGTGCCGAAATCGCCGTGCGCCTGAACGACGGCGCCACCGCCGAGCGCCTCGCCCGTCAGTCGTACAACATCGGTCCGAAACTCGGCAGCCTGTGCGCACGCAACTGGCAGACCATCGTCGAGATGCGCAGCCAGGCCAACGACGCCGCCGGCGCAGCCACGGCGAAGCAGGAAGTGGCCAAGTGCCACGTCGCCGGGCCCAACCGCTTCTGACGGTAGGACATACCGACAAGGGCGTCGGCCTTTTTTGATGAGGGACGCGGGACCGGACTCCGGCATAATCGCCGGATGAAAGATCACGATGTCGCCGCGCTGCTCGGCGCCGAAGGTCCGTTCGCACAGGATGTGCCCGGATTCGCGCCGCGCGAGGCGCAACAGCGCATGGCGGTGGCGGTCCTGCAGGCGATCGAGGATCGCGAGACCCTGATCGCCGAGGCCGGCACCGGCACCGGCAAGACGTTTGCCTATCTCGTGCCGGCCCTGGTCTCGGGGCAGAAGGTGATCGTCTCGACCGGCACCAAGGCCCTGCAGGACCAGCTGTTCTTCCGCGACCTGCCGCGCGTGCGTTCGGTGCTCGGCACGCGGTTCAAGGCCAGCCTGCTCAAGGGCCGGGCGAATTATCTTTGCCTTTACCGGCTCGACCAGACCGTGCGCGAAGGCCACGCCAGCCGCGAACAGGCCTCGCAGCTGGCGACGATCCGCGCCTGGTCCGCACGCACGCGTCGCGGCGACCGGATGGAACTGGCCGAAATTCCCGAGGAGTCGCCGATCTGGCCGCGGGTCACCTCGACACCGGAGAACTGCCTTGGCAGCGAGTGCGCCTTCTTCGAGGACTGCCATGTCGTCAAGGCGCGGCGCGAGGCCATGGACGCCGACGTCGTGGTGGTCAATCATCATCTGCTGCTCGCCGACCTCGCGTTGAAGCAAGAGGGTTTCGGCGAGATCCTGCCCGGCGCTAACGCCTTCATCCTGGATGAGGCCCATCAGATTCCCGATCTGGCCGGCCAGTTCTTTTCGCAGAGCATCAGCGCGCGGCAGATCACCGATCTGGCCCACGACGCGCTGGCCGAATGCAGCGGCGTGACCGGCGCCACCAGCCTGCTGCTGGAGCCTGTGGAAGCCTTGCAGAACGCGGTGCGCGACCTGCGCCTGGCGTTGGATCCGTTGCCCCCGCGCGGCGCCTTCGGGGTGCTGGAGGGCCATGCCGCCGTGCGTGAAGCGATGGGCGCCTTGCGCGAGATACTCGCCGTGGTGGTCGAACTGCTCGGGGCGCAGGCGGAGCGTTCGCGCGGCTTCGCCAATGCCTTCGAGCGTGCCGGGGTGCTGAGCCTGCGGCTCGATCGTATCGTCGAGGAAGCGCGCGATACCGATGTGCGCTGGTATGAACTGTTTCCGCGCGGGTTCTCCCTGCACGCGACGCCGCTGGACCTGGCCTCGCCGTTGCGCGCGATGCGCGCGGCTACCCATGCGGCCTGGATCCATACCTCGGCGACCTTGTCGGTGGCCGGCGACTTCGGCCATTTCGCCCGACAGCTGGGCATCGACGATCCACATACGCTGAGTCTGGAAAGTCCGTTCGACTATGCAAGGCAGGCGCTGGCCTATCTGCCGGACAAGCTGCCCGATCCCAATGCCCGCGACTACACCGACCGCGTGATCGAAGCGGTGCTTCCGGTACTGGAAGCCTCCAACGGGCGCGCCTTCCTGTTGTTCACCTCGCATCGCGCCTTGCGTCGCGCGGCGGAAATCCTCGAAGGCCGCGTGCCATGGCCGTTGTTCGTGCAGGGCACCGCGCCCAGGCATCGGCTGCTCGAGGATTTTCGCAACAGCGGGCATGGCGTGTTGCTGGGTGCGGCAAGCTTCTGGGAAGGCGTCGATGTCGCCGGCGAGGCCCTCAGCGTCGTCGTCATCGACAAGCTGCCCTTCGCCTCGCCGGACGATCCGGTATTGCAGGCACGCCTGGAAGCGCTCGAAGCCGCCGGGATCAGCGCCTTCATGGGCTGGCAGGTGCCGACGGCGGCTATCGCGCTGAAGCAGGGCGCCGGGCGCTTGATCCGCGACGTGCACGATCGCGGGGTACTGATGCTGTGCGATCCGCGTCTGTCGGGCAAAGGCTACGGCAAGCTGTTCCTCGCCAGCCTGCCGCCGATGCCGCGGACGCGGTCGCTGGAGGACGTCCGCGCCTTCTTCCGGACCGCGCCCGGCGACGGACCGACCAGCGCCCCCGATTCGCCCGATCTCGCCCGCGACGAGGCCGTCTAGCCTGTTTCCATCGCCTTGGGTTACCGGGGAGCCGAAGCGATGGGAAAATGGATGCAATCGATCACCGCGCGCGTACTCGGCATCGGGCTGCTCGCCCTGCTGATGCTGATACCGCTGACGCAGGTACAGGGGCTGGTGGCCGAACGCGCGACTCTTCGCGACGAGGCGGCGGCGAAAATCGCACAGGGCTGGGGCGGCAGGCAGGTCCTCGGCGGCCTCGTGCTCGCGGTGCCGACGCAGCGGACCGGTGAACGCGGGGAAGGCAAGGTCGCGATCGTCCGCGACTCGGTGCAGATCGTACTCGCCGACAGCATGCAGACCCGCGCGAGCCTCGATGTGACGAAGCGCCGCTATGGCATGTACGAGGTACCGGTCTATGTCGCCGATACGCATGTCACGGCACGTTTCCTCGTCGCCGACCTCAAGCGTGCCGAACAGGCTTCGGATGCCGGATGGTTCCCTGCGAAGGCCGAGCTGCGATTGTTGCTGGCCGATCCGCAGGGCTTGAGGGAAGTCAGTGATCTGCGTATCAATGGCCAGCCGCAGCGGTTCGGTTCGTCGTCCGAGCATATCGGCGGCTTGTCCGCGGTCTCGGTGCCGCTCGATCTGGGCCAGTACGATGCATCGATCGATGTCGAGCTCGATCTGAAACTCGCCGGCACCGGATCCTTCCAGGTGCTGCCGCTGGCGCGGCAGACCCGACTGGACGTGCGGGCGCCATGGGCCGATCCGAGTTTTTCCGGCGCCTTGCTGCCGGCCGAGCGGAGCGTCGATGCAAAAGGTTTCACGGCGAGCTGGCGAATGCTCGATCTGAACCGCAGCTACGGGCAGAGCTGGGACGCCGGCGACCAGCGTATCGATGCGATGCTGGCGCCCTCGGCCTTCGGCGTGGACCTCTATCAGCCGGCCAATGTCTACCAGCAGAACGAGCGCGCCGGAAAATACGGCCTGCTCTTTATCGCGCTGACCTTCGTCGCGTTCTTCATGTTCGACGTATTGAAACGGATGCGCGTGCATCCGGTGCAATACCTGTTGATCGGCGCGGCGCTGGCGACCTTTTACGTCGTGTTGCTCGCCTTGTCCGAACAGATCGGCTTCGGCTACGCCTACCTGGTTGCAGCGACCGCGGTGGTCGGCATCATTGCCGGCTATGCCGCGGCGGTCTTGCGCGCGTGGCGCGCCGGACTCACCCTTGGCGGCGTGCTGGCCCTTGTTTACGCGATACTTTACGGACTGATCGGTGCCGAGCAGTATGCTTTGCTGATCGGTGCCTGCGTGTTGCTCATGGTCGTCGCCGTGCTGATGTACCTGACCCGTCGCATCGACTGGTATTCACCCCTGGAAGCCGCATGAACCTGCTTGCCATCGAAACCTCCACCGAAGCCTGCTCGGTCGCCCTCGTGCACGGCGAACAGGTACTCGAGCGTAGCGAAGTCGCGCCGCGCCGGCATGCCGAGCTGGTCCTGCCGATGGCCGACAGCCTGCTCGCGGAAATGGGCCTCTCTCGCCGTGCGCTCGACGGCATTGCCGTCGGCCGTGGGCCCGGTGCGTTCACCGGCGTGCGCCTCGGCGTGTCGCTGGCGCAGGGCATGGCGATGGCGCTCGACCTGCCCGTGGTCACGATTTCGTCGCTGGCGGCGCTTGCGCTCGAAGCGCCCGAAGACGATGCGGCGATCCTCGCGGTGATCGATGCGCGCATGGGCGAGATCTATACGGCGAGTTTCCGTCGCGACGACAACGGTGGACTGATCGCGCTGGACGAGGAACGCGTCGATACGGCGGCCGCGTTGACGTTGCCGCGGGCCGATGCGTGGAACGTGGTCGGCACCGGCTGGAGTACGTACGAAGCGGTCCTGCGCACACGCCTGCCGGCACCGCCACGCTGGGCGGAAGGTGCGCGTTATCCACAGGCACGCCATGTCGCGGAACTTGCCGTCGCGCGTTTCCGTGACGGCGGTGCAGTGGCCCCCGAACTGGCCTTGCCTGTTTACCTGCGCGACAAGGTCGCGCTTACCCTGGTCGAGCAGGGCAAAGCTTAGGTCTGTCCGATCGCGAACTGCACGGCGAGGCTGGTGCAGGCGACCGCGGCCCACACGCCAAGTCCGAGCAGGATGGGGCGAATCCCGGTAGCGGCCATGCGGCGCAGGTCGGCGGAAAGACCGATCGCGGTCAGCGCGACGATGATCAGGAACGTCGCGGCCATGTGGATCCACGGCAGCAGTACGGCCGGGATCAGGCCCGTCGTGCGCACCGCCGAGGCGACCAGGAACCACAGGATGAACCAGGGAAAGATCTTCGCCAGGCTGAAATCGCTGCCGCCCTTTTTCTTTTCCCGCCAGCCGACGATCAGCGCCAGTACCAGGCAGATCGGGATGATCAGCGTCGCCCGGGTCAGCTTGACGATGGTCGCGTAGTCGCCGGCCGCGTGGCTGTAGCTGTAGCCGGCGGCGACCACCGATGAGGTGTCGTTGATCGCGGTGCCCGCCCACAGGCCGAAGCCGAGGTCGGACAGGTGCATCAGATGGCCAAGTGCCGGGAAAAGCAGCACGGCGACCAGGTTGAACAGGAAGATCGTCGAGATGGCGAACGCGGTGTCGTGCTCGTCCGGCTTGATGATCGGCACCACCGCGGCGATCGCCGAGCCGCCGCAGATCGCGGTGCCGACACCGATCAGCAGGCGCAGCTTGTCGTGGATCCCGAGCCAGCGGCCGAGGACGAAGGCCGAGATGCCGGCCACCGCCATCGTGGTCAGGGTGACCGAAAGCGACTGCAGGCCCGTATGCGCGACCTGGGTGAGGCTCAGGCCGAAGCCCAGCGCGACGATCGACCACTGCAGGACCTGCTTCGAGGCGAAGCGGATACCCGGCCCGAATGTCGGCGCGGGCGCGACGAAAAAGCGGATGAGGATACCGAGCACGATGCCGAACACCGGGCCGCCGACCAGCGGCAGCAGCTTGCCCAGGCCGAGCGCCACCGTCGCCACGACCAGGGCGAGGAGCAGGCCGGGCAGGCGCTGGGGGAAGTTTTCGGCAACGGGGGAGACGCTGGACATGGGAAGTGCCTGGGGAGCGGACGCAGGCATTTTCCGCCCGGCCAGTCGATAAGGAAATTATGCATTCCTTATCTTTGCTATAAGATTAGCTGATGATAGGCATCAGCCCGCGCCAGCTTGAGGTCTTTGTCAGCGTCGCCACTACCGGCAGCGTCAGCGCCGCGGCCGGCCACCTGTTCATGACCCAGCCCGCGGCCAGCATGGCGCTGGCCGAACTGGAGCGGCAGCTGGAATCGCCCTTGTTCAATCGCGAACGCGGTCGCCTGCGCCTGAACGCCCGTGGCCGCGAGTTGCTGCCATTGGCGCAGGAACTGATCGAACGCTTCGCCGAACTGGAACGCAAGGCGGGCGACAGTGCGCAACTGCTGGGTGGCGAATTGCGTATCGGTGCCAGCAACACGGTGGGCAATTACCTGGTCGGCGATCTGCTCGGCGACTTTGTCGCCGCGTATCCACGGGTGTCGGTGCGGCTTGGCGTCGGCAATACCGACGCGATCGCCGAAGGCGTCGTCGAGCACCGTTACGACCTGGGCTGCGTCGAGGGCCCGGTGTCGCATCCCGCGCTGGACGTGCGTCCCTGGCGCGACGACGTACTCGCGGTCTGCGCGCGTCCGGACCATCCGCTGGCGCACAAGCGACGCCTGCGTCCGGAGGACTTCGAGGGCGCCCGCTGGATCCTGCGCGAGCGCGGCTCGGCGACCCGGGCCTTGAGCGAACGTGTGCTCGCCGCGTTGCCGGCCGGGCAGACCGTGCTTGAACTGGACCAGTCCGAATCGATCAAGCAGGCGGTGACCGCCGGTCTCGGGATTGCCTGTTTGCCCGCGGTCGCCCTGACCGATGCGCTTGCCGCCGGAAGGCTGGTAGTGCTGCGCACGCCGTTCCTCGACCTGCGCCGCAAGCTGTCGATGTTGACTCTTCGCTCGCGCTATCGCGGCGCGTTGCTGGATGCGTTCCTTTCGCGCGTTGGCCATTAAAGTCATCGTCGCGTGGCCCGACATCAGTGGTTCTGAAGTCTTTGTATTGACAGAATGTTTCGGCATTGACTACCGTTGAATTGAAGCTGCTCGCAACGAGTAGCAGGGACTGTCGGAATGCCTTCCGACACATACAAGGATGATCCATGTCGTATACGTCTCGTTTTTGTTCCGTCAGTATCTTTGCTTTTCTCTTATTATCGCTCGCTCTTTCTTCGACGAAGGCGCATGCCGTGGACGTTCGAAGTGTCACCGAGGGGATCGGCGGAGAAGTGACGTCTCGGCCTGTTCTCGCGCTGGGCTCTACGCCAATGGATATACATTCCCGGTTTGCACGTGTGCAAGAAAGTAATTTTTCTGGCGGGAACGCAAACGAACTCGTCGCACGTCTTTCGGATAAAGAGCTGGTTGACCTGGCTGCTTTCTATCGCGCGTCGTCGTTGGGTCAATCGTCAACACTGCTTTCTATCCTGGCCAGTAGAGTCGATCCTGAAGGCTTGATACGGGTCTCGCAAGCATTTGGTATCGATGATATGCGACTAGCCATTAGTGCGAGCGCGCCGCGCGATGTGGCGGAAGCTTTTGAACTTCGCTTGGCTCAGATTCCTATGCGGCCATCTTCGACAATGGCGGTGGTACCGTTGGCAATGCCGACACTCGATATGTCGATTAGCGAGATCTACCTGGAATTTCGTACGGCACCCATTGGCAGTGTAGGAGCTCGTGCGGCGCTGGCTGAGACATCCGCCTATGCGGGAGGCTGGCTGACCGCATCGGCTTATGCGGGATGGAAAGTGGGAGGGGGTATCAGTTACCTCATCGAAAATTACGCACCGGATCTTGGGGATGCAATCGGGGGAACAGTTGCCGGGATGATCGATCAGATGCAAGCTGCCGGGTCCGATGTTGAACGAGGCCAGTATATGCAAGGCGTTGACGATCTCTTCGGAGGGTATATCCAGGCAAGCGGAAATTTCGGAGGCGACTTTGGCGTGACTGGCGATATGGGCGACTATTTCAGCATCGATACGCCCTGCGGCCCGACCGATCATTCAGGTGAACTCTGCGCGCCAGGTATCCATTGAACATGTCGCGAGACCCGATGGGTTCCGGCAGCGGAGTAGCCATGATTGGCGCCATGGCAGCTGGGTGGATCGCCGCGCTGCTCACTGCATATTCGATACGGCTGTCAGATGCGGCCGCGGGAACGATGTGCGCTGTGGCATTCGGAACGCTGTGCGTCTCGATCCTTCTTGGTCCGTCACCTGGGTTCCTCAGAAAGAGGTTCGAAGAAATTCTTGCGACAAGGAGGAAGGAAGGGTGGCACATGCGAGCGTCGTCAGCCTTCTTTGCTTGTCTCGGTATGGGGCTGATGATTTGCGGCGTCCTGACGGGACTCAAACAACTGATTCATTGAAGGCAGCGTCTTAGGGAGCCTCTGATCTATTCCACGTAGGCGGCATGATGTCCAGAAGGCCAGCCAGCGGTGCTGCCCGGCGCCGGCAAGGGTGGCCCCCTTACCAAGCCGGGCGGTGCCGGTGGCGGGCCTTCTGGACATCACCCCGTCATCTAAAAAAAACAAGACGTTGGGGCCGTTGCTGTAAGCGCGCAGCTCGCCGTCGGACCGGCTCGAAAGACGTCCAGTCTGCCTTCGCCGACCCAACGACGATCTGCGCGCTTACAGCAACGGTGACGCCTGCGTGGAATAGATCAGAGGCTCCCTCGGTGCCAGTTTGCGTGGCTTTGGGCTGCTGCGCACCTAAGGCGACTTCATTTGTCGATTCGTCGCCCGCATCGAGGGCGGCGTGTCTGGATCAGCGGCAGGGTTCCGGGTTTTCGAGGGTGTCGATCAGGCGCCGCTCGACTTCCTCGCGGGTGCGCGAGCGCAGCAGCTTTGGCGCGGCGCGGCGCAGCGCCTTGCAGTCCAGCGCGGTCAGGCGATCGCGGACCTGCAGCAACTGGCCCGGATGCATGCTGAATTCTTCCAGCCCCATCGCGACCAGCAGCG
The DNA here is from genome assembly GCA_963847335.1 of uncultured Gammaproteobacteria bacterium. Classification (GTDB taxonomy): domain Bacteria; phylum Pseudomonadota; class Gammaproteobacteria; order Xanthomonadales; family Rhodanobacteraceae; genus Luteibacter. The sequence goes on from CAWJZF010000003.1 coordinate 834,289, forward strand.
GCGTGAACGCGGTATCGCCGGCGATTTCGCCGCACAGGCTGACCGGCTTGCCGGCACGTCGCGCGGTGGCGATCACCTGGCGAGCAGGCGTAGGAACGGCGGGGTGCAGCGGGTCGTAGATATTGTCCAGCTGATCGTTGTTGCGATCGACGGCCAGCGTGTACTGGACGAGATCGTTGGTGCCGATCGCGAGGAAATCGAGCTTTTTCCGATCATGCCGCGACAGCGCGATCGCCGCCGCCGGCACCTCGATCATCGCGCCGAGCTCGAGGCGTTCGGCGATCTCGTGGCCTCGCTGGCGCAGATCTCGCGCGCATTCGCGGATCAGGCTGCGCACGTCGTCATCTCGCCGACGTGGGCACCATCGGAACCAGGACGCGCACCGGGCCGTAGCGGACGCGCGCAGGATCGCGCGCAGCTGGACGGTCGAAGACGTCCGGATGGCGCAGCGACAGGCGCACGCCGCGCACGCCGAGCGCGGGGTTGTCCTCGCCGCGAGGACGAGCCCGGCGGCATCGGCCTTGTCGGCGCCGAGGTCGAGCGTGCGGATCGTGACCGGCAGGCCGCCCATGCCGAGCACGAGGTCGCGGTAGGCGAGGAACTGCTCCTCCTCGGAGGGCAGCCCGCTTGCGCGCAGGAACAGGAATTCGGTGCGGTACAGGCCGATGCCGTCGGCGCCGCACGCGCGGCCTGCGCGACGTCGGCGGGCAGTTCGGCATTCGCGTACAGATGGATCATGCGCGCCGTCGCGCGTGCGGTGTCGGTGCCGAGGCCAGGGCGGCCAGACGCTGGCCGCGCTGCGACGACCTCGCGCTGCCAGGTGCGGTAGCGGGCGATGTCCTGCGCGGTCGGATGCACGATCGACTTCGCCGTGCTCGCCGTCGATCAGGATCAGGTCGTCGTCCTGGATAGTGCGCGAGCGCGTCGTGCGCGCCGACCACCATCGGCAGGCGCAGCGAGCGCGCCAGGATCGCGCTGTGCGAGTAGCGGGCTGCCGGCGCTGGCGACGACGCCGAGCACGCCGTGTTCGGCCAGCGGCACCAGCTCGGACGGGGCGACCGTGTCGCTGACGACGATTTCGCCGACGCGCGCGGCGAGCTTGCGTTCCTCGCGCGCTGGATTCGCGCGGTAGCGCGGCCTGCACGCGGCCGATCACCTGGTCGATGTCTTCGCTGCGGCTGCTTCAGGTACGGGATCGTCCATCGCCTCGAACACCGCGACGAGACGGTCGCGCTGCATCTTCAGCGCGGCGCTGGCGCGGTAGCGGCCGATGCGGACCAGGTCGTCGAGCCCGCGCTTCAGCTCGTCGTCGGCGAGCATCAGGCTGTGCGCGTCGATGAAATCGCCGACTTCGCGGGCCAGCGCGCCGTGCAGCTTGTCGCGCAGTTCAGCGCAGCTCCGCGCGCGCGATGTCCAGTGCGCCGTGCAGGCGCGCGAGTTCCGGGATCGATCTCCGCGTCGTCGAGCGGCCGCGTATCGACGTCATAGCGGCTCGGCTGGACGAGGCGAGCGCGACCGAGCGCCATCCGCGCGCCGCGCCGGCTGGAGTGCCGGTCAGCTCACTTGCCTCCATGCGGGCCTCGCGCGGGGACTCCCATGGGTCTCGAGGCTCACGCTTGCCTTCGTCGAACTTGCGATCGAAAAGATCGACCACGGCCGCGATCGCCGCCTCCTCGTCGGGCCCGTCGGCGCGCACGGTCAGCGCGCCGAGGCCCGCGGCCAGCATCATCACGCCCATGATGCTCTTGGCGTTGACTTCCTTGACCCCTGCGATCAGCCAGACGGTGGACTGGAATCCGTGCAGCGTTGCACGAGCTTGGCCGATGCGCGTGCATGCAGGCCGAGGCGGTTGCTTATCGTGATGTCCTTTTCGAGCATGGTCGACGAAGATTCCTCCGCGACCGCCGGTCGCGGCAATTTCCGCCAGTTCCGGCAACGTTTTTTCGGAATAGTTGAGGACACGCAGCAGCATCGGCAGGTTCAGTCCCGAGACGCAGTGCAGGTGCACGCCGAGTTCGGCCAGCGACAGGCCGATATTGCACGGCGTCGCGCCATAAAGGTCGGACAGCACCAGCACGCCGTCGCCATGGTCGAGCTCGCGCGCGTGCTTCGCGGTGCGCGTCGCGCAGAGGTCGGGTCGGATCCGCGTTCGGCGGCACTTCACTGCACGTCGACCGTCCAGCGGCAGTCGGGCGAGCACGTGGCGCGCCGCGGAAATGAGCGCCTTGCCGATCGCTTCGTGGGTCAGGAGGAGGACGCCGACGCTCATGGCCGCGATGTCGGAAGGCTGGAAGGATTCCGGTTCATGGTCGTTACTCGAGTTCACGATGAAAGGTCAGAACGTTGCCGCCGCTGTCGCGCGGAAATGCTCGGCCAGCTTCTCGACCAGGTAGACGGAACGGTGGCGCCCGCCGGTGCAGCCGATCGCAGATCGTGACGTAGCTGCGGTCGTCTGCCTCGAAGCGCGGCAGCCAGGTGTCGAGGCAGCGCGCCAGATCGTCGTGAATTCCGCTACCACGTCGGCTTGCGCATCGAGCCACTCGCGCACCGGCACGTCCTTGCCCGACAGCGGGCGCAGGCGCGGCTCCCAGTGCGGGTTGGGCAGGCAGCGCGCGTCGAAGACGAAATCGGCGTCCGACGGCACGCCGCGCCGGTAGGCGAACGATTCGAACAGCAGCGTCATGCCGCCGGCGGCGAGGCCCATCTCGGTGATGATCAGCCGGCGCAGCTGGTGCACGTTGAGGTCGCTGGAGTCGATCACGCGATCGGCGATCGCGAGCATCGGCCGCAGCAGGCGGCGTTCCGTGCGCGATCGCCTCGGCGAGGCCGAGGCCTTCGGCCGACAGCGGGTGGCGGCGGCGCGTTTCCGAATAGCGCTTGATCAGCACGTCGTCGCGCGTGTCGAGGAAGATCAGCCGGTACGCGATCTCCGACCGCGGCGAGCTCGGCGAGGATCGCCGGGCAGCGCGGTTCAGGTTCGTCGGCGCGGTTGCGCACGTCGACGCCGACCGCGAGTTTGGGTGCGCCGGCCGTGCCGCCCTGCGAGATCGCCTGCACGCAGCTGCCGGCATCAGCGCCGCCGGCAGGTTGTCCACGCAGTAGTAGCCGAGGTCTTCGAGCGTGCGCAGCGCGACGGTCTTGCCGGAACCGGAAAGGCCGCTGACGATGACGACTCAGGCGGATGTCCGCCGGTCGATGATCGGGGCGGCGGGCGTCGGCTCGGTCATCGGTCACCATGGCGGCAGCCGGCGCAGCTGGTGCGCCTGGCGGTCGATGAAGGTCTGCGCGGGATCGATGCCCTTGCTCTTCAGCACGTGACTGCGCACCGCCGCTTCGACAAGGACCGCGAGGTTGCGGCCCGGGCGCGACCGGGATCGTGATCATCGGAACCTCCACGTCGAGCACGTCGCGCCGGCCGACATCGCCGGTCAGGCGGATCATGCCGTCCCGGCATCGTCGAGCTTCTGCGGCTTCAGGTGCACGATCGAGGCGAAGGTATTTCGACGGCTTTACCGCCGTCTGGCCGAACATCTCGCGCACGTTGAGCACGCCCAGGCCGCGCACTTCGAGCAGGTCGCTGCAGCATGCTCGGGGCAGGTGCCGTCGATCACGTCGGGCGCGATCAGGGTGAATTCGGGCGCGTCGTCGGCGACCAGGCGATGGCCGCGGCTGATCAGCTCCAGCGCGAGCTCGCTCTTGCCGATGCCGGACTCGCCGGTGATCAGCACGCCGATCGAGAACACCTCGAGAAGCACGCCGTGCAGCGTGACCCGCGGCGCCAGCGTGCGCGCGAGGTGGTATTGCAGGTAGGTCAGCAGCTCATGGCCGCGCTTGGCGCTCTGCCACAGCGGCGTATCGGTTTCCTCGGCGACCTCGCGCAGGTCGGACGGGATCGACTGGTCCTTGGTCACGATCAGCGCGGCGGGGCGCGTAGGCGGCGATCTTGTCGATCGTCTCCCAGCGCTGGCGCGAATCCAGGCCGTCGAGGTAGTTCAGTTCCTCGGTGCCGATGATCTGCACCTTGTTCGGGTAGATGACGTTCAGATAGCCGACCAGCGACGGGCGCCGGCTCTGCTTGGCGCCGGGCTCGAGCACGCGCGATTCGCCACGCATGCCCGCGGCCCAGCGCAGCGCCATGCGCTCGTGCACGCCATCGAAGAGTTGTCGGGCGGTAAGCCGGTCCACGCGCGATCCTTGGAAACCAGACGTCAATCACTACGGCGGCCGCCCTGGGAGGGACGGCCGTCGGCAATATTGTGCCAGTTCGCGGGGATGCGCGCCCGGAGGGGCCGCCTGCGAGGGATGGATCAAGAGCGCTGGGTCGCGAGTTGCCTGTTTCAGCTCGTCATTCCGGCGCAGGCCGGAATCCAGTGGCGATAACGCTCCAGGCAGGCCTGACGCCACTGGATCCCGGCCTGCGCCGGGATGACGGTGAGGCTTGGCTGAGACTCACCGGTAACCCGGTCGGACACTAGCCGTAGTTGATCTCGCGGCCTTCGCGCGCGTGGTGGTCGCAGTGCTTTTCCTTGTGCTTGCGCAGCTGGACCACGAGTTTCTCTACCAGGATATCGATCGAGGTATACATATCGGCGTCGACCGCCTGGGCATGGAAGATGTTGCCTGCCACGGCGAGGGTGCCGTCGGCGCGTTGTTCGAGTTTTTCGACGGAAAGTACGACAGCCAGTGAAGTGATGTTGTCGTAGAGGCGCTCGAGGCGGTCGAGTCTGGATTGCACGTGCTCGCGCAAAGCCGGGGTGATTTCGATGTGCTGGCCGCTGAGTTGGACTTGCATGACGCCTCCTTCTTGCTGCGGTGCCGTCTTTGCGACGGCGAGGGGGAAACGGCTTTGCCGTTTCCTCGGGTTCCTCGAATCAGACTGCCACGGACGCGAGGGGTTCCGTGGTGTTCATCAACCGGCGCGAGTTCGCTCGCTGGAGCTGGGAATGCGCAAGGCTTCGCGATACTTCGCCACGGTACGCCGGGCGACCTGAATTCCTCGTCGATGCAGGTCCTCGGCGAGGGCCTGGTCGGACAGCGGGCGGCGTGGATCCTCGCCGGAAATGAGCTTTCGCAACATCGCCTGGATGGCGGTGGCCGAAGCGCTGCCGCCGTCCTCGGTGGCCACGCCGCTGGAAAAGAAATGTTTCAGCTCGAAGGTACCGCGCGGCGTGTGCAGGTACTTGCGGGTCGTCACGCGGGAAATCGTCGATTCGTGCATGCCGACTTCCTCGGCGACCTCGCGCAGCACCAGCGGATGCATGGCTTCCGGGCCGTAGTCGAGGAAGGCGCTCTGCCGGCGCACGATGACCTCGGCGACCTTCTGCAGGGTCTCCGCGCGCGACTGCAGGCTCTTCAGCAGCCAGCGGGCCTCCTGCAACTGGCCCTTCATCCATGCCGCGTCCTCGCCACGCGCACGGGCGATGAGATTGCAGTAATGCTGGTTCAGTCCCAGCCGCGGCTGGCAATCGGGATTCAGGCTGACCTGCCAGCGACCGCCGTCGCGGCGCGCGTAGACGTCCGGGGCGACGTACTCGACCGGCGTGGCGTCGAGCGCGGCACCGGGACGCGGGTCGAGGCTGCGGATCAGCGCGGCGGCCAGGGCCACCTCGGTGTCCGGCGCGCGCAGGCGCTTGGCCAGCTTGGCGATGTCGTTGCGCGCGAGCAGTTCCAGGTCCTCGCCGACGATACGCAGCGCGAGTTCGCGTTGCGGCGTGTCCTCGGCGAACTGCTGCAACTGCGAGAGCAGGCAGTCGCGCAGGTCCAGGCTGGCGATGCCGGTCGGATCGAAACGCTGCAGGCGCCGACGCACCGCGTCGATCTCCTCCATGCTCGCCTTGAGCGCCGGCGGCAAGGCCGCGGCGACCGCTTCGATGCCCTCGTGCAGGTAACCGTCCTCGTCCAGCGCGTGGATGATCGCCGTGGCGATGGTGTGGTCGCGATCGGAAAACTGCGACAGGTTCAGCTGCCAGGCGAGGTGTTCCTGCAGGCTTTCCGGCGCCGCGTTCTGCGGCTCGAAGCCATCCTCGTCGCCGCTGCCGTTACGCGAACCCGAGCCGTAGTCGCTGCTGCCGTAGTCGGCCGAATCCCCGCCGCGGTCGTGCTCCCATTCGGGAGCGACGTCCTCGCTCGAGGCGCTGGCCGGCTCCTCGTCCTTCTTCGGTTTCGGAACCGGTTCTTCGCGGATCTCGAGTTCGGGTTCGTCGATGACTTCGGGCTCGGCGTCCTCGGCGAATTCCAGCAGCGGGTTGCTTTCGGCGATCTGGCGCAGTTCAGCCTCCAGCTCCAGCTGCGACAACTGCAACAGCCGGATGGCCTGCTGCAGTTGTGGCGTCAGGGTGAGCTGCTGGTGAAGGCGGAACTGGAGTCCGGGTTTCATGCCTACCGAGGTGACTGGGCGTCGTTCAATCCTAACCCGTCCTTGGGGAGCGTGCCATCTGTCGGGTCAGCACGCCGCTGCGCTTTCGCAGGCGTCAGAGGCGGAACTCGCGGCCCAGGTAGACCTCGCGGACCTTCTCGTCGGCGAGGATGTGCGCCGGGGTGCCGCGGGAGAGTACCTCGCCGTCGTTGAGGATATAGGCGCGGTCGCAGATGCCCAGCGTCTCGCGGACGTTGTGATCGGTGATCAGCACGCCGATGCCGCGTTCCTTGAGGTGGCGCACGATGCGCTGGATTTCGCCGACCGAGATCGGGTCGACGCCGGCGAACGGCTCGTCCAGCAGCATGTAGCGCGGGCGGGCGGCCAGCGCGCGGGCGATTTCGACGCGGCGACGCTCGCCGCCGGAGAGGCTGATGCCCTTCTGGTCGGCGATATGCGAGATCTTCAGCTCGTCCAGCAGGCTTTCCAGCTCCTGGGCGCGCTCCTTCGAGGTCATGTTCTCGCGCAGTTCCAGCACCGCCAGGATGTTGTCCGAGACGCTGAGCCGGCGGAATACCGAGGGTTCCTGGGGCAGGTAGCCGATGCCGAGCTTGGCCCGCGAGTGCATCGGCAGGCCGGTGATGTCCTGCTGGTCGAGCTTGATCACCCCGCCGTCGGCCGGGATCAGGCCGACCACCATGTAGAAGCAGGTGGTCTTGCCGGCGCCGTTGGGGCCGAGCAGGCCGACCACTTCGCCTTCGCGGATGGAAAACGCGAAGTCGCGCACGACCTGGCGCGCGCGGAAGCGTTTCTGCAAACCCTGGGCTGACAGCATCGTTACGGCTTCTTCTCGGGTGTGGTCGCGGGCGCGGGCGCGGTGGTGGCTGGCGCGGGCGTACCTGTCGCCGCTGGCTTGGCCGGGGTCGCCGGCGCCGTGACTGGCGTCACCTTGGGCTGGAAGGTCATGACGACCTGGTTGTCGCCGGTGCTGGTGCCCTGCATGGTGCTGTCGTTGGTGTTGTAGACCAGACGGTCGCCGTGCGCGTCGCCCTTGGTCTGCTGCTGCACATAGGCGTCGCCGGTCAGGATGGCAATGCCTTTCTCGTTCGCGTAATCGATGTTGCTGGCGTGGCCGTACATCATGTTGCCGTCGTCGCCCATCTGCTCGATCTTGGCCGGTGCACCGTCGAGGATGATGCGGTCGATCTGCGAGTCGGCGTCGAAGTGGATCCGCGCCTTGTCGCTATTGGCCTTGAGCGTGCCCTGGATGACGACGACGTTGCCGGTCAGCGTCGAGGTGCTGTTCGGCTGCTGCGCACCGTCGAAGGACTTCGACGTGACATGGATGATCTGGTTGCGATCGTCCTGTTTGGCCAGGGCGGCGCATCGCTGCAAGGCCCAGCATGACCAGGCCGAGCGCAAGATTATTTCTTGCGCGGTGGGAACGTGCCATGAAAATCATTGAACACCTCCAGGTGCTTGAAATCGAGGTTGGCACGCATGCCGATGCCGGTCATTGTAGAGGGTCCCTGCACCGCGCGGACCGCCTCGGCGGTCTCCATGCGGTTTTCCTTCGGCCATGCGGTGACCTCGGAGGTGTACATGTCGGCCGCGTCGGTATCGGTGAATGCCGGGCGGTGCATCTCGACCTTGCCCTGCAGCTTCATCAGCGTGCCGGGCTTGTTGACCCAGGCGTAGTCGGACTTGCCGGTCCAGTCCGGCACGCCCGGCTCGGCCGAATGCAGGACGTAGTCGGGGGCATTGATATAGATCGAGTCGTCGCCGTCGCGCTGTTCCAGGCGTGGCGCGACCAGCCGGTAAGACGGCTTGCCGGTCTCCTCGTCGTAGGAGTCCAGGGTAAAGGTCGACAGGGTATAGGCCGAGCGCGGCGGGCCGACGAAGTCGTTGACCTTCGGCGCGGGTGCCAGCCAGTACCAGAGCAGGGTGCTGGCGCCGAGCACGATGGCGAGCACGATCACCGCACTGGTGGTGCCGCGGTCGCGCATGAAGACGCCGATGCTCAAAGCCAGCGCTCCCGCTCCGCCTGGGCCTTGCCCTGGGCGGTGAGGATCAGGTCGGCGACTTCGCGCGCGGCGCCCATGCCGCCACCGAGGCGGGTCTGCCAATGGGCGCGTTCGACCACCCAGGGGTGGGCATTGGCGACCGCGACGGCCAGGCCGGCGATACCCATCGGCGGCAGGTCGGGCAGGTCGTCGCCGACGAAGGCGGCCTGGTCGGGGGTGAGGCGCAGCGCGTCGAGCAGCTCGAGCAGGCAGGCGCGCTTGTCGTTCTGGCCCTGGTAGACGTGGGCGATGTCCAGCTCCTCGGCGCGCAAGGCCACCGGATGGCTGATCCGCGCGGTGATGATCGCAACCCTTACGCCGTTGGCCTGCAGCGCCTTGAGGCCGAGCCCGTCATGGACATGGAAGACCTTGGTCTCGCGACCGTCCTCGGCGTACCAGAGGCGACCGTCGGTCAGGGTGCCGTCGACGTCGAAGACGACCAGGCGCAGCCTGGCGGCGCGCTCGAGGATATCGGCGGGGTAAGCGTTGTAAGGCTGGTCGGACATGTCGGACGGATCGCTCGGCTGGTGTCCGGGCAGCGCCTGGCGCGGTCCGGACGGGGCTGCATGGGGCGGGGAAAGGAGTCTAGACCACCCGCGCGCGGAGCAGGTCGTGGATGTTCAGCGCACCGACCACGCGCTGTTCGGCGTCGACCACGAGCAGGGCGTGGATCTGGTGCTTTTCCATCAGCTGGGCCGCTTCGACCGCGAGCTTGTCCGAACCGATCGTCTTCGCGCCACGGGTCATCACCTCGGCGACGGTGGCGCCGCGCAGGTCGACGCCCTCGTCGTCCAGGGCGCGACGCAGGTCGCCGTCGGTGAACACGCCGAGCAGGTGGCCGTCGGCGTCGATCACCGCGGTCATGCCCAGGTGCTTGCGGGTCATTTCGACCAGGGCCTGGGTCAGGGTGGCGTCCGGCGCCACCGCGGGAATGTTCTCGCCGGTATGCATGACGTCGCCGATATGCAGGAGCAGGCGGCGACCGAGGCTGCCGGCCGGGTGCGAGCGGGCGAAATCGTCGGAAGTGAAGCCACGTGCCTCGAGCAGGGCGATGGCGATCGCATCGCCCATGACCAGGGCGGCCGTGGTGCTGGCGGTCGGCGCGAGGCCAAGCGGGCAGGCTTCGGCCGGGATACCGGCGTCCAGATGGACGTTGGCCTGGCCGGCCAGCGAGGAATTCGGGTTACCGGTGATCGCGATCAGGGGGATGCCCTGGCGTTTGATGACCGGCAGGATGAACAGCAGCTCGTCGGTCTCGCCCGAGTAGGACAGGGCCATGACCACGTCCTCGGGCAGGATCATGCCAAGGTCGCCATGGCTGGCTTCGCCCGGATGGACGAAGAAGGCCGGGGTACCGGTCGAGGCCAGGGTGGCGGCGATCTTGCGGGCGATATGCCCGGATTTGCCCATGCCGGAGACGATCACCCGGCCCTTGCATTGCAGGATCAGCCGGCAGGCCTCGACGAAATTCGCGTCGATCCGCGTTTCCAGCGCCCGGATCGCGGCCGCCTCGGTCGCTATGACGGTACGCGCACTGCGCACCACGGCATCGGCGTCGATCTGGGTCAGGGCGGTAGGCGGGGCAATTCGAGCGTTCATGCGGTCTCTGCTTGGATGGCCGGGCCTGGGATCGACGGAGGCTGTCATTTCTGCGCCAGCCGATTTCCATTACCATGGCATATTCGCATCTTATCGTCTTACCCATCGACCGGCGATTCAGGCTCCGTTTTGAATCCGCAGCGCGTCGACCCAGTATCGGAACCCCCACAATGGACGCTGCCAGCATCCAGGCATTGATCGAGCAGGGCTTGCCCGGCGCCTCCGCGGACGTTCGCGGGGACGATGGCGTGCATTTCGAGGCCGAGGTCATCGCCGGCCAGTTCGCCGGCAAATTGCCCCTGGCACGGCACCGGCTGGTATACGCCACCCTGGGCGATCTCATGGGCGGCGCGATCCACGCGCTCAGCCTGAAGACTTTCACGCCCGACGAGGTCGCGGCGCGCCGTTAAACGGCAGCGACGCGACCCTCACCCAACCCATCAAAGGTATTCCATGGCCAAGATCGTGATCAGTGGCGGCGAGCCGCTTCGTGGCGAAGTGGGCATTTCCGGCGCCAAGAACGCCGTGCTGCCCATCCTCGCTTCCTGCCTGCTGGCCGATGAGCCGGTCAGCATCGGCAATGTGCCGCATCTGCACGACGTCACCACCTTCATCGAGCTGCTCGGCCGCATGGGCGTGCAGCTGGTCCTGGACGACCGCATGAAAATGCATATCGACCCGCGCCCGGAAAACAGCTGCGTGGCACCGTACGAACTGGTGCGCACGATGCGCGCCTCGATCCTGGTGCTCGGCCCGCTGGTCGCGCGCTACGGCAGGGCCGAGGTGTCCCTGCCCGGTGGCTGCGCGATCGGCTCGCGTCCGGTCGACCAGCACATCCGCGGCCTGCAGGCGCTCGGCGCCGAGGTCACCGTCGAGAACGGCTATATCAAGGCGACCGCGAAGCGCCTGAAGGGCGCCCACATCCTCATGGACATGGTGACCGTCACCGGCACCGAGAACATCATGATGGCCGCGGCGCTGGCCAGCGGCACCACGATCATCGAAAACGCGGCGCAGGAACCGGAAGTGGTCGACCTGGCCCATTGCCTGATCGCGATGGGTGCGCAGATCGAGGGCGTCGGCACCTCGACCCTGGTCATCCATGGCGTCGAGCGCCTGCATGGGGCCGAATACGAAGTACTGCCCGACCGCATCGAAACCGGTACGTTCCTGGTGGGTGCGGCGATCACCGGTGGCAAGGTTCGCTGCCGCAATGCGCGTGCCAGCACCATGGAAGCGGTGCTTTCCAAACTCGAGGAAGCCGGCGCGCACATCAGCACCGGCGACGACTGGATCGAACTGGACATGCGTGGCAAGCGGCCGAAGGCGGTGAACCTCACCACCGCGCCGTACCCGGCATTCCCGACCGACATGCAGGCGCAGTTCACCGCGCTCAACTGCGTCGCCGAGGGCGTGGGCGTGATTACCGAGACGGTTTTCGAGAACCGCTTCATGCACGCGCACGAGCTGCAGCGGCTCGGCGCGGACATCCGCCTGGAAGGCAATACCGCGATCGTCACCGGCGTGAAGAAAATGAGCGGCGCGCCGATCATGGCCACCGACCTTCGCGCATCGGCCTGCCTCGTGCTCGCCGGCCTGGTCGCCACCGGCGACACCACGGTGGACCGCGTGTATCACATCGATCGCGGCTACGAGAACATCGAAGAGAAGCTGGGCGTGCTGGGCGCGAAGATCCGCCGGTTGCCGTCCTGATCGAGCGCGAGCGCCGGCATTGCCGGCTTGTGTGCGGTTGGCGCTTTACGATTGACGCTTCACGAACCTACTGCTTCGAGTAGCTCACCAGCTGCATGGTCAGGTTGCCGCCATCCTTCTGCGCCAGCTTCACCGGCACCGGATAGCGATCGGGCACGTACCAGGCGTTGAAACCGCGATCCGCATCGGTGCGGTCGACGCGCACGGCGTCGAAGCTGCCGGCGGGGACCTTGACGGTTTCCTTGCCCGACACCTTGAACTGCTGGTTCTGTACTTCCTGCTTCACGGCGACGGGCAGGGTGATTTCCTGCTTGCCGGCGCGCAATGCCATGCCGAGGGTCAGGGCGACCGTATTGCGCTCGACCATGCCCGGCACGGCGGCGAAGCTGAAATTCTTGTTGTTGTCCTGGACGCTGACCTGCTTCGCGTTCCAGTCGACTTTCAGGTGCCGTTCCTTCGACTTGATCGAGGCGTCCATGCGGTAGTCGTAGCTCAGTGCCTCGGGCATGCCGTTCGTCCAGCGGAAACGCGAGGTCTCATCGACATTGGCGCCAAGCATGGCGGCCAGGCCCGAGGTGCCCTTGGTCTGGTTGGTGTACTCGTATTCGTTGTTGCCGACGGATTTGAGTGTCAGCGTGGCCTCGCCGAGCGGCGAGCCATCCTTGAGCACTTCATACCTGGCGACGAAGGCCTCGGGGGCAGCGGCGGCCGCGGCGGTGCCGGCGGCGAGGAGCAGGCCAAGGCCGAGGGTGGCGGAACGCAGGAGAGTGATGGCGGTCATGGGCGCCGAGTGTACGACGCGAGGCTGAACGCCGTGTATCGTCAGCCGAGGACGCCCAGATCGTCCATGACGAGCGGTCGGGTCAGCGGGTTTCCTTCGAAATACGGTTGCCCGTCGGCGTAGCTCAGCCGGCCGTCGGCGATGGCCGCGACCACGGCCGGGAGCAGTCGGTGCTCCTCGGGCAGCAGGCGAGCGGCGAGCAGGTCCTCCGTGTCGCCGGCGAGCACGGCGATGCGCCGCTGGGCGATGACCGGGCCGCCGTCGAGTTCGGCGGTGACGAAATGCACGCTGGCGCCATGTTCGGCGTCGCCCGCCTCGAGCGCCCGGCGATGGGTGTGCAGGCCGCGGTATTTCGGCAGCAGTGACGGATGCACATTGATGGCGCGCCCGGCCCAGGGGGCGATCGCCCCGGCGTCGACGATGCGCATGAAGCCGGCGAGTACCAGCAGGTTGGCGCCGCTGGCGGCGACGCGGCCGAACAGGTCGAGGTCGAAGCTGCGGCGATCCGGATAGTCGCGCGGATTCAGGGCAAGGGTCGGGATGCCGGCCATGTCGGCGATGCGCAAGGCGCCCGCATTGGCCTTGTCGCTGCCGACCAGGACGAACTCGACCGGCAGCTCGCCGCGATCGCGCGCGGCGATCAGCGCGGCAAGATTGCTGCCGCGCCCGGAAGCAAGGGCGGCGATGCGCATCAGGCGATGCGGACGCGCTCGTCGCCCGTCGCGGTGACGACGTCGCCGATCACCCACGAGGCGAGACCGTGGCCTTCCAGCAGCCTTTTCGCCGCCTCGACCTGGTCGCCCGCGAGCAGCACGGTGAAGCCGATGCCGCAGTTGAAGGTGCGCCACATTTCCTCGCGCTCGACCTTGCCTTCGCGCTGCAACCACTGGAACACCGGCGGCAGGGGCCAGCTCGCGCTGTCCAGCGACAGGCCGAGGGCCTCCGGCACGACACGGATGATGTTTTCCTTCAATCCGCCGCCCGTGATGTGGGCCATGCCATGGACGGGCACGTGCTTGAGCAGGTCGAGGATGGGTTTGACATAGATCGTGGTCGGCGCCATCAGCGCGTCGGCCAGCGAAACGCCATCCAGGTCGAGTTCCAGCGGGCTGCCGGCACGCTCGAGGATGCGTCGGATCAGCGAGTAACCGTTCGAGTGCGGGCCAGAGGAGGCCACGCCGAGGATCGCGTCGCCGGCGACGATCGCACTGCCGTCCAGCATCCTGGACTTCTCGACCGCGCCGACGGTGAAGCCGGCCAGGTCGTATTCGCCTGGCGGGTACATGTCGGGCATTTCCGCGGTCTCGCCGCCGATCAGGGCGCAGCCGGCCAGTTCGCAGCCGCTGGCGATGCCGCCGACCACGGCGACCGTAGTGTCCACGTCGAGCTTGCCGGTGGCGAAATAGTCGAGGAAGAACAAGGGCTCGGCGCCCTGGACCAGCACGTCGTTGACGCACATGCCGACCAGGTCGATGCCGATGCTGTCGTGGCGTCCCAGTTGCTGGGCCAGTTTCAACTTGGTACCGACGCCGTCGGTGCCGGAGACCAGGACGGGCTCGCGGTACTTGCCGGACAGGTCGAACAGCCCGCCGAAGCCGCCCAGTCCGCCCATCACCTCGGGTCGGAAGGTGCGTTTGACCAGCGGCTTGATACGTTCGACGACGGCATTGCCGGCGTCGATGTCGACACCGGCGGCGCGGTAGGTGAGGGAACCCTGGTCGGAGGACATGGAGCGAATCCGGCGCTGATGAAACGGCAAATGATAGCAGCCTGGGAGGTCGGGGGCTCCCTGGAGGCACTGGTCGATGGACGCGCCGACGCGGATTGGGCAGACTTCCCGGGACTTCCGGCAAGATTCTTCCGACCCATGCGTTCAGTCCGCCTGTTCAGCCTTATCGCCCTGCTTGCCCTCGTGGGTGTGCTGCCGGCGCATGCCCAGACGCCGCCGGCCTCGCCCTACGCGGTGACCGTGCCGGTGCCGGATACCTCGGCGGGCGTGCGCAGCCAGGCCTTCGCCAGCGCGCTGACCCAGGTCCTGGCGCGGGCGATGAACGGACAGGACCCGCGCACCCTGGCCGGTTTCGACGACATCCTCAAGCAGGCACCGGGACTGGTCCAGCAATACCAGTATTCGCGCAGCCATTCGGCGGACATGCCGCTGAACCTCGATGTCAGCTTCGACCCGGGTTCGGTGCGCCGCATCCTGGCATCGGCCGCCTCCACGGCCGCCGCACCGGCCGACGGCCAGGCCCCGGTGGCCGACGAGGGTCCAAGCAAGGCGAGTTTCTGGATTTCCGGCATTCGTTCGGCGGCGGACTACGCGGCGGTGCTCGCGGCGTTCGGTAACCAGCCGGCGGTGCGTTCGGTCGACACGGTGGCGGCCAAGGATGACGGCATCCAGCTCAACGTCAACGCGATCGGACCTATGCCGCGTGTCGTCGCGGCGCTCGGCGCGGCAGCCCATCTTCCGGCCGATCCGTCCAGTCATCCCGGCACCGATTTCAGCCTGCGCTGGTCGCCCTGAGTACCGGCCGGCGGGCACGCTCCGGCACGCGGGCGTCACCGTCGGCGGGTGAGGATCGCGAGCATCCCTCCACCGTGACGAGACGAACTCACGCATGAACCACGACCTTTCCCGCCGTTGGCAACTGCTGGCCATCGCCGCCGTCATCGTTTTCGTGCTCTGGCTGCTGGCGCCGGTGATCATGCCGTTCGCCATCGCCGCGATGCTCGCCTATCTCGGCGATCCGCTGGCCGATCGGCTGCAGCGTCTGGGCATGGGCCGCACCCTGGCGGTCAGCATCGTCTTCGCCGTGCTGGTCCTGGTCATGGTCGGCTCGCTGTTGCTGCTGATCCCGTTGATCCAGCACCAGTTCGAGAACCTGGCGGAAAACTTCCCGCGTTATGTCGCCTGGGTTCGCGATACCGCCTTCCCGTGGCTGCAGACCCACCTGCATCTGGAGCCCGATACCTTTGACACCGATCGCATGGTCGCGGCGATCAAGGAACATATCGGTTCGGTCGGCAGCATCGCCGCCACCGCGATCGCCAAGGTCTCGACCTCGGGCATGGGCCTGGTGCTGTGGCTGACCAACCTGGTGCTGATTCCGGTGGTGTCGTTCTACCTGCTGCGCGACTGGGACAAAATGGTCGCGCATATCCAGCGCATGCTGCCGCGTTCGATCGAGCCGACCGTGGTCCGGCTCGCGCGCGAATCGGACCAGGTGCTCGGTGCCTTCGTCCGCGGCCAGCTGTTGGTGATGCTGGCGTTGGGCATTTTTTATGGCGCGGGACTGACCATCGTCGGCCTCTCGATCGGTCCGCTGATCGGCATGATCGCCGGCCTGCTCAGTTTCGTGCCCTATCTCGGCTTCATCGTCGGCTTCGGTGCGGCCTTGATCGCCGTGCTCGTGCAGTACGGCGACTGGACCCATGTGCTGCTGGTCGTCGGCGTGTTCACCGTCGGCCAGCTGCTGGAAGGTTACGTTCTGGTGCCGCGCCTGGTCGGCGGCAAGATCGGCCTGCATCCGGTCGCGGTGATCTTCGCCGTGCTCGCCGGCGGCCATCTGTTTGGCTTCCTCGGCGTGCTGCTGGCGCTGCCGGCGGCCTCGGTGGTCGTGGTGCTGATGCGTTACGTGTTCGCGCGCTACCGCGAAAGCGACCTCTATACCGAAACGGCCGTCGTCGATGAGGTCGATGTCGATGTGCAGGTGGTGGAGCATCAGGTAAAGGCCCCGGACAGTCCGCCCCCGCCATGACCGCGCAGTTGCCACTTGCCCTGCGCTGGCCGCGTCGCCAGCGCTTCGAACATTTCCATGCCGGTGCCAATGCCGCGGCGCTGGAGGCGGTTCGCCTCGCGGCGACGGAGGCGAGTGCGCCGTGGGTTTTCATGGCCGGCAGCGCCGGTAGCGGTCGCACGCATCTGTTGATCGCCGCCTGCCAGGCCGCGATCGACGCCGGTCGCACTGCGCAGTACCTGCCGCTCGCCGGTTTGCGTGGCGACCTCGCCGAGGCCATTCGCGCGGTGGCCGGCAGCGACCTGCTGGCGCTGGACGACCTGCAGGCGATTGCCGGCCATGCAGTGGCCGAGCATGCCTTGTTCGATCTTTACAACGGCTACCGCGCCGATGGCGGGACGATCCTGTTCGCCGCCGATGCCGCGCCGTCGGCCCTGGGCATCGGCCTGCCGGACCTGCGTTCGCGACTTGGCGCCTGTACCCAGGCCTTGCTGAAGCCGCTGGACGATGGCGAACGTCGCCATGTGCTGCGCGAACAGGCGAAGGCGCGTGGCATCGAACTGGACGATACGGTGCTGGACTGGCTGTTCGCGCGGCACGCGCGCGACCTGGGTGCACTGCTCGACCTGCTCGATCGCCTGGACAAGGCGTCGCTGGCGGCGCAACGGCGGATCACGGTGCCGTTTCTGCGCGAGTTACTGGCGAGGCCTGAAGAGTGAAGCATGAAGTTGCGGCGCTGTTTACGCTTTACCCTTCACGCTTCATAGCTCGCGCAGCGAGCGACTTACAGGTCACGCCTCAGGCGCGCAGCAGTGTCGGCGTCGCGTTCGCGCCAATCACTTCCGTCATTGCCTGGGCGATCTTGTGGTTGCCGGCGATGATGTTGCCGCTGGCGGGCAGGCCCTCGCGACCGGCGAAGTCGTTGTAGACGCCTGCCGCCTCGCGTACCAGCAGGCAGCCGGCGGCCATGTCCCACGGTTGCAGGCCCGGCTCGAAATAGCCGTCGAAACGGCCGGCGGCGACATAGGCCAGGTCCAGCGCGGCCGAACCCATGCGGCGGATGTCCTCCGCTTCCTTGAGCAGGGCACCGGTGATCGCCAGCTGGGCGTCGATATGGTTGCGCTGACGGTACGGATATCCGGTGGCGAGCATGGCGCCGCCCAGGGTCTCGCGCTTGCCGACGCGGATGCGACGGTCGTTGAGATAGGCGCCATCGCCCTTGCTGGCGGTGAACAGTTCGTCGCGCAGCGGATCGAAAACCACGCCATAGACGGGTTCGCCCTTGTCGAGCAGCGCGATGGAGACGGAAAAGTGCGGGATCCCGCGCAGGTAGTTATGCGTGCCGTCCAGGGGATCGATCACCCAGACCAGCGGTCCCGTGCCCTTCGCGCCCGACTCCTCGCCGAGGATGGCGTGGGTGGGATAGGCGCGCTTGAGTTCCTTGATGATCTCCGCCTCGGCCATCCGGTCCACTTCGGAGGCAAAGTCCATGCGCTGTTTCTCGACGACCGCGAGGCCCTCGAGGCGGTTCATGTAGCGCAGGATGATATTTCCTGCAGCGCGCGCGGCGCGCGCCGCGACGTTGACGGCGGGTCTGGGCATGGGACTGACTTGGCAAAAGAACGAGGGACGCGGTCCAGCCGCGGCGGGGACGGAGTCTAGCAGAGCCACGCCCCGGCCGGCCAATCGAGGGGCCGGGGCGTTGTAGACTGCGCGGTCAGCCACCGACCGACTTCCCCGCATGACCGACGCTTCCGCCCTCACCGCGATGTTCCGCTATGTGCTGGTGCGCACTTCGCATCCGGGCAATATCGGCTCGGCGGCGCGGGCGATGCGGACCATGGGCTTCGGGCGTCTGGCCCTGGTCCAGCCGCAGCGTTTTCCCGACCCCGAGGCCACGGCGATGGCCGCCGGTGCCGACGATGTCCTGGCCGCGGCCAGCCTGCACGAGGACCTGACCGACGCCCTGGCCGGCAGCAGCTTTTCGCTCGGCCTGAGCGCACGTCGTCGCGGCGTGACCCTGCCGGAGCTGTCGCCGCGCGAGGCCGCCGCGCAGGCGCTTGCCGCCGCGCGTCGTGGCGAGCAGGTGTCGCTGGTGTTCGGCAACGAGCGCACGGGGCTGGAGAACGAGGAACTGGCACGTTGCCACGCGATGGTGCGCATTCCCAGCGTCGACGATTTCAGTTCGCTCAATCTGTCGCAGGCCGTGCAGGTCACCGCCTACGAGGTCCGGCTGGCGATGCTCGAAGGCGGACCGTCGACCGAAGCGGCCGCGTCCGACGAGGTGCCGGCGGATGCCGCGCAGATGGAGCGCTTCTTCGAGCACCTCGCGCAGATGCTCGACGATATCGATTTCCACAAGGGCCGTTCGCCGACCACGATCATGCTGCGCCTGCGCAAGCTGTTCCTGCGCGCCCGGCCCGATATGCGCGAACTGCGCGTCATGCATGGGATCTTCGCCGATGCGCAGCGCATGGCGTCGCTGGCGAAACCGCCACCGAAGGATTGAGGTGTGGGACGCGCGGTCAGATTAGCCGGTGGAAGAGGTCGACCAGGGCGTGGCTGAAACTGGCCGAGACGGTGAGCACGATCGCCGTCGCTATCCATACCAGCAGCAGAAGCGCGCCATCGCGTTCGACCAGGGCGATGGCGAAGGCCAGCAGCATCGCGCCGAAGACGTAGTTGGTGAAGGGAATCGGTAGTGCGAGGAGCATGCCGATCAGGATCATGACCAGGCCGGAGGCGATCGTCAGGGGCTGGCGGGTCAGCCGCTCGAGGCGTGGCTTGCACAGTTTCTCCAGGCGCCGGGTCAGTGGTTCGATGCGATCGAGAAAGCGCCCCAGCGACGCGCGCGACATGGTCCTGGCGCGCAGCCGGCGAGGGATCCATGGATGTTCGAGGCCGAAGAGCATTTCCAGGCCCAGTGCCACGACCAGGACGCCCATGACGCCGCCGATGCCGACCGGTACGGGGATGAAGTTCGGCACGGCAAGCAGGAGCAACACGAAGCCGTAGGCACGACTGCGCAGTGGCTCGAGCAGGGCTTCGAGGCTGATCCGGTCGGTGTCGTGCGCTTCGAGTGCATCGCGCAGCAACTCGGTGGTGCGCCGACGCGGCTTCATGGGCCCTCGTCGGCAATCGCCGGGGTCACCAGCACCTTGTCGATGCGGGCGCCATCGAGGTCGAGTACCTCGAAGCGGTGGCCGTTGAACTCGAAGGCCTCGCCGGTGCGCGGGATGTGGCCGAACTGGGCGATCATCATGCCGGCGATGGTGCGGTAGTCGTGCTCTTCCTCATGGGGCAGGGCATCGATCTGCAGCAGTTCGCGCAGGTCGTCGGCCGGCAGCATGCCGTCGACCAGGAAACTGCCGTCGTCGCGCCGTGTGATCGGCCCCTCCGTGGAATGGTCGTCGTCGGCCGGGGCGGTGGCGCCGATCACGGCGGCGAGCAGGTCGTTCAGCGTGACCAGCCCTTCGATGTCGCCGTACTCGTCGACCACCAGGGCCACCGGTGTGTCGGCGTCGCGGAAGGCCTCGAGCAGGTCCAGCGCGCGCGCGGTATCGGGCACGAACATCGGCTTGGCGATGTGTTCGAACAGGTCCGGCGTGCCCTCGGCGAAATGACGCAGCAGGCGCTTGACTTCGATCACCCCGACCACCTCGCTCTCGTCGCCCCGGTATACCGGGTAGCGGGAGTAGGGCGTATCGCGCAGCACCTGCACGTTCTCCTCGCGCGGCGCGGCGATATCGAGCCAGGCGATGCGGTTGCGCGGAGTCATCACGCTGTCGACGGTGCGGTCGCCCAGGCGCAGTACGCGGTTGACCATGTTGCGTTCGTCGGCATCGATCACGCCCTGCTCGGCACTCTCGGCAACCAGCAGGCGGATTTCCTCTTCGGTGGCGGCCCCGCGACTGACCCGGTGCAGGCCAAGCACGCGAAGGATGCCGGTACTGAGCATGTTCAGTACCCAGACGAAGGGCGAGACGATTCGCGACAGGAACATCATCGGCAAGGCGATGTAGCCGGCGATGCGCTCCGGCGCGGTCAGCGCGGCGCGTTTGGGCACCAGCTCGCCCACCACGATCTGCACCAGGGAGATCAGCACGAAGCCGGTCAGCCAACCAAGTGCTTTGGCATAAGGCGCCAGCCAGGCCGGCTCGCCCTCATGGAGCAGGGCGGTGAAACGCTCCGCCAGGGCATCGCCGGCCGCGGCACCCGTGGCCAGGATCACGATGGTCATGCCGACCTGCACCGTGGACAGGAAGCGTTCGGGCGATTCGGCCAGCTGCAGGGCGATCCGTGCCCGCCGGCTGTCGCGGGCGAGCTGCTTCAGCCGGCTCTTGCGCGAGGCGACGATCGACATCTCCGACAGGGCGAAGAAGCCATTGCAGAGGGCGAGGACGAGGACTAAAGCCAGTTCGGTGAGCATTCCCGCTCTTATAGCAAGGTTTCCGGGGCCGGCCAGTGTAAGGGGTTCAAATGACTCAGGTGCTGCCGGGATCGGCATCGGTCCTGTAACATTACTGTCATGATTGGCCGCCAGGGGCATCCGACGGCCGTTTCCCGACATTCCACAGGCATCACCCGCATGTTTTCACTGCAGACGATCTTCGGTAAGGGCGACAAGTTCTATGGCCTGTTGGAGGCCAGTGCCGAAGCGGCCCGGGAAAGCGCGCGGGCGATGCATGAACTGGTGACCAGGGCCGACCGGACGCCGGTCATGGCCGCCTTCAGCACCGCCCGCGCCCGCGAAAAAGCCTTGCACGGGCAGATCAGCGAGGAGCTGGTCAACACCTTCGTCACCGCGCTCGACCGCGAGGACATCGAGGCGCTGAGCTCCGCGCTGTACAAGATCCCCAAGACAGTCGAGAAGTTCGCCGAACGCTACGTGATCGTCGCCGACCGTCTGGTCGGCATCGACTTCACGCCAGCGCGCGGCCGATGCTCGAGCAGCTCGTCCGAGGTGGTCGTGGAGATGATCGGCCAGCTGCGCCATGGCCTGCAGCATCGACCCGGTGAAGAAGCTCAACGACCAGCTGCAGGCGCTCGAGATCGAGGCCGACCGGCTGATGCTCGATCTCTATCGCGACCCTGTATGCGGAGGGCTCGATCCGACTGCGCGCGATCCTCGCCAAGGACCTGTTCGAGACTGGTCGAGAAGGCCATCGACCGCTGCCGCGATGTCGGCAACGTGGTCTATTCCATCGTGCTCAAGAATTCCTGAGGCATGCGCCGATGCTGACCCTGGTTCTCGTGGTCGTCGTGATCGCACTCGTCTTCGACTTACATCAACGGCTTCCACGACACCGCCAACTCGATCGCGACCGTGGTCGCGACCAAGGTGCTCACGCCCGGGCCAGGCGGTATTGCTGGCGGCGGTGACCAACCTGGTCGGCGCGCTCTGGGGCACCGCGGTCGCCGAAGACGATCGCCTCGGGCCTGATCGACACCGGCGTGGTCGACGTCGGCCTCGCAGCTGCTGATCTGCGCGCTGCTCGGCGGCGACGATCTGGAACCTGATCACCTGGTGGCTGGGCCTGCCGTCCAGTTCCAGCCATGCGCTGGTCGGCGGCCTGTGCGGCGCGGCGCTGGCCGCCTCGGGCAACGACTTCGCACTCGATCATCTGGTCGCAGGGCGGGCAGGCGCACTGGTGGCTGGACAAGGGCGTGCTGCGCAAGGTCATCCTGCCGATGGTCATCTCGCCGCTGCTCGGCTTCGTCCTCGGCTTCCTGCTGATGGGCGGGCTGTTACGCGCTGCTCGGCTGGTTCTCCAGCCGCACGGGCTACCTGCACCGGTTCGGCGCGCACGCCCTTCGTCAACAGCTTCTTCGGCAAGGCGCAGATCGTCTCGGCCAGTGCGATGGGTCTTTCGCACGGCATGAACGATGCGCAGAAGACGCATGGGCATCATCGCCCTGGCCCTCGCCGGCGCCACCGCGGCCGGACACATTCGACGACCTGCCCGGGGTCCTGTCGTTCCTGCGCATCGGCCACGACGCCGACGCGGTCGGCGGCTTTCCGATCCCGGTCTGGGTCAAGGTCATCTGCGCGCTGATCATGGCCGCCGGCACCGCCGGCGGCGGCTGGCGCATCATCAAGACGCTCGGCCACAAGATGGTCAAGCTGCATCCGATCAACGGTTTCGCCGCCGAAGGCAGTTCGGCGGCGGTGATCCTCACCGCGTCGCTGCTCGGCATCCCGGTGTCGACGACGCACAACATTTCGGCGTCGATCATGGGCGTGGGCGCCGCCAAGCGCTTCAACGCCATCCGCTGGTCGGTGGTCGAGCGCATGGTCTGGGCCTGGATCCTGACCCTGCCGACCACCGCGCTGGCCGCCTATGGGCTGGTCAGGCTTGGCCAGCTGGTTTTCACCTTCTAGAAGCTGTCGTCGTCACTGGCGACCGACTGTTCCAGATGGTCGCCGAGTACCCCGAGTTCGACGATCAGCCGCTCGAGCTCGGCGGAGTCGAGGAAGTCATAGGGGCGGTTCTCGCACAGGTGCAGGTAGGGCGAGCCGTCGAGGTCGGCGGTGGCGAGGAAGCCGGTGCGCTGCTCCCAGTTGAAACGCAGGCAACGCCGCGCATCGGTGCCGGCGAGCGGACCGATCGGCGTCGAGATGCGCAGAAAGCGCCGCCCGCTGTCGTCTTCCAGCTCGGTGAGATAGATGCCCTGGTGGCGGCCGCGCGGCAGCTCGAGGTCGAAGCTGATCAGGTAGGGGTCGTTGTGGCGCAGCGCATGCTGGCTGCCGACATGGGAGCGGACGGCTTCGAAGTGGCGCATGATCTTCCGCTCCGCTGGGGTGACCGGCCGATGGTAACCTCGTCGGGGTAACCGGGTGTTGGACCATGGCCGCAAAACACGACGACGATATCGACGAAGCCCGCGCGCGCCGCGACCGCAAGATTCGCGAGGCGGTGGCGGCGATTCCGGCCGGACGGGTGGCCAGCTACAGCGCCATCGCCGCACGGGCCGGCTATCCGGGGCGCGCCCGGCTGATCGGCCGCGTCCTCGGCGATTCACCCAGGGAACTGAAGCTGCCGTGGCACCGCGTGCTCCGCGCCGACGGCCGGATCGGCATCCCCAGGGACAGTCCCGGCTTTCGCAAGCAATGCCAGCTGCTGCGCGCCGAGGGCGTGCTGGTCATCGACGGCCGGGTGGCCCTGTCCACCTTCGGCCTCGACCACGATCTGGACCGGGCGATCTGGGGTGGCTGATCAGTTGTACGCGACTTCGACCAGGAACGGGCTGGCCCGGGTCGAGGGGTCGGCGGCAAGGTAACCGACGAAGTAATCGAGCAGGGGATTGTCGAACCCGTGTTTTGCCGCGAGGCGGTCGACGCGCACCGAAGCGATGAACGGCGAGCGATCGCGACCGGCTGCCAGGCTGGAGGCATCCAGGGTGACGGTCGGCTGGATGATCCTGCCGGTGAAGGCGATGTGGCCGTCGCTGGCCGACGCGGTGACGCAGGCAAGCGACAGAATCGTTGCGATGCCGATCATGGATGTCATGGGTGCCCCCGGGCGATACGTTCGCCGGACTGGCGATCGTTGCTGTTTTTTTACCATTTCCGGAGCGCTTCGCCAGACCGTGCAGGTGCCGTCAGCGTGTGGGTGTGTGCGTACAAGGCGATCGCCGACAACCGGCTCCGGTCGCACTTTGCTAGCATGCGTGCATGCAGTCCCAGGCTCTCGAGATTCTTCACAGCGTTTTCGGCTACGCCGCGTTTCGCGGACCGCAGCAGGCGATCGTCGAACACGTGGCCGGCGGCGGCGACGCCCTGGTGCTGATGCCGACCGGCGGCGGCAAGTCGCTGTGCTATCAGATTCCCGCCCTGATGCGCGACGGCACGGGCATCATCGTCTCGCCGCTGATCGCCCTGATGCAGGACCAGGTCGACGCCTTGCGCGAAGCCGGTGTGCGCGCGCGTTTCCTCAATTCCAGCCTCGACGCGCAGACCCAGCGCGAGGTCGAGGAGCAGTTGCTGGCCGGCGAGCTGGACATGCTCTACGTGGCGCCCGAACGACTGCTCACCGGGCGTTTCCTCTCCCTGCTCGAGCGGGCCCGGATCAGCCTCTTCGCCATCGACGAAGCGCATTGCGTCTCCCAGTGGGGGCACGATTTCCGTCCGGAATACCGCGAGCTGGCCTTGCTCCACCAGCGGTTTCCCGAGATCCCGCGGATCGCGCTCACCGCGACCGCGGACGGGCGCACGCGCGCCGAGATCGTCGAACGCCTCGCTTTGGACGAGGCGCAACAGTTCGTCTCCAGTTTCGATCGTCCGAACATCCGCTATCGGGTCGCGCCGAGGCACAATGCGCGCCGTCAGTTGCTGGATTTCCTCGATGGCCATCGCGACGAGGCCGGCATCGTCTATTGCCTGAGCCGGCGCAAGGTCGACGATACCGCGGCCTGGCTTGCCGAGGCCGGCGTGACCGCCTTGCCTTACCACGCCGGACTCGATGCGGCGACGCGCGCGAAACACCAGCAGCGCTTCCTGCGCGAGGACGGCGTGGTCATGGTGGCGACGGTGGCCTTCGGCATGGGCATCGACAAACCCGACGTGCGCTTCGTCGCGCACCTGGACCTGCCGCGCAGCATGGAAGGCTATTACCAGGAAACCGGCCGTGGCGGTCGCGACGGCCTGCCAGCCGAAGCGTGGATGGTCTACGGTCTGGGCGACGTGGTCACGATGAGCCAGATGATCGCGCAGTCCGAAGCCGGCGACGAACGCAAGCGGGTAGAGCGGCAGAAGCTCGAATCGCTGCTCGGCTATGCCGAGGCGACGCGTTGCCGGCGCCAGCTTTTGCTGGAGGCCTTCGGCGAACGCCACGACGGCGCCTGCGGCAATTGCGACAACTGCCTGGAGCCGCCGAAAACCTGGAACGCCACGGTGCAGGCGCAAAAGGCAATGTCCTGCATCTATCGCAGCGGCCAGCGCTTCGGTGCCGGTCATCTTATCGAGATCCTGCGCGGCGAAGGCGGCGAACGCGTCCGTTCGATGGGCCACGACCAGCTGAGCACCTATGGCGTGGGCGCCGACACCGATGCGACACAATGGCGTTCGGTATTCCGCCAGCTGCTGGCGGCCGGGCTGATCGAAGCCGATCCGGAAGGCTTCGGCACCTTGCGCCTCGCACCAGCCAGTCGCGCCGTGCTCAAGGGCGAGCAGCAGGTACTGTTCCGCGAAGACGCGATGCCGGCGAAGGGCGGACGACGTCGTCGTGAGCGCGCCGCGCCGGCCGGGGGCGGCAGCCTCGGCATCGAGGCGTACGAGCAGCCCTTGTGGGATGCGCTGCGCCGCGTGCGTGGCGAGCTGGCCAGGCAGCACGGCGTGCCGGCCTATGTGATTTTCCACGATGCCACCTTGTTGGCCATGCTGCGGGCCTTGCCCGGCAACGAAGACGAGATGGCTGCGATCAGCGGCGTCGGCGAGCACAAGCTCAAGCGCTACGGCAAGGATTTCCTCGCCGTGCTCTCGGACGAGGCGGCGACCCGGGAGGCCTGAAGCGGCCCGGCGACTTGCCTTCGAGCGCTTTTGCCCTTACATAAAGCCATCCTGGCGCCGTAACGCCATCGTTGGATGACGTTGGCACGGGCCTGGATGTCGCGACCAGCGGCTCCCGCATCGACGAAATCAAGGACGCCGCCATGCACGAAGCTCCCTCGCTCATTGCCACCATTGTCGGTGGCCTCGTCCTGGCTTTTTTCTTTGGCGCGCTGGCCCATCGCCTGCGCCTGCCGGTGCTTGCCGGCTACCTGCTGGCCGGAGTCGTCGCCGGGCCGTTCACTCCCGGCTATGTGGCGGACGGCCATATCGCGCAGGAACTGGCCGAGCTCGGCGTGATCCTGCTGATGTTCGGGGTTGGCCTGCACTTCTCGCTGAAAGACCTGATGTCGGTCAAGGCGATCTCGATTCCCGGCGCCATCGTGCAGATGGCCGTCGCGACCCTGCTCGGCATGCTGCTCGGCTGGCTGCTGGGCTGGTCGCCCGCCCAGGGCTTCATGTTCGGCCTCGCATTGTCAGTGGCCAGTACCGTCGTCCTGCTGCGCTCACTGGAAGAACGTCGGCTGATCGAAACGGATCGCGGCCGCATCGCGGTCGGCTGGCTGATCGTCGAGGACCTGGCGATGGTCCTTGCCCTGGTCCTGTTGCCGGCCATCGGCGGTGCACTCAAAGGCGACACCGGCGGATCGATGTCGACTGGCGCGCTGGTCGAAGTCGTCGCCATCACCATCGGCAAGGTCGCGATCTTCGTCGCCCTGATGCTGGTCGTGGGCAAGCGCCTGATCCCGTGGATCCTGCAGACGGTCTCGTATACCGGTTCGCGTGAACTGTTCCGGCTCGCGGTGCTTGCCATCGCGCTTGGCGTGGCCTTCGGCGCCGCGCAGCTGTTCGACGTATCCCTCGAGCTCGGCGCGTTCTTCGCCGGCATGATGATGGGCGAGTCGAAACTCGCGCAGCGCGCGGCGGAAGAAACCCTGCCGTTGCGCGATGCCTTCGCGGTGCTGTTCTTCGTTTCGATCGGCATGCTGTTCAACCCGATGGTGCTGGTGCATAGCCCATGGATCGTGCTCGCCGCCTTCCTGATCATCGTGGTCGGCAAATCGGTCGCCGCGCTCGGCATCGTGCTGGCCTTCGGGCGGCCGATGAAAACCGCGCTCACGATCGCGGTGAGCCTTTCGCAGATCGGTGAATTTTCTTTCATCCTCGCCAGCCTCGGCGTCGCCGAAGGTCTGCTGAGCGCGGAGGCGCGCGACGTGATCCTGGCCGCGGCCATCGCGTCGATCCTCGTCAATCCCTTGCTGTTCGTCGGCCTGGACAAGGTCATGGCGCGGATGGACGCGCGCGAAAAAGCGGCCGACGGCGAGGTCGTCGTCGAGGCGCCCGCGCTCGCCCCCAGCACGTTGTCCGGCCACGCGGTCCTGGTCGGTTTCGGCCGGGTCGGCCGTCGGGTACTGCCCCAGCTCCGGGAAAACGGCATGCCGGTGCTGGTCATCGAGCAGGACCCGGATACGGCGGCGCGGATCGCCACGGACGACCATGCCGAGGTGCTGGTCGGCAACGCGGCCGAAGACGACATCATCGCCGCGGCGAACATGGGAGCGGCCAAGGCGCTCATCGTGACGATTTCCGATGCGTTCGAGGCGGGCGAAGTCGTGCGCTGCGCACGGCGGATCAACCCCGGCATCGAGATCGTCGCCCGCGCCCATTCGCGCGAATCCACCGAGCACTTGCAGAAACTCGGCGCCGATCATGTGGTCTATGCGGAGCGCGAACTGGCACTCAGCATGGCCGCCGCAGTCGGTTCGAGACCACCCGAACCGGCGTAGCGGACACGCCGCGCTAACGTCCGGACCGCTATTTTCGCGCAGACCCGTGGTATCCGAGGAACCTGCATGGCCGGACGTATCGAAGACTACGCGATGATCGGCAATTGCCGGAGTGCGGCCCTGGTCTGTCGCGATGGCTCGATCGACTGGCTTTGCCTGCCACGCTTCGATCACGGTGCGTGTTTCGCCGCCCTGCTCGGCACCCGCGATCACGGTCGCTGGCTGATGATGCCGGAAGATCCGGATGCGCGTCCCACCCGCCGCTATCGCGATGGTGGACTGGTCCTCGAAACCGTGTGGGAAGGCGAGGGCGGCAGCGCGCGCGTGATCGACTTCATGCCGGTCGATGGCGATGCCGTCGGTGTGATCCGCATCGTCGAGGGTATCAGCGGGACGCTGCGCTTTCGCTCCGAACTGGTTATCCGTTTCGATTACGGCCGTACCGTACCCTGGGTCGTGAGCCTGGAGGACGGGGCGATGCGCGTCGTCGCCGGCCCCGACCTGCTGGTCTTGCGCAGCCCCGTCCCGCACGAAGGCAAGAACCTGCACAGCGAGGCCTGTTTCGACATCTCGTCGGGGGAGTCCGTGCCCTTCGTGATGATTTACGGCCTGTCGCACCTTGGCCTGCCACCCGCGCTGGATGCCTACGATGCGCTCGAGCGTACCGAAACGTTCTGGGGCGAATGGTCGGACCGATGCAATGACAGCGGCGAGTGGTCGCAAATCGTGCGCCGCTCGCTGGTGACGCTGAAGGGCCTGAGCTACCTGCCGACCGGCGGTATCGTCGCCGCCCCGACCACCTCCTTGCCGGAAAAGATCGGCGGCAGTCGCAACTGGGATTACCGTTTCTGCTGGGCTCGCGATGCGACATACGTGCTTACCGCCTTCGTCAATGCCGGCTATCACGACGAGGCCATCGCCTGGCGCGAGTGGGTGCGCCGCGCGATCGCCGGTACGCCCGACCAGTTGCAGGTGATGTATGGCCTGAGCGGCGAGCGGCGCATGCACGAGCACGAGTTGCCGTGGTTGCCCGGTTACGAAAACTCCAGCCCCGTGCGTATCGGCAATGCCGCCGCCGAGCAGTTCCAGCTCGATATCTTTGGCGAGATCGCCGGTGCCTTCGACCATGCTTTCCGCAGCGGCGTGAAGTGGCAGCGCACCCATGAGGTGCAGGAGCTCTTCCTCGGCCATCTGGCCAGGATCTGGCGCGATCCGGATGAGGGTATCTGGGAAATTCGTGGCGAGCCGCGCCATTTCGTGCATTCCAAGATCATGGCCTGGCTTGCGTTCCGTCGTGCCGCCGACCAGCCAATGGACGCATGCCATGCCGACCTGCAGGCGAAGTGGGCCGCCGAGGCCGATGCCATCCGTGCCGATGTGCTGGCCAGGGGCGTGCATCCGGAGCATGGTTACCTGGTGCAGTCCTATGGTTCGGTCGA
Organism: uncultured Gammaproteobacteria bacterium; assembly: GCA_963847335.1. Classification (GTDB taxonomy): domain Bacteria; phylum Pseudomonadota; class Gammaproteobacteria; order Xanthomonadales; family Rhodanobacteraceae; genus Luteibacter. The sequence continues at coordinate 863,310 of CAWJZF010000003.1, forward strand.
ACTCGACGCCAGCCTGCTGATCGCCCTCCTGACCGGTTTTCTCGATCCGGACGACCCGCGTTTCCTGGGCACGGTCCGCGCGATCGAGCGGGAGCTGCTGATCGGTGGGTTCGTGCGTCGCTACGATACCGGCAGCGGCGTCGACGGCCTGGAGCCGGGCGAGGGCGAATTCATCGCCTGCAGCTTCTGGCTGGTCGAGAACTATGTGATGCTCGGTCAGATGGACGCCGCCGAAGAACTGTTCCGCCGCCTGATCGCCCTGCGCAACGACGTCGGCCTGCTTGCCGAAGAGTACGAGCCGCGCCAGCGCCGCATGCTCGGCAACTTTCCCCAGGCGTTCTCCCACGTGGCACTGATCAATGCCGCTTTCAGCCTCGCCCATGCGCGAAGCGCCACGGCAGAAGCCGCCGCCACGGCCGGTACACCCACCGGCCCGGGCGATGCGGAAACGCACGACCAAGGAGACCGTTCATGAGCAACGTCAAACAGCCGACGACGGGCAACGCCGTCGCCCGTCCGGCCGACCCGTGCGCCCTGGTGATCTTCGGCGCCAATGGCGACCTGACCAGTCGCCTGGTGGTCCCGGCGATTTACAACATGCGCCGCTCGGGCCTGCTCGGCGACGATTTCTCGGTCATCGGCGTCAACCATGGCACGACCAGCGAAACGGCCTGGAAGAACAGCCTGCGGCAGTCGATGGAGCGCTTCGTCGGCAACCGCGACAGCGAGGCGGAACTTGATCGCCTCGACGGCGACACATGGTCGTGGCTGACGAAGCGCATGAGTTACCTGCGCGGCGATTTCGACAGCAAGGACACCTACGCGCGGCTGGCCGCGCAACTCGACCAGGCGTCGCGCCAGAAGCGCAGCGGCGGCAACGTGCTGTTCTACATGGCGACGCCGGAAAGGTTCTTCGGCGACGTGATCGAGGCACTGCATGCCGCCGGCCTGCTGGACGATGGTGAGGGCACGTACTGGCGTCGCGTGGTGATCGAGAAGCCTTTCGGACACGATCTCCCTTCGGCGGTAGCGTTGAACGCGCGCATCGGCAAGGTATTGCGCGAGGACCAGACTTATCGCATCGATCATTTCCTCGGCAAGGAAACGGTGCAGAACATCCTTGCCTTCCGCTTCGCCAACGGCCTGTTCGAGCCGATCTGGCATCGCGATCGCATCGATCATGTGCAGATCACCGTTGCCGAAACGGTCGGTGTCGAGAGTCGCGGCTCGTTCTACGAGCAGACCGGTTGCCTGCGCGACATGGTCCCCAATCATCTGTTCCAGTTGGTGGCAATGGTGGCGATGGAGCCGCCTTCGTCGTTCGGCGCGGAAGACGTGCGCCAGCGCAAGGCCGATGTCATCAAGGCCATCCGGCCGATCGCCCCGGAAGATACCGTGCGTGGCCAGTACGGTCCGGGCGCGGTCGATGGCGTGCTGGCCCGGCCCTATCGCGAGGAGCCCGATGTCGCGGCCGATTCATCCACCGAGACCTTCGTGGCGATGAAGCTCGCCATCGATACCTGGCGCTGGTCCGGCGTGCCATTCTATCTGCGTACCGGCAAACACATGGGCCGGCGCACCACCGAGATCGCCATCCGCTTCAAGTCCGCGCCGATGGCGCCGTTCCGCGGCACCGGGATGGACGCATTCGGTCCGGACTGGCTGGTGCTCAGGATCCAGCCCGACGAAGGCATCTCCTTGCAGTTCGACGTCAAGCGACCGGGTCCGACGGTGACGCTCGCGCCGGTCCGGATGGACTTCGACTATGCCGACTGGTTTCCGAGCGAGCCGAGCGTCGGCTATGAAACCCTGCTTTATGACTGCATGACCGGCGATGCCACCTTGTTCCAGCGGGCGGACATGGTCGAGGCCTGCTGGCAGGCGGTGCAGCCTGTCCTCGACGACTGGGCCGCCCGGCAACCGGTCGATTTTCCCAACTATGCGTCCGGCAGCGCCGGGCCTGCCGCTTCGGTCACCTTGCTGGCGATGGAGGGCGGCCGGGCCTGGCGCCCGCTGAAGGAGCAGGTCGAGCCTTATGGGCGCAAGGCGAACGGCGGGAGGCGGGTCGCCGCCACGCCGACGAAGGCTGTCGCGAAGAAGGCCACGCCCAGGAAGGCTGCAAGCGGGAAAGTGTCCGCCCGAAAGGCCACTCCGGTGAAAGCCGCGCGTAAAAAGCCAGCCACGCGACCCGCGCCGCGCCGCTAGGGAGCCGAATGGGTCAGAGGATCCTGGCCGCGTGGGCGTTCACACCGGCTAGACTCGATCAGGGGAAAGCTGGCACTGGGGATGGACCTGGAGTGGAGAAGGGGATGCCGATGTCATACGTCACCCGTATGTGCCTGCGCATGTACGTGCCCAGTGTGCTGATCTTCACCGGAGGCATCGGAGTCGCGGCGGCGGTCAAGGCGGTGCAGGAGGCGCCCGGCGACATGGGCGGCCTGGCCGTGTACTCGAGCCTTCCAAACTGGTGCTTTGCGATCGGCATCGTTGCCGGTGTCGCGCTGGCCGTGGTGCAGACGGTGCGGCTGCAGTTATGGGAGCGGGGACGTGCGCGCGTCTGCTATGTCTGCGGGTGCCTGTTGGGTGCGGCACGCAGCGGCCGGCTCGGGCTGGGCCAATACCGTCGCTGCCTGGGCTGCGGCAAAAGCCATGGCATGAATCATCACGTGCTGGTGTCGACCCGCCATTGAGCCGGCTCGAAGCGGTCAGCCCCTGACGTTGGTCACCGTGATGCGGTGACCGATTTTCTCAAGCAGGGTACGTAGCTGTTCGGCGTCCGACTGCGTCGCATCGTCCACCAGCGACAGCCACAGCGTATCGCCGCCGAGGCCATGGATTTTTTCGTTGAACTCGATCTCGATCGCGACTTTTCCGCCCGGCTGGGTCACCGTTACCGCGAAGTTCCGTTGTTGCACGTTCCATCTCCCGGGTGGGCAAGGTTTCTTCGGCGACATTTTAGCCGGGCTTGGCGGAAATAGCTTTCGCTTGGCGTAGCGGGCCATTGATATCATGAGTCGCTTAGTGGTCGTCACGATGCCATCACGAAAACCGACGCATCGTAGCGCCCGGCATATCCCCCGCCCGGACTGCATCGGCCGTGAAGAAAATCCTGTTAGTGGAAGACGACCCGCGCGTGCTCGGTATCACCGCGATGATCCTCGAGATCGCCGGGTATGAAGTCATCCAGGCCAATGGCGCCGAACAAGCACTGGCGATGGGCCAGAGGCTGGCCGAGCTTTGCCTGGTGATCACCGACGTCAACCTCCGTCATGGCATGAACGGCATCGAGTTGGCCCGTGAGATCCGCGAGCGTGGCTACGGGACATCCTTCATCGTGGTGTCGGGCGACCTGTTGTGGGCGGGCACGCAACTGGACGAAGGCATGGCCTTCCTGGCCAAACCCTACGACCGGCAGACCCTGCTTTCGACGATCGAACGGGTTGGCACCGAACGCCAGCATGGTTGAGCGCGGTACGATCGTGCCGGCGAGCGCGATCGTGAAATTGGCAAGGGGGGCGTAGTGGCTGGCGCTGACGAAGCACGTTACGAACTGCTGGTGCGCTCGGTGATCGAGTATGCGATCTGCATGCTCGACACGGAAGGGCATATCGACAGCTGGAATACCGGTGCGGAGTCGATCAATGGCTATACCGAGGAGGAAATCCTCGGCCGGCATTTCTCGCTGCTCTACACCGAAGAGGACAGGCTGGCGAACCGGCCTGCCGAAGCCCTGGCGATCGCGCGCCACGAGGGCCGTTTCAATGACGAGACCTGGCGCCTGCGCAAGGATGGAACGCGTTTCTGGGCGCTGGTCGTGATCGATGCCATCCGGAATCCGCAGGGAAAGCTTGTCGGTTTCGCCAAGGTCACGCGCGACATCAGTCGCCGGCACAGCGCCGAGCAGGCCCTGCTGGAGAGCGAGCTGCGCTTTCGCATGTTCGTCGAAGGCGTTACCGATTATGCCATCTACATGCTGGATGCGAATGGCCGCATCACCGACTGGAACAGCGGTGCGCAGCGCATCAAGGGCTACCGCGCGGACGAAGTGCTCGGCAGGCACCTGTCGCTTTTCTACTCGCCCGAGGACGTCGCCAATGGCGTGCCCGAGCGCACGCTGGCGGTGGCCGGGCGCGAGGGGCGCTACGAGGTCGAGGGCTGGCGCGTGCGCAAGGACGGCTCGCGTTTCTGGGCCAGCGTCGTCGTCGACGCCATCTACGACAAGGAAGGCACGTTGCTCGGGTTCGCCAAGATCACCCGGGATATCACCGAACGGCGCGAGGCGGACGCCAGGCTCGCCGAAGCGCGCGAGCAGCTGTTCCATTCGCAGAAGCTCGAGGCGCTCGGTCAGCTGACCGGCGGTATCGCGCACGATTTCAACAACCTTCTGCAGGCGATGCTCGGTTCGCTGGATGTCGCGTTGCTGCGCCTGGAGCAAGGCGAATCCGCCGCCGCGACCGACCTGGTCCACGATGCCATCGAATCGGCCAACAGCGCCGGCGCGCTGACCCGGCGCCTGCTTGCCTTCGCGCGACGCCAGCCGTTGTTGCTGCAGACGGTCGACGTGAACGGACTGGCGGCCTCGATGAAGGACATGTTGGCCCGGACCATGGGCGAGGACATCGCGATACGTTTCGACCTCGGTGCGGAGGTGGCCCCGGCGCGCTCGGATCCGCATCAACTGGAGAGCGCGCTGCTCAATCTTGCACTCAACGCACGCGATGCCATGCCGCATGGCGGAACGCTGACGATCGCCAGCGGCCGCGTTTGCGTCGGCGCGTCGACGCGGAAAACTGACGGGTTGCCGCCCGGATCCTATATCAGCCTGCGGATATCCGACACGGGTATCGGCATGAGTGCCGATGTGATCGCGCGTGCCTTCGACCCGTTCTTCACCACCAAGCCGCTGGGGCAGGGTACCGGCCTTGGCCTCTCGATGATCCACGGGTTCGCCCGTCAATCCGGCGGCATGGTTCGCATCGAGAGCCAGCCCGGTGCCGGCACCACGGTCGAGCTTTACCTGCCGGAGGCGGAACGCCATGGCGTGGCGACGCATGGCGATGGCGAGGGCGCAATCATCTCCGGCAACGGTGCCGGAGCCAGCCTGCTGGTCGTCGAGGACGACCCGGCGGTGCGTGAGATTGTCGTCGCCCATCTGAGGGAGCTGGGTTACGAGGTCATCGAGGCGACGACCGGTGCGGAAGGCCTCGACCAGCTCGAGGCGCCACGGCCCATCGACCTTGTCGTTGCCGATGTCGGCCTGCCCGGTCTCAACGGCAGGCAGATGGTCGAAGCGGCGCGACGACTTCGTCCCATGCTGAAGGTGCTCTTTGTCACCGGCTACGCCGACCTGTCTGCGCACGGTAATGTCGGCCAGCTCGCGGCGGGTACCGACACGCTCGCCAAACCCTTCGAGCTTGACGTGCTTGCCTCCAGGATCCGGTTGCTGCTTGGGGACTGACAAAAATGGCGCACCGGTTTCCCGGTGCGCCATGGGGGTGTTGCACGGCATCGTCACCCGGAGCTGGCTCCAGGTGACGATCGAAGACCTTACATCTTGATCTTCACGCCGACGTTGTAGAAGCGACCGATGAAGCCCTGCTGGGCATACGTCGGGTTGTAGTTGACGCCGGCGTAGTTGGCCGCATCCAGCGGCGCCTTGCGATCGAACGCGTTCATGATCGACGCGGTGATGTCCAGGTGCTTGTTGATCGAGTAGCTACCGGTCAGGTCGAAGTCGGTGAACGAGCCGACGCGGCAGCTGAGCGGCAACGTGCTCAGGCAGCCCGAACCGGCATCTGCCGCGATGTTGGCGATGCTGCTGGTGTAGTACAGCGTGCCGGTGATCGTCGCCGGGCCGAAGACCAGGGTATTGGCCCAGGAACCACGGATGCGCGGCGTGCCGGCGCCCGAGGACAGGGCATACGGCCCGTGCGTACCGGCGAACGACTCCACCGTGCCATCCGGCAGGACCAGACGCCAGCCGAAGATATCGGTACCGCTGATCTCGCTGATCCAGTGGACGTTGTTGCTGAAGTCGAAGTGCGCCTGCACGTCGAGGTCGATACCGGTGGTCTTGAGCGAGTTCGCATTGATGTACTCGCCGATGACTTCAGCCGCGCGCGGCTGGGCATTCGGGTGCAGCGGATCGATCACATCGGGGACGACCGTGACGCCGGTCGGCAACGCCGTGCCCGCGTAGTACGCGTCAAGCGCGCTACCCGTATCCGGCGTCGTGATGACGTTGGTCTTCTTGATGTTGTAGTAGTCGACCGACGCGCTCAGCCAGTCGGTCGGCTGGAACACCACGCCGAGCGTGAAGTTGGTGGCCTTCTCCGGCTTGATGTTCGGATTGGCCGTGGTCACGTTCAGCAGGCTGTAGGTCTGATTGTACGGGTTGGTCAGGTCGCCGCCGTGCGCCGCAACGAAGCTATCCGGCAAGAGCACGCCGCCGGCGTTGGTGAAGCCCTGCGCCGAGCTCGAGCCGTTTTCGGCAAAACCCGGAGCGCGGATGCCCTTCGAGTAGGTGCCGCGCAGCGCGATCCAGTCGAGCGGCTTCCACTTCAGGCCGACCTTGGGGGTAAAGCCGTTACCAATGTCGGTGTAATGGTCGAAGCGACCGGAGAGGTCGACTTCCAGCGACTGCAGGACAGGTGCATCGAGTTCGACGTAGGCGCCGCTGACATCGCGGTTGCCCTTGGTCAGGGCGTTGCCCAGGCCTTCGAATTCGTTATCCGGGTTCAGGGTGGGATCGTTCTGCGCTTCATGACGGAACTGCGCGCCGACGGCGAGGCCAAGCGGGCCACCCGGCAGGTCCCACAACTGGCGGTTGGCCGACAGGTCGAGGGAGTCGAGGTCCGAGGTCGAGGTCTTCGAATAACCCGGGGCCAGCGCGGCACGCTGGGCGGCGGTGTTCGCCGACGGGTTGATGAAGTTGTAGGTACCGTTGGTGACCGCGTTGATCAGGGCGTTGTAGTTGATCAGGCCGTTCTGGTCGGTGTTCAGCCAGGTGTGGTTGATCACCAGTGCCGCGTCGTAGTTCCAGTCGCCAGCCACGCCGGCAACGTCGCCAACCAGGCGGATATTGTGGTTGTCGTAGTCGTTTTCGGTCGGGATGTCGCCGAACGCGTAGTTGATCAGCGCGTACTTGCCTTGAGCCGCGAACGGGTTGTTCGGGTTGAGCATGGTGCCGCCGGTGGCCGGGTTCGGCACGTTGATCGGCAGGGCGATGTGGCTGGTGTTGATCGGCGAGGAAGATTCGATCTGTGCCGGGTTGCCATTGACCGACGACTTGGCTTCGTCGTAGCTCGCCGACATGTAAGCGGTGGTGTCGTCGTTGATCTTCACCGTGAAACGACCGTACAGGCCACCGGTTTCCAGCGGCAGCGAGCCCTGGCCGTACTGGTTGACGAAGTTCTGCGAGCAGGTCGTGCCCGCGGCGTTGCTCGTCAACGTGGTGCCCTGGGTGCACATGCCAAGGGGCTGTACCAGCGCGCCGGTGTCGGCGACGCCGGTAAGCAGGTTGCCCGGGGTGCCGAGGGTACCCGGGGTCACCGAACCGACGACCGAACCGTTCGTATGACCGGGCAGGCCGACATTGAGGTTTTCGCCGCCGCGCGAGCTCAGGTCATTGGTGTTGTACGGGAAGCCGCGCTGGTGGTTCCAGATCGCGTCGTCCTTCTCGTAGTTGGCGCTGAAGTAAGCGTTGTAATGGTCTTTCTGCAGGTCGCCGCCACCGATGAGCAAGGTGCCCTTCTTGGTGGTGCCGCCGCCGTGCGCCGAGGTGCCCACATCGGCCGTGCCCTGCAGGCCCGTGAAGTTGGGCTTGAGGATGACGTTGACCACGCCGGCGATCGCGTCGGCGCCGTACAGGGACGAGGCACCGTCCTTCAGGACTTCGATACGCTCGACCGCGGCGATGGGAATCGTGTTCAGGTCGACGAAGGAGCGCTGGCCGTCGTCGGTGACCGCGTAGCTGGCGTTGCGGTGGCCGTCGATCAGGACCAGGGTCGAGTTGACGGTCAGGCCGCGCAGGGCAACGCCCGAGGCGCCGGCGGCGAAGCCGTTGCCGAAGGCGTTCGGGATGGTGCCGCTGTTATCGGCCGAGATCGAGCGGACGACGTCGGAGATCGTGGTCAGGCCGCTGCGCTCGATCTGCTCGGCGGTCAGCACGGTCACGGGGGAGGGGGTCTCGACGTCGACGCGGGGCAGCGCCGAACCGGTCACCGTGATCGTCTGGAGCTGCTTGGCACTGGACTGGTCGGCATCGCCGCCGGCCGGGGCGCTCTGCGCGAAGGCCGCACCGGCCATGGGGAATAGCAGTGCGCCAGCGAGAGCCAGGGAAAGCTTCGTCTTGTTCATGTGGGGGTATTACTCCATCGGATTTCGAGATGCGCACTTCAAAAATGCGGCTGCTACATAGGTGTCCACGTCGGACGCACAAGGCGAGAACCACCAATCCCCCGGCGAGTCTCCACCCCAAACACGCTTCTTTAACTAACTCGGAACAAGTCTTTCACCTGAAAAACCAGTTCTCAAGAAGCAGGAAATTTGGGAAAAGCCGCATATTTCCTGCGTTCGGCGCCGCAGGAAATTCTCGAAAGCGAAAGAAATTGCGCATGAAAGCGATGCCCGGATAGGACTTTTTCCTATAAGACTTTTTCCTAGAAGGAATTGACTGAAATCGACCCCGGGGAGTCCCGGCTGCGCCTGGTCGCAAGTTCATGTGTTTTTCGCAAAATCAAGTCCGCAAGAATGCGTGATATTCGTGCGATTGATGAACGAATACTTAATGGCGTTTGTTTGCCAGGGCTTGTGACTCGAAGATGTGACGAGCTTCTGGTAAGCCTCTGGAGCATCTGGTGAGAGTGATTTACGGCCGGCACGTTGCATGTCGGCGAGAGATCGGTGGATATGGGGGCGGGGAACGGGGAACAGTGAGTTCGAGTTAGCCTGTATGCCAGTCCCTGTGCGCGCCCTCAGAGCCCACGCTTCCGCGACCTCCACCGTTCCCTGTTCCCTGTTCCCCGTCCACAAAAAAGCCCCGCCGGAGCGATCCGGGCGGGGCCTCTGGTTTCTTGACGACGTTACGGTGAACGGATCAGCGCTTCGCTGCCTTGCGTGCGCCTGCCTTACGGCCGCCAGCTTTGCGGGCAACCTTTCGGGCGACCTTGCGGGTTGCCTTCTTCGCGGCTTTCGCCGGTGCCGCGCTCGCCCCATCGATCAGCAGGCTCTCGGCGGTGACGCCGCGACGCTTCAGTGCGGCGACGAACCAGAGCGGGCGCTTGCCGCGGCCCGACCAGGTCTGGGCCGGGTCGACGGGATTGCGGTACTTCGGCGCGACCACCGACTTGCCGCCCTTGCCTGCGCCCTTGCCACCGCGGGTCGGGTAGACATCGGCGAGAGTCAGGCCGCTGTTCTGCAGCAGGGTGTCGATCTTTTTCCGCGCTTCCTGGATCTGATTGACTCGGGCGGCCTGCATCTGCGACTGCGCATTGGCAATCAATGCCTGGAGATCTTTCGGGGATAAAGCTTCGAGATTTATGGCCATGAGTGTTTCTCGCTGTTGGATCAGGGGTCAGTCTAGAACAAATGAGGCTTAATAAACCGCCGCTTGAACCCGATCATTCAGTCAATAGCCCGGAATAATGTGAAGAGGCGCAGGTTTTGACGAATATATAGGAGATATTCACGACAGGTATTTCAGGCTTTCGGCGAATGCATGGGCTATCGCAGGGGCGACATCATCCGGTCGGTTCGCGGTCGATACCAATGTTCCGGATCGAGGGAATAAGCCACCTTGAATGCCCTGCCAAGAATATTCGCGCGCGGCACGAAACCGATATAACGCGAGTCGAAGCTGTCGTCGCGGTTGTCGCCCATCATGAAGTAGTGATCGGCGGGTACGGTTACCGGACCGAATGAGCGCATGGCATAACGCCTGGGCAGCAGCATGATCGAATGCGTCTTGCCGCCCAGGGTTTCCTGCCGGTAAACGGGATCCTGCGCGCGCGTGGCGGAAAGCAGGCTTGCATCGGCCCGATCGCCTGACGGCCTGGCATTCAGTGCCGTGCCATTGACGAGGAGGCGGTCGTCGCGCATTTCGATAATGTCGCCCGGTATTCCGATCACGCGCTTGACCAGGTTTTTGCCGTCGGCCGGAGAGGTGAAGGTGGCGATTTCCCCACGCTCCGGATCGGCGCCTCGGGTGATATGGATCATGGTAAATGGCAGGCGTATGCCATAAACCGCCTTGTTCACCAGGATACGGTCGCCCTCGACAATGGTCGGATTCATCGACCCCGTCGGCACGACCATCCAGTCCGCCGCCGCCGAACGGAACACCAGCATCAACAGGATGAATGCGAGGAAAGAACGATTCTCGCCGGCAAATCGGAAAAAACGCTGAAAGGGGGACATGCCGCACTCCCGGGATATTCCCAGGTCAGACATTAAGCGGAGTCGTGAGTTCCGCCCAATGTCCTCCATGGCCCGGGAATTTGCCGGGCCATGGCCGGTCAGTTGGCGACCACCGGTAGTGAGATATAGCTGGCCTGGCCCGGCGCGTGATAAACGCGCTGGGTCGCCTTGCGATAGTCCCCGGGTTTGGCGAGGAAGATATTCGGCACGAAGGTCTGCGGGTTCCGGTCATAGAGCGGGAACCAGCTGGACTGGACCTGCACCATGATCCGGTGGCCCGGCAGGAACACGTGGTTCGCCACGGGCAGGTCGAAGGTGTACGCCAGCGGCGTATCGGCCTGGACTGGTTTGCCGACGGTGTAACCCTCGCGATAGCGGCCGCGGAAGATATCCATCGACACCGCCAGCTGGTAGCCGCCCATCGCCGGCTGTCCGGCGACCTGGTCAGGATAGACATCGATCAGCTTCACCACCCAGTCGCTGTCCGTGCCGCTGGTCGAGGCAGTCAGATGCACTTCGGGCGCGCCGCCGATCTTCAGCGGCGCGGTCAGCACGTCGGAGGTGAAGCTCAGCACATCGGTGCGGCCGGAAGCTTCGCGCTGGTCGTCGACCAGCCAGTATTCCCAGGTCTGCCCCTTGTCCAGGTCGTAGCCGACTGGCTGGATCGGTCGCGCGCGGAAGGGCACGGGACGCGCCGGGTCGGATACGTATTCCTCATAGGCGTCGCCGGAAGCGGGCGCGTCGAAACCCAGTTTCAGGCCAGGCTCGAGATACAGCGCGCGGCTCTGCACGGGGCAACCGCTCTCGCAGGCCAGCGGCCAGCGCGGCAGGCGCTTCCATTGGTTGGTACCCGTCTCGAAGGCGGTAACCGGGGCGATGTCCGCTGCCGGCGCGCCATCCTTGAGGTACTGGGCGAGGAAGGGGCGGAGAATGTTCTCGCGGAAATACTTCGCCGTGTCGCTGCCGAAACGGATCGCGCCGAGCGAACTGCCTTCGTCGATTTCCTGGCCGTGGTACCAGGGCCCCATCACCAGCTTCACCATCGAGCCGCCGCTGTCCCTGGGCTTGATCGCCCGGTAAACGGCCTGCGCGCCGTAGATGTCTTCCTGGTCCCACAGGCTGTGCACCAGCATCACCGGCACTTTGAGCGGCTGCGCGGCCAGGAGCTTGTCCACCGCCTGGTCGCTCCAGAAGGCGTCGTAGGCCGGGTGCGCCAGGACCTTCTGCCAGAAGCCCAGTTGTTCCATGCCATGGCGACGGCCCAGTTCGCCGGCGGAGCCGGCCTGGAGGAACATGTCGTAGTCGTCGAAGTGGCTGCTCCACCATTTGATGGAGTTGTCGCGGCTGGCGGTCTGCTCGTAGATGTAACTCATGTTCTGCTGGCGAAAGGCGCCGTGATGGAACCAGTCGTCGCCCATCCAGCCGTCGACCATGGGGTTCATCGGCACCGACACCTTCAGCGCCGGGTGCGGGTTGACCAGGGCCATCAGCGGCTCGAATCCGTCATAGGAAATGCCCAGGGTGCCGACCTTGCCGTTCGATTCGGGAACGTGCTTCACCAGCCAGTCGATGGTGTCCCAGGTGTCGGTGGCATCGTCCACCGGCGTGGGGTTCTGCGGTCCGTGGACCGGCCGGTTCATGACATAGTCGCCCTCGGAGCCATACTTGCCACGGACGTCCTGGACCACGCGGATATAGCCATCCTCGACGATGACGTCGGTGGCGTTGTCGTAGCCGTAAAGCATCGGTCCCAGGTGTCCGCTATGGACGTGGCTGGTCAGTTCATTGGCATCGTAGGGTGTGCGGGTCAGCAGGATACCGGCGTGCGCCGCGCCCTTTGGCACGAAGATCAGGGTGCGCAGCTTGACCCCGTCGCGCATGGGGATCATGACCTCGCGTCGCGTGTAATCGAAGCCTTCGGCCGAGGGCACGAACTTCGCCGGCGTCTCGCTCGGATAGTTCGGGTACTTCGCTGGCGGATCCCCCGCGAACACGGCGCCGCTCAGCGTGAGCAGCAGGGCGAACAGCGCGGGTTTCCAACCGCGCATTGACACACTCATGAACGTCGACATCGGCATGACTCTCCCCTGGACAGGCCTTCAATGTAACCGGTCCCGGGGACCCTTAAGAAATGACGGGTCCTGTCGACAAAGATCGATGGGCTCACCGGATCCGCCAAAACCCCTTGGCGCCCGGTGGCGCGGTCGCCCACGTCGATGCTCCCCAAGGATGTACGAAACTTATGTGGTTAATGGTTCCCCTGGCGATTTCTGCGGTGTGGATGCTGGTCATCGTCGTTAACGTGGGTCTGCGCCGGAGATGGAAGTCGCTCCCCACGCTCGAGCAGTATCTCGAGCGGCATCCCGATTGCAGGACCGGCCGGGGCATTCGTTGCGCCCGGTGCCATTCCTCCAGCATAAGGAACTGGGGTCTGTACAAGGCGAACAGCACTGAGCGTGTATTCATCTGCAACCATTGTGGCGAGAAGCTCTACCGCTGCCGGTCCTGAATCTTCCGCTCCACCGGACCGTCACACCGGGGCCGCCATGCTGCGGCACCCGGGAAGCCCTGGTCGCCGATGCGCAAACTGTCCCCGTCCTTACGCTGCTTGTTGCTTTTTCTGGGCGCGCTCTACGCGCTCTATCTTCTCGCCGGCAATATCTTCCTCAATACCGCCATCGGTTCGAGTACGCTCAACCGGAGGCCGTCCGTGTTCCATGCCGAATGGGCGTGGGCATGGACGGCATGGCCCGGGCAGATCCATGTACATGACCTGCAGATCCTCGGGCATGCGCGCAAGCTGCTCTGGAGCGCGCATGGCCAGTCGGCTGGCGGACGGTTGATGTTGCTGCCGCTGTTGCGGCGGGAAGTTCGTTTCGGCCTGGTCGATGCTTCCGCCGTGACGGTCGAGATCCAGTCCGCCGACAAGGACCTCATGCCACCGCCGTGGCGCAGCGATGCCTGGCGCATCACCTTCGATGGCATCGCCACCTCGACCTTGCACAGCGTGCGGATCGGCGATCTGGTTCTCGAGGGCCAGGGCAAGGGGCAGGTGGGCTTTACCCATCAGATGCGTGGCGGCCCCACCGAGGTATTTCCCTCGCGTGTCGCCATGAGCGAGGCGAGCCTTCGTTACGGCGCGCTTTCGACGTTGCAGGCGGCCACGGTAGACATCGCCTTCGCGGTGGATACGGTCACCCACGACAGGCCGCCGGGTCTGCAGAAGCTTGGGCGGGCAAAAGTTCGCGTTCACGTGGACGCGGCGACGCCGGCGATCGCGCTGGGGGCGGACAAGGACGGCGCGCTGGCGGTCACGGCGGCGTCCCTCGACGGGCATCTGAATGCGGACTTCGTGCTCGACCACGGCACACTCGACCCTGGCGGGCGTCTGCACTGGAACGCGGCGGTCGCGGTCACCGATGTGGACGGCTCGCAACAGCGACGCCACGGCCAGCTCGATCTGGTGGTGCAGCCCGATGGCGTGGCGATCCACGCGTGGATGCCGCCGCCGGCGAATGCCGGCAAGGCAGCGAGGAACCAGCTCAAGGCGGACCTCCTGTTCGGCAGTCGACATGTACTCGATCGCAAGCCGGCCGACGCGGTCTCGCTGCTGTCCGGTGCCGTCGATACCCAATGGCATTTCGCCTCGCTGCGCTGGTTGACGCCGATGCTCGCCTCGGCGCACTGGTTGCGCCTGGACGGTGCGGGCGACATCGATGCGTCGGTGGCCATCGATCGTGGCCGGCTGCTGCCCGGCAGTCGCATCGACATACCGCAAGTGGCGTTGACCGCGGATATCCTCGACAACGTCTTCGCGGGCAATGCGCACGCGCGAGGCCGCGTCGTATCCGATGGAGGCCTCGTGAAGACGCTGTTCGACCTGGTGGTCGATCGCTTCACGCTCGCCCCGAAGGCCATGCCAGGCAATGCCTATCTGCGCGGCACGGCGCTGAAGGTCGATGTGAGTTCGTCCGACGACCTGGCAAGGCTCGACGATGCGCTGACCGCCCGACTGCGTTTCACCAGGGCATCGGTGCCCGATTTGCGTACCTACAACCGCTACCTGCCCGGCAAGAGCCTGCTGTTCGAGAGCGGTGCGGGAACCATGAGCACCGACCTGACCCTCGACGGCAAGGGCGACGTCAGCACCGGGCGTCTGCAGTTGGTGGCCGATGGCGCGCGCATGATGCTGGGCATCTCCCATCTCGTCGGCAACCTGCGTGTGGATACTGAGCTTGCGCGCGCGAAACGGGAGGGGCACGCCTTTGACCTGACCGGGTTTTCGCTCGGCTTCGACGGCGTGCATGTGCAGGGCGCCAACGATCCGCCCTGGTGGGCCAGGGCGACGCTCGAAAAAGGACGCCTCGACTGGGACCGGCCGATGCGCCTGAGCGGCAATGTGATGCTGACGATGAAAGACGTCAGCCTGCTGTTGTCGCTATACGCCGACCGCAGCGCCTTTCCCAAATGGATCGCGAAGGTGATCGACGATGGCGAGGCGACTGCGCGCGGGCAGGTCGACATGCGGCGGGGCAGCATCGTGCTGGACCATATCGTCGCCAGCAACAAGCGCGTCGACCTGTTTGCGCGCCTGCGCATCGCCGAGGGCAGACCCAGCGGCAGCCTGTATGCACGCTGGGGTCTGCTTGGGCTTGCCGTTGCGATGGACAACGGCCATCGCGAATTTCATCTGGTCGACGCCGCCGGCTGGTACCGGGAGCAGCCGCCTTTCCTGCCCGGCACGGAGACGTCTCGCCCTTAGGGAGCCTCTGATCTATTCCTGCGCGGAACAGATCAGAGGCTCCCTGGGTGTGGTCTCTTCGTTATTTCTTCTGGCCGGTGATGACCATCCAGCCGATGCCGAATTTGTCCTGGACCATGCCGAACGTGGAAGCGAAGAAGGTTTCGCCAAGCGGCATCTGCACCTGGCCGCCTTCGCTGAGGCCGCCGAAGACGCGTTTGGCTTCCGCCGCGTCGGCCACGTCGAGCGTGAGGGAGAAGCCGCTGAAGCCTGGCTTCCCGGAACATTCTCCGTCGGACATCAGCACGACGGCCTCGCCGATCTGCAGGGTCGCGTGCATCACCTTGTTCTCCGAACCCGGCGGCAGCGGCATGCCGGGCGGTTCCGGCGAATCCTTGAAGCGCACGAGCATGACTACCTCGGCGCCGAGGTGGGTGCGGTAGAACTCGATCGCCTCTTCGGCGCGGCCTTCGAAAAACAGGTAGGGCTGGATCTTCATGCGGATGACTCCGGTCTGGGTGGAAGCGATGTTGATACGCAGTTTGTGTACACTGTCCACTTGAGGCTAGCAAACAAAATGTACAGTGTCCACATGGGCGCGAGATGATCGATAAACCCACCCCGAAATCGGCCCGAAAGACCTACCGCCACGGCGACTTGCGCCGCGCCTTGCTCGAGGCGGGCATCGCCCTGGCGCGCGACGGCGGGCCAGGCGCCGTGGTCCTTCGCGAGGCGACACGTCGCGTGGGGGTGGTGCCGAATGCCGCCTACCGGCATTTCGCCAGTCGGAAGGAATTGCTGGAAGCCGTACGCGCGGCCGCGTTCGCCGGACTGGCCACATCGATGGAAACGGAATTGGCGGCATTGCCGCGATTCGACCGGCTCACCGCCGAGTCGGCACGCGCGACCCTGACCGCGGTCGGTGCCGGCTACCTTCGATTCGCCCTGACTGAAACCGGCCTGTTCCGCACGGCTTTCGACGGCCCGTTCGAACCTGAAACCGACGCCGATCCGACGAAGGCGGGGGAGAGCGGCATGAATCCGTTCCAGCTGCTCACGAACGCACTCGACGACCTCGTCGAGGTCGGCCTGCTTCCGCCGGAGCGTCGTCCCGGGGCCGAGTACCTCGCCTGGTCCGCCGTCCACGGCATGGCCATGCTGGCGATCGACGGCCCGTTGTATGGACGTCCGCCGGAGCAGATCGGCATGCTCGGACAGCGACTGATCGCGATGGTCGTCAATGGACTTTAGCTCGCGGTGCGGCCTGACAACCTGGTTTTGCAGCGGAATTTTGTAAGGATGTTCCGAAAATCCTGTAAGCCCTCATGAGGTCGTGGTAGTGCACCTAACCACATGAAAGATCTGACACTTTCGATGCAACAGGCGTTGAAAGCATACGTCGATGGCTGTATTCTTGAACCCGAATTGGACTGGAAATTTCCGGTCGGCGCTGGGCTCCGGGCTTTGTCCGGGGCCCTTCGCATATCTGGGCTAGGGGTAAACCTTTACGCCCCAGCCTTCGGCCATGCCGCGACTGTTCCTGCGAATCTTTGTCTTGGGGATGTCGTAAGCGCGATTTGCCTGGTTTGGCCTGAGCTTCCTGATGCCAACAGGGCGAGCGGTGAGATCGGCGAGTTGCAGGCCGATCGAGTTGGACGTTTTGGGAACCATGGAAAGGTCGAATGGAAACGGACGACCGCATGCGTTGCCTCCTTCCACGATTCTCTGGACTGCCATTGCCAGTTGCCTGTCCTCCTGCGCCCCACGGCACTCGACGATGACTGACGTCTGCGATGCTGATTGGTTCAGTCCATGTAGATGCGGGAATGCACGTTCGAGGATAAAGCTCATGGACAGGTCGTAAGGGTTTTTCGGCTCGGCATGCTTCTCGACGTAGGCATGTTTGTCGATAACGCTATAGATCAGTACGTAGGTAGTGTTTGACAAGATCGCATTCAGGCCATCGATGAAGGCGCTGCGATGATTCGAGTCTTGCAGGATGGCGAAGAGGCCCTTGGGCTTGCGAATTTCGCGCTCATGAAGGATGACCTCATCATGTCCCCAGAAGTCCATCTTCAGTTCGCGAATCGCAGGACACAGCTTCCGCGTGTACTCGCGCTTCTCTATGATCTCGGCACAAAGGACAAAGACTGGATACTCCTTGTCGATCGTCTTCAGCCCGTGGTCCCCACTCTCGTCGATAAAGATCAGGTAGTCGCTGAATCGCGGCAAGGCCATGGTATTCGAGTTGTGTTCCATCACAGCCGTTCCGTACACACAGACGGTTAGATTACGCGCAGGGAAGAAGAACTGGTAGCAACGGGCGTGTTTGTTCCGCCGTCATTCATGGGGGTGATTCAATTCGTAC
Organism: uncultured Gammaproteobacteria bacterium; assembly: GCA_963847335.1. Classification (GTDB taxonomy): domain Bacteria; phylum Pseudomonadota; class Gammaproteobacteria; order Xanthomonadales; family Rhodanobacteraceae; genus Luteibacter. The sequence goes on from CAWJZF010000003.1 coordinate 880,835, forward strand.
TACCTGGGCGCGAATCCACGCGGCCGGAAGGCTGGCCGCGATCGGCACGATGCGTATGTCGTTTAGCTGCGAGTTCGACTGCTGAATGCTGGACGAACCTACTCCGGAAAAAAGTCAACATGCGTCGCGCAAGCGGCGTTTTTTCTCCTGCGTCCCCACACAGGAGAATCTGATGCGTCGCATATTGTCCATATCATTGATGGCCCTGTTCGCAATGAGCCTCTCCGGCTGCATCGTCGAGGCGCCTCGCCATGGCCGTTACGAGCGCGTGTGGGTGCCCGAGCACTGGGCTCCCGGCCACGTATGGGTGGGAGGCCACTGGCGCTAGTTGCCGATCGCGGTGCCAACGAGGAGCCCGCCTTATGGCGGGCTTCTTCTGATCAGGCGGCGATGCCGCGAAGAATGAACTGCAAGGGCAGGGCATCCTCCACCGCCATGTCGGCGTCCGCACCGGCCGCGGTGGCCATCGCGCGGATCGCCGGCAGGAACCGCTCGCGCTGCGGTTCGTCGAAGGTGCGCGCCATGCCGGCGTCGACAGTCAGGCCCGCGCCCTGGAAGAGTTCCAGCATGGTCATGCGCGTGAACCAGCGAATATGTGTGCGGTCGAACAGCCCCGCATCCTCGTAACGGAAGTTGCCGAAGCTCAGGCGCGCCTGGATGCTCCAGTGCTGCGCATTGGGAATACACGCGACCACGGAACCGCCGGCGGGCAGGATTGAACGAATCTTTGCGAGCACCTGCCATGGATCGCGCAGGTGCTCCAGCACATCGCCGAAGACCCAGCAGTCGCCGCCTAGCTGTTCGCCGAGCAAGCTCGCATCGGCATCTTCGATATTCAGCGCCAGGACCTCGTCGCAATGCTCGCGAGCAAGTTCCGCGTAGCCGTCGTCGATCTCGATGCCGATGTAATGCGCATCCGGATTGAGCCGCTTGTACGCCTGTGCCAGTGCGCCGGAGCTACAGCCGACTTCGACAATCCTGCGCGCGTTCAGCGGCATGTATTTCAGGAGATCGGGATTGTGCTGATCGTGGACGGGTGTCTGCTGCATCGGAACGGCCTGGGGTCGTCGAGGCCCACTGGCCTCGTGATCACGGTATCGGCAGGAGGCGCGAAACATGTAGCGCAAGGTTGTCTGTCCCTGGACTGGGGTTCAAGCCGCGCGCGGGTGAATCCGTACAAGTGCCGGCCCGATGTCGCGCTGCGCGCATTCCAGTTCATAGTGCTGCTGCAAGTTCAGCCAGCTCTGGGCATCGGTGCCGAAATAACGTGCCAGTCGCAGCGCGGTATCTGCGGTGATACCGCGGCGCTCGGAGGCGATTTCGTTGATGCGCGCCGGCGTGACGCCCAGGGCCCGGGCGAGGGCGGTACTGGAGAGCCCGAGAGGGATCATCCATTCTTCGCGAAGAATTTCGCCGGGATGGACCGGCGGCAGTTTTTTGCTCATATGTCCTCCACTTTAGTGATAGTCCACGATTTCCACGTTGCTTGCGTCGCCGTCATCCCAGTTGAAGCAGACACGAAACTGGTCGTTGATACGGATGCTGTACTGGCCTGCTCTATCGCCTTTGAGCGCCTCGAGCCGGTTGCCAGGCGGTACCCGCAGGAAATCCAGCGTGGTTGCGGCGTGCAACTGGACAAGCTTTCGGCGGCGACCGTTTCGATGTTGACGAACCATCGAACCCTTGCTCGGGTAAACAAAGCTTCCGTGTCTTTGTCTGAAAACGTCCGTATCATTCATTTATCGTATATCGATATACGATAAATCACAAGTGACGCAGCGCGATGAGCCTGGCGGTGGCCGGACAAAAGCTCGATACCCCAAACAAAAAAAGCCTGCATCGCTGCAAGCCTTTGAACTGATGGTGGCCGAGGACGGAATCGAACCGCCGACACGGGGATTTTCAATCCCCTGCTCTACCAACTGAGCTACTCGGCCACTGGGTGCGCAACAGGTGTTGCGGCTGTGTGGAGCCGCGTATTAAATCGGGTACGCGCTTTGTCGTCAAGCCTCGGGCGCTGGCGGGACGTAACCGGCGGGCTGGACGACGTCGCCGCCGAAGAAGAATTTCTCCATCTCGGCGCTGAGGAAACCGCGGGTCTTCGGGTCCAGGGGGCTCAGGCGCATCTCATTGATCAGCATGGTCTGGTGGGCCAGCCACTGGGTCCAGGCTTCCTTTGAGACGCCTTCGTAAATGCGCTGGCCAAGCGGGCCGGGCCAGGGGGCGAAGTCCAGGCCTTCGGCGTCGCGGCCGAGGCGGGCGCAGTGAACGGTACGCGTCATGCGCGTTTCTCCCAGAGTGTGTCGAGCAGGGTTCGCACCGGTGCGGGCAGGCCCAGGGCCGCGGCCTGTGCCGCGTCGCACCAGCGAAGGTCGGGATTGTCGGCGATCCGGTGCTGCGCTGTCGCGCGGTCGAACAGGATCGGTGCCACCTTCAACCGGTAATGGCTGAAGACGTGGGTGAAGGCGGGCAGGGCGGTGGCACCGGCGATCGCGGCGAAGCGCGCGGCCTCGGCATCGGCGGCCATCGCATCGCTGGCTTCGGGCAGGCTCCACAGGCCGGACCACACGCCTTGCGGGCCGCGGCGTTCGAGCAGGATGCGGCCCTCGTCGTCGCGCAGGACCAGCATGGCGGTGGCGCGCGTGGGTATGGTCTTCGTCGGCTTGCGTGCGGGAAGGTCCGCGGTGAGGCCGTCGCGATGGGCGACGCAGGATGCCGCTTGCGGGCACAGCGCGCAGGCCGGTCGCGCACGTACGCAAAGTGTCGCACCCAGATCCATGATCGCCTGGGTGTAATCGGCAACGCGGGCTTCGGGAGTGTGTTCGGTCGCCAGCGCCCACAGCTGCTTCTCGACCTGGCTGTCGCCGGGGAAACCGGCAATACCGTGGAAACGGGTAAGCACGCGTTTGACGTTGCCGTCGAGGATGGGAAATCCGAGGCCCCATGCCTGGGCGAGGATGGCGCCGGCGGTGGAACGACCGATGCCGGGCAGGGCCATCAGTGCGTCCAGATCGCGAGGCAGTTCGCCACGGTGGCGTTCGACGCACAGTTTCGCGGCGCGATGCAGAAACCGCGCGCGACGGTAATAGCCCAGACCCGACCACAGCGCGAGCACGGTGTCCTCGTCGGCTTCGGCCAGGGCGCGCAATGTCGGCAGGCGCTCGACGAAGCGCTGGAAGTAACCGATGACGGTGACGACCTGGGTCTGCTGCAGCATGATTTCCGAGAGCCACACGCGATACGCATCGCGCGGATGCTGCCAGGGCAGGTCCTTGCGGCCGTGGTGGTCGAACCAGGCCAGCAGTTCGCGGGAGAAATCCTTCACGGGGTCTTGCCGCTGTCGGGCGTGGCCGCGGTCGTCGCCGGGGCGACCACGTCGTCGCCGGCGCTGACGCTGAGGCCCTTGACCCGGACGCCGCCGATGTCGAGGCTCGCCGCATCGATGCTGCCGCGCAGCGGCGGCAGGCTCGGCGGTGCGTCGCCGGAGATGCCCGACCACCAGTCGGCCACCTGCAACGGCGGCATGCGCACGTCGATATGGGTGTCGCCGCCATCGAGCTTGAGCGCGAGCGAGAGCGGTTCGCTCTGGTTGGCCGGCGTCATGGCCAGCACCAGGCCGTAGGTCAGGTCAGGCTGCACCAGTTTGCCGGCCAGCCGCGCGGAAATATCGGCACCCCCGCGCCACTGCGCGATACCGGCCAGATCGATCTGGAAGCGCGGGTCGCTGATCACGTGCAGGCGCACGTCGTCCAGTTGCAAGGTGTCCGCATCGATGCGCGGCGTGGTCGCCAGTCGCAGTGCATAAGGCACGTCGTCGTCGGTGCGCGCGGAAAGGGTCAGCATGAAGGGCCGGTTCGCCGCGAGGCTGCCGGCGGTCAGCTGCATATCGCGTAGCAGCAGGGTGTTGCCGCGGACAAGCGTGCCTCGGGTGGCAACGAAACCGGCATCGATCTGCGGCAGGTACGGCGGCGCGCCGGCCGGGCGTTGCGGCAAGCGGGCGATCGCGGCGGAGACGGCGTCCAGGTCGATGCGCGGTGCATCCAGTTCCAGGCGCGAGATGACGGTCGGGCCGCCGAACAGCGTGCGCCACGGCAGCACCAGCCGGCCGCGCGCGGCCAGCAGCATCGGCATGCTGGCGTATTGCGATCGCAGGTTGACGCCCTCCAGTTCCAGTGCGGGCGTCGGCCATAGCGTCGGGCTCGCCGGGCTGGACACGGTGAGCTCGAGCCCGGCCTGGCGTGCCTGCTGTTGCAGCATCGCGGTGAAGCGCTCCGGCTGCAGCAGGGAATTGACCACCGCGAACAGGGCGATCGCCACCGCCACGGCGACAGCCGCGACGATGACGAGTGCAAGGCGCAGCGGCCGGCGCATGGGCGTCAGCGGGTTCCGAGCGCGGCGGGCAACAGGCCGTCGACGAAGGCTTCGGCGTCGAACGTACGCAGGTCGGTGGCGGTTTCGCCCAGGCCGACATAGCGGATCGGCAGGCCGAATTCACGGGCCAGCGCGAACACCACGCCGCCCTTGGCGGTGCCGTCGAGCTTGGTCACGACCAGGCCGGTGACACCGACGATCTGCAGGAACTGGCGTACCTGGTTCACCGCGTTCTGGCCCGTGGTGCCGTCGATCACCATCAGCACCTCATGAGGCGCCCCGGCATCGATCTTCTTCAGCACGCGGGCGATCTTGCCCAGCTCGTCCATCAGGCCGCCCTGGGTATGCAGGCGGCCGGCGGTGTCGGCGATCAGCACATCGACGCCACGCGACTTCGCCGCCTGCAGGGCATCGAAGATCACGCTGGCCGAATCGGCGTCCTGGCCTTGCGAGATCACAGGGACGCCGTTGCGTTCGCCCCAGCTCTTCAGCTGTTCGACGGCGGCGGCGCGAAAGGTGTCGCCGGCGGCGAGCATGACGTTGCGACCTTCGTCGCGATAACGACGGGCCAGTTTGCCGATGGTGGTGGTCTTGCCCACGCCATTGATGCCGACGGTGAGCACGACGAACGGCGAGCGCGTGCGAACGTCCAGGGGCACGACCACGGGCCGAAGCAGGGCGACCAGGGCGCTACGCAGCGCATCGAGCAGGGCGTTGGAATCGGCGAACTCACGCTTGTGCATGCGCCGACGCAGGTCCTCGACGAGGCCGGTGCTGGCCTCGACACCGACATCGGCGGTAATCAGCGCGGTTTCCAGTTCGTCGAGCAGGTCGTCGTCGAGTCTGGGGTGGCGGACGAACAGCGAGCCCAGGCTGCGCGCGAAACCGGAGCCGGAGAGGCGCTCGCGCCAGCTGACTTTGTTGACCGGCCGGGCCGCTTCGGCGGCGACCGACGCTTCCTCGATGGCTTCCACGGCGGGAAGCTCGGGCTCGGCCGGGGCGGTTTCCGCCAGTGCCTCGGCGATCACCGGCGCGCTGCTCTCCACGAGGTCCATTTCCGGCTTGGGGTGCCCGCCATCGACCGGCGCCACTTCCACCTGATCGGGCAGGACGGCGGGCCCGGCGGGCTTCTTTTTCCAGAACTTGAGCATTGAGCGAAGGATTCAAAGACAATGCCGCCATGCTATCACCCCGCTTCCCACTGCCCGCTGAGCGAGCCCGGCCCCGATGACCTCACCGGCGCCCGGGCGTATCCGCATCATCGGCGGCCAGCTACGTAACTCGAGGCTGGCCGTGCCGGACCTGCCTGGCCTGAGGCCCACCTCCGAGCGCGTCCGCGAGACGCTGTTCAACTGGCTTCAGCCGGTGATCGATGGCGCGCGCTGCCTGGATCTGTACGCAGGCACGGGCGCGCTCGGCATCGAGGCCATCTCGCGTGGAGCGGCCGAGGTCGCCTTCGTCGAGCGCGATCCGCGTTCGGCCAGCGCCCTGCGCGACAACCTGGCGCGACTGAAAGCCAGTGGCGGCAGCGTCGTCGCGGACGATGCGACGCGCTGGCTTGCCGGCACGCCGCGGCACTTCGACCTGGTCTTTCTCGACCCGCCGTTCGCCGACGATGCGTGGCTGCCTGTTGCCGAAAGACTGGAATCCGGCGGCTGGCTGGCGCCGACCGCGTGGATCTATGTCGAGTCGCCACGGTCGGCGGACCTCGCCTTTCCGTCGAACTGGCTTGTCCATCGGCAGGGGCAGGCAGGGGATGTGGGCTATGCGCTCTATCGCCGCCATCCGGGCTATCCGTTAAGCTAATCGGGATTTCCCTGAAAGCGTCGCCATGACCTCTCCGCCGGCCAACCCGCGCCTTGCTGTCTACCCAGGTACATTCGACCCGATCACCAACGGCCATGCCGATCTGGTGTCGCGCGCGGCTCCGTTGTTCGACCGTATCGTGGTCGCGGTGGCCGAGAGCCCGAACAAGGGACCCGGCTTCAGCCTCGGCGAGCGCATCGCGCTGGCGCGCCTGGCCCTGGCCGACCTGCCTAATGTGGAAGTGCGTGGCTTCGACAGCCTGCTGGCGCATTTCGTCAGCGAGATTGGCGCCGGGGTGATCCTGCGCGGCCTGCGTGCGGTGTCGGACTTCGAATACGAATTCCAGCTGGCCAGCATGAACAGGCATCTGATTCCGGCCGCGGAGACCCTGTTCCTGACGCCGGCCGAACAGTACGGTTTCATATCCTCTTCGCTCGTGCGCGAAATCGGTCGCCTTGGCGGCGATATTTCCGGGTTCGTGCATCCGGCGGTGCAACAGGCCATGCGTCAGCGCTGGCGCAAGAACTCCTAAAGTTTCACATTACTGATGAAGGTGATCACCATGCGTAAATTCGTATTCGTCGCGACCTTCGCGATCGCCAGCGCCCTCGCGCTCAGCGCCTGCAACAGCGGCGGTGACGCCGACAAGTCGGCCGCGCCGGCCGTCGCCGAGGTCGCCAAGCCGACCAGCACGACCGACACCAAGGCCTGGAGCCAGTACCTGGGCCAGATCGTACGCAAGAACATGCAGGGCATGACGGCCGATCGTCCGTACCCCTACCTGGTTCCGGCCGGCGACGACGATGCCGGTAACGACGGCCGCGCGCGCCAGCTCGACAACGTCAAGGGCACCGTCGCCCGCGGCGTGCTGCCGGGCAATATGCTGGTCTTCGGTGGCCCGGCCTCGGGCAAGACCGCCGACCTGATCATCGAAGCCTTCAAGGACGCCCAGCCGGGCTCGTTCAAGAACGTGATCGTGCTGTTCATCGGCGACCAGGCCGACCAGCAGCGCGTCCAGGACGCGCTCGCCCCGACCGGTGCGACCTACCGCTTCGTCGCGATGTAATGCCTGCCGCCCGGACGCGACGGTCTCGCCGTCGCGTCCGGGCGCGCTTTCCGGCCCGGTTCCACGCAACCGTGTAAAATCGCCGGCATGTCCCTGAAGATCCTCGATACCTGCGTCAACTGCGACGTCTGCGAACCCGTCTGCCCGAACAAGGCGATCTCGCTGGGCGAGGAGTACTACGTCATCGACCCGGCCCTGTGCACCGAATGCGTCGGCCACTACGACGTCCCGCAATGCATCGAGGTCTGCCCGGTCGAGTGCATCCTGGTCGATCCGGAGCACGAGGAAAGCCGCGACGCGCTCACCCTGAAGTACGAGCACCTGATGGCGGTCGGCCAGTAACCGCGCTCCGGTTTGCGCTGACGCTTCGAGTGCGCTCCAATGCCGCACTGCACACATAGGGGCCCCTCCTACAGTACCCTTCCGGTTCGGCGCTAACGCCGCCCGTCCGTTCGAAGGAGAACCAAGCATGAAATACGCCCTGTCGTGGCGCGCGCTGGCCGCATCCGCGTTGCTGGTGGTCGGTGTCGCCCATGCCGATGCGCAGCATCCGGCCACGAAGACAGTTGTGTCGGCGGTCCGTCCCGGACATGCTGCGATCGCCAGTGCGAATTTCCATGCGACCGAGGCCGGCTTCGAAGTCCTGGGCAAGGGCGGCAATGCATTCGACGCGGCCGTGGCGGTGTCCTCCACGCTGGCCGTGGTCGAGCCGCAGAGTTCGGGCATCGGCGGTGGCTTCATGGCGCTGCTGCATGTCGCCAAGGACCAGCGCAACGTCTTCGTCGATGCGCGCGAGACGGCGCCGAAGGCGGTCGACATCAAGCAGTACGTCGACAAGGACGGCAAGCCGGATCGCAACAACTCGATCAACGGCCCCTTGTCTGCCGGCATTCCCGGCGAGCCGGCTGGCCTGGTCTGGATGGCCGAACACTATGGCAAGCTGCCGCTGTCCGTGTCGCTGGCGCCGGCGATCCGCATCGCCCGTGACGGCTTCCAGCCGGACGATCGTTTCCTCGGCGCCATCGACGAGCGCAAGGATGTGCTTTCCCGTTATCCCGCGTCCGTCGACCTGCTGATGCCCGGTGGCAAGGTGCCGTCCACGGGCTGGACCTTCCGTAATCCGGATCTGGCCAGGACGCTCGAGCGGCTGGCCGCCAAGGGTATCGAGGGTTTCTATGGCGGCGAGACCGGCAAGCTGCTGGTCGACGCCTCGCAGGCCGCCGGTGGCAACTGGACCGCGGCCGACCTGACCGGCTACAAGGTCAAGGAGCGCGAACCGCTTGTCGTCGACTATCGCGGCTACCGCATCATTACCGCACCGCCGCCGTCGTCCGGTGGCGTGGCGATCGCCGAGATCCTGAATATCCTTTCCGGATTCGACCTGGCGGCGTTCGACAAGGCGCATGCCACCCATTTCGTCATCGAGGCGATGCGCCGCGCGTTCCGCGACCACAATGACTATCTGGGCGATCCGGACTTCGTGAAGATGCCGCTCGATATGCTGCTGTCGCGCTATTACGCCGACGGCCTGCGCGCGACCATCCTCCCGGACAAGGCGACGCCTTCGTCGATGCTGCCGGCAGCCCTGGCCTCCGAGCCGGGCATGCACACCACGCATTTCTCGATCATCGACGCCGACGGCAACATGGTCGCCTCGACGCTGACGGTGAACCTGGAGTTCGGCTCGGGCTTCGTCGCCAGGGGCACGGGTGTGCTGCTGAACGACGAGATGGACGACTTCGCCCTGGTCGCGGGCCAGCCGAATGCGTTCGGCCTGCGCGGCAGCGTGGCCAATGCGCCGGAGCCGGGCAAGCGGATGCTGTCCTCGATGTCGCCGAGTTTCGTGCTGGGCAAGGATCGCAGTGCGGTGATCGGTTCGCCCGGTGGTTCGACCATCATTACCCAGGTGCTTGAGGGTATCCTCGCTTTCGTCGACGGCAAGAGCGCCGCCGACATCGCCGCGCAGAAGCGTTTCCATCACCAGTACCTGCCCGATCGCGTGGATGTCGAAGCCGGCGTATTCGACGAGGCGACGTCGAAGGCGCTGACCGATATGGGCTATACGCTCAGGGAGCGCAGCCCCTGGGGCTTCATGAACGTGATCACCTGGGACCACGCCACCAACAAGCTCGACGCCGCCAGCGATCCGCGCCGGCCGTCGGGCCTCGGTAAAGTCCAGTAAGGTCGTTCGATATGAAGCTCTGGTCGCTCACAGGCAATTCGCAGCAGCTCGACGGCGGCGCGATGTTCGGCAACGCGCCCAAGGCGGTGTGGTCGCGCTGGATTGCCGCGGACGCGCAGAACCGTATTCCGCTGGCCTGCCGCTGCCTGCTGGCGACCGATGTGGGCGGCCGCAACATCCTGTTCGAGACCGGTATCGGCGCCTTCTTCGAGCCTGCCATGCGCGAGCGCTACGGCGTGGTCGAGGATCGACACGTACTCCTCGATTCGCTGGCCGGGGCGGGGCTTTCCCATGAGGACATCGACGTGGTGGTGCTCTCGCACCTGCATTTCGACCATGCCGGCGGCCTGCTCGCCGCGTGGGAAGAAGGCAAGCCGCCGCGCCTGCTGTTCCCGAAAGCGACCTATGTCGTCGGCGCCGGCCACTGGGCCCGGGCGCTGGAGCCACATCCGCGCGACCGCGCCTCGTTCATCCCGGAACTGCCGGGTCTGCTCGAGGCCAGCGGCCGGCTGGAGCTCGTCGAAGGCGAGCGCTCGACGACACTTGGCGACGCGGTGCGCTTTTCCTTCTCCGATGGCCATACGCCAGGCTTGATGCTCGCCGAAATCGGCGGCGTGGTTTTCTGCGCCGATCTGATTCCCGGCCGCGCCTGGGTGCACTTGCCCATTACCATGGGCTACGACCGCTGGCCGGAAAAGCTGATCGACGAGAAACGCGCCTTTCTCGACGACAAACTGGCACGCAACGTGCAACTCTTCTTCACCCACGATCACGAATGCGCCGTGGCCGACGTGGTGCGCGACGAGCGCGGCCGCTACGGCACGGCGAACGAACAGGCCCGGCTGACCGGGCTGGACAGGGCAGCCTGACAGCTGCGACAGGGGGCGGCAGACGATGGTGTTTCAGCGGGAATCGGCAATGGCCATGTGGATCGCGCGCGTCGGCGGCGCGCTCGTGCTGTTGCTCGGGCTCGGTCTGATCGCCTTCAACGAGCGCCGCGAGGTCGACTACGCCTCGGCCATCGCGCGGCAGGGCGGCCCCGTGCTCGATGGCGACCAGGTCGCGCCGGGTTCGGGCCAGCACGGTTCGACAACGCGGGTCAGCGGCGTGCCGAAGGTCGTCGAATCGCCGCATGATCCGGAATTCGACCTGCGCGTGGATACGCCTGTGCTCATCCGCCACGTCGAGATGTTCCAGTGGCGCGAAATCCGCCTCGGCGACAACGTGCACTACGAACTGGACTGGGTCGATCGTCCGCTGGACGCGACCGACTTCGTGCACCCGGCCGGTCACGTCAATCCAGGCGCGTTTCCCATCGTCGGCCGCCAGTTCGACGCCGGACAGGTGCGTCTGGGTCGTTTCCTGCTTTCCACGCCCTTGCTGCACGCCTTGCCGGGCAGCATGACGGTGTCGCCGGACATGACGCATCTCCCGCCGAATCTTGCCGCGAGCTTCCAGCGTGTGGGCGATACCCTGGTCACCAGCGCGCGCGCCGATTCGCCGCGGCTTGGCGACCTGCGCGTGAGTTGGGAAGGCGTGCCCTTGCAGAGCGTCACCGTCGTCGCGCGCATCGATGGCGAGAGCCTGGTGCCCGGCCCCAACGCCGAGGACAGTCGTGGCTTCGATGTGCAGATCGGCGATCGCACCTTGCTCGACGTACTCCCTGGCATGCCCGAACCGCCCGATTTTTCGTGGGTCCTGCGCATCGCCGCCCTGCTATTGGCGGCCGCCGGGGTACTCCTGCTCTCCCATGGACGGCGCATGGCGAGCGATCCGCTGTTCTGCGTCGGCACCGGTGCCATCGTCATCGGCGCGGTGGCCGGGGTACTCTGGATGGGCAGCGATGCCCTGACCGCCTCGCTCTGGCTGCTGGTCGCCGTGACCGGCATCGCGCTCGCCCTCTGGCGGTCGCGCCACGCCTCCTCCCGCTAGTTCGTCCCGCTTAGGAAACTGCCATGCGTATCACGGGTTTGTACGCGGCCATCCTGGCCTTGTGGATGATGTTCCTCGCCACCCGCGTCGTGCTGTTGCGCAATCGCCAGAAAGTCGGCCTCGGCGACGGTGGCGACTCGCGCATGCTGCGCGCGATCCGCACGCACGGCAACGCAGTCGAGTACGTCCCGGTCGGTTTGCTGCTGTTGCTGGTGGTGGAAATCAACCAGACCTTGCCGTGGATCGTGCATGGCTTCGGCATCCTGCTGGTGCTCGGCCGATTGGCCCACGCCAACGGCCTGGGTCAGTCCAGTGGCTATTCGGTTGGCCGCGCTGTCGGCTTCGCGTTGACCTTCATCGCCATCGTCGGCATGGCCTTGCTGCTGATCTGGCAGTACCTGATGGTGCACCTGGCCGTCACCGGGGTCTGAGCTGGTCTTAAGGCACGGCGGTCGCGGGCAGGCCCCATGCATACGAATCCATGGACAACACGCCATACGTCATGCCGCCTTCGATGACGCTGGCCGATTCGTCCTCGTCGCTTGCACCGATGGCGACCAGCAAGGGCAGGTAGTGTTCTTCGGAGGGATGCGCGCGTTCCGCATGTGGCGCGAGACGGCGATATCCGACCAGACTGTCCAGGTCGCGATCGAGTACGGCCACGCGCGACCAGCGTACGAACTCTTTCGCGTAAGCTGCCTCGTCGGTCGTCCGACGGGACTCGTAGAGATTGTGGGTCAGGCTGCCCGAGCCGATGACCAGTACGCCGCACTTACGCAGCGGCGATAGCGCGCGGCCAAGCGCCAGTGCGCCGGCGGTGTCCAGGTCGCGTGGCATCGATACCTGGAATACCGGAATACTCGCGTCCGGTACCAGGTGGCTCATCGGCACCCACGCGCCATGGTCCAGTCCACGACGTGCGTCGGCGCTCACCGCGAAGCCGGCCTCGGCAAGCAGGCGCATCGCCTCGGTGGCCAGGGCCGGCGCACCCACCGCGGGATAGCGCAACTCATAGAACTCCGGTGGAAAGCCGCCGAAATCGTGAAGGGTTTCCGGTTGCGTCCCGCTCATCACGCGCACGTCCGCGGTCTGCCAGTGCGGCGAGACGATCAGGACCGCGCCGATGCCGGTCAGCTGTCTGCCCAGGGCCTGCAGCTTCGGGCCGAGAATGCCCGGTTCGAGCGCGAACGTGGGAGCGCCGTGCGAGACGAAGAGAACCGGGGAGCGGGACATCGGGGCGTCGACCTGGGAGCGGTTGAAGTGCCATCCACTCTATTCGACCGGTCCGCGGCAATAAACAGCCCTGGAAAAGACGGATCGTTTCGATTTTCGGACAACGAAAAAACCCGTGCCGGGGCACGGGTTCTCACCAGGTCCGGCGATGCACGGTTATGCCGGGGTCGTCGTACCTTCGTCGGCAAAGGAGTAGACGTGATCGGCCCATTGCGTGGACTCGTGGTACACGGAAGCCATGCTCTGGATATGGCGCTCGCGTACCGCGGCATCGTTTTCCAGCTGGCCCTGTTCCCACAGGCGGATCTGCTCGAGCAGCGGCGCGAACGGGCCCTGTCCTTCCAGCAGCGCCTCGCGGATTTCCACGGCGAGCGGCAGATGGTCGAGCACATAGGCCATCGGCGCGTTCATCAACGTGTCGAGCAGGGAGAACAGGCCGGCGGTGAAGGCCATTTCCTGCAGCTCCGGCTTGATCCCGGCGGCGAGGCGCTCGCACATGTGCGCGCGCACCAGGGCCAGGCGCAGCAGTTCGGGCGGACGCTCGTCCAGGCCGCCGAGCGACATGGTGAAGATCCAGTTGCGCATGCGGTTGACGCCGAAGAACACCGCCGCCTGTTCCACCGATTTGAGCTGGCGGGGCAGGGCGAAATAGGCGGAGTTCACGCAACCGAGCAGCTTGTAGCTGAGGATGGCGTCGTCGCGGATGATCTTGCCCAGTTCCACCGGGCCGTTGTCCTGGTCCTGCAGCGCACCGATCAGGCGCAGTACGCCAAGCTTGCTCGGCGACAGGCGGGGTACGTCGACACGCTCGGGCTTGAGCAGGTACTGGCCCTGGAAGGCGTCGGCGGTGGTCTCGGCGTAATCGAGGAAGGTCTCACGGGTGTCCACGCCGGTCAGCACGACCTTGCAGCCGAAGGCCTGCACGTAGGCGATATGCGCGCGTGCGGCGACCGGATGGCGCTGGTCGACCGCGACCTTGGCGAACTGCACGATGGCCAGCATCGCGTCGACGCCGGCACGGGCGACCGGGTCGGTCGGCAGGGAGAAGTCCTCGAGCATGAACAGGCAGCCGGCAGCCTTCAGGCCGCGCAACGTTTCCAGCACGACCGGGTCGGTGCCCAGCGCGGCGTCCACGCTGGCCGCCATGCGTGCGTTGTGGCGCAGGATGTCGGCGTGTTCGAGCAGCAGTTCCCGCGACATGCGCAGGAAGGCGCGATTGTCGCGGACCAGCCGTTTCAGGCTGCCGTCGGCGATCGCGCTGAGGGTCTGCTGTTTCAATTCGTTGGCGGCGGTTTCCGTGGGCGCGCCGCTGGGGCGCGGGAATACCAGCTCATAGGCGAACAAGGCCTGGTGGCGGTCCAGGATAGGCACGCGGACAACCGGAAGGATGTCGTCGACGTGGTCTGGTACGTGCTGGAGAGCTGACATTTTCTTAGTGCGCCACTGGGTACTGGTAGTTCAGGCTTGGGCCAGAGTAGACGAACGCAGCGAAGCGCGCGAATGTCCACCCGGTCCGTAAAGTTCTCCATCGGATGCGCCGCCGGTCAGCAGCGACAGGGCCTGGCGTACCTGCACCATGCGCTGGCCGACGATGCGTCCGTTGATCTCGTTGAGTTGCTGGCACAGGGCCAGCGCGGTCACGAACTCTTTCCAGCCTTCCCTTGTGGTGTCGTCGCCGCCGGCCGCGTCGGCGAGCTGGCGCCGTTCGGCATCGAGGGTCTCGATGAGTTCGAGCCGTGCCTGCTTGGCGCGGCTCGCCTTGTCCAGGGCGACCGCATCGCCGCTGTCCAGCGCCGCGCGTTCGTCCAGCAGGATTTCATGCAGGATATCGACGCCTCCACGCATCTCGGCGATCACGGCCTGCGAAGCCGCCTCGAGCTCGGCGGGAAGCGACGGGATCATGCCCTGGCCAACGCCTGGTCGCTGGCGATCAGCTTGTCGGCGATGTTCGCCGGGTTGATCTGGAAGCTGCCGTCGGCCAGCGAGGCACGCACACGCTCCACGCGCTGCGTATCGATGGCGTCGCCGGCGCGGCTGGCCGAATCGAGCGCCTTGGCCGAGTCGGTCAGGTTGACGCTGTCGTCGCTCGGCCGGATCGCGCTGCTGGCAGCCGGATCGGCCTTGCCACCGGCGACGGCATCGTCGCGGCGGATCGGCGGCTGCGACTGCCCCGTAAGACCCGGTTTAATGGTGTTGTTCATGGCTTCGTCCTTCATGGGTAGAGCCCGTCCATACAGACCCTCGTTGCCCTGTAACGCCTGTATCGGCGTCCCGGGAGCAAACTTTAGAGCCTGAAGCCCACTGGTTATGAATCGTTCTCATCGCGGCAGCACCTCGACGGTGCCCACGCCACTGACCACCGCGTCCACCACTTTGCCAGAATTGGCATTGCGCACGCGCAGCCGGGCGCCGGCGTCGCCGGCACCCATGGACACGCCTTCGGCATGCACGATCACCCCGTCGATCCGGGCGATCATGGCCACCGAGTCACCCATGCGGACCGCCTTGCGGCCGGCCAGCATGCCCGGGGTCAGGACGGTACCGGCGTTCAGCGGGCGGGCCAGGGCGCGGCCGTCGACCTGGCCGAGTTCGGCCACGTAGCCATAGGAAAGGCTGGCCACATCGCGCTCTTCGGCATGCACATCGTCCGCGCCGATGCCGTCGCCGCGGGCCAGCGGCCGGCTGGTGACCAGGACCTTGCCGAACATCTGGATCCGCACCGGCACGCGTATCGTCCAGCCACCCGTGTCCGGACAGCTCACGGTGACGCCGACGCGCGAGCCGATCACCCGGTTGCCCGGCAGGTCGGCGACCAGCGGCTTGCCGCAGGGGGCCAGGGTGAGGCGGCTGTCCATCGGCTCGGCATGGACGACCATGCGTGTGCCTGGCAGGGTGCGGTTGGCCTTAAGCCACGACTCCGCCGTCGCCCGCACGCTGTCCAGCGACTCGGCGGCATGGGCCGGCGCGGTCAGCGTGACGAGGATGGCGAGCAGCGGCAGGGCGAGTTTCATGCGACCGGTTCGGCCAGCAAGGTGGACAGGTTTTGCACGATGGCATCGAGGTCGCGGTGCAGTTCGGGCACGAACTGGTTTGCCTCGGCGAGTTTGCCGTCGGCGAGCAGGGCGACGAAGGCCGAGCTCTGCGAGGTGAAGCGGTCACCGGCATCGGCCAGCGGCTGGCTGGCCTGGCGCGGACCCTGCTTGCTGCGCAATTGGTTGATACAGCGCAGCAGCGGTGCGGTATCGAGCCAACGCCGGTCCAGGCCGCCCGGATCGCGCGCGGCCATGTCCAGCGCGTAACGCATGCCCTGGCTGGCCTCGCGGATCAGCTGGCTGAGGCTGGCTGGGTCCAATTCGCCGTCCCCGTCCATCCGCGACATGCCCAGGCGGTGGGCGAGGATAGCGGCACGCGACAGGGCGTCGGCCTGGCGGCGGCTTTCCTGTCCGATGCGGCCGATCGTCGCCTGGGTCGCCTGGATCGCGGCGATGCGCGCGTGCAGGCCGCCCATGCCGTCACGGGCGGTATCGATATTGCCACGCGCACCGCGCACGGCTTCGTCGACCTTGCCGAGCGCAGACTGCATGCCGTCGATGCCGGCATGGGCCTGGTCGAGGCGGCGCAGGCTGTTCTGCACGGCGTCGTCCAGTTGGCCGGCGAACTCGCCGACCGCGTGGGTGACCGACTCGATCTCGGCCGTGGTCTGGGTGGTTTTTTCCGCCAGCTGTTTCACCTCGTCGGCGACCACGGCGAAACCACGGCCGGCCTCGCCGGCACGCGCTGCCTCGATCGCCGCGTTCAGCGCGACCAGGTTGGTCTGGTGCGCGATCTCCTGCACGGCGGCGGTGAGCTTGCGGATCTCGTTGAAGTAATCGGAGAACTGGGCATGATTGCGGGTCATGCCGGACAAGGCGCTGCGCAGCAGGCGCAACTGGCCATCCAGTTCGGCGGCGGTCGCGCTGCCCTGGCTGCCGGTGTCGCCGATACCGCCGATGCCGGCATGCGCCTGGTCCAGCGCCGTCGAGATCCTGGCGCTGGCGTCCGTCAAACGTCCGGCGGTATCGCGTGCGCTCTCGACGCAACCGGTCAGCTCGATCAGCTGGCCGCCAAGGGCCTGCGCCCCGGCCAGGACCAGGCCCTGTTGTTCGATCGCCTGGGTCGCGGTGGCCGGTACGGTGCGCTGCACGGGAGCGGAAAGCACAGCCGCCATCGCGCGCGCCGCCGCCGGGTACTGTCTGGACAGTGCGCGAACCCGCGCGCTATCTCCCGCGGCGGATGCTTCGGCAAGCAGGCGGACGTGCTGGCTCCACAGTAGGCTCATGAGTTCTGCGATTCGCTAGGTAAGGTGAGCCTCTATGTCGGCATGAGGCTGGCGAGCTTGAGCAAGCAACATGTATGCCAGAGCGCGAGCGCCTCAAGTTCCCGCACGACGCGCCGTTACCACCACATCAACCAACGGCCAGCACCCCCATGTCCGTCCTGCTCGACACCGTCGAACGCTTTACCCGGCTGGCCGGCCACAACCGGCTGGCGCTGCTCGTCTTCCGGTTGGGCGACGGCCAGGGCTTTGGCATCAATGTGTTCAAGGTGCGCGAGGTATTGCGCCGGCCGCGTCTGGAACGGATGCCGAGCATGCATGCCCTGGTCGCCGGCAGCTTCGATTACCGCGGGCAGACCATCCCGGTGGTCGACCTGGCCGCGGCCATGGGCTATCCGCCGATGGCATCGGCCGCCGAAGCGCATCTGATCGTCACCGAATTCAGCCGTACCGTGCAGGGTTTCCTGGTCAGCGACGTCGACCGCATCGTGCATGTCGACGGAACCGCGATGGCGGCGCCGCCCGGCGCACTCGGTTATGGCTCACGGGTCAATGCGGTGACCCGGCTCGATGGCAACCTGCTGGCGGTGGTCGACGTCGAGCAGGTCCTGTCGAGTATCGAACCGTCCGCGGTGGAGCTCTCGCCACGCATGCAGATCGCCGCGGAGGGGCGCCCGGTGCGTCCACGCCGCGTGCTGGTCGCCGACGATTCGCTGGTCGCGCGCCAGCAGCTCGTCGAACTGTTCAAACAGATGAATCTCGAATGCGTGGTTGCCCATGACGGCCAGGAGGCGCTGGAGCGGCTGGTCGCCTTGTCCGAAGGGAAGCCGGAAGACAATGTCGCGATGATCATTTCCGATATCGAGATGCCGCGACTGGATGGTTATGCCCTGACCCGCGCGGTACGCGAGACGCCGGCGTTACGCCATCTGAAGATATTGCTGCATAGCTCGCTGAGCGGCGTCTTCAACGAGGCGATGGTCAGCAAGGTCGGCGCCGATCGCTTTATCGCCAAGTTTCAGCCGGAGATCCTGGCCAACGCGGTGCTGGAGCTGCTTCCGGCCTGAGCCGGCCGCGCGCGTCGGCTTGCTGGCGCGCGACGCCGGATCCGGCGCGTCGGTTTTCCGTCGGCACGGCTCGGGCCGACCTGCCCCGTACCCCGGCCGCAACGGCCGCGAGCCGCGCCGTAGCTGGGTTTTCGCCGGTCGTGGCTTTTCCGTCGCCGCGCGATGGCACGCTACTTGCTCGATTCCCCTCGCAAAGATGCCGAGGGGCAGACGGTGAACATCAAGTCAGACGCATTACTGGGAAACCACGCGCAGGCACTGCAGATATGGCAGCAGCGCGCCGAACTGCTGTCTTCGAACCTGGCCAACGCGGATACGCCGGACTATCTGGCGCGTGACGTCGATTTCCGCAAGGCGCTGAGCGCCGCGACGGGCCAGGACAATGGCGACGGTCCGCTGCCGATGGCGGCGACCCAGTCCGGGCACATCGGCGGCAACAACGCCTCGAGCGCCGGTAGCGATGCGGTGGCTTATCGCGTGCCGATCCAGCCGTCGATGGATGGCAACACCGTCGACACCCAGGTCGAGCAGGCACAGTTCGCGAGCAACGCGGTCCACTACCAGGCCAGCCTCGCCTTTATCACCTCGTCGATCCACACGATGAAAACCGCGATCACGGGTACGTCCTCATGAGCCTTCTGAAGATCTTCGACGTGGCCGGTTCCGGCATGGCCGCGCAATCGACGCGGCTGAACACGACCGCCAGCAACCTGGCCAACGCGGACACCCTGAGCGGCAGCGCGGATACCGCCTACCGCGCCAAGGAGCCGTTGTTCTCGGCGGCGATGAAGCAGACCCGTGGCACCCAGGGCGACGCGGAAAGCGCCACCGGCGGCGTCAACATCCTCGGCGTCACCGAAAGCCAGGCGCCGATCGATTCGCGATACGAACCGGGCAATCCCCTGGCCGATGCCGACGGCAAGGTGTACTCCAGCAACGTCAATCCCATCGACGAGCTGGTCAACATGATTTCCGCGTCGCGTTCCTACCAGAACAACGTCGAGGTCATGAACACGGCCAAACAGCTGATGCTGAAAACCCTCGACCTCGGCAAGTAGTCCAAAGGACCGACATGACCTCCCCGATCAACACCAACACCAGTACACCGCCCGCGAGCACCCCTTCGTCCTCGGACGGCACTACGCCGACGGCGATGAGCCAGAGTGATTTCCTCAAGCTCATGGTCGCCCAGCTGCAGGCGCAGGATCCGACCAGCCCGGTCGACAACTCGCAGTTCGTCTCGCAGTTGACGCAGTTCAGCACGCTGTCGGCGACGCAGGACCTCGGTACCTCGGTGACCAACCTCAGCAGCAACATCGCCGCCTCGCAGCAGACCTCGGAAATCCTGAGTTCGGCCGGCCTGGTCGGGCACAACGTGCTTGTGCCGGAGACCACCGCCAACTACCAGGGCAGCGAAGTCGACGGTGCGGTGAATGTCACTGCCGCCGGCAACGTCACGGTGACCGTGACCGACGGCGACGGTAACCTCGTGCGCACGATCCCGATGGGCACCCAGGATCCGGGCCTGCAGAACTTCAGCTGGGACGGCAAGGACAGCAGCGGCAACCCGGTTGCCAACGGCACGTACACCCTGGCCGCGACGAGCGGCGGCACCGCGGTCGACACGTTTGTCGCCGGCAAGATCACCGGGGCCGGCTTCGGCGGCACCGGCGTGGGCACGTATCTCCAGGTCGCGGGCATCGGCGGCGTGCCGCTGAGCCAGGTGGCCCAGATTCTCTGACGTCGTCATCAAACACTCCTCGAGGATTCATCCATGGCCCTGACCACCACGCTCAGCGGAATCAATGCGGCGCAGTCCGACCTGAACGTCATTTCCAACAACATCGCCAACGCCAACACCGTCGGCTTCAAGGGCTCGCGCGCCGAGTTCGCCGACATCTTCGCGGTGACCGGTTCGAACCTTGCCGCGACCGCGGTCGGTGGCGGTGTCGCGCTGACCGACGTCGCCCAGGAGTTCCAGCAGGGCGATCCGGAAACGACCGGCAACAGCCTTGACTTCGCGATTTCCGGCAACGGCTTCTTTACCGTCGATACCGGCGATGGCATCGCTTATACGCGCGCGGGCAATTTCACCAAGGATCCGGCGGGCAATGTGATCACCTCGGAGGGCTACAACCTCCAGGTCTACCCGAGCAACGGCAACGGCACGTTCGACACCAGTGCCCTGGTCGATCTCAACCTGACCACGGCGCAGAGCGCGGCCAAGGCCTCGACCGAGGCCACGATCAGCGCGAACCTGCCGGCGACGGCGACCTTGCCGACCAATACGCCCTTCAGCCCGACCGATCCGGACAGCTTTACCAACAGCACGCCGTTCAGCGTTTTCGACTCCCAGGGCGGCACGCACCCGGCGGTCGTGTACTACGTCAAGACCGGTACCAATACCTGGGACGCCCACCTGACCGTGGACGGCAACGACGCCGGCGTGCAGCCCATGACCTTCGACTCGAGCGGCAACCTGGCCACGCCCGCCGATGGCAACCTTGCCTTCAATCCGGTCAATTTCGGCAACGGGTCGAACCCGATGACGCTCACGGTGAACGTCAACAACACCACGCAGTTCGGCACCGACTTCGCGCCGGGCGCGGTGAACAAGGACGGCAACGTCGCCGGTACCTTCACCGATATCGACGTCGACAATAACGGCATCGTCACCGCGCACTACTCGAACAACCAGAGCAAGCAGATCGGCCAGGTGGCCCTGGCCAACTTCGCCAACCTGCAGGGCCTGCGCCAGCTCGGCAACACCACCTGGGCGGCCAGCGGCGATTCGGGCACGCCGGTCATGGGTACGGCCGGCGTGGGCCAGTTCGGCACGGTAGCCTCCGGCCAGCTCGAGCAGTCGAGCACGGCCGATACCACCGCCGACCTGGTCAACATGATCAAGGCTCAGCGCAACTACCAGGCCAATGCGCAGGCACTGCAGACCGACAACACGCTGGCCAGCACCCTGTTCAACGCGATCTCCAGGTAAGCGACGCCATGGACCGTTCCGTCTACGTAGCGATGACCGGTGCCTCGCAGATCATGCGGGCCCAGGACGCCGTCAGCCACAATCTTGCCAATGCCACCACGGTGGGATTCAAGAGCGAGCTGACCGCGTTCAACAGCGTGCCCGTGGTCGGAGACGGTCTGGCAACGCGTATCAATGCGGTGGCCAAGGGCATCGGCCAGGATTTTTCGCAAGGCTCGATGCAGCAGACCGGACGCTCGCTCGACGTCGCCGTTCGCGGCGACGGCTGGATCGCGGTGCAGTCGCCGGATGGCGGCGAGGGTTATACCCGCGCCGGCGACCTGCAACTGACCCAGGATGGTCTGCTCACCGACTCGCGCGGCAACGCGGTACTCGGCAACGGCGGGCCGATCACGGTGCCGGACAGCGCCGGGATTTCCATCGGCGAGGACGGCACGATCTCGACCGTGCCGCTGGGGCAAGGGCCGTCCACCGTCGCTACGGTCGATCGCCTGCGCCTGGTCAATCCCGGCAATGCGCAGCTGGTCCAGGGCGGCGATGGCCTGATGCATATGAACGACGGTACCCAGGCGGCGCCGGATCCGGATGTGAAAGTCACCTCGGGCGCGCTCGAGGGCAGCAACGTCAATGGCTCACAAGAACTGGTGCGGATGATCTCGCTGTCGCGCCAATACGAAATGCAGGTGAAGTCGCTGAAGACCGCGGAAGACGACGCCGATGCATCGACCAAATTGTTGCAGGCCAGCTGACCCGCCCGCGCACACTGAACGGAGCTCATCATGTTTTCTTCCCTCTGGATCGCCAAGACCGGCCTGGACGCGCAGCAGACGCGAATGGACGTCATCTCGAACAACCTGGCCAACGCAAACACCACGGGCTTCAAGAGTTCGCGCGCGTCGTTCCAGGACCTGATCTACCAAAATAAAGGACAGCCCGGCGGCCAGACCACCGAGCAGACCGAGTCGCCGACCGGCCTGATGCTGGGTACCGGCGTACGCGTGGTCGGCACGCAGAAAATGTTTACCCAGGGCGGTACTTCCGCCACGGGCAATTCCCTCGACGTGGAGATCCAGGGCCGCGGTTTCCTGCAGGTGACCATGCCCGACGGCACGCTTGCCTATACGCGCGACGGTTCGCTGAAGACCGATCCCAACGGCCAGCTGGTGACCTCGGACGGCTATGCGATCGAACCGGCGATCACCCTGCCGCCGAACATGGACACCGTCACCATCGGCACCGACGGCACGGTCTCGGCCACCGCCAACGGCAGCAGTGCGCCGGTGGTGCTGGGTACCTTGCAGCTGGCGGACTTCATCAATTCCGCCGGCCTCCAGCCGATGGGCCAGAACCTCTATGTGGAAACCGCCTCCAGTGGCACCGCGCAGACCGGGCAGCCCGGCCTGAACGGCATGGGCACCTTGCTGCAGGGCTCGCTTGAGTCCTCCAACGTCAACGTGGTGGAGGAGATGGTCAACATGATCGAAACCCAGCGCACCTACGAAATGAATTCCAAGGCGATCAGCACCGTCGACGACATGCTGTCGTTCCTCAGCCAGAAACTGTGATCAAGACCATGCCACGCTTTCCTTTCGTCCCCGCTGCCTGCATGGCGATCCTCGTCTTGTCCGGCTGTGCCATGGAGCCGCGCCACGACGACGCCGAGTGGGCGCCAACGGCGCCGATGGCCGCCGATGCACCGGTGGCGAAGGACGGTTCGATCTATCACGATATGCAGAACATGGAGCTGTTCTCCGATGCGCGCGCGCATCGCGTCGGCGACATCCTGACCGTGACCCTCGTCGAAGCAACCCAGGCCAGCAAGAAGTCCTCGACCAGCACCAGCAAGACCGACAAGAGCGCGATCGATGCGCCGACCATCCTCGGCCAGTCGCTGAGCATCGGCGGCAAGGCGGCGAACATCACGACCAATGCCGATCGCAGCTTCGCCGGCGATGGTAGCAGCAGCCAGAGCAACCAGCTGACTGGCCAGATCACCGTCACCGTGGCGCAGCGCCTGACCAACGGCAACCTGCTGGTCCGCGGCGAGAAGTGGCTGACCATCAACCAGGGCCAGGAGCTGGTGCGGATCTCCGGCATCGTCCGCGTGCAGGACATCGCCCAGGACAACTCGGTCCCGTCGACGCGCGTCGCCGATGCGCGGATCGACCTATTCCGGACGCGGCACCCTGGCCGATGCGAATACGCAGGGCTGGCTGTCGCGGTTCTTTAGTTCCAAATGGATGCCCTACTGATGAAGACCATGCGGGTTGTCGCCTTGGTGGTTTTCCTGGTTGGGTTGATCGCGCCGGTGCATGCCGATCGCATCCGCGACCTGGCGCAGGTCGCCGGCGTGCGCAACAACCAGTTGATCGGCTACGGCCTGGTCGTCGGTCTCGATGGCAGCGGCGACCAGACCACGCAGGCACCGTTCACCACGCAGAGCCTGGAGAACATGCTGCAGCAGTTCGGCATCACCGTGCCGGCCAGCGCGCGTCCGCAGCTGAAGAATGCCGCGGCGGTGATGGTCACCGCGGACCTGCCGCCGTTCGCCAAGCCCGGCCAGGCGATCGACGTCACCGTGGCCTCGATCGGCAACGCGAAGAGCATCCGTGGCGGCCAGCTGTTGATGACGCCGCTGCATGGCGCCGACGGCAATGTCTATGCGATGGCGCAGGGCAGCGTGGTCGTCGGCGGTGTCAGTGCCAGCGGCAAGAGCGGCTCGAGCGTGCAGATCAATATTTCCGCCAGCGGCCGCGTGCCGGCCGGCGCCACCGTGGAGCGCTCGGTGCCGTCGGCTTTCGGCAATGGCGGCGACATGGTGCTGAACCTCAATACGCCGGACTTCACCACCGCCGCGCGCATCGCCCAGGCGGTGAACAGCACCTATGGCCCGGGTACCGCCAATCCGTTGGACGGCGGTTCGGTCGCCGTACGCGGTCCGCTCGATCCCGGCCAGCGCGTGGCCTGGCTGGGCGCGATCCAGGCGCTGGAAGTACAACCCGGCGATGCACCGGCGCGCGTGGTGGTCAATTCGCGTACCGGCACCGTGGTGATCGGTTCGGATGTGCGCGTCAGCGCCGCCGCGGTCGCCCATGGCGCGATCCAGGTCACCATCAGCGAACAGCCCCAGGTCAGCCAGCCCAGTCCCTTCAGCAAGGGCGGCCAGACCGAAGTCGTGCAGAACAGCACGGTGACGGTGAGCGAGGACGGCGCGCATATGTTCAAGTTCGGCCCGGGCGTCAGCCTGGACACGATTATCCGCGCGGTGAACCAGGTAGGCGCGGGTCCGAGCGATCTCATCTCGATCCTGCAGGCGCTGAAGCAGTCGGGCGCCCTGCATGCCGAACTGGTGGTGATCTGATGGCTCCGGGCGACGTGTCACTCAACAACAGCGTCAACACCTGGACGGACATGTCCGGGTTCGGCGCGCTCCGGCATTCGGCGCAGACCGATGCGGGCGCGACGCTGCCGGTGGTCGCGCGCCAGTTCGAATCGATCTTTACCCAGATGATGCTCAAGTCGATGCGCGAGGCCAGCTTCGGCGACTCGATGGTCGACGACAGCAATGCCGACCAGTGGCGCGACATGTACGACCAGCAGCTGGCGATGAACCTGACCCAGCACGGCAAGGGCCTTGGCATCGCCGATATGCTGGTGCGCCAGCTCGGCGGTCCGAATGCGAAGCTCGATGCCGATGGCCGGGTGATCCATGCCGGCGGCGAAGACGGCAAGGATGGCGCGCCCGCCGACCATTGGAAGGACCGTCTGTCCGCGATCGGCGACGCCGCCCATTCGGCGTGGAAAGCCGTCGGCAAGTGGGTGCCGGAGGATATCGGCGAGTTCGTTCGCGATCTCGCGCCCCAGGCTGCCGCCGCTGCGCAGAAGCTTGGTGTGTCCTTGCGTGCCGTGCTGGCCCAGGCAGCGCTGGAAACCCAGTGGGGCAAACGCATGCCCGCGCATCCGGATGGCAGCAGCAGCTACAACCTGTTCGGCATCAAGGCCGGTTCCAGCTGGGACGGCGCCAGGGTCAACGTACCCACGCTCGAATACGAGGACGGCGTCGCCGTTCGCCGTGTCGCGAATTTCCGTTCCTACGACTCGCCGGCGCACTCGTTCGCCGACTACGCCGACCTGATCGCCAACAATTCCCGTTACGCGCAGGCGCGCGGCAAGGGCGACGACGTACTCGGTTTTGCCCGTGCGCTGGTCGATGGCGGGTATGCCACCGACCCCTCCTATGCCACCAAAATCGCCGCGATCGCCAACAGCCCGGAAATGCGCAAGGCCCTGGAATCGCTCAAGTCATCCGTCGGGCTGCCGAATCAGTGAGTGACGAGTCATGCATGAATTACGTCGAGTCTCCAGGATTTTCCCATGAGTAACATGCTGGGCATCGGTATTTCGGGCCTCAATGCGGCACAGGTGGCCCTCAATACCGTCGGCAACAACCTGGCCAACGTCGACACGGCCGGCTATAGCCGGCAGACCGTCGTCCAGGTCGAGCAGATCGGGCAGAGCAACGGCCGTCTGACGGTCGGTGCCGGCGTGGACGTGGTCGCGGTCCAGCGCCAGTACAGCGAATTCCTGACCAATGCCGTATGGAACAGCAGTTCCAGCGTGCAGCGCGCCAGTACATTCAACGACCTGACCACGACGCTCAATGGTGCGCTGGCCGGTAGCGGCAACCTGCAGAGCGGGCTGGACGATTTCTATGGTGCCTTCAGCACGGTCGCCGGCGCACCCAGCGACAGCGCGACGCGACAGGCCATGCTTGGCGACGCGTCGTCGATGGTGGCGATCTTCAACACCCTGGCCAGCCAGTTCACCGGGCAGCAGCGGCAGGTCAATACCCAGATCGGCGACACGGTCAACAGCATCAACGACCTGACCAAGAACATCGCCTCGCTGAACCAGCAGATCAGCCAGGCCGGGCCGAACGGTGCGGCGAACAGCCTGCTCGACCAGCGCGATGCCCTGGTCGGCCAACTGGCCGGCGATGTCGGCGTGTCCGCCGTGCATGAAACCGACGGCACGATCAGCCTTTATAGCAACAGCGGCCAGGCCCTGGTCAGCGGCAACCAGTCGTTCGCCCTCGGCACCGCCAAGGATCCGTACGATGCCACCCGCACCATTGTGGTCGACGGTTCCGGCAATGACATCACTGGCAAGATCAGCGGCGGCTCGCTCGGCGCGCTGATCGACTATCGCAGCAGCGTGCTCGATCCGGCGCAGAACCAGCTCGGCCAGGCGGCGCAGGCGCTTGCTTCGAGCGTCAATGCGCAGCAGGCCAAGGGTATGGACCTGAATGGCAAGCTGGGTGCTCCGATGTTCAGTATCGGCGGCCCCGATGTCCTGGCCTCCTCGGCGAATACCAGCGCGGCAACGATGGGCGCGTCGATCACCGACATGTCCAAGCTCGGTACCTCCGACTACATCATGAGCTTCAACGGCACCGCCTGGAGCATGCGCACCACGGGCGGCCAGAACGTGCCCCTGACCGACAATGGCGATGGCACGCTGTCCGCGGCCGGGTTGACCTTCACCCCGTCCACCGCGCCGCCGGCGCAGGCCGGCGACAGCTTCAAGATCCAGCCGACCCGCAACGCCGCCAGCACGCTTTCGGTGGCGATGACCGATCCGTCCGGTATCGCCGCGGCCGCGGCGCTGGTGACCACGGCGGACAAGGCCAACACCGGCACCGGTGCGATCGGCTCGACCTCGGTGACCGATCCGACCAATGCCGCGGTACTCGATGGCGCAACGATCACCTTTACCTCGCCGACCGCGTACTCGATCACCGATCCGGTCACCGGCACGACGACCACGGGCACGTATACCGCCGGCCAGCCGATCACCGTCAACGGCATGAGCGTGACCCTGAGCGGCGCACCGGCGACCGGCGACAAGTTCACCGTGACGGCGAATACCAATGGCCTTAACGACAACAGCAATGCGCTCGATGCGGCAAAGCTCGTCGATGCCGGCGTACTCGACGGCGGCAAAACCTCGGTCCTGGATGCCTACGGCAACCTGACCACGCAGATCGGCAGCGCCGGCGCCCAGGCCACGTCGAACCTCGCCACGCAGACCAGCCTGAACAATCAGGCGGTCGCGGCACAGCAGAGCCTTTCGGGTGTCAACCAGGACGAGGAGGCCGCCAATCTCGTCAAATTCCAGCAGTCCTACCAGGCCGCCGCGCAGGTCATCTCCACGGCACAGACGATCTTCACCAGCTTGATCAACGCGGTGCAAAACTAATGTCGATGCGCATCTCCACCAGCTGGAGCTACCAGCAGTCGCTGTCCACCATGCTCAGCCAGCAGGCGGCGCTGGCCGGGACTCAGAACCAGGTCTCCTCGGGCAAGCGCATCAACGTGGCCTCGGACGATCCGGCCGGTGCCGCGCAGGCGCTGGCGATCGACCATACCTTGTCCGCGAACAACCAGTTCACGACGAACATCGGTACCGCGAACACCCGGCTATCGACCGAAACGTCCACGCTCGACTCGCTCACCAGCCAGCTCGACAGCGCGCGTACCCTGGCGCTGCAATCGATCAACGGCGTGCTCGCACCCGAGGACCGGGCCAGCATCGCCACCAACCTCCAGCAGATCCGCGCGCAGTTGTTGCAGCTGGCCAATACGACGGACGCCAACGGCGACGCGCTGTTCTCCGGAACCAGCAGCACCACGACCCCCTTCATCCAGAATGCCGACGGCTCGGTGAGCTATGCCGGTACCGATGGCCAGATGATGATGTCGATCGGTTCGGGATTGCAGGTGGCGATGGGCGACGCCGGTAGCGGTATCTTCATGAACAATCCGAATGGCAATGGCACCTTCATCGCGTCGGCGGGCAGCGCCAACACCGGCTCGCTGATCGTCGGCGCCAGCAGCGTCACCGATCCGGCGACCTACCAGGCCGGGATCGCGGCCGGTGGCAGCTACACGATCAGTTTCGATGCGGCCGGCAACTGGAGCGCGACGGATGCCGCCGGCAATCCGGTCCTCGACCCGGCGACCGGCAATCCGGTCGGTGGCCCTTACACGGCGGGCGATGCGATCAGCTTCAACGGCATGACGGTGGCGATGACCGGCACCCCAGCCGCCGGCGATACCGTCACGGTCGCGCCGAGCAAAAGCCAGGATATTTTCTCGACCATCGACAATATGATCTCGGCGCTGCAGGGCACCGGTAGCGACGCGCAGCTGGCCAATACGATGAACCGGCAGATCGAGGCACTGGACCAGACCCAGGCCTCGGTGACCCATACCCAGGTGCTTGCCGGCAGCCGGATGAGCGTTCTCGATCAGCAGAGTTCGACCTATGCGGATCTGAGCGTGACGTATCAGGATGCGTTGTCGGGTGTGCAGGATGCCGATCCGGCGGCGACGATCAGCCAGCTGTCGCTGCAGTCGGCGGCGTTGCAGGCCTCGCAGCAGGTGTTCGCCAAGGTACAGACGTTGAGTCTGTTCAATTACATCAAGTAACCGGAATGTTTTTCCCTTCTCCCTGAGGGAGAAGGTGCCCGTAGGGCGGATGAGGGTTGCTCTTGCTGTTGTGTTGCCGCGGGCGTGCCGGCCCCTAGCGGGCCGTGGTTTCGATCGCTGCCGCGGCCGACCAATCTTTCTTTGCGTGCCCAAAGGAAGATTGGATCAAAGAAAGGGCACCCCAATCGCGTGCCCCGCTACGCGGGTGCGGCCGGCTGGGCCGGGGTTTGCGGCCGTACATCCATGTACGGTCGCAAACGGTCGGCATCCATGCCGACCCCCGCTTCGCGGCCTTGTCGTCCCAGCCGACCTCACGCTCAAAGGGGCCCCGGGTGGAGCTTAAAAGCCGGCGTGAGCGCCGCAGGTGCGAATCATCCAGTGAGGACGTGGCGCGTAGCGCCTCCCTTTAAAAGCATCACCCTGGCAGCCACGCGCTCTTCCACTCCACCAGGCGCGGACCGGTCAGCATCCAGTCGCGGTGGATGGCGTCGCGTAGGGCGTCGCCGGCGGTGGCGCTGGCGTCCAGGTCGGACAGGTGCATGCGGATGGCGTTGATCCAGTCGCGGTAACGGTTCTTCACCCGGGTAACCGGCAGGTCGCCGCGGTAGCAGAGTACGTCGCTGCAGATCACCGGGAAACCACAGGCGCCGTACTCGAGCAGGCGCAGGTTGCTCTTGCACTCGTTGAAGACATTGTCCTCGAGCGGCGCCAGGGCCAGATCGAGATTCAGCGAGGCGAGCTTCGCGGGGTAGTCGTCGATGTGGACGCCGGTATGGAACTCGTGCACATACGGACGCAACCTGTCCGGGCACATGCCGAAGAAGACCCACTCGACCTCGTCGGCGAGATCGCGGACCACGTCGGCAATCAGCTCCAGGTCGCCCCGGTGACTTGAGCCGCCGCCCCAGCCGACGCGCGGCTTGGGGCCGGTCCGTCGCAACGGCGTCTCCAGGTTGCCCCACCAGGTCGGCGGCAGGCTGTTCTTCACTACGCGGATATCGTTGTGGAAGCCGGCGAGCTGTTCGGCCAGGGGTTCGGTCGAGACGACGAAGCGGTCGACCATGCTCACGGCCTGGCGCAGGTTCCTGGTGACGTCGGCGGTCATCTCGCTGCGGTGGATGTTCTTCATCGGCAGATGGGTCAGGTAATCGTCCAGTTCGAAAATGCGGAACGCGCCGGAGAGTTCCTTCATGTCCTGCATGCGGGCGCGCTGCGAATCGCGCAGCTGGCGCTGCAGGATCACCACGTCGGCCTCGAAGCGGGCCAGTTCCACCGGCGTGAGATAACGATCGCCGATCATGCCGTCGAGCAGGCCTTCGCCGTGCAGGGCGAGGAAAGGCTGGCGCACGCGGTAATGGCCGCAGCCGTAGGCATCGGCGGGCAGGCACAGCGCGCGGGGCAGCACCGGTGTGGCGAAGGGCTGCCAGGCGACATGGCGTTGCTCGTTGAGCGCGAAATTGCCGTTGCGCAGGCTGAGGTTGCGGTTGTATGCCGGATCGCGGGCCAGCCAGGGCTGCCAGTGGCGGCACAGGGCGTGCTGCTCGGTGTTCAATAGCGAGAAGTCGACCTGGACCTGGCTGGTCTTCGCCACCAGCATGTCGCTGCGGCCGTCGTGCAGCAGCCGCGCATGCGGCGTCCATACGGTAAGGAACCCGGCTTGGCGGATCTTCAGGCACAGATCCACCGCGTGGTAAGTCGAGGGAAACTCGTCGTCGCCGAAGCCATCGACCCCGATGAAGACCGACTTGCGCACCAGCATGCAGGCGCTGCTCACCGCGCTGTAGTTCTGGTCCACCTGCAGGCGCTGCATGTAACCCGGGGCGTCGGCGGCTTCACCGACGAAGGCGTGCTCGGCGATGCCGTGCAGGCCGAGCAGGACACCGCCATGCTGCACGGTGCCGTTGCCGAAATGCAGCCGCGCGCCGACCGCGCCGACTTCCGGGCGCTGCCCATGCTGGACCAGCGCATCCAGCCAGTCGGCGTGCAGGATCGCGCTGTTGACGTCGATGAAGAGCAGGTATTCGCC
The DNA here is from genome assembly GCA_963847335.1 of uncultured Gammaproteobacteria bacterium. Classification (GTDB taxonomy): domain Bacteria; phylum Pseudomonadota; class Gammaproteobacteria; order Xanthomonadales; family Rhodanobacteraceae; genus Luteibacter. Next base: position 911,318 of record CAWJZF010000003.1, read on the forward strand.
GCGCGCCTCGTTGACCGCGCTGTTGTAGAGCAGGGGCAGGTCGGCGCTTTGCGTATGACGCAGGACGCGTATCCGCTCGCCCGGCAGGGTTTCGAGCCCGGCCATATAGCGGAGTGTCGCCGGATCGTTGCTGGCGGCATCGACCAGGAGGATTTCGTAGGCGGGATAGGCCGTCGTCGAGAACAGGCTGTCGATCAGCACGTTGAGCTGGGCGAACTGGTTGCGTACCGGGACGACGATCGACACCAGCGGCTTGCCCGGATGCAGGTACTCGACGCGATGCGAGGAGGCAAAGGGCCCGGCGTGCAGGCGATGTGCCACCTTGAGGCGATCCAGGTGTGCCTTGAGGACCGGCGCGGCCTGGGTCGCCACGGCATCGGAGGCCAGCCAGGCGGCGAAGGGCAGGGCGGCGTGGTAGGTGATGTCGTCCAGATGCCCGATCGACGGCAAGCCGTCCGTTTCGATCAGGCGGAACAGATAGTCGTGCAGGGCCAGTGCGCCGCGGTCTGGCTGCAGTCCGCCCAGTTCGATCAGCCGGCTGCGCCGGAAGGCGAGCGAACGGCCGGTATAGGGATAGCTGCGCAGGAGGTCGAGATTGAGATCGGGACGGAAGATCGGATCGGCCGATCCGTCGGCGGTTAGCGCATCCTCATCGCTGTAGAGCGCCATCAGCTCGCTGTCGCCATGCAGGCGGTCGGCGACCAGGTACAGGGCCAGCTCGTCCAGGCGATCGCCCGCATGCACGATCTGCACCCAGTCGGCATCGCTGGCGGCGGCCCGCCGGTTGATCGCATCGACATCCCTGGCATCGACGACGTCGATCTCGGTCGCGGCAAGAAGCTGCGCTTTCAGGGAGGAGCGGGTCGCCAGCAATGCCGCGTCGTCGGCGTCGTCGTCGAGCACCAGGACCAGCAGTCGCGGCGGTGCCGGCCAGGAGCGCATGCGTTCGATGGCGGCGCGCCGCTGGCCGCCGCTTATCTGTCGCCGTGCCAGCCATGTCGCATAGTCCAGCTCCAGCGGCGCGCTCGCCGCGAGCACCGGATCGGCGGCTTCTTCCCGCGCTTCGGTGTCGACCTGCGTTTCGTGCGCGGTTTGCGTGGTGGTTGCTTCGTCGACGGGAAGGACTGACGACATCGTTGGCTCCGGAACGTTTGAGTGGCCTCAGGTCGCGTCGGATTTACGTCGCGAGGGCCGTGGTCCGGGTAAGGAGCAATTCCGGTGCCAAACGGCGATTTTGCTGGCTTCCGGCGGTTCGGCGTGCACGCCCCATCGGCTGGCATGCCGATTGCTTTAGCCCATTTTGAAAAGAAAAAAGTGGATCGGTTGACTCAAGTAATTGGTTGGGGTGCCGAAAAATCTCCCCGAGGCGGACGGCATTCCGGAATTGGAACACCCCGCCGGGATGATGAAACGCCCAAACACACCGGCAACCGGTTCCGCTAGGAGACACCCATGTCACTCGTAATCAATACCAACACGTCGTCGCTGACCGCGCAGAACAACCTGACCAAGTCGACGAGCGCCCTGGCCCAGGCCACGGAGCGCCTGTCCTCGGGTCTGAAGATCAACAGCGCCAAGGACAACGCCGCGGGTTTCGCGATCTCGACGCGCTTCACCACGCAGATCGGCGGCCTGTCGCAGGCTTCTTCGAACGCCGGCGACGCCATCTCGCTCGCGCAGACCACCGGGTCGGCGCTGGACGAAATCACGACCAACCTGCAGGCGATCCGTGACCTGGCCGTGCAGTCCGCCAACGGTACCTTCACCGATTCGGACCGTCAGGCGATTGACACCGAAGTGCAGCAGCGCCTCGCTGAAATCACCCGTATCGCCAACCAGACCGATTTCAACGGCACCAAGGTGCTCGATGGCTCGACCAGCTCGCTGTCCTTCCAGGTCGGCGCCAACGTCGGCCAGACCATCAGCGTCGCCCTGGGCAGCGGTTCGCGCACCAGCGACATCGGCGCGATCGCCAAGACCTCGAGCAACGACATCAGCGCCCTGTTCAAGGCCACCGGCCTGACCCTCGGCGCCGGCGACCTGACCATCAACGGCACCGACGTCACCGGCTCGTTCACCACGCCGGCCGCCCTGCAGACTGCGATCAATACCGCTGTCGGTGGTAGTGGTACGGCCGCCGTCGTCGGTGGCGAAGTGAGCATCACTGCCGCTGCCGCCACCGGTTCGGTGACCATCGCCGGTAGCGCCAGCACCTTGACGGCCCTTGGCCTGACCGCCGCTACCCTCGCGGCCGGCGGTACCGAGTCCACCGCGGGTGCCACGGCGACCCTGGCAGCCGTCAACCCGAAGAGCGCGACGCTCGCCGCCGGTGACCTGATCATCGATGGCAAGAGCATCACCGGCACGTTCAAGAGCATCCAGGACCTGTCCGATGCGGTGAACGCGGCCAACCTCGGTGTCGATTCGGCGGTCAGCGCCAACGGCAACCAGCTGAACCTGTTCTCCGACAAGGCCATCTCGGTCGCCGTCGGCACGGGCGCCACCTCCGGCTCGTTCGCCACCGGCACGACGGTCACCGGCGGCTCGCTCGCCAGCGGCAGCGTCGCAACGGTCGACCAGGCCAATGAGCTGATCTCGCGCATCGACGTCGCCCTGACCTCGATCAGCGACCTGGCCAGCACCCTGGGCGCGATCCAGAACCGCTTCACCTCGACGATCTCGACCCTGAGCGCCGAGTCGGAAAACCTGACCAGCTCGCAGTCCACGATCCAGGACGCGGACTTCGCCGCGGAAACGGCGAACCTGAGCAAGTCCCAGGTGCTGCAGCAGGCCGGTATCGCGGTGCTGTCGCAGGCCAATTCGCAGCCGCAGCAGGTGCTGAAGCTGTTGCAGTAACCGACAGGTCCGCCGCGGCGAAAGCCGCGGCGCTCCGGCCGGAAGCGTGATCGCACGGCGACGCCATCCACCGGTGTCGCCGTGCTCCCCGGAGCTGCCGGCAAAGCCCATGGACCGACCGTGGATTTTGCCGGCAACTCGTTGGCGCCGCCATCCTTACCGGTGGCGGACACATAGACGATGTAAAGACGAGGCTGCGATGACTACTCCCGTAAGCGGCGGTTCGGACCTGAGTTCGCTGCTCAATGCCCTGGGTTCCGGCTCGAGCGCCAGCTCGGGCAGTGGCTCGACCAGCAGCAGTGGCGGTTCCATCTCGGTGCCGGGCCTGGGCACCAACCTGGACGTCAACTCGATCGTCACCGCCCTGGTCAATGCGAAGAAGGCGCCCGCGCAGAACCAGATCAATAACAAGACGACCCTGACCAACGCCCAGCTCAGCGGCCTGGCCTCGCTCAATACCGCCCTGACGGGACTGGAAAAGGCGCTGTCGGCGCTGACCGATCCGAGTACCTACAACAGCTTCGCCGCGACGCTGTCCGATACCGATATCGGTACCACGACGACGCTGACCTCGGCGCAGCCAGGCAGCTATTCGGTCGACGTCACCCAGCTGGCCACCGCCCAGAAGCGCGCCAGCGGCGTCGTCGATCCCAAGGCGGCGGTCGGCGCCGGCGCGCTGAACATCACGGTCGGCAGCCAGAGCATGCAGATCAATGTGTCGGCGAACGATACGCTGGCCGATGTCGCGGCCGCGATCAACAAGGCCACCGGCAATCCGGGCGTCACGGCCACGGTGGTCAATGGCGCCGGCGGGTCGCAGTTGTTGCTGACCTCGACCAAGACCGGTACCGCCAACGGCTTCTCCGTCAGCACGGGCACCGGGGCCAGCAGCGGCCTTGCGGGCATCGCCACCGCGCTCAATACCGCCGGCGGCAACGAGGCGAAGAACGCGGAGCTGACGATCGACAACATCGCCGTGGAAAGCGCCAGCAACAATGTCAGCGGTGCGCTCGACGGCGTGACCCTGAACCTGGTCGCGACCGGCAAGACCGAGCTGGACGTGACCCAGGACACCGACAAGATCTCCGGGGCCATCGGCGATCTGGTCACCGCTTACAACAGCTATGCCGATACCGTCGATACGCTGGACAGCTTCAACCAGAGCACCGGCCAGACCGGCAATCTGTTCGGCGACGCAACGCTCGATTCGGTGAAGCGCCAGGTCAATGCGCTGATGAGCAGCTCGGTGGCCGGCAATGCGATCGGTACCCTGGCAAACCTCGGCATTTCCCGCGGCGTCGGCAGCGATCAGAGCACCGATGGCGAGCTGACCCTGAACCAGGACACCCTGGACGCCTTCCTGAAGTCCGATCCGGCGTCGGTGCAGGGTCTTTTCGCCGGCACCAATGGCTACGCGACCCGGCTGCTGGCCACCTCGGAAGGCTTCACCAACAGCGACGGCATCATCGCCACGCGTACGACCAGCCTGAAGAGCGCGCTAAGCCAGCTCGGCGACCAACAGACGTCGCTGAATACGCGCATGGACCAGTACACGGCCACGCTCAACGCGCAGTACACCCAGCTCGGCACCATGATGACTTCGCTCAACGCCACCAGCTCGTTCCTGACCAGCTCGCTGGCTCAACTTACCAATACGAAAAGCAGCTGATCCCGGAGCACCACGATGACCTACGGCTATACGCGTAACGCCAGCGCGATGTACCAGCAGCAAAGCGCGCGCGGCAGGGTCGAGGACGCCGACCCGCACCAATTGACGTTGCTCCTGCTCGACGGCGCGATCGAGAGGATCAACCAGGCACGCGGCTGCCTCGCCCATCGCGACCTGGCCGGCAAGGCGACGAATGTCTCCAAGGCGATGGCGATCGTCGGCGAACTGCGCCAGAGCCTGGACCACCAGACGGGCGGCGAGCTCAGCCAGCGCCTCGAGTCGCTGTATAACTACATCAGTCGCCGCCTGCTGCATGCCCAGGCGCATAACGATGACGTGGCGCTCGAGGAATCCGGTCGCCTGCTGGCGCCGATTCGCGACAGCTGGCGGGACATCCGCGAAACCTATCTGTCCGCCCGCCATGCGGTGGCGTCGCGATGAGCGCGCCGGGTCACCAGGCACTGGAGGACGCACTTGCCCTCAGTATGCGCATGCTGGATGTCGCCGAGGCCGGTGACTGGAATGCGCTCGAGGCACTGGAGGCCGATCGCGGGGCACTGCTTGCCCTCGGTCACCCCGACGATGCGCGCAGCGGCGACTTGCTGGCCGAGCTGATTGCCTGCAATGGCCGCATCGAAGCCTGCGTCGGCAACGCACGCATCAGCGTACAGAATGAACTTGGCGAGAGTCGCCAGAGGCATCGCGCCTTGTCCGCCTATCTCGTTTCCGCCCGCGGCTGACGGGCATGGCCACGCGCGCTTGCCAGCGGCCCTGCCGGGTTTCATCCTGCGCCTACCGTCGAGCGGGAGTGCGTTGGCCATGACCCAGGATATCCATCAGGCATTCGCCGACCAGGTCAGCTACGAGGGCCTGTTGCACGTCGCCTGTGAGGTCGCCACCGCGCTCGAGCCGCGTGAACTGGCCCTGCTCAACGAACGCAACGCCAGCCTGCTGCTGACCCTGGCTTCCCTGGTCGAGCGGCGCGCCGAGGGTGTCGAAGAGGACAGCGCGCTGAATCAGGAACTGGCCCGACTGGATGCCAAGCTCAATGCGGTGATCGAGCTGGTCAACCGCCTGGCGCTTCCTTCGGTCGACCTGCCGCCGCGCATCCCCGTGCGCTTCAATGCGCTGGCCGCCGAGCTGCCGCGCCGGTTCCTGCCCGCGCCGGGCAGCCGCATCATGCTGCGTATTCATTTCGACGCCTGTCGCGCCCTGCCGCTGGAACTGCCAGGTCACGTTCTGGCTGGCGCCAGCCAGGACCTCGGTCTTGTGGCCTATGACGGCCTGGCCGAGGCCGTACGCGAGGCGCTCCTGAAACTGGTCTTCCGCCAGCACCGGCGCCAGGTCGCCGAGGCGCGTCACACCGCGCGGCCGGCCTGACTCCCACCTGCGGCCTAGCCCAATGTGTGTAGGCGCTGGGCGCACAGCGTCACATTTGCGACGCGTGTCGTCATTCTTGACGCAGTGACGTTTTGCCGGCATTCGGTCCCAAAACACCCACAAAAAGCGCGTGAAGGGACCGATTGCGGGTCGCTTCGCAAGTCCTTGCGGAACCGCTGAAAGCCCTTGTCTTATGCCGTTTTTCCGGGATGGCACGCTTCTTGATTGACACCTTCCCGAGAAGGCTTGCGAGGTCCGCCGTTGCCACAGGAGGCGCGGACGGGTCCACGGGACGCAAGTCGAACGGTCAGAAGGGGCCAGCCAGTGAAGTCTTCGAATTTTCTCGTTATCGAATCGGACGCCGGGCGTGCACACGCCATCATGTCGGCACTCAGCTTCCTCGGTTACCGCCCTGTCCATTGCAGCCGACCTGAGCGCGGACAACCTGGGCGACGACTGGCGCGGCGCCTTCGTCGGCACGGTCGAGAGCGATGTCGAGCTCGAAGGTCGGCTGGCCATCCTCGGTCGCCATGCGCGCAACCTGCCATTGCTGGTCGCGGCCGACTCGCCGGTCGCCACCGGCCTGATCGCCGGCGACGACCAGAACGGCCAGCTGATCGAGCTGATCGACCTGCCGCTGCGCTACGAGCGCATGTCCGAAGCGATGCGCAGCCTGCAGACGCGGGTCGAGCCGATCGCTTCCAATCGCCGCTTCGTCGGCGGCTCGGCGCCGATGCCGCGTGTCAACGCGCTGATCCGCCAGGTGGCGCCGTTCGATTCGAGCGTGCTCGTGCTCGGCGAGTCCGGCAGCGGCAAGGAACTGGTCGCGCGCACCATCCACGACTGCTCGCCGCGTCGCGACAAGCCGTTCGTCGCGATCAACTGCGGTGCCATTCCCGCCGAGCTGCTCGAGAGCGAGCTGTTCGGCCATGAGAAGGGCGCCTTCACCGGCGCCATCAGCACCCGCAAGGGCCGCTTCGAGCTGGCCGAGGGCGGCACGCTGTTCCTCGACGAGATCGGCGACATGAGCCTGCCGATGCAGGTGAAGCTGTTGCGCGTGCTGCAGGAGCGCGTGTTCGAGCGCGTCGGCGGCAACCGGCCGCAGCGCTGCGACGTGCGCATCATCGCCGCCACGCATCGCAACCTCGAAGCCGCGATCGAGCGCGGGCGTTCCGTGAAGACCTCTATTACCGCCTGAACGTGTTCCCGCTCGAAATGCCGCCCGCTGCGCGAGCGGCTGGACGACCTGCCGGCGCTGATTTCCGAGTTCAACCAGCGTCTGGTCGCGTCGCGGCCTGGTCGGTGTCCGCTTCGCGCCCAGTGCCATGACATGCGCTGCGCAGCCACAGCCTGGCCGGGCAACGTGCGCGAGCTGTCCAACCTGGTCGAGCGCATGGCGATCCTGCTGCCGCACGGCGAAGTGCGAGCGGTCGACCTGCCGGAAAAATATCGCGGTCCCGCCGCGGGCGAGGAAGTGCGTCGGTGCGGCGGTGCTGGCGATGATGGAAGCGCAGCCGATCCCCGTCGCGATGTTCGAGCCGTGGCAGTGGTCGGCGGAGTTCGATCCGTCGATCCTGCCTCCCGGCGGACTCGACCTGAAGGATCACCTGGCCGGTATCGAGATCGGGTCTGATCCGCCAGGCGCTCGACGTCTGCCAATGGCGTGGTCGCCCATGCGGCCAAGCTGCTTGCGCGTGCAGCGCACGACCCTGGTCGAGAAGCTGCGCAAGTACGGACTGCGAGACGAGCAAGCGGTGGCAGAAGCGCCGGCGTGCATCGCGCTCGGTTGGCATAGCTCGTGCATCGACGCACATGTATATACCGATACACGCGTTGGAATTCCGTCATGACCCAGATCGACGTCAACAGCCTGCTCGTCGCAGATGCGCCGGCTCGGCTCGCAGACCGAACTGCCGTCCTCGCAGCCCGATCGCCACCCCGTCGGTCGGGCAGGGCAGCTTCGGCAACCTGCTCAAACAGTCGCTGGAAAACGTCAACGCGAGCCCAGGACAACGCCGACAAGCAGGCCGAAGCCTTCGAGCGAGGGGATCCGGGTATCGATCTGGCCGCAGGTGATGATCACCGGGCAGAAGGCCGATCTCTCGTTTCACCGCGGTCAACCGAGGTGCGCAACAAGCTGGTCGATGCGTACAAAGAAATCATGAACATGTCCATCTGATGTCTATCTAACTGAAGCGAAGGCGCGAACGATTCATTCCTTCCTTCTCCTCTTCGGGAAGGTGCCCGAAGGGCGGATGAGGACACCGCAGCTCGCATCACCCCACCTCATTGAGTCCCATGGCTGACAACGGCATCGCCACCAATACGCCCAAGACGCCGGAATCCCGACTCGGTTCGCTCAAGTCGCTGCTCCAGGCGCCGGCTTCGCGCCAGATCTTCCTGCTGGCCGGCATCGCCGCGGCGGTGGCCATCGGCGTGGCCGCGGTGCTGTGGTCGCGGGCACCGAATTACGGCCTGCTTTACGCCGGCCTCGAACAGAAAGACGCCGCGGCCGTGACCCAGGTGCTGCAGGCGGGCAACACTCCTTACACGCTGAGTGCCGACGGCAACTCGATCTTCGTGCCTGCCGACGACGTTGCCGGCGTGCGCCTCAAGCTCGCCGCCAGGGCCTGCCGCAGGGCAGTGCCGTCAGCGCACGATGCCACAGGCCGATTCGCCGTTCGGCATGAGCGACATGGCCGAGCGCAGCCGCTACCAGCAACTGCTGGAGAACGATCTGTCCAGCACCATTGCCGGTCTGCAGTCGATGCGCGCGGCGCGCGTGCATCTGGCCCTGCCCAAGCCTTCGGCCTTCATTCGCGACAACAAGCCCGGCCAGTGCCTCGGTGGTCGTCACGCTGTATCCGGGGCGTCAGCTCGACCAGGGCCAGGTGGCGGCGATCGTGCATCTGGTGGCGGCCAGCGTGCCCGGCCTCGACACGCGCCAGGTTTCGGTGATCGACCAGGCGGGCCAGTTGCTCACCGTCAGCGATCCGGAAAGCGCCTCGCGCGATCGGCGACAGCCGGCTGCGCCTGTCCAACCGCATCGAGAGCCACCTATACGCAGCGCGTCGAAGAACTGCTGACGCCGCTGGTCGGCGCCGGCAAGGTGCGCGCCCAGGTCTTCGCGGATCTGGACTTCAGCCAGACCGAGAAGGCCAGCGAAACGTTCAATCACGACAATCCCGCGCTGCGCAGCGAGCAGACCAATAGCGAAACGCGCCACGATGTCGCCGAACCAGGGCGCGGTGCCGGGCGCGCTGAGCAACCAGCCGCCGAATACGACGCCGCAGCCGACCGCCGCACGTCCCGACGTCAAGGGTGGCAAGCAGGCCGGCAATACCGCCAGCGCAGAGCAGCAGCCGAGCCAGAGTTCGAACAGCGCCACGCGCAACTACGAACTCGACCGCACGGTCAGCCACGTCAGCGATCCGGCGGGCAAAGTTGCGCGGCTCAGCGTCGCCGTCGTGGTCGACAACAAAGCAGATCCCGGACAAGGACGGCAAGATCAAGAGCGTGCCGTTCACGCCGAGGAACTGGAACGCCTGACCACGCTGACCAAGAACGCCGTCGGTTTCAGCGCCGAGCGCGGCGACAGCGTCAGCGTGATCAACGAGGCCTTCCACGAGAACCGTCAGCAACGACGCAGCCGCATCGCACAACCCGTTCTGGGAACGGCCGGGCATGCTCGAGCTCATCAAGCAGGGCCTCGGCGTGCTGGTCGCGCTGCTGGTCGCCTTCTTCGTGCTGCGGCCGATGATGCGCGGCCTGTTGCGCGCCGCAGCTGCAGATGAATACCGCCGCGCTAGCCGGGGCCGATCCCGACCGTGTCGGTGATGGTGGACGACGACGATATGCGACGACTCGGCGGCCGCCGCGGCGCAACGATCAGCATGCGCCGGCCGCTGGCTCGCGTACGAACAAGAAGAGTCGGATTGGCCAAGCGGATGGCCAGCGAAAATCCTCAAACAAGTCGGCGCAGGTCTGTAAAGAGCTGGGTGGGCGACGATGGCGGCTGATCAATCATGAAGGCAGCAACTGAACGGCGCGCAGCGCGCCGCGATCCTGCTGCTCACGTTGGGCGAGGAGGATGCGGCCGACGTGCTCAAGCACCTGGGCGCACGCGATGTGCAGGCCGTCGGCACGGCCATGGCCGCGCTGAAAAACGTCTCCCGCGAGCAGGTCGAATTCGTCTTGACCCGCCTGCAGGAGGACATGGGCCAGCACACCTCGCTCGGTGTCGGCACCGAGGAATACATCCGCAAGATCCTGGTCAACGCGCTGGGCGAGAACAAGGCCGGCGGCCTGATCGACCGCATCCTGCTCGGCCGCAGCAGCAAGGGCCTGGAATCGCTGAAGTGGATGGAGAGCCGCGCGATCGCCGAGATGATCGGCCAGGAACACCCGCAGATCATCGCGCTGGTACTGGCGCACCTCGAATCCGACCAGGCCGCCGAAGTGATCGGTTACCTGCCGGCGCGTACCCGCTCGGACGTCGTCATGCGCATTGCCACGCTGGACGGCGTGCAGCCGCATGCGCTCAACGAGCTTGACGAAATCATGGAGCGCCAGTTCTCCGGCAATACCAACAAACTCAAATCGGCCAGCGTCGGCGGCCTCAAGGCCGCGGCCGATATCCTCAACGCGATGGAAACCACGCGCGAGGCCGAGCTGATGGCGTCCATCCGCGGCCTGGACGCCAGGCTCGGCGACCGCATCGAGGAACTGATGTTCGTCTTCGACGATCTGGCCGATCTCGACGACCGCAGCATGCAGACGCTGCTGCGCGAAGTGCCGTCGGCCCGCCTGATCACCGCGCTCAAGGGTGCCGAACCGGACGATCCGCGAGAAGATCTTCGCCAATATGTCCAAGCGCGCCGCCGACATGCTGCGCGACGACCTCGAGGTCAAGGGGCCGGTGCGCCTCTCCGAGGTCGACGCGGCGCAGAAGGAAGTGCTCGCCACGGCGCGCAGGCTGGCTGACGCCGGCCAGATCAATCTCGCCGGCGGCGGGGAAGAATTCGTCTGATGAGCATCCTGGCGCGCGAACGCATCGACAGCTATCGAACGCTGGGAATTGCCGCTGGTGGACGAGGCCGAGCTGGCTGCCGCCGCGGCGGTGGCCGAGGCGGCCGCGGCCGAGGCGGCATCCAGGCTGCCCACGATGCGCCGATATCGAGGCGATCGAGCGCCAGGCGCGCGAGGAGGGATTCAATGCCGGCCTGGTCGAAGGCCGAGCCATGGCGCGACGCGAGCTGGTCGCGCAGATGGCGCGGCTGGATGCTTTGTTCACTGCCGCGGCCCAGCCGTTGGCGACACTCGATGCGGATGTCGGCGCCGAACTGGCGCAACTGGCCACGCTGATCGCCGAACGTGCGCTCGGCTATGAACTGAGCACGCATCCGGAGCGCATCGTCGACGTCGTCCGCCAGTCGGTGGCCGCGCTGCCGGCCAACACAAGACACCTGCGGGTGCACCTGCATCCTGACGACGCGGCCCTGGTGCGCGATTACCAGAACACCGGCGAATACCCGTGGCAGATCGTCGACGATGTCGACCTCCAGCGCGGCGATTGCCGTCTGGAAAGCGAGAACTCAAGTCTCGACGCGACGCGTAAAGACCCGGCTCGCTGCAGTGATCGACGCGGTGCTCGAAGGCGATGCGCCGTGACGATCATCGGACGGTATCGCCACTGGATTCCGGCCTGCGCCGGAATGACGAAGTGCGCCTCACCGTCATCCCGGCGCAGGCCGGGATCCAGTGGCGAAGCATATGACTGATCCCCACGCCACCACGCGTGATGCCGGCTGGCGCGATGCGCTCGCCGCCCGCCGCAGGCAGGCCGCCCAGGTGCGTCCGTTGCAAGCCGAAGGCAAGCTCCGCCGGGTCGTTGGCCTCACCCTCGAAGCCGTCGGCTGCGAGGCGCCGGTGGGTGCCCGCTGCATGGTCGCCGGTGCGGACGGCAAACAACTGGAAACCGAAGTCGTCGGCTTCTCCGATGGCCGCCTGTTATTGATGCCGACCGGCGAAATGCATGGCGTGCTTGCCGAATGCGCGGGTGACGCCTTGCGCCGGCGTATCCGGCGTGCCGGTGGGCGATGCGCTGCTCGGCCGGGTGATCGGCGCCGATGGCGCGCCGCTGGACGGGCAGGGTCCCTTGCTGGCCAGCGACCGGGCGCCGCTGCGCCGCGATCCGATCAATCCGATGTTGCGTCAGCCGATCGACGCGCCGCTCGATGTCGGCGTGCGCGCGATCAATGCACTGCTTACCGTCGGCCGAGGCCAGCGTATCGGCCTGTTCGCCGGTTCCGGCGTCGGCAAGTCGACGCTGCTCGGCATGATGACCCGCTTTACCGATGCCGACGTCGTGGTGGTCGGCCTGATCGGCGAGCGCGGTCGCGAGGTGAAGGAATTCGTCGACCACACGCTGGGTGTCGAAGGCCGCCGTCGCGCGGTGGTCGTCGCCGCGCCGGCCGACGCGCCGCCGTTGTCGCGGCTGCGCGGCGCGCAGTTGGCCACGGCCGTGGCCGAACATTTTCGCGATCGCGGCATGCGCGTGCTCCTGCTGATGGACTCGTTGACCCGTTACGCGCAGGCGCAGCGCGAGATCGCCCTGGCGATCGGCGAGCCGCCGGCCACCAAGGGCTATCCGCCATCGGTGTTCGCGCTGTTGCCCGCCCTGGTCGAGCGCGCCGGCAACGATGCCGAGGGCCGCGGTTCGATCACCGCGTTCTACACCGTGCTTACCGAGGGCGACGATTACCGTCACGATCCGATCGCCGACGCCGCGCGCGCGATCCTCGATGGACATATCGTGCTTTCGCGCGATCTGGCCGAATCCGGCCATTACCCGGCGATCGATATCGAAGCCTCGATCAGTCGCGTGATGCCGAACGTGGTGACCAAGGAACACATGCGCTCGGCGCAACGGTTTCGCCAGGTCTATTCGGCCTATCGCCAGCAGCGCGACCTGATCAGCGTCGGCGCGTACCAGAAGGGCAGCGACGCCAGGGTCGACGAGGCGATCGTGCTTTGGCCACGGTTGTCCGCTTTCCTGCAACAGGAAGTGGACGACCCGACCCGTCTGGCCGATGCCACCGCCGCCCTGGCCGAAGTCACCGGCGGAGGCGCCACATGACTTCGCGTGCCGACCGCCTGCAGCCCGTGGTCGATCTGGCCGGTGAGCGCGCCGAAGCTGCCACGCGCGACCTGGCCGAACACCAGCGTCATCTGGCTGGCGCCGAAAGCCAGCTCGACGAACTGCGTCGCTATCGCGAGGATTATGGCTCGGTGCCCGACGGCGTCGGTGTGGCGGCGCTGCTCAACCGCCAGCAATTCCTGCACCGCATCGACCAGGCCATCGTGCAGCAGCTGAATGAAGTCGATCGCCGCAAGACCAATCTGGCCCTGGCGCAAAAGCGCTGGACCGACGCGCGCAGTCGCGCGAAAGCGCTCGAGTCGGTCACCACGCGCTATCGCGAAGTCGAGCGCAAGACCGAGGATCGACGCGAACAGGAACAGGCCGACGAACGGTCGCAGTATCGCCGCCCTTCACGTATCAGTGAGCCCAACCCATGAGCATCGTTTCCATGACGCCCCCGCCGCCCCCGCCATTGCAACCGGCCTCACCGTCACCCGCGCCGGTCCAGGCGCCGCCGCCGAAGCATGAGCAGCAGCCGCCCGCGAAGACGGGCCAGGCCTCCGGGTCGGCGAAGCCGGCGTCGAAGGACGGCGACGATGCAGCGAGCACGACGAAGGCACAGCCTCACTTCGGCAAGGCGCTGGACGATGCGAAGGGCAAGCCTGCCGACGACACGCAGGCCACGCAGGCCACGCAGGCGGAGAGCGCCGAGCTCGCCGCCACGCTTCCCGTGGCGAAACCGGTGGTGACCAAACCGACACTGGACGCCACCAAGGGGGGCGACGACAAGGACGCCGCACCCGCCGCTGACGACGGCACCTCGCTGGCCACCGCCATGCTCGCCTTGATCGGCATTCCGCCCAAGGTTGCGGTGGTCGCTGGCGATGCCCTGGGCCAACTTGCCGGCCAGTCGGGCAAGGGCGGAAAAGTCGTCGATGCCGATGCCAGCGTGCCGACGCTCGGCGACGCTACCGCGGCCACGGCCGGCCAGGGCGCGACGACGAATGCCGCGATCGCCCCCGTGGTCGACGGCAATGCTGGCGACGCGCAGGCGATGGCCGGCATGTTCGGCGACGCGTCGAAACACGCTGCGACCAGCGCGCTGGACACCATGCCGACCACGCCGGCCATGGCGCATGCCGCGGACGCACCACAGGTCGCCGCGCCGCCGGTGCAACTGCAATCGACCCAGGTGGCGACGACGCCGGCCTTCGCCCAGGAACTCGGCGACCAGATCGCCTGGCTCGGTGGACAGAATATCCAGCAGGCGCGTATCCGCCTGCATCCGGAAGACCTTGGCCAGCTCGACGTCAAGGTAAGTGTCGAGCACGGCAAGGTCGATGTCGCCTTCGCCGCGCAGCATCCCGGTGCGGTGACGGCTGTCCAGCAGACGCTGTCCCAGCTGGATGCGATGCTCGCCCATCACGGTCTTTCGCTCGGACATGCGGAAGTCAGCCAGCAACAGGCGGGGCGGGACGGAAGTTATGCCGCGCAACATGGCGGCAACGGTGAGAATGCCGAAAGCAGTGCGGAAGATACCGCGCTTCCGGTCGTACGCATCAGCAAGGGGCTGGTCGACGACTTCGCCTGACCCGGGTGTCCGGGCCTTCTCCGGATGCATGGCTCTCGGGCTTCTCCGAGTGGCATCGGCATGAGGGGCATCTAGAATTCGCCGGCGCTCATCGGGTGAACGGTCGATTCAACGACTCCCCACTTCAAGGAATGAAACATGCGAATGATTTTTGCGAAAACACTGCTCGCATCGAGCCTGCTGACCATCCTGTCCCTTCCCGCCGTTGCCTCGCCGACTGTCGCTTCGGCCTCGTCGGCCGCCGCCTACGACAGCGCTTCGGCCTATGTCGGTGGTTCGATCGTCGCCTATCAGGGCGAAAATTACCGGGCGAAGTGGTATGCCGAACCTGGCCAGTCGCCAGCCGGGGTCGCGACCTCGGCCGAACCGTGGCTCACCCCGTGGGAACTGTTCAACGGACCGGTAACCCCGGTCGAGCCCACCAAGCCGGTCGACCCCACCAAGCCTGTCGACCCCACCAAGCCTGTCGAGCCCGTCGAACCGGGGCAGCCGCTGCCGACGGTCGTCATCACCCAGGGCGAACTGGATGCCACCGAACGCCAGCTCACCGACTTTCCGCTGATGCTGGCGGCGAAGGCCTCGATCGCCACGCGTGACAACACCGTCGTGGAGGCGGTGGTCGCCGGTAGCAACGACAATCCGGAGAATGTCCGCCGCGTCGAAGCTATCATCCCGGAAAGCGAATGGGAGTTCCTGTTCCCGTTACGCGCGCCGGAATACACCTATCGGGGTTTCCTTCAGGCCGTCGCGAAGTTCCCCGCATTCTGTGGTTCGTACGATGACGGCCGCGATGCCGAAACCATTTGCCGGAAATCGCTGAGCACGATGTTCGCGCACTTCGCCCAGGAAACGGGTGGGCACGATGTCAATGACACCGTGGTGCCGGAATGGCGCCAGGCACTGGTCCATGTGCGTGAAATGGGTTGGAACGAGAGCATGCGCGGTGGTTACAACGGCGAGTGCAATCCGGCGACCTGGCAGGGCGAGGCATGGCCTTGCGGCACATTCGACGACGGCGAGTTCAAGAGCTATTTCGGTCGCGGCGCGAAGCAGCTTTCGTACAACTACAACTACGGCCCCTTTTCAGAAGCCATGTTCGGTGATGTCCGTCCCCTGCTCGATCACCCGGAAAAAGTGGCCGATACCTGGTTGAACCTGGCGAGCGCCGTTTTCTTCTTTGTGTACCCGCAACCGCCCAAGCCGTCGATGCTCCATGTCGTCGATGGGACCTGGGTGCCGAACGACTTCGACAAGGCGAATGGGCTGGTGACCGGTTTCGGCGTGACGACGCAGATCATCAACGGTGGCGTGGAATGCGGTGGGTCGACCGAGAACCAGCAGTCGGTCAACAGGATCAAGTACTACCACTCGTTCGCCAATCACCTGAAGGTGCCGGTGGAAACGACGGAAGTCCTCGGTTGCGCCGGCATGAAACAGTTCGCGGAGGGTGGTGCGGGCGCGCTCAATATTTCCTGGGAAATGGATTGGGGCTGGGATGCGAACACCGTCGGCCAGCAGAGCTACAAGTGCCAGCTCGTTGGCTATCAGACACCGTTCTCGGCGTTGAAGAAGAGCGACTACGCCGCGTGCGTGAAGAAGTACTTTCCCAATGTGGTGATCGATCCGGCGCGCTGAGCGCCGGTGATCGCGCGGTAGCCCCTTTCAACGGGGCTACCGTGAATTCGCCTGCGGGAGAGACATTCCGGTCCGACATCACGGGGATGGCCATCGATGACGTGCGAGGTCATGCGCTGCCTTCTACAATGGCTGCATGGACGATCCACGCCCGGTGCCACCCGAGGAACCCGATCCGGAGAGCTGCTGCGGCGAAGGCTGTGTGCGCTGTGTCTATGACGTTTACGACGAGGCCCTCGCGCGGTATCGCCAGGCGCTGGCCGAGTGGGAGGCGCGCCAACGCAAATAGGTCAGGAAAGGCGCGGTTGGCGATCCAGATCGTCGTTCAGTGCCTTGCGGTCCGCGTCGCGACCGTGCCAGGCGAGCGGCGTGTTCTGGAACAGGACGATGCGCCAATGGCCGTCCTCGCGGATGGCGAGCAGGGACTGGATAGCGGTCAGGTCCCGGGCGATCGCCGCGCCGCCATCGGGAATCAGCCCGGCCGCCGCGCGGAGCAGGGCGGTTCCCTCATCGATGGCGCGGATGTCGTGGATCTTGACGACATAGGCGGGTGTCCTGTGGCTGGCGAAAATCGGCCAGAGATGCGTTTCGATGGCCTTTCGCCCGGCGACTTCGCTGCCGTCGAAGCCGACCAGGGCGCCATCGACGGCGAATAGCGCGGCCATCCGCGTGGCATCGCGCGCGTTCCATGCGCGCAGCAGTTCGATGTACAGCGATTCGATGTCGGACGACACGGTTTTCTCCTAGATGGGAACCAGCAGCACCTGGTCGCTGAGCGGTGCGGCCTCGGAACGCGCCAGGGCATAGCCGCCGCGTTGCGCCAATGGGGTGAAGCCGCCGATGCCGCGCGGTACCAGTGCATAGCCACGTGGCGTGGTCGCGGGAATCTTCCGCATGTCCGCGCGGGTGACCGAGCCGACCACCAGCATCGCGCCGTGGCCGCCGCCGCGGAGCGCGGCCAGGTTGGTCACGATGGCCGAATCGCTGCCGTACTCGAACAGCGCCCCTTCGGACGACGCGGCGATGACGGCGCCACGTGCACCGGCCTGGCGCACGTGGTCGTCGAGCAGGGCGGGCGCGTTCCAGTCATAGCTCACGTGCGTAAAGTGAATCTCGACGCCGGCCAGCGCACGGCCCTCGGCGCGCAATGCCGACAAGGCCCGGGCACCGAAGGCGGGTCCCGCCGCGTCGACGTCGAAAACCTGGATCTCGATGGGACGTTCAAGCAGTTCCGGTCGCGACCGCTTCAGCAGGATCAGGGCGTTGATGCTGTCGATTGCCGGGCCGCCACCGACATTGACCAGAAGCAGGGGAGCGCCGGAGGCCAGTGCCAGGTGCGGCGCGAGGCCGTCGGCAAGGAGTCGGGCGCATTGCTGCAGCCGTAGCCGCATCGACATGACATGCGGGCTGGCGACGAGGCGGCGATCGACGTCGCTATCGAAGGGCGGCGGCAGGTTCGCCTCGCCGAGCTTCATCACATAGGTGGTCAGGCCATCGAGAAAATCCGTTTCCGGATGGAGCAGCTTGCGCAGGAGCAGCGAGCGCCGGGCGGCCAGGGTCAGCAGCAAGCGCCTGATGAAGCCCGGGATCCGGGCCTGGCGTCGTTCCGCCGCCACGTAGGCATCGAGCAGGGCGGCGATGGCTTTCGCGTCAGCGGGGACCGCGAAGTTCGGGTGGGTAACGTCGATCACCGGCAGTTCGATGCCACTGGCCGAGGTGGCCCGGGCGACGCCGTGGTCTTCTGCGCGCGCGCTCAAGGCAGGTGGCTCCGATGGGGAAACGGTGGGGAATTCTGCTCGTTCGGCATGTCGTCGTCATGTCGTTGCACTGTCGCAAGTTTCTGCGTGTGACGCGTCGGGGCTACGTCGCCAGCGACCACGCGCCGTCGGGCGTCAAGAAAGTGTCGTCGCGCGTCGCTGATCATCTTTTGACCAGCGTCCAAACGCAAGGATTTACAAGGATTTCGTCCTAATGCAGGCCATGGCATGCACCTTGCTTCGAAGCCCTCGTCGACGCGGCAGGGGCCGTGTCATCCCCTAAAGCATTGCCGTACGAGGACCGACCATGGCTTCACCCGAGCAGACCCCGCCGACGGCGAAGAAATCGAAAAACACGCTCGTCATGCTCATCGTGGCGGTCATCGTGGTCGGTGCCATGGGCGCCGGTGGCTGGATGATGCTCAAGCGCAATGGCGGAGCGGAGTCGTCGGCCGGGTCCGCGCAGGCGCCGGCGCTGTACCTGCAGCTCGACCCGGCATTCGTGGTGAATTTCCAGGACGACCGTGCGCTGCGCTTCCTGCAGGTCGGCGTCAATGTGATGGCGCACGATCCGGCCGCGATCCAGGCTACCAAGGATGCGGAGCCGGTGATCCGCAATGCGCTCCTGATGCTGTTCTCGGCCCAGGACTTCACCGCGCTCTCCAACGTCAAGGGCAAGCAGAAGCTGCAGGCCGATGCGCTTACCGAGATCCAGCGCGTGCTGAAGGAAAAAATCGGCCGTCCGGGCATCGACGCGGTGTACTTCACCAGCTTCATCATGCAGTGACTTCGAAGCCATGAGCGACATCCTTACCCAGGAAGAAATCGACGCGCTGCTGGCCGGGGTGGAAGGCGGCGCGGTCGAGACGGAGGCCGAACTGCCCCCGCCGGGTACCGTGCTGTCCTATGACTTCACCCAGCAGGACCGTATCGTCCGCGGTCGCCTGCCGACCCTGGAAATGGTCAACGACCGCTTCGCCCGCTATTTCCGCGCGGGTTTGTTCAACGTGCTGCGCAAGTCCTGCGAAGTGTCCGTGCTCGGCGTGAAGATGGTGAAGTTCAACGAATACGTGCACTCGCTGGCCGTGCCGAGCAACCTCAACCTGGTGCGGATCAAGCCATTGCGCGGCACCGCGCTGATGGTGTTCGAGCCGCGCCTGGTATTCACCGTGATCGACAATTTTTTCGGCGGCGACGGGCGCTACCACGCGCGTATCGAAGGCCGCGACTTCACCCCGACCGAGAACCGGGTGATCCAGATCGTGCTCGCCGAAGCCTTCACCGCGATGGCCGAGGCCTGGGCGCCGGTGCTGAAGATGCAGTTCGAGTTCCTCAATTCCGAGATCAACCCGCAGTTCGCGAACATCGTCAGCCCGACCGAGACCGTGGTGGTTTCGCGCTTCCATATCGAACTCGATGGCGGCGGTGGCGAAGTCCACCTGACCTTGCCGTACTCGATGGTCGAACCGATCCGCGATCTTCTCGATGCCGGCGTGCAGAGCGACCGCGCCGAGCGCGACGACCGCTGGATCCAGAGCCTGCATGAGGAAATCCTCGACGCCGAGGTCGAGCTGACCTCGCTGATGGCCGAGACCACGCTGTCGATCGGCGATTTCCTGCACCTGCGCCGCGGCGACGTGATCCCGATCACCTTACCCGACTTGGCGATGGTCTTCGCCGAGGACATCCCGCTTTTCCGTGGCCGAATCGGCAATTCAGCCGGCAACAAGGCCGTGCGCTTCCATTCCGTCTTGCGACGCCGCGAGCACCGCGGCCTTTCTGAACCGATCATCGAGAACGAACCGGCATGAATACCAACGAGACCTCTTTCACCGAAGCGATGGACCCGCCGCAGGCCGAGGGCCGAGGCGTGCTCGATGCCGCGGGCCTCGGTAGCGAGGTCAACCTCGACACGATTCTGGACGTGCCGGTGACGATGGCGATGGAGGTCGGTCGTACCAAGATCAGCATCCGCAACCTCTTGCAGCTCAACCAGGGTTCGGTGGTGGAACTCGATCGCGCCGCCGGCGAGCCGCTGGACGTGTTCGTCAACGGCACCCTGGTTGCCCACGGTGAAGTCGTGGTGATCAACGAGAAGTTCGGCATCCGCCTGACCGACGTCATCAGCCCGGCAGAACGGGTTCGCAAGCTGCGATGAGCATGCTCCGCCGCATCCTCGTCGCCCTTACCGGCGGCTTCGCTTCGTATGCCTGCGTGGCTGCGCCCGCGGCGGCGCCGGTCGAGGTCAACACCGGCGCCGAACTGTTGCGCGTCGTGCTGAGCCTGCTCGGTGTGGTTGCCCTGATCTTCGTGGTGGGCTGGTTCAGCCGTCGCGCACAGGGCCGGGTCCGGCCGGGCGGCCGGCGTATCCGTTGCCTGGAAAGCATGCCAGTGGGTGTCAAGGAGCGCGTGATGCTGCTCGAAGTGGGCGGCACGCAGTTGCTGGTCGGTGCCTCGCCGAGCGGCCTGCGTACGCTGCATGTGCTGGCGACGCCGATCGTCGAGGACACGCCGCCGGCAGCGACGCCGACGGGCTTCCGTGACCTGCTTGCGCAGTGGAAGAAACCGTCATGAAGCGCACGATTCTCCTTCTGCTCTTGCTCCTGGCGCCGTTCGCAGCGCATGCCGATCCGGTCGGGATTCCGTTGCTGAACGTCCAGAACGCAGCGGGTGGTGGCCAGAACTGGACACTGTCGATGCAGATGCTCGGGCTGATGACCGCGCTGACCCTGCTGCCGGCGATCCTGCTGATGATGACCGCGTTCACCCGGATCATCATCGTGCTCAGCCTGTTGCGCCAGGCGCTGGGTACCGCCACGACGCCGCCGAACCAGGTGGTCCTGGGTCTTGCACTGTTCCTGACCCTGTTCGTGATGTCGCCGGTGATCAATCACGCCTACGACGAAGGGATCAAGCCGTACATGGACGGCACGTTGTCCGCCGAGCAGGCCTTGCCGAAGGCGGGGGCGCCGTTCAAGCGCTTCATGCTCGACCAGACCCGTGAGCCGGATCTGCAACTGTTCACCAGGCTCGCCCGCGAACAGCCGTACGCGGACAGGGAAGCGGTGCCTTATCGCGTGGCCTTGCCGGCCTTCGTCACCAGCGAGCTGAAGACCGCATTCCAGATGGGCTTCCTGCTGTTCATCCCGTTCCTGATCATCGATCTCGTCGTCGCCAGCGTGCTCATGTCGATGGGCATGATGATGCTCTCGCCGACGATCATCTCGCTGCCGTTCAAGATCATGCTGTTCGTCCTGGTCGACGGGTGGACTCTGCTGCTGGGGACGCTGGCGGGGAGCTTCTACACATGACTCCCGAATCCGTCATGGCCTTCGGCCAGCAGGCGCTTTACGTCGCCATGCTGATCGGTGCGCCCTTGCTGCTCACCGCGCTGGCCGTCGGCCTGATCATCGGCATGGTCCAGGCGGCGACTCAGATCAATGAAATGACCTTGAGCTTCATCCCCAAGGTGATCGCGATGGCCCTGGTCATGGTGATTACCGGACCGTGGATGCTGCGCACCCTGGTGCAGTTCACCCGCCAGCTGATCGAAAACCTGCCGGCGTCGGTGCGCTGATGGCCGGCGCGCCGCTCAATGTCGATCTTTCCCAGATCGAGGGTTGGGTGGGCGCGTTCGCCTGGGCGCTCGGCCGGGTCGCCGGGCTGATGGTGATGGCGCCCGTACTCGGCGCGACCCAGATCCCGACGCTGATCCGGCTGGCGATGTCGCTGATGATCACGATCCTGATCGCGCCACTGGCACCGGTGGACATTCCGCTGCTGTCGGCATCCGGCATCGCTACGATGGTGCAGCAGTTGCTGATCGGCGCCTCGCTCGGCTTCGTGCTGAAGCTGGTCTTCGAGGCCGTGTCCTTCGGTGGCCAGTACATTTCGCAGGCGATGAGCCTGGGATTCGCCGAAGTGGTCAATCCGCAGTCCGGCGGCAGCGTGCCGGTACTCTCGCAGTTCTATACGGTATTGGTGACCTTGCTGTTCGTGACCATGGACGGCCATCTCGCCCTGATTTCCCTGCTGGCGCAGAGCTTCGACAGCCTGCCGATCGGCACCGACGGCGTCGGCGCGGCGGGGGTCTGGACCGTGGTCGGCTGGGCCAGCCATCTGTTCTCCGGCGCGGTGCGCGTCGCCTTGCCGGCGCTGACCTCGCTGCTGGTGGTCAACCTCGGCTTCGGCGCGATCAGCCGCTCGGCACCGGCGATGAACCTGTTCGCGGTCGGGTTCCCGATCACCATCTGCCTGGGTGCCATTTCGGTCTGGCTCGCCCTGCGCGGCCTTCCCGGCGCGTTCGCCGCGCTCCAGCAGGACGCATGGGCAACCATGCGTTCGCTCATCGGAGGCTAGGCGATGGCCGAGAACGACGGGCAGGAACGCGAAGAACCGGCCAGCGAAAAACGCCTTCGCGAAGCGCGCGAAAAAGGCGAAGTCCCGCGATCCCGCGAACTGGGTGCGGCCGTCGTCGTGCTTGCCGGTGTGTCCTCGCTGCTGGCCAGTCGCCAGGAAATGGCGGTACACACACGAAACATCCTGCGCGCCGGACTGAGCTACAGCCGCGACGACCTGTTCAATGCCGACGGCCCGGCCCATGTGCTGGCCACGGCGGCGCTCGAAGCACTGAAACTGCTGGGGCCGGTCTTCGCGACCACCATGGTCGCGGCGATCGCCGGTCCCGCCCTGATCGGTGGGCTTAATTTCAGCGGCCAGGCCCTGATTCCGAAATTCGAGCGGTTGGATCCGATCGCCGGCTTCGGTCGCATCTTTGCCGTGCGCGGCCTGATCGAACTGTTGAAATCCCTGCTCAAGGTGGTCTTGATCGGTGGCGTGCTGGCCTGGTTTCTCTACCGCGGCATCAAGGACATGCTCGCCGTCGGCACCGGTCCCGTGGAACCTGGGATCATGCATACCTTTGGCGTGCTCGGTCACGCCGCCCTGGTGTTCGGCGCGATCCTCGGGGTGATCGCGATGATCGATGCGCCCTGGCAGAAGTTCGAATTCGCCAAGCGCATGCGCATGAGCAAGCAGGAGCTGAAGGACGAGCACAAGGAAAGCGATGGCAACCCGGAGATGAAAAACCGGGTCCGCCAGATGCAGCACCAGATGTCGCGTCGCCGCATGATGGAAGACGTGCCCAGGGCCGACGTCATCGTCGTCAACCCGACGCATTTCGCGGTCGCCCTGCGCTACGACGACGGCACGATGAATGCGCCCCGGGTGGTCGCCAAGGGTGTCGACGTGCTCGCCCAGCAGATCCGCCTGGTCGCCGAGGCGCATCGCGTGCCCCTGGTCGAGGCCGCGCCGCTGGCGCGCGCGCTGTATCACACCACCCAGGTCGGCAAGGACATACCGGCGTCGCTGTTCGTCGCCGTGGCCCAGATCCTCGCCTACGTCTACCGCCTGAAGCAGGCCGTCGCCGTCGGCGACCTGCCACCCGACCCGCCGCCTCCGCCGGAGATCGATCCCGATCTGCTCGGCCCCTACAAGATGGACTGACGCATGGCCGCTTCCACAAGTACGTTCAGTACGCTCAAGCGAATCGGCCGTCGCGGCATCGGCGCGCCCATCGCGATGCTGCTGATGCTGGCAATGATGATGTTGCCGCTGCCGCCGTTCATGCTCGACCTGCTGTTCACCTTCAATATCGCGTTGTCGCTGGTGATCCTGCTGGCGGTGATCTACGTGATGCGGCCGCTCGAGTTCGCCTCCTTCCCGACCGTGGTGCTGTTCGCGACCCTGCTCAGGCTGGCGCTGAACATCGCCTCGACCCGCGTGGTCCTGTTGCACGGACATCTGGGGCCGGGCGCGGCGGGCAAGGTCATCGAGGCCTTCGGTGAATTCGTTATCGGCGGCAACTTCGCGGTCGGCTTCGTCGTTTTCGCGATCCTGACCATCATCAACTTCGTCGTCGTCACCAAGGGCGCGACGCGCGTGTCCGAAGTGACCGCGCGTTTCACCCTCGATGCGATGCCCGGCAAGCAGATGGCGATCGACGCCGATCTGAACGCCGGCCTGCTCGACCCAGGAGCAGGCGCGCGAGCGCCGCCAGGAAGTGCGCGAGGAAGCGGACTTCTACGGCTCGATGGACGGCGCCAGCAAGTTCGTTCGTGGCGACGCCACCGCCGGCATCCTGATCCTTGGCATCAACATCATCGGCGGCTTCTTCATCGGCATGCTGCAGCACGGCCTGTCCGCCTCGGAGGCCGCGCGTACCTATACGCTGCTGACCATCGGCGACGGCCTGGTCGCCCAGGTGCCGGCGCTGATGCTCTCGATCGCCGCGGCGGTGATCGTCACCCGCGTGTCGAAGTCCCAGGAGATGGGCAAGCATGTGATTGGCCAGATCTTCAGCCAGCCCAAGGCGCTGGCCGTGGCCGGCATCGTGCTCGGGCGTGATGGGCCTGGTTCCGGGCATGCCGAACATCGCCTTCCTGCTGCTCGCCGGCGACCTGCGGCGGCGGCGCGTGGATGCTGCACAGGAAACAGCAGGAACTGGCCAATCCGGCGCGCGAAGAAAACCGAACTCAGCGTCGAGCCGGCGCCGTCGCCGGAGCGCCTGGAACTGTCCTGGGAAGACGTCGCCACGGTCGATCACGGTCGGCCTGGAGGTCGGCTACCGGCTGATTCCGCTGGTCGATCGCGCGCAGGGCGGCGAGCTGATGGCGCGCATCAAGTCGGTGCGTCGCAAGCTGTCGCAGGAACTTGGTTTCCTGGTGCCCTCGGTGCATATCCGCGACAACCTGGATCTCGGTCCCAATGCCTATCGCATCGCGCTGATGGGCGTGCCGATGGGCGAGGCGCGAGATCCACAACGAGCGCCTGCTGGCGATCAATCCCGGTCGCGTGCACGGCACCTTGCAACGGCATCGCCACGCACGACCCGGCCTTCGGCCTCGAAGCGGTGTGGATCGAGCCGGGCCTGCGCGAGCATGCGCAGACCCTCGGCTACACCGTGGTCGATCCGGCGACGGTGATCGCCACGCACCTGTCGCACATCCTGCAGAGCCATGCGCACGAACTGCTCGGCCACCAGGACGTGCAGCAGCTGCTCGATCGCCTGGCCGCGACCACGCCGAAGCTGGTCGAGGACCTGGTGCCGAAGAAGCCTCTCGCTCGGCGTCGTGGTCAAGGTCATGCAGAACCTGCTAGCCGAGCGGGTGCCGATCCGCAATACCCGCAGCATCGTCGAATCTTTGGCGGAGCATGCCGGGCAAAGTCAGGATCCCGGCGTGCTTGCCGCCGCCGTGCGCGTGGCCCTAGGTCGCCAGATCGTGCAGGAAATCGCCGGGTTGGGCGCGGAAATCCCCGTTATCACCCTGGCTCCGGAGTTGGAACAGATCTTGCTGCAGTCCCTCCAGGGCGGCGGTGTCGCCGGCGCGGCGGTTGAGCCGGGCCTGGCCGATCGCCTGCAGCAAAGCGTTGCCGATGCGGCGCGCCGGCAGGAAGCGGCCGGCGAACCGGCGGTGTTGCTGGTGGCACCGAACCTGCGGCCATGGCTTGCAAGGTTCACCCGCCATGTGGCGCAGAACCTGCATGTGCTCGCTTACAACGAAGTGCCGGACAACCGCAGGGTCAAGCTGGTTGCCGCACTAGGCAGATAAAACCCGGAAGACCAGAGAACACCAGGGGATTGGCAGCACCATGAAGATCAAACGATTCGTCGCCGCCGACATGCGCCATGCCATGCGTCAGGTCCGCGAAGAGCAGGGACCGGATGCGGTGATCCTTTCGACCCGCCGCGTCGACGATGGCATCGAGATCATCGCCGCGCTCGACTACGACGAGGCGCTGGTACGCGAGGCGGCCGGTCGTACCGCCGAGCTTCCGGCGCCGGTCGCCGGGATCGCGCTGCCCGAACGCCTGCAAGCCTCGAACAACCCGGCGGTGCAACGCGCCGCCGCGAAGGCCACCGCGGCGAAGCCGGCGGCACCGGCTGCTCCCTCGGCTCATCCGCAGGCACCACAGCGCCAGTCGAGCGCGGCGATCGCCGCCAGTGTCGCCGACGTGGTCCGCGCCGCGACCGCGGCGCCGGCCAACGATGCCGCGGTCACCGGCATGCGTGCCGAACTGAACAGCCTGCGCGAGATGCTCGAAGTGCAGCTGTCGAGCCTGGCCTGGAACCAGATGGATCGCGAGCATCCGCTGCGGGCCCGCGTGCTGCGCGAAATGACCCGGCTCGGCATCGACGCCGATGTCGCCCGTGCGCTGACCGCGGAGCTGCCGGTGGCGATGACCGCCGACCAGGCGCGCTACCTGCCGCTCGGCGTGCTCAGCCGCAATATCCGCACCAGTGGCCGTGAACTCGAACACATGCGTGGCGGTGTCACCGCCCTGGTCGGTGCGACGGGCGTGGGCAAGACCACGACGATCGCCAAGCTCGCCGCGCGTGCCGTGCTGCGCCATGGTGCGGGCAATGTCGCCCTGATCAGCACCGACCAGTACCGCATCGGCGCGGGCGCCCAGCTCGAACACTACGGTCGTCTGCTCGGTGTCCGCGTGTACAGCGCGCACGACGCGACCAGCCTGCGCAACGTGCTGCTCCAGTTGCGCGGCCGCCATACCGTGCTGGTCGATACCGCCGGCATGGCCGGTAGCGACCCGCGCCTGCAACAGCAATTCGACACCCTTCGCGCCTCCTCCGAGGTGCGGGTCTGCCTGGTGCTGGCCGCCAATGCGCAGTCGCAGGCCTTGGACAACGCCGTGCGTGCCTACCAGCCGCTGGCGCCGCAGGCGGCGATCCTGACCAAGCTGGACGAGGCACCGCTGCTCGGCGGCGCGCTGTCCGCGCTGATCCGCAACCGCCTGCCGCTGGATTACTGCACCGATGGCCAGCGCGTGCCGGAGGACATCGCCGCGGCCGACTCGCGCAAGCTTGTCTGCCTTGCCGCGCAAAAGGTCAAGGACGCCCGTACCGACGATCCGGACGCCGCGGTCCTGGCCGATCGCTTCGGCTTCGCGCCAGCGACGGCGTAAGGATCCCCGGCCATGAGCAGCGTATTCCCCATCAGCACGGCGGCAGCAGACCATTACATGTCCAACTCCCATACCGACAACCAGGCGGCCGGTCTCCAGTGGCTGTCCGAGCGCCAGCCGTGCCGCACCATCGCCGTTGCCGGCGGCAAGGGGGGCGTGGGCAAGACCACGGTGGCGGTCAACCTCGGCATGGCCTTGTCGATGGGCGGACGCGATGTACTGCTGCTGGACGCCGACCTCGGCATGGCCAATATCGACGTGTTGCTCGGCCTGCAGCCGACCCGGCACCTGGGCCACATGCTCGACGGCGAGTGCGGCATCGAGGACCTGGTCCTCGATGCCCCGCATGGCCTGAAGGTGATCCCGGCAACCTCGGGCAAGCGGCGCATGGCGCAGTTGCCGAATATCGAGCACGCCGCGGTGATCCGCGCCTTCGACGATTACCCGGTGCCGCCCGAATTCCTGATCGTCGATACCGCTGCCGGCATTTCCGACAGCGTGTCGATGTTCGCCGCCGCCGCCGACGACGTGGTCGTGGTGGTCTGCGACGAGCCGGCCTCGCTGACCGATGCCTATGCCCTGATCAAGGTGCTCAGCAAGGAGTTCGGCGTGGGCCGCTTCCGGATCGTCGCCAACATGGTCCGCAACGTCCAGGAGGGCAGGCAGCTGTACGAGAAGCTGGCCCGCGTCGCCGGTCGCTTCCTGGATGTTTCCTTGGATTTCATGGGGATGGTGCCGCACGACGAGTACCTCAGGCAGGCGATCCGTCGCCAGTCGGCGGTGGTCGAGGCCTGGCCGGGCAGCCGATCGGCGATCGGATTCAAGAATTTGGCCAGGGTGGTCGATACATGGGGGGAGCTCGAGCGTCGCGCGGAGGGCCGCATAGGCTTTTTCGCCGAGCGGACCCTGCTGACAGGAGGGTTCCCGGTATGAGCGTCGCTTCCGAATACCTGGAGGTGGGGCGGATCCCGGCCGACGAGCTGGTGCGGATTCACGCGCCGCTGGTACGCCGGATCGCCTATCACCTGATGGGCCGGCTGCCGGCAAGCGTGGATGTGGGCGACCTGATGCAGGCCGGGATGATCGGGCTGCTGGAGGCCGCGAGGAATTTTTCGCCGACTCGCGCGGCCAGTTTCGAGACGTATGCGGGTATCCGCATCCGCGGCTCGATGCTGGACGAACTGCGCAAGACGGACTGGACGCCGCGATCGGTGCACCGGAAGGTGCGCGAAGTGGCCGAGGTGACAAGGCAGATAGAAAACGAAACCGGCGGCGATGCCGAAGACGCCGAAGTGATGAAGCGGCTGGGCATCGATGCGATCGAATACAACCAGATCCTGGCCGACGCGGCCAGCGCGCGACTGCTCAGCCTGTCGGCGCCGGAAGGCGACGAGGGCGCGGCGATCGATGTGGCCGATCCGGATGCGCAGGGCCCGGATGCGCTGTTCGAGCGCGACGGCATGCGCGAGGCCTTGATCGAATCGATCGACGGCCTGCCGGAACGGGAAAAGCTGGTGATGTCGCTGTATTACGAGCAGGAACTGAATCTGAAGGAAGTCGGCGCCGTGCTTGGCGTGAGCGAGTCGCGTGTCTGCCAGATCCATGGCCAGGCGCTGATCCGGCTCCGCGCGAGGATGACCGGCTGGAAAGACAAGGATTGACGGCCACCGGTCCCCACCGGAACCGGCGGTCCCACCCCCTGGCAAGCGCAGTACGCGGAGAGCGTTTTGGACAAGAACATGAAGATCCTCGTGGTGGACGATTTTTCCACCATGCGTCGCATCGTCAGGAACCTGTTGGTGGAGCTCGGCTTCACCAACACCCTGATCCAGGAGGCCGAGGACGGTAATGCCGCGCTGGCCTTGCTCCGCTCGGCACCGATCGACCTGGTCGTCACCGACTGGAACATGCCGAACATGACCGGCATCGAGCTGTTGCGCGCGATCCGCGCCGACGCCGCGCTGAAGGCGATGCCGGTGCTGATGGTCACCGCCGAGAACAATCGCGACCAGATCATCGCCGCCGCCCAGAGCGGCGTTAACGGCTACATCGTCAAACCATTCACCGCGGTCACCCTGCGCGAGAAACTCGACAAGATCTTCGAACGCCTCGCGGCCGTCGGCTAAGGAATCACCATGCAAAGCATAGAGACCGTTGCCGCGTACGAGGTCGATCCGGCCCTGCGCGAGTTGCTCGACAGTGGCGACCGCGAGTCGTTCGAGGCGGCCCTGGACACGCTGATCCGCGGGCGCGAACAGCACCTGTTCCATTCGCTGGGCTGCCTGGCGCGCGACCTGCACGACTCCGTGCGCCGCCTGGCCGCCGACATCTCCAGCGATGGCGTGCCGGGCAGCATGGGCGATGCCCGCCGCCACCTGCGCGATGTGATCGACATGAGCTCGCAGGCGGCGCACCGCACCCTGGACTTCGCCGACAAGCTGCGCCCCCAGGCGCGCGAACTTTCCGCCGAAGCCGACGCGCTGCTCGCCGAGGAAGCGCATGACGAGGTCTTCGCCTCGCAGGCCACCGCGCTGGCGATCCGCGTGGGCGACTTCGCCCAGGTGCTGGACATCGGCATCGGCGACATGGTCGAGGCGCAGTCCTGGCAGGACCTGTCCGGCCAGCGCGTCGCCCAGGTCGAAGCCTTCATGGGCAAGGTCGAGTCCTCGCTGCTGGAACTGGTTCGCCTCACCGGCACGCTCGCCGGTGGCGGTCATGCGACCAAGGCGGACAAGGTCGGCCAGGACGAAGTCGATCGCCTGCTCAGCGAATTTGGCTTTTGAGAGCCTGCCCCATGCCTTTACGTAGCCCGCGTTGCGTCTGTGTGCCCGCCAGGGGGTGTTGCGTGGCGAAGCGCCTGACTGGCCGTCAGGTCGAGCCGCGCGGCACCGCCTGGCGGGCACACAGGCGCAACCCTGCGGGCCGAGTCTGTTTGCCCACGAGCCTGCGTCATCGCTCGGTTACGTATCGACATACGCGCCCTCTCTCTTCCTTGTCTCGCGGGCAAACAGATCCCGGCGCGGGCCACGTAAAGGCATGGGGCAGGCTCCCATGAGTGTCGAACTGGACACCGAGCTGCTCAATGTCTTCCTGATCGAAGCCAGGGAGCTGCTCGAACGCCTGGGCGAACAGCTGGTCGCGCTGGAGACCGATCCGCGCGACAGCGAGATGCTCAATGCGGTGTTCCGTGCCTTCCATACGGTGAAGGGCGGCGCCGGCTTCCTCGCGCTCGACGCGATGGTCGGCCTGTGCCACGTCGCCGAAGACCTGTTGAACGAAGCGCGCACCGGCGCGGTGTTGCTCAACGCCGCTTATATGGATGCGTTGCTCGAATCGCTCGACCTGCTCAACGACATGATGCGCGCCGTCGATGCGGGCGATGCCCTGGTGCCCGCACCGCCGGCCTTGCTGCAGCGCCTGCAACTGCCCGGACGTGCCATCGCGCCACCGGTTACCCTGGCCGCACCCGTGACCGCCGCCGCGTCACGCACGGCGAAACCGGCGCCGCTGCAGGAACGCGATCCGCTCGAGGACGAGTTCGAGGCGCTGCTCGATGCCGCCCGTGGACGCACCGCGCCGGCCGAAGGCGCGCCGATCGACGATGACGAATTCGAAGCCTTGCTCGACTCGCTTTATGGCGCGGGCAACGCGCCCGGCGCCGAAGTGGCCGGGCCGGCACCGACGATCGCCGAAGCGAGCGCGCCATCCTCGGCCATCGGCGATGACGAATTCGAAGCCTTGCTCGATGCCTTGCACGGGCAGGGCGGCGCACCGGGGCGCAACGAGGAACCGGCCGCTCCGGCGGTTGCCGCGCCCGCGCCGGTCAGCGTAGCCACGCCGCCGGCGAAACCGGCCGCGCAGGCATCGCGGGCCAACGCTCCGGCGCCCGAGGCGACCGTACGCGTCGATACCGCCCGACTGGACAGCCTGGTCAATGCGGCTGGCGAACTGGTGCTGGTGCGTAACCGTCTTTCCAATCTCGCCGCGCAAGGCGCGGGCGAACCGATGGAGCGCGCGGTCGGTGAACTCGAACGGGTCGCCGCCGACCTGCAGAACGCGGTGCTGCGCATGCGCATGCAGCCGGTCGGCAAGCTTTTCCAGCGCTTTCCGCGGATTATCCGCGACCTGGCGCGCCAGCTCGGCAAGGAAGTCGAACTGGTCCAGGAAGGCGAGGACACCGATCTGGACCGCACCGTGGTCGAGGCGCTCGCCGACCCGTTGATCCACCTGCTGCGCAACGCCGTCGACCACGGCATCGAGATGCCCGACGTGCGCGAGCTTGCCGGCAAGCCGCGACAGGGCAGGGTGTTGCTGTCCGCTGGCCAATACGGCGACCATATCCTTATCACCGTCACCGACGACGGCAAGGGCATGGACCCGGAGCTGCTTCGCCGCAAAGCGGTGGAGAAGGGCCTGCTCGACGCCGACCAGGCCGCGCGCCTGGACGAGCACGAATGCTACGAGCTGGTCTTCCGGCCGGGATTCAGCACCGCCAGCCAGGTCTCGGATATCTCCGGCCGCGGCGTTGGCATGGACGTGGTCAAGACCAAGATCGTCGAACTCGGCGGCACGCTCGCGATCGATTCGCGCATCGGCGGCGGCAGCGAAGTGCGGCTGTCCGTGCCGCTGACCCTGGCGATCCTGCGCGTACTGATGGTTCGCGTCGGCACGCGCCTCCTGGCATTGCCGCTTTCCAATATCGCCGAAGTTTTCGAGCTGGCCCCGGGCCAGACCCAGATGCTCGACGGTCGGCTGGTCGCGGCGCATCGCCAGCGTGCCTTGCCGCTGGCCGATCTGGCCGGCTGGGCGGGCGCGCCGCGCGGAGGCAATCACATCGTCGTGCTGCATATCGGCCACCAGAAGCTCGGCTGCGTGGTCGACGACGTGCTGGGCCGCGAGGACGTCATGGCCAAGCCGCTCGGGGGGCTGTTGAAAGATGTCCCCGGCGTTGCCGGCGCCACCATTACCGGTGATGGCCGTATCGCGCTCGTCCTCGATCTCGCTGGCCTGGTCGATGGCGCGGGCGATCTTATTCCGGCACTGAGGGCCCCCGTCTAGCCATGGATATCGTCAGCGTCGTCGGCACGATCCTGGCCTTCCTGGTCATCATCGTCGGCACCGTCCTCAAAGGCAGCAGCCTGGATGCGCTGTGGAATCCGGCCGCCTTCGTGATCGTGTTCCTCGGCACGCTCGCGGCCCTGCTGGTGCAGACGCCCGGGCCGGTACTCAGGCGCGCGATGTCGATGCTGCCCTGGGTGTACCGGCCGCCGGCGATCGAGTCGGCCGACCTGGTCGCCCGGATCATCGGCTGGAGCGAGATTTCGCGTCGGCAGGGCCTGC
This sequence comes from uncultured Gammaproteobacteria bacterium, assembly GCA_963847335.1. GTDB lineage: Bacteria > Pseudomonadota > Gammaproteobacteria > Xanthomonadales > Rhodanobacteraceae > Luteibacter. The sequence goes on from CAWJZF010000003.1 coordinate 943,669, forward strand.
TTGGCCTGGAAGCCGGCATCGAACGCGAGGAAGACCCGTTCGTCCGCAAGGGTCTGCAACTGCTGGTCGACGGCACCGAACCGGACGCCATGCGCAGTGTGCTGGAAGTGGAAGTACTCGCCCGCGAACACATCGATATCGAGGCGGCCAGGGTGTTCGAGAACGCCGGCGCCTACTCGCCGACCATGGGCATCATCGGCGCCGTGATGGGTCTGATGTCGGTCATGCAGAATCTCGCCGAACCGAGCAAGCTCGGCCACGGCATCGCCGCCGCCTTCGTCGCCACGATCTATGGCATCGGCCTGGCCAACCTGCTGATGTTGCCGATGGCCTCTCGCCTGAAGGGCATCGCGCGTGCGCGTTCGCAGATGCGCGAAATCCTGGTCGAAGGCCTGGTCTCGATCGCCCAGGGCGACAATCCGCGACATATAGAAAGCAAGTTACAGGGATTCCTGTCGTGAAGCGCCGGCATCAGGAAGAACACATCAACCATGAGCGCTGGGCGATTCCCTACGGCGACCTGATCACCTTGCTGCTCGCCTTGTTCGTGGTGATGTACGCGGTATCGGCGGTAAACGAAACCAAGTTCCGGGTCATGGCGCAGTCGATCAACGAGGCCTTCAACGGCACCGGCAAGGTGATCGAGCCGGTGCGCGACGCGGAACCGGCGACCCAGGTCCCATTGACCGAGCAGTCGCGCTCGCCGACCGCCGCGCCGATCGCGCGCATCGACGTGCCGGTACCGCCGCGCGACCTGCCGTTGCCCGGGCATGAGGGCGCCGCCGCCGAATTAACCAAGGGCTCGGCGCCGCAGGCCGCCCTGGCCAATACCGACTCGGCCAACCTCGCCCAGATGGCCGCCGAAGTACAGCGCGCCCTGCAGCCGTTGATCGACCGCAATATGGTCGCCGTGCGCCGCACCGAGGACTGGCTGGAGATCGAGGTGCGTACCGATATCCTGTTTCCCAGCGGCGTGGCCAGGCTTTCCATACCGGCCGAGACGGTACTGCGTAGCGTCGCCGCCATCCTCGCGCCGTTTCCCAATGCGATGCGCATCGAGGGCTATACGGACACGACACCGATCAGCACGGCGGTCTACCCGTCGAACTGGGAGCTTTCCGCGGCGCGCGCCGCCAGCGTGGCGCGCCTGCTTACCGACACCGGCGTCGACGCGCATCGCGTCGGCATCATCGGTTGGGGCGAGTACCGGCCCACGGCGGATAACGACAGCGCCGACGGGCGCAATCGCAACCGCCGCGTGCTGATCGTGGTGATGAGCGACAAGGCCGCGCCGGCGCGTTTCTACAGCGACGCGGATCGCATCGACCTGGCGAAGACGCCGGCGCCGACCGCGCCGACGACACCGGCACCGGCGATCGCCGCGCCCGCGCCGGCACCGCCGGCCGCGGGCAACGGCGTGGTCGGCCGCGCTGCCACCGGCGTAGCGCTGTCGCCCGCGACGGGAGTGCAGTGATGCAGGTCTGGGCCATCGCCAACCAGAAGGGCGGCGTCGGCAAGACGACGACCACCGTGTCGCTGGGCAGCCTGCTCGCCGAGCGCGGCATGCGCACCTTGATGATCGACATGGATCCGCATGCGTCGCTGAGCGGTTACGTCGGCCTGGAGGGTGGCGCGCACGGTAGCGTGTTCGATCTGTTCGGCGTCGCCGGCGACCCGGTCGACATGACCCGGCTGATCCAGCCGACCCGTTACGAACGGCTGGGCGTGCTTCCCGCGTCCGCCGCGATGATCACGCTGGACCGCCAGCTCGGCGCGCGTTCGGGCATGGGCCTTGTCCTCGGCACGGCGCTCGCCGGTGTCGCCAACGCCTACGATCACGTGCTCATCGACTGCCCGCCGACGCTCGGCGTGCTGATGGTCAATGCGCTGGCCGCCAGCCAGCGCCTGCTGGTGCCGACGCAGACCGAGGCGCTGGCGCTCGCCGGCCTCGAGCGGATGCTGCGTAGCCTCGGCATGATCGAACGTTCGCGCGGCCAGTCGCTGCCGCGGACCATCGTGCCGACCATGTACGACAGCCGCACGCATGCCTCCCGGGCCAGTCTCGACGAATTGCGCGAGCGCTATGGCGACGGGGTCAGCACAAGCGTGATCCCGGTGGACACGCAGATACGCGAGGCCAGCGCCGCCGGGGTACCGCTCGCTTACTGGCCCGCGTCACGCCGTGGCGGCGACGCCTACCGTCGCCTGCTCGAGGAATTGCTGGCCGCCCCGGCGACGCCGGTTGCCGAGGCCGCCGCATGATGACCGTGGGCGCCGCCAATGCCGACCAGCTGGTCGCCGACTATCTGGCCGTGCTGCTGACGCCCGCCGCGCAGGCGGCGCCGTTGCAGGTGGTCGCTTTCGATCCATGGCGACAGGGCAACGCATCGGCCCAGGGCGATCCGCCGCGCTACCTGCTGTGTCGCGCCGCCGGCGTACGCCTTGCAGTGCCGATGCGTAGCGTGCGCCATGTCTTGCCCATGCCGCCGCTGGTCGTCGCCGACAACGATCGTCCGCCATGCATGGGCCGTTGGCGCCACCCTGGCGGTGAAGCGCGCGTCGCCGAGCTGGCCGCGGTACTCGCGCCCGACATGGCCGGCGCGCCGGCGACCTCGCTGGTCCTGCTGGCCGATCGTGCCTGGGCCCTGGCCTGCATGGTCGACGAAGAACCGGTGCACCTCGAACACGATGCGATCCAGTGGCGGCCCGGTGCGACGACGCGTCCGTGGCTGGCCGGCATGGCGCGCGAACTCAGCTGCGGCGTGCTGGACACGCTGGCGCTGGCCGATATGCTCGATATGATGATGGAGGGCGCATGAGCGCTGTGATCCGGCAGTCCCGCGACGACAGTGCCTGGCTCGCCTTCGTGCTCGCCGGCCAGCGTTACGCCATCACCCTGCACGCGGTGCGCGAAGTCATTCGCGGCGGCGACGTCACCCCGGTGCCGGGCGCGCCGCGCGACGTGCTCGGCATCGTCAACCTGCGTGGCCAGATCGTCGCCGTGCTCGATGGGCGCCGCCGCTTCGGCCTGGGCGACGCTGCCGAGGGCGAATTCGCCGAAAGTGGACGCATCATCGTGCTCGAGAACGAAGGCGGCGTGGTCGGCATGCGCATCGATGCGATCGGCGACATGCTGCAGCTGGACGCCGCCGATATCGCCCTGCCGCCACCCGGGCGGGCGGCCCGCCGCGACGATCCGGTCAGCGGCGTGGTCACACGCGACGATGGCTTCGTCGCCCTGGTCGATGTACAACGGCTGTGCCGCGTCTGACCGCCAGGGTTCTGTCCCGATGAATGCAATCGTCCTTCCCGTCCTGCTTGTTCTTTCCGTGCTGCAGTCCGTCGGCCTTTTACTCTTGTGGCGTCGCCTCTCCGATGTCCAGCAGCAGGTGCCGGCCGCCGCTCCCGCGCCGGCACAGCGCGCCGAAGTGCCGGTGGAACTGATCGTCGCCTCGATGCAGCGCCTGGATGGACGGCTCGCCCAGATCGAACAGCACGTCCGTAACGGCCAGCCTCCAGCCGGCGCGCCGGGCATGGACCGCTCCTATGCGCTGGCCGAACGGTTGGCCAGGCAGGGCGCCAGTGCGCAGGAAATCGCCGAGACCTGCGGCCTGTACATCACCGAGGCCGAACTGCTGCTGCGCTTGCACGGCAACCGCTAGTCAGAGGCTCCCAGTCACTCGTCGCTGGCGGCGTAGATCGTGCCGAGGACGGCGGCCAGCGCGGTATAAAGCCCGGCCGGGACGTCTTCGCGTAAACGGACGGCGGCGAGCAGGGCGGCAATCTGTGGGTCCAGTTGTGGCGACAGGCCGAGCGCCTGCGCCCGGACCAGCATCGCCGCGACGGCTTCCGGTGCCAGCCGGTCCGTGCCGACCGTGCTTTCCGGGCCGGCAAGGCGCAAGGAAACGCTTCGACGTGGCAACGAGCTCATGCGGTTGCCTCCAGCAGCACGGCGCTGTAAACGTGGTTTGGCTGTGGGATGCCGTGGTGGCAGGCCAGCTGGTCGAGTTGCAAGCCACCCAAGTCCAGCCATTGGCGCAGGGTGACGAAACGCGATTCGATGCGCGCCACGCTGTCGGCCTGCTGCATCCACAGGCGCACCGACACACGCACGCCACGCAGCTGGATTTCGCCCTGCATGGCGCCGAGCGAGGGCAGGTCGATGGCGAAACCCACCGTCCAGGTGCCGGCCCATTCGCCGGCGGGCGTCACGTCCTGTTCGATGCGCAACTGCAGCACGTCATAGCCGCGGTCGCCATGCAGCGGTATCTCGATCATCCATACGCCCGCCTGTGGCGGCGATTCGAGCTGGGCGATCTCGACCCGGGCGAGGGCACCGCGCACGGTCTCGCGCAGGCTGCCGACCAGGCTGTCCAGTTCGGTTTCCGGGAGTACTTCGTCCATGCGGGGCTGGGCCAGCAGCGCGCGCTGGCGCAGCGGCGGTGCCGCGTCCTCGGTCATCGGCTGGCCGCTGCGTTGCTGAGGTGCAGCCCGGCCCAGCGACGGCGGCAGTTCGGCAAGGATGCGCCGCAGCTGCAGCAGGGCCGCCTTGAAGTCGTCGGCGACCGTGGGCAAGGGCAGCGGCGGCGCATGCGGATCGGCCTGCTGCCCCTCGGCCAGCGAGGCCTCGAGGAACAGGCCGCTGCGCGCGATGGCCTGCTTCATTCCTTCGGGCGTGGCGACCTCTTCGGGCGTGCTGACCGATGCTTCGAGTGTTGCCAGTGCGGTGCGTAACGGCGCGGGCAAGGTCCGCGCGGCGGGGCGCCGCGCCAGCGCATCCAGCGTGCCGAGCAAGGGAGCGTAGCCATTCTGTTGCGGCAGGCGCTCGCGCAAGCCTTGCATCGCGACCTGCTCGCCCTGCGGCTCGGCGACGATTTCCAGCTGCGGTTGCGCGCCGCCGGTCAGCACGCGCACCTGGAACTGCGCGGGCAGTTGCGTTCCCGGCGCTTCGGCTTCGACGGCCATGCCGCCGACCTGAAGCAGGATCTTGCCGACATCGCTCGGCCCCAGCACGCGCGCGGCCAACAACGCCCCGATCCGCCAGCTCTCGATGGCGGTGGAGGTCGTCGTACCCGCAGCGGCGCCGGCCCACAACTGGGCGGCGAGGCTGGTCGGCGGAATGATCATCGTGCCTCTCCTGCGCTCCCATGCCTGGCTGGATTCCAGCCGAGCGGATGGGGCGTTGTCAGGACATCGGCATGAACTTGCGGAACTTTAGGGGAGGAGAGTCATTGCGGTTGATGTGGCGTCCGCCGTGATCCGCCACGCCGTCCTGTCAGGGGGCGGCTGGCGCGATTCCTTGCTAAAGGTTTTGGGGGGAGTGGCCGATAAGCGATCCGAACAGACCAGAACCCGGCCCCCGCCTATGTCCAAGAAGCCCAAAGCTCCCGTAGCCGGCGCCGTTTTCCCGGTCGCCCTTGATGCCGACCTGCGCATCGGTGCGGCTCCGGCGCTGCGCGATCGTCTGCGCGAGGCGCTTGGCGCCGGTCGTGGCGTGGCGGTGGACGGCACGGCAGTGGCGCAGGTGGATACGGCGGCCCTGCAGGTCCTGGCGGCTTTCGCCCGCGACGCGACCCGGGCCGGCATCGCGGTGGCCTGGTCGGCCAGCGAGGCGCTGCGCAAGGGCGTCGAGGGTCTGGGTCTTAAAGAAACGATTGAACTGCCGGTTGCCTGACCGGCGCGTACTCGAGGTGGAAGATGGCAAAGATTCTCGCGGTTGACGACTCGGCTTCCATGCGCAGCATGGTCGCCTTCACCCTGCGTGGCGCGGGCCATGACGTCGAAGAGGCCGACAACGGCCAGGCGGCGGTGGATGCGGCGCGCGGCCAGCGTTTCGACCTGGTGCTGGCCGACGTGAACATGCCGGTGATGGACGGTATTTCCATGGTGCGCGAGCTGCGCACGATCGACGCCTATCGTGGTGTGCCGATCCTGATGCTGACGACCGAGTCGAATCCGGAAAAGAAGATGGAAGGCAAGGCGGCCGGAGCGACAGGCTGGCTGGTCAAGCCGTTCGATCCGGAGCAGCTGCTGGCGACCGTCGGTCGGGTCCTGGGTTAAGAAGGGAAGCCGCTCATGAGCAAGGTCGATCTGGCGCAATTCCATCAGGCGTTCTTCGAGGAAAGTCTCGATGGCCTCGATGCCATGGAAACGGCCTTGCTGGCGCTGGAGGCCGGATCGGACGATGCCGAGCTGGTGCATACGGTGTTCCGGGCGGCTCATTCGATCAAGGGCGGCGCGGCGACCTTCGGTTTCGCGGACGTGGCGGCATTCACCCATGTCGCCGAATCGCTGCTCGAAGAAGTCCGTAGCGGACGTCGCGCGATCGACAAGCCGATCGTCGAGTTGCTGTTGCGCTCGGGCGACTGCGTGCGCGGCATGCTTTCGCGTTCGATGGGCGGCCGTCCGGCCGCCGATGCGCAGAGCGAGGCCTTGCGTACCGCGCTGGCCGCGATGATTTCCGGTGGCGGGGCGCCGGCGGTGGCGAAGGCGGTGGTGGCAACCGAAGACGTCGAGGGCTGGGATATCGCCTTCCGTCCGTTCGACTACCTGCTGAAGACCGGCAACGATCCCCTGCGCATGTTCCGCGAGCTCGCGGCGCTCGGTCCGCTGTCGGTCGACGCGTCGCTGGACAAGCTGCCCTCGCTCGAGGCGATGGACGCGGAGAGCGCCTACCTCGGCTGGAGGCTGTACCTGGCCGGCCCGGTGAAGCGGGCGGCCATCGAGGCGGTGTTCGACTGGGTCGACGGCGATTGCGAACTGTCGATCGTGGCACGCGAAGCCGCGCCCAGGGTCGCTGCCCAGGTGGCGGCGGCACCGCTCGCGGCCAGGCCGGGCCGCGACGCCGCGGCGAACAGCGAATCGAGTTCGGTACGCGTCGGCATCGAGAAGATCGACACCTTGCTCAACCTGGTCGGCGAACTGGTGATCACCCAGTCGATGCTGACCCAGTTCGCCGATGGCGTGGATGCGAGCCAGCTCGAACTGCTCCGCCACGGCCTCGGCCAGCTGCAACGCCATACGCGCGAGCTGCAGGAAAGCGTGATGAGCATCCGCATGCTGCCGATCAGCACGGTGTTCAATCGATTTCCGCGCCTGGTCCGCGACCTGACCCAGAAGCTCGACAAGCAGGTCAACCTGGACATGCGCGGCGAGACCACCGAGCTGGACAAGACGGTGCTGGAGAAGATCGGCGACCCATTGGTGCATCTGGTGCGCAATGCGATCGACCATGGCCTGGAAACCCCGGCGAAACGTCGCGCGGCCGGCAAGGGCGACACCGGCACGCTGCGCATGGAGGCTTTCCATCGTGGCGGTTCGATCGTGGTCGAGGTAAGCGACGACGGCGCCGGGCTCAACCGCGACGCCATCGTCGCCAAGGCGATCGAGCGGCGCATTATCGCCACCGGCGAGGGCATGAGCGACGAGGCCATCGCCGAGCTTATCTTCGAGCCGGGCTTTTCCACCGCGGCCGAGACCACCGACCTGTCCGGTCGTGGCGTCGGCATGGACGTGGTCCGGCGCAACGTCGCCGACCTCGGCGGCAGCGTAGCCATTCGCAGCACCCCGGGTGCCGGCACCACCTTCACCATTACCTTGCCGCTGACCCTGGCGATCATCGACGGCCTGACCGCCGCAGTGGGCAGCGAAAACTACATCGTGCCGCTGGTGTCGATCGTCGAATCGGTGCAACTCGGTGCCGACAGCATCCGCAGCGTCGCCGGCGGTGGCGAGCTGTTCCGCTTCCGCGATGGCTACCTGCCCGTGGTGCGCCTGCACGATGTATTCGCCTGCGAGGGCGCCCGCACGAAGATCGAAGAAGGCATCGTCATCGTCGTCGAGGGCGAAGGCACCCGTATCGGCCTGTTCGTCGACGCGCTGATCGGCCAGCAGCAGGCGGTCGTGAAGTCGCTGGAGGCCAATTACCGCCGCGTCGCCGGAATCTCCGGCGCGACGATCCTGGCCGACGGTTCGGTGGCCCTGATCGCCGATGTCACCGGCCTGGTCCGCATGCAGGCCAGGCGCAAGGCCGCCTAGTCAACCATTCAAGCTCCGCTTTCCGGCGCCGATAAAAAGGCAGGGGAGGCGGACCGAACGATCCGCCAACGGAAAGCAAATGAGTCAGTCATCCAACTTCGCGAATGCCCGCGCCGACGAGACCGCCGAGGCGACGCAGTACCTGACCGTCAACCTGGCCGACGAGGAGTACGCGGTCGATATCCTGGCCGTGCGCGAGATCCGCGGCTGGACACCGGTGACGCGCATCCCCCAGGCGCCGTCCTACGTTCTGGGCGTGCTCAACCTGCGCGGCGTGATCGTGCCGGTGATCGATATGCGGTTGCGCTTCGGCCTGGCGCGCGAGGAGTACACCGCGACCACGGTGACCGTGATCGTGACCGTCGCCGGACGCAATTTCGGCGTCGTCGTCGATGCGGTTTCCGACGTCATCGACATCGTTCCCTCCGCCGTCCGTCCGGTGCCCGACATGGGCACGGCGGTGGATACCGAATACCTCAAAGGCCTGACTTCGGTCGGCGAGCGAATGGTTTTGCTGCTTGACGTGGACAAGCTGCTGCAGCCGCAGGACGCACAAATACTGGAGGCCGCGCTGCCCGCGGCGGAAGAAGTCAAAGCCGTGGCGTGATTGCCGATGACCTGCGACCTGACGGTCAGATACCTACTGGAACAGCAATGAAGAAGTTCAAGTTCAAGCTCCCCGCCCTGTCCGTCCGCGCGCGCCTGTACAGCGTGCTCGGCCTGCTGACCGTGATGCTGATCGGCGGTGCCGTGATCGGCCTCGGCTCGATGCAGCTGCAGAACGAAGGCCTGCGTCAGATGTACGAGGACGAGATGTTGCCGATCCAGATGATCACCAACATCAATGCCCGTGAACTGATGTCCTTCGTCGTGCTGGGCGAGGCGGTTGCCCAGACCGGCAAGCCGGACCAGCTGAAGCAGAAGCTCGCCGAGCACCAGAAGGGCGAGGACGACATTGCCGCGGTCAAGAAGCAGTTCGACGCGCTCAAGGTCAGCGATGCGGTCGCCGCCCAGGCCAAGATCTGGCATGCCACCGACGGCGACTACCAGTCGGCGGTGAAGGATATGGTCGATGCGCTCGGCCAGCCGGACGGCGGCGCCGCCGACCTGCTTGAACTGCAGGTCCGCCCGCTGCTGATGGAACGTCGTGCCGACCTGATTAAGTTGATGGACCTGCAGCGCGGTGAAGCGCAGGCCATCTACCGGTCGCAGGCCTCGCGCTACCAGATCATCCGGGCAATCAGCATTATCTCGCTGATCGTCGGCCTCAGTTTTTCGTTGCTGATCGCCGCCCTGGTCGTGCGCTCGATCATCAACACGCTCAACCGCACCGTCGCCGTCGCCCATGCGATCGCCGAAGGCAAGCTCGGCCACGACATCCAGGTCGACCGCCAGGACGAACTCGGCGCGTTGTTGCATGCCTTCCGCACGATGGACCAGCGCCTCTCGACCATCGTCGGCGAAGTGCGCCACGGCTCCAGTTCGGTCAGTACCGCCGCGCAGCAGATCTCGCGCGGCAACGACGACCTCAGCCAGCGTACCCAGGAACAGGCCTCGAGCCTCGAGGAAACCGCCTCGTCGATGGAAGAAATGACCTCGACGGTGAAACAGAACGCCGAGAACGCCAGCCATGCCAACCAGCTGGCCCGTGGTGCCCGCGAACAGGCCGAACGTGGTGGCGAGGTGGTCGCCCAGGCGGTCACCGCGATGCGCGATATCAATACCTCCAGCCGCAAGATCGCCGACATCGTCAGCCTGATCGACGAGATCGCCTTCCAGACCAACCTGCTTGCGCTCAATGCCGCGGTGGAAGCGGCGCGAGCCGGCGAGCAGGGCCGCGGTTTCGCGGTCGTCGCCACCGAAGTGCGGAACCTGGCCCAGCGCAGCGCGGGCGCGGCCAAGGAAATCAAGGGCCTGATCAACGACAGCGCCGAGAAGGTGCGTAACGGCTCGGACCTGGTGGACCAGTCGGGCAAGGCACTGGCCGAAATCGTCGACAGCGTGAAGAAGGTGACCGATATCGTCGCCGAGATCGCCGCGGCCAGCCAGGAACAGTCGGCGGGCATCGATCAGGTCAATCACGCCGTGTTGCAGATGGATGAAATGACCCAGCAGAACGCCGCCCTGGTCGAGGAAGCCGCCGCCGCGGCCCGTGCGATGCAGGAGCAGGCCAACGAACTGACCCGTCAGGTCGGTTTCTTCCAGCTGCAGGACGTCGCCGTCGCCGCGCCGGTGAAGGCGCGCAACGCTGGTGCCGCCGCCGAGGTCGAGGCAGTGTTTGCGGCGGTCCGGAACGCACCGGCGCCTTCGCGCGCTTCGCGCGTCGCCGAGACGGCCGACGCGGGCGCCTGGAAGGAGTTCTGATCGATGAACGTGCCCGTCACCCATGACGACAACGCCATGCTGGCGGGTGCGAACGGACCCTCGCTCGGAGACGCCGATTTCAGGTTCCTGCGCGAGTTCGTGCTGGAGCATTGCGGTATCTCCCTTGGCGACCATAAGCGCCAGCTGGTCCAGGGACGCCTGCTGCGCCGCCTGCGCGCGCTGAAGCTCGGCGGCTTCAGCGCCTATTGCGACGTGCTTCGCCGCGACCCTGCAGGCGAGCTCGGCGAACTGGCCAGCGCGATCAGCACCAATGTCACCTCGTTCTTTCGCGAGATGCACCACTACGACCTGCTGATCGGTGAACTGTTGCCGCGCTGGCTGGCCGAGAAGCGGCGGGGCGGCGATCGCCTGCGCATCTGGTCGGCCGGTTGCTCGACCGGCGAGGAGCCGTACGCACTGGCCATGGTGCTGGCCGAGGCGATGGAAAAGCTCGGCTCGAACGCGGATGCGAAGATCCTTGCCACCGACCTGTCGCCGCAGGCGCTGGAAACGGCACGCAAGGGTGTCTACGCGCTCGATCGCCTCGGCGGTGTCGGCGACGAGCGGCGCAAGCGCTGGTTCCTGCGCGGCGAGGGGACCTACGATGGCCTGGCCTGCATCCACCCGCGGCTGCGCGAACTGGTCACCATCCAGCCGCTGAACCTCCTGCATCCGTGGCCGATGCAGGGGCCATTCGATGCGATTTTCTGTCGCAACGTCGTGATCTATTTCGACAAGCCGACCAAGCTGCGGCTGTTCGCCCGTTATGCGGACATGCTCGAGACCGGTGGCTACCTGTTCCTCGGGCATTCGGAGTCGATGTACGGCCTCAGCGACGATTTCGACCTGGTTGGCCGCACGGTATATCGGAAACGCGGCGTATGAATTTACCTTCCGTGGCCTTGCCACGCACGTTCGCGGGCTTCGACCCGGCGCAGGTGCTGCCGGGATTCGAGCATGTCCGCCGGTTCTGGGATCCGGCCCAGGCCTGTGTCACCGTGAAGATCCTGCCCGGCGAGTTCTACGTGAGCACGCAGGACGAGATGATCTCCACGGTGCTCGGGTCCTGCGTGTCGGCCTGTATCCGCGATCATCGGCGCAAGCTCGGCGGCATGAACCACTTCATGCTTCCGGAACCGGCCGGCGAGCGCGACAGCTGGACGGCGACGGTCAGCCGCGCGGCGCGTTACGGCAACGATGCGATGGAGCAGCTGATCAACTCGATCCTGAAAGCCGGCGGGCGCCGCGAGGACCTGGAAGTGAAGATCTTCGGCGGCGGCCGTGTGCTGGCCACGATGACCGACATCGGCCAGCGCAATATCGCCTTCGTGCGCAAGTACATCGTCACCGAGAAACTGAACCTGTGTGCGGCCGACGTCGGCGATGTCTATCCGCGCCAGGTCCAGTTTTTCCCGCTGACCGGCAAGGTCAGGGTGCGCCAGCTGCGCCAGGTCCACGACACGACCCTGGTCGACCGCGAGCGGCGTTACCTCAAGCGTTTGGAAAAAGATCCGATAAAGGGAGATGTGGAGCTCTTTTGAGCAGGGGAAGGGTGTTGGTGGCAAGGGCGCGGCGAGCGTGCCGTGCGTTCAACTTCGGGAACATCCCCTGTCCTGGCATTCCGCCGATCCCTCCGATTCAGCTGTAAGCACCTGGCCTCATGCCCCCCATGCAAAAAGTGCGCGTTCTCATCGTCGACGATTCAGCCCTGGTGCGAAAGCTCCTGGCGACCATGCTTGGCTCGGATCCGGCGATCGAGGTGGTCGGTAGCGCGGCCGACCCGCTGATCGCGCGCGAGAAGATCAAGCAGCTATCGCCCGACGTGCTCACGCTCGATGTCGAGATGCCGCGCATGGACGGCCTGACCTTCCTCGAGAACCTGATGCGGCTCCGGCCGATGCCGGTAGTGATGGTATCGTCGCTGACCGCGCAGGGCGCCGACGTGACCCTCCGTGCGCTGGAACTGGGCGCGGTCGATTTCTTCACCAAGCCCAGTTCCGACCTCGCCAACAGCTTCGTGCAAAGCACGCAGGAGATCTGCGAGAAGGTGAAGCTCGCCGCCGGTGCCAGGCCGCGCGAGCGTAGCGACGTGCGCAAGCTCGACGTGCCGCCGCGGCTCAGCGCCGACGCCGTGCTGCCGCGCGCGCAGACGCCGGGGACGCGCGGGGGCAGCCGCATCATCGCGATCGGTGCGTCGACCGGCGGCACCGAGGCGATTCGCGTGGTACTCGAGGCGATGCCGCCCGATGCGCCGCCGATCGTGATTACCCAGCACATTCCCGCGGCCTTCAGTGGCCCGTTCGCCCAGCGTATGGACAACTGTTCGGCGATGCGCGTCTGCGAGGCCCGCGACGGGCAGCCAATCCAGCCCGGCCACGCCTACATCGCGCCGGGCAGCCAGCACCTGTTGGTGATGTGGGACGGCGCCAGACATGTCTGCCGCCTGCACGACGGCCCACCGGTGAACCGGCACAAGCCGTCGGTCGACGTGCTGTTCCGCTCGATGGCGGCCAGCGTCGGCGCTTCCACGGTCGCCGTGTTGCTGACCGGCATGGGCGACGATGGCGCGCGTGGCCTGGGCGAATTGCGCGAGGCCGGTGCGCCGACCCTGGTCCAGGACGAGGCCAGCTCCGTGGTCTGGGGTATGCCGGGCGCGGCCTGGAAGGCCGGCGCCGCCGATGAAATGCTTCCGCTCGACCAGATCGCCGCGCGCCTGCTCGCACTGGCGAACACCCCGGTTTCCGCCAGCGCCAAACGCGTCGGCACCTGAAGAACGAGACAAAGTCATGGCAATCGCAAACAAAGAGCGCATCGTCGGTTTCGCCGCCAGCGCCATCGCGCTGGTCGCGGTCCTGGTGTTCCGCAGTCCCTGGGTCGCGCCGCTGGCGGTCGCCGCCCTGGCGGCGACCTGGATCGCGATCGGCTTTCGCCACGCCGAACCGGTCGGCGAGATGAGCGCCCAGGCGCTGGCCGCCGACGAGGCGTCGGTGCGCGAGGCGATGGAGGACGTGCGCAGCGCGATCGTCGACGAACTCGGCCACGCCAGTCGCGAGCTGCACCAGGCGCTGGACCTGCTGCGCGATGCGGTGGCCGAACTCGGTGGCGGATTCGACGGCCTTTCGCGCAAGACCGGCCTGCAGCAGGCCTTGCTGCGCCAGATCATCGAGAGTGGCGGCAAGGGCATTTCGGTCCAGGATTTCACCGCGCGCACCGCCGACCTGCTGGAACACTTCGTCGGCCTGATCGTGCAGCTCTCGCGCGAGAGCCTGCGCATCGTCTATCGCATCGACGGCATGTCCAAGGAGATGGATGCGGTGTTCGCGCTGTTGCGCAACGTCAACACGATCGCCGAGGAGACCAACCTGCTGGCCCTGAATGCCGCGATCGAAGCCGCGCGCGCCGGCGAGTCCGGCCGCGGTTTCGCCGTGGTCGCCGGCGAGATCCGCAACCTTGCCCAGCACTCGAACCAGTTCAACGAGAAGATCGGTACCCATGTCGAGCGTTCGCGCAAGGCGATGGAAGAGCTGCGCGGCCTGGTCGGCGCGATGGCCTCGCAGGACATGAATGTCGCCCTGGCTGCCAAGGGCGGCATCGACGACATGATGTCCAATATCACCGAGAGCGACGCCCGCTCCAGCGCCGCCGCCGACGAAGCGGCGACGATCAACCGCGGCCTGGGCAACGACGTCTCGACCACGATCCGCTCGCTGCAGTTCGAGGATATCCTCAGCCAGCTGCTGCACCAGACCCGTTCGCGTCTGGTGGAGTTGCAGGAAATCACCGCCGACTGCACGCGCGATATCGAGGAACTGGCCTGCGCCCCCGCCGATGCCAGCGAACTCGGCGTCCGCGCCCAGCGCGTGCGCAGCCGCCTCGCCGACCAGCGCGAGCGCGCCCGTCTGCGTTCCCGTGGCCCGGCCTTGCAGACTTCGATGTCCGCCGGTGAAATCGACCTGTTTTGAGGAACGCCACGATGAGCCTGAACATCCATCACGACCGCGAGCAAAGCTGCCTGACCCTGCACCTGGGCGAGCGCTTCGATTTCTCCGTGCACCGCGCCTTCCACGACGCCTGCCTGGGCGAGACCGCGCCTGCCCGCAGCTACGTCATCGACCTGGGCGAAGTCGCCTCGATGGACAGCTCCGCACTCGGCATGCTGATGCTGCTGCGCGAACACGCCGGCGGCGACCGCGCGGAGATCCGCATCGTCAACGCCAGCAAGGACCTGCGCAACACGCTTCGGATCGCCGGCTTCGACAAGCTGTTCACGGTCCACTGAAGTAGGACTATTCCTATTTCGTTATGCGGTTTGTCGACGCATGCTTTCGGGGTCGCTGCAAAACGTCGCCGCGATCGGGTGTCAGAAGCCCGTTCCGTTCGTAAAGTGGTGCTTAAAAGCGTCGCAGCGCTGTGCGTTTGCGTTGCGGCGCCCCGCTGCCATACTTTCTATGGCGGGCGTGCCGGGAAGGCTTCGGCCTTGCCGGGTTTGCGCCACCGCGAACGGCCGGTTTTCTGACCCTGGCACGCCCGCCACCCGCACCGATGCGGGCTGGCGGTCTTCCACAGGGAGCCGCGATGACCGTCACCGAACCACCCGATCCAACCACGACGCCCGCGTTCGGGCAGGCCTTGTTCCATATCGGCAACCAAGCCCCGGCCGCTCCCCACTGCGTGTGCGGACGCTGCCTTCCCGACGACGACTACAGTTACCCCGAACGGGCCCTCGACGCCTGCATCACCCATATGCTGGATATGGTCAGCATCATCGAATCGAGTACACCCAACCCCCATCCCAACACCAGGCTGTCCCTGCGCGTGTTGCCTGAACTGGTCGCCAATGCACGCCTCCTGCTCTGCCTGCAGCGGCAGGCGGTGCACGACAGGGCATGGTGATGAGCGTGCCTGAAGCAACAAACCCCCGCTTTGCCCGCGTGACCACGGCCTCCATCGCACGGGTCGTTCGCGACATGCGCAGCCGCGGCAAGGTCGCCTGGCCATGGCCACCCAGCGTCGCCATCGACGATCCCGACATCGATATCGAAACCTACCTGGTCGCCGCGATGACCTACATCAAAGCCCTGGCGGCATCCAGCTTGCCGCGCTGCGAGCAGGATCGCACCTCACTGAAAGTCGCTTATGGCCTGATCGAGAATGGCTTGCTGCTGTCGCAGGCACGGCGCGAGGCGTCCGGAAAGCCGTGCAGCCAGTGATCACGAGTTCACAGCCTCGAAGGAGCAGCACATACAGGGCAGGCGCGCACAAAGTGCCGCGGACGGCCTGGCCAGGTTCGTCCTACACATTTCGTTACGGTGGGCCCGACTAAGGTTCGCGCACCGAGACGAAGGGAGTACGGGATGTCGATGCAGCGCTTGATTCTGGTTGCCGCCGTCGGATTACTGGCGGCTTGCCAGACGACCTCGCCGCATAGCGAGGCGAAACACGAAGAGGCGCCGACGCCGGCATCGCAGCCTGCCACGGCGACGACCGTCACCTATCGTTGCACCGACGGCCAGACCGTGCAGGCCCAGTACCCCGACCCGAAGACCGCGGTGATCGTGGTCAACGCGCGTTCGTACACCCTGCAGCAGACCGATTCGGGAAGCGGCGTGCGCTACGTCGGCAATGGCTGGCAGTGGTGGACCAAGGGCATGAGCGACGGCACCCTGGCGCCATTGAAGACCAGCGAGATCATCGCCTCCGCGCCGGGCCTTGCCTGCCACAAGGCGTGACAGGCGGATCGAGCCTGCTCGAGTCTTCCAGCCACACCGACTGATCAGTGCAGAAACCGGCTCAGCGTTTAGCCGTGGACGGCCGTATCTTCGTGGCGCCTTTGGCGGCAAGCCCGCACGCATGGTCTGCCGTGTCCGGCGGATGACTTTCCGGTGCGTTGGCGGCGCCATGCGCGACCGCGCTGCCGGCGATGCCGCCAGCGGCGGCGATCATGACGGAGGATCCGAGGAACTCGCGCCGGGCGCGGGAAATGCGTTCGTCGCTGGATGACATGCCGTACTCCGTGTGCAGGGCAATCTGCGGACGGTTATAGGCGGCATGGCGTGAAAGCCGGGTACTCCGGGCGGCGCGGGTTCGTTGCCCGTCTTCACTTATCGTCGAGCCGACCCGCGGCAATAGCCCGATCGAGGTCCTCCGGCGTATCGAGATCGTCGAGCAGCGCAGGCGCGGAGACGACGTTGGGGCGATGCCCCGGGCTCGCCCACAGGCTCTTGAAGCCCCGGTCGCCGACCAGTTCGCCGGCGCGCGCGAACATGCTGGCGCGGAGCACGGCGGGAATGCCGAAGGTGTCCGCGTAGCCGGTGGCGACGTCGCGGCTGGGATCGAGCGCATGGGTGCCGAGCAGCGTGACCAGGTGCGAGACGCCGAGTCCGAGATGGTCCACCGCCAGGACCAGTACCGGTGCCGCGGAACCGGCCAGGACTTGTGAGGCGACCAGCAGGGAACCGGCCATGCCGGTGGGCCAGGCCGGGTTGTAGACGACCTTCGCGTCGGATCCGGCCAGCGCATCGCGGACAGTGTCGTGCCCGGCACCGGTGATGACGTAAGTCGCCGCCGGTCCGGTCGCCGAGGCAATACGCACGGCACGCGCGACCAGGGTCTCACCCTCGGCGGTCAGCAGCTGCTTGCTACGGCCCAGGCGTCGGCTGCCGCCCGCGGCGAGGATCACGGCGACATGGGGCGCCGCGTTCATCCGGCCGCTTCCAGTACTTCGGCGAGGATCGACACGGCGATCCCATGCGGCGAGCGTGCACCGATCGGCAGGCCGGCCGGCAGCCGCAGGCGTGACAGGTTGTCGCCATCGCGTCCTTCCGCGCGCAGGCGGCCCAGGCGCGCGGGAATCTTGCGCCGGCTGCCGAGCACGCCAACCACGAAGGCCGGCGACTCCAGTGCGTGCACGGCGACGGCGTGATCGGTGTCGGCGTCGTGGCTGAGCGAATAGACGGCCGTGCGCGCGTCGAGCGAAAGGGCTGGCAGCGAGAAGGCGAGCGGCCGTGCGTCGTAGGCGACCACGGGGGTGGCCGCTGGCGGTAACGACGGACCGTTGGGACGCAGCAGGACGGTCTCGATGCCGACGGCGTTGGCCAGGACCAGCAGGGCCAGGGTCACGGGGTCGTGGCCGACCACGATCAGTCGCAGCGGCGGCCGATGCGTTTTCGCGAACCAGCCGGCGGGGGCGGCGACGATCCCGGACTCGACGCGCATCGTGCCGTCGTTCAGGTCGGTGAGCACGGTGACCGTTTGCCGTCGCGCGCGGGCATGATCCAGCGTGTCGCGGTAAACCGCAGCATGCCGGAGTTCACGAACGAAAATGCCGATACGCCCGCCACAGGTCAGCTGGATATCCAGGACCGGACTGCCGGCGCCGTAGTCCAGGTGCCGGGGACGACCATCGGCGAAGACCGCCATGGCTTCACTGGCCACGGCGGCCTCGATGCAGCCGCCGGACACATAACCGGCGACCCGACCATCGCCGGCGATCAGCATTTCGCTGCCCAGTGGCCGCGGCGATGAACCGTCGATGGCGGTCAGGGTGGCGACGGCCACCCGATGGCCTTCGGCCGTCCATAGGCGCAGCGCCGGAAGCAGGTCGTCGTCGACCGCATAGTGCGGCCAGTCTGGCCAGGAAAAGCTTGTGGGCAGGTGCGGTTGCGCGCTCATGCGCGTACTGTGGCACGCTGAGGGCCATGAATGTGTGAGCCGGCCGCTCCGGCCGGTAAAATCGCGTGAAACCTGCGTTATCGAGGCCATGAGATGTTGACGGACCGCCACGGGCGAACCAAGCGCAAGCTCCGGATTTCGCTGACTGACCGCTGCAATTTCCGCTGCAGTTACTGCATGCCGGAGAAGCCGGAGTGGTTGCCGCGTTCGAGCTTGCTCGAGCGCGACGAGATCGTGCGCCTGGCCCGGTTGTTCGTCCGTTCCGGCATTACCCAGATACGCCTGACCGGCGGCGAGCCGACCCTGCGCCGGGACCTGCTCGAATGCGTCGCGGCGATCAATGATCTGCGCGCCGAAGGTCTCCAGCGACTGTCGATGACGACCAACGCTTCACGCATCGCCACCCGTGCCCAGGCCCTGGTCGATGCCGGTATCGACGATTTCAATGTCAGCCTGGACGCGGTCGACCCGATCGTCTTCAAGAAGCTCACCGGACGCGAGATCGCGCCGGTGCTCGAAGGCATCGACGCCTTGCAGGCGACGGGTGCGTCGGTGAAGCTCAACGCGGTGGTCGTTGCCGGCAGCAACGAAGCCGATATCGTGCCCCTGTTGCAATGGTCGATGGCGCACGCCCTCCCGTTGCGCTTCATCGAGTACATGCCGCTGGATGCGCCGGGCCACTGGCAGGCATCGGCCGTGGTCGACGAGGCGGCGATCCTCGCGGCCATTCGCGAGCACCATCAGGTCGACGTGCAGCCGCGCAGTTCCGATCCGGCGACGCCTTACCTGGTCGATGGCCATTACGAACTCGGTGTGATCTCGACGGTGTCGAACCCGTTCTGCAGCACCTGCGACCGCTTGCGCATCACCGCCACCGGCGAACTGTTCACCTGCCTGTTCTCGCCGATCGGCACCCCGCTCGGCCAGCGCATGCGCGAGGGTGTCGACGAGGGTGAGCTGGAGGCGCAGATCCGCCGTGCGGTCTGGCTGAAGGACGCCGGCTATGCATCGCGCCCCGGGCCGGTGGACCGACCGATTACCATGCACGCCATGGGCGGCTGATTCCAGGAGTGCCATGAAGATTATCGTTTTCGAATTGTTCGCCAACCTCGAGCGGCTGGCCGGCACGGCCGAATGCCGGGTCGAGGTCGACGAGACCGCCGGGAGCGTCGGCGAGGCGATCGCCGCGCTGGCGATCGCGCGGCCGGAGCTGGCCGCGTCCCTGGAGCGTTGCGCCAGCGCGACCGGCGACCGCATCGTGCGCCGGCACGATGCCTTGCCGGCCGACGGCCGGATCGCCCTGTTGCCGCCGGTGGCGGGAGGCTGAGATGAGCGAGGTCACACTGAGTCACGAGCCGCTGTCGATCGATGCCCTGCTCGAGCTCGACGCGCATCCGGAGTGCGGCGGTCTGGCGATGTTCGTCGGCACGGTGCGCGACCACCATGAAGGCAAGCCGGTCACCGCGCTGGCCTATACCGCCCACGAGCCGGTGGCCGCGCGGGTGATCGGCGAGGTCGAGGCGGCGACGCGCGAGCGTTTCGGCGTGCCGTATTGCCGTGTGCAGCACCGGCTCGGTGCATTGGCCATCGGCGATATCGCGATCGTTTGCGTGGTGCGCGCACCGCATCGCGCCGAGGCTTTTGCCGCCTGTCGTTACGCCGTCGATGCGGTGAAGCACGGCGCACCGATCTGGAAGGAAGAATTCTACGCCGACGGCAGCAGTGCCTTCGTCGAGGGCTGCTGCATCCGCGACGATTTCGACGATGGGCACGTGCACGACCATGACCACGCGAAGGACCACGCCAGCGCATGAAAGACGTCAGCATGAAACCGAACTCCATGCGCATCGCCCGCGCTACCGCGACGTTGCATGCGCCAGCGCATTGCATCGCTTTGCTGAGGAGTGGCGAAACCGAGAAAGGCGACCCGCTGAAGACGGCGCGCGTTGCCGGCATCCTCGCGGCCAAGCGCACGGATGAACTCATTCCGCTTTGCCATCCGCTGCCGATCTATCGCGCCGACGTGACCTACGAACTCGGCGAGACATCGGTGCGCGTGATTGCCGAAGTGCAGACCATCGGCCCGACCGGCGTGGAGATGGAAGCGCTGGTCGCGGCGAACATGGCGGCACTCACCTTGTACGACATGCTCAAGCCTTACGCGGACCCCGAAGAACTGCATATCGAAGACTGCCGGCTCGAGCGCAAGCGCGGCGGCAAGTCGCATTACCGGCGGCAGCTCGCCACACCGCGCTCGGCGGCGGTGCTGGTGCTTTCCGACTCGGTCGCCGCCGGCAGGCAGCAGGACACGGCCGGTGCCGCTGTTCGCGCCGCGCTGGACGAGGCGGGTTTCGATCCGGTCGAACTGCGTGTATTGCCGGACGAGGCTGCCGGCCTGGCCACGGTGCTTGCCCGGTTGATCGGCGATGGCATCGAACTGGTGATTACCGTCGGCGGCACCGGTCTGGGTCCGCGCGACATCACCGTCGATACCGTGCGTCCGCTGATCGAGGTCGACGTGCCCGGGATCATGGAAACAGCGCGCGCCTTCGGCCAGCAACGGATGCCGTACGCGATGCTGTCGCGAGGCATTGCCGGCTATGCCCGCGATACCTTCGTGATGACTTTTCCCGGCAGTCGGGCCGGCGCCATGGAGTCACTGGCGGCGGTGCTGCCCGGGCTGGTGCACCTGCTCGACACGGGTCGCGCCGGCGGTCCTCACCCTGGGGGGTACGCACACGAAAAAACGGCCGGCGCACAGGCGCCGGCCGATACGGGAACAGTCCCGGAGTAAAACCCGTCTGGGGTTGCTTTAAAGCAATGACTTACCAGGCGCGGACATCGACCACGGTGACGGTGTAGTCCTGCATGTCGGTCTGGTAGCGGAACAGGCGGCCGAGGTCGAAATCGACGCTCTGGCCCGGGGCGATGTTCGAGGTGCCGGCCGGCCAGCCCTGCTTGCTCTGCAGCACCTTGCCCGACGCGTCCTTGGCGTCGATGCGGATCTGCGCGGCGGCGGCTTCGCCGCACTTGTTGACCAGCTGGCCCTTCATGTTGAAGCGTGGCTGGCCGCTACCGGCGGCGACCTTGACGGAAAAACCGTCGACCGAGAAGTCCTTGGCCGCGCAGGCGGCATGGGCGGACAGTGGGGCGGCGGCGAGCAGTACGGCGGCGATGGCGAGTTTCATGGGATGCGACCTGATTCGGGATAGGGAGTACGAAGGCCTGACGGCGATCGTTACCCGGGGTATCGGCGAGGGGCGCAAGATCTTTAGGGAGCGGGGAGCGCGGAGCGGGGAACAGTGGAGGGCGAGGACAGGCCCGGCTCCTGGAGTTTCCATGCAGGTAGCGGGCAACCAAGGCAACCTCAGGCTCCCCGTTCCCCGTTCCCTGCTCCCTATTTGTGCGCTTCCGGGTGTTCGATGAACCAGAGGCCGGCGAACAGCTTGGCATCCACCGAATAGCCCTCGGCGACGCGGGCGAACAGCCAGGCGCCGGCTTCGGTGCGCGGTACCTCGTGGACGATGATGTTCTCCGAGGCGTCGCCGCCGCCGGGCCCGACCCTGACGAGGTCCCAGGCGCGGGCGAAGGCGATTATTTCGGTGCTCATGCCGGAGGAGGAGGGGCCGGCGTGGACGAAGTCGATCCGGCCGCAGGCGTAGCCCGTTTCCTCTTCCAGCTCGCGGCGGGCGGCGACGAGCAGGTGCTCGTCGGCCTGGTCGTCGAGGTCGCCGACCAGGCCGGCCGGCATCTCGATGGTCTTCTGCTGGATCGCGACCCGGTACTGCTCGACGAAGAGGACACAGTCCTCAGGGGTGACCGCCATGATGATCACGGCGCCGCCCGTGTTGTTGCGCTCGACGTATTCCCAGCGCCCGCGTTTCTTCAGCGTCAGCCAGCGGCCGGCATGCAGCACTTCGACCGGCGCACCGGCGTCCTCGGGGATGACGGACGGAGTTTCGTTGGGGGCGCTGGACATGCGGCGGACTCCTGGCGATGAAGCGAATGATCGGCCGATTATGTGACGGCGATAAGCGCCCGCAGGCGCGAGCGGGTCAGTGGGCCGAAACGCAGGCGGTCGACGACGGCTTCGAGTACGGTGGCATCGCCCCGGCCGCGCAGCATCGCATCGGCGGTTTCGGCCACCGCGATGTCCAGGGCGATCCGGGTCAGCCGCCGGCAAAGTCGGGCCTGGTCGGCATGTTCGCGCAGGCGCGCCGCGCAGCTGGCCGCACCGCGCAGGCGCAGGTAAGGCACTTCCTCGATACGATCGAGCAGGGCATCGAGCGTGCCGAAATGGGCGAGCAGGGCGGCCGCGGTTTTCGCGCCGATGCCCGGCACGCCCGGGATGTTGTCGACCGCGTCGCCGCAAAGGGCGAGGTAATCGGCCACCTGGTGCGCGTGCACCCCCATCTTTTCGAATACGCCGCTCGGCCCCCAGCGCACACCGCGGGCAAAATCCCACTGTTCGTCGCCCTCGCCCAGCAACTGGCCGAAATCCTTGTCCGCCGAGACGATGACGCCACGGAATCCATGCGCGCGAAGTCCCCACAGCGCGCTGCCGATCAGGTCGTCGGCCTCGTACTGGTGGTCGTTCAGCACGCGGATGCCGAGCGCCTCGGTGATTTCACGGCATAACGCGAACTGCCGCTCCAGGGCTGGCGGCGGCAGTTCGCGGTTGGCCTTGTAGGCAGGGTAGATCGCGTTGCGGAACGAGGTGGTCAGCGAAGCGTCGAAGGCCACCGCGATGTGCTCGGCACGGGTCTTCTCCAGCAGTTCGCAGAGGAACCGGGTGAAGCCGTGCACCGCGTTGACCGGCGCGCCATCGACGTCGTGGAACTCGTCGGGCATGGAATGCCAGGCGCGGAACACATAGAGGCTGCCATCGACCAGGTGGACGACGGGGCTGGCGTTCACGCCGTCCATTCGGACACCAGGTCGTCCAGCGCCGGGCGTTCGCGATCGGGCGTATCGATCACCGGCGTGCCGATATGCACGAAGCCGATCACGTGTTCGTTGGCCTCCAGGCCGATCAGCTTCGCCGCGTCCGCGTCGTAGGCGGCCCAGCCGGTCAACCACTGCGCGCCGAAACCAAGGGCGCTGGCGGCCAGCAGCAGGTTGTGGGCCACGCAGCCGGCGCTCAGTCGCTGCTCGATGTCCGGCACCGGACTTTCCTCGTCGATCCGGGCGATCACCACCACGACCAGGGGTGCGAAGGTATAACGCTGGCGCTCCTTGTCCTGCTTCGACGGCGGCATGTCGGGCTTTTTGCCGATGGTAAGCTCGGCGAGTCGTTGGCCGAAGGCGAGCTTGGCCTCCCCGCGCAGCAGGGTCAGGCGGAACGGCACGAGCTTGCCGTGGTCCGGCACGCGGATGGCCGCTTCCAGCATCGTTCGCAGGGTGGCCTCGTCGGGCGCCGGCGCGCCGAGCTGGCGGGCCGGCACCGAATGGCGGTGCATCAGGACATCGAATGAGTTCATCGGCCAAGTCTAACCCGGAGGCCTGCTAGGATCTGCGACACCGTCTTTTCGAAGGGGTTGTCGATGCCGATCACGGTAGCTGCACTGCGCGAGACCGCCGATGGCGAGCGTCGCGTCGCGATAACGCCTGAAACGGCGAGGAAACTTCGCGCGAAAGGCGTCGCGGTCCTGCTCGAGAACGACGCCGGGCGGGCCGCGGGCTTCCCGGACAGCGCCTACGCCGAGGTCGATTTCGCCGACGCGGCCACCGTGGCGAGCCGGGCCGACCTGCTGCTTTGCGTGCAACCCCCGGTTTTGTCGCTGGGGCTGCTCCGCCATGGCGCGACCCTGGTCGGCCAGTTGCGGCCGCACGGCGCCACCGGGCGCGTCGCCGCGTTGGCTGCCCAGGGCCTGACCGCGTTCTCGCTGGAACTGCTGCCACGCACGACCCGCGCGCAGGCCATGGACGTCCTGAGTTCCCAGGCCGCCGTGGCCGGCTATCGCGCGATGCTGATCGCCGCCGAGTCCGCGCCGAAATTCTTCCCGATGCTGACCACCGCGGCCGGCACGATCCGCCCTTCGAAAGTTCTTGTGATCGGTGCCGGCGTCGCCGGTCTGCAGGCGATCGCCACCGCGCGCCGGCTCGGCGCGCAGACCGAGGGCTACGACGTGCGTCCGGAAACCCGCGAACAGATCGAATCGCTGGGCGCGAAATTCCTCGACCTGGGGGTCAGCGCCGCCGGCACCGGCGGCTATGCGCGCGAGTTGTCCGCCGAAGAACGCCAGGCCCAGCAACAGGCCCTGGCCGAACATCTCAAGGGTGTCGACGTGGTGGTCACCACGGCAGCGGTACCGGGCCGGCCGGCACCGAAAATCCTCAGCGCGGCGATGGTCGCCGGCATGAAGCCTGGCGCGCTGATCGTCGACCTGGCCGCCGAAGGCGGCGGCAACTGCGAGCTGACCCGCCCGGGTGAACGCGTCGAGGCAGGCGGGGTCACCATCCTCGGTCCGCTGCACCTGGCCGCCGGCGCACCGCTGCACGCGTCCGAAATGTACGCGAGAAATTTATTGAATTTCAGTGAGTTGCTTATTCACGACGGCGCGCTGACCCCGGATTTCGCCGATGATCTGGTCGCCGCGACCTGCCTGAGCCATGGCGGCGAAGTGCGTTTCAAAGGCTGACCAGCGATCAGACGGCGGCGAGGATCTCGCGGGAAATCCGGCCCTGCGGCAGTTCACGCAACTGCCTGGCCAGGTTGACCTGGCGGTTGGTCTGCGCGACGTCGAACAGGTTGGCATCGATATCGTAGGCCCTGGCATCCCGTAGCCAGGCCAGCACGTCGGCAAGGTGGAACAGTTCCGGATTGCCGTCATGCACGGCAAGCGGGAAGGCCTGGCCGCCAAGCATCATCTTGCGTGCGTTCTGCCTGCTGCAGCTGGCCAGTCCGGCGATATCGGTCAGTCCAACCACATCCGGTTCGGCCTCGACCAGCCGGGCACCGGGAATCGCCCGCATCGTGTCCGCAATCGCGCTGGTGATGGCCTCGATCGCCGAGCGCGCGCTGCGGGTGAAGTCGAGCGCGATGCGCCCCTTTCTGCCGATGCCGGGCAGCGCGTCGTCGCACCCGGATTCGGTCAGCCGGGCAATGAGGTGCCCAGGGTCTTGCGTGGGATCGGGTAGGGCGAACTTCAGGATGAATTCGTACTCGTTCATGTCTTCTCCTTGAGCCGGCCAGCAAGGCAGCGATCGACGACCCTGCGCAATTGTTTTCCGTGGTTTCCCGCATTTTTTGGCGTGCTGGCGATGCTGGCGATGCAGAACTCGTCGCAACCGCATCTCGCGTCATTGGTCGGGCAGTACATCTTTCCCCAGGCGTGGGATCCCTTGTCGTCGATTCGCCAGCCGTGGGATTCTGCATAGCCAGGGGCTGCTTCCACTTCGGGTTTGGAATGTTTCTTTCGGGTCATCCTGACCTTCCTGTCGGCACGGTATTAGAGTCAACCATGGTTGTCAACTGACAACCATGGTTGACTGGCGGTGCGACCATGGTCCGGCAACGGGCCGTTCGAGCAGGTAGGTTGGCGACGCGGGCTTCCGTGGGAATCGGTGTCGCTAGCCCCCACAAACGAAACGCCCGCGAAGGTCGCGGGCGTTGTCGGGAATGCCTTACTTGCCGTCGGGAGAGGGCGGTGGCGGCGGCAGCACGCTGTTCGGCCCCAACTGGTGCAACGACTGGTTGCGCTCGGCGGGCGACAGCTTCTGCCATTTCTGGATCAACGCCTCGCGCTGGTCGGGCGGCAGCTGGCGGAAGCGATCGAAAGCGGCATGCAACTGTTCGCGCTGTTCATCGGTAAGGTCCTTGAACTTGCGCATATTGCGTCGGGCATCCTCGCGCTCGGCCGGCGACATCTGCTGCCAGCGCGTGATGCGCTGGCGGATTTCCTCGCGCTGCGCCTCGGGCAGTTTCACCCAGCGTGCGGCTTTTTCCAGCATGCGCTGCTGGCGTTGCGGCGGCAGGCTGTCCCAGTCCTTCTGCATGGGGGCGAGCACGGCGCGCTGGTCGGCGTCGAGCGACTGCCATGGGCGCGGCGATGGCTCGGCCTGGCCGCGCGCCGGTGGGTGCAACGGGGTGTCCTGCGCAAGTACAGGCGCCGCGGCGAAGCCACCGAGCAGGATCGAAAGGACCAGGGCAGGCAACGGGCGGCGCATGGGTTTCTCGTCAGCGAGAGGCATGGGATCCCGAATTCGACGCGAGCCAGCCGTAGAACTCGAGATTCTGGTACAGCGCGGGATCGGTATTGTCGGCATCGGGCGGCAGATCGCCGTCGGCGTCGACACTTTGCACCGAGGTCGATATCGCCGTCGGCGCGGCGTGCTGCGTGGGCTGCCAGGTCACGAAGGTGGCCAGCGCGGCGACCGCGAAGGCCCCGGCGGGCATCAGCAGTCGTCGGGCATGCGAGGTGTGGCGCACCTCCAGCGCGGTGCGCCGCGCAGCGCGCAGGCGGCCCGCCGTGGTCGGGTCCACTTCGCGGCTGGCACGAACGTACAGTTCGTGCGCCCGCTTTTGCAGGGCGGAATCCTGTTCGGTCATCGCCATTCCTCCAGTTGGTCGCGCAGGTTGTGCATGGCGCGCGACAGATGTGTTTTTACGCTGCCTTCGGAGCAGTTCATCGCCGCCGCGGTTTCGGCGACATCCAGACCCTCGAGCACACGGAGCATGAAAGCTTCGCGCTGGCGCCGCGGCAACGCCCGCACCGCCACGGCGATGTCGGCGTATGCCTGCGAGTCCTGCAGTCGAGCCAGCGGATCGGGACCCGGATCGGCCGGTTCCCACGCGGGCAGGTCGTCGCCTTCGTCGTCACGACCGCCGCCCAGCCAGCCGACCACGACCGAGCGCACCTTGCGGCGGCGCTGCAGGTCGACGATTCGCCGGCGCAAAATGCCCCAGAACAGCGGGGTCCATTCCTCGGCCGGTTTGTCGCTGTAATGCTTGACCAGCCGCAGCATCGCGTCCTGCACCGCGTCCATCGCGTCTTCGCGGTGGCCCAGATTGAGCTCGGCCATGCGCCAGGCGCGCCGTTCCACCTGGGCCAGGAACGCCTCCATGCTCGCCGGGACATCGCGTACCGGCTCCAGCAGCGCGTTGTCGAGAGCGGTCGCCGCGCCGGTCATGGCGTCGTCGTCCGCGTCGTCGGGGCGGGCATTCTCATGCTCCATCAGGTTCGGACACCTCGTAAAACGCGATAGTGCGCAAGCGGTTGACGCCCGGCTATCGTGTCCGCGCAGGCCCCCGTATGATGCCCGGGCACGGACTTTGGGGCGAGACTCATGATCGACGGGTTCCTGGCGTTGTATATCTTCATGCTGGCGGCGTTCACCGGCTACGAAATCATCGCAAAAGTGCCGGTGATCCTGCATACGCCCTTGATGTCGGGCTCGAACTTTATCCACGGTATCGTTCTGGTAGGGGCCATGATAGCGCTGGGCCACGCCCGGACGCCGCTGGAAATTGCGATCGGCTTCGTCGGGGTGCTGCTGGGCGCGGGCAACGCCGCCGGCGGCTACGTGGTCACCGAGCGCATGCTGGAGATGTTCAAGTCCAGCAAGCCCGAGGGCCCGGCCAAGTGATGGCCCTGCTGCCTTACCTCATCAAGGCCTGCTATTTCCTCGCCGCCCTGCTGTTCATTCTCGGCCTGAAACGCATGAGCTCGCCGCGCACGGCGCGCGGCGGCATTGGTTGGGCCGGGGTCGGCATGGTGCTGGCGGTGGCCGCGACGCTGTGCCTTCCTGACCTGGAAAACCGCTGGTTGATCGTCGCCGCCGTGGGCCTGGGCACGCTGGGCGCCTGGTGGTCGGGTCGCCGGGTGGCGATGACCGCGATGCCGCAGATGGTTGCCCTTTATAACGGCATGGGCGGTGGCGCGGCGGCCGCGATCGGCGCCGGCGAGTTGCTCGGCTACGCGTCGCAGGCCGTGCCGCTGCTTGGCGGCGGCAAGTTCACCGTGGCCGGCTACGTGCCGCCCTCGACGGCGCAGCTGAGCCTGGCCGTGCTGGGCGCGCTGATCGGGTCCGTCAGCTTCTCCGGCTCGCTGATCGCCTTCGCCAAGCTGCAAGGCTGGCTGGATCGCCGGTTCGTCTTCGGCGGCCAGCGCGCGGTCAACGCGCTGATCCTGCTCGGCGCGCTGGCGACCGGCGCGTGGATGATCGGCGGGCACCTGGATACGCCGACGATCTGCCTGTTCTTCGCCCTGGCCCTGGTGATCGGCGTGGCGATGACCTTGCCGATCGGCGGCGCCGACATGCCGGTGGTGATTTCGCTCTATAACGCGCTGACCGGCCTGGCAGTCGCTTTCGAAGGCTTCGTGCTGGGCAATGAGGCGATGATCATCGCCGGTACCGTGGTCGGTGCGGCCGGTACCCTGTTGACCCAGTTGATGGCGAAGGCGATGAACCGGTCGCTGGGCAACGTCCTGTTCGGCAACTTCGGTGCGACCGGTGGCGAGGCGCAGGCGATCGAGGGTGCGCAGAAACCCATCGAGGCTGCGGATGCGGCGGTGATGATGGCTTATGCGGAGCGGGTGGTGATTGTGCCCGGTTACGGGCTGGCCGTCGCCCAGGCCCAGCACAAGGTATGGGAATTTGCCCAGTTGCTGATAGCGCGTGGAGTGAAGGTCCGCTTCGCCATCCACCCGGTCGCCGGTCGCATGCCGGGACACATGAACGTGCTGCTGGCCGAGGCGGGCGTGCCTTACGACCTGATCGTGGACATGGAAGACGTCAATCCGGAGTTCCCGGCCACCGATGTGGCCCTGGTGATCGGCGCCAACGACGTCGTCAATCCGCTGGCGAAGACCGATCCTGCCTCGCCGATCTACGGCATGCCGATCCTGGATGTTTCCCTGGCGAAGCACGTGGTGGTGATCAAGCGCGGCAAGGGCACCGGTTTCGCCGGCATCGAGAATGCGCTGTTCTACGCCGACAACACCCGGATGCTCTACGGCGACGGTCAGGCCGCCATGGCCTCCCTGGTCGCCGAGGTCAAGGGACTGGATGGATGACCTTGTGCGGCTCGCGCCAGGCAGCGATGGCGGCGATGGCCGCGCCGAGCAGGTAGATCAACGATTCCTTCCAGCCCAGCGAATTCATCGCCAGCGATACCAGCATGTCCGCGCCCGAAGCCCGGAGCGTATCCATGAAGCCGACGCCCATCATGGCCGCGATGGTCGCGGCAATCGTCAGGCACTTGGCGTAACCGGCCGCGAGCAGGGTCGCGGCGGCGGCGAGGGTGGCGCCGCGACCGCCCTTGCTGCGGATCCATCGGCGGATCACCTGGCCGAGCAGCCAGCCGACCGGCAGCGCCAGCCAGGGCAGCGAGCGCCCCGCGAACAGGGTCGGCACCATCCATACGGCGCCGGCCGCCAGGCCGAACATCGCGGCGCAAAGCGCGGCGAAAAACAGGTCGGACAGGGCGCGAACGTTCACGTCGACATCGCCGGGCGGCGGGACTGAGGGCGCGTTGTCACGTGTGTTTCACCTGGGCGAAAAACCGCCATCATACCGGCTCGGGCTCCCGAACTTGAGAATCGGCTGTGCCGGCCAAATCTTGAGCAAGGACTTCCGGTAACCAGCGTCTGGCGCACTTACCGGCATAATAGGCATCTTTGTGGCCGTTCCGACGGCCGGCGACAGGATCGGCATGAGTGGTTTCAGTCTCAGCAGCGAACCCTTCACCCTCGAACGTGACTGCCCGGCGGTCATGGTTCCGCAGGGCGAAACGGTGAGCCTGCCCGCCGGGCAGGTCGGTTACATCACCCAGGCGCTGGGTGGCAGCTTCACGGTCTACGTCGAGGGCAACCTGTTCCGCATCGCCGGCGAAGATGCCGACGCGCTGGGCAAGGAACCGCCGCGGCCGATCGAGCTGGCCGAAGGCGCCAGCGACGACGACGTCGAAAAACTCGTCTGGCAGCAACTGCGCACGTGTTTCGATCCCGAGATCCCGATCAACGTCGTCGAACTCGGACTGGTCTACGACGTCAGCATGGAACACACCGACACCGAGGCGCGCAAGGTCTGGGTGAAAATGACCTTGACCGCGCCCGGCTGCGGCATGGGCGATATCCTGGTCGACGACGTGCGGACCAAGCTCGAGCTCATTCCGACCGTCGAGGAAGCCGATGTGGACCTGGTCTTCGATCCGCCCTGGAACCATTCGATGATGTCGGACGCGGCAAAGCTCGAAACCGGCATGCTCTGAAGCGCGCTGCGTGCGCGCCTGCCGTCGTTCGAGCTTCAGGGCGCGCCGCGGCACTGTGCTCGATGCGAACCTACAAACTTCAGCGGACCGGGCCTACGTCAATCGGCACCCAGGTCGAGCTTCAATTCCCTGTTTTCGAAACTAATGTCGTCGTGTCGGCAAGAGCCGACACGACGTCCATACGGGACGCGATGTGATCCTTAACGCTACGGAGAGCGCGCATGAAGACAACATCCAGGACAGTCCGGTCGATCATATATCTGGCGATCGCGGCGGTGATCGGCTCGACATCGGCGCACGCGTCGGTGACCCAGCAATGGCAGGCACAAGCCATGGGCCTGGTTTCGGCCACCGAACTGTCGCAACGATTAGGGCTCGAAGCAGGGAGTGAGCTAGAAGAGGTGCGATCGGCGCCTACGGTGCATGGCTCGGAAACCGTTCGCCTGAAGCAAACCTGGCAAGGTGTTCCCGTCTTCGGTCGTGGCGCGACAGTGCAACGGGATGCTGGCGGTCGTGTGGTGACGCTCACGGGAAGTCTTGACAAGCAGCTCGCCACCGATCTGCGGTCGGTAACGCCAGCGCTCGGTGTCGCCGAGGTCCAGGCCCTCTGGAAAGGCCAGTCGGGGGCGAACCTGGTTGCCGCCACGGTGGAAGACCGCGGAGCCGAACTTTATGTATATCCGCAGGACGGAGGCAGGGCGCGTCTGGTTTACCTGGTATCCCACTACGTGTCCGGGGAGCAGCCGAGTCGACCAACGGCAATCCTGGACGCCAATACAGGCCAGGTCATCGAGCAGTGGGAGGGCCTGACAAGCGCTGAAGCGAACGGTCCGGGTGGGAATGCGAAGACGGGTCGTTACGAGTACGGCGTGGATTTCCCCGCACTGCAGGTAACGCAGGCCGGCGCGTACTGCACCACCGAAAACGCCAACGTACGGACTTTCAACATGGCCAATCGTACATCCGGTCCAGGGACCTTATGGCGATTCCTCTGTCCGACCAGCCAGGGCGATGCGGTGAATGACGGCCATGGTCCGATCAACGATGCGCATTATTTCGGTGGTGTCGTATTCGACATGTACCGGTCCTACATGAACTCGGCACCGCTGAAGAACGTTCTGGTGCAGAGGGTGCACTACGGCACGAATTACGAGAATGCTTTCTGGGACGGCAGTTCCATGACCTTCGGTGACGGTGCCCGGACGTTCTATCCATTGGTCGGGCTCGATGTGGTGGCGCATGAGGTCAGCCATGGATTTACCGAACAGAATTCCGGGCTGGTTTATGCGAATCAGTCGGGCGGAATGAATGAAGCGTTTTCCGATATCGCGGGCGAAGCGGCCGAATGGTTCTCCCGGCAGAAAAACGACCTTCTGGTAGGGGCCGAGATATTCAAGTCGGCATCCGGCGCATTGCGTTATATGTGCGATCCGCCGCGCGACGGCAGGTCCATCGGACATGCGCGGGATTACCGTCGGGGCCTGGACGTGCATTTCTCCAGCGGAGTCTATAATAAAGCATTCTGCGTGCTGACCCGGACGAATGGGTGGAATCCCGAAACGGCATTCAAGGTCTTTGCCCGGGCCAATATGCTTTACTGGAAGGCGAACGAAACGTTCGACAGCGGTGCGTGCGGCGTGCAGCGTTCCGCCGCGGATCTTGGACTGCGTGAGGCCGATGTCTCAGCCGCGTTCAATCAGGTGGGCGTTACCTGCCGCTAATCGACAGGTACCCTTGAACGAAAAGGCCGGGCGATGCCCGGCCTTTTTCATGCTCGCAGAAGATGGGTTTGCAGTCAGCGGCCCTCGAACCGGTTTGCCTCACGGTTCTTGCGTACTTTGGCCGGGTCCCATACGCGGCCATTCATGGCGATGTAAACACCGTCCGGCAAGGTCTGGACGGCTCCGACCGCGCAGCCGATGTTGAAGACCGCATCGGAACCCTGGAAGCGGGCCGGGTTGAGCGCGCCGGTGAGCACGATCACCTTGCCAGGGATGTCTTTCAGTACCTGCGCGGTTTCGACCATGGTGTCGGTGCCATGGGTAATCAGCACGTGGCGGTGCGGTTGTGCTTCGATGGTGCTTCGTACCAGGGCGCGGTCCTCGTCCGTCACATGCAGGCTGTCCTTGCGCAGGATGGGGATCACCTCGAAGCGGAAGGCGACGCCGAGCTGGGTCAGGATCTCGCCGATCTGCGGGCTACCGATCTGGTAGTCCGACTTGTCGTCGAAGTAGACCTTGTCGATGGTGCCGCCGGTCGTGATGATGGTGAGCTGCTGCATGGGATTACGCCTTGTCACAAGTAGCGCCAGTTTAATCGCTTGCCGCGTCCCTGTCCGGGGGGGCACATCTGACGGGCCAGGAAGCGATGGCCCTACGCTTTGCCCTTTGTGCGCGTTCTAGGGTGTAGGAGCGCCGTTCCGGCGCGTCCTTACATGGAGCGTGGATAATGGAATTACCAACCTTTTCCGGTAGACGTCGCCTGGTCACGACGTTGGCATGGGCGTTGGCCTGCCTGCCGCTGGCAGCCATGGCCCAGGACGCCTCACCTCGCATGACCGTCGACGGTAACGATCGCGTGACGGGTTTCATCGTGTATCTCAGAACGGGTATCAATGCGTCCGCGTGGAGCGCGCGGAGCGCTACGACCCTTGCCCGTTCCGGCATCGACCCGTCCTCACTCAGGCACGAACGGACGCTGGCCGTTGGCGGCGAGCTTTTTTCAGTCGGCACGGGGCTCGCCGCCGACGTAGCCAACCGACTCATGTCGCGGTTGGCCGCCGATCCGGAAGTGGTGCACGTCGAGCCGGATATCCGCTTGCGCGTCGCCCAGGCGAACGATTCGCGTTGGCCGGAGCAATGGGGTCATCACGATGCGCGCACCGGCAGCGACGTGCCGGTGGCGTGGCAACGTACGCGCGGCCTGGGATCCGTCGTCGCGGTGATCGACACCGGCATCACCACTCACGAAGATCTGAATGGCCAGACGTTGCCGGGCTACGATTTCATCAGCGACGCAGAAACCGCGCGCGATGGGGGTGGTCGTGACGCGAATCCCCTGGATCAGGGCGATTGGTTCGTGGCCGGGGAATGCGGTTCGCCCGTGGCGCAGCCATCGTCCTGGCATGGCTCCCATGTCACGGGCATCGTCGCGGCAAGAGCGGACAATGGCATGGGTATCGCGGGTGTCGCGCCGGACGCGAAAGTCGTCCCCATCCGCGTGCTCGGCAAATGCGGCGGCTCGCTGTCCGACATCGCCGAGGCGATGG
Organism: uncultured Gammaproteobacteria bacterium; assembly: GCA_963847335.1. Lineage (GTDB taxonomy): Bacteria > Pseudomonadota > Gammaproteobacteria > Xanthomonadales > Rhodanobacteraceae > Luteibacter. The sequence goes on from CAWJZF010000003.1 coordinate 977,223, forward strand.
TGTGGGCGGCTGGGGGAAGCGTGGCCGGGGTACCGGACAACCCGCATCCGGCGCGGGTGCTCAACCTGAGCCTGGGTGGCGTCAGCGCTTGCGGAAGGACGATGGCGAATGCCGTGCAACGCGCGCGTTCGCTGGGTGCATCGGTGGTCGTCGCGGCGGGCAACGAATCCATCGATGTTTCCCGCTCGACGCCGGCCAACTGCCCGGGCGTCATCGCCGTGGCGGCTTCCGGCCGGGAAGGAGCGCTTGCCTGGTATTCGAACTTCGGCCAGGGAATCGCGTTGACCGCGCCCGGTGGCACCAACGACGGGGTGGTGACGAAGGACATCGTATCGACGGTCAATGCCGGGCGTACCGTGCCGACGACCGCGACTTATGCCTTCTATCCCGGCACGTCGATGGCCGCACCACACGTGGCCGGTGTCGTTGCCCTGATGCATTCCGTGAATGCCGCCCTGACCCCCGACCAGGTCCGCGAGTACCTTGTGGACAGCACGCGCCCGATGCCTGTTCGTTGCCCCAAGGCGTGCGGTACCGGGTTGCTGGACGCCGGCGCGACGGTCGACGCGGTTTTCGCGGAGCTTTAGTCGCACAGAAACGCGGACGTCCTCGTGATGTCCGCGTTTATTGCCTGGCCAGGGCAATGTCTCCTTCCGCATCGACGATCGCCGTGCGTTCGAGGCCATGGGCGACAAACCGTCTCAAGGCCAGTCCGGCCTGTACATCGGTGTCCGTACGACGTGTCATCACCGCGGCCGCTGCGGTCCGGGCCAGGGTGATGGCCACGGCGCGGCCGGAGGCCTCGAGGCCTTCCCGGTCGTCCCCGCGGTCGAGCAGGCGCGCCACATGATCGAGCGCCGAGCGGACCGCGACGCTCGTTTCGGGGGAACCGTTCGCGCAGAAGCCCTCGAGGACCTGGCGAAGCCGGTCGAACTCGATGCCGCGCAAGGCGCGCAATACATCGAGCGCGAGCACGTTGCTGGTACCTTCCCAGATCGGGTAGACCTGCGCGTCGCGCAGCAGCTGGGGCAGGCCGGTGTCTTCGATATATCCCGCGCCGCCAAAACATTCGAGTGCCTCGGAGGTGATCTTCACGGCGAGCTTGCCGGTCCACAGTTTGGTCGCCGGGGTCAGCACGCGAAGCAGGGCGACCTCGTCCGGGCCAGCCTGACCGTGCTCGCTTGCACCAAGCAGGCCAGCGATATGGAAGGTGAGCGTGAATGCCGCCTCGAATTCGGCCTGCATGCCGGCCAGGGTGTGACGGTGCAGCGGCTGTTCGATCAGGGGACGGCCGAAGGCCTGGCGCCGCCTCGCGTAGTCCCGTGCGAGGCTGATCGCGCGCGACATGCTGGCCACCGCGCAGACGGCATTCCAGGTGCGGGTGAGGTTGAGCATGGGCGCGATCTGCCTGACACCATGTTCCAGCGGCCCCACCGGCGTGGCGGGCAACCCATCGAGGTGGATTTCGGCGGTCGGCAATTCGCGCGTGCCGAGTTTCGACTTCAGCCTGTCGATGGCGACGCCTTGCCAGTTGCCCTGGGGATCCTTCGTTTCAACGAAAAACAGTCCCAGCGCCCCGGTGCCCGCGCCGGCTCCTTCAGGCCTGGCGAGCGCCATCGCTGCCTCGCCGACGACGGCCGAGCTGAACCATTTGCGCCCGTAAAGTCGCCATTGACCGTCCGCGTCGCGCCGCGCCACGGTGTCCGTGTTGCCGACATCGGAACCGCCATGGGTTTCCGTCATCCATTGGCCGGACAGCCAGAATTGCGAGGGATCGGTGGCAAGGAAATGCGGTAGCGCGCGTTCGATCAGCGCATCGTTGCCCGAAGCCGTCAGTGCCGTCGCCGCGCCGTCGGTCATCGCCAGTGGACAGGTGTAGAACTCGCTGGCCACGTGATAGAGGTAAACTCGGGCGAACTGCTCCAGGCGCGCATGGGCGTGGCCCTCATGGCCCGAGGCGAGGATGCGATGACGCGTGGTGATCGTCGCGCCTTCTTCCCAGGCCGTGGTCAGTGCGATGCGATCGACTCGATTGCCCCAGGCGTCCCATTGCGTGAGTACCGGTTCACGGGGCGGTGTTCGCTGGCGCCGTTCGTAGGCCATCGTGGCGTATTCGGCCAGGGCATCGAGGTCCGGCTCGATCGCGACGAAGCGATCATCGGGCAGCACACGGGCCAGCCACGGTCGCAGCAGACGGTCGTCGCGGTAGGGATGAGCCAGGCGAGGCGCCTCTTGGACGAAGGACATGGCGGACTCCGCTGCTACGGGAGTCCTAGCCTATCGCAACGCTTGTGGGGGTTATGTGGCGGGGGACTTCTTGCGCTTGACCCCGGCACCGAGCGTGCCGATCAGCAGCAGGGTCAGGACGATCTCGATCAGGGCGATCCAGCGCTCTTCGGCCGAACTCCAGCCCTCGGCGATGCCGTGGCAGAAATAGAACAGGCTGAGGATGCCGACCCAGAGCAGGGCGCGCTGGATATTGCGCAGCGCGAGCAGGGGCAGCAGCAGGGGTACGACGGTCACCGCGAGCACCAGTCCGAGCGGCATGGTCCGCGGGGGAAAAGCCACAGATACCAGGTCAGCTGAAGTACGACCAGGGCCGCCCAGGCGACCAGGCCGACGCGTTCGGCAGGAGTGACGGGCCTCATTCGCCGCGCCCCAGCCGGCGTGCGACGTCGGCCAGCCGCTTGCCCAGGGCACGGGCGAGGTCGCGCTCATGCTCGCTGATCGCATTCTCGCCCTTGCCGCCGGCCACATGGCTGGCGCCATACGGCGTGCCGCCGCTCAGTGTCGAGGTCAGCGCCCCTTCGGTATACGGGATGCCGACCAGCAGCATGCCGTGGTGGAGCAGGGGCAGGGCCATGCTGAGCAAGGTGGCTTCCTGGCCGCCATGCATGGTGCTGGTGGAGGTGAACACGCAGGCCGGCTTGCCGGACAGGGTCCCCGAGGCCCATTCGGCACCGGTCCCGTCGAGAAAGTGTTTCAGCGGCGCGGCCATATTGCCGAAACGGGTCGGGCTGCCCATCGCCAGCGCCACGCATTCGGCCAGGTCGCGGCGGTGGACGTAGGGTGCCCCGTCCTCCGGCTCGGGGGGCTGGGCGACCTCGGTCACCGGCGCTACGGGCGGTACCTGGCGCAGCCGGGCACGCATGCCGGGCACCTCCTCGATGCCGCGCGCGATCAGCCGCGCGAGCTGCGCGGTATGGCCGCTGCGGCTGTAATACAGCACGAGGATGTCTGAACCCGGGTCGGTCATGGCGTTGGGTGCTGGCAGGCGAATGCGCTAGTCTCGCAGATGTTGCCCCGGGCGCCCAATCGCCGGGCGTCCTGGAGCCGGCAAGGAACACCATGGCTTTGCGTTTCAATCGCGATCGCGTGCTGAGTTTCGCGCGCTTCACCTGGCTTCGTTTCGTCGACGACAAGTGCTTCGAAACCGCCGGCGCGCTCTCGTATACGACCCTCGTCTCGCTGGTGCCGCTGACCGTCGCGGTGTTCGCGATCCTGTCCGCCTTCCCGGTCTTCGAGCAGTGGCGTGCCAGCCTGACCAGCTACGCCTTCGAGCATTTCGTGCCGGCCACCGGCATGGCCGTGCAGGACTACATGCTCTCGTTCGCCGCCAATGCGAACAAGCTGACCGGGATCAGCATCCTGGTGATGCTGTTCAGCGCGGTGTCGATGATGATCAGCATCGAGGACCGCCTCAATCGTATCTGGCGGGTGCGCAAGGCGCGCAGCTGGGGCTCGCGCCTGTTGCTGTACTGGGCGGCCCTGACCCTGGGGCCGATCCTGATCGCCGGCGGCCTGGTGATGACTTCTTACCTTGCCGCGATGCCGCTGCTCAGCGACGCGGCGACACAGATCGTCTCGCAACCGCGCCTGCTCAGCGTCGGCCCGTTCGCGATCACCCTGGTCACGCTGCTGCTGATGTACACGATGATCCCGAACCGGCGGGTGTCGTGGCGCCATGCGGCGCTGGGTGCCTTGCTCGGTGCGATCCTGTTCGAATTCGCCCGCTGGGGATTCACCCTTTTCGTCCGCAGCGCGCATACCTATGAAGAGATCTACGGCACGCTGGCCGCCATTCCGATCTTCCTGCTGTGGATCTATCTGTCCTGGATCATCGTGATCCTCGGTGCCTCGATCGCCGCCTCCGTATCGGCCTTCGAATACACGGTCCCGCATGAGTCCTTGCCCGAGGGTGCCGAGTTCCTCGGACTGCTTGTCGTACTGCGGCATTTCGTCGCGGCCCAGCGATGCGGCGACAGTGTGGATCCGGCTGGGGTGCGCCTGCGTGAGCCGTATCTGCAGAGCAATGCGATCGCGGCCTATTTCGAGGACCTGCAACGGGCCGACATGATCCAGCGCGGCGAAGCCGGTGGCTGGTTGCTTTCACGCAGTCTCGACACCACGGAACTTCTGCGCCTGTATCGCTGTACTCAGTATCGTCTGCCGCTGCACCCACGTGAACAGGTCGCGGCGCTGGGCATCGTCCTGCCGGCCGTGTTGCTCGACCTGCTCGACGCGCTCGCAGCCGCGCTTGACGATACGATGGGCGCACGGCTCGACCACCTGTATCCGCCTGAAGCGACTTCCCCCGAGTCGCTCCCCCTATACCCCGAGGACTGTTCCCCATGATCGTGCGTTCCCTCCTGCTGGCCGGCCTGCTTGTCGCCGCCGCGCCGGTGCTGGCCGATACCGCGGCCAAACCTTCGCTGAAAGTCACCACCCTCGATGGCAAGGCCTTCGACCTGTCCGCCGAGCGCGGGCATTGGGTCGTGGTCAATTTCTGGGCCACGTGGTGCGTGCCCTGCATCAAGGAGATGCCGGACATCTCCCATTTCGTGAAGAGTCGCAAGGACGTCAGTGCGATCGGCCTGGCCTTCGAGGACACCGACAAGGCCGATATCGTGGCCTTCGTGAAGAAACATCCGGTGGTCTATCCGATCGCCCAGGTCGATGTACTGAATCCGCCGAAGGATTTCGATACGCCGAAGGGCTTGCCGACCAGTTATCTCATCGCGCCGGACGGCAGTGTGGCCAAGCGCTTCGTCGGCGGTGTCGACGGCAAGAAGCTCGCCGACGCCATCGCGGCAGCGAAGTAAGCCCATGCATGGTGCGCGGTTCATCGTCGGCGGTCGGGTGCAGGGCGTGTTCTATCGCGCCTCCGCACGCGAGCAGGCGCTTGAGCTCGGCCTCACCGGTCATGCGGAGAACCTGCCCGACGGTCGTGTGGAAGTCCTCGCCTTCGGCAGCCTGGCCAGCCTCGATGCATTCGAGGCCTGGCTCAGGATCGGCCCGCCGGCGGCCAGGGTCGCCGAGGTCATCCGCGAGGACGATATCGCCGAGCCGGCGCCAGGACGCTTCGAGACGCGCTAATAAACCGAGGGTACGGTCAGTGCCTTGTCGGTGACGTGTTCCTTCTGTGGTTTACCGCGCAGCCTGGCCAGCTTGACCGGGGTATCGACGAACTCGCGGCTGGGCATCTGCTCGAGGAAATGACGGATCAGGTTCAGCCTGCCGGTCTTCTGGTCGTTGAAATCGGCGACGAACCACGGCGCATGCGCGGCATGGGTGCGCTCGATCATGATGTCGCGCAGCTTGCCGATTTCGGTGTATTTCTGCCGGGCGGCGATATCCACCGGCGACAGCTTCCAGCGCTTGAGCGGGTCGCCGGCGCGGTCGGCGAAGCGCACTTCCTGTTGTTCCTGGTCGACCGCCAGCCAGTACTTGATCAGGATGATGCCATCGTCGGCGAGCAGCTTTTCGAAGGACGGGCAGACCGCTAGGAAATGCTCGTACTCGGCATTCGTGCAGAATCCCATCGCCGGTTCGACCACGGCGCGGTTGTACCAGCTGCGGTCGAACAGCACGAGCTCGCCGGCCGCGGGCAGATGCTCCACGTAACGCTGGAAATACCACTGGCTGGTTTCCCTGGCGTCGGGCTTGCCGAGCGCGACGACGCGGTAAGCGCGCGTATCGAGCGATTCGGTCATCGCCTTGATCGTGCCGCCCTTGCCGGCGGCGTCGCGCCCTTCGAGGATGACGACGACGCGCTTGCCGCTTTGCCTTAGCCAGCGGGTGACGCCGATCAGCTCGGCCTGCAGTTCCTCGAGTGCGTTCTGGTACGCCTTGCGCTTGCCCATCTCATGCTCCGGGTCCGACTCAGGGTTGCCATGTGTACCACCAACTGCCGTGATCGCGGTGCCAACCGCAGGCCTCGTACAGCTGTTGGGCGGCCTCGTTGTCGCGGCCGGTTTCCAGTTGCAGGCCGCGCGCACCGTCCGCGCGGGCGAAATCGCCGGCAGCGTCGAGCAGTGCGCGGGCGATGCCATGTCGTCGCGCGCTGGCGGCGACGAAAAGGTCGTTCAGGAGCCAGATCCGGGCCGTATGGACGGAACTGAAGATCGGGTAGAGCTGGACGAAGCCGGCGGCCCGGCCATCGAGCCTGGCGAGCAGGACCACGGATTCGCCTCGTGCCATACGCTCGCCGAGAAAGGCTTCGGCACGGGGTGGATCGGACGCCTGACCGTAGAACTGGCGATAGCCGTCGAACAGGGCGACCAGGGCCGGAAGGTCGTCGATCCCGGCACGGTCGACGACGAGACTCATGCCGCCGCCGTCAACGACTGCAATTCGTCCGCCTGGTGCTCGCGGGTGAGGGTGTCGATCAGTTCGTCCAGATCGCCCTGCATGGTTTCGGCAAGCCGGTACAGGGTGAGGTTGATGCGATGATCGGTGATCCGGCCCTGCGGAAAATTGTAGGTGCGGATACGCTGGCTGCGATCGCCGCTACCGACCTGCAGTCGTCGCGATTCGGCCTGCACGGCGCTCTGCTTGCTCCGCTCCGCATCCAGCAGGCGCGCTTTGAGCAGGCCCATCGCGCGGGCACGGTTCTTGTGCTGGCTGCGCTCGTCCTGGCATTCGACGACCGTGCCGGTCGGCAGGTGGGTGATGCGGATGGCCGAATCGGTCTTGTTCACGTGCTGGCCGCCGGCTCCCGAGGCGCGGAAGGTATCGACCTTGAGGTCGGCGTCGCGCAATTCGATATCGGCGATCTCGTCCTGCTCGGGCAGGATCGCCACCGTCGCCGCCGAGGTGTGGATGCGGCCCTGCGATTCGGTTTCCGGCACGCGCTGTACGCGATGCGTACCGGACTCGAACTTCAGTTTCGAATAGACACCGCGCCCTTCGATGCGCGCCACGATTTCCTTGTAGCCGCCGTGCTCGCCTTCGTTGGCGTTGATGATTTCCACATGCCAGCGCTGGCGCTCGGCGTAGCGCGCGTACATGCGAAAGAGGTCGCCGGCGAAGATCGCCGCCTCGTCGCCGCCGGTCCCGGCGCGTACTTCGAGGAAGATATTGCCCTCATCGCGCGGATCCTTCGGCAACAGCAGGACCTGCAGCGCGGCGTCGAGATCGCGCAGGCGGGCATGCAGGCGATCGATGTCGTCCGCGGCCATCTCGCGCATTTCCGGATCGTCGAGCATGGCCTGGGTTTCGGCCAGCTCGCGCTCGGCCTGGTCGTGCTCGTGCAGCGAGGTGACCACGGGTTCCAGCTGCGCGTACTCGCGCGAGAGTTCGCGGAAATGGTTCGCATCGGTGAGTACGTCCGGCTGGGCCAGCAGGCGGCCCACCTCTTCGTGACGTTCGGCGAGCGTTTCCAGTTTGCGGCGGATCGAGGGCGTCATGCGGCTCGCTTGAAAGTCATGCCTGGACGTCGTCGTCGGCGTCCAGGCCGTAAAGGCGACCGGCAGCATGCAGCAGATCGAGATCGCCGGCCAGCGCGGCATCGCGCAGGCGCGCACTCGGCGCGTGCAGCAACTTGTTGGTCAGGGTGTTGGCGAGGAAGGCCAGGGCCTCCTCGGGAGGGCGGCCGCGGGCGAGCATGGCGCGCGCTTTTTCCAGCACTTCGTCGCGCTGCGCCTCGGCGGCGCTGCGCATGTCGACGGCGGGGTTGCGCAGGGTAAGCGCGCGGCGCCACGACATATAGCGCTCGACCTGAAGGTCGATGATCGCCTCGGCCTCGCGCGCCGCCGATTCGCGCGACCGTCGGTTTTCGTCGATCACCTGCTTCAGGTCGTCGATGCCATAGAGGAACACGTCGTCGAGCTTGCCGACCTCCGGTTCGATGTCGCGCGGTACGGCGATATCGACCATGAACATCGGCCGGCGGCGCCGCGCCGCGATCGCCTGGGCGACCATCGGGCGAGTGACCACGGGCAGGCGCGAGGCGGTGGAGGCAATCACGATATCCGCCTCGGCCAGGTGCTGGGGCAGGTCGTGCAGGGCGATCGCATAGCCGCTATAGCGGCTGGCCAGCTCCTGGGCGTTCTCGAGCGTGCGGTTGGCCACGATCAGCCGGCGTACACCCTTGTCGGCCAGGTGTCTGGCGGCCAGTTCGATGGTTTCGCCGGCGCCGATCAGCAAGACGCAGGCCTGCTTGAGATCGGTGAAGACCTGCTCGGCCAGGCGCACAGCGGTATACGCCACCGACACCGTATGCGCGCCGATGCGGGTATCGGTGCGCACGCGCTTGGCCACGGCGAAGGTGTGCTGGAGCAGGCGATCCATCGGCGCACGCAGGGTCTGCGCGGTCCGTGCCTGCTGATAGGCGTCCTTCACCTGGCCGAGGATCTGCGGCTCGCCGAGCACCATCGAATCCAGCCCGGTCGCCACCCGGAACATATGGCGTACGGCGTCGTCTTCATGGTGCCGGTAAAGGAACTCGTCCAGCCGTTGCGGGGTCAATCGTTGTTGGCGTGACAACCATGCCTGCGGTACCGCCTCGGCGCCCTCGGCGACGCTGCAGTACAGCTCGGTGCGGTTGCAGGTCGACAGGATCAGCGCCTCCTCGATCCCGGGCTGGCGACGCAGGTCGTCCAGCGCCTCGGGTGCCACCGCGGCGTCGAATGCCACCTGCTCGCGCAGGCTGACCGGCGCGGTGAGGTGATTGAGCCCGAGGGCAATGAGTGGCATGGCCGGATCGTGAGAGTCGTTTGGCGGAAGTCGACGTGGGCTAAGCTGTGACCATGGTATCCGCCAATGGCGCGGACGGGCCCGATACGAGGTGATTATGGAGGCGAATTGTGCTGAGCGGGCTGTCTAAGTTCAAGCAACTGCGGCATTTTGCGGCAAGCGCGCTGGTTTTGTTGCTGCTCGCCGGTTGCGCCACCACGGGCCAAAGACCGGTGGCCCACAGGCCAGCCCCGGCCCAACCGCTGGACCGGCTTCAGGTAGCGACCCTGCCGCCGGAGCGCGACGAAATGGCCCAGTTGCTGGAAGGCGACTTTGCGTTGGCCGGCACCGATCTCAAGTCCGCGGCCGCCGCGTATGGCCGCGCGGCTGCCGTTTCCGACGATCCGAAGGTCGCCGAGCGCGCGGTCGGCCTGGCCCTGGCGATTCACGACTCAGCCGCGGCCGAGACCGCGATTGCCCGCTGGCAGACGGTGGGTGGCAAGCCCGCCGAGCTGGCCCAGGCGCGGGCACAGCTGGCGCTGGATCGGGGGCAGGGCGCCGAGGCGCAGCGGCAACTGGAAATCCTGGTGCGTAGCGGCGACAAGGATGCCTGGCGCAATTTCGGCCGGGTCCTGGTGTCCGCGCGTGACGCCGCGCAGGCCGGCCGCCTGCTCGAGACGATCGCCACACCCGAGCGCCTGCCCAATGATGCCCAGGCCTGGCTGGCGATGAGCGAACTCGGCGAGCAGCTTGGCCGGCACGCCTATTCGCAGAAGATCGGCGATGCCGCCGTGGCCCGCTTCAAGGACGCCGAGACCTACGCCTGGGCCGGCCAGATGAAGTTCAAGGCCGGCGACAAGGCCGGGGCCAGGGAGATGTTCGCCAAGGCCATGGCCAAGGCGCCGAAGAACGCGCGCCTGCGCCTGGCCTATGCGACCCTGCTCGGCCAGAGCGGCGACGAGGTCGGCGCGCTGAAGATCCTTTCCACCGGCGCCCAGGACGCCGGCACCTTCGCCGTGCGCACGGCGATCGCCGCCCGCTCGAACGATCAGGTGGAACTGAAGCGCATTTACGGGCAGATCCAGAAGGCACCGGACGAGGTACAGGGCCAGTGCACCTATCTGCTCGGCACCATCGCCGAAATGCTCGACCGAAAAGACGAAGCCCTGGACTGGTATTCGCAGGTGTCCGGCGATGACGAGCATGCCTTCGACGCGGCGATGCGCAGCGCCATCGTGATGCAGTCCCAGGGCAAGGATGAGGACGCGCATCGTGTGGTTGCCGAACTGCAGACCTCTTACGCCGACCAGCCCGAACAGTTGCAGAAGTCCTTCGTGCTGGATGCCGAGCTGTACATGCGCGAGCAGCAATACGCGAACGCCAGCGGTGCCTATAGCAAGGCCTTGCTGGTGAAGGCCGACGATCCTGGCCTGCTTTACGCTCGCGGGCTCGCCTATGCCGAAGACGGCAAGGTCGACCTGGCCGTCACCGACTTCCGTCGCGTGCTGGAACTCAAGCCCGGCGATATCGAGGCCAGCAACGCCCTCGGTTACACCCTGGCCGACAATGATCGCGACCTCGACGAGGCGCAGCGGTTGATCGGGATGGCGCGGTCGGCACGACCGGCCGATCCGGCGATCGCCGATTCCTGGGGCTGGCTGCAGTTCCGGCTGGGGCACCTGGACAACGCCGAGCAGGTGCTGCGCACGGCCTGGATCGAGCGCAAGGACGCCGATGTCGGCGTGCACCTGGCCGAGGTGTTGTGGAAAAAAGGCCAGCGCGATGAGGCGAAGCAGGTGTTGAACGAAGTGCGCAAGATCGATCCGAAGAGCGACAGCCTGCGCAATGTCGAGCAGCGGCTGAAGCCATGAGATGTCGCACATGGATGGCCTTGCTCCCGCTGACCCTGCTTGTCGCCTGTACCGGCACGGCGCCGGTGCGGATGAAGGGCGATGCGGCGACGCTCGGCGCGCAGGCAGCGCGCGAGCAGGCGCTGGCCGGGCGGGATCACTGGACAGTGCAGGGCAAGCTTGGGGTTTCCGACGGCAAGGAAAGCGGTAGCGGCAGCTTGACCTGGCACCAGGATGGCGAGCGCTACGAGTTCACCTTGCGCGCCCCCGTGACCGGGAAGAGTTTTCGCCTGAGCGGCGATGCACGGGGAGCCCTGCTCGAAGGGCTCGATGGCGGTCCCCAACGTGGCCCGGACGCCGAAACACTGATGGCGCGCGCTTTGGGCTGGCAGGTGCCGCTACGCGAATTACGCGCCTGGGTGCTGGGCGTGCGTGCTGCCGGCAGTACCGCGGAGGTGGATTTCGGTGCCGACCGGCTGCCGGCGGTGATCCAGCAGGACGGCTGGCGCGTCGAATACCGTGCATGGGACGAAAAGCAACAGCCGGCCCTGCCGATGAAAGTCTTCGCCGATCGCAAGCCCTACAGCGTTCGCCTGGCCATCAACGCCTGGACCTTCGACTGACGAATCGGCGGCACGCGCAGGTCACCGCACTCTACAATGGTCGACCATGCCCATCTCCTTCCACATCGAGCGCGCCGTCGCCGATCATGTCGACACGTTGTGCGCGATCGAGCGTGCCGCCGTGCAGTTGTTTCGTGGCCACGAGGCCTGGCCTTCGTACTCGGCGTTGTCGCTGCCGCGCGACGAGGTCGCCACGCTGATCGCACGCGGCCTGGTCTGGGTCGCGCTGAGCGACGACGGCCTGCCGCTCGGCTTCGTCTGCCTGGACACGGAAAAGGGCGGCGATGCCATCGGCGTCGCCGAGATCGATGTGCTGCCGGATTACGGCGGGCGCGGCATCGGCGCGGCCCTGCTCGAATATGCCTGCGACTGGGCGCGCGCCGCCGGTTACGCGCGGATCGACCTGGGTACGCTCGCCGACGTGCCATGGAACGCGCCCTTCTATGCGAAACACGGTTTCGTCGAGGTGGACAAGCATCTGCCACGCTATGCCTTCGCCCTGGAGCGGGATCGCGAGAACGGCTTTCCCGATCGCCTGCGCGTCTTCATGAGCCGCGAACTGGCCCCGCCGACCCGCGAGGCATGGACGGTATGGCCGGCACCGGCCAAGCTGAACCTGTTCCTGCGCATCGTCGGCCGTCGCGCCGACGGCTACCACGAGCTGCAGACGGTGTTCCGCCTGCTCGACTGGGGTGACGAGGTGAGGCTGCGCGTCCGCGATGACGGCCGGATTTTGCGTGCCACCGACATTCCCGGCGTCGATGCCGGGGACGACCTGAGCGTTCGCGCCGCGCACCTGCTCGCCGGCCATGCCGGCATCTCACTGGGGGCGGAGATTGCCCTCGACAAGCGCATCCCGATGGGCGGCGGACTGGGCGGCGGCAGTTCGGACGCGGCGGCCGTCCTGGTCGGCCTGAATACGCTTTGGGGCGCCGGGCTGGACGAAGACGCGCTTGCCGGCCTCGCCCTGAGGCTTGGTGCGGACGTGCCGGTCTTCGTCCGCGGGCGCTCGGCCTGGGCCGAGGGCGTGGGGGAGAAACTGAGCGCGATCAAGCTCCCGCGACGCTGGTACGTGGTGCTCGATCCACGCTCCCCGGTGCCTACCGCGGCGCTGTTTCAAGCGCCTGAATTGACACGAAATGCTCCGCCCGCCACAATTTCATCCTTTGTTTCCGGCGATACGGCTGAAAATGCCTTCGAACCGGTCGTTCGCGCGCGCCACCCGCGGGTGGCTGCCGCGCTGGACTGGCTGGGCGGCTTCGGTCGCGCGCGCCTGTCCGGCAGTGGCGGTTGTGTGTTCCTGGAAACCAGGACACGCGAACTGGCGCTGTCGATCGCGTCGCGTTGTCCGGAAACCTTCGGCGTCCACGTGGCTGCCGGCATCGACCCCTCGCCGTTGGTAACGACGCGCGGACGGATCGAGGCAAGGCTTGGCGTGGCATCGAATGCAGGTATGTGAATAGGTAGCAGCCGCCGAATGCGGCAAAGACGGTCGGAAAGGGTTCCACCGAAAGTATTACTGGGGCGTCGCCAAGTTGGTTAAGGCACGGGATTTTGATTCCCGCATGCGCAGGTTCGAATCCTGCCGCCCCAGCCATTACGACAATGGCCCGTGACAAACCGGCCATCGCGGGAACGTCGCCACACGACGATCCTCGCGATGACGATCCGCCCTTACCAGTTTCCGCGAGAGGTTCACCTGTGGATACGTCCACCCCGATGCTGTTTACCGGAAATGCACACCGAGCGTTGGCCGAGGACGTTGCCGTGCGCCTGGGCGTGCCGCTCGGCAAGGCCCTGGTCGGTCGTTTCAGCGACGGCGAGGCCCAGGTCGAGATCGAGGAGAACGTGCGCCGCCAGGAAGTGTTCGTGATCCAGCCGACCGGCGCGCCCAGCGCGGAGAACCTGTTCGAGCTGATGGTGCTGGTCGATGCGCTCAAGCGCGCCTCGGCCGCCAGCGTCACCGCGGTCACGCCGTACTTCGGCTATGCCCGCCAGGACCGTCGTCCGCGTTCGGCGCGCGTGCCGATCACGGCAAAGCTGGCCGCGAAGATGCTCGAGACCGCCGGCGTCGACCGCGTACTGACCGTCGACCTGCATGCCGACCAGATCCAGGGCTTCTTCGACATCCCGGTGGACAACGTGTATGCCTCGCCGGTGCTGCTGGCCGACATCTGGCGCCACCACAGCATGGACGACCTGATCGTCGTCAGTCCCGACGTCGGTGGCGTGGTGCGCGCGCGCGCGCTGGCCAAGCGCCTGGACGATGCGGACCTGGCGATCATCGACAAGCGCCGTCCGAAGGCGAACGTGGCCACGGTGATGAACATCATCGGCGACGTGGAAGGCAAGACCTGCGTGCTGGTCGACGACATCGTCGACACCGCCGGCACCCTCTGCGCGGCCGCCTCGGCGCTGAAGGAAAAGGGCGCCCGCAGGGTCGTCGCGTATTGCGTGCACCCGGTGCTCTCGGGTGCGGCGATCGCCAATATCGAAGGCTCCCAGCTCGACCAGCTGGTGGTCACCAACACGCTGCCGCTGCGCGAGGACGCGCGCAACTGCACGAAGATCCGCCAGCTCTCGGTCGCCGAGCTGCTGGCCGAAACGATCCGCCGCATCGCCTTTGGCGAATCGGTGAGTTCGCTGTACATCGATTAAGGGGCGAGGGAAGAGGGTTCAGGGTCGTGCGCCGAACATTCGGTTTTAGCGCCCTCGCTACTCGTCCCTCGCTCCACGACAAGACTCCCCTGGTCGCGGGGGAGTTTCACAAACCGCCGCGAGGCGGTCTTACACCAACGAGGCAACATCATGGCAACGAATCACGAAATCTCGGCAGAGAGCCGCAAGGACGAGGGGAAAGGTGCGAGCCGCCGCCTGCGTCGTGCGGGCTACGTGCCGGCCGTCGTCTACGGCAACAACCAGGAACCGGAAAGCATCCAGGTCCTGCACAACACGGTCCTGCTCGCTTCGCGTCACGAGTGGTTCTTCTCCTCGGTCCTCGACCTGAACATCGGCGGCAAGACCCAGAAGGTGCTGGTCCGTGACTGGCAGAAGCACCCGTTCAAGCAGCTGATGCTGCACATGGACTTCGTCCGCGTGAACGAGAACGAGGCGATTCGCGTCGCCGTGCCGCTGCACTTCCTGAACCAGGAAAAGTCGATCGCCGCGAAGACCGCCGGCCTGGTCATTTCGCACAACCTGACCGAAGTGACGGTCTCGTGCCTGCCCAAGCACCTGCCGGAGTTCCTCGAACTCGACCTGGCCGACCTGAAGGCCGGCGACATCGTCCACCTGTCCGAGATCAAACTCCCGGCCAACGTGGAAATCCCGGAGCTGGGCCTGGGCAAGGAACACGACATCGCCGTCGTGACCGTGGCCTCGGTGCAGGAAGAAGTCGATCCGGAGCCGGCCGAAGGCGCCGCCCCGGCGGTCGAAGAGAAGCCGGCCGGCGACAAGAAGTAATCGGCGGCGGCCCGCTCGCCACGAGCTGGGCCGCCATCGTTTCTTGCACGCATGGCAGGTCTTCGTCTCATCGTCGGCGTCGGCAACCCCGGGGCCGAATATCTCAGAACCCGGCACAACGCCGGGTTCTGGTTTGTTGATGCCCTGGCCATGGCCCATGGCGAGCGTTTCGGTTTCGACGGCAAGCTGCATGGCGAAACCTGCAAGATCCGCCTCGGCGGCGAGTCGATCTGGCTGCTGAAGCCGTCGACCTTCATGAACAAGAGCGGCATCGCCGTGGCATCGGCGTTGCGCTATTACAAGATCGCACCGGAAGAGTGCCTGATCGCCCACGACGAACTGGATCTGCCGCCGGGAACGGTGCGCCTGAAGTTCGACGGCGGCCACGGTGGCCAGAACGGCCTGCGCGATATCGTCGCGCACCTTGGCCATGCGAAGTTTCACCGGCTAAGGATCGGCATCGGCCATCCTGGCCACAAGGACAAGGTCACGCCCTGGGTCCTGGGCAGGCCGTCGGCGAGCGACGAGGACGCGATCATGCATGGTATCGGCCGCGCGCTCGATCTTCTGCCGATGGCGATCGAAGGTCGCTTCGAGGAAGCGATGAAACAGTTGCACACGGCGGCGTAGTGCCTGCCATGACATACATTCCCTAACTTTTCCTGGCGGCACCCATGGGTATCAAATGCGGCATCGTCGGCCTGCCTAACGTCGGCAAGTCCACCCTGTTCAATGCCTTGACCAAGGCCGGTATCGCCGCGGCGAACTTCCCGTTCTGCACGATCGAGCCGAACGTCGGCATCGTGCCGGTGCCTGACCTGCGCCTCGACGCGCTGGCCGGGATCGTCAAGCCGCAGCGCATCCTGCCGACCACGATGGAATTCGTCGATATCGCCGGTCTGGTCGCCGGTGCATCGAAGGGCGAAGGCCTCGGCAACAAGTTCCTCGCGCATATCCGCGAAGTGGATGCCATCGCGCATGTCGTGCGTTGCTTCGAGGGCGACGTGATCCATGTCGCCGGCAAGGTCGATCCGATCGCCGATATCGAGACCATCGATATCGAGCTGGCCCTGGCCGATCTGGAGTCGGTGGAGAAGGCGCTCAACCGCGCCGAGCGCGCGGCCAAGGCCAACGACAAAGAGGCGATGGCGCGCAAGCCCGTGCTGCAGAAGCTGGCCACCGCGCTGGCCGCGGGCACGGCTGGCCGTTCGGCGGGCCTGGACGAGGAAGAGAAGGCCATCGTCCGCGACCTGTTCCTGATGACGCTCAAGCCCCTGATGTACATCGCCAACGTCGCCGAGGACGGCTTCGAGAACAATCCGCTGCTGGACAAGGTGCGTGAACGCGCCGCGACCGAGGGCGCCCAGGTGGTACCGGTCTGCGCGTCGATCGAAGAGGAAATGTCCCAGCTCGAGGACGCCGACCGCGACGAGTTCCTCAAGGACCTCGGCCTCGACGAGCCGGGCCTGAACCGCGTGATCCGCGCCGGTTACCAACTGCTCGGCCTGCAGACGTATTTCACCGCCGGCGAGAAGGAAGTCCGCGCCTGGCAGGTCAAGGCCGGTTCCACCGCGCCGCAGGCCGCCGGCGTCATCCACACCGACTTCGAGCGCGGCTTCATCCGTGCCGAAACCGTGGCCTACGACGACTTCATCAAGTACCGCGGCGAAGCCGGCGCCAAAGAGGCTGGACGCCTGCGCCTGGAAGGCAAGGACTACCTGGTCAAGGAAGGCGACGTCCTGCACTTCCGCTTCAACGTCTGACTCTCTGGCTCGTCATTCCGGCCTACGCCGGAATGACGACCTGAAGGGGCTCAGCCCTCGCCATGCTCCTGCTGCTCGATCACCTGTCGCTGCATGCGGTCCAGGTAGTCGTCCAGTTCCTCGGTATTGGCGAAGACTTCGTTCACCGGCACGGCCTTGACGATGTCGAAGACCTTGCGGACCTGCGGTTGTGGGTTGAGCAGCAGGGTGTGGCCGTGGCGTTCGCGCATGGATTTGCGTGCCCTGGCGAAGCTGCGGAGCCCCGCGCTGCTGATGTAGTCCAGCGCACCGAGTTCGAGGACCAGGGTGCCGCCGTCAGCGACGGTGGGCATGATGCTGCCGAGGGCTTCGTCGAGTTCGCCGAAGGTTTCGGCGTCGAGGCGTCCCTGCAGCCACAGGGTCGTGCGGTTGGGCGATGAGCTTTCGGTGCGCAGGGTCAGGGTCATGTCGTCGGCTCGGGGGAGGGGTGGAAGAAGCGCAGGGTCAATCGGTTGCCGCGCGCGTCGCGGGCGTAGCGTACGTCGCTGGCCAGCGCACGCACGAGGTGGATGCCCAGGCCGCCGATCTCATGGCGGTCGGCGAGGTCGCCGGGCAGGGTGGGTTCGGCTTGGGCCAGCGGATCGAAGGGCGCGGCGTCGTCGCCGATTTCGACGGTGACAGCCTCGCGGTCGACATCGAGCCGGACCTCGATCCAGCCGGTTCGTCCTTCCGGATAGCCGTGGTGGACCGTGTTGACCAGGAGTTCCTCGATGACCAGGCGGATGTCCGCCCGTTGTGCATCGGCGAGCCCGGCTTCGTGTAGCGCCACATCGATGCGGTCGAGCGCGAAAAAGACCTCGGCCAGCCGGTTAGCGATTTGCAGCCGCACCGACGACCTCCGCGATCTCGTCCATCGCCCGCCAGCGCAGCGCCAGCACGGTGATGTCGTCAGCCTGGGCCTGGCCGGTGGCGTACGTGTCCACCGCGTGCAGCAGGTCGCCGACATAGTCGGCGGGCGAGGCGTGCACGGTCGCGCCGACGATGCTGTCGAGCATGCGCTGCACGCCGAAAAGTTGGTGGCTGCTGTCCTGGGCTTCGGTCACACCGTCCGTATACATCAAGACGGTGTCACTGTCGTGAAGTAATAGCTGTCTTGACGGATAGGTCGCGTCGTCATGCAGGCCGAGCGCGGGTCCGGTTTCCAGCGGAATCAACTGGGCGTCGGCGCCACAAAGCACGGGTGCTTCATGGCCGGCGCTGGACAACGACAGCAGACCGCTGGCGGTATCGAGTACCGCGCAGAGCAGGGTGACGAACATGCAGCTGTCGTTGCCCTTGCACAGCTCACGATTGAGCAACTGCAGGATGTGTTGCGGCGAACGCGCCTGCGGAGCGATGGTCTTGGCCAGGGTGATAGTGCGCGCCATGAACAGCGCCGCCGGAACGCCCTTGTCGGAGACGTCGCCGACCATGACGCAAAAGCGCTGGTCGTCGAGCATGAAGTACGCATACAGGTCGCCGCCGACCTCGCGGGCAGGGCGCACCGTGGCCTGCAGTTCGACATGGCGGCCATCCTCGCCGCCGTAGTGCTCGCCGGGGAGCAGGGCGGTCTGGATCTGCCGGGCGATTTCCAGTTCGCTGGCCAGGCGCTGCTGGGTGCGGGCGGTGCTCGCCTGGGTCTCGATATGCCCGGCCAGCTCGCGGCGCATCTGGTCGAAGGAGTGGGTCAGGCGGCCGACCTCGTCGTCGGCACGCGCCTCGGGGAGTTCGAAATCGAGTTCGCCGCGGGCGACATGCTCGGCGCGATCGGCCAGGACGACCAGGGGCGACATCAGTCGTCGCGTGGCCAGCAGGGCGATCAGGGCGACACCTAGCAGGGCCAGCGCGCCCAGGCCCAGGTCGATCAGCAGGTTCTGGCGGAAGGCGGCGTAGATCTGGCCTTCGGGTATGACCAGGCCGAAGGTCCAGTGGGTGCCCCCGATGGGGGCGTAATAGATCCAGACCGGTTCGTCGACCCGGGCGCCTTGCTCGGGGGTCAGCCTGACCAGGGACTGGTCGGAGTGCGCCAGGGCTTCGCGTAGCACCGCGCTGCCGCGGGTGCCGATGAACGAGGCCCGGTCATGGGCCAGGAAAATGCCGTCGTCGCCGATCACGAAGGCCCGGGCGCCGGGCGACTTGTTCAGCTGGGTGAGTACCTGTTGCAACCAGTCCAGGCGTATATCGACGCTGACCACGCCTGTCGGTTCGTTTGCCTCCCGGATGGCGACCACGTAGTTGAGCAGTTTGTGGCTGTCGCCCTTGGGCAGGAACGGGGGCTGCCAGCAACCTGTCGGGCAGTGCAGGGCTTCCTGGAACCAGGACGCTTCCCAGTAGCGCCCTACCTCGCTGACAAGTTCGGTCGCGATGACGTCGCCGTTGGCGTCGCGGCGGACGAAGGGGGCGAAAGCCTTCTGTGCCGGTGGCTTGCCGCTGGGCAGGAAGGCGGTGGAAATGCCCGCGATATCGCTATTGGCGACGATCGCGTCACGGATCAGCGAGGCCGAATCGTCATGGTGGCTGGCAACCATGACGGCAAGCATCTGCGCGGTGTCGGACACATGGTCCAGGCGCGACTGGATGCGTACTGAGGCGCCCACGGCCAGGGCCGCCGCCTCCCGATGGCTCTGCTGGAGGATCTGGGCGCGGGTCTGGACCAGCAGCAGGCCGCCGGTCGCGGTGAGGACCAGGGTCGAGCCGGCCAGCACCCATAAGGCAAGCCGCGAAGCGATGCTGCGCAAGACCATGTCCGTCCGACCCCCTTTGTCTCGCGCCGAATCTAGCCCTTGCCCCTACACCGCGGCAAGCGGAAGGCTGACGGGCATAATGGCGAACTTTCCAGCACATCGAGGGTTTGGCATGCCGGGCACGCAACGCGAGGTCAATTTCCGCTTTCTGGCACAGCCGACCGACGTCAATTTCGGCGGCAAGGTGCACGGCGGCATGGCGATGAAGTGGATCGACCAGGCCGGCTACGCCTGCGCCGTGGGCTGGAGCGGGGCCTATTGCGTCACCGCCTCGGTCAGTGGCATCCAGTTCGTCGCGCCGATCCTGATCGGCGACCTGGTCACGGTGCGCGCCAGGCTGATCCATACCGGCACCTCGAGCATGCACATGGCGGTGGATGTGCTGGCCCGCGACCTGCGCAGCGGCGAGCAACGGCTGGCGACCAGCTGCGTGATGATCTTCGTCGCCCTGGACAGCCCGGACGGCAAGCCCACGCCGGTACCGGCCTGGAGGCCGACGGAAGAGCAGGATATCCGCCTGCAGGACTATGCGCGCCGGCTGATGGAGATATCCCGCTCGATGCAGGAGGTCGTGGCTTCGATCGCGCCGCTGGCCAGGCAGGCATGAAGAAAAAGCTTCGTTTCGGTCGCATGGTGCTCTAGACTGCGCGGCCGCTTCGTCGGGAACGGCTCCGAAAGGGCTCGATCCGGGGCCAAAAGCGCGCCAGAATGGCGTGTTCAAGTGTTGACAGTTTTGAGGGCGCTCGCGACAATAGGCGTTCTTTGTTGGAGGGATACCCAAGCGGCCAACGGGGGCAGACTGTAAATCTGCTGGCTTACGCCTTCGGTGGTTCGAATCCACCTCCCTCCACCAGACGTGGTTTCCGCGTTGTGCGGGAGTAGTTCAATGGTAGAACTTCAGCCTTCCAAGCTGATTGTGCGGGTTCGATTCCCGTCTCCCGCTCCATTGCGCTCCTGTAGTTTTGTTGTGCGTTCCCTGCTCATGTAGCTCAGTCGGTAGAGCACTTCCTTGGTAAGGAAGAGGTCGCTGGTTCGATTCCAGTCATGAGCACCACTCGCACGGTCCGCCGCGGTACCGCCTTTCACTTTCAATCATTGACTCCATCGGGGTTTAGCGCGCATGGCAAAGGGTAAATTCGAACGCACCAAGCCGCACGTCAACGTCGGCACCATCGGTCACGTGGACCATGGCAAGACGACGCTGACGGCAGCGCTGACCAAGATCGGCGCGGAGCGCTTCGGTGGCGAGTTCAAGGGTTACGACCAGATCGACGCGGCGCCGGAAGAGAAGGCGCGCGGTATCACGATCTCGACGGCCCACGTGGAATACGAATCGGCGAACCGCCATTACGCGCACGTCGACTGCCCGGGCCATGCGGATTATGTGAAGAACATGATCACGGGTGCGGCGCAGATGGACGGCGCGATCCTGGTGTGCTCGGCCGCGGACGGCCCGATGCCGCAGACGCGCGAGCACATCCTGCTGTCGCGCCAGGTGGGCGTGCCGTACATCGTCGTGTTCCTGAACAAGGCCGACATGGTGGACGACGCCGAGCTGCTCGAGCTGGTCGAGATGGAAGTGCGTGAGCTGCTCTCCAAGTACGACTTCCCGGGCGACGACACCCCGATCATCCACGGTTCGGCGCTGAAGGCGCTGGAAGGCGACCAGTCGGAAATCGGCGTGCCGGCGATCATCAAGCTGGTCGAGGCGCTGGACACCTACATCCCGATGCCGGTGCGCGACATCGACCGCCGTTCCTGATGCCGGTGGAAGACGTGTTCTCGATCTCCGGTCGCGGCACGGTGGTGACCGGTCGCGTCGAGCGCGGCGTGATCAAGGTGGGCGAGGAAATCGAGATTGTCGGTATCACCCCGACGGTCAAGACGACGGTGACCGGCGTGGAAATGTTCCGCAAGCTGCTGGACCAGGGCCAGGCGGGCGACAACGTGGGTCTGCTGCTGCGCGGCACCAAGCGTGACGACGTGGAGCGCGGCCAGGTGCTGGCCAAGCCGGGTTCGATCACGCCGCACACGGAGTTCGAGGCCGAGGTGTATGTGCTGTCGAAGGAAGAGGGCGGTCGTCATACGCCGTTCTTCAAGGGCTACCGCCCGCAGTTCTACTTCCGCACGACCGACGTGACGGGCGCCTGCGAGCTGCCGGAAGGCGTCGAGATGGTGATGCCGGGCGACAACGTGAAGATGCGTGTCACCCTGATCCACCCGATCGCCATGGACGACGGCCTGCGTTTCGCGATCCGCGAAGGTGGCCGTACCGTCGGCGCCGGCGTGGTTGCCAAGATCTTCAAGTAAGATAGGCGGGACCCTGGATTCGGGACCCGGGACCCGGAAAGGCACGAGCGTCAGCTTTGCTCTTCCGGGTCCCGGGTCCCGAGTCCCGGGTCCCGAAAGTTTTTCCATACGCCAGTAGCTCAATTGGCAGAGCAGCGGTCTCCAAAACCGCAGGTTGGGGGTTCGAGTCCCTCCTGGCGTGCCATTCGAGAGGACCGAAGGCGGATAGTCCAAGGCGAAACGGCGCTTGCCGCAACGTCACTGGCTTCCGGCCAAGTGCGCATGAACACTAAGGCAGAACAAGCCAAGGGTACGAGTCCGGCCGACGTCGGCAAGCTGTTGCTGGCGTTCATCGTGCTGGCCGCGGGCGTTTTCGGGTTCTACTATTACGCGGACGCGCCGCAGGCCGCCCGTGTCGTCGGCATGCTCGTCGCCGTCGTCGCCGCGCTGGCTATCGGCCTGTTTACCGGTCCGGGCCGTAAGTTGCGTCATTTCTTCGCCGAATCCCAGTTCGAGTTGCGCAAGGTCGTCTGGCCTTCGCGCGACGAAACGTTGAAGACCACCGGCATCATCGTCGTCGTGGTCATCATCCTGTCGCTGCTGTTGGGCCTGATCGACCTCATCCTGAAGTCGGTCGTGCTCGATTGGCTGCTTAAGATCGGACATTGAGGTAAGGCATGAGCAAGCGTTGGTACGTGGTTCACGCCTATTCCGGCTTCGAGCACCAGGTCAAGCGGGCGCTCGACGAGCGCATCAAGCGCGAAGGCATGGAAGAAAAGTTCGGTGAAGTCCTGGTTCCGACCGAGGAAGTCATCGAGATGCGCGGCGGCCAGAAGCGCCGCAGCGAGCGCAAATTCTTCCCGGGTTACGTCCTGGTCCAGATCGAGACCGATACCGAGGGCAAGTCGCCGCGTATCGACGACGAATGCTGGCATCTGGTGAAAGAAACCTCCAAGGTCATGGGTTTCATCGGCGGCACCGCCGACCGGCCCCTGCCGATCCGCGACAGCGAAGCCGAGGCGATTCTCAGCCGGGTGCGCGAAGGCGTCGAAAAGCCGCGTCCGAAGGTCCTGTTCGAGCCCGGCGAAATGGTCCGCGTCACCGAAGGTCCGTTCAACGACTTCAATGGCGTGGTCGAGGAAGTGAATTACGAGAAGAGCCGCCTGCGGGTCGCGGTGCTGATCTTCGGTCGCTCGACCCCGGTCGAGCTGGAGTTTGGTCAGGTAGAGAAGGCCTGACAAGCGGGCCTGACGAAGCCCTTCGGCACAGGGTTTGCATAAACCCGGCCGGATATCTATAATGCTCGGTTCACGCTGGGGCCTTTGCCCCGGCGTGTCCGTGTTCCATGGGTTCGCCGGAAGCGGCCCCGGATCGTCCAGGGAAGGCATGAAGCGAGGAGCCGCAAGGCGTTCGGACTCGCGAGGAAAGTCCTAATGGCAAAGAAAGTCACCGGTTATATCAAGCTGCAGGTCAAGGCCGGCCAGGCCAATCCGTCGCCGCCCGTGGGCCCCGCCCTCGGCCAGCGCGGCCTGAACATCATGGAATTCTGCAAGGCGTTCAATGCCGCCACGCAGAAGCTGGAGCCGGGCCTGCCGATCCCGGTGATCATCACGGCCTATTCCGACCGTAGCTTCACCTTCATCACGAAGACCCCGCCGGCCACCGTGCTTCTGAAGAAGATCACGGGCGTCGCCAAGGGTTCGCCCAAGCCGAACACCGACAAGGTGGGCAAGGTCACCCGCGCCCAGCTCGAGGACGTCGCGAAGCAGAAGGAGCCGGATCTCACCGCGGCTGATCTGGATGCCGCCGTGCGTACGATCGCCGGCAGCGCGCGTTCCATGGGTCTGGTAGTGGAGGGTTAAGACATGGCAAAGCTCACGAAACGCATGAAGGCCGCCCAGGCGTCCGTCCAGCACGGCAAGACCTATGGTCTCGACGAAGCGCTGAAAATCGTCAAGGACAACGCCAAGGCGAAGTTCGCCGAGTCCGTGGACGTCTCCGTCCGCCTCGGCATCGACGCGAAGAAGTCCGACCAGGGCGTCCGCGGCTCCTCGCTGCTGCCGCACGGCACCGGCAAGACCGTCCGCGTCGCCGTGTTCGTGCCGCCGGGTGAGAAGGCCGAAGCCGCTCTCGCCGCTGGCGCCGATGCCGTCGGTATGGACGACCTGGCCGAGAAGATGGCCGCCGGCGATCTGAACTACGGTCGCGTGATCGCCACGCCGGACGCGATGCGCGTCGTCGGCAAGCTCGGTCAGGTGCTCGGTCCCCGTGGCCTGATGCCGAACCCGAAGGACGGCTCGGTCACCGCCGACGTCGCCACCGCGGTGAAGAACGCCAAGGCTGGCCAGGTCAAGTTCCGCAACGACAAGGGCGGCATCATCCACGCCACGATCGGCAAGGCCAGCTTCGAGGCCGCGCAGCTCGCCGACAACCTGAACGCGCTGATCGCCGACCTGATGAAGGCCAAGCCGTCCGCCGCCAAGGGTGTCTACATCCAGCGCGTGGCGCTGTCGAGCACGATGGGCGTCGGCGTTCCGGTCGATACCTCGACCGTGAACACGTCGGGCAAGTAATCAGTTTCATCCCGCGTGCCCTCGGGCGCGCGGGTACTTTTGAGGGCAGCCCCGAAAGGGGCCGCCGTCAAAGACCGCAGGCGAGGGGCGCGAGCCCTTGCTTAATCGGGACCCGCCGGGTGTGCGGGTCTGGCCTGCGCAGATGGTGTCGCCCGGACAGGTTTTCCTGGAACGGCCACCAATGGCGGCATCGAAAGATGCCGACGAACGGCAGGGATGCTGCTCGTCAAAACGCTTGGATCGAAGCGCCCGGATGGCGCGGCGGTCCGGTTCGGAGAAAGCAATGGCGCTCAATCTTGCGCAAAAGAAAGAGGTCGTTGCCGAACTGGCGAACGTGGCTGCCAAGGCTCATTCCCTGGTTGCCGCCGAGTACGCCGGTATCACCGTTGCCCAGCTCACTGAGCTGCGCAAGAAGGCGCGTGAGGCTGGTGTGTTCTTGAAGGTTGCCAAGAACACCCTGGTCCGTCGCGCTGTTGAAGGCACCGATTACGAGAACGTCAACGACCAGCTGGTCGGTCCGCTGCTGTATGCCTTCTCGGTCGAAGACCCCGGTGCCGCAGGCCGCCTGATCAAGGAATTCGCCAAAGGCAACGACAAGCTGAAAGCCAAGCTCGTGGCGATCGGTGGCCGGATTTACCCCGGCTCCCACGTCGACGTGCTGGCCTCGCTGCCTACCCGCGAACAGGCACTGGCGATGCTCGCCGGTGTACTCGCTCAGCCCGCCACCATGCTCGCGCGCGTTCTCGCCGAGCCGGCGTCGCAGATGGCCCGTGCAATCGGTGCGGTCAGCGACAAGAAGGCGGCCTGAAGGCATTCGCCAACGGCAATTCGTTAGAAAAATTCAGTTTAAATTCCAGGAGTTAACACATGTCCGCTGCAGAGATCGTCGAAAAGATCGCCGCCATGTCCCTCGTTGAGGTCATGGAACTGGTCAAGGCCATCGAAGTGAAGTTCGGCGTCTCCGCCGCCGCCCCCGTCGCCATGGCCGCTGGCCCGGCTGCTGCTGCCGCTCCGGTGGAAGAGCAGACCGAGTTCAACGTCGTGCTGGTCACCGCCGGCGCGAAGAAGATCGACGTCATCAAGGTTGTCCGCGCCATCACCGGCCTGGGCCTGAAGGAAGCGAAGGACCTCACCGAGGCTGGTGGCGTTCTGAAGGAAGGCGTTTCGAAGGAAGATTCGGCCAAGTTCAAGAAGGAACTGGAAGAAGTCGGCGCCACCGTCGAACTCAAGTAATCGGCGCCTTGCGCGCCACGAGTTCGATCTAGCGTCAAGCGAGCCTGGGGGCGTAAGCCCCCGGGCTTTGCCCGTTGCGGAAGAAAGGCAAGGCCTCGGCAATGGGACATCAGGATTTGAGACCGATCTTGAGGGTCGTCCCGAATCCCGATTTCCGATTTCCGATTCATCATTCAGCCGGTGTGTGCACCACCGGCGTCACTGCGAACCGAGGCGGTACCCACCATGACCTACTCGTTTACCGAGAAGAAGCGCATCCGCAAGGATTTCGGCAAGCGTCCACCTGTATTGGGCGTGCCCAACCTGCTGACCATCCAGACCGACTCGTACAAGGAATTCCTGCAGGATTCCGTCAATCCGAAGCAGCGTGAGGACCGCGGCCTTCACGCCGCGTTGAAATCGGTGTTCCCGATTTCCAGCTATTCGGGTAATGCCGCGCTTGAGTACGTCGACTATCGCCTCGGCGAGCCGGCTTTTGACGAACGCGAATGCCGCAACCGCGGCATGACCTTCGGTGCGCCGCTGCGCACCACCGTGCGCCTGGTCATCTATGACAAGGACAGCCCGGCGTCGAAGAAGGCCGTGAAGTACGTGAAGGAGCAGGAGGTCTACATGGGCGAGATTCCGCTCATGACCGACACCGGTACCTTCATCATCAACGGCACCGAGCGCGTCATCGTCTCGCAGCTGCATCGTTCGCCGGGCGTGTTCTTCGACCACGACCGCGGCAAGACGCACAGCTCGGGCAAGCTGCTGTTCTCCGCGCGCGTGATTCCTTACCGTGGCTCGTGGCTCGACTTCGAGTTCGACCCGAAGGACGCGCTGTTCACCCGTATCGACCGTCGCCGCAAACTGCCGGTGACCGTGTTGCTGCGCGCGCTCGGCTACAACAACGAAGAAATCCTCGACATCTTCTTCGAGCACAACACCTTCCACCTCGGCAAGAAGGGCGGCACCACGCTCGACCTGGTTGCCGAGCGCCTGCGTGGCGAAACGCTGAGCTTCGACCTGATGCTCGACGGCAAGGTGCTGGTCGAGGCCGGCAAGCGCATCACCGCGCGCCACGTCCGCCAGCTGGCCAACGAGAAGATCACCAGCCTCGAAGTGCCGGACGACTACCCGGTCGGTCGCTTCCTTGCCATCGACATGGTCGACAAGGAAACCGGTGAGCTGATCGCTTCGGCGAACGACGAACTGACCGCCGAACACCTCGAGCACTTCCGCAAGGCCGGTATCGAAACCGTGCCGACGCTGTACGTGAACGATCTGGATCGCGGCGCGTACATCTCGAACACGCTGCGCATCGACAACACGCGCACCCAGCTCGAGGCCCTGGTCGAGATCTACCGGATGATGCGTCCGGGCGAGCCGCCGACCAAGGATGCCGCGCAGAACCTGTTCTTCAACCTGTTCTTCACCTTCGACCGTTATGACCTGTCGGCCGTCGGCCGCATGAAGTTCAACCGTCGTGTCGGCCGCAAGGACGTGCTCGGCCCGGGCGTGCTGTACGACCACAAGTACTTCAGCGAGCGCAAGGAAGAGGAATCGCAGCGCCTGGTCAAGGAGCAGGGCGAGACCTCCGACATCCTCGACGTGCTGAAAGTCCTGATCGATATCCGTAACGGTATCGGTACGGTCGACGACATCGACCACCTGGGCAACCGTCGCGTGCGTTCGGTCGGCGAAATGGCCGAGAACACCTTCCGCATCGGCCTGGTCCGCGTGGAGCGTGCCGTGCGCGAGCGTCTGTCGCTGGCCGAGTCCGAGGGCCTGACCCCGCAGGAACTGATCAACGCCAAGCCGGTTGCGGCCGCGGTGAAGGAGTTCTTCGGTTCCTCGCAGCTCTCGCAGTTCATGGACCAGAACAACCCGCTTTCGGAAGTCACCCACAAGCGTCGTGTCTCGGCGCTTGGACCGGGCGGCCTGACCCGCGAGCGCGCCGGCTTCGAAGTGCGCGACGTGCACCCGACCCATTACGGCCGCGTCTGCACCATCGAAACGCCGGAAGGCCCGAACATCGGCCTGATCAACTCGCTCGCCGTGTACGCGCGCACCAACTCGTATGGCTTCCTCGAGACGCCGTACCGCAAGGTGATGAACGGCGCGGTGACCGACAAGGTCGACTACCTGTCGGCGATCGAAGAGGGCGACCACGTGATCGCGCAGGCGAACTCGCCGCTCTCGAAGGAAGGCAAGTTCCTGGAAGACTTCGTGTCCTGCCGCTTCCGCGGCGAGTCCGAGCTGCGTCCGTCGTCCGAGATCAACTACATGGACGTCTCGCCGATGCAGACCGTGTCGGTTGCGGCGGCGCTGGTGCCCTTCCTCGAGCACGATGATGCGAACCGTGCCCTGATGGGCGCGAACATGCAGCGTCAGGCCGTGCCGACGCTGCGTAGCCAGAAGCCGCTGGTCGGTACCGGCATCGAGCGCGCCGTGGCGCGCGACTCGGGCGTGACCGTGGCGGCGAAGCGTGGCGGCGTGATCGACCAGGTCGACGCGGCCCGTATCGTCGTGCGCGTGCACGAGACCGAGGTTGGCGACAACGACGCCGGCGTCGATATCTACACGCTGACCAAGTACACCCGCTCCAACCAGAACACCAACCTCAACCAGCGTCCGCTGGTGAATGTCGGTGACGTGGTGGCGAAGGGCGACACGCTGGCGGACGGTTCGTCCACCGACCTGGGCGAGCTCGCGCTCGGCCAGAACATGCTGGTCGCCTTCATGCCGTGGAACGGCTACAACTTCGAAGACTCGATCCTGATCTCCGAGCGCGTGGTCCAGGAAGACCGTTACACCTCGATCCACATCGAGGAACTGACCTGCATCGCCCGCGATACCAAGCTGGGTTCGGAAGAAATCACCGCCGACATCCCGAACGTGGGTGAGCAGGCGCTGGCTCGTCTGGACGAGAGCGGCATCGTCTACATCGGTGCGGAAGTGAAGGCGGGCGACATCCTCGTCGGCAAGGTCACGCCCAAGGGCGAGAGCCAGCTGACCCCGGAAGAGAAGCTGCTCCGCGCGATCTTCGGCGAGAAGGCGTCCGATGTGAAGGACAGCTCGCTGCGCGTGCCCCCGGGCATGGACGGCAACGTCATCGACGTGCAGGTCTTCACCCGCGACGGCATCGAGAAGGACAAGCGCGCACGCCAGATCGAAGAGACCGAACTGAAGCGGGTCCGCAAGGATCTGGACGACCAGTTCCGCATCCTCGAGGGCGCGATCTACAGCCGCATGCGCATCCAGCTGGTCGGCAAGTCCGCGATGAGCGGCCCGGGCGGCCTGAAGCGTGGCACCGTCATCGACGACGCCTACCTGGACGGCCTGAAGAAGGACGACTGGTTCAAGATCAACGTCAAGGAAGAGGAAGTCACCGAGTTCCTCGACCGCGCGGCCGACCAGGTCAAGCGTCATCGCGAAGAGTTCGACAAGCGCTTCAAGGAAAAGCAGGGCAAGATCACCCAGGGCGACGACCTCGCACCGGGCGTGCTCAAGATGGTCAAGGTCTACCTGGCCGTGAAGCGTCGCATCCAGCCGGGCGACAAGATGGCCGGCCGCCACGGCAACAAGGGTGTCGTGTCGATGATCGTTCCGGTCGAGGACATGCCGTTCTCCGCCGACGGTCGTCCGGTCGACATCGTGCTGAACCCGCTGGGCGTGCCTTCGCGTATGAACATCGGGCAGATCCTCGAGGTCCACCTGGGCTGGGCCGCCAAGGGCCTGGGCCACAAGATCGCGCGCATGCTCGAAACCAACGAGAAGGTTGGCGACATCCGCAAGTTCCTTGACGAGGTCTACAACCACGGCAATGCCGGTGCCGAAGGCGCCGTGCAGCACGTCAACCTGAAGTCGCTGAAGGATTCGGAAATCATCGAGCTGGCCAACAACCTGCGCGACGGTGTGCCGATGGCGACCCCGGTGTTCGACGGTGCCGAGGAAACCGAGATCAAGCACATGCTGAAGCTGGCCGATCTGCCCGAGTCCGGTCAGACGACCCTGTTCGACGGCCGTACCGGCGAGGCGTTCGATCGCCCGGTCACCGTCGGCTACATGCACATGCTGAAGCTGAACCATCTGGTCGACGACAAGATGCACGCCCGCTCGACCGGCCCGTACTCGCTCGTTACCCAGCAGCCGCTGGGCGGCAAGGCGCAGTTCGGTGGCCAGCGCTTCGGCGAAATGGAAGTCTGGGCACTCGAGGCTTACGGCGCGGCGTACACCCTGCAGGAAATGCTCACGGTGAAGTCCGATGACGTGCAGGGCCGCAACCAGATGTACAAGAACATTGTCGACGGCAACCACGAGATGTCCGCGGGCATGCCGGAGTCCTTCAACGTGTTGGTGAAGGAAATCCGCTCGCTGGCGATCGACATCGAACTGGAAGAGATCAAGTGATCGTCGCGGCTACCGGAGATTACGCATGAAAGACCTGCTCAATCTATTCAACCAGCAGCGACAGACCCTCGACTTCGACGCGATCAAGATCGCGTTGGCGTCGCCGGAGCTGATCCGCTCGTGGTCGTACGGCGAAGTGAAGAAGCCGGAGACGATCAACTACCGCACCTTCAAGCCGGAGCGTGACGGCCTGTTCTGCGCCGCGATCTTCGGACCGGTGAAGGACTACGAGTGCCTGTGCGGCAAGTACAAGCGCATGAAGCACCGCGGCGTGGTCTGCGAGAAGTGCGGCACCGAGGTCACCCTGGCCAAGGTCCGTCGCGAGCGCATGGGCCACATCGAGCTGGCCAGCCCGACCGCGCACATCTGGTTCCTGAAGTCGCTGCCCTCGCGCATCGGCCTCATGCTGGACATGACTCTGCGTGACATCGAGCGCATCCTGTACTTCGAGGCCTTCGTGGTCATCGATCCAGGTCTGACCGCGCTCGAGCGCGGCCAGCTGCTCAGCGAAGACCAGTACCTGGAAGCGGCCGAGGAGCACGGCGACGAGTTCGACGCCCGCATGGGTGCCGAGGCCGTCTACGAGCTGCTGAAGTCGCTCGACCTGCCGGGCGAAGTCATTCGCCTGAAGGAAGAGATCGGCTCGACCAATTCCGAGACCAAGCTCAAGCGCCTCACCAAGCGCGTGAAGCTGATCGAGGCGTTCCTGGAATCCGGCAATAAGCCGGAGTGGATGGTCATGACCGTCCTCCCGGTGCTGCCGCCGGACCTGCGTCCGCTGGTGCCGCTGGACGGCGGTCGTTTCGCGACCTCCGACCTGAACGACCTCTATCGTCGCGTGATCAACCGCAACAACCGCCTGAAGCGTCTGCTCGAACTCGCCGCGCCCGACATCATCGTGCGCAACGAGAAGCGCATGCTGCAGGAATCGGTCGATGCGCTGCTCGACAACGGCCGTCGCGGTCGTGCCATCACCGGCACGAACAAGCGCGCGCTGAAGTCGCTCGCCGACATGATCAAGGGCAAGCAGGGCCGCTTCCGCCAGAACCTGCTCGGCAAGCGCGTCGACTACTCCGGCCGTTCGGTCATCGTGGTCGGCCCGACCCTGAAGCTGCACCAGTGCGGCCTGCCGAAGAAGATGGCGCTCGAGCTGTTCAAGCCCTTCATCTTCGCCAAGCTGCAGGCGCGCGGTGAGGCCACGACGATCAAGGCCGCCAAGAAGCTCGTCGAGCGCGAGGAAGGCCAGGTCTGGGACATCCTCGAGGACG
The DNA here is from genome assembly GCA_963847335.1 of uncultured Gammaproteobacteria bacterium. Taxonomy (GTDB): domain Bacteria; phylum Pseudomonadota; class Gammaproteobacteria; order Xanthomonadales; family Rhodanobacteraceae; genus Luteibacter. The sequence continues at coordinate 1,008,396 of CAWJZF010000003.1, forward strand.
TGATCCGCGAGCATCCGGTCCTGCTGAACCGTGCCCCGACCCTGCATCGCCTCGGCATCCAGGCGTTCGAGCCGGTGCTGATCGAAGGCAAGGCGATCCAGCTGCATCCGCTGGTCTGTACCGCGTTCAACGCCGACTTCGACGGCGACCAGATGGCCGTCCACGTGCCGCTGTCGATCGAGGCGCAGCTGGAAGCGCGCGCGCTGATGATGTCGTCGAACAACATCCTGTCGCCGGCCAACGGCGAGCCGATCATCGTGCCGACCGCAGGACGTCGTGCTTGGCCTGTACTACATGACCCGCGAGCTGGTGAACGTGAAGGGCACCGGCATGGTGTTCGCCAACGTCGCCGAAGTGCGTCGCGCCTATGACAACCGTGCGGTCGAACTGCATGCCAAGGTGCAGCGTGCGCCTGAAGCTCGTCGAAGTCGACGAAGAACGGCGACCGCAGCGAGAAGACCTCCCTGGTCGAGACGACGGTCGGTCGTGCCCTGCTGATGGAAATCATCCCGGTCGGCCTGCCGTTCGCGCTGGTCAATACCGAGCTGACCAAGAAGAACATCTCGCGCCTGATCAACCAGAGCTACCGTCTGCTGGGTCTGAAGGAGACCGGTCGTCTTCGCCGACAAGCTGATGTACACCGGCTTCCGTTTCGCGACGCGCGCGGGTATCTCGATCGGCATCGACGACATGAAGATCCCGGCCGAGAAGAAGGGCATCCTCGAGGAAGCCGAGAAGGAAGTCGTCGAGATCCAGGAGCAGTACCAGTCGGGCCTGGTCACCGCCGGCGAGCGCTACAACAAGGTCGTCGACATCTGGTCGCGTACCAACGAACTGGTCGCCAAGGCCATGATCGACGGTATCGGCACCGAGAAGGTCGTCGACGCCGAAGGCAAGACGGTCAACCAGAAGTCCATGAACTCGCTGTACATCATGGCCGACTCCGGTGCGCGAGGTAGCGCGGCGCAGATTCGCCAGCTGGCCGGCATGCGCGGCCTGATGGCCCGTCCGGATGGCTCGATCATCGAGACGCCCATCAAGGCGAACTTCCGCGAAGGCCTGAACGTCCTGCAGTACTTCAACTCGACCCACGGTGCCCGTAAGGGCCTGGCGGATACGGCGTTGAAGACGGCGAACTCCGGTTACCTGACCCGTCGCCTGGTCGACGTGGCCCAGGACGTGGTCATCACCGAACACGACTGCGGCACCGAAGACGGCGTCATGATGGCGCCGATCGTCGAGGGCGGTGACGTCGTCGAGCCGCTGCGCGAGCGCGTGCTCGGCCGCGTGGTCGTCGAGGACGTCTACGCTCCCGGCGACGACGACCAGCCGCTCGTGCTGCGCGACACCCTGCTCGACGAGCAGCTGGTGGACAAGCTCGACAAGGCCGGCGTGCAGCTGCTCAAGGTCCGTTCGCCGATCACCTGCCGCGCCAGCCATGGCGTGTGCGCGCTCTGCTACGGTCGCGACCTGGCCCGCGGTCACCTGGTCAACATGGGTGAAGCGGTCGGCGTCGTCGCCGCGCAGTCCATCGGTGAGCCGGGTACCCAGCTGACCATGCGTACGTTCCATATCGGTGGTGCGGCTTCCCGTGCCGCCGCCGTGGACAACGTCACCGTGCGCACCACCGGCGCGCTGAAGTTCAACAACCTGAAGTCCGTGCAGCACGCACAGGGCCACCTGGTTGCCGTGTCGCGTTCCGGCGAAGTCAGCGTCATCGACGTCAACGGTCGCGAGCGCGAGCGTTACAAGGTGCCCTACGGCGCGGTCATCGCGGTCAAGGACGGCGATCCGGTCAAGGCTGGCCAGACCGTCGCCAACTGGGATCCGCATACCCATCCGATCGTCACGGAAGTGGCCGGCGTGGTGCGCTTCATCGACTTCCTCGATGGCGTCACCGTGCAGTCGCAGACCGACGAACTGACCGGCCTGGAAAGCGCCGTCGTCACCGATCCGAAGCGTCGTGGCACGCAGGCGAAGGACCTGCGCCCGATCGTGCGCCTGGAAGACAGCAAGGGCCGTGAGCTCAAGCTGCCGGGCACGGACATCGCCGCGCAGTACTTCCTGCCGGCCGGTGCGATCATCTCGATCCAGAACGGTGCCGAAGTGGGCGTGGGCGACGTGGTTGCCCGTATCCCGCAGGAGACCTCGAAGACCCGCGACATCACCGGCGGTCTGCCGCGCGTCGCCGATCTGTTCGAAGCCCGCAAGCCGAAGGAGCCGGCGATCCTCGCGGAGCGCTCGGGCATCATCAGCTTCGGCAAGGACACCAAGGGCAAGCAGCGCCTGATCATCAAGGACGTGGACGGCAACGAGCACGAGGAGCTGATTCCCAAGTGGCGCCAGGTCATCGTGTTCGAAGGCGAGCATGTGGAGAAGGGCGAAACCGTCGTCGACGGCGAGCCGAGCCCGCATGACATCCTGCGCCTGCTGGGCGTGGAGCCGCTGGCGTCCTACCTGGTCAAGGAAATCCAGGACGTGTATCGCCTGCAGGGCGTCAAGATCAACGACAAGCACATCGAAGCGATCATTCGCCAGATGCTGCGCAAGGTCGAGATCACCGAGGCCGGCGACAGCCATTACCTCCGGGGCGAGCAGGTCGAGCGCGTGCGCATCAACGGGGAAAACGAGCGCGCGGAAGCCCGTGGCGAGCGTCCGGCCTCGTTCGAATCGGTCCTGCTGGGTATCACCAAGGCATCGCTGGCGACCGAGTCGTTCATCTCCGCCGCCTCCTTCCAGGAGACGACGCGCGTGCTGACCGAGGCGGCCGTTCGCGGCACCCGCGACACCTTGCGTGGCCTGAAAGAAAATGTTATTGTTGGCCGGCTAATCCCTGCGGGTACGGGTCTGGCGTACCATGCGGCTCGCCGCAAGCAGGGCGGTCTGACCGCTCTCGGAGCTCGAGACCCTCGCGGGTTCGACCTCGGTGGCCAGCTTCGAAGAAGCTCCGGCAGGGACCAACGATAGCGCCGAGTAAGGCCCTCCGGGGCTTCACTCGTACATACGAAATGAGGCGCATGGAGGCGCCTCGTGTTCGGGTCATGGATGGCAGGGCACCAATCCGTCGTTTGGCGGGTGGCCCATGTTAACAACCGCTTTTGGCAGGCCGACGTATTCGGTCTGCCTTTATGTTTCTCAGGAATAGCTTCGCATGACGACAGTCAACCAGTTGGTGCGCAAATCCCGCAGCCCGAAGGCGTATAAGAGCGCTTCCCCGGCCCTGCAGAGCAGCCCGCAGCGTCGCGGCGTGTGCACGCGCGTTTACACGACCACCCCGAAGAAGCCGAACTCGGCCCTGCGTAAGGTTGCCAAGGTGCGCCTGACGAACGGTTTCGAAGTCATCAGCTACATCGGTGGCGAAGGTCACAATCTCCAGGAGCATTCGGTGGTCCTGATCCGCGGCGGTCGCGTCAAGGATCTCCCGGGTGTGCGTTACCACACGGTGCGCGGCAGTCTCGACTGCGCCGGCGTTACCAAGCGTCGCAAGTCGCGTTCGAAGTACGGCGCGAAGCGCCCGAAAGCCGGCAAGTAAAGGACACGAAACATGTCGCGTAAAGGTTCACATCCAGCCCGTGTCGTCCTCCCGGACCCGAAACACGGAAGCCAGCTGATCGCTCGCTTCATCAACATGGTGATGAAGAGCGGTAAGAAGTCGGTCGCTGAAAGCATCGTCTACGGTGCCCTGCAGCACCTCAGCGAAAAGCACGCCGAGCCGGTGCAACTGGTCGAGAAGGCCCTGGGCAACATCGCCCCGGCCGTCGAGGTCAAGTCGCGTCGCGTTGGCGGCGCCACCTATCAGGTTCCGGTCGAAGTGCGTCCGGGTCGTCGTATGGCGCTTGCCATGCGCTGGGTCATCGACGCAGCGCGCAAGCGTGGCGAAACCTCGATGCCGCGCAAGCTCGCCGCTGAACTGCTCGAGGCTTCGGAAAGCCGCGGCGGCGCAGTGAAGAAGCGCGAAGAGACGCATCGCATGGCAGAGGCCAACAAGGCCTTCTCGCACTACCGCTGGTAATCACAGCTTCAGATTGAGGAAAGACCGTGGCACGCACCACTCCCATCGAGCGCTACCGCAACTTCGGCATCATGGCCCACATCGATGCCGGCAAGACCACGACCACGGAGCGCATCCTGTTCTACACCGGCGTCAGTCACAAGATTGGCGAGGTGCATGACGGTGCGGCAACGATGGACTGGATGGAGCAGGAGCAGGAGCGCGGCATCACCATCACGTCGGCGGCCACCACCTGCTTCTGGCAGGGCATGGACCGTTCGCTGCCGCAGCACCGCTTCAACATCATCGATACCCCGGGGCACGTCGACTTCACCATCGAAGTCGAGCGCTCGTTGCGCGTGCTCGACGGCGCGGTCTTCGTGCTGTGCGCCGTCGGTGGCGTGCAGCCGCAGTCGGAAACGGTGTGGCGCCAGGCCAACAAGTACCGGGTTCCGCGCCTTGCCTTCGTCAACAAGATGGACCGTACCGGTGCCAACTTCGACAAGGTCGTCGCCCAGCTGAAGCAGCGCCTTGGCGCTGTCGCCGTGCCGATGCAGGTGCCGATCGGCGCCGAGGAAAACTTCGAGGGCGTGGTCGACCTGGTCAAGATGAAGGCGATCATCTGGGACATGGAATCCCAGGGTATGAAGTTCGAGTATCAGGACATTCCGGCCAACCTGAAGGACGTCGCCGTCGAGGCGCGTAGCTTCATGGTGGAATCGGCGGCCGAGGCCACCGAGGACCTGATGAACAAGTACCTCGAAGGCGGCGACCTCAGCGAGGAAGAGATCCTGGCCGGCCTGCGTCAGCGCACGCTCGCCAGCGAGATCATCCCGGTGTTCTGCGGTACCGCGTTCAAGAACAAGGGCGTGCAGGCCATGCTCGACGCCGTGGTGACCCTGCTGCCGTCGCCCGCCGACCGTCCGCCCGTTGCCGGTCTGGACGACGACGAGAAAGAGACCACGCGCAAGGCCGATGACGCCGCGCCGTTCTCCGCACTCGCGTTCAAGATCATGACCGACCCGTTCGTCGGTTCGCTGACCTTCTTCCGCGTCTATTCGGGCACGCTCAATGCCGGCGATCAGGTCTATAACCCGATCAAGAGCAAGAAAGAGCGTATCGGCCGCATCCTGCAGATGCATGCCAACGAGCGCCAGGAACTGAAGGAAGTCCACGCCGGCGACATCGCCGCGGCCGTGGGCCTCAAGGACGTGACCACCGGCGACACGCTGTGCGCACAGGATCACATCATCACCCTGGAGCGGATGACGTTCCCGGAGCCGGTGATCTCGATGGCGGTCGAGCCGAAGACCAAGTCCGACCAGGAAAAGATGGGCGTCGCCCTCAGCCGCCTGGCCGCGGAGGATCCGTCCTTCCGCGTGCGTACGGACGAGGAATCGGGCCAGACCATCATCTCCGGCATGGGCGAGCTTCACCTGGACATCCTGGTGGACCGCATGCGTCGCGAGTTCAACGTCGAGGCCAACGTCGGCAAGCCGCAGGTGGCTTACCGCGAGACGATCCGCAGCTCGGACGTCAAGTCGGACTACAAGCACGCCAAGCAGTCGGGCGGTAAGGGTCAGTACGGTCACGTGGTGATCGAGCTTTCCCCGATGACCGCGGCCGATCGTGCCGATCCGGCGGTGAAGGATGATTTCCTCTTCATCAACGACATCACCGGTGGCGTGATCCCGAAGGAATTCATCCCGTCGGTCGAAAAGGGTCTGCGCGAGACCATCACCAGCGGTCCGCTGGCCGGCTTCCCGGTCGTCGGCGTCAAGGTGAAGCTCGTGTTCGGTTCGTACCACGACGTCGACTCGTCCGAAATGGCGTTCAAGCTCGCCGCATCGATGGCGTTCAAGCAGGGCTTCTCCAAGGCGTCGCCCGTCCTGCTCGAGCCGATGATGAAGGTCGAGGTCGTCACGCCGGAAGATTACGTCGGTGACGTCATGGGCGACCTGAGCCGTCGTCGCGGCCTGCTCCAGGGCCAGGACGATACGCCGTCGGGCAAGACCATCGATGCCATGGTGCCGCTGGGCGAGATGTTCGGCTATGCGACCACCATCCGCTCGCTGACCCAGGGTCGTGCGACGTTCACGATGGAATTTGACCACTATGCAGAGGCGCCGACCAATATCGCCGAGCAGGTCATGAAGAGGGCCTGATAAGGCCCTCCTATCCAAACACGGTTCTTTTCAGAGGTTTCAAGTCATGGCAAAGGGTAAATTCGAGCGCACCAAGCCGCACGTCAACGTCGGCACCATCGGTCACGTGGACCATGGCAAGACGACGCTGACGGCAGCGCTGACCAAGATCGGCGCGGACCGCTTCGGTGGCGAGTTCAAGGGTTACGACCAGATCGACGCGGCGCCGGAAGAGAAGGCGCGCGGTATCACGATCTCGACGGCCCACGTGGAATATGAATCGGCGAACCGCCATTACGCGCACGTCGACTGCCCGGGCCATGCGGATTATGTGAAGAACATGATCACGGGTGCGGCGCAGATGGACGGCGCGATCCTGGTGTGCTCGGCCGCGGACGGCCCGATGCCGCAGACGCGCGAGCACATCCTGCTGTCGCGCCAGGTGGGCGTGCCGTACATCGTCGTGTTCCTGAACAAGGCCGACATGGTGGACGACGCCGAGCTGCTCGAGCTGGTCGAGATGGAAGTGCGTGAGCTGCTCTCCAAGTACGACTTCCCGGGCGACGACACCCCGATCATCCACGGTTCGGCGCTGAAGGCGCTGGAAGGCGACCAGTCGGAAATCGGCGTGCCGGCGATCATCAAGCTGGTCGAGGCGCTGGACACCTACATCCCGATGCCGGTGCGCGACATCGACCGTGCGTTCCTGATGCCGGTGGAAGACGTGTTCTCGATCTCCGGCCGCGGCACGGTGGTGACCGGTCGCGTCGAGCGCGGCGTGATCAAGGTGGGCGAGGAAATCGAGATTGTCGGTATCACCCCGACGGTCAAGACGACGGTGACCGGCGTGGAAATGTTCCGCAAGCTGCTGGACCAGGGCCAGGCGGGCGACAACGTGGGTCTGCTGCTGCGCGGCACCAAGCGTGACGACGTGCAGCGCGGCCAGGTGCTGGCCAAGCCGGGTTCGATCACGCCGCACACGGAGTTCGAGGCCGAGGTGTATGTGCTGTCGAAGGAAGAGGGTGGTCGTCATACCCCGTTCTTCAAAGGCTACCGCCCGCAGTTCTACTTCCGCACGACCGACGTGACGGGCGCTTGCGAGCTGCCGGAAGGCGTCGAGATGGTGATGCCGGGCGACAACGTGAAGATGCGTGTCACCCTGATCCACCCGATCGCCATGGACGACGGCCTGCGTTTCGCGATCCGCGAAGGTGGCCGTACCGTCGGTGCCGGCGTGGTTGCCAAGATCTTCAAGTAATAGCGTCAAGGATGAAGCGTCAAGCGTAAAGAGTGGGGATGTGGCGGCTGTTACACTTCACGCTTTATGTCTTACCCTTCACGACGCCGGGGCAACACAGTTGCCCCGGCGTTACAGTTAGGTTATAGTTGACAAGTTATGTCGTCGAACAGCCCTTGTGCTGGCCGACTCACCGCGAAATGAGGCGCACGGATGTGCTTCGAGTTCGCTTACATGGATGTTGCGGGAATATAGGGTCGCGGCAGGCGTAAGCCTCTGTAGAATCAGATATTTTTCGCTATGTTTCATTGTCTGGGCGGGCCGGCTATCGGTCTGCCCGGCGTTTTTGGGTCTTCGCGGCTTGGAATTCCTGCCCTGGCGGCCCGTTGTGGTTCCTGCAGTGCAATCAGGTAGTGCGAGGCGGTGAGAAGCCACCTCGATTCACATTTTGTTCTTTTGATAACAGGACACGGTTATGGCGAACCAAAAGATTCGCATTCGGCTCAAGGCGTTCGATCATCGTCTGATCGATCGTTCGGCCAGCGAGATCGTCGAGACGGCCAAGCGCACCGGCGCTACGGTTCTCGGTCCGATCCCCCTGCCGACCAAGATTGAGCGCTACACCATTCTGGTGTCGCCGCACGTCGATAAGGATGCACGCGACCAGTACGAGACCCGTACGCACAAGCGCGTTCTGGACATTATCGACCCCAATGACAAAACCGTGGACGCGCTCATGAAGCTCGATCTGGCCGCCGGCGTCGACGTGCAGATCAAGCTCGGTTGAGCGAATAACAGGATACGAAGATGAGTATCGGACTGGTTGGCCGCAAATGCGGTATGAGCCGGCTCTTCACTGAAGACGGCCGCTCGATTCCGGTGACGCTGATTGAAGCGACCCCGAATCGTGTGACGCAAGTGAAGACCGAAGACAACGACGGCTACAGCGCGGTGCAGGTTTCTGCCGGTGTGAAGCGTGCGTCGCTGTTGACTGCCCCCATGAAGGGTCACTACGCCAAGGCCAAGGTTGAGCCGGGCCGTGGCCTGTGGGAATTCCGCGTGACGGCAGAAGATGCCGGCAAGTACGCGGTGGGCGCCGAAATCAAGGCGGACGATGTGTTCACGGTTGGCCAGACGGTCGACGTGGCGGGCGTCTCCAAGGGTAAGGGCTTCCAGGGCACCATCAAGCGCCACAACTTCAAGATGGGCGACGCGACGCACGGTAACTCGCTGTCGCATCGCGCCCCGGGTTCCATCGGCCAGCGCCAGACGCCAGGTCGCGTGTTCCCCGGCAAGAAGATGTCCGGCCACATGGGTGCCGTCAATCGCACATCGCAGGGCCTGGAAGTGGTCAAGGTCGACGCCGAGCGTCATCTGATCGCGGTGAAGGGTGCTGTCCCGGGTGCTACCGGCGGCGACGTCATCATCCGTCCGACGACGAAGGGTTGAGGAGACCGCCATGGAACTGAATGTCATTGGCGCCAAGCCGCTCAGCGTGTCGGACGAAGTGTTCGGCGGCGAGTACAAGAAAGCCCTCATCCACCAGGTCGTGACTGCCTATCAGGCAGGTGGCCGTGCCGGTACCAAGGCACAGCTGTCGCGCGGTGAGATGTCCGGTACCACCAAGAAATTCAAGAAGCAGAAGGGCGGCGGCGCCCGTCACGGCGATTACCGCGCACCGATCTTCGTCGGTGGTGGCCGCACGTTTGCCGCCAAGCCGCGCAGCTTCGAGCAGAAGGTCAACCGCAAGGCTTACCGTGTCGCGATCAGCTCGATCATTTCTGAGCTGAACCGTCAGGGTCGTCTCAAGGTCGTGTCGGAGCTCTCCCTGGAGAAGCCGACCACCAAGGGCATGATCGCCAAGCTGGCCGACCTGGAAGTCAAGGGTCGCGTACTGCTGGTGTCGGAAGACGCCAACGAGGCGCTGTACCTGTCCGCACGCAATATCCCGTACATCCACGTCCTCGACGTGCTGGCGCTGAACCCGGTGATCCTGGTCGGCTCCGACTTCGTCGTCATGACGGTGGACGCGGTCAAGAAGGTCGAGGAGTGGCTGGCATGAGCAGCAACGAACGCACCCTGAACACGCTGCGCGCGCCGCACATTTCCGAGAAATCGGCTCGCCTTGCGGAAAAGAACCAGTACGTTTTCGTGGTGGCCCCCGAGGCGACCAAGGCCGACGTCCGTCTCGCCGTGGAACAGCTTTTCGACGTCAAGGTCGAGAACGTGAACCTGGTGAACACCAAGGGCAAGGTCAAGTCGTTCCGTTTTCGCGCTGGCAGCCGCCAGGGCAAGCGTAAGGCCTATGTACGGCTCGCCGACGGTCACACGATCGACGTGTCGGCAAAAGCCTGAGCCAGGAGTTGAATTGAAATGGCACTGATCACTCATAAGCCGACCTCGCCGGGACGCCGCGACGCTGTTAGCGTGCGCACGCCGGGTCTGCACAAGGGCGCGCCCTATGCGCCGTTGACCGAATCGCAGTCGAAGACGGGCGGACGCAACCATTACGGTCGCATCACCACGCGTCATCGCGGCGGCGGTCACAAGCAGGCGTACCGCATCATCGACTTCAAGCGCGACAAGGAAGGCATCGTCGGCCTGGTCGAGCGTCTGGAATACGATCCGAACCGCACCGCGCACATCGCGCTGCTGTGCTACGCCGACGGCGAGCGCCGCTACATCATCGCGCCGAAGGGCGTGGAGGTTGGCGACCGTCTCGTGTCCGGTACCGACGCGCCGATCAAGGCCGGCAACTGCCTTCCGCTGCGTAACATCCCGGTCGGCTCGACGATCCACTGCATCGAGATGAAGCCGGGCAAGGGCGCGCAGATCGCACGCAGTGCCGGCGCCTCGGTCCAGCTGGTCGCTCGCGAGCAGGGTTACGCCACGCTGCGTCTTCGCTCCGGCGAAATGCGTCGCGTGCCGGTCGAGTGCCGCGCCACCATCGGTGAAGTCGGCAACTCGGAACACAGCCTGCGCAAGCTCGGCAAGGCCGGCAAGAAGCGTTGGATGGGTATCCGTCCGACCGTCCGCGGCGTCGTCATGAACCCGGTCGACCATCCGCATGGCGGTGGTGAAGGCAAGACCTCCGGTGGCCGTCATCCGGTCAGCCCGTGGGGCACCCCGACCAAGGGTTACAAGACGCGCAATAACAAGCGCACCCAGCAGTTCATCGTGCGTCGTCGCAAGTAATTAGGAAACGATCATGCCGCGCTCTCTAAAAAAAGGTCCGTTCGTCGACCTGCACCTCGTCAAAAAGGTGGAAGCCGCCGTTTCCGCCAATAACAAGCGTCCGATCAAGACCTGGTCGCGTCGTTCGATGATTCTGCCGGAGATGGTCGGTCTGACCATCGCCATCCACAACGGCCGCCAGCACGTGCCTGTGTTGATCAACGAGAACATGGTCGGGCACAAGCTCGGCGAGTTCGCGGTGACCCGCACGTACAAGGGTCACGCCGGCGACAAGAAGGGCAAGTGATGAGCACCGAAGCCAAAGCGATCCTGCGCAGCGCCCGCATCTCGGCGCAGAAGGCACGCCTGGTGGCCGATCTGGTCCGCGGTCTTCCCGTGGGCCGGGCCAGCGACGTGCTTGCCTATACCAACAAGAAGGCCGCGCTCCTTGTCCGCAAGGTGCTCCTTTCGGCCGTCGCCAATGCCGAGAACAATCTCGGCGCCGATGTCGACGAACTGAAAGTGGCCCGCATCTTCGTGGACGAGGGTCCGGCGATGAAGCGTATGTACGCCCGCGCCAAAGGCCGCGGTTCGCGCATTCTGAAGCGCACCAGCCACATCACTGTGGTTGTCGGCAACTGACTGGGGTAAGACACGATGGGTCATAAAGTACATCCCACCGGTATCCGCCTCGGCATTGCCAAGGACTGGAACTCGAAGTGGTACGCCAATAAGGGCGAATACGCGGTTTATCTCGCGGCCGATCTCAAGGTCCGTGAAATGCTCCGCAAGAAGCTGGCCGCTGCCGGCATCTCGAAGATCCAGATCGAGCGTCCGGCGAAGACCGCGCGTGTGACGATCCACACCGCCCGTCCGGGCGTGGTGATCGGCAAGAAGGGCGAGGATATCGAGAAGCTGCGCAAGGAAGTCACCGCGATGATGGGCGTTCCGACGCACATCAACGTCAGTGAAGTCCGCAAGCCGGAACTGGACGCACAGCTGGTCGCCGAGTCGATCGCGCAGCAGCTCGAGCGTCGCATCATGTTCCGTCGCGCCATGAAGCGTTCGGTCGGCAATGCCATGCGCCTCGGCGCCCTGGGCATCAAGATCAACGTCTCGGGTCGTCTGAACGGCGCTGAGATCGCCCGCTCCGAGTGGAGCCGTGAAGGTCGCGTCCCGCTGCATACCCTGCGCGCGGACATCGACTACGGCACCGCCGAAGCCAAGACCACCTACGGCATCATCGGTGTCAAGGTGTGGGTCTACAAGGGCGAAATCTTCGACCTCGCGGCAGCGTCGCAGGAGTCGAAGGACGATCAGCAGCAGCAGCCGCAACGCCGCGAACGCGAGGGTGGTGAAAACCGCCGCGAGCGTGGCGAGCGGTCGGCCAAGTAAGGAGCGTTGCCATGTTGCAACCGAAGCGCACCAAGTACCGCAAGATGCACAAGGGCCGTAACGACGGCCTGGCATTCAGTTCCAACCTCGTAAGCTTTGGCGAGTACGGCCTCAAGGCGACGACCCACGGTCAGCTGACCGCTCGTCAGATCGAAGCCGCTCGTCGTTGCATCACGCGCTTTGTGAAGCGCGGCGGCAAGTTGTGGATCCGTGTGTTCCCCGACAAGCCGATCACCCGCAAGCCCATCGAAGTGCGAATGGGTGCAGGTAAGGGTGGCGTCGAGTTCTGGGTCGCTCCGATCCAGCCCGGCCGCATGCTTTATGAAATCGAAGGTGTCGACGAGACGACGGCCCGCGAAGCGTTCCGCCTGGCAGCCGCCAAGCTGTCCGTGCAGACCCAGTTCGTCTCCAGGGCGGTGATGTGATGGCCAGCAAAGAAATCAAAGAACAGTCGGCAGAAGAGCTGAAGCAGCACCTGCTGGACCTTCGCAAGGAGCAGTTCAATCTGCGCATGCAGAAGGGCTCCGGCCAGCTCACCCAGCCGCACCAGCTACGCCGCGTTAGGCGTGATATCGCCCGCACGAAGTTTGTGCTCGGCGGCAAGAAGTAAGGACGGCGGATATGAGCGAGAACAACAAGACGGCACGTACCCTCGAGGGTCGAGTCATCAGCAACAAGATGGACCACACGGTGACCGTGCTGATCGAGCGCCAGGTGCAGCATCCGCTGCTCGGCAAGATCATCCGTCGCTCCACGAAGCTCCACGCACATGACGACACCGGTGCGAACGAGGGCGACCTGGTGCGTATCGCCGAGTGCCGTCCGCTGTCGAAAACGAAGCATCACCGCGTGGTAGAAATCATCACGCGTGCTGAAGTCTAAGGCGAGGGTGCAGACATGATTCAGATGCAAAGCACGCTTGACGCAGCTGACAACAGCGGCGCCAAAAAGATGACGTGCATCAAGGTGCTCGGCGGCTCCAAGCGCCGGTACGCCTCGGTGGGTGACGTCATCAAGGTGGCGATCAACGACGCGATTCCCCGCGGCAAGGTCAAGAAGGGCGAGGTCTACAACGCCGTGGTGGTTCGTACCGCCAAGGGTGTGCGCCGCGCCGACGGTTCCGTGATCCGTTTCGACGGTAACGCGGCCGTGCTCCTCAACAACAAGCTCGAGCCGATCGGTACCCGTATTTTCGGGCCGGTCACCCGCGAGCTGCGCAGCGAGCGCTTCATGAAGATCGTCTCGCTCGCGCCCGAAGTGCTCTGAGCGGAGATAAGACATGAAACGTATCCGCAAGGGTGACCACGTCACCGTGATCACCGGCAAGAACAAGGGTCAGCGCGGCGACGTGCTGCGCGTTGACGGCGAGCGCGTGTTCGTCTCCAACGTGAACCTGATCAAGCGTCACACCAAGCCGAATCCGCAGGCCAACCAGGCCGGCGGCATCGTCGAGCGTGAGGCTTCGATCCATCAATCCAATGTCCAGTTGTTCAACCCCGCCACGAACAAGGGTGAACGCATCGGCACCAAGACGCTCGAAGATGGGCGCAAGGTACGTGTGTTCCGTTCGGGCGAGGTTGTGGACGCGTAAGGAACCGAAGTCATGACCCGCCTTGAAACCTTTTACAAAGAGTCGGTAATGCAGAAGCTCGTAGAGCGCTTCGGTTACCAGAATGTGATGCAGGTCCCCCGCATCACGAAGATCACGCTGAACATGGGCGTGGGTGAAGCCGCAGGCAACAAGAAGATTCTTGATAATGCCGTGGCCGACATGGCGAAGATCGCCGGTCAGAAGCCGATCACGACCAAGGCGCGCGTTTCCGTCGCCTCGTTCAAGATCCGCGACGGCTGGCCGATCGGTTGCAAGGTCACCCTGCGCCGTGCCCAGATGTGGGAATTCCTCGATCGCCTGATCAACATCTCGCTGCCGCGTACGCGCGACTTCCGTGGTGTCTCGGCGCGCGCTTTCGATGGCCGTGGCAATTACAACTTCGGCATCAAAGAGCAGATCATTTTCCCGGAAATCGACTTCGACGCCGTCGACGCGATGCGTGGCATGGATATCTCCATCACCACCACCGCCAGGACCGACGAAGAAGCCAAAGCGCTGCTGGAAGCCTTCAGCTTCCCGTTCCGCAACTGAGCAGGTAGAGAAATGGCCAAGACCTCGATGATCATGCGCGATATCAAGCGCACGAAGCTCGTCAAGAAGTACGCCTCGAAGCGCGCGGAACTGAAGGCTGTCGTCCTCAGCGCCACCGCCTCCTACGAGGAAAAGATGGAAGCGCAGACCAAGCTGCAGAAGCTGCCGCGCGATGCCAGTCCGTCGCGCCAGCGTAACCGCTGTGCCCTGACCGGCCGTCCGCGCGGTGTATACAGCAAGTTTGGCCTGGGCCGCAACAAGCTTCGTGAAGCGACCATGCGCGGCGACGTGCCGGGTCTTCGCAAGGCTAGCTGGTAAAAAGTCGCCACAAGCGACGCAAGCTGTTATAGTCGTCGGTCTGCGCAACGCAGGCCGACGACTGTTCGGCTACAACATATGATTTCCGGTCATTCGGATATCGGTGCACTCTCAAGGATTTTTATATGAGCATGACTGATCCCATCGCCGATCTGTTTACGCGCATCCGCAACGCCCAGGCCTCGGGCAAGCAGACTGTTCGTATGCCGTCGTCGAAAATGAAGCTGGCCCTGGCCAGGCTTCTCCAGAACGAAGGCTATGTCCTCGACACCAAGACGTCCGACGAGGACGGCAAGCCGGTACTCGAGATCAAGCTGAAGTACTTCGAAGGCCGTCCGGCCATCGAAACCATTTCCCGCGTCAGCAAGTCCGGTTTGCGCGTTTATCGCGGCAAGGACGAGCTGCCGAAGGTCCTCGGCGGCCTGGGTATCTCGATCATCTCGACTTCCGCCGGTCTGCTGACCGACGCGCAGGCCCGTGCCAAGGGTCTGGGCGGCGAAGTCATCGGCCAGGTGGCATAAGGAGTCCCGCTATGTCACGTGTTGCCAAGAAACCGATCACCCTCCCGAAGGGCGTCGAACTGAAGGTCGCCGCGAATGGCGGCATTACCGTCAAGGGCCCGAAGGGTAGCCTCGACATCCATGCCTTGCCGGGCGTCAGCGTCAATCAGGACAACGGCACGGTCAATATCGTGGTCGCCGAAGGCGCCGACGACAAGTTCGGCGGTACGGCGCGTGCGCTGATCGCGAACATGGTCACCGGCGTTTCCACCGGTTACGAGCGCAAGCTCGAGCTGGTCGGCGTCGGCTACCGTGCCTCGATGGCCGGCAAGTCGCTGAACCTGGCGCTGGGCTTTTCGCACCCGGTGGTCTTCGAGTCGCCGGAAGGCATCAGCATCGAAGTCCCCGTGCAGACGGAAATCCTGATCAAGGGCGCCGACAAGCAGGTCGTGGGCCAGGTTGCCGCGAAGATCCGCGCGTTCCGTCCACCCGAGCCGTACAAGGGCAAGGGCGTGCGTTACTCCGGTGAGAAGATCACGCTGAAGGAAGCCAAGAAGGCTTAATCGCTGAAAAGCGCATCGCCTATCCGCTTCCCAGGAAATGACACCATGAACAAGAATATCTCCCGCCTGCGTCGTGCCAAGTCCACCCGTGCCCACATCCGTGAGCTCGCCGTGGCCCGCTTGAGCGTGCATCGCACTGGCCAGCACCTGTATGCCCAGGTCTTCGCTGCGGACGGCAAGGTCGTTGCCGCCGCCTCGACCCTGCAGAAGTCGGTTGCCGAAGGGCTCAAGGGCACCAAGAACCTCGCCGCCGCTTCCGCGGTAGGCAAGGCAGTGGCCGAGCGCGCTCAGGCAGCAGGTATTGAATCGGTGGCGTTCGATCGCTCCGGTTACCGTTATCACGGCCGCATCAAGGCTCTGGCCGAAGCGGCTCGCGAAGCCGGTCTCAAGTTCTGAGAGACCTGGTCGCGGCACCGGTTAACGCCGGTGCCGCTCGATGTACCTACAACTCCAAGCGGCATAAGCCGTAAGCAAAGTCCCGGTCCTGCCGGGCGAACAGGAAAAAGAGATGTCCTCGACAGATCGCGAAAATTCGGACGGCATGCTTGAAAAGCTGATCGCCGTCAACCGCGTGGCCAAGACCGTCAAGGGTGGCCGCCAGATGAGTTTTACCGCGCTGACCGTGGTCGGCGACGGCGAAGGCAAAGTGGGCTTCGGTTATGGCAAGGCGCGTGAAGTGCCGGTCGCCATCTCCAAGGCCATGGAGCGCGCCCGTCGCAACATGGTGAGCATCGAACTGAACAACGGCACGCTGTGGTACGCCATCAAGGCCAACCACGGCGCCGCGCGCGTCTACATGCAGCCCGCTTCCGAAGGTACCGGCGTGATCGCCGGCGGCGCCATGCGCGCTGTCCTCGAAGTGGTCGGCGTGAAGAACGTGCTGGCCAAGGCCGTCGGTTCGCGTAACCCGATCAACCTGGTTCGCGCGACGATCAAGGGCCTGCAGGCCGTCGCATCGCCGAAGCGCATCGCCGCCAAGCGTGGCAAGACGATCGAAGAGGTGCTTGGCAATGGCTAAGAAGAATGAAACCGCAGCGGCAACCGTGCGCGTGCGCCTGGTCAAGGGCCTGCGCGGTGTACAGGGGCGTCATCGCCTGAGCGTCAAGGCCCTGGGCCTGAGCAAGCTCAACGATGTGCGCGAGCTGAAGGATAGCCCGCAGGTGCGTGGACTGATCAACACGGTCTACTACCTTGTCCGGGTCGAGGAGTAAGCATCATGCGTCTTAATTCGATCAAGCCCGGCAAGGGCGCCCGCAAGACCCGCCTGCGCGTGGGTCGCGGTATCGGTTCGGGCCTCGGCAAGACCGCGGGTCGCGGTCACAAGGGCCAGCACGCCCGCGCCGGCGGCACGCACCGCGTCGGTTTCGAGGGCGGCCAGATGCCGCTGCAGCGTCGTCTGCCCAAGGTGGGCTTCCGCTCGCTGAAGAAAGTCGAGACCCAGGAGGTGTTCCTGTACCAGCTGGCCGCGCTGAAGGTCGACACCATCGACCTGATCGCGCTGCACGCCGCGGGCCTGGTCTCCAGCCGCGCGAAGAAGGTCAAGATCGTCCTCCGTGGCGAAATCGGCCGTGCGGTGAAAATCTCCGGTCTGATCCCGACCGCCGGCGCCAAGGCAGCTATTGAAGCTGCCGGCGGCAGCGTGGAGTAATCAGGTGGCAGCAGCGCAGGGCAATATGCTCGGCTCGCTGGGCAAGCTGACGGAACTCCGCCAGCGCATCTTCTTCGTGATTGGTGCGTTGATCGTGTTCCGCCTCGGCTCGTTCATTCCGGTTCCGGGCGTGAATCCGGAGGCGATGACGAGCCTGATCGAGCAGGGCGGCGGCCTCCTGAACATGTTCAACATGTTCTCGGGCGGTTCGCTGTCGCGCTTCTCGGTCTTCGCCCTAGGCGTGGTCCCGTACATTTCCGCGTCCATCGTCGTCCAGATGATGGGTTCGGTGATCCCCAGCTTGCAGCAGCTCCGCAAGGAAGGTGAGGCGGGTCGTCGCAAGATGACCATGTACACCCGGTTTGGCACGGTCGGCCTCGCGGCCTTCCAGGCATTCGGCATCGCCGTCGCCCTGCAGAAGCAGGTCGGCGCCAGCGGTCCGGTGGTCTACATGCCGGGTGCCGGCTTCATCATGGCGTCCGTCGTCGGCCTCACCGCCGGCACGATGTTCCTGATGTGGCTGGGCGAGCAGATCACCGAGCGCGGTATCGGCAACGGTATTTCGCTGCTGATCTTCGCCGGTATCGTCGCCGGTCTGCCTGGGGCGGTTGCCCACACGCTGACCATGGCGAACAACGGCGAACTGTCGGTGATCAAGCTGCTCATGGTGATCGTGCTGATCCTGGCGGTGACCGCGTTCGTGGTCTTCATGGAGCGCGCCCAGCGGCGCATTACCGTGAACTACGCGCGGAAGCAGGGCGGGCAGCGGGCCTATATGAACCAGACCTCGCACCTGCCGCTGAAGATCAACATGGCGGGCGTCATTCCGCCGATCTTCGCCTCCAGCCTGCTGCTTTTCCCGTCCACGGCCGCTACCTGGTTCGGTAGCGCCAGCCAGAACCGCTGGTTGCAGTACCTGACCACGGCGCTGAGCCCGGGCGAACCGGTTCACGATATCGTTTTCGCGGTGCTGGTGATCACGTTTGCCTTCTTCTATACGGCGATCGTGTTCAACTCCCAGGAGACGGCGGACAACCTCAAGCGCTCGGGCGCGCTGATTCCGGGCATCCGCCCGGGTCGGGCGACGGCCGACTACATCGATGGCGTGATGACCCGGTTGACCGGCGTCGGCGCGCTCTATCTGGTGCTGGTCTGCCTGGTGCCGACGTTCATGCAGAACGCCTGGCATGTACCGTTCTATTTCGGTGGCACGTCGCTGCTGATCGTGGTGGTGGTGGTGATGGACTTCACCGCCCAGGTCCAGGCTCATCTGGTCAGCCACCAGTACGAAAGTCTGCTCAAGAAGTCCAACTTGCGCCGCGGGTAAGGGCGGCGCAGGCCCCAGGTAGGAAGGGCGGCGGCGCCGAGGCGCCGCAGGGCTTTCCGTTTAGGTCATTTCAGGTTAGAATTGCGCGTTTACCGCGCACGTAACGTATCGGAGACAGTACACATGGCGCGCATCGCAGGTGTCAATTTGCCAGTCCAGAAGCATGTCTGGGTCGGCCTGCAGAGCATTTTCGGGATCGGTCGTTCGCGGGCCAAGCAGGTCTGCGTGGACGCCGGCGTGGTTCCCACCACCCCGATCAAGTCCCTTAGCGAAGGCGAGGTGGAGAAAATCCGCGCCGAAATCGCCAAGTACACCGTCGAGGGCGACCTTCGCCGCGAAGTCGGCATGGCCGTCAAGCGTCTGATGGATCTGGGCTGCTATCGTGGCCTGCGCCACCGTCGTGGCCTGCCGGTGCGCGGTCAGCGCACGCGCACCAACGCCCGTACCCGCAAGGGTCCGCGTCGTCCGATCAAGAAGTAACGGATTCCTTTTATGGCAAAGCCGGTTAAAACCAAGAAGAAGATCAAGCGCGTCGTCACGGATGCCGTGGCCCACGTGCAGGCTTCTTTCAACAACACCATCGTTACCATCACCGACCGCCAGGGCAATGCCCTGTCGTGGGCGACGGCTGGCGGCGCGGGTTTCCGCGGTTCGCGCAAGTCGACCCCGTTCGCTGCCCAGGTAGCCGCCGAAAAGGCTGGCCGCGCTGCAGGCGACTACGGTGTGAAGACGGTGGAAGTTCGCATCAAGGGCCCCGGCCCGGGCCGTGAGTCGGCCGTGCGTTCCCTGAATGCGTTGGGCTATAAAGTGCTCAATATTATCGATGTCACGCCGATTCCGCATAACGGCTGCCGTCCCCCCAAGAAGCGTCGAGTCTAAGGAGACAACCATGGCCCGTTATCGTGGAGCTACCTGCAAACTCGCTCGTCGTGAGGGTGCGGATCTCGGACTGAAGAGCCCGGCGCGCGCGCTGGACTCGAAGTGCAAGCTTGAGAACAAGCCCGGCCAGCACGGCGCCAACAAGCGCGCCCGCCTGTCCGATTACGCTGTCCAGCTGCGTGAAAAGCAGAAGGTCAAGCGCATCTATGGTGTGCTCGAGCGTCAGTTCAGCAACTACTACGCCAAGGCGTCGACCCAGAAGGGCAATACGGGTGAGAACCTGCTGCGCCTGCTGGAAAGCCGCCTGGACAACGTCGTTTACCGCATGGGTTTCGCAGTGACCCGCGCCCAGGCCCGTCAGCTGGTGGCCCACAAGGCCGTGCTGGTCAACGGCAAGAAGGTCAATGTGCCTTCCTACAACGTTCGCCCGGGTGACGAAGTCGCCCTGACCGAGCGTGCCCGCGCACAGCTGCGCGTGCAGGAAGCCGCGACTGTCTACGACACGATGGACCTGCGTCCGTTGTGGGTGGAAGTCGATAGCAAGAAGTTCGCTGGCACGTTCAAGTCGGTACCGGATCGCGGCGATTTGCCGGCCGATATCAACGAAAACCTGATCATCGAGCTTTACTCGAAGTAATTCACCGGAGCCTTGCATGGCAAGTTCGTCAACTAGCGTGCTGCGGCCTCGCGGCCTCAGCGTCGAGCAGCTTGGATCCAACCGCGCCAAGGTGGTGGTGGAGCCGCTCGAGCGTGGTTTCGGCCATACCCTGGGCAATGCGCTGCGTCGCGTGCTGCTTTCGTCGATTCCTGGTAGCGCCATCGTCGAAGTTGAAATCGACGGTGTCCTGCATGAGTACACCACCCTGGAAGGCCTGCAGGAGGACGTGATCGAAGTCCTGCTGAACCTGAAGGACGTGGCCATTCGCCAGCACAGCGGCGACGAAGTCACCCTGACCTTGTCCAAGAAGGGCAAGGGCGTGGTCACCGCCGGCGACATCGCCGTCGATCACTCGGTGGAAATCATCAACCCCGAGCACGTGATCTGCCACCTGACCAAGGATGTGGCGCTGAACATGCGTCTCAAGGTCAAGCGCGGCGTCGGCTACCAGCCGGCCAGCTCGCGCCAGCACCCGGACGATGAGACGCGTCCGATCGGTCGTCTGCAGCTCGACGCGTCGTTCGCGCCGGTCCTGCGGGTGGCTTACGAAGTGGACGCGGCTCGTGTCGAGCAGCGCACCAACCTCGACAAGCTGGTCCTGGACATCGAGACCAACGGCACCATCGGCGCTGAAGACGCGGTCCGCAAGGCCGCCGAGATCATCAACGACCAGCTGTCGGTGTTCGGCGATTTCTCGCGTCGCGAAAGCGATTCGACCAAGGCGGAGAAGGGCGGGTTCGATCCGCTGCTGCTCCGTCCGATCGACGACCTCGAACTGACGGTTCGTTCCGCGAACTGCCTGAAGGCCGAAAGCATCTACTACATCGGCGACCTGGTCCAGAAGACCGAAGTCGAGCTGTTGAAGACGCCGAACCTGGGCAAGAAGTCGCTGACCGAGATCAAGGATGTGCTGGGCGGGCGTGGTCTCGCACTCGGCATGAAACTGGAAAACTGGCCGCCGCCGGGCCTTTCGCACGGCATGCAGCTGGGCTGAGCCCCGCTTAGCCCTTCATAGAACTGGAACAAGACCATGCGCCACCAAAAATCCGGACGCAAACTCAACCGCACCAGCAGTCACCGCGAAGCCATGTTCCGCAATATGGCCTCGTCGCTGCTGAAGCACGAGCTGATCCGCACGACCCTGCCGAAGGCCAAGGAACTGCGTCGCGTTGCCGAGCCGCTCATCACGCTCGGCAAGGTCGATGGCGTTGCCAACCGGCGTCTCGCTTTCGCGCGTCTGCGCGACAAGCAGGCCGTGGGCAAGCTCTTCGTCGAAATCGGCCCGCGTTATCGCGAGCGTCCCGGCGGTTATCTGCGCATCCTCAAGTGCGGCTTCCGTCCGGGTGACAATGCGCCGATGGCGTATGTCGAGCTGGTGGATCGCCCGCAGGTCGAGGCTGTCGACGCCGAATAACGCCGTTCATCGCGTTTATCGAAAGCCCCGGCCGGGAAACCAGCCGGGGCTTTTCGTTTGCATGGCCGTAAGGCGACGCGCGCGATATCCGGTCGGTTACTCAGGGAAGACGCACTCCCGTCCCCGTTTTCCTTGCTGACAGCCGCCGCATGAACGGTTAACGTTGGGATCCCGCACCGCACAATAAGCGCGCTCCATGAACCCTATGAACGCCTCGTTTCGCCCCGCTTACCTGCTCGGTTTCCTGATCTGCGCCGGTTTGATGGGCTTCGCCCTGTACGCGCAGTACCGGTTGGGCATGGATCCGTGCCCGCTGTGTATTTTCCAGCGCGTCGCGGTTTGCTTCATGGGGCTGTTCTTCCTGATCGGCGGTCTCAACGCGCCGAAGGGCAGGGGCGGGCGCCTGAGCTATGCGGTCCTGGTCGCGCTCGGCGCCCTCGGTGGCATCGTCGTTGCCGGACGCCACCTCTGGCTGCAGTCCCTGCCCCCGTCCGAAGTGCCATCCTGCGGACCCGGGCTCGGTTATATGCTCGATACGTTCCCGCTGGCCAACGCCCTGAAAATGGCCTTCACCGGATCCGGTGAGTGCGCCAGGCTCGAACCGGTCCTCGGTCTGCCGATGCCGGCGTGGACACTGTTCTGGTTTGTCGTCCTCGGTATCTGGGCGGTCGTGGCGGCAGTCCGTCGTCGTTGAGTTTTCACGCGCCCTGGCGCGCTTTTCCCCAAGGCAAGCAGTCATGCAGCACAATTTCAAGCCGGTTAACGATCCCCTCGATTGGGCCCCCGAATCGTGGCAACAGCGCACCGCGCTGCAGCAGCCGGCTTATGAGGACGCGGCGGAGCTCGACGAGGCGCTGGGGCGTCTGGGCGAGTTGCCGCCACTGGTGACCTCCTGGGAAGTGCTGACCCTGAAAGAGCGTCTCGCCGAGGCGCAGGACGGCAAGCGTTTCCTGCTCCAGGGCGGCGACTGCGCCGAAAGCTTCGCCGACTGCACCAGCCCGATCATCTCCAACCGGCTGAAGGTCCTGCTGCAGATGAGCCTGGTCCTGGTCCACGGGTTGAAGAAGCCGGTGCTCAGGGTCGGTCGCTTTGCCGGCCAGTACGCCAAGCCGCGCTCGACCGAATCGGAGACCCGTGACGGCGTGACCCTGCCGTCATTCCGTGGCGACCTGGTCAACAGCCCCGACTTCACCGCCGCGGCGCGCCGCGCGGATCCGCAGCGACTGATCAAGGCCCATGCGCGCTCGGCGATGACGATGAATTTCGTCCGTGCCCTGGTCGATGGTGGCTTTGCCGACCTGCATCACCCGGAGTACTGGGACCTGGCCTGGGTCGAGCATTCGCCGATGGCCGCCGAATACCGGCGCATGGTTGCCAGCATCGGCGACTCGCTGCGCTTCATGGAAACCCTGGCCGGCCAGGCGATTTCCAGCTATTCGCGGGTCGATTTCTACACCTCGCACGAAGCCTTGCTGCTGCATTACGAGCAGGCGCTGACCCGCCAGGTGCCGCGCCAGGAAGGCTGGTTCAACCTGTCCACGCATTTCCCGTGGATCGGCATGCGCACGGCGGCGCTCGATGGCGCCCATACCGAATACTTCCGTGGTATCCGCAACCCGATCGCGGTCAAGGTCGGTCCGACGGTGAAGCCGGATGAGCTGATGCGCCTGATCGATGTGCTGAACCCTGCCAACGAGCCGGGCCGGCTGACCTTGATCCACCGCATGGGCAACGGCCCGATCGGTACCCAACTGCAGCCGCTACTCGAGGCGGTAAAGGCCGAGGGACGTCGCGTCCTCTGGGTCGCCGATCCGATGCACGGCAATACCGAGAGCACCTCGAACGGTTTCAAGACCAGGCGTTTCTCCAATATCAGCGGCGAGCTCGACCAGGCCTTCGATATCCACGAAGCCGCCGGTACGCGGCTGGGTGGCGTGCACCTGGAGCTGACCGGGGAGGATGTCACCGAATGCCTCGGCGGCGCCCGCGACCTGGTCGAAACCGACCTCAATCGTGCTTACAAATCGATGGTCGATCCCCGCCTGAATTACGAGCAGTCGCTGGAAATGGCGATGCTGATCGTGAAGAAATCGGGCGGCATGGTGCCGATGCCGTAAGCGTGTGGGAGCCCCGCGAGGTGGGCTCCCACAATGCCTGTGCTCAGTAAGGCAGGGTCGGCAGGAAGGTCGGCTGCTGGAACACCTTGTTGTGCTGCTCGAAACCATACGCAATCGAGATCAGGGTCGGCTCGCTCCACTTGGCGCCGAAGAACAGCACGCCGACTGGCAGGCCGTGGGCGAATGTCGCCGGTACCGTGATCGACGGATAGCCTGAAATCGCCGCGGGTGCGGAGGCACCGCCGACCGTCGGATCGCCGCTGACCACGTGGTCGCCCAGGATCAGGTCGGTGGTGAAAGCCGGGCCCCACATCGGCGCGAGCAGGGCGTCGAGCTTGTTCGCCGCCAGCGCTGCGTCGATGCCCTCCGGGCCGGCCAGCCGCTTGTTGGTTTCCATCGCGTCGATATAGGCCTTGTCGGTCAGCGGGCCCTTGGCCTCGGCCTGCTCGAACAGCTCCTGGCCGAACCACGGCATCTCGCGGTCCGCCTCGCGCTTGTTGAAGGCGATCAGGTCGGCCAGCGTATGCACCGACAGGCCCTTGCGGGTGGCGAGGTAGCTGGCGATGTCCTGCTTGAATTCATAGAGCAGCACGGTCAGCTCGCGGTCGCCGAGTTCCTTGATATGCGGAATCTCCACCGGATCGACGACGATCGCGCCCTGCGCCTTGAGCACGGCGATGGTCTGCTCCAGCGCACGGTCCGCATTCGGCTCGACCCCGCCGAGCTGGCGGACGATGCCGATGCGCTTGCCGCGCAGGCCGTCGGCGTTGAGGAATTTCGTGTAATCGGTGGCGTGCTTGTCGGCCTCGGCGGTGGCCGGATCGCGCGGGTCGCTGCCGGCGATGGCGCCGAGCACGATCGCCGCATCGGTCACCGTGCGCGCCAACGGTCCGGCGGTGTCCTGGCTGTGCGCGATCGGCACGATGCCGGCGCGGCTGACCAGGCCCAGGGTCGGCTTGATGCCGACGATGCCATTGCTGGAAGCGGGGCAGACGATCGAGCCGTCAGTCTCCGAACCGATCGCCACCGTGGCGAAACCGGCCGCCACGGCCGCGCCCGAGCCCGCGCTCGAGCCGCACGGGTTGCGATCGAGCACGTAGGGGTTGCGCGTCTGGCCACCGCGTCCGCTCCAGCCGCTGCTGGCATGGTTCGAGCGCATGTTCGCCCACTCGCTGAGGTTGGTCTTGCCGAGGATCACCGCACCGGCGGCGCGCAGCTTCGCGGCGACCGTCGAGTCCTTCGGTGCCGGAGCTTCGGCCAGGGCGAGCGAGCCGGCCGTGGTCAGCATGCGATCGCCGGTGTCGATATTGTCCTTGATCACGATCGGGATGCCGCGCAGGGCAAGCTTCTTGCCGGCCTGGGCACGATCCTGCGCGCGGGCGATCGACAAGGCGTCGGGGTTGAGTTCAATGATGGCATTGACCTTTGGCCCGGCCTGGTCGAGCGCGGCGATGCGTTCGATGAAGCGCTGGGTCAGCTCATGCGGTGTCAGCGTGCCCGCGGCAAACTGCTGCTGCAGCTCGCCGATCGAGGCGAAGTCAGAGGCGTTCTTCGCCGCCGGCGGATCGCCGTCGGCGGCCGCGGCGGTCAACGTGCAAAGGCTTGCAAAAACAGCGGCGGCGATCCGGATTCTGCTAAACATTATTCCTTCCCCTAATGCGACGATGCGCCTCATGGTGGCGCCAGGCACGCAGCGTATACTCCTGCGCTATCACGATGATAATCCGTCTCGCGGTCCGCGGGCGACGGATACGAAGGGAGAGACCGCATGAGCCGCATTTTCCGCTGGGCTGGCCTGCTGGCCATCCTGTTCGCCGGGGGCGCGCATGCCGCGGACGAACCCCAGGTTCCCGATACGCTCAAGCAGCGCATCGCCAGTTGCACCAGCTGCCATGGCGAACACGGCGAGGGCGGCGACAACGGCTTCTTCCCTCGGCTGGCCGGCAAACCGGCGGGCTACCTCACGCGGCAGATGCAGGATTTTCGCGATGGCCTTCGCCATTACGCGCTGATGGAATACACCATGCAGCCGTTGTCCGACGACTATATGCGCGAGATCGCAGGTTACTTCGCCGCACAGGACGTGCCGTTCACTGCTTCCAGACCGGCCAAGGTTTCGCCGGCCGCCATGAAGCGCGGCGAACAGCTTGCCCTGCACGGCGACGAGGCAACCAGGGTCCCCGCGTGTGCCAGCTGCCACGGCGATCGCCTGACCGGTGTGCAACCGGATATTCCCGGCCTGGTCGGCCTGCCGTATGACTACATCAGCGCGCAACTCGGCTCCTGGCGCACGCACACCCGTGCCGCCGCGGCGCCGGACTGCATGGCCACGGTCACCAGCCGGCTGAGCGATTCGGACATCAGCGCGGTTTCGGCCTGGCTCTCCTCGCAGACGGTTCCCGCGGACCACAGTCCGCAGGCCGCCGGCAGCATCCAGTTGCCGATGAAGTGCGGCAGCGTGGGAGGCTGAGGACATGGACATGACGATGACATTCAAGATGGCACGCTGGGTCGCGCTGGCGGCCCTGGCCTGGTCGGGCCTCGGCATGGCCGCCGATGCGGCGCAGGTAGAGCGTGGGCGCTATCTCGCCCTGGTCGGCGACTGCGTATCCTGCCACTCCGTGCAAGGCGGCAAGCCTTACGCCGGCGGTCGCGTCATGGTGACGCCGTTCGGCAATATTCCCACGCCGAACATCACCCCCGACAAGGGCACCGGCATTGGCGACTGGTCGGCGGACGATTTCTACCAGGCCATGCATCAGGGCATCGGCAAGGACGGGCGCCTGCTTTACCCGGCGTTTCCGTTCACCTCGTACACCAAGGCAAGCCGTGCCGATGTCGATGCGATCTACGCTTATCTGCGATCGCTGCCGCCGGTGAAACAGGCCAATGGCGAGACCGAGCTGCGTTTTCCCTACAGCCAGCGACGCCTGCTCTCGGCATGGCGTGCGCTGTACTTCACCGAGGGTGAATTCAGCGCCGATCCGAAGCAGTCGGCCGAGTGGAATCGCGGTGCCTATCTGGTCAAGGGCCTCGGCCATTGCAACGACTGCCATACCGCACGCAATGCCCTCGGTGCCACCATCGACGATCCGCGCCTCGCCGGCGGCATGATCCCGATGCAGGACTGGTACGCGCCCGATCTCAGCACGCAGGCGCATGGCGGCCTGGCTGGCTGGAGCCAGGGCGATATCGTCGACCTGCTGAAGACCGGTCGATCGTCGAAAAGTACCGCGTTCGGACCGATGGCCGAGGTGGTGCTGAAGAGCACCCAGCACCTGACCGACGACGATCTCGGCGCGATCGCCACGTATCTCAAATCGTTGCCGCCGCGCCCGAAGCCGCCCGAGGACGATTCGCCGCTGGACAATACGCCGCTGGTCGCCCAGGGCCAGAAGATCTACCTGGATCGCTGCGCCAGTTGCCACGGCAAGAGTGGCGGCGGCATCGCCGGGGTCTACCCGCCGCTGGACGGCAACTCGTCGGTCACCGAACCGCTCGGCGTCAACGCGATCCGCGTCGTCCTGCTGGGCGGCTTCGCGCCCGCCACGGCGAGCAATGCGCGGCCGTATTCCATGCCGCCGTTCGCGCAGCGACTCAGCGACAACGAAGTCGCCGCGGTGGTCACCTTCATCCGCCAGGCGTGGACCAACAAGGCCGGCGCGGTGAGCGAGGAAAACGTGCGGACGTATCGGTCGACGCCGGCGATCTGAGCTTAAACAGGCTTCGTGAGCGCCTGCCAGTGCGTGACATCCCAGGCGCCTCGCGCCTGGCCGGAAGGCGAGGGCAGGACGAAGATGCGCGTCATGCCGATCGTCTGTGCCTGCAAGCCGTAATCGACGGCATGACCGAACCATGCGCGTGCGGCGTTCTTGCTGGTGAAGGCGAGCATGCCGGGTGCGTGGGCGAGGATCTTCACGCGCAGTGCATCGACGTCGAAGGCATTGCCTGGTAACTGGTCATCGTTGCCGAAGTGGTACTTGCCGAGGTCGGTCAGGCCGATGCCGAGGCTGGGCAGGGTCGGAAATTCCTCAGGCCGAAGACGCCGTGGCGTCAGGCCGATCTCGTGCAGGGTCCGCCAGAACATGTTGCCCGGATGCGCGTAGTAGGTGCCGGCTTCGGCCGAGCGCTTTCCGGCGGCGGTGCCGCAGAAGACCAGGCGAAGGTGCGGGGAGAGGACATCGGGGAGGATAGGTTTGGACATGGTTCGGTGATTTTAGCCCCGGGCTTTTCGATGGAGCGAGCTTATGTCGTGGGGCTTCCTTCGTTGAGCGGGCCCGACGCCGTGCCGCTTCCTTCGTTATAGCGCGCTGACGCCGTGGCGCTTTTAATCAGATGCGCTGCGCGCTTTTTCTTCACTGGGTGATTCGCGCCTTCGGCGCTCACCCTTCGGGCCAGCTTCGCTGTTCTTGGTCGCTACGCTCCCGGCGTCCAGCCTTCGCTGGGATGACGTTCGCCTGTACGTACGCGACCGGCACGTGACGGAGAGCTGTTTTGCTCTCCGCTGAGCGCCTCTGGGTACGAGGGGGCCTATCGTCATCCCAGCGAAGGCTGGGACCCAGTGAAAGCACTGCGCGCAGCGCTCCGCATACGAGCGTGACGGCGTCGGGCCCGCTCAACGAAGGAGGCCCCACGGCGCCGGCGACGCCATCGAAAAAGCAAAAAAAAGCCCGGCATCGCCGGGCTTTTCTCAAATCGCAGCGATCGATTAACCGCGCGAATTCTTCTTGCGGTCCTGCTCGGTCAGGAACTTCTTGCGCAGGCGGATTTCCTTCGGGGTGATCTCGACGAGTTCGTCGTCATCGATGAATTCCAGGGCCTGCTCGAGCGAGTACTTGATGGCCGGGGTCAGCTGGATCGCGTCGTCCTTGCCCGAGGCGCGCATATTGGTCAGCGGCTTGGACTTGATGACGTTGACCGTGAGGTCGTTGTCCTTGGCGTGGATGCCGACCAGCTGGCCTTCGTACACTTCGTCGCCCTCGGCGGCGAACAGCTTGCCGCGTTCCTGCAGGGGTCCGAGCGAGTACGCGGGCGTGGCACCGGGGGCGTTGGCGATCATTACGCCGTTCTGGCGCTTGGCGATCGCACCCTCGGCCTTCGGGCCGTAATGGTCGAAGACGTGGAACAGCAGGCCCGAGCCCTGGGTCAGGGTCTTGAACTCGGTCTGGAAGCCGATCAGGCCACGTGCCGGGATTTCATAGTCCAGACGCACACGGCCCTTGCCGTCCGATTCCATGTTCTTCAGCTGCGCCTTGCGCATGCCCAGGCGTTCCATCACGCCGCCCTGGTGGATTTCTTCCACGTCGACCACCAGCTGCTCGATCGGCTCCTGAAGCTTGCCGTCGATTTCCTTGATGATCACTTCCGGACGCGACACGGCCAGCTCGTAGCCTTCGCGACGCATGTTCTCGATCAGCACCGACAGGTGCAGCTCGCCGCGGCCGGAGACCTGGAACTTGTCCGGGTCGGAGCCTTCCTCGACCTTCAGCGCGACGTTATGCAGCGTCTCGCGCTCGAGGCGCTCGCGCAGCTGGCGGCTGGTGATGAACTTGCCGCCGCTGCGGTCCTTGTTGCCGGCGAACGGCGAGTTGTTCACCTGGAAGGTCATGGTGATGGTCGGCTCGTCGACGGTCAGCGCCGGCAGCGCCTCGGGCGTGTCGAGCGCGCAGACGGTGTCGGAGATGCTGAGGCCTTCGATGCCGGAGATGGCGACGATGTCGCCGGCTTCGGCTTCGGCCACTTCGCGACGCTCCAGGCCCATGAAGCCGAGCACCTGCAGGATCTTGCCCTGGCGGACCTTGCCTTCGCGGTCGACGACCGAGACCGGCATGTTGGTGCGCACCTTGCCGCGCTGGATGCGGCCGATGCCGATCAGGCCGACATAGTTGTTGTAGTCGAGCTGGCTGATGCGCATCTGGAACGGACCGACCGGATCGACCTCCGGCTTCTTCACGTGTTCCATGATCGCTTCGTACAGCGGGACCATGTCGCCTTCGCGCACGTCCTGCTCGAGGCCGGCATAGCCGTGCAGCGCCGAGGCGTAGACGACCGGGAAATCGAGCTGTTCGTTGGTCGCGCCGAGGCGGTCGAACAGTTCGAAGGTCTGGGTCAGCACCCAGTCCACGCGCGCACCCGGACGGTCGACCTTGTTGATCACGACGATGGGGCGGAAGCCCATCTCGAAGGCCTTCTGGGTCACGAAGCGCGTCTGCGGCATCGGGCCGTCCATCGCGTCGACCAGGATCAGCACGGAGTCGACCATCGACAGCACGCGTTCGACCTCGCCGCCGAAGTCGGCATGGCCCGGGGTGTCGACGATGTTGATGCGGTTGTCGCGCCAGGTGATGGCGGTGTTCTTGGCAAGGATCGTGATGCCACGCTCCTTTTCCTGGTCGTTCGAGTCCATCACGCGCTCGGCGAGCACGGTGCGCTCGGCAAGGGTGCCAGACTGCTTGAGCAGCTGGTCGACCAGGGTCGTCTTGCCATGGTCGACGTGAGCGACGATGGCGATATTGCGCAGATTTTCGATGGACATACCGAACTCCCCCGGCGATCAGACCGGAGCACCTTTGGTGGATGAGGAAGCCGGTAAGTATAGAGCTATTCGGTGTCTTCCGCATGACCCCCGCGGGCGCCCGCCTTCCGCCCCGGGGAGAAGCTGCCCGAACGGGCGGGCGAGGGCGAGCGACCGCCCTCGTCGATCCTGCCGGGCTTTCGGCCGCGGACACATACGGCGGCGAAACCGCTGGCATCGTCGCCGAAAATAAGGCGTTCCGGCCCCCTGGATGGGCGCGGCCGGGTAGCGTGCCGGGGCCAAGGGAAGAAACCGTCGGTCGTCCGTGACCGGCGGCGTTGAACGGCTATTGGATCAGGTCGGCCTGTTTGCTCGCGGTGTACCAGAGCAGCCCGTAGTGGCCGTAGGTATAGGTGTAGCTCGCCGTCTCGCCGGTGATCGACGAGGTATGCACGCCGTAGACCAGGCACGAGTAGTAACAGTTGATTTCGTCCGCGTATGACTTGATCGAATACTCCCGCGCGCCGAAGTGTTTGGTTGCCAGCGAATTCAGCAGCGGGCTCTGGATCGACAGCCCCTTCGAGCCGCAGGTGGCGGTGGCGACGTTGAACGGGTAATAGCCGCAGGCGTACAGGCCGTGGAAGGCGCCGGCGATGCCGACAAAGGCGTCGACCGAGCTCGAGGCATTGAGATCGACGATGGCCTTGGCCGCCAGCGTGGCGCCCATCGAATGGCCGATCACGTCGATCTTGCCCGTGCACGAACTGGCCACGGCATCGCCGATGGCTTCCTCGACCGGCAGCAGCTCGCTGGCGGAGTGGTCGTTACAGGCGGCGCACAGGCCATTGCCCCAGGCTGGCGCAAATAATTGCGATTCGGTGTAGCCGCGCTGGATCAGCAGGTCGTGGGTGGCCTGGAAATCGGCTGGGCTGCCGGTATTGCCGTGGACCATGACGACATTGTCGACGCAGGCGGCATGGGCGAAAGCGGGAAGCAGGAGCGAGCACAGCAACAGCATCAGATAGCGTACGTAACGCATGATCGGTTCTCCGTTGGGCTACTGAATATCGCGCCGTTCCCTCAGACGAGTCCGGTCGCGTAGAACACACCGATAATGAAAAACACCGCCAGCGTCTTGATCGCGGTGATCGCGAAGATGTCGCGGTAGGACTGCCGGTGGGTCAGGCCGGTCACCGCGAGCAGGGTGATCACGGCGCCATTGTGCGGCAGCGTGTCCATGCCGCCGGAGGCCATCGCGGCGACGCGATGCAGGACTTCCATGGGAATGCCGGCAACCTCGGCGTTATGGATGAAGCTGTCGGCCATGGCCGCCAGCGCGATACTCATGCCGCCCGACGCCGAACCGGTAATGCCAGCCAGGGCGGTCACCGATACCGCCTCGTTGACCAGCGGGTTGGGAATCGCGTGCAAGCCATCGGCGATCAGGCGAAAGCCGGGCAGGGCGGCAATCACCGCCCCGAAGCCATATTCGGACGCGGTATTCATCGAGGCGAGCAGGGCGCCACCGACGGCGACCTTGCTGCCTTCGGCCAGTTCGGTGAACACCGAGCGCCACGCGAAGACCAGCACGCTGACGATGCCGAGCAGCAGGGCGCCTTCCACTGCCCAGATCGCCGCGTTCTTCGACACGTCCTGTACGACCGGTGCGGCG
The DNA here is from genome assembly GCA_963847335.1 of uncultured Gammaproteobacteria bacterium. Lineage (GTDB taxonomy): Bacteria > Pseudomonadota > Gammaproteobacteria > Xanthomonadales > Rhodanobacteraceae > Luteibacter. The sequence continues at coordinate 1,040,090 of CAWJZF010000003.1, forward strand.
TTGCCGACCACGGCGGGGACGAACGAATGCATCTTGCCGTACGCGTTCGGGATCGCATCGGTAAGCAGCTTGTTGGCGACCCCGACGATCACCAGCGGCAGCACGGCGAGTGCGGGATGGGCAAGACGGGTGCCGGTAAAGGCGACCGGCTCGTTCACCAGCGGCGATGCATCGCCATAACCCTCGCCGTTCGCCGCGGCCTTGCATCGCCGCGATTCGAGGTAAAGCATGCCCAGCACCAGGATGAAGACGCTGCCGAGCGTGCCCAGCCAGGGTGCCGCCCAGGCGTTGGTACCGAAGAACGCGGTGGGAATGATGTTCTGGATCTGCGGCGTGCCCGGCAGCGAGTCCATGGTGAAGGTGAAGGCGCCGAGCGCGATCGTGCCTGGGATCAGGCGTTTGGGAATATCGGCCTGGCGAAAGAGTTCCGCCGCGAATGGGTACACGGCGAACACCACCACGAACAGCGATACGCCGCCGTAGGTCAGCAAGGCGCAGACCAGGACGATCGACAGCATGGCCCGCGAACGGCCGAGCAGGCCGATCGAGGCGGCGACGATGGCACGGGAGAAACCCGAGAGCTCGATCAGCTTGCCGAACACGGCGCCGAGCATGAATACCGGGAAATACAGCTTGAGGAAGCCGACCATCTTGTCCATGAACAGGCCGGTGAACATCGGCGCGACCAGGGACGGGTCGGTCAGCAGCACGGCGCCCAGCGCGGCGATCGGCGCGAACAGGATCACGCTGTAGCCGCGGTAGGCGGCGAACATCAGCAGGCCGAGCGCGGCCAGCACGATCACGAGTGCCATCCTTGCGGTTTCCCCTGGGTGCGCGGTCGATAACGAAGGGGGCGAGTATCCGCGCGTCCGCCGTGCCGGGGCACTGTACGAAGGTACAGGTGTGCCGCGCCGGCAGGCATGCCTATGCTCTCGTTATATCGACGCCGAGGGGGCGTCGTCGCGATGCTCCGGGGACATCATGAAACACACCAAGCTCACGCTGGCGATCGGCATGGTTTTCGGCATGGCTGTCGCCATGCCTGCCATGGCACAGTCGACCGACACCGCCACCGATGCCACGGGAAAGCCCGTGACGCAGGCCCAGGCGAAGAAGCAGGAAGCCACGCAGCTGCAGGAAGTGACGGTCAGCGCCCGCCGCCGCGACGAGTCGATGGAGAAGGTGCCGGTCGCGGTCAGCGCGTTCAGCGAGGAAGACCTGAAGGACCTGCAGGCCAATAACATCGACGGCCTCCAGGGCGCGGTGCCCAACCTCAATATCGTCCAGGGTCGCGGCTCGTCCTCGGCGGTCAACGTCTTTATCCGCGGTGTCGGCCAGCCGGACGCGTTGCAGACCTTCGATCCCGGCGTCGGCATGTACGTCGATGACGTCTATTACTCGCGCATCCAGGGTGCGCTGATCAGCCTGTTCGACGTCGATCGCGTCGAAGTGCTGCGCGGACCGCAGGGCACGTTGTATGGCAAGAATTCCACGGGTGGCGCGATCAAGATCGTGACCAAAAACCCGTCCGATACGCCGGAGGGTTCGGTCGAGGTCACCGGTGGCAACTTCGGCCAGCGTGAGGGTCGCTTCTACGGCTCCACGCCGCTCGGTGCCGGCTGGTCGGCGTCGATCGCCGGCGCGGACATCCGCGACGACGGCTACGTGAAGGACCCGGTAACCGGGCACCGCTATAACGACGAGGAGTCGAAGTCGGTGCGCGCCAAGTTGCGCTACCACCCATCGGACACGTTCGACGGCGTGCTGACGGTCGATTACACCCATCAGGACACCGCGCTCACCCTCGGTCAGCCGGTATCGCCGCTGCAGCAGACCGACCTGGTGCTCGGCACGGTGACCTTGCTGACGCCGGACCTGGACAAGAAATACAACTTCCAGTCGCAGACCTCGTTCGGCCCCGACCAGGGGCAGAAGCTCAAGCACGAGGGCGTGTCGCTGAACATGACCTGGAAGCTGTCCGACCAGTGGAAGCTGAAGAGCATCACGGCGTTGCGCAAGCTCGACAGCGATTCGTATATCGACATCGATGCCTCGCAGTTCCAGCTCGGCGACGTCTTCGTCGGCTTCGACCAGAAGCAGGCCAGCCAGGAGCTGCAGCTGCAGTTCGACAACGGCAGCAACCTGCAGGCGGTCTACGGTGCGTATTTCATGCGCGAGAACGTGCCATCGCATCAGGAGGCCTATGCGGACGACCTGTTCGCGATCTTCGGTACGCCGGTCGACTTCCTGCGCACCATCGACGATGACCTGACCACCAAGAGCTATGCCGGCTTCGCCCACGTCAACTGGGAGTTCATCCCGAGCTGGACGCTGGCCGCCGGCGTCCGCTACAGCCGCGACGACAAGGATTACGACCGCACCACCAGCACCTTCTGGGGTCCGGCGCTGGCCGTGCTCGACGAGACCGTGCCGCTGGACAAGAGCAAGAGCTGGAGCGCGTGGACGCCGACGGTCAGCCTGCAGAAGCAGATCGATCCGCAGACGATGGTCTATGCCTCGGCCAGCCGGGGCTACAAGTCCGGCGGCTTCAACGGCCGCGCCAACGCCGCGATCGACGTCACCCAGGCCGAGTACGATCCGGAGACGGTGTGGACCTACGAACTGGGCCTGAAGACGCGCTCGCAGGACAACCGCCTGCAAGGCAATTTCGCGGTCTTCCACAGCAATTACACCGACTTCCAGGCGCGCGTGTCGGAGATCGAGACCGGTACGGCGATTCCGACCTTCTCCTTCCCGGTGATCAATGCGGCGAAGCTGAAAATGGATGGCTTCGAATTCGAAGGCACGGCGCTGATGGGTACCGGCACGCGGCTCTCCTCGCAGATCGGCTACCTGAAGGCCCGTTACGACAAATTCGATGACGCGCGCCTGGATCCGGCCAACCCGCAGTTCGATCCGGACATCCACAAGCATGTGCCGTTCTCGCCGAAATGGAACGCGCGCGTCGCCTTGACCCAGACTTTCAACGTCGCCGACGGCGCGCTGACCTTCGGTGCGGATGTGTCCTATCGCAGCGACACCTGGCTCAGCGTCGACAACTACGACGCGCTCAGCCAGAAGGCGTATACCCTGGTCGGCGCTTTCGGCGTGTTCGACACCGGCGACGGCCACTGGCAGTTCCGCGCCGGTATCAAGAACGCCACCAACAAGGTGTACAAGACCGACGGCCAGGAGTTCTCCAGTGTCGGTAATATCCGCACGGCGTACTACGGCATGCCGCGCAACTACTACGCCAGCGTTCGCTACAACTTCTGACCGGGATCGCCATGAATCGCCTGCACCGTTCCGCCCTGTTGCTTGCCCTGTGTCTGGCTGGTCCCGCCGGCGCGGAACAGGCGGCGAGCCTGCCCAAGCTCCATGTCGATGCCGCGCGGGTGACCGTGGCCGGACTTTCCTCCGGCGCGTACATGGCGACGCAGGCGCAGATGGCCTATCCGGATGTCTTCCATGGCGCCGCACTGGTCGCCGGCGGGCCTTACGGTTGCGCCGGCGGCAAGCTGGAAACGGCGCTGGGCTCGTGCATGAAGGGCACGCCCGCGCCGGATGCCGCCGCGTTGGCGAAGGCGGCGCGGGACAAGGCGTCCAGGGGCGAGATCGGTCCGTTGAAGGCCCTGGCCGGTACGCATATCTACGCCCTGCACGGTACCGGCGATGCGCTGGTGTCGCCGGTGGTCGCGAAGGCCTCGGCCGATTTCTACGATGCCCTGCGCAAGGACGACGCTTCGCTGGCCAGCCTGCGGGTGGTCGACGACGGTGCCCGCGCCTTCGCGCACAACCTGCCGGTGGCGAAGCAGGGCGACAACTGTGGCAAGTCCGAATCGCCGTACCTTGGCGCCTGCGGCTTCGACGCGGCGGGCGAGATCTTCTCGCAGCTTTACGGCAAGCCCGCCCATGCGGTGGGCGAGGCGAAGGGCGAGGTCAGGACGTTCGACCAGGACGCCCTGCGTCCCGGCGGCAAGGATGCGCTGCTGGCGGCGACAGGCTATATCTACGCGCCGCCGTCCTGCCTGGCCGGCAAACCCTGCGGCGTGATGGTCGCCCTGCATGGTTGCAAGCAGAACGCCGAAACCGTCGGCGAGGCCTTCGTTCGCGACGCCGGCTTCAACCGCTGGGCCGACGCCTATGACGTGGTCGTCCTGTATCCTCAGACCCGCGCAAGCTTCGCGCCTTTGAATCCGCAGGCATGCTGGGACTGGTGGGGCTATTCGGGCAGCGATTACGACACCCGCCAGGGCGTGCAGCTGCGTCTGCTGATCGGTGCGCTCGCGGCGATGGGCGTGCGCACGCCGCACTAGGTTCCCCGTGAGCGCGGGCATCGTCGCCGCCGCGGCGGCCCTCTGGCTCCTGCTGTTGTTCGGCGTCGCTCTCTTCGGCGAGCGGCGCCCGAAGTTCCTGGAGAAACGCTGGGCGATCGTCTACGCGCTGTCGCTGGCGATCCACTGCACCTCGTGGACCTTCTACGGCACGGTCACCCAGGCCAGCCATTCCGGCTGGTGGCTGCCGCCGACGTTCGTCGGCGCGATCCTGATGTATATGCTCGCGGTCGGCGTGTTGCGCCGCCTGGTGGTCCTGGCCCGCGACTACAACGCCGGCTCGCTTGCCGACCTGATCTCGGTGCGGCTCGGCCGCCATCGCGGTCTGGCCGCGATGGTCACGGCGGTGATGCTGCTCGGCATCGTGCCGTATATCGCCTTGCAGCTGAAAGCCGTGGCGATGAGTTATGGCTTGCTGGCCGGCGGCCATTACCCCGATGCGCCCGCGTGGCGCGACAGCGCGCTTTACATCGCCTTGCTGATGGCGGCCTTCGCCATGCTCTTCGGCACGCGCCGTGCCTCGGCGATGGCGCATAACCGCGGCCTGGTCCTGGCCATGGCCTTCGAGTCGCTGTTCAAGCTCGGCGCCATGCTCGCCCTCGGGACCTTGCTGATCGGCCCGGCGCCGGCCTTGCCCGCGTTGCCGCCGACGATCCCGGTGCACGACACCAGCGGCTTTCCCGCACTGATCCTGCTCGGCGCGCTGGCGATGTTCACCCTGCCGCACCAGTTCCACGCCGGCATGGTCGAATGTCGCGACGTGCGTCATGTGCGCACCGCACGCTGGTTGTTTCCGTTGTACATGCTGGTGATCTCGCTGCCGATCCTGCCACTGGCGCGCCTTGGCGATGCCTGGCTGGGGCCGGTCGGCGTGCCGTCGGACCTGTACGTGCTCGCGCTGCCGCTGGCGCGGCAACAAGGAGGGCTGGCCTTGCTCGCTTTTCTCGGCGGACTCAGCGCGGCCACCAGCATGGTGGTGGTGGCGACGCTGGCGCTCAGCCTGATGGTGGTCAATCACTTCATCGCGCCGTTGCGCGTGCGTGCGGGCTGGGGTCGCGACGAGCGCGGCGACCTGCGCGGCGAAGTGATCAACCAGCGCCGGGTGACCATCCTGCTGGTGATCCTGCTGGCCTGGGGTTACAGCCGCATGCTCGCGGGCAACGACCTGCTCGCCGATATCGGCGGTATTTCCTTCTCCGCGCTGGCCGGTCTCGCGCCGGCGATCCTGATTGCCGTGTACCGGCCACAAACGGGGCCGCGCGCGGTCAGCCTCGGCCTGTTCGCCGGCACGGTCGTATGGCTGTACACCTTGTTGCCGGCGCTGACCTCGTCGTTGCCCCTGTGGCTGGACGCACCGTTCGGCTTTGCCTGGCTGGCGCCGGACCGCTTGCTCGGGCTGGGTGACTGGAGTCGCCTGGGTCGCGCCGTCGTGCTCAGCCTCGGCGCGAATATCGGCGTGGTCCTGCTGGTCGCCAATTCCCGTTATGGGCGCTATGTACCGCCCACCGCCTTGCTTGGCGATGTCGACGCCACGGCCCTGCGCGCGCTGGCCGCGCGCTTTCTCCCCGGTGAGCGCGTGCAGCGCCTGTTCGGCGACGAAGCGCCGCACGGCGCCGCCGGCAGCGTGCGCACCGCCGAGGTCGAGCACGAACTGGCCGCGGTGATCGGTGCCGGCTCGGCGCGGTTGCTGTTGCAGGTCGTGCACGGCCAGCGTCGCGACGAACTGGAGACCGTCGCCGCCATCGTCGGCGAGGCCGCGGAGGACCTGCGCTTCAACCAGCGCGTGCTCGAGGCCGCGCTGGAAACGATGAGCCAGGGTATCTGCGTGGTGGATGCCCAGTTGTGCCTTGTCGCCTGGAATCGCCCGTATGCGGAACTGTTCGGCTATCCGCAGGATCTGCTCCAGGTCGGACGTTCCGCGGCCGATCTCATGCGACACAACATCGCCAGCGGGTTGATCGGTCCCGGCGACCTGGAAGAGCGCGTGCAGCGCCGGCTGCGGCATATGCGTGGCGGCACGGCGCATCTTTCCGAACGGCGCTTCCCGGATGGCACCGTGGTCGAGATCCGTGGCAATCCGATGCCCGGCGGCGGCTACGTCGCTACCTTTACCGACGTCACCGCGTTCCGCGAGACCGAGGATGAGCTCAAGCGCAGCAACGAGACCCTGGAAATGCGCGTTGCCGAGCGCACCGAGGCGCTTGCCCGGGCCAGCGCCGCCGCGCAGCACGCCAACGAGGCGAAGAGTCACTTCCTGGCCGCGGTCAGCCACGATCTGATGCAACCGCTGCACGCGGCACAATTGTTCGCCCATGCGTTACGCGAGCAGAAGGGCGACGAGCGCACTTCGCGCCATCTGGAAGGTGCGCTTGGTGCTACCGAGAACCTGCTTGCCGGTCTGCTCGATATCGCGCGGCTCGAAGGTGGTCGTCTGTCGGCGCAATCGCGCGACGTCGCGCTGGCCGATGTCATCGATCCGCTGGCGGCCGAATTCCGTGCGCTGGCTGACGAACGCGGTATCCGCTTCCACGTCGTCGCGACGCGCGCCTGGGTCTGTTCCGATCCGCAGCTATTGCGTCGCGTGCTGCAGAATTTCCTGTCCAATGCATTGCGCTATGCCGAGGGCGGCCGTGTGCTGTTCGGTTGCCGCCGGGTGCGCGAAGACCTGCGCATTGAGGTATGGGATACCGGTCCGGGTATAGCGCCCGCCGAGCGCGCGTTTATCTTCGAGGCCTTCCGTCGCGGCGAAGAAGCGGCCGGGCAGGGGCTCGGGCTGGGCCTTGCCATCGCCGAACGCACCGCGACCCTGCTCGGCCATTCGCTGGCGCTACGTTCGTGGCCGGGCGAGGGCAGCGTGTTCTCGGTGACCGTGCCGCAGGTCGCCACCGGTACGGTTGCGGCTGCCATCGAATTGCCCGTGCGCGCCTTGCCGCAGGGGCATGCGCTGGTCCTCGATAACGACCCGGCGGCCATGGAAGCGACGGCAGCGCTGTTGCGTGGCTGGGGCTGGAGCGTCGATGCGGTGCGCACGCCCGCGCAGGCGCTGGGGGTCGCGACGACGCCGGACCTGCTCTTGCTCGATTACCACCTGGACGGCGGGTTGACCGGATTGCATGCGCTGGATGACTTGCGCGGGCGCTTCGGCGATGTACCGGCCGTCGTGGTTACCGCCGATCGTGACGGCGAATTGCGCACGCGATTGCTCGAGGCCGGGGTGAGCGTGTTGTACAAGCCAATGAAGCCGCTGGCACTGAGGCAGGTGATGCAGCGATTGTCGTTGCGGCGAGCTTCGGCCTGCCTTTGATCGTCATTCCGGCCTGCGCCGGAATGACGGGTTTCTTCAGGCGTGGTCGCTGCGCGCCGGTTCGCCCAGATCCAGCGAGCGCAGCAACACGCCGGCCTGCGTCCTGTTTCGCACTTCGAGCTTCTCGAAGATCGCGGTTACATGCGATTTTACCGTCCGCTCTTGGATCCCCAGCCGGTCGGCGATCTGCTTGTTGAGCAGCCCCTCGGCCAGCAGGCCAAGCACGCGCGACTGCTGCTCGGTCAGGCGGGCCAGCCGCCCGGCCAGCGCGGTATCGGCCGGATCGACCGGCAATGCGGCCACCGCGCGCGCGATGGCCGGCGGCAGCCATTGCCCGCCGCCAAGTACGGTACGCACCGCGGCACCGATATCGCCCGGGTCCGCGCTCTTGGGCATGAAGCCGGCGGCGCCATGGTCGAGGACGCGGCGCACCACGCGTGCATCGTCATGCGCCGAGACCACCAGGACCGCGACGCCTGGATGCTGCCCGCGCAGGGCGGCCAGCCCGGAAAGCCCACGACTGCCCGGCATATGCAGGTCGAGCAGGACCAGGTCCGTCTCCGGCTGCGCCTGCAGCGTGGCCAGTGCGCCGGCGAGGTCGGCCGCCTCGTCGATCCGCGCGAGCGGCAACGCTGCCGCCGCGGCCTGACGTAGCGCGGCGCGGAACAAGGGGTGGTCGTCGGCGATAAGCAGGTGCTGCATCCGGGCGACGTTAGCGCCGCCAGCGGTTCCCGTCGAGTGCGGGATGTCCTTCAGATGCGCCTTTAGTACGATGCCGTGGCGGGGAGGGGCTTGCTATCGTTCGCCGATGTCACGCATCGTTCGCTCGATCCTTGTCCTCGCGTTCGCCGCGGCCGCCGGCTGCGCCACGCCATCGCGCTCCCCGGGGCCATCCATGCCATCCATGTCCGACGATGCTTTCTTCGGCGACGTGCGCAGCACCGTGCATCGACAGGGCGACGACCTGTTGAGCGGCGGGCTGGGCCTGGCCGGGCTGGCCGGTACGCTCACGCCCTTTGCCAATCCGCTGGCGCCGACGCCGGAGGAACTGCGTCGGCGCGCGATCCAGACCAGTTGGAAGGGCATCGCCGATCTCGGCCCGCTCGGCGGTTACGGTCGCGTCTATGGCGCGGTACCCGATGTGCCCGGTCGCGAGTACCAGGCGTTCGCGAGGATTCCCGGCGCGCACCAGCCGCATCGCGTGCTGTTGCAGGTGCCCGATCGTTTCGACGCGAAGGCGCGCTGCCTGGTGGTGACCGCCTCGTCCGGTTCGCGTGGCATCTACGGGTCGATTTCGCTTGCCGGTGCCTGGGGTCTGCCGCGCGGTTGTGCGGTGGCCTATACCGACAAAGGTACCGGCTCGGGGTATTTCGATACCGCCGAAGGCACGGGTGTCGCACTGGACGGCACGCGCGCGCCGGCCGGATCGCGTCCGCTCGAGTTCGAGCCGAAAGACCCGCCTCGCGATGCCGGCATCGCGGTCAAGCACGCCCATTCCGGCGACAATCCCGAAGCTGACTGGGGGCGTCATGTCCTGCAGGCCGCGCGCTTCGGCCTGGCCATGCTCGACCGCGCCTTTCCCGACCAGGCGCCGTTCACCGCGGCCAATACGCGGATCATCGCCACCGGACTTTCCAATGGCGGCGGTGCCGTGCTGCAGGCAGCGGGTGACGACGATGAGGGCATGCTCGCCGGCGTCGTCGCCGTCGAGCCGAATATCAATGCTCCGGGGCAGGGCCGGCCGTTCTTCGACTACGCTACCGAGGCCGCGCTGCTCCTGCCGTGCGCGCTCACCGACGCGCGCTTCGCCGCGGCACCGTTCGCGCGTGTCGCCGGCACGACGCCGCTGCCGTGGCTGGCCCGTTGCGCCAGCCTGCGCGCCGCCGGCCTGGTCGACGGCATGACGCCCGCCGCACAGGCCGCCGATGCGGTGGCCCGGTTGCGTGCCTCCGGCTGGCGCGACGAGGCGATGGCCACGGCGGCGACCTCGGCTTCTTTCGACCTGTGGCGCATGGTCACGGCCGGTTATGCCTCGGCCTATACGCGTCGCGGCGTCGGCCACATGCCCTGCGGTTTCTCCTATGACCCCGCTCCCGGTCCGGCACAGCCGCTGATCCGTGCTTCATGGTGGTCGGACGCCAGCGGTATTCCGGCCGGCCCGGGGGTCCTGCTCGGTGGCGGAGTCGCCGTTGGCGTCGACCCGACCCTGGTCGGCGAGCGCTGCCTGCGTGCGCTGTGGGATGGCCACGATGCCGATGCGCTCGCCTTGCGCAAGGGCGTCGCCGAAACCGAGGCGCGCCTGCCGCGCGAGAAGTTGCCGGTGTTCGTCGTCCACGGTGCCACCGATGGCCTGATTCCGACCGCTTTCAGCTCCGAACCCTATGTGCGCTGGCTGCGCGCTTCCGGCCGCGGGCCGGTGTACTGGAAGGTGCCGCATGCCCAGCATTTCGACGCCTTCCTGGCCTTTCCCGGGTTCGGCGATGTCCACACACCCCTGTTGCCGTTCGGCTATGCGGCGCTGGACCGGCTGTGGAGCCACCTGGCCGAGGGCAGGGCGCTCCCCGAGGATGCCGCGGTCAACGGTGCCCGCCCGCGTGGGCCGGGGCCACTCGAGGCGGCGACGCTCGGCCTGCCCTGAAGCGAACTTCATCCAGCCGGTTGAAACACTGCACACGTCCCCCACGTGTGGTCGGGTAATCTTGCCGACTGCCCGTGCGCGTGCCCGGGCGGTAACCAAGCCGTCCCCAAGAGAATCCCAAGGAACCTCGATGACCATCAATGTCACCTTCAGCACCAGCCGCGGCCCGATCCACCTCCGTCTTCATGATGACAAGACGCCGGTAACGGTCGCTAACTTCGTCAATCTGGCGCGTCGGGGCTATTACGATGGTTTGACCTTCCACCGTGTCATCGCCGATTTCATGGTTCAGGGCGGTTGCCCCGAGGGCAGCGGCCGCGGCGGCCCGGGCTATCGCTTCGGCGACGAATTCGACGCCAGCCTGCGTCACGACAAGCCGGGCATCCTGTCCATGGCCAACGCCGGCCCGGGTACCAACGGTAGCCAGTTCTTCATCACCCATGGCGCCACCCCCTGGCTGGACGGCAAGCACAGCGTGTTCGGCGAAGTGGTCGGTCCGGAAGACCAGAAGGTCGTCGATGCCGTGCAGCAGGACGACATCATCGAGAAGGTCACCGTCGAGGGCGACGTCGATGCGCTGCTGGCCGCCCAGGCGAAGCACGTCGAGGAATGGAACAAGGTGCTCGACGCCCGGTAAGGCCTTGCGGGCCGTCGTCGATAGTGATGGCGACGGTCATCTTCCGGGCATAGACTCCGGCGGACAGGGGTCATGCAACAGGGAGAGCATCATGGGTCTGCTCGACGAATTGCTCGGTGGCCAGGGTGAACAACCCAACCAGGCCGCCCAGGCGGGAACCGCCGTGGGCGGGGCTTCCTTGCTGGCGGTGGCCGGCGAACTGCTCAACCGCGTCGGCGGCGTGGGTGGGCTGGTCAACCTGCTCAAACAGAACGGCCTGGGCTCGGCCGCGCAATCCTGGGTCGGCACCGGTGAAAACGAGCCGGTATCCGGGAGCCAGCTTGGCCAGGCCCTGCAGGGTGGCGGCCTCGGTTCCTTGCTGCAGGAGGCGGCGGGCAAGCTCGGCACCTCCCCGGACGAACTGCTCGGCAAGCTTTCCGGGGTCCTGCCGCAGACGGTGGACCATCTGACGCCGGAAGGGCGGGTGCCGCAGCATGCGGAGGGTGGATTCGACCTGGGCTCGCTTGGGCCCCTGGCCGGGAAACTCTTCAGCTGACGAAAAAGGCCGCGCATTGCGCGGCCTTTTTCTCGTTGGTTTCGCAAAAGCCGAGTCGGTTCGCCACTGGATCCCTGCCTGCGCAGGGATGACGAGATATAGGTAGGTTTCCGTCATCCCTGCGCAGGCAGGGATCCAGTGGCGGTGCATGGGGTTTTCGCGGCGGCCTATGCCGTCCTGCGCTTGAATATCCGCCAGACCAGCAGGAGGATGATCGCCCCCACCACCGAGGCGATAAAGCTCGCCGGTTCATCCGCCTGGTACCAGCCCAACTGCGTGCCGATCCAGCCGGCCAGCAGGGAGCCGGCCACGCCCAACAGGCCGGTGACGATGAATCCGCCCGGGTCCTTGCCCGGAACAAGCAGTTTCGCGATGGCGCCGATCACGATGCCGATCAGGAATACCCATAGCCAATGCATAGTCGTTCCTCGCTCTTCAGTGAAGGACGGCCGCCGGCGGCAGCCGACTGCATCATGCGCCGGCCTGGAACGCTTGTCGTGATAAAATCGCCGCCTTTGCTCCTCCGCTCCCACCCCGAGAAGAACGCATGCCCAAGCTTGCCCAGCGCATCGGCCGCGCGAAACCCAGCGCGATCATGGTCATTGCCGAGAAAGCCAAGAAGCTGAAGGCCGCCGGCCGCGACATCATCAGTTTCTCGATCGGCGTGCCGAACTTCCTGCCGGGCGACCATGTCTATGCCGCCGCGCGCGAAGCGCTGGCGCACGACTCCGGGCAGTACGGCAGCAACCGCGGTCCCGATGCGCTGCTCGATGCCTTCCTCGCCCATATCGAGGCGCTGGGCCTGAAGGGCTACACGCGGGCGAACTGCACCATCGGCGTCGGCGCCAAGCAGGTGCTGTACAACCTCGCCGAGGCCCTGCTCGACGAAGGCGACGAGATCGCGTTCCCGGCGCCGTACTGGACCAGTTACCTGGATATCGCCGAGATCGCCGGCGCGAAGATCAACATCCTGCCGTGCCCGCCGGAGCAGAACTACAAGCTCACTCCGGCACAGCTCGACGAGGCGCTGGCGCGCAAGCCGCGCGTGTTCCTGTTCAATAATCCGTCGAACCCGACCGGCATGGTCTATACGCGCGAGGAAATCGCCGCGCTCGCCGACGTCATCGCGAAATATCCCGAGACCTGGGTGATCACCGACGACATCTACAACACGATGGTGTTCGACGGCGTCGGCTATCACAACTTCGTGATCGCGCGTCCGGAACTGCGCGACCGCGTGATCTTCGTCGACTCGCTGTCCAAGACCTACGGCATGCCGGGCTGGCGCGTCGGCTTCATCGCCGCGCCCGAATCGGTGGCGCTGGCGGTGACCATACTCAACTCCAACCACATCACCAGCCTGCCGGAAGTGACCCTCGCCGCCGCGCTCGCCGCGTTGTCCGGTCCGCAGGACATACCCCTGGCCAAGTGCAAGGAATTCTCCGCCAAGCGCGACCGCGTGGTCGCCGCGCTGACCTCGATTCCCGGTGTGATCTGTCCGCGCCCGCAGGGCGCGTTCTATGCGTTCCCGGATATCTCGGTCGCTTTCGGCAAGAAGCACAACGATGTCGCGATCGCCAGCGACATCGATTTCTGCGCCGTGCTGCTGGAGGCCAAGGGCGTGGCCTGCGTGCCGGGCTCCGCCTTCGGCGAGCCGCGCGCCTTGCGCATTTCCTATTCCTGTCCCGACGACGCGCTGGACGATGGCATGGCGCGCATCAAGGCATTCTTCGCCGAGCTCACCTGACGTATTCACCTTAACCCGCGCCCTCACCGGCACGGGTTTTTGTTTTGAACATCCCGAAGGAGTCACCCACATGAAAGCCCCCGTCCGTGTTGCCGTGACCGGCGCTGCCGGCCAGATCGGTTATGCCCTCCTGTTCCGTATCGCCGCCGGCGACATGCTTGGCCCGGATCAGCCGGTCATCCTGCACCTGCTCGAAATCACCCCGGCGCTGCCCGCCCTGCAGGGCGTGGTGATGGAACTGAACGACTGCGCCTTCCCGACCCTGGCCGGCGTGGTCGCCACCGACGACGTCAACGTCGCCTTCAAGGACGTCGACTACGCGCTGCTGGTCGGCGCGCGTCCGCGCGGCCCGGGCATGGAGCGCAAGGACCTGCTGGAAGCCAACGGCGCGATCTTCGCCCCGCAGGGCAAGGCGCTGAACGATCACGCCAAACGCAACGTGCGCGTGCTCGTCGTCGGCAACCCGGCCAATACCAATGCGCTGATCGCCCAGCAGAACGCGCCGGACCTCGATCCGACCTGCTTCACCGCGATGGTCCGCCTCGACCATAACCGTGCGCTGTCGCAGCTGGCCGAGAAGACCGGTGCGCATACCACCGACATCAGGAAGGTCACCATCTGGGGCAACCACAGCTCGACCCAGTACCCGGACCTGCACCAGGCCTCGGTGAAGGGCAAGCCGGCGCTCGGGCAGGTCGACCAGGCCTGGTACGAGGGCGACTTCATCCCGACCGTGCAGCAGCGCGGCGCGGCGATCATCAAGGCGCGCGGCGCCTCGTCGGCGGCCTCGGCCGCGTCGGCCGCGATCGACCATATGCATGACTGGGCGCACGGCACCGCCGAGGGCGACTGGGCCTCGATGGGTATTCCGTCGGACGGTTCGTACGGCATCGCCCCGGGCGTGATCTTCGGCTACCCGGTGACGATCAAGGACGGCAAGTATTCGATCGTGCAGGGCCTGTCGATCAATGCGTTCTCGCAGCAACGCATCGACGCCACCGAGAAGGAACTGCGCGAGGAGCGCGCCGGCGTCGAGCACCTGTTCGCGAAGAAATAAGAACACCCCCGAGGCAACGTTGCAGGAGCGCACAGAGTGCGCTCCTGCAATTCGGGGGCGCGCAGTTGGAAAGACCCGCGAAAGTCCGTCGCATTATGGTAATGTTATAACATTCCATTTCTTCGCGACCTTTCCCCATGCCCCCTACACACGCCCTGACCGGCGCGTTCCTGGCTTCCCTGGCCGTTGCCGCCGCCGCCCTGGCGGCGCGACTGGTCGTCTGGATGCCCGCCGTTGTCCTGCGCCGATGGCTGCCGTGGCTACAAGCCGGCGCCGCCGGCTTATTGCTCGGCGATGCACTGCTGCACATGCTCCCCGAGGCCGTCGAACACGGCATCACGGTTGGAGCCGCCGGCGAATGCCTGGCGCTCGGTACGCTGGCCCTGCTCGGGGTCGAGTGCGCGATCCGCGCGATCGATGCCGCGGCATCGACGGCGACCTTTGCCCGCATGAATATCGTCGGCGATGTCCTCCACCATCTGGTTGACGGCATCGTGATCGGTGCCAGTTTCGTCATCAGCCAGCCGCTCGGCATCGCTGTCGCCGTGGCGATCATGGCCCATGAACTGCCGCGCGAAGCCGGCAATGCCAGTGTCCTGGTCGCCGGTGGTTTCGCGCCGGCACGTGCGTTCGGCCTGTCGCTGGCGACCACGGTGGCGATTCCGGTGGGTGCGCTCGGCATGGCGGCGATCGGCCATGCGCCGCTGTTCATCGGCACCAGCCTCGCCCTGGCCGCCGGTACCACGGTCTACCTCGCCCTGGGCGATGTCCTGCCCGGTCTCTGGCAGCGCCTGGGCCCACGCGACCGCTTCACGCCAGTGCTCGGCATGGGCGCCGGTGTGTTCTTCATGTGGCTCGCCGCCCTGGGGGAGCGAGCCTGATGGGATCGGTAGCGCAGGGTGATCCACGGCGCCTGCTGGTTACGGCGACCCTGCTGTTGCTTGCCGCGTTCCTGGCCTGCGTCGCGATCGGCCTGGTGGCGGGCGACAGGAATTTCCAGGTGCTCGCCGCGGCGCTGCTGATGGCCGCCGGCGGATTTGCCGGCGAAGCGGTGCTTGCCCAGACCAGGGCGAGACCTGCGCATTGGCTGCCGCCGGTTCGCTATACGGTGCATCGTCGGGTACCGGCATGGGCCGGCTGGCTGGTCTGGCGCATCCGGCAGGCACGCAAACAGATCGATGAGACCGACTGGTTCGGCGCCTGGCTGCACGTCCTGCTCGCTTTGCTCGGCGCGGCGATCGCGCTGGCGATCGTTGTCGCGACATGGCGCGCCGGACCCGCCGGAGCGCCGCCTTCGCCCTTGCGTGGAGGGATGCTTATCGTCGCCGCGTTTCCGCTGCTGGCCTTGCAGCGGATCCTCGCCGGGGCGACGAGCACGGCACGTTTCCCCGGCGCGGCGCGCCTCGATGCGCTGGTGCGGGTGCCCCTCGTGGTATCGGTCGCCCTGGGCGCGGCCGGCTTGCTCGGTTCGCTTGGCTACACCTGGCCCGAGTTGATCCGCAGCGCCGCGCTGCTCCTGGTCGGTGTCGTCGCCTGCGAAGTGCTCCTGCGCTCCCTGGCGCGTCTTTTCCTGCCCGTGCCGGCCCTTGCCGTACGCGGTACCCCGGCCGACAGCCGCCTGGCCGCCTTCATCCGGCCCGAATGGCCGCGCCCCGGCGCGGTCGGTCGCGCCATGCGCAGGGAGTTCGGCATCGACCTGGCGCGCAGCTGGGCGATCGCCTTCGTCATGCGCGCCGCCGTACCGCTGGGCATCGGCTTCCTCGCCATGGGCTGGCTGTCGACCGGGCTCACCGTGCTCGGTATCGACCAGCGCGGCGTCTACGAGCGCTTTGGCATACCGGTGGAAGTGCAGGGTCCGGGTCTGCACGTGCATCTGCCGTGGCCATTCGGCATCGTGCGCAAGGTCGAGCTTGGCGTGGTCCATGAAATCCCCATCGTCTTTCCGTCGGCGGACGAGGCGGGCAGCGCCGACGCCGCCGATGCCCCGGAGCTCATCGGCGCGGAAGCCGCGCCACCGCCCTCGGTCGACCGGCTCTGGGACGATATGCATCCTTCGGAGGCGAGCTATCTGATCGCCAGCGAGGCGAAGGGCAGGCAGGGTTTCCAGATCGTCAATATCGACTTGCGTGTCGTCTATCGCATCCGTTCGACCGATGCGGATGCGATCGCCGCGACGTATCGCATCGCCGATGCCGAGAGCCTGATCAGGGCGTCGGCGGGCCGGATGCTCGTCAGGCACTTCTCGCGTTACACCCTCAACGATGTACTCGGTGAAAACCGCGCGAGCTTCGTCGGCGCGTTTCGCGACGAACTGCAATCGCGACTCGATGGCCTGCTATCGGGTACCGAGATCATGGCGGTCGTGGTCGAGGCGATCCATCCGCCGCCGGCCGCGGCGCGCGCTTACCACAACGTGCAGGCGGCGCAGATCAAGGCAGTGGCGCGTGTCTCGGAAAGCCGCGGTTCCGCTTTTACCGAACGCGGTCGCGCCGCGCAGGTGGCCTTGCAGCTGCATGACGAAGCTACCGGCGACGCCGCCGAGCAACTCGGCGAGGCGAAGAGCGCGCAGACGCTGTTCGACGCCGATCACCAGGGTTACCTGGAAGGCGGCCGTTCCTTCCTCGCCGAGCGCTGGCTTGGCCATCTGCAGTCGGACCTGGCGCGGTCGCCCCTGGTCATCGTCGATCACCGGCTGCAGGGTGCCGGCGCGCCGACGGTCGACCTGCGCAGCTTCGCCCGGCCCGGCGATGCACCGGCCGCCGGCTATACCCCATGAACGAGGCGACAAACGTGGCATTACATCACCACCATGGGCATGCCCATGACCACCACCACGAACCGGCGGAGCCGTCGCGCGGCTGGTTTGGCCGCAACTACCGGTTCGGGGTCGCCGCGGCCATCGTATTGCTGCTTGCCGTCGCCGCCTGCGTGGTCACGGTGGAGCCGGGGCAGGCCGTGGTCATCACCCGGATCGGCGACCCGGTGCGCGTGCTGGTGACCCCCGGACCGTCGCTGAAACTGCCGCCGCCGATCGACGGCACCATCGTGGTCGACCTGCGCATGCGCACGACATCGAGCGGACTGCAGGATGTCGGCACCCGCGACGGTCTGCGGGTCCTGGTCCAGGCCTACGTCGTCTGGCAGGTGCCCGACGATCCGGAGCATGTGCGCCAGTTCCTGCGCGCCGTGCGCAACCAGCCCGACATCGCCGCCGGGCAATTGCGTAGTTTCATCGGCTCCTCGCTGGAGATCACCGCCAGCAGCTTCGACCTCGCCGACCTGATCAATACCGATCCGGGCAAGATCCGCCTGCCCCAGTTCGAGGACAGCTTGCGCCAGCGTATCGACGAGCAGGCCTTGAAGGTCTACGGCATCCAGGTTAAGCAGGTCGGCATCGAGCGCCTGACCCTTTCGGCCGAGAC
Source organism: uncultured Gammaproteobacteria bacterium (assembly GCA_963847335.1). Lineage (GTDB taxonomy): Bacteria > Pseudomonadota > Gammaproteobacteria > Xanthomonadales > Rhodanobacteraceae > Luteibacter. Next base: position 1,057,764 of record CAWJZF010000003.1, read on the forward strand.
GCTCGACGCGACGATCGAACGGATGAAGGCCGAGCGTGACACGGTTGCCGCGCAACGCTCGGCCGAAGGGCAGCGCGAGGCGGCCGAGATCGCCTCGGATGCCGAACGCGACGCGCGCACCCAGGTCGCCCAGGCCAGGGTGGATGCATCGGATATCGAGGCGAAGGCACGCGTGCAGGCCGCCGCCATCTATCAGCGCGCCTACGCACTGGATCCGGCGCTCTACGACATGCTGCGTTCCTTCGACACGCTCGATACCGTGCTCGGTGGCAATACGCGGCTGATCCTGCGTACCGACGCGGCACCCTTCCGCGTGCTGGTCGACGGGCCGGCAGGCACGGCGAATGCCGCGCCGCCACGACCGGCACAGCGATGAACAGGACACCGCGCGCCGTCGCGAACATCGATGCCGGCCCCTGGGCGCAATCGCTCGGGTGGGCGTTCCGCTTTCTCTTCGTCCTGGTGGCGGCCATCGCGGTCGGCTGGTTGTTCTCCGGCATCCATCGTATCGCCGCCGACAGCCAGGCCGTGGTGTTCCGCCTGGGCAAGGCCGTCCGCCAGCATGGTCCGGGCCTGTTGCTGGCGTGGCCCGGGCCACTGGAGCGCGTCGTCGTGCTGCCTTCGTCGGCCCGCCAGATCGAGTTCGTGCCACCACGGCTCGATGCCGGCGCCTCGCGGGTGACATCGGATACAGACGCGGCGCAATACGGTTTCGACATCAGCGGCGATCCGCGGCAGAACACCGCCTTCCTGCTGACCGGCGACGCCAGCGTCGTCCACCTGCGCGCGACGATCTTCTACCAGATCACCGATCCGGTGGCCTACGTGGTTGCCGGCGAACATGTCGGGCCGGCGCTCGAGCGCCTGTTCATCGCCAGCGCGGTGGCTACCATCGCCGGTCGCGAGCTGGACACCGTGCTGGTTGCCCGTCCGGAGGCAGCGGCGCGTCCCGCCGAAACCGCGATGCGCGAAAAACTTCGCCTCGATCTGGTTGACGCGGTGAACCGGCGCCTTGCCGACCTGGCGGCGAATCGTGCGGAATTCGGTCTGCGCGTCAGCCGCGTGGATATCTCCGCTTCCATTCCGAGCGGCGCGAAACGTGCCTTCGATCATGTGCTCACGGTGACTCAGGATGTGCAGAAGGACATCGCGGTGGCGCGCACCGAGGCCGAGGTCAAGGCGCAGGACACGAACCAGCTTTCCACCCGGATCGGCACCGATGCCAGTGCCCGGGCCGAAGAACTGGTGGGCAAGGCCGAGGAGCAGACCGCATCCATCGCGGCGCTGGCGAAAAGCACGGGCGACGCCAATCACGCCGTGCTGATGACCCGTCTCTACAACGAGCGTATCGGCGCGGTATTCCGCAAGGTCGGCCATGTCGAAACCGTCGATCGTGCCGGTGGCACGCATGTGATCCTGCCGGGAGATACCCAGCCATGAGCGAAGAGGCTACCGCGCCCCTGTCCGATGCCTTGCTCAGCCGCGCCGAGCAACGCTCGCTCGGTTTGCAGCTGACGCTGTCGCTGATGGCAGCCGGATTTCTCCTGTTGTCGTTCGCGATCGGGTTTGTCGCGCCCGACCAGCACGAGATCGCCGGCCTGGTTGCCGGCGCGGCCGCCTTGCTGGTCGCCGTGCCCGCCTTGTCGGCGGCCTGGCATAGCCTGCGCGAACCGGACCTGCATGGGGTAACCGACCAGTTGATCGCGGTGGCGCTGCTGGCCTGCTGGGCGACCGGCGACCTGGTCACGGCCACCTTGCTGCCGCTGGTCATGATGCTTGGCCACGTCCTCGAGGAGCGCTCGCTGCTTGGCTCGCGCGAAGCCATCGATGCGCTCGGCCGGCTGACGGAAACGCGGACGCGACGTGTTGCCGCGGATGGCAGCTACGAGGAAGTACCGGCGCAGGTGCTGGCGGTCGGCGACCGGATCGAAGTCCAGGCCGGCGATCGTGTTCCCGCCGACGGCATGGTCGAGGCGGGTCACTCGAGCATCGATACCTCGTCGATGACCGGCGAGTCGACGCCGACCGAGGTAGCGCCCGGCGACAGCGTGTTCGGCGGCTCGATCAACCTCGATGGCGTGCTGTCGGTACGCGTCACCCGCGTCGGCGGCGACGCGGCCCTTGGCCGCGTGATCGCCCTGATGCAGGAAGCGGAACGGGCCAAGCCACCGGTGACGCGGCTGCTGGAGAGGTACGCCGGCCGCTACCTGTTGTTCGTGCTGTTGCTCGCCGCGGCCATCTGGTTCGTCACCGGCAATACCACGGCCATGCTCGCCGTCCTCGTCGCCTGTTGCCCCTGTGCGGTGGTGCTCGCGGCGCCGGCGACATCGATTGCCGCGATCGCGGTCGCAAGCCGCCATGGCATCCTGGTCAAAGGCTCTGCGTTCCTTGAGCAATTGGGCAGCGTCGACTCGGTCGTGTTCGACAAGACCGGCACGGTGACGCTCGGCCAGCTGCGGCTGGTCGACGCCCGGCTCGCCCCGGATGTCGATCGCGATGCGGCGCTGCTGTTGGCCGGTAGCCTCGGTGCCGCAAGCAGTCATCCGGTCAGTCGCGCGCTCGCCGCGAACCTGGATGCGGGTACACACCTGTCGATCAGCCACGCCCGCGAGACTCGCGGCCTGGGCATCGTGGCGAAGCAAGGCGAAGCCACGGTCGCGCTCGGGCGCCGGGAGCTGTTCGAGGAGATGGGGATCGCCGTGCCGCCGGTGCCCGTGCATGAGGGGCCGGTCGTCGGCCTGGCCAGGGATGCACGTTTCCTCGGCTGGTTGCTGCTGGCCGATGAGGCGCGGGCCGAAGCGCGCGCCGCGATCGCCGACCTGAAGGCGCTTGGTCTGGATCGACAGATCCTCCTGACCGGCGATCGTCTTGCCGAAGCCGAGCGCATTGCCGCCGAGGTGGATCTTGGCGAAGTCTGGGCCGATGCCTTGCCGGCGCAAAAATTTACGCATGTGCAAGACCTGGTCGACCAGGGCTATCGCCCGCTGGTGGTCGGCGACGGCATCAACGATGCGCTGGCGCTGAAGGCCGGCGCGGTCGGCGTGGCGATGGGTGCCCGCGGCAGCGACGTGGCCCTGGCTTCGGCCGACATCGTGTTGATGACCAACGACTTGCGCCGCCTTGGAACCTGTGTGCGGCTGAGCCGGCGCTGCCGCAGGACCATCCACGTCAACGTCGGCGTGGGCATGGGCTGGACCGCTATGATTATCATGGCGTCGATCTTTGGCGTCTTCGGCATCGGCGGTGTCCTCGCCGCGGCGATCATGCACAACCTTGGCACCCTTGCCGTGATGGGCAATGCGGGCCGTCTGCTCAAGTTTCGCGAGGAGTAATCAGATGTCGTACCGGTATGGTCCGCGCTTCGGCGCGTCGTTGTTGCTCGCCCTGTGCGCCACCGTCGCGGTGGCGCAGCCCATGGATGGCGATGCGCCGCCCAAGGCGAAATATCCGGCGTATCCCAGTGAGACGCCGGCGAAGTTCACCCCGGTCAATGACCGTTTCGACTACGAGCGTCGCGACGTGATGATCCCGATGCGTGACGGGGTGAAACTGCACACGGTCATCCTGGTGCCCAAGGGTGCGAAGCATGCCGGTATCCTCTACACACGCACGCCGTACGACGCCGACGACATGACCTCGGCCGTGCCGAGCGGTCACCTCGGGGTGACGGTGAGCCATGACGACGACGCCAACGATGTGCTGGTGCAGGACGGCTACATCCGCGTGGTACAGGACATCCGCGGAAAGTACGGCTCCGAAGGCGATTACGTGATGAACCGGCCGGTGCACGGCCCGCTCAACCCGACCCCGGTCGACGATTCCACCGATGCTTACGACACCATCGACTGGTTGGTGAAGCATGTGCCCGAGTCGAACGGCAAGGTCGGTACGCTCGGTATTTCCTATGATGGTTTCGAGCCGCTGATGGCCCTGGTTCATCCGCATCCGGCACTGAAAGTCTCGGTGCCGATGAACCCGATGGTCGACGGCTGGATGGGCGACGACTGGTTCCACCATGGCGCGTTCCGCCAGCAGAACCTTTCCTACATCTACGAGCAGTCCGCGACGCGGAAGAACACCCTCAAGTGGTGGTCGAACTACGCGGACGATTACAACTTCTTCCTGGACGGTGTCTCCGCCGGCGCGATCGCCAAAAGCTACGGCATGGAGCAACTGGGCTTCTGGAAGAAGGTCGTGGCCCATCCTGCCTATGACAGCTTCTGGAGCGGGCAGGCGGTCGACAAGGTGCTGGCCAAGGAACCGGTGACCGTGCCGACCATGCTGGTCGCCAGCTTGTGGGACCAGGAGGATATCTATGGCGCGCTCGCTGTTTATCGCGCGATCAAGCCGAAGGACACCAACAACGACAAGGTCTTCCTGGTCCTCGGTCCGTGGTACCACGGCCAGGAAATCGGCGACGGCAGCAGTCTCGGTGCCATTCGTTTCGGCAGCGATACGGGCCTGTATTTCCGCCAGCATGTATTGCGCCCGTTCCTTGCCCGCTACCTGAAGGACGATGCACCGGCGACCACGACGCCGGCGGTCACCGTGTTCGAGACCGGCACCAACCGCTGGGAAGAGCTGCCGGGCTGGCCGGCGGGTTGTGCTTCCGGTTGCACCCTCGAACCGTCGAAACTGTACCTCGAGGCCTCATCGAAGCTTGGCTTCGAGGCACCGGCAGCGGGCACGGGCGCGGAAGCCTATGACGAATACGTTTCCGACCCGGCCAGGCCGGTGCCGTACAACGGCCGCCCCGCCGGTCCGATGGAGGGCAAGAGCTGGCAGCACTGGCTGACCAGCGACCAGCGCGATGCCTCCGGCCGCCCCGACGTGCTCGTCTACGAGACCGACGTATTGAAGGAACCGTTGAAGATCAGCGGCGCCTCGCTGGTTCATCTGGTCGCCTCGACCAGCGGTACCGACAGCGACTGGGTGGTCAAGCTGATCGACGTCTATCCCGACCAGGTCGCCGAACAGCCCGAACTGGGTGGCTACCAGCTCGGCGTGGCGATGGACATCTTCCGTGGCCGTTACCGCCAGGGCTACGAGATCGGCAAGCCGATCGCATCCAACACGCCGCTGGCCTACGACTTCGACCTGCCGACCAGCAATCACGTCTTCCTGCCGGGCCATCGCGTGATGGTGCAGGTGCAGTCCAGCTGGTTCCCCCTGTACGACCGCAATCCGCAGACCTTCGTGCCGAATATCTTCTTCGCGCAGCCGGCGGATTATAAGAAGGCGACGCAGCGGGTCTACCACTCGGCGGACGAGGCGAGCTACATCACCTTGCCGGTGGTGCACGGCACGTAAGAGACGTATCGCCACTGGATCCCGGCCTGCGCCGGGATGACGAAAACCTGCCTATCCGTCATCCCGGCGCAGGCCGGGATCCAGTGGCGAGCGGTTCGAGGTCCTTCAGTCCTCGACGATCTTCGAATGTTTCCCCGTATCCCTCATCGCTACATAAATGACGAGGGAGAAGAAAATACACGCCGTCACGTACCAGAAAAAATACTGCTCGTGCCCGATGCTCTTGAACCATAGCGCGACATATTCCGCGGTACCGCCGAAGATCGACAAGGTCAGCGCGTACGGCAAGCCGACGCCGATCGCGCGCACATGCGCGGGAAACAGTTCCGCTTTCACCACGGCATTGATCGACGTATAGCCGCTCACCACCACCAGGGCGAGCATGATCAGCCCAAATGCCCCCCACCAGGTCTGGGCATGCTGCAGCGTCGACATGATCGGATAGGTGAGCAGGGTGCCCAGGACGCCGAAGGCGATCAGCACGGGTCGCCGGCCAATACGGTCGGAAAGGGCGCCGACCACGGGTTGCAGTAGCGCGAATACCAGCAGGGTCGCCGCGGAAATGGAGGTGGCGTCATCCTTGCTCATGCCGACCGTATTGGCCAGGTACTTCTGCATATACGTCGTATACGTATAAAAGGCCACGGTGCCGCCGAGGGTCAGGCCGATCACGATGAATACTTCGCGGGGGTATTTCATCAGCGCGCGCAGAGGGCTTTCGCGATGTTCCCGTTCGATCGCCTTGAACGACGCCGTTTCATCCATATGGCGCCGGATGACGATCGCGGCTACCGCGAGCACCGCACCGATGGCAAAGGGAATGCGCCAGCCCCAGTCGTGCAACTGGTCCGCGGTCAGCACGAATTGCTGCAGCACGATCAGTACGCCCAGGGCGATCAGTTGCCCGGAGACCAGGGTCACATACTGCAGGCTCGACCAGAAACCGCGGCTGGCGCGTGGCGCCATCTCACTGAGGTAAGTCGCCGAGGTGCCGTACTCGCCGCCGACGGAAAGGCCTTGAAGCAAGCGCGCCACGACCAGCAGGGCGGGCGCGGCGACGCCGATGCGGTCGTAGCCGGGCGTCACCGTGATGATCAACGAGCCAAGGCTCATCATGAAGACCGAAAGCAGCAGGGCCGCCTTGCGTCCGCGACGGTCGGCGTAATGGCCGAGCAGCCAGCCGCCGATGGGGCGCATCAGGAACCCCACCGCGAAGATCGCCGCGGTATTCAGCAACTGCGAGGTCTGGTCGCCCTGTGGAAAGAACACATGGGCGAAGTACAGCGAGAATGCCGCGTAGACGTACCAGTCGAACCACTCCACCAGGTTGCCGATCGAGCCGCTGAAGATCGAGCGCATGCGCTTGCCCGGCGACATCGCCGGGGCGGTATCCGCGGGCGTGCTCATGTGAGGCTGGTATCCCCGGGCAGAAGGTCGTCATCGCGCCGGATCGGTTCCCCGCCGTCGAGGACCGCGGCCATGCTCTGCCGATCCAGTTCCTTCTCCCAATGCGAGACGACGATGGTGGCCACGCCATTGCCGACGATATTGGTCAGCGCGCGGGCCTCGCTCATGAAACGGTCCACGCCGAGGATCAGCGACAGACCGGCCACCGGGACCGACGGCACGACGGCGAGGGTGGCGGCCAGGGTGATGAAGCCCGCGCCGGTCACCCCCGACGCACCCTTGGAAGTGAGCATCGCCACCGCCAGCAAGGTGATTTCCTGGGTCAGGGTCAGCTGGACGTTCATCGCCTGCGCGATGAAGATCGAGGCCATGGTGAGGTAGATATTGGTGCCATCGAGGTTGAACGAGTAACCGCCCGGCACGACCAGGCCGACCACCGACCTGGAGCAGCCGAGTCGTTCGAGCTTCTGCATCAGGGGCACCAGGGCCGATTCGGACGACGAGGTGCCAAGTACCAGCAGCAGTTCCTCGCGGATATAGCGCAGGAACTTGAAGATGCTGAAGCCGGTCAGCCGCGCGATCGTGCCGAGCACGACCACCACGAACAGGATGCAGGTCAGGTAGAAGCCACCCATCAACTCGAGCAGCGGCCCGAGGCTGTGCACGCCGTACCTGCCAATAGTGAAGGCCATCGCGCCCAGCGCACCGAACGGTGCCACGCGCATGATCATGCCCATCATCCGGAAGAACACCTTCGACAGCGACTCGAGCAGGTTTATCACCGGGCGGCCGCGCTCGCCCAGATGGATCATCGCGAAGCCGAACAGGACCGCGAGCAACAGGACCTGCAGCAGGTCGCCTTCACCGGTGAAGGCCTGGGTGAAGGTCGTCGGGATAATGTGCATCAGGAACGGCACCGTGCCCTGTTCGTGCGCGGCGCTGACGTATTTGCCGATCTCGGCGCTGTTCAGCGTTGCCGGGTCGACGTTGAAGCCGGCGCCGGGCTTGAGCGTATTGACCACGAGCAGGCCGATGACCAGGGCGAAGCTGGAAACGACCTCGAAGTACAGGATCGCCTTGACGCCGACGCGTCCGACCTTCTTCACGTCGGAGACGCCGGCGATGCCGAGCACCACGGTGAGGAAGATGATCGGCCCGATCAGCATCTTCACCAGGTTGATGAACGCATCGCCCAGCGGTTTCAGTGCCACGCCGACCGAGGGCCAGAAGTAGCCGATCAGTCCGCCGGCGATGATTGCCAGCAGGACCCAGAAATAGAAGTGTCGAAATAACGAGCGCATCCGATATCCAGCCCACGACGGTTGCGGCAGCCCGCAAGAAGCCCCCTAGATATCACATCCGGGCATGCAGTTAACGCTCTGATATCAAAGCGGTGTACGTTTCGGCCGGGCCGTAGCAGACTCGACCAAGGTCTAGTGCGACTTCCGTGCCGCGCCGGTCCAGTCTTGTCGCAACGAACAGAGCGGGTGCGCGCATGCCTTACGAGGATATCTACCGGCGGTCGGTCGACGAGCCTGAATTGTTCTGGGGCGAACAGGCGCGCCTGATCCACTGGGAAACGCCACCGCGACGCATTCTCGACCAGTCGAACCCGCCGTTCCGGCAGTGGTTCGTCGGCGGTACCACCAATCTCTGTTTCAACGCGGTCGACCGGCATCTGGCCGACCGTGGCGACCAGCTTGCCCTGGTCGCCATATCGAGCGAAACCGGCGTCACCCGCGAGATCACCTACGCCGACCTTTATCGCGAAGTGAACGTATTCGCCGCGACCTTGCTCGAACTCGGCGTGGCGCGCGGCGACCGCGTGGTGATCTACATGCCGAACATGGCCGAAGTGGTGTTCGCCATGCTCGCCTGTGCGCGTATCGGCGCGATCCACTCGGTGGTCTTCGGTGGCTTCGCCGCGCACAACCTGGCGCTACGTATCGACGATGCCGAACCGAAACTGCTGATCGCGGCCGACGCGGGCATGCGCGGCGGCAAGGTCATTCCCTACAAGCGGCTGATCGACGAAGCGCTGCGCGAAGCGAAGTCGCCACCACCGCATGTGCTGGTGGTGCGCCGCGGGCTGGATCCGGACATGCCCTGGATCGAGGGCCGCGACGCCGACTATGCCCTGTTGCGCGGACGCCATGAGCAGGCGAGGGTGCCGGTGGCCTGGATGGAGTCGAACGAGCCGAGCTATCTCCTCTATACGTCGGGTACGACCGGCAAGCCCAAGGGCGTGCAGCGTGACGTCGGCGGCTACGCGGTGGCGATGGCGCTGTCGATGACGACGATCTTCGACGTCCACCCTGGCCAGGTGATCTTCTCGACTTCCGATGTCGGCTGGGCCGTCGGCCATTCGTACAACGTCTACGGTCCGCTGATCGGTGGCGCGACCTCGCTGCTCTACGAAGGCTTGCCGACGAACCCCGATCCGGGCATCTGGTGGCAACTTTGCGCGAAGTACGGCGTACGCACGATGTTCTCCTCGCCGACGGGCATCCGCGTGTTGAAGAAACAGGACGCCGCCTGGCTGGGCAAGCACGATCTTTCGTCGCTGAAATGGCTGTTCCTTGCCGGCGAACCGCTGGACGAACCGACCGCGAACTGGATCAGCAAGGGCATCGGCAAGCCGGTGATCGACAACTACTGGCAGACCGAGACCGGTTGGCCGGCGATCACCATGCTGCCGGGCCTGGACCTGAAGCCGGTGAAGTTCGGCTCGCCCGGGTTCCCCAATCTCGGTTATCGCATGCGGGTGATCGACGAGGGCACGGGCCAGGAGAAGGCGCCCGGGGAGAAGGGCGTGCTGGTGATCGAGCCGCCGCTGCCGCCGGGCTGCCTGACCACCATCTGGCACGACGACGAGCGCTATGTCCGCAGTTACTTTGGCCACTTCAAGGAACTGCTGTACAGCTCGCTGGACTGGGCGGTGCGCGACGCGGATGGCTACATTTTCATCCTCGGCCGCACCGACGATGTGATCAACGTCGCCGGGCACCGGCTCGGCACGCGCGAGATCGAGGAATCCGTCGCTACCCATCCGGCGGTGGCCGAGGTAGCCGTGGTCGGTGTCGCCGACGAGGTCAAGGGACAGGTGCCGGTGGTGTTCGCCACGCTCAAGCAGGGCGTGGCGGACGATCCCCGCGACGTGGCCAAGGCGATGCAGCAACGCGTTGTGGAATTGCTCGGCGGTGTCGCCCGGCCGGCGCGCGTCTACATCGTCAATGCCTTGCCGAAGACGCGTTCGGGCAAGATGTTGCGCCGCTCCCTGCAGGCCTTGCTCCAGGATACCGATCCTGGCGACCTGTCGACGCTGGACGACCCGAACGCCCTGGAGGAGATCCGCCGCGTCATCGCGCGGGGACCGGATTGCCTTGTCTCCGGCTAGGCTTCCTTGCGGCGCAACTGCGCATCGACCACGGTCGCGGTGACGATGTCGCTGCCGACATTCACCGTCGTGCGCATCATGTCGAGGATGCGATCGACGCCGAAGATGATGGCGATGCCTTCCGGGGGGACGCCGAAAGTTGCCAACAGCCCCGCTACCAGCGGCAGCGAGCCCCCGGGAATGCCGGCCACCGCCACCGCGCTGAGCACGGCGAGGAACATCAGCACGGCTTGCTGGCCGAGCGACAGCTCGACGCCGAAAGCCTGGGCGATGAACAGCACCACGCAACCTTCGAACAGGGCGGTGCCGCTCATGTTCATCGTCGCGCCGAGCGGCAGGACGAAGCCGGCGGTACTCGGACGGAGCTTCAGTTCCTCGCTGGCGGTCTGCAGCGACGCGGGTAGCGAGGCATTGCTCGAGCTGGTCGAGAAGGCGGTGATCAGCAGCGGACGGATCTGGCGGAAGTACGCCAGCGGGCTACGGCCGGCCAGGAAGCGCAGCCACAGCGACATGGTGCCGAACAGATGCAGGGCCAGTGCCACGGCGCAGCCCGCGGTGAAGACCGAGAGCGCCAGCAGCACATCGACGCCGACCTTCACGATGACGCTGTAGATCATCGCGGGCACGGCATAGGGCGCGATCCGCAGGGCGAAGCCGACGATGCGCGTCATCACCTCGGTGATCAGGTCCAGCCCGGCCTGGAACGACTGACGCTTCTTCTCGTCGAGCTGGGTGGCCGCCGCGCCGACCAGGATCGCGAACAGGATCAGCGGCAGCACGTCGCCGAGGGTATTGCGGCTGAAGCCGACGAAGGCGCCGAACAGGTTGCGCGGCATGAACATGTCGACCAGGGTCGCCGGCGTCAGTGCCGGCTGCGCGGCGCCTTTCTCGATCGCCGTCTCGGCATTGCTGCCGTAATCCTGCATCAGCTGTGCCTTGGCGCCGGCGTCCAGGTGATGCCCGGGCTGGAGCAGATTCATCATCACCAGGCCAATGACGACGGCGATGCTCATATTGAGGAAAAACAGCACAAAGGTGCGCCCGGCCAACGGGCCGAGCCGGTCCAGCCGTCCCAGCTGCGTCACGCCCGAGGCCAGCGAGGTGAACACCAGCGGGATCACCACGAAGAACAGCATGCGCAGGAAGATCTGGCCGAACGGGTCGAATACCGCCGTCGACACCTGGCGCATGACCTGGAGGGTGGGCGGGTGGACCAGCCCGATGCCGAGGGTCGCCACCGCGGCGACGATGCCGATGACCAGGCCCCGGAGAATCCGTGTTGCCAGCGGTTTGCCTTTATCCATGGCGGTGCTTTCCTAGGGTTTGGGGTCAGCCGAATGTACGGATTGCCAAGCCGTTCGTCACGCACGTTCTTACGGATGCGGCACCGCAACACGAGGTCTTAAGATTCGATGGGCTAAAATCGCGGTTTTACCGGAGGCGACATGGCCCACATAGTTTCCGCAGGCGCGCGCTTCCGCGCCGCCCTCGACGCCGAGAAACCCCTGCAGGTGATCGGTGCGATCAATGCCAACCACGCCCTTCTGGCCAGACGGGCCGGCTATCGCGCCATCTATCTGTCCGGTGGCGGCGTGGCGGCCGGTTCCCTGGGCTTGCCGGACCTCGGTATCAATACCCTGGACGATGTGCTCACCGATGTGCGCCGCATCACCGATGTCTGCGATCTGCCGCTACTGGTCGACATCGATACAGGCTTTGGTCCCAGCGCGTTCAATATCGCGCGCACGGTGAAGAGCCTGATCAAGTTCGGCGCGGCTGCCTGCCATATCGAGGACCAGGTCGGCGCCAAGCGCTGCGGCCACCGTCCGGGCAAGGAAATCGTCTCCGCCGGCGAGATGGCCGACCGGGTCAAGGCCGCGGCCGATGCGAAGACCGATGCCGACTTCTTTCTGATCGCACGCACCGACGCTATCGCGGTCGACGGGGTGGATGCCGCGATCGAACGCGCGATTGCCTGCGTCGAGGCGGGTGCCGATGGCATCTTCGCCGAGGCGGCCTACGACCTGCCGACCTATCGCCGTTTCGTCGACGCGGTGAATGTGCCGGTGCTGGCGAACATCACCGAATTCGGCCAGACCCCGCTGTTCAGCGTCGAGGAACTGGCCACGGCCGGCGTCGGCATCGTGCTTTATCCGCTCTCGGCTTTCCGCGCCATGAACAAGGCGGCCGAGAATGTCTACACCACCATCCGCCGCGACGGTCACCAGCGCAATGTCATCGACACGATGCAGACGCGCGAGGAACTGTACGACCGCATCGGTTATCACGAGTATGAAAGTCGACTGGACGCGCTTTTTGCCCATAAGGGCTGATCATTTTTTATCCCATGCTGTGAAGTCAGGAGATTCATCGATGAGCGAGCAAGGCACGCTTCCCAAGGCGAAGAAGTCCGTCGCGCTGTCCGGTGTCGCCGCGGGCAATACCGCGCTGTGCACGGTCGGCCGCAGCGGCAACGACCTGCATTACCGCGGTTACGACATCCACGATCTGGCTGCCAGGGGCTGCTTCGAGGAGGTGGCCTACCTGCTGGTCCACGGCGTGCTGCCGAACTGGATGGAACTGAACGCCTATCGCGCCAAACTCCGTCGCCTGCGCGGCCTGCCCGCGCCGGTGAAGAGCGCGCTGGAACTGCTGCCGGCAGCCACCCATCCGATGGACGTCCTGCGCACCGGTGCCTCGATGCTCGGCACCGTGCTGCCGGAGAAAGAAGACCACAATGCCGCCGGCGCGCGCGATGTCGCCGACCGCCTGATGGCCAGCTTCGGTTCCATGCTGCTGTACTGGTACCACTTCAGCCACAACGGCAAGCGCATCGAGACGGAAACCGACGACGAGTCGATCGCTGGCCACTTCCTGCACCTGCTGCATGGCCGCAAGCCCAGCGAACTGCACGCGCATTCGCTGGACCGGTCCCTCGTGCTGTACGCCGAGCACGAGTTCAACGCTAGCACGTTCGCCGCACGCGTCATCGCCGGCACCGGCTCGGATATCTATTCGGCGATCACCGGTGCGATCGGCGCATTGCGCGGCCCCAAGCATGGCGGCGCCAATGAAGTGGCGATGGACATCATTTCGCGCTACCGCAATGCCGCGGAAGCCGAGGCGGATATCCGCGCCCGCGTCGAGAAGAAGGAAATCGTCATCGGCTTTGGCCACCCGGTTTACACGGTGTCCGATCCGCGCAACGAGATCATCAAGGAAATCGCGCGCAAGCTTTGCAACGAAGGCGGCAATCCACAGCTTTTCGAGATCTCCGAGAGGATCGAGAAGGTCATGTGGGACATGAAAAAGATGTTCCCCAACCTCGACTGGTACTCGGCATCGGCATACCACATGATGGGCGTGCCGACCGCGATGTTCACGCCGCTGTTCGTCATTTCCCGCACTTCCGGCTGGAGCGCGCACATCATCGAGCAGCGCGAGGATGGCAAGATCATCCGGCCCAGCGCGAACTACACCGGGCCGGAAGACCAGCTCTATACGCCGATCGAGAAGCGCTGAGTCATCGGGCAAAGATCGGGACGCTTCGCCACTGGATGGCCTGCCTTCGCAGGGATGACGGGAACAGGTCGGTTTCTGTCATCCCTGCGCAGGCAGGGATCCAGTGGCGGAATTCTGCGATCTTTGCAGTGAACTTTCAGAGTATGGCCGCCAGTCGCGTCGCCTGGTCGATCGCCCGTTTCGCATCCAGTTCTGCCGCGACGTCGGCACCGCCAATCAGGTACACGGTCAACCCAATCGCCTCCAGCGATTCCTTCAACTCGCGATTCGGCTCCTGCCCGGCGCAGATCACCACGTTGTCGACTTCCAGCACGCGCGACTTTCCGTCGACCGTGATGTGCAGCCCTTCGTCGTCGATGCGGTCGTAGCCCACCCCGCCCAGCATCTCCACGCGCTTGTGCTTCAGCGTCGCCCGATGCACCCATCCGGAGGTCTTGTTCAGACGGGCGCCGGGCCGGCCTTCGCTGCGCTGTAGCAGCCAGATCTGTCGCACCGGCGCCTCCGGTTGCGCCGGGGTCACTCCGCCCCGGTGTTCCAGCGTCGTGTCGATGCCCCATGTTTTCGTCCAGCGAGCGATATCGGTCGTTGGCGAAGGTGCCGGCTCGGCGAGGAATTCGGCGGTGTCGAAACCGATGCCGCCGGCCCCCACGATCGCGACCTTCTTTCCTACGGGATGGTCGCGCAAGAGGACATCGAGGTAGCTCAGTACCTTCGGATGGTCGTATCCGGGGATGGCCACATGCCGTGGCGTGACGCCCGAGGCGAGCACGACGGCGTCGAATTCCCCGGCCTTCAGCGATGGAGCATCGGCCACGGTACCGAGCCTCAACTCGACGCCCGTCTCGGCGATGCGCTGGCCGAAGTAGCGCAATGTCTCGTGGAACTCCTCCTTGCCCGGCACGCGCTTAGCCATAGTGAACTGCCCGCCGATCTCACCGGCCCTGTCGAACAACACCACGGCATGGCCGCGCTCGGCCAGGGTCGTGGCGCAGGCGAGGCCGGCTGGGCCGGCGCCGACCACGGCATATCGTTTCGGCGAGGTCGTGGGGCTCAGCACCAGTTCCGTTTCGTGGCATGCGCGCGGATTGACCAGGCAGGACGCGCGCTTGTTCGCGAACACATGGTCCAGACAGGCCTGGTTGCAGGCGATGCAGGTATTGATCGAGGCGCTCCTGCCGGCGCGCGCCTTGTTGACCCACGCCGGGTCGGCGAGCAGGGGGCGCGCCATCGAGACCATGTCCGCATCGCCGCCGGCCAGGATGCGTTCGGCGACGTCGGGCATGTTGATGCGGTTGGTGGTCACCAGCGGAATGCCGACGATGTCCTTGAGCCGCTTCGTCACCCAGGTGAATGCGCCTCGCGGCACGCTGGTGACAATGGTCGGGATGCGCGCCTCGTGCCAGCCGATGCCGGTATTGATGATGGTCGCACCGGCATGCTCGACGGCCCTGGCGAGAGTAACGATCTCGCCCCAGTCCTGGCCGTCGTCGACCAGGTCGAGCATCGACAGGCGATAGATAATGATGAAGTCCGGGCCCACGGCCTCGCGCATGCGGCGGACGATCTCCACGGCGAAGCGCATGCGCTTTTCAGGACTGCCACCCCAGGCGTCGTTGCGCCGGTTGGTGCGCCCGGTCAGGAACTGGTTGATCAGGTAGCCTTCCGAGCCCATCACCTCGACACCGTCGTAGCCGGCTTCGCGTGCCAGTACGGCGCTACGGACGAAGGCGGCGATGCTGCGTTCGACACCACGGGCCGACAGCGCGCGAGGCGTGAACGGGCTGATCGGCGATTTGACTTTCGATGGCGCCACCGCCAGCGGCTGGTAGGCATAACGACCGGCGTGCAGGATCTGCATGCATATCTTTCCGCCTTCGGCATGCACGGCCCGCGTGACCTTGCGATGCCGCGCGACATGCCATGGCATCGACAATGTGCCGGAGAACGGTTTGAGCCAGCCCTGGATGTTCGGGGCGATGCCGCCGGTCACCATCAGGCCGACGCCGCCGCGCGCGCGTTCGGCGAAATAAGCGGCCAATTTGTCGAAGTCCTTCGCCTTGTCTTCCAGGCCCGTATGCATCGAACCCATGAGTACACGGTTGGCGAGCGTGGTGAAGCCGAGGTCCAGCGGCGCAAGCAGGTGGGGGTAGGGCACGGTGTGTCCATCACGGTTCAAACGATCGTTCGAAGGATGCGCGCTGGCCAGCCGCAGGCAAGAGGGTGGCCGCTCCCCGGTGTAACCGCGGCGATACACCCTTGGTGACCTTGCCCGATATCGCTTCTGCGCAAGTGGCTGATTGGCATGGCGAGGCAGGAGTCGGCGAGTCCGCTGCCAAGCCCCGGGCAGCGCTGTAACAGGGCTGCGCCACTTTCCCTCGCGGTAAAACTGAACGAGCGCTTTCCCTTTATGACTTTCCGTTGCCCAAGTAACGGAATTCATTCGTATTCACCCGAAAAGCAGGTGGGCTCGCGGTGGCGGGCACGGATGTTGCTCCCACTTGGTGCTTCGAGCGCAGGCAGGGCGCGAGAGCGGAAAACAGGGGCCCTAAGCGATCGCTTTTCAGGAGACTGTTATGCGCAAGACTCTTCTCGCCACCGCGATATGCCTCGGCATCGGTTTTACCCTGCCGGCCTTGGCAGACGACACCCTGACTGGCGGAGCAGGTGCCTCCGCCCAGCGCCATTCGACGGCTGTGCAGGTAGCCGTAAACGCTACCGACAACTCGAATAATTCCAACCAGGGCAACGATTCCAGTGCCCATCTGAAAGACAACTCGAACCAGGGTAACGACTCGAGCTCGGGCGATACACGTAATAACAAGGGCGATTCCTACGCCGACGGCCAGGGCAGTGCATCCGCCAACAACGGCGGCACGGCATCGTCCTCGATCGCCAGCTCGTTCAATACCAACAAGGCTATCGCCATCAGCAAGCTCGATGGCTATGTGACCGACGTGCGCGTCCGCGACATCGGCAACGTCGCCCAGAACTGGGGTAACGCCAACGGTGGCAAGGGCGGTGCCGGCGGTGATGGCTACGGTGGCAAGGGCTATGGCGCCAAGGGCGGTTCAGGCGGCGACGGCGGTAATGCGCGTGCGCATGGCGGCGACGGCGGCGGCTCGCTCGGGGCAAGCGGAAGCAACGGTGCGGCTAGCCTGGCGGCTGGCGGCAACAGCAATGGCGACACCACGGGCGACGTGAGTTCGCGTGAGCGTGGCGCGGGCGACAACGCCAGCACCAACTCTGGCGGCACGGGCGCATGGGCGGCCGGTGCGGGTACCAGTGGCGATGCCACCGCGACCAGTGGCGCGGCCACGAGTACGGGCGGCGCGAGCGGCGATTCGCTGGCGCAGGGCGGTGCGGGCGCGGCCGGCGGTTCCGGCGGTTCCGGCATCGGCGGTTCGGGCTCCGGCGCGGCCGGTGGCGCGGGTGGCGCGGGCGGTTCGAACACCGTCGACGCGGGCACCTTCGACATGTCCAACCAGATGAACAGTGCAGCGGCAGCGGCCGCCGGCGTCACGGTCATCGCGCAGAACAGCGGTTTCGCTTCGCTTATCCAGCAGAGCGTCAACGTGCAAGCCAACCTCACCGTCGGTCCATAAAGAGATCGATTCGTTCCGCGGGGCGCGCAAGCGCCTCGCGGACATCGATCGGGAGAACGATCATGCGATCGGCAGCCCCGTTATTCCTGGCCGCGCTTTGTGGCCTGGCGTTATGTACTCCCGTTCTCGCGCAGGCGGCGACACCGCCGGCGGAGCACGACTTCGGCAAAAGCGTCGACGATGCACGCCTGGCCGCCTCCAGTGGCGGCACCGAGGTCACCAATCGGATGACCTTGAACGGCACCGTCGGCAACAACACCGCCGATCATCTTTTTACCGGCGACAACGCGATCTCCGGCACGACATTCCAGGGCGCCGCCGGCTTGCCGACGGTCATCCAGAACACCGGCAACAATGTGTTGATCCAGAACGCCACCATCGTCAACGTGCAGTTCCAGCCATGATGCGCTGGTGCGCCCTGATCATGCTCGCTGTCGCCACGGCGGCATCCGCGAGCACGATCGAAGTGCCGGGCGCGCAGGGCACCTTGTACAGGCTCCAGCTGACCAGCCTCAAGGAGGCGCGGTTCAAGCAGACCATCCGTCAACAGTACGACTTCAGCTGCGGCTCGGCCGCGGTGGCCACCCTGTTGACCTTCCAGTACGGCGTCCCGGTCGCTGAAAAGGACGCCTTCGCCCAGATGTACGCGAACGGCGACCAGGCAAAGATCAATCGCGAGGGATTCTCGCTGCTGGACATCAAGGCGTTCCTGGCGACCCAGGGCTTCGAGGCCGACGGCTTCGAGGTGTCGCTGGACAAGCTCGCCGAGGAAAAACTGCCGGCCATCGTCCTGATCGACGAGCGTGGCTATCACCACTTCGTCGTCGTCAAGGGTGTGGCCGGGGGACGCGTGCTGGTCGGCGATCCGGCCACCGGTACCCATTCGATGTCGCGCACCCGTTTCGAGGCGATGTGGAAGAACCGCGTCGTCTTCGTCATCCACAACCACCGGGAGCTTGCCAGCTTCAATAACGCCACCGACTGGCGCGTCGCGCCGATGGCACCGCTTTCGACCGGTATCGACCGGCGAGGGCTGGGTGACATCACGCTGCCCAAGCTCGGTCCCGGCGACATATAGGCCAGATAGATGAAAACGCAGCACGCCATCCTCGTAACCCTTTCCCTGGCAGCCATCGCGCCGTTGGCGCACGCCGAAAGCGGCGGTATCGACAGCTGGAAGCCGGTCAGCGACGAGACCCTCGACCAGGCCCGCGGCGGCTTCGACGTCGCCGGCCTGAAGGCGTCGTTCGGCATCGAGCGAACGGTCAGCATCGACGGCGTGGCGACCACGGTGCAGAGCCTGCAGATTCCCGATATTTCGCAGATGACCAAGGACCAGGCGGCTCAGCTCGAAGCAGCGACCCGTTCGGTCTTCGTGGTCCAGAACGGCCCGGGCAACAGCGTCGCTACCGGCACGGTCGCGGCAACGACCACCGCTCCCCCGACCAGCGGCGCCGTCGCCTCGAACGTGTCGTCCTCTTCACCGTCCTCCTCCCCTTCGGTGTCATCGCCCGCATCCACGGCCGCGTCAGGCGCGCCGGGTGGGGCACCGGCCGCGGCGGCGCCGGCCGCACCCTCGTCGGCCATGGGTTCGGCGGCGGCAGCCGCCATTCCGGCGGCGATGAGCCAGGCGCGTGCGCTGGCCATGGGCACCGCGGGAACCATCGTGCAGAACACGCTCGACGGGCAAACCATCCAGAGCGTCACCACGCTCAGTACCAGCGTCAACAGTCTGGGCAGCTTCAGGGCACTGGACTGGCAGGCAGGGCTGCAGGCCGCACTGATCCAGTCGCGGTAAGCACATCGATCGATAACCGTATCGCGAGGGCAGGTCATGACACGGACATCGTGGAAAAAGGCGGGGGTGGCCGGCTGCGTGGGCATTGCGCTCGCGGGCTCGGTCGCCCATGCCCAACAGGCACAACAGGCGCCCACGACCGCTCCGGTGGCCGTGGGCGAGGACGTCAAGAGCAAGATCGCCGCCCAGGGGCAGCAGCTGGACGCCATGCGCAATCGCATCGCCGAGCAGAACGACCAGCTCGAGGCGATGAAGCGATCGCTGGCTAAGCAGGAGGCCGATTATCAGGCACTGCGTCGCGCCGTGGGCCTGCCCGCGACGGCCGCCGCCACGACCGCCGCAGCCGCGACCGCACCGGCAACGTCCGCACAGCCGCGGACGCCCGCACCCCAGGTCGCCCAGTCGAATCGCCCGGTCGGTCGCGCGCCCGAGGCCCTGGACCGTCCGCCCGAGGTGGCGCCGATCTTCGACCAGCCGGGTGTACTGACGCCCAAAGGCAAGTTCATCCTGGAGCCGTCGTACCAGTTCGGCTATTCGTCCGCGGACCGTGTTTCCCTCGTCGGCTATACGGTGATCCCGGCGATCCTGATCGGCCTGGTCGACGTGCGCCAGGTGAAGACGACACTGCAGACCGCGGCGATCGCGATGCGTTATGGCTTCACCAACCGCTTCGAGCTCGAAGTGCGGATACCTTACCTGCATGCGCACACCGACACAGTGAGCCGCGAGATTTTCACCGGCTCCGCGCAGGACAGGGCTTTTGCCGCCAGTGGCAGTGGCATCGGCGACATCGAGGCCACAGCGCGTTACCAGTTGAACGACGGCGGTGCCGACAAGGCTTACTACATCGGTTGGCTGCGCGTGAAGTCAAACACCGGTAAGGATCCCTTCGAGGTGGTAACCGACTGCGTCACGCGTTGCGTGCAGAACGCCACGGGTACCGGCCTGCCGCTGGAGTTGCCGACCGGCTCGGGCTTCTGGGCCGTGCAACCGGGCATCACCTGGCTTTATCCGTCCGATCCCATCGTGTTGTTCGGCAACATCAGCTACCTGTACAACTTCACGCGCAACGATGTCAGTCGCACGGTGCTGCTCGCTGGCAAGGAAGAACTCGGCGACGTGCACGCGGGCAACATCTTCGACGTCAGCATCGGCATGGGCCTCGCGCTCAACGAGAAGATGTCGATGAGCATCGGCTACGACCAGGCAATGCTCGGGCCGACGACGCAGAACGGCGATCGCATTCCCGGATCCGTGCGTACCGTGCTCGGCACCCTGCTGATCGGCGGATCGTATCGTTTCAACGAGAAGCAAACGCTCAATGTCACGCTTGGCGTCGGCGTGACGCGCGATACGCCGGATGCGAATCTTACCGTGCGTGTGCCGCTGACCTACTGAGTCCGTTTCAAACATTCGCGACTCTTCGTGCACGTAGCGAACACATCCGTGTTCGCTAGCATGGCGCCCGGACCATTTCGATGACCTTGCCGTTGGCGGCTTTTCCAAGCCGCCATAGGGTGGTTTTGCCCCTGGAATACGGAGCTTTCCCCATGCCTGTTGTGCCCGCACGACTCACGAAGAAAATCGCCGGCGGTCTTGCCTTCATCTCGCTCGCGGCCGCGAGCTCCGCGGCGTTCGCCGATCATTCACCGGCACTTGACCGCGTCAGCATCTGGCTGGGCGGTTACTACGCGGACAACGACACCACCCTTGGCGCCAGTAGCAAGGACGGATCGATCCGCGGCCACGCGAACCTCGAGGACGACCTGGGATTCAGCAAGCACAAGACCGTGCCGCGCGCGCGCATGGATTTCCTGATCGGCGACAGCCAGGGCTTCTCGTTCGATTTCTATGGCATCGACCGCTCGAAGACGAAGACGCTGACGGAAAACATTAACTTCCTCGGCGACGACTATACGGCGATGGCGCGGGTGAAGGGTGACCTGAAATTCGATTTCGGCAGCGCCGACTACCACTGGTGGTTCGGCAAGGAAAACGACGTATTCGGCGTGGGCGTCGGCGCGGCGTACTACAAAGTGCGCACATCGCTCGATGCCTCCGCGTCGCTGAACGACCTGAGCGTGGCCGGTCGTACCAGTTCCAGCGACAGTGCCTGGGCCCCGATGCTGACGCTCGGCTGGCGCCATGCCTTCAACGACCAGTGGCGCATGTATGCGGACGCCAGCGGCGTGAAGAAAAATGGCGGTTCACTGGACGGCCATATCTGGAATGCCGCACTCGGCGTGGAGTACTTCCCCTGGCAGAACGTCGGCTTCGGCGCCGAATACGGCCTGACCCGGATCAAGCTCAACCAGGCCAAGCGCAACTATGACGCGAGCCTCGATATGCGGCTGGATGGGCCGTCGTTGTTCCTTCGGTTGCGGTTCTGACGAGAGCGGGGAACAGGGAACGGGGAACAGTGGAAGCTGCGGGAAAACCAGGCTCTGAGGTCTGCCCGGGCAAAAACATTCAGGCCGCCTGAAACTCGCCCGTTCCCCGTTCCCCGTTCCCCGTTCCCCGTTCCCGCTTCAGGCAACAACGCGCCTGCGCCGCTGCCAAAGCCAGCCACCCCCACAGATTCCCCCCACCAGCACCACATCCAGCGCCCACTGTGCCCATGGCCGCGCGTCGAACCATGGCAGGAGCAGGTTGTCGTGGCCGATCATCCGGGCCGCCGTCCAGGCGATCGCCGCGGCACCGATGTAGATCACGATCGGGAAGCGCTCGATCAGTTTCAGGATCAGGGTCGAGCCCCAGACCACCAGGGGCACGCTGATGGCCAGGCCGAGCACGACCAGGCCCATGTGGCCCTTGGCCGCGCCGGCGATGGCCAGCACGTTGTCCAGGCCCATCAGTGCGTCGGCGACCACGATGGTCCTGATGGCCGCCCAGAAGCCGGCGGCGGGGGAGATGTGCGGGTCATGTTCCTGGTTGCCGAGCAGCTTCCAGGCGATCGGCACCAGCAGGAGGCCGCCAACCAGCATCAGGCCCGGCAGCTTCAGCAGGGTGATCACCACGAAGGTCAGGGCGACGCGGATCGCGATGGCGCCGAAGGTGCCCCAGAAGATCGCTTTCCGCTGCAGGTGGTGTGGCAGGTTGCGCGCGGCCAGGGCGATCACGATGGCGTTGTCGCCGGCCAGGACGAGGTCGAGCAAGATGATCGCCGCCAGGCTGGAGAAGAATTCGGGGGTGAGAAAGTCCATGAGCGTCCGTTTCTGGCGCGCATGACTATGCAGGGATCCGCAGGGCGCGCCGCCGACGGACCACCGCAGAGTCTCGTTCACGACATGACGTCGCCGCGGGGACCGGGGTGGATGTGCCACCCGTGATGACGGCCGCCGCGCGAAGTGGCTTAGGCCGCTCCGGAACTACTCCCTCTAAAGGTAGGTAGCGGCGGGCATTCTGGTGGCGGCCGGGAAGGGCGTCAAGGGAGCCGCGGCGGGAAACGGTTTGCTGCAGTGCGCAGGCCAATCCGGACGCAACCGGCTAAAATGGCGGTTTTCCCTCTCGAGAGAATCGTCCATGAGTGCACACGACATCCGTTCGGCCAGGCGTCCCGATCCCGATCAGCCGCTGGTCGACGTGGCCAACTACGTCGCCGACTACACCATCGATTCGACCGAGGCCTACGACACCGCACGCTACATGCTGCTGGACTCGCTGGCCTGCGCCGCGCTGGCGATGAAGTTCCCCGAGTGCGTCAAGCACCTTGGCCCGCTGGTGCCCGGCGCGACCCTGGCCGGCGGCGCGCGCGTGCCCTTCACCAGCCACGAACTGGACCCGGTGCAGGCCGCTTTCGCGATCGGCACCCAGATCCGCTACCTCGACTTCAACGACACCTGGCTGGCCGCCGAGTGGGGCCATCCGTCGGACAACCTCGGGTCGATCCTGGCCGTGGCCGACTACCTCAGCCGTAAGGCCGAGAAGGAAGGCGGCAAGGTCCTGACCGTGCGTGACGTACTCACCTACGCCATCAAGGCCCATGAGATCCAGGGCTGCTATGCGCTGAAGAACAGTTTCAACCGCGTCGGTCAGGACCACGTGATCCTGGTCCGCCTGGCCTCCACGGCGGTGACCACCGCCATGCTTGGCGGCGGCAAGGAGGAGATCACCACCGCCGTTTCGCACAGCTGGATCGACAACGGCGCGCTGCGCACCTATCGCCACGCCCCGAACACCGGTCCGCGCAAGAGCTGGGCCGCCGGCGATGCCTGCCGCCGCGCCGTGACCCATGCGATCAATGCCGTCTACCGCAATGTGGTCGGCTACCCGTCGGCCCTCATCGGCCAAGACCTGGGGCTTCTACGACGTCGCCTTCAAGGGCAATCCCTTCGAGTTCGAGCGTCCCGTTCGGCAGCTATGTGATGGAAAACGTGCTGTTCAAGATCAGCTTCCCGGCCGAATTCCACGCCCAGACCGCGGTGGAATGCGCCATGAAGCTGCACGCCGAGGTCGCCGCCGAAGCTCGACCAGGTCGAGAAGATCGTCATCGAGACCCAGGAGGCCGGCGTCCGCATCATCGACAAGACCGGCCCGCTGGCCAATTACGCCGACCGCGACCATTGCATCCAGTACATGGTGGCCGTGCCGCTTATCTTCGGCCGTCTCACCGCCGGTGATTACAACGACGACGATTGCCGCCGATCAGCGTATCGACGCCCTGCGCGACAAAATGCAGGTTGTGGAGAATCCCCAGTTCACAAAGGATTACTTCGATCCGGCCAAACGTTATATCGGCAATTCGGTGCAGGTATTTTTCAAGGACGGCACCCGATACGGAGAAAATTTCCATCGATTTCCCCATCGGCCACCGCAAGCGCAGGGCCGAAGGTATTCCCGTTTTGCTGGAAGAAGTTCAAGTCCGCGCTGCGCGGCCAGATGCCCCAGGATCGGGTCGAGGCGGTCCTTGCCGCGACCGAATCCCCCGCAAAGCTAGACGCCATGCCCATTCACGAGTTCGTGACGCTCTTCACGGCCTGATAATGGCGTGACTCGAATATGAACGGCGGTTTTTTACGGCTGTGCAAATGTTTGATTTTTGCTAAACTGCCGCCGCCCGTTGATGGGGTACAAAAGCGAGGGACGGCCGAAGTCCCCTGATTCGAACCGAAAAAGCAGTTTCACGCGCGATTTCCGTCTGGGGTGGAGCGCGGACGCGAATACCAATAATGAGGAGACACCGATGAAACGTAAGGGCTTGTTTTTGCTGATTGGTCTGGCCCTGGGCGGCGTGGGTGCCGTTCATGCGCAGGACAACACTGCCGCCGACACGGCAACCAGCACGTCGACGACGACCTATGATGGTCGCTGGTACATTGCCCCGACCGTTGGCGGCTACTACAACGACACGGACCGCAACACCAACAGCCGTCAGGTTTATTACGGCCTGGGCGTTGGCAAGTTCATTTCGTCGAATGCCTCGATCGATCTGTTCATCGACCGCACCAAGCGCGACCGCGACAGCCTGACCGGCGGCGGCCACAACGGCGGTACCTGGGGTAACAACAACTACGGCGTCGCCGCTCGCTTCTACGCTGGTGCGTGGGACGCATGGCGCCCGTACCTGCTGGCCGGCGTGATGGGCAGCTACCACCAGGATTCGAACGACCGCGGCTGGTCCCCGGCTGCCGAGCTTGGCGTCGGCGTGTCCAAGACCATCACCGACAGCTCCGACATCCGTGCGGAAGCCGGCTACCGCTACGATTGGGACGACAAGACCAACCGTTCGGAAAGCGGCTACGGCGACTGGTTCCTGGGCTTCAGCGTGGTTTCGCGCTTCGGCGCTCCGCCCGCTGCCCCGGCTCCGGCCGTTGCTCCGCCTCCGGCTCCGGCTGACTGCTCCACCATGGACAGCGACGGCGACGGCGTGAACGATTGCGACGACAAGTGCCCGGCCACGCCGGCTGGCACGATCGTCGGTCCGGACGGTTGCCCGCAGAAGGTCGTCATCGACCTGCGCGGCGTCAACTTCAAGTTCGACCGCCCGAAGAAGGGTGAGACGAACATCGGTCCGTCCCTGCAGGAGCCGACCAGCGAGTCGCTGGGCGTCCTCGACCAGGCTGTCGACACTCTGCAGCGCTACCCGACCGTCAAGGTCATGGTTGCCGGTTACACCGACAGCGTCGGTACCGACACGTACAACCAGGGCCTGTCCGAGCGTCGCGCGAAGATCGTGTTCGAGTACCTGACGGCGCACGGCATCGATGCCAGCCGCCTGGAAGGCCCGACCGGCCACGGCGAAGCCGACCCGATCGACAGCAACGACACGAAGGAAGGCCGCGCCCGCAACCGTCGTACCGAACTGCAGGTTCAGCAGTAAGGTTCGATCGTTCGAAAGCAGCTTGAAGGAAAAGCCCGGCGAAAGCCGGGCTTTTCTTTTTGTGCGGGAGCGTTTTTGGAGCGCACCCGGTGCGCGAGTCCTTTCGCGATATCCTTCCCAGAGTTTTCTAGACAGACCGCCCGCAACATGCACCGACCCGCCATCCCCCGCCATGGCCTCGCCCGCGTCCTCTCCAAGGCCGGCATCTGCTCACGCAGCCAGGGCGAAAAGTTGGTCCGCGAGGGCCGGGTCAGCGTGGATGGGCGCATCGTCCGAGACCCCGAATACCCGACCGACACGGTGAAACACCGCCTTGCCATTGACGGCGTGGCGGTACAGGCAGCCGAACGGGTTTACGTGGCGATGAACAAACCACGGGGCCTGGTCGTCAGCGCCTCGGACGAGAAAGGCCGCAGCACGATCTACGACTCCCTGGCCGAGGCGGGCCTGCCCTGGCTGGGCCCGGTCGGACGCCTGGACAAGGCCAGCGAAGGCCTGCTCCTGCTAAGCAATGACCCGGAATGGGCGGCACGCATCACCGCGCCCGAATCCCATCTGGAAAAGACCTACCACGTACAGGTCGCGGGTTTGCCGACCGAAGCGGATGTCGTCGCTATGACGGCAGGCGTGGAAGAGGGGGGCGACCTGCTCCGGGCGCGCCGGGCAACCTTGCTCCGTTCGGGCGAAAAAAATGCCTGGCTGGAAGTCGTGCTCGACGAAGGGCGCAACCGGCATATCCGGCGGCTGCTCTCGGCGCTTGGGT
The DNA here is from genome assembly GCA_963847335.1 of uncultured Gammaproteobacteria bacterium. Classification (GTDB taxonomy): domain Bacteria; phylum Pseudomonadota; class Gammaproteobacteria; order Xanthomonadales; family Rhodanobacteraceae; genus Luteibacter. The sequence continues at coordinate 1,083,882 of CAWJZF010000003.1, forward strand.
TCGATGTGCTTCGATTGCTGCGCGTGGCAATCGGGCCGCTTGTCCTCGGCGACTTGCCGAAGGGGCGCTGGCGTCTTCTGAGCGATGAGGAAGTGGTGGCGCTCGGGCGCTAAGGTGTCACCAGTCGATTGATTTCGAATCGATGTGCGCGCAACAATGCTGGCGCACGATCATGACGCATGGAATGCGCGATCGTCGCATCGATGTATCCCCGGAAGGGCGCGGATGCGAAACACGAAGACACAAGGAGCATGTGTGAGAAATCATTCCCTCGCTACCGCGGCACACTCGATCGATCCGGTTTCCACCGGCAAGGGGCTCTGGCATGAGTAGTAGTCCCATGCGTCCCGCCCCGCCGGGAGGTTCGCGCGAGTCGACGCCACCGCTGGCTCCGGACAGGCCGACCCGGCCGCCGTCACCCGCCAGCAGCATAAGCAGCCGTGACAGCGGCAGCAGCATTGCGTCGTTCACCAGCTCGGAACTTGGCTTCGCTCCCCGCCTGACGCGGGACAACTCGCCAACGACGTCACGGGCGACCAGTCCCGAACCGCCGCTTACGCCAGGCAGGCCGCCTCCGCATCTGCGCCAGCGGAACGGTGACGTCGGTCGCGGTCGTTAGCCGCATCCGCGTTCGGCGTAAGCATGGGACGCTGGCTGTGGGTATCGTCTTCACGCAATTCAGCCCGCAGGCGACAACACCTCAATACAGGGAGCAGATTTTATGGATCGGAACAAGATCAATGCAACAACGTGGTACATCGGCCGCATGGCCTCAGGGGAACACGCATGAGCAGTGGCTACAGCAGCGATAGCTCGCAGAATACGTATTCCAGTATTGCTTCGGTCGACAGCGAGCAGCTTCGCGAGCGGCAAGCCACGCCGCCGCCGCTGCCTCCGTCGTTGCGGCCGCGGCCCCCGCAGTCTCCGCGGACGCCTGAACTGAAGGCGTCGGAGAGCTCTTCAGCGGAAAGTTCGCCGGGCCCGAAAACACCAAAGGCGCCTTATTCCCCGCGTTTTCAGCGTGGCGACCGAACCGCGGGTCGCTAGTGTGGTGTCTCGCAAATAACTTTAACTAAGTTTAGTGGCGGCGCGAGCCACGGAGGCAAGGATGGTATCGGCGGTCTTGCGCCAGACGAAGGGTTTAGGATCGGCGTTGTGGTTGTCAATGTAGTGGCAGATGGATTGTTCGAGATCGGCAACGCTGGTGTGTGCGTTGCGTTTGATCCACCGCTCGCTGATCTGACCGAAGAACCGCTCCACCAGGTTGAGCCAGGAGGCGGAGGTCGGCGTGAAGTGTACGTGGTAGCGCGGCCGCGCCGTAAACCAAGCGCGCACTTTCTCCGTCTTATGCGTCCCGTAGTTATCCATGATCAGATGGATGTCCTGGTCCGTCGGGACGGCGGCATCAATCGCATTGAGGAATTGTAGGAACTCGGCACTGCGGTGACGTCGCTTGAGCTGCCCGATGACCTTGCCAGTGGCCACATCCAGTGCGGCAAACAAGGACGTGGTGCCATGCCGCTTGTAGTCGTGGGTGCGTGTCCCCGGCTTGCCAAAGGTCAATGGCAATCCCGGTTGTGTGCGGTTTAACGCCTGGATCTGGCTCTTCTCGTCGACACACAGCACCAACGCGCGATCGGGCGGCGCCATGTACAGGCCCACCACATCACGCACCTTGTCCACGAAGTACGGATCGGTGGAAAGCTTGAACGTGGCTTGCAGATGCGGCTTCAATCCAAAGGCCCGCCAGATTCGGTGCACCGTCGGAGCGGATACGCCCGTCGCCGCACTCATGCTGCGCACGCTCCAGTGCGTGGCATTTTTTGGGGTGGTCTGACGGACCTGATCCACGATCGCCTGGACCTGATCATCAAGGACGGTACGCGGCCGACCCGCGCGGGGGGCATCGGTCAGGCCCGCGAAACGATACGCTGCATAGCGACGGCGCCATTTCGAGACCGTCTGGATGCTCGTCTTCAGACGCTCAGCAAGACGCGTTCCCGACTCGCCATCGGCACACCCGAGCACCACGCGAATGCGCAGCTTCTCATCAGCGGGTGCCTTGCGAACTGCCAGCCGTGACATCAGCTCCGCGCGCTCTTCGTCTGTCAGCGACAGCTTCGTTACCGGTCGTCCTCTTCTTGCCATGGGAATAGTTTCCAGCAGACGGAAACCCAAAGACAGATGCCAACTGATTTAGTTCAATTTATTTTTGAGACACCACACTAGGGAGCCTCTGATCTATTCCACGTAGGCGGCATGATGTCCAGAAGGCTCGCCACCCGTGCTGCCCGGCGCCGGCAAGGGTGGCTCCCTTACCAAGCCGGGCGGCGCCGGTGGCGGGCCCTCTGTGGAATAGATCAGAGGTTCCCTAGTGTGCTGTCCCAAAAGAAACTAAGTTATTTTTTCTCTGTCGAAAAGGTAATCTTTTCGTCGAGGAGGAATGTCGATGGGCCGTCCCGCGCTGGAATTGAACGTCACGACACAGGAGCGCCACGAGCTGGAGGCGATCGCTCAGTCGCGCAGCTTCCCGCATGGCCTGGTGCGTCGCGCGCAGATGATCCTGTGGAGCGCGGAGGGCGTGACCGTGCGCGAGATCGCGCGCCGTACGAAGGTGACCCCGGCGGCGGTATCGAACTGGCGCAAGCGCTTTCGCGAGGCGCGAGTGGCGGGCCTGCACGATGCGCTCAAATCGGGACGGCCGCGCGCCCTCGACGATGAGCGGATCGCCGCCTTGCTGAATGCCGCGTTGTTGCATAAACCGGCCGCGGGCACGCATTGGACGGTCCGCGGCTTGGCCGACGAGACCGGGGTGACCAAGAGTTCGGTCCAACGTTACCTGAAATTGTTCGGCGTCCAGCCGCATCGAACGAAGTCATTCAAGCTCTCGACCGATCCGTTCTTCATTGAGAAGGTGAGGGATATCGTCGGCCTGTATCTCAATCCACCCGACCATGCCCTGGTGCTGTGTGTGGACGAAAAAAGCCAGGTCCAGGCACTTGAGCGCACGCAGCCGCTGTTGCCGATGGGGCTGGGCTATGTCGAAGGCGTGACGCACGACTACATCCGTCACGGCACCACGACCTTGTTCGCCGCGCTCGATGTCGCCAACGGCTCAGTCATCACCCAGTGCAAGCCCCGTCACCGCCATCAGGAGTTCCTGGCCTTCCTGCGCCACATCGAATCGTGCGTGCCAGAGCATCTGGATGTTCACCTGATCGCCGACAACTACGCCACGCACAAGCATCCCAAAGTGCGCGCATGGCTGACGCGGCGACCCCGCTTCCATCTGCACTTCACGCCGACCTACAGTTCCTGGCTCAACCAGGTCGAACGCTGGTTTGGCATCATCACGCAGCGGGCCATCCGGCGCGGCTCATTCGCTTCGGTCGCCGACCTGCGTCGGCGCATCGAACAATTCGCTACCCACTGGAACGAGCATCCCAAACCCTTTGCCTGGACGGCCACGGCCGACTCCATCCTGGAAAAGCTCACGCGACTTAGTAAAGCTATCTCTGGGACAGCACACTAGGTGATCTATTCCAGGTAGGCGGCATGCCATCAGAAGCTCGAGCGGAATCCAGTGGGTCCGCCCGAGCTTCGGTGGAATTCAGGCGGCAACTATGCCGAGCTGGCGACCCACGCGGACAAAAGCATCGATTGCCCGATCGAGATGTTCGCGCGTATGCGCCGCGCTCATCTGCGTGCGAATGCGCGCCTTGCCCTGCGGAACGACCGGGAAGAAGAAGCCGGTGACATAGATGCCCTCGTCGAGCAGGGCGGTGGCCATCGCCTGGGCCTGCTTGGCGTCGTAGATCATGACCGGCACGATCGGATGCACGCCAGGACGGATGTCGAAACCGGCCTCGGTCATCTTCTCGCGGAAGTAGCGCGTGTTCTCCTTGACCTTGTCGCGCAGGTCGCCCGCGGCGGCGAGCATGTCGAACACCTTGATGCCGGCGGCGACCACATGCGGTGGCAGCGAGTTGGAGAACAGATAGGGACGCGAGCGCTGGCGCAGCATCTCGATCACTTCGCTTGCGGCCCGGTGGTGAAGCCACCAAGCGCGCCACCGAGTGCTTTGCCCAGCGTGCCCGGTGAAGATGTCGATCTTGTCCATCACGCCGTTGTACTCGGCCGAGCCACGGCCGGTGTCGCCGAGGAAACCGGTGCAATGGCATTCGTCGATGTGCACCAGGGCGTTGTACTTCTTTGCCAGCGCGGTGATCTGGTCGAGCGGTGCGATGAAGCCGTCCATCGAGAACGCACCGTCGGTGGTGATCAGCTTGTGCGCGTGCACCGGCGGCGTCGGCGGCCTGCAGCTGCGCTTCGAGATCGGCCATGTCGCAGTTGGTGTAGCGGAAACGCTTGGCCTTGCACAGGCGGATGCCGTCGATGATCGAGGCGTGGTTCAAGCGCGTCGGAGATCACCGCGTCTTCTTCGCCGAGCAAGCGGCTCGAACAGGCCGCCGTTGGCATCGAAGCAGGCGGCGTAGAGGATGGTGTCCTCGGTGCCGAAGAACTCGGCGATCTTCGCTTCCAGTTGCTTGTGCAGGTCCTGCGTGCCGCAGATGAAACGCACCGAGGCCATGCCGAAGCCGTGCGTGTCCAGCGCGTCCTTCGCTGCCTGGATCACGTCGGGATGATCGGCCAGGCCGAGGTAATTGTTGGCGCAGAAGTTGAGTACCTTGCGGCCGTCCTCGAGTTCGATCTCGGCCGATTGCGGCGAGACGATGACGCGCTCGGCCTTGAACAGGCCTTGTTCGCGGATGGATTCGAGTTCGCTGGCGTAGCGGGTCTGGCCGGGGTAGCTCATGGGGAGGGATTCCTGCGGGAAACCCCAATTATGAGCCCACCGGCCGGTGGCCTCTAGTGCGGTCGCGACCCTCTGTGCATCTCAATCGTTGCCACTGAAGTTCCTGCCCCCGTAGTATCGGGATGCCGCGTGGACGCGGCGGATCGCAAACGGAGCGAATATGTACGCAAGGAATGGCAAAGGATGGAACGCATGAACCGGGAACGCCCACCGCAGACCAGGGAAGAGTGGCAGCAATTTGTGCGGCAGGCCTGGGCGGCTGCCGATCGGACCCAACCACCGGTTCAGGCCGATCGGATCCAGGTCCGCGAGGTCCAGGCCCATCAGGTCCAGGCCCAGCAGGTCGATCCCCAAGCCAACCGGAATCCCGGCCATGCGCAACAAGCCAACGGGCTACCGACACCGCCGCGGACACCCCCACCGGAGCGAGCACCGCCACGGCTGCGTACGCCGCCTCGTGACGGCGGACGCGACCGCTAAAATCGCTCTTTGAGGGTTGGCGATGGCCGCGGCTTGCCCGCGCGCCATCGCATCAATGCAAGCCGAAGTCTACCCGGGTGGTCTTGCCGTCGTCGTCGATGCCCTTGGCGTCGAGCTTGGGTGCGAGCACGAAGATCCGCTTGTCGTCGACCTTGCCATGCAGCCACTGGCGCACCGCGCTGGCGCGGCGCTCGGCCAGATGGCGCAGCGCGTCCTGGTCGACCGGCATGTTCGCCTCGAGCAGTTTCTTCATTTCATCCGGTGGCTGGGATTTGGCCAGGCCGACGAAGTTGCGCGGTTTCGGAAACTTGGTGTGCTTGTAGGCCTTCTCGAGGTACTTATCGTATTCGGCCGGGTCGACCTTCACCGTGGCCGGGTCGACGCCGGCCTCGTCGCGCTGGGCGTCCATTTTTTCCTTGACCACGAGGTCCTGGACCATGACCTGGCGTAGACCGGTCTCGTCCTTCGACGGATCCATGCGGCCGGTGACGTCCAGGTTCAGCGTGGTCTTGTCGTTGAGCACCTTGACGATATCGGTCAGGCGCGATTGCGCTTCGGTATCGAGCTCGGCCGAACCCGGGGCGAAGGCAACGTAACCGAGGTCTTTGTTACTACCGCCCGCCGAGGCGAGCAGGCGGAATGGCGAGGTCACCGCGCGCATGATCAGATTGCCGATGGCGCGCCAGATCAGCCCGGCCATACTGAACTTCGGATCGTCCAGCGAACCGGAAACCGGCACATGGACGTCGATCTGTCCCTGCGAATTCTTCAGCAGCGCGACCGCCAGCTTCACCGGCAGATGGCTGATCCCGGGGCCGTCGATGCGATCGCCGAAGGTCAGCTGGTCGATGAAGATGTGGTTGTCCGCGGTGAGCTTGCCCTGGTCGAGCAGATAGTGCACATCGGCCGTGAGCCGGCCCTTGGTGATCGGGTAACCGGCGTACTTGCCGGAGTAGGGCGAAAGATGGGTCAATTCCACGCCATCGGCCTTGGCTTTCACATCGAGGAAGGCCACCGGCGCCAGTGGGTTGATCGTGCCGTCGATATTCACCGGTGCGTTGTCGTCGAGCTGGCCTTGCAGGGTGAGTTCGGCCGGCGGCCCCCCGTCGGCGGTCCCGAAGGCACCGACCTTGCCGGTCAGCTGGGTGATATTGGCCGTGTAATTGGGCTTGATGAAGTTGTCGGTGTAGTTCAGCTGGCCGCGGGTGAGGGTGATCTGGCCGATCTGCACTTCGGGTTTCGGGCCGGTTGCGACCGGCGTAGCCGCAACCACCGCGGCTGACGTAGCCGGCGCGGGCGTTGGCTCGGCCGGTTTCGGTGTCGTGCCGTCCTGTGCGCGTGTCACTGAAACAGGCGCCTCCGCCTGGTTCGCCACCACGTCCTGCAGGTTGATGCGGCCATTGGCGTTGACGATCATGCGCGCGTAGAAATCGTCCAGGGCGAGCCCGGCCACCGTGACATGCATGGGGCCTTCGCCCATGCGCAAGTCGGTGCCGCTGGCCGACAAAGCGTTCCAGTGCAGGAAGTCGTCGCCGCTGACCTTGTCCTGCACGCGCACGCGACCCAGCGTGGCCTGGCCGCGATAGCCCATGCGCGCCGGCTGGTTGCCGCGGTCGCTGTAGTGCAGCCGCCCGTTCAATGCCAGTTGGGCGCTGACGATGTGCACGTTCAACGGTACCGTGATCAAGGGCACCAGGGGGGCGAGGTCGAGCTGGCTGGCCTTGACCTGCAGGTTGGCATCCAGCGGCTGCGGCCGCACCGTACCGTTGACCGCAAACACGCCACCCTTGCCAAGCGTGCCGTTGAGGTCGAGCTTCAACGGCTTGCGCATATCGTCCGAAAGATTGTCGATGCCGAAGGTCTTCGCACCCAGCCTGACCAGGGCCGGCCGGCCCTCGACGCTCTCGTCGCGGAAGGTTACGGCGCCATCTTCCAGGCCCATATGCGCCACGCTCCAGCGGAACGCCGGCGTGGCCGGCGCAGCTTTCACCGGCGGCATCATCAGGCCAGCCAGGTCGATCTTGCCGTTGCGCAGGCGTTTGACATCCAGTTGCAGGCCGCTGAACACGAGGCTGTTCAGATGCGCCTCGCTGCCGGCCATGTCGTAACTGGCGATATCGGCTTTCATCGATTTCCAGCCCACGGGCGTCGCCTCGGCGCCATGCGGAGCGAGCGCGAAGTCGTTGAGGCTGGCCTGCGCCGGCTCCAGGTGCACATTGAGCGTCGGGCTCCAGGTGGCTTGCACCTGGCCATCGGCATCGATCGTTCCGCGCGGGATATCGGCGTTCAACATCGGTGGTGCCAGCGGCACCAGTGGCGCCAGCGCAACGTTCTTCAGGTTGATCTTGCCGATGTAACGGCTGTTGGCGAGATCGAGCTTGCCATTGGCCGCGAGGCTGCCGCCGGCCATGTCCGCCGCCAGGTCGATGCTGCCGGCGGGACCGGTCACGGTGGACAGCCCACGCAGGGAGCCGTGGATGTTGTCCAGCGACAGCTTTGCCGGCGCCTTGCCGCTGAGGTCGGTGTAGTCCAGGCGCGCGCCCTGCAGGGTCACCGCATCGATATGGACCTGGGTCGGCGGCTCGTCGGGTTTAGCTGGCGAGCCACCGGTCAGCGCGTCGAGGTTGCTGTGACCGCCGGCCATGCGCGTGTAATGCAGGGTCGCGTCCTTGAGGTCGATCGTGCCGAAACGATGTCGCGAGACCAGTGGCTCGACCTGGGTCAGGCCGATCGTGCCGTGACTGAGTTCCAGCAGGGGCGTGTCCTTGCCGACGGCAACGATGAAATCGTCCATCGTCAGCGTGCCCGTCAGCTGCATCTGCGGCGCTGGCGCGGTCATCACGAAATGCAGTTCCAGGTCGCCCGAGAGCAGGCCGCGCTTCACCGTGATCGGCAGCGCGAACGGCGCGTAGGTGAGGTACTTCGGCAGGTCGAGCTTGTCGAAGTTGAAATGGGTCGCCGAATCGCGCACGGCTGCGAACGGCTTGGCCTTGCTCTGGACGCGCATCGGGCTGCCGTCCACGCGCATGGCGAGCAGCGGCTGGACGAAGATGTCGGCGGCACTGGGCAGGTTGGCGATAAAAGGAATGCCCAGTTCCAACTGGTCGACGCGATGGTCGACGTCGTGCACCGCATCGTGGAACTGGATGTCGCCGTCGTGGATGCTGATGTTCGACAAGGCGAAGCGTGCCGGCGGTTCGTCCGGCGCCGCGGGCCGCATCATGAACTGCTGGACGAGATCGTAGAAGTTGTACGTCTGGTCGGCCGTACGTACCAGGTGTACCTGCGGGTGCTGGAGCGAGAGTTCGTCGAGGATCGGGGCACGGCGGAACAGCGATGCCCAGGAAGCGTTGACGGTGATCTTGTCGATATCGACGAAGGGCGTCTTGCCGTCGCGTTCGCCGATATGCAGCCGGTCCAGTTCGAGGCGCAGGGTGAACGGGTTCAGGTGCACGGCGCCCAGTGTCACCGGGCGTTGCAGCGCGGCACTGGCGCGGGATTCGAGCTGGGTCTTGATGATCGACGGCGCGGCGAAGAAACCGAGCGAGCGCGAACAAGACGATGAGCCCGAGCAGGATCAGCAGGACCTTGCGCAAGCGGTGGGATTTGTAGAGGGTGAGGGCGCGTTCGCGTCCCGCGGCCAACCGGGACCCTTCTGGAAGACGGCGATCAGCCATGCGCACATTGCTCCGGCAAGGTCGCAAGCCGATGGTGTGCGACGTCCCCGCCGTACACCTCCTTTTCCCCAATCACACGGCCTGCCTGCGGCCGAGTTTACCCGGCCGGGGCTTTTTTGGAACGCCTGGCCATATGACAGCGCCGTGGCCTTGTCCGGCTCAATTCCAGGAACAGACGACCTTGCCGCAGTTGCCGGCGTCCATCAGGTCGAAGCCCTTCTGGAAATCGTCGATGGCGATCTGGTGGGTGAGCACCTTCTGCAGCGGGAAACCGGTCAGTACCATCTGGGTCATCTTGTACCAGGTCTCGTACATGCGACGGCCGTAGATGCCCTGCAGGGTGAGGCCCTTGAAGATCACCTTGTCCCAGTCGATGCCGGCGCCGCGCGGCATGATGCCGAGCATGGCGATCTTGCCGCCGTGGTACATGCAGTCGAGCATGTCGGCGAAGGCGCGCGGGTTGCCGCTCATCTCCAGGCCGACGTCGAAGCCCTCGATGTGCAGGTCCTTGACCACGTCCTTCAGCGATTGCTTGGACACGTTGACCACGCGCGTCGCGCCCATGTCGGCGGCGAGCTTCAGGCGGTAATCGTTGACGTCGGTGACCACCACGTTGCGCGCGCCGATGTGCTTGGCGATGCCCGCGGCGATGATGCCGATCGGGACCGGCGCCGGTGATCAGCACGTCTTCGCCGATCAGGTCGAATTCCAGCGCGCAATGCGCGGCATTGCCGTACGGATCGAAGAAGGCGGCCAGTTCGGACGGGATCTGGTCCGGGATCGGCCACAGGTTCGAGGCCGGCATGGTCATGTATTCGGCGAAGGCACCGTTGCGGTTCACGCCGATGCCCGATCGTGTTCGGGCACAGGTGCTGGCGACCGGCGCGGCAGTTGCGGCAATGGCCGCAGACGATATGGCCTTCGGCCGAGACGCGGTCGCCGATCTTGTAGCCGGTCACGCCCGGGCCGATCTCGACGATGCGGCCGACGAATTCATGGCCGATGGTCAGGCCGGGCTTGATCGTGCGCTGGCTCCACTCGTCCCACTTGTAGATATGCAGGTCGGTACCGCAGATGGCGGTCTTTTCCATCTTGATCAGCACTTCGTTCGGGCCGACCTCGGGCACGGGCACCTCTTCCATCCAGATGCCCTGTTCGGGCTTGCGCTTGACCAGGGCCTTCATCATCTGCTGCATGGTTCGATTCCGTCAGGGAGGCCTGCGGGGAACAGGCGAAACGGCAATTATAGTCGCCCGGCGGCCGGCCTGCAGTGTTGCGCCGCGCCATGCCGGCGAACCCCGAAGCCTGCCATCGCCATTGATCCCCCTGGCGTTTTCCCTCTATGGTCGGGCGGTTTGTTACCGACAGGGGTTAAAGACATGCGGATAAGCACGGTGGTGCTGGGTGCGGCAATGGCGCTGGCGGTGGATGCGAAAGCGGACGAAGGCATGTGGATGCCGTCCCAGCTGCCGAAGATCGACAAGGCCCTGCGCGAGGCCGGTTTCAAGGGCAACCCGGAGGATCTTGCGGACCTGACCAGGGCGCCGCTGAACGCGGTGGTCAAGGTTGGCGGCGCCACCGGCGCCTTCGTCTCCGCCGATGGACTGGTCCTGACCAACCACCATGTCGCTTTCGGCGTGATCCAGTACAACAGCAAGCCGGACCGCGACCTGATCTCGAACGGCTTCGTCGCCCCGGACCGTGCCGGCGAGCTGCCGGCAAACCCCGATTACCGGCTGCGCGTGACGGTCGGTTTCGACCGAGTGACCGACCGCGTGCTGGCGCCGGCCAAAGGCAAGACCGGGCGCGCGTACTACGATGCCGTCGATGCGGCGAGCAAGGCCCTGGTCGCCGAATGCGAGAAAGAGGCCGGCATCCGTTGCAGCGTGGCGAACATGTTCTACGGCCGCGATTTCTACCTGGTCAGGCAGCTCGAGTTGCGCGACATCCGGCTGGTTTACGCGCCGCCACGGGCGATCGGCAACTACGGCGACGAGATCGACAACTTCGTCTGGCCGCGTCATGCCGGCGACTTCACCGTGTTGCGCGCCTATGTCGGCCCGGACGGCAAGCCGGCCGACTACTCGGCGCAAAACAAACCTTATAACCCGCCGTCGCACCTGACTATCGCACGCGATGGCGTAGCCGAGGGCGACTTCGTGATGCTGGCCGGCTACCCCGGTACGACGTATCGCCATCGCACCGCTGCCGAATTCGCCGATCAGGTCGAATGGCGCCTGCCGTCCACCGTCGAGGTGTTGAAACAGCTGCAGGGTGTGATCGAGGACGCCGGCAAGACCGATCGCGACGCCGGTATCCGCTATGCCGCGCAGTTGCAGTCGCTGAAGAACAATATGAAACGCTTCAGCGGCGAACTCGAGGGCCTCGAGCGCAGCGACGCGGTCACCGTGCGCGCGGACGACGAGAAAGCGATGCTGGCCTGGCTGGCGAAGCAGAAAGACGGCAAACATCTGCGTGGCGATATCGACGCGGCGGGGACGCAGATCGCCGCCGGTAAGGGCGTTCGCGAGCGCGACCTGCTGCTTGGCATGATCGCCACGCAGACCCAGCTGATGCGCGGTGCGCTGAACATCGAGCGCCTCGCGATCGAGCGACGCAAAGCCGATGCGGACCGCGAGACCGGTTACCAGCAGCGCGACGAGGAACTGCTGGAGAGTCAGCTCAAGCAGGTCCAGCGTCGCTACGACATGCGTGTCGAGAAGAGCCTGCTGACGGCCCTGCTCACGCGTTACCAGAAACTGCCGGACGCGCAGCGCCTGCCCGAGTTCGACAAGGCCTTTGGCCGCACCCCGGCCGAACTGGCGTCCTCGCTGGAGCGTATTTACGGCGCGACGAAACTTGGTGACGAAGCCGAACGCCTGCGCCAGTTCAAGGCCTCGCCGGACGAACTGGCGAAGTCCGACGATGCCTTGCTCACCGTCGCCCGCGACCTGCAGCCGGCCCTTCTGCGTGTCGACGACCAGCGCAAGGCGCGCGACGGCGAATTGCTGCGCCTGCGTCCGGCGTACATGCAGGCGCTGATCGCCTATCGCGAAGAGCAGGGCAGGGCCGTCTATCCCGACGCCAACTCGACCCTGCGCGTCAGCTACGGCAAGGTCACGCCGCTGGTCGCACGCGATGCGGTGACGTACTCGCCGGTGACCACGGTAGCCGGCATCGTCGAGAAGAACACCGGTAAGGAACCCTTCGATGCGCCCTCGCCGCTGCTTGCCGCTATCAAGAAGGGTGACTTCGGCAATTATGCCGATCCGAAGCTGAAGACCATGCCTGTCGACTTCCTCAGCAACCTGGATACCACCGGCGGCAATTCCGGCTCGCCGGTGCTCAACGCCAGGGGAGAGCTGGTCGGGCTCAACTTCGACAGCAATTGGGAGGCGGTGAGCGCGAGCTGGATGTATGACCCGCGTTACAAACGCGCCATCCATGTCGACATGCGTTACATGCGCTGGCTGATGGACAAGGTCTACCCCGCGCCCAGACTGCTGGAGGAACTGGGCCTCCAGTGATGGAAAGCTCCGTCATGCCCTGTGGCGGAGCGTTTTTATAACAATGCACCGATAAGGAGATTCCCGTGCGTCGTCTGATCCTTTCCGCGGCCATTGCCGTGGGTTTCATCTCGTCCGCCCATGCCGTCGAAGGCATGTGGCAGCCCGCCCAGCTACCCGGCATCGCCGCCATGCTCAAGCAGCACGGCCTTCAGCTGGATCCGGCCACGCTGACCGACCTGACCGCCTACCCGATGGGCGCGATCGTCAGCCTGGGCGGCTGCACGGCGTCCTTCGTCTCGTCCGAAGGCCTGATTGTCACCAACCATCATTGCGGCTACGGCGCGCTCCAGTACAACTCCACGCCAGAGAAGAACCTGATCGAGAGCGGCTTCCTCGCGAAAACACACGCCGGGGAATTGCCGGGTTCGCCGGATATGCGTGTCTTCGTCACCGAGGACATCCGCGATGTCACGAAGGAGGTGACCGCGAAGCTTTCCGAGGGCATGGACCCATTGGCGCGCTACAAGGCCATCGATCTGGCGAAGAAGGCGCTGGTCAAGGATTGCGAGACCGAGGGCTATCGCTGCGACGTTTACACCTTCCATGGTGGTTACAGCTACCAGCTGATCAAGCAGCTGGAGATCAAGGATGTGCGCCTGGTCTACGCGCCGCCCGAGTCGATCGGCAAGTTCGGCGGTGACGTCGACAACTGGATGTGGCCCCGCCATACCGGCGACTTCAGCTATCTGCGCGCCTACGTCTCGAAGGACGGCAAGTCGGCGACGTATGCGAAGGACAATGTGCCGTATCACCCGAAGCACGTGATCAAGGTCAATCCGGAAGGCGTGGAGGCAGGCGATTACGTGATGGTCGTCGGCTATCCCGGCCGCACCAATCGCTATCGCCTTGCCGCGGAAACGAAGAACTCGATCGACTGGGTCTACCCGACCCAGATCAAGGTTTACCAGGACACCCTGGACATCATCGCCACCAACGGCAAGACCAACCCGGACGTGACGGTGAAATACGCCAGCATGGTCGCCGGCCTCAACAACTACCTGAAGAACTTCGGCGGCCAGCTCGAAGGCCTGCGCCGCGCCAATGCCGTGGCGGTGAAGAAGAAACAGGAAGCCGATCTCGATGCCTGGCTGAAGCGGCAAGGCGGTGCGGACAACCATGCGCTGGAGGCTGACATCGCGACGCTGAAAGCGAAGATCGCCGAGTACCAGTCGACCCGCGAACGCGACCTCGACCTGACCTTGTTGTCGCGCTCGTCGCTGTTTGCCAGTGGCGTACGCCTGGTGCGCCTGTCGCAGGAGCGGGCCAAGCCGGACATGGAACGCGAGGCGGGCTTCCAGCAGCGCGACGAAGTGCGTATCGAAGGCGCGCTCAGGCAGATGGAGCGCCGTTACGACCCGAAGACCGACCAGCAGTTGATGGTCTATGCGTTGAGGCGCTACGTGGCCTTGCCGAAGGACCAGCGTCTGCCGGCCATGGATGCATGGCTGGATGGCGCGAACTCCGAAACGACCGTTGCCACGAAGGTCGCCGCGCTCTACGCCGGCAGCAACCTCGGCGACACCGCTGAGCGCATGAGATGGCTCAAGGCGGACGCCGGGGCGATCGAAGCCAGCGATGACAGCATGCTCAAGCTTGCCAGCGCTCTGGCGCCGGAGCTGAAGAAGATCGAAGACGAGCAAGATGCGCGCGACGGCGAGATGGCGAAGCTGCGCCCCCGCTATATGCAGGCGATGATCGCGTGGAAGGACTCGCAGCATCTGCCGGTCTATCCGGATGCGAACAGCTCGCTGCGTGTCACCTTCGGCAATGTGCAAGGTGTCGCCCCGCGCGACGGCGTGACCTATGCGCCATTCACCACGGTCGAAGGCATCGTCGAGAAAGACACCGGCGTCGAGCCCTTCAACGCACCGAAGGCCGAAACCGATGCGATTCGCGCCGGGGACTTCGACGGCTATGCCTCGAAGAAGCAGGGCACGCTGCCTGTCGACTTCCTTGCCGACCTCGACATCACCGGGGGCAATTCCGGCTCCCCGTCGCTCGACAGCCAGGGCCGCCTGGTCGGCCTCGCCTTTGACGGCAACTGGGAATCGGTCAGCGGAGACTGGCTGTTCAATCCCAGGCTCAATCGCTCGATCCAGGTCGACGTGCGTTACATGCTCTGGGTGATGCACCACCTGGATCATGCCGACAACCTGCTGAAGGAAATGGGCGTACCGGCGAAATAGCGGCTTTCCTTCCCCGCCTCATCCCAGCCCTCTCCTCCCTCCGGGAGAGGGCACCGCTCGTCACCTGTCGACAACCAATGACTTTCGGCATGGACCGTCCATGTGCCGGACCGCTAGCATCGGCCGGCACATCCGGTGCGCATGTGGGGAGCATGTATGACACTCAGTCGTCGTCAATTCCTGGGCTCGGCCCTGCCGCTGGGTGCCGTGGCCTTCGCCGCGCCCAACCTGTTGCTCGCCGACGACAAGCCCGCGGCACCGGCTACGGCTGCGGCCCCATCCCTGGACGATGCCGTCGTGCTTGCCGGCGATGCCGTGCCGCAGAGTGCCGCCGGTTATGCACGCAAACTGCAGGAGCTGATCGGGAAGCACGACAAGCCGATGGACTTCTATCTGAAGGAGGGCGCGGTCGCCGAGCTGGAGGCGAAGTTCTCCGCCTTGCTCGGCAAGGAGGACACCGTCTTCATGCCGACCGGCACGCTGGCCAACCATGTGGCGTTGCGCCTGCTTTGCGGCGAGTCGCGGCACGCTCTGGTCCAGCAGGAAAGCCATGTCTATCGTGACGAGGCCGACGCCATCCCGATCCTGAGCGGGATCAACCTGGTGCCGCTGGCGCCGGGGAAGGGCGCGCCGACTTTCGATGAAGTGAAGGAGGCGATCGACCGCGCCGAGATCGGCCCGTATCCGATCAAGGTCGGTGCGATCGGCCTTGAGAGTCCGGTGCGCCGCGCCGATGGTGAGACCGTCCCGGCCGCGCTTATCGCCCAGATCGCGAAGCTGGCCCGCGAGAAAAATATCCCCATGCATCTGGATGGCGCGCGCCTGCTGTTGATGAGCGGGATGCCCGGCTTCGACGTCAAGAGCTACTGCGAGCCCTTCGATACCGTTTACGTGTCGCTCTACAAATACCTCAATGCACCGTTCGGCGGTGTGCTTTCCGGGACGAAGGCGCAGATGGCCAGGGCGCGCGAGCTTCGGCATATTTTCGGCGGCCTGATCCTGCATGGCTGGGAAGCGGCGCTGCCGGCGCTGGATACACTCGACGGTTTCACCGAGCGCTTCGCCACGGTCAGGCAGGCCGGCGAGCGCCTGCTGGCCCGCCTGGACAAGACCTCCGGCTTCAAGGTCCATCGCGTCCCCAACGGCAGCAATATCGCCTTCGTCGAGGTGTCGGCAAAGCGGCAGGCCGGGCTCGACGAGCGGATGAAGGCGGCCAACGTGAGGGTCGGCAAGGTACACGAGGGCAAACTGCAGATAGCCTTCAACGAAACCCTCCTGCGTCGGGATACGGACTATCTGGTGGCTGCCTTCAGCGGCACGTGACCGCATGCGGGAGCCCGCTCCGCGGATGCGTCAAGGCGAGTTAGTGGCGGACTCATGTGCCGGAAGGGGCCGATACAATGCCCGGATGCCAGCCGACCGCCGCCCCCTCGCCATCTTCCTGATGGGCCCCACCGCCTCGGGCAAGACCGCGCTGGCCTGCGCGCTGGCCGATCGCTTTCCACTGGATCTGGTCAGTGTCGATTCGGCCCTGGTTTACCGGGGCATGGACATCGGCACGGCCAAGCCCGATGCGGCGACCCTGGCGCGCTATCCGCACGCCCTGGTCGATATCCGCGATCCGGCCGAACCCTACTCCGCGGCGGATTTCCGTGCCGATGCCGTTCGGGCGATGGAGCGGATCACGGCCTCGGGGAGGGTGCCCCTGCTGGTTGGCGGCACGGGTCTTTACTTCCGGGCCCTGCAGCGCGGCCTGTCCAATCTGCCGGAGGCCGACCCGGACTTCCGCGCACGGCTGGCCGAAGAGGCTGGCCGGATCGGCTGGCCGGCCATGCACGATCGGCTGACCCGGCTCGACCCGGTCGCCGCCGGACGCATTCGCCCCGGCGACACCCAGCGCCTGCAGCGCGCCCTGGAAGTCATCGAGCTCACCGGTCGCCCACTCAGCGAGCAGCAACAGGGTGGCAGTGGCGAGCGATTCCCGTGGCGGGTGCTCAAGCTGGCCCTGCTGCCGGCCGACCGCGTGCCACTGCACGCCCGCATCGCCGCCCGTTTCGACGCCATGCTCGCCGACGGCTTTCTCGACGAAGTCCGTGCCCTGCGGGCCCGCGGCGATCTTCACGCCGACCTGCCGGCCATCCGCGCCGTGGGCTACCGCCAGGCCTGGACCTGGCTGGACGGCCAGGGCAGCGAGGCCGAATGCCGCGATCGGGGCATCTTCGCCACCCGCCAGCTGGCCAAGCGGCAGATCACCTGGCTGCGTTCCGAGCTCGACGCACGGGTCTTCGACCCCGACCGGCCGGGGCTGGAAGCCCGGGCGGCGGACGCCACGGGGCTCTTTCTCGGGGTGACGAATGCATCACGTTGACGGGTTTCACCCGCGATTTAAAAACAGTTAAGATTCCTTCCACTTGGGCCGGGGCGCTTCGGCGTTTTTTACCCGGCCTGTCGTAGCAAGGGGAGAAGAAGAAATGTCCAAGGGACAGTCGTTGCAAGACCCATTCCTGAACGCCCTGCGCCGTGAGCGCGTTCCGGTCGCCATCTACCTGGTCAATGGCATCAAGCTCCAGGGCACGATCGAGTCGTTCGACCAGTTCGTGGTCCTGCTGCGCAACCAGGTGAGCCAGATGGTCTACAAGCACGCCATTTCCACCGTCGTGCCCAGCCGCAATGTCCGCGTCGGCGGCCATGAAAACCATGCCGACGGCACGTTGGCCGAAGTCGACGCCTGAGAGGCGTTTGAGCGAGGCGATGGTCCGGGTAGGGCGCCGCTTGAGTAAGGCGGCGTCACGACCCATATGGAGTAGGCTGCTTGCGTCGGCGTTGCCGGCGTAAAACCCTTCTTTACAGGTCAAAACCTCCTTGTTCGACAGACAAAAGAAAGGCGTCCGCGCCGTCATCGTGTTACCGCATTCGCGCGGCGATATGAGCGCCGCCCGCCGCGCCGCCGAGTTCAGCGAGCTGGTCACCTCCGCCGGCATCGAGGTCCTGGGCCAGGTCGAGGCGCGCGTCGCCGCTGTCAACCCACGTTTCTATATCGGCACCGGCAAGGCCGACGAGGTCGCCGAGTGCGTGCGTGCGCTCGATGCCGACGTGGTTCTGATCGACCACGTCCTGACCCCTGTGCAGGAGCGCAACCTGGAGAAGCATCTCGGCGTCCGGGTCATCGACCGTGCACAGCTGATCCTGGAAATCTTCGCCCAGCGGGCCCGTTCCCATGAGGGCCAGCTCGAGGTGGAGCTGGCCCAGCTCAAGCACCTGGCGACCCGGGTCGTCCGTGGCTGGACCCATCTGGACAGCCAGCGCGGCGGCTCGATCGGCCTGCGCGGCCCGGGTGAAACCCAGCTGGAAATCGACCGTCGCCTGATCGGCGAGCGGGTCAGGATACTGACCAAACGGCTGGAAAAAGTGCAGACCCAGCACGTCCAGCAGCGCCGCGCCCGCACGCGCAATACCGTGCCCCGCGTGGCCCTGGTCGGCTACACCAACGCGGGCAAGTCGACCCTGTTCAACGGGCTGACCACCGGCGGCGTCTACGTCGCCGACCAGTTGTTCGCCACGCTGGACCCGACCGTGCGCCGGATCGACGGCCTGTCCTGCGGCCCGGCGGTGATCGCCGATACGGTCGGCTTCATCCGCGAGCTGCCGCACGATCTGGTGGCGGCGTTCCGCGCGACCCTGGCCGAGGCGCGCGACGCGGACCTGCTGATCCACGTGAGCGACGCCGCCGACGAAGAGCGCGAACTGATGCGCAAGGTGGTCAATCGCGTGCTGCGAGGAGATCGGTGTCGGCGATATGCCCCAGCTTTCGCGTGATGAACAAGATCGACCTTGTCGGTCTGCCAGCCCGCATCGACCGGGACGAGCGAGGGCCGGCCAAAGCAGGTCTGGCTGTCCGCGGCCACCGGCGAAGGCCTGCCCCTGTTGCGCGAGGCGCTCGGCGAATTGCTGGGCGGCGATCGTATCCAGGCCCGATCTGCGACTGCCGCTGGACGCAGGTCGCCTGCATGCGCGCCTGAAAGCCGCCGGCGCGATCGCCGCCGAGCACGTCGACGAGGACGGCTGGCATCTGGAAATCGATGCGCCGCGCTCGGTGTTGGCGCCGCTGGTCGGTGCTGGCGAAAGCGCCCCCCTGCGCGCCCTGGTCGAAGCCGGTCGGGCCGACGACGGCCGCTGATCCGTGCTCGATATGGACGGCGACGCGCCGGTCCGGGGGAAACCCTTGGCGCGTCTGCTAGAATTGCGGTCGTTTGTGCGTTCCGTCCGGGGCCGCTATCCGGCTTTCCCCGTTTTTGTCGAAATACCCGCTATCCGGCGCCCGGCGCTGGCCCCGCATCTGCCTGAAGGAGACTTTCGCCCATGGCCTGGAACGAACCCGGTAACGGACAGAAGGATCCCTGGAACCGCAACCGCCAGCGCGGCACAAGCCCGACCTGGACAGCGCGTTGAAGGCGGCTGAAGGATCGCTTCGGCAAGTTCGGCGGCGGCACCGGCGGTATCCTCACCGTCCTGGTGGCGATCGTGCTGGCCTGGCTGCTGCTCTCGCAGCTACACCGTCATCGATGCGCGCCAGGTCGGCGTGGTGCTGCGCTTCGGCGAGTTCTCGCGCATGCTTCCGCCGGGCTTCCACCTGAAGTTCCCGCAGACCGATCGAGACGGTCACCAAGGTCGAGACCACCCAGGTCCGCTCCGTGTCCGACAAGGTGCGCATGCTGACCAGCGACGAGAACATCATCACGGTCGACTTCAACGTGCAGTACCAGGTGTCCGACGCGCGCAAGTTCCTGTTCTCGCCCGCGACCCCGACGGCACCCTGCGCGAGGCGGCCGAAGCGGCCGTGCGCTCGGTGGTCGGCGCCAATGTGATGGACAACATCCTCACCAGCCCCGGCGTCGAGGTGCCGGCCAAGGTCGCGCAGGCGACGTCCGGCCGTGGCCCCTGAGACCCGCGAGACCCTGCAGCAGCAGACCCGCGAAATCCTCCAGGGCACCCTGGACGACTACGACGCCGGCCTGGTGGTCACTGACGTCAGCTTCCAGAACGTGGCCCCGCCGCAGGAAGTGAAGGACGCCTTCGACGACGTCAACGCCGCCCGCGAAGACAAGCAGGGCACCGAGAACCAGGCCCGCGCCTACGCCAGCCAGGTCGTGCCGGTCGCCCGTGGCGACGCGGCGCGCGTGGCCGCCGAAGCCGAGGCCGACCGCGTCGAGCGCGTCGCCCGCGCCAACGGCGATACCGAACGCTTCAACCTGCTGCTCAAGGAATACCGCGCCGCTCCCGACGTCACCCGGCGCCGCCTGTGGCTGGAAACGGTCGAAGACGGTCATGGCCAACAACCCGAAGGTCGTCGACGGTTCCGGTGGCCGCAATATGATCTATCTGCCGCTCGACAAGGTCGGCGGATCGAAGAACGTGCCGGCGTGGGGGCGGTCGTGCAGTCGGCCACCACCACGCGATGCCAACGGCCAGGAGAAGCCCAGCCATGAAGATCGTCTCCGCCGTCATCGTCCTGCGTCCTGCTGCTGATCGGCTTCAACAGCACCTTCGTCGTCCATGAGGGCGAGAACGCGCTCGTGCTGCAGTTCGGCCGCATCGTCCGCACCGACTACAAGCCGGGCCTGCATTTCAAGGCGCCGGTGATCCAGCAGGTGACTGACGTTCGACAACCGCATCCTGAATCTGGAAGCGCAGCCGGAGCGTTACTTCACCTCCGAGAAGAAGAGCGTCAACGTCGACTTCTACGTGAAGTGGCGCATCGCCGACAACGCTGCCTATTACCGCGCCACCTCCGGCGACGAGCTGCAGGCCGCGCAACGCCTGACGCCGATCGTGAAGGATGCGCTGCGCTTCGAGTTCAACGCGCGCACGCTTGCAGGAGCTGGTCGCCGGTGGCCGCAAGGACATCACCGAGCGCGTGCGCAAGCAGACCGACGCGGCGGCGCGCAAGAACCTCGGCATCGCCGTGGTCGACGTGCGCATCAAGCGCATCGACCTGCCCGACGAAGTCAGCGAGTCGGTGTACAAGCGCATGCGCGCCGAGCGCAAGCAGCTCGCCAACGAACTGCGCTCCACCGGCCAGGAAGCCGCCGAGACGATCAAGGCCGATGCCGACCGCCAGAAGAAAGTGCTGATCGCCGACGCCGAGCGCGACGCGGCCAAGGTACGCGGCGACGGCGACGCACAGGCTGCGGCGATCTACGCCCAGGCCTACGGCCAGGATCCGGAGTTCTTCAATTTCTATCGCAGCCTGTCCGCGTACCGCACCGCCTTCTCCGACGGGAAGGGCGTGTTCGTGCTGAAGCCGGATTCGGAATTCCTGCGGTACTTCAATGATGGGCCTGGGAAGGCGCGCTGAGTCACGCGCGCTACCCGGCCGCCACTACATTCACCATCCAGAGCGAAGCAATCATGGGCAAGTCAGTCGTAATCCTCGGTGCGCAGTGGGGCGACGAAGGCAAGGGCAAGATCGTCGACCTGCTGACCGAGCGGGTCGGCAGCGGTCGCGCGCTTCCAGGGCGGCCATAACGCCGGCCATACGCTGGTCATCAAGGGCAAGAAGACCGTCCTGCACCTGATTCCCTCGGGCATCCTGCGCGACGACGCGCTGTGCCTGATCGGCAACGGCGTCGTGCTGTCGCCGGCCGCCCTGATGCAGGAAATCGGCGAGCTCGAGGCGCAGGGCGTCGATGTGCGTCCGCGCCTGAAGATCAGCCCGGCCACGCCGCTGATCATGCCGTACCACATCGCCCTCGATAAGGCGCGCGAGATCGCCTCCGGCGCGAAGGCCATCGGCACCACCGGCCGCGGCATCGGCCCGGCTTACGAGGACAAGGTTGCCCGCCGCTCCATCCGCGTCGCCGACCTGATGTATCCGCACGAACTGCCGGACAAGCTCAAGGCAGCCGTCGACTACCACAACTTCGTGCTCACCCAGTGGCTGAAGGCCGCAGCCGGTCGACTACCAGACCGTGCTCGACGAAGCGCTCACCTGGGGCGAATACATCCGCCCGATGGTCGACGACGTCGCCACCATCCTGCACGACGTGCGCAAGGACGGCGGCAACATCCTGTTCGAAGGCGCGCAGGGCGCGCTGCTCGACATCGACCACGGCACCTACCCGTACGTCACCTCGTCCAACACCACGGTCGGCGGCGCACTCGCCGGCACCGGCGTCGGCGCCCAGCGACATCGACTACGTGCTCGGCATCTGCAAGGCCTACGCCACGCGCGTCGGCGGCGGCCCGTTCCCGACCGAACTCAACGACGACATGGGCGAGCGCCTGCGCAAGGTCGGCAACGAATTCGGCGCCAGCACCGGCCGCCCGCGCCGCTGCGGCTGGATCGACCTGGTGGCGCTCAAGCGCGCCGTGCAGATCAACGGCATCAACGGCCTGGCCATCACCAAGCTCGACGTGCTCGACGGCTTGCCCAGCATCAAGGTCTGCATCGCCTACGAATACCGCGGCAAGCGCCGCGAACTGGCCCCGCTGGACGCGGACGGCTGGGACGAGTGCAAGCCGGTTTACCTGGAGTTCCCCGGCTGGGAAGAAAGCACCTGCGGCATCCGCGACTGGAACAAGCTGCCGGCTGCGGCGCGCGCCTACCTCCGCGCCGTCGAAGAACTCTCGGGTTGCCACCTGGCCATCGTCGCCACCGGCGCGGATCGGGACGATACGATTGTGCTGGACGACCCGTTCGCCTGATCATTGCCTCAATAACACAACGAAAAAGCCCCGCGATGCGGGGCTTTTTCGTACTATCGGTGGAAGTTCCCATTAGGCGGATTACCCGTCGGGAAGGCTTGGAAGTGCCGGGTCGCGCTCGGTGAGACGGCGCCGCGTAAGATAGGATGTCTTCAAAAACTTCGCGACAAGCACGATGTGACACTCATCGAAGTAACCATGTGCTTCGCGAACGGGGAGGGTGGTTACCTTATCGATACGAGTGAAGATCACAAGACCGATCCGCCCACCCAGTGGTTCATATCCGTTACCAACCGAAACAGAATCCTGAAGGTCTGCTTCGGTCGTCGAGGTGCCGACATTCAGGTGAAGACCGCCTTCGAGCCAGGCAGCGATAAGCATCTCGGTTTGTATCGTGAGCTGGCGGGCCTGCCTGCGTGCTGGCCCCAAGAGGAGTGAAGAAGATGGCCAACAAAATTCCGGGATCCACCGGGAATTGGGAAAGCGGAAAGCTCGGCCTGAACAAGGCGACTGCCAAGGTCGTTTCGCGGGAGGAAGCCACGGCGGTCGACCAGTCGGCTGGCCTGAATATGCATCCCATTTCGATTCGCCTGCCGGTTGAGCTTATTTCCCAGATGAAGGAGATCGCGGAACATCACGGGATCGGCTATCAGCCGCTGATCCGTGATGTGATTCATCGCTGGGCCGTTAGCGAGCTTTCGGCCATCTACGAAGTACGGGCAAGCAAGGCCAGGAAGCGAAAGGTCGACATGGAAAAGAGTGATCCTCCTATCGGTGGGGCGCGAAAACGGGCGTCGATATAAGAGGGCTGCCTCGGCGACGGTGGCACATGGTTTGAGCGTCGATCCGCCAGGGGAGATTTGCCTTCATTGTCTGGCACCCCGACCGTAAAGAACGTATTGTCCGCGCACTCAAGCCCGGCTCCCGACTGCCATGAAGACGCCTTTCCTCCATGCAGGCTTCCTGGATTACCTGGAACATCCGGGCGCATCCGATCCCTCTGTCGCGGACCCGCAGATGCCAGCCGAACTGGTCGGCCTGCTCGTCGCTCCCGATCGCTCCGGGCAATCGACGAGAGCGGCCGCTTTGCTTATCCCGTTGCTGAAGGCTTACGAAGCCACATTGCAGGCTGCCTTCGGCACGGAGCTGGCCGCGGATGAACTGCGTCGCTACCAGAAGTTCGCCCGGCCGGGTCAACCATCCAGTCACATCGTCCAGCTTCGCCAGAGGCAGGCAGCCGCCCGGCACGTGTCCAACCAGTCGAAGCAGGCAATGGTTCAGGCAGCCGCCGCTTTCGTCAAGGAAGCCGGTATCGAAGTACCCGAACGCGTTGCACTCGACACGTTCATTACCAGCTGGATCGGCACCAACGTACCGAAAGGGTGAATGATTTTTTTTGTTCGAGGATCCTTGGAGGCCGCGAATGCAAGCTGCTTAACGCAGAATATGGACAGCTGGTTAGCCGGACAATTTGTCCGACACCAGTTCGGTGGTGTAGCGCGAGTAGCGAGCACCCTTGGTGGTGTAGGACTCTTCCACCGATTTCACCGGGCGCTTTACGCCGGGGACATACCAGTACACTTTGTAGAGGCGACCGGAGGCCTGATGCGGCTTGACCTGGACCGTCTGGGCCATGGCCGTAGCTCCGCCCGTGGTACTCGTGGTCGTCGCTGAGCCGCTGCCGATGGCGGCGGTCATGCCACTCCAGGTGCCTTCCGTCTCGATCTTCAATGCCCGGAACTTGCCGGCGGGCACCTCGACGTCTTCCCAGCCGACCACGGTGCTGTGGGTTTCGAAGGTCTCGATGGAAAACTTGGGGTTGGGATTGGCCTCGGTAAACGACAGGTCCCAAGTCTTGCCGACGGTCAGCGGGAATGCGAAGGGACGGCTGACCGCCGTTTGCTTGCCGCCGATATCACGCGAGCGACTCCAGTCCGTGCCGAATAACACCTCGTTCGGTACCAGGGGCGAACCGGTCGGCTTGATCTCGAGAAAAATCGTTGTCGCACTGATGCGATCGATTGTCGAGTCCTCGTCGTGTTTGTCGAATACCGAGGGCGCGCGTTCCGTCGTGGTGCGATAGGTCCAGCTGTCACCCGCCTTCAGCACCGGTGCTTCCGCTGTCTGTGCATGGACGGAAAAAACCGGCAACAACAAAACGGCAGCAAGCAGCATACGGGACATGAAACTTCCTTCGGCAGGTGGACAGTCGATGCGTTGTGAGATGAAAGCGCGAGCGATAGTAGAGTCTATTCGTGCCTGACGCATCGACCGGTATGCCGGCTCTCTGGTGGCAAATATTTACGGGCAAACGCCAAGGCGCTGTCAAAAGATTGGCGTCGAGTGCCTCCGTCTGGACCGTCTTGCCGGTCGCCAATCCAGGCCATTTCGCTGCGCGGACTCACCAATAGGTATAGGTCTTTCGTAGTAGGAAATTCCCATCCGGCGAGTGCTAGGCTCTTTCTCAGCTTGGGAACGTTGGCCACTGGTGTCCAGTGGGGCGTTTGATTGGCAGCCCGGCGTATGAGGACTTCCCTGCAAGGGAAGGTATGACCTCATGTGGGAGCGCGGCTCGTCATGACGCAGATCTCCGAGGTTCCGGCATGCCGGTACCGGGCATTCATCAGTTACAGCCACCAGGACAAGTCCTGGGCGAGCTGGCTGCATAAAGCCCTGGAAACCTATGTGATACCGAAGCGCCTGGTGGGCCAGGTGACCGCCGCGGGCGTGATACCACGACGCCTGGCGCCGATTTTTCGCGATCGCGACGAACTGGCCAGCGCCACGGACCTCAGTCGCAAGGTCAACGAAGCGCTTGCCCAGTCGGCCAACCTGATCGTGATCTGTTCGCCGCGCGCGGCGGCCTCGCGCTGGGTCAACGAGGAAGTATTGGCCTTCAAACAGCTCGGTCGCGACGAGCGGATCTTTTGCCTGATCGTCGACGGCGAGCCCGATGCCAGCGATCTGCCGGGACGTGTGGCGGACGAATGCTTCGTGGCGGCATTGCGCTACCGGCTCGGCGCCGATGGCGCGTTGAGCGACAAACGTACCGAGCCGGTCGCCGCCGACGTGCGACCCGGCAAGGACGGCAAGGCCAACGCCAGGCTGAAGCTGATCGCCGGCGTGCTCGACATCGGCCTGGATACTTTGAAGCGCCGCGAGTTGCAGCGTCGCATTCGGCGAATGACCGCGCTCGCCTCGCTGGCGGTGATCGTCATGGCGATAACGACCGCACTGGCGGTAACCGCCGTGATCGCACGCAACGCCGCCGAACGCCGGCAGAGGCAGGCCGAGGAGTTGATCGACTTCATGCTCGGCGATCTGAACGACAAGCTGGCGCAAGTCTCGCGGCTGGACATCATGGCATCCGTTGACGACCACGCCATGCGCTACTTCCAGTCGCTGCCGACCACCGATGTCACCGACGGGACGCTGATACAGCGTGCCAGGACCCTGCAGAAGATCGGCAGCGTGCAATTGGACCAGGGGCATCTGCCAGCGGCCATGGAAGCCTACCAGGCGGCGCTGAAACTCTCTGCCGCGCTCGCCGCTGCCGCGCCAAGGGATACCGCGCGGCAGCTGGTGCATGCGGAAACCTGGGCCTTCATCGGCCTGACGCATTGGCGTCAGGGAGAGCTCGATGCCGCGCAACAGGCATTCGCTTCGGCGAAGACGATCCTGCTCCGGGCCCAGGTTCATGCGGCGAACGACCCGGAGCTCAGGTTTCAGCTGGAGACGCTCGCCAACAATACGGGGCATGTACTCGAAGCGCGCGGTCGGTTGGCAGAGGCTACGACGCAGTACCGGGAGATGCTGGCGATCATGCAGGCCCTGGTCGCGAGCCAGCCCGATAACACCGAATGGACCATGGAGCTGGGCTCGGCGCACAACAATCTCGGCAGAATGGCTTTGTTGAGTGGCGACCTGGCCAGTGCCATCAACGAGTACGCCGCGGACAGCGCCATCGAATCGGCGCTATCGGCCCGCAATCCCAAAGACAACAACCAGCGCGACAGCATGCTGACGTCGCGCGCCATCCTTGGTCGCACCGTGGCCCTGACCGGCGATATCGAATCGGGCATGGTCATGCTCCAGACGGCAGTCGACACGGCTACGCAATTGATGGCGGCCGATCCTGAAAATCCGGGCTTTCAGGAGGACGTCGCCTTGTACGGAACGCAACTGGGCCGCCTGCGTCGTGCCAGCGGCGATCTTGCCGCGGCTGGTGCGCTTACCGCCCGGGCGCTGACGATCCTCGAAACGCTGACCGGGCAGGATCCGGCCAACGCCAGCTGGCAGCGTGAGCTCGCCGAGGCGCGGCTCGAACTGGCCGAACAATCGCGAGCCACTGGCAAGGCCGACGATGCGCGCATCCACGTGCAGGCCGCGTTGCGTGCGCTTGATCCCTTACTCGTCCAGCAACCGGACGATCGGGTCACCTTGCTGGCGGTGGTCGGCGCGAAACTGTTTTTCGCCACGGTGATGGCCGATGAGCAGGCCGCGCAGCGGCTGCGCCTTGAGGCCCTGGGATCGACCCGGTCGGTCAGGAGCGGCGCTGCGGATCCACGCCTGCTGGCATTGCAGGTCGAAGCGCTGCTCGCGCTCGACAGAAGGGACGACGCCCAGCGGGTCATCCAGCAACTCTGGGGTAGCGGTTATCGCGATGTTGCCCTGGTGAACGTGTTGAAAAGCGAGGGAATCGATTACCCGATCAATATCGCATTCCAGCAGAAGATGCTGGCAACAGATGGACTCGATGCCATCAGGTAGGACTGGAACGGCAAGGCAAGGCAAACCTCCCGTCAGAAGGAATCCGTCATGAAAGAGAAAGTCGAAATCCACCTGGACCTCGCCCTCAACGCGGTCGTGATCAAGACCACTCGCCCCCGTGCGGGCGATGGCGTAATCCTCGATGTCACCCTCAACGACGCGGCCACTCCGCCGTATCTCGATGTCGACGACGAGGACGAGGCGAACTTTATCGAGAAGCATCCGGATACCCAGGCGGTCCGATGGAGACTGAGCGGGAACGCCGCGGGTGGGACGTTCAACGAGCTCACAGATCCCGAGCCCGGTTTCAAGTGGATCAAGCCGGCACCGCCGGCCGGCGTGTTCAGCCATGTCCGCCTGAGCCGGAACAAGAAGGAAATACTGATCGACGACCTCAATGACGGCGCCGCATCGGTGGGACTCTGGTATTACCAGTTGAACGCCACGATCGGCGGCGTGTCATACATGTCGCGCAAGGAACCCTTTCCACCCTCCCCAAGTGTCACGACGAACGCCTCGATCAAGAACAAATAACGATCGCGCGCAAGCGCATGCCAGGTAGCGACCCATGTCGACGTCCTTTCGAGAACCCGAGTCGCCGGCCGCCGTGCCGGAAGTGGATGCGAAGGCACGGCTGCCATCCGTCGTGCCGCTGGTCATTGGCGTGGCCAGTCATCGCAATATCCTCGCCGGGGAGGTCGAGCCCGTCCGTCAACGGGTGCGGGACTTCCTTGCCCGGCTCAAGGACGACTTTCCCGAGTTGCCGCTTGTCGTGCTATCGGCGCTGGCCGAGGGAGGCGATCAGATGGTCGCGCGCGAAGCGCTTGCCGCCGGCGCGCGCCTTATCGCGCCGCTTCCCTTGCCGAAGGACATGTACGTGGACGATTTCGTCGATCCGTCGGTGCGGGCCAGTTTCGACGAGCTGTCGGCCCGCGCCGAGATCGTACGATTGCCGTCCCTGCACGGGCATTCACGCATGGCCGTGGGGCTCAAGGGCCTTGCGCGCGACAGCCAGTACGCCAAGGCGGGCGTCTACATCGCCAGCCATTGCCACATCCTGCTGGCCATCTGGGACGGCAAGGATGCGGATCGACTGGGTGGCACCTCGCAGATCGTCAAGTATCACCTGACCGGTGCGCGACCCGGCCTGATCGAGCGGCATCGCGAAGCGCGCCATGTACTAGGCGAGGGCGACGAACGCCTTATCTACCATATCGTCTGCTCGCGCGATGACGACGATGGCGACGTGGCACCGGGCCTGCTTCCGTTGCAGACGTTGTGGCGCAGCGCCGAGGCTGCCATTCCGGCGGACGACGGCATGCCAGCGGAATTCCGCCAGATGTTCTCCCATATGGTCGAGTTCAATCGCGATCGCAGCAAGTACAGGTCCGATATGGAGGCCGCCGACGATGGACACGAGACGTCGTCGGCAACCGTGGCACCCGTCGAAGACCTGTTCCGCGCGGCCGACTGGTTGGCGCTGCATTTTCAGAGACGGGTACTGCTGGCTTTGCGTGTGACGTGTGTGCTGGCGGCACTGATGGGCATAGCCTTCACCTTCTACGCGCATATGAACGATCAGAACTTCCTGATCTACATGTTCCTGCTGTTGTTCGCGAGTGGGGCGTTCGTCGCCATTCTTGCCCATCGCCGGGCCTGGCACCGCAAGTACCTCGATTACCGCGCGCTCGCGGAGGGCTTGCGCATCCAGTGCTATTGGCGGCGCGCCGGCATCACCTCGACGGACGACCATGAATTCGCCCATGACAACTTCCTGCAGAAGCAGAACATCGAGCTGGGCTGGATCCGCAACGTCATGCGTGCCGCCAGCCTGCATCCGCAGGCCGAACAGGCGCCCGATGCACTGGCGACCGTCATCGCCGAATGGGTCGGTCAATCGGGCAAGTCGGGCCAGCTCCACTATTTCGAATGCAAAACCCGCGAACGCACCGGCCTGCACCATCTCACCGAAACGATCGGGGCCATCAGCCTGTGGAGCAGCATCGCCATCAGCGTCTTCCTCGCGGTGTTCGCGCTCCGGCTTTCGCAGGACACCAAGGCGACCCTGGTCCTGATCATGGCGGCGCTGTCGATCATCGCCGCCGTACGCGAGGCCTATGCCTACCGCAAGGCCGACAAGGAACTGATCCGCCAATACCGCTTCATGCAACGCATCTTCACCGGCGCGCGCACGGCGCTGGATCTGACACAGGACCCCGTCAGGCAGCGCGATATCCTGTTCGCCCTGGGCGATGCGGCCCTGACCGAACACGCGGAATGGACGCTGATGCACCGTGAACGCCAGGTCGAGCACAGCAAGCTCTGACAACGGCGGGGCATTCTTCGTCGTTTGGCGTCGACCGTGCCCGGCTTTGTCGGATGATCTGCTTGCCGGGATCGAGGCGCTCAAGGCCTGCTGGAATCTTGCCATCGAAGAGTATTCCCGATCGGGAATAAATCGCTTGACTTGACCTGCGGATAGCTCGATTATCCCGATCGGGATCATTTTGTACTGAGAGGTGCCATGATCAAGTCATATTCCCGATCGGGAACGAACCTGGCGCTTTATTCCGAGAGTGGAACGATCGCCCGCGAGGTACGTAAGGCGCGTCATCGCCATGGTCTGACTCAGGCCCAATTGGCCGGCCTGTCGGGCACCGGGCTGCGCTTCATCAGCGAACTGGAGCGTGGCAAGCCCAACGTGGCATTGAACAAAGTGCTCGCCGTACTTGCCGTGCTTGGCCTGCACGTCCATGTGACGGAGGAAGGGCCGTGACCGACAAACTGCATGTCGAACTGTTCGGCCGTCATGTGGGTGAGTTGGGTATCGCAGGCGAAGTGCGGAGCCCCGAGGACTGGCGCTTTACTTACGCCGCCGATTATCTCGTTGCCGCGCGCCACGCCGCGTTGTCGGTAAGCTTGCCACTGCGGGCCGAGCCGTTCGTCGGTGCCGTCGTCCGCAACTGGTTTGGCAACCTGCTGCCCGAGGGTCCGGTCCGGGAGGCCATTGCGGCACGACTGCGAGTCCCGGTCTGGGACGACTTCGAGATCCTGGCCGCCATTGGCGGCGAATGTGCGGGCGCTGTCAG
Organism: uncultured Gammaproteobacteria bacterium; assembly: GCA_963847335.1. Taxonomy (GTDB): domain Bacteria; phylum Pseudomonadota; class Gammaproteobacteria; order Xanthomonadales; family Rhodanobacteraceae; genus Luteibacter. The sequence goes on from CAWJZF010000003.1 coordinate 1,114,173, forward strand.
CATCACGTCGCCAGGGCGTGTGGCGACACAGCCCTTGAACGTCTCACTGGATCTGGAAACCTTGTTGGCCGCGCAAGGCGACGAAACCGGCGAGGCCTCACTGGCGCTGATCGGTACACCACGAAGACTGTCGCTTGCCGGTGCGCAGGACAAGATCGCCGTGGTACTCGGTACGGATGGCTCCATCCGGCTTCCCGCGATCGGCGAAATAACCACACACATTCTCAAGCCGGACAGCCTGCGCATTCGCGGACTGCGCGACTTCGAAGCATTCGGCCTTGCGCTCGCGCGTGCAGTCGGATTGACCGTGGCGCCGTCGTCGCTCGTTGCGGTGGCCGGGCATAAGGCGTTACTCGTCGAGCGTTACGATCGTTACCGGGGCGAAAACGATTGCCTCGCGCGCATGCATCAGGAAGACTTCTGCCAGGCGCTGGGCTACCCGAGTGAACTCAAGTACGAAGCCGGTGGAGGTCCGACACTGGCTATGTGTGCCGACATGATCCGGCAACGACTGCGACTCGGTCCTGTCGCGGTGCAGGCTTTCCTGGACTGGGTGATCTTTAACGTCGTCATCGGCAATGCCGACGCGCATGCGAAGAACCTGGCCTTGCTTTGCGACCTCGAAGGCCGGCGCCACCTCGCACCGTTCTACGATCTGGTTCCCACCATAGCCATCTCCGATCGACTGGTCGAGAGATCGCCGGCACTTCGCATCGGTAATGCGGATCGCATCGACACAGTGGGGCCAGGCGACTGGCGTGTTTTTGCCGGGGCCTGCGGTTACGCCGTACCGTTCGTGCTGCGCCGGGTTGCCGAGATCACCGATGCCATTGCCCGGGAGGGGGCTGGCACGGCGCAGGTGTTGGTGACACAGGGTGCGGAGCGGGTGCGGATCGACAAGGCGCTGGCGCGCATCCGTGACAACGTCCGGCGCGTGCGGCAATCGCTCGATACTTAGGCCGGTCCCGGCAGGACGCCCGGATCATTGCGTACCCAGCTGGTCCCCGGAGTTCTCGGTGAGGTGCACCGTCTCCAGACCGAGCCGTTGCCGCTGATCCTGGACCTTCGATAGCGACACGGCCGAGGCCTGGTTGCCCCAGCTGTTGCGCAGGTAGGTCGAGACGTCGGCGATTTCCTGGTCGGTCAGCTTCCACGCGAAGCTTGGCATGGTCAGCGCCGACGGACGGGTGGGGCTCGGGCCGATACGTCCGCCGGCCAGGATCAGGCGGATCAATCCGGTCGGGTCGTTCTGCTGGACCATGGTGTTCTTGCCGAGCGGCGGGAAGAAGCGTGGCTGGCCGACACCGTTCTCCAGATGGCAGCCCGTGCATGCATCCGAGTAGATTTCCGCGCCACGTTTCATCGCGCCGGCGTCGGCCGCGGTGAACGCCTCGTCCGGGCTGGCCGGCAGGCTCTTCAGATAGACGGCCATCGCACGGCGGTCCGGGTCGGTCATCAGCGAGGTGGAATAGGTAATCACATCGGCCATCGGTCCGCCGGCGCCGGCGCGGGCATTGCGGCCGGTGTGAAGGTATTCGGTGATGTCGTCCACGCTCCAGGCGCCAAGACCGGTCCGCTGATTGCCGGTCAGGTCCGGGGCTACATAGTCATCGAGTAGGCCGCCGCGGAAGGCCTGCCCGGTCTTGTCCGCGCCGAGCATGTTCTTCGGCGTGTGACAGGCACTGCAATGGCCAAGACCGTTGACGAGGTAAGCGCCGCGGTTCCATTCCTCCGATTGCTTCGGGTCGGGTCTGAATGTCTCTTGCTTGAGGAACAGGAGGTTCCAGCCACCGACGGCCATGCGGATATTGAGCGGGAAGGGCAGATTATTGGCCGGAGGCTTGTACTTCACGGCGGGCGTGGTCTTCAGATAGGCGAGGATGGCGTCGGTGTCCTCGCGCGTGACAAGGTTGAACCAGGGGTAGGGGAAGGCTGGATAGAGATGGTTGCCGTGGTCGCTGATACCCTCGTGCATGGCGCGATAGAACTGATCGGCGGTCCAGTTGCCGATACCGGTCTCAGGATCGGAGCTGATATTGGAGGAATAGATCACGCCGAAGGGCGTGTTCAATCCCAACCCGCCCGCGAAGGCTTCACCGTCGGCGCGCAGGTGGCACGACATGCAATCGCCGACAGCCACCAGGTACTGTCCTTTACGTACTTGCTCCGCATTGGGCGTCGTATCGGGGATGGGCTGGGAGAGCATGCTCGCCGCTGACACCGCGGTCATCGGCTGGGGCGGCAGTGCCGAGGCGCGGCTCAGTTTCCAGCCGAGCCAGACAAGCATCAGGATCAGCAGGACAACCAGGACGAGTACCAGCCATCCGATGAGGCGAATTGCCGGGCGCGCGCTCATGTCCGCACCAGCGGGCCGGGGTTTTTCAGATACTGCGTAATGATCGCGTTGGCGGAATAGTAGGCCAGCGCGGCGAGGGTGGCAGTGGGGTTATAGCCGGCATTTTGCGGAAACGCGCCTGCGCCCATCGAGAATACATTGGGCACGTCCCAGCTCTGCAGGTATCGGTTGACCACACTCGTCTTCGGATCGTCGCCCATGATCGCGCCGCCGGTATTGTGCGTGGTCTGGTAGGGCGTGACGTTCCATGAACCGACCCGGCGGTTGAGTTTGATCTCACGCGGGTTCATCGCCCGGGCCACTTCGGCGGCGCGGTCGGTGACGTAGTCGGACATCTTGTGTTCGTTGTCGGTGAAATCGAAGGTCATCCGCAGCATCGGCCGGCCGTGGATGTCGCGGTAGGTCGGATCGAGGTCGAGGTAATTGCCGCGATGGCTCATGCATGAGCCATGCACGCTCAGCGAGAACGAACGCAGGTAATTCTTCGCCGCCGCGTGCTTCCATTCCTTGCCCCACGCCGGTGTGCCTTGCGGCGTATAGATCATCTCGATCGGGCGCCCACCGGTAACCATCCCGGCGATGTACGCGCCACCGATGAAGCCCAGTCCCGAATGATCGAAATTGTCGCCGTTGTACTCGTCGATCACCGTCGCCAGCGCACCGGCGCCGATAAAGGGATTGATCAGCTTGTCGTCGAAGAACACGTTCACCGAGGACATGGTCTGGTAGGCGTAGTTCTTGCCGACCACGCCTTCACCGGTCTTCGGATCGTACGGCTGGCCGATGCCCGAGAGCAGCAGCAGGCGCACGTTCTGCAGGACATAAGCGGAGAGGATGACGATGTCCGCCGGCTGGAAGAATTCCTCGCCCGCGCTGTTGACGTAGGTAACGCCGGTGGCGCGTTTCTTGTCCGGACTCAGTTCCACGCGCAGGACTTCGCACTCGGTCTTGAGTGTGAAGTTCGGCTTGGCCATCAGGTAGGGCAGGACGGTGGTCTGCGGGCTGGCTTTCGAGTAATTGCCGCAGCCGAATTTCTCGCAGAAGCCGCAGTAAGTGCACTTGCCTATCTGGGCACCGAGCGGGTTGATGTATGCCTCGGACAGGTTGCCGGTCGGGTGCGGGAAGGGATGGTGTCCCAACTCGGCGGCCGCCTTGCCGAACAGGGTCGGGCCGTAGGTCTGGGCCATCGGTGGCGTGGGGTATTCGTTCGAGCGCGCGCCTTCGAAGGGGTTGCCGCCCGGCTGGATCGTGCCGCCGAGATTGCCGGCCTTGCCGCTGGTGCCGCAGAGCTTGTCGAACTGGTCGTAGTGCGGCTCGAGGTCCTCGTAGGTGACACCCCAGTCCTGGACGGTGAGGTCGTAATCGGTCACCGACTTCGCCCCATAGCGTTCCTGGTTGTGCGATCGGGTCAGGAAGTCGCTCGGCAGGAAGCGCCAGATCTGGCCGTTCCAGTGCACGCCGCCGCTGCCCACGCCGGTGCCGAGCAGGAAAGAGCCCAGGTGGCGCATGGGCAACGCTTCCTGATTGACGTTGTTGCGGATGGTCAGGGTGTCGTCCGAGACGTTCTGGAAGAGGTGATGGCGCCACATGTAGCGCAGTTCGTCCTGGGCGAAGCCGGTCGCGAAGTCCGTGGGCGTGTCGCGCCACGGGCCGCGCTCGAGGGCCAGGACATTGAGCCCCGCATCGCAAAGCTGCTGGCCCATGATGGCGCCGGTCCAGCCGAAGCCCACCAGTACCGCGTCGACCGGTTTGAGTGTCGTTGCCATGATTCAGGCCTCCTTCCAGCCGGGCCGGCCCTTGAAACCGACGGTGGGATAGGGGACCTTCTCGCCATGACGGGTGACCCACTCGCTGTAGTCGTAGTGGGCGCCGGGGAATCCGATCATTTTCCAGGCGCCCATGTCCTTGTTGCCGCCATAGATCGGGTCGGAGAAATACCCTTCCTTGGTGTTCTGCAGCAGCATGGCGAAGAAGGCCTTGCTGTCGACGCCGCCGTCGAGCTGGATCTGGCCGCTTTCCAGGCCCTTCAGCACGCTGTCGCGGTCGGTCTCGGAAAGCCTGGCGAAGGTCGCGCCGCTGGAGCTGGCACCGACATGGCGGTCGATGGCCGCGATCGCGGCGCGATACATCTGGGCGGGACTGAAGCGGCTCTGGTAGCCCTGCTCGGGGACACCCTTCTTCCACGGCCCACCGAGGAAATAGTGGTCGCCGCGGCCGAAGGGGCCGGCGAGCTGGCGATCCAGGAAGAACGGGACATTGGCCTCGACGGCGCCGGGCCCGACTTCGTCGTTGGGTATCAGCCGTTCCACCGCCGCCTCGATGAAGGCGCGTTCCTCGGCCGTAAAGAACTTGAAATCGGTGCCGGTAACGCCAGGTGGCGCATCCGCCGTCCCCTCTTGCCAGGGCACGCCACCCTTGATGGTCCGGGATGGTGCGCCGAGCTCCCCGTCACGGATGGTGGCGGCGCCGGCAACGACCGCCGTACCGGCAACCGCGACACCGATGAGGAACTCGCGGCGCCCGACTTTGGGCTCGACCATGGTCTTTCTCCATCGCTAAAAGCTTGAACGATCCGGCTTAGTGCAGGCTCCTTAAGGTGAAGAAAGAGTCAACGCACCGGTCACCGGTGCATGACCGTCGCATGCCGGTCGTTCGCCCGCCTCGATGCAAAAAAAGTAGGCGGTTGCCGGGGTACCGGCAAGACTCGAAAGGGTGATTGCGTCCATCGCGTTTCCATGATCGTCGCACGTCGCTTCGGCGCATGATATTGCGAACTTCGCGACTCCGCGGATCCGGCTTACTCGCGATAGCCCTGCATCAAGGCATCGAGGCCGCGGATTCGTCGTCGTTGCCGGCGCATGTACCACAGGCAGGCACCGAGAATCAGGACGACGATGGGCGCGTTGGCACCGATCTGCACCAGGATGACGAACCGGAGATGCGGATCGTTTCGCCAGCGCGCGGGATCGAGGTCGGGTGCGGCGGCGATCGCCGTGGCGATCAGCAGAAGGAGGGTGCTCCAGATATTCACTTGCGCCAGCCGGATGCCGGCACGCGAGCGCTCCGCAGCCAGTCGCAACGCGCTGGCCAGATCGCTGCCCGACGTGTTCCAGGTGCCACGGCGGATATGCAGGAACAGCGTCTGCAATCCGAGCACCAGTCCAAGAGAGAAGACCGACCAGATCTTCCACCGTGGCTCGAAGTGATCGAAGGTTCGTAGCAGTTGCCAGATGGTGATCAGCGTCACCAGCACTTCGAGGATGGCGAATAGTTGCATGCGGCGCCGTTTGCGCCGGGCGAAGCGATGCAGGCGTGCCACGTCCAGCGCCGGCTGCTGCTGCCAGAGTTCGCCCCACTCGGTCCAGTCGTCATGAGCCATCAGGACTTACCTCCAAGCAACGCCTTCAACGCGCCTTTGGCACGGTTGAGCCGTACGGAAACACTATTGGTATTGACGCCGAGGGTGTCGGCGATTTCAGCGTGGCTGAAGCCTTCCAGGGCGAGGGTGACCGCCTGACGCAAGGCCAGCGGCAGTGCGCGCACGGCCTCTTGAAGGCGCTCGAGATCCTGGGTCAACGCCGTATGGGTATCCGGGCCGTCGCGCAGGTCGACGTGATGCTCGTCAAGGTGCGTGGTCGTCGGCCTGCGTATCTGCCCGGCGACATGGCTCGCTCCGCGGTTGTGGGCGACGCGCGCGACAAAAGACTTCAATGGCGCCTCGTTACGCCATGTGGGCAAGGCACGCCACAAGGCGATGGCAATGTCCTGCATCAGATCGTCGCGCAGCGCGGGGTCGGCCTCGTAGCTGGCCGCTATCCGCCAGAGCAGGCCGGCATGTTCGTGCAACAGCGCGCTGAATTCGCTTTCTCGCATCCGGCCTTCGATACCTTGTCTACGCCACGGCCGGACGGATCAACGTCGAACGCAAATCATCCCATATCGCGTAGCTGCACGCGCTTGCCCAGGGCAGGTAGAGCAGCACGAGGACGAAGGTCCAGTGCGCGCTCAAGAGCAAAGCCAGACACGCCAGGTTTACCAGCAGGAACATGCCGAAGGGCTTCGGGTGATACACGACCATGCCGATACTGAGACGTACCGCTCGCCACGCCCCATAACCGCCGAGCAGCCACGCCGGTGCCGCCAGAACGAGCAGGGTCGACAGCACCGACCCGGGCAGGATCAACAGGCGAACGAATCCGGAGGTCATGAGTTCGCGATGCACGGCCTGATGTCCGAGCAGGATCGCGTCGACCGCGGGCCAGCCATAGACCAGCCACGCGATCGCCTGCTGGGCGGCGAAGACGGGCAGGGCGGAAATCGCGACCAGACCGAGGGCTTCGGTGAAACGCCGTTGGCTGACGATGTCATACAGGCACGACCAGCGAAGCGGATTGCCTTGGGCCTGTTCGTCGAGCCCGGCAAGGATGCCGAGGCCGAGGATCGGCACCAGGCATTTCGATAGCGTGACGCCAACGGTCGGCATCGTCTGTAGCCCTGCTTCCAGGACCAGGGGTACCGTGCATAACACCAGGAGTTTCAGGGGCGCACGGCGCCAGATGCCGAGCCCCCGCACGCACCAATGCCAGCAGCGGCGTGCAGGCATGGATGGCGTGGCGCTCGCCTTGGCGCTTGCAACGGACATGAAGGAGACCCCCGGCACTGAACGACTTACCCTCTGGAGTCTCTGGCGGCGGGCAAAACCTTACATGGCTGTCTGTGCAGCCGGGCGTGGAGTCCTCGGCAGGCCGCCAGTCGTCGGGTCGACTGGTCAACGGGCGCCGTTCCGTCGATACTCGGCCATCGCGGCTGTCACTTCATGATCATGACCGAGTTGCTGTCCCCCGACGTCCTGGCTCCCCAGCGTCTCGACCACGCGCTGGCGCTATCGGCGCGTTTCTACACCGACGGGCGGATGCCGGCGCTGGATGCAAGGGCGATCTTCGCGCGCAGCTGGCAACTGGTGTGCCACCAGTCCCGGCTTGCCGACGTGGGCGATCATGTCGTTACCGAGATCGCCGGCTTGCCGCTGCTGATCGTGCGCAGCGACGCGACGTCCATTCGTGCCTTTCATAACGTATGCCGGCATCGTGCGGGACCGATCGCCAGTTGCGACGGGCGAGGCGCGAAGCACCTGCGTTGCCGTTATCACGGCTGGACCTATGGGTTGGACGGCGTGCTTCGCGGCGCGCCGGAAATGGGCCGCACGCCGGATTTCGAGCCCTCGGGCATTCGCCTCCCCGAAGTATGCGTTCATGTGTGGCAGGGCCTGGTCTATGTCGCCATCGGTGAGGCGCCGCCATTCGCGGACTTCGTCGCCGGTATCGATGAGCGCCTCGGGCCAGGGCGTTCGCTGGCGGGTTACGGGTTTCATCATCGTGCCAGCTACGACGTTGCCTGCAACTGGAAGGTCTACGTGGACAACTACCTGGAGGGCTACCACGTTCCGCATATCCACCCCGGTCTGAACAGCCTGCTCGATTACCGCAGCTACATCACCGAGTCGGCCGAGTGGTATTCGTTTCAGTTCAGCCCGCTGGAGAGCGCCGCGGATCTGTACGGTAGCGGCGAGGCGCTGTATTACTTCCAGTACCCGAACACCATGCTCAATATCCTTCCCGGTCGCTTGCAGACCAATCGTGTGCTGCCGGTGGGCGTCGATCGTTGCCGCGTGGAATTCGACTTCTATTACGCGCCGGACGATAGCGCGCAAGGGCAGGCACGCCGCGCGAAGGACATCGAATTCAGCGACGAGGTCCAGGACGAAGACGTCACGATTTGCCAGGACGTGCAGCGCGGACTGGCCTCGGGCTCCTACGAAGCCGGTCGGCTGAACCCGCTGCGCGAGAACGCCGTGCATCACTTCCACGAACTCGTACGCCGCGCTTACCGCGATTCGCTCGCCGACGCATGAGCCGAATCCAACGACCGCTCGGGCAATGGATGCTGATCGCGCTGGTGATCGGAAACATCATCGGATCGGGTGTGTTCGTCTTGCCGGCGACCCTGGCGCCATATGGTGCCGCCAGCCTGCTGGGCTGGGGCATCAGCCTCAGCGGCGCGCTGATGCTCGCCCTGGTCTATGCCTGGCTGTCCCAGGTCGTACGGAACCATGGCGGAGCTTACGCGTACGCCCGTCGCGCATTCGGCGACCGTGTCGGTTTTATCGTGGCGTGGAGCTATTCGGTCTGCGTGTGGTCGGCGAATGCGGCGATCGCGGTGGCCTTCGCGGGAAGCCTGGGTTCCGTGTGGCCGGCGGCAACGTCGACGACATTGCGCGGCGCCCTGTGCGCCCTGGGTGCGTTGTGGCTATGTACGGCGATCAGCCTGGCCGGTGTGCGCGAGGCGGGCCGTACCGCGATCGTGACGACCTTGCTCAAGCTCGTGCCATTGGTGGTGTTCGGGCTTCTCGGACTGGGCTGGGTGCATGCGAGCGCCTTCGTGCCCTTCAACCCCAGCGGGCAACCGTTGATCGGTGTCGCATCCTCGGTGGCCGCGTTGACGCTATGGGCCTTCCTTGGCCTGGAAACGGCCACCGTGCCGACCGGCGTGGTCGCCGACCCGCAACGCACCGTGCCCCGTGCCACCCTGATCGGCATGACGATCGCGGGCGTCGCCACCATGCTTGCATGCACCGTGGTCGTCGGCATGCTCCCGGCCGATGTCCTGCAAGGATCGGCGGCGCCGATGGCCGAAGCCGCGCGACGCGTGTGGGGCGATGCGGCGGGCATCGCCATCGGGGTGGTAGCCAGCATTTCCTGCTTCGGCGCGCTGAACGGCTGGGTGCTGCTGCAGGGGCAGACACCGCTGGCCGCGGCGCAGGACGGGTTGTTCCCCAGGGTCTTCGCCCGGCTGGACCGGCGCGGTACGCCGTGGGTCGGCCTGCTGATCAGCAGCGTCCTGGCCAGCGGATTGATCGCGGCGAATTACACACGCACCCTGGTGGCGCTGTTCACCTTCACCATCCTGCTGTCCACCGCGGCGACCTTGCTCCCCTATCTGGTGACGGTGCTGGCCTGGTGGCGGATCGATACCACTGCCCGCTGGTGGCGCCGGCTGGTGGCGCTCGGCGCGCTCGCCTTCAGCCTCTGGGCCCTCGTCGGCACCGGCGTCGAGGCCTTGTTCTGGGGCGCGGTCCTGCTTCTGGCCGGCGCGCCCGTTTACCTGTGGGCCCGGATGCGCCGCATTACTTAGGGTCGCCCACGGCGCCTTCGATTTCGATGCGCATGGGAATCTCGTCGCCGATGTAGGGGCCATAAGCGCCCAGGCCGAATTGCGAACGTCTGACCGTGGTGGTGGCGCTGAAACCGATCCACGGCAGGGAACTGAAATGGTTCACCGCTATCTTGTTGACGTGTATGTCCAGGACCACCGGCCTGGTGATGCCGGCGAGCGTCAGGTCGCCGTGGAGCGTGCCGTGCGTCTTGTCCTTCCGTTCGAGCCGCGTGCTCCGGAAAACGACGTCCTTCGCCTTGAACAGCTTCTCCCAGCTTTCGTCGCCCCGGATCTGCTTGTTCCAGAGTTCATCGCCCATGTCGAGCGTGCTGGTGGGCAAGGTGACCGTCACCGACGATTTCGACCAGTCCTTCTCGTCGAAAACGAACGTACCCGGCGCGAGTTTCATGATCCCGAAGGGATTGGAGAAACCCGAATGATCGACGGTGAACATCACCCGCGAGAGCTTGGTAACGAACGTATAGGTCACCGGTTCGCCGCGCGCGATACCGGCGCAAAGCAACAGGGTCATGGCCAGGGCGACTTCGCGCAGGCGGGTCATACGAACTCCCAGGAATGCCAATCGCCTTCGTTCACATCGTGGGCCAAACCTGCCCGTGACCCGGCAATAGCGCCGGGTTTTTCCTTGAAGCTCGCATCGTGCGAGCGAAGCCAAGCTTTCCGCGAGCGGATCGCTATTGCTGCGTGGTCGAATCGACAGGAGCCGTTGAGGGCGTCGGCGCCGCCGAAGCCACGCTGCCGGCGAAGTCTACGACGAGGGTTGCGCGCCGGTTGGACTCGCCCTTGTCGCCTGTCGCGCCCTTGTCCACCTGGCGATCGGCCGCTTCACCGTAGCTGACCGAACGTACCCGATCGGCGGACAGCCCCTGGCTTACCAGGTAATCGCGTACCGCATCCGCGCGTTTCATGCCCAGTCGCCGGTTGAACGAAGGGCCGCCCGCCGGATCGGCAAACCCCTCAACGGTCACCAGCGCACCGGGGTAATGCCCGCTTATGGACTTGGCGAAATCGTCCAGCAGAGGTTTGTCCTGGTCGCGCAGCGCATCCTGCCCGAAATCGAAATGGGCAATCCCATCGACGCGCACGCGGCCCTGCATCTGGGCGATCTGCGTGTCGTAGGTGGCGAACTTGCTGTGCATCTCCTGGGCGAGCGCGTCCAGTTGCTGTTGCTGCTTCTGGTCGTTGCTTCTGAGTTCGCTGATGGCCGCGTCATAGTCGGTCTTCTTCACGAAATCTGAACAACCTGCGGCGGTTGTGACGACCAGGACCGACAGCAAAGCGTAACGAATCGATTTCTCGTACATGTCATGCCTCCTTGTCTCATTCAGCAACCGGGGCCGCTGAGCTGAGGGGGTTCAGACCTGCCAATGACGCGTAACGGCCATCGGCAGTCGCGCGTATCGGTTAGATTGCGCCGAGGCGTTAGGCATTGTCCACATGCCATGACACGCTTTTTTATGAATGGCTCCCCATCGGCGGCATCCATCCGGGCAAAGAGCCGGGTCGCCCCACTCACGAAGACGCGGACTTTCGCGCTTGATCGGCGGCTGGGCGGGTAGGCGACATGAACCTTCCGCGTTAGCGGACGCCAGGCGCCGGCGCAGATCTGACGATCCTGCCTGAGTAAGCGCCAAAGGGCGCCGGACCATGATGGTCCGGCGCCCAGTTCGAAGCGATCAGCGCATGCCGCCGCTGGCGAACAGATGCTCGCCGGTCAACCAGTACGAGTCGTCCGAGGCCAGGAACACCGCGATCGACGCGATGTCGTTCGGCTGGCCGATGCGGCCAAGTGGGGTCTGCTGGACGGCATTGGCTTCGAAATCCGAACCGATGAAGCCTGCCGAGTGTGTGCCCTCGGTTTCGACCATGCCGGGGTTCAGCGAGTTGACCCTGATCTTGCGCGCGCCCAGTTCACGCGACAGCACGCCGGAGATGGCATCGACGGCACCCTTGGTGGCGGTATAAACCGCGCTGCCGGGCGGCACCAGGCGCGTGACCAGCGAACCGACGTTGATGATGCTGGCGCCTTCGCCCAGATGCTTCGAAGCGGCCTGGGTCGTCAGCAGCAGTCCGAGCACGTTGACGTTGAACTGCTTGTGGTAGTGCTCTTCGGTGATGTCTTCAAGCGGAGCGAATTCATACACGCCCGAGTTGTTGACCAGGATGTCCAGCTTGCCGAAATGCTTGATCGCCGCGTCGACGATTCCCTGTGCGCCAGCGACTTTCGACACATCGCCACCCACGGCGACGGCTTTGCCGCCGGCCTTGGCGATCTCGGCGACGATCGCGTCGGCACCGGCCTTGCTGGAGGCGTAATTCACCACGACCGACGCGCCTTCGGCGGCCAGCGATTTGGCGATGGCGGCGCCGATACCCTTGGATGCGCCAGTGACGATGGCGACTTTACCTGCGAGCTTGCTCATGACGGTTCCGATAATGAAGGGGAGGGCAAAAGGGAACCGATCGGGTTCCATAGTTCACAACATATGAACTATGGAACTAATAGTCAAGGGGTGGTAAAATAAAATTCATGAGACCCCTGGTTCACCCTTCGATCGACGACATCACCGTGGAGGGCATCCTCCATGCGTTGTCCGATCCCGTGCGCGCCGCGATCTACGCGGAGTTGGCGCTCTCGGCAAGTTCGCAGAACTGCTCCAATTTCCTTCAGGTGACCAATCGGGACATTCCCAAATCCACGCTGTCCCTGCATTTTCGTTCGCTTCGCGAAGCGGGGCTGATCCGCAGCGAGCGCTGCGGCGTGGAAATGCACAACACCAGCCGCTGCGGGGAAATCGAGCAGCGCTTCCCCGGGTTGATCGGTGCCATCCTGAACGCGCATCGCGTGCAGTCCGTGGAGCGCGGCCGTTCGGCCACGCGGTGACGGGCGTCGGCTGGCGGATCGTCGTCGTGACCGAAGCGATTCGGCGCCTTCGATGTCCTGCCCTTGACGCGACACCACCAGGGTGAAACATTCACCGGCGCTCCGATCCGGGGCCGACTCGGGGGAGTCCAAGGTGGTCAACACGATCCGCAACAACGCCGGTCAACAAAGCGGTGTCGCGAAATTCCTGAATGCGGGCAGTTCGATCGCCAGCCTGTGCGTCGGGCTGTACTCGGGGATTTTCCTCCTCACACCGCTGGCGCTCTCGGCCGCCGTGGGCTGGCTCGGCTGGAAATTCTTCGGAACGTCACGGCGAGCGGTCGTGCCGTCCTTCAGTGTGCAGGCCGGGCACATGTTGTGGCTCGGTCTGGGCATGGTGCTCACAGGAACCGCCGGGGCCAACCTCATCGATATCGCCTGGTTGGGCGCCGGCCTCGGATGGCTGATCGCCATGCCTGGCCGGCCGCCACTGTACTTTCTCGCGATCTACCAGGTGCTCGCGCTCGCGGTCAATGCCTTGGCCATCTCGCAGGCGCCCTGGGGTACGACGAACCACAAGGCGCTGCTCATCCACATCATCTGGCGCCTGCTGGCACTCGGTTTGATGACGAAGCTCTTCCTCGACTTGCGCCGGCGGGGTCTCGAGGCCGTGGCGTCGGCTTGAGAGCGTGGGGAACTGGCCTTCAATTCAGACATGAATTTCGTGAGCGATGGCCTGCTCGACGAACTGGTTGAGGCTTACGCCTTGTGCCGCGGCTGCTTCGACGGCGCGGGCGTGCAACGCCGGATCGATTCGCGCGTTGAATTTCCCCGAAAACTGTCGGACCGGATCGATACCGTTTTCCCTGCAGACATCAAGGAAGGTACGAAGTGAGCAAGAGCCTTCGCTACGGAGTCCTGCGACATCCGCGGCGTAAAAATCGGCGCCCCCATTAAGGCCAACGAACTCGCCACGGAATAGCTCGATTTCGGGATCGTACTGGATGACCGCGCGATAGCCATCGATGATCATCAGATTGTTCATGGATTCACTCCGTTGGCTTCTAACCACTTTCGTATGCTGACGACAGCTCCTTTGTCTGTGTCCGGCGACGGATGAGGGCGATGGAAGATACCGTCTTCAAGGCCCGGATGAAATGCGAGGCACATCGATAGATGCGGTGTCGTGCCGACGAGGTCGTCAGCGACCGTCCGGAGCGGATGTGCTGTCGAGATAGAACAGCGCCTCGACCGTGCATGCCAGGGCGGCGGCAAGCTTCATCGCGAGCAGGGTCGAGGGGATGAATACGTTGTTCTCGACGGTGTTGATCGTCTTGCGCGATACGCCGACCATGACGGCCAGTTCGGCCTGGGTCAGTCCGGCCCTGATACGTGTTTCCTTGAGCGTATTGCCGAGCCGGACGTCAGTGTGCACGTTCGGCCCGGTGCTCGAGATAGGCGAAGCGGAACAGGGCGAAACCCAGTCCGGCGGTAAGCACCGCGTGTAGTGTTTCGCGCGTTGGGACGGCCGTGAAGACACCCACGGCGTAGATGCCCACGCCTGTCAGCATGGCGGCCCAGAATCCCCACATGATGCCGTCGTGGCGGTTCGCGTTGGACAATTCGTCGTTCATCAGTTCGCGAACCTCCTTCGACTGACGCAAGCCGCCGCCGGTAGCCAGTACGAGGAGCAGGACGGCGACCCACACAAGCCAGGCTATGAGCGCCACGCGGTCGACGTATCGCGTGCCGGGGGATCCGAAGAGGGTGGCCATATGACCGCTTTGCCAGGCGACAAAGGCCAGGCAGGTCGTCCAGAGGATCCGGGTACGTCTTTTCGAGCAGGCTTCGGCGAGATCGCTCGGACTGGGTGAAAGGTGACGGGTCATAGCATCCCCTGATTGGATAACCTTGAGGTTACATGTAACCTCAAGGTTATCCCGGTGTCAAGTTGAATCGGCCTGGGCGGATGCACGCCTGAACTGGCATTCTTATCCGATCGCCGTTTCGGGGTGCTTCCCTTGAAAGTCATGGATGGTTTGAATCGTGCGCGAAGCCATGGCTAAACGTGTGGCCTGGCCAGGCAGGGTCCTGCCGCGGTCCTTCTTCCATCGGCCGGCGCCGACGGTCGCGCCCGAGTTGCTCAACAAGGTACTGGCCTCGGCGGACGGGCGGTCCGGACGCATTGTCGAAGTCGAGGCATATGTCGGTGCGATGGATCCGGCCGCGCATACGTTCCGCGGAAAGACGCCGCGCAATGCGACCATGTTCGGGCCGCCGGGCCACATGTATGTCTATTTCACCTATGGCATGCACTGGTGCTGCAACTGCGTGTGCGAATCGGAAGGCCACGGTTCCGGCGTGCTGATTCGTGCACTGGAACCGCTTGCCGGGCTGGAACGGATGCGTGAAGCACGGCCGCGTATTTCGCGCGATCGCGAGCTTTGCCGCGGTCCGGCACGGCTTACCCAGGCCATGGGTATTACCGGTGTGCAGGACGGCATCGACCTGGTGAAGGCGGACGAAGGTTTTGCGATGGTCGATGATGGCATGCCTCCGCCTGTGGATATCGTCGGCCGACGACGCATAGGCATCAGCAAAGGCATGGATCTGCCGTGGCGTTGGTATGTACCCGGCAGCCTCTATGTATCGGCCATCAAGTCATCGGACTTGTAGCCATCGTGTCAGGTCGACGCAAACCGCGGTCCGTTCGACGCTGGAAGTCAGTGCAGGTGTGCTTACGGGGCGCTATCGCGGTCGTCAATGGGTCGGCCAGGAGAAATCCCGGCGTGTTCTGGAGGCATACGACACCGGTGATTTTCCCGTCGTTTACGCCTATGGGGACACCGCGGACGATCTCGATATGCTCAATATCGCGCACAGGAAATATTTTCGCTGGCAGGAAGTGGCATAACGGACTCACGTTTCCACCGGAACCTCAGCAGGAAGGCGGCGTTCGCGAGGCTATGACGGCGCCGGGGGAAAAGCCACGGCGAGCAGGATCACGAAGCGGCGCAAACACATGCTAAGTTCTCCACCTGAGGGTCGTGGCCGGGCATGATCCTACCGGAGGGGGCACCCGGTCCCATGCCGATTGGCATCCTGGCGTGCTGTCCCGCACGCGATCTTCGTCGCCGGACCCGGGGAGTTGTCATGAGTGGAAAACGGTCTTGTTCGATCAGGGGCCTGTTGCTGGCCGGAGTGCTTGCATGCATGCCGCATCCGGCAATCGCCGCTACCGGCGATGAAGCGGCGATCCGCCAGGTGATGGCAGTCCAGCAGGCCGACTGGAACCGTGGCGATGTCGTGGCCTTCATGCGTGGCTACAAGGATTCGCCGGACACGACCTTCATCGGCGCGAAGGTCCGCAAGGGCTTCCAGGCGATACTCGAAAGCTACCGGAAGAACTACGCTTCCAGGGAACAGATGGGGAGCCTGACGTTCTCGGAGATCGACGTTCGCTTGCTGCCTTGTCCCGATGGCGGTACGCACTATGCCGTCGCGACGGGGCGCTTCCATCTCGAGCGCTCCCTCCGCGGCGAAGCGAAAAAGGATGATGGGGTCTTTTCGCTGGTGTGGGAGAGGACACCCGATGGCTGGAAGGTGATCCTTGATCACACGAGCTAGGGAGCCTCTGATCAGAGGCTCCCCAGGCTGCATGCCACTGCCGGACCGATCACGATGAGCGAGCCCATGCGCGAATTTTATCCACCGATCGAGCCTTACCGGACTCATCGTCTTGTCGTGGACGATATCCATGAGCTCCATGTGGAAGAGTGCGGCAACCCAGGTGGATTGCCGGTCGTCTTCCTGCATGGCGGACCCGGCGCGGGCGTCTCGGCCTACCATCGCTGCTTCTTCGACCCGGCGCGTTACCGCATCGTGCTGTTCGACCAGCGTGGCGCCGGGCGATCCACGCCCGCGGCCGAACTGCGGAACAACACGACGTGGCATCTGGTCGACGATATCGAAGCCATCCGGGAACATCTCGGTATCGAGCGCTGGGTCGTCTTCGGCGGATCATGGGGATCGACCCTGGCACTTGCCTATGCGCAGAGTCATCCGCAGCGAGTCATCGGTCTGGTCCTGCGCGGCATCTTCCTTGGCCGCTCCGGCGAGTTGCGCTGGTTCAACGAGCTGGACGGCGGCGCCTCATGGATTTTTCCCGAACGCTGGGAACGATACCTGGCGCATATCCCGGTCGATGAGCGCGACAACATGGTCGAGGCTTACTGGCACCGGCTGGACAGCGACGACGAGGCGACGCGGCTTGCCGCGGCCCTGGCCTGGGGGAACTGGGAGGGCGGAAGCACCACCCTGCTGCACGATCCGGATGAGCCGGGCCACTTCGAGAGCCCGCGACTGGCGCTCAACCTCGCACGCGCCGAGGCGCACTATTTCCGCCACGGTGTTTTCCTCGAACCCGATCAACTGCTGCGCGACATCGGCCGCATCCGCCATATCCCGGCAACGATCGTGCAGGGCCGCTACGACATCATCTGCCCGGCGAAAAGCGCCTATGACCTGGCGAGCGCATGGCCCGAGGCGGACTTCCATATTGTCCTGGCCGGCCATAGCGCGGCCGATCCGGCGATCGTCGATGTGCTGGTGAGGGCTACCGACGCATTGGCCGATCGCTTCAACGATGGTGGCTAGATCAGAGGCTCCCTGGGAAGCCAGGCGTATCTTGCGCGGTGGTCTTGGAGCGAAATCGGCGTGGTCGCGAAAAGATCCAGGCGTCCACGAAGAACTTACCTGCCCAGATCCACGTAGGCCTCCTCGGTCCCCGCTATATAGAGCCTCTTGTTCTTGCGCGGGTAGTCGCAGACGTCGTGTTCGAGCCGCTGACCGGCGACCAGGAAGACGAGCGGCTCTTTGCCGGTATTGGTCATGACATGCGCCGGACCATTCCGGGGAAAGCCCATGAAATCGCCAGCCGCGATCTCATAGCGTTGTTCGTCGATGACGACTTCGCCGCGGCCGGAAAGAATGTAGACGCACTCTTCCTCGTAGAGATGCCGGTGGTACTCGGAGGAGTCATGTCCCGGCATGAGGGCGACCTGGTGCACGCCAAGCTGGGTGAGGCCCGTGGCATCCCCCAGCGACTTCTTGAGTCGGATCGCATTGGGGTTGAGAGGGTGGAGCGTACGCTGGACGGGCATTGCCTCGATGGATGCGGCCTTGAGCAGTTCGCGTGGAGTATTCATCGGATCGGGTACCCCGCAGGGAGGAAGTTCGATGGTCGCTACAGGCCGATCGCGCCGTCAAGCCCATGTATGGCTACGAGGTCGATGGACCTGGGCAGGTCAGGTTGATGGAAGAGGCCAATATGCCAAGCCTGGCCGTTCAGGGTACCTGCACGTGCAATTCACCGTGCGAAGCGCGCAATCCGCCATCGGGTGGCGTTCGGCGAAAGTGACCGGCGCTTTCCATAGCGAACGCCCGGTCGGGGCCGATGGTCATGCGCATTGCTCAGATATCGCCGCTTTATGAGTCGGTACCGCCGCGCTATTACGGTGGCACCGAGCGGATCGTTGCGTACCTGACCAATGCCCTGGTCGACCTGGGGCATGAAGTTACTTTGTTCGCCACAGCCGATGCGCGCACCCGAGGCAGGCTGGTAGCGGTGCGCGACCAGGCGATCCGGCTGGATCCAGCGCCGTATAAATCCGATCTCGCGGCGCATCTGTGCCTGCTGCACGAAGTGCGACAGCGCGCCGGCGAATTCGACGTGCTGCATTTTCACACCGATATCGTGCATTTCCCGATCTTCGAGGCGACCGCCGACCGTACCTTGACCACCTTGCACGGCAGGCTGGACCTCAAGGACCTTCCGGACGCCTACCGTCGCTGGCCGGACTATTCACTGGTGTCGATCTCGGCGGAACAGCGGCGCCCACTTCCTCATGTGAACTGGTTGACGACGGTCGCCCATGGCATTCCTGCCGATCTCTATCGCGGTCATGGGCAACCAGTCGATGGTTATCTGGCTTTCCTGGGGCGCATCTCCCCGGAGAAACGTCCGGACCGCGCCATTGCGATTGCCAGGCGGACGGGTCTGCCGCTGCGCATCGCGGCCAAGGTGGACGCCGCCGATGAGGCGTATTTCCATGACGTGATCGAGCCATTGCTGGGCGATCCGTTGATCCAGTTCATCGGCGAGATCAGCGACGATGAGAAGGATGAGTTCCTCGGCAACGCCCTGGCGCTATTGTTCCCGATCGACTGGCCAGAGCCCTTCGGACTGGTGATGATCGAGGCGATGGCCTGCGGCACACCGGTGATCGCATGGAACTGCGGGTCAGTCCCGGGCGTCGTCGACCATGGAGTGAGCGGATTCATCGTGAATACCGAGGATGAGGCGGTGGAAGCCGTCGGGCGCCTGCATACGATCGACCGCCGGATCGTGCGCAAGGTATTCGACCGTCGTTTCACCGCCGAGGTGATGGCGCGCAACTACGAAGCGATCTATCGTCGACTTGCCGGGGCGACGGACGATCTGCCTTCGGCCGTGCCGGGGAGATCCGATGAACGACTTGACATCCACCGGAAGACGAAGTCATCAACGTGCCGGCCCAGGAGACCCGTGCGATGTATCGCGTTGAAGGCCGCCGACAGTTTCGCGGTCTGCGATGCGCATGGCGACATGGTCGGTGCCAGCGATGGCATTGTTCCGCAACGACACGCGCGTGCTGTCGACCCTCGCGCTGGACATGGGCGGTGTGCGCCCTTCGCTGTTGAGCGGCGCGGTAAGTCACGACAACGTGCTCTTCACCGCGAATCTCAGCAATTATCCCTTGCCGCCGCTGGGTGACGCGGCAACCCCCGCGGGCGTGATTCATGTGCA
Organism: uncultured Gammaproteobacteria bacterium; assembly: GCA_963847335.1. Taxonomy (GTDB): domain Bacteria; phylum Pseudomonadota; class Gammaproteobacteria; order Xanthomonadales; family Rhodanobacteraceae; genus Luteibacter. The sequence goes on from CAWJZF010000003.1 coordinate 1,133,472, forward strand.
GCGCACGCGGTTCCTCTGGGACAACCGCCTTTACGAGCAGATCGAATGCACGAACTACGATGATCGGGACGTGCAGGTGCCGCTTCGCCTGCGCTTCGGCGCCGATTTTCACGATATCTTCGAGGTTCGTGGCACCGTTCGCGCGCAGCGTGGCCGTAGCTTCCCGCCAGAGATCGGTGCCGACAGCGTGACCCTTGGCTACGACGGTCTCGATGGCGTGCGTCGCTGCACGGTTGTCGCGTTTTCCGTGATACCCGACCGGCTCGGTGCCGATCGCGCCGAGTTCATGCTCGGCTTGCCGCGGTTGAGCCAGACGGTCTTGTATGTAGAGGTCGGCGATGAGGTTGCGACGCCTTCGCGGGAGCGCTTCCGCGATGCCGCGGCGTGCGCGCGATGGGCGATGCACCGCAGGCGTCGGCGCGGCGCGAAGCTGAAGAGCAACGCGCGACTGTTCGATGCCTGGCTGGATCGTTCGCGAGCCGATATCGCGCTGCTGGTGGCGGACTTGCCGACGGGTCCCTATCCCTACGCCGGTATCCCCTGGTTCTCCACGCCATTTGGGCGCGACGGTCTGATCACCGCGCTGCAGACGCTGTGGATCGACCCCAGCCTGGCACGTGGCGTGCTCGCTTACCTCGCCGCGCGGCAATCCACCGAGACATCCGCGTTCCGCGACTCGGCGCCGGGCAAGATCATGCATGAGACGCGTAGCGGCGAAATGGCCGCACTTGGCGAAGTGCCCTTCGGTCTCTATTACGGCGGCGTGGACAGCACGCCCTTGTTCGTCCTGCTTGCCGGCGCCTACGCGGAGCGGACGCACGACATGGTTTTCGTCGACCATCTTTGGCCGGCGCTGGAGGCGGCCATGGGCTGGGTGGAGCGCACCTGCGACACGCATCCGCAGGGATTCCTCGCCTATGCGCGCGCGCAGGACGGAGGCCTGGTGAACCAGGGTTGGAAGGATAGCAACGATTCGATCTTCCATGCCGACGGACGCATTCCCGAGGGCCCCATCGCCCTGGTCGAGGTGCAGGGATATGTCTTCGCGGCGCGGCGGGCCATGGCGCGAATGGCCGAGCGACGTGGCGACAGGGTTGCCGCTGCGCACTGGCGCGCTCGTGCGACAGCGCTACGCCATGCAGTGGAGGCATTTTTCTGGGACGAGCAGTTGGCGACGTACGGTATCGCCATCGATGGCGACGGCATGCTATGTCGCGTACGGGCGTCGAATGTCGGCCACCTGCTCTACACAGGGTTGCCCGCGCCCAGACGGGCCCGCGACGTGCTGAGACAGTTTCGGTCGGCGGCATTCGACGGTGGCTGGGGCGTACGTACCCTGGCCCTGGGCCAGGCGCGGTTCAACCCGATGTCGTATCACGACGGGTCCGTGTGGCCGCATGACGTGGCGTTCTGCGCCGCGGGCATGGCGCATTACGGCGAGCGCGAGGACGTGGTGCGCCTGCTCGGCGAAACCTTCGAGGCGGCTGTTCACTTCGGCATGCGCCTGCCGGAATTGTTCTGCGGTTTTCCGCGCAGTATCGGCGAGCCGCCGGTTGCCTATCCGGTGGCCTGCATGCCGCAGGCCTGGGCGGCCGGATCGATGTTCATGATGTTGCAGGCATGCCTGGGCATACGTATCGACGGTCATCGTGGCGACGTGCATATCGAACACCCGCGTTTGCCCCAGGGCATCGACCGGATGACGGTGAGCGGCCTCGAAATAGGTAACGCGAGGATCGACCTGGGCTTCGAGCGGATCGGCGATCGCATCGTGGCGTTCCGCGCTGGCGGCGCCGGCGATGTCAGGATCCTGGCGAAGGTCTGACCGGGCGATCCGTGTATTGGACGTACCTGACGGATCAACCGCCGACGCTACGTCCCTCGAGCCAGCAATTCACCACATGCGGCACGACCGTCGCCGCGGTTCCGCGCAGGAGTCGATATCCGTAAGGGCAGGTCTGCGCGTCGGGGGAGACGACGTATTTCTCGGCGCCGTCGGCGGCGTCCTCGAGCAGGGCGGCCGCCGGATAAACGGTCAACGAGGTTCCCACCACCAACACCTTCGCCGCGCGCTCGATGTGCCGCTGGCTCTCGTCCATGAAGCGCACCTCCTCGCCGAACCAGACGACGTCGGGCCGGAGCTGGCTGCCTCGTTCGCAAAGGTCGCCCAGGGCAATGTGCGCACCGGCCAGATCGTAAATGAGCGTGGGGTCGGCCGTGCTTCGCGACTTGTCGATCTCGCCGTGCACATGCAGGACCCGGGTCGATCCGGCGCGCTCGTGCAGGTCATCGATGTTTTGCGTGACGACGACGACATCGAAGGCTTCCTCGAGACGGGCGATCGCCTCGTGGGCCGGATTGGGCCGGGCCTTGCGCATATCGTCGCGGCGCTCGTTGTAGAAGCCGAGCACCGCGGCCGGATCGGCGCGCCAGCCCGCCGGCGTGGCCACATCCTCGATCCGGCGCTCATGCCATAGTCCACCGGAGTCGCGAAACGTCCTCAGTCCGCTCTCGGCGCTCACGCCCGCGCCGGTGAATACCACGATCTTTTCCCGCACGAGCTTTTCTCCTGGCAATGCCGTCACGCCCTGGCAGGTGACTGACGATGGCTACGATGCGGAACCAGGGAAGGCGGCGCGGTGATACCCCGCACCGTCGCTACCCTGGTGGATCGCAGCGTAGATGCGATCGTACAAGGCATTGGCTTCGTCGCGGGGGATACTCTGGCTCCAGTCGCGCAGGCTGACGCGAAGCAAAAGGTTTTCCTGGTGAGCCTCGAGGCCCAGCCGCTGCCGGATGTTTTCCGGCAGCGACGGGTAGCTCCACCGGCCTTTGATTTCCACCGCTTCGATCCATCGCTGCTGTGCACCGGCGGCATCGATGATCCGTTCGGTCAACGCTTCCTCGGTGGAGTCGGCGGCGACGGCGATGGACATGTCGCGATACGTTGCCGGTTGTCGCGAGACGGATACCCACGGGCCGAGGCCCGCCATCTGTCGCGCGATGCGTGGTTCGGTGTCCCGAAGCAGGCGGATATCGGGCAATCCTTTACGCAGCATGGTCAGTCGATCGAGTCCCATGCCGAGAGCGAGGCCGCGATGCCTGCGGGGATCGATCCGCAGGCGCTCGAGCAGGGACGTCGCAATCAACCCGCATTCCATGACTTCGATCGCAGCGCCTTCGCAGATTACCTGGATCTCGCGGCCGGCCTCGGTGTAGTGATGCGGGCTGGTTTCGGTTTGCCATGCGTGGCCAGGCAACGCGATGGCCAGGATATCGCCGACCAGGCGCAGCAGTGCCGTTCCGTCCGCGGCATCCGCATCCATCACTATCCACACGTCCATCTGGTGCGGTTCGCCGCAATGCCAGCGGTCGCGATTGTCGCGACGATAAGTGATGCCGGGTGCGACCAGCCCAAGGTTTCGCCCCGCCATGCGCCTTTGCGCCAGATCTCGCAGCGGCCCGGGGATCAGGCTGGTGGTCTGCGTGCGCAACAGCGCGCTGTCCGATACCCAGCGGGTATGCGCCGAGCCCAGCGTGATTTCGTCGGCGCGATAGCCCAGCAGGCCATAGTTTTCAGCCTGCGAAACGATCCTGGGCCCGGTGAGCACGTCGAGGCCGGGCCAGCCCTTGTGCGGAAGTCCTTCGACGATGGATCGGGCGAGAAGCCCTATCGCGTGCGGGTGAGGCACGGTCCAGTCGCTCAGATCGGGCAGCGCCAGGGCTGCCTGGACGGCATCCTCGGTAAGCATCGCCTTCATGTCTCATCTCCGGATGAGCGCATCCCGCGTGACGGGTGGGATCGAGAGACTTTGGATGCGCCCGTAAAAAAGGCCCTCGAAGGGCCTGAGTCCAGAGCATCTGAGACCAGGCCGGCTTCAGAAGGCAGTAAATCGCGCAGCCGACGACAGGGCCGGGAGGGACGCTTCGATGCGGGTGGTCGAGGTGTGCATGGGGCGAACGTATCGAACAGCGAGATACCCTGTCAAGAACAGGGATATGTCCTTTGTCATGCTTGCGTGAGGCATCGAGCGCATTTATTCTTCCGGTCCCTTCCACTTCACCTGAGCGAGGTTAGCGAGCCATGAATGTCTTTGCCCTGATCGCCGCCGGGTCGACGCTGCTTCCCAACTGATCGTCCGACCAGCCTTCAGGCTGGTTGTTTCGCGACGCGTTGAACCCCCGGCACTCCGTTCGACTCCCGGCATGGGATGTCGTTGCGCTTTGTTTTGTCCGAGGGTTTAACGCATGTCTACCCCATTGTTCACCCTCCACCAGCTTGGCTGGCGGTCGGCTCACGCCCAACATCTCACGATCGAGGACTTCGAAGCGGGTTATCCCGCACGTGTCGTCGGCGTGCACCGTAGCGGCATCGCCGTGCTCTCCTCGCGCGGTGCCGCGATGTTGACGGTGCCGCACGACCTGTCATCCACGGGCGAGGCAGCGATCGCCGTCGGCGACTGGGTGTTGATCGAACAGGACGCGCCGCGGGTGCTGCGCCTGATCGAACGCCAGTCGCTGGTCGCGCGCATGGCGGCCGGTAGCGATCGTCGCACGCAGTCGATCGCCGCCAATGTGGATACCCTGTTCGTGGTCACCTCCTGCAATGACGATTTCAATCCGTCGCGGCTGGAGCGCTACCTCGCCGTCGCACTCGAGGCGCGGGTCGCGCCGGTCGTTGTCCTCACCAAGGCCGACATCTGCACCCATGTGCAGGTCTTTGTCGGCGCTGCGCGCGATATCGCCCCACAAGCGGCCATCGTCGCGATCGATGCCACCGACCCGGCATCCGTGGCGCAGTTGCTACCGTGGCTGGAGAGCGGCCAGACGGTCGCCTTCATCGGCTCGTCCGGCGTGGGTAAATCGACCTTGACCAACAGTCTCGTCGGCGATGCAAGCCGGGCGACCGCGGCGATCCGCGAGGACGATGCCAGGGGACGGCACACGACGACTTCGCGCGAGATGGTCGCCCTGGCCTCGGGCGCATGGGTGATCGATACGCCAGGCATGCGCGAGTTGCGCATCGGTGCGGTTGCCGTTGGCGTGAGCGCCGTCTTCGACGACGTCGAAGCGCTGGCGGCGCAATGCCGGTTCGGTGACTGCGGCCACGACGGCGATCCAGGTTGCGCCGTCGAAAGCGCGATCGCCGACGGTCGGCTGGACGCGCGGCGATTCGGCAATTACCTCAAGCTACAGCGCGAGGCTGCGGAAGCGGCGCGTAACCTAAGGGAGCGCCACGAGCGGAATCGCCAGTTCGGCGTCATGTCGCGCGAGGCCATGCGGGCGAAGCGTGAGCGACAAGGGCGCTGAGAATGGGGTTCCGAAAGACGGTCATCCTGTTCAGGCCGCTGCGGTAAAGTGGGGCGACGGGTGGCTAAAGGCTTTGCCCTTGCGGCCGATAAGCAACATCGGGCTGCGCCCCAAGCAGCCGCCTCACAGTCCCGATGATCGGCACATACAACCCCATCCTGGTCCTGCTATCGCTGCTAGTGGCGATGCTTGCCTCTTATACGGCGCTCGATTTCTCCATGCGGATCAACCGGATCCGCGTGGCGAGCGTGCGTGGCTGGTGGTTGGCGGGAGGCGCCCTGGCCCTTGGCACGGGTATCTGGTCGATGCACTTCATCGGCATGCTCGCCTTCGCCTTGCCGATCCCGATGGGCTACGACCTCCGGTTAAGCCTCGCCTCTGGTGCGATTGCGCTGCTGGTCTCGTATTTCGGGCTGCGACTGGTCTCGATGGGCCGCTTGAATGGGTGGAAGCTTGGGTCCGGCGGTTGCCTGCTCGGTTTCGGAATCTCCGCGATGCACTATGTCGGGATGGCCTCGATGCGGATGCAGCCGGGGATCGATTACGACCCGCTGCGTTTCGCCGCGTCGATCCTTGTCGCGATCGCCGCGTCGATCGCGGCGTTGTGGATTGCCCACACGCTGAAGAGCGGGAAGCATCGTCATTTGTTGATCAAGCGATTGCTGGCATCGCTGGTGATGGGCCTGGCGATCGCCGGCATGCATTACATCGGCATGAGCGCGGCATCGTTCCCGTTGGGCGCGATCTGCGGCGCGGCATCCGGGATCAGCCCGACCTGGCTGGCGATCATGGTCGTCATGTCGAGCGTGGCGATTCTCTTCGTTGCGCTGGTGGTATCGGTACTCGATACCTTGGCCGCGAATCGTTCAGAGCGCCTGAACGTGTCGATCGACAGCCTCAACTCCCGCCTGGTCCATCTGGCCACGCACGATGAACTGACCGGCTTGCCCAACCGCGCTTCCCTGGCTCGTCGCCTGGAATGGGCGCTGGAGGATGCGAAGCGCGAAAAAGGCGCGATCGCGGTCATCTACCTGGACCTGGACGGCTTCAAGGCGATCAACGATTCGCTCGGGCATTCCTTCGGCGACGACTTGCTCAAGGCGGTGGCTGAGCGCCTGTCCGAAGGCTTGCCCGGGGATCGCCTGGCCCGCGTCGGTGGGGACGAGTTCATCGTGGTGATCGAGCGCTTGCAGAGTCGCGATATCGCCGCGGAGATTGCCGCCTCGATGATTCGTAGCCTGCAGTCCAACCTCACCGTGCGCAACATGTCGATCAGGGTGACTCCGAGCATCGGCATCGCGCTGTACCCGGAGGACGGCGGTAGCGTCGACGACCTGATAGCGCATGCCGATGTCGCCATGTACGGCGCCAAGGATAGCGGACGCAACGCGTATCGCTTCTTCCGCGCCGATATGAAAGAGCGCGCCATGCGCACCTTGCAGATCCAGCGTGGCCTGCAGGCGGCCATCGACGACGGCTCCTTGCGCCTGCATTTCCAGCCGAAACATGACAGTCCGACCGGCGAGGTGGTCGGTGCGGAGGCGCTGGCACGTTGGCAGCATCCCGAACTGGGCGAGATACCGCCCACCGAATTCATCGCGATAGCGGAGCGCACGGGCCTGATCGGCCGCATCGGTGAATGGGTATTGCGTGAAACCTGCCGGCAATTGTGCGAATGGAAGGCGCAGGATTACCCGCCGATCCGTGTCGCGATCAATCTTTCCCCGCGCCAGCTCGAGGAGCCGGACTTCGTCGAGCGCTTCTCGCGGATCGTCGAGGAAGCCGGGCTTTCGCCCTCGCGGCTGATGTTCGAAGTCACCGAGACGGTGGCCATGCAGGATGCCGAGCAGACCATGGCGATCTTCCATGATTTCAAGTCGCGCGGTTTCGAGTTCGCCATCGACGACTTTGGTACCGGGTATTCGAGCCTGGCCTACTTGCAGAAGTTCAAGGCGCGCCAGCTCAAGATCGATCGCTACTTCACCCATTCGCTGGATTCGGCGGGCTCGGAGGCGCGGGCGATCTTCGCCGCGATCATCGCGCTGGCCCATACGCTTGGCATGGAAGTAGTCGCCGAAGGCGTCGAGACGGCCAGCCAGGCCGACGAGCTGAAGCGGCTGAAATGCGACCAGGTGCAAGGCTTCTTCATGTCCGAGCCGGTAGCGCCAGGCGAGTTCGCCAGGCAATACCTTTGCGCGTCGCTTACCACTGCGGGCTGACGTGACGTGCCGGAAATCGCGGCGTCCAAGGCCCCGGTGATGGCCGAGGCCGGTACTTCACAGGCTTTTCAGCAGGGCGAAGCCCTCCGGCCACGGACCGAAGCCGCTGGCCACGTTGATGTGGCCTGCATCGGGTAGCAATACAAAGCGGCTTTGCCATGCCCGCGCATACGCTTCGGCGCGCGGGGCGGATACGTAGGGGTCATTTGTGCTGGCAACAACGATGCCGGCGAAGGGCAGGGGCTGCATCGGCACCGGCCCGAAGCCGACAGGGCCTTCCGGAAAGTTGGGGTTGTCCGGATCGCTTGGCGCGACCAACAGGGCGCCGCGCACCCTGGACAGGGTCGCGTTGGACGCTCGCCTGGACCAGTGTGCCACCAACGCGCAGGCGGAGCTGTGGCCGGCAAGCACCACGGGCGCTTTCCGCGTGGATATCGCCTCGTCGAGGCGCGCGACCCAGTCGGCGCAATGCGGTTTATCCCACTCGTCCTGGTTGACGCGCAGGCATAGCGGATCCTGTCGCTCCCAATGGCTCTGCCAGTGCTCAGGACCTGAATTGCCCAGACCGGGCAGGATGAGGACGGTCGTCACGCGATCAGGCCTTCTTGTCGTGAAGCGCCCCGGAGAGCCGGGGCTTTCGGTATCACCAGGTGCATGTCGTACTTCCCCAAGGATGCGTCAGCGATGGACATGCAGGGTAGCCGATTCGTAGTCATCAGCCAGGGTGCGTCACGTCGGTCACGCTGGGTGCCGGATCACGCTGCAGAAGTCCGTGCGATGCAGGTGAGGTGTCCCAAGCGCGATCACATCGTCGTTGACGGTGTCGAATGTGCCGTCCGGCTTGTGCCGGTCCACGCCGGCCCACTATCGCAAGTTCCATCGAGCCGCGGGAGCCCGGTAAAACCTCTGTCATTGTTCCTGTAAACGTTCTGTCATGGGTTCCTTGCAAGAGTGCGCGGTCTTCCAACCAAGGGGCCCGCATGAAAAAGTACATCGCCGTTCTCGGCCTGCTCGCCATGTTCGAGGATGGCCGGGCTCTGGCCACCACCTTCGAAATCGTCAACGGGCAGACCCAGACCGCCGCGCAGAACCTGGCCGCAGGCCAGACCGGTACGATCGATGCGGGTGGCCTCCTGTCGGTAAGCGGTACCGCCGACGCGGTCCTCGTCACCGGCAGTTCGACACTGGTGAACAACGGCACGATCCTGCAAACAGGTACGGGACGTGGCATCCGCGACAACACCGGCAACCTCACCTTGACGGTCACCAATAATGTCGGAGCGCTCATGCAGGCCGCCGACAGCGACGTGATCCAGATGAACAAGAAGTCGAGCAATATCGTCTTCAGGAATTACGGCACGCTGGATTCAAAGAACGCCTCGGCCGGCGGCGCCCAGGCGATCGACTTCAATGCGATCACCACCGGTAGCAATGTGCTCTACAACTATGCCACCGGTATCATCGAGGCCACCGAAGCCGACGCGGTGCGCCCGGGTGTCAACGGCTTCGTCTATAACGACGGCATCATGCGCTCGACCAATAACCCGGGCACGAACGACAGCAGTGACGGCGTCGACCTGCAGGCCAACAGCGGCATTACCGTGGTCAACGCGACGACCGGCTCGCAGACCCTGGCCGGCACCGGCCTGATCGAAGGGGCGCGTCACGGCATTACCGGCGGCAACACGGATACGACGAGCGACGGTACGTTCACGTTGAACGTCACCAACAATCTCGGCGGCACCATCCAGGGCGACAATGGCTCGGGCATCAATATCGATGGCTTCAACAACAAGGAACTGGTGACGATCGTCAACCACGGCATGATCGTCGGCAACGGTATGGCGGGCGATGGCGACGGCGTCGATGTGGATGGCCTGGTGAACATCACCAACACCGGTACGATCCTGTCGAAGCAGGCGTTCCAGGACACCAGCGAGGGCGTGACCGTCGGCGGTGGCACGATCGTCAACTCGGGCACGATCGAGGGCGACAACGTCAATGGCGGCGCCTCGCGGGGTATCACTCTTGCCGGCATCGACAAGGATCCGGTCACCGACGCGCCGTTCGCCACGCCGCAGGGCATCTATGGCGACACGACGGTCACCAACAGTGGCCTGATCAAGGGCCAGAATGGCGCGGGTATCGCCGTCACGGGCGCCGCGACGGCCTATGCGCTGACGATCACCAACCTTGCCGGGGGCACCATCGAAGGCGGCGGTACGACCGAAGCGGCGATCGATACCGGAGCCAACAATGCCACGGTGATCAATTACGGCACGATCACCGCCGATGCCAGCGGCAAGGCGATCAATCTTGGCAGCGGCAACAGCAATCTGCAGATCCTTGGCGGTACGGCCGTGGTCAATGGCGATATCTCCGGCGGAACCGGGACCAGCACGCTGGCGATCGCGCCGGGCGCCGGCAACGGCTTCAACTATGGTGGCGTGATCTCGGACTTCTCGACTGTCGCCATTGGTGCCGGCACGGTAACCCTGGATGGTGCCAATACGTACTCAGGCGATACCACGATCACCGGCGGTACGCTGGTCGTCGGCGATGCGGCGTCGCCGAAGGCCTCGCTTGCCGGCAACGTCGACGTCGCCGCAGGCGGGACACTGAGCGGCCACGGCACGATCGGCGGCAATGTCGTCAATGATGGCACGGTCGCACCGGGCGGCTCGATCGGTACGCTTACCATCGCCGGCAACTACACCCAGAACAAGGACGGCGTGCTGACCGTCAACGCCACGCCGGACGGCCAGTCGGATCGTCTGGCGGTCGGCGGCAAGGCGACCATCCTCGGCGGCGGAACGATCGTGCTGGCCCAGGCGGGCAACTGGGCACCGCGTACCCAGTACACCCTTCTCACCGCGGGCCAGGGCATCAGTGGCCAGTTCGATTCGGTGACGTCAAGCCTGGCTTTTCTGACGCCGACGTTGAGCTATACCGCCAACGCCGTGAACCTGTCGCTGGAACGTAACGACATCGCCTTCGTCAGCCTGGCCCGCACGCGTGACCAGGCCGCCGTGGCCGTGGCCGCCGACGCGCTCGGTTTCGACAGCCAGGTGTACACCTCGCTGGCGCAACTGGATGCGGGCGCGGTTCCCAGGGCCTTCGACCAGCTGACCGGGCAATTGCACGCCAGCACGCGGACAGCCTTGCTCGACGACAGCCGCTATGTACGCGATGCGATCAACAACCACTTGCTCGGACTGACCAGCGCCGCCGACGGCCAACAGGCCGGCGATGCCCATGACGTCACCGCATGGACCACCGCATGGGGTCATTGGGGTGACAACGACGGCAACGGCAATGCAGCGCGTATGCAGGCGAACGGTAGCGGCGTGCTGGTCGGCGCGGACCTCGGCGTCGGTGCGTCATCGCGTCTGGGCGTCGTCGCCGGCAGTGGCCAGACGTCGGTGCGAGTGGATGATCTTGGATCCTCGGCGCATGCGACCGCCACCCATCTGGGCTTCTACGGCAGCACCGCGGTCGGCGGTTTCCAGCTGCAGGCCGGCGCGGACTATGCCTGGCAGAAGATCGACAGCACGCGCCGCATCGCCTTCGGAAACTTCGCCGAAACCGCCAGCGGTCGCTACGATGCCGATACCGCGCAGGCTTACGTCGATGGCGGCTACCGGTTCGATATCGGCGCCCATTCGACGCTGGAACCATACCTCAACCTCGCCGAAGTCCAGGTCAGGACCGATGGCTTCGCCGAAAGCGGTTCGACCGCGGCGCTGGTGGTGCAGGGCGATACCAGTAAGCAGACCGTCGGCACACTCGGCCTGCGCGCGAGCTTCGAACTGGGCCCGGATGGCATCCGCGCGCACGCCGGCCTCGGCTGGCAGCATGCCTGGGGCGATCTGGTGCCGGGCAGCACGCAGTCCTTCGCCGCGGGTGGCGTGAACAGCTTCAGCATCGACGGCGTGCCGGTAGCGCACAACGCCCTGGCCACCACGCTCGGGCTGAGCTTTCCGATCGGTAGCCGTACGACGATCGACGCCAGCTACCAGGGGCAGTTCGCCGACCACGCGAAGGACCAGGCGGCGCGGATGAATTTGACCGTGGCGTTCTAGGTCGTCGCGACAGCCCAACCCATCGCCACCGGATCCCGGCCTGCGCCGGGATCCAGTGGCGATGCGCTCCGATCGAGCCGAAACGCGCCACAGGTTAGCCATGTTTCAATGGAACAGTGTGCCCTCACTCGTGCGGGGGGCACACATGATCCGACTGTCCGGTCTCGACCTGCTTCGCGCCCTTGCGATCGTCTGGGTCATGCTCTTCCATTCGTATATCGTCGGCAGTTTGCCCGGTGTCCTTGGTGATATCGCGGACTACGGGTGGATGGGAGTCGACCTCTTTTTCGTGCTCAGCGGTTACCTGATCGGCTCGCAAGTACTCAAGCCGCTCAGCCGGGGACAGCCGTTGTCTTTCGCCGACTTCTACATACGTCGCGCGTTCCGGATCGTGCCGGTGTTGCTGGTCGTCCTGACCGTGTACTTCGCCTGGCCAGGTCTTCGCGAGGCCCCGGGTATCCAGCCGCCATGGCAGTTCCTGAGCTTCACCTTCAACCTGCTGGTCGACTACGAGCACAACACGGCCTTTTCGCATTTCTGGTCGCTATGCGTCGAGGAGCATTTCTATTTGCTGTTTCCCGTCCTCGCCGTGGCGATGCTGCGCAAACCGTCGGCACGACGCTTCGCCATGGCCTGCGCCATCGTCGTCGCAGGCGGCATGCTGGTGCGCGCCCTCGTCTGGCTACATGGAGCCGACCACGGCGGCGGGATTTCCGGACCGTATTTCGTCGAGAACATCTATTACCCGACCTATACCCGACTGGACGGCCTGCTCGCCGGCGTGGCCCTCGCGTCCTGCCGGATGTACCGGCCCGCCTGGTGGACGCGCCTGCAATGGATGGGGCACAGGATCGCCGTCTGCGGCCTTTTCATTCTCGCCGCGGCGTTCTGGCTTTTCCAGGACCGTACCGGCCTTCTGGCCTCGGTATTCGGTTACCCGCTACTGTCTGCCGGGATAGCGCTGCTGGTGATCGCATCCAGCGGCGGCAACAGCGTTCTTGCGCGGGTGCATGTTCCTGGCGCGGGATGGCTGGCGAAGGTTTCCTATAGCCTTTACCTCAGTCACAAGCTGGCCTTGCATCTGGTGCAAGGCAGGTTCGCCGAACCATTGGCAAATCACGGCGCAATGCTTTTCATGGTCTATGCGTGTGCAGTGCTGGTCGTCGGCGCCTTGCTTCACTACGGCGTCGAGTTTCCCTTTCTTCGTTTGCGCGACCGGCTGCTCGCCGGGAGGCTTTCGAAAACGGGGTACCCTTCACCTGTCATATCCGGCTGAGCGTCGTAAGTAATTGCGCAGTCCGCGCTCGATTTCGCGGCCTGCATCGCAAGATCATGTCACCGAACCGTAATGATTGACATGCAATTGCATGCCTACCATAAGCAAACGGAAACATCGCCCCGGAATACTGGGGCGCATGCTTGCAAATCCCCGTCGCCGTTTTCTCCGGATGGCTGGGGGCGTGGCCGGTGCCATGGTCGCCGGTCAGGTCCTTCCCGAAAGCGTCCGTCGCGCGCTCGAAGTGCCGGCGAATCGTCGGACGGGGACGATTCGCGACGTCGAGCATGTGGTGATCCTGATGCAGGAGAACCGTTCGTTCGATCACTATTTCGGCAGCTTGCGCGGTGTGCGCGGGTTCGACGACCCCAGGCCGCTTCAGTTTCCCGATGGCACGCCCGTCTGGCACCAACCCAATGCGATGGTGCGTACATCGATCTTCAAGTCGCGCGGCTTGCCGGATGACGGCACCCACGTGCCGCCGTTCCATATCGACACGGGTAAATCCGGTTTCCACTGGAAGGGTACCGATCATGGATGGAGCAGCGGCCATCTGGCGTGGAACGAGGGCAGGTACGACCAGTGGGTGACCCAGAAGCAGGATGCGCTGACGATGGGTTACCTGCGACGCGAGGACATTGCGTTTCACTATGCGCTGGCCGACGCCTTCACCGTCTGCGACAGCTATTTCTGCTCGGCGCATGCGGATACGGCGATCAACCGTATCTTTCTCTGGTCCGGGACCGCCGACCCTCGCAACGTCATGGGCAGCCGGCCCAACGGCCCAGGGCTCGTCGAGCGCAGGCTCGTCAATGGCTATACCTGGACGACGTATCCCGAACGCCTGGAAGCGAAGGGCATCAGCTGGAAGGTCTACCAGGGCGGTACCGGTGAGCCCGGCTCGCCGACGGATAACTACACGGACAACTCGCTGGAATTCTTCGCCAGGTACCAGGTGGGCGAGGGCGCCGACCCGCGGGGGCCGCTGGTCGGCAAGGGCGCGTCGCAATATACGCTCGAGGCCTTGCGCGACGATGTGCTGTTCGGCCGCCTGCCGCAGGTTTCGTGGATCGTCGCGCCCTTCAAGTACAGCGAACATCCCGATGCGTCGCCCGAGGATGGGGCGGTCTATATCAACAAGGTACTCGAGGCCTTGACGTCGAATCCGGAGTCGTGGAGCAAGACGGTCCTCTTTCTCAACTACGACGAGAACGACGGTTTTTTCGATCACGTGGTGCCGCCGATGCCACCGATCGACAGCGGGCGTAACCGGCACGGTATGGTCTCCGCCGCGCTGGTCGACAGCCTGCGCGATGAAATCCTCGACCTGGACCTGCATCCTTCGATGAAGCATCCGCTGATTCCCGGCGCGGATCCGGGCGGCCTGCAGCCGATCGGCCTTGGCGCACGCGTGCCGATGATCGTCGTTTCGCCATGGACGACGGGTGGCTGGGTGTGTTCGCAGACGTTCGATCACACCTCGGTGCTGCAGTTCCTGGAAGCGCGCTTCGGTGTCGCCGAGCCGAACATCAGTGCGTGGCGTCGAGCCGTCTGCGGCGATCTCACCAGTGCCTTCGATTTCGCGGGGACGCCTGACACGGCCGTACGTCATTTCCAGCCACCGGTCCCGCAGGCACCATCGAGTACGCCGATCAATGCCCCCGACGACACGTCGATGCCAACCCAGGAGGCCGGGTTGCGGCCGGCGCGCGCGCTTCCTTATCAATGGACAGTCGAACACCGCCTGGACAGTGCCGCCGGATTGTCCTGGCTCGACCTCGTCAATACCGGTGCGGCAGGCGCCGCGTTCTATGCCTACGACCATACGATGCCGGGTGATGCTCCCCGGCGCTATGCGGTAGCCGCAAACGACACCCTCGCCGATTGCTGGCCACTGCGCCAGGCATCGACGGCTTACGATGCGACCGTGCATGGGCCGAACGGTTATGTCTGCCAGGTGCGCGGCGAAACCGGAGAAGGGACCGGCAGCCGTCCCGCTGTCGAGGTCCGTATGCGCTATGACATCGCCAACCAGCGGGTCATCGCGAGCCTGCGCAACACCGGCGCGACGGGATGCCATGTGGAAGTTCATGACGCCTATGCGCATCGGACACCGTTGCGCTACGCGCTGGCGGCGGGTGCTTCGAGTGACTCGGTATGGAGCGTGGCCGCTGCCCATGGCTGGTACGACATCGCGGTGACGCTCGATGGCTCGAAGCTCTACCTGCGTCGCTTCGCCGGGCACCTTGAAACGGGGCTGCCAGGTACGAGCGATCCAGGGCCTTCAGGCGATGATCGCGACGCGTCGCGACTGGATTCCGGCCTGCGCCGGAACGACGGGGTTCTACATGCCCGTCGTCCCGGCGCAGGCCGGGATCCAGTGGCGACGCGCCGAGGCTATCGCGCGGAGTAGATCAGGCTTCCGCTTCTTCCTTATACGCATCGATCGGGATGCAGGCGCACATGATGTTCTTGTCGCCGTAGACGTTGTCCACGCGGGCGACCGGCGACCAGTACTTCTGCAGCTTCAAGCTCGGCAGCGGGAAGGCGGCCAGTTCTCGCGGGTAGGTGTGGTTCCATTCGCTGGCGGTGACCATCGTCGCGGTGTGCGGCGCGTTCTTCAGCGGGTTGTCCTCGCGATCCAGGCGACCATCCTCGACCGCGCGGATTTCGTCGCGGATCTGGATCATCGCGTCGATGAAGCGATCCAGTTCGTGCTGCGATTCGCTTTCGGTCGGCTCGACCATCAGCGTACCGGCCACCGGGAAGCTCAAGGTCGGCGCGTGGAAACCGAAGTCGATCAGGCGCTTGGCGACGTCCTCGGCACCGACGCCGGTGGCATCCTTCAACGGGCGCAGGTCGAGGATGCACTCATGTGCAACCAGGCCGTTACGACCGGTGTAGAGGGTCTCGTAATGCGGCGCGAGCCGCCTGGCGATGTAGTTGGCGTTGAGCAGGGCGACCTGGGTCGCCTTGCGCAGGCCCGTGGTGCCCATCAGGGTGATGTACATCCACGAAATCGGCAGGATCGACGCGGAGCCGAAGCTGGCCGCGCTGACCATGCCGACGTCGCCTTCGCCGCCGAGCGTGCGCGGCAGAAACGGCGCCAGATGCGATTTCACGGCACAGGGGCCGACGCCCGGGCCGCCGCCACCGTGCGGGATGCAGAAGGTCTTGTGCAGGTTCAGGTGCGAGACGTCCGAGCCCCACTTGCCGGGCCTGGCGACGCCGACCAGCGCGTTCATGTTGGCGCCGTCGGTATAGACCTGGCCGCCATGCGCATGGACGATCTGGCAGATCTCGACGATGTCTTCCTCGAACACGCCGTGCGTGGACGGATAGGTGATCATCAGCGCGGCGAGACGGTCCGAATACTTCCCGGCCTTGGCGCGGATGTCCTCGACATCGACATTGCCGTTGCTGTCGCACTTGGTGACGACCACGGTCATGCCGCACATCTGCGCGGAGGCGGGGTTGGTGCCGTGCGCGGATTCGGGAATCAGGCAGATATCGCGATGGCCCTGGCCCTGCGAGCGGTGGTAGGCGCGGATCGCCAGCAGGCCGGCGTATTCGCCCTGCGCGCCGGAGTTCGGCTGCAGGCTGACCGCGTCATAGCCGGTGCACTCGACCAGCATCGCTTCCAGCTCGTCGATCAGCTGCTTGTAACCGGTGGCCTGTCCGGCCGGCGCCAGCGGATGCACGTTGGCGAATTCCGGCCAGGTCACCGGAATCATTTCCGCGGTGGCATTGAGCTTCATCGTGCACGAGCCGAGCGGGATCATCGTGCGATCGAGCGCGAGATCCTTGTCGGCCAGGCCGCGCAGGTAGCGCAGCAGTTCGTGCTCGCTGTGATGGGTGTTGAACACCGGGTGCTGCAGGAAATCGTTGCCGCGACGCAAAGTGGCGGGCAGGGCATCGGCGGTGTTCGCGTCGAGTGCATCGATATCGATCGCCGCACCGAAGATGCCGGCGAGTGCCGCGACGTCGGCGCGGGTGGTGGTTTCGTCCAGGCTGATACCGACACTGGTGCCGTCGATCGCGCGCAGGTTGATTTCCGCGGCGCGCGCCTTGGCGTGAATCGCCGAGGCGTCGATGCCGGTGATATGCAGCGTGTCGAAGAAATCCGTACCGACGGCGACGCCGGCGCCACGCAGCGCAGCGGCGAGGATCGCGGCAAGGCGGTGCGTGCGTTGGGCGATACGGGTCAGGCCTTCCGGGCCGTGGTATACGGCATACATGCTGGCCATCACGGCGAGCAGCACCTGCGCGGTGCAGATGTTCGAGGTGGCCTTCTCGCGGCGGATGTGCTGCTCGCGGGTCTGCAGGGTCAGGCGGTAGGCGGGCTTGCCTTCGGCGTCGATCGACACGCCGATCAAACGGCCGGGCATCGAGCGCTTATAGGCATCGCGGCAGGCCAGGTAGGCGGCATGCGGGCCGCCGAAACCGAACGGCACGCCGAAACGCTGGCTGTTGCCGATCACGATATCCGCGCCCCAGCTTCCCGGCGAGGCGATCAGGGTCAGCGCGAGCAGGTCGGTGGCGACGGCGACGATACCGCCGCGCGCGTGCACGGCGTCGGCCAGTGCCTTGTAATCGTTGGCGCGGCCGAAGGTGTTCGGGTACTGCAGCAACACACCGAAGCTGTCGACGCTGGTGCCTTCGCTATCGTCGCCGACATGCAGCTCGATGCCGATGCCGTCGGCGCGGGTGCGCAGCACTTCGAGCGTCTGCGGATGCACGTCCTTCGAGACAAAGAAAACGTTCGATTTCGACTTGGCCGAGCGCTTGGCCAGGGTCATCGCTTCGGCCGCGGCCGTGGCTTCATCCAGCAGCGAAGCATTGGAAATGTCCATCCCGGTCAGGTCGGCGACCATGGTCTGGAAATTGATCAGCGCCTCCATGCGGCCTTGCGAGATCTCCGCCTGATACGGCGTGTATGCCGTGTACCAGGCCGGGTTCTCAAGCACATTGCGCAGGATGACGTTCGGGGTCAGGGTGCCGTAATAGCCCTGGCCGATAAAGCTGCGGAAGACCTGGTTCTTGTCCGCGATCTTGCGGATCTTGGCCAGCGCTTCTTCCTCGGTGATGGCCTGGGGCAGGGCCAGCGGCGCGGGCGACTTGATCGAGCCGGGCACGATCGCATCGGTCATCGACTCCAGCGAGTCGTGGCCGATGGTGGCCAGCATCAGCGCGATTTCGGCATCGTTCGGACCGATATGGCGTTCGATGAAGGCGCCGTGGTGCTCGAGCTCGCGCAGGGAGGGGCGGGGGTTTTGGCTCATGACTTTGAGGCATCCGAAGACAACGTGCCGTGCCGCACGTGGGGCGCCCCTCTGTCCTTTTGCCTGAGAGTTTGGAAGCGGATGCGCTTCGTGCCCCTTCGGCGCCGGATCTAACCGGTCTCTCCAGAGTGTGTTTTCGACGGTGGTTTGGGGGCCTGAGCGATTACGGGCGTTGCGCCTTCGGCAGCGGGGTCCAGCCCGCTTCTCCCACCTAACATTCCCATTATACAGAAATGGGGTCAGGTTCATTTTCCGCCGGGAAAATGGGGTCAGGGAAAATGGGGTCAGGTTCATTTTCCGCCGCGATCCCTTGTTCCCGCCGTCCGCAACAGGCGGAAAATGAACCTGACCCCATTTTTCCCCAGCCGTCCGCAACAGGCGGAAAATGAACCTGACCCCATTTTTCTGACCCCATTTTTCTGACCCCATTTTTCCTGACCCCATTTTTCCCCGAGGCCCCCATGTCCCCGATGCCGTTCAGACTTCGCCGGATCGACCATGTGGTCCTTCGCGTCTACGACAGCCCGGCGATGGAGCGCTTCTACATCGACGTACTCGGTTGTCGCGAGGAGCGCCGTCAGGACGAGATCGGCCTGGTCCAGCTGAGGGCGGGCGATTCGTTGATCGACCTGGTTTCAGTCGATGGCGAGATCGGTCGTCACGGTGGCGCCGGACCCGGCGAGGAGGCACACAACGTCGACCACATCTGCCTGAGCGTCGAGGGCTACGACGAGGCGGCGATAGTCGCCCACCTGAAGGCGCATGGAGCCCGTACGGGGGATGTCGGCTCGCGCTACGGCGCCGAGGGTGAGGGCCCGTCGATCTACCTGTTCGACCCACAGGGGAACATGGTCGAGTTGAAGGGGCCGCCCGATATTGCTGGCTGAGGCAGGTTTGCTAGGCCATTGGTCATGCTCGCCGTGCGGCTGTCCGCGGACTAAGGTGGGCGCTTGTCCCCAGGGGAGTGATCTCATGCAAAACGCACGTTGGATTCTTGCCGCGGCTGTCGCCTGCGCGCTCACCGCGGGTATCGCCGCACCGGTCGTCGCACAGACGCCGTCCGTGGCTACACCCGCGCGCTCGCCCTCGGGGATCGATCTGGCCGGTATCGACAAGTCGGTCAAGCCAGGCGACGACTTCGACGGCTATGCCAATGGCCAGTGGCGCAAGACCGCGGTGATTCCCGCCGATCGCTCCAGCACGGGCATTTTCCTGCAGGTATTCGAAAAAGCCGAGAAGCGCGATGCCGAACTGATCAGGGCGGCCGGTGCGGGCAACCCGGCCAAGGGCACGAACGAGCGGCGGATCGCCGACTACTACAAGGCCTATATGGACGAAGCGGCGATCGAGAAAGCCGGCCTGACACCATTGAAGCCGGAGTTCGACAGGATCGACGCGATCGCCTCGACGGCCGATCTCTCCCGCGTGCTCGGCAGCGGCCTGCGCGCCGACGTCGACCCGATCAACTCGACCAACCTGGATACGGAGCGCCTCTTTGGCCTGTTTGTGACCCAGGGCCTGGAGGACCCGTCTCATACCGTCGCCTACCTGCTGCAGGGCGGACTCGGCATGCCGAACCGCGACTACTACATCAACGCCGACAAGGACATGGTCGAAGCGCGCAGCAAGTATCAGGCGTACATCGCCGCGACGCTCAAGCTCTCCGGCTCGCCCGACGCGGAGGCGAAAGCCAGGGCGATCTTCGACCTCGAGATGAAGATCGCCCAGGCGCACGCCAGCATCGTCGACAGCCAGGACGTACACAAGGCAAACAATCCGTGGCCGACCGCGGACTTCGCCAAGCATGCGCCGGGCATGGACTGGGCGGCCTATCTCGGTGCCGCCGGGCTGGACAAGCAGAAGCAGATCATGGTCTGGCAGCCGGCCACGACGACGAAGCTCTCTGCCCTGGTCGCCAGCGAGCCGCTGGAGACCTGGAAGGCCTACTTGCGTTTCCACGCAATCAACCACAGTTCCGGAGCCTTGCCGAAGGCGTACGACAATCTCGCCTTCGACTTCTACGGCAAGACCCTGCAGGGCACGCCCAAGCAGCGCGAGCGCTGGAAGCGCGGCGTCGGTCGTACCGACGTCGACCTCGGCGATGCCGTGGGCCAGATCTATGTGAAACGTTATTTCCCGGCCTCGTCCAAGGCCGAGGTCAAGACGATGGTCGACAACATCATCGCCGCCTTCGACGAGCGCGTCGGCTCGATCGAATGGATGACGCCGGCGACGCGGGCAAAGGCCAAGGCCAAGATCGCGACGATCAAGGTCGGCGTCGGCTATCCGGAAACCTGGCGCGATTATTCGTCGCTGGAGATACGTCCTGACGATCCGGTCGGCAACCATCTGCGCGCCGAGGCCTTCGAGTACAAGTACCAGCTTGCCAAGATGGACAAGCCGGTCGATCGTGGCGAGTGGTGGATGACACCGCAGACAGTCAACGCGGTAAACCTGCCGTTGCAGAACGCGTTGAATTTCCCCGCGGCGATCCTGGAAGCGCCGTTCTTCGATCCGAAGGCCGATCCGGCGGCGAACTACGGCTCGATCGGTGCGGTGATCGGGCACGAGATCAGCCATAGCTTCGACAACACCGGCGCCGAGTTCGATGCCGACGGTCGCATGGCGAACTGGTGGACGCCGGAAGACCAGGCTCACTTCAAGGCCGCGGGGCAGATGCTGGTCGAGCAATACAACCAGTACGAGCCGTTGCCGGGCCTGCACATCAACGGCCAGCAGACCCTTGGCGAGAACATCGCCGACGTTTCCGGCCTGGCCATCGCGCTGGCGGCGTATCACAAGTCACTTGGCGGCAAGCCGGCGCCGGTCATCGACGGCCTGACCGGCGACCAGCGCTTCTTCCTCGCCTTCGCCCAGTCCTGGCGCACCAAGACCCGCGAGGCCGCGCAGCGTGCGCAGGTGATCGGCGATGGTCACGCGCCGGGTGAATTCCGGGCGCAGACGGTGCGCAATATCGACGCATGGTATGACGCGTTCAAGCCGACGCCGGGGGAGAAGCTTTATCTCGATCCGAAGCAGCGGGTGAAGATCTGGTAGCACCCGCTCCGTGGATACCTTCTCCCTCTTTTGGAGGGAGAGGGTTGTGAGGGACCTGCGAAGCGTCGCGCCACCGGCGACCGCGTCCAGCGGAGCGGCTGGCGCAAGAAGTTGCGGCTCGTTGTGTGCAGTTTCACCTGGCATCCGCGGTGTACCCGATGTAACAATTGTCTGAACGATCAGCTCGCAAGCCTCTCGTCCAGTTCGGGGAAATCATATGCAGCGGAAACTCATTGCCGTCACCGTGGCCGCAGGGCTCGTGACGCTGAGCGCAGGAGCGCACGCGGACGCGGACAGCCTCAGTGACATCTTTACCCAGGGTCATGTGGACGGCGAGTTGCGGGCGTACAACTTCAACCGCATCTACCAGACGAATACGGTGCCCGATGCGAAGGCGTTCTCCGGCGCGGTGCTGATCAATGTGCGAACGGGGACTTTCGGGGGAGGCTTCAGCCTGGGAGCTTCGGTCGCGAGCGCGAACTCGTTCGGTACGCAATCGGATACGGTAGCCAAGGTCGATACCTCGCTGATGGGGCCGGACGACTCGGTGACCGCGCTCAGCCAGGCCTATGTGCAGTACAAAAACGATATGTTCCTGTTCCGCGGCGGTTACCAGTATCTCAATACGCCGTGGATGGGCAATAACGATTCGCGGGTGATCCCGTCCTCGTATAACGCCATCCTCGTCGGGGTGACGCCGGTCAAGGGCTGGGACATCTTTGCGATACGCGAATTTGAGTGGAAGAGCCGTACGTCCAACGGCTATACCTCGGACAATCTTTACTATCCGTCGACCTACGATGGCGATGAGATGTATGGCAACAATGGATCGTTGCCGGCGACGGCGCGATCGGCCAATGGCACGTGGGCAGTCGGTACGACCTATGTTGCCAGCGGCCTGAAGGCGCAGGCGTGGTACTACAACTTCCTCAATTTCGCGCGGATGGGTTACGCCGACGGCAGTTACGTATTCCATACCGGTACCGGCTTCGATCCGGTAGTGGGTGCGCAATTCCTGAGCGAAACGAGCGGTTCGGACAATATCCTCGTCGATACACAGACCAAGCTGTTCGGCGTCGCCGGAACGCGTGTCAGGGCGAATCTATGGGGCGGCGATCTCGGCCTGGTGATTCCCCATGGACGCTTCGATGTGTACTACAACAAGCTGGCGAACGAATCGGGTGCGATCGGCGAAGGCGCGTTGATCTCGCCTTTCACGACCAACTACGCGACTGATCCGCTGTACACCACCTCGATGATCCGCGGCCTGGTGGAAACCGGACCGGGCCATGCCTGGAAGGCCAAGGCGGCCTATGATCTTTTCGACGCCAAGCTTCAGTTGGCCGCGGCGTATACAAAGTACGTGACCGATCTGCGCGGTGACAGCCATGACCTGTACTTCGACGTCATTTACAATCTGGACGGCTACCTCAAGGGCCTCGCCCTGCGGGACCGCTGGGAGAAGTCGACTGGCGGTATCGCAGGGCTCAACCCAGGCAATGAATCATTCACGTACAACCGGGTGATGATCAGCTACAAGTTCTGAGACTTTGCATGGCGTCGGCGGGCGGGGCTCCCTTGGGTACCCGCTTGCGACGCGCAGACCATGAGAAAAGAGGAAGGCGACACCGATACCCTGCTGTCATCGCATGTCCCGATAACCGGAATCCGCTACTACCGGCCCGAACTCGACGCGCTGCGGTTCTTCGCCTTCCTGTGCGTGTTCTGCTTTCATCTGATGGACTATGTGCGCACCGATCCGGTCCAGGATCGGTGGCTGTTCCGCCTGGGCACGATCGGGGCCTTCGGCGTCCCGGTGTTCTTCCTGCTCAGTGCCTACCTGCTTTGCGAACTGCTGTTCCGGGAAGAAGATAGGACGGGACGCATCCACATCCTGGCGTTCTATATGCGCCGCATCCTCAGGATCTGGCCGCTGTATTTCCTGGTCTTCTTCGGACTGGCGCTACTGAATCGTTTTGTTCCGGGCACGGGCACGGACGATCCGCTGGCATGGCTGGCCTTCACGTTCTTCGCCGGCAACTGGTACATCTCGTACCACGGCTGGATCGCCGGGGCGGTTGATCCGTTATGGAGCATCTCGGTCGAGGAGCAGTTCTACCTGGCCATTCCCGTGGTCGCGGCATTCGGCGGTCGGCGAACGGTACAGGGCATGAGCTACATTCTCCTCGCCGTCGCTTACGTCATGGTGCTGTATTACGGCCTGCATCCCGTTGCCGGCGACAACAATGCCTGGACGAACAGCTTCATCCAGTTCCAGTTCTTCTGCGCTGGGATCCTGATCGCCTTCATGCTGCGCGGCCGCTTGATCGTACTTTCCATGGCGGCCCGCATCGGCGGCTTCGCACTGGGCGTCGCCTGCTGGCTGACGGCGACGGTGCATTTCAAAGTCCAGAGCTGGGAACCTCATGCCACGTCCGTGGGTGCGATCGCCGGCTGGCTTCTCGTGCTGGCGGGGACGGTGCTGTTCTTTTTGTCCGCCCTCGGAACGCCGCGGCGATTCGTACCCGGCTGGCTTTCGTACCTGGGAAAGATTTCGTACGGCCTGTACCTCGTGCACTCGCTCGTGTTCTTCGCGGTGTTCGAGCGGGCGATGCCGTACATCGGCCGCGCCTTCCCCGGTTCGAGCAGGATGCCGGTTATCCGCGATGGGGCAGGGACCGTCGCGGTACTCGCCATCAGTATCGGGCTGGCGCACCTGTCGTACCGCTATTTCGAGGCGTACTTCCTGCGCCTGAAGCGGCGCTTCACCTTCGTCGCGGCGAGGAATTGAGCCGGGAGAGGCGGACTTTTTCGATGCCCGGATACAACAAAGCCCGCATCGCTGCGGGCTTCGTCTACAATTGGTGCCCAAGAGAGGACTCGAACCTCCACGGTTTTACCCGCTAGTACCTGAAACTAGTGCGTCTACCAATTCCGCCACCTGGGCAGGTGTCCCGAGGCGTTCCCGCCTCGTGAGCCGCGTAGATTAGGTACGTGCCGGCGGGTTGTCAACTATCTTTCCGACGCAATCGAGCGCGTCACCTCCAGTCGCAAGGTCCTTAAGTGACAAGAAAAGACGGAATCGCCCGGAACCCGCACCGCGGGCCGCAAGAAACCCCGGGCTACCGCAGCCGACCAAGGCGCTCGGCGCGTTCGACAGGCAAGCCGGCGAGACGCCTGCCGATCCCCATGCCGACGCGGGAGGCGCAGCGCTATGAGCAACCCGATTCCCAGCCGCGAGGCCATCCTGGCGCTGCTCGACCGAGCGCGGCGAGCTGCTCACCGCCGAGGCGCATCGCCGAGGCGCTCGGCCTGTTCTCCGAATACGACATCAATGCCCTGGGCAAGCGCCTGGCCGCGATGGTGCGCGACGGCCAGCTGCTGCAGAACCGTCGCGGCAGCTATGCGCCGGCGCAGAAGCTGCGATCTGATTGCCGGGCCGCGTGCTGGCCAATGCCGAGGGCTACGGCTTCCTGCGTCCGGACGAAGGCGGCGACGACCTGTATCTGTCGCCGCAGCAGATGCGCACCGTGCTGCACGGCGACCGCGTGCTGGCCAGCGTGGTCGGCATCGACCGTCGCGGCCGCCGCCAGGGCGCCATCGTCGAAGTGCTCGAGCGCCGCTCGCCGCGCCTGGTCGGGCGCGTCGTGATCGAGAACGGCGTGACCCTGGTCGAGCCGGACGATCGCCGCCTGCACCAGAACATCATGATCCCGCCGGGCAAGGAAGCCGGTGCCCGCTCCGGGCCAGATCGTGGTCGCCGAGATCACCGATCCGCCGACGCCGCATCGCGGCCCGATGGGCACGATCCTCGCCGTGCTCGGCGAACGCCTGCAGCCGTCGCTGGTCGTCGAGATGGCGATCGCCAGCCACGACCTGCCGCACGAATGGCCCGCCGCAGGTGATCCGCCAGGCCGAGGAAGTCGAGCCGACAGGTCACCGCCGCCGAGCGCGAGGGTCGCGTCGGATCTGCGCTAGTTGCCGCTGGTGACCATCGACGGCGAGGACGCGCGCGACTTCGACGATGCCGTGTTCGCCGAGCCGACCGCAGGACGGCGGTTATCGCCTGGTCGTCGCCATCGCCGACGTCTCGCATTACGTGCCGGTCGGGTACGTCGCTCGACAAGGAAGCCTACGAGCGCAGCACGTCGACGTACTTCCCCGGCTTCGTCGTGCCGATGCTGCCGGAGACGCTGTCCAACGGCATCTGCTCGCTGAATCCGAAGGTCGAACGCCTGTGCATGGTCTGCGACATGCATGATCGACGAGGAAGGCGAGGTCACCCGCTCGAAGTTCTACGACGCGGTGATGCTGCTCGCACGCGCGCCTCACCTATAACAAGGTCTGGCAGGCGGTCGGCGAGCGCGACGCCGATGTGCGCTCACGAGCTCGCCGACGTGATGCCGCAGATCGAAGCACCTGCACAGCCTCTACAAGCTGATGGCCAGGGCGCGCAAGCGTCGCGGCGCGATCGATTTCGAAACGCCCGAAGTGAAGTTCCGCCTGGCCCAGTCGGGCGAGGTGGTCGCCATGGGCGCGCAGCCGAGCGCAACGATGCGCACAAGCTGATCGAGGAATGCATGATCGCCGCCAACGTGCAGGCGGCGCAGTTCCTCGCACAAGCGCAAGATCCCGGCGCTGTATCGCGTGCATGCGCCGCCGCCGGCCGAGAAGTACGAGGATCTGCTGCAGTTCCTGCACGAGTTCAAGCTGAAGATGCCGCCGGCGAACGAAGTCACGCCGGCGCGATTTCTCCGCCCTGCTGAAGAAGGTGCACGACCGGCCCGAGGCCGAGCTGATCCAGTCGGTGCTGCTGCGCTCGCAGAGCATGGCCGTGTATCAGCCCGGAGAACCAGCGGCCACTTCGGTCTCGCGCTGGATGCGTACGCGCACTTCACCTCGCCGATCCGTCGTTATCCCGACCTGCTGGTGCATCGCGCGATCCGTTACGCGCTAGCGAAGCGGCAAGCCGGCCGACTACGTCTACAGCGAAAGCGCAGATGGCGGCGATGGCCGTGCATTGCTCGCAGCGCGAACGTCGTGCCGAAGAGGCCGAGCGCGATGTCGACGAGCGCTTCAAGTGCGCCTGGATGGAGAAGCACGTCGGCGAGGAGTTCGAGGGCATCGTCACCGGTGTCACCTCGTTCGGCCTGTTCGTCGAGCTGGTCGAGTCGCGCGTGTCCGGTCTGGTGCACGTCTCGCAGCTGCCGAACGACTACTACAAGTTCGATCCGATCCGTCATCTGCTCGAGCGGCGAGCGCACGCGGTGCCACGTACCGCCTCGGCGATCACGTGCGCGTGCAGGTGCTGCGCGCCAGCCTGGAAGATCGCAAGATCGACTTCCGCCTGGTCGCGCGCCGCTGGCGAAGGCAGTGAAGAAGCCGGCCGCGGTGCACAACGCTCGGGCATGGCGAGGCGGGCACGGCGATCGGTCGCGCGGCGCAGGCGATCGGTCGTGCTCTTCGGCCAAGAGACGCAAGGTGGTCGCGGCCGAACCCTGGCCGCGCGATAATCACGGCCCCCGGCCATCGCGCGTCGCCGCGTCGCGACCGTCCGAGGCACCGTGTCGAGAACCGACACCGCGCTCGCGTCGGCGGAGCATTCCGGCCAGAGGCCGGGGTGATCAGGCCGGCAAGGCGGTCAGCGCCAGATGCGGCGAAGAACACGCCGTGCGAGACGTCGGCAACGGCGGACTCGGAAACGGCGCCGGCGAAGGCGCCGGCGAAACCAGGAGCAAGCCAGAAGCATGAGTGAAACGTGGATCGTCGGCATCAATCCGGTCGAAGGCGCGCTGGCCAACGACCCGGAGCGCGTGCGTGAAGTGCTGGTCGAGCAGGGCACGAAGAATGCGCGTGTTGCCGAAATCGCCGAACAGGCGCGCAAGCTGAACATTCCGTGAAGATCGCTGCGCCGCGAACAACTCGAGAAGCTGCGGTGGCGAAGCGCGCCATCAGGGCGTGATCGCGCGCTATGACACGCCGCCGTTGCGTACCGAGAACGATCTGCGAACGAACTGCTGGAGGCCGCTGGAACCGAACGCGCTGGTGCTGGTGCTCGACGGCGTTACCGATCCGCACAACCTCGGTGCCTGCCTGCGCAGCGCGGCGGCGGCGAAGGTCACCGCGGTGGTCGTGCCGAAGGATCGCGCGGTGGGCATCACGCCGACGGTGCGTCGCGCGTCGGCCGGCGGTGCCGACCTGGTGCCGGTGATCGCCGCGACCAATCTGGCTCGTGCGCTGCGCATGCTCAAGGACGCCGGCGTGTGGATCACCGGCCTGGCCGGCGACACGGAGCAGTCGATCTACGACGATGGACCTGAAAGGCCCGATCGCGCTGGTGCTGGGCAGCGAAGGCGACGGCATGCGCCGTCTGACGCGCGAGACCTGCGATTTCGTGGCGCAGCATCCCGATGCCCGGCGTGCATGGAAAGCCTGAATGTGTCCGTGGCGACCGGTGTCGTCCTGTTCGAGGCATTGCGGCAGCGAGGAGTGAAGCGATGAACCTTCTGTGGCATGACTGGGCCGGGCTGGTCGGCGTGGCGCTGGTGCTGATGGCGTTCTTCCTGCTGCAGGCTCACAAGCTGCACGGGCAGGGCCATATCTATCAGTTGATGAACCTGCTCGGCGCGCTGGGCATCCTGCTATCGCTGGTCTTCGGGACGTTCAACCTGTCCGCGTTCCTGCTGGAAATGGCCTGGTTCGTTCATCAGCGTGTACGGCATCGTGCGTGGCACGAAGGCGCGCCGTGATCAGCCCGCGAGGCCGGGAGCAAGGCACGTCCGCGTGGGGTTACACTGACGTCGGTATAATATGGCGGATCGGCGCAAGGCCGATCCGGTCCGCGGGGACGACCCCGTGGCCCTGCAGTATCACTCCGCGGGGACGACCCCGCCTCATGCGGAGACAGCGCTCATGTCCTGGATCATTCTTTCATCTGGCCGGTCTGTTCGAGATCGCCTGGGCCATTGGCCTGAAATACACCGATGGCTTCACCCGGCTCATGGCCCAGCGTGGTGCACGGTCGCGGCCATGGTCGCCAGCATCGTGCTGCTGGCGTATGGCGACGAAGAAGCTGCCATTGGGTACGGCTTACGCGGTGTGGACCGGTATCGGCGCCGTTGGCGCAGTGACCCTCGGCATCTTCCTGTTCGGCGAATCGGCGCACGCCGTTGCGGCTGGCCTGCGTGGGGCTGGTCGTGATCGGGATTCTGGGGTTGAAGCTGACCGCGCGGGACCTTGATGTAATCCCTTCTCCTGGAGGAAGTCGGCTGCCCGCGGGGCGGATGCGGGGAACCAGCTCGAAGCGGCACACTGGTTCGCCGTCGGACCAATCCTCTCCGTCCGGGCGAGGGATATTTCTCAGCGCTTGATATCGAAATCCGGGTTGGAGGTCAGGTCGCGCTTCATGCGCTGCGCCGTCAGCGGCTCGCCGTGGACCAGGAACCAGACGTTCTCGGCGATGTTGGTGGCATGGTCGCCGATACGCTCGATGTTCTTCGCCATGAACAGCAGGTGCGTGCACGGGCGTGATGTTGCGCGGATCTTCCATCATGTAGGTGAGCAGCTGGCGGAACAGCGCGGTGTACGCCTCATCGAGATCGCGCGTCGTCCTTCCATACCTGGTAGGCGCTTTCGGCATCGCGGTCACGATAGGCGGCAAGCACGTCGCGGACTTCGGCGCGGCCAGCTCGGCGAGGTGGCCGAGGCTGCCGGTGGCGGTGATCGGGGCGACCATGCTGAGCGGGATCGAACGCTTGGCCACGTTGGCGGCGTAGTCGCCGATGCGCTCGATGTCCGCGGCGATACGCAGCGCGGCGAACACGTTGCGCAGGTCGCCGGCGATCGGCGCGCGCAGGGCGAGCAGGCGGACCACGTCGTGGCTGATTTCCTGTTCGAGCGCGTCGATCGCGTCGTCGTTGTCGACGACGCGCTGCGCGGCGCGCTCGTCACGGCGTTCGACCACGTCGATGGCGGCTTCCAGCTGGGCGACGGCAAGCTCGCCCATGCGGACGATTTCGCCGGTGAGGCGGGTCAGCTCGTCGTCGTAGCTCTTGATGATGTGTTCTCTGGGCGTGCTCATGCGGGTGCCTCGAAAGGTGGTGTGTCGTCCGGGGTCGGGCGGCTCAGCCGAAACGGCCGGTGATGTAGTCCTCGGTCTGCTTCTTGTCCGGCTTGGTGAAGATCTTTTCGGTGCGGTCGAACTCGATCAGCTCGCCCATGTACATGAAGGCGGTCAGGTCCGAGCAACGCGCCGCCTGCTGCATGTTGTGGGTAACGATGACGATGGTGAAGTCGTTCTTCAGCTCCTCGACCAGCTGCTCGATGCGGCTGGTGGCGATCGGGTCGAGTGCCGAGGTCGGCTCGTCGAGCAGCAGCACTTCGGGCTTCAGCGCGATGCCGCGGGCGATGCACAGGCGCTGCTGCTGGCCACCGGAGAGGCCGAGCGCGCTCTGCTTGAGCTTGTCCTTGACTTCGTCCCACAGCGCCGCGCTGCGCAGGGCCTGCTCGACGCGGCCTTCCATGTCGGACGCGGTTCAGCCTCTCGTGGTGGCGGATGCCGTAGGCGACGTTCTCGAAGATGGTCATCGGGAACGGCACCGGTTTCTGGAACACCATGCCGACCTTGCTGCGCAGGCGGTTCATGCGAATACTTCGCGTCGAGGATGTTCTCGCCGTCGAGCACGATTTCGCCGGTCGCCGAAAGCTTCGGGTAGATCGCGTAGATGCGGTTGAAGATGCGCAGCAGGGTCGACTTGCCGCAGCCGGACGGGCCGATGATCGCGGTGACCTTCTTCTCCGGGATGTCCATGGCGATGTTCTTCAGCGCATGGAAGCCGTCGTAGTAGAAGTTCAGGTCGCGCACGGTCATCTTTGCCGGCGCCTCGATACCCGTGGTGTCCGCGGCGGCCTGAGCGGTGCCGGCGAAGGAAGGATTGGCGGCGTGGTCAGTCATGGGACACCTTGTTGCGCGAGAAGGCCAGGCGGGAGGCGAGGCTGAGCAAGAGGACGAACATGGTCAGGACGAAGGCGCCGGCCCAGGCGAGCGTGTTGATATCCGGGCTTGGGTCCTTGGTGTACTCGTAGATGATCTGCGGCAGGCTGGGCATCTTGTCCAGCGGGTTGATGGTCATGAAGTTGTTGCCAAAAGCGGTGAACAAGCAGCGGCGCGGTCTCGCCACTGATGCGAGCCAGTGCCAGCAGCACGCCGGTGACGATACCCGAACGCGCGGCGCGGATCAGGATCTGCACGGTGAGCTTCCACTGCGGCACGCCGAGCGACAGCGCGGCCTCGCGCAGGGTGGACGGGACCAGGCGAAGCATTTCGTCGGTGGTGCGCACGATCACCGGCAGGGCGATCAGGGCCAGGGCGATGCCGCCGGCGATGCCGGAGAAGGTGATGTTGCCGTCGGACGCCCATTTCATCGGCAGCACGATGATCGTATAGACGAACAGGCCGAGTACGATCGACGGTGCCGATAGCAGGATGTCGTTGAGGAAGCGGATCGCCGGGCCGAGCTTCGAGCGGTTCGAATACTCGGCCAGCCAGGCACCGGCCATCACGCCGATCGGCGTCGCGATCAGGATGCCGAGCGTATTCAGGATCAGGCTGCCGACCATGGCATTGGCCAGGCCGCCGTCCTCGCGGTAGGCGGTGATCCTGGTGAACAGCTGCGGCTTCAGCGCCGAAATGCCCTGACTGAGCGTTTCCCAGAGTATCCAGGCCAGGAACAGCAGGCCGATCGCGGTGGCGAGCATGCTCAGCGTCATCGCGACGATATTGGTCACGCGGCGGCGCATATAGAGATGCGAGGCGGCCATCAGCGGCCCTCCCGGTTGCTGAGCTGGCGGAGCATCAGGCGCGCGATCAGCAGCACGATGAAGGTGACCACGAAGAGCAGGAAGGCCAGCGCCATCAGCGAGGATTTCTGCAGGCCTTCGGCCTCACCGAACTGGTTGGCGATGGTCGAGGCGATCGAGCTGCCGGTCTCAAGGATCGACGGGGTGAATTTGAAGGTATTGCCGAGCACGAAGGCGACCGCCATGGTCTCGCCGAGCGCGCGGCCGAGGCCGAGGAAGACGCCGCCGATTACCGCCGAGCGGGTATACGGCATGACGATGTCCCAGACCACTTCCCAGGTGCTGGAGCCGAGCGCATAGGCCGACTCCTTCAGCCGCGTCGGCACGGTCTGGAAGACTTCGCGCATGACCGAGGAAATGAACGGGATGATCATGATCGCCAGGACCATGCCGGCGGTCAGCACACCCGCGCCGAAGAACGGATAGTCGCTGCTGAAGAACTTCGCGATCCACGGCACATGCTGGACCAGCCAGGAAATCTGGCCATCCGGCGGCTCGCTGCTGAGGTTGTTCATCAGCCACGGCTTGATGTTCTCGGCGACGAAGGGGGCGAAGATGAACAGGCCCCACATGCCGTAGATGATCGAAGGAATGCCGGCCAGCAGTTCGATGGCCGAGCCGACCGGACCGCGCAGCCAGGAAGGCGCGATCTCGGTAAGAAAGAGTGCTATGCCGAAGCTGATCGGCACGGCGATAACGAGGGCGATCAGGGCGGTAACGATCGTGCCCATGACGGGTACGAGCGCGCCGTAGACGTTGTTGCCCGGGTCCCAGGCGTCGGAAACGAGGAAGCCCCAGCCGAAGGTGGCGAAAGCTTCGCGCCCGCCCCAGGCGGTGGAGGCGGCGGCGCCGATCAGGGTGACCAGGACGAGCAGGGCGCAGGCCTTGAGCACCCAGCTGAAGAGCTTGTCGTTGCGCGCATCGCGCCGGTTGCGGGCAGCCTCGGCGGGCGGTGCCGACATGGCGATCGTGCTTGCGCTTACGCTTGCTTGCATCGGACGTCCCTGGAAGCTTTATTTACGTTGAAGGTCGCCGCTTCCGGAAGGAAGCGGCGACCGGCGTAACCCGAGGAGGGAGCGGCACGTCATGCGACGTGCCGATCGTTCCTCAGTTCTTGAACTGCGCGGCCCAGTAGGCTTCGATCTGCTTGACCAGCGTGTCCGGCAGGGCGACGTAGTCGAGCGAGTCGGCCTGCGGCTGGCCGTTCTCGAGGGACCACTTGAAGAAGTCGAACGCCACCTTGGTGTGCGACGGGTTCTTCGCCTGCTTGTACATGATGACCCAGGTCGTCGCCGTGATCGGCCATGCGTCGGCGCCCGGCGCATTGGTCATGATCAGGTTGAAGTCCTTGGCGTTCGCCCAGTCGGCGGTCGCGGCGGCCGAAGCGAAGGTCTTCTTGGTCGGCTGCACGTAATTGCCGGCAGCGTTCTTCAGCTGGGTGTAGGTGATCTTGTTCTTGACCGCGTAGGCGTACTCGACGTAACCGATCGAGCCGGGGATCTGGCGCACGTACTGCGAGACGCCTTCGTTACCCTTGCCGCCGACGCCGGCCGGCCACTCGACGGCCGTGCCGAACTTGACCTTGCTCGCCCACTCCGGGCTGACCTTGGACAGGTAGTTGGTGAAGTTGAACGAGGTACCCGAACCGTCCGAGCGATGCACGACGGTGATCTTGAACGACGGGATGGACACGCCGGCGTTCAGCGCGGCAATCTTCGGGTCGTTCCAGTTGGTGATCTTGCCGAGGTAGATATCGGCCAGGGTCTCGCCGTCCAGCTTGATCTGGCCAGCTTCGATACCCTTGATGTTGACGATCGGGACGATGCCGCCGACCACGACCGGGAACTGGCCCAGGCCGAACTTGGTGAGGTCCTCAGCGGACATCGGGGCATCGGACGCGCCGAAGTCGATGGTGCCTTCCTTGATCTGGGCGATACCGGCACCCGAGCCGACCGACTGGTAGTTCAGCTTGTTGCCGGTCTTCTCGGCATAGGTCGCCGACCACTTCGACAGCACCGGGTAGACGAAGCTCGAGCCAGCGCCGGTGATATCGGTTGCCTGCGCGGCCATGCCGAACAGCGAAGCTGCGGCAAAGGCGGCAATACGGAATTTGGTTGAGGTCAACACGGTAGTTCCTCGGTGATAAGTGTCGGGCGATGCCCGCCCGCTCTCTATTTCATGGGAGCCGTGTTGCAATGAAATGAGTTAATTGTTTCAGCCGTGTGACAGCCGCCCCGCACCTCGTTTTCCGGGCATCGCCGGAAAGCGCGCAACCATGCGAAAAGGCGGTCGGCGGCAGCGATTGAGCCTGCCACGGCCGGGTGACAGGCGAATGTCGGCCAGCTTTCGGCCAGCTTTCGTTCGGCCCCCGGCTCCTGGGGAGCCTCTATGAATAGGCTCCCTAGATAACGACGCTGCCGACCACTTCCCGCTCGAACTGCTCGAGCCGGCGCCAGCGGTTGACGATGGTGCAGAACAACTGGGCGGTGCGCTCGGTGTCGTAGATCGCCGAATGGGCTTCGCGGGTGTCGAATTCCAGTCCCGCAGCGATCACGGCCTTGCTGAGCACGGTCTGGCCATAGGCCAGGCCACCCAGGGTGGCGGTGTCGAAGCAGCTGAAAGGGTGGAACGGGTTGCGCTTATGGTTGACCCGGCGCACGGCCGCATTGAGGAAACCCAGGTCGAAGGCGGCGTTGTGCCCGACCAGGATGGCGCGCTGGCAATCGGCCTCCTTGACCGCGTTGCGCACGGCCTGGAAGACCAGGTCCAGGGCCTGTCGCTCGGGCAGGGCGCCGCGAAAGGGGTGGTCCGGGTCGATCCCGGTGATCTCCAGCGAACGCGGGTCGATGCGGGCACCCGGGAACGGCTCGACATTGGCCGAGACCGCCGGGCGCGGGAAAACCATGCCTTCGGCGTCCATGCCGATGGTGACCACGGCGATTTCCAGCAGCGCGTCGGTCTCCGCGTCGAAGCCGCCGGTTTCCACGTCCACGACGACCGGCAGGAAGCCCCGAAACCGCTCGGCCATGCGGGTGGTGATGCTGTTGGTAATGGTCTCCATCGCCGCAGGATATCAGTCCCATCCACCCCGGGCGCGCCGGCCATCCGTTAAGACGGTGTACCGGTGTCTTCGATTCGTCACAAAAGCTGCATCCAACCGTAAAGCGCCGCCCGCATGCTCCCTTTCCAGTTCCTCCCTCCCTGCTTGGGCTCGTCTGAGGATCAACGGGGCAATCAGATGCGATTTTCATAACATGCGGAGACATTCCATGCGTTCCACATTGCTCGCCGTAGCTATCGCTGCAGGCCTGGGCGTTACCAGCTTTTCGGCTCTCGCCGCCCCGGCACAGAAGACCAAGCCCGCCACGGTGACGGTCGACGCCGACCAACTGGCCCAGATGCAGGCACAGTTGCAGGCTCTGCAGCAGAAGGTCGCCGAGCTGGAGACCAAGGCCGCCGCCCAGGCCGACGCCCAGGTTGAAACCGCCCAGGTCGTCAACAATGTCCAGACGACCCAGGCCACGATGGCCGCCGCGGCACCCAAGCTCGACAAGATTCCCTACAAGGGCGTGAACATCACGTTCGGTGGTTTCCTCGCCGGCGAGTCGATCTATCGTTCCGCGGCCGAAGGTGCGGATATCGCGTCGAACTATAACGGTATCCCGTTCAAGAACGTGCCTACCGCGCACACCAATGAAATGCGTTACACCGCACGCCAGAGTCGCCTCTCGATCCTCGCCCAGGGCGACGTGAACGAGAATACCCACCTGGCCGGTTACTACGAGATGGATTTCCTTGGCGGCGCCCAGACGGCCAATCCCAATGAGAGCAACTCGTACAACCCGCGTATTCGCAACATCTACGCCACCGCCGACTGGGACAACGAAGGCCTGCACCTGCTGGCCGGCCAGAACTGGTCGCTGATCACGCTCAACAGCAAGGGCATCACCCCGCGCACCGAGCTGACCCCGCCGCAGATCGACGCCCAGTACCTGCCGGGCTTTACCTGGACCCGTCAGGGCCAGATCCGGTTGGTCAAGGACTGGAACAAGACCTGGTGGCTCGGCATCTCGCTGGAGAACCCGCAGACGACCTTCTACAACAGCCCGAACCAGTCGAAGGCGCCGGTTACCTCGGTCTACAACATGACGGCGGGTTCAGGCTTCGACTCGGCCAACACCTTGTCGCTCAACCACATCCCCGATGTGGTCGTCAAGTTCGCCGCCGATCCGGGTTACGGGCACTACGAGTTGTTCGCCCTCGGTCGCGCCTACTACAACCGCTACGCCGGCAGCAATCATGACGTCTACGGCGGTGGCTACGGTTTCGGCGTGGTCCTGCCGCTGGTCGAGAAGATGCTCGACTTCCAGCTGTCCGGCATGACCGGCAAGGGCATCGGTCGTTATGGCAGCGCGCAGATGCCTGACGTGACCTTCCGTCCGGACGGCAGCATCGCCCCGATCAAGGAAAACATGCTGCTCGCCGGCCTGACCCTGCATCCGAATGCGGATTGGGACATCTATGGCTTCGCCGGCCGCGAAAAGCAGGCGAAGGAAGCGTTCGACTACAACGGTGTTCCCCTGGGCTACGGCAATCCGCTCTATAACAACAGCGGTTGCGACACCGAGGGCGCCGCCTCGTCGCTGTGCGTCGGCAACAGCAAGGAAATCTGGCAGGGCACGCTCGGCTTCTGGTGGAAGTTCTACCAGGGCAAGTTCGGCAAGATGCAGTTCGGTGCGCAGTACTCGCACACCGAGCGCGAAGCCTTCGAAGGCATCGGTGGCAGCCCGAGCGCGAAGGAAGACATGTTCTTCACGAGCTTCCGCTACTACCCGTTCTAAGGCATAGCGAGCGGTTATCGGAAGGGAGTTCGACCCAGGGATGGAAAACGGCGGGCTTTTGCCCGCCGTTTTTTTTCAGCGTGATGTAACTACCGCCGCAGCCCCGATCGATGTCGCGTCCCAGCCGCCGCCGAGCGCGCGGATCAGGTCCACGCTCGCCTGCAGGCGTCTGGTACGGACCTCTTCGGCCAGCCGTTCGGCCTGCAGCGCCGCGGTCTGCGCCGTGACCACGTCGAGGTAATTCACCGTGCCTTCCCGGTACCGATTGGTGGCGATGGCCTGCGATTGCCTGGCCGCAGCGGTGGCATCGTCTTCGTTTTGCGCCTCGCGACCAAGTTCGTCGAGCAGCGACAGGTTGTCCTCGACCTGCTGGAAGGCTCCCAGTACCACGACGCGATAGCGTGCCGATGCTTCATCGAAAACCGCTCGCGCCTCGCGTTCCCGCGCGCGGCGCAGACCGGCGTCGAAGA
This sequence comes from uncultured Gammaproteobacteria bacterium, assembly GCA_963847335.1. Taxonomy (GTDB): domain Bacteria; phylum Pseudomonadota; class Gammaproteobacteria; order Xanthomonadales; family Rhodanobacteraceae; genus Luteibacter. The sequence continues at coordinate 1,169,867 of CAWJZF010000003.1, forward strand.
CGCTCAGTGCGGCAAGCGGACCCACGGCCCAGTAGCGATTGCCGGCGGTAAGCAAGGTCCCGTGGCCGGTATCTTGCCAGCCGAACGCGGCGGACAGGCTGATCGTGGGGTAAAACGCCGCGCGCGCGACGCCGATGCCGGCGTTGGCCGCGAAGGTACGCCGTTCCGCTGCCGAGATATCCGGTCGTCGTTGCAGCAGCGAGGAGGGCACCTCCCTTGGAATCGACGGCACCGGGATGGGCGTGGTCGTCGTCGGCAGCGAAAAGCTCGTAGCGGTCGTCCCGCTCAGGCTGGCGATGGCATGTTCGGTCAATGCCCGCTGTGCGGTGACTTCGGATGCCTGTGCCATCGCATCGGACAGCTGTGCCTTGGCTCGCGACACATCCAGGCCCGAGGCAATGCCGCCGGCATGCCGGTTCTGGGTAAGCTTCAGGGCTTTCCGGTAAGCGTCGATCGAATCGCCAAGGATCCGGCCCTGCACGTCGAAGCCGCGAAGGCGAATGTACTGGTCGGCCAGTTGCGCTTCCAGACTGAGCTTGACCGAGGCCAGGTCGGCCTGGGCCGCTTGTGCCTCGGCCTTGCCCTCGGCGACCTCGTTGCGCACACGACCCCAAAGGTCCAGCTCGTAATCGGCAACGAGGCCCACGGTGTCGGCGTCGTATTCGTTCGGCAGGTCGCGACCGCGCAGGGGGCGCAGGTCGGACTGACGATTGTTGGTCGGCGATGCCGAGGCGGCCACGTGCGGGAGCAGGCCGGAGCGGGTCTGGCTTTCGAAGGCACGTGCCTGGTCGTAACGGGCCAGCGCAACCGCGAGCGTGGGGTTGGCCGCGTCCACGCGGCGTTCCAGTTCACCCAGGGCGGGATCCTGGTAGACCTTCCACCACTCCTCGCGCGCCGTGGCATCGGCGGGCGCGGCCGGCGCCCAGACGTCATCGCCCTTGAAATGGGCCGGCATGTCGAGCTTCGGTGCGTGATAAACCGGTGCCAGCGAACAGCCGCACAAGGCCGCGGCAAGGCAAGCTGGCAGTACGCGCCGGATCGCGGATCGGTCAACTCGCACGGGGCTGGCCATGGGCTGGCTCCTCCGTCGGCATGGCGACGCTGACCTGGTCGCCCTGCATCATGGAGTCGGCCGGGTGGTCGATGATGCGGTCGCCAGGTTCGATGCCCCGGTCGATTTCCAGCGTGTCGCCGAGGTCCATGCCGATATGGACGTTGCGCAGTACGACGCGGTTGTCCTTGCCCAGAACGGCCACCTGGGGGCCGGCCGCGCGGAACAGGAGCACGGTAGCCGGCAGGGTGACGACCGTGGCGCTGCTCGTGGTCGGCACGCCAACCTCGACGTAATCGCCTGGCATGAGTTCGCCGTTCGGGTTATCTACCTCGAATTGGGCGAGCAAGGTCCCGGACGCCTGGTTGACCGCGCCGGAATTGCCGATGAGCATTGCCTGATAGGTCTTGCCCGGATGTTCGAGCGCATTCATGGTGACTCGCATGCCGGGGGTGACGGACGAAGCGAAGCCTTGCGGTACTTGCACATACAAGCGCATCCGGGTGGTATCGGACACGGTGAACAACGCGGGACTATTGTCGTTGTTCGCCGCGATCAGGTCGCCGACATCGGTCATGCGGCGAGTCACCGTGCCGCTGAACGGCGCGGTGATCCGCTTGAACGACTCCATCGCCGCAAGCCGGTCCACATCTGCCTGCGCAGCCAGGACATTGGCCTGGGCGGCTTCGGCCTGGCCACTCTTCTCATCGGCCTCCTGGCTGGATACCGAATCGGAGCGAAGCAGGCTCTGCCAACGTTTATCCGTGCTCGCGGCCAGCCGCGCATTCGCCTTCGCGCGGACCAGGTCGGCTTTCGCCTGGGCGAATTGCTGGTCCAGTTCGGGCGTGTCGATCAAGCCCAGGACATCGCCGGCTTTCACCTGGCTGCCGATGTCGCTGGTCCAGCTTTTGAGGTAACCGCCGACACGGGCATGGATGGGCGCACTGATCCACGCGTCCAGATGGCCTGGGAGCGTCATGGCATGCGGGCCGACGCCGGCCAGAGGCGCGACCAACTGCACGGTGGGTATTTGCTGCTCGCCGTTCCACTTCACCAGTTCGCGGTAATCGTAAGCGCGGACGGACAGGCCGATGGCCGTGGAGGCGAGAGCCAGGATCAGGCCGACGACGATGGCGCGCCTCAGGCGCGGCGCGCGCACGGCGGCGACGGAATCATGCGACATGGGGACGTTCTCCAAGGAGGGGATCGAAAAGAGGTTCGGTTCGTTCGCGGCCATGCACGATGCTGAAAATCACCGGCACGAAGAGCAGGGTGGCGAACGTGGCGAAGAGCAGCCCGCCGATCACGGCACGACCGAGTGGGGAATTCTGTTCCTGGCTCAGCGCCATCGGCAGCATGCCGATGATCATCGCCAGTGCTGTCATGCAAACGGGCCGGAAGCGCGTGAATCCCGCTTCCAGGGCAGCCTTGACAGGGTCGCCATGCACGGCGAGGCGTTCACGACAGAAGCTGACGACCAGGATCGAGTTCGCGGTGGCAACGCCCATGCACATGATCGCGCCGGTCAATGCCGGTACGGAAAGCGAGGTATGGCTCAGGAACAGCAGCCAGACGATGCCAGCCAGCGCGGCGGGCAGCGCGGTAACGATCACGAACGGGTCCAGCCACGACTGGAAATTGACCACGGTCAGCAAGTAAATCATCACCACCGCGCCGATAAGGCCGAACAGCAGGCCGCCAAACGCTTCGTTCATCGTGCCTACCTGGCCATGCAGGCTGATCAAGCTGCCCTTCGGGCGGCTGGCGGAGAACTGATCCAGTACCTTCTCCACGTCGCCGGCCACGCCGCCAAGGTCGCGGTCCTGCACCGACGCGTAGATGTCGTAGGCGGGCATGATGTTGTAGTGCGATACGACGGCCGCGCTTGGCTCGCGCGTGAAACTGGCAATGCCTCCAAGGATCTGGCTCGATCCCTTGCCGGAGGAGGTGACCGGCATGCTGGCCAGGTCGGCCATCGAATCCATCAGGTATTGCGGTGTTGCCGCGACGATCGCGTACGACACGCCGTTCTTCGGGTTCAGCCAGAATGCCGGCGCCACCTGCGAGCTGCCGGCGAGCGATGCGACCATGCTGTTGGTGACGTCGCGCTCGGTGATACCCAGGCCATCGGCGCGGGTACGGTCGACATGCACGTTCAGCTGCGGATAGCTGGTGCTTTGCTGCAGGCGCACGTCGACGATGCCGGGAACGGACTTGAGCTGCTTCATGATCTTCATCGCATAGGCTTCATTGCCTTCGCGGTCGCGTCCGGCGATCGCGATGTCCAAGGGCGCCGGCGCACCGAAGTTCAGGATCTGGCTGGTCATGTCGGCGGGCAAGAAGGCGAACTGGGTACCGGCGAACTCGCGGGGAAGCTTCTCGCGCAAGGTCTTGACGAAGCCGGCAGCGGGCTTATGGCCTTCTTTGAGGGTGATCTCGATATCGCCGTCCTGGGGGCCGATCGTGCCGCTGCTGCTATAGACCAGGTTCACGCCGCTCAGCGGCAAGCCGATGTTGTCGATTACCGAACCGAGCTGGTCGGGCGGGATGACCTGGCGAATGGACCGCTCGATACGATCGAACTCGGCGGCGGTTTCTTCCACGCGCGTGCCCATCGGCGCGCGTACATGCATGGCTATCGATTCGGAGTCGATCGCGGGAAAGAAGTCGCGGCCCAGAAAAGGCACGAGGGCGAAGGAAGCCAGGACGAAGGCCAGGAAGCCGATGATGAAACGGCGGCGACTGGCCATCGCGGCGGTGAGCGTGGCGTAGTACGTATCGCGGATTGCCGAGAAGCGCTGTTCGAATCGCTGCTGGAAGCGGACGGCCGCGGTCAATAGTGCCGAAAGTGGCCGCCGTGGAGGCTGGTCGCCTTCGTGATGGTTGATGAAACCGTCTTCCGGATGATCGCCGGCGCCTTTTTCGGTGATGTGTGGCTTGAGCAGGAACATGGCCATCGTCGGCACCAGTGTGCGCGACAGAAGGAATGACGAGGCCATGGCGAAGATCACCGAGAGTGCCATCGGCCGGAACAGAAATCCGGCCATACCCTCGAGCAGGAACATCGGCACGAAGACAATGCAGATGCATAGCAGCGAAACGAACGCTGGTCCAACGATCTGCTTCGCGCCGTCCATGATCGCGGTATGGACGTCCTTGCCCTGTTCGAGATGCCAGTTGATGTTCTCGATGGTTACCGTGGCGTCGTCGACAAGGATGCCGACAGCCAGTGCCAGGCCGCCGAGCGTCATCACGTTCAGCGTCTGACCGAATATCGCCAGCAGGATGATCGCCGACAGGATCGATAAGGGGATCGATACGGCGATGATCACAGTCGATCGCCAGCTGCCCAGGAAGATCAGGATCATCACCGAGGTCAACAGGGCGGCGATGATGCCCTCCCGCGCCACCGAGCTGATTGCCGCCTTCACGAAGATCGACTGATCGCTGAGTAGCGAGACTTTCAGCGAAGGGGGCAGGGTTTCCTCGACCAGCGGCAGGAGTTTCTTGATGCCCGCGACCACGGCAAGCGTCGATGCGTTGCCATTCTTCAGAGCGGGCATCAGTACGGCGCGCTTGCCGTCGACGCGGACGATATTGTTCTGCGGCGGCGCGCCGTCGCGAACATGCGCGACGTCGCCGATGGTGATAGTGGCGCCATCGACGGTCTTGATCGGCAGGTCGTTCAACGCCTCGATCGCGGTCGGGCTGTTGTTCAACTGGACATGGTATTCATACGTGCCGATCTTCGCCGTGCCGACCGGGATGATCTGGTTCTGCGCAACCAGCGCGTTACCTACGTCCTGGGCGGAAAGACCTTTCGCGGCGAGTGCCTGAGGGTTGAGGTCGAGGGTGACCTGGCGCTGTTTGCCGCCATAAGGGGTGGGAATCGCCACGCCGGGAACCGATACCAGGGTGGGACGCATGAAATTCTGCGCCAGGTCGCGGATCTTCGCTTCGGAGACATCCTTGCTCGATAGCGCCATCTGCAGGATCGGCACCGTCGAGGCGTTGTAGTTGAGGATCAGTGGCGGCGTGATGCCTGGCGGCATCTGCTTGATCACGGTTTGCGAGATCGAGGTCACCTGTGCGGTTGCCGTACGAATGTCGACGCCCGGTTGGAAAAAGATCTTCACCACGCCGACCCCGGGCAGCGACTGGGACTCGATATGCTCGATATCGTTGACCGAGGTGGTCAGCTGGCGTTCGTAGTAATAGATCACGCGCCCGGACATCTGGTCCGGTGGCAGGCCGTTGTACGACCAGACCACGCTGATGACGGGGATCCCGATGTTTGGAAAAATATCCGTGGGCGTTCGCAGCGCGGCCAGCGGGCCGGCGATCAGGATAACCAGGGCCAGCACAACGAACGTGTAGGGACGTGAAAGGGCGATCCGGACTAAGCCAAGCATGCGGGGATTCCGTGAGCGGCGGCGAGGTGGCGCGCGGGTAAGCCGGGGCGCGCGGCCATGAGCCGCCAGAGAGATGTCGACGACGACATCATCGCGGCGCAGTCTTATGCCAACCTTTTGTGCCTGCCTGCCAGCCGGCCGATCCGGCGCTGTGCCGGGGCTTCAGGCCAGGGGGATTGTTATGCGCAGGTGCAGGCCGTGCCCGAACGCCGAGTCGAGCAGCTCGATCCGGGCATCGTGCAACTGGACGGCGCGGCGGACGATGCTCAGGCCGAGCCCGTAGCCCTTGGACGGGCCGTCGGTTTCCCGGTGGAATCGTTCGAAAACCGCATCGTGCCGCTCGGGCGGGATACCCGGTCCGTCGTCGCTGATGTCGATCACGGCATGACCATTCTCATGGCGCAGGACGATTTCGACCTGGCCGGCGACCGGCACATAGCGCAGGGCGTTTTCGACCAGGTTGCGAAACATGGCCGTCAACGCGGCCTCGTGGCCAAGCACGTATAGCTCGGGCGCATCGTGGAGGAGGCTGAGGGAGACGTCTTTCTCGGCGATCGGCGCGGCGAATTCCTCAATCACTTCCAGCGCGATCGCCATCAGATCCAGCGGCGTACGCTGCTGCGACGCGGCACCGGCTTCCAGCCGCGCCAGGGCGAGGATCTGCTCGATGCGCCTGGCCAGCCGGGTCAGGCTTTGTTCGGCGTTTTTCAACGCGAACGATGTGTCGGCGGGACTGTCTGCAATCGCTGCGCTTTCCAGATGGATCATGGTCGCAGCAAGCGGCGTGCGCAGTTCGTGGGCGACATCGGCATTGAAACGGTGCTCGCGTTCGATCGCGTCCTCCAGCCTCTCGAGCTGCTGGTTGAGCGTGGCGATCAACGGCTTGATTTCCTGTGGTGTCTTGTCCAGGGCGATCAACTGCCGGCTTCCGGGCGTGCGTTCGGCCAGCTGGCGGGTCAGTAGCGATAAAGGGCGTAATCCGCGACGTACCGCCCAACTGACCAGTACGGTAAGCAGCGGCAGGCCGATAACCAGCGGAAGGCTGTGTTCCAGGATCAGTTCCCGGGTAATCTTTTCGCGGTTGTCATAGCGCTCGCCAATGCGGATGGTCAGGCCGACGCGGTTACGCAGGGTGAAGATGCGCCAGCGATGTCCTGCGTGGTCGATGTCGCCAAAGCCCTGTTCGCTCTCCGTGGGCGGTGCGAGATCGGCGAGATTTTCCGAAGCGAGGATCGGGCGGCCCAGTTGGTCGTATGCCTGGAAACCGACCTCCGGCTCGTAATTGCGCCGGTGGACGGAGACGATGCCTTCCTCCTTCATGCCCGGAGGCGCCGGCACCACGGCGCCTTCCTCCTGGTTCGAGGCAATCCCGTCGCCGTGGGCAATGAGGACGCCAAGGGTACGCCCGGCCTGCGCCAGTCGCCCGTCGAGCAACTCGTTCATCTCCGTGGATTGCCGCTGGTAGCTGATCACGCCGAGCGGAATCAGCACGCCGAGCATCACCGCGATGATCAGCCAGGTCAGACGGCTGCGCAGGCTGTTCCTGCTCATTGAGGTTCCCTGGGAATCATGTAACCCACGCCGCGTATGGTACGGATGACCTCGGGACTGAGTTTGCGTCGCAACCAGTGGACCTGGACCTCGATGGCATTGCTCTCGACGATCGTGTCCAGGCCATAGACCGAATTCTCCAGGCTTTCCCGCCTTACGATGCGCCCGGCACGCTCCATCAACACTCGCAACAGCGCGAATTCACGTCGCGTAAGCGTGACCCGTTCGCCACGAAACTCGACCTCGGCGGTGGCCAGGTCCAGGCGCAGTCCGCCGACCTGTACCAGATTGTCGGCCAGTCCCTGAGTGCGTCTGGCCAGCGAGCGGATGCGCGCGGAAAGCTCGCCCAGGTGAAACGGCTTGACCAGGTAGTCGTCGGCACCGAGATCGAGACCGCGGATACGCGATTCGAGCGCATCGCGTGCCGTCATGACCAGAACCGGTGTCTTGATGCCGAGCCGGCGGGCCTGGGCCAGTACGTCCAGGCCGTCCCTGTCGGGGAGGCCGAGATCGAGCAGGACCAGATCGGCGGCCTGCTGCTGCAAGGCTTCAGTGGCCGATTTTCCGTCGCGAAGCCAGGTCACGGCATAGGACTGCTGTTGCAATGCGTGCCGGATCGCCTCACCGAACTGGTTGTCGTCCTCCACGAGAATGATGTGCACGTACGCTTTCCGTTCTGCGGCTGTCGTGGCGTAGCCTGCCGGGAGCGTCATCATCGCAAGTCAAGCTTACCGCCAACTTACATCGCCATCGCGGTATCGCTCCCTCATCGTGGATCTTCCGCCGTCCGCTGGAACGCCGCAAGCGCTTTCGCCGCGCGCGAATGTGAATTTGCGAGCTTCGGGCGTCATGCACGTCATGGAACGTCAGCCTATCGCATCGGTTTCATCGAGCATGAACCAACACCGTCGGATCGTGTCGAAACAACGGTTTCGTTCCTCAACGATTGCTGTTTGCTCGACGAATCGGGTAGGGTTTCCCTATGAAGTTCGCTGTTCGCTCGATATTCCGTCTGTTGCTGATCATGGGTTGCATGTTGACGTGCGCCTTGTGCCTGGCCGCGCCCGTATCCGTCACGGCTGGCGTGTCGCCCATGTTCGTTGTGTCCGCTGACGATGCGCATGTCGAGGCAAGCGTGCTGCCTTCGCAGGAAGCGCCGGTCGGTTCGTTCTGTCCTGAGAACGAACCTGGTTGCGAAGATACACTGGCGCTTCCCTCCCAGCCCGCCTACATCCTGGGCGACATGGCGTCCTGTTCGCCCGATACAGGTCTGTATTCGCTCTGCAGCCGTCCCCGCGCGCCGGTGCTCCGCCCGCCCGACGCCTGAGCGCGTGCGTCCTCCGTGACGCCGTCCGCGACAACCCACTCGCAGGCCTGACGCGCCGTGATCGGCGTACAGCCGTGCCCTCATTTGACCGCACCCGACCCGTCACGAGGCCGTTTTGCCGCGTGCGTGTCATCCGCATCCCCATCCAAGGACCAACCATGGAACGAATGATCGAAGGTTTCGACCGCTTCCGCCGCGAAATTTTCCCGGAACAGCGCGAACTGTTCACCCGTCTTGCATCCGGACAAAGCCCGCACACCATGTTCATCACCTGTGCCGATTCGCGGGTCATGCCGGAAATGATCTTTTCCGCCCTGCCGGGCGAACTCTTTGTCTACCGCAATGTCGGCAATATCGTGCCGCCCTATGCGCAGCATGTCGCTGGCGTGGTCGCTGCGATCGAATACGCGGTGAAAGCGCTCAAGGTGCAGAACATCGTCATCTGTGGCCATTCCGATTGCGGGGCGATGAAGGCCCTGCAATGCCCGCACCTCCTCGCAGGCATGCCTTCCGTCGATAGCTGGCTGATGCATGCAGACGTTGCGCGCCATGTGGTGAAGGAAAACCTGGGTACCCTGGACGGCGATATCGCGTTACACCGGCTGACCGAGGAGAACGTCGTCGGTCAGCTCGAAAATCTGCGCACGCTGCCGGCGGTCGCCGCGTCGATGGCCAATGGCAGTTTGCGTATCCATGGCTGGATCTACGATATCGGCCATGCGGATATCACGGCCTTCGACGCTCCCGAAGGGAGGTTCCGGCCGATCGTGCCGGGCGAGGGCAACTATCCCGAAGCGACGCCGCATGCGCGTTTTGCTTCGCCCATGTCGTCGGTGGCCTGAGGACATGGACATGCGCAAATACTTTTCCCAGGGGCTGTTCGGCCGCGATCTGCTCGGCTCGGTGGTGGTCTTTCTTGTTGCCTTGCCGCTGTGCATGGGCATCGCCATCGCCTCGGGTATGCCCCCGTCGGCGGGCCTGATCAGCGGCATCGTCGGTGGGCTCGTGGTCGGCGCCATCGCAGGCTCGCCGCTCCAGGTCAGCGGCCCGGCGGCGGGGCTTGCCGTGCTGGTCTTCGAACTGGTTCGCGAACACGGCGTGGCGGCGCTGGGCCCGGTCGTGTTGCTGGCCGGCGTCATTCAGCTGGTGGCGGGGGTGTGTCGTGTCGGCGTCTGGTTCCGGATGACATCGCCGGCAGTGGTGGCGGGCATGTTGTCCGGCATCGGAATCCTGATTGTCGCCTCGCAAGCACATGTATTGCTCGATGCGATTCCGCTCGCCAAGGGCATGGAGAATTTCGCAGCGTTTCCTGCGGCCCTCCTCGATGCGCTCGCCGGCAGCGGCATGGCCGCCTTGCTTGTTGGCCTGTCGACGATTGCGATCATGCTTGCCTGGGAGAAACTGCGTCCGGCGCGGCTGAAGGCGATCCCGGGAGCCTTGCTCGCCGTGGTTGCGCTTACCGCTGCCGTCCAGTATTTCGCAATCGACGTCAAGACCGTCGACGTACCGTCGAACCTGGCCTCGGCGATATCGTTGCCGAGCTTCGGTAGCCTGTTCGGGCTGTTCGATTCGGCGCTTATCCTCGCCGCGATCACGTTCGCCTTTATCGCCAGCGCGGAAACCCTGTTGTCCGCGGCGGCGGTCGATCGTATGCACGATGGCGAGCGCACGCAGTACGACCGGGAGCTGGCGGCGCAGGGCATCGGCAATGTGATCTGCGGTTTCCTTGGCGCGCTGCCGATGACCGGCGTGATCGTCCGCAGCGCGGCCAATGTCCAGGCCGGCTCGGCCACGCGGATGGCGACGGTCTTCCACGGCGGCTGGATCCTGCTCTTTGCCGCACTGTTGCCCTGGCTGATGCGGATGACACCGGTCTCGTGCCTGGCCGGCATCCTTGTGTATACCGGGGCGAAGATGATCAATCCCGGGCAGATCAGGGCGCTGGCGAAATACGGCAAGGGTACCGCCGCGGTCTATGTGGCGACGACGCTGGCGATCGTCGCGACCGACCTGCTGACCGGGGTACTGGTCGGTTTCGGGCTTTCGATGTTCCGCCTCGTGCTGCTGTCGGCGAAGCTGCGAGTCGACCTCGACCACCACGATGAGCCTGGTCATGCCTCCTTGCACCTGGAAGGTTCGGCGACCTTTCTCAAAGTGCCCTCCATGGCCAGGACGTTGGAGCGCGTGCCGCCGAATACCCGCCTGAAGCTGGTCGTCGACAATCTCCATCATGTCGACCAGGCCTGTCTTGAATTGCTCCACGACTGGAGCCGGAATGCCACGGCCCGGGGCTGTGAGCTGGTCGTGGACTGGCCTGACCTGCATCGACGCGTCGAGGGGCCGCGCAAAGCTGCGTGACGGATTCGCTTCGTAGGCTCGCCCTCATCCGCCTTCGGCACCTTCTCCCTCCAGGAGAAGGGATAAGCAAGGTTGCCGCGACCTGCTCCCTCTCCCGCAGGCGGGGGAGGGTTGGGGTGGGGGTGGCCTACGGAGCGGTCTTGTCCTTGTACTGGCAGAGGTCGCGAATCGCGCAATGCGTGCAGTCGGGCTTGCGCGCCTTGCACACGTAGCGGCCGTGGAGGATCAGCCAGTGGTGGGCGTTGTGCCGGAACTCGACGGGAATGACTTTTTCGAGCTTGTCCTCGACCGCGCGCACGTCCTTGCCGGGCGCGAGTCCGGTGCGATTGGCAACGCGGAAGATATGCGTATCCACCGCGATGGTCGGCTCGCCGAAGGCGGTGTTGAGCACCACGTTGGCGGTCTTGCGGCCGACGCCGGGCAGGCTTTCCAGCGCTTCGCGCGAGCGGGGCACCTCGCCACCGTACTGGTCGACCAGGATCCGCGCGGCAGCGATCACGTTCTTCGCCTTGGTGTTGAACAGGCCGATCGTGCTGATGTATTGCTTCAGCTTTTCCTCGCCAAGGTCGAGCATCTGCTGCGGCGTACTGGCCACCGGATACAGCCGACGCGTCGCCTTGTTGACGCCGACGTCGGTGGCCTGGGCCGACAGGGCAACGGCCACCAGTAACTCGTACGGCGTGGTGTATTCGAGTTCGGTCTTCGGATGCGGGTCCAGTTCGCGCAGGCGACTGAACATCTCGACCACATCGGCCTTCTTCATGGTTTGGGCGGTTCCTGTTTTCGTGCACGGGCGCGAGCGAGCGCGTCGAGTACGGGGTTACCGGTGCTCGGTACTGCCGCGTCGATAGTTGCCTTGCGCTCAGCCAGCTCGGTTTCGCGCGTGGCCTCGATCGCGCGCAAGCGAGCTTCGCGACGCTGGAAATTCGCGCGCGCGGCATCGGCATGGGCAAGGTCGAGCTGCGCCAACGGCATCGGATCGAGCACGATGCAATCGACCGGGCAGGCCGGTACGCACAGCTCGCAGCCGGTGCACAGGTCCGATCACGACGGTATGCATGAGCTTGGCCGCGCCGACGATCGCGTCAACCGGGCAGGCCTGGATGCATTTGGTGCAGCCGATGCAGTCCGGCTCGACGATGCGTGCCAACGTGCGTGGCTTCTCGATACCGTTTTCAGGATCGAGTGGTAGCCACGGACGGTCGAGCAGGGCAGCCAGCGCACGGATGCCCGCATCGCCTCCGGGAGGACAATGATTGATCTCCGCGTCACCGTGCGCGATCGCTTCGGCGTAGGGGCGGCAACCGTGGTAACCGCACTGCTCGCATTGGGTCTGCGGCAGCACGGCATCGATACGGTCGGCAAGCGACAGGGTGGCTGGCATGGCGTCGGCTATGCCCCGGGAGGTATCAGCGAACGGTGGCGCCTGCTGTCGCGCCCTGGTCGGCGTCGAGCAGGAACAGGTCGCTGCCGCCGTCGCCGGCCGAGAGGATCATGCCTTCGGACAGGCCGAAGCGCATCTTGCGCGGCGCCAGGTTGGCGATGAAGACCACGTTGCGACCGACCAGCTTTTCCGGTTCGCCGTAAGCGGCGCGGATGCCCGAGAAGATCTGGCGCTTGCCGAGCGGGCCGGCATCCAGCTCGAAACGCAGCAGCTTGTCCGAGCCGTCGACGAATTCGCAGGCGAGGACCTTGCCGATGCGCAGGTCGAGCTTGGCGAAATCGTCGATGCCGATGGTCTGGGCGGCGGCGACTTCGGCGGCGGGAGCTTCAGTCTTGATCTCGGTCATCGGCTTGTTTCCTGGGTTTGGGGGCATCGTCGCTGGGGGCCAGCGAATCTTTCGAGGCTTCGACCATTGCATCGATGCTGCTTGCGGGTCGATGCGCGACGAGCAGCGGCTCGAAAGGCTGCACGGCCAGACCGAACACGGTGCGCCGCGCATCGTCGAAGCTGGCGATCGGTGCGCCCAGGAAGGCTTCGGCCGCTTCCACCGTGCGCGGCAGGATCGGCTTCAACACGCCCGCTCAGCAGGCGGAAGCCGTTCAGGGCGAAGGTGCACACCTGGTGCAGTTCGGCGCGACGCGCATCATCCTTGGCGATGACCCATGGCGCCTTGGCCGCGATATAGCCATTGACCAGGTCGGCCATGGTCACGAAGCGGCGCGTGACTTCCGCGTAGTCGTCGTCGCGGTACAGCGTTCGATGTTCTCGGCCTGGGCGATCAGCTCACGCCACAGGCCGGATTCTTCAGCTTCGAAGCCGTCGGCGAGCTTGCCGTCGAAGAACTTGTGCACGAACCCTGCGGTGCGGCTGGCGATGTTCACCCACTTGCCGACCAGGTGCGAGTTGACGCGTTCCTCGAAGGCCTTCAGGTCCAGGTCCACATCGACCGGCGTCGCGCTCAGCATGGTCGCGAAGTAGTAGCGCAGGAATTCCGGATGCAGCCCCGCGTCGAGGTAGGTACGCGCCTTGATGAAGGTGCCGCGCGACTTGGACATCTTCGCGCCGTTCGACGGTGAGATAACCGTTGACGTGCAGCGCCGTCGGCGTGCGCATCGTCGCGCCATGCAGCATCGCCGGCCAGAACAGGCCGTGGAAGTTGATGATGTCCTTGCCGATGAAGTGATGCATCTCCGCGTCGCTGCCCTGGGCGAGATAGGCATCGAAGTCGATGCCGCGCGGTCGCACAGCGCGCGGAAGCTGGCCAGATAGCCTATCGGCGCATCGAGCCAGACGTAGAAGAACTTGCCCGGCGCGTCGGGTATCGGAAAACCGAAGTAGGGCGCGTCGCGCGAGATGTCCCAGTCCTTCAGGCCGCCGTCCAGCCACTCCAGCAGCTTGGCGACGACGCCACTGTTGGCGACCGGGACACCGTCGGTCAACCTGCCGCCGAGCCAGTCGCGCAGCAGCGACTCGAACTTGCCGAGCTCGAAGAAGTAATGCTCCGAGTCGCGCAGCACCGGCGTCGCGCCCGACATCACCGAATACGGCTTGATCAGGTCGGTCGGCGCATAGGTCGCGCCGCAGTTCTCGCAGTTGTCGCCGTACTGGTCCGGCGTGCCGCAGTTCGGGCAGGTGCCCTTGATGTAGCGATCCGGCAGGAACATCTCGCGTTCCGGATCGAACAGCTGCTGGATGCTGCGCCGGGCGATATAGCCGGCATCGCGCAGGCGCGTATAGATCAGCGTCGCCAGCGCGCGGTTTTCCGGCGAGTGGGTGGTGTGGTAGTGGTCGTAGCTGACGCCGAAATCGGCGAAGTCGGCTTCGTGCCCGGCACGGATCCCGGCGATGAACTCTTCGGCGGTGACCCCGGCCTTTTCGGCGGCGAGCATGATCGGCGTGCCGTGGGCATCGTCGGCGCAGACGAAATGGACCTCGTTACCGACCATGCGCTGCGCGCGCACCCAGATGTCGGCCTGGATGTAGCCCAGCATATGGCCCAGGTGCAGCGGGCCGTTGGCATAGGGCAGGGCGTTGGTGACCAGGATGCGACGGGACATGGCGGACACTGTCGGTGGCAGGACCGCGGATTATGGCATGGCGGGGAACGGGGAACGGGGAACGGGGAACGGGGAACGGTAGAGTTTGAGGTTGGCTGGAATGTTCACTTCCTGCGCGAGCCCTCAGAGCCCACGCTTTCCGCGACCTCAGCCGTTCCCCGTTCCCACTTATTCCTGCCGCTCCCAGGTCTGGCTACGTCCGATCAGCGAAAAGCCGATATACCCATGCACGTCGAGCTTCTTGCCGGTGGCATCGAGGCTCAGCTTGACCTTGTAGATCTTGCCGTTCTTCGGGTCGAGGATCTGGCCACCGTTCCACTCGTCGCCGTCCTGCTTCAGGCCCCACAGGATGGTCATGCCCTCGATCGGTTTGTCCTTGCGCTCGCCGTCGCAGGACTTGCAGACGGGATTCGGGCCGTCGTCGGTGGCCAGCACCTCGATGACCTTGCCTTCCAGGACGCCGTTCTGCTCGGTGATCTGCACCAGCGACTTGGGCTGGTGGGTCTTGTCGTCGATGGTCTTCCAGGTGCCGACCGGGCTCGAGGTGGCCGCCAGCACAGGGGCCGCGGCGGCCACCAGGGCGAAAGCGAAAGCGGCGCGGAGCAGTGTCTTCATGAAACGTCCTCCCGTACGTTGCGGTATGGAGGCCAGACTGACGATGTGCGCGGTAGGCGTCAAGCTGCGCTGCGGGAACGTGAGGACCGGCCGGGGCTGGCATAATGGCGGTCCCCCGCATCGACGCCTACCCCATGACCCTGCCTGGCGAATCCCTGGTCCGTGACATTCTCGGCCGCCTGATCGACCCGCACTCGGGCCAGCCGCTGGCCGAGGCGATCCGCGCGGTCGGTGTCGATGGCGCGAGGGTATCGGTGGACATGCAGCTGGCCTATCCGTCGGCGGGCTATCGCGAGGTCGCCGCCGCCGAGGTGAAGGCGGCGCTCGAGGCCGATCCGGCGATCGAGTCGGCCGCGGTGTCGATCACCCAGCGCATCTACGCGCATAAGGTGCAGGGCCAGCTGGCGCCGTTGCCGGGGGTGAAGAACATCATCGCCGTCGCCTCGGGCAAGGGTGGCGTCGGCAAGTCCACGGTTTCCGTCAACCTGGCACTGGCGCTGGCTGCCGAAGGGGCCGTCGTCGGCGTGCTGGACGCGGATATCTATGGCCCCAGCCAGCCGCGCATGCTCGGCTTGTCCGGCAAACCGTCCTCGCCGGACGGCAAGAGCATCGTGCCGATGCGCGCGCATGGCCTGCAGGCGATGTCGATCGGCTTTCTGATCGATGAGGACACGCCGATGATCTGGCGCGGGCCGATGGTCACCCAGGCGCTGATGCAGTTGCTGACCGATACCCGTTGGGAAGAACTCGACTACCTGGTCATCGACCTGCCACCGGGCACCGGCGACATCCAGCTGACCCTGTCGCAGAGGGTGCCGGTGTCCGGCGCGGTGATCGTCACCACGCCGCAGGACATCGCCCTGCTCGATGCGAAGAAGGCGCTGAAGATGTTCGAAAAGGTCGAGGTGCCGGTGCTTGGCATCGTCGAGAACATGGCCACCCACGTCTGCTCGAACTGCGGCCATGAAGAACACATCTTCGGCGAGGGCGGCGGCGCGCGCATGGCCGAGGAATTCCATGTGCCGATGCTCGGCGCGCTGCCGTTGGATATCCGTATCCGCGAGCAGGCCGACGGCGGCCGGCCGACCGTGGTGGCGATCCCCGATTCGGATCTGACGGCACGCTATCGCGCGATCGCCCGGTCGACCGCCGCGCGGCTTTCGTTGCAGGCGCGCAACAAGGCGATCGCCTTCCCGAAGATCGTCATCCAGAACAGCTGATGGAGCGGTTGCGCGTGCTGGCCCTGGGCGGCAGTCTTCGCGCCGCCTCGACCAATCGCATGCTGCTCGGCGCCGTGCGCCGGCTGGCGCCGGCGAACATCGAGATTTCCCTTTATGACGGGCTGGGGCGGCTGCCGCTTTTCAATCCGGATATCGAGCCGGTGTCGGGCTTACCGCCCGCCGTGGAAGCGCTGATGGCCGAAGTGCGTGCCAGCGATGGCCTGATGGTGGCCTGCCCGGAGTACGCCCATGGCGTGCCCGGCGCCTTCAAGAACCTGCTGGACTGGCTGGTTGGCCTGCCCGATTTTCCAGGCAAGCCAGTGGCCTTGCTCAATGCCGCGCCGCGTGCAACGGTCGCCCAGACGGCATTGGCCGAGATCCTGTCCACCATGTCGGCACGCATCGTGTATGGCGCCTGCGCGGCGGTGCCGGTGCTGGGTGGCGACCTCGACGAGGTGGGCCTTGCCAGCAATCCTGAGACCGTGGCGACCCTCTCCCGGGCGCTGGCAGCGTTCGCTGAAGCCATGATTCACGCCCGTCGCGAAGCCCGGGCCTGATCCGGCCGCTGGCGCTGTACCCGCCAATCCGCTACTTTTCCGCTTCTTTCGTCGTCGAAATACCTCTTCCGGAGTCAATGTGAGCATCAAGTCCGACAAGTGGATCCGTCGCATGGCCGCCGAACACGGCATGATCGAGCCGTTCGCCCCGGGGCAGGTCAAGGAGCGCGACGGCCACCGCCTGGTCTCCTATGGCACCTCCAGCTATGGCTACGACGTGCGTTGCGCGGCTGAGTTCAAGGTCTTCACCAATATCAACTCCACCATCGTCGACCCGAAAGCGTTCGACGAGCGCAGCTTTGTCGACGTGGTTTCGGACGTCTGCATCATCCCGCCCAATTCCTTCGCCCTGGCCCGCACCGTGGAGTACTTTCGTATCCCCCGCAAGGTGCTGACGATCTGCCTGGGCAAGAGCACCTATGCGCGCTGCGGCATCATCGTCAATGTGACGCCGCTGGAGCCGGAGTGGGAAGGTCACGTGACCCTGGAGTTCTCCAACACCACGCCGCTGCCCGCGAAGATTTACGCCAACGAGGGCGTGGCGCAGATGCTCTTCCTCGAGTCCGACGAGGAGTGCGAGGTGAGCTACGCCGACCGTGGCGGCAAGTACCAGGGCCAGCGTGGCGTGACCCTGCCAAGTACCTGAACGGAGGCGAGCAATCGCATCCGCCATTGACACGCAGGGGCGCTAAACTCGCCACCTGAACGACCTATCCAAGAGCAGGAGATTGCCGAATGATCCGTGTTTCCACCTTGCTGGCCCGTACCGGCGCGGCGCTCGTCCTGGCCAGCCTGCTGGTGCTCGCCGGCTGCCATCGCGGCGGCGTGAAGGATGAAGTCGTCACGACCAAGCAGGGTCAGTTCGACATGACCATCTCGTCGTACAAGAGCGGCCAGTTCCTGGTCGACGGCGCGGTGCTTTCCGCCGCCGACACCGGCAGCCACTTCTCGTACCTGAAGGACCAGGGCAAGCTGCCCAAGACCGTGCTGCTGGTCCCCAGCGACGATTCGAAGATCCGCGATGCGCACCTGGGCTTCATGGCGCGCATGCAGCTCGATTACGGCTTCACCGTGTACTACGACAAGAAGGGCACCCTGGTGCGCCTGAACGCGGTCGAGGCCAAGGCCCGTCCGCTCGAAGACAACACCGCGCCGAAGGCGCAGTTGCCCGACAGCATGAAGGGCAAGGAAGCGAGCAGCGGCGGCTACGATCCGCAAAACCGGACCGGTGGCGGTTACTGATCCACGCCTGGCGGTCTACCCCGTTCGCGAAGAGCCCCCGGATGCCGGGGGTTTTTTTTGGTTTTTCGCTCGCTGTCATGAGCACGACATCTGGAGTTTCTAGCATCGCAGGTTCTTACGGAGCAGGACCATACGGATATGCGCAGAAGTATTCTCGCGGCGGCCTTGTGCTCGCTGGGCACGGCCGCGTCGGCCGAATCGGGTCAGGTCGAGTCGCTCGACCTTTACGTGGACAGGAAGACCCGGCAGATCTTTGCCGCGCCCGGGCCTGACCGGGAAAGGCTGGGGCGCTTCGTGCCCGCCAACGAGTCGCCCGTATCACCCGCGGTCAATCACGTACCGGCGGCGGCGACATCCAGGCCCTGGCACGAGCGGATCGCCATCCGCGGCTATACACAGATGCGCTACAACCAGGGCGTTGGCGGAGACGCGGGCGAGTTGCGTGCACCGGGCGATCGCTTTATCGGCGACAACCAGGGTTTCGGTATCCGCCGGGCGCGCGTGGTGCTTTACGGCGACGTCAGCGAGCGCGTGTCGTTCTATGTGCAACCGGACTTCGGCAGCACGCCAACCGGTTCGAGTACGTCGAACTTCGCGCAGTTGCGCGATGCCTACGCGGATATCTACTTCGACGCGAATCGCGAATTCCGGGTCAGGGCGGGGCAGTCGAAGGTGCCCTATGGCTGGGAGAACCTGCAGTCGAGCCAGAACCGTCTGGCCGACGATCGCGCCGATGCCCTGAATTCCGCGGTGCGCGACGAACGCGACCTCGGCCTGTTCTTCTACTATTCGCCGAAGGAGGCTGCTTCCCGTTTCCGCGAACTGGGCGCCTCGGGCCTCAAAGGCAGCGGCGACTACGGTGTCGTCGGCCTGGGGTTTTACAACGGCCAGGGCGCCAACCGCGCCGAGCGCAACGACGCGCTGCACACCGTGCTGCACCTGACCTATCCTTTTCGTTTCGGCAACGGGCAGTTTCTCGAAGTGGGTGCCGACGCCTACATCGGTCGTTTCCAGGTGGCCACGCCGACATCGGTCAGCATCGACGGCGCAAGCTTCGTGCCCGGGATCGACGCGCCGGCGAGCGGCTCGGTGGATAAACGCGTTGCCGCGCACGTGATCTATTATCCGCAACCTTTCGGTTTTCAGGCGGAATGGACCGTCGGCAAGGGTCCGGAACTGGATGTGGCGACGAGAAGTATCCGTACGAAGTCGTTACGCGGCGGCTATGCGCAGCTGATGTACAAGCTTGATGGTTCGTACGGGTCGCTGATGCCGTACGCGAAGTGGCAGACCTATCGCGGTGCCTCCAAGTTCGACACCAATACGCCGCGCATGCTGGTCGACGAACTGGAATTCGGCGTCGAATGGCAGCCGGCCAAGGCCCTGGAGATCGCCGTGGCATACGCGAACATGCGTCGGACCGATGTCACCAGGGCGCCATACCGGCGGGTCGATGGCGACCTGCTGCGCGTGCAGTTGCAGTGGAACTACTGAAGAAGCGCGTTACGCAGTGCTTCGGACAGCGCCGCCGTCTGTTCCGCGGCATAAGGAATCGCCTTGCCGCTCCCCCAGACCGGCCCGGGCCATGCCGTGTCGCCCACCTGGCGGGCGACGACGTGCACGTGCAGCTGGCTCACGATATTGCCCAGTGCGCCGATATTGAGCTTGTCGCAGCTGCCGACCGCGCGTAGCGCGGAGGAGGCCAGGTTGACCTCGCTCCACAACGTCGCCTGGTCGGCCGGCGACAGGTCGGCGATCTCGACCATCCCGGGCTGGCGCGGGACCAGCACCAGCCACGGAAATCGCGCATCGTTCATCAGCAGCACCCGGCACAGGGCGAGGTCGGCGACGCGAACCGTGTCGCCGGCCAGCCTGGCATCGAGTTCGAAGCCGGTATCGCTCATCAGCCGAGGTGCTTGGCGAAGAAGGCGAGGGTGCGATCCATCGCCAGCTTCGCCGAGGCCGCGTCATAGCTGCCGCGCGCATCGCAGTTGAAGCCGTGGTCGGCGTCGTACACGTAGGTGTCCATGGTCGGCATCAGCTCGCGATGCTGCTGCACCATCTCCGGCGGGATCGAGTGATCCTTGGCGCCGAAGTGGAAGATCACCGGGGCCTTGGCTTTCTCGGTCAGGAAGGGCACGTTGCGCGAGCCGTAATAGCTGGCCGAGGGCAGGCCAAGGCGCAGCGCCGCCATCAGGGCGATCGTGCCACCCCAGCAATAGCCGACGGTGCCGACCTTGCCGGCGTAGGCGATCGCCTTGGCGGCGACCTCCACATCGTCCAGCGGACGGCCGAGGCCGAGCTCGGCGATCAGCTTGATGCCTCTCTGCACGCCCTCGTTGTCATAGCCGGTCTCGAAGCCCTTCTCGATCGGGTCGAACAGGGCGGGTGCGATCGCGACGTAGCCTTCGGCGGCGAAACGGTCGGCCACGCTGCGGATATGCGCGTTCACACCGAAGATTTCCTGGATCACGACGATGCCGCCTTTCGGCTTGCCGGCCGGTTCGGCCAGATAGGCGTCGATCGCTCCGCTGGTGCGATGGGTGTCGAGGGTGATGGTCTTGCCCATGTCTGTAGCTCCGGGGTAGTGGGGAAAGCTGTAGTGGGGAAAGCTGTCGCGTTAGGTTACCCGGTGGTCGCGGATCGCTCCATGTGTCTCATCTTCATCTGCGACGCGGGGCTCGCGCGATCCGTCGAGCCGCTATAATCCGCCGTTTACTTTCCCCACGGTACCC
The DNA here is from genome assembly GCA_963847335.1 of uncultured Gammaproteobacteria bacterium. Taxonomy (GTDB): domain Bacteria; phylum Pseudomonadota; class Gammaproteobacteria; order Xanthomonadales; family Rhodanobacteraceae; genus Luteibacter. Next base: position 1,190,436 of record CAWJZF010000003.1, read on the forward strand.
ACGGCATGTCCCAGGCCGCCCCAAAGATCGGTTTCGTCAGCCTCGGCTGCCCGTAGTGCATTAGATATATACCGTGGTGTCTGCTGACAGCCCGGCTGGTTCGTCACGACAGCGGAGAGGGTGAGGCTACCCGGACGTGCGCTTTACGGTTAGTTTTGCGTTGTTCGGTCATGTCCGCTTTCACCCAAAGCGGACATGACTTTGCCAGAAATGGGCGCTAGTTTTTGGTCGCCGCGATGTCAGCCATATTTCCAATCTGCCGCTTGCCGACAAGTCCAATTGCCGGAGCTGCTTAAGCAAATTTGGCCTTGTGGATGGTCTTGCGATTCACGATCCAAGGCGCAGCATTTCAGCGCGTTCTTTTGTGATGATCTACCTGCCTTCTGCAGAGGGTAGCCACCTGTCGGCGTGCTGCGCCGGCGTTCATGGATGACTGGAGAATTACCACATGTCGATCAAGTTTGTGCAGCGTCAGACACCTCGCTTCTTCGGGAAACTGGCGGTCCTTGCGCTCGTTGCTTTTTCGATTCCGCTCGTTTCGGCTGCTGAGTCAGCTACCGATAATTCTTCTTGGGAAAACAACCTTCGCCCCGCGATCGTGGAGGCTGGCCGGCCCGTCCCGCACTGGTCGCTTCACGACCGGATGGCGTACTACCACATCCCCGGCGTTGCCGTCGCGGTGCTGCGCAATGGCAAGGTTTGGCAGGTGAAGGGGTACGGGCTCCGGGAAGCTGGCACGAATGACGAAGTCGATGGCGATACGCTGTTTTCGGCTGGCTCGATCAGTAAGGTAGCGACGGCCGTGATGATCCTGCGCATGGTGCAGGCAGGGAAGCTGGACCTTGACCGCAACATCGATACCTACCTGACGAGCTGGCATGTTCCGGCCACCAAGGACACGCCCCATCCCGACGTAACCCTGCGCATGCTGATGTCGCATACCTCCGGGTTCAACGTGGGCGGCTTTCCTGATTTCCTGCCTCAGGAGCAAGTGCCGACCTTGCTGCAAACGCTGGATGGTCTGCCGCCTTCGAAACACCATGCCGTTCGACTTATCTACCCGCCAGGCTCGCGCTACGCCTATTCGGGAGGAGGCATCGAGGTGGAGCAGCAGCTACTCGAAGACATGACCCACACCGATTTCGCCACGGCGGCCCACACCTGGCTGCTCGATCCGCTGCATATGCGGCGCAGCACGTTTGAGAGTCCCTTGTCGGCCTCGCGCGGCAATATCGCCAAGGCCCACGATGAGCAAGGCAAGCTCATCGCGTTGCCGCGTGGCTGGCAGTCGTTTCCCGAGCAGGCCGCTTCGGGACTTTGGACGAGCGCGAACGAGCTCGGTGCCATGGTTGCCATGCTGATCGAGAGCTATCAGGGGCATAACGGGTTCCTGTCGCGCGCCCTTGCCACACAAATGATGAGCCCCGTCTCGCCCAGCCCTCAGGGGCTTGGACCGGAGCTGCTGGGATCGGGTAACGGACGGGTCTTCTTCCACAGCGGCTCCAACGACAACTACCGCGCCTGGATGGAGGGTTACCTGGAGACAGGCGACGGCTTCGTGATCCTTACCAACAGCCCCAACGGTGCCCGTCTGCGCCTGGAAATCCGGCATGCGTTGTCCGACATGATCGGTCAGGGCGTGGATCCGGTACTGCATGCTGTTCCACTCGATCCTGCGGATGTCTCCTATGCGGACTACCAGGGCACGTATCGCCTGGATAACAGCGTGCCTATGGACGTTCGCGGTCGACTCGCCGATGACTTTGATGCCGACTCGTTTCAGATCACGATGTCCCACGGCAAGGCATCGATGCGAGTGCCGGGCGACGATAAGGTGCACCAGCTAGAGGCCCTGTCGCCGACACGCTTCGTCGATCCGGATTCCGAGTCCATGCCTCTCATGCAGCTTGAGTTTCATCGCGACGCACGCGGAAAGGTCCGGGCCGTTAGCGTGGAAAGCGGCGATTATCGTGCCTACTACCGGCGCCAGTAACCGATCTGACAAGGTTACGCTTAAATTCAAAATTCGGAATCGGGCCAGTGGTGCCCTTGTTCGGCACCCCGTACCTATCAAATCCATAGCTGTGCAGTACCGACTGTGGAGTGAGGTGCCGGGAGTGCCATTGTTGCTACGAATTGCGTCAGATGGTGCTGCAGGCTTTTGCCAGGAATTGTCGGGTCCATCGGGCGTGGCAAATGCAGTGCTCATCGGTTAGGAGTTTGATAGATAACGCAGGCTAGCGCTGGAAACAGGGCTAAGAAATTGGGAGCGAACTATCAACCATGTCCAACGAACTTATCCCCTTCGACATGGCGGACCACCTCGACAGCGAGGAGGCCATAGCCGAGTACCTATCGCAGGTGCTTGCTGACGGTGACACAGATGAACTTCGCCGCGCCTTGGGTCATGTTGCTGAGGCCAAGCGCCCAAGGCCGCTTAAAGGGTAAAATGGCGGTTTTGTCAGCTAGGGCACCCTAGCGAGCTTGGTGAGTAGTGAAAAATTCTTCAGAATCAAAGGTTAACGTCGAGTCGGCGCCCAAGGTGGGGTTCATTTCGCTTGGCTGCCCCAAGGCGCTGGTCGACTCCGAGCGCATCCTCACCCAGCTGAAGGTCGAGGGCTACGAGATCGTGCCGACCTACGGCGCGGCGGATGCCGTCGTGGTCAACACCTGCGGCTTTATCGACTCCGCTGTGCAGGAATCGCTGGATGCGATCGGCGAGGCGCTGCACGAAAACGGCAAGGTGATCGTCACCGGTTGCCTGGGCAAGCGCTCGGAGCTGATCCGCGAGGCCTACCCGGATGTGCTGGCGATCAGCGGCCCGCAGGACTATGCGAGCGTGATGAGTGCCGTGCACACGGCCTTGCCGCCGAAGCGCAATCCGCTGCTCGACCTGGTGCCGGACACCGGCGTCAAGCTGACGCCGAAGCACTATGCCTACCTGAAGATTTCCGAGGGCTGCAACCACCGCTGCAGCTTCTGCATCATCCCCTCGATGCGCGGCGATCTCGTCAGCCGACCCGTCAATGAAGTGCTGATCGAAGCCGAAAAGCTGGTCAAGGGTGGCGTCAGGGAGCTGCTGGTGATCTCGCAGGACACCAGCGCCTACGGTGTCGACGTGCGCTACGCTGAGCACGAATGGCGCGGCAAGTCGTATCGCACGCGGATGACCGAATTGTGCGAAGGCCTCGGCGAGCTCGGCGTGTGGACGCGCCTGCACTACGTGTACCCATACCCGCACGTGGACGAGATCATGCCGTTGATGGCCGACGGAAAGATCCTTCCCTATCTCGATATCCCGTTCCAGCATGCCAGCCCGCGCATCCTCAAGCTGATGAAGCGTCCGGGCAATGTCGACAAGACGCTCGAGCGGATCCAGAACTGGCGCAGGCAGGTGCCGGACCTGACGATTCGTAGCACCTTTATCGTCGGCTTCCCCGGCGAGACGAACGCCGAGTTCCAGGAACTGCTCGACTTCCTGCGCGAAGCCGAACTCGATCGCGTCGGTGCGTTCGCCTATTCGCCGGTCGACGGCGCCAGGGCGAACGACCTGCCGGGTGCGATCGACGAGGAACTCAAGGAAGACCGCCTGGAGCAGTTCATGGCGGTGCAGGCGGAGATTTCCGCGGCGAAGCTGCAGCGCAAGATTGGCCGCACGATGAAGGTGCTGGTCGACGAGATCGACGCCGATGGCGCCTGGGCGCGTTCCAGTGCCGATGCGCCGGAGATCGACGGCGCCGTGCGCATCGACGATGGCCAGCAGCTCAAGCCCGGTCAGTTCGTCGACGTGGTGATCGAGGAAGCCGACGCCCACGACCTCTACGGTCGTCTGGCCTGAGGTAGGTGTGCGTTACCTCGCGCCGCCCCGTGAATCCATCGATGGCGGCGTTTTCAGCGTACCGCCGCTGGTCGACTGGAATGACTACGCGCCCTTGCTCGAGGGCCTCACCTGGCCATCGATCGACGATCTGAATGCGCTGCTGCCGGCGGATGCCATTCCGCGATTTGCCGTGCAGGATGCTGCGCTGGTGGGGGATGGCCTGCACTACGAGGAACGGGTGGCGCTGCGCGGCGTGGTCGCCACGCGCGAATCCAACTGGCACGACTTGCTCAATGCGTTGATCTGGTTGCGCCACGCGCCGATCAAACGCGCGGTGAATGCGCGCCAGGTCGCCGAGATCGCGCGCATGGGGCGCAAGGAGCGCTCGCGCCCGCAATGCGCGATCACGCATTTCGACGAGGGCGGCGTAGTCGTCGTACTGCGCGATACCTCGTTATTGCCGCTATGGGATGCCCACGACTGGCATGGGCTGTTCTGGCGGCGGCGCGACGCGTGGATCGACGGCACGGCGACCGTGCATGTGTTCGGACATGCCTTGCTTGAGCACGCGCTGACACCGGGAAAGTTGATGGCCGCGAAGGCGCTGGTGTTCATCGGCGATTCGGATGAGGCGGCGCTTGCCCTTTGCGCACAGGCGATTACCGATGGTCGGCTGCTCAATGACCCACAGGAACTGCGGCCGCTGCCGTTGAGCGGGATTCCCGGCTGGCATGCGCGCACCAACGACGAGGCTTTCTATCGCGAGGCCGAATGTTTCCGGCCATTGCGTGCAGGGCGCCGCTATCCCCCAGCCCTGTAGCCACTGGATTCCGGCCTGCGCCGGAATGACGACTAGGTAGGGTTTTCGTCATTCCGGTGCAGGCCGGAATCCAGTGGCGAGGGACTAGGGTTAGCGACGAGCTCAGGCCCCGTACGCCACCGAGACGATACAAAAGCGCACACGCCCGCCTGGCAGCTCCGCATCGAACTCATCATCGACGAGCTTCTTCATCGCGGCCTTCGCCATCGGCGAATCCACGCTGATCCAGCCCAGCTTCGCGTCGGTCTCGTCCGGCCCGACGATGCGATAACGCAGCGTCTCGCCGGTTTCGATATTCTCCAGTTCGATCGATGCACCGAAGAACACCGCGTTGCGATTGGACGGCGCCGCCTCGACGACTCTCAGAACGGGAATGCGTTTGCTGAGGTAACGCGCACGCCGGTCGATTTCACCGAGCTGCTTCTTGCGATAGATGTATTCGGCATTCTCGCTGCGATCGCCCTCGGCCGCGGCCGCGGTCAAGGCCTTGACCACTTCGGGACGCACCGTATGCCAGAGGTGGTCCAGTTCGGCCTTCATTTTTTCGAAGCCGTCACGGGTGATGATGGCCGTCGACGACGGCGATGGGGCGCGCCAGCGGCTCACGAAGAAGACGCCGGCGACGCGGCGAATGCCGTTTCGAGCGCAGCCATGTCGATCTGCAGCGGATGCTCCGGCCACGCGCGGCGAACCCTGGCGAGCATCACGATCGCTTCGGCGCGACGCCCCAGGCGGTCGAGCATGCGCACCGCCAGCAGGCCGTAGTGCGCGGCGCCGAAGTCGCCGGGCCATGCGCGCGCGTAACCCTGGGCCAGATGCAGGGCAAGCCGCGGCATACCGGCATGCGCCGCGGTATCGGCGAGTGGACCCGCATTGAGCGGATCGTCGGGCAGGAACGTCGGATCGATTTCCATGCAGTCCTGGACCACGCCGAGCGCGCGCCGCGATTCGCCGCCGGCGACCAGGCCGGCAATCCATATCTGCCCGTGCACAAGCAACTCCGGTGTGCGTCCGGCGCGCTTGAGCCAGTCGCGGTATTGCGCATGGACTTTTACCGGTGCCGCGCCGTCGCGGATACGCTCGGTGAGCAGGCCGATGGCGGTCGGCAAGTCCTCCGGTGCCAGGTGTCGCGCGTGCGCGAGCAGTTCGTCGTCCTCATCCATGCCGGCCTCGGCGACCATGGCCTCCGATTCCGGCGTGTGGCCGACACGTTCGTGATATTGGTGGATCAGCCCGCCCATCAGATGAAAATTCAGCACCGTGGCGTAATTGGCGATCAGGTAGAACAGCGGGACCGCCAGCACGCGCGGCAGGATGTCCTGCAAGGCGAAGCGCGCGCCGAATTGCAGCAGCCAGATGCCGAGGCAGATCGCGGTCAGGACGAAATACGGTGCGCCGAAGCGCCGCATCGCATCGAACCAGGTGAGCGGATTCAATGCCGCGTTGACGCTGCCATCGAAGGCCAGCGACATGGTAATAGCGGGCAGGGCGAGCGCGAGCAGCAGCGACAGAGCGAGGCCGGGCAGGCCCAGGAAAAACGGCAGCAGGATTGCCAGCGCACCGCCAAGCACCTGGATCAGGATCAGGGCGAAGGCGATACCCATCGTCGTTTCCATCGCCATTTCCGGCGGGTCCGCGTAGCCGTCGGCGGTGCGCCGCAGGCACTCGAAGGCGTAGACGTACATGGCCGCCCAGGCGAGCATGGCCAGCAACCAGCCGCCCACTGGCACGATCGCGCCAACACACTGGACCAGGGCGATGGCGAGGATGCTGGTCAACGCCGCACCGTGCAGGGGGTAACCCAGACCGTCGACCAGTCGCTGGCCAAACGACGTATCGGCGGAGATCAGTCGCGGTTTCTTCATCGCTTGCCGCCGAACAGGCTGCCGAGGATGCCGCGCACGATCTGCTGGCCGGCGCGGCTGCCGATCGTGCGGCTGGCCGATTTCGCCATCGCCTCGAGCATGCCCTGGCGACGGCTGTTGCCGAGCAGGGCATCGCGCACGGCGCCGCCCCAGCCCGGATCCGTACCCGCGGGGGTTTTGCCGGCGGTCCTGGTTGCCTCGGGCGAGGCCATTTTTTCCTGCGCACGCTTCGCCAGCATTTCGTCGGCCGAATCGCGGTTGACCGTGGTCTCGTACTTGCTGCCGACCGGTGAACGCGATTTGATCGTCGCCCGCTCCTCGTCGGTGATCGCACCGATACGGCAGGTCGGCGTGCTGACCATGATCTGCTGTACCGGCGTCGGCACGCCGCCGTCGCCCAGTGTCGAGGCGAGCGCCTCGCCGACGCCAAGGGCACCGATCGCCCTGGTTACATCGAGCTCGGGATTGGGCGCGAAGGTCTGCGCAGCAGCCTTCACCGCTTTCTGGTCGCGTGGTGTAAATGCCCGCAGCGCGTGCTGCACGCGGTTGCCAAGCTGGCCGAGGATGTCGCCGGGGACGTCGTCCGGGTTCTGCGAACAGAAGTACACGCCGACGCCCTTGGAGCGGATCAGCCGCACGACCTGCTCGACGCGTTGGGTCAGCGCCGGCGGCGCATCGTCGAACAGCAGATGCGCTTCGTCGAAGAAGAACACCATCTTCGGCTGGTCGAGGTCGCCGACCTCCGGCAACTGCTCGAACAGCTCGGACAGCAGCCAGAGCAGGAAGGTCGAATACAGCCGAGGCTTGAGGATCAGTTTCTCGGCGGCGAGTACGTTGATCACGCCGTGGCCGCTCATGTCCTGGCGGATCAGGTCGGCCAGCTCCAGTGCGGGCTCGCCGAAGAATTGTTCGGCGCCGTCCTGTTCGAGCTTCAACACGCCGCGCTGGATCGCGGCGACGCTCTGCGCGCTGATCAGGCCGTACTTCGTTGAAATGGCCTTGGCGTTCTCCGCGGCGAACCCGAGCATCGAGCGCAGGTCGGCCAGATCGAGCAGGAGCAGGCCTTCGTCGTCGGCGACCTTGAAGACGATCTCCAGCACGCCGGATTGGGTGTCGTTCAGTTCCATGATGCGGGCGAGCAGGGTCGGCCCCATTTCCGAGACCGTGGCGCGCACCGGGTGGCCAAGCTTGCCGTAGATATCCCAGAACACGACCGGATTGGCACCGGGGTGCCAGTCGGTAAGCCCCAGTTTGGTCAGGCGTGCCTTCAGCTTGTCGCCTGGAGTGGCGGCGGCTTGCGAAAGACCGGCGAGGTCGCCCTTCGCATCGGCGAGGAAGCAGGGTACGCCGAGTCGCGAGAAGCCTTCGGCAAGCACCATCAAGGAGACGGACTTCCCGGTGCCGGTGGCGCCGGCGATCATGCCGTGCCGGTTGCCGTAGCGCGGGTCGAGCGAGACGCTCGCCTTGTCGTTGCGGCCGATCAGGATCTCAGTCATGGCGGGCGTCCCTGGTTGGTCGCCCGATTGTACCCACGCACCGGCTTCGCTGAACGCCTTCCCTCCGTGTCATCCGGATCGGTTGAGTAGCACGAGACGGACGGATAAGGTGGGCGCCATTGTCTTGCCCCGGTTTTCCCATGCCTTTTGCATTGTCGCGCTGCTTCGCCATCCTCCCGCTCGCCGCGGCACTGGCAACCCTGGTCGGCTGTGCCGGTGGTGCGGCACCCAGGGCGGCCACCGCCACGCCGCAGGTCAACGCGCTTTATGCGCAACTGGACACGGCGGGCAAGGGTTACGAAACCGCGATCGACCAGGCGCGTCGCGGCGATACCGTGGCGTCGAAGAAAACCCTGGATACCTCGCTCGACCAGCTGAAGGATGCGGCCGCGCATTGTGGGCTGACGCCAGGCTGCGACCCGCAGCGCTTCTTTTCCGCGTTCGACCGGCTGCTCCGGCTGAAGGACGGCAGTTTCATCGATGGCGAAGAAGGCGACGACATGGCCGAGGTGCCCGGCGCCGATGTCAACGGCGATGCCGGCAAATCGCCCGTGGTGTCCAGCCTGCCGCAGGCCGAGCGCAGCGTGACCATGCTGCGTGGCACCCAGCTGTCCGACATGGTGGCGATGAACGGCCCGGTGAAGGCGGCGCTGGAAATGTGGCTGACCCAATTGCGTCCCAATCTGATGGATGCCTACGTCAACTACGAATACATGCGTTACCTGATGTGGCCGCAGTACCAGAAGGCAGACCTGCCCGAAGCCTTGCTGTTCGGCATCATCGCCAAGGAATCCGGGGGCAAGGTACACGCGGTATCGCGTTCCGGTGCCTCCGGCCCGCTGCAGTTCATGTATGCGACGGGGTTGCGCTTTGGCCTTTCCAGCGAGGACGGCTTCGACCAGCGCTTCGACCCTGCGATGTCCGCACGTGCCAACGCGGCATATCTCGACGAACAGCTCGCCACCTTCAATAACAACCTCGAACTGACCCTGGCCGCCTACAACGGGGGCGAAGGGCGTATGCGCCGCATGGCCCAGGCAAGCCCCGGCGTCAGCTTCTACGACCCGCAGATTTACAACCAGTTGTCGCCCGAAACGCGTGAGTACGTGCCGATGGTGCTCGCCGCCGCCTGGCTGTTCATGCACCCGGAGAGCTACCACCTGAAGTTCCCGAAGGTCGATGGTCAGCCCGGGGCCATCGTACTCAAGCGGCCGGCATCGTTGACCGAACTTACCGTCTGCCTGGGCTCGGCCGGTGGCAAGGACGATGGTTGGTTCCGTACCTTGCGCAACCTCAATCCCCGGGTCGACCCGCAACTTGCCCAGCCGACCGGTACGCGGCTGGAGGTGCCGAAGTTCCTGGAGAAGGCCTATGCGGCCAGTTGCGCGGACGGTCCCTGGCCGATCCTGGCCAACGACCTGCATACGGCGGTCGTTCCAGTCGTACCGTCCACGCCGGTGTCCGCCCCCACACCGTCGCGCTCCAATGGGACCCGCACTTACAAGGTCAAGCGCGGCGACACCCTGGCCGGCATCGCCCGCAATGTCAGCTGTGCCGACGTCGAAGACATCGCCAGGCTCAATGGCTTGAACAAGCACAACCTGTCGATAGGGCAGACGATCAAGCTGCCGGTCTGTCGGTGAGAGGCGCGGCACGTTTTTCACCCTCTCCCGGAGGGAGAGGGTAGGGTGAGGGGGAGCCAGGGTGCCGCTTCGACTGGTTCGCCCTCATCCGCCCTGCGGGCACCTTCTCCCGCCGGGAGAAGGGAAAGGCCTTAAGAGATCAGGCCACGGCCCCGGACTGATGCATCCACGAATCGATGACGTCGCGCTTGCCGGCACACATTTCTTTCATCAGGCGTAGCACGCGCAGGGTCTGGCGATGCAGCTCCTGCATATTGGCGTGCGGCGAATCCTTGGTCTCGTGATAGACCACGGCCAGCCACAGGGCGATACCGCGGATAGCGATCTGGGGGCTGCCCGAGCGGGCGCGGCCGAGGCCGACCTCGTTGCCCGTGCCGAACGGCGAATAGCGCTGGTCGGGCGGGGTGCCATACAGATGGGGAAAGTCGCTTTCGCCGGCCTGGTCGAGTTCGCGCCGGGTCAACAGGGCAAGTTCGGCATGAACCCTATGCGGCAGCGCCTGCATGAGTCGTTCAATCTCGGCAAGCTGGCGGCGTAGTTGCAGCCCGCGGTTCATGGCGAAGAGACGGTTGACGATCTGCACGGTGTTCCCCCGGGATGGCGATGCTCGCGTGCGTCCCCCTTCGACGCAGGCGATAGGGGGAATATAGCGGCCATCCATGACGAATGTAACCTAGTACGTCACAAACTGACGCACTACGTCAGAAGTCGTAAGCTCTCGGAGTGCCTGGATTAGTGGGGAAACTTTTGCCCGGAAATCAGCCCCTTGGTGGGGATTACCTCGACCAGTTCGATCATGGTGTAGGTCCTGGAGGCAATGTTGACCCACCTTATGTCTTTGATCCGGAATGCTGCATTGGTCGAGAAGATGGATTCTCGCTCGCCTTGTGCTGCATAGCCGGAGGTCATCCTGCGCTGGGTCTGGCCCTCGATCTTCACGAGCGTTGGCATCATGCTGCCGACGGCATATTTATCGGCGAAACTGATCGCGGTAGCCTTGTTCGCATCGCACGAAAACAGGCCGTCCGGGTTAACCGGCGTGGCTGCTTGCAGATATCGTTGCAGCTTGTCCAGGCCCTCCTTCGATAGCGCCAGGCCTCGATAGAACGTTCCCGGTCGCGGATCGTTCAATCCCCGCGCGTAGAGATAGTTGTCGACGCTGCGGATATTCTCCAGCGACATCTGGCCGGCGGCGTATTCGATACCCCACTTTTTATCTTTTGCGCCACGCCGACTGAACTGGTCGTCTCCATGGACGCGCATGATCTCGCTGGTTATGCCGCTTTTTGACAGGTGCTGGTCTTCTCCGGATCTTAGCGACCGATTGACCGCCGTGCAGCCTGTATTCGTGCTGTAGACGGTAAAGAAATCGTTGACATCAATGGCCGGTCTGGCCGCGCGGCTTGCGACTTCCTTTTTACTGGAAAGCTCCTGTTCCTCGCGAACCAGTTTGCTTTTTTTGCTTTCCTGGGAGGACCTGGTTTTTTCCAGGTTGGCGATATCACCATGCTTCGCCGGGATGGCTGCATCCCGCTGTGTTTTCAACGGAGTTATGACGTCGTTGAGATTGTGCCGGGTCAGTGCGCCGCGCTTGGTGTAATCGAGCATATATATGAGATCGACCGTCTCCGATCGATACCGGGATGGCGCGGACAAATGCTTGAAAATATTGATGCCCGAATACGTCGCGGGTTTGAGCTTGAGCGAGCCATCCTTGCCCTGCTTCAGGCGTAAATTTTCGTCGCTGGATATTTTCCGGAGCTGCGATGCAAACTTTCCCAGTACGGCAAGATCTGCGTTGTATTCTTTGACTTCTTTTTTGAGCTCCGGCGTGCGTCAAGGTAGTTGTCGCGTCGTCCGTTATGCCGCCTGCTTTAGTGGCGGTCGTTCCGGGTTGAGATAAACCTCGCTATCGAGGGTCCAGTCGCGCGTCTGGCCTGTCCATCGTGCCGGCTGCCGTTCGCGTGCGGCAGCGTAGAGTGCCGCGCGGTTCGCCAGCAGCTGATCGGCCTGGCCGGTATGACGCTGGCTCGGGGTGACGTAGTTGAGCGCGCTGTGACGGTGCTCGTGGTTGTACCAGGCGACGAAGCGGTTGACCCAGACGCGGGCCTCCTCGAGGGTGTCGAAGGGCCGTTCCGGCCAGAGCGGGCAGTATTTCGCGGTGCGGAAGAGTGCTTCGGCGTAGGCGTTGTCATTGCTTACCCGCGGGCGGCTAAACGAGGGCGAGACGCCCAGCTCGTAGAGCGTGGCGAGCATCACCGCGCCCTTCATCGCTGCGCCGTTGTCCGAGTGCAGGACCAGCGGTCGGCCGACCGTCCGTTCGCGCAGGCAGGCCTTCCGGAGCAGGTCGCTGGCATGGTCAGCGGACTCGTACGTGTGCACTTCGTTGGCCACCAGCAGCCGGCTGTGGATGTCCTTGACCATGTACCAGTAAAAGTAGCGCCCCTTCACCGTGCTCGGCATCCAGGTGATGTCCCAGCACCAGACCTCGTTGGGGCCTGTCGCCAGGTGGGTCGTCGGCGCACGGCGTTGGGGCGCCTTGCTCCGCCCCCGGTGATGAGTTTGCTGGGCGGCTTTGAGGACACGGTAAAACGTCGATTCGCTGGCCAGGAAGATGCCTTCGTCGGCCAGCTTCGGGACGATCTGGTGGGGTGTCATGCGTGCGTGCGCCGGCGCGTTGGCCACCGCCAGCAAGTGGTGGCGCTCCTCGTCGCTGAGCCGGTTGGCTGGCGCGGGGCGACCGGTCAGGGGCCGCCCATCCTCCGGCCTTCGCCGCCATCGCTGCGTGGTGCGGATGCTCAGGCCTAGCATCGCGCACGCCGGCTCCAGGCGGGCGCCGGCGGCGACCGCTTCGTCGATCAGGACCAGTGCCTCATGGCGATCTGAGGGAGAGATCATTCGTCCTCTTCCTTGCCCCAGATCGCCTCGGCTTTTTTTCTTAAGACCAGTAGCGCGGCGGTTTCCGCCAACGCCGCGTCCTTACGCCGTAGCTCGCGTTCGAGCATTTTGATCCGCTCGCGGGCCATTGCGCTGTCGGGTTTGACCACCCCTTGCGAGGTGGTCATCGGCGCATTGGCCTGCTCACAGGCCGTACGCCACTGCTGGATCTGGTCGGGCAGCAAGCCCCTCTGACGGCAATACGCCGACAGCTCCGCCTCGTTCAATGGCGCACTCTCCACCACGATCCGGAATTTTTCCGGACCGGACCAGCGTTCGCTTTGCTTGCCGTCTTTACGCACCAGTGATCCTTCGATCAAGGCCGCGTTCCGCCAGGTCCTCAACGAGACTTCCGTAATGCCCGTGGCCAGTGCCAATGACCGGATCGTCCGGTTCACGGGCGGACCCATCTGGCTGATCGCCCACTGCCGCTGCTCGGCGGTATACCGTACCCATTTCATCCACTCGCTCGATGCCGCCTTCCATTCTGATTTAAGAAATCAAACGAGGCGACAACTATCCTGACGTGGAGGGGCTCGGCGAGCTTATTGGTGATGGTTTTCAGTTGGTCATCGATAGCCCGTATGTCGTTTGCTATTTTCCCGGGACTGGCAAGCTTCGCGCACTGGGCGGAGGCCTGTAGAAAGTAACCGACTGACTGGATGGCCATGATTTTCTCTCGCCTGGCAATGGCGGGATTCTAGGAGCGGCCTTGCGCCGCTCCCATAGAGAAAATCCGAGAAACCTCAGGCGATGACGACTGGCTCGCGAAGCGAGCCCAGCTTCTCGCCGACGCGGACGGCCTGCTGCGACGCCATGGGCACCAGCTCGGTTCCCTCCGGCAGCAGCAGGATGACCGTCGAGCCCATATTGAACCGGGCCATCTCGGCGAACCGTTCCAGGGTGATCCCCCGGCCGCGGCAGTCCTTGCGCTGGATCGACGAGGCATACGGGGGGATGGCCATGCCGTCCCAGACGGTGGCCACGCTGGAGACCAGGATGGCGCCGACCATCACCGCGACGAAGGGGCCATGGGGGCCCTTGAAGTGGCAGACCAGGCGTTCATTGCGGGCGAACAGGCGCGGGATGCCCTCGACCGCGAACGGGGCGACGCTGAAGATGCGGCCGGGGACGTGGACCGTCTCGACCAGTTCGCCGGTCAACGGCATATGCACGCGGTGGTAATCGCGCGGCGAGAGGTACACGGTGACGAACTTGCCGTTGCGATAGGGCGCGGCAGCCGCCTCGTCGCCAAGCAGTTCGGCGGCCGTGAAGGACTGGCCCTTGGCCTGGAAGATCCGGCCGTCCTCGATCGGCCCGGACTGGCTGATCCGGCCGTCCGCGGGGCAGAGCAGGGCTGCGGGATCGAGGTCTGCCTGGCGCGCGTCCGCCCGCAGCTTGCGGGTGAAGAAGGCATTGAAGTGCTGATAGGCGAACGGATCGGGCTGGATGGCCTCGGCCATATTCACCTTGTAGGTGGTCACGATCTTGCCGATGAGGAAGTCTTTCCAGGGCCGCCAGGTCCAGCGGGTAGCCCAGTAGACGACGCGCGAGAGCGCGCGATGCGGAAGGATGTATTGCAGCAGGATCTTGAGGTTCATCGCGTAAGTATACGGGGGCTGTCACAATTCGGTCAGCTTTCGGATTGCGTTTTCGTGGCGGGAAGGCGTATACAGAGGTTGCGTTAGAGAAGCCGTTCGAAGTTGCATGCAGGTCCTGGGGAAGGGATTGCATGGTGCAACCGGCAATGGAACTCCGGTGCGGCGGAAGGGGGCCGGCCAGTAGCGCTTGGGATTTCGTGGAATGTCGGAAGGCAAGGATGTCTACCCGGATCGTTGAATCGGTCGCGCGTGAGCGCGGCCCGAGCCGATGGGGAAGACATGAACACGATCTATCGTCTGGTATGGAACCGCGCTCTCGGTATTTGCGTTGTCGCTTCGGAACTCGCCCACCGCACCCGTGCGGGACGAAGCCGCGTCCTACCCGGACTTCTATGCGCCCTGGTCCTCGCCGGGCCAAGCCTGGTCGGCCATGCGCAAACGGTAACCCTTGGGGCCTATAACCCGCAGGCGAACGATGCTCTTTTTGGGGCGACGATCGTCAACGGCGGCAGCACGGTGAATATGGTCGGCCCACAACGGTTCACCGCGGGCGACGATGGCAGCCGACAGACCTCGCTTGGCGCACTGCAGGCACTAGGCCGCATCGTCTCCGGCCTGGAATGGGTTGGTGCGCCACGACTGAGTCCCGGCTCGCAGAATTTCGGCGTGACCATTCCCGATCCGATCACCGGCGGCAAGCGGGTCACCTCGACGTTCGCCACCGCGAACCTGGTCGACCTTGCGCCGACCGCGCTGACCACGACCGTGCCGGATGTGGTCAACGTCAACGATGCGCAATACATCAATATGCGCGTCGGCACGGTCAACAGCGGCACAATGAACGTGAACATCGGCACTGCCGGTGCCTTGTCCGCGGCCAGCACGAACGGCTGGACCATCGCCGCCAAGCAAAGCACGCTCTTCCTGGCCGACGGCACCACCGCCGCGACAAGCGCGGTCAACTGGCAGTCGAGCAACCGGATCACCTTCACCGGCACGGCGGCCGCTCCCACCGTGCCGCAGAGTTTCAGCACAACCTTTGTCTCGACCTATGGGGGCACCTTCAGTGTCACCACGCTCGATGGCGTGACGACATCCCACACGGTGAATAACGCAGCCGACCTGCGTGCCTATAACGATTTCCTGATTGCCCAGCTGCAGTCGGGCAATCTGGACCCAACGCAATACACCACGCAGTTCAACAAGGCCTACACCTCGGCGACGAAGCAGACGGTCTATACGATCACGGCCAACGATCCGGGCGATGAGGTCGCCCAGCCTATCGGCGACCGCATTGTCATCCGCGCATCGGGCGCCCATGCGACAGGTACCATCGCCAGCGGGGCCAGGCTCGAGGTAGTCAACTCCAACCACGGGGCCGTGCGCGCCGAAGGCGGTGGCACGGTCACCAACAACGGCACGCTGGCCACGACGCACAGCACCGGCGACGGCACGGCCATGCTCCTGACCGGCAACAGCCACGGCAGCAATCCGGGCGTCATCAACGGAAACTTCTTCCTCGCAGCCAACGGCGCCACGACGGACAGCCCGTTCGGCTCGAACGTGGTCGAGGTGCTCGCCGGCAGTACGTTCGCCAACCCGGGCATCATCAATCTGGCCACCGGCTCGACCAATGGCGCCGGTGCGTCAGCCGGCATCCATCTCAGCACCGGGGCGATCGCGACCAACAGTGGGATCGTCAATGTCGGCGTCACCGGTTCGAAATCGAATGGCTCGATGGACGGCGTGTTGCTGGACGATCCGACGGCGAACTTCACCAATGCCGCCGGCGGAACGATCTATATCGGGCGCGGGCCGCAGACCGTCGCCGGCACGCCTGCCGCGGACGTGGCGATCAACCAGCAGTCTCTGACCACCGGCATCGAAATCGACGGTAACGCCACGGCGACCAATGCCGGGACCGTCACGATCGGCAGCAAGTCGCAGAACGCCGCGGCGATCCTGGTCAGCGGCGGCGCCAATGCCCACGTGGTGAACAGCGGCACGATCAACCTCAACGGCGCGGCGGCCACCGTGCCACGCGAGAACATCGGTATCTCGGTGCTGAACGCCGGCTCCGGCGGCGGCATCAGCAACACCGGCACGGTCAACCTCAATGGCGTCAACGGTACCGGCATCAAGATCATCAGCACCGGTTCGACGACGCCGTCGACCGCGAGCTCGACCGGAACCATCAACGTCGCCGGCGGCGCCGATCCGGCCAGCGGCACGCGCAACTTCGGCGTATGGGTCGAAGGGCAGGGCACCGGCAGGTCCACCGCCGACGTTGGCGGTCCGGTCAACCTGCTCGGCGATGGCGCGATCGGAATCCATGCGCGGGGCAATGCAACAGTCAACGTCTCGGCCACCGCGATTCCCACGTTCGCCAGCGGCAGCAAGCAGATCGCCTTCTTCGCCTACGGCACCAACGCGAAGATCAATGTCGCCAGCAGCACACTGAATGTCACCACCGCCGGTTCGGACCTCTTCCGCCTCGAAAATGGCGCCGATTTCGATGGCACCGGCCTGACCCTGACTGCATCCGGGGCAAACTCGGTGGCTGTACTGGGCAGCGGTGCCTCCTCGACCCTGGTCGATACCAGGGACGCCAACATCAACGTGACCGGCGCTGGCGCGACCGGCGTTGTCGTCGAAGGCGGTGCGACCGGAACGATCGATGCGGCGACCACCGTGCAATTGACCGGCGTCGGTGCCGTGGCCGCGATGGTCGACGGACAGAAGCACAGCCTCACCGGTGCGGCGACCGGCACGCCGGTGGCCGCAACGACGCTGGCCAGCGCGGCGACCCTGACCTCGGCGACCGCCGGGCTGACCGGCTATATCGCCCGTAACAGTGCCCAGCTCACCAATTCCGGCGACATCACCTTCACTGGCGCGCATGCGACCGGCATCAACGTGCAATCGGGCGCCACGGCGAACAATAGCGGCGATATTTCGGTGACCGACGGCGGTACCGGCATCCTTGTCGACAGCGCTGGCGCCACCGCGGCGACGACGGCCAATACCACGGGCAGCATCTCGGTCAACGGTGGTGCCGTCGCCGATCGCACCCGTGGCGTGGTCGCCTCGGGCACCCGCTCCACGGTGAATCTCCAGAACGGCTCGCAGGTTCTGCTCAATGGCGTCGGTGCGATTGGTGCCGAAGCGATCAACGCTGGCACCGTCAATGTCGCCAACAGCGCCACGCCGGCATTTGGCAACACCGACCAGATCGCCTTCCATGCTCTGGGTGCCGGCGCGAAGATCGTCAGCGCCGCCGCCGCGCTCGACGCCAGCACGGCCAACTCGACGCTATACCGCATCGACGATGGGGCGACCCTGGCCTTGTCGGGGACGCCGGCGCTCACCGCTTCCGGAGCGGGGTCGCGCGCGATCGTCGGCTCGGGCGCGGGTACCGCCGTGGCCAGCGGCGCGGCGAAGATGACCGTGAGCGGCGACAATGCCGCCGCGATGGAAATTCGCGGCGGTGCCACCGGTAGCTTCGACGCCGCCTCGGCGGTAAACCTTTCCGGTGCGAACACCGTCGGTGGCATTGCCGACGGGCAGAAGCTCGATCTTGCCGGCAATCCAGTGGGTGCGCCGGTTGCCACCACACTGACCAACAATACGACGATCGCCGGTGCGGGAACCGGCACGACCGGCCTGACCGCGCGGAACCTTGGCACGGTGGCCAACAACGGCCGCGTGGACCTGTCCGGTGCCGGTGCGACCGGCGTGCTCGTGCAGGCCGGTGGCTCGCTGGCCAATAACGGTACGGTGCATGTCGCCAACGGTACCGGCGTGCGCGTGGAAGGCGTCGGTGCGCAGACGCTCAGCCCCGGCGGCGTGATCAATGTCGATAACGGCCTCGCCGGGATTCATCTGTTGAGCGGCGCGCAACTTACCTTGTCCGGTGCGAATACGGCGATCACCGCAGGCGGGACGGCGCACGGCATCCTGGTCGATACGGGCGCCACGGCACTCAGTGCGACCGGTGCGACGATCAATGTCACAGGCACCGGCAACGGTATCGAGAATGCGGCGGAGCTGGGCGGCATCGTGCTGAACGGCGTCACCATCAATGTCGTCGACGGTGCCGGCATCCGTACCGCCACGGCGATCGATCCTTCCTCGACGGTCACCTTCAATGTTTCCGGCAGCGGTGTCGGTTTCGCCTATCGCAACGCCGACGGGTCGCCGGGCAGTGAGGATCTTTCCTATGGGCCAGGGTATGTCGCCAACGTCAACGGCAGTGGCGGCATCGGTATCCAGGCGCTGACGACCGGAACAGTTGATTCGCAGGCGACTGTCAACGTCAACAGCGCCAGCGGCGGCGTTGGCCTGCTCGTCGGCACCGCGTCCAGTTCGACCAACAGCGGGACGCTCACTTCGCTCAGTACCGTGGCGCCAGTGGTTGACCTGTCCAATGGCAGCGGGACCAGCTTCACCAATAGCGGCACGATCAACGCGAGCAGTCCGTCGGCGGTCGCCGTGCGCGGCAGCGCCGGCAACGATATCCTCACCCTTTCCGGCGGCGCGATACGTGGCGATATCGCCACCGGTGGGGGCGGAGACCAGTTCAACTGGACCGCCGGTACGCTCGATGGCGGCCTGACCATGGGTAATGGCGCGAATAACGTCGCCAGCTTGCAGGCGGTGGACCTGTCGACCACCTATCACCTGCTGGCCGGTACGGGTGGCGGCAATACGCTGAACCTCGAGGGCATCCAGGCACGCGGCGGCTCCTTCGCGGCCGACGACCTGGGCAAGGGCACCAATCTCGGCACCGGCTGGAACACGATCAACTTCGCCAACGGCACGGCGTTCACGCTGACCGACAACGTCAAGCTTGCCAATAGCGACGTGAACATCGATGCGAGCTCGACCCTGTTCGCAGGCGACAACGTTCACCCGACCATTTCCGGCGCCTCCGCCGGTTCGGCGAACCTGAGCAATGCCGGCCTGATCGACCTGACCCATGGCGCCGGTTCGCCGGGCAACACGCTGGCCATTGACGGCAACTACATCTCGCAGGCCGGCCAGCTCGCCCTGGTGACGACCCTGAACGAGGGTGGGCAGCTATCGAACCAGTTCACCGATCGCCTGCTCGTCCAGGGCAATGTCACCGAGCCCGGTGGCGCGACCGTGCTGAACATCACGCCAAGCCTCGCCAGCAACGGCGCGCTCAGCGATTTCAACCACAACAGCGCGGTGGATGCCAACGAAGGCATCTCCGTGGTCCAGGTCGGCGGCACGTCGACGTCCGCCGCATTCCGGCTCAATGGCGGTTACCTTGCGGTCGGTCCGTTCCAGTACGGCCTCTACGCCTTCGCGCCGGGCGCGGCCCAGGCATCGCAACGTGTGGTCGCGGGCAGCACGACGGGTAACCAGTTCTGGGACTACCGGCTGGCCAATGTCTATGTCTGCCAGACCGACTGCACCCCGCCGACACCGGCCAACCCGCCACCGTCGCCGGCACCGGGTGCCCCGGCACCAGCGCCTTTGCCACCGGCGGACCCGTCGGTGACCACACTACCGGAGCCGCCGACGGCCGCGGTCGCGGCGCTCGACGGCTGCGTGGTCGATGGCATCGACAACTGCGCGCCGGGTCGCCGTGCGGTGACGGCGCAGGTACCGGCATACATCGCCGCGCCGACGGCGCTGGCCGGCTACGCTTACCAGGTGCTGGACAATCTGCATAAGCGCCTGGGCGAGATCCGGCACGAAGGAACCCTGGACGATGGACTGGGCGGCGAAGCCTTCGCCCGCTATATCGGTGGCGATTACCGCTACAGCACCGACCGCGGCTTCAAGCAGTACGGGTATGACTTCGACCAGCACACCGATGCGCTGCAGGTCGGCGCCAATGCGTTCGATATCGACACCGACAAGTCGACGATGCGCGGCGGCGTGGCCTTCACCCATGGCACCACGCGGGTCGAGCCGCATGCGGTCGACGGCGACAGCCGGACCAGGTACTACAGCAACAGCCTCGCCATGTACCTGACCTGACAGCACGTCAGCGGCTTTTATATCGACGGTGTAGTCTCCGGCGACCGCTACCAGGGCGACGTCGACGTCGCGCGGGCCACGGATATCGCCCATATCCGCGCGGTGGGCTGGACCGCCTCGATCGAGACGGGGTATCCCTGGCGCTTCGACAACGGCATGGAACTGGAGCCACAGCTGCAGCTCAGCCGCCAGCATCTGGCCATGAATGACCTTACCGACCGTGACGGTGCCAGCGTCCGCTATGACGACTACGACCAGAACATCGGCCGTCTGGGCGTCCGCCTGACCCGGACCTGGAAGGGCGACAACGACAGGCAGAGTACGCCGTACCTGCGCCTGAACTACATCCAGGGCTGGGGCGGGCGTCCCCACGTGACCGTGGGCAGCGACGCGTTCGGCATTTCCCAGGAATTCACCGGTGGCAGCTATGGCCGGGCCCTGGAGTTGGGCCTCGGCGGCAGCATGACCTTCCGCAACCATATCTCGCTATACGGGGAAGGGGACTACCAGAAGGACCTCGGCAGCGCCGGCACCCGTGGCTGGGGCATCAATATGGGTGCCCGCTGGGCGTTCTAGTCACCGTCGCCCCAGCGCACGCCGGCATGGCGATATCGGCGGTACGGCGCCTGGGGCGTGTTGCAGTGCGGCTATACTGGGCCGCCCTGTTTCCTGACCGACTCCGTGACCCACGAACTCGCCACCATCGTCGACTTTATCCGCTATGCCGCCAGCCGCTTCTCCGAGGCCGGCCTGACCTTCGGGCATAGCCACGACAACCCGATCGACGAGGCCACCCATCTGGTCCTGGCCAGCCTGCACCTGCCGCCGGACATCCCCCCGGTGTACGGCGCGGGCCGGATGACCACGACCGAGCGCGAGAAGGTGCTGGCGCTGATCGAACGCCGCGTGGTCGAGCGCCTGCCGGTGGCCTACCTGGTCGGTTCGACCTGGTTCGCCGGCTTGAAATTCAAGAGCGACCCGCGGGCCCTGGTGCCGCGCTCGCCGATCGCCGAGCTGATCGAGAACGGCTTTACCCCCTGGCTGGACGGCCGTCACGTCGAGCGTGCGCTGGACCTGTGCACGGGATCGGGCTGCATCGGCATCGCCATGGCCGAGTACAACCCGGACTGGCAGGTCGATATCGTCGATATCAGCGACGACGCCTTGTCGCTGGCGCGCGAGAACATCCTCTTCCAGCACGTCGAAGAACGTGTGCATGCGTTGAAGTCCGACCTGTTCGATGGCGTCGCCGGCGAGCGCTACGACCTGATCGTGTCGAACCCGCCCTATGTCACCGATGACGAATATGCCGCGATGCCGGCCGAATACAGCCATGAACCGGTCCTCGGCCTGACATCCGGCCATGATGGACTGGACATCACTTTCCGCATCCTCGACGAGGCGGCCGATCATCTGACCGACGACGGCCTGCTGATCGTCGAGGTCGGTGAAAGCGAACACGCCCTAGGCGCGCTGCTGCCGCAGGTGCCCTTTGTCTGGCTGGAATTCAAGGTCGGCCAGATGGGCATCTTCGCGCTGGAGCGTCGCGATCTGGTCGAACACGCCGACGCGATCCGCGCGGTTCGGTTGAGCCGGGCATAACGGGAAACAACGTGTCAGCCAATACTTTCGGCAAGCTCTTCAGCGTCACCACCTTCGGCGAAAGCCATGGTCCGGCCATCGGTTGCGTGATCGACGGTTGCCCGCCGGGGCTGGCCCTCGACGTCACCGAATTCCGCGCCGACCTCGATCGGCGGGCGACGGGGCGCACTCGGCATACCTCGCAGCGCCGCGAAACCGACGAAGTCGAGATCCTTTCCGGCATCTACGAGGGGCAGACCACCGGTACGCCGATCGCCCTGCTGATCCGCAATGTCGATGCGCGCTCGAAGGACTACGGCAATATCGTGGACACCTTCCGCCCGGGACATGCCGACTACACCTATTGGCAGAAGTACGGCATCCGCGACCCGCGTGGCGGCGGCCGTTCCTCGGCGCGCGAAACCACGATGCGCGTTGCCGCCGGCGTGGTCGCGAAGAAATGGCTGGCCGAACGCCACGGTGTTCGTATCCATGGCCATGTCGCCCAGATCGGCCAGCTGGTGCCCCGGACCTTCGACGCTTCAGCGGTCGAGGACAACCCCTTCTTCTGGCCCGATGCGCAGCAGGTGGCCGAGATCGAGGCCTATATGGATGCGTTGCGCAAATCGGGCGACTCGGTCGGCGCACGCGTGACGGCGGTGGCCGAGGGCATGCCGCCGGGCTGGGGCGAGCCGGTCTACGGCAAGCTCGACGGCGAACTGGCCGCGGCGCTGATGTCGATCAACGCAGTCAAGGGCGTCGAAATTGGCGACGGTTTCAGGGCGGTGTCGGAGCGCGGTTCGACCCATCGCGACGAGATGGCGATGGACGGCTTCGCCTCCAACCATGCCGGCGGCATCCTCGGCGGGATCAGCAGCGGCCAGCCGGTGGTCGCCTCGGTCGCCTTCAAGCCGACCTCGAGCATTCTTATCCCGGGCCATAGCGTGAACCGGGCCGGCGAGCCGGTCGAGGTGGTCACCAAGGGCCGCCACGATCCCTGCGTCGGCATCCGTGCGGTGCCGATCGTCGAGGCGATGATGGCCCTCGTGCTGATGGACCAGGCCTTGCGCCATCGGGCCCAATGCGGCGATGTCGGTGACGTCGCCCCGCGTATTCCCGGGAGCCGTTCGTGAGCAAGCCGAAAGTCTGGGTCTCGCGCCCGCTGTTCGCCGATATCGTCGCGCGGCTGGAACCGTACTTCGACGTACATGCAGAAACCGACGAGCGTGCCTATTCCCCGGCTGAGTTGCGCGATCGTCTGGCCCATGTCGACGCTGGGATCGTCGGGCTCAGCGACCGCATCGATGCCGATGTCATCGCTGCGGCGAAACAGCTGAAGATCGTCGCCAACACGGGCGTCGGCTATAACAACCTGGATATCGACGCGCTGACCGCCGCCGGCATCGCCGCGTCCAACACACCGGACGTGCTGACCGAAAGCGTTGCCGACTTCGCCTGGGCGCTGATGCTTGGCGCGGCCCGCCGGACCGGCGCGTCCGAGCGCTGGTTGCGCGCCGGCCAGTGGAAAACGTCGCGTTTCGACGGCTGGCTCGGTGCCGACGTGCATGGCAGCACCCTGGGTATCCTCGGCATGGGCCGTATCGGCCAGGCGATCGCGCGTCGTGCCCTGGGGTTCCGCACGAAGGTCATTTATCACAACCGTTCACGGTTACGCGCCGACATCGAGCGGGAGTGCGGAGCGAGTTACGTGGACAAGGACACGCTGCTGGCCCAGGCCGATCACCTGATCCTGGTCTTGCCGTTCACCGCCGCCAATCGCCACGCGATCGGCGAGGCCGAACTGGCGCGGATGAAGAAAACCGCGGTGCTGGTCAACATCGCGCGGGGCGGTATCGTGGACGATGCGGCGCTGGCGCGTGCGCTGGCTGGCGGCGACATCGCCGCGGCGGCGCTCGACGTGTACGAGGGCGAGCCGGTGGTGAATCCGGCTCTCCTTGCGCTGGACAACGTGCTGCTGACCCCGCATATCGCCAGTGCCAGCACCGATACGAGACGCGCGATGGCGATGCTGGCGGTCGACAATGTCCTTGCGGTGTTCGGCCATGGTCCGCATGCGGACCATCCGCCGACCCTGCTCAACCCGGGCGTGCTGGCATCGGCCGGCTAGCCTTCGGCAACAATCTTTTCCACAGAACTTAAAGAGACGATGAGCAAGAAGACGAGTTACAAGGTGGCCATGGTCGGTGCGACCGGTGCCGTGGGTGAAGCGCTGCTGGCGATCCTGGCCGAGCGCGACTTTCCGATCAGTGAGCTGGTGGCGCTGGCCAGCGAGCGTTCCGCCGGCGACCAGATCGACTTCGGCGGTAAAAAAATCACCGTGAAAAACCTTGCCGACTACGACTTCGACGGCGTCGACATTGCCTTCTTCTCGGCCGGTGGCTCGGTCAGCCGTGAACATGCGCCGCGTGCCGCGGCGGCCGGCGCGGTCGTCATCGACAACACCTCGGAGTTCCGTTACCAGGACGATATCCCGCTGGTGATCAGCGAGGTCAATCCGCATGCGATCGCGCAGTACGAGAACCGCGGCATCATCGCCAACCCGAACTGCTCGACCATGCAGATGCTGGTGGCTCTGGCGCCGATCCATCGCGCCGTCGGCATCGAGCGGATCAACGTCGCCACGTACCAGTCCGTGTCCGGCGCCGGTCGTCGCGGCATGGAAGAGCTCGGCAAGCAGACCGCCGCGCTGCTCAATTTCCAGAGTGTCGAACCGGGCAAGTTCCCCAGGCAGATCGCCTTCAACGTCATCCCGCACATCGACGACTTCCAGCCGAACGGCTACACCAAGGAAGAAATGAAGATGGTCTGGGAGACCCGCAAGATCCTCGAGGACGAGTCGATCGCGGTGAACCCGACCGCCGTGCGCGTGCCGGTGTTCTACGGCCACGCCGAAGCGGTGCACATCGAGACGCGCGACAAGATGGACGCCGGCCAGGCGCGCGAACTGCTGGAGCGTTCGCCGGGCATCGTGGTGATCGACGAGCGCAAGGCCGGCGGCTACCCGACGCCGGTCTCGGATGCAGCGGGCAAGGACGAGGTCTTCGTCGGCCGTATTCGCGACGACATCTCCCATCCGCGCGGCCTGGACCTGTGGATCGTCTCGGACAACATCCGCAAGGGCGCGGCGCTGAACGCCGTGCAGATCGCCGAGCTGTTGATCGAGGACTACCTGTGAGCCGCGCCGGATGTGCTGTGCTCCTGGCCCTGGTGGCGCCGGCCGCTTTCGCCGCGACCGACGTCCAGGATGCCAGGGCCGAGGTCCAGGGCATCCAGCGGCAGACCGCCGAGCAGAGTGCGGCGGTCGCCCGGATGCACGAGCGCGTGCAGGGCCTGGAAAGCCAGGAAAAGCAGGCGGATCAGTCGCTTGGCGAGAAGGATCGAGCCATTGCGGAACTGGAACGCCAGTTGCGCGAGGCCCAGGCCGCCAAAGGTCCGGCACCAGCCAAAACCAGCGGCAAGTAGGCTTAGGGAGCCTCGGTTACGTGATCGCGTCAACGTTGTCGCGTAACTGCCCGTCGCCGCTATTGTTGATTCTCCGCTGGGTAGACTAAAGTGGCGCCTTCGCGGCCGTACCTCCTTGGGGGATGGCGGCTTGTGCGGTCAAGTTCGGGGGAAAGGGTTGATGAACCGTTCGTTGAAACTGTCGATCATGCTTGCGCTGGCGGTGGGCACAGGCCACGTCATGGCGCAGAGCCTCGGCCAGATCCAGGTGAAATCCACCATGGACCAGCCCCTGCTCGCCGAAATCCCGCTGACCGATACGTCGGGTAACGGCCGTATCGAGGCCGCCCTGGCCTCCAGCGAAGACTTCTCCCGTGCCGGCCTGGACCGTTCGAAGCTGCCGCAGGACCTCAAGTTCGCGGTCGTCACCAACGCCCAGGGCCAGTCCGTGGTCCGGGTGACCAGCGCCTCGCCGATCCGCGATACCTACCTGGACATCCTGGTCGAATTGCACTCGGGCAGCGGCAAGGTCATACGCGAAGTGACCATGCTGCTGGATCCGCCGCGTAGCGCGGCGGCACCCGAGAGCAGCGGCAAGAGCTCGCCAGCCGCGGCGCCACGTACCGCTGCCCCGACGGCATCGGCCGAGTCGCCGAAGCCCGCCGTCAGCCCGCGTCCGCGCGCCGCAGCCGCAGCCGCAGCTGCCCCGTCCGCGCTGAAGGACGGTAGCTACGGCCCGGTGCAAAGCGGCCAGACCCTGTCGGCGATCGCCAAGGAGATGGGCGGCGGCGCGAACATGAACCAGATGCTGATCGCGCTGCAGAAGGCCAATCCCGACGCCTTCTTCCGCGACAACGTCAATGCCCTGAAGACCGGCGCCGTCCTGCGCGCGCCAGGCAAGGACGATCTGGCGGCGCTCGACGCCGCTTCCGCGCTGGCCGAAGTACGTCGTCAGAACGAAGAGTGGCGCAGCGGTGTCGCCCGTTCGCCGGCCGTGGTCGCCGATGCGGCCGCCACCGAAAAGGCGGGCTCGCCGAAGGCCGCCACCGCCTCGTCCGATCGTCTGGCCATCGTGCCGGCCAAGGACGGCGGCGACAGCGCCGCCGCGGGAGCCGCGAATGGCAAGGCCACCGCCGCGGTGGCTGCGCTGCGCCAGGAGATTGCGACCTCGAAGGAGGCGCTGACCTCACTCAAGCAGCAGGGCGACGAACTTAAATCCCGCATCGACGACCTGCAGGGCATTAACGACAAGAACCAGCGTCTGTTGAGCCTGAAAGATGCCGAGATCGCCGAGCTCCAGCGCAAGCTGGCCGAGACCCGCAAGGCCAGCGGCCAGCCGGCCGTTGCCGCGACGTCGCCTACCGCTATTGCCGCCGCGGCTCCGGCCGCCACGCCCGCGCCGGCTCCTGTCGCGCCGGCGACGACCCCGGCTCCCGCCGTGGCTGCCGTCGCCACGCCGAATATGACCACCCCGGCACCGGGCGCTACCGTCGCCACGGCGCCGCTGAAGGACGCCGCGCCGGTTGCCCCCGTCGCGCTGAACAAACCCGTCGTGCCAGCGAAGAAGCCGATCGCGCACGCGACCCCGGTCCTGGTCGAGGAACCCTGGTACATGCAGCCCTGGGCCTGGGCCGTGGGCGGCGGTGCCGTCGTGGTCCTGCTCCTGGTCGGCCTGCTCGGCCGTCGCAAGAAGCCGGCCGCCGCGGCCGCCGCGCCGTCGCTGGCCGATCGTTTCGACGGTGGCTTCGACGACATCGGCGAGGAAGGCATGGACAGCGACCAGCGCGAGCTGCTCGACCTGCTTGCCGAGAACCCGGACGACATCGGCCTGCACCTGGAACTGGTCAGCCTCTACTACGGTCGTCGCGACGTCGAGCATTTCGAAGCCGCCGCCGAAGCGATGTACGCCCACGTCGGCGATCCCGAACAGCAGGAATGGCGCGAAGTGGTGCGCATGGGCGAGGACCTCGCTCCCAGCCATCCGCTGTTCGGCGGCCAGCCGCGCACGGAAGAAGAGGAAGACGCGCTCGAGGAGTTCGATCTGGACAAGTACGTCGCCGAGACCGGCCCGAACGGCGAGCGCAATCCGTCGATGGCGACCCCGCTGAAGCACAGCGAGTACCACTTCAATTTCGATCTGTCGCCGCGCCAGAAAGCCGACGCGGAAGCCAACGCCGCAGCCCGGCTTGCCGAGGAAGCGGGCCATATCGGCGGCGGGGACATGTCCCCGGCGTCCTACCTCGAGGATCTGCCGGATCTTGGCCCGGCCGAGCCTGCGCATCATGAGTTCGCCGCGCCGGGTGCCCCGGCCCCGGCCGAAGAAATCCCTTCGACCTGGCGTTTCGACGAGCCTGACTTCACCGCCGCGCCCTCGATCGATCCGGAAGGCGAAGGCTTCAGCGACGACCCGGTCGACACCAAGCTCGACCTGGCCCGCGCCTACCTCGACATGGGCGACTCGGACGGCGCCCGCGCCATGCTCGAGGAAGTCATGACCGAAGGCAGCCAGATGCAGAAGGACACCGCTCGCCGGATTCTGGCTGATATTGGTTAGCCGGCTGCTGTGCAACCTGCGAGTCGGCTGCCACGCGGCCTGCAAGTGGGCCGCCCGGCGGCCCGAAAGGCGTCGGTAAAATCGCAAATCCAAGACCTCGCGGTGCGTTTTTTGCCTTACTGACGCTTCTTGGCGGCGAGGCCGCCACTAACAGGCCGCGCCAGCGGCCGACTCGTAGCCGCGCAGCGGCGACTCACGCATGGGGGCGTGTGCGCCACCATGCTAATCTGAGCGACCACCCGCAACGCACGCCCCCATGCGCATCGCCCTAGGCGTCGAATACGACGGCACCGACTTCTTCGGCTGGCAACGGCTGAGCCATGCGCGCACTGTGCAGGGCGCGCTGGAAGACGCGTTGACCTACGTTGCCGCCCATCCGGTCGAAGTCACCGCCGCCGGGCGCACCGATGCGGGCGTTCACGGCCGCTGCCAGGTCGTCCATTTCGATACCGAGGTGGTGCGCGATATGCGCGGCTGGGTGCTCGGCGCCTGCTCGAACCTGCCGGGCAGCGTCGCGGTGACCTGGGCGCAACCGGTGGCCGACGATTTCCATGCGCGCTTCTCGGCGCGCGCGCGCAGCTATCGCTACCGTATCCTCAGCCGCACCGTGCGTCCGGCGCTGTTCGCCCGTTACCTGACCTGGGAACGCCATCCGCTCGATCCGGTTCCGATGCACGAAGCGGCCCAGGTGCTGGTCGGCGAACACGATTTCTCCGCGTTCCGGGCGATTTCCTGCCAGGCCACGCATGCGCGTCGGAATGTGCGATCGGTGAAGGTGGCCTGGGACGGGGAGCACATCGTCGTCGATATCGAGGCCAATGCCTTCCTGCATCACATGGTGCGCAATATCGTCGGCTCGCTGCTTGCTGGTCGGCCGCGGCGATCGGCCGGTCGAATGGATTGGCGAGCTGCTGGCCGGTCGCGATCGCGAGGTCGCCGGTGCCACCGCGCCTGCGTCGGGCCTGACCTTTCTTGGCCCCCGTTACGAGGCGCACTGGGGCCTGCCGGCGGAGGTCCGCCTGTGAGAACCCGGATCAAATGTCTGTGGCATCACCCGCGAGCGACGATGCGCTGCTTGCCGCGCGTCTGGGCGTCGACGCGGTCGGCTTCGTGCTGACCCGGCGCAGCCCAGCGCTTCATCGAGCCGGAAGCCGCCGCGCGGATCCGCGCGGTGCTGCCGCCCTTCGTCAGTACCGTGGCGCTGGTCATGGACGACGACGCCGGACTGGGTGCGCCGATGTCGCACGCACGCTGCAGCCGGACCTGCTGCAGTTCCATGGCAGCGAGGAGGACGACTGGTGCGCCAGCTTCGGCCTGCGTTACCTCAAGGCGATCGCGATGGGCGAGGGCGCCGGGGCGCTGGAGCGGCTGGCCGCCTATCCTCGCGCGGCTGGCCTGCTACTCGACGGCCATGGCCTGGGCGAGCAGGGCGGAAGCGGCAAAGCCTTCGACTGGCGGCTGATGCCCGCGAACCTGGACCAGCCGCTGATCCTTGCCGGCGGCCTCAACGACGCCAATGTCGCCGAGGCGATCCGTATCGCACGCCCCTGGGCGGTGGACGTATCCAGCGGCATCGAAACATCGCCCGGCATCAAGGATGAGGCTAAGATGGCACGTTTCATCGCTGCGGCGCGGCAAGCACCGTAAGCCACCAACCGATACCGAAGAGATCATGACCAAGATCGCCGATTTTCACGCCTATCCCGATGCGCATGGCCGCTTCGGCGACTTACGGCGGCAGTGTACGTCGCCGAGACGCTGATGGCGCCGCTGGCCGAACTGACCGAGCCTATTTCCGCCTGCGCGAGGATCCGGCCTTCCTCGCCGAACTCGATCGCGACCTCACGCATTACGTCGGCCGGCCGAGCCCGATCTACCACGCCGAGCGGCTGTCGAAGCACATCGGCGGCGCGCAGGATCCTGCTCAAGCGCGAAGACCTGAACCACACCGGCGCGCACAAGATCAACAACACCATCGGCCAGGCGCTGGTCGCCCGGCACATGGGCAAGACGCCGCATCATCGCCGAGACCGGCGCCGGCCAGCACGGCGTGGCCAGCGCCACGGTCGCCGCGCGCATCGGCCTGAAGTGCGTGGTCTACATGGGCGCGGTCGATATCGAGCGGCAGAAGATCAACGTCTATCGCATGAAGCTGCTCGGCGCCGAGGTGGTGCCGGTCACCTCCGGCTCGAAGACGCTCAAGGACGCGCTCAACGAGGCGATGCGCGACTGGGTCACCAACGTCAGCCGACACCTTCTACATCATCGGCACGGTCGCCGGTCCGCATCCGTATCCGCAGATGGTGCGCGATTTCAACGCGATCGTCGGCCGCGAAGCGCGCGCGCAGATGCTCGACCAGTACGGCCGCCTGCCGGACGCGCTCATCGCCTGCGTCGGCGGCGGCTCCAATGCGATCGGCCTGTTCCATGCGTTCCTCAACGACCGCGAGCGTGCGCATCGTGGGTGCCGAGGCGGCGGGCGAGGGCATCGCCACCGGTCGTCATGCCGCCTCGCTGGCCGCCGGCCGCCCCGGCGTGCTGCACGGCAATCGCACCTATGTGCTGTGCGACGACGACGGCCAGATCACCGAGACGCATTCGATCTCGGCCGGCCTGGATTATCCCGGCGTCGGCCCGGAACATGCCTTCCTGAAGGATGCCGGCCGCGCCGAATACGTCGGCATCACCGACGACGAGGCGCTCGAGGCCTTCCATCTGCTCGCGCGCACCGAAGGCATTCTTGCCGCGCTCGAATCCAGCCACGCGATCGCGCAGGCGATGAAGCTGGCCCGCGAACTGCCCGAAGGAGGCCATCGTCCTGGCCAACCTCTCCGGCCGCGGCGACAAGGACGTGCATACCATTGCCGCACGCGAAGGCATCGAACTGTGAACCGCATCGATCGACGTTTCGCCGCGCTGAAAGCCGCCGGCCGCACCGGCCTGATCCCGTTCGTCACCGCCGGCGACCCGTCGCCGGCGTCGGTGGTGCCGCTGATGCACGCGCTGGTCGCCGCCGGCGCCGACGTGATCGAGCTCGGCGTGCCGTTCTCCGACCCGATGGCCGACGGCCCGGTGATCCAGCACGCCAGCGAGCGCGCGATCGCCAAAGGCGTCGGCCTGCACCAGGTACTGGCGCTGCGTCGCGCGAGTTCCGCGCGCGACGATACCGATACGCCGGTCGTGCTGATGGGTTATCTCAACCCGATCGAGATGTACGGCTATGCGAGCTTCGCCACCGACGCCGCCGCGGCCGGTGTCGACGGCGTACTGCTGGTCGATTGCCCGATCGAGGAGTCCGGAGTCCTGGCGCCGCTGCGCGATGCCGGCCTGCAGCCAGATCCTGCTGGCCGCGCCGACCACCGCCCCGGACGCGCCTGGAGCGGCTCTGCGGGGCCGCGGCGGGATTCCTGTACTATGTGTCGTTCGCCGGCATCACCGGCGCGGCGCAGCTCAGCACCGGCGAGATCGCCGGGCGCGTGGCGTCGATCCGGTCGAGGTCCAGGGCGCCGGTCGCGGTCGGTTTCGGCGTACGCGACGCCGCAGAGCGCCAAGGCGATCGCCGCCTTCGCCGATGCCGTGGTGATCGGCAGCGCCCTGGTCGAGCGCCTGGCCGGCGCCGAAACCGCGGACGACGCGGCGGCAAAGGCCGAGGCCTTCCTGGCCCCGATCCGTGCGGCGCTGGATGCGCGCTGAAGTAACGAAGTCGAGCAGGTCGCGCAGAACGACAATGAACTGGCTGCAGAAAATCATGACGCCGCGGACCCGCGCGCAAGGCGCGCAGGCCGGCAAGGGCAAGGTGCCCGAGGGCGTGTGGGAAAAGTGCGCCGGCTGCGGCACCGTGCTCTATCGTCCGGAGCTCGAGAAGTCGCTGATGGTCTGCCCGAAGTGCGGCCATCACCACGCGATCGCGGCGCGTCTGCGCCTCGTGTCCTTCCTCGACGAGGGCAGCACCGAAGAGCTGTGGGCGAAGCTCGAGCCGGTCGACGCGCTGAAGTTCAAGGACCAGAAGAAATACAAGGACCGCATCGTCGCCGCGCAGAAAGCGACCGGCGAAAAAGACGCGCTGATCGCCATGCGCGGCACGCTGAAGCAGCGCCCGGTGATGGCGGTGGCCTTCGAATTCGCCTTCATGGGCGGCTCGATGGGTTCGGTGGTCGGCGAGAAGTTCACCCGCGCCGCCGAACGCGCCCTGGCCGATCGCAGCGCCCTGGTCTGCTTCGCCGCTACCGGTGGTGCGCGCATGCAGGAAGGCCTGTTCTCGCTGATGCAGATGGCCAAGACCTCGGCTGCGCTGGCGCGCATGCGCGACGCCGGCGTGCCCTACATCTCGGTGCTCACGCATCCGACCACCGGCGGCGTCTCGGCCAGCCTCGGCATGCTCGGCGACATCAACGTCGCCGAGCCCAAGGCCCTGATCGGCTTCGCCGGCCCGCGCGTGATCGAGCAGACCGTGCGCGAAACGCTACCGGAAGGCTTCCAGCGCTCCGAGTTCCTGATCGAACACGGCGCCATCGACATGATCGTCGACCGCCGCGAAATGCGCGACAAACTTGCCGATGTCCTTGGCCTGCTGATGAAAGCGCCGCGCGCCGCATAAGATCCTGCGGCGCTTCAGGCGATCAGGTAATCCCTCGGCGAGCATAGGCTCAGCGGCAGGTTTTGCCGCTTACTACGGGGGAACTTGCCCCCAACTACCCTGCGTGGACTAACTCAAGGAGTCGGCCCTGCGGATGGTCAATATCGATGGCGCCAAAACGCATGTCTCGCGCATGTTCGATGCCGCAGCTACTGGTGAGCAAATCATCATTGCCAAGTCGGGTACCCCAACGGCAAGGCGGGTTCCCATCGAGTGGACGAAAGCCATGCGCCGGTTCGGTGCCTTGAAGGGCAAGGTGCATGTGGCTGCGGATTTCGATGCGCCGCTGCCGGATGAAGTCGGCTGATTTCGAGGGGCGGTAACGCGGCCTGCTGATGAAAGCCCCGCGGGCAGCATCGATCATGGCGCGCATTTTAGAGGGCATTCGACGCGGGGCTTCTTAGTGCTAGTCCAGGATGCGTGGCCGGCTTGGGTGCATCAACTCCCACCCTGCCTCAGATGGGTTGTACTTCGCGATGATATTGCTCATTTGCTGCAGATCCTTGGCTAGCGGGAGGTTCGGCGGCAAAGTGGCCGCAAACCTTCTCATGCTTGCATCGACCTTGTAGATGTCAGTCATGTTCGTGCATGCGAGGAAATCCTTGATGAATCTCTCCGTCACGGCCTGCCTTGCCTGTGATCGAAGAGTGGGCATATCCGATCCCGCGCGCCTGGAAGTGATGTCGTCTGTGGAAGTGATCATGCGGGCACCCATCTGCGGCAATAGCCGTGCAATGGCGACACCGGCGAGAGCCAAGGTGCCCAAGGCCCGTGGGTCGAGATCGAACGCCACAGGCTTTGTGGTGGATTCCATGGTTTTCAGAAGATTTCCCAGATCGTGACCTTTCCACGGCCAGCCTTTCTCCAGATCCATGTCTCGTATCATGTCCTTCAAGAGAGCGTCGACCTGCGGCAATGCTTCCTGCTGGATACCATTGACCAGTGCTTGCGCAATGCGGGATAGCCCGGCACGCACCTGATCAACGTCGCACTTGCTTTGCCACTGCATTACCAGCCGCAAAGCGAGTCCGCTCCGATAGACTGGTTGGAACCTGGGGTGATCGACAGCACGATCGAGGGCTTCTGCAACGCGTGCAGAAAGCATTGCCATATTGACCCTCCAGGCTAAGCCTCGTTGTTGCTCGATGGGCAGGCTTGTTCCGCGAAGGAATGCCAGGCGATCATCTGTATTCTCGATAGCAAGAATCTTCGCTACCAAGGTCGAATGCTCAGTCTTTTCGGCCACCGAACGAGATACTCGCTGCGACAGATCACTTACTGGGAGGGGTGTCGAAAATGCGATGCGTCTCATAAATTCTTTCTTTGCCGAGCCTGTTGATGAAAGCCCCTCGCGCCGCATAAGCAACGGGAGTCTGTTAGAGCGCACCCTGTGCGCGAGTCCTTTCGCGACAACACCCGGCGTACTTGACCGGGAATCCGGGAGATTAGAAAGCCAGCCATGTGGGCATTCCTTACGGACGTAATGCCCAGTGAGATACCGACGTCTGGTTCCTGAGGCGGATTCGTCAGCTTTTCACCAACCGCGGATATGTCGGCTTCTTCGGCTTCGACCATCTTGAGCGCGCTGCGCAGTCGGTCGACGTAGGCGAGGTTGCCGTCCTGTAGTCGTTGTGGCTGCTCAAACCGCGCCAACGATTCATTGAGACAAGCCTTGATGTCGGCAACACTGTTGCAGGTGGCAAGTACCCCGATACAGCCCTGCAGGGCTGTCGCGGTCGCCTGCTTCGACAAGGCGCCTGGTTCGGCCGGCATTTCTAGTGGAAGTGGGCGGTCGCGGTACCCGATCATGGGTCCCTCTGCGCTGCAAAACGGGCTCCTCCCACAAGTGCGCTATGAGGACACCGGCCAGGGATCTCGTGCCAAGGGTCGACTCATCGATGCCAGGGTTCGCCGGACTGTAAATCGAGCCAGGTACGCAGCGTATCTTCTCCAGGTCATCGTCATTCCACGGAAAAGTTCCGCAACCTTTATGGTTCTTCGGCAAATTGCGAAGTAATGCATCTGTACCGCAAGGCATGAACTTGCCATTGACGGCATCAACCAGGTCTCGCGCAATCCTGGAAAGATCGTCCCTCACCCAGCCCTCTGGACAAGCTACTCGCCAGCGCACGATCTGTGGCAGCCCAAGTCCTGCGCGGGAAGCACGCATGTCGGCTGGGCTACGCACAGTTTGCGGCGCGGGCGGCGGAACGTGCGTGTCCGTCGAGATCAGGTTTGGGTGCCGATACCCGTCGTTGCCACTCAAGTCATTCCGTATATGGATTAAATGATCGAGGGAGTTTGAGGGGTTCGCAAATTGCTGGCGCAAGAATTCACGAACACGTTCGAGAATTGGATTAGTGGACAGGATTTGAGGGGTGGGGTACATCATCGGCTTTCTTCAATGGTGAGTGCAGGTTATCGCCATCGGCCTGGCTGAACTTGTCAATTTCGGTCACGCGTGCAACACGACCCGGCCATGTCGCGATACTGGCGTCGTCGTTCTGTTGGGGAACCGTCTGGTTATTTGACGTCCGTTTCCCTGGGTCTAAGTGATGCAATGCAGAACACAAGGCAAGAAAGCTGGCATTGTCAGGCAGCGACGCGGGTTGCCTCCACTGTGACGCAGCAAAGCGTGCGACGCGTGACAGCTGCTCCGCCGGGGCCTTCCGAAGTAGATCATGGATAACACGGTCAATTCCGCTACGGCGCCTGAGTGCCGTGGCCGCATCCGTCTGGGTGGTGTTGCAGTCCATGGGCGATGGTTCGCCATTGAGCGCTACGTTCTCGACCCGCTGCAGGGTCATCTTCGTGTTCGAAGCAGAAGTACGAACGTCTTCCACGTCTTCGTCGATTTTTGCCGGGGAGCTGGACGGAGCAGGCGGTGTGTTCTTGCCGATGGAGAGCATGCGCGAAACCTTGTGAATGTTCGACAGTCGAACATACTTATTGGCGCTCGCCGTCGCTTCCATATTCGATGCATACGGCGCCAGGGGCGGCATTTGATCGAAACCTGCAATCGGAAGGTCCATTCCTGCTTCAATGGAGACCCGTCGAGCAGGCACCAGGACTGCCATGCAGATCTCCGCGACTTCCGTTATTCAGTGCATTGCCACACCGTTCAGGGCGATTGGCTCGGCCATTGCGCGCGCAATTCGCGGTATCTGCAACTGCACTTCGCCGCGGCGAGCCGAGGATTCGATCTGTCGGATGCCTGCCGAAGCTTCAAGTCCAGTAGGGCCGAACCTCCTTGTAGCGTAAAACTTCGATCGCGAGCTGCCTGGGACATCGCTTATGCAAAAAGGTCAAGAGACGGGGACGATGCCCCTCGAACAGTTGCCGGGAGAGCTTTCGGGCCGGGATCTTCGCGTCGTGGCAACGATTGCGCCGCGTGCCCGGGAAAGTTGCACGGCGAAGGTGCTTGAAGGTTGCAAAATAGCGGCAGAAGCTCTTTCCGAGATAGCCGAGTGTTTTATTCCCGACGAACTCGAGTCCGAGACATCAGAATTGAATACATATCGTCGCGAAGTTTCCTCCACGCTGAAAATGCTTTCGGAGAGCTTGATCGTCGTTCTGGAGTGCAAGTCGCGAGACGAGGAAAGTACGCTGAAAGACCTGCTTGATGGTGTCATCGTCGAGCTGGACAAGCTTCGTGAGGCCGGCGGCTTTAGCGACCTATGCTCCCACGTGTCCGGCGAGTATGAGGATGATGCCGAAATGGATGTCGGGTTCGATCTTATGATCGTCAGTACGGAACTGGAGGTAACACGGAATCTTATGTTGTCGAAAACGACTGGCTGACTGCAGGTCGTGGAGGGCAGACTAGATCATCAGCCCCATTGAGCTGACGAGCCACAGCGACAAGCTGCCCAGGCCACAACCGATGACCGTGGCAGCCAGCACGTCACTGGGATAGTGCAAACCCAGCACCACGCGCGACATCGCCACCAACGCCGTGAACCCGATCAGCAACGGCGCCAGCAACGGGAACCATGCCAGCGCGACGATGGTGAAGGACACCGCCTGCAAGGTATGCCCGGAGGGGAAGCTGAATTCGTCCAGTGGCGGCACATGGGCGATCACGCCGGGGCAGGCGCGGAAGGGGCGTGGGCGTTTGGTCCAACGCTTGAGCAGGCGATAGAGGAACAGGGCGGTCATGCCGGTCGCGGCCATATGGAGGGCCGCGTACAGGCCGTGCCAGCCGCCGACGGCGGCGAGGACCGCCATCAGCGCATACCAGAACACCCCGTCACCGAGGCGACTGATCGCGCTGAAGAAGGCGCCGACGAAGCGGCGTGCGCCCCAGCGGTTGGCGGCGACGCAGACGCGGCGGTCGAGAACGACCGAGCGGCGCGCGGAGAGCTTGGGTTCAAGCCCGGGCAGCGATGGCGGCATGGCGTTCATGGGGCAGTTCCTCGGTGAGGCGGCGCATCAGGTGTTCGAACTCGGCGATGACGGATTCAGGCGTGAGTGACGACGTGCTGAGTTGGGCGTTCTGGCCCATGGCTCGGCGGCGTGGCAGGTCGGCGCCCAGGGCCGCGGCGCGCTCGACGAAACTGGCGGCGTTACCGACGGCGATTCGGATACCATTGCTGCCGTTGTCGATGTAATCGCGCGCGGCGCCATCGTCATAGGCGACCACCGGCACACCGGCGGCAAGGGCTTCGAGCACGACGTTGCCGAAGGTTTCACTCAGGCTCGGAAAGACGAACAGGTCCGCGCTCGCGTAATGCGCGGCCAGCGCTTCGCCACGCAGCACGCCGGTGAAGATGAAATCCGGGTGCTTAGCCTGCAGCTCGGCGCGCGCCGGACCGTCGCCCACCCAGACATAGCGTGCCGACGGCACCTGGCGCTGCAAAGCGCGAAAAGCGCTTACCGCCAGATCGAGGTTCTTCTCCGGGGCGATACGGCCAACATAGAGTACGACCGGGGTTTCCGGTTCGACGTTCCAGCTCGCCCGCAGTCGCTCGTCGCGTCGCGACGGGTGGAACAGCAGGGTGTCGACCGCGCGGCGGAGGACGCGGGCGTGCGGCACGCCAATGCCGATCAGTTCGTCGGCCAGGGCACGCGTCGAGACCACGGTCGCCTGGGCACGTCGATGGAAGCGGGCCAGGTAGGCACGAACCAGCGGGGTCAGGAAGCCGACACCGTAGTGGCTGGCGTAGGCATCGAAGCGGGTATGGAAGCCGGTGGCGACCGGTATGCCCAGGCGTCTGGCGATCGCCACGGCCGAACCGCCGAGCGGGCCCTCGGTCGCCACGTAGATCGCGTCGGGGCGTTCGTTGCGCCAGTGCGTGGCGAGCAGGCGGCGGGCGGGAAGGCCGAAACGCAGGCCCGCGTAGCGCGGCATCGAGATGCCGGCAACCTCGATCGATGTCATGCCCGGGGCGTCGATACCGGCCATGCGCTGGGGGTGGCGGGGGCGGATCACCTGGACGGTATGACCGCGCCGGGCCAGGCCGTTGGCAAAGCCGTGCACCGTCAACGCCACGCCGTTGACTTCCGGCGGATAGGTTTCGGTGACGATGCCAATGCGCATGGCGACAACCCCTGTCTGGCTTAGGGGAGATTGCGCCCGGTCGATGTCCGCACGGTGATCGGACCGTTACCGCAATATGACGCGGGACCGCCCGGGCCGTCATTCAGGCCCTTGGGGCGCCCCTCATCGGGTAAAATGAACGATTCGTCCGCTTCCGCGATGACCGCAATGACCGTTCGTACCCGTTTTGCCCCCAGTCCCACCGGCTACCTGCATATCGGCGGCGCGCGCACCGCGCTGTATTGCTGGCTGGAGGCGCGTCGCCGCGGCGGTACCTTCGTACTGCGGATCGAGGACACCGACCGCGAGCGCTCGACCCAGGAAGCCGTCCAGGCGATCCTGGATGGTATGTCCTGGCTGGGCCTGGCCCATGACGAGGGTCCGTTCTACCAGACCCTGCGCATGGACCGGTACCGCGAGGTTGCCGAACAGCTGCTTGCCGAAGGCAAGGCCTACTACGCCTATGAGAGCAAGGAAGACATCGAGGCGATGCGCAACGAGGCGATGGCTGCGGGCGTGAAGCCGCGCTACAACGGCTATTACCGCGATCGCAACGAGCCGAAGCGCGACGACCCGAACCGGGTTATCCGTTTCAGGAATCCTTCCACGGGCAGCGTGGTGTTCGAGGACAAGGTCAAGGGCCGGATCGAGTGGTCCAACGAGGAGCTCGACGACCTGGTGATCTTCCGTTCGGACGGTTTCCCGACCTACAACTTCGCCGTCGTGGTCGACGATATCGACATGGGCATCACCGAGGTGATCCGCGGCGACGACCATGTGAACAACACGCCGCGCCAGATCAATATCTACAAGGCGCTCGGCGCGGCCGTGCCCGAATTCGCGCACCTTCCGATGATCCTCGGTCCGGACGGCCAGAAGCTGTCCAAGCGCCACGGCGCGGTCAGCGTGATGCAGTACCGCGACGATGGCTTCCTGCCGCATGCGCTGCTCAATTATCTGGTCCGGCTTGGCTGGTCGCATGGCGACCAGGAAATCTTTTCGGTGGAGGAGATGAAAACCTTGTTCGACATCTCCGACGTCAACAAGGCCGCCTCGCGTTTCGATCTTGCCAAGTTGTCGTGGCTGAACCAGCATTACCTCAAGCACGATGACCCGCTCGAGATCGCGTCGGAATTCGAGTGGCACCTGCGCCAGGCGGGCATCGACCCGGATAACGGCCCGGCCCCGGTTGACGTCATCGTCGCCCTGCGCGACCGCGTGCAGACGCTGAAGGAAATGGCCGGGCGCGCGAAGATCTGGTACGCGCCGATCGCCGAGTGGGATCCGAAAGGCGATCGAGAAGCACCTGAAAACCGATACGGCCGTCGCCGCGCTCAAGCTGGCAAAGGCGAAGCTGGCCGCGCTCGCCGAATGGTCGCCTGCTGCGGTGCACGGCGTGGTCGAGCAGGTCGCCGCCGAGCTGGATCTGGGCATGGGCAAGGTGGCCGCGCCGCTGCGCGTGGCCATGACCGGTACCCAGGTCTCGCCGTCGATCGAGTACACCATCTACCTGGCGGGGCGCGACGGGGCACTGGCCCGGATCGACGAAGCGCTGGTTCGCGCACAAGGCTGACATACGGGGCGTGGTCTACTGCCTTTCCCTGCGCTGACGGAGACGGGTTCTGGAAGAGTTGCTGGCCAAGGCCCTGCAAGGTGTCGACCCGGACGATCCGGGCGCCTTCCTGCTGATTTTCCGTAACCTGATGGGGGCGGTGCCCTGGTGGCCGCTGATCTGGCTGACCCTGGCTTTCGTGGCCGTTGGCGGGCTGCTGGGCTGGTGGCGGGGCCGTTTCTGGCTCGGCGTGACCACGGCGGCCCTGCTCGGTCCGTTCGGCTGGCTGGTGGTGATCGGCCTGCCGCGCCGTTCAGCCCGGCCACCGCCGTTGCCCGGGGCCTCGAAAAGCCCTCGTTCGGGCCCAATGTTATGATGCGTCCCACACAGGAGGTGACCGTGTCCGCCACCAATGCACCCCATCGCCCCCATGGCCATCACCACGACGACGCCCACAGCTTCGTGCGTGCGGTGGAGGACGCCAGCACCGAGCGCGGGCTGCGCCTGACGCCCTTGCGTCGCGAGGTACTGCAGCTCGTCGCCAAGGCCGGCAAGCCGGTCAAGGCCTACGACCTGCTCGATCAATTGCGCGAAAGCCACGGCAATGCCGCGCCGCCGACGGTCTATCGGGCACTGGACTTCCTGCTCGAGAACGGCTTCATTCACAAGCTCGAATCGATCAACGCCTTCGTCTCCTGTCATCACCCGGCGGAGTCGCATCAGGTACCTTTCCTGATCTGCGATGTCTGCTCCAGCGCGCAGGAAGTGTGCGACGTGCGCGTGGCCGAACTGATCGAGGCGCAGGCGAAGACCTTTGGCTTCCGTCCGCAGGCACAGACCCTGGAAGTGCATGGCGTTTGCAAGGAGTGCCGTAAGGCGTGAGGCCTTGTGGCGCTCCAGGGATGTATGCGCCTGCGCGCATCCCCGCCGATCATGCCTGATGGATATCGCGGAGCGCGTGGCGATCGATTCGTAATAGTTTGTTTCGTAGCGGAGGACTACAAAAGCGCTCCTTTTTCACGGCGCTCCCATGTTTCCCTCCGTCATCGATTCACCGGCCTCGAAGGCTGCAGCGGGTCCCTCTTTTCGGTCGTCATCGGACCTTCCTGAAGCGCACACAAAGGCCATCCCCTTGGTCGCCTTGCGCAATGCGCCGGCCCACGCGCTCCTCCCCGATCCGCACTGTGGTGCCGAGCATGGCTGGGGCGCGATCGACAGCGCCCTGAAGCCCTTCCGCGAAAGTCATCCGGTGCTTGTCGACGAGGTGCTGGACCGGCTTGGCGAGTTCGGCAAGCGCGGTGAGACCGCTTTGCTCGCGCAGCTGAGCGCCGTTCGTTCCTATGATCTGCCACATGAAATCCTCGTGCGCTTTTGCTCGGAAGGATATCGTCGCGATTTCTGCCGGAGTGCTGAACACCACGGCGGGGACGATGCCGGATGCGACGATGTCTCTTCTGCCGTGGATGCGTGGAGCATGGTGTCGGAGTGCGGCAGCCGATCCGGCGAGATACCCCGTTATCGGTTGAAGAATCCCTTGCACGTATGCGTGCTCGCGCTCAGCAGTGGTTTCCTGCCGATCGGTGCGGACAAGGCATGGCCTGGCGCGGTCAATGGACACTCTGGCGACCACGAATTTCCACGCGCCCGGGGCGGAGCGCTGACCGATCAGGATCTGGCGGAACCGACACCCGCCGAATGGCCCGCGGCAGCGGCATCGGCCTGGGATGCCGTTCGCCAGTGGGGATCGGCATTCGACAGGCAGATGAATCTGTTTGGCCAGGTCGGCGGATCGGCAGTCCGGGTCGATCGTTCCCCACCAGACAATGTTGCCCTCATGAGGAGCGCATTGCGGCGGATTATTCAGCTTGATGAAGACATTCCCCGCGCAGTCCGGCAATCCGAGCTTATCCCGGACCCCGCTTCTGCGCTGGGCGGAAGGGTCCACACGTTCATGGCATCGCTCGATACGGAGGCGTTCGAACCTGTCCTGGCCTCGCTTCAGGAAGGCGGGTTTATCGCAGGCATCGGTCGCGACGGCGCCTCGGGTGCTTGCATGATCGGCGTGCTCTCGGAGGACTCGTCGAATTGGACCAGGCTGGACATGCCGCCATCGCTCGTTCCTGGCTGTGAGCAGGCCCTGGCGATGGCCGAGCTTGTGGACCCGAGCGGAGGGCCGGTGCGGGTCGACGGGAAAGTATCCCTGCCGGTCATGCTCGCTGCCGAAGGGTTGGCAGCGCTTCCCCTGGAGACGAAGACCGATCTGGAACGTGCCATCGCGAGGCTCCCTGGCTTTTATTCCTCGCAGGTGGCCGATGAGCCGCCAGCCATCGATACCGATGCGCCTGTCCCATTGATCGTAACCTTGGAACAACCACCAGCCAGTGCTCCTCCTTCCACCCCTGTCCGGGCCATTGGCGCCCTGGATATATGCATGGGGCTGTCCGCAGGGCAGGTGAGTCGTGCGTTGGCCACGGCGAACGCCGGCCGTGCGATTGCGACGCCCGCCGAGTTGTTCGAGTTCCTCGGGGTGAGTGCGGTCAGCAGTGTACCTGTCGTCTACTCGCAGCCGCCCAGCCCATTACGTGCGCGGCTTACCATGGGTGCCGACGAAGCGTGGTCGCAGCTCTTGAAGGGCAGCGCATTCCGGGAGTTCGCGAAATCGCTGGCGCGGGAATTGGCGTGGGTAGAGCCGGCGTCCCCTCGCATGCTCGAGCAGCTGGGTCGGGCGGCGATCAGCCGTTACCTGGTGCCTCCCGAGGAGCGCAGGCCGGGCTATGTCCTGGATCTCAATCTCTGGGGGGCGGCCGAGCTCGATCTCAGTTACCCGGAGCTCTACCGCAAGGGCATAAATGCCATTGCCAGGAAATATCCAGGCACCGCTCCGGCGGCCACCGATCTGATCGCTGAACTGATTTTCTCCGAAATCGCGCCAGAGTTGCTCGTCCCTGCTATCCCGTCGCATATCACCGGCCGGTCCCTGCAGGGGGTCAGTCTTCTCCACGGCATGGCGCTTCTCGACGGCGCGGAGCCGGGGGCATCGAAAGGGAAACCTTTTTCCACCTTGGTCACCGTGCCTGCGCAGGTCGCTGCCAGAAATGGCAGCGACCTGCACGGCGCGTGGAGCCAGGCACTGACGCTACCGGCGCTTCGATACGCCAAAGCACACGGAGCGGTCGATTTCGTCAACCTTGAAGATGCGACGCCGGACCAGGTGAAACAGGCCCTCGAGGTCGTACAGCACGACCAGAAATCCAGCGCGCAGGACATGAAACGGTTATTGACGCCGATGCCCGATCGTCGGGCAATCGCCATGGATGTCTTGCGCAAGGCCGGTGTGGAGGAACGTTACTGGAGCACGG
This sequence comes from uncultured Gammaproteobacteria bacterium, assembly GCA_963847335.1. Lineage (GTDB taxonomy): Bacteria > Pseudomonadota > Gammaproteobacteria > Xanthomonadales > Rhodanobacteraceae > Luteibacter. The sequence goes on from CAWJZF010000003.1 coordinate 1,233,313, forward strand.
TGCCTGTCGGAAGAGAGACTCATGCCTATCTGGAAAACCATGGCCTGAGCGTGGCTTCCGGTCTTGGGTGGGACAGGACGTTTGCGAATATCGGCAATGCCATGTCGGACTACGGTTCGCCGCAGGCAAAACCTGTGGAAGAGACGCTCCTGGGCCTTGTCATGATGGGAGACATCAACGCCGGGCAAACGGTCCCCGACCTGTACGACGCCGCCTTCGGTCGTTTCAGGGAGACGACGATACTGGGCATGCGCAACATCGTGAACAGGCTTCTTCGTGAGTTGCCCGCCGCTACCCGTTCGCACCTCGCGACCTCGACCTGTGAGATCAGCCGGGTGCGCCTCGATGCTGAGGGTGATGCCTTCCAGGGGGTGTTTGTCCGGTGCCAGCCTGGCGATCATCTTGACGATTTCGTTGAGCACCGGGACGGGGGCGAATTCAGGATGGAAATATTTCCCATGGCCGGTGTCGTCAGGCCCAGCAGCCAGACCTTCAACTATCATCGACGAAACGAGCGACAGGCTGAGATCAATGATGCCTATGCTCAAAAGCTCGAGGACGAGAAGCGAGCGGATCGGCTCCGCCCCCTTGAGCCACTGGATAGCGGTGCCTATTTGAACGGGACGGTTTCCCGTAACGAGGAGGCTCCGGCCCGCCCCGTCAAGGGTACGCTGCTGCCCGCCGGAAAACTGATTTATGACTCGGCCGGCCAGGGCGAAGGTATGGCGCTGGCAGCGATCTCCTCGGCGGTGGCGGAGCATATGCTCACATCCTTCCTGGACGATGCGAAGAAAAAGCACGCCCATGAGACATCGTGGGAGCGTATCTGGGAGGCCGAGCGGGAGGTTGCGGACGCATTTGCCCGATTCGTTGTTCCGTTTTACGCCTGTGCCAAGGATCTGTCTGACGGAAAGCATTCGGAGGGCGTTGTCCTCGGCTGCGAGGTCGACGCGTTCTTTGCCCTGATACCCATGGGCGAGTTCGTCGGAACGACGGTCCGGGCCGTCACCCGCGAAGGTGCGCTGGTGGTCTCGGCTGTGTGCGAAGAGGTGACGGAGGCGCTCGGTACGCTGGCCGTGGGATTGGCCAGGCAGAGTCCCGTCGCCGGCGTCTGGGATCTTGCGCGAGGTACCTCCTGGCTTGCCAGGGCCAGCTGGGACAAGTTGAAAATCGCGTTTGGCAGGCAGGGCATGCTCTCCGGGCGGTAAGGTCGCCGCGGATGAGGCGGTCATCACCTTCGACCGCCTGCATCATGTGGTGTCCGATGACGGGGACCAGGGAATGGGGCGCTGCTCACACTGGACAATCCGTCGAGCGCGTCGACGGGGTCCCGAATGCCATTGTCGGCAGGGAGGCGTCGGGCAGGCCCCGTTTGCTCGATCCGGCCAATGGCCAGCTGTACGGACCCCCGCTCGTGCGGATACGCCCGGACGGAAGCCTGTCCAGTCACGTGCCCGACACGATCTCCGTGGTGGAAGCGGGTGGCCGGCGCGTCTTCGCGGACGCGATGACATGGCCTGGAAAGACTTGGCTGGTCGATTCGACATCCGGATATGTCACGCTCGAATCAGAGGGCGTCGTCGTCGCCGGTTACCGGAGTGAGCGCCTGGAAGACGGCTCACTGGTTCTGCGGAAGGATGCAACGCTCGCGGAGCGTCGGTCAAAGATATGGGAGGACGTGTCATGCCGGGCGATGCGAGCTCTCGACAGGCTTGTGCAGTGTGGAACCGCCGCACAACGATTCCAGACGCCTGGTTTTACCGATGATATCGAGGCTCCGGGCGTCAAGACATACATGAAATGGTTCGGCCAGGAACGGATAACACCTGCCGTCGACATGGGAGCGTTTGTCCGCGATGGGAAGATACTGGTCGTGAAGGACGGCGAAGCGGTACCTGTCGCCGCGAACGATCTGCCGGCGTTGGGGACGGATATCGCTCCGCGCTATCGTGACCAGATCAGTGCGTCGATCATGGGCGGTAGCGACGACTTCAAGCAGATCCTCATCAAGGACGGCATTGACGCGAGAATTCCCGATACGCGTGAAATCAGTGCTTTGCTCGCCGAGCATGTGGACACCGGGAAGTCCTGGATCGTCACGGAAGCGGACCCCGGTCAGTTTTATATGGGGCAATTACCAGCCGAAGGTCCGGTGTCGATGTCGCGTGTCGACATCGAGCAGGATGTACTGGACGGATTGCGGGCACCGGAAAATGAACAGGAGGAGCTTGCCGTCGCCATGCGCGGCTCGTTGACCGCCAACGCCCGGTACCGGATGTATCCGGAACCTGTCGTTCTGGAAAGATCCCTCGAGAAACTGGAGAGCTTGTTAGCGAAAGATCGTGTCCCCGACTACCTGCTCGGCAAAGGTAGCTTGTTCAAGTTCGCCACGACGGACATGGAGGCCATCGCGTTCGCCGCGCGGCCTCGCGTCGCATTCAACGCGCATGTCGATGCGCGCCTGGGCTGGCCAGCTAGTCTTCCGGTCGATGCGGCCGTGCTGCAGGCAAACAGCAAGTTCTACGCCGAAGCGCTCAACAAGCTCCTCAAGAAAGACGCCGCGTTTTCCCCGACCGACTTCATTTCCAGGGAAAGTGCCGGTAAAGCGGTACAGAAACTGCGAAACCTGAACGGAGGAAGGGGCTCGGCTGTTGCCTGGGTGCGCCTGGCTGACGGCACGACCGAGGTGCATTACGCGGGATTCGATGCATTGGAGACGCCGGTGGTCAAAGCGGCATCGGGCACGCCGGAGGCCAAGAGGCCGCGCTGGTTGTCGGGCGACCGCTTCAAGGAAGAGCCGTACGTCGGTGCCCAGGGGCTGTCCCTGCCGCCGCTTGCGGGAGGGAGCCATAGCACTGCGGTGGCAAGCGAGGTCAGTGCGGAAAGCAAGATATTCAGTGCCATCTGCCGCGATCATCCGACGCCTGGCAACGTGGTCGAGGTCAAATTGTGGGTAACAGGTAACCGTGATCCCGCGGCGTCCTTTTACTACCAGATGCTGACCAACCCCGGTGTGCAGTTGCGAATCCACGACCCGGCGTCGAACCTGTTGATGGCGGACGTATCGCAGATGAGCCGGATCACGCCGGAAGCCTGGAAAGCCATGGACAAATCGGTACTTCCCGCAGGCGTCGAGTCGGCTTTCGAGGACGATCTTGCCTATGCTGGAGGCATTCCCTACGTCTATACCTGGAAGGATGGGCACAAGTCCTACATTGCCTGGGAGCCGGATGAAAAAACCTTGTTCTCACGCGAGGGCGAAGGTTCGAGCTGGTACATACCGGAAAGATACGACTACAAAACGACCCAAGCGTGGCAGACGCCGACGGGAACAGAGCCGACGCTCAACATAGGCGATGTGGCGTCGGGGCGCGATGTGCTCGTTCCGGAGCGGCTGGAGAGCGCGAAGCAGGCGATCAGGGATGGCATTCTCCTGCCGCCGGTCGTCGTCACGTCAACCGGGAACGGCAAGTACGTCATCGTCGACGGAAATCATCGGTTGCAGGCGGCCAGGGATCTTGGCCTGCACCAGTTGCCGTACACGCTGAGTGTCACCGCCATGTGACTCCGATGAGGTGCACCGCCGGGCGCATGACCTGGCGGTGCGTCTCCGGGGGTTTGCTTTCGGTACGTTATAAAGTAACATGGCGTGATGACAGGCAATTCCTCCGAGCCGACGACGCGACGCTGGTGGCATGTGGCCGATCGGCTGGGTGCTGTCGCGTCCTTCCTCTGCGCGGTCCACTGCGCCCTGCTGCCCTTCGTACTCGCGTTGTTGCCCGTGCTTGGCCTGACTTTCCTTGCATCGCATCGCTTCGAGGAAGGTTTCGTGCTGTTCGCCTGCCTGCTGGCGAGCTTCGCGCTCGGCACCGGATACCGCCGTCATCGCAGCCCGCTGGCGATCGCGCTGGGGGTACCCGGCCTGTTGCTCCTGTTCCTCGGCGTCACCCTGTTGCATTCGAACTCGATCCTCGTGCACAGCGTCCTGGTCACGATCGGCGGTATGTTCGTGGCCTCGTCGCACTTCCTCAACCTGCGCCTGGATCGTGCCGCTGGCCATGTCCATGGGCCCGAATGCGCGCACTGAACCAGTCGTCGTGATTGTGTAACGGCCTCGCTGCTTTCTAGCATTCCCCGCATGGCACACGATCACGCTCATCCCCACGACCACGGCCACGATCACGCCGCCGAGGCGGGTGGCAGCGAGCGAAAACTGCTGTTCGCCTTCGTCCTGACCGTGGCGATGATGTTCGTCGAGGCTGGCGGCGGCTGGTTTTCCGGCTCGCTCGCCCTGCTTGCCGACGCAGGCCATATGCTGGTCGACGCCCTGGCCCTGTTGCTGGCGTTTTGCGGGGCCCGCTTCGCCACGCGCCCGGCTGACCAGCGTCGAACCTACGGCTATGGGCGCATGGAAGTCCTCGCGGGGTTCGTCAATGCATTGACCCAGCTTGTCCTCGTCGGCTTCATCGTGTTCGAGGCGGTGCAACGCCTGTTCGAACCCCAGCCGATTCTTTCCGGCGTGATGCTGGCCGTCGCCGTGGTCGGCCTGCTGGTCAACGTGCTGGTCCTGCGCACCTTGCACCACCACGACAAGGACGATGTGAACATCGCCGGTGCCAGCCTGCATGTGCTTGGCGACTTGCTCGGATCGGTCGGCGCCATCCTTGCCGCATTGGCGATCAGTTTCGCGGGCTGGACCTGGGCCGACCCGCTGCTGTCGATCGTCGTGTCGCTGCTGATCCTGCGCAGCGCCTGGTCGCTGCTCCGCCGCTCATCACATATCCTGCTGGAAGGCACGCCCGAGGGCGTCACCCCGGCCGACGTTGCCGCCGCGGTACGTCAGGCCGACGCGGGCATCCGCGATGTCCACCATGTGCACGTCTGGCAGCTGGCCTCCGGTTCGCGGATGGCGACCCTCCACGTCGGCCTGCATCCGGATGGTGACAATCGACGGGTGCTGATGGCGATCAACGCCGTGCTCAAGGAGCGTTTCGGGGTCAACCACGCCACCGTGCAGTTCGACCCAGGCCCGTGTCCGGATGGGGCTCATCCATGCGCTGGTCACGGCCATCCCTAGCCAGAACCTCCGCTCGCTGCTACGATATCCGGTCTGTCCAGCTAAAATTATGAATTCAGGAGTGTCCCATGGGTAAGGGCGATCGCAGGACCCGTCGCGGCAAGATCTACCGCGCCAGCTACGGCAACAGCCGTCCGCACGTCGACGTCGTTCCGGCTGCCACCACGGGCAAGCCCGTCGCGGCCAAGACCTCGGCCGTGAAGAAGGCCGCTGCGCCGCGCAAGAAATCGGCCTGAGTCCTTCCATCGGCTCCGCAAAAAAACCCCGCATCGCGGGGTTTTTTTTGTCTTGATTCTGCCATCGCCGTCGTGCCGAAAAAGGGCGACAGGCAGCATCGCTGGTTGCAGTGTAGCTACAAATGTAGTAACGTTTTGGGCATGACAAGGAATGTCTTATGGCTCTCAGCTTTGAATGGGGCGATGTCAAAGCGGCTACCAATCTGAAAAAACACGGCGTGACGTTTGAACTCGCGGCCCGCACTTTTTTGATCCGCTACGCATCGAGCGTCACGACGATCGCGAAGCCTACCTCGAGGATCGCTTCGTTTCGATTGGGTTGGTCGGAGAGGTCGCGCTCGCCGTGGCTTACACCGTTCGAGGCGACTACATCAGAATTGTTTCCGCGCGGAAGGCCGAACGTCATGAGCAAGCCAGCTACTGGAAAAACCGTCAGGTTCAAGCTTGATGTCGGGACACCACTGGGTGCCACCGAAAAAGCGCAGCTTGACCAGCTAAGAGGCCGGGATATCGATGTCAGTGATTTGCCTGCCAGCCCACCGGATGCGGAATGGGCGCGGGCGGGTTTGTCGGTGCCGACGGAGAGCAAGCAGCAAGTAACCCTGCGTATCGACCGAGACGTGCTGGATTTTTTCAGGCATACCGGTAAGCGTTATCAGACCCGTATCAACCAGGTGCTTCGCGCATACATGAAGGCACACATGCCACATGAAGAGCCTTGAGAGAACAAGGTCAGGGAGGGAAGGATCACTTGCGTCGTGCATAAGCAGCGATAAGCTCATCGTTATCCACATCGGCTGTGGAGGTCTCTGCGGAATAGCTGTGGATAACCTGTCTTACGTCCATGAAGATCAACGGCTTGACACATCTTGCTCAGGAGATATCCAGCGTTAGCCGTCGGCCAGCCGCACCTCGCGTAGCAGGTTGCCGCCGATCCAGTAGCACAGTTCGGCAGGATGGCCGATATTCCACAGCGCGAGATCGGCGCGCTTGCCCACTTCCAGCGTGCCGCGGTCTTCCAGACCTAATGCCCTTGCCGCATGTACGGTGGCACCGCACAGCGCTTCCTCGGGGGTCAGGCGGAACAGGGTGCAGGCCATGTTCATCGCCAATCGCAGCGAGAGCAGGGGTGACGTACCGGGATTGAGGTCGGTGGCGACAGCCATCGGCACGCCGTGTTCGCGGAAAAGCGCGATCGGCGGCAGCTTCGTATCGCGCAGCGCATAGAACGCCCCGGGCAGCAGCACGGCGACGGTGCCGGCGGCGGCCATGGCTCGCACGCTGGCCTCGCTGGTCCATTCCAGGTGGTCGGCGGACAAGCCATTGAAGCGGGCGACCAGGGCAGGGCCATCAAGATCCGAAAGCTGATCGGCGTGCAGCTTGACCGGCAGGCCCAGCTCACGCGCTTTCTCAAAGACGCGTCGGGTTTCTTCCGGCGTAAAGCCGATACCTTCGCAGAAGGCATCGACCGCATCGACCAGATCCTCCTCGGCCAGCGCCGGCAGCATGGTGTCGCAGACAAGGGCGACGTAGTCGTCGCGGCGATCCTTGTATTCCGGCGGCAGGGCATGCAGGCCAAGAAAGCTGGTGCGGACGGTGATGCCCAGCGTATCGCCGATGCGTCGGGCGACCCGCAGCATGCGACGTTCCGCGTCGGGTTCCAGTCCATAACCGGATTTGATTTCCAGCGTGGTCACGCCATCGGCCAGCAGGGCGCGGGCGCGGGGCAACGACTGGGCAAACAGCGTGTCTTCGTCGGCACCGCGCGTCGCGCGCACACTGGACACGATGCCGCCGCCGGCACGCGCGATCGCTTCGTAGCTCGCGCCTTCGAGACGTTGCTCGAACTCCGTGGCGCGTTCGCCACCGAAGACAAGGTGCGTGTGGCAGTCGACGAGGCCCGGGGTAATCCATACCCCCGGCAGCGATTGCACGCGATGCGCCAGGGCACTGGCGTCGCCCGGTAGCTGGTCCAGCGGGCCGACGTAGACGATGGCGCCATCCTTCCAGCCGATCGCGGCATGCTCGATCGCGCCATAGGGCTTGCCGTTATCCGCGAGGGTGGCGAGGTGTACGTCGAGGACGAGATGATCCCAGCGGGCATCGATGGCCGTCATGACGTTATTCCCGGTGTTTCCGGCGCACTCACTTACCCTCCGTCGTGCGCGACCAGCGCACCTGGTAGAGGTCGAAGCGACGGTCCTTGAGGTTGGTCACCGCGCCGGAATTGCGCGCGCGGGCGAGATTTTCCAGGCGCAGGTCGGCGAACAGCACGGTTTCGATATTCGGCGTCGAGTCGGCGGCGATGCCATCGCGCGCGAACGGGAAATCGCTGGGCGTCAAGATGCAGCTCTGGCCGTACTGGATGTCGAAATTGTTCACCCCTGGCAGGTTGCCGACATTGCCGGAGAGCACCACGTAGCACTGGTTCTCGATCGCCCGCGCCTGCGAGCAATAGCGCACGCGCAGATAGCCCTCGCGCACATCGGTGCAGAACGGCACGAACAGGATCAGCGCGCCCTGGTCGGTCAGGTGGCGGGCGACCTCGGGGAACTCCGAGTCGTAGCAGATCATCACGCCGATCGGTCCGCAGTCGGTCTGGATCGTCGCCGCGCTGTCGCCGCCGGAGATGTTCCAGACATTGCGTTCGCTTGGCGTCGGATGCAGCTTCTCGCGCTCGTGGATCGAGCCGTCGCGCAGGCAGACATAACAGACGTTGTGGATATCGCCGTTCGGCTGACGGGTCGGATGCGAACCGCCGATGATATTGATGTTGTAGTGCACGGCCAGGCGATGGAACAGCGCCTTCACTTCGTCCGTGTATTCGCTCAGCCGACGGATCGAATCGACCGGGGACAGCTCGGCATTCTCGATCGAAAGCAACTGCAGGGTGATCAGTTCCGGAAATGCCACGAAATCGGCGTCATAGTCGGCGGCGATGTCGACAAAGTACTCGACGTGCCTGGCGAACTCGTCGAACGAGCCGATCCGCCGCTGCTGGTACTGCACCGAGGCCACGCGCACCGAATCGGGCAGCCGGTGGGTCGGCGCGACGGTGGGGGTATCCGGATGGTCATGCAGGTGCGGGTTACGCCAGACCAGGTGGGCGGCGTAGCCGAGGGACTCATGGTCAGAGGGCACGTACTCGCGCAGCAGTCCGATCGCTTCGAAGCCATTGCGCAGCTGGAAGCTCAGCGTCTGGTCCCGCCGGCGACCTTCGATCACGGCCTGCACATAATCCTCGGCGCTGCCGTAACGCTGGATATGGCGCGCCAGTCCGGGGATACGGCCGCCAAACACAATGCCGCGCAGCTTCAGGTCGGTGCACAGGCGCTTGCGCGCCATGTACAGCCGCTGGCCGATCCGCATGCCACGGTAGTCCGGGTGCACGACGACTTCCATGCCGTACAGCCAGTCGCCCTTCGGATCGTGCCGGGAAGCAAATCCACCGCCGGTAATCTGCATCCAGGTATGCGGCGCCAGCGCGACCTTCTCGTCGATGCGGAAAGTCGCGCAGAAGCCGACGATGGTCCCCTCGTACTCGACGACGAACTGACCTTCCGGGAAGTGGGTCTGCTGGCCTTGCAGCATCTCCGCCGAATGGCCCCATTCAGGCGTGTAGACGCGCGCCGTCAGGGCAACCAGTTGCGGGACATCGGCCGGCCGCGCCTGGCGCACCAGCAGCTTGGGAGTCTGTTCGGGATGTTTGGCGGACATCCAGGCATTATGCCCCGGGAACACGTGCCGGGGCATCCAGTCGGTGCTGGATGGCTCGGACCGGGGTCTATACCTTCATTCCCCTCATCTCTCCCATGGCCAACAACAAATCGATGACGTGTCGGTCAGGAATGTTGTCGAAGATTCGCCGAGAGAGACGTTCAGTTTCCCTCCCGACAACCCCTTCAAGCTTTTTTCTCATGGCGTTGCCGGGGGATTGCACGATTCGGATGAATCGGGAACTGTCGACGAGATCTCCTCGACTCCAGGCATTGCTCAAGTTTTTGAGGCTATTGGCAAGCGGGAAAAAGTTCACTGGTCCCGCAGATACATCGATGCCCAGATCCCGCACTCGTTCGGCAATCTTAGTGAGCGCGTCAAGCTTCAAGGCGATATTATTTCGGTGTGTAACCGCTCGATCGCGCTGAACGCCCGACAGATCCTGACTTAGCCTGATGGATGCAACATCTCCAATACCTGGTCGAGCCTGCCCATAAATGACTTCTAACGAGCGTACGCGACGCTGCTCCACGGCGTCATGCGGTCCTGGGGGATAGCATGGGTCGCCTTCGCTGTTCGCCCAGTACGAGGGCGGTGGGCCAAGGGGGGCGGCGTGCCGAAACCCTTCACTCCAGGGGGGCAAGCGAGGTTCGCCTGTGGATCCCGCCGAATCGCGCCACTCCGTGTGGCCCGCGATGAGATCGGGCATGGATTGCCAGGATTGCGAGATGCTTCGCAAATTCCCCTGCAGACCGGTAGTCCTTGGTATTTCGGTAGCTGGCGATGAGTTGGCCGACGTGGCAGGAGAGGCATGCGCTGTTGGGTGCGTGGTGGACATGGGCAACATGATGAATGGCTTCCTTGCTGTGGATATCGTGTGGAAGGCTCAGGGCTTGCGGTTTGAAGGATTCGCAAAGAGGGTCTGCTCGCCGGGACCAGGGCTCTCCGTGTATACGGGCATGCCGATCGGGGCGCGGGAGCCCAACGGCGCGCTATCGAGCGGACGCGTCGGAACCTGTTCGATTCCACGGATCGGAACCTCGCTATAAGGTGGCGGCTCTGGGAGCCGTGCCGACCAACGCTCCGCATTGCTTAAGGCGTTCATCGGAATGCTGTTTCCTGGTCGCCGTGCGGATGACGCGCCTGCTTCTCGAGCCGGCGCCAGCGGGGACACACTCGTTGCTCCAGGAAGGGGCACGGTCATGATGGATTCCTTTTTCAATAATCGGCCTGTTGCGCGTCGCTTCGCAGGTGTCTTTTGGCGACAGAGCGGAGCTCAGCCCATCGGCTGGCGACGGTCCTGTCATGACTTGAATCTTCTATGGAATGTTTGGCGGACAAGAGTCCGCGAAATTGTGACCAACCGCATGATCGTGGCGCGCCGCATCGTGCCGGTTACGATGAAGTCATGGCCAGGTACTGGCGATATACAGTGAGGACCAGTTCCGTGAGGTCCTCACGTTCTCCGAGTGGAAGCTCGCTCAATGCCTCGCTGACATACTGCCGCCCCAAGGGCTCGGTGAAATTGCCCTCGCACAGCTCAAGCGCGAGTTGGACAAGGGCCATTCCAACGTCCTGGCCATCTGCGGCCATCCCAAGAGCTACGTCGAAAAATGTCTTGATGTCGGGAATATCCATCGCGTTTCCAAAGGCCTGCCGGGCTTCTTCACGAATCTCCGTGGGCGTCATCCGCTTCGCTATATACGTCGATTGTTCGACGTTTTCGTTGAAATAAACAGGCAAGTTCTGTTTGTATGAAGGATCTCTTCTTGAGAGCTCGTTGGCAGCTAGCGTACCGGCCCTGTTTGCTGTCAACGGTGCATGAGTGTCGAATAACTTCGCCGCCGCGACGGCAGGCCTGCTGTTCGGATCGTAGTTTTCTGTAGTCTTGAGATGGCTTTTTCCGCTTGTAACAAGCCCCAAGTCGGGTGCCATGCGGGACAGCCCCCTCCGAAGTTCGACCAGATCGCCGCTGGACAGTTCGGTCAGCTTCGCTTGTGTGCCGGTCGCCAGCGATTCGATCTCATTGAGACTCAACGCTATGCCGATCTTCACTGCCCGGACGGTTGGTGGCGTATCGTTCCCGAAGTATTTTTGCGCGGCATGTATGTACTTTGGATCTGTGCCAGGAGGCGCGACTCTTATGTGACCGTCATCGTCCTTTTGCAGGAGGACGTCATCGCCTAACCTGGAGAGGTCTTTGTGTAGCACCTGAAGCTCTTCGCGCCTCAGCTCGATGAAGTTCCGGTTGGGCGGAATCAAACTGGCTGAAAGTGACGTTACTTTCTTCGTCGCACTATCGACGGTTGCATGGTCGCGAAGTCCGAAATACTTTCGTGCGCCATGGGCTTCTTTGGCATATCGGTCGCCGTGCAGGAAGTTCTTCACGAACGAGTCGCTTCCTGGTTTGATCTTGATGCGAAGCCCACCCATGCCGTCAGACTTTATCCGTAGTTCAGTGGCCTTGTTTTCGATGCCAGTGAGTTTGAGCTGAAGCTGGCTCAGAGTGGCCACCGACTCCTTTTCGATGCTGTTCTGGCGGATGGATAAGATAGTGTCCGGGTGTCTGGTTGCGGTGGTGTCGATCATGACGCATTCCGTCCTGTGAATGGGTAGTGCCATGGGGCGTCTGGTGACATGCCATGTCCTGCGCTCGGCATCGTGCGGCACGAGGGCGGTTGGTGCTATCAGAAATCGATCGCTTGCGAGGGAGTCTTGTAGGCTTTAAGCGGGCTGTTCAGGCTTATGCGCGGAAGCGCCCGGGTCGACTACCATAAGCCTCCTTGTATCGGAGGATTCCACCCATGTCGCAAATGACTCTTCGCGCCGGCCATGTGTGGCGTAACGGCATCTGGCAGGCGGCCGGGGAACTTGCCGTCGCCGATGGCGTCTTTGTCGATGCCGGCGACGGTGCGGGTGGTGCGGAGCAGATCGGCAAGTTCGTCCTGCCAGGCATGCCGAACCTGCATTCGCACGCCTTCCAGCGCGCTATGGCCGGCATGGCCGAGCGGCGTGGGCGCAGCGACGACAGCTTCTGGACCTGGCGCGAGACCATGTACAGCTTCGCCGCTTCGGTGGGTCCGGAAGCGTTGAAGGCGATTGCCGCACAGCTCTATGTGGAGATGCTGAAAGCCGGCTACACCCAGGTCTGTGAGTTCCATTACCTGCATCACCAACCTGACGGGCGGCCGTATGCCGATCCGGCGGCGATGTCGCTGGCGCTGGTCGAGGCGGCGCGCGAGGCTGGTATCGGCCTGACCCTGTTGCCGGTGCTCTACATGACCGGCGGCTTCGACGGCCGTCCGCTGGTCGAGCGGCAGCGTCGTTTTTACCACGAGGTCGATGCCTATCTCGCGCTGCTTGGCCGCCTGCGCGCGGAAGAGGACGGGATGTTGCGCGTTGGCGTGGCTTTACACTCCTTGCGCGCCGTGCCGCCCGAGGCGATGCGCACGTTACTCGGCTCGGGAGCGGTGGATGACATGCCGATCCATATCCATATCGCCGAGCAGATCGGCGAGGTCCAGGACTGCCTGGCGCTGCGCAACGCGCGTCCGGTCGAATGGCTGCTGGACAATGCCGACGTCGACGCGCGCTGGACCCTGGTCCACGCCACCCATCTGACGGCGGAAGAAACGCGGCGACTGGCAAGGAGCGGTGCCGTTGCCGGCCTGTGTCCGACCACCGAGGCCAATCTCGGCGACGGCCTGTTTCCGCTTGCCGATTATCTCGGCGCGGGCGGCTTGCTTGGTATCGGCTCGGATTCGCATATCTCGGTGTCGCCGGTCGAGGAGTTGCGCTGGCTTGAATACGGGCAGCGCCTGGCCACCCGGCATCGCAATATCGCCGCGCGCGGCGAAGGTGCCAGTGTCGGCGAGACGCTTTGGGATGCCGCGCTCGCGGGCGGCGTGCGTGCCTCTGCCGTCGATACGGGGCGGCTGGAACCCGGCGCAAGGGCGGACTTGATCGTCCTCGACGACCTCTCGCCGCTGCTTGCGGCCCGCCACGCCCGCGATGCCATGGACAGCTTCCTGTTCGCCGGCAACGTGCCGCTGGTGCGCGACGTGATGGTCAATGGCGCATGGGTTGTGAAAGATTTCCGGCATCGTGACGAGGCATCGATTCTTTCGCGCTTCGTCGCTGCGGTCGATCGCCTCGGCCGGTAGCCGGGCCGACGGCGGGCCGTCTTGCAGGGTCCTCACGTGTTGCGTCGCCATTGAGATGGCTAAACGTCTCGTTGGCTGTTTGCGAGCCCGATTGATTTACGACAGTCAGCCCGGTGTTGAACGGCTATACATGCCTTTCTTTCACCGTTGAGCGTTCTTATGCCACAGGTTGCTGCAGCTCCCCCCACCTCCAGTCGTGCCGTTGGCTTCCGGACGTTACCACCGGTGAGGGGTGTGGAATCCTTTCGTCTGAACGCCATGGGCAATATCGCGGCCGGCAATGCTGGCGGCCAGGCATCGGATCTGCCGCTGATCGGCGTCCCTCGCGCGACGCTGGATGCGCTGTCAGCTGCGCTGGCCAACGACCCCGTCGATGAGGCCATGCTGAAAGCGTTGATCGAGGGTCGCTTTCACGCGACGCCGCTGGCGGGGGTGTCCGACCTGGAGCGGCAACTGGTCGGCCAGGTGCTGGACGGGCTGCTGCCCGGCGTCGACGATGGGGTGTTCAACGCGTGGCGGGACATCCTGGAGACCGCGCTGCGGATGTCGCCCAGGCAGTGGGAAGCGGCATGCCTGCCGTTACGCCCTCGGCTGGTTGCACCGGAGGCAAAGGAATCGCCTTTGCTCCGGAGTTTGCACGACGCGCTCTACAGACCGTTCGATCTGTCACGAGAGGCATGGCGATTCGCGGTGGCACAGGCGCGCGTGGTGTGTCCGGAAGCATCGGCCCGCGATATCGCCCTGGCTCGACAGAAGCGGCAACTGGGTGGCTTGGCCCAGTCCCAGCGCGACGACTGGGCGCGGAAACACCTCGGCGATCTCGCTCAGGGCGCCTGGCCTGAAACCATCGACCGCGGCATGAAGGCGATCCGGCGACTCCAGCAGAAAGATCGTGGGCTGATCGATCCGCGCTGGGGATTGTCCGCCGTGTTCGAAGAGGCCAGGGGGCGCGCCCTCGACGCACCGGATCGACCTCATGACATCGTCGCTGTTTTCGAGCGTCTGGCCGAACGGGAGGCTTCTTCGGCGCCTTCACCGACATCGGCAGGTGCGTATCGCGCGTCAAACGAAACGGCGTCGACGCCAACGTCGGCCGAACGGTTGCTGGACGTGGCGCATGGCGCGGAACGCGATCCGGAACGTTTCGACGGCCCGATCGGCAGGTACGACACCTGGGCCAATGTGCTTGCCAGCGTGCTCTGTATACCCGGAGGCCTGGAGGGTTTTCGTGACACGGTATCCGACGGCGCCTTTGCCCTGGAGACGGCCATGCGCTCGCGCAACGGGACGCCAGGGGCGACATCGCGGGTTGCCGAAGCCACGCAGGGCTATGTGCGACAAGACGGGTGGATGCAACGGTCAGGCGTTCCGGTGGACACCGCCGACAGGGAGGGCATGGCCGTCAGGCATTTTCTGGACGGCCAGCCCCGTCCGGGCACGGCCCTCGCCAGGGTCGACCAGTGCCGGACGGAAAGGCACACGGTGCCAGGCCTGGTCGTCGGGCGCAGACGTCTGATCAATCAGTTTTTGGCGAGACAGGGCGTGTACGGCGATGCCTCCGGCGACGCCGCGCAAATCCACGCGCGTCGGGAATCGGTCGGCGGCAGCGCCGGAACAGCAGGGCAGCCGGCCGCCGACCCGGTCACCTCGTCAGGCTTGCGGTCGCACGTCGTGTCGCCGCTGACCCGCGCGGGTGCCTTGACGGACGAGGGGCCGCGCTGGCCGCTGCCGGACTCGTCCGACTTTGCTTGGGGCGCACAGGCCGCGATGCCGCCGGCATCCGGCGAGCTGTCCAGACCGATCCCGCGGATGGGTGGCGGCAACATCGTTGTGAGCGAGCCGGCGTTGCTGTCCGCCCAAGCCTGGGGCAAGCGCGAGATGGCGCGATTCATCCTGGAGGCGTTTGCCGAGGCCATGACATCGCTGGACAGTACCCAGCAGGCAGCGTATCTGCGGGCGTATCGCCAACGAGCGGAGTCGGCCGGGCAGCTCGACGGGAAGATGCGAGATACCCTCGGGCGGTTCGAAGCAGAGCAGAAGAAAGCCTTCTCGGACTTTCTGTTCAGCAAGACCGGACGACGGCCGGACCTCGACACGACCTTCATCACCCACACCGTCATGGGCGTTTTCGCCCAGCGAGGCGATGCGGTGTCCTGGGGATCGGCGATCATCGATAGTCTCTCTGGCGCGTCCCCTTCGCCGCAGGCGCCTTTGCGCCTGCCCGATCCGAAGCGCGCGAAACGCGCATTGGGAGAGTGGGAGCCCAGGGAGGTCGTCGACGATCGCCGGACGTTGTGGGAGGCGGTGAAAGCCAACTTTCCCTACAACCACGGCGGCGACGTCAAATCGATCTCCCTTTCGGACGGTGGCCGGGCGGAAGACTTCATCGACGCGGCGCGCGAATTCGACCTGGGTAAGCGCACACGGGAGGCCATGTCGACATGGCTGGGCGATCCCCTCTATGGAACGATGGTACAAAACGCGTTGCGCGATGAATTCGCGTTCGACGCGCTCGAGGCCCTGCGGGACGAAGAGAACTCCGGGGTGACGGCCGACCGGCACAGGCGTCTGAGCGAGGCGTTCGAGCAGGGGCAGATCCACGCTTCCCCCCTGCAACTGAGGCTCGACGGCTTCGGTAGGGAGGCTGCCCTGCTGCCTGCATTTCAGTTCGAAGTGCCCCGGCTGCCGGGGGCGTCCGGGATGTTCATCTACTTCCCGGGTCGGCCGGGCGGCGCACTGCGCTTCTACCCGGACGCCCGTTCGGCATCCCATGCCTTGCGCATCCAGTTCGTCGAAGGCGACATCGACTCAGACACCTGGCTTGGCCGGCAGCTGCCGATTGGCGCGCGCGCTGGCTTTTTTTCCGCGCAGAAGATCAAGGTCAAGCCGCAAGGGCTTACCTGGCAGGGCAGCAAGGCCTACGACCTGTTCAATCCCGGGCACGGCCTGCGACCGAAAACATTTCAGATCGGCGAAACGTCGACGTCGCTGCCGTTTGATACGGCACGAATCCAGGCGTTTCGTCGGCGCTGGACCGACGTCGCCTTCCACTCGGCGACCACCACCGGCGAGCAGGATTCCGCTGGCTTCATGCGCAGTTTCAATGAGGTCCTCAACGGGGCCTCGCAGCTGTTCATGGTGTCGGGAATCGGTGGCAGGGTCGGCAAGGTGGTCATGGGCCTGTTCGCCGCGATGGCGGTGAAGGATCTCTTTGACGCCGCGGGTGAAGCGCCGACCACGGACGGCTCGAGTCTTGCCCAGGCGATCGAAAACATCCTGACGATGGCGGTTTCCATGGGCGTGCCTGCCGGGATGGAGCGCCTGGCCAGATCGGATGTCGACCTCCTGGTCGCCGCGACGGACGACCAGCTGCTTTCCACCAGGAGCGATGGCGTCCCCGAGTTCATCCGCCCCGACTGGGATGCGTATACGGCAACCGGGAATATGCCGCTTTCTTCCATGCTGCCCGATCGGGATGGATTGATCGCATTCGAGTCGAAGCGTTTTGCCAGGCTGGAAAAAGCAGGAACGACGCGACTCGTCGAGGTGGAACCGGTCGCGGGCAGTGCGAGCGATCGCTACCGCGTGGTGACCGCGGATGCGGCATTGCGTGAGATGCATGTCGTTTACGACCACGCCCTGGGGCAATGGATGCCAGGCTTCGAGGATATCGGCCTGCTGGGCGATGCGACCTTGATGGCCCGCATGCTCTCGCGTGGCGAGGTCTCCGCGAACAATGCCGGCACGGTGCTGGATATTGCCGGGGTCGACCGGATGACGCTGGAGGGTATCTGGAGCGATACGGCGTTGACCCCATCCTGGCTGGTCGAGGCTGGCGGTCGGGTCCGCGCGCATGACGAATTGCGCGCTCTGGAGAACAACCTGGCCGCCGGCGACGGTATGGCCCCATCGGTCGCCGATGAAGTGATGGCCAAACTGCTGGCCGATGTCACCGGTCGCCGGGTCAAGATCTACCGGGACGGACGCCTGGTCGAACATTCGCTACCGGCAGGCGCACCGGGGCGTCCGATCGAACTGGTGCGACTTGGCGAGAACCACTATGTGCCGCGCGACAGCGCCGCGCCCAACCAGGCCGTGCCGGGTCGTTTCGCGATGATCGATGCACTGGTCGCCGCCGACCGTACGGTCGGCGGCGATCCGGCGGCGTCGAACCCGGGGCCGGGCGCGCGACGCAACGTCCTGGGCGAGCAAGTGCTGGCACGGGTCCGCAGTGAACCGCAATCGCTGTACGACTATCTTCTGGCGCGCCGCGGCTTGGTAGCCCGCGACGCATCCTGGAACAAGAAACATTTCGTTTCCGCGCCGCCAGCCGACCCCGTCGTCACGAGCTTGCGCAGGACTTACCCGGCCCTCACCGATGCCGTGGCACGGGATATGGCGGGCAGCCCGGAAATCCGACGCCGCGTGCTGAGCGGCGAGCGGGATCCCGATATCGATCTGCTGGTGGCGCGTCACGCCGTGCATAGCCGCGTCCAGCGGGCGAAGGAGCCATTGCATTACGGCTCATTCACCGCGGACGGCGAAGCGTTGGCCCTGAGCGTGTGGACACGGCTGCCGGAATGGCCGAGGGACGTACGCGTGGAGGTGTTGGAAGGCGTGGTCGGTTACGGTGGCGAGATCGTCCGGACCGACACGCTGCTCGGTGCGTACGGCCCGGCCGATGCCGGTTCCACGGTGCGCATCCTGCGTACCGAAGAAGGACGTTATGCCGGCGTGGACGGCAACGGTGAGGTTCTCGATGAACATGGCGCCGACGGTTTGCCCGCCGCGCTGCTGGCGTCCATGACGGATGCGCAGCGTATCCGGCTGGCTATCGATATTTTCGATAGCGGCGCCTTGCGCCAGCGTGGCCGTGACATGGCCGAGGTACTCGATGTCGATACGCTTCACGGCATGATCGATCGGGAACCGGCCGGAACCACCGGTCCGGAAGGAAAGCGTTGCAGGAGAGCTCCCGGTGATGCCTGTGGCGGCTCCCGCCAGCCGTTGGCGGGCCTGGAGGACAACTGGATGCCATCGGCAAGGGAGTTGGTGGCGTTCCGGGACGAAGTCCAGGGTTCCGGCGTTGCGCCGCTGGTCCTGCCACAAAACATGGTCAGGGATCTCCTTGCCGCGATGCATTTTCGTCAGCCGGAGGATTTTCCGGCATTTCGGCAGTCGGTGAATGCCATCCTGCAACGAGGGTCGGCTTATCTTGGCTTGCCCGATGAGGTCGTGGTAAATCTGGCGACATTGGAAATCCGGAACTTCGCCAGCCAGGTGGGCAACGAGCCACTCAATCGCGGCCTGGCTGAATTCGGCTACGCACCCATTCGCGCAGCCTACAAGCGCAGTGATATCAAATCGGCGAACAAGCGTTACGACGCCGCGGTCGTGGGCGGTGCCAGGGCCGCCGCCGTGGATGCCAGGGTGGCGGCCGCGAACGATGAAGTGGTGAACATGCGTACCCACAATGTGGGTTCGGCCCCGAATGGCGGCTGGTCCGGGACACCGTGGCGCAATATGCAACGCGTCAAGAAACTCGGTGGCGGCAACTGCGGTGAACTGGCGGCTGCGGTGGCCGATAGCATTTCCTTGCAAGGGTATCGCGCGGAGACCTGGCAGCTGATGGATGGCGACCATGTCTTCACGGTTATCGGCGAGCCACCTGCACTGAACGTTCCTGGCAGGAACCATGTGCCGTTGGGGCAGCCGCACGGTTTCGCCGATCCCGCATGGGCGTCGCTCTGGGTGGCCGATGCCTGGTTGGGCATCCTTTGCCCGGCGAATGAATATGCCGTGCGGACGGATCTCAAGTTGACGCTGTGGGAAGCCAAGGGAAAAATGGTTGCCGTAGCCGATCCGGGGAATCCCGGCGGGATGATCTGGGCGCTTCCCGATGCTGCGTATCGACAGGCGTTTGCCGGCGCCATGTCGCGCAGCGCGCAGGGCGGCCTGGTCAAACTTGCACGTCAGCGGTGGCACGACGTCTTGCGCCAGGCCGGGGTTCCCGATGCGCCTCGCGCGCCCTATGTCGCTGCCCTGGATACGTCACCGGCCAGGCAGAGCACCATCGCCGAGCAGGACGCGGCCGTCCACGATCTCAAGGTGGCCGCGGAATGGGCGGCCCTGGACGATGACCTGAACGCATGGGACTGGATGGATAACCTCCGGCGTTGAATGTCGTCGGTTCAGCATTTCGGTCAGTGGCAAAGCGGCCAAGGCGGAAATCCTGTCGTCACAGGCCTATGGTGCAATGCACAAAGTTTTGAAAGGACCTTGCGCATGTTCCGTCTTCCCCGTCTTTCGCTTCGCTCCCTCGGTCTTCGTCACGCCTTCGCCGTGCGCATGGCATGTTTCCTCGTGGTCATGGCCGCGGCGGCCGCGATTGGCGTACTCAGCACGGGCAAGGCGCAGGCGTCGCTGCACGATATGTATGCTTCGGAATTGTCCACCGCCAGCGTGGTCGGCCGGGTGATGAATTACTACGAGGGCAGCATGGGCGAAGTGCAGGAATCGCTGCAGATGAAACTTCCGTCACGCACCGAGACGGCGGTCTCGGCCCTGGCCACCAACCAGTCGCTGGTCGGACGCATGTGGGGCGAATACCAGGCGATCGCCGCGGGCGTGCCGGTCAGCGATGAGATGCAGCAGTTCGCCTCGCACAAGGCCGCGATGGACAAGTACTTCGGCAAGATCGCCGCGTCGCTGAAGGACGAAAAGTACGACGAAGCCACCCAGACGCGCGACGACGTGCTGCAGTCGATGTATGCAACCCTGCAAAGCGACGCCGCCAACCTGCTCGGCACGGTTGCCCAAACAGGCAGCGCACGCTATGCCGCGGTGAGCGCGGAGGTGATGCGGGCGCGCTGGACGATACTTGGCACGCTCGGCGGTGGACTGGTGCTGGCGCTGATCCTCGACATCTGGCTGTTGCGTCGCGTGCTGGTGGAACTTGGTGCCGCCTCGCGGCTGGCCTCGGATATCACCCAGGGCAAGCTCGGCCATGAGCCGAAGGAACACACCCGCGACGAGCTCGGCGTCCTTGCCCGTTCGCTCGCCGACATGGACGGCAAACTCAGCGAGATCGTGCGCGACATGGGCGAGGGCGCGACGACGCTGCGCATCGCCTCGGCACGGATCATCGTCGGCAGCGATGAGCTGGCCGGCCGCACGCAATCGCAGGCCGCCGCGCTCGAGCAATCCAATGCGCAGATCGGTCAGCTCGCGTCTGCGGCGTCGCGGCACGCCGATACGGCGCGAACCGTCGACCAGGAGGTACGCGGCGTGCGCGAGCGCGCCGAACACGGCAGCCAGGTGCTGACCCGGACCATCGCGGCGATGGACGAAATCCACGCCGACAGCGGCCGTGTCGCCGTCATCGTCGGGCTGATCGACGAAATCGCCTTCCAGACCAACCTGCTGGCGCTCAATGCGGCGGTCGAGGCGGCGCGGGCAGGCGAGCACGGTCGCGGCTTCGCGGTGGTCGCCAGCGAAGTGCGCCGGCTGTCGCAGCGTTGCTCTTCATCCGCGCGCGAGATCAAGGAGCTGGTCGGCGAAAGTAGCGAGCGGGTGCGGGCCGGCGCCAGGCTGGCCGCCGAGTCCGGCGTCGCGCTGGCCGGTATCGCCGAAGGCGTGCAGCGCGTTGCCGCGCATATTGCCTCGATGGCCCGCGACAGCCAGGAGCAGTCGTTGGCCTTCGAGCAGATCCACGCCGCCTTCGACGAAATGAACGACATCACGCAAAAGAACACCGAACTGGTCGACGACATGGCCGCGGCCTGCCGACTGCTACAACGACAGGCCGATGCACTGGGCGCACAGGTGAACTACTTCCATGTCGACGAAGCCGGCCTGGACGAGACGGCAGAAGAACGCGCCTCCGTATTGAACCAGACTTGACTTCTTTCGAGGCGTTGGATTGCCGCGGGTTTGTAGCCGGCGATACAACATCGACGAAGGGCGCCTTGATCGGAATCTGCAAGCGGTGACAAGGTGTCTTTATTAGGCTGGCATCTCCTGCACTTGCGGATTACCTCATGCCCATTTCTCCCGCCGCCGGGATACCCGTCGCAACGTCAAGCACCGCGCCCGATCGTGTGCCTCCGGATGGTTCCTCGGGCATGCGATCCGGCTCCGCGGTACACGACATTTCCAATGCGGCATCGGCAAGCGCCACAGCACGGCCGGGGACCTTCCATGCGGGTGAGATCAGCCCATTGGGGTATCGGCGTCGCACAGCTCTCGCGCTTCAGCTGATGGTTCGAATGTCCAGTGGAGTACGTTCCGAGGCAAGCCGCAAGGAGATTGCTTCGGTGGTGTCGTCATTGGCGTTCGCCGTGCGCGATACGACGGCGCCAGGCCCGGAGATGGCCAGTCGCTGCAAGGCGCTCATTGGCAAATTGCAAAACGAATCTGGCTTCGCGAAGACGCGTGGTGCGCATCATGTGCATACCTTGCTCGCCGACCCCCTCGCCAATGTCAAAATCGTTGCGCCAGTGCAGCAAGGAGTCCGTATTTGCGCCGGGGTGGCGATCGCCATGCTTTGGCCGCGCAATACGGAGGGAGCGGCGTGCGAGGCTGTGGATCTGGCCACGAATGCATGCATTGAACTTGCAGAATGCGATGAATTCGTGGATTTTCTGGGGTGCGCCCACGGCTTCAAGGAGCGGGTGAAACACTTTTTCGATGACAATTCGTCTGCTTGCAATCGATCCGGGATATCGGCGGTCATGCAAGACCTGGACTCGGTCGCTGACTGGATCCATAAGCACGATGCGCAGTACTGCGGGGCACTCTCAGGCGAAATAACGCACGCGGACTCCTTGCGCGCCCTTTCCGCCCTTTCCCTTCCACAATTGCCGGAGAAGCCTTGGCCGGCCAGTGTATCGAACGAGCGGACATAGCTAACTCAAGATGCCTTGCGCAGCCAGGTTCCTCCTGAGTCCGGGTGGCTCGCCGGGACTGACCTCGCAGCGGAGCTATGCGAAACTGAGGTTTGTTCCCTCCGGATAGTCCCCATGCGTTCCACCGCCCTGAGGGCCGTCGCCCTGGCCTTGTGCTCGGCGCTTTTCTTCACCCTGACTTATGTGCTCAACCGTGCCGTGGTCAGTGGCGGCGGTCATTGGCAATGGGCGGTGATCATGCGCTACCTGATCACCTTGCCCTTGCTGGCGATGGTCCTGTCGATGCAGGGCGGCATGGGTTCGCTGCCGGACGAGCTCCGTCGGCATCCGCGTTACTGGCTGCTCTGGAGCAGCGTCGGCTTCGTGCTCTTCGGTATCCCGCTGACCTGGGCCGCGAGCAGCGGACCGGCGTGGCTGGTCGCCGGCAGTTTTCTGTCTACCGTGCTGGCCGGTCCCTTGCTGGCCCCGCTGATCTATCGCGACGAACGCCGCCGCCTGGCCTTGCCATCGCTGGCGATCGGCGTGTTGATCCTGGCCGGGGTGATGTTGCTGCAATGGGGGCATGCCCATGGCGCACTCGATACGGACGCATGGTTGGCGGTGGCGGCTGTGCTGCTCGCCGCCTTCGCCTATCCCCTTGGCAACCGCATGATTCTCCTGCACCTGGAACGCACCGGCACGCGCATCGGCGCCGTGCAGCGCGTATTCGGCATGACCCTGTGCAGCTGGCCGTTATGGCTGCTTTTCGCCGCGATCACCTGGTGGCGCATCGGGCCGCCGACGCTGGAGGAAAGCCTGCTTGCCGGTGGTGTCGCCCTGTCCTCGGGCGTGATCGCCACGGTGATGTTCTTCCGTGCCACGGAAATGGTCGGCCGCCGGCCGACCGCGCTCGCCGGCGTCGAGGCGATGCAAGCGGCAGAGCTGTTGTTCGCCACTGTGATCGGCGCGATGTTCCTGCATGAAGCCATGCCCGGCGGCATGGCCCTTCTCGGCGCGGTCGGTATCGTGGTGGGTATCGCACTGTTCGCCTGGATCAGCGCCCGGGACACGACGGTCGGTCCGGACGAAGTAAGCGGCGATCGCGGCGCCTGATCTTCTCCTTCTCCCTCAGGGAGAAGGTGCCCGGAGGGCGGATGAGGGTTGCTTTTGCTAGCTGCCGCATGGGGCTTTCGAAGTGCCAGCACGGCCCCACAACAGCGTCGAAGATCGAAATCTGCAAGCGAGGGGTGCTGCGGGCTGACTACGCTTGGCTCATTGCGATGTGTGTCGCATCGCTGCATTTTGTGGAGAGAAACGAATGATCCCGAATAGCCTGGACATAGTCATGCGCATGCCCCGCGCCGTCGTGCGGCCAGCCGGTCACGTCGAAGATCTTGAGCTCCATGTCCCGGGCATGGCGCTGACGGACATTGCCAACGTCGTGCCAATGATGTCACTTGCAACTGCGCAAGCACGACTCGAACAGGCGATGGACAGGGAGATCCTTGCTGTTCTTGCGGAAAAAGATGGCGCTGACAACGACACGCCCTTCGGGCGAACACAGCGTGTGGCGATCGCTCTGCAGCGTACTTTGTACTGGCTTTGCCTGAGGTACCCGGACGAGGCCCTGCATAAGGACCTTGTCACCATGGCGACGATGCTGGTCGACTGCGTGAAAGCACAGCGACTGCCTGATGCCAGGGAAATGGCGCAATGGGACCGCTGCTTCGAAGGCATGCGTATGCAAAGCGATATCCGTCAGGACGAGGCGTTGTGTATAACGCACGATGTGGGCGACATCCTGAGGGATATTCAGGCCTGTGCTCCTCTTGTCGATGAACTGGAGACGCGAGGTGTCTGGACCAGGACTGGCCAGCTGGCCACCATGCTGTGGTCCTATGGACCGTTTGACGATAACTCACATGCGGACTCTGTGAAGCAGGCAGCTCGCGAGGCCCTGACCTCGATCGTCGGATGCGGTCGCCAGCATGAGCTGGTCGGATGCGTGACGGAGTTGCTTCATCCTTACCGAGGAGGCGATGTCGAGAGCGACGCACGCGTCAAGGCGCTTGCCGATGACCTTCGTCTGGCCGAAGTGCTGGTCGATGATCAGCGCCCGGTGACGAAACTGGGGTGGGCACGTGTATTCACCGATAACAGTGGGTCCAGGCGCCCGTGGCAATAGCGGAAACCCCAGGAAGCCTCTGATCTATTCCGCGCATACAGCCACGGCCCCAACGTCTTGTTTTTATCAATGACGGGGTGATGTCCAGAAGGCCCGCCACCGGCGCCGCCCGGCTTGGTAAGGGAGCGACCGGCATATCTTCATCTGTTGCCGACAACGGCTTACCGTCCCAGGGGTATGCTTGAACCCGACTCGGGTTGCGGGAGACGCCGGTGAAACGCCTTGTTCTTGCCGTGATGGTCGCGCTGTCCTGGTCGTCGCATGCCCAGCAGGGTCCGCCACCTGGGATGCACCGCGCCACGCCGCCAGCGACGACCCCCATGGCGGCCTTCGTCTGGCGTGACGACGCGGCCGGCTATACCTTCATGCCGCCGCCGACCTGGGCCAGCAAGGTACGCGCAGTGCCACTCGATGCGGCTGCCCTGGCGAAATGCGGGGCGACCAGCGGCGTCGACTTCCGCTATGTAGCGGACGGTGGCGGGACGGACTACAGCCTGCTTGTACTGCTGGCGACGGACGAAGCCCGCGCCGCGACGCTATTGCGAACGCATGGCGTCCAGGAAGTGGTGCGACATGCGGACCATGTCATCGCCACCCAGCCAGTCGCGCTGCCGACGGCCCTCGGTGGCGAGGATGCGCGTGAGTTCGAGGCACGGCGCCTCGACCTGCCGCAACTCCGGGCGGCGATTCGCTGGGATACGCCGCCGATGGATCCGGTGCGCTGATCGGACGATGTGATCGGAATCCACAAGCCGGCATGGCGACGGGGGATTAGGCTGGAAAGCCCTTGACCGAGCACAGGATCATGCACAACGTTTCCTTTACCGGGCCGGCTCCCGTCGGCATGGCGCGGCCCGATGCCATGCCGGGACCGTCGTCGAACGAGGTGCGGTCAGGCCCCCTGTGCACACTGGGCGAGGTGTCCAATGCCCAGCGCCCTTGGGCTCAGCCAAGCCGCCTGTACCGGCCCCCTGCGGCAGCCCGAATAGCGCGTGACGCCACGCCGGCCGAACGTCAATTTCGCGTGGCTATAGGGCTTCGTTGGGCCTTCGTCCTGAGGTGGACGGCAATGTCTCCCCCGGCCGATGCCGTCGTCGACCACCTGATCCGCTGCATGGATGCAGAAGCCATGCCGGTTCCAGCTGTTCTGCGGCTTTGGGATAGCGCTTTCGGGGGCTTGCGTCCACTGGACGCAGTCGGTGCCGCGACTCTCGCCACGGCCAGCGCGGTGCGTCAGATGTTGGGAGATGTTCCTGGCCATGTGCGCATCGCGGATGAAAGAACCCAGGGCCTGTGGATCAAGGCAGGGGCGATGGCTGGAGCCTTGTGGCCCAGGCAGTTCGAAGGAGGCGTGGGCCCTTCGGGCGAAACCCTTGAATTGGCCCATCAGGCTATTGTTGAAATCCTCTGCTGCCAGAGTGCGGACGCTCTCACGCAATGTGCCGATGGCTTCAAGGGTTTTGCGCGTGATCTGCTCGTGCCTCGCAAGGATGGCCGCCCTCATTCCGTCGATGCCCCGACATTCGGTCGGGGTCTCGATGCCGCCGCACGCATGGTCCGTGCTGACGACAATGACGCTTACTACGCACTGTTGGGGCGGCAGCTGGCGTCCGTCGGTGCATGCGACAGGACGTTCCTCGAGATAGCGACCAGGCGATCGCTCTGAAGATGGGTCGAGGC
Organism: uncultured Gammaproteobacteria bacterium; assembly: GCA_963847335.1. GTDB lineage: Bacteria > Pseudomonadota > Gammaproteobacteria > Xanthomonadales > Rhodanobacteraceae > Luteibacter. The sequence continues at coordinate 1,259,256 of CAWJZF010000003.1, forward strand.
ATCGCCGCCGGTCAGCCAGCCGATCAATGGTCAGCCGGCTCGGCGAGCATGCCCTTCACCTGATCGAAGTTGCCATCATTGGCCGCCGGCACGATACGCAGCAGGTGCGCAAGCAACGGGTAGACATCCGTGTTGGGGAACTCCGGCACGACGACGCCGCGACGGAAATCCGGGCCATGGGCGATGAAGAGCGCGCGCATCAGCGGATCGGCATTGTCGTAGCCGTGCTCGCCGATCGACATCGGCCTGGTGCGCTTCGCGATCGCTGCGCGGCTGGTGAACTTCCAGCCGGTCTGGGCGAGGCATATCACGGCCGGTACGCGTGGATTCTTGCCGTAGTTCAGCCGTGCCGGCACATCCTGTTTGCGCCAGCATTGCATGTGGTCGCGCGGTTGCAACAGCGCCGTTTCGGCGATGGCGAAATCATGGCCGGGCTTCGGATTGAATCCGGCCAGCACGCCGAGGGCGACGACATCGACGCTGGAAAGGTCCAGCATGTCGTCGGCAACGAGGGTCTGTTCCGGTGGCGTCAACGCCATGCCGTGGTCGGAGATCACGATGATGTCCATGCGGTCGTACAGGCCGCGCTTGCGCAGCGCGTCGACCAGTCGGGCGAGCGAGGCATCGGTCTCTCGCAAGGCCGTGTTCACCTCGTTCGAATCCGGACCATAGCTGTGCCCCTGATGGTCGACCGCGTCGAAGTACAGCGTCAGGAAGTCAGGGCGTTGCGTTGCCGGCAGGTCGAGCCAGGCAACGATCTGGTCCACGCGCTGGTCGGGCGTGACCTTGCCGTCGTAGGGCTTCCAGTAGTCCGGATGGTGGCCGCGGATATCCGCCTCCGAACCGGGCCAGAACATGGTCGCCGTGCGCAGGCCCTGGCGATCGGCGGCCAGCCAGATCGGCTCGGCCGCGGCCCACCAGCGCCCGTCGCTGACGGCGTCGCGATTGGACAGGCTGAAATTGCCAAGTGCGGCATCGGCCATGGTGTTGTTGACGATGCCGTGGTGGTCCGGCACCAGGCCGGTGACCAGGGTGTAATGGTTGGGAAAGGTCAGCGACGGGAACGAGGGCTGCATTGCCTCGGCGTGGATGCCATCGGCGGCCATCGCGGCCAGGGTCGGTGTCATGTGGCGATCGAAATAGTCGGCGCGGTAGCCATCGATCGAGATCAGCAATACCGGCCGGCGAGCCTGCGCCTGGGGTGCTTGCGCGGCAGGCTGGGTGGCGCAGCCGGCAAGTGTGACAAGGATGAACAGAAGCATGCCGCGAAGCAGGGCGGACAATGGGAATTTCATGGGGCCGGTCATACCATTGGGGTAAACCCCAGATGATCGCGCAGACATATGACCAATACATATCGTTTTGGCTCTCTTTCCGGCAACGTCGCCGCACGCGTTCTTTCGATCGCCCTGGCGCTGGCGTCCATGCCGGTGCTTGCCCTTGCCCAGCAGAATCCGCAGAACGGCACCGCCGCGCCCGCGAAGCCAGCCAGTCCGCCACCCCGTCCCGTCGTGATCCATCAGGACAGGAACTACCAGCAGGCCGTGCAGCAGCAACAGGTGCAAAACCAGCTGCAGAAAAACGCGGTGCAGAACCAGGTCCGGCAAAATAATGCGAACCAGGTACTCAACCAGACCGCCGATCCAGCCTTGCGTAGCCAGCTGGGCAACGCCAGCGACTCGCAACAGCAATTGCAGCAGGCGAAGCAGCAGGACGTGATCGACCGCTACCGGTCACAGCCGCAGGTCGGCGAGCGGGCCGTGCGTGAGCAGCAACAGCAGCCGCAGGAAACGAAGCCGGCGGACCAGGAAGGCGAATAGCTCGCCGGTTCAGGAACCGGGGAACAGACCGGGGTCGACAGTTCTTCGTTCGAGCTCGAGCAGGAAGCGTTTCATCGGCAGCCCGCCGCCGAAGCCGGTGAGGCTGCCGTTCGCGCCGATCACCCGATGGCAGGGCAGCACGATGGGTATCGGGTTGCTGCCATTCGCGGCACCGACGGCGCGCACGGCCTCGGGATGGCCGATCATGCGAGCCTGTTCGCTATAGCTGCGGGTCTGGCCATACGGGATGTCCGCCAATGCCAGCCATACGCTGGTCTGGAATCCGGTGCCCAGCGGGCGCAGGGGCAGATCGAAATGCTGTCGCGTTCCGGCGAAGTATTCCCCGAGCTGCGTTGCGACCAGCGCCAGTAACGCACGTGCGGCGCACTCGTCGTCCTTGGTCATCTCGCCAGCCCCCGATGCCACCCGGCGCAACGTGCGATGGCCGACCGTCGGATCGAACTCTATCGCGCGCAGGCCGTGGGCGTCGGCAAGCAGGCGCAGTGGGCCCACCGGCGAGTCGATCGTGGTTTCAAGCATCGGTTGGTCAAACATCGGGAGTCTCCGGCACGGTGCTGCGCCACAGGTGCATCACCGCGTAAGCGCGCCACGGTCGCCATGTTTCGGCGCGGGCGCTCAGGGCCTTGGTGGACATCGGTGTGGCGTCGTCGGCCGCGGCGCGGCGGAGGATGAGATCCGCGGCGGGGAAGGCGTCGGGGTGACTGAGTGTGCGCATGGCCATGTATTGCGCGGTCCAGTCGCCGATGCCGGGTAGCGCCGTCCAGCGTTCGACGAAATCGTGCAGGCTACGCTCGGGCTGAAAATCCGCCCGGCCATCGATCACGGCACGTGCCATCGATTGCACCGTGGCCGCACGGGCGGTGGTCAGGCCAAGGGCACGCAGATCGGCATCGGCGAGTGTTTCGGGCGGGGGAAAGAGCCGGTCCAGTCCGGGCAGGGTCGGCGTCGTCAGCGAGGCGCCATGGCGGTGCACGATACGCGAGGCAAGCGTGCGCGCCGCCGCCACGCTGATCTGCTGGCCGAGAATGGCGCGAACCGCCACTTCGAAACCATCCCAGCCGCCGGGGAGCCGCAGGCCCGGACGTTTACGCAGCAAGGGGCCGAGCTTGCGGTCCGAACCTAGCGCCGCGCGGATCGCCGTCGGATCGGCGTCGAGGTCGAACATGCGACGCAGCCGTGTCACCACCTCGAGCATGCGGCTCGGCTCCGGGCAATGCAGTTCCAGCCGTAGTGCGTGCTCACCGTCCGGCCACGCGGTCAGGCGTAGCCAGCCTGGTGTTTCCGCCGGGCCGAACACGCGCGCGTACGAGTGGGCGTCGACATGCTCGATACCGGGCAGGGATCGGGTCGCCAGGAAGGCAAGGATCGCGGCGAAATCGTACGGGGGCCGGTAGCCGAGGCGCAGGACGAGCGGTTCGCCGGCACCGGTGCGCGGACGACGACGCAGGTCGCGGGGCGGGATGCGATTGGCTTCCAGGAAGGCGGCATTGAAGCGGCGCAGGCTGCGGAAACCGGAAGCCAGCGCGACGTCGGTGATCGGCATCGCCGTCTCGGTCAGCAGCTGTTTGGCGAAAAGCAATCGATGTGTCGTGTAGACGCTGAGCGGCGGTGCGCCGAGGCGATCGACGAACAGGCGGCGCAACTGCCGCGTGCCTACACCGACGCGGCTTGCCAGCATATCCAGCGGAGCCTCTTCGGGCAGGCCGGCTTCGATCAGTTTCAAAGCGCGGGCTACCACGGTCTCGCCACGCCGCCATTCGCCGTTGCCGGGCGCCAGTTCCGGCCGGCATCGCAGGCAGGGACGGAAGCCGGCGGCCTCGGCCGCCGCCGCGTTCGCGTAATACACGATGTTCGATGGCTTCGGCGAGGGGGCCGGGCAGACAGGCCGGCAGTAGATCCCGGTGCTGGTCACGCAGGTGAAGAAAAGGCCGTCGAAGCGCGCATCGCGGCTGAGACGGGCCTGTTCGCAAACGTGGTGATCGGGCAGGGCGTGGTTGTCCATAAGCCTAGGCTAGCACCGGTCCTGAGATGGAACTGGCCGTTTTCGGACATGTATCTTGCTGCGCCGCGGATGGCGGCTTCAGGGGGCGCACCGCATAATCGGGGTTCCGTGTTTTCCGTTCAGGATCGACCGAATGAATGCCCCCACGCGTATCGACACCACCCGCACCATTCGCGCACCGCGCGGGACCGAACTCAGCTGCAAGAGCTGGCTGACCGAAGCGCCGTTCCGCATGCTGCAGAACAACCTCGATCCCGACGTGGCCGAGAATCCGGCGGAGTTGGTCGTCTATGGCGGTATCGGTCGCGCCGCGCGCAACTGGGAGTGTTTCGATGCGATCCTCCGCGCGCTGCGCGAGCTTGGTGACGACGAGACCCTGCTGGTGCAGTCGGGCAAGCCGGTCGGTGTGTTTCCCACCCACGAGAACGCGCCGCGCGTGCTGATCGCCAATTCCAACCTCGTGCCGGCATGGGCCAACTGGGAACATTTCAACGAGCTCGATCGCAAGGGCCTGATGATGTACGGCCAGATGACCGCGGGCTCGTGGATCTACATCGGCTCGCAGGGCATCGTGCAGGGTACGTACGAGACGTTTGTCGAGATGGGGCGCCAGCATTACGGTGGCAGCCTGAAGGGCAAGTGGATTCTTACCGCCGGCCTCGGCGGCATGGGCGGTGCGCAGCCGCTGGCGGCGAGCCTGGCCGGGGCCAGCTCGCTTACCATCGAATGCCAGCAGAGCCGCATCGATTTCCGCCTGAAGACGCGCTATGTCGACGAGCAGGCGAAGGATCTGGACGATGCGCTGGCGCGACTGGACCGCTATGCGAAGGAGGGTAAGGCGGTATCCATCGCCTTGCTCGGCAACGCCGCCGAGGTGCTGCCGGAGATGGTGCGGCGGGGCGTGCGCCCGGACGCGGTGACCGACCAGACCAGCGCGCACGATCCGGTCAACGGTTACCTGCCGCTCGGCTGGACGGTCGAGGAGTGGTTCGAGCGCCGCAAGAGCGATCCAGAGGGTACCCGCGACGCGGCCAAGGCCTCGATGCGCACGCATGTCGAGGCGATGCTCGCCTTCCACGCGCAGGGCATTCCCACCTTCGACTACGGCAACAACATCCGCCAGATGGCCAAGGACGAAGGCCTGGTCCATGCCTTCGATTTCCCCGGCTTCGTGCCCGCCTTCGTGCGCCCGCTGTTTTGCCGCGGTATCGGCCCGTTCCGCTGGGTCGCGCTATCGGGCGATCCGGAAGACATCTACAAGACCGACCAGAAAGTGAAGGAACTGATTCCCGACGATCCACACCTGCACAACTGGCTGGACATGGCACGCGAGCGCATCAGCTTCCAGGGCCTGCCGGCGCGCATCTGCTGGGTCGGCCTCGGCCAGCGTCACAAACTGGGACTCGCGTTCAACGAAATGGTCCGCAATGGCGAGCTGAAGGCACCGGTGGTGATCGGCCGCGATCATCTGGATTCGGGCTCGGTGGCCAGCCCCAACCGCGAGACCGAGGCGATGAAAGATGGCAGCGACGCAGTCAGCGACTGGCCGCTGCTGAACGCGATGCTCAACACCGCCGGCGGCGCGACCTGGGTCAGCCTGCACCATGGCGGCGGCGTCGGCATGGGTTACAGCCAGCACAGCGGCGTGGTCATCGTCTGCGACGGTAGCGAGGCGGCGGACAAGCGCCTCGCCCGGGTGCTGTGGAACGACCCCGGCACCGGCGTGATGCGGCACGCCGATGCGGGCTACGAAGACGCCATCGCCTGCGCGAAAGAGCAAGGCCTGAACCTCCCCATGCTCTGAACGGTCGGAGCGTCGATGGAGCGCACCCGCGGCGCTCCTGCAGACGCGCGATGGATTACCAGGGTTTGTATACCTCCGGATAGATCCGCTGCAGCGCGGCCACCTTCGGCGCATCGTTGTAGACGATATACGCCGCGTCCGGATGCAGGCGCATATAGTTCTGGTGGTATCCCTCGGCGGGGTAGAACTTGTCCAGAGGCACCAACTGCGTCGCGATCGGCGCATCGAAGGCTTTCGCAGCGGTGAGCTGGGCGACATAGGCCGTGGCGACCTGCTTCTGCGCCGGGTTCGCGTAGAAGATCGCCGAGCGGTACTGCTTGCCGCGGTCGGGGCCCTGGCGATCGACCAGGGTCGGGTCGAGGGCGACCGAGAAATAGATCTTCAGCAACTGGCCGTAACTGACCTGGGCCGGATCGTAGGTGACCTGCACGGATTCGGCATGGCCGGTGTCGCCCTCGCTGACGTCGTCGTAGTTGGCGGTCCGGGCCTCGCCACCGGAGTAGCCGGCCAGGACCTTCTTCACGCCCTTGACGTGCTCGAACACCCCTTCGACCCCCCAGAAGCAGCCACCGGCCAGTACGGCGACCTGGTCGCCGGGGGCCGCCGCCGGATCGACGGCGGGATCGGGAAGCTTCACACCTTCGCCGGCTAACACCGGTGCGCAGGCGGCCAGGCCGACCAGCAGGGCCAGGCTGGCGGACAGATAAAGACCTCGGAACATGACGGATCTCCTCATGGGGTTACCTCATAGACCGGTGGAACGGCGTTTCGATGACAGCGCGTGCATTGGCTAAATGGTTGCGCCGACGCGGTTTTTCATCGGGAGGGCGGCCCACTTGTACGACCTTTGTCGTGACCCGCTGGTAGCGATGCTCATCCGGTGGCTAGAATGACGCGGGCTGGACCGTACGTTTCCGGACGGTCAGGGCGCCCGACTCGGGGGGAGCGTGGCTTACGAGCTGGTCGAACGGCGGGTTCTTGTCCGCGATCTGGAGGTTGGCATGTTCATCTGCCGTCTGGATCGCAACTGGGCTGAGACTCCGTTTCCATTGCAAGGCCTCGCCGTCCACTCCCGTGCGGACATCGAAGCTGTGCGCCGCTATTGCGAATACGTCTTCGTCGATACCCGGCACGACGTCGCCGCGGATATCCGCCCCCAGGTATTGCGCCGCACCGAACCGTCGCCGGTCCGCTTCCGCCGTAGCCAGGTTTACCAGGATACCGCCCGGTTCGACGACGAACTGGCGCGGGCCGGGGAGGCCTTCAACAACGCCAGCGCCTGCATGGAAAAAATCGTCGACGCCATCGGCCGCGGTCAGGCCCTGGATATCGAGGACGTCGCCAGGGCGGTGCGGCCGATGGTCGACAGCGTGATGCGCAGTGGGGACGCCTTCTTCTGGATCGAAAGCCTGCGCCGCCGCGATGTCTATAGCTATCAGCACGCGGTCAGCTGCAGCGCCCTGGCCGCGGCCTTCGGCCGGCATATGGGCTTCGACCAGGAAACCATTGTCAGTCTCGCCGCCGGCAACCTGTTGATGGATGTCGGCAAGTCGCAGTTGCCCGACGAACTGCTGCTACGCGCCGGTCCGCTCGATGCGCAAGAGATGGCGCTGGCGCGCCTGCACGTGCAGGAGGGGCTTGGCATCCTCGCCCATTCCGGGGTCATGGATGTCGATGTGCGCGACATCGTCGGCAGTCACCACGAGCGCCATGACGGCAGCGGGTATCCGCAAGGACTTGCGGGTGCGGCCATTCCGCTGGCCGCGCGCATGGCTGCCATCGTCGACACCTACGATGCCCTGTGTACGCCACGTCCTTACCGCGAGGCGGTCTCGCGGCACCATGCGTTGCGCGAAATCTACGCGGGGCGCAATACCGTGTTCCAGGGCGAACTGGTCGAACAGTTCCAGTCCTGCCTCGGGGTCTACCCGACTGGTTCGCTGGTCGAGCTGACATCCGGCGAGATTGCCATCGTGATGGTGCAGAATCATGCCCGTCGCCTGTTGCCGCGTGTCGCGGTGCTTTCGACGCGGGGAAAAGCCCCACTGGATGACTTCCGCATCGTGGACCTGATGCGGCAGGTGGGCCACGAGCACATAGAGGTCAGCCGCAGCCTGCCGCCAGGAAGCCACGGCATCGATCCGAAGGAATTTTTCCTGCAGTGAATACCCGACTCCTTCCCATGCCGGTCCGCTCCGCCGGGAGCGTCCCATGACCGACCGCGCTCACCTGTTCACCGCCATGCAGGCCTTGCTCGACCGCGACGGTTCGCGCAACGGGTTGTGCGCCGTGCTCGTCGTTCGCCTGCGCGGCATGCGCGAGGCGCAATTGCGCTATGGCTACGATTTCGGCACCGAGATCATGCATACCGCGCGCGAGCGCATCGGCGGCGTCCTGCGCCATGTCGACAAAGTCTTCTTCGGCGCCGACGACACCTTCGTGCTGTTGCTGCCGGCGATGCGCAACCGTACGCACGCCCTGCTTGCCGCGACGCGCCTGGTTGCCGCCTTCGACGAACCCTTGAACTGTCCTTCGCGGCCGTGGCACGGCCGTGCCGTGATCGGCGCCGCCCTCCACCCGGAGCATGGCGCCGCCGCCGAACTGCTTTGTCGTCGCGCCGAGATCGCGCATGACGAGGCCTTGCGTATCGGCGAACCGTTCGCGATGTACCAGCCGGATGCGACCCAGGTCGAGATCCTGTACAGCGAACTTCGCGAGGACATCGACGCGAACCGCCTGCAGGTGCATTTCCAGCCGGTGATCGACGTGCGCACCCGCGCTGTCGCCCGCCTCGAATCGCTGGCGCGCTGGACCACGCGCCAGCATGGTGAGGTCACGCCCGCGGACTTCATCCCCTTCGCCGAACGCAGCGACCTGATCGTCCCGTTGACCCGCTGGAGCCTCAACGCGTCGTTGCGGCACGCCGCCGTGCTGCACGAGGCGGGCCGGCCGCTGGATGTCGCGATCAATCTCTCGCCGCGGGTCTTCGTCGAACAGGGCTTCGCCGAGCAGTTCCTGGGCGCCATGGAGATATGGTCCGTGCCACCGACCTCGGTGGTCGTCGAGGTCACCGAGACGGCCTTGCTGACCGACCTGGATATGAGCGTGCGGGTATTGCGTCGGCTGCGCGACGCGGGCGTCCGCGTCGCCATCGACGATTTCGGTACCGGTTATGCCTCCTTCGCGTATCTGCGGCATTTCCCGGCGACCGAACTGAAGATCGACAAGTCCTTCGTCGAAGTCATGCACACCGACGAGCGAACCGCGCAACTGGTCCGCGCGATGATCGATGTCGCCCACCGGCTGGGCCTGGAGGCGGTCGCCGAGGGTGTGGAAAACGAAGACACCCTGGCGATGATCGCCGATATGGGCTGCGACCTGGTGCAGGGCTTCCACGTAGGTCGGCCAGAGCCGGCCGCTGAATTCATCGCACGGCGGATCGCTGAGGGAACGATTGCCTGAGCCTGGTTCGTGGACCGAAATCTGAAAGTTTTTTGGATGTTTCGCGGCTTCAATGGCGTTCCTTTCAGCCATTCGCCAGCGTCGGGATGAGTCTGGCGTTCTTTATGGAAAACAGATTCATGGACATTGCTCCGTCGCAGCTTGCGGCAGGCCTACCGCGCCAGCCGGTACCATTCACCTCTGTTCAGAGCCGATTTCAGGAGGAGCTGAATGGAATGCAAAACAAGTCGACACTCGATCGTGCCGATCACGACCAGGCCAATGCACGCTTCGTTGCCCTGACTGACGGGTCCGTCGTCAGCATCGGTGAAGATGGGCGACGTATGGCGGCAAATTTTCTTCACAACAGTATTGTGCAAAATCCCGAGAATCAGAAAGAGCTTGATTGTGCCAATCAACGGCTAAGCATGTTGCGCGAGGGCGGCGGGTATGCAGGGTTCGTTGAAGAAGAAAAACTGCGGGGGCTGAAGGATGTGTTTACACATAACTTTTCGCTCAACCTGATGGACCAGGAGCCATCCCGGAAAATAGCAAGACAGGCTGTCGAGGCATACAGGGAGGTCGGGGACAAGGATGAGTCCCTCTATCATCGACTTGAAGTGCTTCATTCCTATCATGAAATGAGAGCGCCTCGCGTTCAGATCAGTAAAGAAGAAAGTTCGATCGCCGATGAGGTCCTGAAGGAAAAGACTTAGCCGAGGAAAGGCTTCCGGCAAGGCATCAAACAGTCATTTACGGCGCTCCCGAGGTGGCGGTGGTAATCTGCGCAATGATTGAAACGTATCGGACTCCCGTGGCCCTCAAATCCATCGTGTTCAAGGCTGACCTGCAGGTCAGCGATATGGACCGCAACTATTACCAGGCGCATGCGCTGACCATTGCGCAGCATCCCTCGGAAACCGACGAACGGATGATGGTGCGGCTGCTGGCTTTCGCCCTGCATGCGGATGACGCGCTGGTTTTCGGCAAGGGCCTGAGTTCGGAGGACGAGCCGGACCTGTGGCGCAAGGAACTGACCGGCGATATCGACCTGTGGATCGAGATCGGCCAGCCGGACGAGCAGCGCATCCGGCGCGCCTGCGGACGGGCGAAGCGGGTCGTGGTCTATACCTATAGCGGACGCAGCGCCGAGGTCTGGTGGAAGAAGACCGCGCCCGGCGTCGGCGGCAAGAAAAATGTCACCGTGATCGACATCGCGCCGGAAACCAGCGCCGCATTGGCCGCGATGGCGATACGTACGATGCAATTGCAACTGTTCGTCCAGGACGGCCAGATCCAGATGATGAGTGAGGACGCTATCGTGCCGGTGTCGCTGACGGTGCTTGCCGGTTCGCGCGAGCTGGACGTCGTCTGAGAGTGGCAAAAGCACGCGTTGCTTCAGTCTGCGTGCCTCGATGAACCCATAAAGCGTTCAGATAAGGACTGTCCGCCCTTCCTTCGAGCTGCGCATCGCCGCCTCGATCAACAGGATCGTATGGCGTGCTTCCGACGCGGTCACCGGCAATGCCTCGCCCTCGGCGATGGCGCGCGCCACCGCGGCGTAGAAATCCGGATAGCGGCCGGGCAGGGTCTCGACGATCTGCTCGCTGCCTTCGTTGTCCACGAAGCGTGCGAAATACTCCGGCCGGTCGCGGCCCCAGTCGCTACCGGCCGGTCGCATGCCGGCCTTGAGCGCCGCTTCCTGGCCGTCGATACCGAACTTGGCCAGGCTCCCGGCATCGCCGTGGACGAGGTAACGCGGACCGGGTTCCCGCACCAGGGTCGAAGCGTGCAGGATCGCCCGCTTGCGCCCGTAATGGAGAACCAGGTGGAAGTAGTCGGGGACCTCGGCCTGCGTGCGCTGGGCCATCACATCGGCGGTGATCGCTTTGGGCATGCCGAACAGCAGCAGTGCCTGGTCGATCAGATGCGCGCCCAGATCGTAGAGTACGCCGGCACCGGGCGCGGGTTTTTCCCGCCAGCCGGTCTTGATCTCGGGGCGGAAGCGGTCGAAATGCGCTTCGTAGTGGTAGATGTCGCCCAGGCGCCCATCCTCGATAAAGCGTTTCACGGTAAGGAAGTCGCCGTCCCAGCGCCGGTTATGGAACACGCTGAGCAGTCGCCCGTGGCGCTCGGCCAGGGCGATCAGCGCGTCGGCCTCGGCGCTGTCCAGGGTAAAGGGCTTGTCGACGACCACATGCTTGCCGGCTTCCAGCGCGCGGCGGGCGAGGTCGGCATGGGTGTCGTTGGGCGTGGCGATGACGACCAGCTCGATATCCGGCGCATCGATCAGTGCCTGCGGAGTCGCGTAGGCGCGTGATTCGGGGAAATCGCGGGCGATGTCGGCGGCACGGCTGCTGGCGATGGCGGCAAGATGCAGGCCCTCGTCGACGGCGATCAACGGGGCGTGGAATACCGAACCGGCCATGCCGTAACCGATCAGGCCCGTGGCGATGGTGCGCATAGCGACTATCCTTCCGGCGACAGGCCACTACGATACGCCATGCGCACGGTTTTTTGATCCTGGGTCGGATTCGTTTAGGATCGGGGCTGGCCGCAAGGAAGGCATGGATCATGACAGCGATGGATAGCGCTCAGGGAACCGGTCGTTTACCACGACAGATTCCTTACATCATCGGCAACGAGGGATGCGAGCGCTTCAGCTTCTACGGCATGCGCAATATCCTCACGCCGTTCCTGATCACCTCGTTGCTGATGTACCTGCCCGCGGCGGAACGCCCCGGCGCGGCCAAGGACGTGTTCCATACCTTCGTCATCGGCGTGTATTTCTTCCCGCTGCTGGGCGGCTGGCTGGCCGATCGCTGGCTCGGCAAGTACCGCACCGTGCTCTGGCTCAGCCTGGTCTATTGCGCCGGTCACGCCTGCCTGGCCCTGTTCGAACACAGCGTGGCCGGATTCTATACCGGGCTGGCGCTGATCGCGCTGGGCTCCGGGGGGCATCAAGCCCTGCGTGGCGTCCTTCGTCGGCGACCAGTTCGATGCCAGTACCAAGCACTGGGCGAAGATCGTCTTCGACGCCTTCTACTGGATGATCAACTTCGGCTCGTTCTTCGCCTCACTGCTGATGCCGATGTTCCTGCGCGACTACGGCGCGAGCGTGGCCTTCGGCATTCCGGGCCTGTTGATGTTCGTCGCCACCGTGGTCTTCTGGCTCGGTCGCCGACATTACGTGATGCTGCCCCCCGTCTCGGGCGATCCGGACGCCTTTTCCCGCGTGGCGCGCACGGCTTTGACGACCCGCGTGCCGGGGCAGGGCAATCCCGGGTACTGGACGGCTGTCGCCGGCATCGTGCTCGCCGTCGCTTCGCTGGCGCTGTTGCCCGTGCTCGATATCGTCCCGGTGTTGTGCCTGGCGCTGGTCCTCTTGCTCGGGTTCCTTGGCGGCGGCACCTGGATGCAACTCGATCGCGCCCGCGGGCGGCATCCCGAGGAGGCGATCGAAGGCGTGCGCGCGGTGCTGCGCGTGCTGGTGGTGTTCGCGCTGGTGACGCCGTTCTGGTCGCTGTTCGACCAGAAAGCCTCGACCTGGGTCCTGCAGGCGGGCGAGATGAGCGCGCCGGACTGGTTGCATCCGGCGCAGATGCAGGCGATCAATCCTGCCCTGGTGATGCTGCTGATCCCGTTCAACAACCTCGTGCTGTATCCGATGTTGCGCCGCTTCGGTATCGAACCGACCGCGCTGCGCCGGATGACGACGGGTATCGTGTTTTCCGCGCTGGCCTGGGTCGTGGTCGGCGGATTCCAGCTGATCCTCGACGGTGGCCAGGCGCTTTCCATCGTCTGGCAATTGCTGCCCTATGCGCTGCTGACCTTTGGCGAGGTGCTGGTGTCCGCCACGGGACTGGAATTCGCCTATAGCCAGGCACCCCGGGCCATGAAAGGTACGCTGATGAGCTTCTGGACGCTGGCGGTGACCGTCGGCAATCTCTGGGTGCTGCTGGCCAATGCCGGTGTCCGCAACCCGACCGTGATCGCCGGCATCGGACATGCCGGGATCAGCGTCACCGCTTTCCAGATGTTTTTCTTCGCGCTATTCGCCGGACTCGCCGCGCTGGCATTCGGCCTTTATGCGCGCCGTTACCGAGAGGTCGATTACTACCGTACAGACTGACAAGGAGTCGTCGCATGGATGCAGCACTACAGGTTATACCCAGCGGGCAGCGGCTGTCCGCGCTGCCCCTGACGGGCCATGTCATCGCGGTGACCGGCGGCGCACGTGGCATCGGCCGCGGTATCGTCGAGGCGGTGGTCGCGGCGGGCGGCAAGGCGATCATCGGCGATATCGATCCACGTGCCGGTCGCGCCTGCCTCGCCGAACTCAACGCCGGTGCGCATGTTTCCTTCGTCCGCGTGGACGTATCGCGCGAGGCCAGCGTGCGGCGATTCCTCATGGCCGCGATGTTTCGTCATGGCCGGATCGATGGCCTGGTCAACGCCGCGGGCACCGCCGATCCCCAGGATGGTCCGCTCGAAACGCTGAACTGGAAAACCTGGACGAGGCGCATCGAAACCAATCTCGGCGGGACCTTCCTGTGCAGCAAGCACTGCCTGCCCGAACTGCGCAAGCGAAACGGCGCCATCGTCAATATCGGCTCGTCGCGTGCGCAACAATGCGAGCCGGGTGCCGAAGCCTATGCGGCGAGCAAGGGCGGCGTCATCGCCCTGACTCATGCCATGGCGGTCAGCGCCGGACCGGTGCGCGTGAATGCGATCAATCCCGGTGGGATCGTTTGCGAAGAGACCCGTCACATGACGGCGGATCCCGAACGCCATCCGGCTGGTCGGGTCGGTGTTCCCGGCGATATCGGCGCGCTGGCGGTTTTCCTGCTGTCCGCACAGGCCGGCTTCATCACGGGTGAGAACTTCACGGTCGACGGGGGAAGGCGACGAAAGCGGGTTTGACGTGAGACGCCCGGGCCATGACAGAATGCGGGCTTCCGTCTTCCAGCGAAAGGCACCGCCATGTTCTTCCGTACATGCTCGTCCGCGCTTGCCCTGTCGTTGGCCCTGCTGTGCGTGGGGCCGGCCTGCGCGCGCAGCGACGCGCCGACGACGCATACCATCGTCAACGTCAGCCTTGGCGCCGCGTCGACGGCACCGGCATCGGGCAGGTTGCTGGTTTTCGCGACGCTCGCCAGCGATGCGCAGGCTGGCAAGGACGGCAAGGTGACGGAAATCGCCATGAATCCGTTCTCGCCCAAGGCGGTCGCCATTGCCGCTCGCGAGATCAGCCGCATCGCACCCGGCGACACGGTAGGCATGGATGCCGATGAAACCACCTTCCCACAGGGTTTCTCGCAGCTGCCGCCAGGGGATTACCTGGTGCAGGCGGTCCTGGACATCAATCACGACTACAACTATGGCGGTCGCTCGCCGGGTGACCTTTACAGTGCCGTGGTGCCGGTGAAGGTGGCTCCGGGTGTCGCCTGGCCGGTGTTGACCTTGACCGACAAAGTCCCCGCGCGCGAGGTCTGGAACCTCCCGCCCAATGCGTCGGCCGAGGTACGCGATGCCGCGCCGGAGGCGAGGAAGCATGCCACCGCGATCGACTTTGTCAGCCCCGTGCTGTCGGCGTTCTGGGGACGGCCGATCCATATGAAGGCCTGGGTACTGACCCCACCCGGTTACCAGGCCGGCGGCGCGGAGCGCTATCCGGTCGTCTATGAAACCCATGGATTCGGCGGCAGCTTCGAGCACTATGCCGGCAGCATCGCCAACGTCTGGTCGGCCATGAGCAAGGGCCAGATGCCGCGGATGATCTGGGTTTTCCTCGATGAATCCTCACCCACGGGTACCCATGAGTTTGCCGATTCGGTGAATAACGGGCCCTGGGGCGAAGCGCTCACGGCCGAGCTGATCCCGAGCCTGGAAAAGCAGTACGCGATGGACGGCAAGGCCAGTGGCCGTTTGCTCAATGGCCACTCATCCGGTGGTTGGGCCACGCTGTGGCTGCAGACCCGTTATCCGAAAGTCTTCGGTGGCACCTGGTCGACGTCGCCGGATCCGAGCGATTTCCATGATTTCACCGGGACCGACCTCTACGCGCCGAAGGCGAATCTCTACTACGGCGCCGACGGCAAGGAAACGCCGCTGATCCGCGACAAGGGCAAGGTCATCGCGACCATGAAGACGTTCGCCCTGCTCGAGCGCGTGCTTGGCGAATACGGCGGGCAGATCGCCTCGTTCGAATGGGTGTTCTCACCACGTGGCGCCGATGGGCGTCCGGTTCCGATGTTCGATCGCGATACCGGCGCGGTCGATCCGGCCGTGGTCGCTTACTGGCGCGATCACTACGATATCGCCTGGCGCCTCAAGAACCACTGGCCGGAACTGAAACCCGACCTCGACGGCAAGATCCACCTGTACGTCGGTACCGCCGACACGTTCTACCTCGACGGTGCCGCACACAAGCTGCAGGCCGTGCTTGACGGCCTGCACGCGACATCGTCTTTTCACTTTCTCGAGGGACGTACCCACGGCGACCTGTATGTCGAGGGCAACGACAAGATTGCCCTGCTGAAGAAGATCAGCTGGGAGATGTATGAGGTTGCCCGGCCGGGCAAGGGCAAGACACCTCAATGATCGATTTATGATGGTTTTGAAGGTGGGTTCTCTGTTTTCTTATCAGGGCACAATTCGTGCGTTGCAGGAAGATGGACATGCAAATTCCCTCAGGAAGCCCACCGCCGACCGCGTCACCTGTCAGATCACCCACGGATTCGGGCGCCGTGCAGGGGGTGCCTTCCTCCGATGAGATAACAATGCAGTACACCACCGACGGGGAAGATTTCATGGGGCATCTCGTGGACGTCTGCCTTGCCCAGAACCCGTATACCCACGGGTCCCGGGCGATGCCGCCCTCTTTGCCCAGGGACATGGACCTTTTCCGTGACATTCCCGGGCCCGGACAAGTCATCGTCATGAACAACCGCGAGAAAGCAAAGCTTGCGCACGAGCTGCTAGTCGAGCTAGACGATCTGAGAAGAAAGCCTCTCCCATCAAGTCCGCGGGAGCTCGAGCAGCTCAAGATCGGCGTAGCACAGATGAGGGAGCGGGCCATCGCTCTGGGCGTGCCTGCCTCAGTTGTCAGTTACCTGGATGGGTTGTTGAAAAAAACACAGCCAGGACATGTGGTCATCGATATGCCGCCGGAGGATGGCTGAGGTAAGGTCCGGTTCGCCCCCAGCCGAGGATATCGAGGCATAACGCGCAACGTCCCGACGTGCGCCAGGTAGTGATCTGGCGCATACAGGCCACGGGAGTCCCGCGCCTGGCGCCAGCGTTTTGAGGCCTCCTCCGCCAGCTTTTGACGTATGTTCTCGATCCTGTCGATCCCCGCATGAATCACTCCTGAGAAGCCAGTCGATGTCGCTGCCAGGTGCGGTCGCCTCCAGCATGCGATGGCCTCGCGACCGAAGCTTGCAGTTTTCGATCCTCGGGCGGACGAGCGATTCGTTGAAGTTCTTGCTGGCGAAGTCGTCAGAATAGTCAGCGGCGCCTCACCATGCACGCCACGTCGCGATCCCGACACCACAAGGAGGTAGATATGCCCATACCAACATCGTCCGCCATGGCATCGCGCGGTGCCGCACAGCATTGGCAAGTCGTCCAGGCCCGGCGGCGCGACCAACGGCACGCCGGGTCCATGGCGCCTTCGACGGTCGTGAACGGACCGGCGACACGGCGGGACAACAACGCTATTCGCAAGCCGCTGTCGGCGATGAACTTCACCCAGTTGTGCAGCGTGCTTCTCTTCGTTTCGACGTGTGTGCCATCGCAGGGGGCGAACGCGCATCCGCGCAGGCGCACGGCCTCGACCGCCCCGCCGTTGCACGGCGACTCAGCGCAAACAGGACTGCAAATGCGCGCGGGGCCGATCGGTGTCCTCGAATCTGGCGTGCGCCATGCGGGAATGGCACAGCACGCTCCGGGCCTGGCACATGGCGTATCGGGAGGAAGCGGGTCGCGGCACAGTCGTTCCGCGAATGCCGGCAAAGGGGGCCCTGTGATGGCCGACCAGGCTTCGCGATTCGAACTTGCGGCGCACCATGCCCTGCCTGCGGTGTCCTGCCCGAGGCCCGTTCGCCTGATATCGATGGCGACGGTCGGCAGCCCGCAAGGATGGTTCGTCTTTCACATCCATGTGCACGATGACATCCCCCGGGACCAGGCGACGTGGGTCGCACGCCGTTTCGACTGGTGGCTCGAGGAAATGCGCGACCTGCTTCCCCACGGTACGGGACTTCAATTGCGGATTCTCCGCGACGAAAAAGGTGTCTCCGATATCGATTACGTTTCCGAAGAGGACGGTTATAGCAGCAAGGGACTGGATGCGTTCAAGGCGGCGGTCGCCGGACAGGCGCCTTGCAACGCCGGCATGCCGATGTCACGAAACTATCACCTGCTGCTGACGGCCCGAAAACCATACCCCAAAATGCTGGGGCTGGCTTCCCGGCGCGTTGCTATTGCCTCCATGATCCACTCGCGGACACCGGGCCACGAACTAGGACATATGCTGAAGGCGACACACGCCGATGGCGCGGTGGAATTGTTGCGCGACGGGGCCTACCGGTGCGCCACGGCGATGCGTGAAGGGAACCCGCAGCGGAAGTATCCCGATTGCGAGCGTTTCTCGGCGGCGAACAGGGAGAACATTCGTCGGGAACTTGCGAGTATCTGGACAAAGGCGAAGGCCACACTTGGAAAAGAAGGTTCGTGATCGAATCCTGATGGTCCGCCGTACGCCGGTCTGTTCTGCTTACCGGGCACGATTCGTGCCCCGATCGAGAAGTGGTTATGCCCAGTAGTATTTCGAACGCCTGGCAATGCCAGGGCAGCCGGCAAAATCTGCAGGTCCTCGAAAATGAGCGGCGACGTGCGACGACCGTGAATCCGCAAGCTGTCCGGAATGTGCAGCCCATCGATAACCGGACCATTCGATGCCATGCGGGCAGGCTCAATCGCGTCCAGCTGGGCACGGTACTCCTGTTCGCGACGGCCTTGGCGACGTTGCCCCGCGGTGCCGGGGCCATGGCGCGGCAACGGCAGTCGGATCATCCGCGCGGACAGGCAGTCGATGAGTCTCGAGCTACTCGGCTCCATGCGGTCCAGTATTCCCGTGGGGATCGCACGTCGGGATTTGCCTTGAGGTCAAACGACATCGGCAGCGGACCGTCGCCTGACCCCGTCACGGTGATCGGCCGTGGCGTACCGACAAGCGAGGTTCGGCCCGATGATCGTTTACGTGACGGTATCAAGCAGAGTTTTGTCGTGGATGGCTCCAATCTGGGCGATCGCGTGGCGGAAGGAATCGTTACCAGGCTGCCCGGCTGGCCGGCGGATCGTCCGCTATGGATCGTCAGGTCGCGCGCTGGCGGCGGCTACGAAACCATTCGCACGTATCCCGAAGTGCAGCGAGCCGGAAAACCGGTTCAACTCCTGCTCGATAACAACGTCTATGTCGCTCTCGCCGAGGAGGGCAGTCCGTTCGGCGAGGGCGCGCGGATGACCGAGCCGGTGGGCGAAACGCAGCGTGGTAACAGCTTCTACCTGGCCTTGCAGCAAGGCCTGTTTCCTGGACAGCGCAGAGCCATGGGTATTCCATCATGGGATACGGATGACGTGTCGTTGTTACGGGATAAAGTTGCCGTGTTCTCCGGCGCGAAGGCGAACGCTGTCACGATGGACAGGTTGTTCCGGGAGTGCGAGCGAGAGTTATGTTGGCTCAATGCGCAGCCGCGGATGGTCGCGAAAGCGCCGACGCCGACGACTGGACCGGGTACAAGCTCGGGCCAGGCGTTGTCCTGCCCGGTCGCCGAACGCGAGAAGAGCATCGGCCCGGCCGATGCGAGGGCACGGTTCGTGTTCAATATCTACGTCCACCAGGACGTAACGTGGGATACCGACAGGATCATGGACGAACGTGTCGATGGATGGTTGAAGGAAATGTCCGGACTGCTTCCGGCGGAAGCGGCGCTTCGGGTGCGGATCGTTCGTGGTGCCGCTGGCATTGCCGACCTCGACTATATCGCCCGCCCGGCTGACGATCGGCTTGAGGGTGACGATCAGTACAAGGGCTACCATGTATTCAGGAACGCCATCGGACGCAACATGCCCTGTCCGTCCGTCCCTGGCATGCCGCGCGAATACCATGTGCTGCTTACGGGTCAGCCGCTTTACTCGCCGCCAGCGAGGGACACGACCCTGGGCCTCGCGGGTGACTATGTCGGCATCGCCTGCATCGGGAAACCAACCACGCTGGGTCACGAACTGGGTCATTTGATCGGCGCCACCCATGGCGATGGCAAAAGCCTGTTCGTTGGCCAGTCGGGTTACTGCGTCACGATCATGCATGAGCGGGGAGGCAGATACCGGCTGGCCAGTACCTGCCCGCGCTATTCGGACCGGAACAGGGCGAATATCAAAAGGACGCTTCAGGCCCGCATGCCAAAGGCATCCGCGGGGCAGGGCAAGGGCAATAACCCGGCTCCACGTCGCGGCTGACGATTACATGGGTCTGGGCGGCTTCGGCTGAACCGCGCCTTCGACGTGACCGCCAAAGCCCATCCGCATCGCCGACAGCAAGCGCTCGCCGTAGGTATGTTCCTGCCGCGAGCGGAAACGGGCATACAGTGCGGCCGAGAGTACCTCGGCCGGGACGGCTTCCTCGATGGCTGCGTTGATCGTCCAGCGGCCCTCGCCCGAGTCGTCGACGTAGCCGGAATAGGCGTCCAGTGCCTGACCCCTGGCCAGGGCGATCGCGCACAGGTCGAGCAGCCACGACGACACCACGCTGCCGCGGCGCCAGACCTCGGCGATATCGGCCATGTCCAGTGAGAAGCGCTCGCCCTCGGGCAGCGCTTCGCTGTCTTTGTGGCGGAGAATATCGAAGCCTTCGGCGAAGGCCTGCATCAAGCCGTATTCGATACCGTTGTGGACCATCTTCACGAAATGCCCCGAGCCAGCCGGGCCGGTATGCATGTAACCCTGCTCGACGCGCGGATCGCGGGTCTCGCGCTCCGGCGTGCGCGGAATATCGCCGATGCCGGGGGCGAGCGTGGCGAAGATCGGGTCGAGGCGATCGACGCTGGCCTTGTCGCCGCCGATCATCATGCAGTAGCCGCGGTCCAGACCCCACACGCCGCCCGAGGTGCCGACATCGATATAGTGGATGCCCCGTTCGGCCAGGGCCTTCGCCCGGCGGATATCGTCCTTGTAGAAGGTGTTGCCGCCATCGATGATCGCGTCGCCGGCGGACAGGTGCTGGCCGACGAGTTCGACGGTGGTCTCGGTGATCGGTCCGGCCGGTAGCATCACCCAGACCGTGCGCGGTGCGTTGAGCGTTTCACAGACGGCCTCGGCCGAGGACACCGCGATGGCGCCTTCGGCGGCCAGCGCCGCGCGGGCGTCGGCGTTCTGGTCGTAAACCACGCATTCGTGGCCTTCGCGCATCAGGCGCCGCACGATGTTGCCGCCCATGCGGCCTAGTCCGATCAAACCGATCTGCATGTCTTTTCCTCGAGGTGGGATATCAGTCAGGCCGACACGTTATAGCGGCAATGGGAAAGAAAGTGTCTATTCGGCGATCACGGTGTCCGCAGGATACTGCGACCCCGCCCATGCCTGATGGCAGGGGGCCGAAGGTCATGGTCGGCGGTATGCTCGGGCGTCATCCACTGCCGACCTTGTCCCCGATGAAGCCCATCGCTCTAGTCGCCACCGGTCTGATGCTCGCCGTCGGCCCGGCGCTTGCCGCCACCACGTCGAACTACGATCCCCGCGAAACCTTTGCCCCGTACAGCTATCCGCAGGCGGCCACCGCGTACCGCTCCGCGAGCGGTATGCCCGGCCCGCTGTTCTGGCAGAACCGCGCGGATTACGAACTGCATGCCGCGCTCGATCCGGTGAAGAACCAGCTCAGCGGCCGCGTCGTACTCACCTATACCAACAACAGCCCCGACGCGCTCGACGCGCTCTGGCTGCAGGTCGAGCAGAACCGTTACCGTGCCGATGCGCGCGGCAACTTCACCGCCGGCCGTACGCCGGCGCGGCACACCGATGGCTACCGCATTGCCTCGGTCAAGGTCGAGCAGGGCGGACACGATGTCGATGCGACCTATGTTGTCGCCGATACCCGCATGCAGGTGCGCCTGCCCGAAGCGGTGAAGGCCAGGGGCGGCAAGGTTCGCCTGACCATCGAATATGCGTACGATCTGCCCGGCGATTTCGGTGGCCGCACCGGGTTCGCGCCCTCGAAGAACGGCAATATCTACGAGATGGCCCAATGGTATCCGCGCATGTGCGTCTACGACGACCTGCGTGGCTGGGACACAGCGCCCTTCCTCAACAGCGAGTTCTACCTCGAGTACGGCGATTTCGATTACTACGTCACCGTGCCGTCGAACATGATCGTCGCCGGTTCGGGCGAGTTGCAAAATCCCCAGGACGTCCTGACGGCGGCCCAGCGTCAGCGCCTGGACCAGGCCCGTCACAGCGACAAGACCGTGATGATCCGCACGCCGGAGGAAGTCACCGATCCGGCGAGCCGGCCGAAGCGCGATGGCACGTTGACCTGGCATTTCCAGATGAAAAACACCCGCGATGTCGCCTTCGGTGCCTCGACCGCTTATGTCTGGGATGCCGCGCGGGTCAACCTCCCCGAGGGCAAGACCGCGCTGGCGATGTCGGTCTATCCGGTGGAGAGCGTGGGCGACCAGTCGTGGGGGCGTTCGACCGAATACCTCAAGGCCTCGATGGAGCACTTTTCGAACAAGTGGTACCCGTACCCGTACCCGGTGGCCATCAACGAGGGCGGTTCGGCAGCCAGCGGCATGGAATACCCGGGCATCGTCTTCGATCCGATGAAGGCCAGGCCGAAAGAACTGCATATGGTCACCGCACACGAGATCGGGCACACATGGTTCCCGATGGTGGTCGGCAGCGACGAGCGGCGCAACGCGTGGATGGATGAAGGCTTCAATACGTTTATCGACGTGTACGAGGCCGATGCCTTCAACAAGGGCGAGTTCGCGCCCAAGCGCGACGCCGAGTATTCGCCCAAGGGCGGCAATCCTGTCGACGAAATCCTCTCGGTACTGAACGATCCGGATGCGCCGCCGTTATTGATCGGCGGCGACATGATCAAGGAGAAATACCGTCATCCGGTGACCTACTTCAAGTCGGCGCTCGGCCTGGTGCTGCTACGCGAGCAGATCGTCGGCCCGGAGCGTTTCGATCCTGCCTTCCGCAAGTACATTGCCACCTGGGCGTACAAGCATCCCTCGCCGTCGGACTTCTTCCGCTTCATGGAAAGCGAAACCGGCGAGGACCTCGGCTGGTGGTGGCGTGGCTGGTACGAGCACAACTGGAAGCTCGATCTGGCGGTGACCGATGTCGCCTATGTCGACAAGGACTTCCATAAGGGTGCCGTGGTGACCGTGGCCAACCTGGACAAACTGGTGCTGCCGGCAACCCTGCGGGTGACCTATGCCGATGGCTCGGTCGCCAATATCCGTGTGCCGGTGGAAACCTGGCAGCAACACACCAGTTTTGCGGTGACCGTCCCGGGCGAGAAAAAGGTCGCCTCGGCCACGATCGATCCTGACCATGTGCTGCCGGACGGCAATCGCGACAACAACACCTTCAAGCCCGCCGGTTGAATTCGCGCAAACCGCCCGTGCTTGACCACGGGCGGTCTTCAGGGTCTACCATGGCGCGCATGTCGACCGCCTTCGCGCC
The DNA here is from genome assembly GCA_963847335.1 of uncultured Gammaproteobacteria bacterium. Classification (GTDB taxonomy): domain Bacteria; phylum Pseudomonadota; class Gammaproteobacteria; order Xanthomonadales; family Rhodanobacteraceae; genus Luteibacter. Next base: position 1,282,102 of record CAWJZF010000003.1, read on the forward strand.
GCGTACTGCCGCTTTCCTCGCCGTGCCGATCGCCGCGCTGGCCTGGCCGGCGCTGGCCCTGCAGTTCCTCTTGATGCAGCGCCTGGGTAGCGGCCTGGCTGTTCTGGTCGGTTTCCTCAGCTACTTCACCATCCTCAGCAATATCCTCGTCGCCCTGGTCACCACCGCGGTCGCCCTGGGTGGCAGGGGGCGTTTCGCACGCTGGCTCGGCAGCCCGCGCGTTCGCGGCGCGGCGGCGCTGTATATCGCGGTCACTGGCCTGATCTACATCATGCTGCTGGCTGACCTGTGGCAACCGGCCGGTCCGCAATGGTGGGCCGATGTGGTCCTGCACGACGCCGTTCCAGCGCTGTATGTGCTGTGGTGGCTGCTGTTCGCACCGCGCCCGGGCCTGTCCGCGCGCGATGTGCCACGCTGGCTGGTCTTTCCGGCCGCTTACCTGCTGTGGTCGCTTTTGCGTGGCAGCTGGACCCACGCCTACCCCTATCCGTTCATCGATCCGGTCGCGCTCGGCTGGCCGCGGCTGTGGCTCAACGCGGCGCTCGTCGCCGTGGGTTTTGTCGCGCTGGCCCTGCTGCTGGTGGCTGTCGATCGCCTGCTCGGCAGGCGTTACGCCGCCGCTTCCCAGGGATCGTAACTGCCGAACCACCAAAGGTGGCCTTCCGGATCGCGGCAGGCATAACCGGCACCCCCGTAATCCTTCTCCGCATAGGCCTCGACAATGGCCGCGCCGGCTTCCACCGCGCGCTCGTAATGCGCCTTGCAGTCGGCCACGATCACGCACGCGCATTGCGTCTCGCGCCCACCGGTCTGGTCGGGCTGCACGACGTGCATGCCGAAGGCATCCTCGCGCACCGAGCCGAGCATGATCATGCCCCGACCATGGGTGAGTTGCGCATGGGCAATGCCGCCGGTGTCGTCCTCGTATACGGCATGCCGGTTGAAGCCGAAAGCCGAACATAGCCATGAGATGGCCGCGGCCGCGTCGCGATAGCGCAGGCACGGGATGATGGTCGAGCCCTGATCGTGAACGTTCATGGGGGTGCTCCTCGATGGACCGAAGCGAGCATAGGGCGGAAGGGCGCGGTCTGGCTTGTACATTTTTTTTGGATAGTTATCTGTCAGAGAATCACCTCTTTCGGGGTAATCCTATGGTGGAGGGCGTATGCTGCGAACGATTCCGAGCTCGTCGATCGCCTACGCGATTGACGGCATTATTCCTGCCGCTGCCATCGGCGAGGCCAGTCGCGCCGAGCGCATGGATGCCTTTGCCCGCCGTCGCGCGCGTGCGTTGTTGGCCGAAGCCGGGGCGGAAGCCCAGCGCCTGCGAGAGCAGGCCCTGGTCGACGGATATACCCAGGGTTGCTCGGAGGCGCTGGCGGCTTTCGTTCCCCTTGCCCTGGACCTGCTCCGGCAGGAAGAGACATTGAGGACCGCGGCCCTGGCCAAGGTGCGTGAGGCCTTGCGGGACAGCCTTGGGCGACTGGACGTGGAAGGCCCGCTGATCGCGAGCTGGTGCACGTTGCATATCGCCGATGCGGAGGTCGCGCCGGTACTTCATCTTCCCGTCGGACGAGAGGATCTCGGGCGGCACCTGCGTGGCGTGCCGGCACTGTCGCGTCTGGAGATCCGTACGGGCGACGTCGATTTTCCCGTGCTGGATACCGGCACCCTGGTGTTCGAGTTCGATCCGGAACGCCAGCTTATTCGCGAGACGCGTGCCGTCTTCGATGACGCAGGTCTTGCCGCCGAGGTTCAGGGTCTCGCGGAGGACTATGCGCGGACCCTGCTTTCGCGCCTGCGCGCCAGAAAACCGGCAGCAGTGCTTTTCTCCAACAAAAGGATGCAAGGATGACGATAGCAACTGGGGCTCTGATTGACCGGAGTGGCGTAGCCAACCTCAATTTGGGTGGGCGCACGATATCCCTCGACGAGCGGCTGCGCACGGCGGTGTCGGAGATGAGTTCCGAAGAGACGCTGGCCGCCGAAGACGAGTTGGACCCGGTGAAAATCGTCTTCGACATCGTGTTCGCCGAATTCATGGATAAGCTGATGAACGGCGATGAAGAAGAAACCGGCAATGTGACATTGGAAGTCGACTACTGACGAATAGGGGGTAATCAGGGCTTCGCCCTGACGTCACCCAGGAAGGCCAGGGCGCAGAACGTCAGGCATGTCGTACAGATGCCCGTCCAGCCGGCCACTGCCCATGCCAGGCCGGCGGCAACAGCACCCACGCCGCCACCTATAAAGAACACGCCGACGGGGCCTGTCGGCGGATGCGCTGGCGTGCTACAAAGCAGCGCCCGGCCGCGACGGGTGGAAGGAGCGCCTTGCATGCAGCGTGACAACGACAAACGGGCCGTCGAAAACCGGCTCGTCGCCATGAAAGAGTCCGGCCTGCTCTGGATCTGCCTGCTCGGCGTATGTTTTTCGGCTTTCGCCGCCTGGGGCTCGCTCGGCCGGACCGGCGGCTGGACGGGCTTCACGATCTGGTTCCTGGTCGCGGCGGTGTTCGCCATCGTCGCGTTCTTTCTCGGCAAACGACGCAAACGCTAAGGTTTGACATCCAACGGCGAGGTGCCGATCGTGGCGCCGCCGCGCCCGCTCACTTTCAGCGTATAGCGTCCGGGCCGTAGCCATAGCGAGGGACGCGAATCGCCGCGTTTGTAGAGATAGCGGTCGGCCGGTACGGCCTGTTCGCTTTCGCCGACGTAACGCGCTTCGAACAGGCAGGGGTCTTCCCCTTCGCAAAGCTTCCGCGAGACGGACACACGTTCCCGCGCGCCGCCAAGATCCAGCCAACCCGGACGCGCGCCAGTGGGTTCGGGCCTGGGCGGCGTCACCACGGTGATGTCGTAGGCATCGGGTCGCATGGCCCAGACCAGGCCATCGGCCTGCGTGTAGACATAGGGGCGGTTCCCCGGGTCACCCTTCGGCGCGGTCTGCCGGTTGCAGCCGCCGAGCGCATCGGTCTGGTCGATTGCCATGACCTTGCCGGCGACGGCCGCGCGTAGATGGCCGGCCATCCAGGTGCGGGTGATATGGGCATAGCCGGCGATGATGACCATGCGCATCCGCGGTTGTGCGGCGAGGACGGCGGCAATGTTGGCTGCCTGCCCGGCTTCGCGCGCGGGTCCTGCCTGGTCGGAGTCGTAGGCGACGAGCCGAAACCCCAGGCGCAGTGCCTCACGGATCAATTCGGCGTCGATCGGCTCGCGAACATATACGCCCGTCTCGAGGTTGTCGAGCGGGTAACCGCGTTCCACCAGCGAGGTGTCGGCGAGCGCGCCGGCCTTTTTCCCGCTGCGCAGCGTTTCCATCGCGAGGGTGTCGAAGCCTTGCGCGCGCAGTACCGGCAGCAGGCGATAAAGGATGACGCGGGTCAGGGGCAGGTTATGCGCCTCGTTGAACAGCACCACGCGCGTGTCGGCGAGCCCGTGCGTTACCCATTCGACCGCGTCCTGACGGCGCCACGGAAAGGCGGGGCAGACCACGGGGACTTCACCGGCGCTGTCATAGGAATTGGCGCGCATGCGTGTGGTGGCGTCGTCGTAGCGACCGATGAAGGTATCGAGCATGGCGACCAGCTGGTTTTCGTTCCGATGCACGGTCAGGTCGGTGGCGATGGGCAGGGCATTGAGCGCCACATAGGCGTCGAGCAGCGATCCCTGGCGCCAGAGTACGTCGTTGATCAGCCGGTTGAAGGCCGTGGCCTGCGGATCCGTCGCGCCGGCATAGTCGATATCTTCGACGGGTGGTTGCCCGGGACGTGCGAATCCCTGCGGTACCCACAGGCAACCGCAGAAAAGCAGGGCCGTCAGCGATGCCCGGGGACTCATCGGCTTCGATGGTACGCCGCGTTACCCCTCGCCGAAATGGGGGGCAAACCGGTCCCGCTCACATCTCGATCACGCGCATCCAACGGCCCTGGCGCTTGAATGATCGGGTCCATCGGCAAGGAGTCATCCCATGAAAAGCCGTCGCGTATTCAGCACGCCAGACATCGCTTCGGCGAGCGCCGCGATCCCGGTGGCGCTGGCCGCCGGTATTCTCGACGAGGACATCTCCCTGATCGCGCGCTCCGATATCCCGCTCGACGCGATAACCGAGCAACACAAGGACGCGGCGCACAGCGATTTCGTGCCCGCGGCCTTGCGTGGCATGGTCGGTGGCGGTGGCGCCGGCCTTCTCGCCGGCCTGGTCGCGATCGCCATTCCCCCGATCGGCATCACCCTGGCGGGCGCCGGCGCCATGGGCATCGTCGGCGCGCTGGTCGGCGGCTGGGCGAGCGCGCTGGCCGGTTCCTGCGCTCCCGACCCAGTGCGCAAGGCCTTCGAGCGCGAGATCGAGGAAGGTCGTGTACTGCTGATCATCGATGGCACCCACGATGTTCTGCCCCGCGCCGAAGCGGCACTCGCCGCCGCCGGCATGACCCTGATGCCCTTCCACGCGCCGACCGTGATGACCTGAAATGCTGCGCCGCGTGTTGCCTCTCGCACGCAAGGCCGTCCATCATCGGGATGGTATCGACGGACGGCGATGGCGATGGCGAACGAAAACCATTTTTTGTTGGCGCGGCGCAGGTTTCTGCAGGCCGCGGGGCTCGCCGGTTCATTGGCATTGATCGGTAACCGGGCTGTCGCCCAGTCCGCGTCGGCAATGCGTTTTCCGTTCGCCAACGGCAGCCGACCTTTAAGCGACGCATTCCCCCAGAAAGGGCGGATGATTCTCCAGCGCGCGCGTCCGCCCCTGCTGGAGACCCCGTTCGATGTGTTCGACAAGGGGGTGTTCACGCCCAACGACCGTTTTTACGTGCGCTGGCATCTGCCGGACATCCCGACCACGATCGATCCGGTTGCCTTTCGCCTCAAGGTCCGCGGCCAGGTGCGCAAGCCACTGGAACTGACATTGCGGCAGTTGATGGAGGATTTCGAGTCGGTCGAGCTGGCTGCCGTGAACCAGTGCTCGGGCAATTCCCGGGGATTCTACGAGCCGCGCGTGCCTGGCGCGCAGTGGGGTAATGGCGCCATGGGTAACGCCCTGTGGCGCGGTGTGCGCCTGAAGGACGTGCTCGATCGCGCCGGTGTCGCGCCTGGCGCGTTGCAGGTGCGCTTCGACGGCATGGATAGTGGCTTGCTGCCGGCTACGCCGGATTTCCTGAAATCGCTCGACGTCGACCATGCGCGCGACGGCGAGGTGATGCTCGCCTATGCGATGAATGGCGCACCGTTGCCCCTGCTCAACGGTTTTCCACTGCGCCTGATCGTGCCGGGCTGGTATGCCACGTACTGGGTGAAGATGCTCAACGACATCGAGGTGCTGGACAAAGCGGACGACAATTACTGGATGGCCAAGGCTTACCGCATTCCCGACACCCCCGGGGCGAATACCACGCCCGATGCCACCGGGGTGAAGACCGTGCCGATCAGTCGCATGGCGCCGCGCTCGTTTATCACCAATCTGCGCGAGCACGATGTGATCCGGGTCGGGCAGGACAACCCCATTCGCGGGATTGCCTTCGGCGGCGACAACGGCGTGGCGAGGGTCATGTGGTCCTCTGACGGCGGATCGCAGTGGCGCGAAGCAACGCTGGAAGAAGACAATGGCAAGTACGGATTCCGGCGTTGGCATGCCGCCTACCGGCCACAAGCCGCCGGGCCTCAAAAGTTGCTGGTCAAGGCGGTCAACACCCGCGGCGAGGAGCAGCCGATGGTGTCCAACTGGAATCCGGGCGGTTTCATGCGCAATGTCGTCGAAAGCCTTGGTATCACCGCCGCCTGAGGGGCAAGAGATGCAAACGAAAGTCCTCCTTCTGGCTCTGGCGCTTGGTCTTCCCATCGTTCCGTCGGCGGCTTCCGCGGCCAGGCCCGAGGCCGTGCCAAAACCGCTCGCGGTCAAACTGCCGGCAGGCAACGATGCATTTCCGGCCGGGCCCGGGTCGGAACTGGCCGGTCAATGCCTGATCTGTCATTCGGCGAGCATGGTGCTGACCCAGCCGGCGATGGCGCAGGACAAATGGGTCGGCATCATAGAAAAGATGCGTACGGTTTACGGTGCCCCGGTACCCGAGGACCAGGTCAAGGCGCTGGCTGAGTATCTGGCGCGGGTCAATGCGACGCAGCAGGCGCCATAGTCTTTCGTAGGTCGATAGTCATGCCAACGTTCTGGCGGCGGCGCGCATCCATCTTCCATCCTCCCGATGGAATGAACCGACGGTGTTTTTATCCGCCCGCCATGCGCTTTGCCTTTTTCTTGTCTTCGTCGCCATGCCGGTCTGCGCGGTCGAGATCGACGGCAGGATCGATCCGGCCGAATGGGCCGGTGCACGCCACATCACTGACTTTCGCGATGTACAACCACTTTCCGGCAGGCCCGGTAGCTTGCCTACCGAGGCCTGGATCCTGTCCACGCCCAAAGGTTTGGCGATTGCGTTCCGGGCCACGCAGGATGCCGCCTCGCGCACGCGCCAGCGCTCGCAGCGCGATGCCGACGTCCAGGTCGACCGGGTCAACCTGATGGTCGATTTCGATGGCGATGGCCGCACGGGCTACGACTTCGAGGTCACCCTGACCAACAGCATCGCCGACGAGGTCATCACCGGCGAGAACACCTTCAGCACGGACTGGGACGGCAACTGGAAACACGCGGTCAGCGAGGACGCGGATGGCTGGTCGGTGGAAATCCTGATTCCCTGGTATATCGCGCCGATGCACAAGGCGGTCGGCGACACGCGCAAGATCGGGCTCTATCTGGACCGTGTGGTCGGTGCCACCGGCGAACGCATGGCCTGGCCGGCGGCGAGTTTCAAGCGTGCACGCTTCCTCTCCGACTTCGAACACGTCGAGCTTCCGGCCTATACACAGCCCTTGTTCGCGATCACACCTTATGCCGAGCTGATCCAGGACCGGGTCACCAGCCATACGGGGTTCCGCGGCGGTGCCGACGTGTTGTGGAAACCGAACGGACAGACCCAGCTCACCGCCACCATCAATCCCGATTTCGGCCAGGTCGAAAGCGACGACCTGATCATCAACTTCGGCCCGGAAGAAACCTTCTTCACCGACAAGCGCCCCTTCTTCACCGAGAACCAGGGCATCTTCGATTTCAGCCTGCTGAACGACTACACCCAGCTGGTCTACACGCGGCGTGTCGGCGGCACCAACGACAACGGTATCGGCAACGCCGATATCGCGGGGGCGGTCAAACTCAATGGAAGCGTCGGCGCCACCAGCTATGGCGTGCTCGCCGCCCAGGAAACCGGCGATGCCGGGCGCAGTTTCGAGGCGTTCCGCGTGCTGCACGATTTCGGCACGCAGTCGCTCGGCGCATTGCTTACTCATGTCGAGCATCCGTACCTCGATCGCGATGCAAACGTCCTGGGCATCGACCATCGCTGGAAACCGAATGCAGCCTTTACCCTGACCAGCAACGTGGTCGGCAGCAATATCGACCAGGACAGCCGGCATACGGGTGGTTTCGGGGCTACGTCGGTGGCCGAATACGACATGGGCAATGGCTGGAACCAGCAATGGCTGGGCATGCATTTCAACGACAAGCTCCAGATCAATGATTTCGGCTATCTGGACCGCAACAACTTCGATTACCTGCACTATGAGATCGGCCATCACGAGACCGCCTTGCCGGCCGATTCGCCGTATGCCTCGCACTGGTGGCGTTACCGGATCAGCGAGGACGATACCGATCACGGCCTGCTGCTGGAGCGCCGGTTCCGCATCACGCGAGAGGACGAGCGCCGCGACGGCAGCCTGGTGACCTGGCAACTGAATGTCTACAGCAACGGCCACGACGATCTGCTGACCCGCGGAGGCAATACGTTGAAGAAGCCCGGCAGCGCCGACTTCCTGTGGGAACTGGTGCGGCCGCGCCAGGGCGCCTGGGCCTGGGAGAACAGCGTCAAGGTACTGGGAAATGAACTGACCGGCGTGCATCGCCTCGATTACATCGTGAAGATCCTGCCCACGTACTTCATCAGCGACGACCTGAGCTTCTCCATCGGCGGCAGCTATGAGTACTCGCCCAACTGGCTGATCTGGCAGCCGAAGGGCGAGGGCATCAGCAACCTGATCGGTGCCTTCGACGGTCATACGCTGGAGTTCGATGCCGCACTCAACTGGAATATGAGCGAGCGCCAGGAGCTGCGGGTCAAGCTGCAGGCTATCGGCGTCGACGCCCGCCTGCGCCAGGCCTACGAGGTCGACGCGAACATGAACCCGGTCAAGACCGATGAGCACGTCAACGATTTCAGCCTGCGCAATCTGGGCTTCCAGGTCCGCTACCGCTACGAGCTGGCGCCGCTGTCCGACCTGTACATCGTCTACCAGCGCGGCGGCTACGAGGAGGATCCGATCTACCAGGACGCGACTTCCCAGTTGCGTCGCAGCTTCGGCCTGCGCGACGAGGACGAATTGCTGGTGAAGCTGGCTTATCGTTTTGAGCTCTAGTGTGCTGTCCCAAAAGAAACTAAGTTATTTTTTCTCTGTCGAAAAGGTAATCTCTTCGTCGAGGAGGAATGTCGATGGGCCGTCCCGCGCTGGAATTGAACGTCACGACACAGGAGCGCCACGAGCTGGAGGCGATCGCTGCAGTCGCGCAGCTTCCCGCATGGCCTGGTGCGTCGCGCGCAGATGATCCTGTGGAGCGCGGAGGGCGTGACCGTGCGCGAGATCGCGCGCCGTACGAAGGTGACCCCGGCGGCGGTATCGAACTGGCGCAAGCGCTTTCGCGAGGCGCGAGTGGCGGGCCTGCACGATGCGCTCAAATCGGGACGGCCGCGCGCCCTCGACGATGAGCGGATCGCCGCCTTGCTGAATGCCGCGTTGTTGCATAAACCGGCCGCGGGCACGCATTGGACGGTCCGCGCCTTGGCCGACGAGACCGGGGTGACCAAGAGTTCGGTCCAACGTTACCTGAAATTGTTCGGCGTCCAGCCGCATCGAACGAAGTCATTCAAGCTCTCGACCGATCCGTTCTTCATTGAGAAGGTGAGGGATATCGTCGGCCTGTATCTCAATCCACCCGACCATGCCCTGGTGCTGTGTGTGGACGAAAAAAGCCAGGTCCAGGCGCTTGAGCGCACGCAGCCGCTGTTGCCGATGGGGCTGGGCTATGTCGAAGGCGTGACGCACGACTACATCCGTCACGGCACCACGACCTTGTTCGCCGCGCTCGATGTCGCCAACGGCTCCGTCATCACCCAGTGCAAGCCCCGTCACCGCCATCAGGAGTTCCTGGCCTTCCTGCGCCACATCGAATCGTCCGTGCCAGAGCATCTGGATGTTCACCTGATCGCCGACAACTACGCCACGCACAAGCATCCCAAAGTGCGCGCATGGCTGACGCGGCGACCCCGCTTCCATCTGCACTTCACGCCGACCTACAGTTCCTGGCTCAACCAGGTCGAACGCTGGTTTGGCATCATCACGCAGCGGGCCATCCGGCGCGGCTCATTCGCTTCGGTCGCCGACCTGCGTCGGCGCATCGAGCAATTCGCTACCCACTGGAACGAGCATCCCAAACCCTTTGCCTGGACGGCCACGGCCGACTCCATCCTTGGAAAAGCTCACGCGACTTAGTAAAGCTATCTCTGGGACAGCACACTAGATGCGAGGCTGCGCCGGCGAAAACCGTTCCAGCGTCGCCACGATCTCGTCGGCGATGTCCGGGGACATCTGCATCTTGGCCAGGCAGCTGTCCAGGTATGGGCGATTCTTCATGAGTGCGAGACTCTGCCCATAGCTCACATCGATGCTGTGGCCATAGGCGCCTCGTGTCTTGACCAATGCATCGTGCGGAATAGGCCCCCAGGCCCGTATCATCATGGCCAGATCGATCAGGTCCCGGCTCATAACCGAGCGATCCAGGCCGCGGTCGGCATTGGCCAGGAGCTTCTCCGCATACATATCGGAGTGATTGAGAACGGGTACGCCGAGCGCGGGATCGAGATTTCCGCTCACATCGATGCGGCCCTCCAATACGAATTCCACCCTGATGGGCGTGCCCTCGATTTCCACGTACGTAGAGATCTTGTCGCGCTCGGTGCGAAGGTCTCGCAGATGTTTCACCGGCTTACGCAGCAGGGCACCAAGGGTCGGCGGCTTTGTCGCACTACGGAGTTCCCTGTATCCAGCGCGATCGGCACAGATGAAATCGACGTCGACCGATTCGCGGTATTCATCGAGTGCCATCACGATCGCGGTGCCACCTCCGAAGTAACAGTTTGCCCGCGCCAGCAGTTCACTGTCGAAGGCCGACAGGAGTTCGGCGATATGGCGATGATGAGGGCGGTTAAACATGAAGGATGCCGCGGCCATAAGTGTCGATCAGGTGCTGCAGGAACGCCTGTTCCTGTGGCGGCATTTTCTCGCGATCGACAAGTCCCCAGTTTCTTTCATATAACGCAAGCGCCTCGCGTTCCGTCACCAGGCCATCCGCCCGGCGGTTCCATGCGAGAAGCTTCAACTGAGGGTAGTCGGCGATGCGTGCTTCCGCAGGCCTCAATGTTACTTGCAGACCTAGCGCTTTCATCACCGCGGTATAAGCGGCAAGCGCGACGCCATCTTTTCCCTGTTCGACCTGGATCAGCTTCTGCCGGCCAATGCCTGCCTGCCTCGCCAGCTGCTCCTGGGTCAGCCCGGCTTCCCGGCGAGCGGCGCGCAGTTGGCCGCCCAGATCCTGGTTCAGAGAGGTCCCATGGAGGGGAGCAGTGCCCATGTCCTGAATATACGACAATCCGGGCAAATTGTCGCGTATTCGTGACAGAGATGCCGCGCTTGACCGGTGCCTGCCATCAGAATTTGATTACATGTGTCATCGAATTGCCGCCCGCCACCCATCCTGCGATGCCTGCTGGCAGGCCATGACGCCGCAAGAGGATGAGTTCGCGAAGATCGATATCCCGTATTGACGACGACCGGCTATTGCGACGGCGGACAGGTCAGGGCGCTTTGCTATGTCAGCACCGACGATCTGCGCGCTTATGGCAACGGTGACGCCTGAACGGGGCAGATCAGAGGCTTTCTAGCCCAGAGGTACATGATTGATGTGCTCGCCACGTTGTCGCAGGTAATCCCCGGGCGTCATTCCCGAGAACGCACGGAACTCGCGGACCAGGTGCGGCTGGTCGTAGAACCCGCAGTCCGCGGCCACCTGGGCCCACTCGATGCGCGCGTGTCGCGGCACCTGCGCTACCACCATGCGGAAGCGCTGCAACCTTGCATATTGCTTGGCGCCCATGCCGACATGCTCCTGGAACAGACGGCCGAATCGTGGCGCCGACAAGCCGCTATCGGCAACGATCGCACCGACGCGGGTGACCTCCGGCTGGTGGGTGAGCCGATACAGGGCGCCGGCGACCAGAGGGTGCGGTTCGGCCTCGGGGGCGCGCCGAAGCAGCCATTGCTGCAGTACGGCGAGCCGTCGATGCGGGCAGGGCGTATTGATCAGGGTCTCGCGCAGCCGGTGGGCGCGTGCGCCAAGCAGATCTTCCAGGCCCACGTCGCGATTGCTCAGGGTATCGAGCCGCTCGCGAAAGAACGGCCAGGCGCCGCCGGGGCGGAAGACGATACCCATGACCTTGACCTGCTCGGCGGTGTCGATGATGAAGCTGCGCGTATATGGGCCGCTGACCACCGCGCCCGGCAGGCGTTCGCAATTGAGGGTGTCGTCGTAGATGCGGGTCTCGTCCTCGAGCAGGTTGACGATCAGCCCTCCGCCGGGCGTGGGCAGGATGCGCTCGAGCTTGTGTGCCGGTGCCGGGCAGTCCCAGTCCCAGATCGACTCGATGAGCCGGTCGAAGGGCGGTGGCGGCACGATGGCGTGAAAACCCATGGCGGCGGGCCGTTTTCCAGGTACCTCGACTTTACACCCGCGTCGGCGCGGCTGCCTCGATTACACTAGGCCGATGATCTTCCGATGGTTCGAGTCCCTGATCGACATCTTCAAGGAGGCGCCCGATACGGTGCCGCCGAAGAGTGTCACGCGCTTCTATATCTATTACCTGCGCCAGGTCTGGCGGATCTTCGCCGCCGCCCTGGTGGTCGGCCTGCTGGTCGCCCTGGTCGAGGTGGCGCTGTTCGACTTCCTCGGTCGTATTGTCGACATGGCGCAGAAGACCCCGGCGGCCGATTTCTTCCGTGTGCATGGTCGCGAGTTGCTCTGGATGGCGGTGGTGACGGTCGTCCTGCGGCCGCTCTTCATCGGCTTGCACGACCTTCTGGTCAACCAGACCCTGACCCCTGGCATGACCAATCTGATTCGCTGGCAGCACCATCGTTACGTGCTGAAACAAAGCCTGGGGTTCTTCCAGAACGATTTCGCCGGGCGCATCGCCAATCGCATCATGCAGACCGCGCCGTCGCTGCGCGAATCGGCGGTGCAGGTCGTCGACGCGCTGTGGTACGTGTCGGTTTACGCGGGTACCGCGATCTATCTGTTCGCACGCGCCGATATCTGGCTGGCCGTGCCGCTGGTGGTCTGGATCGCGGCCTATATCGGCATGCTTCGCTTCTTCGTGCCGCGGGTGAAGGAACGTTCGTGGCGGGCCTCGGAGGCGCGCTCGAAGCTGATGGGTCGCATCGTCGACGGCTACAGCAACATCATGACGCTGAAGCTGTTCGCGCATACCCATCGCGAAGAAGCCTATGCGCGCGAGGCGATGGCCGAGCAAACCGGCAAGGTGCGCAGCTCCTCGCGGATGGTCACCGCCATGGACGTCTCGATCACCTCGCTGAATGGGCTATTGATCGCCGGCACCAGCGTGCTTGCCGTCTGGTTGTGGACGCGCGGCACGGTGTCGACCGGCCAGGTGGCGCTCGCGGTGGGCCTGGTGATCCGTATCAACAATATGTCCGGCTGGATCATGTGGGTGGTCAACGGCATCTTCGAGAACGTCGGCACGGTGCAGGATGGCATCACCACGATCTCGCAGGAGCGCACCGTGGTCGACACCGAGGGCGCGGCCCCGCTGGTGGTGACGCGCGGCGAAGTGCGCTTTGACGACATCCATTTTCACTACGGCAAGCAGCACGGCGTGATCGGCGGCCTCGACCTGATCGTGCGGCCCGGCGAGAAGATCGGCCTGGTCGGCCCGTCCGGTGCCGGCAAATCGACCCTGGTGAACCTGCTGCTGCGCCTGTACGACCTGGAGGACGGCAGCATCCTGATCGACGGCCAGGACATCGCCAAGGTGACCCAGGAAAGCCTGCGCTCGCAGGTCGGCATGGTCACCCAGGACACCTCGCTGTTGCATCGCTCGATCCGCGACAACCTGCTCTATGGCCGGCCCGACGCCACGGACGAACAGATGCATGAAGCCGTGCGCAAGGCGCGTGCCGACGAGTTCGTGCCGGACCTGGTCGATGGGGAAGGGCGCACCGGTTACGAGGCGCAAGCCGGCGAGCGTGGCGTCAAGCTGTCCGGCGGGCAACGCCAGCGCATCGCCATCGCCCGCGTACTGCTGAAGGATGCGCCTATCCTGGTACTCGACGAAGCGACCTCGGCTCTCGACTCAGAAGCCGAGGCAGCCATCCAGGAAAGCCTGGAAACGCTGATGGAAGGCAAGACGGTGATCGCCATCGCGCATCGCCTGTCGACCATTGCGCGCATGGACCGCCTGGTGGTGATGGAGCACGGGCATATCGTCGAAACCGGTACGCATGCCCAGTTGCTGGAACACGGTGGCCTTTACGCGCGGCTTTGGGCGCACCAGACAGGCGGCTTCGTCGGCGTCGAGTAGGGCCGTGGCGAGTGATCGATTTGTTCAAGTTTCCGTCGACCTTGCCGGTCAATATGTCGGCCGGCCACGAGGCCGATCCACGGAGACGATCGTCATGAATGACTTAATGCTCACCGGTACCGTCCAGGGCATCCGACCTGGTCCGCCCAGGCATCCCGCGAACATGGCACTGGTTCCTCGCACCATGCCGGGTATCCCGGCGCTCGTTCGGAATATGGGGAACGTGACACCGATGCCACGTGCCTTGCCGGGCTACGAACCTGAGTTGCCGGCACGTCTCAATATCAGCGCAAAAGCGGCCTTGGGAATCATGTTGGTGGCCGTGGTCAACCTTATTCCGGTGCTGGCGCCAGCTTTGATGAGGAACCCATAGCTCATTTCATCGCGACGGATGGAATCAGATTCGCGCCTCGCCTTCCAGCCACGCGATGAAGACTTGCGCGGCCGCGGTCGGTGGCCGATGCGCCGAATGCACGACGTAATACGCATAGCGTGTCGGCAGGATCGGTCCGGGCAGGCGCACGAGTTGTCCGCTGGCAATGAAATCCGCGGCGAGGCGGTTCCGGGCGAGGATCACACCGAGTCCGGCCACCGCCGCGCGCAGGCCGTCCGCGGAGTCGTTGATCGTATGTATCCTGCCGTTGCGTGGATAAGGTGCGCCGGCGGCGCGAAACCACTCGCGCCAGCCCTCCGGCGCGATATCCAGGATCAGTGGCAGGCGGCTGATGTCGGCGGGCTCCCTGATGGTCTCGATGCCATGCAACGTGGGCGACGCGACCGCGCTCAGGGTGTCGTTCATCAGGAACCGGCAGACCAGGCCGGGCCATTGCCCCAGGCCGTAACGGATGCCCAGGTCCGGCCCGCCCTCGTCGAAGCGAACGAGGGTGCGATCGGTATCCACGGCCAGGGCGATGTCCGGGTGTTGGGTGCAAAAGCGCGCCAGCCGTGGCATGAGCCAGGTCGCCGAGAATGAGGGCAGCACGGTCAGCCGAAGCGTGGTGTCGCGCCGATGCTGCCGCAAGCCATCCAGAACGCTGTCGATATCGCCGAGCGCCGCGCCCGCTGCATCGGCGAGCAGGCGCCCCTCGGGCGTCAGTGCCACGCCTCGCGCATGGCGTTGGAAGAGCGACACGCCGAGCGCGGTTTCCAGCTTGCGCACATGGTGACTGACCGCGCTGGGGGTCAGGTGCAGCTCTTCGGCCGCATGGGCGAAATTCTGGTGGCGCGCCGCCGAGGCGAAGGCCGCGAGTGCCGGTAGTAATGCCGAGCGCATGGTTTATCCCTCTGAGGGACAAATTGTACTCATGGCTGGCGCAAGAAGCATGCGCTTGTCCAGGCTGCCGTTCTGGCGAGAATGACGCATAGCCACAAGTGAGGTTCGTCATGGCATCCGCATCCGAAAGCACCCTGTCCCTGGCCGGGGCTCCCCTGGCGCGGGATTGGCGCAGCGGCATCGAACTGACGGCACTGGGTGCGATCTGGGGCGCCTCCTTCCTGTTCATGCGCGTCGCGGCGAAGGACTTTGGGCCTTTCCCCCTGGTTGCCACGCGACTGGTGTTCGGCTCGGTGATCCTGTTGCCGTTCCTGTGGCAGGCACGAGCGAAGATCACCGGCAAACATCTGCTGCTCATGCTCGGCATCGGCGCGTTGGCGGCCGCCATCCCGTTCTCGCTGTTCGCCTGGGGCGCGGAACGCGCGCCGGCCGGTATCGGCGCCATCGCCAACAGCATGACGGTGTTGTTTACCTCGCTGGTCGCTTTCATGTTCTTCGGCGAGAAGATCGGCACGCGCAAGGCCATCGCCCTGCTGGCCGGTTTCGCCGGCGTGGTGGTGCTTGCCAGCGGACGCACCTCGGGCGACAACGTCGCGCTCGCGGCCCTGGCCGGCACGGCTGCATCGCTGTGCTATGGCTTCGCCGCCAACCTGTTCAAGCGTTACCTGGCCGATATCCCTTCGTCGGCATCGGCCGCTGGCGCGCTGCTCGGCGCCGCCTTGCTGATGCTGCCGTTGGGCATCGCCTTCTGGCCGGACACACCGATCCCCGCGCACTCATGGGTATGCGCGATCGCCCTTGGCGTGTTGTCGACCGGTGCGGCCTACTTCTTCTACTTCCGCCTGATCCAGCGCATCGGTGCGCCACGCGCCTCGACCTCGACCTATCTGGTGCCGTTATTCGGCGTGGCCTGGGCCTGGATCTTCCTGGGCGAACCGCTGACCCTGACCATGGGCATTGCCGGCGCGGTGATCCTGGGCAGCGTGATCCTGAGCCAGAAGCGCGCCTGAGTTTCTTGCTCGTCGTACCCGCGCCGGGGCGACGGTGAGGGGCTTCATGGTGGGCGGCGATTTCCTGCCCATGGCGCCAACCCCTCCGGTCGTGGAATAGTTCGCCCTTTCCCACAGGGCCAGGACTCCACTGCCATGCAGTATCGCTCGCTACTGACCACCACCTTCGGCGTCTGCGCGCTGGCTTTCGCGCTGGCTGCCGGTGCGCAGGACACCGCTGCACCCCAGGCGCCGGCCGCGATGGCCGATGCCGCCGCGCGCCCGGCCCAGCTTGCCGACTTCGACGCCTACGTCGACGGCGTGCTGAAGCAGTTCGACGTGCCCGGCATCGCCGTGGCCATCGTCAAGGACGGCAAGGTCGTGCTCGAGCAGGGCTTCGGTGTGCGCAAGCTCGGCGAGCCGGCCAGGGTCGATGCGCATACGCTGTTCGCGATCGCCTCGAACACCAAGGCTTTCACCGCGGCCTCGCTGTCGATCCTCGCCGACGAGGGCAAACTCGACATGGGCGACCGCGTGGTCGACCGCCTGCCGGGCTTCCAGATGTCCGATCCGTATGTCACCCGCGACATGCGCATCCGCGACCTGCTCGCGCATCGCAGCGGGCTCAGCCTCGGCGCCGGCGACCTGCTGTACTGGCCGGCGACGACGTATACGACCGAGGAGGTCGTGCACCGCCTGCGCAATGTGCCGATCGCCAACAGCTTTCGCAGCCAGTACGCCTACGACAACATCCTCTTCGCGGTGGCCGGCCTGGTCATCGAAAAAGTCTCGGGCAAGAGCTGGGAAGACTTCGTCCACGATCGGATCTTCGTGCCGCTCGGCATGACCGAGACACGCACGAACCTGCTGACCATCGCACCGGGCGACGACACGGCGACCGGTCATGCGAAGTTCGACTTCAAGGACCTGAAGCCGGTCGCGCCGATGGCCTGGAAGAACAACTCCGCCGCTGGCGGCATCTATTCCAGCGTGCACGACATGGCGAAGTGGATGAACATGCAGCTCGCCGGCGGCGTGATTTCCAAGGGCGCCGACGGCAAGGAGAACCGCCTGTTCAGCGCCGAGCGCCAGAAGGAAATGTGGTCGATGCTGACCCCGATCGAGATCAGCGATCCGACGGTGCCCGAGCTTGCCGCGACCAGACCGAACTTCTCCGGTTACGGCGAAGGCTGGTTCCTTTCCGATTACCGCGGCCACAAGCTGGTCTGGCATACCGGCGGCTGGCCGGGCATGGTTTCGCGCGTGACCCTGGTGCCCGACCTGAAGCTCGGTATCGTGGTGCTGACCAACCAGGAATCCGGCGCGGCTTTCCAGGCCGTGACCTTGCGCGGTCTGGACGCCTTCATGGATGCGCCGAAGACCGACTGGACGGCGGCCTATGCGAAGGCGGTGAAGAAGGCCGAGGACAAGGCCGACGAAAGCATGGCCACGCATGAGAAAGCGCGGGCAAAGGGCGCGAAGCCGTCGCTGCCGCTGGCCGGCTATGTCGGCACCTATAGCGACCCCTGGTATGGCGACGTGGTCGTCGGCCAGGCCAACGGCAAGCTGACCATGCACTTCAGCAAGACCGCGCAGCTGATCGGCACGATGGAGCCGTGGCAGCACGACACCTTTATCGTGCACTGGAACGACCGCTCCTTGAATGGCGATGCCTTCGTCACCTTCGCCCTCGATCCGGACGGCAAGATCCGCGAGGCGCGCATGGAACCGGTATCGACCCTGACCGACTTCAGCTTCGACTTCCAGGATCTCCGCCTGAAGCCCGCGGCAAAGGACGAGAAAAAGTAACCCCGGCACGCCCTTCTCCCACCGGGGAGAAGGTGCCCCGGCAGGGGCGGATGAGGGCGCCCGAGCGCCCTCATCCCTTCACTCAGGTCGCCGCCGGCCCCAGTGGCGGTGCCGGCGTCTCCGGTGCCGGCAATTCGGCCGTCCCTGGCCCGGAACTGCGCACCACCAGGTCCTGCGGCCGCAACAGCGGAATATCCGCCTCGCGCAGGCGTGCCAGCACGTCGAACAGCAGATCGCTGCGTACACCGCCAACATCGCGCGGGCTGGCGACATAGCAGGTGGCGGCGAACAGCATCGCGGTGCGGTCGATGCTGTCCAGCAGCACATTGGCCTTGGGCGTATCCAGTACCGCCGGATGCGCTTCCATCGCCGCCAACATGTGCTCGCGGACGATGGCCGGATCGGTATCCAATGGCATCGGCAGCTTCAGGCTCAGCACGCCGAGCGGATTGGCCATGGTCATATTGCGCACGGCCTTGGTGATGAACGAGGAGTTCGGCACGATCATCGTCGAGCGGTCGCCCATCTGGATCTCGGTGGCGCGCACGCTGATGCGGCGGATATCGCCCTGGGCATCGTCCAGGATCACCCAGTCACCCACCTTCACCGGGCGTTCGGCGAGCAGGATCAGGCCGGAAATAAAGTTCTGCACGATCGCCTGCAAGCCGAAGCCGATGCCGACCGATAGTGCGCTGGCGATCCAGGCGATGTTCTGCAGGCCCACGCCCATGCTGTACAACGCCCAGGCGAACACGACGATCCCGCCGACGTAGCCGAGCAGGGTGGTCAGTGAGGTGCGCATGCCCGGGTCGAGGTTGGTGCGCGGTAGCAATTGATCGCTCAACCATCCCTTGATCACCCGCACCGCGATCAGGCCGAGCAGGAAGATGCCGATCGCGCCGGCGACGCGGTCCGGTCGCAACGAGGCATCGCCGATCTTCAGGGTTTCGAGCTTGCCGCCCATCGCCAGCAGTTCGTTCGGCCCCGTGCCGAAGCGTGAGAGCAGGGCGGTCACCGCGAACAGGAATAAGGTCAGCCGCAACACGCCGGACAGCAGCACACCGGCCTGGTCGAGTACACGTGGATCCATGCCGAACGCCGACTGCGCGCGGGTGCTCATCGGGCCCTTCGATGACAGCAGGGTTTCGCACAGATCGTCGATCAGGCGCATGGCCAGATACGTCGCCGCGACGACGATCAGGGTCCAGACCATCTGTCCGGCCAGGAAGGAGGCGAAGGCGATATAGCCGGTAACGACGCTGAGCCAGGCCAGGACCACACCGATCGCCGCGCCGGCGATCAGGAGGCTGGTCCATAACGGCCGCGGCGGCGGCGCCGAGCCGTCCTGTTCAATGCGATGTGTACGACTGAGGCGGACCAGGGCGACGCCGATCAGCCCGGTCAGGATCAAGGCACGCACGCAACTGCTGACCACGGTGGAGGCGAGGCTGGCGCCGATCGTCGTATTCACGATCTCGATGAAGTGTGACAGCACGGCGAATATCGCGATCCATGCCGGGAAAAGTCGCAGTTGCTCGGCCGCTTCGTCGCTGATCGCCGGCAGGCGCCACGACGGGCGCTTGCACATCAGCAGGGCGCGGCCGAGGCCGGCGATACCGGCGCCGTACATGAGCATGCGCACCAGGGTGGAAGCCAGCGTCGCGACATCGTCGGTCAGCGTCCCGTTCCAGTTGATGCCCAGGTAAAGCAACTGCAAGCCGATGCCGGCGGTGAGCATCGAGGAGAGCACGATCGCCGCCGCCATGGACGAGCGACGCAGGCGTCCGGCCGGCATGCGATCGGCGGTCAGCCGGAACACCGTGCGCTCGATCAGCCAGCGACCGACGGTCAGGACCAGCAGGCCGAGCGGTACACAGAGAAAGAAGGGCAGTCGATTGCCCGGCTGTACCGAGGCAGCCAGGCCGTCACGGACCTCCGCGCCGAGTTCGCGCAGGTTGGCCCAGTCGCGCGGGAAACTTTGTGCCGGATCGACCCAGAACGGTTTGGAGAAGGGCGAACTGGTGCGCTGCGAGATCCGTTCCTGAAAGCGATCCCGCTTCAGTTCCGCCAGCTGGCCGGCCAGCTGTTGCGCGACCAGCGCCAGTCCATCGGCCTGCTTCACCTGGCCGTCCACGGCGTCGAAGGCCTTTTGCGCATCGCGACGCTGCGAGGTGACTTCGGGTGCTTCCTTGCCGGTGGCCGGCGGTGCGCCGAGCTGCTCGAGTCGTGCCTTGGCCGCGTCGCGCGAGGACTGCAGCGACGACGAAACACCCTGTGCCTTGGTCTGCGCATCCAGTGCCTGGGCGCGCAGCGTGTCGATCTGGTCGTCCTCGATATCCGGCTGCTTCGCCGCGGCCTTGATCTGGTCCACGGCCGCGCTGGTATCGGCGAGCGTCTTGACCGGGTCGTCGGCCTGCGCATGGGCAAGGCCGGCGAAAACGAGCATCGAAAGGAGCAGCAGGGTTCGTAGTCGTGGCATGGAATCTCTTCGGTGAGCGGGGCGGCGGCTTCGCAATCGCACCGCCCGATATGACCGAGGCGGCGTGAAGCGCATGTCGCGGCGCACATTCCATGTCGCGCTGCAGCGTTGCCCGGGGTAGGGGCGGCGGCTATTCTCCCCGACTTTAGTGGTCCGGGTGTCGCCCATGCGCAGGAAGCTTGTAGCAGGAAACTGGAAGATGAACGGGTCGCGCGGCATGGTCGAGGGCCTGGTCGGCGCCATCGTCGACGGTATCCCGCCGGAAGTGGACGTGGTGGTCTTCCCGCCCAATGTCTTTATCGCCGAGCTCGCCGACCGTTTCGGCGGCACCGCGCTGGGTTTCGGCGCGCAGGACGTGGCCCCGCATGATGGCGCCGGTGCCTACACCGGCGAAGTCTCGGCCAGCATGCTGCGCGACGTCGGCGCACGCTGGGTGCTGGTCGGCCACTCCGAGCGCCGCCAGTACCACCGTGAAACCGACGAGCTGCTCTGCCGCAAGTTCGCTGTCGCGATCGCCGCCGGTCTTGTCCCCGTCTTATGCGTGGGCGAGACCCTGGACGAGCACCAGGCCGGACAGACCAACGAAGTCATCGCCCGCCAGCTGGGCGCGGTCCTCGCCGCCAACGGCATCGGCCCGTTCGCCAATGCCGTGGTCGCCTACGAGCCGGTCTGGGCCATCGGTACCGGACAGACCGCCACCCCGGAACAGGCCCAGCAAGTTCATGCATTCATCCGTAGCCAACTGGCAAAAGAGGATGCTAATATTGCCGGTCTAACGCGGGTCCTTTACGGTGGGAGCGTCAAACCAGCCAATGCGGCTGAGTTGTTCGCCCAGCCGGATGTGGACGGCGGACTGATCGGCGGCGCCGCACTGGCCGCCACCGATTTCCTGGCGATTTGCGCCGCGGCGCGTTGAAGCGACACGGCAAAAGAAACTATGTTCATCATCTTTAGCGTTTTCTACATCCTGATCGCCGCCGCGATGATCGTGCTGATTCTCATGCAGCGCGGTGCGGGCGCCGATGCGGGCTCCGGCTTCGGCGGCGGTGCATCCGCCACCGTCTTCGGCGCGCGTGGCTCGTCCAGCTTCCTGACGCGTGCGACAGGCGTGCTGGCGGCACTGTTCTTCCTGCTGAGCCTCGGCATGGGCATCTACCTGAGTCACTCGGGTACGTCGCAGCCCGCCGCCGACCTCGGCGTGATGTCCGGCCAGACCACACCGGCCAAGCCGGCTGCGGTGCCCGCCGCCAGCGACGTGCCCCGCGCCGTCCCTGCCGCCGCCGGTAGCGACACCCCGGCCGCCACGCCGGCGGCCGCAGGCAACGATGTACCCGCGGCACCGGTCAAACCGGCCACCGCACCGGCCGAGAAAGACCCGGCCAAGAAGTAAAAGCTTTGCCCAGATGGCGGAATTGGTAGACGCACTACCTTGAGGTGGTAGCGACGTAAGTCGTGGGGGTTCGAGTCCCCCTTTGGGCACCAATAGTGAGTTTCAGGGGTTATCACTGAGGCTCAAAAGTACAGAGAAACCCGCTACTTAGCGGGTTTTTTTGTGCCTGAAGGGTCGTAAGCGGTCTCACGGAGGAGCAGGCAGGCTGACGGTATCCGTCGGTATTTTTGTCGGTATGTGGCTAAGATACCGCCAGACCGAAGCCGAGATACCGCCATGCTGACCGACGCAGCCATACGCAAAGCCAAGCCCGCCGCCACGCCGCAGAAGTTGTCGGACGGGGCAGGAATGTACTTGCTACTGAAGCCGGACGGAGGGCGGTACTGGCGGATGGACTACAGGCACGGCGGCAAGCGGAAGACCCTCGCGCTCGGCGTATACCCGACGGTGACCCTGGCCGACGCGCGGCAGCGCCGGGAGGATGCACGTCGGCTGCTGGCGCACGGGACTGATCCCGGGCTGGTGCGGAAGGAGGCGAAGCTGGCCCAGGTCAGTGCAGCGCAGGTTGCAGGCGACACTTTCGCCGTTGGTAGCTCGCGAGTGGATGGCACGCCAGGATCGTAGCAGAAGTCACCGCGAATAAGAGCCGTTGGATTCTGGAGACTTTCCTGTTTCCGGAGATCGGCGACCTCCCCATGGCAGAGATCAGCCCACGGATTCTGCTGGATGCGCTGCGCAAGATTGAGGCGACTGGCAAACTAGAAACGGCTAAGCGGGCCAAGATCAAGGCAGGGCAGGTGTTTCGATACGCGGTGCTTGGAAGGGAAGGCCAAGACCGATCCCACGTCGGGTCTGAAGGGTGCATTGAAGTCCCCGAAGGAAAAGCATCACGCGGCGGTGACCGACCCGGTCCGGATCGGTGAACTGCTGCGAGCTATCGATGGATTCACCGGGCAGCATGTGACACTGAAGGCCCTTCAGTTGGCGCCATTGGTCTTCGTTCGACCCGGCGAGTTGCGGCAGGCAGAATGGGCCGAGTTCGATCTTGATGGAGCAATCTGGCGAATCCCGGCTGAGCGGATGAAGATGAAGGCGGCTCACCTCGTGCCGCTATCGAGCCAAGCCGTAGCGGTGTTGCGTGATCTCCAGCCCCTGACGGGGCAGGGACGCTACGTCTTTCCCGGGCTGGTTACTGCAAGCAGGCCGATGAGCGAGAACACGGTGAATGCAGCCCTTCGGCGGCTCGGTTATTCCGGTGATGAGATGACCGGGCACGGCTTTCGCAGCATGGCGGCAACGCGGTTGAACGAGATGGGATGGAGGGCTGACGCTATCGAGCGGCAGCTTGCGCACGCGGAGACCAATAAGGTCCGCGACGCTTACACGCATGCCGCACAGTATCTGGATGAGCGCACACGGATGATGCAGGCATGGGCTGACTATTTGGATGGATTACGTGCGGGGGCTCTTGTCGTTCCCTTTCGGAGGAGTGCGTGACGATTCAAACCATGCGTGTGCATTGATCTGTAGTTTTTCTCTTTCGTAGGGCTCTTCGAGATGAGGTTTCGTGCGCTAGGTTGAATCGACTATGCGCATCTGTAGAACCTGATCGGTTCTCATTCGGGCACTTTTTTATTGAGAAGCGCTGCGGCTTGATTGTCTGACATCCCAAGCCTGAGAAAGGTTGCCATTACGTTTGGTCCGGCTGGCGCGAGTCCTTCTGCTTGCATTGCGGCGTAGTAATCGGCGACTCCTCGCATCATCCCGACATCCCCCTCGGGATGATTGGGATTCCAATGTTCGATCCAGAGTTCAAGTTCCCGAATCGAAATCACCCTGCGGGGGGCGACGATTTCTGCCACCTCAACGAGACTTGATGCGAGGTCTCGATTGATGGCTTCGTTCGGCGCAGACCAATGGCCGTCGCCTAAACAATCAGAATAAAAGCCAAGTTGCTTGACTAGGTCGAGAGTTCTCGGGTGGTTCGAATTCGAGTCGACTATCGCTCCAAAATCTTCGATCTTTCGCGCGCCATTCGTGACCAGATCGCGAATGATCCACAACACATTCTTCTTGGTGTGCGTTCGATAGTCTTTCCAGATCGGCCTCACGTGGTCTCCGGTCGCCGTTAGTAGCCGGCGCAGGACCGTCACCTTTCCGGCCTCCTCAATCGATAGCGAAGCGACGGATGCTGCGGTCGGCCATCTTTCGGCGTTAAGAAGAATCCGCGCATCCGTTGCCAACCTTGTGGCGTTCTCGGTCGCCACATTCATACCTTCTGCAATCTGCGCGACGGAGAGCGGCCCGCGATATTGAGGGAAGTCGGATGTCATCAATCACCTCTCAGAAGTGGCATCTTATGAAGGGCGGATCGCGTCCAAAGACATACGTGGGCGGCTCGCAGAGCCGAAACCAATAGTAGGACCAGCCACAGCCCGTTAGGAAGAAGAGTCCTCCATCACCAAAGTAGGTAAGAACTACCTTCATGTATGTGTTTGCCTAATACATGAACGTTTTAAATCAATAAGTTACGATACATGTTGAGAGGATGAAATAGATTCTCTGAATTCATAGAGCTTTTCGTTAAGGACTTGGTTATAATGGGCTACCGATTCGGCCGACATGAGACCATTCGAATGTCCAAGGCACACGAAAAGCAACTACCCCCGGCGTATGGGTCGTTCAAAACGCTCGTTTCCTTCGCGAACGACGTCCGAGAAGGGGGGCATGTGCCACTCCAGGTTGATCGGACGCTCATGCCAAAGCTGTCAGGTTCAGCAGTTGGGGAGACATTAGCGTCTCTGCGTTTCCTTGGTCTGATCACTCCTGGCGAGAAATCCACTCCAACGCCGAAGTTTGAGGAATACGTAATGGCCGGCGATGCCGACCGGCAAGCGGTCCTCGCTTCAATTGTCCGCGAAGCTTACTCGTTTCTCTTTAAGGCACCCGACTTCGACATTGAGCGCGCGAGCGGTCAGCAAGTAGCTGATCTGTTCCGCACGGCTGGGGGGATCAGTGGAAGTACATTGGTTCGAGCTGTGAGTTTCTTTCTTGCTGCCGCTAAGGACTCGGGAATTAAGGTTTCCCACAACATCAAGCCGCCGAAGCAGGCAGGCGGAAGCGGAAACGGAAGTCGCGGAAAAAGGGAGCGAAAGGCAGAAATAGGCGGCACGCATGTAGCGCCGAATCGAGAGTTGCCGCCAGATGCGGACACCCACAAATTCGAACTGCCGATTCCAGGCAAGCCTAGCGTTGTTGTTTACATACCCACCACGCTGGATGCCAAAGATTGGGACATGTTTGCCCAGATGTTCACAATCTATGTAGCGCGCTGGAAGGGGTTCAGCCAGGACGTGAAGGTCGTCAAGAAGGACGCCGAATGAGGAGATAAAGTGCTTGCCGTGCCGCCCCCGAAGCGACCGGGCTTTCCGCACGGCAGGCAAAACGAAGCAGGGCGAGATCCTGAGAAATCTCGCCCTGCGTGGAAAGCATGTCGCTGGTTACAAATGACACGGTGGTGAGGGCACCCCTCTATCACCGTACGGCTGCGTCTTGGAAGACCTGCCGATTCTAGTCGGGTTCGTAGCGGTAGGCAAATATTGCCCTCGAAACCTTCGAAGGACAAATTCATGATCTCGCGATCTGTGAAGTCGGTGTTCGTGCGCGCGTATCCGCGATTCCGGTTCGGAAAGTGGGAGGCTGTTTGCCAGCACTTCCGCTCTGCCCCGCATCAGTACGTGCTGTTCGCTTAACGTGGAGGGCGCCGGTAACGGCGCCTTTCATCAAAGCGGGGACTTCTCGCGCATGGCTGACACTGGCTCATCGCTGGAAGTTGCCGACGACACGGTCGACTTTTACAACGAGAAGTGCGATCCCGCCCAATCCCCCAGTGCGTGCTAGATCGCATCCGCACAGGGGCGGATCGCAAGGGCTATTGATGCGCGCCACGGCCCCTTCGGGAACCCCCCCCTGCGTCTGCCGAACCCGGCAGTGATAGGTTAAGACCACTATGGCAACGCAAGCGACCCCGACGACCACGATGGAAGCCGAAAAGCTCCATGCGGAGATCAGCAAACTGATCGTCAAAACCGCCAAGATCAATGCGGAGGCCCGCTGGTATCCCTTTGTGGCTGCGGCTGGCGTCTTCGCTGCAGCCTTCGGGGTGTTCAAGCTCCTGACGTAGCACCTCGTGCCACTACTGACATCCACAGAGCCCGCTGCTAACCCAGCGGGTTTTTTGTTGCCTGCAATTCGGAGACGACCAAGCGGGTGAAGCCAGCTCTGAATTGAAGTGAGTTGCGTAATATGTGGAAGAGACTGGCGTCCTCTCGGACATCCCCCGAGAACTTGCGGAGCTACTTCGATGCCGAAGCGTACCTGCGGGACATGAAGCATGGCGGCGAAGTCACGTTCGAGAAACTCGATGGGACCGTTTACTCCTTTCGGAACTGACGGAGCGCCAGTCGCGTAAAATACGCGGAAGCGTATGGCGCGAGACGAAGCGCCTTGGCATAGATCATTTCCTGTTCCGCAACCCGGCCCTGAACTTGCTTTAATAGTGTTTCGATCTCCGGATCAGAATGCGCCGCGCGCTCCTTCAGATCATCATCCGGTAGCGATTTTTTGAACTCGTTTAGTTGTGGAAAGTAGACCGCGATCAGTACCTCCATCCTGTCGTATTCAGGCCCTTCTTTATTTAGCTCCGCTTTCACTTTTTCCAATGCGGCCTCGTCTTTCACCCGCATGAGTACATTGAGGTTAATTAAAAAACGGTTCGCCTCGCGCGCGCGCTTGAAAAGGATTGAGCAAAGCTCCTCTAGTTTCGCACGGCGAAGCACGCGTTCGGACTGCAAGCTGTTGAGGGCAACTGTCGCGACGGATGCCGCGAGGCCACTCCCCAACACAGTAAGTATCGAAAGAACCCAACTCGGCATAACAGTCGCCTCCCAATCAATCGATGCAGTCTGTCACATCAGCCGCCCACGAGGCGGTCTGTTATTCCCCACTGTGGCGCACTCCGCCACGACGACAGGCTCGACGCGCTCGCAATGGCCGTCGCGTACTGGACCGAGTACCTCTGCCGCGACATCTCCAACGAGGAAGACAAGCGGATGGCCGAGCTGATGGACCTGGAGTACGCCAAGTTCGAGGAGTCCGTCTTCGGGCGCTCGACTCCCCGCCCCAACTTCTTCGACAACTACTAACTGCCCAGCAATTTGTGAAGGAGGTTTGCCAAGTAGGTGAGGGCAACTCCCCCGCCTACCCACGGACTACGTTGAAGCAAAATGACACCCAGCTTCTTAGTTCGGCTGAGCGCTTCCTCTTCGGTCGTCATCATCGCCAGCTCAAGATCAGCACCCACTTTGTGGTACGCACGATCCCATCGGCCGGTCGTTTCACGGACGAAAGAGTCAGACGTAATGGCGGCTTCTTTGGAAAGAGTGTCTAGCCGATTGAAGCATGCAAGGTAGAGCAGGTTCATCTCGAAGTTCACATCGGTTTGCCACTTCTTCGCCTGGAACCAGCCTGGCAGGACTGACTGCTCGATCACCCAGCGTCGCTTATTTAGACAGGCGTCGGCGAGCTGTTTCATTCGGTCCTCATAGTCTGCAATCACGTCCACGAACAGGGCGCCCCCACCACCACCCTTCGCAGCCCACTCGCGGCGAATCGCCTGTTCCTTGTCCGCAAGCGCCATCTCTAAGTCCATTCGCTTCTTGTGAATGACCGCGAATGCCGTTTCGTAAAGACTCATCTGACTCCCCCTCAGGACTGCAAATAGCCTATCAGCTCACCTCCCGCCTCGCTTCGTTTCTTGTCGATACGAAGGCGAGTGGCTCATTGCCTACCAAGACACCGAAGGCAATTGGACCATCGGTGTAGGCCATACGTGAGCCGACCGATCACGAAGACCCGGTGGAACCTCCGCCTCTGCGTGATCGTTCCCTGGCAGCGCGCGACGCACTTCTACGCGTCGAAGGAGAAGGCCATGGCCCAGGCCGAGCGATGGCTCCGCGCCCGCTACCAGCGCATCCAGGACGACATGCCGAAGCCATTTCCCCGCCCCACCGGCCCCGCGTATGTCCGTGGTAACGAACCAGACCTCCCGCACCCTGGTGGGCACAAGATGGTCTTCAAGGCCCGCAGGCGCTAGCGGCGATTAGCCGCCTCTGAGCTGACGATACTGAACTCAATGACTCTCCACGCGCACGCGTTGCAACCACACGAGCCGTCGCACGGTTCGTGGCACGATGATATGCAAACGCAAGCAATTCGCCCACCCGTCTCGGCAGCCGGGAGCCATGCCGACACGTCGAACTCTGCATAACCACCCGTGCCTGGATACCGCTTCAGGCCTTCCGAGGTCGGGACTCCTGCACTAGTCATGCTGCCAGCCTATATTCGTAGTACGGACGACTGCGGTCGTCGAGAATCGCGTACATGGCCGAAAGGTTTTTTGGGTCAGGGTTGAGCCAAGCGTCGACATTCTCCGGCTTGATCGGGATGATAACGCGATCATGCCCGGCCGCAGCGACCTCCGGTGGAGGTTCATCCGTGATCGCAACGAACGACAGGAGATTGGGTGCACCTGCCCCGTGCCACTCCGTCCATAGACAGGCGACCAGAATGTCCTGGGTCGGCGTTGGCCGGAACTCCAGAACGACGTTTTCCTCCTTCTCTCCCTCGGCCAGCTCGCGTCCCTCGTTTCTGTGTCGGCTAACGTTCTCGAAGAACACGTTGACGACCATGATGCCGTGCCGGTACCCGAACAGGTCCTTCCAGAATCCCTCCAGGTTGTCGCGGCGGGCGTTGTAGGTCCCTGGAGACTTCCCGTCGTAGAACGCAGGCTTCCCCTCAGGGCGGCATTGATACCGCATGGGCTTGATGACCCGCTTGCCGCCCCCGTGACCATGACCGGTGCGTATCCGTGCGTGGGGACTTGGAGCCAAGGCACCTGAAACTTCTGTCGGAAAAGAGGACCGCCCTTATCTACCTAGCCGTGGACGGGCCAATGATCCTGATGACCCCGAGACGGGCTGGGAGGGCTACTCGACGAGGACTCAAAGCGCGGGTCAAAGACTGGATGCCCTAAGATACGTCCCGTATCCTCGGGCACGAGAACGCCGGCACAGGGCCGGATTTTCGGGTGATCTTGTCCTGCTTTTGTCCCAAATCCCCAGAGGTTTTGGTACCGCTCAAAATTGGTGCCCAAGAGAGGAATCGGTGGGCGCGCCGCTAAGTTGTTGATCCTAGCGGGTAGCGATGACCCAAGCAGCGGCGCTTGTATGCCAACTTGAGCCCCTCATTCCGCACTGGCGGCTGTATCTCATCGGGAAAGTCCCTCCATCAGGCTTCGATCTTGCGTTGGGACGCCTTCCAAGCTGACATGCCGGCCGACAAGTTAGATACTCTGGCGCCGGACGGGCTGCCTTCGGTGGCCCTTAGGGTTCAAGGAGTTTTGTGTGGCAACCGATCTAGTAGCCGTCGAGAACCGTCTGTGGGCCGCCGCAGATCAACTCTGGGCCAATACGGGGCTCAAGCCCTCCGAATTCTCCACGCCGGTTCTTGGCCTGATCTTTCTCCGCTATGCGGACAAACGCTTCACTGATGTATTGGACAAGCTCACGACTAACGGGCTGACCGCCGAGGACCTGGAGCCGTTCGAGTACCAGGCCGAGGGTGTGCTGTACCTGCCTGACGAGGCCCGCTTCTCCTATCTGCTCACGCTCACAGAAGGGGACAACCTCGGTAAGGCCATCAACCATGCGATGGCGCTGGTGGAGGCTCACAACGATGACCTGAAGGGTGTGCTGCCGCGCACGTTCAACAAGCTGCCCAGCTCCACCCTGGTCGAGCTACTGCGCCTGCTGGCACCGCTGAATCTGGAGGGCGACGCGTTCGGCAAGGTGTACGAGTACTTTCTCGGCAACTTCGCCATGAAGGAAGGCCAGAAGGGAGGCGTGTTCTATACGCCCACAAGCATCGTGCGGCTGATCGTGGAGATCATCGAACCGTACCATGGGCGCATCTTCGATCCCGCTTGCGGCTCGGGCGGCATGTTCGTGCAGTCGGCGGAGTTCGTGCGGCGCCACAAGAAGAGCGCCACCAACGAGCTCACCGTGTTCGGTACCGAAAAGGCCAGCGACACAGTTAACCTTGCTAAGATGAATTTGGCCGTGCATGGCCTTTCAGGAAAGATCATTGAGGCCAATAGCTTTTACGAAGATCCGCACAAAAGTTTGGGGCGCTTCGACTTCGTCATGGCCAATCCGCCCTTTAACGTTTCCGGTGTAGACAAGGATCGACTGAAGGGCGATCCGAGGCTGCGATTGGGCCTGCCAAACACTGACAATGCGAACTACTTGTGGATTCAGTACTTCACTTCGGCTCTTAACGACGCGGGCCGCGCCGGCTTCGTTATGGCCAACTCGGCGGGCGATGCGCGGAATAGCGAATTGGAGATTCGCAAACAGTTAATCCGAGCCGGTGCGGTGGATGTGATCGTCAGCATCGGCTCAAACTTCTTCTATACTGTCACGCTGCCATGCACGTTGTGGTTCTTTGATATGGCCAAGGCGCGTGACGAGAAGAGACGGCATCAGATATTGTTTCTAGATGCGCGTGCGATATTCCGGCAAGTGACTCGCGCAGTGCGCGACTTCACCGACGAGCAAGTTGAGCTCCTGGCAAATATCGTGCGCTTGTATCGCGGGGATGCGCCAGAGTTCGGAGTGACCAATAAGGCCATGCTCACCGAGCGCTTCCCTGATCTTCGATATGTGGACGTGCCTGGCCTCTGCAAGGTCGCCACGATGGAACAAATTGAATCTTCGGACTGGAGCTTGAACCCGGGTCGGTATGTCGGGGTGGGTGAACAAGCGGCGGAGGACTTCGATTTTGCGGAGCGACTGCAGGCGCTAACCGAAGAGTTCTCGCAGCTTGCTCATGAGGCAAGCGACCTTGAGAGCCAGATAGTGCAGACCTCTGTCTCGATGTATCAGATCGGTTGATTGATATGAGAATGCAGAACGCTAATGCGATATCGATGACTGCGCTAGGAGATTTGGCTGATGTAATCTCCGGATATGCTTTTAAGAGCAAGGAGTTTGTTGGTGATGGTATTCCCGTCGTAAAAATATCTAATATCCGCGTTGGATATATGGATATGACGGAGACACAAAAAGTCTCACCGTCATATTTTGATCTAATTTCGCCGAAGTACCAAGTCCGACCTGGTGACATACTGATTTCCCTGACCGGATCGCAGATCACACAACCTAACTCGGTTGTGGGTCGAGTGGCGCGACAGCGGCAAAACGCCGAGACTGCGTTCTTAAACCAGCGTGCCGGAAAAGTCATGGTCAAACGGCCTGACTTGTGCGATTCCAACTACCTTTACTGGTTTTTATGTGATCGCGGTACACGCCACCTTATCGCCTCTATGGCTCATGGTGCTGCAAGTCAAGCGAATGTTAGTCCGTCGCAAATCGAGGGCCTGCAGGTTCGGCTTCCCGCCATCGACGTGCAGCGCCGCATTGCTTCCACACTTTCAGCTTACGACGACCTGATCGAGAACAACATGCGGCGCATCGCGATCCTGGAAGAGATGGCGCGGTGTATTTACGACGAGTGGTTCGTCCGTCTCCGTTTCCCCGGTCACGAGGGTGTTCGAATGGCGGAGTCCGAGTTGGGGCTGTTGCCGGAGGGGTGGAACGTTGCAGCTGTGGAAGACATAACTGAGACCCTTGGCGGTGGCACTCCCTCGAAGACCCAGTCGGACTATTGGGCCGAAGGGGGCATCAACTGGTATTCGCCAACTGACTTGACAGGGGCCGGAACTGTCTTCGTGGAAGAGAGTGCAAGCAAGATTACCGCGCTCGGGCTTGCCAAGAGTTCAGCGAAGTTATTTCCAGCGAACTGCGTGATGATGACCAGTCGCGCTACGCTTGGGGTGATCGCTGTGAACACGAAGCCAGCGTGCACCAACCAGGGCTTCATAGTTTGCGTCCCATCAGATCGACTGCCGAGATGGGTGCTGTTCCATTGGCTCAAGGCCAATGCAAGCGTCCTTGAAAGCCTCGCGACGGGTGCGACGTTCAAGGAAATCACAAAAGGAGTCTTCCGCAAACACAAGCTCGTAGTCCCGGCGATTGCGACGGTAGCAGCGTTTGAGGCAATGGTTGAACCGATGATGGATCTCGTGCTTCGTCTTGAGCGAATGAACCGCAATCTACGTGCCACACGCGACCTTCTCCTCCCCAAGCTCATTTCCGGTGCGCTGGACGTTTCCGAGTTGCCTGAATCGGAGGCGATTGCAGCATGATGTCAGTTTCAGGTATCCGCGATGTGGCCGCCAGCTATGGTGAACTGGAGCTGGTAGAGAGCCCTCCATCGCACTACTGGAGTCGCTGGGGTGGGCGCACGCGGATCTGTTTGGCGAGACGTTCGGCACTGACGGGACGGAGGGGCGCCAGAGCGAGCATCAGGTGTTCCTGGAGCGCCGCCTTCGGGCGGCTTTGGAGCGCCTGAACGCCGAGTTGCCCGAGGTGGTGCGCGGCGAGGCGCTGGATCAGGCAATCGAGCAACTGACCCGCGACCGTTCCAAGCAGATCGCCGTGAACGCGAACCGCGAGTTCTACCAGCTCCTGAAGGACGGCGTGAAGGTCACGGTGCCCGACGAGCACGGCGGACAGGTGAGCGAGACGCTGCGCGTGATCGACTGGAACACGCCGGGCAATAACGATACTTTCTAGCCTCGCAGATGTGGGTGGCCGGCGACATGTACCGTCGCCGCTGCGATCTGTTGGGCTTCGTCAACGGCCTGCCGCTGGTGTTTATCGAGCTGAAGAAGCCGGCCGTGCCTCTCAAGAGGGCGTTCGACGACAACCTGCGCGACTACCGCGGCCAATCCATCCCCCAGCTGTTCCACCCGAACGCCTTCATCCTGCTGTCCAACGGCTCGGACACCAAGGTCGGCACGCTGACCAGCGCGTGGGAGCACTTCTTCGACTGGAAGCGCGTGCTGGATGAGGACGAGCCAGAGCCGCCGCGTCAGGTGTCACTGGAGGTGCGCTGCGCGGCCTGTGCGAACCGGCTCGGCTGCTGGACTACGTCGAGAATTTCACGGTGTTCGAGGACGGCAGGCGGCCGATCAAGAAAGTGGCGAAGAACCACCAGTTCCTCGGCGTGAACAGGGCCATCGCCCGGCTCGTGGCGCTGAAGGCCGGAACGGGGAGGAGCGCAAGCGGCTGGGCGTGTTCTGGCACACGCAGGGCTCAGGCAAGTCCCTGTCGATGGTGTTCTTCACCGAGAAGGTGCTACGCAAGCGTCGGGCAACTGGAGCTTCGTGATCGTCACCGACCGCGAGGAGCTGGACGCAGATCAGCAAGACCTTCAAGGCGACCGGCGCGACGGCCCGCGAGGATGTGCGCGCGACCAGCGGCGAGCACCTGAAGGAGCTGCTGCGCGGCAACGAGCGCTACATCTTCACGCTGATCCAGAAGTTCCGGAACGAGCCGGGCGAGCCGTACCCGATGCTCTCGGACCGCTCGGACGTCATCGTCATCACCGACGAGGCGCACCGCAGCCAGTACGACATCTTCGCGCTGAACATGCGCAATGCGCTGCCCAACGCGGGTCATCGGCTTCACCGGCACGCCGCTGATCAAGGGCGAGGAGGAGCGCACGCGCGAGGTGTTCGGCGACTACGTGAGCGTGTACGACTTCGCGCGCTCCATCGAGGACGGCGCGACGGTGCCGCTGTACTACGAGAACCGCATCCCCGAGGTGCAGCTCACCAACGAGGACCTGAACCGCGACCTGGAGGAGCTGCTCGAGAACGCCGAGCTGGACGAGGATCAGGAGAAGAAGCTCGAGCGCGAGTTTGGCCGCGAGTACCACATCATCACTCGTGAGGACCGCCTGGAGGCCATCGCAAAGGACGTGGTAGCCACTTCACCGGCCGCGGCTATCGCGGCAAGGCGATGATGGTCTGCATCGACAAGGCCACCGCGGTGCGCATGTACGACAAGGTGCAGGCGCACTGGAAGGCCGAGATCGCGCGGCTTGGGGCGCTCTGGCCAAGGCACATGGCGACGCCCGCGAGGCACTGATCGCCCGCATTCAGCTGATGGAAGACACCGACATGGCCGTGGTGGTGTCGCAGGGACAGAACGAGGTCGAGGACCTGCAAGACAAAGGGCTCGACATCGTGCCGCACCGACAGCGGATGCTGAAGGAGGAGCTGGACGAGAAGTTCAAGGACGAGAACGACCCGTTGCGCCTGGTGTTCGTCTGCGCGATGTGGATCACTGGCTTCGACGTGCCGACCTGCTCGACGATCTATCTCGACAAGCCGATGCGGGCGCACACGCTGATGCAGACGATCGCCCGCGCCAACCGCGTGGCGCCCGGCAAGGAGTCCGGCCTGATCGTGGACTACGTCGGCATCTTCCGGGCGCTGCAGAACGCGCTGGCGATCTACGCAAAGCCTGCCGTGGCGGCGAGGCGCCCATCTTGAGCAAGGCAGCGCTTGTGGCAGCCCTCAGGGATGCCTTGCAGGAAGCCCAGGCGTTTGCGCACAGCGCGGCATCGCGCTGGACACCATCGCCAGGGCACAGGGCTTCGAGCGGATCGGCTACATCGACGACGCTGTCGAAGCCATCCTGCGCTCCGAGCGGACAAGAAGCACTACCTGCAGATCGCCAGCCGCGTCGCGCGACTGTTCAAGGCGATTCTCCCCGACCCGCTGGCCAACGAACTGGCGCCGCTGGCGGTGCTGGTGGCCTACTTGGCCGCCAAGATCCGCGCCGAGACCGAGCAGCCGGACATCTCCGGGGTGATGGGCGACGTGGAGGAGCTGCTGAACGACTCGATCGCCACCGAGGGCTACCACATCGGCAGGCCGCCAAGCCTACGCCGCTGGTCAATCTATCGGAGATCGACTTCGAGGCGCTGCAGGCCAAGTTCGCCCAGGGCCACAAGCGCACCGAGGCGGAGAAGCTGAGGCGCCTGATCGAAGGCAAGCTGGCTCAGATGTTGCAGGTCAATCACACCCGCGCGGACTTCGCCGAGAAGTTTCAGAAGCTGATCGACCAGTACAACGCGGGCAGCCAGAACATCGAGACGTTATTCGCGGAGCTGGTGCAATTCGCGCGCGAGCTTACGGAGGAGGAGCAGCGCGCGGTGGCGGAGGGGCTAACCGAGGAAGAGCTCGCGCTGTTCGACATCCTGACCAAGCCCGAGCCGACGCTGACCAAGAAGGAGGAGGCCGAGGTCAAGGGCCGTGCCGCGAGCTGCTGGAGACGCTCAAGCGGGAGAAGCTGGTGCTGGACTGGCGCGAGAAGCAGCAGGCCAAGGCCGGCGTGATGCAGACAATCAAGGTCGGGCTTCGCAAGCTGCCCGCACCATTCACTCGTGACCTGCAGCAGGAAAAGTTCGCGCGCGCGTTCGCACATATTTACGATTCGTACTCGGGCGCCGGGCGCAGCGTATATCAGCCAGGCATCCCACCTCACTAAGGTATTGGTTCCCTTGCTTGCTGCCTTGCAATCGCTTACGAGAGCGTATAGCGCGGCAGTCTCAAGGGACGACACAGCGGGTGTGCTAAATTGCTTTGCGTGAGAGCCTTTTCAATCAATAGCTTAACCGCGTCCCAGGCCGGGATGACTGTTTTGCTCTTCCTGGCTAGCGCTGAAAGGTGAGCCGGGGACGGGATACGCCGTGGAGCTCTCGTCCGGAGTACGAACGCCTCTCAACTGGCCAACTAACCGGGGATGCGCTGGCTTCAATGTGAGCGATACTGTACCAATGGGGAAGGGGACTCGATGAAAGCTGAGAAGATTGTGGGGATCGAGCCGACAGTACTGCGATGGGCGAGAGAATCGGCGGGGATGTCCGTCGAAGATGTCGCGGCACGGATGAAGCGGCAGGCCCGCGAAATCGAGGCCTGGGAGGATGGTACGGGTGTACCGACGTACTCGCAGCTCGAATCTCTAGCTTATAAGCACTACAAAAGGCCCCTAGCGGTCTTTTTCTTACCTGCGCCTCCTAAAGAGCATAAGCCCAGGCAGGAATTTCGTACGCTTCCAGAGGCGGACATGGCTGCCCTGTCACGCGACACCTACCTGCATATTCGAAAAGCACATGCATATCAGGTCGGCCTCTCAGAATTCTATAGTGGGGTTAACCCCGCTGCCCGGCGTCTTTGGGATACCGTCTCGCTGTCCATCAACGAAAACGTTGCAGTGAAGGCGAGCGAAATAAGAGCTGCATTGGGTGTTGATTTCGCGCGTCAAGGCGATTCGGGGGACGGGACGACAGTTCTCTCAGGGAATGGCGTGTGGCGATTGAGGCCGCTGGAATCTTTGTCTTCAAAGACTCGTTCAAGCAGAAGGAGATTTCGGGCTTTTGCTTACATGATGAAAAATTTCCACTCGTCTACATCAACAACAGTACGACGAAAACGCGTCAGATATTTAGTCTACTTCATGAGGTGGCGCATCTTCTTTTCGAAATTAACGGCATTAGCAAGTTTGACCAGTCCTATCTGAGAGACCTTCCAAATGTCGAGAAGGACATTGAGGTTTTTTGCAACGCCATAGCTTCCGAAGTCCTGATTCCCAGTGCAGAGTTTGCTGCCCGTATCGGCGACCTTCCGCACTCGGTCGAGGGTGTTCAGGAGGCCATCTTTGTCAATCTCGCTAGCGTTTTTGGCGTCAGTCGAGAGGCTATTCTTCGGAGATTCTTAGATCTCGGAAGAGTGAGCAGACCTTTCTATGAATTGAAGCGGCCGAGTGGGACTGCTCAAATAGTAAAGAGGAAGAATGGTGGGAGTTGGAGTAAGTCGAAAGGTGCTTATCTGAGTGATCGTCTTCTAAAGGACGTTTTTTCTCGTCGCTATCGCGACCAAATTTCACCCGAGCAAGCTGCCGACTATCTTGGGGTGAAAACGAAGAATCTGGGTGCACTTGAGGAGATCGCGCTTAAAAGGATGACTGCCTGATGTATATATTTGATAGCGGTCCGTTCAGTAAATTGAAGCATTACTATCCGACGGTTTTCAAGTCTGTATGGACTGGTCTCGATGATCTGATAAGCCAGGGCGAGCTATATTCGACGAAAGAGGTTTGGACCGAGCTGGAGAACGGTGATCCGAACAAGCATGTGCAGCCGTGCGGTCAAGGCCCGTAAGCTAATTTTTACTGTGCCGACGGCTGCGGAACTTACCGTTGTTAGTAAGATTTTAGCGGTTCCGCACTTCCAGACTCTGATCGGAGAAGAAGCAGCGATTGCGTGGAACACCCGTCGCTGACCCTTTTGTTGTCGCGGCAGCCGCGGTGCAGAAGGCGACGGTCGTTACGGAGGAATTGTTCAAGGCCAACGCGGCAAAGATTCCCAATGTGTGTGATCACTTCGGAATTCGCTATTTAACCTTAGAAGAGTTCATGGCGGACCAAGGCTGGACGTTCTAGATGCTCAGCATTGATGTGCAACTAATCAACGGTTGATTTGTGTCACATCACCGGCCGCTGAACAGGATTTTCTATTCTCGCCGTCGGCACTGGCGTATACAAATTAGCGGTAAAACAATCGAGCCGGATGCATAGCGAGGCTCGGTATGTCGTTAGCACTGAAAGGCCAGATCCACGTCGGGAGCGTGGATAAGCGTTACTACATGATTCGGCTCCAGGTCGACGACGCCACGTGTTAGATCTGTCAGTAGTGTGGATCTGCAGGCTTGTGCAGGCACGCGAGCAAGTGGTGTATGAGCGTCTTCGTGATACCCTCTCTGATCAGGCCAAACTTTTGGCGCTGAGACGAAGGTGACGACCGATGGGCCGCCACCGGCGGCGGCAGGGCGGGAACCTGTCACTCTCGGAGAGCATTTAAACCGGCTGGT
Source organism: uncultured Gammaproteobacteria bacterium (assembly GCA_963847335.1). Taxonomy (GTDB): domain Bacteria; phylum Pseudomonadota; class Gammaproteobacteria; order Xanthomonadales; family Rhodanobacteraceae; genus Luteibacter. Next base: position 1,319,699 of record CAWJZF010000003.1, read on the forward strand.
TTCCTCGACCCACAGGTGTGGGGCCTAATACGTTCGAAGGCGCTGTACCTGTGCGTCACTCGCCAGTTAGAGAGCTATTTCGGCCGAGACCGCGCCATAGGTACCATCGGCGTCTCTGACATTAAGGGGTTCATCCAAGCGTTACTCGCGAAAGGTAGTGCCCCCGGGAACTATCAATCGCAAACTTGCCTGCTTGACCCGGATGTTTTCCGCGATGCGCGAGTTACCAGATGGGCCGAAATCGATCCCGAAGATCACCCTTCTTAAGGGCGAGAGACCCAGGACATTCACTTTGAGCCATGAGCAAGAGGATTGGGTGTCAAGGCAATTGCCGCGCTGGATCGGATAGAACCCGGCCCGCAGGGCGGCTCGCCAAGAAAGCGCGACGCCTATCGCTACCTCCCGCTCTACCTGGTCCTGGTCGAATCCGGATTGCGTCTTGGCGAAGCCTTGGGGCTTCGATGGTCAGATGTAACCATGAACCGGACTGGGTCGGTCATTCGTCTGCATCGAACGAGGGAGTTGAAGAGTGGAAAAGCGAGGACCGTCCCGATGACGAGCGGTGCCGCCAAGCATTCGAAGACGTCGCGAGGTCGAACGGGCAGGCTTACGGGCCGTTCTGCGATCTCGATAAGCGTCGGGCGCAGCGGATATGGACACTGGGAGTGGCAGCCACGGACATCGACGACAGCGAGTGCGTTATCCATTGTCTTCGCCACACGTGTGCCACGTGGGCTGTGGGCGGCGACGGGAAATATTGTGCTCGTTAGGGATTGGCTAGGTCATACCTCAATCCAGACGACAGCCAGTACTTACGCGCATGTCGAGACAGAAAGTATGCTGGAGGGAGCGCGGGCACTTGATCGAGGGCGGGCCCCAGATTTGAAGCGGGCTCCGCCTCCGGTTGGCCCGACCGGAGGCAGCCGGCCTCGGGTACTCGGAGTAAAACCACGAACCTAGAAGTAAGGGAGCACCTACGGCGGCGGAAGGCTCAAAGGAGCCCCTCGGGCGTCGGGGGTAAAACCACGAGCCTAGGAGGAGCGAAGGAACGCTCTCCACGACGGCGGGAGACGCCCCCGATCAGGCTGCCCGACGACTGAGCGACCTAGGTGCCTTATAGCCTTACAGATGGCAGGTTGAGCAGGTACAGCCACCGACCAGCCCCG